>NZ_JAMTCG010000004.1 GCF_024171725.1 Williamsia serinedens
AGGCGGTGGCGCCACCGCAACCGCACGACCTGACGAACGGTGCCCGGCGGGGTCTTGGTCGGGCTTGTGTGGGGTCTCGAGCTGCGGTCGACCATCCCGGCAGGACCCTCGTCGCGGTAGCGGTCAGCCCATTTGGCCGCGGTACGCGGGGACACCATGAACATTTCCGCAGCGGTGGTGCGGGTCCAGCCCTCGTCGATGATCAGCCGGGCCAGGCGTAGCCGGGCACGCGGGGTCAGAGCAGCGTTAGCGTGGGACACGAGGGCCTCCGGTCCTGTGAAGCGGTTCCTAGACAGCTCCACTTCACAACCGGGGGTCCTCGCCTGTCTCGACAACAGGCCGACATCACCTCAACCCAACACAACGTCCCTGGACATCACAGCTAGTTGTCTGACCCCGTGACGTCGACGACGTATGCGGTCAGCTTCGGTGCGGTCGTGTTCCCGCCGATCGAGGTGTCGTAGGAAAGCGACCCGTCGACCCGGGCGTACAAGGTGACGAGGTCGTCCTGCACCACATTGTCGAGAATTCCGGAGATGCCTTCCTTCACCACCGTGTTCGTGGTGAATATGTTGTAGTCCTGGGGCTGCCCGTCGACACTCGCCCGGAGCTGATCCTTGCCGGTGGCCGCGTCGAACTGGGTCACTTTGCCGTACACCACGACCTTCTCGCCGATGTGCGCGTCCGGGTTCTTCGCGATTAACTGCCACTCGCGATCGGTGAGCTCCTTGTACTGAGACTTGTCGGTCTGCCGAGCACGCTCGGCGGCGGCCGCTGCCGCGATCGCCGATGCCTCCGCGGCCCGACTGGATGATGCCGCTGCAGCCGCCGCGGGATCCTCAGTCGTCGGGTCAATCGTCGTGGTGTTCGTCACCGTGGACGGCGACGCCTTGGTCGAGTCCCTGTCGCCGCTCGAGCCGCCGGACACCGCTGCGATGGCGATGATCACCAGCACGATGAGCCCGAGCGCGATCCACAACCCCCGACGGCTTCGCTTCGCCGGCGGAGGGGGCGGTCCCGCGGAACCGAACGATGCGGTCGGTGGCGTGCTCGCGGCACTCGTCGACGGAGGCGGGGCCGAGGCCCACGCCGGTGTGGTCGCCGGCGTCGGATCGGCGTCGGGGGACCTCGTCGCAGAGGTCCACTGGGCCCCATCCCACCAGCGCAGCTGGCCGGAGCCCTCGGGGTCGGGGTGCCACCCTGCCGGTGGCGGTGTCGTCATACGCGGAATCTACCCAGACAGGACGACAATCGGACCCGGCGTTCGTACGATCAGACGACACCCACCTTTTGATTCCGCCCCCCAATCGAGTCGTTTCCCCGGACACGGCGAGCAGGTGACTCCGGCCGCACCGCCGGAACGGGTGTCGCCGACGACCATGCCGGGCAGCAGGCCCGACTCCGGGGCGGGCAGCGCCATTCGGCTGACGGTGTTCAGGCGATCACGCACCCCCGCCGCCCACCGCTGGTGCTGCGGTGGGATGCGGACGTCGCGCGGCGCGGCCGTCGCACGCAACGACGCTGCGGTGAGATCGCGACGCTGGGGTGGTGTCGCGGTGTCACGGTCCTGGGGAGACCCGGTCTCAGGAGGGCGTGTGCCCCTCGATCGGCTCGAGTCCCGGGCACACGACGACACCGACGGCACCACGCCCGGTGTGCGCGGTGAGGACCGGTCCCAGGTCGGTGACCACCGCCGACGTCACCACGCGCAGCTTCTCGGTAAGTCTCTCCAGCACGTCTCTCGCGGTGTCGGCGGCGTCGGCGTGGACGATCCCGACGGTGGTCGGCTGCCGGTCGGCCGACGCGACCGCCGTCGACACCATGGACGTCAACGCCTTGGAGAACGTGCGCTGCCGCTCGGCGAGCACGAGGCTGCCGTCGACGACGCGCAGCACTGGCTTGATGGACAGCGCGGTGCCGAAAAGTCGTGTGGCCGCGCCGATCCGACCGCTCGCTCGCAGTCTGCCGAGGTCGGCGACGCACACGAGGGTCTCACTGGTCGATGCGGCACGGATCGCCGCCTCGTACACGCGGTCCATCTCCCCGCCCGCCCGCGCGGCCTGCGCGGCGGCGACCGCGGCGAACCCGACCGCCAGACCCACCGACCGCGTGTCGACGACGCGGACACGGCCGGGGAACGCCTCGGCGGCCAGGCGCGCCGAACTCCACGTGCCACTGAGTTTCCGGCTCATCGAGACCGCGACGACGCCGTCGCCGTCGCTGTCGGCGACGGCCGTCTCGAAGACGGCGGACAGGTCGGCAGGTGTGGCACCCGAGGTCGTCGTGGTCGGCCGGTCGAGGACGTCCGCGCCGATCTCGTCGATCCCCTCGGCGAGGTCGGCGTCACCGGTGAGGACGTGCAGGGGCACCTGTCGGATGTCGTAGTGCTCACGGATCGCGGCGGGGAGGCGCGCCGAGGAATCGGTCACCACGACGACGGTCACGGCGCCAGCCTAGGCGATGCGACGAGCGGCGCCACCGCGCGCGTGACCTCGTCGGCGATGTCGCGATGGCAGGAGAACCCCCAGTGGATCCCGTCGGGGTTCTGCTCACCGCCGGCCGCGAACCACCGTGCGGTCGCCGGGTAGAAGTCGGCCGTGACGACGTCGTGGTGGGTCGCCCACCGCCGCATCGCCGCGGTGTGTCCGGCCCGGGCGGTGTGGACGCGGGCGTAGTACTCGCTGTCGTGCGTGGACGGCAGGCACAGCACGATCGGCAGGTCCGGCCGGATGGTGGACACCGCGTCCCGGATCTTCTCGAGGTACTCGACGGTGACCCGGGCCGGCAGCGCGACCGGCCAGCCGAGCGGGGCGAACGTCGGCTGCGCCCATCCGTAGGCGTCGCGCACCAGCTGGCGCAGCCGGCCGGGACGGAGGTAGCGGATCTGTTCGCGCAGCGCGGTGGGCAGCGGCGAGGGCAGCGTGTCCATGCCGCCGATCGCCAGCACCAGCACCCGGGCGCGCGGGACCGCCGCCCAGATGCGCGGGTCCTGCGTCAGCGCCCACCAGACGTCGCGGGTGGTCCACCCGATCCGACCGAACAGCTCGACGTCGCGTCCCACCGCGGCGCCGACGAGGTTCGGCCAGATGCGGGGATCGTCGGCGGGCAACCCGCCGGTGGGTCCGTAGTAGGCGAGCGAGTCCGACAGGACGAGCAGGTGTCCGTCGGGCGGGGACACCGGGCTCACTGGACGGCGGCGTCGGCGTCCGCGGCGGAGGCGTTCCACACGTCGAGACGCCATGTCGGCGTCTCGCCGTGCCCGCTGAGCTGCACCCAGCTGGTGTTGGCCAGGCCACCGAACACCGGCCACGAGTCGACCGGGAGGCCGAGCAGCGACGCGGTCATGGCCGCGATGACCCCGCCGTGCGCGACGAGGACCACCGGGTTGTCGGCGTCGGGGCCACTGCCCCACCCCGCGATCCTGGCGACCAGCTCCGCGACGAGGGGCGTGCTGCGGTCGGCGACGTCGACACGGCTCTCGCCGCCCGGCGGGCGCCAGGTCGCGTCGTCGCGCCACGTGGACCGGGCGCCGGGCATCCGGCCGTCGACCTCGGTGTGCGACAACCCCTGCCACTCCCCCAGGTGCGTCTCCCGCAGGCGTCGGTCGGTGGTCACGACGCCCCCGCACGCATCGGCCAGGGCCACGGCGGTGTCGTAGGCGCGCCGCAGGTCCGAGGAGATGATCATCCTGGGCGCGCGGGCGGCGAGGGTGACGGCGGCCGACGCCGCCTGGCGCACACCGAGTTCTGACAGATCGGTGTCGAGCTGACCCTGCATCCGACCCGTCGCGTTGTACTCGGTCTGGCCGTGGCGCAGCAGGATCAGACGACGTACGACCGGGGTCATCCGCTCGACCGCGCTGTCACCGGAGTCGGGACATCTCACCGCAGCGTCTCGGGGTCGACGACGGGGCAGTCCTTCCAGAGTCGTTCCAGCGCATAGAACTCACGCTCGTCGCTGTGCTGGATGTGGACGACGATCTCGGCGTAGTCGAGCAGTGTCCACCGTCCCTCGCGCGCACCCTCGCGGCGCAGCGGTTTGTGTCCGGCCTCGCGCAGCTTCTCCTCGACGGCGTCGACGATGGCGCCGACCTGTCGCTCGTTGTTCGCCGACGCGATGACGAACAGGTCGGTGATGACGAGCTGTTCGGACACGTCGATGACCACGACGTCGTCGGCGAGCTTGTCCGACGCGGCGTCGGCGGCGATCTTGGCCATGGCCAACGCCTCGGGTGTCGCTGTCACGGTGTTCCTCTCGTGGTGAGCGGCGGGGTTGGCGCCGGGTCCTGCGGGGCCGGCCGCTCGTGGGGTGGTTCCTCGTGTGCCGAGGGACCGGACACCCCACGTCGGCCCGGCTTCGTCCGGTAGAGACGACGTTTGCTGATGTACTGCACCACCCCGTCGGGCACGAGGTACCAGATGGGCCTGCCCTCGCGGGCACGGTCCCTGCAGTCGGTGGAGGAGATCGCCAGCGCCGGCACCTCGATGAGGTGCAGCGAGTCCGGCGGCAGGTTCTGCAGATGGGCACCGAGGTGCGCGGCACCGAGCTCGTACCCGGGGCGGCTGACGCCGACGAAGGTGGCCAGCGAGAACAGTTCCTCCCAGTCGTGCCACGTCAGGATCGACGCGAGCGCGTCGGCGCCGGTGATGAAGAACTGGTCGGCGTCGGGGTGGATCCGGTGCAGGTCGCGCAGGGTGTCGACGGTGTAGGTGTTGCCCTCGCGTTCGATGTCGACCCGGCTCACCGAGAACCGGGGGTTGGCGGCCGTCGCGACCACCGTCATCAGGTAGCGGTCCTCGGCGGGGCTGACCGGGCGCGCCGACGGTTCGGCGGGACGGTCACCGTCGCCGGTCTTCTGCCACGGTCGCCCGGTCGGGACGAAGACGACCTCGTCGAGGTCGAAGCGGTCGGCCACCTCGTTGGCCGCCACCAGGTGCCCGTTGTGGATGGGGTCGAAGGTGCCGCCCATGACACCGATACGACGTCGACGCTCGCCTCCGGCGAGGCGGCGACGGTCGCCGGGGGTGGTGGGCGCGCGGCCGCCGTCGACGGGCATGCCTGCGGAGTCTACGGGTGGCTGCGGGGAGGACGGCACGCTCACACCGGCAGGAGTCCGCCGATGACCTCGGCGAGTTGGCGGGCGTTGCGGCACTCGTGCATCTCGATGATCCTCGCGTAGTCCGCCGCCATGGAGTCGCCCGAGTCCCACAGGTCGCGGGACTCGGGGTTGAGCCAGTAGGCGTGCCGCGCGCGGTCGACCAGTGTCCGCAGCGCCCCGAAGCGGGGGTCGTGGTAGTTCGTGCGCCCGTCGCCGAGCACCAGCAGAGCCCCCCGGTGGGTGAGCGAGTCCGCGTGCTCGGCGACGAAACCCTCCAGGGCGTGGCCGTAGTCGGAGTGGCCGTCGCGGGTGATCAACCGTGCGCGGGAGAGCATCTCGTGGATCACCGATCCCAGGTGGACGTCGGTGTCGGCGCTGCGCGCGAAGTACTCGGTCACCTCGTCGACGGTGTCGACGAAGGCGAACACGCGGACGGCCGAGAAGTGCTGTCGCAGCGCGGCGACGAGCTGCAGGGTGAACTGGCTGAAGCCGGAGACCGATCCCGAGACGTCGCAGAGGATCACGAGCTCGGGCCGTCCGGGCCGCGGCTTGCGGTAGGTCAGTTCGATCGGGACACCGCCGGTCGACATCGACGCCCGCAGCGTCTTGCGGACGTCGACCACGCCGCGGTTGGCGCGGCGGCGTCGGATCTCCAGCTTCGCGGCCAGCAACCGCGCGAGTGGGTCGATGGTCTTGCGGAGTTCGAGGATCTCGGCCCGCCCCGCCGAGAGGAACGCGATGTCCTCCGGCAGCGTGGGCACGGCGTACTCGGCGACGCGGTCACGCCCGGACCGTTCCACCATGCGTCGTCGGGTCTCCTCGGACACCAGCTCGCCGAGCCGGTCGACGCGTCCGGCCGCCGAACGCCGGTAGCGGGCCTGCGTCCCACCGTCGTCGTCACCCGACGCGGCGGCCATCGCCGCGGCGATCCGCGCGATGAGCGTCTGCGGTCGGATCGTCGACATGGCCTGGTAGGTCGAGAAGGCCTCGCCCCGGGTCGACTCGTACCGCCCGATCCGGTCGACGATCGCCGCGACGAGATCGGCCAGGCGTCCGTCGTTCTCGGCGTCGCCGTCGGCGAGCGCGTCGGCGACCATCTGCCGGATCTGCTCGACGTCGAGTGACCCGTCGTCCCCGCTGGGCAGGTCGGTCGCACCGCTGCGGGCACCCGTGCCCGCCGGGAACCAGAGGTCGAAGGTCGCGTCGAACGCCGGCCGGTGCATCTGCTCGCTGAGCAGCGTGCACGCCAGCCCCTCACGGAATGCGCTGCGGTCCAGCAGGTCCAGGACGCCGGTGGCCGCGGCGGCGTCGATGAGCGCCGACGGGCCCACCTCGATGCCGCGCTCCCGCAACGCGTCGACGAACCCGGTGAGCTGGTCGACGACGCCGTCGGGTCCCGGGTCGGCCTCGTCCTCCCGGCCGTGCCGCTCGGCGCCGCGGATCGGCAGCCTCATCGGCCCAGCTTCAGCTCCGCGACGGCGGCGGCGAGGTCGGGACGGTGCTTCAGGACCACCCCGAGCGTGCGCTCGACGACGTCGTCGTCGAGGCGGGCACGCTTCGACTCGGCCACACCGAGTGCGAGCAGGGTCTGTCCCCAGTCGATGGTCTCGGCGACGGACGGCTTCTTGCGCAGGTCCAACGACCGCAGGACGCCGACGATCCGGATCATCTCCCGCGCGATCGCGTCCGGCAGTTGAGGCACCCGGGAGGCGAGGATCTCCCGCTCGCGGGTGGCGTCGGGGAAATCGATGTAGAGGTAGAGGCAGCGGCGCTTGAGTGCCTCCGACAGCTCGCGGGTCGCGTTGGAGGTGAGCAGCACCACGGGCCGCCGGCGCGCGGCGACCGTGCCCATCTCGGGGATGGTCACGGCGAAGTCGCTGAGCACCTCCAGCAGCAGGCCCTCGACGTCGACGTCGGCCTTGTCGACCTCGTCGATGAGCAGGACGGTCGGGTCCTCCCGGGCGATCGCCCGCAGCAAAGGCCGCGGCAGCAGGAACTCCTCGGAGAAGATGTCGGCCTTGGTCTCGTCCCATCCGCGGTTGCCGGTGGACTGGATGTGCAGGATCTGCTTGGCGTGGTTCCACTCGTAGAGCGCGCGCGCCTCGTCGATGCCCTCGTAGCACTGCAGCCGGATCAGCTCGGCGCCGGCGGTGGTGGCGATCGCCCGTGCGAGTTCGGTCTTGCCGACACCCGCGGGACCCTCGACGAGCAGCGGCTTGCCGAGGCGGTCGGCGAGGAACACCGCGGTGGTGCTGGCGTCGTCGGCGAGATAGCCCGTCTCGGCGAGACGCGCACGGACCTGCGCGGTGTCGGTGAAGAACGGCTCGACGGCGGGCCCGGTCGCGGCGGCGGCGGTCACGCGCGGACCTGGCCCTCGCCCCACACGACCCACTTCGTCGAGGTGAGCTCGGGCAGGCCCATCGGGCCGCGGGCGTGCAGCTTCTGGGTGGAGATGCCGATCTCGGCACCGAACCCGAACTCCTCGCCGTCGGTGAACGCGGTGGACGCGTTGACCATCACCGCGGCGGCGTCGACTCGGTCGGTGAACTCGGTGGCCGCGGCGAGGTCCTGGGTGACGATCGCCTCGGTGTGCCCGGTGCCCCACCGCTCGATGTGCTCGATCGCGGCGTCGAGGCCGTCGACGACCTTCACCGCGATGTCAAGGCTCAGGTACTCGTCGGCCCAGTCGGCGTCGCCGGCCGGGACCATGCCGTCCTCGTCGCCGTGGACGACGACGCCGTGCGCCTGCAGCGCCGACAGCAGTCGGGGCAGGGCGGTGGGGGCGACCGCGGCGTCGACGAGAAGCGTCTCGGCCGTGTTGCACACGCTCGGGCGACGGGTCTTGGCGTTCACGACGATCCGCTCCGCGACGTCGAGATCGGCTGCGGCACCGACGTACACGTGACAGTTGCCGGTGCCCGTCTCGATCGTGGGGACGGTCGCGTCGCGCACGACCGAGGCGATGAGACCTGCTCCCCCGCGCGGGATCACGACGTCGACGAGTCCGCGGGCCCGGATGAGGGCGGTGACGCTGGAGCGGTCCTGCGACGGCAACAGCGAGACGCAGTCGGCCGACAGACCGTGCGACGTCAGCGCGTCACGGAGGATCGCGACGAGCGCGGCGTTGGAGTCCGCCGCCGACGACGAACCGCGCAGCAGCACCGCGTTGCCCGACTTGCAGGCGATCCCGAACGCGTCGACCGTGACGTTGGGGCGGGCCTCGTAGACCATCCCGATCACCCCGAGCGGCACCCGGACCTGACGCAGGCGCAGGCCGTTGGGGAGGGTCTTGCCGGCGATCACGTCGCCGATCGGGTCGGGCAGGACCGCCACCTGACGCAGACCGTCGGCGATACCGGCGACGCGCTCGGCGGTCAGGCGCAGCCGGTCGAGGAGGCTGCCGGAGGTGCCCGCCGCCTCGGCACGCGCGATGTCGCGGGCGTTGGCGGCGAGGATCTCGTCACTGCGCGCCAGCAGCGCGTCGGCCGCCGTCGACAGGACCGCGTTCTTGGTGACGGTCGTCGCGCGCGCCAGCGCACGGGCAGCGGTCCGGGCGGCGCGCGCGGCCCCCTCGACCTGCTCGATCACGGTGGGGTCAGGACGCGACACCTCGGAGCCGGCGGCGTCGAGGACGGTGGGAGCACTCACGCGGACGAGCGTAACGCGCGCGACCTGCGTCCCCTGTGGTCTCCCCTGGGTGTCAGCACTGCCCCAGCGCGTCGCGGAGCACCGCCACCGACCGTTCGTCGACCGCCAGACCGTAGGTCGACGCGACCAGCACGAACTGCACGGCGTACCGGCAGCGGAACCCCGCGTTCGGCGGCATCCACTCCGCCGGCGGCGAGTCGCCCTTGTCCTGGTTCGACCGGCCGTCGACGGCGACGAGGTTCGCGGGGTCGTTGGCGAAGGTCAGCCGCAGCCGCGCACCCCATGCGTGAGCACCGGAGTCCCACGCGTACGCCAGCGGGACGATGTGGTCGATCTGCACCGTCCCCCCGCGCTCCCGACCGCGTCGGAAGTCGACCCGGTCGCCGGTGTACGGGCTGCGCATCTCACCGGCGGCCACCGCCCTCGGGCAGGCGGTGGTCGCGACGTGGGTGGTGTCCCGCAGGTCGCGGGCCAGGATGTCGTCGCGGGTGTCGCAGCCGTTGCCCGCCAGCGCCGCATCCGACCCGTCGTCCCACGCGGGCCCGAACGCCGCGCGGTCGTAGTCGTCGCGATGTGTCCGCGCCGGGACGGTCGCCAGTGCCGCGAGCGCCGCCAGTGCCGGGCGGGCGTCGACCCGGGGTCCGGGCGCCGGGCGGGTGCACACGGTCTGCGCGGCCACGGCGGCCGCGAGCGCCGTACAGACGACGAGGGCCACCCAGGTCCGCGCGGTCAACGGTCGGACGCGGCGCGCCGGTGGGCCGTCAGGACTTGTCGAGGTACGAGATCCGCGACGGTCCCATGACGGCGTCGACGAGGTCGGCGAGAGGTCGGTGGTCGGCCAGGGTGAGATCGTCGCGGACGACCTCCGCGGCGAACTCGCGCGCGTCGTCGATGACGTCGGCGTCCTCGACCAGCGAGAGGAATCGCAGCGACGACGCCACACCGGACTGCACCGCACCGAGCACGTCCCCCTCCCGGCGCGCGATGAGGTCGATGCGCGCCAACTCGAACCCGTCATTGGACGCAGCGACCGCCCTCAGCCGTTCCATCGCCGGCGACGACTCCCCTGCGGAGGTCCGCAGGAAGCAGCGTCCGGGCAGCCCACCGCGGCCGACGCGCCCGCGGAGCTGGTGCAACTGGCTGACCCCGAACCGGTCGGCGTCGACGATGACCATGGTGGTCGCGTTCGCGACGTCGACGCCGACCTCGATGACCGTGGTGGAGACGAGGATGTCGATCTCGCCACGGGTGAACGCGTCCATGACCGCGTTCTTCTCGTCGGCCGGCAGCCGTCCGTGGAGCAGCTCGACGCGGTGCCGTCCGAGCGGGCCGGCGGTCAGTTCGGCGAACATGTCGACCGCCGAGGTGGTGGGACGGGCGGCTCGGTCACCACCGGCTCCCTCGGCGGCGCGTCTGGCCGATCGCTGGCCCTCCGGCGTCCCGTCGTCGCCGATGCGCGAGCAGACGACGTACACCTGACGGCCCTCGCCGACCTCCTCGTCGACGACCTCCCAGAGCCGGCGTTCCCATTTCTCCTTGCCCGCGGGCACGACGTTGGTGGTGATCGGCTGCCGACCGGCGGGCAGCTGGCGCAGCGTCGACGTCTCGAGGTCGCCGTAGACGGTCATCGCGACGGTCCGCGGGATGGGTGTGGCGGTCATGACCAGCATGTGCGGCACGACGTCGCCGCGGCCCCGCGAGCGCAGGGTGTCCCGCTGCTCGACACCGAACCGGTGCTGTTCGTCGACGACGACCAGCCCGAGGTCGAAGAACTCGACCTTCTCCTCCAACACCGCGTGCGTGCCGATGACGATCCCCGCCGTGCCGGTGACCGTGGCGAGCATCGCCTCCTTGCGCGCCTGCGTCTTCAACGACCCGGTGAGCAGCGCGACGGCGGTCGCGTCGGGGTCGGCGCCGAGCTCCCCGGCGATCGCGAGGTCGCCGAGCATGCGGGTGATGGTGCGGTGGTGCTGCGCGGCCAACACCTCCGTCGGGGCCAACAGCACGCATTGGCGTCCGTTGTCGACCATGCGCAACATGCACAGCAGGGCGACGAGGGTCTTGCCCGAACCGACCTCACCCTGCAGGAGCCGACTCATCGGTTCCCCCGCCGCCAGGTCGGCGCGGACCTCGTCGAGCACCGTCCGCTGACCGTCGGTGAGGGTGAACGGGAGACGATCGGCGAAACGGTCCTCGAGGCCACCGGGGACGTAGTCGCATCCCGGTCCGACCCGGCCACGGTCGGCGAAACGGCGCTGCGCCAGCGCGAGTTGCATCGCGAGGGCCTCGTCGAACCGGAGCCGCTCGGACGCGGCGTCGATGTCCTCCTGCGTCTCGGGGACGTGGATGCCGCGGATCGCCTCGGCCGTCGTGACGAGGCCGCGCTCCGCCCGGTGCGCGTCGTCGAGTGCGTCCTCACCCCACTCGACGGCGTCGAGTGCGAGCTGGATCGCCTTCCAGATCGTCCACGTCTGCAGCGCTTTCGTCGCGCGGTAGATCGGGAGGATGGGCCGGTCGAAGTCGGCGGGGTCGATCTCCACGCCGTCCGCCGACGTGCCCGCGCCCTCCTTCTTGGCCGTCGCGTCCGCGGCCATCGCCGCGAGCATCGGTGACCCGACCGCGTCGAGGCGCGGGGCGCCGGCCTCGGGCAGCACCAACCAGTCGGGATGGGTGAGCTGGATCTGGTCGCGGAAATACCCGACCGTCCCGGCGACCATCAGCCGCACCCCGGGGCGCAGGACCCGTTTGATGACACGGGGGTTGAAGAAGGTGACGACGTAGGTCCGCAGACCGTCGTCGACGGTCACCGACAGGAACGTGCCCGACCGCTGCCGCATCCGACGTTCGTCGGCACGGGTGACGGTGCCCACCAGCGTGATCCAGTCGCCCTTCTCCGGGGCGCTGTCGCCGCTGGACTCGCCGCGACGCACGTAGCGCATCGGCGTGTACCGCAGCAGCTCGCCCACGGTCTCGATGCCGAGTTCGTCGGACAGCTTGAGCGCGAGCGCCGGGCCCACCGCCGCGGCCGGGGAATCGGAGGGGCGCAGGCTCATTCGACGCCCACCTGCAGCACCTCACCCGGCTGACCCGTGGGGTACGCGACGAACTCCACGCCGGGATGTGCGGAGGAGACATGCCGCTCGACCGCGTCGACGACACCGTCGGCGATCTCCGACCCGGCGAGGACGGTCACCAGTTCGCCACCGGTGCCGAGCATGAGGTCGACCAGCGCCGTCGCCGCGGACACCTGGTCCGACCCGATCACGAGGACGTCGACACCGATCAGCCCGAGGAGGTCACCCGGCTCGCAGGTGCCCGCCAGGGTGAGCGCGGTCTCGGTGGCGATGACGACCGATCCGCGCCGCGTCGACGCGGCGGCCTCCGCCATCGCGTAGGCGTCGGCGTCGGGCGAGGCGGAGATGTCGTGGACGGCCAGCGCCGACAGCGCCTGCACCATCGACAGCGTCGGGAGGAACACGACGGCCCGGTGCGCCGACCGCGCCGACGCCGCGACCGTCACCAGATCCTGCGCCGGCACCGCGCCGTTGGCCATCACGACCACGTGCGCCGCGTCGACGTCCCTGATGGCCGCGGCGATCGCCTCGGCGTCGACGGCGGTGCCGTCGGGACCGGCCCGCACCACGTGGGCGCCCTCCGAGGCGAAGAGCTCCGCGGCGCCGTCACCGGCCACCACCGTCACCACGGCACGACGACGGGCCGGGAGCCGGTCGGAGGTGTCGGTCGACGCCTTGTGGGCGTCGAGCACGAAACAGGTGATGCGGATGTCGCTGACCTCGCCGACCGCGAGCCCCGCCTCGACGGCGGCGCCCGCGTCGCACGTGTGCACGTGCACGGAGAACCGCTCGCCCGTGTCCGCGCCGCTGTCCCCGACGATGACCACGGCGTCGCCGAGCTCGTCGAGCGCGGCCCGCAGCGTCGGGATGCGCTGCGCGGCGGCTCCGGTGATGACGTACATCACCTCGTAGTCCATCTCCGAGCTGACCTCGTCGCACCCGTCCTCGACGATCGCGTGGGCACGCGGGTCGCCGCCGCCCGAGAGGGCACCCTCGTACCGCCGGCGCGGGGTGGTGACGCCGGTCAGCACCTCGACCATGGCGTCGAGCAGGACGAGCAGACCGCGTCCGCCGGCGTCGACGACCCCCGCCGCGGCGAGCTCCGGCAGTTGGTCGGTGGTGCGGTCGAGTGCGTCGGCGCACGCGTCGGCGACGGCGCGGGCGAGGTCACCCGGCGCAGCCGTGGACGCCTCGGCCGAGGCCGTGTGCGCCGTCTCGCGCAGCACGGTCAGGACGGTGCCCTCCCGCGGCTCGCTGACGGCCCGTGTCGCGGACAGCCCGGCCAGCCCGAGTCCGGCGGCCCAGAGGCGGTTGAACGAGAGCACGTCGTCGACCGTCTCGATCCCGGCCGCGTCGGCCAGACCGACCAGGACCTGCGAGAGGATGATCCCCGAGTTGCCCCGCGCCTGCCCGACGGCGGCGTCGGCCCCGGCCCGCAGGACGTCCGCCGCGGTCGCCGCGGGATCGGTGTAGCGGGCAGCACCCGCCGCCGCCGACATGGTGTGCAGCATGTTGCTGCCGGTGTCGGAGTCCGGGATGGGGAACACGTTGAGGTCGTTGATCTCGGCGCGCAGGGTGGTGAGGTGGTCGACGCAGACGTCGAACCAGTCGCGGAGCACCCCCGCGTCCAACCCGGCCGCGGACACGACACGGTCGGCCCCGCCGGCGGACCCGGCGCCGGCGTCATTTGGCCCGATCGCGCTCATGCGGCTATCCTTCCAGGGTTGTCGTGCGGCGCGTCGAACACCTTCGACCGGCCCCGACGAGCACACCTGTTCCCCACCCGAGGAGTTCGACGATGGCTGCCGTCTGTGACGTCTGTGCCAAGGGCCCCGGCTTCGGCAAGTCGGTCTCCCACTCGCACCGCCGCACCAACCGCCGGTGGAACCCCAACATCCAGACCGTGCGCGCCGAGGTGTCCCCGGGCAACCGCAAGCGGATGAACGTCTGCACCTCGTGCCTCAAGGCCGGCAAGGTCACCCGCGGCTGACGCTGCCGTGACCGAGGCCCCCGCCGCCACGTCGCTGGTCGACGGGGTCCTCCATGTCCGGGTGTCGACGTCACGCCCGGGCAACCCGCTCGACCCCGACGCGCTCCTCGCCGCCACGGCGACGCTCGTCGACGTGGCTTCCGGGTCGCTCGACGCGGGCGCGGTGCTGCTGCACGGTGGCGGATCGAACTTCTGCGCGGGCGGTGACGTCCGGTCGTTCGCCGCTGCACCCGATCGCCCCGCCTTCATCCGGTCCGTCGCCGACGCCTTCCACGCGTTCCTCCGCGGGCTCCACGCGGCCGAGGTGCCGGTGGTCGCCGCGGTGCGGGGATGGGCCGCCGGTGCCGGGCTCAGCATCGTGTGTCACGCCGACATCGCCGTCGGCGGGCCGGGCACCAGTCTGCGACCGGCCTACCCGGGTATCGGGTTGTCCCCCGACGGTGGGATGAGCTGGGCTCTGCCCCGCATCATCGGCCGCGCCCGTGCCCACCGCGTGATCCTCACCGACGCCGTCGTCGGCGCGCAGGACGCGCTCGCCTGGGGGCTGCTGTCCGAGATCGTCGCCGACGACGACGAGGTCCTGCCGAACGCCACCGCGATCGCCTCGGCGTTGGCCGCGGGTCCGAGGCCGGCACTGCGAGCCGCCCGTCGACTGCTCGCCGCGAGTGCGGAGTCCGGTCTCGACGCCCACCTCGACGCCGAGGCCGACGCCATCTCCCACCTCGCCGGCACCCCCGCGGGCGTCGAGGGCGTCGACGCCTTCGTCGAGAAGCGACGCCCCGACTGGACCGTCGGGCGCTGAGCCCGGTCGGGTCAGCTCAGACGCCAGTCCACCGGGTCCGCGCCCAGCTCGGCGAGCGCGGCGTTCGCCCGCGAGAACGGGCGCGACCCGAAGAACCCGCGCGACGCCGACATCGGCGACGGGTGCGCCGACGTGATCGTCGGGACGTCGGGCATCCATTCCCGCAGCGACCCGGCGTCCTTGCCCCACAGGATCGCGACGAGCGGGGCGTCGCGCGCCACCAGCGCCTTGATCGCGCACTCGGTGACCGCCTCCCACCCCTTCCCGCGGTGCGACGCCGGTGACCCCGGAGCCACGGTCAGCACCCTGTTCAGCAGCAGCACGCCGTTGTCGGCCCAGGGGGACAGGTCTCCCGACTGCGGCCGGGGCAGACCCAGGTCCTCGGTGTACTCGGTGAAGATGTTCTGCAGCGACCGCGGGACCGGGCGCGTCTCGGCCGAGACCGAGAAGCTCAGTCCCACAGCGTGTCCCGGCGTCGGGTAGGGGTCCTGACCGACGATGAGGACGCGCACGTCGCGCATCGGCCGGGTGAACGCACGCAGCACCATGTCACCCGGGGGCAGGTAGCGCCGACCGGCGGCGACCTCGTCCCGCAGGAACTGCCCCATCTCGGCGATGCGGTCCTCGACGGGGGCCAACGCCTGTGCCCACCCCGGGTCGACGAGATCGGCGAGCGGACGCGCGGTCATCCGTCGATCCGGCGCAGCGCGGTGCGGTAGTACTCGGCGTTGGCGTGGTACATCTCGACGTTCATCGCCACGTGACCCTCCGGGACCTCGTGGCCGTCGCGGACCTTCGCTGGGACACCCAGGGCCATCGCGCGGGGCGGGACGACGAACCGGAAGGGCACCACGGCACCCGCACCGACGATCGCGCCGTCCCCGACCGTCGAGCCGTTGAGGACGACCGACCCGGAGGCGATCAGGCAGTCGTCGCCGATCGTCGCCCCCTCGACGTGGGCGTTGTGCCCCACCACGCACCGCTCCCCGATGACCGTCGGGTCGATCGGCGTGCAGTGGATGACGGTGCCGTCCTGGATGTTGGTCTTCGCCCCGACGGTGATGGTCCCGTAGTCGCCCCGCAGCACGGCCCCGGGCCACACCGATGCCCCCGGGCCGAGCACCACCGCCCCGATCACGCAGGCGTCGGGATGGACGTAGGCGTCGTCGGCGATCTCCGGCACGCGGTCGTCGAGGGCATAGATGGCCATGGCGTTCAATCTATCCGTGGGCTGTCGGGCTCCCCGCGTCGGACGCCGGGGCGTCGCCGAAGCTCGACCACCCGTGCACCTGCGGCCCGCGGCCGTCGATGCGCACGGGGTCGTCGTCGCGCGCGGGGACCACGACGCCGATCTCCGACCACCCGTCGGGCACCGGCCCGCCGAACGTGGCCAGGAGCTGGTGGTCCTCGCCCCCGCCGAGAACCCACTCCAGCGGGTCGACGCCGAGGACGTCCGCCGCGCGGGCGAGGTCCGGATCACGGGGGATGCGCGAGGAGTCCACGTCCATCGCCACGCCGGCCGCCGCGGTCATCGTGAGCAGCTCCTCGACGAGGCCGTCGGACACGTCGGTCATCGACGTGGCCCCGTGGGCGGCCGCGACGACGCCCTGCGCGAGGTCCACGTCCGGGACACGGTGCACGGCAACGAGGTCCGGGTGATCCTCCACCCCGGCGACGAGAAGTGCCAGCCCCGCCGCCGACGATCCCACGGGGCCGCTCAGCGCGAGCCTGTCGCCGATCGCCGCGCCGTCCAGCCGCGTGGCCGGGCGTCCTGCCGTCGTGCCGAGGACGGTGACCGTCACCACGATCTCCGCGGTCGCGACCAGGTCTCCCCCGACGACCGGCACGCCCCAGTCCGCCGCGGCCGTCGTGATCCCGTCGTCGATGTCGAGGAGGACCCCGACCGGCGTGGTCGACGGGCATCCGAGTGACACCACGACACCCACACCCGCGGCACCCATCGCCGCGACGTCGGCCGCGGCCTGCACGGTGGCACGGCGGCCGACGTCGTACGGCGAGCTCCACTCGAGACGGAAATGCCTGTCCTGCACCACGGTGTCGGTGCTGACGACGAGATCGGGGCGGACGGTGAGCGTCGCCGCGTCGTCACCCGGCCCCACCACCACCGGATCGGCGGCCGGAGCCTGCGGACGGCGCTGCTGCGCGACGGCGCGCAGACGGGCGAGGATGTCCCGCTCCCCCACCTCGGCGACCGTGCTGTCCCGCCACGACTGCTCGTCCACGCGGGTCCTCTCGTCTCGGCTGCGGGTGGGCGGCGCGGTGTGACGCCGACGACCCGGGGTGGCCCGGACGTCGCGGCGTCGGCCAGAATCGGGTCGAGTCTATGCACGTCGGAGAGGAGCCAGACCGGTGGCCGACGAACGCCGCAGCCCGGCACTGATCGCCACCCTGGTGGCCATCCCGGTGGTGGTCGTGGTGCTGTTCATCGCCGTCGCGGCGACCCGCACCGGCGGCGACGACAGGTCGCTCCCGCTCGCCGACGCGTCGGCGACCCCGTCACCGGAGTGCACCCGACTGCTCGCCGCGCTGCCGCAGACCTTCGACGGGTACGGGAAGCGATCGGAGGACGGCGGTCTCGTGCAGTGGCCGTCGACGCGGTCGGGCTCCGACGCGACCGGACCGGTGCAGCTGCGGTGCGGCGTGGCGCGACCGACGGGCCTCGCACCGACGTCGGCGCTGCAGGTGGTCGACCCGGTGCAGTGGTTCTCCTCGACCCAGGACGCGCGCGGCACGCTGTGGGTCGCCGTGGACCACCGCCCCTACGTCGCCCTGTGGTTGCCGGTCAACGTGGGCAACGGTCCGATCACCGACGTGTCGACGGTGATCGACCGGGTCCTGCCGCGCGCGTCGCTCGACCTGGGGTGATCACTCCGGCTTCGTGCTGCGGCTGAGCAGGGCGACGATCGCGTCGCGGACGGGCAGCCCCTCGTGACAGACCCGGTGGACGGCGTCGGTGAGGGGGACGTCGACGCCGTGCGCCGCGGCGAGCGCCCGCACCGACGAGCACGACTTGACGCCCTCGGCGACCTGACCGTGCGTGGCCTCCTGCGCCTCGTCGAGGGAGCGGCCCTCCCCCAGCCGGGCGCCGAACGACCGGTTGCGGGACAGCGGTGAGGAACAGGTCGCGACGAGGTCACCGACCCCGGCCAACCCCGCGAACGTCTCCGCGCGCGCCCCGAGCGCCTCACCGAGCCGGATGGTCTCGGCCAGGCCACGGGTGATGATCGAGGCGAGGGTGTTCTCCCCGAGACCGGCGCCCGAGGCCATCCCGCAGGCCAGCGCGATGACGTTCTTGACCGCGCCGCCGATCTCGCACCCGACGACGTCGGTGTTGGTGTACGGGCGGAAGTACCCCGTCGTGCAGGCGTTCTGGATCGAGCGCGCGACCGACTCGTCCCGGCACGCGACCACCGTCGCGGCCGGCTGTCGCAGCGCGACCTCGCGGGCGAGGTTCGGCCCCGACAGCACGGCCACCCGGTCGTCGGGTGTGCCGGACACGTCGGCGATGACCTCGGTCATCCGCAGCAGGGTGTCGCTCTCGATGCCCTTCGCCAGCGACAGCACGGCGGCGTCCGACGGGAACGTGCCCCGCCACCGGGCGAGGTTGGCGCGCAACGACTGCGACGGCACCGCACACACCACGAGGTCGGCGCCGTCGAGCGCCTCGTCGACGTCGGACACGGCCCGCAGCGCCGGCGGCAGGTCGATGCCGGGCAGGTAGTCCGGGTTCGCGTGGTCGTCGGTGATGGTCCGGGCCAACTCCGGACGACGCGCCCAGAGGGTCGTCGACGTCCCGGCGTCGGTGAGCACGGCGGCCATCGCGGTCCCCCACGACCCCGATCCCAACACCGCCGCGCGCGCGATGACGCGGTCCCCTCCGCCGGGCGGGGCGCTCCCCTCGGTCGGCGTCCCTGCACTCGTCGACACGACGCGGCCTCCCCTCACGGTCTGCGGCGCCCGGCGGGCGCTGCCCGACACCCTAGTGGTCGCCCGCCCGGCCGCAGGCGCATCATGGGCGGATGCCCGTCCCGGCGACCGACGCGTTCACGGTGGTGCTCGCCGTGAAGGGGCTCGCCGACGCCAAATCCCGCCTCGCCGCGGTGCTCGGGCCCGCGGACCGCCGCGACCTCGTGCTCGCGATGCTCGCCGACACCGTCGACGCGGCCCGCACCGCCGGCGCCTGCGACGTCGTCGTCGTGACCCCGGACGCCACCGTCGCCGCCGCCGCGCAGGCCGTCGGTGCGCGGGCTGTCGCGGACCCGTCGCCGGGCACGCGACCCGGCGCCCCCGGGCCGCTCAACGCCGCTCTCGCCCACGGCGTCGACACGGTGCGGATGGCCGTCCCGCAGGCGGATGCGGTGGTCCTGCAGGCGGATCTGCCCACCCTGCGCCCGGATTCGCTGCGCGCCGCGGTCGGGGCGGCGCGTGGACTGCGCCGGGCGGTCGTACCTGATCGATCCGGGGAGGGCACCGCCGCACTCGTGCTCGCCGACCCGTCGGACCGGACGATCCTGTTCGGGACAAGATCCGCTGCCGCACATCGCGATTCCGGGGCACACGACCTCACCGGGGGTGACGAGCGGTGGCCGGACATGCGCACCGACGTCGACACCGTCGAGGACCTGGCGGCGGCCCGCCGCCTCGGGGTCGGGGTCCGCACCGATCGCGTGCTGCGGGGGCTCGACGCGCCGGTCTGCGGCCGCTGACCCGTCGGTGCCCGGGCTCGCGGACGGTCGGGCCACCGCGATCCCCCGCGACACCACATCGATGCGTCATGATGGTGCGGTGACCACGGACAGCCAGCAGACCGAGTCCGCGACCGGTTCGGTGACACCCACGGAGACGACCAGCCTGCCCGTCGCGCCGCCGGCGGCCACGCTCCTCCCGGACGAGGGCGCGGACCTGCCCGACGACCGGTACCTCAACCGCGAGCTGAGTTGGCTCGACTTCAACTCCCGCGTCCTGGCACTCGCCGAGGACACGTCGCTCCCGCTGTTGGACCGCGCGAAGTTCCTCGCCATCTTCGCCTCGAACCTCGACGAGTTCTTCATGGTCCGCGTCGCCGGGCTCAAGCGCCGAGACGAGACCGGGCTCTCCGTCCGTTCCGCCGACGGCCTGTCCCCGCGCGAGCAGCTGGCGATGATCGCCCGCCGCACCCAGACGATCGCCGAGCGGCACGCGAGGGTGTTCCTCGACTCGGTGCGTCCGGCGCTGGCCGACAACAACATCGACATCGTCACCTGGGACGGCCTGTCCGACGCCGAGCGCGCCCGGATGGCGGAGTACTTCCACGACGAGGTGTTCCCGGTGCTGACGCCGCTCGCCGTCGACCCCGCGCACCCCTTCCCCTACATCTCCGGTCTCTCGCTCAACCTCGCCGTCACCGTCCGCGACGTGAACGAGGGCGGCGAGCACTTCGCCCGGGTCAAGGTGCCCGACAACGTCAGTCGTTTCGTCGAGGTCGACCGGTTGATGCCCGCCGGCGAGGGGCCGGCGCGCACCATCCTGCTGCCGATGGAGACGCTCATCGCGGCCAACCTCGACCACCTCTTCCCGGGGATGGAGATCGTCGAGCACCACGTCTTCCGCATCACCCGCAACGCCGACTTCGAGGTCGAGGAGGACCGCGACGAGGACCTGCTGCAGGCACTCGAACGCGAGCTCGCCCGACGACGTTTCGGCTCGCCGGTGCGCCTCGAGGTCGCCGACGACATGAGCGAGCACATGCTCGAGCTGTTGCTGCGTGAGCTCGACGTGAACCCCGCCGACGTGATCGAGGTGCCGGGCCTGCTGGACCTCTCCTGCCTGTTCCAGGTCTACGGGCTGGATCGGCCGTTGCTCAAGGACCGTCCGTTCGTGCCGGCCACACACCCGGCCTTCGGCGAGCGCGAGACACCCAAGTCCGTGTTCGCCACGCTGCGCGAGGGCGACGTGCTCGTGCACCACCCCTACGACTCGTTCTCCACCAGCGTGCAGCGGTTCATCGAACAGGCCGCCTCGGATCCGCAGGTGCTGGCCATCAAGCAGACCCTCTACCGCACGTCGGGCGACTCGCCGATCGTCAACGCACTCATCGACGCCGCGGAGGCGGGCAAGCAGGTCGTCGCCCTGGTGGAGATCAAGGCGCGCTTCGACGAGCAGGCCAACATCAAGTGGGCACGACAGCTGGAACAGGCCGGCGTCCACGTCGTATACGGGCTCGTCGGACTCAAGACCCACTGCAAGACATGCCTCGTCGTGCGACGCGAGGGATCGACGATCCGGCGCTACTGCCACATCGGCACGGGCAACTACAACCCGAAGACCGCGCGGCTCTACGAGGACGTGGGCCTGCTGACCGCGGCCCCCGACATCGGCGCCGACCTGACCGATCTGTTCAACACGCTGACCGGGTACTCCCGCAAGCAGGAGTACCGCAATCTCCTGGTGGCACCCCACGGCGTCCGCGCGGGGATCGTCGCGCGCATCCACGCCGAGATCGAACGGCACGCGGCGGGCGACACCCGCGCGCGGATCCAGTTGAAGGCCAACGCACTCGTCGACGAGCAGGTGATCGACGCGCTCTACCGCGCCTCGCAAGCCGGGGTCCCGGTGGAGGTCGTCGTCCGCGGGATCTGCGCGCTGCGTCCCGGGATGCCCGGGGTCAGCGAGAACATCACCGTGCGATCCATCCTCGGCCAGTTCCTGGAGCACTCGCGCATCCTGCACTTCGGCGCGCTCGACGAGTACTGGATCGGGTCGGCGGACATGATGCACCGCAACCTCGATCGGCGTATCGAGGTGATGGCACAGGTGAAGGACCAGCGCCTCACCCGCGAGCTCGGGGACATCTTCGCCTCCGCGCTCGACCCGACGACCCGTTGCTGGGTGTTGGAGTCCAGCGGCAGCTGGACGGCCTCACCCGCTGCGGGCGAGGACGTTCGTGACCACCAACAGCAGCTGATGCGTCGGCATCACAGCAGGGCCGACTAGACCGCGGCCGTGATGTCAGCACAGAAGCGGACCGTGTTCGCCGCCGGTGGGGTCCTCTGGCGCCCCACACACGGCGGCAAGGGTGTGGAGATCGCGCTCATCCACCGCCCGCGCTACGACGACTGGACCCTCCCCAAGGGCAAGCGCGAGAGCGGCGAGAACCTCGTCGCCACCGCGGTGCGCGAGATCGCCGAGGAGACCGGGTGTTCGACACGACTGGGCCGGCGGCTGTCCACCGTCGCCTACGACATCGGAGCCGGGCGCAAGGTCGTCCACTACTGGTCGGCACGCTGGTGTGCAGGTGAGTTCCGGGTCAACGACGAGGTCGACGAGCTCCGCTGGATGTCGCCCGCCGACGCCGCGGGCGGGCTGAGCTACAAGGCGGATCGCAAGGTGCTCGCCGAGTTCACCCGACTGCCCGCCGATCTGCACACGGTGCTCGTCGTCCGCCACGCGAAGGCCGGGCGGGCGTCGCGCTACCGCGGGGACGACCGGTTGCGGCCCCTCGAACGGGTCGGACGGCTGCAGGCCGAGAAGATCGTCGACCAGGCACGGGCTTTCGGAGCCCGACACGTGCACTCCGCCGACCGCACGCGGTGCCTGCAGACGGTGGAACCGCTCGCGCTCGCACTCGACACGGGGATCACGGTCGAGCGCACCCTGTCCGAGGAGGCCTACCGGAGCGATCCGGCGCCCGCCCTCGCGCGGATCCGCGAGATCGCCGCGCTCGACGGCACCCACATCGTCTGCAGTCAGGGCAAGGTGATCCCCGGCCTCATGCAGAGCTGGGTCGGCGCCGACGGTGTCTCGCTGCCGCGGGCCCGGAATCGCAAGGCCAGCATGTGGGTCGTGTCGATGCTCGACGGCGCCGTCGTCGCCGCCGACCACGTCGACAGCCCGCTCCGCTGACGGTCGACAGCCCGCTCCGCTGACGGTCGACAGCCCGCTCCGCTGACGGTCGACAGCCCGCTCCGCCGACGGTCGACAGCCCGCTCCGCCGACGGTCGACCCTCTCCGCTGACGGTCGAGCGTCGCTCACGGTCGGCCCCGGACAGACGACGACCCCCGGACGGTGGGAAGTCCCGTCCGGGGGTCGTCGGTGTCGAGCGGTCGCGCCAGGCGATCAGCGCTTGCGGGCCGGGGCCTTCTTGGCCGCGGCCTTCTTCACCGGTGCGGTCTTCTTGGCGACCGTCTTCTTGGCCGCGGTCGCCTTCTTGGCCGGCGCGCTCTTCTTGGCCGCGGTGGCGGTCTTCTTCGCGGCCGCCGTGGTCTTCTTCGCCGCCGTGGTCTTCTTCGCTGCGGTGGCGGTCTTCTTCGCTGCGGCGGTGGTCTTCTTGGCCGCCGTCGTGGTCTTCTTCGCGGGCGTCGTCTTCTTGGCCGCGGTGGCGGTCTTCTTCGCGGCCGCCGTGGTCTTCTTGGCCGCGGTGGTGGCCTTCTTGGCCGCCGTCTTGGTGGGCGTGGCCGTGCTGCTGCCGCGCTTCACGGCCGGGCCTGTCGCGCTGAGCTTCTGCTTGCCGGCGACCACGGCCTTGAACTGGGCACCCGGACGGAACGCCGGGACGGACGTCGGACGCACCTTGACCGTCTCGCCGGTGCGCGGGTTACGGGCGACGCGAGCGGCGCGCTTGCGCTTCTCGAACACACCGAAGCCGGTGATCGTCACGCTCTCACCCTTGTTCACCGCGCGAACGATCGTGTCCACGACGTGCTCGACGGCGTCGGTGGCCGTCCGCCTGTCGGTGTCCAACTTCTTCGTCAGCTCTTCGATGAGCTCTGCCTTGTTCATGGATCAACCTCCGCAAGCTGGTGGCCCACGTTGAGCCAGCTACAGCACACGGTAAACGCCGAGGTGGCAAACTTCCATGACCCTCGCACGAAATTGCGGGCGTGGCGCGGTCTTTCTGGTACCGCGATCCTAGAATCCGCTCCCCACAGCGGTTGTCGCGGCCCCCGGTTACAGGGTGACCGGCTTCCAGTCCGGACGGGTCGCCTCGAACTCGGAAATGGCCTCTACCTGCCGCAACGTCAATCCGATGTCGTCGAGACCCTCCATCAGACGCCACCGCGTGTAGTCGTCAATGGCGAAGCGCACCACCAGGTCACCCACGGTCACGGTCCGATCCTCAAGACTGACCGTGATTTCCGTCCCGGGGGCCTCCTCGAGGCGCTTCCAGATCAGTTCGACGTCGGGCTGCTCGACCTCGGCGGCCACCAGACCGGCCTTGCCGGCGTTGCCGCGGAAGATGTCGGCGAAGCGGGACGAGATGACCACGCGGAACCCGAAGTCCGACAGCGCCCACACGGCGTGCTCCCGGGACGACCCGGTCCCGAAGTCGGGACCGGCCACCAGCACCGAGCCGCGGGACCACGGTTCGTTGTTCAGGATGAAGTCGGGATCGTTGCGCCAGGCGGCGAAGAGGCCGTCCTCGAACCCCGTGCGCGTCACCCGCTTGAGGTAGACGGCCGGGATGATCTGGTCGGTGTCGACGTTGCTGCGGCGCAGCGGGACGCCGATCCCGGTGTGGTCGATGAACGGTTCCATTCCGGTGCCTTTCGGTGCTGGGTGGTCGGCGAAGGGTGTCAGTGCGCGAGATCCGCGGGCGCGGCGAGCCGTCCCCGGACCGCGGTCGCCGCGGCCACGGCCGGCGAGACCAGGTGCGTACGACCGCCCTTGCCCTGCCGTCCCTCGAAGTTCCGGTTCGACGTGGAGGCGCATCGCTCACCGGGCGCGAGCTGGTCGGGGTTCATGCCCAGGCACATCGAGCACCCGGCCTGCCGCCACTCCGCCCCGGCGGCGCGGAACACGGCGTCCAGACCCTCGTCCTCGGCCTGCTTCTTGACGCGCATCGACCCGGGCACCACCAGCATCCGCACACCGTCGGCGACGCGTCGACCCTCGAGCACGCTCGCGGCGGCCCGCAGGTCCTCGATGCGTCCGTTGGTGCACGAGCCCAGGAACACCGCGTCGACGCTCACGTCCCGCAACGGTGTACCGGGCGTGAGATCCATGTAGGCCAGCGCCTTCTCGGCCGCCTGTGCCCGGGTCTCGTCGGAGATCTTGGCGGGATCGGGGACGGTGTCACCCAGCGGGGCACCCTGCCCCGGGTTGGTGCCCCACGTGACGAACGGGGTCAGCGTGCTCGCATCGATGTGCACCTCGGTGTCGTACCGGGCACCCGGGTCGGAGCGGAGCGAATCCCAGTGCGCCACCGCGGCGTCCCAGTCGTCCCCGGACGGGGCGTGTGGACGGCCGCGCAGGTAGTCGTACGTGGTCTGATCGGGTGCGATCATCCCTGCACGCGCACCGGCCTCGATGGACATGTTGCAGATGGTCATCCGCGCCTCCATCGACAGCTTCTCGATGGCGCTGCCCCGGTACTCCAGGACGTGGCCCTGCCCGCCACCGGTCCCGATCTTCGCGATGATCGCGAGGATCAGGTCCTTGCTCGTCACGCCGACGGGCAGTTCGCCGTCGACGGTGATGGCCATGGTCTTGAACGGCCGCAGCGACAACGTCTGCGTCGCCAGGACGTGCTCGACCTCCGACGTGCCGATGCCCATCGCGATCGCGCCGAACGCGCCGTGGGTGGAGGTGTGGCTGTCGCCGCACACGATCGTCATGCCGGGCTGCGTCAGGCCGAGCTGCGGGCCGATGATGTGGACGATCCCCTGCTCGGCATCACCCATGGGGTGCAACCGGATCCCGAACTCCTCGCAGTTGCGACGCAGGGTCTCGACCTGGGTCCGCGACACGGGATCGGCGATGGGCTTGTCGATGTCGACCGTGGGGACGTTGTGGTCCTCCGTCGCGATCGTCAGATCCGGGCGACGCACGGACCGTCCGGCGAGCCGGAGACCCTCGAACGCCTGGGGACTCGTGACCTCGTGCACGAGGTGGAGATCGATGTAGATGAGGTCGGGGTCGCGCTGCCCGCTGGCGTCCGCCTCGCCGGCACGCACCACGTGCTCGTCCCAGACCTTCTCGGCCAGCGTCCGCGGAGCGGTCGTCTCGGCTGCAGTCATCTCCGTACCCCACATCTCGACGTCAGTCCCGTGCCGTCGACACACCCGGAATCGGGCGTTTCAGCATTCGGGACGTTAGTATCGGTCTATGGGACATCCTAGCGCATCGCCGGCTCGGTCCGCGCCCACCGCGGAGATGACGGTCAGCGGCGTCGGCGTCCTCGACAAGTCGGTCGCCGTGCTGCGGGCGATCGCCGAGAGACCGCGGAACCTCGGGGAACTGTGCGCGCACACCGGACTCCCCCGCGCGACGGCGCACCGCCTGGCGATGGGCCTGGAGACGCACCGATTGCTCACCCGCGACGGCGCGGGCCGGTGGTGCCCCGGTCCCGCACTCGCCGAGCTCGCGGCCGGGGCGGGTGACGCCGTCCGCGACGCGGCCCTGATGGTGTTGCCGCGACTGCGGGAGATCACCGGGGAGTCGGTCCAGCTCTACCGGCGCGAGGGTGCGCAACGGGTCTGCATCGCGGCGATGGAGCCGCCGACCGGACTCCGGGACACCGTTCCCGTGGGGTCGCGTCTGCCGATGACCGCGGGCTCCGGCGCGAAGGTCCTGCTGGCGTGGGCGGATCCGGCGACGCAGCGGACGCTGCTGCCCGAGAGTTCCTTCACCGACCGGTCTCTCGTCGACATCCGTCGACGCGGGTGGGCGCAGAGCGCCGGGGAACGCGAACCGGGGGTGGCGAGCGTCTCCGCGCCCGTCCGGGACGCCGCCGGCGAGGTCGTCGCCGCGATCTCGGTGTCGGGTCCCATCGACCGGATGGGGCGGCGGCCCGGCGCACGGTGGGCGGCCGACCTGCTCGCCGCGGCCGACGCGATCCACGCGCGTCTCCTCCACGGATGACCGGGGCGTAAGTTCGGCGACGAGTCGACCCGAGGAGGCCCCGCGTGGGAACGAACCAGCGTGCACAGATCGTCATGGACGACACCGAGATCGAGGAGTTCCTGCGCCGCAGCCGGACCGCGACCCTGGCCACCCGCGGTCGCGACGGAGCGGTCCACCTCGTCGCCATGTGGTACGCCCTGGTCGACGGCGAGATCTGGTTCGAGACCAAGGCGAAGTCACAGAAGGCGGTCAACATCCGGCGCGATCCCGCGGTGTCGGTGATGGTCGAGGACGGCGTCACCTACGACCGCCTGCGGGGCGTCGCCATCGAGGGGACCGCGGAGATCGTCGACGACCCCGACGCGCTGCTCCGTGTGGGGATCAGCGTCTGGGAGCGCTACAACGGCGAGTACACCGACGAGATGCGGCCCTTCGTCGACCAGATGATGAACAAGCGCGTCGCCGTCCGGGTCGTGCCGACGCGGGTGCGCAGCTGGGATCACGCGAAACTCGGTCTGCCCGAGATGCCCGTCGCCGGGAGCACCGCCGCGTTCCTCTGAACGACCGACAACGCGTGCATGTGGTGCGAACGTCGTACTGCACGCCCGCGCATCCCTCGGTAACGTCCCCGACGATCAACGATTCTTCGCAAGGGGGCACGGCGCCGTGGGACACATCGACGAGGTCGGGGAGGCGCGTGAGGCGCGCGCACACGACGAGACCATCCGCTACGGGTTCGACGGCGTGGAGTACGCGCTGACCGTGAGCGCCGAGGAGGCCGCCCGGTTCCGCGCCGAGATCGAGCCCTACCTGCGCGCCTCGCGCCCGGTCCGCGCCCGCCGCGCCGGCTGAACGCCCCTCCAGACGACTCGAGCCCCCCGACACTGTCGGGGGGCTCGTGCGTTGTAGCCCCGACGGGATTCGAACCCGCGCTACCGCCTTGAGAGGGCGGCGTCCTAGGCCGCTAGACGACGGGGCCAGGAACTTTCGTTCTGTGCTGCTCGGCTCGACCGGGGGTGACCCCCGTCGGGCTCCGAGAAGCTTATCGGCGCGACCCGACCGGACCAAATCCGTCCGACCGGGGGTCGCGCGACGCTGGGGTACCAGGACTCGAACCTAGAATGGCTGAACCAGAATCAGCTGTGTTGCCAATTACACCATACCCCACGGCGTGCTCATCGCTGCCGCAGAGCGACCGCGAAAAGCGCCGAGAAGCAGGATAGCAAGGGCCTCACCCGACACACGAATCTGCTGATCAGGCCGTGTTCTCGCAGTGATCACGGCGGGCGGCGGCCAGACGCGCCAGCGCGCTGTCACGGCCGAGCAGCTCCAGCGACTCGAACAGCGGCGGGCTGATGTGCGACCCGGTGACCGCGACACGGATCGGTCCGAACGCCTTGCGCGGCTTGAGCTCGAGACCGTCGACGACGGCCTCCTTGAGTGCCGCCTCGATGGCGTGCGTCGACCAGTCCCCCACGTCCTCCAGGGCCCGGGACGCGGCGTCCAGGACAGGGGCCGCGTCGGGGCCCAGGTTCTTGCGTGCGGCGGTCTCGTCGATCCGCAGGTCGGCGTCGTCGGTGTAGAGGAACGCGATGAGACCCCAGGCGTCACCGAGGACCTGGATGCGCGTCTGCACCAGCTCGGCGACCGTCGCGAACGCGGTGTCGTCGACCGTGGCCGGCAGGAGGCCGGCGCCGTCGAGGAACGCTCGCAGCCGACGGGCGAACTCGGCGGGGTCGAGGCGACGGATGTGCTCGGCGTTGATCGCCTCGGCCTTCTTCTCGTCGAAGCGGGCCGGGTTGGCGTTGACGGTGCGGACGTCGAACGCGGCGATCATCTCGTCGAGCGAGAACACGTCGTGGTCGTCGGCGATGCCCCATCCGAGCAGGGCGAGGTAGTTGAGCAGGCCCTCGGGGATGAACCCGCGGTCGCGGTGGTGGAACAGGCTCGACTGCGGGTCACGCTTGGAGAGCTTCTTGTTCCCCTCCCCCATCACGAACGGCAGATGACCGAACTGTGGCACGGCGTCGGCGCGACCGATGCGGATCAACGCCTCGTAGAGCGCGATCTGACGCGGGGTGGACGACAGGAGGTCCTCGCCGCGCAGCACGTGCGTGATCTTCATCGCCGCGTCGTCGACGGGGTTCACGAGCGTGTACAGCGGACGGCCGTCGCCGCGGGTCACCGCGAAGTCGGGGACGGTCCCCGCACGGACCGTCTGCGGTCCGCGGACCAGGTCGTCGAAGGTGATGTCGCGGTCGGGCATGCGGACTCGCACCACCGACGTCCGTCCTTCCGCGCGGTACCGCTCACGGTCGGCGTCGGTGAGGTCGCGGTCGAAGTTGTCGTACCCCAGCTTCGGATCCCGCCCGGCGGCGCGGTGGCGGGCCTCGACCTCCTCGGCGGTCGAGAACGCCTCGTACGCCTCGCCGGCGGCGAGCAGTTCGGCGACGACCTCCCGGTGCAGATCCGCCCGCTCGGACTGCCGGTAGGGCGCGTACGGCCCGCCGACCTCGGGGCCCTCGTCCCAGTCCAGCCCGAGCCACCGCAGCGCGTCGAGGATCGCCTCGTAGGACTCCTGGGAGTCCCGCGCGGCGTCGGTGTCCTCGATGCGGAAGACGAAGTCCCCACCCGTGTGTCGCGCGTGGGCGAAGTTGAACAACGCCGTGCGCACCAGTCCGACGTGCGGGGTGCCGGTCGGGGACGGACAGAAACGGACGCGGACGTGGGACGGTGCGGACATGCCCGTCAGGCTATCGCCCGGCCCAGGAAGTCGATGAGGAGCCGGTTCACCTCGTCGGGCTGTTCGAGGTAGCCGTAGTGCCCGGCCTCGGCCACCTCGTGGTACTCCGCGGTCGGGATGGCCTGCGCCACCTCACGCGCGAGGTGCGGCGGCAGCGTGCGGTCGTCGGCGAACCCGATCACCATCGACGGCCGCGTGATCCCGCGGTACGCCTGCAGGCGGTCGGCCTCGTCGTGGTGCAACTGCAGCTGCGCCCGGACCCCCGGGGTCCGCTGCTGGCCGGAGAACTCGATGATGTCGAGCCAGTCGCGGGCCGCCGCGTCGTCGAGCAGGGTGTGCGGGGACAGGTTGAGATGCGCGGTGATCGCGGCGTGGTACGCGTCGGGCAGGACGATCCCCTTGTCGACCATCTCCCGCTCTCCCGCCGAGATCGCCTGCTGCAGCGGGGTGTTGCGCCCGTAGGTCGCGATCATCGCCGCGCATCGGACGACGTCGGGTCGGGCGAGCGCGAGTTCCTGCGTGATCCGCGCACCCAGCGATGTGCCGACCACCGCGGCCGGTCCGGCGCCGAGATGCTCGATGAGCGCCGCCGTGTCGGCGACCATGTCGTCGAGCGTGAAGCCCTCCGCGCACTCGCTCGAGGGCGCGATGCCGCGGTTGTCGAACGTGACGACGCGGTAACCGGCGCGGACGAGGGCGGGCTGCTGGTGGGCCTTCCACACCCGCCCGGGACTGCCCGTGCCCATCACCATGACGACGAGCGGGCCCCGGCCGGCGTCCTCGTAGGAGATCGAGATGCCGTTCACCGAGGCGGTTCGCGGTGGTGTGGGCGGCATCTCAGCTCCGGTCGACGACGGGATTGGTCAGCGTCCCGACGCCCTCGACGACGACCGACACCTCCTGACCCGCCGTCATCGGCCCGACGCCCTCGGGCGTGCCGGTGAGCAGCACGTCACCGGGCAGCAGCGTCATGATCGACGAGATCCACTCCACGATGGCCCCGATGTCGTGGACCATCAGCGAGGTACGGCTGCGCTGCACCACCTCGCCGTCGAGCTCGGTGCGGATCTCGAGGTCGGAGGGGTCGATCTCGGTCTCGATCCACGGCCCCAGGGGGCAGAACGAGTCGAACCCCTTGCCGCGGGTCCACTGTCCGTCGGCCTGCTGCAGGTCGCGGGCCGTGACGTCGTTGGCGACGGTGTACCCGAGGATGGCGCTGCGGGCCTGGGCGGCGGGGACGTCCTTGCACGGCCGGCCGATGACCGCGGCCAACTCGCCCTCGTAGTCGACACGGGACGAACTCGGCGGACGGACGATCGGGACACGCGGACCGATGATCGACGTGTTCGGCTTGATGAAGATCACCGGGTCGGCCGGGGCCTCGCCACCCATCTCGGCGATGTGGGCCGCGTAGTTCTTCCCGATGCAGACCACCTTGCTGGCCAGGATCGGCGCCAGCAGGCGCACGTCGGAGAGAGGCCACGACCGCCCGGTGAACGTGGGCGTGCCGAAGGGGTGCTCGGCGATCTCCTTCGCCCGGGCGTCCCCGTCGTCTCCCTCGATGGCCACGAAGGCCACACCGTCCGGACTCGCGATTCGTCCCAGTCGCATGGTCCGACCCTATCCCACCGGCCGGGACGCACGGTCGCGGGTGAGCCGCTGTCGGTACTACCATGTGAAACACAGATCTCACTTTGTGAGACGACCGGAGGGAGCGGCATGGATCCGTCGGGCGGGACGACGACCGTCGGCGCGGTACGGCGGTGGGCCATGCTCGCCGCATCGGTCCTCGGCGCCATGGCCACGACCTGTGCGGTGTCCGGCGCCGGGTTCCTCATCCCCGCTCTGCACACCGACGAGGGCCTGTCGATCGCCGCCGCGTCGACGCTCGCGACCGCACCCACGGTCGGGCTCATGGTCTCGATCATCCCGTGGGGCGCGGCCCTCGACCGCTTCGGCGAGCGACGCATCCTGCTGATCTCGTTGGTGCTCACCGTGCTCGCCACGGCGGCATCGGTCACCGTCGCGACCGTCGGACTCGGCTACGTCGCCCTCGCCGCGACCCTCGTCGCCGGTGGCGTGGTGTCGGCGGCGACCAACGGGGCGAGTGGTCGCATCGTCGTCGGGTGGTTCCCCCCGCACTCCCGGGGAACCGCGATGGGTGTCCGACAGACCGCACAGCCGTTGGGAATCGGACTGTGCGCGTTGACGATCCCGGTCCTCGGTGCCGACCACGGGATCACGGCGGGTCTGATCGTCCCCCTGGCCGCCGCGGTCGTCGCGCTGGTCGCGGTGGCCGTCTGCGTCGTCGACCCTCCTCGCGCGACGTCGACGCCGGGGTCGGTCGCCGAGGGCGAGAACCCCTACCGCACATCGTCGTTCCTCCCCCGCGTGCACGCCGTCAGTGTCCTGCTGGTCATCCCGCAGTCGACGCTGTGGACGTTCTCCTCGGCGTGGCTGATCGTCGGGCACCACTGGTCACCCGCATCGTCGGGTGTGGTGGTGACGGCAGCCCAGTTCCTCGGCGCGGCAGGTCGGATCGCCGCGGGACGGTGGTCCGACGTGTGGGGCTCACGTATGCGACCGATCCGGGTCATCGCCCTCGCAGCCGCTGCCATGTCCGTGCTGCTCGCGCTCACGGACTGGCTGTCGAGCCCCGTCGCCGTCGTGCTCATGGTGGTGGCCACCGTCGTCACCGTGGCCGACAACGGGTTGGCGTTCACGGGCATCGCCGAGTACGCGGGCCCGCGGTGGAGCGGTCGGGCACTGGCCGTGCAGAACACGGGCCAGTTCCTCGCCACCGCCGTGGCCACACCGGCCCTGGGTGCGGTCATCGGGGCGTTCGGGTTCCCCGCCGCGTTCCTGGCCATGGCGATCGCACCCGCCGTCGCACTCCCGCTGGTCCCGTCGGACCCACCGGGCGCCTTCGACTCAGCCCGTGGTCGCCGCGACGACGATGTGGCCGCCACCGGAGTCGCCGGCAGGAGGGAGTCCCAGCAGCCGTGACCGGATGGCCGGCCGGTCGAGGTCGTCGACGTCGGCGAACCCGGCCTCGGTGAGAATGGCGCGCATCTCGTGCGGGGGCAGCGGGTCGGTCAACGGTTCACCCACCGCCGCAACCCTGCGCTCCAACGACGACGCCCCGCGCGGGGCCCGGGGATCGGCCGAGGTGAGCGGCGCGCGGTAGTCGGCCACCACCACACACGACAGAGACCCCAGCGCGCGCAGGGTCGTCGTGACCGACCGCCGTGTCAGGTACGGCACCACGCCGAGCCACATCACGACGACGGGACGACCGGTGTCGACACCGCCGCCCCGCAGCGCGGTCACCAGGTCGTCGCGCTCGAAGTCCACCCCGATGTGGCACACGTGCTCCGGGACGTGGATCCCCGCCTCGTGCAACCGTTCTCGCTTCCACGCCCCGGTCGCGGGATGATCGACCTCCACCACCGCGACGCCGGGGTGGTCCATCCGGTAGGCAAAGGTGTCGAGTCCCGCGCCGAAGACCACCACCTGGTCGACGCCGTCCGCGACAGCCGCGTGCACGCGGTCCTCCGCACAACGGTGGCGCGCCGCGATGAAGAACCGCAGCGCACGATGCGGGTCGTCGCCGACACCCGCCAGGACCGCCGCACGGTCGACGCCGAGGATCGGCCAGGCGAGCGGATCACGGAACACGACCCCGCCGTCGAGGTCCTGGTGCAGGGCGCGGTGACGCGCCGCCCCGAACGCCGTGCGGCTCGGTTGTCCATCTCGCACGGCTGTCAGGGTAGGCCCCCGACCGCGCTCGCGGACTAGAGCCGAGCGCGGATACGGGCCCCGGTCTCGGTGGTGCTGACCGGACCGGTGCGCTCGGCGAGATCGGCCGCGACGGCCATCTCGACGCGCTCGGCGGCCGCGGTGTCACCGAGGTGACGGAGCAGCAGTGCCCCGGAGAGGATCGCCGCCGTCGGGTCCGCCTTGTCCTGGCCCGCGATGTCGGGCGCCGAGCCGTGCACCGGCTCGAACATCGAGGGGTTCGTGCCCGTGGCGTCGATGTTGCCCGAGGCCGCCAGTCCGATGCCACCGCTCACCGCGGCCGCGATGTCGGTGATGATGTCGCCGAACAGGTTGTCGGTGACGATGACGTCGAACCGGCCGGGGTCGGTGACCATGTGGATCGTCGCGGCGTCGACGTGGCAGTAGTCCGTCGCCACGTCCGGGTACCCGCGGCCGACCTCGTCGACGGTCCGCTGCCACAGCGACCCGGCGAACGCCAGCACGTTGGTCTTGTGCACCAGCGTCAGCTTCTTCCGGCGCACCTGCGCACGCTCGAAGGCGTAGCGCACCACGCGCTCCACCCCGAACCGGGTGTTCAGGCTCACCTCGGTCGCGACCTCATGCGGGGTCCCGGTACGGATGGCGCCACCGTTGCCGGTGTAGGGACCCTCGGTCCCCTCCCGCACCACGACGAAGTCGATCGACGGGTCGCCCGCGAGCGGGACCGCGACGTTCGGGTAACGAACGCTCGGCCGGAGGTTGACGTGGTGGTCGAGCGCGAAGCGCATGGTGAGCAGCAGTCCCCGCTCCAACACACCCGACGGCACCGACGGGTCGCCGATCGCGCCCAACAGGATCGCGTCGTGCTCGCGGATCGACGCGAGGTCCGCGTCGGTCAGCAGCTCGCCGGTGGCGTGGTAGCGGCGTGCGCCGAGGTCGTACTCGGTCGTCTCGACACCGTCGACGACGACGTCGAGCACCTGCAGGGCCTCCCCGATGACCTCGGGACCGATGCCGTCGCCGGCGATGACCGCGAGCCTCACGTCAGGTCCACCTGACGGATCAGCGTCGCCGAGACGGCGTCGGCGATCGCGTCGACGACGGCCGCGGGGATCTCGCGGTCGACGCGCAGCAGCACGGTGGCGCCACCACCCTCGGCGTCCTGCGACAGACCCGCGGCGGCGATGTCGATGCCGGCGTTGCCCAGCAGGGTGCCGATCTTGCCCAGCGTGCCCGGCTTGTCGCCGTAGGAGACGACCAGGTTGCGCCCCTCGGCACGGAGGTCGAAGTTGCGTCCGTTGATGTTGACGATCTTCTCGACCTCGGCCGGACCGCTCAGCGTGCCCGCGACGTTGACCGTCGACCCGTCACCGAACACGGCCTTCACGTCGACCAGACTGCGGTGGTTGGGGCTCTCGGTGGCGGTGACCACCTCGCTGGTCACGCCGCGCTCCTCGGCGACGGTCGGTGCGTTGACGAACGTCACCGGGTCCTCCAGGACCGCCGAGAACAGACCGCGCAGAGCGGACAGGCCCAGGACGTCGACGTTGCGGACGGCGAGCTCGCCGCGGGCCTCCACGGTGATCGACGTCGGGATCTGACCGGAGACGGCGCCGACGAGGACGCCCAGCTTGCGCACGAGCTCGAGCCAGCCGCCGACCTCCTCGTCGACCGGGCCGCCGGTGATGTTCACGGCGTCGGGGACGAAATGTCCGGCGAGCGCGAGACGGACGCTCTTGGCGACGTCGGTGCCGGCACGGTCCTGCGCCTCGGAGGTCGACGCGCCGAGGTGCGGGGTCACGACGACCTCGGGCAGCTCGAACAGCGGGCTGTCGGTGCACGGCTCGGTGGCGAACACGTCGAGGCCGGCACCGCGGACCTGTCCGGACTTGATCGCGTCGGCCAATGCCGCCTCGTCGATGAGACCGCCGCGGGCGGCGTTGACGACGATGACGCCCTTCTTGGTCCTCGCCAGCTGGTCGGCCCCGATCATCCCGAGGGTCTCGGGCGTCTTCGGCAGGTGCACGGTGAACAGGTCGGCGCGCTCGAGCAGTTCGTCGAGCGAGACGAGCTCGATGCCCAGCTGCGCCGCGCGAGCCGGGGACACATAGGGGTCGTAGGCGATGATCTGCGTCTCGAACGCCGCGAGGCGCGCGGCGACGAGCTGGCCGATGCGCCCCAGACCGACCACACCGATGGTCTTGCCGAAGATCTCGACGCCGTTGAAGCTGGAGCGCTTCCACTCGTGGTTGCGCAGGGTCGCGTCGGCGGCGGGGATCTGGCGGGCCGCGGCGAACATGAGCGAGATCGCGTGCTCGGCGGCGGTGTGGATGTTCGACGTCGGCGCGTTGACGACCATGACGCCGCGCTCGGTGGCCGCGGGTACGTCGACGTTGTCGAGGCCGACGCCGGCGCGGGCGACGATCTTCAACGTGGGGGCCGCGGCGAGCACCTCGGCGTCGACCGTCGTGGCCGAGCGGACGAGGATCGCGTCGGCGTCGGCGACCGCGGCGAGCAGCGCTGGGCGGTCGGGACCGTCGACCCACCGCACCTCCACGTCGTCGCCGAGTGCCTCCACCGTCGACGGTGCGAGTTTGTCGGCGATCAGGACGACTGGTCGACCGGAAGTGCTCACGCGGGGTTCTCCTGTGGATGTCGGTGCTGTCAGGGGTCCGGGCGGACGCCCCGCTCAGCTTAGAGGTGACGTTGTCGACGCCGACACGCGAGCATGCTGCAGCGACCAGGTACCGGACCGGTCACGAAGTGGCGGTGTGACGGCGGTTACGGATACATTGCCCCTGACCCCGTGTAGGACGGGTGTTCGATGCTGGGCCGGGGACGAGGAGTGGGAGCACCCATGGTGAAGAAGTTGGCAGCACTGCTTGCCGTCGTGGCGGCTGCGCTGCTGTCCATGGTGGGCGCCGGTACCGCATCCGCCGCACCCAACATCCCGCTCGGCGGCGGTTCCGGGATCATCATCCTGAAGAGCGGCAACAGCGGCGACGCCTGCACCCTGACCACGATCGGCAACGATTCCGCCGGTCGTCTCGTCGGTCTGACCGCCGGGCACTGCGGTGGCGTCGGACAGACCGTCTACTCCGAGCGCTTCGGCAATCTCGGCCCCGCCGGCCGGATCATCGTGTCGAACAACGACCTCGACTTCGACGTCATCCAGTTCGACCGCGCCAAGGTCATCCCGCTGCGCACCGTCGGCAACGTGACCATCCGGTCCATCCAGACCGCGGCCCCGCAATTCCCGTCGGTGCTGTGCAAGACCGGCCGCACCACCGGGTCGACCTGCGGTGTGACGTTCTTCTCCGACAACGTCTCCCACTTCAGCGCGGTCTGCGTCGCCGAGGGCGACTCCGGCAGCCCGGTCGTCATCGGTGACCGCCTCATCGGCATGGTGAACGCCTACTACTTCACCGCGTGCATCGGTCCCGAGACCGGCTCCAACATCGGCCCGATCCTCGCCGCAATGAGCCGCGCCGGGGTGAACAACTTCCGGCCGATCTGATCGCCTGACCGTTCTCGACGAGAGCCCCCACCGGAAACCGGTGGGGGCTCTCGTCGTCTCGCCCGCAGTGTCACCACGTCGCCACCGCACCCTGGGCTCGCCCACGAATACTCAGGGGCGACACCAGCCCCGCCCGCGTGGCGAGACCACTACACCGCAGGCGAATTCGCACGCCACGATGTCGTTCGCACGCTCCTGCACCGTTCGCACGCCCCCTGCACCGTGCGAACAAACTCAGCGGCGTGCGAACGACACAACGGCATGCGAACGCGGTCACCAGTGCCACCCCACGTTCGGGCCGGGGTCTCGCCCGCAGTGTCGCCACGTCGCCACCGCACCGCGGCTTCGCCCGCCGGACTTCGCGGGCGAGACCAGCCGCGCGTGGCGAACCCACGACACCGCAGGCGAACTCGCGGCGGACGGCCCACTCACCCACTGTCCTGGTGCAGTTTCGGCACACCCGGCGGTGAGTTTCAGCCCACTCGGCGGGTGGTTTCGGCACACTCGGCGAGTCGGACCCGGGAGCGACGAGAGCCCCCGCCCAGCAGGGCGGGGGCTCTCGTGACGAGCAGAGTGCCTGGGACTCAGGCGGTCTCGGTGATGGGACGGTCGACCCAGCTCATCAGGTCGCGGAGCTTCTTGCCCGTGACCTCGATGGGGTGCTCGGCGTTCTTGGCGCGCAGGCCCTCGAGCTCCTTGTTGCCGCCCTCGACGTTCGCGACGAGGCGCTTGACGAAGGTGCCGTCCTGGATGTCCTTGAGGATTCCGCGCATCCGGTCCTTGGTGCCGTCGTCGATGACGCGCGGACCCGACAGGTAGCCGCCGAACTCGGCGGTGTCGGACACGGAGTAGTTCATCCGGGCGATGCCGCCCTCGTACATGAGGTCGACGATGAGCTTGAGCTCGTGCAGCACCTCGAAGTACGCCATCTCCGGCGCATAGCCGGCCTCGACCATGACCTCGAAACCGGTCTTGACGAGCTCCTCGGTGCCGCCGCAGAGCACGGCCTGCTCACCGAAGAGATCGGTCTCGGTCTCCTCCTTGAAGGTGGTCTTGATGACGCCGGCCCGGGCGCCACCGATGGCGGCGGCGTAGCTGAGCGCCAGCGCCTCGCCCTCACCCTTCGGGTCCTGCTCGACGGCGATGAGGCAGGGCACGCCCTTGCCGTCGACGAACTGCCGACGAACCAGGTGGCCGGGGCCCTTCGGGGCCACCATGCCGACGGTGATCTGCGCGTCGGGCTTGATGAGACCGAAGTGGATGTTCAGACCGTGGCCGAAGAACAGCGCGTTGCCGTCCTCGAGGTTGGGGGCGATCTCGTCGGTGAAGATCTGCGCCTGCGAGGTGTCGGGCGCCAGGAGCATGACGACGTCGGCCCACTTCGCGGCCTCGGCGGCGGACATGACCTTCAGGCCCTGCTCGGACGCCTTCTCCCGCGAGGCGCTTCCCTCACGCAGGCCCACGGCGACGTCGACGCCGGAGTCGCGCAGGCTCAACGAGTGCGCGTGTCCCTGGCTGCCGTATCCGATCACAGCGACCTTGCGGCCCTGGATGATCGACAGATCGGCGTCGTCGTCGTAGAACATCTCGACTGCCACTGCTGTTTCCCTTCGGTTCTCGTTCGGTGCGTCTCAGCGGGTGGCCGAGATGCTCTTGGGTCCACGCCCGAGCGCGACCGCGCCGGACTGTGCGATCTCGCGGATGCCGTACGGATCGAGCATCCGCAGAAGCGCCTCGAGCTTGTCCGTCGTCCCGGTCGCCTCGATGGTGACCGACTCGGTGGACACGTCGATGACCTTCGCGCGGAACAGGTCCACGATCCCGGTCACCTCGGTGCGCGTCGACGCGTCGGCGCGCACCTTGATCATCATCAGCTCCCGCGAGACCGAGGTCTCCGGGTCCTGTTCGACGATCTTGATGACGTTGATGAGCTTGTTCAGCTGCTTGGTCACCTGCTCCAGCGGGAAGTCCTGCACCGAGACCAGGATGGTCATGCGCGAGACGCCCTTGAGCTCGGTGGGTCCGACGGCGAGCGACTCGATGTTGAACCCGCGCCGGGAGAACAGCGACGACACACGGGCGAGGACGCCGGGGCGGTCCTCGACGAGGACGCTCAGGGTGTGGGTGGTCATCGGTCGCCCTCCGGTTCGGTCTTGCCGTCGGCGCCCGGGGTCATCGCCGCGTGGATGTCGACGGGGTCCGAGGCGGCCTCGTCGTCGTCGAACAGCGGACGGATCCCCTTGGCCGCCATGATCTCGTCGTTGCCGGTGCCCGCGGCGACCATCGGCCACACCTGGGCGTCGGCACCGACGATAAAGTCGATGACGACGGGACGGTCGGTGATCTCGCGGGCCTTGGCGATGACCTCGTCGACGTCGGCCTCGTTCTCGCAGCGGAACGCCGCACAGCCCAACGCCTCCGCCAGCTTCACGAAGTCCGGGATCCGCCGCGAGTGGGTCGCGAGGTCGGTGCTCGAGTAGCGCTCGTCGTAGAAGAGCGTCTGCCACTGACGGACCATGCCCAGGTTGCCGTTGTTGATCAGCGCCACCTTGATCGGGATGCCCTCGATGGCGCAGGTCGCCAACTCCTGGTTGGTCATCTGAAAGCAGCCGTCGCCGTCGATGGCCCACACCTCCTTCTCCGGCGCGGCCATCTTGGCGCCCATGGCCGCCGGGACGGCGTAGCCCATGGTCCCGAGGCCACCGGAGTTGAGCCAGGTGCGCGGCTTCTCGTAGGAGATGAACTGTGCGGCCCACATCTGGTGCTGGCCGACGCCGGCGCAGTAGACCGCATCCGGTCCTGCGGCCTTGCCGACCGAGGAGATGACGAACTCCGGCGACATCGACCCGTCGGAGGGACGGTCGTAGCTGAGCGGGTAGGTCCGACGGATGCCGTCGAGGTAGCTCCACCACTCGGTGAGGTCCGCGGTGCGGTTGCTGGTGGCCCGCTCGTCGCGGATCGCCTCGATCAGCTCGACGATGACCGCGCGGCAGTCGCCCACGATCGGCACGTCCGCGGGACGGTTCTTGCCGATCTCCGCGGGGTCGATGTCGGCGTGGATGACCTTGGCGTCCGGTGCGAACGACGACAGCTGACCGGTCACGCGGTCGTCGAAGCGCGCGCCCAGGGTGATCAGCAGGTCGCTGCGCTGCAGGCCGGCGACGGCCGCGACCGTCCCGTGCATGCCCGGCATGCCCAGGTGCTGGGCGTGGCTGTCGGGGAACGCACCGCGCGCCATCAGCGTGGTGACGACGGGGATGCCGGTGAGCTCGGCGAGCTCCAGCAGTTCGTCCGACGCGTCGGCCTTGATGACGCCACCGCCGACGTAGAGCACCGGCTGCTTCGCCGCGGCGATCATGCGGGCCGCCTCGCGGACCTGCTTGCCGTGCGGCTTGGTCACCGGGCGGTAGCCGGGCAGGTCGATCTGCGGCGGCCACGAGAAGGTGGTCTGCGCCTGCAGGATGTCCTTCGGGATGTCGACCAGGACGACGCCCGGGCGGCCGCTCTCGGCGATGTAGAACGCCTCGGCCATGACCTGCGCGATCTCGGCACCCGAGGTCACCAGGAAGTTGTGCTTGGTGATCGGCATGGTGATGCCGGTGATGTCGGCCTCCTGGAAGGCGTCGGTCCCGATCAGACCGCGACCGACCTGACCGGTGATGGCGACGACCGGGACGGAGTCCATCTGCGCGTCCGCGAGCGGCGTGATGAGGTTCGTCGCACCCGGGCCGGAGGTTGCCATGCAGACGCCGGCACGGCCGGTGATCTGCGCGTATCCGGTCGCGGCGTGGCCTGCGCCCTGCTCGTGCCGGACCAGGACGTGGCGGACCTTCTGCGAGTCGAGCAGTGGGTCGTAGACGGGGAGGACAGCACCACCCGGGAGGCCGAAGACCACGTCGACGCCGAGCTCCTCGAGGCTGCGCACGACGGCCTGTGCGCCGCTGACACGCTCGGGCGCCACGGTCGCGGCGCCGACGGTGCGGGGACGAGCCGACGGGGCGGGCCGCGCCGCGGGCCGGTCGGAGTCCGCAGGGCGAGTTGCTGGTGCGCTCACTGCACTTTCCTCTGCTGGTCAGGGAGATGTCGGGCAACAAAAAACCCCCGACAGCCGGTGGCTGTGCGAGGGTGGCGCGTCTGCTTCGTGAGGTCTCGTCGAAACCCGGTCAGGCGATGACGCGCCGGCCGAGTACGAGAATGTCACGAAGGATCACGTGGGCAAAGGTAGGTCTGCGCACGTGTGCGAGTCAACTTGCTGGTCAGCGCGTCCCACATCGTGGGAAGCGGGTGGCCGGATGCCACAATCGGTGCGTGTCCGCACCCGATCACGAGACCGCGCCCGACGCCGCCGCGACGGCTCCGTCGCAGGTCACCGACCAGCCCGAGGTGTTCCGCATCGGCGGGCTCGCCTACTTCGGACCGATCATGATGCTGGTGACCGCACTGGTCCTCGCCGGGACGTCGCTGGCCTACCTGGGCTGGACGCTCCTGGTGCCGTTCGTCGTCGCGTTCTGGATGTACCGGATCCGCACCGTCGCCGACGCCGACGGCGTACGGGCGGTCGGGACGTTCCGCACGCGGGCGTTCGCGTGGACCGAGCTGACCGGACTGTCCTTCCCCCGCTGGGGGTCGGTGCGTGCCGAACTCGCCGACGGGTCCCGGGTCCGACTGCCCGCGGTGTCGTTCCGCGACCTCCCGCGCCTGTCGAGGACCAGCGCGGGTCGCATCCCCGACCCCTATGCTGCAAAGCCCGACGCACCCGCCGCCTCCGACGACGAGCCGGCCGACCGCGACGACTGAGTCCACCGCCGACGGGCCCGGGAAGACGCATCGTCGACGGGCGTAGTCTGGCCGGGCCATTTCGGGCCGTCGGCGCGCGACGCGGGTCGGTCCGCACACCGACCACCGATCGAGGGTGACCATGCCGCCGTTGAGATCACGCACCACCACTCACGGACGCAACGCCTCCGGCGCCCGCTCCCTGTGGCGCGCCACGGGGATGACCGACGACGACTTCGGCAAGCCCATCGTGGCGATCGCCAACTCCTACACGCAGTTCGTCCCCGGGCACGTGCACCTCAAGGACGTCGGCGAGATCGTCGCCGACGCGGTCCGCGCGGCGTGTGGCGTCCCGCGGGAGTTCCACACCATCGCCGTCGACGACGGCATCGCGATGGGCCACGACGGCATGCTGTACTCGCTCCCGAGTCGCGAGATCATCAGCGACAGCGTCGAATACATGGTCAACGCGCACACCGCAGATGCGCTCGTGTGCATTTCGAACTGCGACAAGATCACGCCCGGGATGCTCAACGCCGCGATGCGGCTGAACATCCCGACCGTCTTCGTCTCCGGCGGCCCCATGGAGGCGGGCAAGTCCGTCGCCGTCGGCGGCGTGGTCCACCCGTCGTCGGACCTCATCACGACCATCTCGGCGTCGGCGAACGACGCCGTGGACGACGAGGCGCTCACCGAGGTCGAGCGGTCGGCCTGCCCGACGTGCGGGTCGTGCTCGGGCATGTTCACCGCCAACTCGATGAACTGCCTCACCGAGGCCCTGGGACTCGCGTTGCCCGGCAACGGGTCCACGCTCGCCACCCACGAGGCACGCCGGGCGTTGTTCTCCCGTGCGGGAACCGTCGTCGTCGAGGCGGCGACGAAGTGGTATCGCGACGACGACGCGAGCGTGCTGCCGCGGAACATCGCCACCGCCACCGCGTTCCGCAACGCGATGGCCCTCGACGTCGCCATGGGCGGCTCGACGAACACCGTCCTGCACATCATCGCCGCGGCGCAGGAGGGCGAGGTCGCCGACTTCGACCTGTCGGTGATCGACGAGATCAGCCGTCGGGTGCCGTGTCTGGCGAAGGTCTCCCCGAACTCCGACTACCACATGGAGGACGTGCACCGGGCGGGCGGCATCCCGGCGATCCTGGGTGAGCTGCGCCGCGCGGGCCTTCTCGACGACACCGCGACCACCGTCCACTCCCCCACCCTCGGTGCCTTTCTCGACGACTGGGACATCCGCGGGGGCAGGGCGACCGACGCCGCCGTCGAGTTGTTCCACGCGGCCCCGGGAGGGGTGCGGACGACGACCCCGTTCTCGACGGCGAACCGGTGGAGCTCACTCGACACCGACGCCGCCAACGGATGCATCCGCGACCTCGAGCACGCCTACACCGCGGAGGGCGGACTCTGTGTCCTGACAGGCAATCTCGCCGTCGACGGCGCCGTGCTCAAGACCGCCGGGATCGACGAGGACCTCTGGCACTTCGAGGGCCCGGCGCGCGTCGTCGAGAGTCAGGAGGAGGCCGTCCAGGTCATCCTGTCGAAGACGATCCAGGCCGGCGAGGTGCTCGTCGTGCGCTACGAGGGACCCGCCGGCGGCCCCGGGATGCAGGAGATGCTGCACCCGACCGCCTTCATGAAGGGCACCGGCATGGGCAAGAAGTGTGCCCTCGTCACCGACGGGCGCTTCTCGGGCGGGTCGTCGGGACTGTCCATCGGACACGTGTCACCCGAGGCCGCGGCCGGCGGCGACATCGCGCTCGTCGAGGACGGTGACCCGATCCTCGTCGACGTGAGGACCCGTCGCCTCGAGATCCTCGTCGACGACGAGGTCCTCGCCGAGCGTCGCGCGAAGATGGAGGCGTCCGAACGGCCCTGGCAGCCGCGAGAGCACCGTGAGCGGAAGGTCACCACGGCGCTGCGTGCCTACGCGAAGCTCGCCACCTCGGCCGACCGCGGGGCCGTCCGTCGGGTCGACTGACCGCACGAGATCACCCCGCGGACACCAGTCCCCGGGCGCGTTCGTCGTCGGCGACGGGGTCGAGGTCGAGGTGGCCCCGCAGCGTGTCCGCGGTGTACTCGGTGCGGAAGAGCCCGCGGCGACGCAGCTCGGGGACCACGTAGTCGACGAAGTCGTCGAAGGTGCCCGGTGACTGGGCCGCGGACAGGATGTAGCCGTCGGCCTCACCCCCGGTGAAGCCGGCCTCGATCTGGTCGGCGATGTCGGAGGCGGTCCCGACAAACTGCGGCAGGAGCACGCCCTGGGCGTAGAGCTTCCCGATGTCCCGCAGGGTCAGGTTGTCCCGCTGGGACAGTCGGCGGGCGACGTCGAACAGGCCCTGGGTGCCCTGCACCTCGACCTGCTCGACGGGGGCGTCCAGGTCGTGCTGCGAGAAGTCGTGATCGGTGTGCACCGACAGCGTGATCAGACCCGAGATCGGGTCGGCCAGCTCGTTGTGGAAGGCCTGCTTCTCGCGGGCGATCGACTCGGTCTCCCCGACGAACGGGACGAACGACGGCAGGATCTTCACGTCCTCGGGACGCCGCCCGAGGTTCACCGCGCGCGACTTCACGTCGTCGTAGTAGGCCCGCCGGCCCTCGGCCGTCGGGTCGATCTCGAAGATGGCCTCCGCCCACCGCGCGGCGAAGTCCTTGCCCTTGTCCGACGCCCCGGCCTGGATGAGGACAGGACGCCCCTGCGGTGAGCGCGGGACGTTCAACGGTCCACGGACGCTGAAGAACTCGCCGTCGTGGTCGATCGGGCGGACCTTCTCGGGATTGGCGAACAGCCCCGACGCCCGGTCCTGGACGAGCGCGTCGCGCTCCCAGCTCGACCACAGCTCCAGCGCGGTCTCGACGAACTCGGTCGCGCGGACGTACCGCTGGTCGTGCGGGAGGTGTTCGGCGAAGCCGAAGTTGACCGCCTCGGCCTGCGACAACGACGTGACGATGTTCCACGCGACGCGGCCACGGGAGATGTGGTCGAGGCTCGCGAACGTCCGCGCCACCTCGTAGGGGTGGAAATAGGTGGTGGACTTGGTGATCGCGATGCCGAGGTTGCGGGTGACGGCGGAGATCGACGCGGCGACGACCGTGGGGTCGAGCGTGGCGGTCGCCTGTGTCCCCCGACTGATCGACACGTCGAGCCCCGACCCGAAACGCGTCGGCGACGCGAGCAGGTCGGCGAAGAACACGAAGTCGAAGGTGCCGCGCTCCAGGGTGCGGCCGATGCGGTGGTAGTACTCCGGCGTGAGGAAGCCCGGGTCGGTGCCGGGATGACGCCAGGCGGCGTGCGAATGCGTGACGTGGGAGGCGATCTGGAAGCCACCGAGGTGGAGTTGGCGAGGCATGCGGGCAGTTCTACGGACGGATCGGACGCGCACCCAGGCTTGCGCTCACGACAATCCCAACGACCCCGGGGTGTCGTACACTTCTCCGCGCCGCACCAGGGAGGGGAGTGCGGCACATCGGTCGGCCTGGGGAGGCGATCGGTGTGGGTCCCACGGGACCGGCACGTCAGCTCGGGGGGAAATCACGGCATGGATCGCCGCACGTTCATGAAGTTGTCCGCTGTCGGCGTGGCGGGTCTCGCGATCCCGCCGGCGCTCGCCACGGCAGCCGCAGGTCAGTCCGCCGCGGCGCCGGCTGCCCGCGGCCGGTACGAACAGCTGGTCCCGGAGATCTTCCGGCCGGTGCCCGCACCACCGCAGCACTCCGAGGCCATCGTCGTCGGTTCCGGGTTCGGCGGCGCGGTCAGCGCACTCCGCCTCGCCGAGGCGGGCATCCAGACCACGGTCCTCGAGCGCGGGTCGCGCTGGCCGCACGATCCGCGGCGCGAGGTGTTCGGCTCCGACGGCCGCCAGTACTGGCACGCACAGCGGTCGATCGCCGAGCACTCCCTGGCGTCGTCACTCGCACTCCCCGCATACGGATTCGCCGCGGCCGCGATGGCCGGTATCGACGACTTCGGCGGCCTGTTCGAGGTCAGCTGGCACCGCAACGCCGCGCTCATGTGTGCCGCGGCGGTCGGTGGCGGCTCGACGGTGTACATCGGGATCACCGTCGAACCCGAACGCACCCCTTTCGACGAGGTGTTCCGCGGCGTCGTCGACTACGACGAGATGCACCGGCAGTGGTACCCGAAGGCCCTCGCGGGACTGGGCGCGACGATCATCCCGCCGGACGTGTTGGCCGACAGACACTTCGACAACGTCCGCGACTTCGAGCGCGTGGCACGCGCGGCCGGCTACGCCCCACATCTGGTGCCGGGCAACTGGAACTGGGACATCGTGCGCGACGAGATCGCCGGGCGCGCCCGGGCGGAGTCCATCGTCTCGTCGGCGACGAACTCCAACGGCTCGTTGCACTCGCTGCAGTTCTCCTACCTCCCCCGCGCGGAGGCGACCGGCAAGGCCACCATCCATCCACGGCACCAGGTGACCGGCATCCACGTCGAGAAGTCGGGACGCTACGTCGTCGAGGTCGAGTACCTCAGCCCGTACGGGGACGTCCTCGCACGCCGGGTGCTCACCACCGACCGCCTGGTCCTCGCCGCGGGCTCGCTGGGCACCAACCGACTGCTGGTCACCGCGCGCGAGACCGGCACGCTGCCCGACCTGAACGAGGCCATCGGCACGGGATGGGGCAACAACGGCAACGCCAACATCGACGTCGCCGTCGGCAACGCCCGCAAGGGCCCACAGTCGGCCGTCGGCGCGTCCTGCTTCTACGACACCGACGGCCCGTTCGCGCGCGTCGTCGTCAACAACACCTACAGCCTGGGTCCTCTCGATCAGGTGGCCGCCGCGGCCGGCGTCTCGGCGTTCAAGACCGGCATCACCTCCGTCGACGAGACCCGCGGCGCGTTCCGCTACGACCGCGCCTCGAAGAACGTGGTGCTGCACTGGCCGGCGGGAGGCAACGGGGCGGTCGAGGCGAACTCGCTGCGGATCGGCCACCGACTCGCCGAGCGGTCGGGCCTGCCCGTGAACGGTGTCCTCTACGAACCGGACCTCTTCTGGGCGCACATGTGCGGTGGCGCCTCGCTCGGCGCGGGCACCGACACGCACGGTCGGGTGAAGGGCTACCGGAACCTCTACGTCGCCGACGGTGCGCTGCTGCCGGGATCGTCGGGGGCCTCGAACCCGTCGCTGACCATCACCGCGCTGGCCGAACGGAACATGGCCGCGATCATCGCCGCGGGCGGCTGAGCCGAGGCCCAGCGTCTCGTCGTCGATGCCCTAGGCTGCCGACATGACCGACTGGCGCGCCTTCTCCGTCGACATCTCCGATCACGTCGCCGAGGTGACGCTGCTCGGCCCGGCCAAGGGCAACGCCATGGGCCGCGACTTCTGGCGCGAGCTGCCGGAGGTCTTCGCCGGGCTGAACGCGGACGACTCCGTGCGGGCGGTGGTCCTGGCCGGGTCGGGCAAGCACTTCTCCTTCGGTCTCGACCTCGCCGAGATGGGCAGCGAGTTCGCGCCGCTGCTCGCCGACCGCGCGCTCGCCGGGCCGCGCAGCCGGTTCCACACCCTCATCGAGTCGATGCAGGCCTCGGTGACCGCCGTCGCCGAGAGCCGCGTGCCCGTCGTCGCCGCGATCCAGGGCTGGTGCATCGGTGGCGGCGTCGACCTCATCGCCGCCGCCGACATCCGGTACGCCAGCGCCGACGCGCAGTTCAGCGTCCGCGAGGCAAAGGTCGGCATCGTCGCCGACATCGGGTCGCTGCAGCGTCTGCCCGCCATCATCGGCGAGGGCAACCTGCGGGAACTGGCCTACACCGGCAAGGACATCGACGCGCAGCGAGCCCTGCGGATCGGGCTGGTGAACGACGTCCTCGACGACGCCGAGGCCGCGCTGGCCGCCGCGCGCGCCACCGCTGCCGAGATCGCCGCGAACCCGCCGCGCGTGGTGGAGGGCGTGAAGAACGTCCTCGACCACCCGCGCCGCGGCCCCGTCGCCGACGGCCTGCGCTATGTCGCCGCGTGGAACTCCGCGTTCCTGCCCTCGCACGATCTCACCGAGGGCATCACCGCCGTCTTCGAGAAGCGTCCGCCGGTCTACAAGGGCGAATGAGCGCTCAGCGCCCGCGACGGATGAGCGCTCAGCGTTCGAGTTCGCCCGCGACCCGTCGTTCGAGCTGGGCGTAGACCACCGCGGGGAGGGTGACCAGACCCTCGAGCTCATCGAGAGCCCGCTTGTAGGCCGACTGCCGCTCCTGCGGCGTCGCGCCGGTGTCCATCGCCAGGCGCAGCAGGCTCTGCGCGCGGGTCAGACGCGACTGCTCCTCGGCGCTGAAATCGCCCCGACGACGCCGCTTCGCCTCCGACTCGGCCGCGTCGAACGCCACCGCGTAGTCGTGCACCGCGGTCCGGTAGGCCGTCTGCGCGTCGGTGTCCCCGACGATGTCGGCCGCCGCCGACGGTCGCAGTGAGTCCGCCTCCCGACGCGCACGGTGGAACGCCACGGTCAGCGGCTCACGCATGTTCGTCATCATCGGGAACTCGAGCAGGGACACGACGTCGGTCTCGTAGGCGAACCACCGGCCGTCGACGGTGTCGTGTTCGGTCATCAGCCGGGTGATGGCGCGCGTCTGCGCCTCCGCGTCCACCCGGGTCTTGCCCGCCGCCTCCGCCGCCGCGATCTTCGCCTGCTGCTTGAGGCGGTAGCGCTCCTGGCGCCGCTGCGCCCGGCGCTCGTTGGCCGCACCGATCGCACGGAACCCGCCGAAGATCGTGCCGCTGAACGGGAACACCAGCCACCAGTAGTTGCCGAGGACGTGGAGGACGTCGTTCATCGGCCCGGCCTGCTGTTCACCCCCGCCAGGCTAGCCAGACGTGGGGTTGCCCGGCGAGTGGAACGGGTTGGTGCCGTTGAGCAGGATCCAGATGGCCACCGGCGCGGCGATCCCGATCACCAACCACGCGACCGACCCGACGAACGGTCGTGTCGCCCATCCCCGTCCGAAGTCGAGCGAGATCCGCCCGGGGCCGGTGAGGATGATCACGGCCGCCGCGATGCCGAGGAAGACCTCGTACTCGATGCCCGGACCGGCCTGCCCCGACGCGAAGAACCACACCCCGCCGGCGAGGGTCGCCTTGTACGTGGCGGCGATGATCATCACGCCGAGCACCGCGGCACCGGCGATCGGGGTGAGCAGCCCGAGCACCAGCATCAGTCCGCCGAGCGACTCCGACAGCGCACCGACGATGGCCAACGGCTTCGTCGCGTCGCCGCGGAACCCGATGTCGGGGTTGGGGTTGTTGGCGAGGAACGCCTCGAAGCCGCTCAGGCGCGGACCGTTCCACCACCCGAACAGCTTCTGCGCGCCGTGGGCCATCGCGATGAGACCCACCGCGACACGCAGGGCGAGCAGTCCGAGGTCTGTGGTGCCGCGTCGGGCGGCAGCCTGCGCCGCGGCCAACTCGTCCTCGTCGACGCGGGCGACGCGGTCACGGTCACGATCCCGGTCCCGCCCCCGGCGCAGTCCCCGCCTCGTCGCCGGCGTCTCGTCGAACTTCTCGGTCCGATCGTCGGCCCACCGATCGTCGTCACGGTCGGCGAGGTCGTCGTCGGCGAGCTCGGGCAGGTCGTCGTCGGCCCCGAGATCGCGCTCGGAGTAGGCCATGGTGCGGCTGTCGTCGTCGAACGCGGCGCGGCGGTTGTGTTCGCGGTGGAACGCGTCGCGGTCGATCGCGGTGGTCGGGGGTGCCGACTCCGCGGCCGTGCTGTCGGCACTCGACGCGGAACGGTCGGCGGCCGGGGTGGCGACGGTCGGGGTGGCATCCGCGTCCGAGTCGGCATCGGACCCCGGGCGACGGTACGGCTGATACCCGACGACACCGGACTCGTCGGCGGTGCCGTCACCGGAGGCCGGCTCGTCGCGGCTCGAGCGGTCGCGGTCGGCGAGATCGCGCGGCACACGGAAGGTCTCGGTCGGCTCGTCGTACGGGCTGGCGCCCTGGGCGCGGGGATCCCGTTCTCGTTCGCTCACGGAGCTCACCCTAGGCGCCGGATGGGCCCCGGACGCGGACGCCGAGGGAGTGTCCGTCGATCACCTACCCTGGGGCGCATGCCGGTCCGTCCCGGACGCGCACGCGTCACACTCGCCGCGGTGGGTGCCGTGGTGCTGATGCTGACCGCGGGCTGCGCCGACTTCGGCGCCCAAGACCGCGAACGAGCCGCCGGGCCGTTCAGCTCCGAGACGCTCACCCCCGCCGCACCGTCGCCGACCGAACCGTCGCAGCCGCCGACGAGTGACGGCCCGCCGCCGAGCGGACCCTGCGTCGACCCCGACCCCGCGGTCATCGCCACCTGTCTCGACGCCACCAGCTCGGTCATGGTCGGCGACGACCAGGGCGAGTCGACGATCGTGGCCGAGCGCACCACCGGAAAGATCATCCTGACCGCGCGCAACGCCCCGAAGAAGGTCGTGGCGCAGTTCGACGTCGACGCCTCGGGGGACGGCGGACTGCTCGACTTCGCGATGTCACCCACCTACGACCAGGACCGGCTCGTCTACGCCCTCGTGTCCACGGCCGGCGACAACCGCGTCGTGCGCATCGCCCCCGGAGACGTCGCCAAGCCGATCCTCACCGGGATCCCGCGCGCCGCGACGGGCAACGTCGGGTCGATCCGCTTCCGTTCGCCGGGCGAGCTGTTGGTGGCGACGGGCAGTACCGGGGACCCGGCCGCTGCCGCCGACCCGAGCTCGCTGGCCGGGAAGTTGCTGTCGGTGACGGACCTGGACTCCGGGTCGACGGCACGCCCCCGCATCCTGGCGTCGGGGCTGGGGACGAACGCCACCATCTGCGCGAACGTGTCGAGCGGTCGGCTGTACCTGACCGACCGCGCACCCACCGCCGACCGGCTCCAGATCATCGACCCGTCGGGCGGGCTGCGTCCGCTGTGGACCTGGCCCGACCGCCCGGGGGTGTCGGGGTGCGCGGCCGCCGGCGGGAGTGTCCTGGTGTCCGAGGCCGGACGGCAGCGGGTGGAGTTGCTCGGGGAGCCGACGCGGCAGAACCCGACGGTCACTCCCCCGGTGACGGTGCTCGAGCGCCGCTACGGGGTGCTCGGACGGATGGACGCGACGCCGTCGGGGCTGTTCCAGGTGGGGACGCTGAACAAGCAGTCGGGACGGCCCGTCGCCACCGACGACCGCGTCGTCCGCTTCCTCCCGCCGAACGGTTCACAGAGCCGGGTCTGAGCGGCGACTCCCCTAGCCGAGCCTGCCCACACCCACCGCCGAGCGGGCAGTCGATGTCGTCGAGCGTGCACTCGATCTCGCCGAGCGTGCAGTTGTCGGCTTGTCGAAGGGATCTGGTGCACGGTCGGCGAGGCGTTTCGGCACGCTGGGCGGCCATCATCGGCACGGTCGGCGAGGTGCTTTGGCACGGTCGACGCGGCGTTTCGGCACGGTCGGCGCGGTGTTCCGGCACGGTCGGCGAGGGACCGTCGCGTCAGTGGGTGATGGCCTTCTCGGCGCCGACACCGGTGAGGGAGCGCACCTCCATCTCGGCCTGCCGGGCACGGTCCTCGGTGTCCGACGACGTCCAGGTACCGATCGCCCCGGCCAGGAACGCGAGCGGGATGGACACGATGCCGGGGTTGGACAGCGGGAACCAGGCGATGTCGATGCTGGTGATCATCGCCGTCGACGACCCCGTGACGGCCGGCGAGAACACGATGAGCACGACCGTCGAGATCAGACCGCCGTACATGCTCCACAGCGCACCGCGGGTGGTGAACCGCCGCCAGAACAGCGAGTACAGGATCGTCGGGAGGTTCGCCGCCGCGGCGACGGCGAACGCCAGCGCGACGAGGAACGCGATGTTCTGTCCGTTGGCGAGGATGCCGAGGCCGATCGCGACCAGCCCGATCACCACCGCGGCGACGCGGGAGACCCGGACCTGTTCCTTCTCGTCGACGTCCCCCTTCTTGATGACCGACGCGTAGATGTCGTGGGCGAACGACGCGGACGCCGTGATGGTCAGCCCTGCGACCACGGCCAGGATCGTCGCGAACGCCACCGCCGAGATGATGCCGAGCAGGATCACCCCGCCGAGCTCGAACGCCAGCAGCGGCGCGGCCGCGTTCTGCCCGCCGGCCGCGGCCAGGATGCGGTCGGGCCCGACGATCGCCGCGGCGCCGTACCCGAGCACCAGCGTGAAGAGGTAGAACGCGCCGATGAGCGCGATCGCCCACACCACGCTGCGCCGCGCGTCGCGGGCGGTCGGCACCGTGTAGAACCGCATCAGCACATGCGGCAGGCCCGCGGTGCCGAGCACCAGGGCGAGACCCAGCGACACGAAGTTCAGCTGACTCTGCCACGACCCGCCGTACTGGGCACCCGGCGCGAGAACGTCACGGGCGGCGACCTTCTCCGACGACGACCCCGCGACCATCGACTGCGCGTCGGCGAGCATCCCGGAGAAGTCGAAGCCGAACTTCACCAGCACCATGACCGTCATCAGTGCAGCGCCCGCGATCAGCAGGGCCGCCTTGATGATCTGCACCCAGGTGGTGCCCTTCATGCCGCCGACGAGGACGTAGACGATCATCAACACCCCGACGACGGCGATGACGACCGACTGCCCGGCGCGGTCGGAGATGTCGAGCAGCAGCGCGACGAGACCGCCCGCACCGGCCATCTGCGCGAGCAGGTAGAACAACGACACCGCCAGCGTCGTGACCGCCGCCGCCGTGCGGACGGGCCGCTCGCGCAGTCGGAAGCTGAGCACGTCGGCCATCGTGAACTTGCCTGTGTTGCGGAGCATCTCGGCCACGAGCAGCAGTGCGACCAGCCAGGCGACGAGGAATCCGATCGAGTACAGGAACCCGTCGTAGCCGTAGACCGCGATGGCCCCGGCGATGCCGAGGAAGCTGGCCGCCGACAGGTAGTCGCCGGCGATCGCGACGCCGTTCTGCGGACCGGAGAACGCACGACCGCCGGTGAAGAAGTCCGCCGCGGTGGCGTTGTTGCGGCTCGCGCGCACGACCACCACGAGGGTGACGACGACGAACAGTCCGAAGATGGCGATGTTGGCCGCGGGGTTGCCGACGGTCTCGCCGGCCGCGGTGATCAGGGTGTCGCTCATCGGGTGCCCTCCATCTGCTCGCGGATCGCCGTCGCGCGCGGATCGATCTCCCGGTTGGCGTAGCGGACGTACAGACCCGTGATGAGGAAGGTCGTGACGAACTGCGCGAGCCCCAGCAGCAGCCCGATGTTGACGGTGCCGGCGACCTGCGTCGCCATGAAGTCGTGCGCGTAGGCGCCGAGCAGCACATAGGCGAGGTACCAGGTCAGGAAGGCCACCGCCATCGGGAAGACGAACCTGCGCAGTCGGTGCTTGAGCTCGGCGAACTCCGGGCTCGCCTGGACGGCGACGAACTCCTCGGGCGTGGGGACATGGGGGACGTGCGGGTCCGGCTCGCCGGTCGGGCGCGCGGACTGCGTCTCGCTGGACATCGTTCTCCTCCGATTCGACCGTGTGGGTCGGATCGGACGCTAGCGGCAACGACGGTCACGAAGGGGACGAATGCGACATTTCGTGTTCGGGCCGTGCCCTACCGGACGGTAGCCGTCGATCAGCTGCAGGCAGCGATGACGAGTTCTTTCACTCGCGCCGGATCTGCTTGTCCGCGTGTGGCTTTCATGACATCACCGACGATCTTGCCCGCCGCGGCGACCTTGCCGCCACGGATCTTCTCGGCGATGTCGGGGTTCGCTGCGAGCGCCTCGTCGACCGCCTTCTGCAGCGCGGAGTCGTCGCGGACGACCTCCAGCCCCCGGTCGGCGACGATCTGCGCGGGCTCGCCCTCGCCGTCGAGGACTGCCACGGCGACCTGCTGGGCGAGCTTCGTCGTCAGCTTCCCCTCGTCGACGAGCGCGACGATCTCGGCGACCTGCCCGGGTGTGATGGCGAGTCCGTCGAGTTCGACGCCACGCGTGTTGGCCTGCTGCGCGAGGAAACTCACCCACCACCCGCGTGCGGCCTCGGGACTCGCACCGGCGTCGACGGTCGCGATCACGAGGTCCACGGCACCGACGTTCACGAGGTCACGCATGACCTCGTCGGAGACGCCCCACTCGGACTGGATGCGCGCGCGACGCACCCACGGCAGCTCCGGCAGGGTCCCGCGCAGGCTCTCGATCCAGTCGGCGTCGGGGCGGACGGGGGCCAGGTCGGGTTCGGGGAAGTAGCGGTAGTCCTCGGCGGTCTCCTTGCGTCGACCGGCCGAGGTGGTGCCGTCGGACTCGTGGAAGTGCCGCGTCTCCTGGACGATCTCGCCGCCGGCGGCCAGGATCGCCGCCTGTCGCCGCATCTCGTACCGGACGGCGACCTCGACGCTCTTCAGCGAGTTGACGTTCTTGGTCTCGGTCCGGGTCCCGAACTCGGTCGCGTCCTTGCGCATCAGCGACACGTTCGCGTCGCACCGCAGTGAGCCCTGGTCCATCCGGACGTCGGAGACGCCGGTGGCGCGCAACAGATCCCGCAACGCGGTCACGTACGCGCGGGCGACCTCCGGTGCACGCTCACCAGCGCCCTCGATGGGCCGCGTGACGATCTCGACCAGGGGCACACCGGCGCGGTTGTAGTCGAGCAGGGAGTGACTCGCGCCGTGGATCCGGCCGCTGCCGCCGATGTGCAGCGACTTGCCGGTGTCCTCCTCCATGTGCGCGCGCTCGATCTCGACGCGCCAGGTGGTCCCGTCGCCCAGCACCACGTCGAGATGCCCGTCGTACGCGATCGGCTCGTCGTACTGCGAGATCTGGTAGTTCTTCGGCTGGTCGGGATAGAAGTAGTTCTTGCGGGCGAACTGGCTCGACGGCCGGATGGAGCAGTTCAGGGCCAGGCCGATCCGGATGGCCGACTCGATGGCCGCGGCGTTCGCGACCGGCAGCGATCCCGGCAGGCCGATGCAGACCGGGCACACCTGGGTGTTGGGCTCGGCCCCGAACGCGGTGGGGCACCCGCAGAACATCTTGGTGCGCGTGCCGAGTTCGACGTGGACCTCGAGGCCCATCACGGGGTCGAACCCGGCCACGACGTCGTCGTAGTCCATCAGGTCGGCGGTGGGCGCGGTCATCCCGCCAGTTTAGGTGCCGCCGCCCACCGCGCCGATTCGGACCTTCCGGTCTTTACCCAGAGAAATGACCTCGTGCGTGATGGACTTCTCCGAACGCCGGCCGCGGGGGTTGGCCGAGTCGAACGGGGGACGCGATGCGGGCAGCCGTCATGCGGATGACGAGCGGGAGGACCGTCGCAGCGGTCGTCGGGGCGGCGATCCTCGCCACCGGCGTGACCACCGCCGCGACACACGACCACACCCGGACGACGCTGCCCACGAGCGTCCCCGGATGGGCCCACCCCGCCGCGCTCGTGGGCTCGGCCCCGGTCGACGAGACCGTGCACGCCCGGGTCTACCTGCCCTGGCGTGACCCCGCCGGGCTCGCCGCGCTCACCCGGGCGGTGAGCACACCGGGCAGCGTCGGGTACGGACGGTTCCTCACCCCGGCACAGTTCCGCGAGCGGTTCGCGCCGAGCCCGTCCGACGTGGCGCGGGTCCGGGACTGGGTGCGGCGCGGTGGCCTCCGCGTCGTCGAGACCTCCGACGACGGCCAGTACGTCGCCGTCGAGGGCACGGTGGCACAGGCGCAGCGGACCTTCTCGACCACGCTCGGCCGCTACCACGCCTTCGGCACCACGCTGCGCGCGCCCGAGACCGCACCGTCGGTGCCGGCGTCACTCGCCCACGTGGTCAGCGCGATCGTCGGCCTCGACGACGGCACGCAGGCCCGGCCCCTCGCCTCGCCTCCGAACGAGACCCCGTCGGGTGTCACGCCGGCGAAGGTCGCCGACCCCGGCGTCGGGTTCCGGCAGGGCACACCGTGTTCCACCTCCTGGGGCGAGAAGACCGTCACCCTGCCGCAGCCGATCGCGGGCAGCACCGAGAAGCCGCTCGCGCCGTGCGGGTACACACCCGCCCAGGTGCGGGGGCTCTACGGACTGGGCAGCGGCGACACCGGTGCCGGACAGACCGTCGCCTTCGTCGGCGCCAACGCGTCCCCCACGATCGTCGCCGACGTCACCCAGTACTCCCGGCTGCACAACCTGCCCGATCCGCAGATCAGCCAGATGGTGCCGCCGGGCATCTACCAGCGACCGACGACGCCGAAGAACGACCCCGGCTCCTTCTTCGGGGAGCAGACGCTCGACGCCGAGGCGATCCACACGACGGCGCCGGGCGCGAAGCTGCTCTACGTCGCGTCGTCCAACGCGGGTCAGGACTTCGACCGCAGCGTGAAATTCGTCGTCGACAGGCACCTCGCCCCGATCCTGTCGATCTCGTACGGGTTCTCCGGCGAGACCGTCCCGCAGGGGTTCGTGAACAGCCTGAACGCGATCTTCGCGCAGGCCGTGGCGACCGGCGTCGGCGTCTTCGTGTCCAGCGGCGACGACGGCGACAACGCGAGCACGCTGGGGAAGACGGCCGTCGACTTCTACGCCAACACCCCGAACGTCACCGCCGTCGGCGGCACGTCGGCCGCGATCGTCCGCGGATCGGGCGGTTCGGTGTTCACCCCGGGCGGCGCGCCGGCCGCGGTCCCCGCGCAGTCGTCGGTGTCCGGTGGCGGGATCTACGGCATCGACGATCCGAACAACGCTGTGAACAAGCCCGGTTGGACGCGGGCGTTCGAGGTGGGCTGGCAGACCGGCGTCACCGCCGCGACGGGGACGCTGAGTCCCGCGCCCACCGGGACGGCTCCGCCCACCGCGACGCGGTACACCTTCGCCGGGACCCTCGACCCCGGCGCGCCCGCCTTCGGCGGTGGCGGTGGTGGCGGCGTCAGCGCGGTCTTCCCCCAGCCGAGCTACCAGCAGGGCATCACCGACTCCGCCCGCGACGGCTCGTCGGGGGCCGCGGGCACGACCGGCCGCGCGGTTCCCGACATCTCCGCCCTCGCCGACCCGAACACCGGCTTCCTCGTCGGACAGACCCAGCGCTTCCCCGACGGCACCTACTACGACGAGTACCGCATCGGTGGCACGTCGTTGGCCGCGCCGCTCATCGCGGGGATGGCGGCGGTGGCGAACCAGCGGGCGGGACGCGATCTCGGGTTCCTCAACCCGCGGATCTACGCCGTGTACCGCCAGGCGGCGGGCACGCTGTACGACGTCGACGCGGCCGACCTGTCGAGCTCGGCCGAGTTCGGCAGCACCCCGGCGGTGTTCCGCGTGAACTTCACCGACGGTGTGTCCGCGGCGGGTGGCCGGACCTACAGCGTTCGCACCCTGGAGACGGCGAACCAGAGCCTGCGGTCGGTGCGCGGGTACGACACCGCGACCGGCGTCGGGACCCCACGCGACCCGACGTTCCTGTCGGCCCTCGGGACCGTGACCCCGCTGCCGTTCACCCCCGACTCGAAGTCACCGAAGGTGCGCTGACGGCTCCGGGCCGATCCCCGGGTGAACCCTGATGCCGCCGCCGGCGGGCGTGTCTACCGTCGGCGGGACGCGGCCGAGAAGCGGCCACCGTCCCCTCAGGAGCGTCATGAACCAGCCCGCGTACGGCTCACAGGTCCCCCAGCGCCGACTGCGCAGGTCGTCCACCGACAAGTGGTTCGGCGGCGTGTGCGGCGGACTCGCGCAACGATTCGGGCTCAGCAGCGGCCTGGTGCGCCTGCTGTTCGTCCTGTCGATCGTGCTCCCCGGCCCGCAGGTGCTGATCTATCTGCTGCTGTGGGTCGTGATCCCCCGCGGCTGAGGATCTCCTCACCCGAAGATGATCCGCACCTCCTGGTACTGATCCATCGGGACCGACTTGTGGGCGGCCAGCGCCTCGTCGAACGCGACGCGGACGATGTCGGTGCCGCGCAGCGCGACCATCTTCCCCCAGTCGCGGTCGGCCACCATGTCGGTCACCGCCATACCCAGCCGGGTCGCGAGCACGCGGTCGAACCCCGTGGGTGACCCGCCCCGCTGGATGTGACCGAGAACGGTTGCGCGCGTCTCGATCCCGGTGCGGCTCTCGATCATCGGCGCCAGCACCTCCGCGATCCCGCCGAGGCGGGGGCGGTTGAACCCGTCGAGTCCCTTCGTCGAGTGCGCCTCGTCCATGTCCGGCAGACGGAATCCCTCGGCGACGACGACCATCGGGGACCGACCGCGGTTCTGCACACTGCTCACCCACGCGCAGATCTGGTCGAGGCTCTCCGGCTGCTCGGGGATGAGGATCGCGTGCGCGCCCCCGGCGATCCCCGAGTACAGGGCGATCCACCCGGCGTGCCGCCCCATCACCTCGAGCACCATGCAGCGCTTGTGGGAGTTGCCGGTGGTGCGCAACCGGTCGATGGCCTCGGTGGCGATCTCGACGGCCGTGTCGAAGCCGAACGTGTAGTCGGTCGCGTCGAGGTCGTTGTCGATGGTCTTCGGCACGCCGACGATGTTCACGCCCTCGCCGTGCAGTCGCTTCGACGCCGACGCGGTGCCCTCGCCCCCGATGGCGATGACGCCGTCGAGCGAGAGATCGGCGATGGTGCGCCGGACCGCGTCGATCCCGCCGTTCGGCTCCGAGTACGGGCCGACGCGACTCGTGCCGAGAATGGTGCCGCCCTCGTGGGAGAGACCGCGGACGGAACTGCGGTCCAGCGGCATGACGTCGTTCTCGATCAACCCGCGCCACCCGTCGCGGAAGCCGAAGAACTGCTGACCGTGGACGGTCTCCCCCTTGAGCACGGCCCCGCGGATCACCGCGTTGAGGCCGGGGCAGTCCCCGCCCGAGGTCAGGATGCCGAACCTGGTCACGTCGTGGCCGTCCTTCCGGTGGCGGTGTGGTCCACCCAAACCTAGGTAACGCGCCGTGACCCTGCTCGCCTCGCGGGCCTCCGATGCCAGTGGACGCGTAACCTCGACCGGTGCGAGACGGCAGAGTGCAACGCGTGCGGTTGCGGCTGTGGCGTGCCCTCACCGTCGCGCTCATGATCGCCGCGGGCCTGGTGGTCGCCTCGGTCGCGACCACCGCGTCCGCGCAGAGCACCGTCCCGACCACGGACTCGTCCGCGGTGGTCGACGCCTCCGGCGCCACGGTCTCGGGCGGTCCCGCGCTCCCCCGCGACGCCGGCCGCGGCACCCCGACGGGACGGGCGATCGCCGCGCTCGTCGGACCGGACCCCCGCTCGGCCACCCCCCTCGTCCCGGCCGGGTTCGCCGAGGCGATGGGCTACGTGCCCGTGGTCGACGACGGCGTGCCCGCGAACCCGTTCGGGGGTTGCTCGTCGCCGATCGCGTTGCCCGCCGCCTTCGACGCGCCGTGCAAGACCCACGACCTCGGCTACGACCTGCTGCGGTTCAGCGCGCTCACCGGCACCGTCCAGGGTCCGTGGGCGCGCGAGGCACTCGACGCCCAGCTCGTCCGGCGGGTCGACGCGGAGTGCGCCGTCGGGGACGAGACGTGCCGCACCGCAGCCGAACTCGTGCGCGCCGGCGTGCGTACCAACTCGCACCGTCAGGACGAGGGCGTCCCGGTGGTCGAGACACCCGCGCAGATCGCCCGCTCCGTGGTCCGGCTGCTCTGGATACCGGTGGAGCGGGTCGCCGACGCCGTGGGGACGCCCGCCGGCCGGGCGATCACCGCCGCAGTGCTGGTCTGGGCGCTGGTGGGGGTGTGGCGCGGTTCCCGGGGGCCGTCGGGCGGGCTGCCGACCCTGCCGCCGGTGCCACCGCTGCCCCACCTGCGACGGCCTCGGACCGGCCTCACGACTCGACGGACGACCACGACGAGGGCTTGACCGATCACGTGTCTGGACTAGTGTCTAGGCGGATGACCACTGCGGTCGTCGCGTGAGGAGGTCCTGCGATGACGCTGCGCGTCGCACACGTCGGCACGGGCAACGTCGGACGACTGGCGTTGCGTCAGCTCATCGGGGATCCGAGGTTCGACCTCGTCGCGCTCGGTGTGTCGACGGCGGAGAAGGTGGGACGCGACGCCGGTCAGCTCGCCGGCCTCGGCATCACCACCGGCGTCGTCGCCACCGAGGGACTCGACGCGGTCGTCGCCGCCCGACCGGACGCGGTGGTCTACTGCGCGATGGGCGACACCCGGATGGGCGAGGCGACCAAGGACTGCCAACGGCTGCTCGAGGCCGGGCTGAACGTCGTCGGATCGGCGCCGGTGTCGTTCCAGTACCCGTGGCAGATCATGCCGGACGCGCTCATCGACCGGATCGACACCGCGGGTCGCGAGCACGGCGTCAGCATCTACGTCACCGGCGTCGACCCGGGCTTCGCCACCGACCTGCTGCCCATCGCGTTGGCGAGCACATGCCAGGACGTCCAGTCGATCCGGTGCATGGAGATCGCCGACTACGCGACCTACGACGGCGCCGAGGTGATCTACGACGTCATGGGGTTCGGCACCCCCGTCGACGAGCCACCCCTGTTCCTGCAACCCGGGATCCTCGCGCTGGCTTGGGGTTCGGCCATCCGGATGCTCGGGGACGCGCTCGGTGTCACCGTCGACGAGATCGTCGACCACAACGAACGAGAGCCCGCACCCGAGGACTTCGCGATCGCCGCGGGCACCATCCGCGCCGGCACCACCGCGGCGATCCGGTTCGAGATCCGCGGGATGGTGGCCGGCGAGCCGGTGATCGTGGTCGAGCACGTCACCCGACTGCGACCGGATCTGCGTCCCGACTGGGCGCAGTCCGCGCAGCCCGGTGGGTCCTACCGGGTCGAGATCACCGGCGAACCCTCGTACGTCGTCGACATCTGCCCCACCAGCGCCCACGGCGACCACAACCACGCCGCGATCGTCGCCGCGGCCGGACGGATCGTGAACGCGATCCCCGCCGTCGTCGACGCCGAGCCCGGTCTGCGGACCACCCTCGACCTGCCGCTCGTCATGAGCCGCGGTGTCGTGCGGCCACCGACGGCCCTGGCGCACTGACCATCTCGAGCACCGCCGGGATCCACCACCAGAAGGGATACAGACATGGGACGCGTCGACGGCAAGGTCGTCCTGATCAGTGGCGGGGCCCGCGGGATGGGGGCCGCGCACGCACGCGCACTGGTCGCCGAGGGCGCGCGGGTCGTGCTCGGGGACATCCTCGACGAGGAGGGTGCCGCGCTGGCGACCGAGATCGGTGGCGCGGCACGGTATGTGCACCTCGACGTCACCCAGCCCGACCAGTGGACGGACGCCGTGGCCGCCGCGTCCGAGACGTTCGGGTCGCTGACCGGTCTGGTCAACAACGCGGGCATCGTCAACGGCTCGACACTGCAGAAGTTCAAACTCGAGAAGTGGCAGCAGATCCTCGACGTCAACCTCACCGGCACGTTCCTCGGGATGCGGGCCGCGGCCGACGCGATGATCGCGGCCGGCGGCGGGTCCATCGTGAACGTGTCGTCGGTGGAGGGCCTGCAGGGAAGCCCCTGGGCGCACGGCTACGTCGCGTCCAAATGGGCGGTCCGCGGCATCACCAAGTCGGCGGCGCTCGAGCTGGCGGCGCAGAACGTCCGGGTGAACTCGATCCACCCCGGCTTGATCCGCACCCCGATGACCGAGGGCATCCCCGACGGCATGCTGAAGATCCCGATGAACCGGTCCGCCGACCCGTCCGAGGTCGCCGCGTTCATCGTCTTCCTGATGAGCGACGAGTCGAGCTACGCCACGGGCACCGAGTTCGTCATGGACGGCGGGCTCACCGCGGGGACCATTGCCTGAGCGCCGATCCTCGACCCGTCCGGCCTCAGCCGATCGCGCCGCGCGCCGCCTCGTAGGCCGCGCCCACGCGGTACAGACGGTCGTCGGCCTGCGCCGGCGCCATGATCTGCAGGCCCACCGGGAGACCGTCGTCGGACGACAGCCCCGACGGGACGCTCATCGCGCAGTTCCCCGCCAGGTTCACCGGCAGGGTGCACAGGTCGAAGAGGTACATCGCCAGCGGGTCGTCCACCTTCTCCCCCAACGGGAACGCGGTGGTCGGCGTCGTCGGCGACACCAGGACGTCGACGTCGGCGAAGGCCTTCTCGAAGTCCCGGGCGATCAGGGTGCGCACGCGCAGAGCCTGCCCGTAGTACTGGTCGTAGTAGCCCGACGACAGCGCGTACGTCCCGATCATGATGCGCCGCTTGACCTCCGGGCCGAAGCCGGCAGCACGCGTGAGCGCCATGACCTCCTCGGCGGAGTGGGAGCCGTCGTCCCCGACACGCAGGCCGTAGCGCATGGCGTCGAAGCGCGCGAGGTTCGAGCTGACCTCCGAGGGCAGGATCAGGTAGTAGGCGCCGAGCGCGTAGGTGAAGTGCGGGCACGACACCTCGACGATCTCCGCGCCGCGCGCCGACAGCTGCTCGACCGCCGCGGTGAACGACGCGAGCACGCCGGGCTGGTACCCCTCCCCCGACAGCTCGCGGACGATGCCTACCTTGACACCCGACAGGTCGCCCTCGGCACCCGCGCGGGCGGCGCCGACGACGTCGGGTATCGGGGCGTCGATCGACGTCGAGTCCCGCGGGTCGTGCCCGGCGATCACCTGGTGCAGCAGAGCGGTGTCGAGAACGGTCCGCGCGCAGGGGCCGCCCTGGTCGAGCGAGGACGCGCACGCGACGAGGCCGTAGCGCGAGACGGTCCCGTAGGTGGGCTTTACACCGACGGTGGCGGTGACCGCGGCGGGCTGTCGCACCGACCCGCCGGTGTCGGTGCCGATCGCCAACGGCGCCTGGTACGACGCGAGCGCCGCGGCGCTGCCACCGCCCGAGCCGCCGGGGATCCGATCGGTGTCCCAGGGGTTGCGGGTGAGCTGATAGGCCGAGTTCTCGGTCGAGCTGCCCATGGCGAACTCGTCCATGTTGGTCTTGCCCAGGATGGGGATGCCGGCCTTCCGCAACCGACGGGTCACCGTCGCGTCGTAGGGCGGCACCCAGCCCTCGAGGATCTTGGAGCCGCACGTCGTCGGGGCGTCGGTGGTGGTGAAGACGTCCTTCAGTGCGATCGGCACACCGGCCAACGGTGACACCGGCGCGTCCCCGGCGGCGATGGCGTCGTCGACGGCCCGGGCCGCGGAGAGCGCCGCGTCGGCACCGACGTGCAGGAAGGCACCCAGATCGCCGTCGATCTCGGCGATCTGGTCGAGGTGGGCTCGCGTCACCTCCACCGAGGACACCTCGCGCGAGTGGATGCGCTGCGCGAGCGTCGCGGCGTCGAGACCGGTGATCTCGCCGGCCGGTCGGATGGCGGTCACTGCTCCTCACCCAGGATCTGCGGGACGGCGAACCGCTCCTGCTCCACCGCGGGCGCGCCCGACAGCGCCTCGTCGGGGGTGAGGCCGGGCACCGGCTCATCGGGACGGAGCACGTTGGCCAGACCCGCCGGGTGGGCGGTGCCGTCGGTGTCGGTGACGTCGACCTCGGAGATCTGGGCGACGTGCGTGAGGATCGAGTCGATCTGACCCGCGAACTGGTCGAGCTCGTCGTCGCTCAACGCCAGCCGCGACAGCCGCGCCAGGTGGGCGACCTCGTCCCGGGATATCGCAGACACGCCAGGTTCCCTTCTCACGTGGAGTGGAGTACCCGACAACCCTAGTGGGCCGGCCGTCGCGGCCGGCCGGCGGACGGCGGGCGCACCGCTCGGGTGGGACACTGTCCGGCGTGTCGTATCTGTTGCGGGTCTACCTGCAGGACCGACCCGGCAGCCTGGGTCTGCTGGCGGTCTCGTTGGGTTCGGTGGGTGCCGACATCCTCTCGCTCGACGTCGTCGAACGCGGCGAGGGCTACGCGGTCGACGACATCGTCGTCGAGGTCGCGCGGGGATCGCTGCCGGACACCCTGATCACGGCGGCCGAGAACATCGACGGCGTCCGCGTGGACTCGATCCGGCCCTACACCGGGGTCCTCGAGACCCACCGCGAGCTCGAGCTCGTCGACGAGATCGCCCGCGCGACCGGCGCCGCACGCATGCAGGTCCTCGTCGACCTCGCGCCGCGCGTCCTGCGCGTGTCGTGGGCGATGGTCGTCGGGCCCGGAGCCGGTGGCGTGGTCCAGCTGTTCGGCAGTTCGAGCGCCCCCGAGACGCCGCTCGGTGACGTCGACTGGCTCCCGGTGACCGAGCCGGTGCAGCTCGACCCCGACGCGCCGTGGGTGCCGGAGCCGTGGCGCGACATCGACACGCGGATGGCGGCCGCCCCGATCGGCGCGGCGTCGAAGGCGTTGCTGCTCGGCCGGTCCGGTGGCCCCGACTTCCGCCCGTCGGAACTCGCCCGCGTGGGCTATCTCACGCGCATCGTGACCACGGTCCTCGCCACCAGCTGACGCGGGAATCGCTCAGTCGGCGGGGGGCGCCTCCGGGTCTGCCGGGGGCGCTTCGGGATCTGCGTCGTCGGACTCCTCTGCCTCGGGGGCGGGCGGGGGGCCTTCGGCGAGGAGTCGGGTGAAGCCCTCCTCGTCGAGGATGGGCACTCCGAGCTGTTCGGCTTTTTCGGCCTTGGTGCCGGGCCAGTCACCCACGACGACGTAATCGGTCTTCTTCGACACCGACCCCGACGCCTTGCCACCGCGGACCAGGATGGCCTCCTTCGCCCCGTCGCGGCTGTAGTCCTGCAGCGACCCGGTGACGACGATGGTCAGGCCGGTGAGGGTGCGCGGGATCGACTCGTCCCGCTCGTCGACCATCTTCACGCCCGCGGCGCGCCACTTCTCGACGATCTCCCGGTGCCAGTCGACGGCGAACCAGTCGACGACGCTCTGGGCGAGGGTCGCGCCCATCCCCTCGGTCTGGGCGAGCGCCTCGACGTCGGCGTTCTCGATCGCCTCGAGCGACCCGAACTCGGTGGCCAGCGCCCGCGCCGCCGACGGTCCGACATGCCGGATCGACAGCCCGACCAGCACCCTCCAGAGTGGCGCCGACTTGGCGTTCTCGAGGTTGGCCAACAGACGCTTGCCGTTCGCCGACAGCGCCCCGGCCTTCGTCGTGAACAGCGGGACCCGGGTCAGGTCGTCGGCGGTGAGCGAGAAGAGATCCGCCTCGTTCTCCAGCACCCCCGAGGTCAGCAGCGCCGTGGCGGCCTCGTAGCCGAGCGCCTCGATGTCGAAGGACCCACGGCCCGCGATGTGGAAGATCCGCTCCCGCAGCTGCGCCGGACAGGACCTGCTGTTGGGGCACCGGATGTCGGCGTCGCCCTCCTTCTCCGGGCGCAGCTCGGTGCCGCACTCCGGGCAGTGCGTGGGCATGACGAACTCGGTCTCGCTGCCGTCGCGCAGGTCGACGATGGGACCGAGGACCTCGGGGATGACGTCACCGGCCTTGCGGATGGTGACCGTGTCACCGATGAGGACGCCTTTGCGCTTGACCTCGGACGCGTTGTGCAGGGTCGCCATCGACACCGTCGACCCGGCGACCAGCACCGGGGCCATGCTGGCGAACGGGGTGACCCGGCCGGTCCGGCCGACGTTGACCTTGATGTCGAGGAGGGTGGTGGTCGCCTCCTCGGGCGGGTACTTGTAGGCGATCGCCCAGCGCGGCGCGCGCGACGTCGACCCCAGGCGGCGTTGCAGCGAGGTGCGGTCGACCTTGACGACGATCCCGTCGATCTCGTGCTCGACGTCGTGGCGGTGCTCGCCCCAGTAGGCGATCTTCTCCAGGATCTCGTCGACCGTCGACAGCTTCGTGGTGTGCGTCGAGACGGGCAGACCCCAGGCCGCGAGCGCCAGGTACGCGTCGTGGAGGGACTCCGGTGCCCACCCCTCCAGCTTGCCGATGCCGTGGCAGATCATGCGCAACCGACGACGGGCGGTGACCTGCGGGTTCTTCTGTCGCAGCGAGCCCGCGGCCGAGTTGCGCGGATTGGCGAACGGCGCCTTGCCGTCGTCGACGAGGGAGGCGTTCAGCGCCTCGAAGTCCTCGAGGCGGAAGAACACCTCACCGCGGACCTCCAGCACCGAGGGCACCGGGTACTCCTCCGACGCGGTGAGCGTGGCGGGGATGTCGTCGATGGTCCGCGCGTTGAGGGTGACGTCCTCACCGGTCCGTCCGTCGCCACGGGTGGTGCCCCGCACCAGGTGCCCGTTCTCGTAGACCAGCGCCAGCGCGACGCCGTCGATCTTCAGCTCGCACAGGTAGTCGAGACCGGAACCCGCGTCGGCCTCGACCCGAGACACCCACGTGCGCATCTCGTCGGCGTCGAACACGTTGTCCAGCGACAACATCCGCTCGAGATGGTCGACGGCGGCGAACTCGGTGGCGAAGCCGCCGCCGACGAGCTTGGTCGGCGAGTCGGCCACGGCCAGCTCGGGATGCTCGTCCTCGAGGCGCTGCAGGCGCTTGAGCAGCTCGTCGAACTCGCCGTCGGTGATCGTCGGGGAATCCTTGACGTAGTACCGGAACTGGTGCTCGCGCACCTCGTCGGCCAGGGCCGTCCACTGAGCGCGCAGATCACCGTCGTCCACGGGGTCGACGATAGTCGCGCGATCCGACATCTCCGGCCCTACCATCACCTGCGATGCCGCACCCGATCATGTTCGACGACGCGGATCCGCTGCTCGCACGGGTCCGCGAGATCGCGCTGGCGTTCCCCGAGTCGACCGAGGTGGTCGCCCACGGGCGTCCCACCTTCCGGTGCCAGAAGGTGTTCGCGCACTACGGCGGTGCGGTCCGCGGCGGTGACCGACGCGACCACTCGCTGCTGGTGAAGCCCGATCCGTCGGAGGTCCCGGCGCTCGCCGACGATCCCCGCTTCTTCGTCCCCGCCTACCTCGGGCCCGCGGGATGGGTCGGGCTCGACCTCGACGCCGCGGACCCGGACTGGGCCGAGGTCCGTGAACTCCTCGACGCCAGTTTCCGACTCGTCGCGCCTGCCCGGTTGGTCCGGGATCTCGAATTCTGACGACTCGGCTCACCGCACGCGGTGTGGGACCCTGGTCGGCATGCGGGGAGCGGTGCGGGACTACTGGTGGGCGGCGCTCGTGGTGCCGCTGGCGGTCGTCCTCACCGTGATCCTCATCGGCGGTGCCGGTCGCGACGACGGGCGCAGGACCGAGACGGTGTCGGCGGCGGTGACGGCACCGGCCCCGACCAGCACTCCCGCGCGGTCGGCACAGGAGATCGCCGACGCGCAGGCCTGCCGCAGCAGGTCGGCACCGCGGACCATCGCGGTCAGCATCGCCGAGCAGCGGATGTGGCTGTGCGCGGGCTCGTCGACCGTCGTCGCCTCACCGGTCACCACGGGCATCGACACCCCCGTCGACCACACCCCCGTCGGCACCTGGACGATCATCGACCGCGAGACCGACCGGTACCTCGTCGGACCCGACTACCGCGTGTTCGTGCACTACTGGCTGCAGTTCTTCGGCGACTACGGCTTCCACGACTCGCCGTGGCAGGACTTCCCCTACGGCGACCCGCGCTACCGCTCGTCGGGCTCACGCGGATGTGTACACGTGCCCGAGCCGATGATGGCCCGCCTCTACGACTGGGCGGTCCTGGGGACCAGGGTCACCATCACCGCCTGATCCCGGGGCGGGCCGGCGACGCCGATCAGCGGTGGTGCAGTTCGTCGGCCACCGCGGTGCAGGTCTTCAACGCCGCGGCGGCGCGGTCCGACGACGCGCCCGCGAGACCACAGCCCGGTGTCACGAGCATCTGATCGGTGAACACCGCGTGGTCGAGACCGATCGTGTCGGCGAGCGCGACGAGGCGGTCGGTGACGTCCTCCGGACGCGGCACCGGCGCGGGCCCGGTCGCCGGCACCACACCGGCGAGGACCACGCGCCCCGCGTCGACCGCCTCGCCGAGCCCGTCGAGATCCTCGGTGCGCGAGCGGTCGGTGCCGAGCCGGCCCAGGTCGAGCGAGACGCCCCACAGCGGCGTCTGGGCCGCGACGTCCCAGGGGAAAGCGTCGCCGCAATCGTGCAGGACGACCGGCGCGCCGACACCGTCGCAGAGTGCGGACAGGTGCTCGGCGACGACGGCGGCCGGGATGGCGGGGACGACGTCGAACCGGGACAGCGGTGGCACCCTGCCGTCGACGACCGCTCGCAGGGACGGTTCGTCGATCTGCACGACGACCCGGGCGTCGAGACGCTTCGACAGCTCGCGCGCGTGGTCGGCGACGCCCTCGGTCAGTGACCCGACGACGTCCGCCCAGGCGCCGCGGTCGGCGACGGCCTTGTGCCCCGACGCGGTCTCGACGGCGGCGGCGAGCGTGAAGGGTCCGGTTACCTGTGTCTTGACCCACGCGTCGGGTCCGCCGAGCCCTCGTGTCTCCCAGATCTCCTCGAGGGCGTCGAGGTCGGCGCGCAGCAGGTCGTGTGCGCGGCGCCGTAGCGCCGAGCCCGACCCGGCGAAGCGGAAGCCGTGGATGCCGACGTCCATCGGCATGTCGACGAGCAGCGCCGCGCAGCGGCCGATCATGTCCGCGCCGCGACCGCGGGCCGGCAGTTCGGGCAGGTGCATGAGCGCGACCTCGCCGGCCACGACGTCGGCGACCGCACGCGGGTCCGTACCGGGCATCGAGCCCACGCCGGTGGCCACGCCGGTCGGCGGGGCGGGCGAGCTCACGCCGCGCCGGCGCGAGCCCGTGACGGGGCCGCGCAGATCCGACCGCATCCGATGACGCGGTCACCGGCCGCGGGGTCCGGGGCGTACAGCACCGCGGCCTGCCCACGGGCGACCCCGGTGAGCGGTTCGTGCAGGTCGATCTCGATGCCGGTCCCGTCGCCGACGGCGCGGGCCGTCGCGGGCGCGAGCCCGCCGTGCGCACGGACCTGCACGACGCAGTCGAGGTCGCCGGTCGGCACCGATCCCGACGTCCACACCGCGCGGTCGGCCCGGATGCTGGTCACGGCGAGGTCGGCCGCCGTGCCGACGGTGACCGTCGCCGTGTCGGGGTCGATGTCGGTGACGTAGCGGGGTGCGCCGTCGGCGGCCGGGGCCTCGATGCCCAGCCCCTTGCGCTGCCCGATGGTGAAGCCGTGGACGCCCTCGTGCTCGGCGAGCGTGTCACCGGTGGCCTCGTCGACGACAAGCCCCGGCCGCACACCGATCCGCGCACCGAGGAACGCGCGGGTGTCGCCGCTCGGGATGAAGCAGATGTCGTGCGAGTCCGGCTTGTCGGCGACGGTGAGACCCCGGCGCGCGGCCTCGGCCCGGATCTCCGGCTTCGGGGTGTCGCCCACGGGGAACATGGCGTGCGCCAATTGGTCCGCGGTGAGGACGGCGAGCACGTACGACTGGTCCTTGTCCGCGTCGACCGCGCGGCGCAACACACCGTCGGACAGCCGGGCGTAGTGGCCGGTCGCCAGGGCATCGAACCCGAGGGCCCGAGCGCGGTGGGCCAGCGCCGAGAACTTGATCTTCTCGTTGCAGGTCAGACACGGGTTCGGGGTGAGTCCGCGCGCATAGGCGTCGACGAACTCGTCGATGACGTCCTCACGGAACCGCTCGGCGAAATCCCAGACGTAGAACGGGATCCCGAGCACGTCGGCGGCACGGCGGGCGTCGCCGGCGTCCTCCCGGGAGCAGCACCCACGGCTGCCCGTGCGCAGGGCGCCGGGAGCGGTCGAGAGGGCGAGGTGCACCCCGGTGACGTCGTGGCCGGCGTCGACCGCCCGCGCCGCGGCCACGGCGGAGTCGACGCCACCGCTCATCGCGGCCAGGACCCGCATCGCTCAGCGCTCCCCGACGCCGGCCATGCCGGCGACACGCGCACGGTCGGCGACGTCGGCGAGGACCTCGGCGACGGCGTCGATCTCGGCGTCGGTGGTGGTGGGGGCGAGCGAGAATCGGAGGCTGCTGCGCGCGTCGGCGGTCGACATGCCCATCGCGAGGAGGACGTGACTGGCCCGGGCCACCCCGGCGGTGCACGCCGACCCGGTGGAGCACTCGATGCCGTTGGCGTCGAGCAGCATCAGCAGCGAGTCGCCCTCACAGCCGAGCAGGGACACATGCGCGTTGCCGGGCAGTCGCCCCTCCCCGACCGGTCCGTTGACGACGCAGTCGGGCACGGTGCGGGCCACATCGAGCAGGCGGTCGCGGCGGGCGGCGACACTGCGCATCGTCGCAGGCAATTCGTCGACGGCGATCCGCACCGCGGTGGCCATCCCCACGGCCGCAGCGGCGTCCGGTGTCCCCGACCGCACGTCACGCTCGTGGCCGCCGCCGTGCAGCAGCGGGACACAGTCGACGTCGCGGCGGAGCACCAGGGCGCCCATGCCGTGCGGGCCGCCGAACTTGTGCGCGGCCAGGCTCAGCGCGCTGACGCCGACGGCGCCGAGGTCGACGGGGATGTGCCCCACGGCCTGGATGGCGTCGGTGTGCAGCGGGACCCCGAACTCCGAGGCGATCGCGGCGAGCTCGGCGATCGGCTGGATGGTGCCGACCTCGTTGTTGGCCCACATCACCGAGACCAGCGCGGTCTCCTCGGCGTGGGCGGCGAGCTCCGCGCGCAGGTCCGCCGGGGAGACCCGGCCCAGCGCGTCGACCCCGAGGACGACGAGGTCGGCGTCACCGCGGTCGGCGAGCCACTGCGCGGGGTCCATCACCGCGTGGTGCTCGACGGCGGAGATGACGATGCGCCGTCGGCGTGGGTCGGCCGCCACCCGCGCCCAGAAGATGCCCTTGATCGCGAGGTTGTCGCTCTCGGTGCCGCCGGCGGTGAACACGATCTCCGACGGTCGCGCGCCGATCGAGGCCGCGATCGACTCGCGGGCCTCCTCGAGGTGGCGACGGGCCCGGCGACCGGAACCGTGCAGCGAGGCGGCGTTCCCGGCGTCGGCGAGGATGCGGGTCATCGCCTCGACGGCGGCCGGGTGCATCGGGGTGGATGCGGCGTGATCGAGGTAGACGGGCGTGCTCACCGGGTCGGTCATGACCGACCCAGAGTACCGGCGTGCGGGGTCAGGCCGCGCCCGCGGGGACCTCGTCGTGGCCGTGGTCGCGCACGGGCTCGACCGGTGCCGACAGGGGCGGGACGGGCAGCGACAGCGCGCTGAGCGACCCGAGCGGGTCACCGTGGTCGTCGACGTCGCCGAAGACCAGCCGCTCGCACCGACGCGCGAGCGCGCGGCGGTCGTCGCCGGGCAGCTGCAGTTCGTGGATCCGCACGACGACGCGCAGCCCCCGCGCCCGCAGCACCCGACGCACGGTGTCGAGGAGATCGTCGTCGCCGACGAACGCCGGCGCCGTGGCCACGGAGCCGTGGGCGTCGCGGAACCCGACGTGGACGGGGATGACGGGCATGCGCGCGTCGACGGCAGCCTGGAAGGTCGCGGGCCGGAAGCGGCCTCCGGCCCGACCGCACCACGTGGTGCCCTCGGGGAACACCCCGACGGCGTCGTCGTCGAACAGCCCCGCGGTCATGGTGCCGATCGTCGCGGGCAGGGAGTGCAGCGCACGTCGGTCGATGCCGATCACGCCGAGCCGTCGCGCCAGTCCGCCGACGACGGGCCAGCCGAGGATCTCGGACTTGGCGACGAACCGTGCGGGGACCACACCGGCGATGGCCACGATGTCCAGGAACGATGTGTGGTTGGCGACCACGAGCCCCACGCCGCGGCCGACGTGGGGTCGACGGTCGTCGACCTCGAAGCCGATGCCGAGGGCGGCGAGGAGCCCGCGGGCCGCCCGGCGGACATAGCGGCGTCGGACCGGCCGCGGCAGCGGTGTGACGAGCACGCCGCCGACGACCGCCGCCGACGCGGTGGCCGCGAGACGCGCGACGCGCACCGCGACGGCGACACGGCCCAGGGTGGGACCGCTCGACCGGACGCAGCTCGCGTCACAGGGGCTCGCCGGGAACCACGCGTGCGTGGCCGCGGCGGGGACCGTGCGGGCGGGGGTGATCGCGCCGGCGGCGGTCATCGGCGTGCCGCCTCGACGTCGCAGCGGTCGGCGAGCGCTCGGAGTCTGTCCAGGTACCGCAGGTCGGCGGTCTCCCGGTCGAGCACGGTGAGGAAGTCACCGACACCGAAGTCGACGTCGTGGGCGGGTTCGCCGCAGATCCGGGCACCGATCCGCAGGTAGCCGGCCATGAGCGGCGGCACCGACAGTGCCTGTGGGGGGTCGATGTCGTCGAGCCGCCGGCCGTCCACGACGACCGCACGGTGCGGGAACACCTGCCACGTCGCCCGGTGTCGGTCGCGGACGAGATCGCGCACCCCGCGGACGGTGGCGCCCGGCGCCACGCCGTCGCCGAGATCCACGGGGACCGACGTACATCCGGCGACGTAGCGGTGGCCCGTCTCCTCGAGGTACCGCAGGATGCCCGACCACATGAGCGCCATGACCGACCCGCTGCGGTGGCCGTCGGCGACGCAGGCCCGCCCCATCTCGACGAGCTCGGCCGCGATCGGGGCGAGTTCGTCGAGGTCGAACTCCCCCGCGCTGTAGAGCCCGTCGGCGGCCATCGCACCGCCCGGGGTCAGCATCCGACGACCGCGCCGTCGGAGCCGTCGCGGACGAGCAGGTGGTCGCAGAAGTCGTCCCAGCGGTCGGCGTCGCGACCGTCCACCGCACCGGTCATGGCGCTCGCGAAGCCCGGCTCCGTGGAGAACACGGCGTGCCGCAGCCGCTGCGCCGCCGCGATGTCGGCGGGGCGGGTCGTCAGGTGCAGGGTGTAGCGCGGTCCGCGCAGGAGAAGGCGCGAGCGCGGGGAGGGCGTCGTGGTGCGGGTGGTGCCGTCGAGCAGTGTCGTCGCCATGGCCACAGGTCTATCGACCGGATCGGGCGCGTGCGCTGCACCGGCGTGTCATGTCGGTGGAGGGGTGATGAACACCCGCCGGCCCGGGTTACGTGGCGCAGACGGGAGTGTGACCGACGGGCCCGAGATGCACCACGGCCCCCGGAACCGTGGTCCCGGGGGCCGTGCTGTGTGGTCGGTCAGGCGACGCCTGGCCGCATCACTTGCGCTTCTTGACCTCTTCGGTCAGCTGCGGGGCGACGTCGAACAGGTCGCCGACGATGCCGTAGTCCGCGATCTCGAAGATCGGGGCCTCTTCGTCCTTGTTGACGGCCACGATCGTCTTCGAGGTCTGCATCCCGGCGCGGTGCTGGATGGCACCGGAGATGCCGAGCGCCACGTAGAGCTGCGGCGACACGGTCTTGCCGGTCTGGCCGACCTGGAACTGACCCGGGTAGTACCCGGAGTCGACGGCGGCGCGGGACGCACCGACGGCGGCACCGAGCGAGTCGGCGAGTTCCTCGACGACCGAGAACTTGTCGGCACTGCCGACGCCGCGGCCACCGGAGACGACGATCGACGCCTCGGTGAGCTCCGGGCGGTCGCCGCCGACGATCGGCTCGACCTTGGTGACCTTGACGGCGTTCGCGGCCGGGGCCGGGACCTCGACGTCGACACGCTCGCCGGCACCGGCCTGAGGCTGTGCCTCGACGCCACCGGGACGGACCGAGTAGATCGGGATGTCGCCCTTGGGCTGCGCCTCGACGGTGAACGCGCCACCGAAGATGCTGTGGACGCCGGTCTTGTCGTCCTTGATGTCGACGACGTCGTACAGGATGCCCGAGCCCAGACGCACGGCCAGGCGACCCGAGATCTCCTTGCCGTCGGCCGTTGCCGCGACGATGATCGCCGCCGGCGAGGCCTGCTCGGCGACCAAGGCCAGGATGTCGACCTTGGGGCTGATCAGGTAGCCCTCGACGTCGTCGGACTCGGCGACGTAGATCTTCTCGGCGCCGGCCTCCTTGAGGCCGTCGGTGACGCTGTCGGCCGTGCCGGGCTTGCCTGCGACGACCACCGACGGGCTGCCGAGCGCACGTGCGGCGGTGATGAGCTCGCCGGTGACCTTCTTCAGGCCGCCCTCTGCGTCGAGCTCGGCGAGAACCAGTACTTCTGCCATGGTGTGTTGCTCCTCGATATCAGGGTCGGGCGGGCTCAGATGATCTTCTGACCGACGAGGTACTCGGCCACCTTCGTGCCGCCGTCGCCCTCGTCCGTGACGCGCTCACCGGCGGTCTTCGGGGGCTTCGGGGTGTTCGAGGTGACGGTCGAGCCGGCGTTCTCCAGGCCGACGTCGGAGGCCTCGACGCCGATGTCGGCGAGGCTGACGACCTGCACTTCCTTCTTCTTCGCGGCCATGATGCCCTTGAAGGACGGGAAGCGGGGCTCGTTGATCTTCTCGTTGACGCTGACGATGGCCGGCAGGGTCGCCTCGACGTGGGTGATGCCCTCGTCGGTCTCTCGCTCGCCGGTCAGGTTCTCCCCGTCGACGGTCAGCTTGCGCAGGTGCGTCAGGTGCGGGAGCTCCAGGTACTCGGCGATCATCGACGGGATCGCGCCGCCGCGGCCGTCGGTCGCCTCGTTGCCGGCGATGACCAGCTCGACGCCCTCGACGGTGCCGAGTGCGCGGGCGAGCACGTAGGCGGTCTGGACCGAGTCCGAGCCGTGCATCAGGTCGTCCTTGATGTGGATCGCCTTGTCGGCACCCATCGACAGCGCCTTGCGGATCGCGTCCGTGGTGCGCTCCGGGCCCGCCGACAGGATGGTCACCTCGCCACCTGAGGCCTCCTTGATCTGCAGGGCCTCCTCGACGGCGCGCTCGTTGATCTCGTCCAGGACGGCGTCGGCCGCCTCACGGTCGAGCGTGTAGTCGCCATCGGACAGCTTGCGCTCCGACCAGGTGTCCGGAACCTGCTTGATCAGTACGACGATGTTCGTCATGGTCCTCTTCGACCTCCACTCAGCGGTTGTGAACTCACCGTAAACTTACTGCCCGGTAAGGTAAAGCATCCAGTGACCAGTCTAGCCTCTTCCGGACACGCGTCGACACCGCGTCCTCGCAGGTGAGGCGCGATGCTGGACGATTCAGCCAGTAGGCCGGAGACATCGGTCACATCGAGCGTATAAGGGTGTCCCCGACGTGACCGTTAGGCTCCCGCAGATGACCAACGCAACCGACGCCCCGGAGCCGACCCTGGTGCTCACCGGTGAGCGGACCGCGCCGGGGATCGCCGAGGAGAACTACTGGTTCCGTCGGCACGAGGTCGCCTACGCGCACGTCGTGGACATGTGTCGCGGACGGCGGGTGTTGGAGGCCGGGTCCGGCGAGGGATACGGCGCCGACATGCTCGCCGCGGCGGGCGCGGACGTCGTCTGCGTCGACTACGACGAGGCCGCCGTCGCCCATTCCCGGGCCCTCTATCCGCGGCTGACGGTGCACCAGGCCAATCTGGTGGATCTGCCGCTGGCCGACGACGACGTCGACGTCGTCGTGAACTTCCAGGTCATCGAACACCTGTGGGATCAGCCGCGGTTCGTCGCCGAGTGCCGTCGCGTCCTGCGGCCCGGAGGTGTGCTGATGATGAGCACCCCCAACCGGCTCACCTTCTCCCCCGGGCGCGACACCCCGCTCAACCCCTTCCACACCCGCGAGCTGTCGGCGGCCGAGCTGACCGAACTGCTGACCGACGGCGGGTTCGCCGTCACCCAGATGCTCGGCGTGCACCACGGGTCGGCGCTGCGTGCCCTGGACAAGCGGTGGAACGGTTCGTTCGTCGACGCGCAGATCGACCGGGCGCTCGCCGGCGAGGCCTGGCCGACCGCCCTGGCCGCCGACGTCGCGAGCATCCGCACCGACGACTTCGAGATCCACCCCGACGACCCCGCGGGGCTCCGCGGCATCGACGAGAGCCTGGATCTGCTGGCCGTCGCCACCGCGTGACCCGCGGACCGTCGACCACAGACCGATGACCACAGACCGATGAGCGCGTCGACGGTGCCGGGGCGGTTCACCCTGGTGCTGCACTCCCATCTTCCCTGGCTGGCCCATCACGGCGCCTGGCCGGTCGGCGAGGAGTGGCTCCACCAGTCGTGGGCCGCGTCCTATCTCCCGGTGGCGGCGGCGCTGCGTCGGCTGGCCGACGACGGCCATCGCGACCTGATGAGCCTGGGGATGACGCCGATCCTGGCGTCACAGCTCGACGACCCCTACTGCGGTGAGGGGATGCACGCGTGGCTCGGGTCGTGGCGGGAGCGCGCCCACGAGGCCGCGGTGCACGGGCACGTCCACTCCGACGAGATCGCAGCGGACCTGGGTCGGCGGGAGCACCGCGCCGCCGAGTCCGCACTGGCCGACTTCGAGACCCGCTGGCGCCATGGCGGTTCCGGGGTCCTGCGGTCGCTGGTCGACGCTGATGTCGTGGAGTTGCTGTCGGGCCCGCTCGCCCACGGCTTCGCACCCACGATGGATCCGCGCCTGCGGCGCTTCTGTCTCGACGAGGGACTCGCCGACACCCGACGGCGGATCGGTCGGCGGCCCACCGGGATCTGGGCACCGGAGTGCGCGTACGCCCCCGGGATGGAGGAGGACTACGCCGCGGCGGGCGTGACGCATTTCCTCGTCGACGGCCCCGCGCTGCGCGGGGACACCGCCCTGGCGCGACCGGTCGGGTCGTCCGACGTCGTCGCCGTCGGACGTGATCTCGAGATCAGCTACCGGGTGTGGTCGCCGCGGTCGGGTTATCCGGGTCACGCGGCCTACCGCGACTTCCACACGTGGGACCACCGTTTCGGCTTCAAGGCCTCGCGCGTCACCGGGCGGTCGGTGCCCGCCGGACGCAAGGCGCCCTACGACCCCGAGCGGGCCGCTCGGGCGGTCGACGCCCACGCCGCCGACTTCGTCGGTCACGTCCGCGAGCGACTCGCCGCCGAGTCGGCGCGCATCGGACGTCCCGCCCTGGTCGTCGCCGCGTTCGACACCGAACTGTTCGGGCACTGGTGGCACGAGGGGCCGCAGTGGCTCGAGGCGGTTCTGCGGGCACTGCCGGAGGCGGGCGTGCAGGTGAGCAGTCTGCGGACCGCGATCGCCGACGGGTTCGTCGGCGCGCCGGTCGATCTCGGCCCCTCGAGCTGGGGGTCGGGCAAGGACTGGCGGGTGTGGGACGGACCCGCCGTGTCCGACCTCGCGCGCGTGCAGCGTGAGGTGACCGCCGCCGCGCTCGACACCGTCGCCAAACGCCTCGACCACCATGCGGCGGTGCGGGATCCGGTCGCCGACCAGATCGTGCGCGAGACGGTGTTGGCCGTCGCCTCCGACTGGGCGTTCATGGTGTCCAAGGACACCGCCGCGGACTACGCCCGGGAGCGGGCGTTCACCCACGCCCACGCCGCCCGCGAGATCGCCGACGCCGCCGACCGCGGTCGGGAGGACACCGCGCGACGCCTCGCCGAGGTGTGGCGGCGCGCGGACGGGCCCTTCGGCGCCCTCGACGCACGGCGATGGACGGCGACCGACGCGCGTCGAGTGTCCGGGGCCGCGCCATGAGGGTGCTGATGGTGTCGTGGGAGTACCCGCCGGTCGTCGTCGGCGGCCTCGGCCGACACGTCCACCACCTGAGCGTCGCGCTCGCCGCCGCCGGCCACGAGGTGGTCGTCCTGTCCCGCAGGCCGTCCGGCACGGACGCGCTCAGCCACCCGACCACCGACACCGTGGTGGAGGGCGTCCGCGTCGTGGCGGTCGCGGAAGACCCGCCCGACTTCGAGTTCGCGCGCGACATGATGGCCTGGACCCTCGGTCTCGGCCATGCCCTGGTCCGCGCCGGGCTGGCCGTCGGCGACCACGACGGCTCGCGCTGGGTCCCCGACGTGGTGCACGCCCACGACTGGCTCGTGGCGCACGCCGCGATCACCCTCGCCCAGGTCCACGACGTGCCCCTCGTGGCGACGATCCACGCGACCGAGGCCGGCCGGCACAGCGGATGGGTCGCCGGCACCATCAACAGGCAGGTCCACTCCGTCGAGTGGTGGCTCGCCGCCGAGGCCGACGCGCTCATCGCCTGTTCGGCCTCGATGCGCGACGAGGTGGCGCGTCTGTTCGGCCCGGATCTCTCCGAGATCCACACGATCCACAACGGGATCGACGTCAGCACATGGCCGTTCACCCCGCGGAGCGCGCACGACGGCCCACCGCGGCTGCTCTACGCAGGCCGCCTGGAGTACGAGAAGGGCGTGCAGGACCTGATCGCCGCCATGCCCCGACTGCGCCGCACGCATCCCGGCACCACCCTCGACATACTCGGCGACGGCACGCAGGAGACCTGGCTGCGCGGCCTCGCCCGCACGCACCGGGTCGTGCGGGCGGTGCGGTTCCGCGGCACCGCCGACCACGCGGGGCTCCTCTCCGCGCTGCAGCGGTGCGACGCGATAGTGCTGCCGAGTCGCTACGAGCCGTTCGGGATCGTCGCCCTCGAGGCCGCCGCCGTCGGGGCACCGCTGGTGACCTCGACGGCCGGAGGGCTCGGAGAGGCGGTGACCGACGGCGTCACCGGGATGGCATTCGCTCCCGGCGACGTCACCGGACTCGCCGCGGCGGTGCGTGCGGTGCTGCTTGATCCCGCTGCGGCCCAGGGCCGGGCGGTCGCCGCGCGGGAGCGGCTGACGTCCGACTTCAGTTGGCGACTCGTCGCCGCGCGGACGGCCGAGGTGTACCTGTCGGCGAAGCGGCGTGTGCGCCACCCGATCGGCCGCCCGGAGATCGTCACAAGGCCCTTGCCCGACCGTGACCTCGGCGCGGACTGACCGCTACCCTGACGCCGTGACCGGCCCCGCGCAGTACCTCAGCAGCCTCGAGATCGACACGACGACGCCGGTGCTGGTCACCGGCGCCACCGGCTACGTCGCCGGGTGGGTGGTCAAGGACCTGCTCGACGCGGGCGTCACCGTGCACGCCGCGGTGCGCAACCCCGACGACCGGCGCAAGACCGCCCACCTGCGGGCTCTCGCCGACGCTGCGCCGGGCACCATCGAGTTCTTCGCCGCGGATCTGTTGACCGACGGCTCGTACGACGCGGCGATGGCCGGCTGTGGCGTCGTCTTCCACACGGCGTCGCCGTTCACGACGGACGTGAAGGACCCGCAGAAGGAACTGGTGGACCCCGCCGTGGAGGGCACGCGCACCGTGCTCGAGTCGGCCGACCGCACCGAGTCGGTGCGCCGCGTGGTGCTGACCAGTTCGGTCGCCGCGATCTACACCGACACCGTCGACTGCGCGAACGCCGGCGGGTCGCTGACCGAGGACGACTGGAACACCTCGGCGACACTCGACTACGAGCCCTACAACCTGTCGAAGACGTTGGCGGAGAAGAAGGCCTGGGAGATCGCGGACGCGCAGTCGCGCTGGGATCTCGTCGTCGTCAACCCGTCGCTGGTGATCGGCCCGCCGCTCGGACCCGCCCCGACGTCGGAGAGCTTCGCCATCGTCACCCAGCTCGGCAACGGGATGATGGCTCTCGGTGCACCGCGGATCAAGATCGGCGTCGTCGACGTCCGCGAGGTGGCGCAGGCACATGTCACCGCCGCGTTCACCCCCGGTGCGTCGGGTCGGCACATCCTGTCCGCCGCCGACACCGACCTGCTCGAGATGGGCAAGGCGCTGCTCCCGAAGTTCGGTCTGAAGCGGCCGCTGCCGCGTTTCCCGTTGCCGATCCCGCTGCTCGTCGCGGTGGCACCGTTGGTCGGGCGCGACCGCCGGTTCGTCCGGCGCTGCTCCGGCGGCCCGCTGCACCTGGACAACACCAAGAGCCGTGAGGCGTTGGGCATCTCGTACCGGCCGATGCGCGAGTCGCTGGAGGAGATGTTCGCCGGCATGCTCGACGCGGGACAGGTCAAGCTCCTCCGCTGACGGATCCGCCGCCGCGGTCAGCCCGCGTCCGGCGTGGTCGCCTTCTTGCGCTCGATGTCGGCGAGAGCGCGCGCGTGCTCGGCGCGGCGCTCGGCCGAGGCGGCCCAGTCGTCGGCGCGGTTGCGCACCACCCGGGCCGGGGCACCGACGGCGATCGAGTAGTCGGGGATCTCTCCGCGCACCACGGCATGTGAGCCCAGGACGCATCCCCGTCCGACGACGGTGTTGCGCAACACCGACACCTTGGCGGCGATCCACGTGTCCGGGCCGATGCGAACCGGGCCCTTCACGATGCCCTGGTCCTTGATCGGCAGGGTGATGTCCTCGGTGCGGTGGTCGAAATCGCAGATGTAGCACCAGTCGGCGACCAGCGTCGACGCGCCGATCTCGATGTCGAGGTAGGCGTTCACCACGTTGTTGGCGCCGAAGACGGTCTTGTCACCGATGCGCATCGACCCCTCGTGGCATCGGATGGAGTTGCCGTCGCCGATGTGCACCCACCGCCCGATCTCCATCCGCGACAGTTCGGGCGTCGCGTGGATCTCGACGTTCCGGCCGAGGAACACCATCCCCTTGAGGACCACGTGCGGGTTCGCGGTCCGGAAGCGCCACAGACGGAAGTAGCGGACCAGATACCAGGGCGTGTAGGCGCGGTGGCTGATCACCCAGCGCAGCGACGCGACGGTGAGGAAGCGGATCTGGTCGGGGTCACGACGTCGGCCCGCGCGGCGACGCGAACGAAGCGACGCGTTCCACATGGTCGTCATGGCCAGACACCCTATCGGCCGTGTGCGCGGGGTCCCGGGCCGCCGCGGGGCCCGCGATAGGCTCACCGATGCGATCGGGTGAGTCGGCATCACGACCGACCCGGGAGGCGCAGGTGAGGACAGGAGAACGATGCGGGACAGCTCGGTGGCCACGCGTGGCCGACGCGGTGTGACCGCACGGTGGACGGTCCTGCTCCTGGCGGCCGTGACCCTGGTCGCGGCGTGTGCCGACGGCGAGGCCGACGTCCGCTCCATCCCGAGCGCCGGGTGGTCGAGCTACGGCGGCGACGCGGGCAACGCGAACTTCGCCTACCCCGACGTGCCGGACGACCTGACGCTGTCGTGGAGCCGTCCCACCGGCGGGCCCGTCTCCGCGCCCCTCACCATCTCCGGCCGGTCCAACGTCCAGGTCACGTCCCGCACCGACAGCGGGTGCAACACCTTCGTCTTCGACCCCCGCGCGGGCCGCAAGAACTGGTGCCGCCGCATGGCTGCCGGGGTCGAGTTGAACGCCATGCTCGTCGACCAGTACGACAACGTCTACGTCGGCGAGGCGGGCAACCTGGTCGCCTACAACGGCGGCGGATCCATCCGGTGGCGTTTCCCCACCGCCGGTGTGCCCGTCTCTCTCAAGTTCGCCGGCCCCGGCGTCGTGCTGCTCGTCACCGACCTGGGCCAGGTGGTCCTGATCAACTCGCAGACCGGGCAGCCGGCCGCACCCGGGGTCACCCTGCGGCCCGACATCGACGCCTCGCAGCCGACGACCGGCCTCGGCGACTGCATCACCGGCGGACCCAACTGCCCGATCCAGGCCAGTCCGGCCGTCGACACCGCGGCCCAGCGCTTCTACATCGGCTTCTGGCCCGCGAAGTCGATCGCCTCGGAGGTCCGGGCCCTGCGGTACGACGCCGTCAACGGCTCGGTCGCGCTGCGCGACGCCTGGACCGCCCAGATACCGAGCGGTGTCATCGGCACGCCGACGCTCTCCGAGGACAAGAAGACGCTGTATGTCTTCGACCGTCTCGGCAGCATCTACGCGCTCGACGCCGCGACCGGCAAGACCCGGTGGAGTTACTTCGTCGGCGGCTACGGGTTCGGCACGATGACGGTCTCCCCCGACGGCGTCATCATCCCCACCGGGGTGATCGGCGCGCCGCTGCGAGCGTTCCGCGATCGGGGCGACAAGGCCGAACCCCTTTGGCAGCGTGCCGATCTGCAGACCGTCAGCCTGTCCACGCTGACCAAGACCGGTACCGCATGGACCGTCGTGCGGACGGGCCGGGACCAGAAGCTGTCTCTGCTCGAGGTGTCGGCCGCCGACGGGAAGACGCAGCGCACCCTCGAACTGCCCGGCGCACTGGGCTTCGCGACCGGCGTCGCCGTCTCCGCCGACGGGGCGATCGCAACGGCCACGAACCTCGGCGAGGTCTACTTCTTCGACAAGCCGAAGTCCACGAACTGATCCACGGCCACTCTGTGGAGTTGTCAAGGTCCTGATGCGGTCCTGACCTTCGGTCAGGTGCGGAAAATGTGCTGTCGCTGAGTCGTTGTCAGGCGGCCATGGCGTCGAGGCGCGGTGTTCGCCGGTTGTAGGCGGGCTGCAGTTCGCGGTGTGGGTCGACGGTGGCGGGTGGCCGGATCCAGGGGTGACGGTCGGGGCCCATGACGATCTCCCAGCCGTGCTGGTGGACCGCGACGTGGCAGGTCCGGCACAGCAGGCACCCGTTGTCACACGTCGTCGCCCCGCCCTGCGAGAACGGCAGGATGTGGTGGACATCGGTCCACGAGGCGGGATTCCCGCACATCACGCACGACTGGTCACGGGCCACGATGGCTTTACGGATGCGCCCGGTGAACAACCTGGCCTTCGGGGAGATGTCGACCGGCGCGGCGTCGACATCCACGGCCATGCGGGTGACCGAGGCGTCGCATGACAGCAGCGACACCGCCTCGTCGGAGACGCTGCCCATCCATTGCAGGTGCGCCGGCCCCGCCGGGGTGACCCCGCAGCACTCGCTGTGGGTGGCGGGCACGGTCAGCAGGATCTCCGTCTTCGCCGCCCCGACCAGCCCGTCGACCCCGAGTGCTCGGGACGCGGCCTCGAGCACCTGCACGAACGCATCCGCCCGCCGCTGGGCCGCGGACCGCGGATCGGGTGTGCCGTCGGGCAGTGGCCGAGGCCGTGACGCGGTGTCGATGCAGGAGATCAGTCGTTCGCCGGCGACGACGTCGAGGTCGAACGACCCCGCCAACCGGCCGTCGTCCCGCTGGCCCCAGGACACCTCGTTGAGCGTCGTGTCCTCCGCGACCGGCGTCGCCGTCTCGTCACCGCCGTCGGAGTCGGGGGCGTGGCCGAGCGCGATGGCGCGGGCCCGGTCGTCGATCTCGACCGGCGACCGGCCGGCGAGGGCGTGCCCGATCAGCGCCGTCTCGGTGTCGACCGCGAGCTTCGACCCGAGCGGTGAGCGTGTACGCATGCAGACGTGGCGGACTCCGCGGGCGACGGCGTCGGCGTACTCGCCCGACAGCGACCCATCCCGCAGATGTCGCGCCAGCGCCGGCAGATGCGCGATCGCCCGGCCGAGCCGGATCGCCCGCGCCGCCACCACCGGCACACAACCGTGACGGCGCAACAGCTCCCGTACTGACATCCCCAGCCGCTTCGCGGTGCCCCGGCATTCGACCTCGCCGGTCAGCCGGGCCAGCAACCCGTCCGCGGTGTTGCGGGCGACGACCGCGGCACGCACCACCGCCAGCAGCGCGTCATCGTCGGCGGGCATCTCGCACCCGCGGACGGCATCGGCGAGGCGGTCCGCCGCCTCGAGCACGTCATCGAACATGTGTGCGATGCTACCGGCGCCGACCGACATCAACAGCCCCGAACAGGCTGGGGCCCCGCAATCTGTGGAACCAGCGGGACCTGTGGACAACCCCTTCCGCGAGCGCCGTCGCCACCGCGTCCGCGATCGGCCGGCGACCTCACGATCTGTGGGATCAACGCGAACTGCGCAATCTCATCCCGCCGCCCGCTCCCCCGGACCACAGATGAAGACGGTCGCCGCCGCGCCGATCCGGGTGACGACGAGGGCCAGAGAACGACTGCCACGCAGACGGAGTCGCGAGCGCAACCGGTCGGGATCGATGTCGACACCGCGCACCATGATCTCGAGGACACCGCAGTCGAGCTCCCCCAGTCGACGACGCAGCGCTTTCTCCGTCAACGGCATCTGCTCCAGCACCGGCCACCCCCGTTCGCCCGCGGGCACCGCGTCTCCGGTGAGATGGGCGATGCGGTGGTCGAGTTGCCACAGGCCGTGGCGTGCCGCGTAGTGCCGCACGAGCCCCGCGCGGACCACCGCGCCGTCCGGGTCGACGATCCACCGGCCAGCCGGCGCCACAGGGACGTCGTCGGGCTCGTCGTCGGAGATCTCGAAACCCTGCCCGGCCGAACGGATCACGGTCGCACGTCTCCGCGGACGGTCGGCGCCGTCGGTCCACAACGCCACCTCGCGGACGCCGCCGTCGACCGACACCACCTCCGCCTCGCCGGTGAACCCGAACCGGTCACGCAACATCCGATGATCCAGCCCGGGTGCGCATTTCACGACCAGAGAGCGCCCGGCGTACACCGACAGCAACTCGAACAGACCGGGTCGAAGGTCCTCCAGTCGGAACTTCCGCGCGCCCGACGCATCTCGGCGCGCGGGGTCCGCGATCACCACGTCGGCGGTGCTGGTGGGGGTCAGCGCGTCCGCTACCGCGACCGCCGCGCAAGGGACGTTGTGCGCCGCCATCGCCGCGCGCGCCGGGTCGAGGTCGCTCCCGATCACCCCACCGATCCCGGGTGTCACCGTCAGCTCCAGCAACTCGGCCCCGACAGAACAGGTCACGTCGTGGACGACGGCACCCGGTGTGGCAGCGGCGATCCGCCGAGCGCGGTGTGCGGCGACGGGCGCCGCCGTCGCCTGCTGCGCGGACGCGTCGTCGAGCAACAGGTCGTCGGCGCCCCGCAGGCGTCCGCGTGCGCGGCGACGGCCCCGCACCACGTCGACCAGAGCGCCGTCGCGTCCCGGGTAGCGGGCGCGCAGCGTCGCGAGGTCGGCGATCAGCGTGTCCGGACGGAGCGGAAGCTCCTGCGCCGTCGACAACGCCTTCTCACCGAACCGCGAGGCGAGCCAGGCGACGTCGTCGACCTCCACCGGTGGCGATCAGGCCTTGTGGCCGGAGACGACGACGTTGTAGAAGAACTGCGGCGGGACGACCTTGCGCATGACGTTCTCGTCCAGCCAGGTGAGACGCTTCCAACCGCCGAAGGCGAAGCGTGCCCAGCCCCAGCCGAGCTTGTCCTGCGGCACGGCGGCCTCGAAGGTACGGACCGGCCAGCCGAGCATGGCGGCGGTGAACTCCTCGGTGGCCGTGGCGACCTCGACGGCTCCGGCGGAGCGGGCGAGGCGCGCGAGCTCACGCGGGTCGAAGGTGTGGATGTCGACGACCGCCTCGAGTGCGGCCGCACGCGACGACTCGTCGAGTTCGGCCTGCGGACGCCGCCACCCCTGCAGGGGCTTCCACCGGGTGACGGTCGTGGTCAACGCCCACGTCCCGCGGGAGAGCCACCGGGCGTAGAAGTCGCCGATGGTCGACGGTTCGCCGGCGAACACGAATCGCCCGCCCGGCTTGAGCACCCGGAGCACCTCGCGCAGCGCCTGCTCGACATCGGGGATGTGGTGCAGGACAGCGTGTCCGACCACCAGGTCGAAGGTGTCGTCCTCGTAGGGGATGGTCTCGGCGTCGGCCACGCGGCCGTCCACGTCGAGGCCGAGGTTCTCGGCGTTGCGCAGGGCCACCTTCACCATGCCGGGCGAGAGGTCGGTGACCGACCCGGACGACGCCACCCCCGACTGCATCAGGTTGAGCAGGAAGAAGCCTGTGCCACAGCCCAGTTCGAGCGCCCGCCCGTACGGCAGCGGCGCGTCGTCGGCGACCGCGTCGAAACGACCGCGGGCGTAGTCGATGCAGCGTTCGTCGTAGGAGATCGACCACTTCTCGTCGTAGGTCTCGGCCTCCCAGTCGTGGTAGAGCACCTGGGCGAGCTTGGTGTCGGCGAGCGCGGCGTCCACCTCGGCGGCGGTGGCGTGCGGGTTCGGCGCGGGATCAGAGGGCGCAGAGGTCACGGGCGATCTCCTGGTGGTGACGGTCGGGCGGGCTACTTGCCGAGGAACTCGGCCTTGCCGGGCCCGTTCTCGACGAACGACTTCATACCGATGGCACGGTCCTCGGTGGCGAACAGCGCGGCGAACTGCGCGGCCTCGATCTTCAGGCCGGTCGCGAGATCGGTGTCGAGGCCCTGGTCGATCGACGCCTTGGCTGCGGCCAACGCGACCGACGCGGCCTTGGTGAACTGCGACGCCCACTTCACGGCCGCCGCGTAGACCTCGTCGGGCGCGACGACCTCGTCGACGAGACCGATCCGCAGCGCCTCCTCGGCGCCGACGAACCGCCCCGTGAACACCATGTCCTTCGCCCGCGACGGGCCGATGAGCCGGGCGAGCCGCTGCGTGCCGCCGCCACCCGGGATGACACCGAGCAACACCTCGGGCACGCCGAGCTTGGCGTTGTCGCCGGCGATGCGACGGTCGGCCCCGAGGACGACCTCGAGTCCGCCGCCGAGTGCGTAGCCGGTGACGGCGGCGACCGTCGGCTTCGGGATCGACGCGATCGCGCCCAGCCCAGCCTGCAGCCGCCCGGCGACCTTGCTCATCTCGGCGAACGTCATGTCGTTCATCTCCTTGATGTCGGCGCCGGCCGCCAACACCTTGGGCCCGCCGTAGACCACGACCGCCTTCACCGAGTCGTCCCGCGACGCCTCGTCCGCGGCCGCCACGAGCTCGTCCTGGACCTGCCGGTTCAGGGCGTTCATCGGCGGACGGTCCAGACGGATGGTCGCGACGCCGGGGTGGTCGTCGCTGTGCTCGAGACGGACGAATTCAGGCATGGTGCGCAGGCTACCGCCTGGCCACGGGGGCAGCCGTGCCACCATCGATCTCCATGGCCGCCGTCGACGTCCACCCGGACCTGCGCATCGCCCACCGTCTGCTGCCCCGGTCCCCGGTCACCCGGGCCACCCTGCCGGTGGCGAGGGCGGCCACCCGTCTGCTCCGCGGGCGACGAGGTGTCTCCCAGGTCGCGATCGGCGACGGCGTGACCGTCCGGGTGCACAGCCCCGCACGCCCGCGCGAGGACGGCGCCGCGATGCTCTGGATCCACGGTGGCGGCTACGTGTTCGGCAGCCCGGTCCAGGACGACGCGCTGTGCGCGGCGTTCGCCGAGCGGGTCGGCATGACGGTGGCCGCGGTGACCTACCGCTTCGCGCCGGAGCACCCCTACCCGTCGGCTCTCGACGACGTGCACACCGCGCTGGAGTGGCTGCGCGACCGGCCGGATGTCGACCCTGCGGCGACGGTCATCGCCGGCGCGAGCGCGGGCGGCGGGCTGACCGCTGCCCTCGCGCTGCGGCTGCGTGACAGGGGTGAGACACATCCCGCCCTCCAGCTGCTGACGTACCCGATGCTCGACGACCGCACCCGCTCTGCGTCGTCGCCGCCCCGCGCCCACCGACTGTGGGGCGCCCGCAGCAACGCGTTCGCCTGGGAGGCGTACCTCGCCGGCGCGGACCGCGCCCTCGCCGTACCGGCCCGACGGGAGGACCTGTCGGGGCTGCCGCGCACCTGGATCGGCGTGGGATCGATCGACCTCTTCTACGACGAGGACCTCACCTACGCGCACCGTCTCCGCGAGGACGGCGTGCACTGCGACGTCGAGGTGGTCCCGGGGGCGTTCCACGGCTTCGACACCGTCGTCCCACGCAGTCCGGTCTCGCGTGCGTTCCTCGCGACGCGCGTGCGGGCGGTCGAACGGGCGCTCGACGCGCGGTGATGCCCTAGGGTCGAACGGCATGGCGAAGGAGTCGGCGGGCGACCCGGTCGAGCTCACCGTCGGCGAGCGTGTCCTGCGGATCTCCAGCCCCGAGCGCGTGTACTTCCCCGCCCGCGGTGAGACGAAGCTGGATCTCGCGATGTACTACATCGCCGTCGGCGACGGCATCGTCCGGTCCCTGCGGGACCGGCCGTGCATGCTGCATCGCTTCCCCAAGGGTGTCGCCGGCCAGAAGGTCCATCAGAAGCGCATCCCCGCGGGCGCGCCCGACTGGCTCGAGACCGTCCGCATCTTCTTCCCCCGCTACAGCCGAACCGCCGACGAGGTGTGCGTCACCGAACTGGCGAGTGTCATCTGGGCCGTTCAGATGTCGACGGTCGAGTTCCACCCGTGGAACTCGCGCCGCGACGACACCGAGAAGCCCGACGAGTGGCGGATCGACCTCGATCCCATGCCCGACTGCCCGTTCGACCGGGTGCAGCGCGTCGCGCGGGTGGCGCAGGAGATCCTCGACGAACTCGGGATCCGGGGGTTCCCGAAGACCTCCGGCGGGTCCGGCTTGCACATCTACGTGCGCATCGAACCGCGGTGGGGTTTCGCCGACGTCCGGCGTGCGGCACTGGCGTTCGCCCGGGAGGTCGAACGTCGCGCGGGCGGCGAGGCGACCACGACGTGGTGGCGCAAGGACCGCGAGCCCGACGTCGTGTTCGTCGACTACAACCAGAACGCGCGCGACCACACCATCGCCGCGGCGTACTCCGTGCGGGGAAACCCCGAGGCGACGGTGTCGACACCCTTCACGTGGGACGAACTCGAGGACATCGTGCCCGGCGACATGACCATCGCGACCGTGCCCGAGCGGTTCGCCCGGCTGGGCGACCTGCACGCCGAGATCGACGACGTCGCCCACCGACTCGACGACCTGCTCGCCTGGGCCGACCGCGACGGCCTCGAGGCGACCGACGACTGACCCGCACCACCCGAGCCCGAACCATCGACGTCCGACGAGCAGAGGGGACCGAAATGACCGATCGCGCAGCCCATCCGACCGTCCCGACCCTGGGCAGGCGGGCGTTCCTCGCCGGGGTCGGCGGCCTGGCACTGACCGGGGTGCTCGCCGCGTGCGGCGACGACACGCCCCGACGGCCGGCGCTCACCCCGGACCTGTCCGGGCTCGACACCGCGGTCCCTCCGAACGCCGACCTGTACCGGTACGTCAACGGCGGCTGGCTGGCGGGCTACCAGATCCCTGCCGACAAGGCCGGATACAGCACGTTCGACGAGCTGAGCGACGAGGCCGAGAAACAGCTGCGGCAGATCATCGAGGGCATCGGGTCCGACGCCTCGGGTGAGGACGCCCAGATCCGCGACCTGTACCGCGGCTTCATGGACACGTCCCGCATCGATGCTGCGGGCGTGACACCGGTCCGCCCGCTGCTCGACGCGATCGACGCCGCGCCGGACAAGACCACGCTGACACGCGGTCTCGCGGCGCTGTCGACGGCCGGCGCGACCGGCATCGTCGACCTGTACATCGCACCCGACCAGGCGGATTCGACGCGGTACGTGGCCAACATCGTGCAGTCGGGCATCGGCCTGCCTGATGAGTCGTACTACCGGGAGGCGTCGTACGCCGAGGACCGCGCGAAGTACGTGCAGTACCTCACCACGATCGCCCGCCTGGCCGGTCTGTCCGACCCGCAGGGCCGGGCCCAGCGCGCGATGTCGGTGGAGACGGCCGTCGCGGCCGGGCACCTCACCACCGTCGAGAGCCGCGACGCGAAGAAGACCTACAACCCCCGCAGCTGGGCGCAGTTCACCGCGGAGGCGCCCGGGATCGACTGGGCGGCATGGCGTGCGGGACTCGGACTCCGCGACGACGCACTCGCGCAGGTCGTCGTCGCCGGACCGAAGTCGGTGAGCACCGCGGCGCAGGTGTGGACCGACACACCGATCGACACCCTGCGCGACTACATGCGGATGAACGTCCTGCGGTCCTACGCCCGCTACGTCGCGACCCCGTTCCGGTCGGCGCACTTCGACTTCTTCTCCCGCACCCTGAACGGGGTCGAGAAGGAACCCGAGCGATGGAAGTCCGGTGTCGCACTCGTCGACTCGCTCCTCGGGGAGGCACTGGGCAAGAAGTACGTCGCGAAGCACTTCGCCGGGTCGGCGAAGGACGACGCCCGCGACCTCGTCGCGAACCTGGTCGAGGCCTACCGTCGGAGCTTCGCGACCATCACCTGGTTCAGTGCCTCGACGCGCAAAGAGGCGAACACCAAGCTCGACAAGCTGACGGTCAAGATCGGCTACCCCGACAAGTGGAAGGACTACTCCGGCCTGACGATCGACGCGGACGACGTCGTCGAGTCCGTGCGCAACGGTCAGATGTTCGCCGCCCGCCGCGAGTTCGCGAAACTCGGCACGAAGGTCGACAAGACCGAGTGGCAGATGACCCCGCAGACCGTGAACGCCTACTACGACCCGACGTTCAACGAGATCGTCTTCCCCGCGGCGATCCTGCAGTACCCGTTCTTCTCCCCCGACGCCGAGCCGCAGGTGAACTACGGCGGGATCGGCGCGGTCATCGGCCACGAGATCGGGCACGGTTTCGACGACCAGGGATCGCAGTACGACGCCGACGGGAACCTGCGCGACTGGTGGACCGCGTCCGACCGGGCCGAGTTCATTAAGCGGTCCGAGGCTTTGGTCGCCCAGTACGACACCCTCGTGCCGAAGGGCCTGCCCGCCGACAAACACGTCAACGGTGCGCTCACCGTCGGGGAGAACCTCGCCGACCTCGGCGGTCTGTCGATCGCGTTGTCCGCGTACCGGATCGCGGCCGAGAAGGCGAAGGCCCAGGTGCGCGACCGGGACGTCTTCCTCGCCTGGGCTCGGATCTGGCGCGGCAAGTACCGCCCGGCCGCGGTCGAGGAACAGCTCGCCACCGACCCGCACTCGCCGCCGGAGTTCCGCTGCAACCAGGTGGTGCGCAACATCTCCGGGTTCTACGACACGTTCGGCGTCGGCCCCTCCGACGCGATGTACCTCGCACCGGACAAGCGGGTCACAATCTGGTGACGCCTCCTCACCCGCCGGTGTAGCGCGCCGATCCCTCGAACTCGATGTGCACGGCGGAGCCGTCGGAGATCAGGGTCGGCGTGACCGGGACGATCTCCCGCGGAGCCGCCATCGCGTCGGCGACGGTGTCGAAGCCGGCGAGGTGGTCCAGCTGGGACCACGTGGGCGGCAACAGGAACAGGTCGCCGGCCCGCCAGGACCCCATGACGTCGGCGATCCGGTGCCATCCGGCCGACGCCGCCTCGGTGGTGCGGTCGTCGGCGGACTGACCCGCCGGCAACTGCGCGAGGAAGAACCGGGTGTCGTAGCGGCGGCGCTCGCCGAGCGGGGTGATCCACCGGGCCAGCGGCGCCATCAGATCCGCCCGCAGCACCAGGTCCGAACCGGCCAGGAACTCCGACAACGACAGCTCTCGGGACTCCAACGCCCGTCGGGCGTCGGTGTACAGGTCGGGCTCGCCGACGACGTCCTGCGCCGACGACCCCGCGAGGAGCACACCGCACTCCTCGAAGGTCTCGCGCACCGCGGCCCGCACCAGCGACGACGCCAGGACGACGGCATCGTCGTCCGGGGGTGTGGTCGCGTCGAACTGCTCTGCCCACCAGCGTGGTTCGGGTCCGACCCAGTCTTCGGCGTCCACCCCGACCTCCGCGTCGCGGGGGTCGACGCCGCCGCCGGGGAACACGGTCATCCCACCCGCGAAGGCCATCCCCGCCACGCGCCGGATCAGGAAGACCTCGATGCCACCACTGTCGGCGTCGCGGATCAGGGCCACGGTGGCCGCCTGCCGGATGGGCACCGACCCCGGATCGTCGACGGGTCGGAAGGAGTCCGGTAGCTGCCCCGGGCCGGTCACGCCCGGGCCCTCCGATGCGACCCGGCGCGGCGGGCGCGGCGCGCGAAATACCGCCCGTCGACGTGCTCGAGCGCGATGCGCTGGTGGAAGGTGGCTGTGAGGTTGTCCTCGGTCATCACGTCCTCGAGCAGACCCTGCGCGACGACGCCGCCCTCCGACAGCAGCAACGCGTGGGTGAAGCCCTCGGGGATCTCCTCGACGTGGTGCGTGATGACCACCATCGCCGGGGCGTCGGGATCCATCGCGAGCGCACCGAGCCGGGCGACCAGCTCCTCGCGGCCGCCGAGGTCGAGTCCCGCCGCCGGTTCGTCGAGGAGGAGCAGTTCCGGGTCGGTCATCAGTGCGCGGGCGATGACGACGCGCTTGCGCTCGCCCTCCGACAGCGTGCCGAAGGTGCGGTCGGCGAGGTGTTCGGCGCCCATCGACTCCAGCGTCTCGACGGCCTGCGCGCGGTCGACGTCCTCGTAGGCCTCCCGCCAGCGTCCGAGCACCGAGTAGCCGGCGGAGATGACCAGGTCGGTCACGATCTCGTCGTCCGGGATCCGCGAGGCGAGCATCGACGACGCGACACCGATCCGCGTCGAGAGCTCGCGGACGTCGGTCTCCCCGAGACGCGATCCCAGCAGTACGGCGGTCCCGGCGGTGGGGTGGGTCTCGGCGGCGGCGATCCGCATCAGCGATGTCTTGCCGGCCCCGTTGGGGCCGATGACGACCCAGCGTTCGTCGAGTTCGACATGCCAGGTGACGGGACCCACCAATGTCTTCCCGCCACGCACGAGGGTGACGTCGGTGAAGTCGATCAGGAGATCGGGATCGATGTCGGCCACGTCACCCATCGTGCCCCACCGGGCTCACCCCTCGGCGGAAGGGGCGGGGGCGTCGACCGGATCGCGCAGGCGGAAGTCGGCGAAGTCGAAACCGGGCACGACGACGCAGCTGACCAGACCGGCACCGTCGGGATGACCCGGGACGGGGCGCGCACGCTGCCACTCCCCGGGAGCCACGACGTGCTGGGGTCGCTGGCCGGCGGCGAGGTCGGGACCCAGGACGATCGTCGTCTCCGCGCCCGGTGTGGTCCCGGTGCCGCCGAGGACGAGCTCGATCGGGGACCCGCGGTGGTGCAGCCAGATCTCCGCACCCGCGACGGTGTGCCACGCGGACTCCGCGCCGTCGGGCAGGAGGAACAGGATCGCGGTGCCCGCACTCCGGTCCCCCGTGTGCGCCGACGGCAGCACGTCCCGCGACAGGGTGAGCTCCGACCGCCACGTCTCGGCGTACCACCCACCCTCCGGGTGGGGCGCGAGGTCGAGGTGCTCGGCCCAGGCGGGCACGGTCGGGGTCATCGGGCGTCCTCTCGGTCGGTTCGCTCGGCCACGACGGTCACCGATCCAGGCGCCACCTCGGTGAACCCGGCGTCCCGGACGGCGACGGTGTCGGTCCCGTCGCGCGACAGCAGGTCCGCCCAGGCGTCGGCGCTCGGCATGGCCACCGTCAGCGGGCAGCCGGCCTCCCACCACGATCGGGCGTCCGCGACGTCGAACAGACGGACGGCGAGCATCGACCCGTGGCCCACCTGCGCGGCCAGCTTGCCCAGCGTCATGTCGAGACCCGGGTTGACCCACAGGGTCACCGCCGCACCGGCCGCCGGATCGAGCGGGCCGTCGAGGTCGGTACCGCCGATCTGCAACCGGTCGATCCGGCGGTCGACGGCACCGACGGGACCCGGCACGATCGCCCGCGCCGCGGCGTCACCCTGCTCGACGGTGAAGCCGCCGACCTCCTGCGCCGCCTCCCAGTGCGCTCCCCGTGCCCGACGGCTGATCTTGCGGATCCGCGCGTCGCACCACGCCCGCACGGCGGGTCCCCAGAGACCGTCGGAGTCCGAGCGTTCGTCGAGGCACAGCAGCACCGCTGCGCGGGCCGCCGCCTCCAGCGTCGCGCGACGCCCGGGCGGGTCGCGCTTCTCGATCCGCACCACGATGGGCATCGCCAGGACCTCGGCGGGGTCGTCGGGATCGGGGGCGTCACCGAGACGACCGCTGAGCACCGCGAGGCGCTCGTCGAAACCCATCGCGGATGGCCGTCAGCCGAGGGGCACGCGACGGGCCACCCCGTCGAGCGCGTCCGCGGCCTCGATCTCGTCACGGGTGACGCCGAGGATGAAGAGCACCGCGTCGAGGAACGGGTGCGACAGCGCCGCGTCGGCGACCTCCTGCAGCGCGGGCTTCGCATTGAACGCGATCCCCAGTCCCGCCGTGGTGAGCATGTCGATGTCGTTGGCGCCGTCGCCGACGGCCACGGTCTGCTCGAGCGGGACCCCGACCTGGTCGGCGAACGCCCGCAGCGCGACGGCCTTGCCGGGCCGGTCGACCACGTCGCCGAGGACCCGACCGGTGAGTTTCCCGTCGACGATCTCCAGCGTGTTGGCCCGGACGAAGTCCAGTTCGAGGTCATGGGCGAGCGGCTCGATGACGTCGAGGAATCCGCCGGAGACCACACCGCAGTGGTATCCGAGTCGGCGCAGCGTGCGGATGGTGGTGCGGGCACCGGGCGTGAACTCGATCGAGTCCGCGACCTCCTCGAGCACAGACGCGTCGAGCCCGGCGAGGGCTTCGACCCGCTTGTGCAGCGACTCGCTGAAGTCGATCTCGCCGCGCATCGCCGCCTCGGTGACCGCGGCGACCTCGGCCTCGCGCCCCGCCTTGCCGGCCAGCATCTCGATGACCTCGCCCTGGATGAGGGTCGAGTCGACGTCGAACACGATGAGCCGCTTGGCGCGACGCGCGAGACCACCGCGCTCGACGGCGACGTCGATGCCGTACCGCGTCGCGACGCCCGCGAGACCCTTGCGGAGCGCGGCGTCGGCGGCGACGTCATCGCGGTCGACACTGACCATCAGCTCGAGACCGGTGAGCGGGTAGTCGGCGATGCCGCGGATCGAGTCGATGTTGCCGCCCTGACCCGCCAGTTCCGCGGCGATCGCGCGGAAGGCCCGCGCGGTCACAGGACTGCCCAGGATGACCACCGCGTGCGACGAGACCGTCCGGACGCCCGGATCGGCGCCGACATCGACCGCGACCTCCATGCCGATGGAGCTCATCGCCTGTTCGACGGTCTCCTGCAGTGTCTCCGGGTCCCCGAGGCTCTCGACGAGCACGCCGAGCGTGAGCCGCGACCGGATGACCACCTGCTCGACATCGAGCAGGTGGACATCGTGCCGGGCGAGTGCACCCAGCAGGACCGACGTGACGCCAGGCCGATCGGGACCGGTGACGGTCACCAGCACCGTGGTGCCGGAACCCCCCCGGGCCACGTCAGCGCGGATCGGGATCCGTCGACGACTCGTGCGAGCCGACGGTCACCGGGTCGCGCTTGGCCTCTTCGAGGTGCTTGCTCGCCTGGCCCACGTGGGCCTCACGATGCATCCGCTCGATCATGTGCGGGTAGTGCAGCTCGAAGGCCGGACGCTCGGACCGGATGCGCGGCAGCTCGGTGAAGTTGTGCCGCGGCGGCGGGCAGCTGGTCGCCCACTCGAGCGAGTTGCCGAAGCCCCACGGGTCGTCGACCGTGACGACCTCGCCGTACCGGTAGCTCTTGAAGACGTTCCACAGGAACGGGAGCGTCGAGGCACCGAGGACGAAGGCACCGACCGTCGAGATGATGTTCAGCGTCGTGAACCCGTCGGACGGCAGGTAGTCGGCGTAGCGACGCGGCATGCCCTCGTTGCCCAGCCAGTGCTGCACCAGGAACGTCAGGTGGAAGCCGATGAACGTCAGCCAGAAGTGGATCTTGCCCAGCTTCTCGTCCATCATCCGGCCGGTCATCTTCGGGAACCAGAAGTAGATGCCCGCGTAGGTGGCGAACACAATGGTGCCGAAGAGGACGTAGTGGAAGTGCGCCACGACGAAGTAGCTGTCCGAGAGGTGGAAGTCCAGCGGCGGGCTGGCCAGCAGGACGCCGGTGAGGCCACCGAAGAGGAACGTCACGAGGAAGCCGACCGAGAACAGCATCGGTGTCTCGAATGTCAGATGGCCCTTCCACATCGTGCCTATCCAGTTGAAGAACTTCACACCGGTGGGCACCGCGATCACGAAGGTCATGAAGGCGAAGAACGGCAGCAGCACCGCGCCCGTCGCGTACATGTGGTGCGCCCACACCGCGACCGACAGGGCGGCGATGGCCAGCGTCGCGTAGATCAGCGTCGAGTAGCCGAAGATCGGCTTGCGCGAGAACACCGGGAAGATCTCCGACACGATGCCGAAGAACGGCAGGGCGATGATGTAGACCTCGGGGTGCCCGAAGAACCAGAACAGGTGCTGCCAGAGGATGACGCCACCGTTGGCGGGGTCGTAGAGGTGCGCACCGAACTGGCGGTCGACCTCGAGGCCCATCAGGGCGGCGGTCAGCAGCGGGAACGCGAGCAGGATCAGCACGCTGGTCACCAGGATGTTCCAGGTGAAGATCGGCATGCGGAACATCGTCATGCCGGGCGCGCGGAGGCAGACCACGGTGGTGACCATGTTGACCGCGCCGAGGATGGTGCCCAGACCACCGACGGCGAGACCCATGATCCACATGTCGGCGCCGGCGCCGGGCGAGTGGATCGCGTCCGTCAGCGGGGTGTAGGCGGTCCAGCCGAAGTCGGCGGCACCACCGGGGGTGATGAAGCCGGCGACGACGATCAGGCCGCCGAAGAGGAAGAGCCAGTAGCTGAAGGCGTTGAGGCGCGGGAACGCGACGTCGGGCGCGCCGATCTGCAGCGGCAGGACCACGTTCGCGAAGCCGATGACGATGGGCGTCGCGTACAGCAGAAGCATGACGGTGCCGTGCATCGTGAACAGCTGGTTGTACTGCTCGTTCGACAGGAACTGCATGCCCGGGTGCGCGAGCTCGCCACGCATCAGCAGCGCCATGAGGCCGCCGACGAGGAAGAACGCGAAACACGTGACCAGGTACATGATGCCGAGCACCTTGTGGTCGGTCGTCGTGATCATCTTGTAGATGAACGACCCCTTGACGCCCGTGCGCTCGGGGTAGGGGCGAACCGGGGCGACCTGCGTGGGCTGGTCTAGGGCGGTCACTAGTCCTCCTGCCTGCACGACCGGTGGCCGGTCGCGGTGACGGTGAACGCAGGCGTCGGACTGCCGACGCCGAACGTACTGAACCGATCGTAAACCCTCGTGCCCCCTGCGGCCGAGCGGGTCCTACGACTCGTCGTAGCCGATTCTGCCGTGTCACACGCCGCGCACACATCTCCCCGCCGGAACGGCGCGACGACGCGCCGCGGCGGACGTCTCCGGCGCCCGCCCCGGTGCTAGGTTGAGCCCGATCACGGGCCTGTCCGGGCCCGGCGACGTGGCGTGCGAGAACGGTGGTGACGAGGGTGCGGGGACCCGTGCGAGCGGCGGCCGTGGCCGGCGTGGTGACCGCGGCCGTCCTGGGTCTCACCGCCTGCGGCGGCGGTGAAAGCCAGTCCCCTCCCGGCCCCGGGTCGGTGACGACCACGACGACCGCGATCGGCGGATTCGACCTCGTCACGCCCGAGCGCACGTTCGACCGCGCGTGCGGCGTCCCGTCCACCCCGGACGCGGGTCAGACGGATGTCGCCCGGATCGCCGTGGCCGATCCGTCACTGCTGGACGCACTGTGCGCGCTGGGGATCCAGTCGAAGGTCGTCGCGGTGGCCGCGGATCCGGGTCAGATCCCCGTCTATCTCGGACCCACCGTGACCTCACTGCCCACCATCGGTTCCCGCCCCGACGCGCAGCGCGCGGCGGGCGCCCGCGCGGACGTCGTGCTGGGACGGTCCGCGGCGCAGAACTCGCCCTACGACGCGCGGTCGGTGGTCGTCGACGAGTCGGCGACGTGGCAGGACCAGTTCCAGGCCGTGGCCGACGCCCTCGGTCGCGGCGAGGAGGGGACACGTCGTCTCGACGTCTTCGCCCAGCAGGCCAAACGGGTCGGACAGCGTGTCGACGCCTCCCACAGCCAGGTGGGACTCGTGCGGTTCGGCGCCGACAGCGAGCAGATCGCGGGCACCGCGTCGTTCGCCGGGTCGATCCTGGCCGCGATGGGTGTGCAACGTCCGCAGTCGCAGCGCTCCCCTGGGTCGGTGACCGTCACCGACAAGAACTTCGACGACGCCGACGCCGACCTCATCTACGTCAGCTTCACGTCCACCGAGGGCCGTCAGCACGGCACCTCGGTGCTGCGCAGCGACAAGTGGCTCGACCTCGGGGCCGCGGGCGGCAAGCGGGTCTTCGTCGTCGACGACTCTTACTGGTACGGCCAACGCGGCCTGGCCGCCGCCCCCGTCGTCCTCGACGACGTCCAGCGGTCGCTCAACGGGTACTCGAGCTGACGCTGCCGCTCCGGTTACAGGGTCAACGCTCCGCATAATCGGGGACGCTCCGGATACATCCGGAGCGTCCTCGAACATGTGGAGCGTCTCGCCAGTCGGCCGAGTCCGAGGGCACACGACCGCTGACCTGCGGTGGACGATCGTAAAAACCCCGGCTGGGCGCAACCATCAGCGGCGACGCATGCGCGGATCACGATGTCCGCATGACCGTCACCGACGAACTCCTGAAGAACAACGCCGACTACGCCGCCGGGTTCTCCGGACCCCTCCCCCTCCCGCCCAGCAAGCACGTCGCGGTCGTCGCGTGCATGGACGCCCGACTCGACGTCTATCGCATCCTGGGCCTGAACGAGGGTGAGGCCCACGTCATCCGCAACGCCGGGGGTGTCGTCACCGACGACGAGATCCGGTCGCTCGCCATCAGCCAGCGCCTGCTCGGGACCACCGAGATCATCCTCATCCACCACACCGACTGCGGGATGCTCACCTTCACCGACGACGACTTCAAGCGCGGCATCCAGGACGAGATCGGCGTGAAGCCCCCGTGGTCGGCCGAGTCCTTCCCCGACCTCGACGAGGACGTCAGGCAGTCGTTGGCCCGCATCGAGAACAGCCCGTTCGTCACGAAGACGACCTCGCTGCGCGGCTTCGTCTTCGACGTCGCCACCGGCAAGCTGAACGAGGTCACCCGCTGAGGCTCCGCCTCCTGGTGGCCGCCGCGGGCACCGCGGCGTTCGCGGCCTGGCTCGGTGCCGCGGCCGCCTCCGCCGACCCACTCGGGCCGGATCCCGCGCAGCCGCCCAACGGGATCGGCGCCGGTCCGGTGATCACACCGCCGGCGTCGCCTGTGCAGGTCCCTCGTCCCGTCGTCGCGTCGGACGGCGGTCGGACGACCGTGACCGCCCACCCATACCTGTCGCGCTGGATCCACGAGCTGATCGTCACGCCACCGGACACCGCGGTCGAGGTGCGCGGCGCGGTCCGCGCAAAGCTCCCGGGCGTGGGTGGGCCGATGCTGGACCTGTTCGGGCACTGTCTTTTCGGCGACTCGTTCGCGACACAGACCACCCGGACCCGATCGCTACCGCCGGTCGACGTGGCGACACCCGCGCTGAGCGTGGTGATCGAGCCCGTCCTGCAACAGCACTGACGCCCGTCAGTCCCCCAGGATCGCCTCCATCGCCGCGGCGAACTCCGCGCGACCGCGCTCGTCGAGTCGGTCCAGGAGATGAGCACGGATCGACTCGGCATGCGCGGGGCGCGCCGGCACGAGTGCGTCGCGACCCGCGTCCGTGATCTCCACCATCACGGTCGATGCATCGACGGCATTGCGCGACACCAGGTCCCGCTTCTGCATGCGGGTGATCTGATGCGACAACCGACTCTTGTCCCATCGCATCGACGTCGCGAGTTCCTGCTGTCGGAGCCGCCCGTCTCCCAGGTCGACCAGGCGGGTCAGCACGCCGAATTCGGGGCCGGTCAACCCGGACGCAGCGAGGATGTCTCGTTCGACCGCCGCCGACACCGACTCCCCCATGCGCTTGAACGCGTGCCAGATCGCGACCTCGTCGGGTTCGAGAACATCGTCGGACACAGCAGCAGCGTAGGGCGTCTATGACGGGTTGTCATGTCAACCATGCAGCACTAGCGTGGTTGACATGACAACTCTCCTTCCGGACGCCGCCATCGTCACCGGCGCATCCCGATCGATCGGCCGGGCGATCGCCGAACGACTGGCCCGCGACGGGCGGCCCGTCGTGGTCGGATACGCACACCGCGCCGACGAGGCCGCAGTGACGGTCCGAGCGATCGCCGAGTTCGGCGGGCGAGCCGTCGCCGTAGGCGGTGATGTCGCCGACGGCGACACCGCGGCGCGTCTCTTCGATGCGGCCGACGCCGAGTTCGGCGGTGCGGCGGTGCTCGTCGCGAACGCGGGGGTCAGCGTTCTCGGACCGATCGCGACGTATGACGACGACGCCTACGACCGCGTGTTCGACGCCAGTGCCCGCGGCACGTTCCGCTGCCTGCGTGCCGCCGCCGCCAGGCTCGCAGACCACGGCAGGGTCGTCACGGTGTCGAGCACAGCCGTCGCCACCGCGACACCCGGCATGGGCGTCTATCTGGCGGCGAAGGCCGCGGTGGAGACCATGACCCGCGTCGCAGCGAAGGAACTCGCCCCGCGCGGGATCACCGTCAACGCCGTCGCGCCCGGGTTGGTCCGGTCGGAGATGTTCGCGGACGGTAAGACGGCCGAAGAGCTCGCCGCCATCGCGAGGTCTGCTCCCCGAACCCGTCTCGGCGAGATCACCGAGATCGCCGACGCCGTCTCCCTCCTGACCGCACCAGACGCGAGCTGGATCAGCGGCCAGGTCATCCGTGTGAACGGCGGTGTCGCCTGAGACGACGAAATGCCCCGACCGTTCGGTCGGGGCATTTCGCGTTGTGGCTCAGATGAACTGGTCTAGAAGTCCCAGTCCTCGTCCTCGGTGTTGACGGCCTTGCCGATGACGTAGGAGGAGCCCGACCCGGAGAAGAAGTCGTGGTTCTCGTCGGCATTGGGCGACAGCGCGGACAGGATCGCCGGGTTCACCAGCGTCTCGTCGCGCGGGAACATGGCCTCGTAGCCGAGGTTCATCAGGGCCTTGTTGGCGTTGTAGCGCAGGAACGTCTTCACGTCCTCGCTCAGACCCACCTCGTCGTACAGCCCTGCGGTGTAATCGGTCTCGTTGTCGTAGAGCTCGAACAGCAGCTCGAAGGTGTAGTCCTTGAGCTCCTGCCGGCGCTCGGGCGTCTGCACCTCGAGGCCGCGCTGGTACTTGTAACCGATGTAGTACCCGTGGACGGCCTCGTCCCGGATGATCAGGCGGATCAGGTCGGCAGTGTTGGTGAGCTTGGCGCGGCTCGACCAGTACATCGGCAGGTAGAAGCCCGAATAGAAGAGGAACGACTCGAGCAGCGTCGAGGCGACCTTGCGCTTCAGCGGGTCGTCGCCACGGTAGTAGTCCATGACGATGCGCGCCTTGGTCTGGAGGTACTCGTTCTCCTCCGACCAGCGGAACGCCTCGTCGATGTCACGGGTCGAGCACAGCGTCGAGAAGATCGAGCTGTAGCTCTTGGCGTGCACCGACTCCATGAACGCGATGTTGGTGAGCACCGCCTCCTCGTGCGGGGTGGTCGCGTCCGGGATGAGCGACACCGCGCCGACCGTGCCCTGGATGGTGTCGAGCAGCGTCAGGCCGGTGAACACCCGCATCGTCAGCTGCTTCTCGAGGTCGGTGAGGGTGTTCCACGACGGGATGTCGTTGGACACCGGCACCTTCTCGGGCAACCAGAAGTTGCCGGTCAGGCGGTCCCAGACCTCGGCGTCCTTCTCGTCGGGGACGCGGTTCCAGTTGATCGCCGAGACCCGGCTGACCAACTTGATGGGCGCGCCGTCGGCGGGCGAGTGGCTCTGGGTGGACGTCATCGTGCCTCGCTCGGGGTGTCGGTGATGGTCGGTCGGAGAGGTGTCACAGCATGCACGAGACGCAGCCCTCCACCTCGGTGCCCTCGAGGGCCAGCTGACGCAGACGGATGTAGTACAGCGTCTTGATCCCCTTGCGCCAGGCGTAGATCTGCGCGCGGTTGACGTCACGGGTGGTGGCGGTGTCCTTGAAGAACAGCGTCAGGCTCAGACCCTGGTCGACGTGCTGCGTCGCCGCGGCGTAGGTGTCGATGATCTTCTCGTACCCGATCTCGTACGCGTCCTGGTAGTACTCCAGGTTCTCGTTCGTCATGTACGGCGCCGGGTAGTAGACGCGACCGATCTTGCCTTCCTTGCGGATCTCGATCTTCGCGGCGACCGGGTGGATGGAGCTGGTCGAGTGGTTGATGTAGCTGATCGACCCCGTCGGCGGGACCGCCTGCAGGTTCTGGTTGTAGATCCCGTCGCGCTGCACCGCGGCCTTCAGCTCACGCCAGTCGTCCTGGGTCGGGATGTGGATCCCGGCCTGGCCGAACAGATCCCGCACGCGCTGGGTCGCCGGCTCCCACGTCTTCTCGGTGTACTTGTCGAAGAACTCACCGCTGGCGTACTTCGACTTCTCGAACCCGCCGAACGCCCGACCGCGCTCGCGGGCGATCGCGTTCGACGCGCGCAGTGCGTGGAAGAGCACCGTGTAGAAGTAGATGTTCGTGAAGTCGATGCCCTCCTCGCTGCCGTAGAAGATGCGCTCACGGGCGAGGTAGCCGTGCAGGTTCATCTGCCCCAGGCCGATGGCGTGAGAGCTGTTGTTGCCCTCCTCGATCGACGGCACCGAGGTGATCGCCGTCTGGTCGCTGACCGCGGTGAGGCCGCGGATCGCGGTGGCGATGGTCTGGCCGAAGTCGGGCGAGTCCATCGTCTTGGCGATGTTCAGCGAACCGAGATTGCACGAGATGTCCTTGCCCACCTGGGAATAGGACAGGTCGTCGTTGAACGTCGACGGTGTCGACACCTGCAGGATCTCCGAGCACAGGTTCGAGTGCGTGATCTTGCCGTCGATCGGGTTGGCCCGGTTCACCGTGTCCTCGAACATGATGTAGGGGTAACCCGACTCGAACTGCAGCTCGGCGAGGGTCTGGAAGAACTCGCGCGCCTTGATCTTGGTCTTGCGGATCCGCTTGTCCTCGACCATCTCGTGGTACTTGTCGGTCACGTTGATGTCGGCGAACGGCACCCCGTAGACGCGCTCGACGTCGTAGGGGCTGAACAGGTACATGTCGTCGTTCTGCTTGGCCAGCTGGAACGTGATGTCGGGGATGACGACACCCAGCGACAGCGTCTTGATGCGGATCTTCTCGTCGGCGTTCTCCCGCTTGGTGTCGAGGAAGCGGTAGATGTCCGGGTGGTGGGCGTGCAGGTACACCGCGCCGGCACCCTGACGCGCGCCGAGCTGGTTGGCGTAGGAGAACGAGTCCTCGAGCAGCTTCATGATCGGGATGACACCCGAGCTCTGGTTCTCGATCTTCTTGATCGGCGCGCCGTGCTCGCGGATGTTGCTGAGCAGCAACGCGACTCCGCCGCCACGCTTGGACAGCTGCAGCGCGGAGTTGATCGACCGGCCGATCGACTCCATGTTGTCCTCGATGCGCAGCAGGAAGCACGAGACCGGCTCGCCGCGCTGCTTCTTGCCCGAGTTGAGGAAGGTGGGGGTGGCCGGCTGGAAGCGGCCGGTGATGATCTCCTCCACCAGCTCCTTCGCCAGCGCGGTGTCACCGTCGGCGAGGGTGAGCGCCACCATGCACACGCGGTCCTCGAAGCGCTCGAGGTAGCGCTTCCCGTCGAAGGTCTTCAGCGTGTACGAGGTGTAGTACTTGAACGCCCCGAGGAACGTCGGGAAGCGGAACTTCTTCTTGTACGCGTATCCGAAGAGGTCCTTGACGAACTCGCGGTCGTAGCGCTCGAGGACCTCGGCCTCGTAGTAGTTCTCCTCCACGAGGTAGTCGAGCTTCTCGTCGAGGTCGTGAAAGAACACCGTGTTCTGGTTGACGTGCTGCAGGAAGTACTGGTTGGCGGCCTCGCGGTCCTTCTCGAACTGGATCCGCCCGTCCGCGTCGTACAGGTTCAGCATCGCGTTCAGCGAGTGGTAGTCCAGCTCACCCGGATCGTGGCCGGCAGGACTCGGGTGCGCACCGGAGGTGGCGGTCGCGGTGTCGGACACGGTGGCTGCGGTGGGGGTCACGAGAACTCCTGCTCGACGGGTGCTGGGGAGAGAGGAACAGACGGGTGGCGGGGCGGGCGCTCAGGCGCCGGCCGGGACCAGGTCGATCTGGTCCGGATCGCTGACGGCGCGACTGCGACCGAACTCGGCCAGGCCGTCGCGCACACGCTCGACGTCGTGGGCGGTGCCCATCAACTCGAAGCGGTAGAGGTAGGGGACGCGACACTTGCGCGACACGATGTCCCCGGCGAGGCAGAACTCCTCACCGAAGTTGGTGTTCCCGGCGCCGACGACGCCGCGGATCAGCGAGCGGTTGCCCGGATAGTTCAGGAACGTGATGACCTGCTTGGGCACGTACCCCGACCGCTCCCCTGTCGCCTTGCCGCCCCCGTAGGTGGGGAGGATCAGGACGAAGGGCTCGTCGACGACGAACGTCTCCGGGTGGTGGAGCGGGATGCGCACCGCCCGCAGGCCTGTCTTCTCGACGAATCGGTGGGTGTTCTCCGACACCGACGAGAAGTAGACGACCAGCGGCGCCGACGAGGGGGTCTCGGTCACGGTGGACCTCCCTGTCTGACTACCGGTGGACGAAACGGATGGGGCGGGACGCGAGGCGTCAGGCAGCGGCGGTCGCGAGCGCCTTGATGCGGTCGGGACGGAAGCCCGACCAGTGCTCGTCGCCGACGACCACGACGGGCGCCTGCAGGTAGCCGAGCGCCATGACGTAGTCCCGCGCGTCGGAGTCCTCGGTGATGTCGACGACGTCGTACTCCAGACCCTGCTTGTCCAGCGCCTTGTAGGTCGCGTTGCACTGGACGCAGGCCGGCTTGGTGTAGACGGTGATCGCCATGGGAACTCCTCGGGTGACGCGAGCGGTGGACGCGAGAGCGGGCCGTCGGGACGGCCTCGAGGACCGGTTCCTGACGTGGTTCTCGGGGGCCTCACCGGCGTCCCGATCACTACACCTAGTGTCTCACATCCGTCCCCGACACAACAGCTTGCGAATGACATTCGTGAAAGTCGCAGGTCGCGCGCGGCCGCGTCGCGATCCGTCGGCGTGTCGCGCGTCACAAACGCCGACGCCGACCCCGGGACGGATCACATCCGTGGCATTCCCGGGGTCGGCGCGCAGTAGATCGGTCAGGCGGCGACGGCGGCGGCGAGCGCGGTGATCGCGGCGCGGACGCGGTCGGTCACTTCGGACACCTCCGCGACGGGCGCGTCGCCGAGGCTCGCCGCCGCGATCGGCACCGCGGCCTCCTCGACGACCACGCCGCCGGCGACGCCGACCGACCGCTGGGTGTCGTCGATGGCCCACTTGCCGCCGTACCGACCGGCGGATGCGCCGATGACGGCGACCGGCTTGCCCTTCAGCGCCCCGGCGCCGTAGGGACGCGACGTCCAGTCGATCGCGTTCTTGACCACCGCAGGCATGGTGCCGTTGTACTCGGGCGTCACGATGAGGACGGCGTCGGCGGCGTCGATCTCGGCGCGCAGACGTGCCGCGGCGGGGTCGAGCGGCTCGCTGTCGATGTCCTCGTCGTAGAACGGGACGGCCCGCAGGTCCTCGACGATCCGCACGGTCGCACCCGCGGGTGCGTGTTCGGCGGCGACCTGCGCCACCTGGCGGTTGACCGATCCCGAGCGGAGGCTGCCGACGAGGACGGCGATGTCGGCGGGGCGCTGCTGCGTCGATGTCATGGTTTCCTCACTTCGGAGCACGGGCGGTGCCACCGGACGCGGCACCCGACGCCGATGCAAACGGACCCGGGTCCGAAACCATTCCGCGGGATGACGGCACGTCCCCGACCTCGCGCTACGCTCGCCACGTGACCACCGACCTGCCGCTGCCCGGCGACGCCCGGACCGCGTGCTCCTCGCGCGCGGAGCTGCCCGTCGTCGACGACGTCGAGTCCGTCCGGGCCGACGCGGTGCGCAACCGGTCGATGCTCCTCACGGCGGCGCAGCGCCTCGTCGAACAACACGGGGCCTCGGCGGTGACGATGGACGAGGTCGCGCGGGCCGCCGGCGTCGGCAAGGGAACCGTCTTCCGACGCTTCGGCACCCGCGCCGGGCTCATGCGCTCGCTGCTCGACCATTCCGAGACCGAGATGCAGCGGGCCTTCCTCAGCGGGCCTCCCCCGCTCGGTCCCGGCGCCCCCGCACGCGAGCGACTGGTCGCCTACGGACGCGCCCGGCTGGCGATGGTGTGCGCACACCTCGACATCCTCACCGAGGCCGACGAGGCCGCCGGTCCGCTGCGCCTCGACCACCCGGCACGTCGCGTCTCGGCGATCCATGTGCAGTCACTGCTGGTCGAACTGGGGTTCACCGCCCCGGCCGTCGCCGTCCGCGAGGCGGTCATGGCGCCGCTCGAGCCCGCCGTCGTCGGCTTCCTGCTCCACCGCGAGGGGATGACGCTCGAGGAGATGGGCGACCACTTCGAGGAGTTCGCGCGCTCCCTCTACCCCTGACGGACGCGCTCAGCTCGCCGGGACGATCGCCCGGAAGAAGACCGCCGAGCTCGACGCGGCGCGGACGACCACATCGGGATCGGAGTCGGCCAGCCACAACGACCGGCCCGGCGTGACCGACACGTACTCCGTGCCGTGGCCACGGACCTCGATCGTGCCGCTGATGACCGTGAGGATCTGCGGCCCCGGCGCGTCGAGGGAGACCGACGACGGCCGGTGCGTCCCCGTGCCGTCGAGCTCGATGCGCGACAGTCGGAACTCCGGTGCGGGCGTGGAGTAGATGCGCTCGGGTCCGACGGTGTGCACCGTGGGCAGCAGGTCGGTGACCGCCGACGGGGAGAAGTCGAGGACGGCGAGCAACTCGGGCACGTCCATGTGCTTGGGGGTGAGACCACCGCGAAGGACGTTGTCGGAGTTGGCCATCACCTCGACCGCGGTACCCCGCAGGTAGGCGTGCAGGTTCCCCGCGCCGAGGAACAGCCCCTCACCGGGCGACAAGCGCAGCCGGTTGAGCAACAGGACGGTCAGCACACCCGGGTCCATCGGGTACGCCTCGCCGAGTTCGAGCACCGTCTGCAGTTCGAGGGCGAAGCGCCGCTCGCCGGAGTTGAGGTAGGCGATCGCACCCTCGAGCACCGCGGGGACGACGCTGCGCAGGATCGAGTCGGGCAGGGTCAACCACGTCGTGAACAGCGCCCGGAGGCCGTGCGAGTCCGGCTGACCGGCGAGAAGTCCGAGATACGAGTCCAGTTCGGGCACTTGGAGATCGCGCAGCAGATCCACCGTGACCGACGGGTCACGGAAGCCGGCGAGCGCGTCGAACTCGCTGAGCGCCACGACGAGTTCGGGCTTGTGGTTGTCGTCCCGGTAGTTGCGGTGCGGAGCGTCCACCGGGATGCCCGCGGCGTTCTCGCGGGCGAAGCCGGCACGCGCCTGCTCCTTGGTGGGGTGGGCCTGCAGAGACAGCGGTTCCTCGGCGGCGAGCACCTTGAGCAGGAACGGCAGCCGGTGGTCGAAGCGGTCCGAGCAGTGCGCACCCAGCTGACCTGCCGGGTCGGCGTCGATGACGGTGAGCAGGTCCTCCCCCGCGGCCCCGTCGACGCAGTGCGCGGGCGCGGCGGGATGCGCCCCGAACCACAGCTCGGCCTCGGGATGCGGTGAGGGCGTCGGCATCCCGCGCAGGGACGCGATCGCGGTCCTCGATCCCCACGCGTAGGGACGGACGACGCCGTCGAGGGTGCGCATCACCGCGCCCCGATCAGCCGCAGGTAGACCGATGCCATCTCGACGCGGACGGCCAGGACGAGCAGCGACTCGACGTCGCCGGGTCCGTCTGCGACGGGCGCCTGGTCCGGTGTCGGTGCGGCGTCGTCGGTCGCGGTGAGGACGTCGACGTCGCCGAGACCCGAGACCCGCTGTCGCGTCGTCCATTCCGCGGACGGCGTGGTGAGTACGAGCACCCGCGGCGGCGGTGCGGCCAGGGGCGGATCGAAGTCGGGATCGTGGAAGATCGGGTCCACCTCGGGGACGACGGGGTCGGCGGCAGGCCGGGCTGCGACGGCGAGCGCGTCGGACACCGCGGCCGCAACACCCGACAGTCCCGCGACGGCGTACATCGTGCGCGCCGCGTGCGCGGCGAGGGCCATGGTCGCAGGCGTGTCGCCCGCCCACACGGCCTGGCGGCCCTCCACCCGCGCGGCCAACGACTTGGCCGCGTTGTGGAACGACTCGTTGCCGGGATGCGCGGCCGACGCCTCCGCGTCGAGCGTGTCGGCGAGGGCCGCGGCGTCGAATCGGGTTCCCGCGGTACGCACCTCACCGAGCGCCGCGATGACGGCGGCCATTGCCGCGACGTGCCCGCAGAACCGGAAGGGGTCCGGGGCGGGGACGCGCGGGGAGAGGTTCAGCCCGGCACCGGCGGCCGCCTCGGCCACAGGACCCTCGACGGGGACGTCGAGCACCAGCTCGGCGTGCCGACGCACCGCACGCGCCGCGGCGTCGGCAAGCGCCCGATCGCCCGCGTCGTCGCCGGACACGACCACCACGTCCAGGGGGCCGACCCACCCCGGGATGGACGGCGCCACAACGAGCGGCACGTCGGTGTGCGGGGACATCGTCGCCACCACGAGGTCGGCCGCGTCACGCGCGGTGCCACGGCCCACCACCACGACCACAGCACGGGGACGCACCCGTGCGAGCGGCTCGAGGACACCCTCGTCCACCGCAGCGGAGATGGCGCGCACCTGCGCGCCCGCGAGCGCGCCGGCACGCAGCAGGCCGTCGACGTCCGCGCCCTGCAGCTGCGAGACGTCGTCGAGATCGATTGCGCCGGTGAGCATCATGGCCAACGTGTAGAGGTCAGGACCGGACGATGCCGAGGACGGCGTCCACGATCTCGTCGACGCGCCCGGTGGTCGCCGCCTCGGCGTTCAGACGCAGCAGCGGCTCGGTGTTGGACGCCCGGAGGTTGAACCACGACCCGTCGGTGAGCTCGACGGTCACCCCGTCGAGACGGTCGACCGAGGCGGTCTGGTCGGCGAAGGCCGCGATGACCGACTCGGTGGCCGCGGCGGCATCGGCGACGGTCGAGTTGATCTCGCCCGACGCGACGTACCGCTCGTACCCGGCGAGCAGCTCGGAGGCGGGGACATCGGTCTCCCCCAACGCAGCGAGGACGTGCATCGCCGCGAGCATGCCCGAGTCCGCACCCCAGAAGTCGCGGAAGTAGTAGTGCGCCGAGTGCTCGCCGCCGAACACCGCGCCCGTCTCGGCCATCTGCTGCTTGATGAACGAGTGTCCGACGCGGGTGCGCACCGGCGTGCCCCCGCGCTCGGACACCAGCTCCGGCACCGCCCGGGAGGTGATCAGGTTGTGGATGATCGTCGCCCCGGGGTGCTTCGCCAACTCGCGCTCGGCGACCAGACCGGTCACCGCCGACGGCGAGATCGGTTCTCCTCGTTCGTCGACGACGAAACAGCGGTCCGCGTCACCGTCGAAGGCGAGGCCCACGTCGGCGCCGGTCTCCCGCACGTAGGCCTGCAGGTCGACCAGGTTCGCCGGGTCGAGGGGGTTGGCCTCGTGGTTGGGGAAGGTGCCGTCGAGCTCGAAGTAGAGTGAACGGAGGGTGAACGCAGGGTTCGAACCGAGGACCGCGGGCACGGTGTGCCCGCCCATCCCGTTCCCCGCGTCCACGGCGATCGTCAGCGGTCGGCTACCGGAGAGGTCCACCAGCCCGTGCAGATAGGTCGCGTAGTCGTCCAGCACGTCCTGCTCGCTCACCGTCCCCCGTGGACCGTCGAACGCGGGCGTGCCGTGCAGCAACTCGTCGGAGATGGTCGCCAGACCCGTCTGTTGACCCACGGGCTTGGCGCCCGGGCGGCAGAGCTTGATCCCGTTGTAGGCGGCCGGGTTGTGGCTCGCGGTGAACATGGCGCCCGGTACGTCGAGTCTTCCGGAGGCGAAGTAGAGCTGGTCCGTCGACGCCAGACCGATCAGGACGACGTCGAGACCCTGGTCGCAGACGCCGTCGGCGAACGCCTGGGCGAGCTCGGGCGACGAGGCCCGCATGTCGTGTCCGACGACGACCGAGCGGGCATCCTCACCTCGCATCAGGGCGGCGAACGACCGTCCCACGTCGGCGACGAAGGCGGCGTCGATCTGCTCGCCGACGAGGCCGCGCACGTCGTAGGCCTTCACGATCGCGGCGATCGACTCGGCGGTGCGGGGTGCGGTGACAGTGGGCACCCCGGTCGGGTCGGACACGGTGCTTCTCCTCGACTCCGGGCGCACACGGCGCCGACGCGTGACGGGGACGACAGGGTCGTCGGGGTCACAGTCAGCCTAGTCGGTGGAGGTCTCCCGTGACCGGGCTCCGGGCCCCCGATCGCACCGGCGTGATCGCCGGCGACGGCACGGCACGCATGACCGTCCTGCGACGCTGCGCACTGACGCTCTGGGCCCTCGTCGTCGCGACGCTGGCGCTCACTCGCACCCTCACCTTCGACCTCGGCCCCGTGATGGCGGTCGTCATCACCGGCCTCGTCGCGGCGTCGATCGGTCGACGGAACCCGCTGCTGGTGCTGCGGGACTGGCTGCCGTTCGCCCTGATCCTGTTCGCCTACGAGCACACCCGCTCGGCCGCGGCGTTCCTCGGGATGCCCACGCACTGGGCGCTCGCCGTGGACGTCGACCGGGCGGTGTTCGGTGTGGTCCCGACCGTCTGGCTGCAGGAGCGGCTCAAGCACCTCGACCCGCAGTGGTGGGAGATCGTCACCAGCGCCGTCTACATGTCCTACTTCCTCGTCCCCTACGCGCTCGCCGGGTGGCTGTGGCTCCGCGACCGGGACCGGTGGCGCGGGTTCGTCGTCCGGTTCATGGCTCTGTTCGTGCTGGGCCTCGTGGGCTACATCCTCGTCCCGGCCGCGCCCCCGTGGGCCGCCGCACGGTGCACGACCGAGCAGGTCGCCGACGGCCCCGCGTTCCCCGACTGCATCACCACCTCGCCCGCGGACGTGCGGGACGGCGGGCTCCTCGGGCAGGTCGACCCCGACGACGACACCGCGAACCCGTGGGTGGAACGGATCTCGAGCCGCGGCTGGGAGGCGTTGCACATCGGACCCGTCCGCGACGTCGTCGAGGTCGGGCAGGGGCGGTCGAACCAGGTGGCGGCGATCCCGTCGCTGCACGCCGGGGTGACCGCGTTGCTCGCGATGGTCACGTGGAGCGCAGGCACCTGGCGGACGCGCACGCTGTGGGTCGGTTACGCGGCGGCGATGGCGTTCACGCTCGTGTACGCCGCCGAGCACTACGTGTTCGATCTGGTCCTGGGGTGGGGGCTGGCCGCGATCGTGATGGTCGTGATCGGCCGAGTCGAGCGGCGACGGGCGGCCCGTGCGTCGGAGGCGTCAGTCGACGGGGTCGGGCAGGACGCGTAGGTGTCCGCGTCGGCCCGGACGCGGACGGGTCCCGACCGCGGGTGGGGCGGTGAACGGGGCGTGGTCCACCGCGGCGGAGCGTGCCGTCGCGGAGCCGGAGTCACGGACGACGCCCTCGCGGACGGCCTCGGCCAGTGCGGTCAGATCGTCCTCGTCGCCCACGGGTGCGGGGTACCCGCCGGCGCTGCGCATCATCTCCCAGCCGCGCGGCACGGTGATCCGACCGGCGTGCTGCTCGCACAGGTCCCACGAGTGGGGCTCGTCGCTGGTGGCCAGCGGGCCGACCACGGCGACGGACTCGGCGTAGACGAACGTCAACGTGGCGACAGCGGGCGCGGCGCAGCCGGGCCTGCTGCAGTGACGAGGACGTCTCACCCCGCGAGGTTATCCCGGCGACACGACACCGACGCGGGCGACACACCGCGCCCGCGGTCCGTGTCTACACTCTCGCCATGTCCCGTCCCCCGCGCTCGTCGTCGACGCGTTCCGACGTGGGTGCGTCACCGTCGCGGTCGGGACGACGGCGCCGCAGCCGGGACCGGCGGGGGCGGGGTCTGCGATCGCGGCTGTTGCCGCCGGATCTGCCCGCCGCCAACACGCGGTCGGAGTCCTTCGACCTGATCGTGCTCGAGGCCTTCGCGGAGATCGACGCGCGGTGGCACGACCGCCTGGGCGATCTGGACCTGGCGGTCGACGAGATCCCGCGGATGCTCCCACGCGACCCGGAGACGGTGCAGTGGCCGGACGAGGTGACCGCCGACGGCGCCATCCCGCTGGCGCGGCTGCTCCCGGCGGGGATCGACGCCCAGGGACGTCCGTCGAAGGCGCGGATCGTGGTGTTCCGCAAACCGTTGGAGAGCCGGGCCGATTCCGGCGACGACCTCGTCGATCTGGTCCACGAGGTCCTGGTGCATCAGGTGGCGACGCACCTCGGTGTCGACGAGGACACCATCGATCCCGACCCGCGCTAGGGGGTCGGCGCGGGCGCCCAGGTCCCGCGGAGAGCGGGAACGCTCAGATGATGCCGCGCTTGAGGCGACGACGCTCGCGCTCGGACAGGCCGCCCCAGATGCCGAAGCGCTCGTCCTTGTGCAGGGCGTACTCGAGGCACTCGGCCTTCACCTCGCAGCCGGAGCAGATCCGCTTGGCCTCGCGGGTGGAGCCGCCCTTCTCGGGGAAGAAGGCCTCGGGGTCGGTCTGGGCGCACAGGGCGCGCTCCTGCCACTGCTCCTCGCCGTCGTCGAGGAGCGCGTCGAAGTCGTCGGTGACCAGGGTCAGGTGGGGGGTGTTCGGTGCCGGCGTGCGCGACGGGAATCCGTCACCCAACATGTGTTCATACGACATCGCCGGGCCTCCTCGTGGTTCCGATGTCCGATCGCCCGTGCGGGAGATCGTCTGGTGTGCAATGACCTGCCCGGGGACGGGTGGTCGACTCAAACCGCGTTCCGTGTTCACCGTGCCGTTCGAACATGTGATCGAAAACCATGCGGGGGAACGCATCTCGGTCACAAATCGCTAATGACACTGGTGTGATTAGACACGCTCGCTCGCTGCGGGGTCAAGCGGAACGGCCAGATTGCTAATACCACCAGGCGGTCGGGTTGCCGCCGATCCGCGTGTGTGGCGTGTCGCACGTGCTCAGCACGGCGTCGTACGACGGTCGACACGGCCATGACTACAGTGGGTCGACGTGAAGGCAACGGTCCTGGTGGGCGGCGTCGGCGGCGCCCGGTTCCTGCAGGGCGTCCGCCACCTGCTGGGCCCCACCGCGTTCCCCGCGGGTGACGTCGAACCCACGGCACCGCAACCGGATCCGAGCATCACCGCGATCGTCAACGTCGGTGACGACGCGTGGATGCACGGCGTGCGGATCTGCCCCGACCTCGACACCTGCATGTACACGCTCGGCGACGGCATCGACACCGACCGCGGCTGGGGTCGGCGGGACGAGAGCTGGAACGCCAAGGCCGAACTCGCCGCCTACGGCGCCGATCCCGACTGGTTCGGCCTGGGCGACCGCGACCTCGCCACCCACCTCATCCGGACCCAGATGCTCGACGCCGGGTACCGGCTGTCGGACATCACCGCGGCGCTCTGCAAGCGATGGCAGCCCGGCGTCCGGCTGCTGCCGGCGAGCGACGACCGCCACGAGACCCACGTCGTCGTCACCCGCGAGGAGGACGGCGCCAAGGTCGCCATCCATTTCCAGGAGTGGTGGGTCCGCTACCGCGCCAAGATCCCCACGCACGGCTTCGCCCAGGTCGGTTCCGAGGAGGCGACACCGGCGCCCGGCGTCGTCGAGGCGATCGCCGACGCCGACATCGTCCTGCTGGCCCCGAGCAACCCGGTCGTCAGCATCGGCGCGATCGTCAGCGTGCCGGGCGTGCGGTCGGCACTACGGACGACAACGGCGCCGGTGGTCGGCATCTCCCCCGTCATCGGCGGCGCACCGCTGCGCGGCATGGCCGACGAGTGCCTGTCGGTGATCGGCGTCGAGACCTCCGCAGAGGCGATCGGTGCCCACTACGGAGCACGGTCGGGCACGGGCATCCTCGACGGGTGGCTCGTCGCCCCCGACGACACCGCGGACATCCCGGGCGTCGCGACCGCGAGCGTCCCCCTGGTCATGACCGATCCCGCCACGACCGCCGAGATGGTGCGCGCCGCCTGCCGTCTCGTCGGGGTGGACCCGACGTGACCGAGCCCGACGGGACCGACTCCCCCGTGGTCGGCCGCGACCACGCCGCGTCCGGACACATCACGATGTGGGCCGTGGCCGGCCTGCCCCGGTTCACCGACGGCGACGATGTCGCCGCCGCGATCGCCGCCGCCGCGCCCGACCTGCAGTCGGGTGACGTCCTCGTGGTCACGTCCAAGATCATCTCGAAGGCGGAGGGCCGCACGGTCGTCGCCCCCACGGACCCCGAGGAACGGGATGCGGTGCGACGCAAGCTCGTCGAGCAGGAGTCGGTCCGCGTCCTCGCCCGGAAGAACCGGACGCTCATCACCGAGAACACACTCGGGATCGTGCAGGCCGCCTCCGGTGTCGACGGGTCGAACGTGGGGACCGACGAACTCGTGCTGCTGCCCGTCGACCCCGACGCGAGCGCTCGTCGCCTCCGCGACGGCATCCGCGAGACGCTCGGCGTCGAGGTGGCCGTCGTCGTCACAGACACGATGGGGCGCGCCTGGCGCACCGGACAGACCGACGCGGCCATCGGCGCTGCGGGGATCGCCGTCACCCACCCCTACGAGGGTGTCCGCGACCGGTGGGGCAACGAACTCGTCGTGACCGACATCGCGGTCGCCGACGAGATCGCCGCCGCGGCCGACCTCGCGAAGGGCAAACTCGGAGAGACACCGGTCGCGGTGATCCGCGGCCTCTCGCCCCGCGACGACGGTTCCACCGCACGGGATCTCGTCCGACCCGGCGAGGAGGACCTCTTCTGGCTCGGTGCCGACGAGGCCCTCGCCCTGGGTCGCCGCCAGGCCCTCCTGACGCGCAGTTCGGTCCGGGCCTTCACCGACGAACCGGTCGACGAGGCGCAGATGCGTGCCGCCTTCGCCGAGGCGCTCACCGCGCCGGCGCCGCACCACACACATCCCGTGCGGTTCGTCTGGGTGCGCGACCCCGATCGCCGGCACCGCCTGCTCGACGCCATGGCCGAGCGGTGGGAACGGGACCTGACCGCCGACGGGAAGACCGCGGCGTCGATCGAGAAGCGGCTGCGTCGCGGCCAGATCCTCTACGACGCACCGGAACTCGTCGTCCCGATGCTGGTGATGGACGGCGCGCACGACTACCCCGACACCGCCCGCACCGACGCGGAACACACCATGTTCACCGTCGCCGCGGGCGCGGCGGTGCAGGGTCTGCTCGTCGCACTGTCGGTCCGTGGGATCGGGAGCTGCTGGGTCGGGTCGACGATCTTCGCGGCCGACATCGTGCCCGGACTGCTGGACGTGCCCGCGGACTGGGAACCGTTGGGGGCCGTCGCGATCGGTCACCCGGCGGCGGAGACCGGGCTGCGGTCGCCCGCGGTCACCGACGGTCTGGTGCACGAGCGGTGAGCGTCGTCTCGCTGCACGCGTCCACCGTCGAGGCGCTGACCGCGTTCGCCGCGCCGGACGCGGGACAGGATGCGCTGCGGCACACGATGCTGGCCTTCCTCGCCGCACGGGAGGACGCATGTCTCCGCGCGTGCGAGCCGGGGCACATCACCGCGTCGACCCTCGTCCTGGACCACACCGGCCGCCACGCGCTGCTCACGTTGCACCCCCGGGTGGGCGCGTGGATCCAGCTGGGCGGGCACTGCGAGCCCGACGACGCGTCCCTGTACGCCGCGGCCGTCCGCGAGGCCGTCGAGGAGTCGGGCGTCGACGGCGTCCGACTGCACGCGGAACCCGTTGCGCTGCACACGCACCCGATCACCTGTTCGCTCGGCCTGCCGACCCGCCACCTCGACGTACGGTTCCTCGGCGTCACCCCGCCGACCCCCGACGGCACCCCGCCGCCCGTCGTCCGCAGCGACGAGTCCGTCGACCTGCGATGGTGGCCCGTCGACGACCTGCCGGCGTCGGCCCGCACCGCCGAGATGACCCAGCTCGTCGACGCGGCGCTCGTCGCCCACAGCGCCCTGGTCGCCTGACCGACCGCCACTCGCCCACAACTCGTCGAGTGGGCGGCTACAGACGTCGATTGGGCAGTTGTGGACGTCGGCTGGGCGGTCACCGACGGGCGGCGCCCACTCGACGTCCGGAAACGCCCAACCGACGTCCGGAAACGCCCACTCGACGAACTCGAGGTCGCTGTCAGGCGCCGATACGCTGGCCCTTGCCGACGGCGACGACGCCGCCGGCGCTGACCGCGTACTTCTCGCGGTCCTTCTCGGGTTCCACCCCGACGATCTCGCCGGGGCCGACGACCACGTTCTTGTCGAGGATGGCCTTGCGGACGACGGCGCCGCGGCCGATGCGCACGCCCGGCATCAGCACACTGCCCTCGACGGTCGCGCCGTCGTCGATGATGACGTTGGAGCTGAGAACCGAGTTGCGCACGGTCGCCGCGGAGATGATCGAGCCCGCCCCGACCACCGACTCCTGGGCGAGACCGCCGTGCACGAACTTCGCGGGCGCGAGGTTCTCGGCCGCACCGCGGATCGGCCACCGCCGGTTGTACAGGTTGAAGATCGGGTGCACAGACACGAGATCCATGTGGGCGTCGTAGAAGGCGTCGAGCGTCCCGACGTCGCGCCAGTAGCCCTTGTCGCGCTCGGTCGCGCCGGGGACCTCGTTGTCGGCGAAGTCGTAGACGTACGCCTCACCGCGGTTCACGAAGCCCGGGATGATGTCGCCGCCCATGTCGTGGTCGGAGTCGCTGTCCTCGGAGTCGGCCTTGATCGCGTCGACGAGGGCCTTGGTGGTGAACACGTAGTTGCCCATCGACGCGAACGTGGCGTCGGGGTCGTCCGGTGTGCCGGGCGGGTCCTTGGGCTTCTCGAGGAACTGCGTGATCCGACCGGACTCGTCGGAGTCGATGCAGCCGAACGCGAACGCCTCCGAGCGGGGCACCCGGATCCCGGCCACCGTGGCGGCCGCACCGGACTCGATGTGCGCGGCCACCATCTGCTCGGGGTCCATGCGGTACACGTGGTCGGCGCCGAACACGACGATGTAGTCCGGCTCCTCGTCGTAGACCAGGTTGAGTGACTGGAAGATCGCGTCGGCGCTGCCGGTGTACCAGCGCGGCCCGAGACGCTGCTGCGCGGGGACCGGGGTGATGTACTCGCCGTTGAACCCCGACAGTCGCCACGTCTGGGAGATGTGACGGTCCAGCGAGTGCGACTTGTACTGCGTGAGGACGCAGAGCCGTTGGTAGCCCGCGTTGACCAGGTTGCTCAGCACGAAGTCGATGAGTCGGTAGGCGCCGCCGAACGGCACCGCCGGCTTGGCACGGTCCATGGTGAGCGGGTAGAGGCGCTTGCCCTCCCCGCCCGCCAGCACGATCCCGAGCACATGCGGCTGTGATCTCACACCGTCAACCTATCGGTCATCGGAGGCCCGGGCCACATCTCCCGGCGCATGGCGGAGACCGCCGGACACGCACTAGCGTCGTCTGTCATGCGAGTGGCGATGATGACGCGTGAGTATCCGCCCGAGGTGTACGGCGGTGCCGGGGTACACGTCACCGAGCTCGTCCGGCACCTGCGCGCGCTCGCCACGGTCGACGTGCACTGCATGGGCGCGCCCCGCGACACCGCGCACGTCTACACCTCCGACCCCGGGCTCACCGGTGCCAACGCCGCGCTGACCACGATGTCGGCGGACCTGCGGATGGTCGCCGGCGCCGAAGGGGCCGACGTGATGCATTCGCACACCTGGTACACCGGGCTCGCCGGGCATCTCGCGGCGCAGCTCTACGGCGTGCCCCACGTGCTGACCGCGCACTCGTTGGAACCGCGCCGGCCCTGGAAGGCCGAGCAACTCGGTGGCGGGTACCGCCTGTCGAGCTGGGCCGAGCGCAACGCCGTCGAGTACGCCGACGCCGTGATCGCGGTGTCGGCCGGTATGCGCGTGGACGTCTGCGACGCCTACCCCCGTCTCGACCCGGAACGGGTGCACGTGGTGCGCAACGGGATCGACACGACGACGTGGGCGCCTGTCGCCGACCCGTGGACCGACGACTCGCCGCTCCGGGCGCTCGGCGTCGACCCCGACCGCCCGATCGCGGTGTTCGTCGGCCGCATCACCCGCCAGAAGGGTGTCGCCCACCTCGTCGCCGCCGCGCACGAGTTCGACCCCGACATCCAGCTGATCCTCTGCGCGGGCGCCCCGGACACCCCCGAGATCGGGGCCGAGATCGCCGCGGCAGTGGCGTCACTGTCCGAACGGCGCAGCGGCGTGCACTGGGTCCAGGAGATGCTCCCGACCGACAAGGTCGCCCAGATCCTCACCGCGGCAACCGTCTTTGTGTGCCCATCCATCTACGAGCCCTTGGGCATCGTCAACCTCGAGGCGATGGCCTGCGGGACCGCGGTCGTCGCCTCGGACGTCGGCGGTATCCCCGAGGTGGTGCGGGACCAGGTGACCGGTCTGCTGGTCCCCTACGACGCCACCGACGCCCGAGGGTTCGAGTCGGGGCTGGCCACCGCGGTGAACACCGTCGCCGGGGACGCCGCACGTGCGACGGAGATGGGCGCCGCGGGCCGTGAGCGGGCGATCGCCGAGTTCTCCTGGGACTCCATCGCCGAGCAGACCGTCGCGGTCTACCGTCAGGCGCTGGCCTCGTAGACCGACACGGTCGTCGAGACGGTGACCGAGGTCGACGCCGGCATCGCTGCTGCCCGATCGGCGATCTGCGCCGGCGCGACGTGGTGTGCGGACGGGCCCATCGCGACCAGGTCGGCGACGAGGTCGCGATCCGCGTCGACGGCGTACTCGACGAGACGCCGATCGCGACGGGTGAACGCGGCGCTCATCGTGGCGCCCAGGCGATCGGACTTCGTGGGGTCGACGCCGATCATGCCCATCGGTGCGACGATCTCGCCGAGGTGGCGGGGCGTCGGGGCGACGACGACCACCCGCCCACCGGGGCCGAGCACCCGCGCGAACTCGCCGACGTTGCGGGGTGAGAACACCGACAGCACCGTGTCGACGACACCGTCGCGCACCGGCAGACCTGCCCAGGCGTCGGCCACCACCGCGCCGATGCGGTCGGACACGCGCGCGATGGCGCGGGCACCGGGCTTGGAGAGGTCGAGACCGACGCCACGTCGGTCGGGGGCGTCGGCGACGACCTGCGCGAGGTGGTGGCCCGTTCCCGCCCCCACGTCGAGGACAGCCTCCCCGACGGTCACGTCGAGCAGGGCGTCGGTGACAGGACCGAAGTGACCGGCACCCTGCACCCGGTCCCGCGCGGCGATCATCTCCGGGGTGTCGGACCGCAGGCCGTGCGCACCGCCGGCGAGCAGCGACACGTACCCCTGTCGCGCGATGTCGAAGACATGCCCGCGGTCGCAGATGACCGAACGGTCGTCGATGTCGACCTCACCGCCGCACACGGGGCACGCGAGGAGGTCGACGACGGAGGCCAGGGTCACCGGCCGCCCGGGTGTCCGCCGTCAGCCGGCGACGCCACGCAGTTCTTCGCCCAGTGCCGCGGCCTCGTCGGCGGTCAGCTCCACGACCAGACGTCCGCCGCCCTCGATGGGGATGCGTACGACGATTCCTCGCCCTTCCTTGGCTGCTTCAAGGGGACCGTCGCCGGTCCGTGGCTTCATCGCCGCCATGTCACAAGCTCCCTCCGAGAACACGCCGTCGTTCGGCGTCAGGGTTCGATCTTATGCGGCCGGACCGCGGTCGTCCCCCGGCGCGTCGGCTTCGGCCCGCGAGAAGTCGTTGGCCTCGCGGCCCTGCAGGTCCAGCACGACGCCGCGCAGCTCGTCGATCTCGCGGGCCAGCTTCTCCAGCGCCCAGTCCACCTCGGCCTGCTTGTAGCCGCGGAACACCAGCGCGAAGCGCAGATCGCGCACGTCGGCACCGGTGATCCCGGCCCGGGGCAGGCGGGTGAGCGTGGTGTCGGGATCGAGCGCGGGCAGGTCCTCACCGCGGCCGAAGACGAACCAGACGACGGCGAAGACGACCGCCACCACCAGCACCATGACGAGCAGGTAGAGCAAGAGGGTCTGCACGCCCCCGACGGTAGCGGGTGAGACGTCGCGTCCGGCGGACGCCACAGCGTCGTGGGCGAGCGCTACGGGGCGACGACGCCGCGCAGCCCGTCCTCGCCGAACAGCGGCTCCAGCATGGAGCTGTAGTCGGGTCCGCGACGCAGCATCTGACCACCGTCGACGTTGACGACCTGACCGGTGATCCACGTCGACGCGTCGCCGAGCAGGAACGTCGCCAGGGCCGCGATGTCGTCGACCTCGCCCACCCGCGGCAGCGGCGTGGCGGCGGCGTAGTCGGCCGAGAGCTCCGGGGAGTCCAGGACGAGGGCGACGAGCTCGGTGCGCGTGAGGCCCGGTCGGATGCCGTTGACCCGCACGTTGCTGGCGCCGAGTTCGTCGGCGGCGAGCCGCACGAGGTGGTCGACGGCCGACTTGGTGACGCCGTACGCGCCGAACCAGCGGTGGGTGTTCGACGACGCGATGGACGAGATCGCCACGATCGACCCGCCGCCCGCACGCACCAGCTCCCGCGCGGCGTGCTTGATCGTGTACATCGTGCCGTTGACGTTGAGGTCGACGGTGTTGCGCCAGGCGGCGCTGTCGATCTGCGTGACCGGTCCGATGGTCTCGCTGCCGCCGGCGCAGGCGACCACGCCGTCGAGTCGTCCGGCGCGTTCGACGACCTCGGAGACGGCCGCCGCGACCTGCTCCTCGTCGGTGATGTCGGCGGCGACGGCGTGCACCGACCCCGCACCGTCGATCTCCGACACGGTCGCGTCGAGACGCTCGCGGTTGCGGCCGAGGATGGTGACGTCGGCCCCGCCGGCGACGAGCGACGCCGCGATGCCACGGCCGATCCCGCTGCCGCCGCCGGTGACCAGGATGGACTTGCCGGAGACCGAACCGACCGTCATGCGCGCTCCCATCGAAGGTGGACCACGTCCAGAACTGGAACGTGTTCTACCGATGAGACCACACCGGACGTCAGGAGGCGCGGACCCCCCGCGTGACGGCGGGACGCAGTGTGTTCATGGGCGGCCGATCGGCGAGGTGCACCTCGGTGGTGTGCGGGGTGAAGGTGCCGTCGGCCTGGGCGGTGAACTGGGTGAGACCGACACCGGAATCGTCGATGCCGCACCGTCGCATGAACGTCCCGACGATCTGTCGGCTCATCACGCCGAGTTCGATCAGCGGGCGGTTGCGGTGGGTGCGCACGCCGAGGTTGACCTGCGCGATGCCGGGCATGCCGTAACGGTCGTAGGTGTCGATGAGCAGACCGATCTCGACGCCGTAGCCCGGCGCGAACGGCACCGACGACAGCAGCTCGCGGGTTCCGGCGTACTCGCCGCCGAGCGGCTGCAGCACCGACGTGAGGTCGGGCTTGAGCGAGGCGAGGAGCGGTCGGGCGACGAGCTCGGTGACCCGGCCGCCGCCGTTCGGGTCCTGGGCGCCACCGGTGCGCAGCGGACGCCGGTAGTAGCCCTTCACCAGCTGCACCGACTCGTCGAGCAGGAGCGGTCCGAGGAGCTTGGGCACGAACATCGGGTCGGGGTCGAGGAGGTCGGAGTCGACGAAGGCGATGAGGTCACCGGTGGTCGCCGCGATGGACCGCCACAGCACCTCGCCCTTGCCCGCGACGGGCGTCAGCTCGGGGACGGCGGCCTCGCGGCTCACCACGCGGGCCCCGGCCTCGGTCGCCCGCTCGGCGGTGGCGTCGGTGGAGCCGGAGTCGAGCACGATCAGTTCGTCGACGAGGGTCCCGAGCAAGGGGCGGATCGACGCGACGACCGCGCCGACGGTCTCCTCCTCGTCGAGCGCGGGCAGCACCACGGAGACGGTGCGTCCGCGCTTGGCCGCGACGAGCTCGTCGACGGAGAAGTCGGGTCGTTCGAAGGTGTGCGTCTCCGACCAGGCGAGTGCCTGCGGGTCGACGTCGGCCGGTGCCGGCCACATCCGTGTCCTGTGGTGTGCGGTCATGCGAGTCCCCTGACTGTTCGTTGCGGTGGACGTGTACCCGCTATCGCGGCGACCATGTCGACCACTCTCCGGGTGGCGGCGACCTCGTGGGCTCGGAAGACCCGCGCTCCCGCCGAGGCGGCGAGTGCGGTGGCTGCGAGGGTTCCCTCCAGCCTGTCCTCCAGGCCCACGCCCAGAGTCTCCCCTACGAAATCCTTGTTGCTCAGTGCCATCAGCACTGGTCGGCCGGTGTTAACGAGAATGTTCACGTGGCGTAACAGCGCGAGCCCGTGGTGCGAGTTCTTCCCGAAATCGTGCGTCGGGTCGATCAGGATGCCGTCGGCCGCGACCCCTGCGGCCTCGGCACGATCGGCCGCCGCGGTCACCTCGGCCAGTACGTCGGCGACGACGTCGGTGTATCGCACGCGATGCGGACGGGTCCGTGGGACCGCCCCGCCGGTGTGGGAGCAGACGATCCCCGCGCCGCACCGCGCCGCGGTGTGGACCAGGTCCGGGTCGGCACCGGCCCACGTGTCGTTGACGAGGTCCGCACCGGCGGCGCAGGACCGTTCGGCGACCTCCGAGCGCCACGTGTCGACGCTGATCACGAGATCCGGGTAGGTGGCGCGCACCCACTCCACGAAGGGGACGACCCGGCGGATCTCCTCCTCGGCGTCGACCTCGACGCCCGGACCCGCCTTCACGCCGCCGATGTCCACGATGTCGGCGCCCTCGTCGACCGCTCGCGCGACCCGTTCCATCGCACCGCGGTCCGTGAAGGCCGTCCCCCCGTCGTAGAACGAGTCGGGCGTCCGGTTGACGATCGCCATGACGAGCGCCCGCCCGGCGTCGACCGGGCGACCGCACAGGGTGGGCGACCACCCGGCGGGTGTGGCGGGGCCGACCGACTCCGACAGCACGCCTGCGGTTACGAGTTGCGGGGCGCCTTGGCGGCGGCGACGTCGTCGGCGTACCCGTCGTAGTACTCGACGTAGCCGTCGGACTTGCCGGCGAGGACGTACAGCGGGTCGTCGCCGGTCTCGGAGTAGCCCTGCTCGCGCAGCTCCACCTTCATCGTCTTGAAGGTCGACGTCTGCTCGAGCTGCTCGACGACGCGGACGAACAGCGGCAGCGCGTACGACGGCAGCGAGGAGTACAGGTGCTCGGCGAGCGCCGACCCGTCGAGCTTGTCGCCGTTCTTCAGCGTCACCGCGGCCATGCCCGCCTTGCCGTCGGTGCCCGGGACCTCGACGCCGAAGACCACCGACTGGCCGATCTGCGAGTCGGCGTCGATCGCGCCCTCGACCTCGGTGGTCGCGACGTTCTCACCCTTCCAGCGGAAGGTGTCACCGAGGCGGTCGACGAACGCGACGTGCGAGAAGCCCTGGTCACGCATGAGGTCACCGGTGTTGAACCACTTGTCGCCGTCCTTGAAGGCGTCGGTGATCATCTTCTTCTCGGTCGCCTTCGGGTCGGTGTACCCGTCGAAGGGGATGCGGTCGTTGATCTCCGAGATCAACAGTCCGGCCTCACCCTTCTTGACCTCCTTGACGCGACCCTTGTCGTCGCGGACGGGATCACCCGTCTCACCGTCGTACTCGACGATCTTGTAGGTGAGCGGGCAGAACCCGGCGGTGCGGTTGAGGTTGAAGATGTTGATGAACGCCAGGTTCGACTCGCTGGCCGCGTAGAACTCGACGATGCGCTCGATGCCGAAGCGGGTCTTGAACTCGTCCCAGATCTCGGCGCGCATCCCGTTGCCGACGGCGACGCGGACCGAGTGCTTGCGGTCGGTGTCCTTCTCCGGCTGGGCCAGCAGGTAGCGGCACAACTCGCCGATGTAACAGAACGCGGTGGCGCGGTTCTGGATGACGTCGTCCCAGAACCGCGACGCCGAGAAGCTGCGCCCGATCGCCAGGCACGCGCCGGCGCCGAGCACCGACGACAACGAGACCGTCAGCGCGTTGTTGTGGTACAGCGGCAGGCAGGCGTACATCGTGTCGTCGTGGCGCAGGCGCACACCCATGCCGCCGATGCCCGACATGCCGGTGAGCCAGCGGAAGTGGGACATGACGCTGGCCTTGGGCATCCCGGTGGTGCCCGAGGTGAAGATGTAGAACGCCTTCGTCGACGCCGACAGCGTCGCGGTGATCGACGGCTCCGACTCCGACTTGCCCTGCGACTGCTCCTCGATCTCGTCGAAGGTGAGGACCTCATCCGGCACCGCCGACTCCGACGCGGAGTCGAGCGCCTCGCGGGCGTCGGGGTCGAGGATGAGGACGTTCGCCTCGAGCACACCGAGGCTGTGGTCGATGACGTTGCCGCGCTGGTTGTAGTTGAGCATCCCGGCGATCGCGCCGAGCTTGACCACGGCGATCATCGCCAGGACCGCCTCGGGGCGGTTCTTCGACAGGACGCCCACGACGTCGCCCTCGGACACGCCCTTCTCCGCGAGCAGCGCCGACCAGCGGTTGATCCGGCGATTGCACTCGCCGTAGGTGTAGGACCGGCCCTCGAACCGCAGGAACGGGCGGTCGGGGTGGTCGGCGGCGCGCTTGGCGAAGAGGCTGCCGATGGTGATGGTGCTCGTCGGCTTGCGCAGCACGAAGCCGGGCGCGTTGCGGAGCATGACCGTGGCGTCGGTCGCGAGCCCGAGCACCCCCTTGGCCATGTCCTTCACTCCGACATGCGAACGGGCTTCGGTCGACACTCGGCTGCTCCCCACTGACTTCACCGACGATGGCACGTGCTGTGTGACAGAGGTTACCGGCTGGTAGAGAGCGCGATGGCGCGGGTCACAGAATCGGTCACCCGCAATCGCTCGAGCGCCGTCGCGGAGACGAAACCCTCCTCGCGCAGGTTCTCGAGCCAGTCCAGCAACGGGCGGTAGAAATCGAACGCGTCGAGCAGCACCACGGGCTTGTCGTGCATGCCCAGGTAGCCGCCCGTCCAGGTCTCGAACAGCTCCTCGAGCGTCCCGACCCCGCCGGGCAGCGTGATGAACCCGTCGGCGCGGTCGTCCATGATCTGCTTGCGCTGCCGCATCGTCTCGGTCACGACGAGTTCGTCGGCGTCGACGTCGGCGACCTCCCGGTCGACGAGTGCGCGCGGGATGACCCCGATGGTGCGACCGCCGCCCTCACGGGTCGCGCGCGCCACCGCACCCATCATCGAGATGTTGCCGCCGCCGGAGACGAGCGTGTGGCCACCGGCGGCGATGGCCGACCCCAGTTCGGCGGCGAGGTCGATGTGGCGCTGCGGGACCGGACCCGACGCGCAGTAGACGCAGATCGCGCTCACGCCGCGCCCCCACCGGAGGCGGCTCTCGCGGCCGCGGCCCGCGCCTGCTCGGCCCGGTCGGCGATCGCCCGGGTGACGGTCCCGACCGCCTCGTCGACGCTGTCGGTCGTGGTCAACAGCGCGACGTCGGCCTCGGAGACGGTGCCTGCCGACAGCAGCGTCGTGCGGATCCAGTCCATGAGGCCGCCCCAGTACTCGGTGCCGAGCAGGACGATCGGGAACCGGGTGACCTTGCGGGTCTGCACCAGCGTCAGCGCCTCGAACAGTTCGTCGAGGGTGCCGAAACCGCCGGGCAGGCAGACGAACGCCTGCGCGTACTTCACGAACATCGTCTTGCGGGCGAAGAAGTAGCGGAAGTTGACCCCGAGGTCGACCCAGTCGTTCATCGACTGCTCGAACGGCAGCTCGATGCCCAGACCGATGGAGACACCACCGGCCTCCGCCGCCCCCCGGTTCGCGGCCTCCATGGCCCCCGGCCCACCGCCGGTGATGACGGCGAGACCCGCACGGGCCAGCGCGGCGCCGAGCTCGACGCCCATGGCGTACTCGGGCGCGTCCGGCCGGGTGCGGGCGGAGCCGAACACCGTGACCGCCGACGACACCCCGGACAGCGCGTCGAACCCGGCGACGAACTCCGACTGGATCCGCAGGACTCGCCATGGGTCACGCTCGGCGCGGTCGGCGCGCAACCGCCCGTCGAGGTCGCTGCGGGCGTCGAGGTCGGTGGTGTCGAGCAGTCGGTGGTCGGACGTCGACGCGGGCTCGGAGCGGTCGCGTCGTCGACAACTCGCCCCGGCGTAACTCAGCGGTGCGGGCGCGGTCCGGTCGGGGCGTTCGGCATCGGTGCTGTCGGGATCGGGGGCCACGCCGCGACGGTAGTCGAGCGGTCGGGTCCCGCCGGTCAGCCCGTCGGCGTCGTCAGGTAGCGGCGCAGAGTCGCGGTGACCGATCGGATCTCTGCGGCCGAGACGCGTTCGTCGCGGCGGTGGGCGAGGCTCGGATCGCCCGGGCCCAGATTCACCGCCGGTACCCCTCGGGCGGCGAAGCGGGACACGTCGGTCCAGCCGAACTTCGCGCGGAACCGACCGTCGGCGGCGTCGACGAGCCCGCGCGCCGCCGGGTGCGACAACCCCGGGAGGGCACCCGGCGCGAGGTCGGTGACGGTCATCGTGACCTCCCCCGCGTCGAGCGGGCCGGCGAAGGTCTCCCGGACGTGCGCGAGAGCCGCGTCGGCGTCACGGTCGGGGGCGAATCGGAAGTTCACGTCGAGGGTGGCGACGTCGGGGACGACGTTGCCGGCCACTCCCCCGCCGACGGCGACCGCCGACAGCCCCTCCCGGTACTCGCACCCGTCGATGTCGACCCGACGCGGCTCGTAGTCGGCAAGGATGCGGAGCGCACCGGCGAGGTGGTGGATCGCGTTGTCGCCCATCCACGATCGCGCCGAGTGTGCGCGCACACCCGAGGCCTCCAGCCGCACCCGCACCGTCCCCTGACAGCCGGCCTCGATCAGGCCCCCCGTCGGCTCACCCAGGATCGCCACGTCGGCCTCGAGCCAGTCGGGCAGCTCGCGCTCGATGACGCCGAGCCCGTTGCGGGCCGCGTCGATCTCCTCGCAGTCGTAGAAGATGAGCGTCAGGTCGTGCGCCGGGTCGGCGACCGTGGCTGCGAGGTGGAGGAACACCGCGTCGCCGGACTTCATGTCGACGGTCCCGCAACCGTGCAGAACCGTGTCGTCGCCGTCGGGTGTGCGGTGGTGGGGCACGTTCTCGGCGATGGGCACCGTGTCGAGATGGCCGGCGAGGATGACGCGACTCGGGCGACCGCGGTCGGTGCGCGCGAGCACCCGGTTGCCGTCCCGGACGATCTCGAAACCCGTTGTCTGGGCACGCAACGCGGCCTCGACGGCGTCGGCGACGGCGGCCTCGTCCTGCGACACGCTGGGGATGTCGACGAGTGCGGCCGTCAGCTCGACGGGGTCGTCGTGCAGGTCCAGATGTGCGGTGCTCACGGTCGTCGAGGCTAATCGCGTGATCGGTCGGCGTGGAATACCGCCGCCGCACGCGTGAGTTGCCCCGGGCATGACGACTCTCGCGATCGTGGGTGCAGGTGCAGGACTGGGTGCGGCGGTGGCCCGCCGATTCGGGGCGGAGGGGTTCTCCGTCGGGTTGATCTCCCGCAACCAGGGGCGGCTCGACGCACTCGCCGACGACCTCGGCAAGGCCGGGGTGCACGCGAAAGGCTTCACCGCCGACGTGCGCGACCCGGCCTCGATCGCCTCCGCCCTCGAGCAGGTCACCGAGACACTCGGACCGATCGAGGTGCTGCAGTACAGCCCGCTGCCGCAGAAGGACTTCATGCGTCCGGTCCTGGAGACCACCCCCGCCGACATGGTCGGCCCGGTCGAGTTCTCGATCTACGGCCCGATCGCCGCGGTGCACCAGGTGGTCCCGGGCATGCGGTTCCTCGGCGAGAACAAGGGCACCATCCTGTTCGTCAACGGCGGGTCGGCGGTCAAGCCGGGTCGTGCGGTGACCGGCACCTCGGTGGCGTTCGCCGGGCAGGCCGCCTACGCACAGCTGCTCAACGAGGTGCTGGGCGAGGAGGGCATCCAGGTCTCGCAGCTGATCATCGGCGGGTCCATCTCCGAGGACCACCCCGAGAAGAACCCCACCGCGCTGGCGGAGAAGCTCTGGGAGCTGCACACCGGCCGCGACCGCTTCCGCATCCAGGTCGACTCGGACTGACCGGTAAGGTCACGAGCCGTGACTGAAGCAACGTCTGCGTCCGGGGTCGGCATCGCCACCATCACCGACGACGGCAAGGTCCTCGACACCTGGTTCCCCGCACCCGAACTCGGCACCGGCGGCGAGTCGGGCACGCAGCGGTTGTCGGGCGACGACGTCCCCGCCGACCTGGCCGCCCTCGTCACCGTCGACGAGGCGCGTGGCGTCTCACTCGTCGCGGTGCGGACCGTGATCGGCGACCTGTCGCAGCCGCCCGCCGACGCCCACGACGTGTACCTGCGTCTGCACCTGTTGTCGCACAGGCTGATCCGGCCGCACGGCGCGAACCTCGACGGTCAGTTCGGTCTGCTGAGCAACGTCGTGTGGACCAACTTCGGGCCGTGTGCGGTCGAGGGCTTCGAACTGACGCGCGCCCGGCTGAAGGCACGCGGCCCGGTCGCGGTCTACGGCGTCGACAAGTTCCCCCGCATGGTCGACTACGTCGTGCCGTCGGGTGTGCGCATCGGCGACGCCGACCGTGTGCGCCTCGGGGCGCACCTCGCGAGCGGCACCACCGTCATGCACGAGGGCTTCGTGAACTTCAACGCCGGTACGCTCGGCAACTCGATGGTCGAAGGCCGCATCTCCGCCGGTGTCGTCGTCGACGACGGCTCCGACGTCGGCGGCGGCGCGTCGATCATGGGCACGCTGTCCGGCGGTGGCACGACGGTCATCTCGCTGGGCAAGCGGTGCCTTCTGGGCGCCAACTCGGGCTGCGGCATCTCGCTCGGCGACGACTGCGTCGTCGAGGCGGGCCTCTACGTCACCGCGGGCACCAAGGTCACCGGCCCGGACGGGACGACGGTGAAGGCACGCGACCTGTCGGGACGCAGCAACCTGCTCTTTCGTCGCAACAGCGTCAGCGGCGCCGTCGAGGTGGTGCCGTGGAAGGGCGACGGCATCGCCCTCAACGAGGCCCTGCACGCCAACGACTGACCCGCGCCACCGCCCCACACCCCGGGGCAGACTCGCCGAGCGTGCCGACACCACTCGCCGAGCGTGCAGTAAATCCCGCCGACCGTGCGGTAGATCCCGTCGACCTTGCGGACAACTCCGTCGCGCGCGAAGCTTCTGCACGCTCGACGGGATTTCCCGCACGCTCGAGGGGTTTTTCTGCACGCTCGAGGGGTTTTTCTGCACGCTCGACGCGGTCTGTCGGCACGCTCGACGTCGAGTATCGGCACGCTCGACGCGGTCTGTCGGCACGCTCGACGTCGAGTATCGGCACGCTCGGCGGCGTGGGACCCAGGGTCAGGCGCCGGGGGCGACCGTCTGGGTGAGTCGGGCGACGGCGGCGGCGATGCGCTCGTCGGTGGCGGTCAGGGCGATCCGGACGTGCTGCGCGCCGGCGGGACCGTAGAACTCGCCGGGCGCGGCCAGGATCCCGAGCTCTGCCAACCACGCGACGGTGTCGCGGCACGGTTCGCCGCGCGTCGCCCACAGGTACAGCCCGGCCTCGGAGTGGTCGATGCGGAACCCGGCGTGGCGGACGGCCGTCGACAGAGCGGTCCGGCGGGCGCAGTACCGCTCCCGCTGATCGGCGACGTGCTCGTCGTCGCCGAGTGCCGCGACCATCGCCGACTGCACCGGGAACGGCACGATCAGCCCAGCGTGCTTGCGGACGGCGAGCAACTCCCCGATCAGCTCGCGATCACCGGCGAGGAATCCCGCCCGGTACCCGGCGAGGTTCGAGATCTTCGACAGCGAGTGCACCGCGACGAGTCCGCTGACGTCGTCGTCGCACACACGTGGGTCGAGGATCGACACGGCCTCGGCGTCCCAGGCGAGACCCAGATAGCACTCGTCGGAGATGACGATCGTCCCGCGCTCACGCGCCCACGCCACCACCTTGCGGAGGTGGTCGACGCCCAGGACCTTCCCGGTCGGGTTCGACGGGGAGTTCAGGAAGATCGCGCCGGGTCTCGACGGACCCAGCGCCACCGTCGAATCGGCGCGCACCGGGGTCGCACCGGCGAGCAACACACCGACCTCGTAGGTCGGGTAGGCGACCTCGGGGATGACGATCTCGTCGCCCGGGCCGAAGCCGAGGAGGGAGACGATCGACGCGATGGCCTCCTTGGTCCCGATGACCGGCAGGATCTGCGCGCCGTCCAGCGGCGTCGACCCGTACCGACGGGTGAGGGCGGCCGCGGCGGCGTCGCGCAGATCGGCCGTGCCGGCGGTCGCCGGGTATCCCGGGAACCCCGCGCCGCCGTCGAGACCACGACGGACGACGTCGGCGATGGGGTCCACCGGGGTCCCGACGGACAGGTCGACGATGCCGTCGGGGTGGGCGGCGGCTCGCGCCTTCACCTCGCTCAGCGAGTCCCAGGGGAAGTCGGGCAGTGTCGCGCCGACACCGCGTCGCGGACGGGTGCCCGCGAGGGCGGCGTTCTCGGTCACTCTTCGGTGTCCGTCACTCTTCGGTGTTCATCGGCGGCAGACCCTTGATGAACGCGGGGTCGTTCGCCGTCTTGCCGACCTTGCTCGCGCCCCCGGGCGAACCGAGGTCGTCGAAGAAGTCGACGTTGGCCTTGACGTAGGGCTCCCACTCGTCGGGGACGTCGTCCTCGTAGAAGATGGCCTCCACCGGGCACACGGGCTCACACGCCCCGCAGTCGACGCACTCGTCGGGCTGGATGTAGAGCATCCGCTCGCCCTCGTAGATGCAATCCACCGGGCACTCCTCCACGCAGGCCCGATCCAGCAGGTCCACACAGGGCTCGGCGATGATGTACGTCAACACACTCTCCTTCGCAGTACGCGCGTTCTCCCAAGTATCCGTGTCGGCGGCACGCAGGGACAAGCGGGGTCTAACCGAGGAGTTTCGGATCACAGCGGCTGCAAACCTCCCCGACCTGCTGTCGGACAACCACCCTGGGGGCCGTGACTGTTCCCCGACTGCCTGGGCGATGTCGCGGCTGATCGAGCCGACCACCCCGCCCCGCCTCGCCCCGGAGAACCGATGCTCACCCAGACCCGCCCGACGACGCCCGCACCGTCCCGCGTCGACGCCCCGCACCGCGTCCTGCCGACGCGGCTGTGCCCCACCGACCTGCTGCGGCTGACCGATGAGACCGCGGTCGACGTGCTCGACGGCCGGCACGACGCCGTGCTGCCGGCGCACTGGAGCACGACGGAACGATGGTCGACGCGACTCGTCGCCGACGACGAGGTCGACGTCTGGTTGATCAGCTGGACCCCCGGCGTGTCGACGGAGCTGCACGACCACGCCGGCTCGCTCGGCGCGTTGACCGTCGTGTCGGGGAGTCTCGCCGAGTACCGCTGGACCGGTCGCGAGCTGCGGGCGCGCACCCTCGACGCGGGCGACCAGGCGTCGTTCCCGCTCGGTTGGGTGCACGACGTGATGCGGAACCCCACCGCGCCGATCACCGTCGAGCCGACACTCAGCGTCCACGCGTACTCGCCGCCGCTCACCGCCATGTCGTACTACGAGGTGACCGCGGAACAGTCGCTGCGTCGGGTCCGCACCGAGCTCACCGATCAACCCGAGTGACCGCGACGCGGCATACCCTTCGCCCATGAGCGCACCCCGCACCATCGACGACGTCCTCGACGACGCGCGGTCGCGGCTGCAGCGGCTCGCGGCCGAGGACCTCGCCGCCGAGGTCGCGGACGGCGCGGTCGTCGTCGACATCCGACCGGCCGCGCAACGCGCCGTCGAGGGCGAGGTGCCCGGCGCACTGGTCATCGAGCGCAACGTGCTGGAGTGGCGGGCCGACCCGTCGAGCGACGCCCGCATCCCGGAGGCCGTCGACCACGACGTGCGGTGGATCGTCGTGTGCCAACAGGGCTACACGTCGTCGCTGGCCGCGGCCGCCCTGCAGGACCTCGGTCTGCACCGCGCCACCGACGTCATCGGGGGCCAGGAGGCGCTGCGCGACATCGGGTACGCGCCTCCCGCCTGACGGGACTGCACGCTCGGCGGTGATCTTCTGCCCGCTCGGCGGCGATTTTGTGCCCGCTCGGCGGGATCTTGTGCACGCTCGGCGAGGTGGCGCCGGGTGCGCGCGCGGGTCAGACGTGGACGGGTGCGCGCAGGCTCGCGGTGGCGGCGTCGGCGGCCCGCGACAGGGCTGCCCGCTCCCCCACGTAGTCGGCGACGGCCCCCACGACGGGAAGCTTGCTCAGCAGCCGCCACGGCTGCTTGGGCTGCGGCCGGTGCGACAGCACGTCGGTGATGGACCGCAGCAGACCCACGACCGCCCACACCGACTTCACGAGATCGAGGGGCGACGAGATGCGCACGCCGTGCCGGGCGGGCAGGCGGTCGTCGGCACCGTCGGCGAGCAGTCGGCGGGAGTCGACGACGCGGTCGCACAGCAGCGCCGCGAGCTGATCGGTCTGGTCGTGCCGGTCGCGGACGCCGTGCACCCGCTGGACGGCGCAGATGATGATCGCCTGGTGGGCGAAGCCGACGAGGTCCTGGATCGGCAGCCGATCGGCGAGCACCCCGAACACGCCCGGGTAGGCCACGACGACGGTCCCCAGGGCACCGACGCGGTCGACCCACCAGGCGGTCCGCTGGTCGACGGTCCACTTCTCCCACCGTGCGGTCCCGGGTGCCCCGGTCTGGTCGGTCGCCCAGACGATCGCGTGCGCGACGGTGGCCAGCAGCGAGTCGTCGTCGGACGACGCGGCGACCTCACGGGTCGCGCGCTTCAGGCCGAGCAGGTCGACGTTCTCGAGCACGTCGAGGACAGGATTGACGATGCCGGTGGCGGTGTAGAGCACACGCGCGACGTCACGATCGGTGATCGGCTGCTTCGGGGTCGCAGGGGCCACGGGTGGATCCCTTCGCTCAGGCCGCCGACTCGCGGCGGGCGTGGACGGTGGTGCGTTCGCGGGCGGGGCGACCGATCTCGGCGGCGATCGCGCGCAGCTCGGCGACGGTCTTCTCCGACCCGTGCTGCGACCCCGCCATGCGCGAGATGGTCTCCTCCATCAGCGTGCCGCCCAGGTCGTTCGCGCCCCCGCGCAGCATGACCTGGGTCCCGGCCGTCCCCAGTTTCACCCAGCTCGTCTGGATGTGCGGGATCCGGCCGTGCAACATCACACGCGCCAGCGCGTGCACCGCCCGGTTGTCGCGGTGCGTCGGACCCGGCCGGGACGCCCCCGCGAGGTACAGCGGCGAGCTCTGGTGGACGAACGGCAACGGCACGAACTCGGTGAACCCACCGGTCCGGTCCTGGATGCCGCGCAGCACGTTGATGTGGCCCACCCAGTGGTGCGGGGAGTCGACGTGGCCGTACATCATCGTCGAGCTCGACCGCAGACCCACCTCGTGTGCGGTGGTGACCACGTCGATCCAGGTCGCGGTCGGCAGCTTGCCCTTCGTCAGCACCCAGCGGACCTCGTCGTCGAGGATCTCCGCCGCGGTGCCCGGGATGGTGTCGAGACCGGCCTCGCGCAGGGCGGTGAGCCACTCGCGCACACCGACGCCCCCACGCGACGCGCCGTTCACGATCTCCATCGGCGAGAAGGCGTGCACGTGCATCGACGGGACGCGGTCCTTCACCGCGCGGACGAGATCCGCGTAGCCGGTGACAGGCAGTTCGGGGTCGATGCCGCCCTGCATGCAGACCTCGGTCGCGCCGGCGACGTGCGCCTCCCACGCGCGGTCGGCCACCTCCGACGCGGACAGGGTGAACGCGTCGGCGTCGCCCTTGCGCTGCGCGAAGGCGCAGAACCGGCAGCCGGTGTAGCAGATGTTGGTGAAGTTGATGTTCCGGTTGACGACGTAGGTGACGTCGTCGCCGACGGCCTCCCGACGCAGCGCGTCGGCCAGCGACGCGAGCGCGTCGAGGCCGGGCCCGTCCGCGGTCGCCAGCGCGAGGTAGTCGGCGTCGCTGCAGCCGGCCGGGTCGCGTTCGGCGTGCCGCAGCGCGGTCGCGACGTCGGAGTCGAGGCGCTCGGGCGCCGCGCTGTCCGCCAGCGCGAGCACCTGCTCACGCACGGTGTCCCAGTCACCGAACGCGCTGTTCAGATCGCTGCGGGTGTCGGTGGCGCGGCCGTCGGTGTCGATCTCGGTGTTGAGGTCGACGCGGCCCGACGACTGCCAGTCCTCGTCGGGCTCCTGCCACGGGCGGCCCTCCGGCAGGACGTCGGCGGCCAGGCCGGTCGCCGGGTCGGCCAGGGCACGCACGTGTCCGGTGATCCTCGGGTCGATCCACGGCTGGCCCGCGAGGACGTACCGCGGCTGCGCGGCGATGCGTTCGGTGAGCGTGAACCCGGTGTCGGCGGTGATCTCGGCCAACACCTCCAGGTCCGGCCAGGGCCGCTCGGGGTTGACGTGGTCGGGCGTCACCGGCGACACCCCACCCCAGTCGTCGACGCCGGCGGCGACCAGCGCAGCGCACTCGGTGGCCGACACCAGGTTCGGCGGCGCCTGGATGCGCATCGACGGGCCCATGAGGATGCGGGCGACGGCGACGGTCGCGACGAACTCGTCGATGTCGGCGTCGGGGGTGGCGCGCATCGCGGTGTCGTCCTTGGCGCGGAAGTTCTGCACGATCACCTCCTGCACGTGCCCGAAGGCCTTGTGCGCGGACCGGATCGCGAGGATCGACTCGGCACGCTCGCGCAGGGTCTCGCCGATCCCGACGAGGATGCCGGTGGTGAACGGCACCGACAGCCGACCCGCGTCGACGAGGACCCGCTGCCGGACCTCGGGGTCCTTGTCGGGGCTGCCGAAGTGGCACTCGCCCTTGTCGGTGAACAGCCGGCGGGAACTGGTCTCGAGCATCATCCCCATCGACGGCGCGACGGGCTTGAGGCGGGAGATCTCCTCCCAGGACATGACGCCCGGGTTGAGGTGCGGCAGCAGGCCGGTCTCCTCGAGGACCCGGATCGACGCGGCGCGCACGTAGTCGAGGGTCGAGTCGTAGCCGCGCTCGTCGAGCCACTGCGCGGCCTCGGGCCACCGGTCCTCGGGCCGGTCGCCGAGGGTGAACAGCGCTTCCTTGCAGCCCAGTTCGGCGCCGCGGCGGGCGATGTCGAGGATCTCGTCCATCTCCAGGTAGGCGCCCTGCCCCTCCCGGGCGAGCTTGCCGGGGACGGTGACGAACGTGCAGTAGTGGCATCGGTCGCGACACAGGCGGGTGATCGGGATGAACACCTTGCGCGAGTAGGTGATCTGTCCGGTCCGGTTCTCCGCGGCGAGACCGGCGTCGCGGACGCGCGCGGCGGAGGCGCAGAGGTCGTCGAGGTCGTCGCCGCGGGCGGCCAACAGCACGGTCGCCTCGTCGAGGTTGACCGTGGCGCCGCCCCGGGCCCGCCGCAGTGCGCGGCGCATCGCGGCCGGGGTGGGCGCGGGGGGTTCGGCGGCGGCGCCGGGAGGGAAGGACGGGGTGGGGAGTCCGACCGGTGGGTCGGTGGGTGTGTCGCCGGGGGTGCTCGTCACCCCCTGATCATGCGCCATCGCCGGGACGGGGGCGCGCGGGTCCCCGCCACACCCACGAGACGACCACCGGCGCACCGACGCCGAGGACCACGAGCAGCAGGGTCCGCCAGTCCGCGTAGAGCAGGACGTCGCCGCCCGGCCCACCGAGCAGACCGGCCAGCACGGGCACCAGCCACGCGAGCATCGGGCCGTAGCGGACGGCACTCGCGGTGAGGCTCGTGGCGATGCGCACGAACCACGCGACCAGCACCGCACCGATCACCGCGGTCACCGGGACGGGCACCGACCCGGCGTAGACGTTGAGGAACGTCACCGACAGCACACCGACGATCAGCCCGTCGACCGTGAGCGCGAGCAGGACGAGTCGGTCAGCGAGGCGCATCGTCGGACCCGTCGTCGACGACGCCCGCGAACAGGTCGGTCTCGCGACCACCCTCCGGGTGGGCCTGTCCACGCACGAGGATGAAGTGCTCGGCGTCCGGGATCGGCTGCAGGATGTCGTTGGACAGCGCGTACTCGCGCCGGCTCGGCGCGACGGTGATCTGGGTGGCGTGGGCGGCCATGGCGTCCACCTTGCGCTCGTACACGGCGCGGATGTCGATCTCCGTCGTGATCTGGTCGTCGGGGTAGCTCGGCAGCTCGCCGTCGGCGGGCATCCGCCACCCGGCGGGTACCCGGTCGACGGCGGCCGCCAGACCGTCGACGACGGCGCTGCGCTCGGACACCGACCAGTAGTGCTTGGACACCGACCAGCCGCGCTCGGCGGCTGCTGCGACGGCCTCGGTGCTGACGCGGTGCACGCCGACGTGGTCGGGGTGGCCATAGGTGCCGGCGGGGTCGTAGCCGACGACCACCTGCGGGCGACGCTCGACGATGAGGTCGGTGAGGAGTTCGACGGGCTCGTCACCGGCGCGCGTGAAGGCCCGCGGGTTGCGGGCCGCCGGCGAACCGGCCATCCCGGAATCCCGCCACCGACCGGCGCCGCCCAGGAAGTGCGGCTCGAGGACACGGGCGGACGGACTGAGGATCGACAGCGCGCGCGTCAGTTCGAGGATGCGATAGCCGCCGAGCTGGTCGGCGCCACCGTCGGCGACGAGCTGCGCCCAGCGCTGCCCGATCACCTCGCCCTCCTCGCCGAGAGTGCAGGTCACCACCGTGACCTCGGCACCGGCGTCGAGGTACCGGGCGATGACCCCGGCTGTTTGGATCGACTCGTCGTCGGGGTGTGCGTGCACGATGAGCAGACGCCGGTCGGCGGTGCCCCAGGTCGGGCCGGTCACCGCTGCACGACCCCCCACGAACCGACGGCCCCGAAGATGCCGGTGCCCACCGGACCGGTCAGCGGGACGTCGCGCACGCCCGGTCCGATGGCCGTCAGCATCGAGTCCTCGAAGACGGGCAGTCGCACGTCCTGCGCGGACACGATCTCCTGCGCGGCCCGCAGGTCGGCCGTCGGGTCGGTGGCGGTGAGGGCGCGGTCGGCGATGCCCTCCAGCGTCGGGTCGCAGAGCCCACCCACGTTGCTGGGGAACCGTGCCGACCCACCGTCGGAAGAGGAACCGGTCTGCGAGGGGGCACTGGTGGTGGTCGGGGTGACGCTCGGGGTCGTGCTGCTCTGCGGCGCCGACGACGACGGCGGGCTGGGCGTCGGCTCGCAGGCGACCGACGCGGCGAGACGGGTCGCCGGGGACACGGTCGCGTCGGACCAGCCGACGACGAGGTCGACGTCGGGGTCGGTCAGGGCCGGGCCGTACAGGTCCGACGACGACAGGGCCGAGACGTCGGTCGCGATGCCGGCCGATCGCAGCTGGTCGGCGACGGCGTCGGCGGCCGCGCGGGTGCGGACGTCGCCGGCGACGACGCCGATCCGGACGGTGAGCGTCTTGCCGTCGCGCTGCAGGGGCACCACGCCGGCGGGCAACGTCGCGCCCGCCGCCGACCCCGCCGCCGCGGCGCTGGTGGGTGTCGTCGTGGTCGGCGCACCGTCGGCGGGTCCCCCTGACGCATCCGGTGCCGCGCTGCCCGACGGGCTCGTCGAGGCGGTCGCGACCGCCGACGGCATGGGACGCCACCCGGCGCCGGCGAGCAGTCCGCCGATCGTCGCGGCGTCCGGCCGGACGCGGTCGACGGTGTAGTAGCCGGGATCCGACGGGGCCAGGACGGGATTGGCGACGGGGTCGACCACCGAGTCCCCCGCGGCGGCGTCGGTGACGACCTGCGTGTCCACGATCCCCAGCACCGCACGACGCACGGCGGCGTCGGCCATGACCGGCGACCGCGTGTTGGCGGTGAGCTCGAGGACACGTCCCACCGCGGTGCGTCCGACGACCACCCCCGGGATCGCGTCGAGGGAGCCGGCCATCGCCGGACCGCCGGTCAGCGCCACCACACCGGTGTCGCCGGAGCGGACCGACTCGGCGAGCTGGGTCGCGGTGCCCACCCGGTGCAGCACGATCTGGTCGACGACGGCGGGCGTGCGCCAGTAGCGGTCGTTGCGTTGCATCCGCACCTCGTCCCGGCTGGGGTCGATGACGGTGATCGTGTACCGCCCCGCCGACACCGGCAGACCGGAGTCCATACCCGTCTGGAACCCGTCGGGCACGCCCCGCAGCACGTGCGACGGCAACATCGCGGAGAACAACTCACGCCACGCCGGGTAGGGCGCCCGGAACCGCACGACCGCCTCCTTGCCGCCGGCGCGGGACGCCACGTCCTCGATGAGTCGGTACCCCGCGGGGGCGACGGTGCCGGGCTGGCGCGACATCTGCTGCCACAGGTAGGCGAAGTCGTCGGCGGTGACCGGCAGCCCGTCGGACCACTGGGCGTCCTGGGAGATGCGGTAGGTGACCGTGAACGGTACCTGCGACGTCACGTCGGCGCCGATCAGGACCGCGGGGTCCATCTGCCGCTGCACACCCGTCGGGGTGGCCACCGGGACGAACGCACTGGGCAGGGTGGCCGCGGCGACCGCCGTGGTGACCGGACTCTGGTCGGCCAGCAGGTGCGGGTTGAGCCCCACACCGATGCTGTCGGTGGCGACCTGGATGGTCTGGCCCGGCGACGACGTGGTCGGGGTGGCCGGCGCGGCCGACTCCCGTACGGGCGGCGGCGGGTCGGCGGTGCAGCCCGCGGCCACCACCGCGGCCAGTGCCACGGCCGTCGCGGCCAGGCCTGTGCGCGTCCGCGTCCTCACGCTGCTCACCATGGCGCGCGGGAGGTCAGCCCACGCTCTGGTTGCGGGCCTTGGCGCGGGCGCGTTCCCGACCGCGCGTGGTCGCGTCGAGGTCGACCTTGCGGACGCGGACCACCTCCGGGGTCACCTCGACGCACTCGTCGCCGGCACAGAACTCCATGGCGGCCTCGAGGTCGAGCTGCATCGGCTTGGCCAGCGTCTCCATGACGTCGGCCGAGGACTGCCGCATGTTGGTCAGCTTCTTCTCGCGGGTGACGTTGATGTCGAGGTCCTCCTGGCGCGGGTTGATGCCCACCACCATGCCCTCGTAGGTGTCGGCACCGGGCTCGACGAAGAACGTGCCGCGGTCGGCGAGCTGGATCATCGCGAACGGCGTCACGGTGCCCGCGCGGTCGGAGACGAGCGAACCGGTGTGGCGGGCGCGGATCTCGCCGGCCCACGGCGCGTACCCGTCGAAGACGGCGTTGGCGATGCCGGTGCCCCGGGTCTCGGTGAGGAAGTCGGTGCGGAACCCGATGAGCCCGCGCGAGGGGACGATGAACTCCATCCGCACCCAGCCGGTGCCGTGATTGGTCATCTCACCCATGCGGCCCTTGCGGGCGGCCAGGAGCTGGGTGACCGCGCCGAGGTACTCCTCCGGCACGTCGACGGTGAGGTGCTCGAACGGCTCGTGCAGCTTGCCGTCGATCTGTCGGGTGACCACCTGCGGCTTGCCGACGGTCAGCTCGAACCCCTCGCGGCGCATCTGCTCGACGAGGATCGCCAGCGCCAGCTCGCCGCGGCCCTGCACCTCCCACGCGTCGGGTCGGCCGATGTCGAGCACGCGCAGCGACACGTTGCCGACGAGCTCGGAGTCGAGACGGGACTTGACCATCCGCGCGGTCAGCTTGTGGCCCTTCACCCGGCCGACGAGCGGCGAGGTGTTCGTGCCGATGGTCACCGAGATCGCGGGCTCGTCGACGGTGATGCGCGGCAGTGCGACCGGGTTCTCCGGGTCGGCCAGGGTGTCGCCGATCATGATCTCCGGCATGCCGGCGACGGCGACGATGTCACCGGCGACGGCGGACTCGGCCGGCGCACGGTCGACACCGACGGTCGCGAGGAGTTCGGTGATCTTGGCGCGCTCGGTGACGGGCTGCCCGTCGACCTCGCGCATCCAGGCGACGGTCTGGCCCTTGCGCAGCTGACCGTTGTGGATGCGGACCAACGCGAGGCGGCCGAGGAACGACGACGCGTCGAGGTTGGTGACGTGGGCCTGCAGCGGCGCCTCCGGATCGCCCTTGGGCGCCGGGACGTAGGACAGCAGCACGTCGAAGAACGGGTCGAGGTTCTCCCCCTCGGGCACCGAGCCGTTCTCCGGCTCGACGGTGCTGGCGATGCCGGCGCGACCGGAGGCGTAGAGGACCGGCAGGTCGAGGGCGAGCTCGGCGGCCTCGGCCGCCTCCTCGTCGAGGTCGGAGGCGAGGTCGAGCAGCAGGTCGTGGCTCTCGGACACGACCTCCGAGATCCGCGCGTCCGGGCGGTCGGTCTTGTTGACGACGAGGATCACCGGCAGCGACGCGGCCAATGCCTTGCGCAGCACGAAGCGGGTCTGCGGGAGGGGGCCCTCGGACGCGTCGACGAGGAGGACGACGCCGTCGACCATCGACAGCCCGCGCTCCACCTCGCCACCGAAGTCGGCGTGGCCGGGGGTGTCGATGACGTTGATGACGTACTCGGTGCCGTCGGGCTGACGGCGGTGGACCGCGGTGTTCTTCGCGAGGATCGTGATGCCCTTCTCGCGCTCGAGGTCACCGGAGTCCATGACGCGGTCGACGACCTCGGCTCGCTCGCCGAACACCCCCGACTGCCGGAGCATCGCGTCGACGAGCGTCGTCTTGCCGTGGTCGACGTGCGCGACGATCGCGACGTTGCGGAAGTTCTGGACAGCGTTCACTACGAGGGTTCTCCGAAGGTCTGTGACGTCGACGGCTGTGCGCTCGACGTCTGGGGCACCACGCGGGCACGACGAGATCAGCCCGACCGCGGTGTGTGGCCGGGACAAGGGTATCCGGTCGCCCGGTGAGACAGCGGTCACAGCGATCCGTAACGGTTCGATGACCGTTCGGCAGCGATCCCCATCGGGCCGGGCGGGCGTGCGATCACTCGGGGATGATCGTCCCGATCAGTCCCACCAGTCACATGCGTCACAGGCGACGATGCACCCGGGACCCCGAGCAGGAGGACCACCCCGATGATGCGGCGCATGCGAGGCGTCACCCTCACGACCGTGCTGACCCTGACGACCGGCGTTCTCGCCGCCGTCACCGTGGCCGCCCCGGCGAGCGCGGCGCCCTGTGGAAACTCCGGGATCCTGGGGTCGAGCCTCGGCGGGTTGTTCGGCAGCGCGTTCCCCGGCGGCTTCGGCAGCAGCGGCGGGCTGCTCGGGAAGTCGAGTGATCAGCAGGATCTGCCGTCGCTCGGGAACGGACCGACGCAGACGGTCCGGTGGGTCACCGGGCCGCGCTCCCCGAACCGCACCGACACCCGCTTCGGGATCACCGGCACCGATCTCGGGATCGGCTGGGACAACGGGTCCGGTCAGACGCTGATGGCGTTCGGCGACACGTTCGGCGACTGCAACGCCCCGACCCAGCAGTGGCGCCACAACGTCGTGCTCCGCACGAACGACAAGGACCCGTCGAACGGTGTCGACGTCCCCGACGGGGTCGCCGGTGACGTGCGCTCGGGTGCGTCGGTGTCCGCGGCGAGGCCGCGGTTCGCGAACGAGGCCCTGCCGGCGGTCGGTGTCAGCGGCGCGGAGATCACGACGATCCCGACGGCGGCGATCGCGATCGACGGCGTCCAGTACATGAACATCATGTCGGTGCGGCAGTGGGGCGCCCCCGGCCGGTGGGTGACGAACTACTCGATCATCGCCACCTCGCGCGACAACGGTCAGACGTGGACCACCGACCCGCGCACCATCCGGCTGAACCTGCCCGCCTCGGTACCCGGCGTCGAGCAGATCGACGACAGCAACGGCAAGTACCAGGTGAACGCCTACCTGCGCGGTCGCGACGGGTTCGTCTACCAGTACGGCACCCCGAACGGACGCTTCGGCGCCGCGTTCCTCTGCCGGTTCGCGCCGCAGGACATCCTCGACCTGACGAAGTACACCTACTGGGACGGCAAGGGTTGGTCACCGGACACGACGAAGTCGGAGAAGGTCGTCACCGAGCCGGTCGGCGAGATGTCGGTGTCGTGGAACGACCGCCTGCAGAGGTACGTGATGCTCTACGGCCAGGAGACCAGCGGGTCGCTGGTGCTCCGCACCGCGACCGCCCCGCAGGGCCCGTGGAGCGCGCCGGTCACCCTGCTCTCGTCACGGCAGTACTCGGGTGTCTACGCGCCGTACATCTACCCGACCTCGGGGGGCGACAGCCGCTATCTGTACTTCACCGCGTCCCGCTGGCAGGACTACAACGTCATGATGCTGCGGACCGACCTGTCTCAACTCGCGCTCGGCTGACCGCCGATGACCGCGACCCGCTGCGGGTCGAGGGCGACGGTGATCTCGTCGCCGACGTCGACCGGTGACGTCGCGACGGCCGCGACACGCTCGCCGTCGGGGGTGCGCACCCAGAGGTGACGGTCCTCGGGGAGGGCGGCGACCGCCTCCACCCGGACCGGCACGCCCCCGTCCGCGACGAGCACCGACCGTGCCCGGACCCCGAGCCGGCAGCAGCCACCGGGAGAGGCCCAGGACACGTCGACCGGGCCCAGGGCCGTCTGTGCGACGCCGTCGACGACGTGTGCGTCGAGGAGCGTCGTGCACCCGATGAACCGGGCGATCTCGTCGGTCGCGGGACGTCGCCACACGTCGTCGGGGACGCCCTCCTGGGCGACGACCCCGTCGGCCATGATCGCGACGCGGTCGGCGATGGTGGCGGCCTCGGTGTGGTCGTGCGTCACCAGGACGGTGGGCGTGGCCGTCGTGTGCAGGATCTCAGCGATGTCCACCGCGAGCCGTTCGCGCAGCCGACGGTCGAGCGCCGACAGGGGCTCGTCGAGGAGGAGCAGTCGCGGCCGGGGCGCCAGTGCGCGGGCGAGAGCCACGCGCTGCGCCTGACCGCCCGACAGCTGCGACACCGGGCGGTCGCCGAGTTCGGGCAGGCCCACGAGGTCGAGCATCTCCGCCACCCGGTCGGCAACGTCGCGGCGCGACCACCGCCGCGCCCGCAGGCCGTACCCGACGTTCGACGCGACCGACCGCCCCGGCAGGAGGGCGCCGTCCTGGAACACGACGCCGAAGTCCCGGCGGTGCGGCGGCACGCCGGACAGGTCGCGGCCGTCGATGCGCACCGCTCCCCCGGCGGTCGGCTCCAGGCCGGCCACCGCCCGCACGAGCGTCGACTTGCCGCAGCCCGACGGCCCGATCAGCGCGGTGACCGGCGCCCCCTGCGCACCGACGGTGAGGTCGAGCCCCGCGAGCACGGCGGTGTCGCCGTAGTCGACGGTCAGGCCACTGATCTCGAGCATCTAGAACTCGCTCCCCTCGACCCCGCGGATCGACTCCATGAGCACGACGACGACGGCCGTGGTCAGGATGAGCAGCATCGACGCGGCCATCGCGGTGGCCAGGTACTCCGCGCCGGGCCGGTTCAGCGCGGACCCGATCAGCACGGGCAGCGTCGTGGTCCCCGGCCGCGCGACGAAGCCGGTGGCGCCGAACTCGCCGAGCGCGATGACGAACGCGAAACCGACTGCGACACCGAGGGATCGCCAGATCGCGGGCAGGTCGACGGTCCGCCACACGCGCCACGGGCCGGCCCCGAGTCCGGCGGCCGCGGCGCGCAGGGTGTCCGGGACGGCGGCCAACGCGGGCGCGATGATGCGCACCACCACCGGCGCGGCCACCACGGCCTGCACCGCGGGCACGACGACCGGAGAGGCCGCCACCGCGGGCGGGAGGGCGGCGAGGACGACGAGGTAGCCGAAGCCGACGGTCACGGCGCTCACGCCCAGCGGCAGCAGCGTGAGTCCGGAGGCGATCGCGTGCACAGGGCCACGCGAGCGCTGCAGCGCCATCGCGGCGAGCAGCCCGACGACGACGGCGAGGACGGTGGCCCACGCCGCGCTGACGACGCTGCTGCGCAGTGTGTCCAGGGGTGTCTCACCGTTCACGGGCACCGCGAGCGCGCGGTATCCCTCGAGTGTCCAGGTCCCGCCCGCGGTCGGTCGCACCGACCGGACGGCGACCACGAGCAGCGGTCCGACGAGGATCACCGCGCCCCACATCGCCGCGGCCACGGCGCATGTCCGGCGCGCGGGCGTGACCACGACCCGGGGACGGGTCCGACCGACGACGGCCTGTGTCGGCGGGGCGAGCAGTCGGGTGAGGACGACCGCGACGACGACGACCACGATCTGCAGCAGCGACAGCGCGACCGCGGCGGGGATGTCGAAGTACCCGATGGCCTGCGTGTAGACGGCGGTCTCCAGGGTCTGTAGCCGACCACCACCCAGGATCACGACGACGCCGAAACTGGTGGCACAGAACAGGAACACCAACGACGCCGCCGACACCGCGGGCAGCAGCAGCCGGGGCGCGACGACCGTGAGGAACGCCCGCGGGCCGCTCGCACCGAGCGTGCGGGCGGCCTGTTCGGCGCGGGGGTCCAGCGCCCGCCACGCCGCCCCGATCACGCGCACGACGACGGCCACGTTGAGGAAGGCGTGTGCGGCGAGGATCGACGCGACGGAGCCGTCGAGGCCGAGGCCGCCGAGTGGTCCACCCGGTGACAGCAACGCCCGGAACGCGATCCCGACGACGACGGTCGGCAGCACGAACGGCACCGTGACCATCACCATGAGCGGCGTCGACGCCCACCGCGGGACGACCGTGACGAGCCACACGAGCGGGGCGGCGACGACGAGGGTCAGCACCGTCGACGCCGCGGCCTGCGCGAGCGTGAAGCCGAGCAGCCCCCACGCGTCCGTGCGGTCGAGCAGCGCGACGAGTCCGGTCCCGTCGGAGCTCGTGAGGGCGCGGTGCACGAGCGCGACGACCGGCCACACGAAGAAGACCGCGAGGAACGCGACGGGGACGACGAACAGCAGGGTCGCGGGACGCGCACCCCGCGGGCGCCCCGCCGCCATCCCGCCGCGGCCGTGCACCACCGCCCGGGTGATCACCCGTCCCGACCCTGCGCGGCCCAGCCGGACGTCGACACGATCCGCAGGGCGAGCACCCGGTGGAAGGGGGCGTCCGCGTACTGCGGCGCCGCGTCCACGAGTCGCCGCACGAGGTCGTCGACGACGTCGCGCGGCGGGTCGGGGACGTGCACGAGGTGGGCGCGCACCCACCACAGTCGACTCCAGTCGTCGGCGTCCCAGTGCTCGACGAGCAGGGACGCGCGCGGATCGGACTCGAGGTTGCGTTCGCGACGCAGACGCGTCGCGGACTTGGGTTTGACCGTGTCGACGCCGATACCGACGACGTCACCGCTCACCCCGTAGACGACGGGCACCGGATCGGGGCCACGGTCGGGATGGATCGTGGCGAGGACACCGTGCGAGTGCGCGGCGAGCCGCGAGTGCGCCTCGTCGGGCGTCACCGGCGTCAGCGACCCATGATCGTGCGCCACTCGCGCTGCCAGTTCTCGCGGTTCTTCGCGATGGATCCCGGTGCGAGGTCGACGGTGTCCGTCGGGAGCGGCGCGTACTTCGCCCACGACTCCGGCAGCGGCACGCCGTCACGGACGGGGTAGACGTACATGGAGTCGGGCAGGGCCTTCTGCACCTCGTCGCTCAGCATGAAGTCGACGAGCTTGCGCGCACCGTCGGTGTTGGCGGCGCCCTTGAGCACCCCGACGTACTCGACCTGCCGGAAGCAGCCGTCGAGCAGGGCCTTCGTCGCCGGGTTCTCCGCCGGCGAGGACGCGTAGGACACGACGATCGGCTTGGGTCCCTTGCCCTCGCCGCCGGAGAAGTCCTGGTTGTACCCGGTGTCCCAGCCGGAGACGATCGAGACGTCATTGGCGCGCAGGCCCTTCCAGTACTCCTGCCAGTCGCCGGGACGCGCCGCGATGGTGGCGAGGAGGAAGCCCAGACCGGGCGACGACGTCGCCGGGTCCATCGCGACGAGGTCGCTCTTGTAGCGCGGGTCGGTGAGCTGGGTGATCGACGTCGGCGCGGGGATCCCCCGCTGCGCGAACCAGGCGGTGTCGACGTTGACACACACGTCCCCGCGGTCCACCGGGGTCAGCTGCTTGCCCGCATCGCCGCCGAGCACGTAGTCCTGCGCGGACGTCGGCAGGGCCGGCGAGGTGTAGTCGGCGAGGGCACCCGCGGTCACCGGGCGCGACGCGAAGGTGTTGTCGATGCCGTAGACCGCGTCGGCCTTCGGGCGGCCCGGCGTCAGCGAGATCGTCGAGGCGAGCTGTCCCGCGTCCCCCGACTTCGTCACGACCAGCTTCAGGCCGGTCTGCTTCTGGAAGTCCGCGATCACCGGGTCGGGCAGGGCGAAGGAGTCGTGCGTGAGCAGGGTGACCTGCTTCGTGTCGTCGGAGCTCGAACACGCGGTGGCGGTGGCGACCACCGCGATCGAGGCGGCGAGGAGAACCCCCACGCGGAGCATCGGCCGGGGCCGTCGCGTCAGTCTGCGCATCACGTCTCCGATCCAACCAGAGGCTGACAGCATGGGGTGATGGCCGCACGTGACGACACCCTCCTGACCGACGACGAGCGTGAGCAGGCGCGAGGTCGCTTCACCGACTGGACCGTGGGGGACGCCGAGATGCGGCGGTCCCACGACGCGTCGTCCTTCCTCGCGGGCGTCGACATCGTGCGTCGGGTCGCCGAGGCGGCCGAGGACCGCGACCACCACCCGGACATCGACATCCGCTGGCGGACGATCTCCTTCACCCTGGCCACGCACTCGGCGGGCGGCCTGACCGGCAAGGACGTCGACCTGGCCGAGGTGATCGACAGGGAGATCGCCGCCGACACCCCGGCAACCGAGACATGACGGGCGCGTAACAATCGCATCACCCGTCTCTTCAGTCACACGCGTACCACGCTAGGGTCCCCTGAGCGGCGAACGACACGCCGCGTCGACCTAGACTGACCGCTTGGCCGCGGGTGTCCGCTCGCGGCCCGGGACGACGACGATCGGATGTGAGCGCTGACCATGGGAACCCGCCGGAAGCTGGGGACGACCGCACTGGGCGTCCTGACCGCCATGACGGTGCCCGCTGTCGCCTTCGCCGCGCCCGCGCCCTCGGCGCCCGCGAGCCCGTCGTCGCAGGTCGGGTCCCTCCCGCTGTCTGCCCCGGCCGCGCCGAAGGTCGACAAGCCCACGCTCGACTCGCTCGGCGCCTTCGTGCCCGCGATCGTCGGCTCGGCTGTCACACCCGGCCCCGACGGGAAGATCAACTCCGATCTGATCTCCCAGGCCACCGCGATCGCCGAGTCGCCAGGCATGCCGGCACAGGTCACCACCATCTGGCGCCAGGTCACCGGCTTCCTCGACGGCTCCGCGAAGCCGACGCAGGTCGCCAAGGTGGCGGCGGCCGCGAACGACCCGGTCATCCCGACCGGCCCGAACGCGCCGCGCATCCAACAGTTCCTCTACCCGACCATCGGCGTCGGGTGCATCCCGGGCGGCAACTCCGTGGGCACCGCGCTGGTGACCGCCGGACCGCAGGAGGCCCCTGCCCCCGGCCCGAAGGCCGGCCAGGCCGGATACGTCTACACCAGCCTCGGCACCGGTCCGGCGCTGGACAACACCCGCGCCCCGCTGACCGCGATCTGGATCAACATCGACACCGGCAAGACCGGTCAGATCGACCTGAAGCGCAACGACCGCATCAACGCGGCCAACGGTCCCGGCACCTTCACCGCGATCGCGCAGACCGGCAAGGGCCGCGTGCTCTCCGCCATCTACGGCACCGTCACCACGAAGACCAAGGGCAAGACGGTGGCGTGCCAGATCGTCCCCACGGTGGGCCTCGCCTTCATCTGACCTGACCGGCTCCCCGTCGGTCACGACCCCAGCACCAGCCATCGCGACCGATATGGAGTACCCCCATGCCTTCTCACGCTCGATCCCGTTCCCTGAAGCGCTCACTCGCGGCCGGCGCGGTGGCGCTCTCGATGACCGTCGGCGGTGTCGTCGCGGCCGCACCCGCGTCCGCGGACCCCGCCACCACGCCTGAGTCCGCCGCGGCTGCGGCACTGGGGTCGCCGACGCTGAGCGCGACGTCGGGCACCGACGTCCTCGCCCTGCTCGACACCGCGAACAAAACGCTGCGCAGCCTCGGCATCCAGCCGTTCCTGAACCCGACCGTCGCGTTCAACTGCACCACCCCGACCGCGTCGAACCCGTTGGGGCTGTTGCCCGCCGCGGGCGGTGCCGTCGCCGGGCCCTGGGCTGCGCCGGGGATCTCGCTGCCGACCATCCCGCTGGTGAACATCGACCCGAACGTGGTGAAGGACGGGCAGGTGCTCTACGGGTTCGTCCCCGCGGGCGTCACCAGCGACCCGACCTCGACCGGTATGCAGGTCGCCTGGTTCAACACGGCGACAGGCAAGTTCGGCATCGGGCAGATGGGCAAGGCCGGCGACACCCTCGTCGACGCCTGGCTCGCGAACGTGCCCGCCTCCCCGATCAAGGACATGGCCGCGAAGACACTGTCGGGCATCGTCAACACGATCGCGCCGGCGGGCAGCCGTCTCGCGCCGGTCACCACGGGCAAGGGCACCGTCCTGTCGGCGGTCTTCGGCACGGTGAACAACGGCGGCCGCAGCTGCTTCTTCCTCCCGATGGTCGGCGTCACGAACGCCTGACGCCCTCACCCCGGGTCCCTCCCCCTGACCGATCCGCCCGCTGCGACCCCGCAGCGGGCGGTTCGGCGTCTCGGGGGCTGCGTCACGAACTCGCTGAGAATCAGCCGACCCGCGCCGAGCACAGCGCGGGTTCCCGTGGTCGCCGCGGGTTTGCAGGAGTGACGTGGGTTGGTGAGGACGACGCGGACAGGGGCAGATCGCGAGAACTCGCGGCGTGCTCGTCACTCCGCGCCGGGCACGACGCGGACCCGGGAGAACGGCGCGGAGTCATCGCGATTCGGATCGATCGGCCCGCTGCGACGCAGCAGTGGGCGTTCCGGCGCCTCGCAGGCGTCGGTCGCCGAGCGCACAGACGATCGCAGCCGCGACCACGAAACCCGCTGCCGCGGCGAGGAGTCGGACCTCGGTGATCTCGGCGGTGACGAGCGCACCGGTCGCCGCGCCGAGGACCCCGGCGGTCAGGACGACGACCAGAGCCCGCCGTCGTCGCGGATCCCAGCCGCGCAGGATCGAGGCGACGACGATCACCGATCCCGCCACGAGGGAGACGATCTGGGTGCCGAAGGTGAGCCCATAGCGCAGCGGCAGCGCGGGTACGGCGAACACGGCGACGAACCATCCGAGGGCACCGACCGCCGATGTGACCAGCGGACCCGACGGCGCCGTGTGCCGAGCCGCCCACCACCGGGCCGCCGCGAGGACCGCGAGCGACACCACGACCGGCACGACCCAGCGACCGGCGTGCCCGAGGTTGTAGAGGGTGAGCACGTCGTAGACCGCGAGGACCACACATCCCAGCGCGGCCGCCGACACCCCGACACCGAGCAGGCCCGCGGGCTCCGACCGCCCCGTCCCGAGCAGGGGAACCAGCAGCGGGACGACGACACCCGCGACGAGGCGGATGACGATGTCCCCCACCGTGTACGGGTTGTGGAGATCCCACTCGACCAGGCAGAAGACGACCGTCCACGACGCGCTGATCCACCAGCGCGCCGCCACCACGCGTCCGGCCGTGTCGGCGCCCAGCCAGCGGGCGACGAGCAGATACGCGAGGACGACGACGGGCAGTTCGAGCGCAGCCTGCACGTGCAGCACCGTCCACGGCCAGGCCGGTAGGACGTCTGCGAGGCGCCCGAGATCGGCGAGGTCGAACCAGCCGGGTGGCAGGTAACGGGTGATCCGCGAGGTGTCACCACCCCACGCCTGGTGGATGTACGCGGTGACGAGGACCTGGTTCGCCGCCATCGCCGCGACCACCACGGCGAGCCACGTGCCCGGGTGGCGGAACACGCCGCGACCTCGCGGCCGCGCCGGGGCGAGTCTCGGCACGACACCGACGCCGACCGCCGTGGCGACGACGATCGTCGTGGCGAGAACCGCTCCCGTCGCGGTCACAGTGCTCTCCGTCCGCGCCGAACCGGTGAATCCGCGCCGAGCCTGACGCGGGAACGCGAGGACGACGCGGGTTCGCACAGGGGCCCATCAACCCGCGGCGACCTCGTCGACCCGCCCCGAGCACGAGGCGGGCGCGGGCGGGCGACGCGAGAACGCACGTCGGACCCGACCGGGAACCCTTGTGTCAGACAGGCGTCTTCGCGGGTTCGGGTGACTCGCCACCCATGTTCTCCAGTTCGATGCCGGTCGTCTCGGGGACCTTGAACTGCACGTAGAAGTACGAGATCAACGCGCACAGCGCGAAGAAGCCGTAGACGTACGCCAGGCCGAGGCTCTGACTGACCTGCGGGAACAGCAGCGAGATGGTGAAGTTCGCGACCCAGTTCATCGCCGTGCACACGCCGAGCGCGACGCCGCGGATGCGGTTCGGGAACATCTCGCCCAGCATCACCCACATGACCGGACCCCACGTCGCCGCGAACGCGACGACGAACAGGTTGGCACCGATCAGCGCGATGACGCCCCAGTTGCCGGGCAGTGTCACGTCGTCACCGCTGCCCTGCTGCTGGGTGAACGCGATGGCCGCCAGGACGAGGCCGACGAACATCCCGACTGACCCGATCTTGAGCAGCAGCCGACGCCCGATGCGGTCGACGAACAGGATCGCGCCGAACGTCATGACCACGTTGATGATGCCGGTGATCACCGACGTCTGGAACGACTGGCTCTCGCTGAAGCCCACCGACTTCCACAGCGTGGTGGAGTAGTAGAAGATCGCGTTGATCCCGACGAACTGCTGCAGGATCGCGATCCAGATGCCCACCCAGACGAGCGGGTGCAGCCCGAACGAGGTCCCGCGGATGTCGGCCAGGGACGACTTCGACTCCCGCCGCAGCGTCAGCCGGATCTCCTTGACACGGTTGAGCGGGTCCGGCTCGCCGGTGACGTCGCGGAGGATGCGCGCGGCCTCCTCGTCGAGGTGGTTGCCCACGAGGTAGCGCGGCGACTCCGGGATGAGCAGCGCCAGCACGCCGTACACGAGCGCCGGGATGACGCCGACGAAGAACATCCACCGCCACGCCTCGATGCCGAACCAGAAGTCGCTCGAGGCACCGCCCGCGTTGTCGGCGAGCAGCGCGTCGGAGAGCAACGCGATGAAGATGCCGATCGTGATGGCCAGCTGCTGCATCGAGCCGAGCGCCCCGCGGAACCGCGCCGGAGCGATCTCGGCGATGTAGGCCGGGGCGATCACCGAGGCGATGCCGATGCCGAGACCACCGAGGACGCGCCACACGATGAGATCCGGCACGCTCCAGGCGAACCCGGTGCCGATGGACGAGATGGTGAACAGGAAGGACCCGAGCAGCATGACGCGCTTGCGTCCCCACACGTCGGCCAGACGGCCGGCGAACCAGGCGCCGAGCGCACACCCGAGAAGCGCGACGGCGACGGCGAACCCCTTCATGAACTCGCCGAGCCCGAAGTGGCCCTGGATGGAGTCGACCGCGCCGTTGACGACCGAGCTGTCGAAACCGAAGAGGAAGCCGCCGACAGCCGCGGCGACGGTGACGCCGATGACCTTCGCGACGTGTTGATCGGCCTGCGTGGATCCTGACGTGGTGCTCATCGTCCGCCCTGTCCCGTCGATGTCGAGGGCCGCTGTCACGCACCCCGGAGCGACGCTACTCCGACCGGTTCACGGCCCGACGCGCATTACGATCACGCCATGGTGACGCTCCGCATCGCGCAGGACCCCGCGGCCGACGAGCTGCTCTCGACCGACCCGTTCGCACTGCTCGCCGGCATGCTCCTCGATCAGCAGTTCCCGATGGAACGCGCGTTCGCCGGCCCCGCGAAGATCCTCGAACGGTTCGGCACCCTCGATCCCGCCGAGATCGCCGTCGCCGACCCCGAGCGGTTCGCCGACCTGTGTGCGACGCCGCCCGCCATCCACCGGTACGGCCGGTCGATGGCCCAGCGCCTGCAGGCGCTCGCCTCGGCGGTCGTCGCCGAGTACGACGGCGACACCACTCGCATCTGGACCGAGGCCACCTCGGGCGAGGACCTCGTCGACCGGGTGAAGGCGCTCCCCGGGTTCGGCGAACAGAAGGCCAAGATCTTCACCGCGCTGCTGGCCAAGCAACTCGATGTGAAGCCGCGCGGCTGGACCACCGCGGTCGGCGACTACGGCAAGAAGGGCTACCGCTCCGTGGCCGACGTCGTGGACGAGGAGTCGCTGAACAAGGTCCGGGCGCACAAGAAGGAGATGAAGGCCAAGGCGAAGGCCGCGGCGCAGGACTGACGCGCCGGTCGACCCACCCCGACGTGCGGTGCGGTCTACGTCACATCGGGATGGCCTACGCTGTCATTCATGGATGTGAAGGTCGCTGTCGAGCTGCCTCTGCGGATCGGGTTCGCCGCGACGGGCGTCGCACTCGCCGCGGTGGAGTCCGGTGTCACCATCGCCCGACTGACCATCGAGAACGTCGCCCACGAGGTCAACGCGGCCCTCGGTGTCGAGGACGACACCTCCTTCTCGGCACGCACCCCGTTGCAGCTGATCGGGCAACTGGCCGAGCTGCTCGGTCCCGACCGCCCGTTCGGTCGCATCCTCGCGCAGGGCGGACCGCTGGATCGTCTGCTCGCCGACGGCGGTGTCGTCGACCGCCTCACCGCACGCGACGGCTCGCTGGAGAAGCTCACCGCCGAGGGCGGTCTGCTCGACCAGATGGCCGAGGAGAACGGCATCCTCATCCGCCTCACCGCCGCCGGCGGACCGCTCGATCGTCTGTCCCGCAAGGGCGGCGTCATCGACCAGTTCACCGAGAACGAGGGCATCCTCGAGCGCCTCACCAGCGAGGGCGGCATCGTCGACAAGCTCACCGCCGAGGACGGCCTGCTGAACAAGATGACCGAGGAGGGCGGCATCATCGACCGCCTCGTCGCCGACAGCGGCCTCCTCGACCAGCTGGTCGGCGAGAACGGCGCGGTCGAACGCGCCATCGCTCCCGGCGGACCCATCGAGCGCATCTCCGAACTCACCGACGTCATCGGCCAGCTCGCCCCGAGCATCGTCGCGATCCAGGAGACCGTCCACGAACTCCGCGATGCCGTCGACGTGCTCAACAACGCGGTCACCCCGCTGGGTGACCTCGCGGGCCGACTCCCGAAACGGCTGACCCGCAACAGCGGTCGCACCCACGAGATCAACGGGCACTCGCACCACGACTGACCGCCGACCACGCAGACCTTGACCTCAAGTGAGGTTCAGGTCTGATCCTGGTCGCATGACGACCACGAGCCCTCCCACCCCGTACACCCACGGCGACCTCCCCGCTCTGATCGCCCGGATGACCGGCGACGAGAAGCACGCACCCGCCTCCGCCTCGACGCTCGACGTGCTGTGGGTCCTGCACCACGACGTCCTCCGCTCCTCCCCCGACCGCGCCGACGACCCCGACCGTGACCGCTTCTACCTGTCGAAGGGCCACGGCCCGATGGCGTTCTACGCCGTGCTCGCCGCGCACGGCTGGTTCCCGGCCGACTGGCTCGACGACTGGATGAGCTGGGACTCACCCCTCGGCGGCCATCCCGATCGCACGCTGGTCCCGGGTGTGGAGATCGGCTCCGGGTCGCTGGGACACGGGCTGCCGATGGCGGTGGGCACCGCGATCGCTCTGCGCGGCCGCGGCAGCCCCGCCCACGTGTACGTCCTCGTCGGCGACGCGGAACTCGACGAGGGCTCGAACGACGAGGCGATCGCCGTCGCGGGCGCCCGCGGTCTCGCGAACCTCACGGTCGTCGCGATCGACAACCGGTCGTCGACCCACAACCGGCCCGGTCGTCTCCGCAGGCGTTTCGCCCTCGACGGGTGGCAGTCCGACGAGATCGACGGTCACGACCACGCGGCGATCCGATCGGCCCTGCTCAGCCGCCCGGGGCGGCCGGCCTTCGTCGCCGCACTCGTCGAGAGGAAGGACGCATGACCACCGACGACCCGCGCACCCGATTCCCCGAGACCGCTCTCGCGCTGGTGGACGACGACCCCACCACGGTGATCGTCTACGCCGAGATCGCGGGGCAGTGGTTCGGGCGAGATGCGATCACCCGCCCCGACCGCGTCGTGAACGTGGGCATCCGTGAGCAACTCCTCGTCGACGTGGCCGCCGGGATGGCGCTGGCCGGGGCGTTCCCCATCGCGCACACCTTCGCGCCGTTCCTCGTCGAACGCGCCTACGAGCAGATCAAGCTGGGGTTCGGCCACCAGGACGTCGACGGCCTGCTGGTGTCCACGGGCGGCTCGGTCGACATGGCGTCGATGGGGCGCACGCATCAGACCGTCGCCGACGTCGCGCTCGTCGCCGCGGTACCCGGCTTCTCCGTGCACGTTCCCGGCACCGCCGACGAGGTCGACCAGCTGATGCGTCTCGCCCACCGCGAACGGGGGCGGCACTACATCCGGGTGACCGCCCAGCAGAACAGCAGGTCATTCGACGTGAGCACTCCGGCGCTGCACGTCGCGCGCCCCGGATCGGGCGCCCTCGTGATCGTCGCCGTCGGCCCGGTGCTCGACGCCACGCTCGCTGCCGCCGAGAGGATCTCCACCGCAACCGATCTCGATCCCACCGTGCTGTACACCGCCACCGTCCGGCCGTTCGACGGCGCCGGCCTGCGACGTCTGTCCGGACCCGTTCCCGACGTCGTGCTCGTCGAGCCCTACCTCGCCGGGACGTCGAGCCACGAGGTGGCCGACGCACTGCGCGATCGTCCACACCGGTTGCTCGGCCTGGGTTTCCGGCGCGAGGAACCACGCCGCTACGGCACTCCCGAGGATCACATCGCCGCCGCCGGACTCGACGCGCGAGGCATCGAGCGCTCGGTGACGGACTTCGCGTCCGCTCAGCGCACCGCGGCCGCGAGTCGGTCGGCGTAGGCGTCCGGGGCGGCCAGCCCGGTCGGCGACGAACACACCGACAGTGCGACCCGGCGACCGATCCCGTGCACGCCGTGCGTCACGGTCTGCAGCGGTGACAGAGCCGGGAACCCGGCGGTGAACAGCACCCGACCACCGCCGAACACCAGGTCGTCGTCACCCCGGTTCACGCTCGACACGACCGTGTTGCCCGAGACCGTCTCCGGCACTGCGTGCGCGTCGAACGACCGCACGCCCCAGGCGACCAACGCGGCCGGGACCGCGGCCATCGCGGCGGCCTCCGCCGCCGCGGCCGGATGCATGCCGCGGCGTGAGGCGTCGGCGAGGTCGTCGGCGATGCGTGCTGCCCGTCGTCCGGGGTCGGGTTCGTCGACCGCGAGATCGACACCCACCGTCCGGAAGTGGTTGCGGGCACGCCGTTCTCCGGCCGAGGCCACCAACACCTCGGCCCGCAGGGCCGCGACCTCGAGGTGCGCGGCCAGCGCGGCGCCGATGACGGTGAGCGCACCGACGGTCACGGTCCCGCCGACCGCACGCAGCCGGTCGGAATCGGTGAGGACGACCCGCAGATCCCGACGGTCGTCGGGGGCGACGTTGATCGTTGCCCGGGGCACCCCCGGTCGGCGCGGAGGCAGCCGGCCGGCGAGTTCGTCGCTCTCGCGCTCGCGATGGGCACGATGCGCGACGATGCCCCTGCGGACGAGGGTGGCGCCCTGCACCGGGAGGCGGGCCAGACCAGCGGCCGCCACCACCGGCGCCGGGATCGACCCCACGGGGCCTCGACGACGGGGGTGCCTGGCGCGGTCGTCGCTCCACAGCTCCCGCGCGATCGCCGACGCCAGGGTGCCGTCGGCGAGTGCGTGCGAGATCTGCAACACGGCCACCGTCGCCGAGTCGTCGCCTGCGCCCGGGACACCCGTCACCCGCGGCATCAGATGCACCCGCCAGGGCAGTCGACGAGTGTCGACCTGGTCGGCGACCGCGCGCCCCAGCACACCCAGACACGTCCGCCAGTCGGGGACGTCGTGCACCCGCACGGCGTCGTCACGATGTATCGCGGTCGTCACCCACCGCGGGTAGTCGAGATGGCCGGGCGTGTCGACGATCCGCACGGTCAGGTCGCCGATCCCCCGGGCGCGGACGAGGACCTGCTCGACGAGGTCGTCAGCAGGTCGGCCGCCGTCGTCGAATGCGTAGAGCAGGAACTGGTCGCTCGGGATGACCGAGGACATCCACAGCGCCCGCGCGTCCGCCGGCGCGAGACGGCCGGGGACCGACGGCATCCGGGGCACGATGCCCGACGCTACCCGGCCGCGTGCCCCGTCCTGCGGTCCTCAGCGCTTGCCGGCGCTCCAGGCGTACGGCAGGTCGGTCCCGTTGAGCACGTGGTCACCGATCGACCGGAGCTTGAAGATCAGCGGGTTGTGCACCGAGATCGTGCGGGCGTTGCGCCAGTGGCGGTCGAATCGCAGCCGCTCGCTCGTGATGGACGCCCCGCCGACCTCGAAGAGCTGACTGGTCGCGTCGAGGACGAGCGGGATGACGACGGCCTGGGCGTGCGCGGCGGCGAGCTCGGCCGCGTCGAGGAGCGCGGTGTCGAACTCACCCCGCGCCACCGCGTCGTCCAGGGCGACGTCGAGCGTGTCGGCGACCGCCAGCACGGTGGTCCGAGCGACGTACGCCGCGCTGGAGAGGCGGCCGATCACCTGCTGCACCAACGGATCCTCGCGCGGCAGGTCGGCCGCGGCGTGGGTGAACGTGCGGGTCCGATCGCGCACCCAGGCAGCGACGTCGTCGGTCGCACGACGCGCGATGCCGGCCAGGACCGCCAGCTGCACCAGCTGCAGGTACGAGGTCGCATAGGAGGCGCCGGCACCGCCGTAACCCGGCCCGAGCAGACGGTCGGCGGGCACACGCACGCCCGAGAACTCGGTCGTGCCGCTCGCCGTGAGGCGCTGGCCGAACCCGTCCCAGTCGTCGTGCTGCGTGACACCGGGCGCGTCGGCGTCGACGAGGATCGACACCCGCTCCCCGTCGAGGTCGGCCGCGACGAGGATGTGGTCGGAGTAGAGGCTGCCGGTGCTGTAGTACTTCGTGCCGTCGACGACGTATTCGTCACCGTCACGGCGCACCGTCGTCCGGTAGCGGTCGACGGCGCCGACGCCGGGCTCGGTGATCGCGTTGCCCACCAGGGTCCCGCCCGCCACGGCTCGGAGCCAGCGCTCACGCTCGGCGGCGTCGGTGGACAGCCGCTGGTCCTCGACGAAGCTCCAGTGCACACGCAGGGCCTGCGGCAGGTTCGACTCCGCGGCCGCGAGATCGACGAGGAGGCCGAACAGTTGGCGAACACTGGCCCCCAGTCCGCCGAACTCGACGGGAACGCGCAGTGCACCGAATCCCGCCTCGCGCAGGAGTCGTGCCTCGTCGTAGGCCAGTCGGCGATCGGTCTCGCGCTCCACCGCGCCCTCGGCGATGCGCGCGAAGATCGGGGCGAAACGCGACGTCAGCTCGGCGTCGGTCGGACGGGCGGATGTGGGGGACGAGGTGTCGATGCTCACGGTCGTGCAGTATCGGCGGATCGACGCGTCCCGGGCACCCCTGCGATCACCGTGAACACAAGTCCTGTGACGGGACACAACGCCGCGACATGACGTCGTCGGGCGTCTTGACATCGCCCGCGGCACCCGTGTTGACTCTTTCGTGGTTGTAGTTTTTGTGTTCGATCGTCGCTCGCAGAAATACACACGCGTGCGCGTCGGGCTTTCTCACCGAATTCCCTCGCTCCCGTAGTGGCACCACCCTGGACCGGGCAAACCGCACGGTCCGTCAGCAACACAGCAGTAGGAGAGACACCATGAGCCAGGGAACCGTGAAGTGGTTCAACGCCGAGAAGGGCTTCGGCTTCATCACCCCGGATGACGGCGGCAAGGACGTCTTCGTCCACTTCAGCGAGATCCAGGGTTCGGGCTACCGCAGCCTGAACGAGAACGATCGCGTGACGTTCGAGACCGAGCAGGGCCAGAAGGGCCCGCAGGCGGTCGGCGTCTCCGCCATCTGATCTCCCCCGATCACACTGGACCCCGTCGACGACCTCACGGTCGCGGCGGGGTCGAGTCGTTGTGGGGGCTCGTCATCGTTCGACTGCCGCGGCGGCGCAGCAGATCTCAGCGCGGCAGCAGGTCCGGCCGATGCACGAACGCCGCGGCCCCGACAAGCGGTGCGGTGTCCCCCAGCGCCGCGGGCACGACGCGCGTGCTCGCCACGTAGGGCAGCGGGTGCTGCGACACCCGATGAGCGATCCGGTCGACGAGATCGTCGGTGACGCGGGCGAATCCGCCCCCGACAGCGACGAGATCGACGTCGAGGAGTGCGCACGCGCTGCAGATCCCCTGTGCGACAACGTCGACGAGGCGGTCCACGGCGCGTTGTGCGATCGGGTCGCCGTCCGACACCGCGATCGCGAGTTCCTCCCCCGTCGACCCCGACCATCCCTGCGACCGCGCCCAGGCGACCGTGTGCGGCCCGGACGCGACGGACTCGAGCGTGGTGCGGCTGCCGAGACTCGGCTCGCCGATGTGCTCCGACACCTCGATCTGCCCGATGTGACCGGCGTTGCCCGGGACGACCCGCCCACCGAGCACGATCCCACCACCGATGCCGGTCGAGATGACCATCGCGATCATGTCGTCGACACCGACCCCGGCGCCCGACCAGTGTTCGGCCATCGCGATGGCCACCCCGTCCCGCCGCAGGACGACGGCCGCCCCGGAGTCCACGACGGCCGGCGCCGCCGAGATCACCGCGCGCAGAGGGTGATCGCGCCACGCGGGCAGGTTGATCGGAGTGACGAGGCCCGTGGCGTCGTCGACGGGTCCCGCGCAGGCCACCCCGATCCCCGCCAGTCCCGACGTCGCCGCGGCGGCGCGGGCCACGTTTCCGGTGAGGACGTCGGTGACGACCTCGAGCACCGCGGCGTCGAGTCCGTCGGACGAGGTCGCGCCGCCCGTCGCCGCGCGACGACGCGTCCCGGAGAGGACGTGTCCGCGCGGATCGACCAGCGCCGCCTCGACTTTCGTGCCGCCGATGTCGACCGCGACGGCGGGCGCACCCGCGGTCGGATCGAACTCGGCGGATCCCATACCGGCCGAGCGTAGTCGGCGCGGGACTCAGGAGGTGACGAGCTTGCCCATCGAGTGCACCTCGACGACCTCGGACCCGGTGATGAACGACCACGGCGCGGTGAAGAAGCCGCTGTTGCCCCACGACGTGCCCCACGAGTTCTCGAGTGTCACGCCGGTCGACGTGTAGCCGACGATCGTGACCTCGTGGCCGCCGAGGGACGCCTGCCGCGTGTCGGGGACATAGTTGTACGACGAGCTGTTCAGGTACTCGAAGTTGGGGCGCACCTGAAAGCCGATGTTCACCGGGAGCCCGCTGGCGATCGCCGCCATGACGTTCGTCTTCAGGTCACCGCGTGCCGTCAGGTCCGACGACCCCGACAGTCGGTAGTGCGCAGCGTTAGTGCGCTCGGCCGCGGTCGGCTGCGTGGTGAAGTCGTAGTCGCCCTGCGCGTAGTCGGCGCGGGTGTCGATGCCCTGGGACACCTCCATCGGCAGGGCGACAGCGGCGGTGGTGCCCTCGTCGTCGCCCTGCGCGATCTGCGAGTAGATGTACATCGGCGCCATGGGGGCGCCGGTGATGCCCTGCTCCCGCATCAGGATCCCGTATCCGGTGTAGCCGGTCGCCCACGTGACGCAGGACCCCACCTGGCCCTGATCGCCCGGGGTGAGCGCGTACTGCTGCAGCGACGCCGACGCCGGCAAGGCGGTCGTCCCCCGCAGCTTGGCGGGCAGGGCGTCACCGGAGGACGTGTCGACGCCCTTCTTCGACTTCGCCGTCGCGACGTCGAGACCCAAACCGTGCCCGGCCGCCTTCGCCGACGGTGCCGCGTCGGCCACGGCCCCCGTCGCCACCGACGATGCCGCGATCACGACCACCGCCGCCGCCACGGCACGCCCCACGACCCCACGCTTCATGCTGTCTCCTCGAGAAGATGCATCACCCGACTGGTGATTACTTACGCGAAATAGAAACACAGCCCGGTCGGTGCCGCGCGGTAGCGTCAAATCCCGATGCAGACAGAACAGACACCGCACCTCACACCCGACCGTTCGGCGGTGGCGACACGCGTCATCGAGGCGCTCGCCGGGCCGGGCGCCGCGCTGCGCGACGACCAGCGCACCGCTGTCGCCGCGCTGGTGACACCGGCTGCGCGCGTGCTGGTCGTCCAGGCCACCGGCTGGGGGAAGTCGGCGGTGTACTGGGCCGCGACCGCGATCCTGCGCGCCGAGGGCGCCGGTCCGACGCTCATCGTGTCGCCACTGCTGTCGCTCATGCGCGACCAGGTCGCCGCCGCCGAGCGAGCGGGACTGCGTGCGGCCACGGTCAACTCGAGCAACGTCGACGACTGGTCGGCCGTCGAGTCCGATCTGCGCGACGGCGCGCTCGACGTGCTGCTGGTGTCCCCGGAACGCTTGGCCAACCCCGGGTTCGGACGCCGCGTGCTCGACGCGGTCGCCACCCGGCTCGGGATGCTCGTCATCGACGAGGCGCACTCGATCTCGGACTGGGGCCACGACTTCCGTCCGGACTACCGCCGCGTCGCCGACATCCTGTCCTCGACCGATCCCGCGATGCCCGTGCTCGCCACCACCGCGACCGCGAACGAGCGGGTGACCGAGGACGTGGCCCGTCAACTCGGCGAGGCCACCCTCGTCCTGCGTGGACCGCTCGCGCGACGGTCGTTGACGCTCAACGTGACCCCGTCGATGAGTCCCCTGGATCGCTACGCCTGGGTGGCACAGAACCTCGACCGACTGCCCGGCTCGGGCATCGTCTACGTCCTGACCGTCGCCGACGCCGACCGGCTCGTCGCGGCGATCCGGACCATGCACGGCGACGGCGTCGCGGTGGCCGCCTACACCGGCCAGCTCGACACCGACCGCCGTCACGAACTCGAGGACGCGCTGCGCGACAACCAGCTGAAGGCGCTGGTCGCGACCTCGGCGCTCGGGATGGGGTACGACAAGCCCGATCTCGGCTTCGTCGTGCACGTCGGCTCGCCGCCGTCGCCGGTGTCGTACTACCAGCAGGTCGGTCGCGCCGGACGCGCGATCGACGAGGCCATCGTGGTACTGCTCCCGTCCTCGGCTGACGCCGGCATCTGGGACCACTTCGCGACCGCCACCATCCCCGATCCGCGACAGATGGACGCCGTCCTGTCGGAGCTGCGCTCCGCCGACCCCGACGACCCGCCGTCGGCCATCGCACTGGAGGCGTCGACCGGCATCCGCCGCACGCGCGTCGATCTGATGCTCAAGCAGCTCGCCGTCGACGGCGCCGTGGAGCGCGTCGAGCGCGGATGGCGCGCCACCGATCGCGAATGGCACTACGACGCAGCCCATTACGACGGGATCATCGCCACCCGCCGCCGCGAGGCGGACATCATGCGGGCCTACACCCGCGGTGACCGCTGTCTCATGGCGCTGCTGGTCGAGTCACTCGACGACCCCGAGGTCGGCGACTGCGGTCGGTGTTCGGTGTGCCGCGGGGCGCTGTCGCCGGGGCTGTCGGAGACCGCCGACGCCGGTACCGCCCGCTCGATCGCGGGCGCGCTGCGGTCCGACGCGCTCGAACTGACACCCCGGAAGATGTGGCCCGGCGGGGTGTTCGGGGCGAAGGGACGCATCCCGGCCCATCTCGCCGCCGATCCGGGCCGGATCCTCGTCCACGCCGACGCCCCGGAGTGGGCGGACACCCTGGTCGCCGCCCGCCGCGGCGAGGACGACGCGGTCGAGGAGGTGTGCGCCGCCGCGGTCCGCACGCTGTCGCGGTGGCGGTCGGAATGGGCCGCGCGGCCCGAGATCGCGGTGACACTGACGCTCACCGGTGGTGACCTGGCGGGACGGCTCGCCGACCATCTCGCCGCGGTCGGGTCGCTCGGCCGCGCCGATCAACCGGTCGACGGCGCGGTCGACATCGATCGTGAGGCGTCCGGCGCCGAGGAGGCCGCGCAGTGGCGTGCCGCGATGGGGCCCGCGCCGTCCGAGGTCGTGGGCCGTGCGGTCCTCCTCGTCGTGGACGCGAGCCGGTCGGGATGGCCGGTGACGGTGGCCGCGGCGCACCTGCGCGACGCCGGTGCCGACCGCGTCCTACCGCTGCTGATCCACCGGCCCGCCTGACGGGTCAGTCCCGCCAGGCGCCGCGGACGTACTGCGGACGGTAGGGCGCCTCGTGGTGGTCGAGCCCGAGCGTGTGGGCCGCCCGCAGCGGCCACGCCGGGTCCCGCAGCGCCGCCCGGGCGAGGAAGACGGCGTCGGCCTGCCCGGTCGTCAGGATCGTCTCGGCCTGGTCGGCGTCGGTGACGAGTCCGACCGCCGCCGTGGCGACGGACGCCTTCTCTCGGATCTGCGCCGCGAACGGCACCTGATAGCCCGGCCCGACCGGGATGTCGGCCAGGACGTTGCCGCCGGTCGAGGCGTCGACGAGGTCGACCCCCACGTCCGCGAGCCGCTGCGCCAGCACCACCGAGTCGTCACCCGACCAGCCACCGTCGGTCCAGTCGGTGGAGGAGATGCGGACGAACAGCGGTTTGCCGGCCGGCCAGGCGTCGCGCACAGCCTCGGCGACCTCGATCATCAGCCGCATCCGGCCGTCCAGATCGCCGCCGTATGCGTCGTCGCGGTGATTCGACAGCGGCGACAGGAACTCGTGCAGCAGGTACCCGTGCGCGGCGTGGATCTCGACGACGTCGAATCCGGCGTCGTCCGCCCGACGGGCCGCGTCGGCGAATGCCCGCACCACATCGGCGTTCTCGTCGACGGTCAGCGCACGGGGAGTCGCGTATCCCTCGAAAGCCTCGGCCGACGGCGCGACCGTCTGCCAGCCGCCCTCGGACTCCGGGACCGATCCCTCACCGTCGGCGAACGGCGAGAACGTCGACGCCTTGCGCCCGGCGTGGGCGAGTTGGACGCCGGCCCGGGAGTCCTGCGCGTGGATGAAGTCGACGATGCGAGACCACGCACGGGCCTGCTCGTCGGTCCAGATGCCCGCGTCCTCCGGGCTGATCCGCCCGTCGGGGGTCACGGCAGCGGCCTCGGTCATCACCAGTCCGAAGCCACCGATCGCGTGCGACCCGAGGTGGGCGAGATGCCAGTCACCCGGCATGCCGTCACGCTGGAAGCAGCTGTACTGACACATCGGCGACAGCCACACACGGTTGTCGATCGTGACGTCGCGCAGGGTCAGCGGGGTGAAGAGGGTCGGTGCGTTCACGCAGAGGTGCAACCGGACCGCGGTCTGCGCTCATTCCCCGCGACGTCCCACGTCACTCAGCGATGCGTGAGCTCCGACAACTCCATCGCCGCGCGCCGGCGGATGGGCGGGACCGACAGCGCGGCGCGGATCATCCCGTTCCGTGCGTGCCGGACGGCGCTCCCCCGGGTGGTCGCGGCGCGGGTCATCCGGTCGGTGAGCGCGAGAACCCGTCGCGCGACAGGACGTCGTCGCTTCTCGTACTCGCCGAGAGCACCTCCCGCGGTAACGGTCTCGGCGAGCGCGACGGCATCCTGGACACCGATGTTCATGCCCTGCCCGCCGGCCGGTGAATGCACGTGGGCGGCGTCGCCGACCAGCACGACGGACCCCTGGTGATAGGACTCGGCGAGCCGGTGGTGCACGTGGAACCGACCGCTCCAGGCGACGTCGTGGACGGTCGCCGATCCACCGCGTCGGGTGAGCAGCGCCTCGATCTCGGATGCGGTGGGGTGCCGGGGCGCGTCGTCGAGGGTGGCCACGACGCGGAAGCGGTCGTCGGGCAGCGGTGCGACCACCGCGAGGCCGTCCGGCGCGAAGGTCAACGACACCGTGTCCCGTGCGACCGGCCAGTCCATGGAGACGTCGGCGAGGACGAACGACTGCTCGTACCCACTGCCCGGGAAGCCGATGCCCGCCATCTTCCGCACGGTGCTGTGCATCCCGTCGGCGCCGACGACGACGTCGGGCCGGGCGGTCTCCCCCGACGCGAGCCGCACGGTGGCCCGGCCCGCGTCGTCGACGGCCAGATCCGTCACGGCGCTGTCCCACTCCACGGCGACGTCGAGCGCGGCGAGTCGGTCCCGCAGGATCGACTCGGTGTCGGCCTGCGAGATCATCGACGTCCAGGGATAGCGGGTCGGCAGGCCGCCGAAGCTCAACCGCGCCACCGACCGCGCCCCGTCGCGGATGTCGAACCGCGGAACCCGCAGCGCGCGGGCGCCGATCGCGTCGCCGACGCCCAGCGGCTCCAGCACCTCCAGCGTCCGCGGATGGATGACCGCCGCACGGGAGGTGTTGGCGCCCTCCGTCGCCGCGTCCACCACTCGGACGTCGACCCCGGCCCGTCGCAGTCCGATCGCCGCCGTCAGGCCGGTGGGTCCGGCCCCGACGACGAGTGCGGTGCGTGGTGCCGTCGATGTCATCATGCGTTGACTTTAGGCCGGTCGAGACGTGCGGTCAACGGTCGTTGACTAGACTGGTGCGGTGCCGCCCTCCCGCCGTGACGCCGACGCCACGCGCGGTGCCCTCCTCGCCGCCGCGCGCGACCGGTTCGCCCGCAGCGGGTTCGCCGCGACGACCGTGCGGGCGATCGCCACCGACGCGGGCGTCGACCCGGCCCTGATCGTCCGGTACTTCGGCGGCAAGCGCGGCCTCTACGACGCGGCGGTGCAGGTCGATCTCGACCTGCCCGACTTCACCGACGTCCGGCGGGACGAGCTCGGACGCGCGGTGGTCGAGGCGTTCCTGGACCGCTGGGACGGTGATGCCGGGGAACCACTGCGCGTGCTGCTCGGCGCGGCGGGCACCGACGGCGAGGCCGCGGACCGCATGCGCGCCACCTTCGACCACCAGGTACGGCCGGCGATCGCCGCGGCGCGCATCGCCCGGGGCGGAGCTCCACACGTCGAGGTGGTCGTCGCGACGTTGATCGGTCTCGCCACCCTGCGCTACCTCGTACGCGTCCCCGAGGTCGTCGCGCTCAGCAGGCGACAGATCGTCGACCGGTTCGCCCCGACGGTGCAATGGCACCTCACCGGCCACGGCGACTGACCGGCCCACGGCGACGGATCCGGTTCCCGCCTACAGTGCGTGACGTGCCCACCCCCGACTTCATCCTCGATCTGCGCGCGAAGATCGGCCACGCGCCGCTGTGGCTGTCGGGGGTCACCGCCGTGGTGTTGCGCGACCCGGACGCCGCGCCGCGGACCGACGTCCTGCTCGTCCGCCGCGCCGACACCGGCGCATGGACGCCGGTCACCGGGATCATCGATCCGGGCGAGGAACCGGCCGTCGCGGCCGCGCGTGAGGTGACCGAGGAAGCGGGGTGCGAGGCCGTCGCCGAGCGCCTCGCCGCCGTGGGTGTCACCGACCCGATCACCTACCCCAACGGCGACGTGTCGCAGTACCTCGACCTCACGTTCCGGATGCGGTGGACCGCAGGCGAACCCGCGATCGGCGACGACGAGAACACCGAGTGCGGCTGGTTCCCGCTCGACGCCCTGCCGCCCATGTCCGCCGAGATGCGGCGCCGGATCGCCGCCGCCGTCGACGACCGTCCCGGCGCGGTGTTCCGGACCTAGGCCGGCCGGGCGTCGCCGAACAGGGCGATCGCCGCGTCCAGGTCGACGACGTCGGCGTACTTCGCCTGCAGATCCAGCAGATTCGCGTCGTGGATCGCGGCGGTCCGGTCACCGCACGCGTCGGCGACGACGATCGGCGCGAAGCCGTGAGCGATCGCGTCGGTGGCGGTGGCCCGCACGCACCCGCTGGTCGACAGGCCGCAGATCACGAGGGTGTCGATGCGCCGCGCGGTCAGCGTCGCCGCGAGCGACGTCCCGCTGAACGCGCTCGCGTACTGCTTGGTCACGACGGTCTCACCGGGCGCGGGCCGTGGGTGGTCGACGAGCTCGCCGAGCGGCGACCCGGCCGCGAACACCCGCAGCGACGGGATCTTGCGGACGAAGAGCCCGCCGTCGACGACCTCGCCTGTCTCCGGGTCGATCTGGTACTCGACGCGGGTGAAGACGACCGGCACCCCGAGACCACGGGCCGCGTCGACAAGCCGCCCGCACGCCGCCACCGCATCCTCGACCGGCGCCCGCAGCGGCGATCCGTCCTCGGTGTAGGCGCGGGCGAGGTCGATGACGAGGACGGCGGGACGTTCCCCCACACCCACCGACCCGGCGAAGCCCGAGGCCCGGTAGTCGTCGATCGGACCCGGTGTCACCGCCCCGACCGGGCCGTCACCGGCGGACGCGGCGCCGGCAGCCCCGTCTCGGCCTCGCAGCGCTCGAGGATCTCCGGCATCTCCGGACCCATGTCGAACGTGGCGAGCTCGCCCCGCGAGGAACGGATCTCGTCACGACGCGCCTGCGTGGCCGCGGTGTCCACGACACCGTCGGCGTCGCAGACCACGCCGTAGCCGCCGGCCGCGCCGTCGACGGTGACGAGACCCCGTCGCACCTCGAGGGCGACCAGTTCGGGGTCGCGATCCAGCGGGTCACCCCAGCCGCCCCCACCCCAGGTGACGAAGTGCAGGACGTCACCCGGGTACACGGGCGCGTCGTGGATCTTGCTCGGCAGGATCTCGACCTCGCCCGCGGCGCGCTGGATCCACTTCCGGCCGCGCGCACCGGGTTTGCCGCCGTTCACACCCCACGGGTAGGTCAGCCAGCGGTCGTCGTGGATGGCGATGGTCCCCGGCTGCTCGAAGTGGTAGGACACGTCGACACCGTTGCCGCCGCGGTGGACGCCCGCGCCGCCGGTGTCCGGGACGGTCTCCCAACGCTCCACCCGCAGCGGGTAGTACGACTCGAGGTACTCGCACGGGATGTTGACGAACGACGGCCACAGCGAGTGCCCGTCGGGGCCGTCCCCGATCGGCCGCCCGGGGATGCCGCCGAACCCGATGGAGTACAGCTGGAACCACTCGCCGTCACGGGGACCACCGTCGTAGTGGCCCGAGTACATGAAGTGCGGCGACGACGAGAACCCTGCCGCGTTGAGGATCTCGGGATTGCCCTGGCCGAGGAGCCCGCCGAACAGGTCGAAGACACGACCGATGCCGTGGTTGCGTCCGTTCAGCGCAGCGGGATACGCCGGTTTCCAGAACGAGTTGTCGGGGATGGTCACGTCGATCAGGGGATAGAACCCGTCGTTCCAGAGGATCTGGGGATCGGCGACCGTGATGACGTAGATGCCGAAGAACATCCGGACGAGGTTCTCGTTGATGAAGTAGTTGATCGGTCCGACCGCCTGCGGCGCGTGCTCGGAGAAGTCGAGGTGGATCTTCTCGCCGTGCCGGGTCAGCTTGATGGTCAGCTGGTACGGCCCGTACCCGCAGCCGTCGTCACAGATCCAGTCGCTGAACTCGATGGTCTTCTCGTCGACGAACAACGTCGCGAGCAGCACCTTCATCGCCTGGTAGTTGCGGTCGAGCAGGGCGTCGAGCGCGGACAGGTAGGTCTCGACCCCGAACCGGTCACAGAGTTCGACGATGCGCCGCGACGCCGTCGTGCACGCCGCGACGAGACCGTTGAGGTCCGCGCGGTTCCAGTCGGGCATGCGGACCTGGTTGAGGATGATGTCGAGCGCGGTGTCGTTCAGCTCGCCGTGGTCGTACAGCTTGAACGGCGGGATCACCACGCCCTCTTCGTAGATGGTGCGCGCGTCGGCAGGCATCGACGACGGCGTCTTGCCGCCGACGTCGGACATGTGGCCGAACATCGACGCCCACCCGACGACCCGCCCGCTGTGGAAGATCGGCAGCACGACGAGCCAGTCGTTGGCGTGGCTGATGGCCGCACCACAGGCGTACGGATCGGAGGTGAGCAGGATGTCGCCCTCGCCCACGGTCCCGTGGAAGTTGTCGAGGAAGTCGGGCACCGACAACCCGAACTGGCCGACGACCATCTTCCCGCTGGGGTCGGCGATGAGTGGGAACTCGTCGTGCTGCTCGCGGATGCCCGGGGACAGCGCGGTGCGGAAGAGCACCTCGTCCATCTCGTATCGGGCGTTGCGCAGGGCGTTCTCGATGATGTCGAGGGTCACCGGGTCGACGGTGGTCTTCTCGACGGGCTCGGTGGTGGTCTCGATGATGGTGGCCATGAGGTTCTCCTGGTGCCGAGGTGTCCGGGGATGGTGTCAGAGGGGACGGATGACGAGGCAACCACTGGGGTCGACGGTCGCCGCGTGACCGGAGAGGACCAGCGTCGTCGAGTCCATCTCGGTGACGATCGCCGGACCGCGGACGACGTTGCCCGCCTGCAGCGTCGTCCGGTCGTAGATGCCCGCGCTGGTGGGGCCACCGTCCATCCAGACCTGCGACTCCCGCAGCAGTGCGGCCGACGGGTCCTCGGATCCCTGCTCCAGCTCGGTGAACGCCACCTGCGGCCGCGGGCCGCTGACCGTGACACGCAGGTTGATCACCTCCCGCTCGTTGGGCAGCAGGAACGAGAAGAGCCGCTTGTGCTCGGCGTCGAAGGTGGCGCCCAGGGTCTCCAACAGGTCGCCGCCGCCGCCGAGCGCCTCGGGGGCGAGGTCGACGGGGATCTCGAAACCCTGCCCGTGGTAGCGCAGATCGACCTGATACGTCGCCGTCTGCGCGTCGCGGGCGACGCCCTCCTCGGTGAGCTGCGCGGCGGCGGCGTCGGCGAGGTCGGCGATCACCGTCCGCAGTTCCTCGCCGGTCAGGTCGCTGAACGCGCGGACCATCGTCCGTGCGCTCTCCGCTCGGAGGCACGTCGTCGCGTCGCCGTAGGCGCAGAGGACACCGGGTGACGGTGGGATGATGACCGGCCACGACCCGGTGAGGCGACCGAGTGCGTTGGCGTGCAACGGCCCCGCCCCGCCGAACGACACGAGCGCGAAGTCGCGGGGGTCGAACCCCTGTTGCACGCTGACGAGCCGCAGTGCGCCGAACATGTTCTCGTTGACGATGTCGACGATGCCCGACGCCGCCGCCTCGGGGGACTCGAGTCCCATGGCGTCGGCGATGGTCGCGACGGCCGTGCGCGCGGCGTCGACATCGAGGGCGACCTCGCCACCGGCGAGTTCGCTGGGCAGATAGCCGAGGACGACGTTGGCGTCGGTGACGGTCGGTTCGGTGCCGCCGTTGCCGTAGGCGGCGGGTCCGGGATCCGCTCCGGCCGACTGCGGTCCGACGCGCAGCGCCTTGGTGAGCTCGGGCACGTGGGCGATGGATCCACCGCCGGCCCCGACCGTCCGGACGTCGACGCTGGTGGCGCGCACCGACAGATCGCCGACCTTCGTCTCGCGCCCGATGCGGGGCTTGCCGTCGAGCACGAGCGCGACGTCGGTGGACGTGCCCCCCATGTCGAAGGTGAGGAAGTCGGAGTACCCCGCCTGCTGGGCGAACCACACCGCGCCGGTCACACCGCCGGCCGGACCCGACAGCAGCAGCGACACCGGGTCCTCGGCCGCCTTGTCGGCCTGCACGAGGCCGCCGTCACTGCGCAGGATGGACAGCGGCGCCGAGATGCCCTTGTCGTGCAATGAGCTGTCGAGGTTGCGGACATATCGCGATACCTCGGGCTGCACATAGCTGTTGGCGACGGTGGTCAGGGTGCGCTCGTACTCGCGCATCTCCGGCAGCACATGCGACGAGAGCGAGACGGGCACGTCGGGCAGTTCCTCGGCGACCCACCGCCCCACCTGTTCCTCGTGCTCGGCGTTCGCGTAGGAGTTGATCAACGAGACCGTGACGGCCTCCACCCCGGCCCCCTTGAGCGAGCGCAGCGCGGTTCGACACTGGTCCTCGTCGAGCGGTCGGACCTCGCTGCCGTCGGCCGCTATCCGACCGACCACCTCGACGGTGTTCTCCAGCGCGGCCAGCGGTTCCGGCTTGGGCCAGATGATCCACCCCGCGAGTCCGCCCGGCACGAACGACCGCGCGATCTGCAGCACCTGCCGGAAGCCCTCGGTGGTCACCAGACCCACCTTCGCGCCGCGGCCCTGCAGGATCGCGTTGGTGGCCACCGTCGTCCCGTGCAGCACCTGCTGGATCTCGCCGGGATCGATCCCGGCGTCGGCACACACCTTGCCGACGCCGTTGAGCACCCCCACGGACTGATCGGCCGGGGTGGACGGGGTCTTCGCGCGGTAGGTGCTGCCGGAGGTCTCCTCCAGCAGGAGCACGTCGGTGAACGTGCCGCCGACGTCCACTCCGAGTCGATAGCGCATGGGTCCTCCTGGGTGTCTCAGGTCGCGGTCGGGGGGTCAGATGATGTCGCGGGCGTGCAGGTCGGCGCGCTCGTCGTCGGACAGGCGGAGCAGTCCGCCGTAGATCTCGTCGTTGTGCTCGCCGAGCTCGGGACCGAGATGCCGTACCGCACCGGGTGTCTCGCTGAGCTTCGGGACCACGTTGTGGACGGGGAACTCCCCGAGGTCGGGGTGAGCGAGGCGGACGATCGCGTCCCGGGCGGCGAAGTGCGGGTCGTCGAACATGTCGCGGGCCGTGTAGATCCGGCCGGCGGGGACGCCGCCGTCGTGCAGACGCTCGAGCAGGCCCTCGGTCTCCTGGTCCGCGGTCCACGCGGCGATGATGCCGTCGAGCTCGTCCATGTTCTCGCCGCGGGCGGCGTGCCCGGCGAACCGTGGTTCGGCGACGAGGTCGTCGCGTCCCATGACGGATGCGAGTCGCTTGAAGACGGTGTCCTGGTTGGCGGCGATGAGGATCATCTCGCCGCCCGCGGTGGGATAGACGTTGCTGGGCGAGACGTTCGGGAGCACCGACCCGGTCCGCTCGCGCTGATACCCCGCGATCCCCCACTCGGGGATCATCGACTCCATCATCGCCAGGACCGCCTCGTAGATCGCGGAGTCAACGACCTGCCCGCGTCCGGTCGTCGACCGTCCGTGGAGGGCGGACAGGACACCGATCGTCGCGAACACCGCGGCGAGGGAGTCACCGAGCGATATCCCCGCGCGCGACGGCGGGTTGTCGGGATCACCGGTGACATAGCGGATCCCGCCCATCGCCTCCCCGATGGACCCGTACCCGGCCCGGGTCGAGTACGGACCCGTCTGTCCGTACCCGCTGACCCGGGCCATTACGAGACCCGGGTTGTCCGCGCTGAGCACGTCGTACCCGAGTCCCCAGCGCTCCAACGTGCCGGGACGGAAGTTCTCCACGACGACGTCGGCCTGCGCGATGATCTCGCGTGCCAGGCGCTGGCCGTCGGGCGTACGCATGTTGCACGTCACCGACTTCTTGTTCCGGGCGACGACCGGCCACCACAGCGACTTGCCGTAGGGCTTCTCCCGGCCCCACTGTCGCATCGGGTCCCCGCTGCCGGGCGCCTCGAGCTTGATCACCTCGGCACCGAAGTCGGCGAGGAGCTGTCCGCAGAACGGGCCGGCGAGGAGCTGTCCCATCTCCACCACCCGCAGGTCGGCGAGCGGGCCCGTACGGTCGGTGTCGGTCATGCCGTCACTCCGATCTCGTCGTCGAGAGTCGTTGTCCTGGTCTGGGTCTCGTCTGCACGCAGCGCGGCGAGCAGGACGGATTTCGCGGCACGGACGTGCGAGCGCATCACCGCGTCGGCCCACACCTCGTCACGGGCGCGCAGTGCCGCGACCAGCTCGCGATGGTGCCCCGCACTGCGTCGCAGATCGTCGGGGGCGTAGCGGTGGAAGGTGCGCATCATCAGCGGCAGTTGCGTCACCGCGGCGAGCATCGACGTCAGTCGCGTGCTCGCCGACGCCTCGCGGACGATGTCGTGGAAGGCGACGTTGGCCGCGGCGACCGCGTCGAGTCGACCGGCCGCCGCGGCGGCCTCCATCTCGTCGCAGAGCTCCGCCATCCGATCGGTGCTCTCCGCGGTGATGCGCGTGGCGGCCCGCCCGGCCGCGAACGCCTCCAGGGTCATCCGGAGGTCGTAGATCTCGTCGAGATCGTCGGCGGTGAACGCCGACACCCGCGCGCCGCGGTGCGGCAACACCTCCACGAGGCCCTCGACCTCGAGCTGTCGAAGGGCCTCGCGGACCGGGGTGCGGCTGGCCTCAGTCAGCTGCGCGAGTTCGGCCTCGCCGAGCCGCGCGCCGGGTCCGTAGCTGCCGTCGAGGATGGCGGCCCGGATCGACGAGTACGCCCGGTCGACCGCTCGTTCCACATCCACTCCCTCGTCGTGTTGTATGCAACTTAGGTCCGCAGTCCGGTTCATGGGCGCGTTTTACCGAGATTTCACACAGTTGCGTGCACGGCTGTATGCAACCTGCGCCCTGGCCCTCGGTGGTTGAATGGCGTCCATGACAGTCTCGGGCACGCACGTGGTGGAGGTCGGTCCGCGCGACGGGCTGCAGAACGAGAAGAAGGTGCTCGACGTGGACACCCGCGTCGCCCTGATCACCCGCGCGGTCGACGCCGGGCTGAAGCGGATCGAGACGGTGAGCTTCGTCAACCCCAAACGGGTCCCCCAGATGGCAGGCGCCGAGGAGGTCATGGCGGCGCTCCCGCGCAGGGACGACGTGAACTACATCGGTCTCGTGCTCAACGAGCGAGGTCTCGACCGCGCCCTGGAGGCCGGCGTCGACGAGGTGAACGTCGTGGTGGTCTGCACCGACGAGTTCAGCATGCGCAACCAGGGCTGTGACGTCGCCGAGGGCCTTGCCCGGTGGGAGCGCATCGCCGAGCGGTCGAAGGCCGCGGGGGTGTTCACCTCGGCGACGCTGGCCGTGTCGTTCGGGTGCCCGTTCAGCGGAGAGGTGACCGCCGACACGGTGATCGACATCGTCGACCGAGTCGCGCAGTCGGGTCCTGACGAGATCGCGATCGCCGACACCATCGGCGTCGGTGTGCCCGCGCAGGTCCGCGCGCTCCACGAGGGACTGGTCCGGGTCGCGCCGGACGTCCGTCGTCGGTGGCACTTCCACAACACCCGTAACACCGGATATGCCAACGCGCTCACGGCGTTCGATCTCGGCGAGTGTGCGTTGGACTCGAGCATCGGCGGCTTCGGCGGATGCCCGTTCGCGCCCGCCGCAACGGGGAACATCGCCACCGAGGACCTGCGCTACCAGCTGGAGCGGTCCGGGGTGGACACCGGCATCGACGGTCTCGCCGTCGTCGACGCCGCGACCTGGCTCAGCGCCGAGCTCGACTCCCCGGTGCAGGCCTTGCTCGGCAAGGCAGGTCCGTTCCCGGGATGACGGCACAGCGTCTGCTGCTGCTCGCCGACACGCACATCCCGAAGCGCGCCAAGCGGTTACCCGACGAGGTCCTGTCGGCGATCGACGACGCCGACGTCGTCATCCACGCCGGCGATTGGGTGGATCTCGCCACCGTCGATCTTCTCGAGGAACGGTCGCGACGACTGCTCGCCTGCTGGGGCAACAACGACGGTCCCGACATCCGGGCCCGTCTGCCGGAGCGGGCGCACATGGTTCTAGGAGGCCTGCGGTTCACCGTCGTCCACGAGACGGGTGCGGCAACCGGCCGGGAGAAGCGGATGGCAGCCGAGCACCCGGACACCGACGTGCTGGTGTTCGGGCACAGCCACATCCCCTGGGACACCGTCGGACCCGACGGGATGCGGCTGCTGAACCCGGGGTCGCCGACGGATCGGCGTCGGCAACCCCACTGCACCTACATGACGGCGACGGTCGACGACGGCGAGCTGACGCAGGTGGACCTACATCGGCTCGCCGTCGTCTCCCGGGGTTAGCGCGCGGCGATCGCCTGCAGCGCCGACGCGCGCGACGTCGCGCCGAAGTCGAAGACCGGCTTCGTCAGGTGCACGTCGAGGGTGTTGTTCGGACCGGCGATGAGCCCGTTGATGATCGGCGCGAACAGTCCGCAGTCCCCCTGGAACGGCGGGATGGTGTAGGTGCCCTTGACGTGTGCGTCGGCCGTGTTCTGTTGGAAGAGGGCGGTGGCGTCGATGGAACCGGTCAGGTTCGCCGTCGTGGTCGTCGTCGAGCAGTTGCCGCCGGCGGGGACGAGCGTCAGGTCCGACGAGCCCAGGCTGCCGATCCCCAGCGGTGCGACCTTGTCGAGGCGGATCCGGAACGACTGAGCCACCTTGAGATCCAGCGTCGGGGCCTCCGCGGTCCCGCCCTGGGTGATGGTGCCGGTCACCTTCGTCGGGTCGACGATCGAGATGGTGAAGGTGGCGAGGGTCGCGGGCCCGAGCTTCAGCGCGGCGGTCGCCTGCGGCAGGGCCAGTGTCCCGACGACGTTCGTGAGGTCGGTCCGGGTGGACAGGGTCGTCGTGCCGAAGGTGACGGGCTGCCCCGTCTTCGAGATGACGGTGGTGGTGTCGGCGGTGAAGGCGATGCCCACCGGATAGTCGTCACCGACGTCCGCCTGAGCGGGGGCGATCCCCACGGCGCCCAGCGCCGCGGCCGCCAGGGCCGCCGCGACGACGGCGGTGATGTGCCTGCGAAGTCTCATGCTGTGTCCGTTCCTCCGGCTCGACACCCGAGGCGGTGTCGATTGCCGACGCAAACTAACAGTGGAGATCACGACCGAGTTCAGGATCGGTAACAGTTGTGTTGGCAAACTACACAGGCGTACGTCCGATTCGTGACGTTTCACAGCCACCACCGCGACTACCCTCGACTCCGTGAATCCCCTGCTCCGCGGCGTGGACGTCCTGTTGGACCGCACCGTCGTCCCCGGTTACTCCCGCATCGGGTCCACCGTGCGTCGGCGCTTCTGGGCGCCCGATCCCGAACCCTTCGGCTCCCCTGTCGACGTCATCGTCACCGGCGGCAGCTCCGGGCTCGGCGCGGCCACCGCGGCTGGGCTCGCGCGCCTCGGTGCCCGCGTCCATCTCGTCGGCCGATCCGCGGACCGCCTCGAGGCGTCGGCGCGGCGTGTTCGGCAGCGCGTGTCCACCGCCGAGGTGGTCGTCCGCGAATGCGACATCAGCGACCTCGACGCCGTCGCGCGGCTCGTCGACGACGTCACCACCGACCTCGATGCGGTGCACGCCGTCGTCCACAGCGCCGGGGTGGTGCCGCCCGAGCGGACGCTGTCCGCGCAGGGACACGAGTCCGCCTTCGCCACGCACGTCCTGGGGCCCGTCGCACTCACCGTCGGCCTGCTGCCGGTGCTGCAGGGCGACTCCCGTGTCGTGTTCGTGTCCAGCGGTGGCATGTATCCGGTCCCGCTGCGGGACACGGACTTCGAGTACGAGAGGGGCGACTACTCGGGGCTGACCGCCTACGCCCGCACCAAGCGCATGCAGGTGGTGGTGGGCGAGCAGCTCGCCGACCGGATCACCGGCGACCACTCCCCCGTCACGGAGTCCGGACCCGTGGTCCACAGCATGCATCCCGGTTGGGCGGACACCCCGGGCGTCACCGACTCCATCCCCGGCTTCGCGAAGATCATGGGGCCGATCCTGCGGACCGACACCGACGGCGCGGACACGATCGTCTGGCTGTGCGCCGCTCCGGAGGCTGCGCGGTCGACCGGCCTGTTCTGGCACGACCGTGCACCGCGACCGACGCACTACCCGTCGTGGCGTACCGACGACCCCGCTGCTCGAGATGCGTTGTGGTACACGATCGTCGAGGCGACGTCTATCGACCCGACAGCACTCGGGCGTGGGTGAGGTCGAGCACGAACAGCGCTGCGCCCTGCACGATCACCGCGGCCCCGTGGCCGCGAGCCCGCTCCGGCGTGATGCGGCCCCGCAGGTCCGGGGTCGTGGCGGCGAACCACGCACCGCCCGCGACATACCCGACGTCGAGGCCGGTGTTCACCCAGAGCAGGCGCCGGAGCTTCGGGGTGGTCGGCGGCGTCGACTGGCGTGACGCGACGGCCGCGATGGCGAGGTCGATCGCACCCCACGCAGCGTTCTGCTGTCCGAACGCTCGCGCCCGGGGCGTCGAGCCGGCCACCGCGAGCGCGCCACCGAGCACCGTCGACGCACCACCCCAGACGGCCAGGCGTCGGGCGAGACGTCGTGACACCGCCGGGGCAGGATCGATGGTCACGCGAACGCCCCGATGACCTTCTCGGTGAACAACTCCAGACCCGAACGGTCGTGCGCCGCCTCGACGAAATAGGTGATCGCGTAGGTCATGCCCTGACCCTCGGCAGCGCGCAGGCGCTCGACGATCTGCTCCGGCGTGCCGACGAGCGGCCCGCTCGCGAACGACTCGACCGCACCGTCGAGAGCCTCCGGCGACAGGAACGGCCGGTACTGCTCGCGGATGCGGTCGATCTTGTCCTCGACCTCCGACTGGGTCGGGGCGATGACGACGTTGTAGTTGGCCGATCGGGTGATCGCGTCGAAGTCGGTGCCGACGTCGCGGCAGTGGTCGGCGAGGATCTGCGACTTGCGGTCGAACACGTCGGGGGTGCCGTCGAAGTTGGTGTACGAGGCGTACTGCGCGGCGATACGCAGGGTCTTCTTCTCGCCACCACCGGCGATCCACAGCGGGATCCCGCTGTCCTGCAACGGCAGCGGGCGGCAGATCGCGCCGTCGACCTTGTAGTGCCTCCCGTCGAGGGTCACGCTGCCCTCGCGCCACATCTGCGACATGATCTGCACGCCCTCGTCGAGCATCGCGATGCGTTCGCCGGCACGGGGGAAGCCGTAGCCGTAGGCCTTCCACTCGTGCTCGTACCAGCCTGCGCCGATGCCCATCTCGACGCGGCCGCCCGAGATGATGTCGATCGTCGCGGCCTGCTTGGCGAGGTAGGCGGGGTTGCGATACCCCATGCACGTGCACATCTGGCCGAGGCGGACCCGCGACGTGGCGGCCGCATACGCCGCCATGAGCGACCACGCCTCGTGCGTCGCCTCGTCGGTGGGCACGGGGACGGTGTGAAAGTGGTCGTAGACCCAGATCGACTCCCATGGCCCCTGGTCGGCCACGGTGGCGATGTCGAGCATCGTCTGCCACTGCTGTGCGGGGTCGATGCCGACCAGATCGAGACGCCAACCCTGGGGTACGAACAGTCCGAAGCGCATGGCTCTCACATTAGGCCGCGTCGGGCCACCACCGAGCCGCCTCGACGTCGACCACCCCGCGGCGCAGCGGCGTCCCCTCGATGTGCCAGTGCTCCTGCGCGTCGACGACGAGGTGCGCGGGCAGCGTCCCGTTCGCCCGGACCACCCGCCACCAGGCGACCGCGGCGCCCTCCCGCGCCATCACTCCCCCCACGCCCCGCGGCCCGCCGCGGTGCAGGTACTCGGCGATGTCGCCGTAGGTCATCACCCGCCCCGGCGGGATCCGGTCGACCACGTCGAGCACCAGCGCCGCGAACTCCTCCTGCGCCTCACCCACCCGACAATCCGTAGCAGTTCTTCCCGCTGAGCGGGAAACATCGCTACCGATCCCCGAGTTCCGCCACGAGCGCACGGATCCTGCGCTCCCTCGTGGCGGCGGCTGCCGCGCCGTCGATGTGCGCGAGCGCGCGCCGACGCTGCGCCGGCGTCCGGCGGTCGAAGGCAGCGACCGTGCCACTCGCCTCCAAGGCCTCGAGGACGTCGTCGTCGATGGGCACCAGGTCGGGATCCACGGGCCGCAACTGACACCGGACGAGGTCACCGGCCTCGGCGCGCAGACGACGCTGCATCGAGCTGCCGATGTAGACGAAGGCCCCGTCCATCACGTCCTGATCGGCCTTGTTGATGCCCACGTTCACGGCGAGGTCGTCCAGCCACCCTGCGAGTCGCCGTGTGTTCATCTCGCGGGCCGCTGCTTCGAGTTCGCGGGGCAGTCGGATCACGACGTATTCGTTTCGTCCCCAGACCATCTGCCGGAGCACCGCCTCGAACTCGACGAGATCGTCCACCCGACAATCCGTAGCAGTTCTTCCCGCTGAGCGGGAAACATCGCCACCGATTCGGGCATCTGTCAGGGTGGGCAGCGTGATCGGTCGTCCCGGATGGGTTGTCGCGCGGTGGGTACGCCGCGCCGCGTGGTGGGTGTTCGTCGTGGTCGCGCTCGTCGCCGGTCGCGTGAGCTGGTTCGGCTTCGGCCAGACCCCCGAGGTCACGTACCACGGGTCGTACCAGCCGCTGAACGGCGTGACGGACTCGAGCGCGTACGGAACAGCACTGACCGTCAGCGACGTCGTCGAGGGCGGGGTGGGCTGGGCCGGACCCGTCACCGCGGCCGCCGCGGCGGTCGTCGTCGTCGCCGCCATCGTGCAGGCGGACGCGGCACGCCGCGGTGCCCTGATGACGGTGCTCCTGATCGCGATCCCCGTCGTCGCCGTCCTCACGGTGGTCGCGGCCGTCAACAGCATCGACGGGGTCCTCGCGCATCCGGAGCTGCTCATCGCCGTCGTGTTGGGCGCGACCGCGATCCGCGAGGCCGCAACCGTCGTGGCGCGACCCGCGCAAACGGATCCGTAGCACCTCGTGTCGTCAGGCGACACGGACTGCTACCGACCATGTCAGCGCAGGACGCCGACGATCAGCAGGACGACGGCGACGATCATCGCCGGCGCGAGCGTGAGGAGCAGTCCGTCGACGACGGTCTCCTTGCCCCCCGACGCGAAGTGGTCACCGGACGCGGCCGGCGCGAAACGCCTGCCCGCGCCCCAGATCGCGCCGAGTTGAGTGGCAAGCCAGTTGGCGTAGGTGCCGTAGATCAGGAGCACCACGGTGACCGCATCCAGCACGTGCGGCAGATCGACGTGGGGCCAGAGCAGACCGACGATCACGAGCAACGGGCCGTTCGTCATGCCCTGCAGGTGGCTGGCCAGCCCCATGCGCGGGTTGGTCAGCGCAGGGACCGCCAGCCCGGTCAGGAGGCCGAGCAGCAGGAGGATCAAGCCGGATGCGATGAGCACCGTCGCCATCGACGGGATGATAGACGTGCAGGCGTGTGCGGTCGGTGCGAATCCGTAGCGATTGTTCCCGCTGAGCGGGAAGAATTGCTACGGATTCGTACGTAGTGGCGCGCGTTGGCGGCCGTCGGCATCGAAGTTGGCAGGGTCGAGCCATGCCTCGAATGCCGCGCGGCTCGTCGGCCATTCACCGTCGGTGATGGAGAACCATGCGGTGTCGCGGCTGCGACCCTTGTAGACGACGAGGTGCCGGAAGGTGCCCTCGTAGGTGAAGCCCAGGCGCGCGGCAGCACGCCGCGACGGCTCGTTGAGGCTGTCGCACTTCCACTCGTACCGGCGGTAGCCGAGCTCGAAGGCGTGCCGCATCAGCAGGTATTGCGCCTCGGTCGACGCTTGCGTCCCCTGCAGGGCACGCGAGAACATCACGTACCCGACCTCGACGACACCGTTCGCCGGGTCCTGTCGCATCAACGCGAGCGTCCCGACCGCGCGGCCGGTGCCGGTGTCGACGACGGCGAACAGCAGCGGGTCCTGCCCTGCCGCAGCGGGTTCCGCCCACGCGAGGAACTCCTCGCTCGTCGCGAACGGGCCGAGCGGGAGGTAGGTCCAGTCACGGTCGTCGGGCGCCGCAGCGTAGGCGGCGAACAGGTCGTCGGCGTGCCGGTCGACGTCGAGCGGCTCGAGCGTGCAGTGCGTCCCGCGCAGCACGACCCGCGACGGCGCCGGCGGCGGTGTCCACCCGGGAAGCGACGGTCCGATCGGCTGTCCGAACTCGTTCGTCCTCGTCACGCGGGCGATCGTCTCACGATGCGTCAGCCCAGTTGCGCGGCGAGTGCTCGCAGCTTCGGGATCTGGGTGGTCGGCGCGGTGGAGATCGACGTCGCGAGTTCCCGCGCCGGCCCGTACACCCCCGACGCCAGCTCTCGCTGCGCCATCGCCGCGGCGCCGGTCTCACTGTTCGCCGAGTCCAGCAGGAAGGCGCGGTCGAAGGCCGTCCCCGACATGGTCCGCAGCCCGGCCAGCGTCGGGTCGGTGATGTACCCGTCGGGCATCGAGGAACCCGCGGCCGTCGACAGCAACGACCACTGACTCTTCCAGCCGTCGAGCTTCTGCAGCTCCGGCGTCTGCTGCGACACGATCAGCCGCCCGTAGTCGACCACGCGCGGGTCACTGCCCTTGTCGGCCGCGAACTGTCCGACCTCGATCGCCCGCTGGTGATGGCGCGCCATGGCCACGACGAACGCGTCGTCGGTGGCGTTGTGGGTCGTGGCAGCGGGCGATGAATCGCCCCCGCACGCAGCCGTGACCACCACGCCGATGACGGCAAACACGACGAACAGGGTCGATCGGAGACGTGTAAGGCGCATGGATCCAGTGTGCCCGCGCCCGAGGACTCAGACGTTGAAGCGGAACTCGACGACGTCGCCGTCGTGCATGACGTAGTCCTTGCCCTCCATGCGGACCTTGCCGGCGGCCTTGGCGGCGGCCATCGAGCCGGCGGCGTCGAGGTCGTCGAAGGAGACGATCTCGGCCTTGATGAAGCCCTTCTCGAAGTCGGTGTGGATGACGCCGGCGGCCTTGGGGGCGGTGTCGCCCTTGTGGATCGTCCAGGCGCGCGACTCCTTCGGCCCGGCGGTCAGGTACGTCTGCAGTCCGAGGGTGTGGAACCCGGCGCGCGCCAACGAGTGCAGGCCCGGCTCGGTCTGGCCGATCGAGTCGAGGAGTTCCTGCGCGTCCTCGGCGTCGAGCTCGAGCAGCTCGCTCTCCACCTTCGCGTCGAGGAACACCGCATCAGCGGGGGCGACGGCCGCCCGCAGCTCGTCCTTGCGCGCGTCGTCGGTGAGCACGGACTCGTCGGCGTTGAACACGTAGAGGAACGGCTTGGTCGTCATCAGGTGCAGCTCGCGCAGCGACGACAGGTCGATCGAATCCTTCTGCGAGAACAGGGTCTTGCCCGAGTTCAGCAGCTCCGACGCCTTCTGGGCCGCAGCGAGCGTCTCGGCCAGGTCCTTGTTCTTGCGGGCGTCCTTCTCCAGCCGCGGGATCGCCTTCTCCAGCGTCTGCAGATCGGCGAGGATCAGCTCGGTCTCGATCACCTCGATGTCGGCGAGCGGGTCGACGCGGCCGTCGACGTGCACGACGTCGTCGTCGGCGAACACCCGCACCACCTGGCAGATCGCGTCGGCCTCGCGGATGTTGGCGAGGAACTGATTGCCCATCCCCTCGCCCTCAGAGGCGCCCTTCACGATGCCCGCGATGTCGACGAACGAGACCGTCGCGGGCAGGATGCGCTCGCTGTTGTGGATCTCCGCCAGCCGACCGAGCCGCGCGTCGGGCAACTCGACGACGCCGACGTTCGGCTCGATGGTCGCGAACGGGTAGTTGGCGGCCAGCACGTCGTTGCGCGTCAGGGCGTTGAACAGGGTCGACTTGCCGACGTTGGGCAGGCCGACGATTCCGAGGGTGAGACTCACGGGTGACCACTCTAGGTTTCACCACCCCGGACCGACGACACGCCCTCGCTGAGCAGGGACTACGCGTCCGCGGGGGCGAGCACGATGTCGAACCAAACGCTCGACCACGACCCGCCGACCTTGCGCCCATCCGGGGTGGGTTCGTCCGCCGCGTGTTCGACGAAGTCCTTGACCAGCGAGTCCTTGACGCCGAAGACGCTGTCGCGGTCGAGGAGGTCGTCACCGCGGACGAAGATGTGCGTGACCAGACGACGGAGCCCGTCGGCCGTGACCATGAAGTGCAGATGGGACGCGCGGTAGGGCGACCGCCCGACCGCCTGCAGCATCCGTCCGACAGGACCGTCGTCCGGGATCGGGTAGGGCGTCGGCGTGATGCCCCAGAACCGGAACGAACCGTCGTCGTCGGAGAACAGGTGGGCGCGGGCGGCGACGCGCCCGTCGTCGTGCTGCACGTCGTAGAGGCCGTCGTCGTCGGCCTCCCACACCTCGAGGCGCGCACCGGCCACCGGAGAGCCGTCGGTGGTCGTCACGGTGCCCTCGACCCAGCACGGCTGACCCGGGGCGCCGAACGCCATGTCGCCACCCAGCTCGATCCGGGGCGCCCCCTCGACGAAGAACGGCCCGAACACCGTCGCCTCGGTCGCGTCGCCGCGCACCTCGTTGTTGATGGCGATGGTCTGCATCGACGCACCGAGGGTGTCGGAGAGGAGGACGAACTCCTGCCGCTTGTCGTCGGTGATGTGGCCGGCCTCGGTGAGGAACGCGATCGCCTGCTCCCACTCCTCCTCGGTCAGCCGCACGTCGCGCAGAAAGGCGTGCAGATGGCTGGTGAGCGACTGCATGACCTGGCGCAGTCGGGGGTTCTCGCAGCCGTCGAACGACCGGAGCACGCGCTCGACGACATCGTCCTCGACGGCACGTTGGTCGTCGGAGATCGGTTGGTGCTGAACGGTCATGGCTGATCGTCTCCCTCGTAGGCAGCTCGTAGGAGCTGGGTCAGTGCGTGCTCGGTGACCGGGGTCGGGTTGTCCGCGGGGATCGCGGCGAGGATGCGGGGCACGGCGGCCTCGATGCCGGACTCCGGCATCCCCAGATCCTTCAACGCCGACGGGGCCGACACCGCGGCGCGCAGGTCGGCGAGTCCGGCGACGGCATCGTCGGCACCCAGCGCCCGGGCGATCCGGGCTACGGCGTCGGGGGCGTTCGATGCGTTGAACGCCAGGACGTGCGGCAACACCACGGCGTGCGTCGGGGCGTGCGGCAGGTCGAACATGCCGCCGAGCACATGGCAGATCTTGTGGTGCATCGCCGACCCCGCCGACGCGAACGCCACCGCCGCGAGGTAGGCGCCGTAGAGCGTGCGGTCGACGTCGTCCACCGCGTCCGACCGCGGTTCGGCGACGAGCCCGAGGAGTCCCTCGCGCAGGGCACGGATGCCCTCCTCGGCCAGTGCACGGTCGATCGGGTCGGCGCGGGGTGCCCACATCGCATCGACACCGTGCGCGAGCGCGTTCAACCCGCTCGCGACGGTGGCGTCGGTGGGCAGCGTCGTCAGCAGGGTGGCGTCGTAGACGACGCTGCGCGGCAGCACCCGGCGGTCCACCCCCGTCGTCTTCACGCCGTCCTCGGTGAGGCCCCACACGTCGGTCGCCTCGCTGCCGGAGAAGGTGGTGGGTACCGCGATCACGGGCAGGCCCGCGGTCAGGGCGACGGCTTTCGCCAGACCCGTCGTCGACCCGCCCCCGATGGCCACGACGACGTCCACACCGGCCTGCGACGCGACCTCCCGCGCACGCTGCGCCACCTCGACCGGGACATGCATGACCACCTCGGTGTGGCGCACCACGTCCGGGAGGCCGGCGACGATGGCGTCGACCCGGGCCCCGTCGCGGTCGGACGCGATCACCATCGCCCGTCGCGCGTCGAGCGCGATCACCTCGCCCTCGAGCGCCGACCGCGCGTCACCCGCGGCGAACACGACACGCTGCGGCAGGGTCTCGTGGACGAACGCCTCAGTCACGGCCGAGCACCGTCCTCATCGCCGAGGACAGCGCGGCCGTGGGGTCGTCAGGCAGGTCGTGGGAACGCCAGGCGATGTGCTTGTCGGGCCGGACGAGGATCGCGCCGGACTCGTCGACCTCGCGCAACTTCGCCCAGTCGTAGTAGAGGTCGGTCACCGCGCAGCCCGGTCCGATCACCACCGCCTCGAGCGGCACACCGAGCTCGCCGGCGACAGCGGTCGCGGCGTCCGCCCACGCGCCACCCGTCAGACCGGTGATCAGGGTCCACCGCGAGTAGGGCGCGAGGTCCATCATCGCCATGCGACGGGTGTTGTCGCCGACCCATGCGTGCGGCAGGTGCGCGCCCGGAGAGGTGCACATGACGTGGAAGAGATCGGCGTCCTCGCGGCCGGACTGCGGGACCGGCGCGGTGCCGTCGGAGACGATCGCGCCCGAGCTGTAGAACTGGCCGAGCTCGACACCGTGGGCGTTGAACTCGTAGTTCTTGGTGTCCATGGCCTTCAACAGGGCGGCCCGCTTGGCGGCACCCTCGGGTGTCGGGTCCTTGCGCTCGGCGATGGCCGCAGCCATCTCCTCCCCCTCGAGTCCGACGACGCCCAGTGCCTCGAACAGGTCGGAGAACTCGCGCGCCGAGCGGTTCGCGCGGGTGACGATCCGCTCGGCGACCGGCGCCCGTTCGGCGGTGTAGGAGTCGAGCAGCGACGGGCCGGCGTGACCGTCGAGCACCGCCGCGATCTTCCACGCGAGGTTGTAGGAGTCCTGCACCGAGGTGTTCGAGCCCAGGCCGTTCGACGGCGGGTGGCGGTGCACCGCGTCCCCGACGCAGAAGACCCGGCCGCGCTGGAGGTCCGTCGCGTACATCTCGTTGACGCCCCATAGGCTGTAGCCGGTGATCTCCGGCTCCAGGTCCGGGACGCCGAGCAGGTCGCGGATGATTCCGCGGGCCATGTCGTCGTCGAGTTCCGGTGGCGGGCCGGAGATGTCGTAGCCCCACACGATCAACCACTCGTCCCAGGGACGGACCATCCGGACCAACCCGGTGCCGATGCCGCCGACGTTCGACCCGGGTGCGATCACCCAGTAGAGGACGCTGGGTCGGTGGTCGACGAGCGGTGCGATGTCGGCCCGGAAGGTGATGTTCATCGATCCGGCGATGTCCATCTGACCGGTGAAGGGCAGGCCGATGTCCTCGGCGATCCGCGACCGCGCCCCGTCGGCGCCGATGAGGTAGCGCGCCCGGATCCGGTACTCGAGACCGGTGAGTCGGTCGCGGACCTCGACGGTGACGCCGTCGTCGTCCTGGGTGTGCCGCAGGTACTCGGTGGAGAACCGGGTCTGCGTCCCGCGGATGGTCGCGTTCCGCAGCAGGATCGGCTCGAGGTAGGTCTGCGGGATGTCGACGGTCAGGCACGGTGAGGCGAGCTGGTAGTCGGCCTCGCGGTCGGGCCGGGTCCCCCAGGTGCGGATACGACCGATCTCCTCACCGGCGATCGCGGTGCAGAACACGGTGTCACCGATCATCTCGTGGGGTGTGGCCTCGGCCAGCACCTGTTCCTCGATCCCGAGGTCGCGGAACACCTCCATCGACCGCTGGTTGGTGATGTGGGCGCGCGGGGTGTTCGCGGTCCACCGGTACTTGGTGATGAGGATGGTCGACACCCCCAGCTCGGACAGGAACAGGGCCGCGGCCGAGCCCGACGGCCCGGAGCCGACGATGAGCACGTCGGTCTCCACCACGCCGTGATCCGGCAGCTCCGTGTCCGCGATGCCGTCGTCGAAGGTCGCCATCGATCCGCCTCTCTGCTGTACGTGTCGCCGAGTGTGCGACGGTCCGTGTCGTCGGCGGGTGGGTCACGACCGAGATGGCGGAATCGAGGAAGAACCGACGCGGTGTGGCCTGTGTCACCATGGATCGGTGAGCGCCGCTGCTCTGTCCCCGACACGGTTCGAGGTCTCGACCTCGGATGATCACGCCGTGCTCGCCTGGGAACGGCACAACGCGGCCGCGCTGATGGAGCTGTCGTGCGAGGTGCCGGGCGACGGACGGTTCGTGGCCCGCGAGTCGAACCTCGTCGGAGAGTCCCTCCGCCTCGCCCATGTGCGCGGATCCGCCCACCGCGTGCAGCGGTCGGCGTCGATGATCGACGACCGCCCCGTCGACGCCGTCGCCGTGTACGTCGCCCGGCGCGGGGCCGCGCGGATCCACGCGGACGGGGTCGACGGCGTCCTCCAGCCGGGCCAGCTGCTCGTGTGCGACCCGGACCGACCGCTGCGCCGCGTCTTCGAGCACGGACTCGACGAGTTCGCCGTCGTGATCCCCCGAGACGACTGGGCGCAGGTGAGCGACAGCACGCGGGTGACGCCGACGGTCGTCGACGTCGCGGACGACGTCCGCGCCCGGTCGCTGGTGCGTCTCACCACCGCCGCGTTCGCCTCGACGGCGACGACCACCGAGGACCTGGCGCGGATCGTCGCGACGGCGAGCGTTCTCGCCGGCGCCGCGACGCTGGGCGTCGAGCGTCGCGTGACCGCCCACGCGTTCATCGACGACAACCTCGGCGACCCCGGGTTGACCGCGGCGTCGGTCGCCGCGGCGACCGGTGTCTCGGAGCGTCAGCTGTCCCGGCTGTTCGCCGCGGACGGGACGACCGTGCCGCGCCATGTCCTGGCCCGGCGCCTCGACCGCGCGTACGCGGTGCTGACCGCACCGGGAGCGTCGGCGACGGCCGCCGAGGTCGCGCTCCGCTGTGGTTTCTCCTCGATCCCCTGGTTCTCCACCAGCTTTCGGCGGCGTTTCGACATCACACCGGCCGAGGCCCGGCGCTCCGGTCGGCGACCGGCGTAGGGTCGCGGCGGAACACAGGGACGAACGAGGTGGGCATGACGTCGCAGGAGACCGACCGCAGGGAACAGTTCGCCGAGCAGCGCGACCGGCTGAGCGCGCAGTACCTCGCACCACCGTCGCAACGGCCGGCGTCGAGCGGCCGCGGTGTACACCACACCGCGCTCATCTCGAGTGACGTCGAGACGACCATCCGCTTCTACCAGGGGCTCCTGGAGTTCCCGCTGACCGAGTTGATCGAGAACCGTGACTACGCCGGGTCGACGCACTTCTTCTTCGACATCGGCAACGAGAACCTGTTGGCGTTCTTCGACTTCCCCGGTCTCGACGTCGGGCCGTACCAGGAGGTGCTCGGCGGGCTGCACCACGTGGCGATCAGCGTCGAGCCCGCCCGCTGGGAGCGACTGCGCGGCAAGCTCGCCGACGCCGGCGTCGAGATGGTCCTGCACAACGAGGTGTCGATCTACTTCCGCGGCCCCGACGGCGAACGCCTGGAGTTGATCGCCGACCCGCTCGGCGAGATGTACGGCGACCAGATCCTCTGACTCAGGACACGGCGTCGTCGTCCGACGGCGGATCCTTCTCCAGGGACACCGGCTCCGATTCGACGTCCTCCGGGTCGTCGCTGCGCGCCCGCACCTGCTCGCCGTAGTAGCGCACCGCGACGGCGCCGCAGGCGGCCACCGGCACCGCGAGGAACGCGCCGACCACTCCGAACAGGGTGCCGCCCAGTGTCACCGCCAGCAGCACGATCACCGCGTGCAGGTTCATAGACTTCGACTGCAACCACGGCTGTAGGACGTTGCCCTCCAACTGCTGCACCGCGACGATGATCGCGAGCACGATGAGTGCGGTGACGAGACCGTTGGACACCAGCGCGATCAGGACGGCCAACGCGCCGGCGACGAACGCACCGACGATGGGCACGAACCCGCCGACGAACGTGACGATCGCGAGGACGTAGGCCAGTGGCACGCCGAGGATCACCAGGCCGATGCCGATCAGCACGGCGTCGACGAGACTGACCACCGCCTGCGTGCGGACGAACCCGCCGAGCGTGCGCCACATCCGGGTGAGCACCTCGGCGAGATGCGGCGCCGCGGGGCTGCCGACCGAGCGTCGCAACCACGGGAGGAACCGCGGCCCGTCCTTGAGCAGGAAGAAGGTGATGACCGCGGTGGTGAACAGCGTGATGAGGGCCGACGTCGCCGCGCTGACGCCGGTGAAGAACCCCGACGCGATCTGCGCCCCACTCGACTCGAGGCGGTCGGTGATGGCCGAGACCGCCGAGTCCAGTTGTGCGTCACTGATGTTCAGCGGCGGACCCTGCAACCAGTCCTGCACCTGACGGATGCCGACGACGGCTTTCGTCGACAGCGTCGACACCTGATCGGCGATCGACGGGGCGACCGCGGCCACCACCCCGGCGATGACCGCGGCCGCGACGACGACCCCGACGAGCGCGGCGAGCGCCGGCGGCACCGACCGCGACCGCAGCCACCGCACCGGAGGCCACAACACGGTGCACACGATGACCGCGAGGATCACCGGCAGCAGGATGACCCAGATCTGGGCCACGACCCAGCCGACGAGCCACAGCGCCGCCGCCACCAGGACGACCTGCAGCGCGATCACCGAGACCGATCGCAGGTGCGAGGCGTACACCGTTCCCCGGGTGGTGACCTGGCGACTCATGCCGCCATGGTCACACACCCGGGCGTCACACGGACGAACGGATCGTGTCGATCAATTCGGACTTGCACAGCTCGAGGAAACCGTCGACGTCCGGCCCGGCGTTGAGCACCGTCAGGTGGTCGAAGCCGGCGTCGGCGAACTCCTTCGCCGACGCGACGTGCGCGTCGAGGTCCGGACCGCACGACATCGCGTCGGCGATGTCGGACTCCCGGACCAGCGACGTCGCCGCCTCGAAGTTGATCGGATTGGGCAACTCCGACTGCACCTTCCAGCCCGTGAGCCCGAACCGGAACGTGGAGTGCGCGGCCTTCACGGCCGAGTCGACGTCGGGCGCCCACGCCATCGGCACCTCGCAGAACCGCGCGCCGGAGCCGCCGGCCCCGCGGTACGCCGACACCAGTTCGCCGTCGGGTTCGGTGGCGAACAGCCCGTCCCCTGCCTTCGCGGCGATCTCCGCGGCGTTCGTCCCGCCCGCCGCGACGACGATCTCCGGCAACTCGTCGGGCAGGTCGAACACTCGCGCGTCGTCGAGGGTGATGTGCTTGCCCTCGTAGGAGTGATAGCCGCCCGACCACAGCAGTCGGATGACCTCGATGGCCTCGCGCAGCATCTCGTGCCGCACGTGTGCCGACGGCCACGGTGCGCCGGTGATGTGCTCGTTGAGCCGTTCACCGGATCCGAGGCCGAGCGTGAACCGGCCGTCGGAGAGGACCGCGGTGGTGGCGGCGGCCTGCGCGATGATCGCGGGGTGATACCGGATGATCGGGCAGGTCACGCCGGTCGCGAGCTGGAGCGTCGACGTCTGCGCGCCGATCGCGGCGAGCATGGACCACGCGAAGCCGGAGTGCTGCTGGCTGTAGAGCCACGGGTGGAAGTGGTCGGAGACCTCGACGAAGTCGAAGCCCGCCTGTTCGGCGACGACCGCCTGGCGGACGATCTCCTTCGGGTCGAAGGCCTCCGCCATCAACTTGAAGCCGATCTGCACGTCCTCAGCCCTTCGCGACGACGGCGACGACGCGCTCACAGAACGCCGGGAGGTCGTCGGGGTTGCGGCTGCTGACCAGGGTGTTGGGTCCGGAGGTGCACTCGACGACCTCCTCGTCGACCCAGGTCCCACCCGCGTTGCGGATGTCGGTCTGCAGGCTCGGCCACGACGTGATGGTCCGGCCCGAGAGCACGCCGGCCTCGACGAGCGTCCACGGCGCGTGACAGATGGCCGCGACCGGCTTGCCCGCGTCGAAGAAGCCCTTGGCGAAGGCGACCGCCTCGTCGACGGTGCGCAGGTAGTCCGGGTTGGCGACGCCACCGGGCAGGACCAGCGCGTCGTAGTCGGACGGGGACACGTCCGACACCGTCGCGTCGACGGGGAACGTGTCGGCCTTGTCCAGGTGGTTGAAACCCTGGACCTCGCCGCTGTCGGTGGACACCAGCTTCGGCGTGCCGCCGGCCTGTTCGACCGCCTTCCACGGCTCGGTCAACTCGACCTGCTCGATGCCCTCGGGGGCCACCAGGAAGGCCACGGTCTTGCCGGTCAGTTCGTCACTCATGGTCAGATCTCCGTTCGTGTGTGGGGTGCTCGGATGGGGGCGCGCGTCAGTGGTCGCGCAGCATCTCCACGAGCTCGTCCTTGTTCTTGTCGGAATAGCCGTGCAGATCAAGCTCTTTCGCGCGCTTCTTGAGCTCGTCGACGGTCCACTCCTCGTACGAGGGGGATTTCCCGCCCTTGTGCCCGACGTCGGATCGTCCGCGGTTGGCGGCCGCGTTCGAGATGCGTGCCGACTTCTCCTTCGAGTTCCCCTTGTCGCGGAGCTCCTCGTAGAGATCGGGATCCTTGAGCTGCGGTGCGTCTTCGTTCTTCTTCTCGGCCATGCGTCACTCCCTCCTCGCACGGTGGAAAACCGGGTCTGTTCAGGGCACAGCAACGCTTCTCGGCTGTACGTCCGACGCTACACTCGCCGCCCCTCGAGATGGCTGTTCTCGCTGGTACGGTCGAAGGGGTGAACCGATCGCGGATCGCCCGGTATTCCCCCGTCGTGGCGGCCGTGGTCGCCGCCCTCACGATGTCGGCGTGTGGCGCCGACGCGACCGACGACCGTGACGAGTCGTCGCGCACGGATGCCGCACCGACGCCGTCCTCGTCGTCCGCAGGCGACGACTCGATCCGTGTGCGCGACGAGATGACCGGACTCGATCACCCCTGGGACGTCGTCCTCGATCCCGGCGGCGCCATCGTCACCGGAGAGCGATCCGGCCGGATCATGGTGCGCCAGAACGACGGTCGCGTCGGCGAGGTCCGCGCCGACGGTCTCGACGTCCGCGCCCGCGGCGAGGGCGGCCTCATGGGGATGGCCCTCGCTAACGACTTCGCGACGTCGCGGTCGGTGTACACGTGCTACGCGAGCACCGCCGGCGACGTGCGCCTGGTCCGGTGGACCGCCGCGCCCGACTGGTCGTCGATGACGCGAGCGCAGGACGTCCTGACCGGGATACCGCTCAACGCCAGTGGCCGCCACAGCGGTTGCCGCGTGCTCCCGGCGCCCGACGGGACACTGTTCGTCGCGACCGGTGACACCGCCTCGCCGACCGCCTCCCAGGATCTGCGGTCGTTGGGCGGAAAGGTGTTGCACGTCAACGCCGATGGCTCACCGGCGGCCGGGACGCTCCCCGGCACGCCCATCCACTCGTTCGGGCACCGCAACCCCCAGGGGCTCGCGTTCGTCCCGGGCACCGACCGGCTCTACACCTCCGAGCACGGACCCACCGTCGACGACGAGGTGAACCTCGAACAACCGCGGGCGAACTACGGATGGGACCCGGACACGGGGAGCGGCTCGTACGACGAGAGCGTCCCCATGACCGACACCCGCAAGTTCCCGACCGCCGTGCCGTCGGTGTGGTCGTCGGGTGATCCCACCCTCGCCGTCGCCGACATCGAGGTCCTCGGCCCGGTGTGGGGGAAGTACCGGGGGATGCTCGCCGTGGCGGCGTTGAAGGCTCAGAGACTGATGCTGCTGCGGCTCTCACCAGACGGGCGGTCGACGACCGAGCGGGTCGACCTGCTCCAGGGCACCGAGGGGCGGTTGCGGTCGATCACGACCGCACCGGACGGGTCGCTGTTGGTCACGACGGACAACGGCGACGGCGCCGACAAGGTGCTCCGGGTCAGCGCCGCCTGAGTCCGCGCCGCCACGCCTGCACGCGGGTGAGGAACGACTCGACCGCGTCGAGATCGGCGACCGCGGAGGGTTCGGGCGGGGCGACATGCGACGTCTCCGCGGCGATCGCGTCGGCCACCTGCCTCTCGCCGTAGAGGCCCATCATCACGTCGACAGCCCAGCCCGGGTACTCGGCGAGCGGGATGTCCCGCTCCTTCCGTCGTGTTACGCGCACGTTACGAGAATGGCACGCGACCGCCGGTTCGACCAGCATTCGGCGCAGGTCGCCGCGAATGTAGAGTGACCCGGGCCACACCCGGCACCCCTCATCTCGGCCAGCACAGGAGTTGATCCGCTCGTGACAGCCACCCGGGAGCGCTCCGGCGACGTCCTCGACAACCCCGACATCGAGCTCGTCCGGACAGACCCCGACGCCCCTCCGGTCGCCATCGTCGACCGCTCCCCCATGACCGTCGGCAAGCGCCTGCTGTTCGCGGCGATCGGTCTCCTCGGCGCGATCTCGTGGGCCGTCATCGCGATCGTCCGTGGCGAGTCGGTCAACGCCGTCTGGTTCGTGCTGGCCGCGGTCTGCACCTACGTCATCGCCTACCGCTTCTACGCGCGACTCATCGAGATGAAGGTGATCGTCCCCCGCGACGACCACGCGACGCCGGCCGAGGTCCTCGACAACGCGAAGGACTACATGCCGACCGATCGGCGTGTGCTCTTCGGGCACCACTTCGCCGCGATCGCCGGCGCCGGACCGCTCGTCGGCCCGGTGCTCGCGGCCCAGATGGGGTACCTGCCCGGCACCATCTGGATCATCGTCGGCGTCGTGTTCGCCGGAGCGGTCCAGGACTACCTGGTGCTGGCCATCTCGACCCGACGACGCGGACGCAGCCTCGGCCAGATGGCGCGCGACGAACTCGGCGCCGTGGGCGGGACGGCGGCGATCGTCGCGGTGTTCGTCATCATGATCATCCTCATCGCCGTGCTCGGACTGGTCGTGGTCAACGCACTCGCCGAGAGCCCCTGGGGCGTCTTCTCTCTCGCGATGACCCTGCCCATCGCCGTGTTCATGGGCGTCTACCTGCGCTACCTGCGGCCCGGCCGCATCTCCGAGGTCTCGGTCATCGGGTTCGTCCTGCTGATCCTGGCCATCGTCGCCGGCGGCTGGGTCGCCGAGACCTCGTGGGGCGAGGACTGGTTCACCCTCTCGCCGGTGTTCCTGTCGTGGGCGATCATCATCTACGGCTTCGCCGCGGCCGTGCTGCCGGTGTGGCTGGTGCTGGCGCCGCGCGACTACCTCTCCACGTTCATGAAGGTCGGCACCATCGTGCTGCTGGCGGTGGGCATCCTCATCGCCCGACCGGTCATGCAGGCCCCGGCGATCAGTGACTTCGCCAGCAGCGGCACGGGTCCCGCCTTCGCGGGCTCGTTGTTCCCGTTCCTGTTCATCACCATCGCCTGCGGCGCCCTGTCCGGCTTCCACGCGCTGATCGCGTCCGGCACGACGCCCAAGCTGCTGGAGAAGGAGAGCCAGGCCCGGGTCATCGGATACGGCGGGATGCTCACCGAGTCGTTCGTCGCGATCATGGCGCTGATCACCGCCTGCATCCTCGACCCGCACCTCTACTTCGCCATGAACGCCCCGAAGGGGGCCACCGGCGGGACCGCGCAGAGTGCCGCCGAGTACACCAACACCAAGCTCGGGCTGCCCGGACCGCCGACGTCGGCCGATCAGTTGCAGGCCTACGCCGACGGCGTGGAGGAGAAGTCGGTCATCTCGAAGACCGGTGGCGCACCCACCCTCGCGATGGGAATGTCCGAGACGTTGCAACGCGCGTTCGGCGGCGACAGCCTGCGCTCGTTCTGGTACCACTTCGCGATCATGTTCGAGGCGCTGTTCATCCTCACCACGGTGGACGCGGGCACCCGCGTCGCGCGGTTCATGCTCTCCGACGGGATCAGCAACATCAAGGGGGCCAAGCGTTTCGCCGACCCGTCATGGCGCGTCGGGGCGTGGATCTGCACCCTCGTCGTCGTGGCGGGCTGGGGGTCGATCCTCCTGATGGGCGTCACGGACCCGCTCGGTGGCATCAACACACTGTTCCCGCTCTTCGGCATCGCCAACCAGCTTCTGGCCGCCATCGCGCTGACCGTGGTCCTCGTGGTGGTGATGAAGAAGGGGAAGTTCCGGTGGGCCTGGATCCCGGGCGTGCCGTTGGTCTGGGACCTGGCGGTCACCATGACCGCGTCGTACCAGAAGATCTTCTCGTCCAACCCAGCGATCGGGTACTGGCAGCAGCACAGCGATTTCGTCGGCGCCCGCGACGCCGGCGAGACGTCGTTCCGGACGGCCAAGACCGCGCAGGAGATCGACGCCGTCATCCGCAACACGGTCATCCAGGGGACGTTGTCGATCGTCTTCGCCGCGCTGGTGCTCGTCGTCGCCGCCGTCGGACTGTGGGTGTGCATCCGCGCCGTGCGCGCCGGCGGCCTGCCCACCACCGAGGTCGAGCCGGTGCCGTCCTCCCTCTTCGCACCGAGCGGACTCATCCCGACACCGGTGGAGAAGGCGGTCGCCGAGCAGTGGCGGGAGCACGGGACCCGCGACCCCGCGACGAGCCGGACATGAGCGGCCTCGCGCGCGGGCTCGCCACCGTCCGGCGCTACGTCGGGGACGTCATGGGCGACAACCACTATCAGCGCTATGTCGCCCATCACCGTCGGCATCACCCGGGGACACCGCTGATGTCCGAGCGCGAGTACTGGCGGATGCGGCACGCCGAGGCCGACGCGAACCCGGGCGCCCGCTGCTGCTGATCGGCACTCCCCGGACGCGGACAGCCGTGTCCGAAACCCGCTGGAGCCCGCCCGCGCCGGATGGCACCGTGGAGGCATGACCGCAGCAGCCCCCGTCGTCCCGACGGGCCCCGACGGTGTCGTCGGGTTGGACTTCGACGGCTGCTATCGCGCGCTGGCCGCCCGCGACCGCCGCTTCGACGGACAGTTCTTCGTCACGGTCTCGTCAACCGGGATCTACTGCCGGCCGTCGTGTCCGGCCATCCGTCCCCGCCGCGAGAACGTCGACTTCGTCCTCACCGCGGCCGCGGCGCAGCAGCGTGGTTTCCGGGCCTGCCGCCGATGCCTGCCCGACGCGGTACCGGGCTCGCCGCACTGGGACGTCGGCACCGACCTCGCGTCCCGCGCGATGCGCCTCATCGGTGACGGCGTCGTCGACCGCGAGGGGGTCGACGGACTCGCCCGCGCGCTCGGGTACTCCGTCCGCCACGTCACCCGCGTGCTCGGTGAGCACCTCGGCGCCGGCCCCCTGGCGCTCGCCCGCGCGCACCGCGCCACGAGCGCGCGCCTGCTGATCCAGTGCACGTCGATGTCCATGTCCGACATCGCCTTCGCCGCCGGCTTCGCCAGCATCCGACAGTTCAACGACACGATCCGCGAGGTGTTCGACGAGACCCCCACGGCGTTGCGCCGACGAGCGGACACCACGCGGACACCGAGGACGGACGGGACCACCGTGCGTCTGCGCCTCGGGCTGCGACGGCCGTTCGCGCCGGCGTGGCTGGACTGGTTCCTCGCCGGACACGCCGTCGACGGCCTGGAACACCACGACGGCACGGCCTTCCACCGCGCGATGACCACACCACACGGCCACGTGATCGTCTCGGCGGAACTGCACGACCAGCACGTCGACGCCGCCGTGACGGCAGGCGACCTGCGGGATCTCGGTCCGTCGATCCACCGGCTGCGACGGCTGCTCGACCTCGACGCCGACGCCGAGGCGGTCGACGACGCCCTCGCCGCCGACCCCGAGATCGGCCCCCTCGTCGGAGCCTGGCCCGGGATCCGCGTCCCGGGCGCGGTCGACGGGTTCGAGACCCTCGTCCGCACGATGGTCGGCCAGCAGATCAGCCTGGCCGCGGCGCGCACCCATGTCGGCCGACTCGTCACCACCCTCGGCGAACCCGTCGACGCCGCAGGCGATCTGCCCGTGACGCACCTGTTCCCGACCGCGGCGGCGATCGCCGAGCGCGGCCACGAGGTCCTCCGCGGACCGCGACGGCGGATGGCCGCGATCGTCGGTGTGGCCCGCACGGTCGCCGACGGGGCGCTCACCCTGCACCCGGCGATGGAGTCCGCCGAACTCCGCGAGGCGCTCCTCGCCCAGCCGGGCATCGGACGGTGGACCGCCGACTACGTCGTGATGCGGGTCCTGCGCGACCCCGACATCCTCCTCGACGGCGATCTCGTCCTGCGTCGTCACGCCGACGCGCTCGGCATCGACCTGCGCGACACCTCCCGATGGTCGCCCTGGCGCAGCTACGTGTCGATGCACCTGTGGCGCGACGCGCTGGCCCCCACCGTGCCGACCCTGCGGCCGAGCCCGCCCGCTCCCCGGGATGGAACCGATCCGACCGTGCGTGCGTCCGATGGACGACAGCCCCACCACGACCCAGAGGAGAACCCATGACCACCACCGGAGTCATCGCACGCACCACCGTCCTCGGCGAACCGTTCACGGTCGTCTCCGTCGACGACGCGGTCGTCGCGTCGGGCTGGACCGGCGACGTCGACGAACTGCTCGCGCTGGTCCACCCGCGTCTGCGACCCGACGGCGTGGAGGACGGCGAGCTGCCCGCGGTCGTCGAGGCCGTCCGGCGATACGACGACGGGGACCTCGGCGCGGTCGACGCGGTGGCGGTCAGCCAGCGCAGCAACGGCGCGTTCCTCGAGACGGCCTGGACCGAGCTGCGCCGTGTCGTGCCGGGGCAGCCGCTCTCCTACCGCGAGTTCGCCGCGCGCTTCGGCCACGAGAACGGTGGGCGTGTCGGCGCGCAGGCGTGTTCCCGCAACGCGGCGGCACTGTTCGTGCCGTGCCACCGGATCCAGCGGACCGACGGGTCGATGGGCGGCTTCCGCTACGGCATCGAGCTCAAGAGGCGGCTGCGGGCGCACGAGACGCACCACGCGCGTCGCGTCGCCTGAGACGGATGTGACGGGGTCCGGTGTCGTACCCCGCGGGCACCCTGTCGTCCATGAGCACAACGGTGGTCGTCGTCGGTGGGGTGTGCGCGCTGCTCGGCGCGGTCGCCGGGTGGTTCCTGCGTGGTCGTTCGGCCGGCGGCGACGTCATCGGACCGGTCCGCGAGACCCTCGACCGGCTCGCGACGGAGATGCACCGCGTCGAGAGGGCGCGCATCAGCGCCGACGCGGGCCTGGCCGCCCAGCTCGACGGGATGCGGTCGGCGTCGAGCGAGCTGGGCGCGCAGGCCCGGCGCCTGGCGTCGGCGTTGCACACCCCGCACCTACGGGGCCGCTGGGGCGAGGTGCACCTGCGCGCGGCCGTCGAGGCCGCGGGTCTCAGCCGTCACTGCGACTTCACCCCGCAGGCGCGCACCACCTCGGGCCGGCGCCCGGACCTCGTGGTGCACCTGCCCGGCGGTCACGACGTCGCGGTGGACGCGAAGGTCCCGTTGCACGCCTACCTCGACGCCGCCGCCACCGACGACCCGGAACTGGAGGCCGCGCTCCTCGTCGACCACGCACGAGCACTCAAGGCGCACGTGGTCGCGCTGTCGGCGAAGAGCTACTGGCAGGAGGTGCGGCGGTCACCGCAGTTCGTCGTCCTCTTCGTCCCGAGCGACGCGATCCTCGAGGCGGCCTGCCGCGCCGACCCGGACCTGCTGGAGTTCGCGTTCGGCCGCGACATCGTCCCCGCCACCCCGTCCACGCTCGTCGCGCTGCTGCGGACGGTCGCGCTGAGCTGGCGGGAGGACGCCGTCGCGCGGGACGCCGAGGAGATCCACCGCCTCGGACGTGAGCTGCACCACCGGGTGGCCACCATGGCCGACCACTTCCACCGCGTCGGCACGAGCCTGGGGTCGGCGGTGACCGCCTACAACGCGACGGTCGCGTCGATGCAGTCCCGCGTGCTCGTGACGGCCCGCGCGCTCGGCGACCTCGACGCGTACGCCGGTACGGAAGGGGTCCCGCCCGACCGCCCGGCTCCCGTCGACACGACGGTGCGGTCGGTGACACCGCCCGTGTGACCGGCCACGGTCCACCGGGGAACGCCGGGCGACCGGTAGGGTCTGACCGTGTTCTCCGCCCCCCAGGCCCGTGCGGGCGTACCGACGGGTCGCCAGTCGGTCCTCCCGACCGTGCGGGGTGTGCCCTGGTGGGGCGCGGTCCTCGTCGCCCTCGTACCCACCGCGGTGGGGGCTCTCGTCGACGCGGGTGGCCGAGGCGAGCTGTCGACCTGGTTCCGGGTCCTCTACTTCGTCGGCTGCGTCGCCGCGGTCCTGGCCGTGCGGCGCAAAGCCCTCTTCACGGCGGTGACGCAGCCGCCGCTGATCGCGTTCGGCGTCGCGCTGGTGACTCTGTACTCCCTCGAGGCTGACGCCAGTTCCGGCGTCAAGGGTCTCGTCATCAACGTGATGCTCCCCATCGCCAAGGCGTTCCCGCTCATGGCCTGGACGTTCGTCGTCGTCGGTCTGCTCGGTGCCGCACGCTGGTACCTCACCCGCGGACGCGCCGACGCCACCCCGCAGCGGACCCGGCGCCGCGCGGAGCCCGGACGCCGCGCCGCCGGCAGCCGACGCGCCTCCTCCGAGCGCGCGCCGCGCCGCGCCGCCGACGACTCGTCCCGCCGTGGTGCCCCCGACCGCGGACGTCGCGCCGCGACCGAACCTCCCCGGCGACGCGCCGCCGCCGACGCACCCCAGCGGCGGTCGGCCGACCCGTCGAGTCGTCGGTCCGCCGACCAACCGGGTCGTCGTGCCAGCGAGAACCCTCGCCGCGCACCGGAGTCCCCGCGCCGACGCGACACCCCGCGACGTCCCGACGAGATGCGGCGTCCCGCGGAACCCGGCGTGGTCGCACGCGAGACGCTCGGCAACCGCGAGCCGTACCGCCCGGCGCGCGCCGAGCCCCCGATCCGACGATCCGCCGACGGCGGTCGTCGCACGTCTCCCGCTTCCGACGTGCCCTCAGCTCCCCGCGCCCGCTACCGCGGGGTGTGACCTCCGGTCACCCCAGCAGTTCTCGGACGGCTCCCGCGGCGGCGGCGAGGGCGCGCCCGTAGCCGGGGCCGTGACCTGCGGCGTGCACCGCGAGTGGGTGCAGCTGGTGCAGCGGGATGCGGTCCCGCCACCCCGACCGCAACGGTTCCTGGTCCTCGTAGCCGGCGACGACGTCGTCGAGGCGCGGGCACCCGAACAGCTCGAGCATGGCGAGGTCGGTCTCGCGGTGTCCCCCGTGAGCGGCGGGGTCGATCATCACCACCCCGTCCGGTGTCCACATGACGTTGCCGTTCCACAGGTCCCCGTGCAGCCGCGCCGGGGGTTCGTCGTCGTCGAGCACGCCGTCGGCGATCCGGGCACACACGTCGCGCACCAGCTCGGCGTCGTCGTCGCCGAGGTTGCCGGTCTCGACGGCCACCGGGACGAACGGCAGCACCCTCTGCTCGGCGTAGAAGCGACCCCACGTCTCGGTGGGCACAGACGGCTGCTCGCGGCTGCCGATGAACGTCGCGCCCGTGAACCCCGGGGGCGGTGCACCGAACGCGTCCGCACCAGCCGCGTGCATCCGCGCGAGTGCGCCACCGAACGCCCGCGCCGACCGTCCGTCGGGTGCGCCACGCCCGAGGCGCCGGAGGTCGATGTGGTCGGCGCCGACGTCGAGGACCTCGACGACCGGCGCGCCCGCCTCGGCGAGCCAGCGCAGGCCGGCGGCCTCCGCGGCGAAGAAGTCCGCGGGCGCCCCGGGCCGGGACTTGCGGTGCACGTCTGTCGTCATCGCCGAAGATCCTGTCGTCGCTCGCGCTGCCGGAGGCCTGTTTCCCTGGCTAGCATGAAGTGATGCGTCCTCTCCAGAAGACCATCATCGCCGAGCTCGACGTCCTCCCCGAGATCGATCCGGGAGCCGAGGTACGGCGCCGCGTCGACTTCCTCAAGGACTATCTGCGGGTGACCGGCGCGAAGGGATTCGTGCTCGGGATCAGCGGCGGCCAGGACAGCACCCTCGCGGGCTACCTGTGCCAGCAGGCGGTGACGGAGCGGCGCGCCGACGGTGCCGACGCGGAGTTCGTGGCGGTCCGCCTGCCGTACGGCTCCCAGGCCGACGAGGACGACGCCCAGACCGCGCTGCGGTTCATCGCCGCCGACCGTTCGGTGGTGACCAACGCCAAGCCCGGTGTCGACGCCACCGTCGAGACGGTCGGCGACGCTCTCGGCGAGCGCCCCAGCGACTTCGTCCGCGGCAACGTCAAGGCCCGCGAGCGCATGATCCTGCAGTACGCCATCGCCGGCCAGCTGCAGATGCTCGTCGTCGGCACCGACCACGCGGCCGAGGCGGTCACCGGGTTCTTCACCAAGTACGGCGACGGCGGCGTCGACCTCACACCCCTCACCGGACTCACGAAGCGGCAGGGCGCGGCGATCCTCCGTCACCTCGGGGCCCCGGAGTCGTTGAGCAGCAAGGTCCCGACCGCCGACCTCGAGGACGACCGTCCCGCGCTCCCGGACGAAGAGGCGCTCGGCGTCACCTACGCCCAGATCGACACGTACCTCGAGGGCGGCGACGTGGACGACTCCGTCGCCGAACGGATCGAGACCCTCTTCACGAACACCCGTCACAAGCGGACGGTGCCCGTCACCCCGTTCGACGACTGGTGGCGCGACTGATCCGCGCCAGGCGGTCGAAGCGGTCGTTGGCGATCCGCATCACCACCTCGTAGGGCAGCGCGAACTTCCGGGCGAACCAGTAGCCGACCCGGATGTCGAGCGACGTGTAGACCATGTAGCGGTTGTGACGGATCCCGTCGATGATCGACGCCGCCGCACTCTCGGGTGACACCGCTCGAGACTCGAACTGTCCCACGGCTTTCCGCACGGACGGGTGGTCGCGGTCGATCCCGGCGATGTCGACGGTCCCCACCAACGGGGTCGCGACGGCACCGGGCACGACCAGGGACACGCCGATCCGATGGCGACGCAGGTCGAATCGGAGCACCTCCGACACGCCCCGGATGCCGAACTTGCTCGCGCTGTAGGCGGCGTGCCACGGCAGCGCCAGCAGACCCGCGGCCGACGACACGTTCACGAGGTGACCGCCGCGGCCCCGGTGGACGAGCGGCGGTACGAACGCCTCGATCACGTGGATCGGGCCCATGAGGTTCACCTCGACCATGCGGCGCCACGTCTCGTGGCTGAGGTTCTCCACGGTTCCCCACGCCGACACGCCCGCGACGTTGCAGACGACGTCGACGACGCCGTGCCGGTCGATGATGCGCGCCGCGAGGGCGTCGACCCACTCGTGGTCGGTGATGTCCCCGGCGGACGCGTCCAGCACGGTCCCACCCGCGACGGTGATCAGTGACTCGGTCTCCCGGAGCCCGGTGCCGTCGATGTCGGTGATCGCGACGCGCGCACCCGCATCGGCCGCCGCCACGGCGAGGGCACGACCGATGCCCCCCGCCGCCCCGGTGACGAACACCGAGCGACCGGCGAGATCGGGGACGGGTGGTCGCATGAACAGCAGATCACGTGCACCCATCCGGGGGGCCTTCCGGTCGACGTCGGCTCAGATGGGCAGTTTGCCACCGAAGGCGGTGTAGACGACGGACAGGAGTGATTTCAGTACATCCGAGGCAGCGTCGGACCCCTGACCCTGGATGAGTGCCAGGATCGACGACGGGTCCTTGCTCTGCAGCACCTGGGTGATCAGGGGCAGCAGGGCCTGCAGACCGGACAGGTCCAGCGGGTTCGACGACGTCTGCGGGGTCTCACCGGTGGGCGGGTTCTGGCTGCCCTGCGGCAGGCTCGGGCTCAGCGCCGTCGACGCGGGCGTCGACTGCAGGAACTTCACGATGCCGTCGAGGAGCGCGACCGCGTACTTCACCTGCCCGGGCTTGCTCGCCAGCTGATCGGCCTCGGCGGGGTTCGAGAGGTTGCCCATCTCGACGAACACCTCCGGGACCCGGGTGAGGTTGACCGCGGCAATGTCGGATCGGGTCTGGATGCCGTCGACCACGCCGGCGTAGTTCGCGGGTGGGAAACCCGCGGCCTTGAACGAGTCCCGCATCTGATTCGACGCGGCCTTGCCGGTCGTCGACGCGACGCGCTGCACGGCGACGTCGGGCACCGGCAGCTGCGGGACGATGATGTGGAAGCCCTTCTTTACCGGGTCGGCGCCGGTGGACGTCGAGTCGGCGTGCACGCTGACGGCGATGTCCGCCTTCGACGCGTTGGCCGCGGCGGCACGCTCGTCGACGCAGCCACCCCATCCGGTGTCGTCGGGGCGGCTCAGCACCACCTTGGCGCCCTGGCTCTCCAGACCGGCCTTCACCAGCTGCACGACATCCCACGCGACGGTGTGCTCGGCGGCCTTGTTCACGCCGGTGGCGCCGGTGGTCTGGCAGTCCTTCATCCCGCCGCGGCCGTCGGGGACCTGCTTGCGCAGGTCGTGCCCCGCCGCCGAACCCTGATGGCCGGGGTCGAGGAAGACGGTGCGACCCGCGAGCGCGTTCTTCTGCTCGGGAGCCGGGGCCGGGGTGCTCGGGGCGGCAGGCGCCGCCGGGGCCGCCGACACCGCGGGAACGGTGACGGCGCCGGCCACGATCACGGCCGCGGCGGCGCCGGCGATCGCCGAGACGGTCCGGGGACGGAGGCGTGTGCGGGTCATCGCATCTCTTTCGGCACTCGGGGACACTCAGGGCAGCGACGACGGACCACAGAAGCCACTGCAGTCACAACTGTCACACGAGAGTGCTCGCGACGCAAAAAGATGCGTCGACACACCGCGCGGATCGTTGACTGCGGCGGCGTGTCGTGATCGGTGCGTGACCCCCGAGTGATCAGTCCGTGCCGCGCGGGCGGCGGATGCGGATCGGTCCCCGGGCGATGTCGGGGTCGACGACCTCGCCGCGCTGGGTGATTTCGACCTCGCCGGCGTCGACCAGATCCCGGGCCGCGGCACGGACGGGGTCCATCAGCGGGCGCCAGTCGTCGGGGCGCACGCGTCGGGCGACGTCCGAGGGGCAGATCGACGACGTCGGTTTCCGCTCGGACAACAGGTCGAGCACGGCCCGTCGCAGGTCGTCCCGGGTCGGCTCGCTCATCGCCCCTCCCCTGTCCGCAGATACCGCGTCACGGCGATCTCCGCACGCCCGTCGACGCTCTCGTCGTCCCGGACCGGGAGGTCGTCGAGCACCGCGCGCACCTCCTCAGTGTTCATCCCCGCCCCGATGACGACCAGGTCGCCCGCCGACGAGCGACCGCGATGGGGCGCCACGTCGACGAAGCCGCCGACGGCGTGCACCACCAACGGTCCCCTGCGTCCGGGGAGACGGACGACACCCTTGATGCGGTACGCACCCGTCGGTGGGCGTTCGAGCAGCGCGGCGAGACGCCGGGGGTGCAGCGCCCCGCCCGCGGTCAGCGCCACCGACGCGTACCGGGCGTGGGCGTGGTCGGAGTGGCCGGAGTGATCATGGCTGTCGGCGGCCAGCAGGTCGGCGAGTTCGAGTTGACGGGGGCCGTCGTCCCGGCGGTCGGGAACGTCGAGGAGGAGCGACGGATCGATGCGTCCGTCGACGACCTCGGTCACCGCCGCGGTCGGGTTCACGGAACGGACACCGGCGAGCACGGCGTCGCGACGGGCGTCGTCGACCCGGTCGACCTTGCTGACCGCGACGAGGTCCGCGACGGCGACGTGCCGGTCGATCTCGGGGTGATCGGGCCGCAGCGCGTCGACGTTCTCCGCGTCGACGACGTAGACGAGCCCGCCGTACCCGATCCGCGGATCGGCGCTGCCGGTGATCATCCGGACCACGGCGACGGGCTCGGCGAGTCCGCTGGTCTCGACGACGATCGCGTCCAGCGCCACCGACGGCGACACCAGTCCGGCGAGCACGTCACCGAGGGTGTCGGCGTCGGCGGTGCAGCAGATGCAGCCGTTGCCCAGGCGCACCGCGCCGTCCACCGACCCTGCGACGAGCAACGCGTCGACCGACACCGCCCCGAAGTCGTTGACAACCACGCCGATCCGCGCGCCCGACCGCAGGAGGTGGTTGACCATCGTGGTCTTGCCCGCCCCGAGGAAGCCCGACAGGACGATCACCGGCACCGCGCTCATGCGCGGCCCGTCGCACACGCCTCGCACAGCACCACCTGGTGACGGTCCTCGGCGGCGAGGTCGGTGACGGTGTCGCCGGGTGCGCCGCAGGTCTCACACACGCCGACCACCCGCGCGTCGTCGGAGAAGCGCACGGCGGTCCGTCGGTCGAAGACGTACATCGCGCCCTCCCACAGACCGTCGTCGCCGAGATGCTCGCCGTAGCGGGCGATCCCGCCGTCGAGCTGGTAGACCTCACCGAACCCGCGCTCCACCATCAGCGCGCTGAGCACCTCGCACCGGACGCCGCCGGTGCAATAGGTGACGACCGGCCGGTCGCGGAGGTGGTCGAACTCGCCGGCGTCGAGCATGGCCGTCAGATCGGTCGTGACCCGCGCGGGCGGTGTCACCGCGCCGCGGAAGTGACCGATGCGCGACTCGATCTCGTTGCGGCCGTCGAGGAACACGACCTCCTCGCCGCGCTCGGCGACGAGCGCGTGCAGCGCCTCGGGTGTGAGCCGGGCCCCTCCTCCGACGACACCGTTCTCGTCGACGGCGATGTCCGGGCGCCCGAACGTGACGATCTCCGGACGCACCCGCACCGACAGGCGCGGGAAGTCGTCCGCCCCGCCGTCGGACCACTTGATGTCCGCACCGGCGAACGGCGCGTACTCCCGCGTGGCACGTACGTACCGTTTGACCGCCCGGATCTCGCCCCCGACGGTCACGTTGATGCCGTGCGACGCGACGACGACCCGGCCACGCAGGTCCAGCGACGAACACAGCGTGTGCTGCCACAGGCGGATGGCCTCGGGGTCGGGCAGTGGCGCGAAGACGTAGAAGAGCACGATCTTCGACTGCGACACGCGAGCCAGGATACGAAGCGTCGGCGCCGCTAAGCTCGCCGGCATGACGCAACCCCCGTACGGACAGCAGCCCCAGTACGGTGAGCAGCCCCAGTACGGTGAGCAGCCCCGCTACGGCGAACAGCCCGGGTGGGACAAGCAGCAGCCCGGACCGGGGACGCCCTACGGCGCACCGACGCCGCCGCCCTACGGCTACCCGATGGTGCGTCAGACGAACGGCAAGGCGATCGGCGCCATCGTGTGCGGGATCGCGAGCCTGGTGACCTGTCTGCTGTTCCTCGGCATCCCGGCCGTCGTCCTCGGCAACCTCGCACTCGGCGAGATCGACGATGCTCGCGGGATCCAGGACGGCCGCCAGCTGGCCGTCGCCGGGCGCCTGCTCGGGTGGGTGGCCATCGCGCTGATGATCCTGGGCCTGCTGGCGCTGCTCGTCGTGCTGCTGTTCGCGGCGGCGTCCACCCCCTGACCCGACGCGGGATCAGGCCGTGCGCGACCGCCCACCGGCCTGGCCGCGCCCTCGGCTCGACCCGCCCGACCGCGCCGACCCGCCGGACCGTCCGGTGCCGCCGGAGCGACCACCGCCACCGGTGCGCGCCGCGGCACCCGCGCGACCGGATCCGCTGCCCCGGGCACCGCGACGGCGTCCCGCGCCACCGCGGTTGCCCGCCGGGGCAGGGCGCGACTGCGTGTGGGCCGCGGCCACCGGCGGCGGCGCGATGCGCTCGGCCTGCTCGCCGACGAGGTCGGTGAGCACCCGCGAGCCCGCGGTCACCGGCGTGATGTCCACGCGGATCCCGGCGCGGCGCAGCAGCTTGGTCAGGTCGCCGCGCTGCTCGGGCAGGGCGATCGTCACGACGTCGCCGGACGCGCCCGCACGTGCGGTGCGGCCCGAGCGGTGCAGGTAGGCCTTGTGCTCGGCGGGCGGGTCGACGTGGATCACCAGTTCGACGTCGTCGACGTGCACACCGCGGGCGGCCACGTCGGTGGCGACGAGGACACGCACCGTCCCGTCGCCGAACGCCGCGAGGTTGCGGTCGCGCGCCGCCTGCGAGAGGTTCCCGTGGAGGTCGACGGCGGGGATGCCCGACGCCGTCAGCTTCTTCGCGAGCTTCTTGGCCTGGTGCTTGGTCCGCATGAACAGGATCCGCCGACCGGTGCCCCCCGCGAGGGTCTCCACGACGTCGGTCTTGGCGCCGGCGTCGGGGACCTGGAAGACGTGGTGGGTCATGGCCTCCACGGGCGAGTGGGCCTCGTCGACCGAGTGCAGCACCGGCTGATCGAGGAAGCGCTTCACCAACGCGTCCACCCCGTTGTCGAGGGTGGCCGAGAAGAGCAGTCGCTGACCGCCGCGCGGCGTCCGTCCGAGGATCCGCGTGACGACCGGCAGGAAGCCGAGATCGGCCATGTGGTCGGCCTCGTCGATGACCGTGACCTCGACCTCGTCGAGCGTGAGGTGTCCCTGGCCCATCAGGTCCTCGAGTCGTCCGGGACACGCGACGACGATGTCGACGCCGCCCTGCAGGGCGTCGACCTGACGCTTCTGGTTGACGCCGCCGAAGATCGTCGTGAGGCGCAGACCCACGGCGCCGGCGAGCGGCTCGATGACCGCGGCGATCTGGGTCGCCAGTTCGCGGGTGGGTGCCAGCACCAGGGCGCGCGGGCGGCCGCGGCGGCGGGTCGGCCCGGCACCGTCGGCCGCGATGCGGGCGACCAGGGGGATGGAGAACGCGAGCGTCTTGCCCGAGCCGGTACGACCGCGACCGAGGACGTCGCGACCCGACAGGCTGTCGGGAAGGGTGTCGGCCTGGATGGGGAATGCTTGCGTCTTGCCGTCCGCGGCGAGAGCCGACACCAGGGGTGCGGGCACGCCGAGGGCAGAGAAATCCGTCGTCATGATGAGAAAGCCTTTCCGGCGCGCCACCGATGACGCGCATCGCCCGACACGAGATCGCGGGCGGAGATGAACTTCCCCAGCCTACGCGACGTGCGGTCGATTCCCGGCGTCGCGCAGAGTCGCGTGGACCACAGTCGTCCGATGCCGTCGATGTCGTCCGTGCGTGCGAGAAATGGACACCGCACGATTTTTCGTGACATCTGTTGCAGAGTTCTCCGACCTATTCATCGGACATTCTTCAGGGATCCGACGACACATTCTGGGGCATGATTGCCCATATGTTTGCAATCATCTAATCTTTCGTCGCAGAAACCCAGAGCTGTCCAGAAGGGACCATTTCACGGCCATGGCCAAAAAGCAGATCGTGCAATTCATCGACGACATCGACGGAAAGGTTCTCGAGGAGTTCGAGACCGTCCGCTGGTCGCTCGACGGCAAGCAGTACGAGTTCGACACCTCGCCGAAGCACGCGCAGCAGTTCCGCGACTCGTTGACGAAGTACGTCGAGGCGTCACGCGCCGTGTCGGGCAACCGGGGCGGCCGGCGTGCCGCGGCCGCGACGTCGGGCACCGGTGGGACGCGGTCGAAGGAGCAGACGCAGGCGATCCGCGACTGGGCGAACAGCAACGGCTTCGAGGTGAGCGACCGGGGGCGCATCCCGATCAACGTCGTTGAGGCATTCGAGGCCGCGCACTGACGTAGCCCGACCCCGGACAGACGACGACGGCCGGTTCTCGCGTGAGCGAGGACCGGCCGTCGTGTGTCGGGTGGAGCTAAGGGGACTCGAACCCCTGACCCCCACACTGCCAGTGTGGTGCGCTACCAGCTGCGCCATAGCCCCGTGGTGCTCGTGCCGCCTCGCGGCGACCCGACCGAAATTACACCACCGCTCTCGCGGCGACCAAATCCCTGGTCAGCTCGACGAGTTGTCCGCGAGCAGCGTCGTCAGCCAGCCGGGACCGTTGAGAACGTTCGCGACGGGCTTGCCCTCGCTGAGGACCGTCGGGGTGCCGGCGTTGCCGCCGAGGGCCTTGCTGAGCTGGGTCAGCGACTGGTCGGCATCGGCCTTCGCCGCGTCCACACGGGCGCCCGACGAGATGCACTGCTGGGTCTGCTGCGACGCACCGACCGACCCGGCCGTGGCCGCCAGGGCGGCGTTGTCGGGGTCGTCGCCACCCTCGGCCGGCTGCTGCTCGAACAGCTTCGTGTGGAACGCCAGGAATTGGTCCGCGCCACCCGCCTGCGCGACACAGAGGGCTGCACCCGCCGCACGCGAGGAGTAGTCACCGGAACCGGAGTTCCGGTCCAGGAAATTGAGGATGTGATAGCGCACGCGTAGCTTTCCCGCGTTCGCGGCGTTGATCATCGCCTGCCCCGACGATGCCTCGAACTGTTTGCAGTACGGGCACTGGAAATCCTCGAACACGTCGATGGTGTGCGGCGCATCGGCTTTCCCGATGATCAGGCTCGCGTTCTGCGCCAGCACGGCCTGGTCCGCGCTCCCCTTGTCGCGCTGACTGTTCCAGATGATCCCGCCGATCACGACCACCGCGATGACGACGATCGCGACGCCGGCGAGGAGGTAGGTCGCCCGGCTCGAGGTGCGGCTGGGCTGGTACTTCGCGCTCACGCGGGGACGACGGGATTCGCTCACGCCCGATACGGTAACCCCGGTCGGCTGAGAACCACCTGAGGGTGCCGCGGCCCGCCGTCAGCCCCGCAGCGCGCCGTCGACCAGCGCCTGCGCCTCGTCCTGCACCGCCGCGAGATGCTCCGGACCCCTCATCGACTCCGCGTAGATCTTGTAGAGGTCCTCGGTGCCCGACGGGCGCGCCGCGAACCAGGCGTTGTCGGTGACCACCTTGAGCCCGCCGATCGGCGCGCCGTTGCCCGGGGCCTCGGTGAGCACCGCCGTGATGGACTCCCCCGCGAGCGTGTCCGCGGTGACCTGCGACGCCGACAGCTTCGACAGCACCGCCTTCTGCTCCCGCGTCGCGGGGGCGTCGCGGCGGGCGTAGACCGGGTCGCCGAACCGTTCGACGAGATCGGCGTAGTGCTGCGACGGGGAACGGCCGGTGACGGCGAGGATCTCCGCGGCCAACAGCGCCATGATGATGCCGTCCTTGTCGGTGGACCACACCGCGCCGTCGCGCTGCAGGAACGACGCCCCCGCACTCTCCTCCCCGCCGAAGGCGATGTCGCCCGAGAGCAGGCCCGGGACGAACCACTTGAACCCGACCGGCACCTCGATCAGGCGGCGACCCAGCGCGCCGACGACGCGGTCGATCATCGAGGAGCTCACGAGCGTCTTGCCGACCGCCGCGGACTCGCCCCACCCGGGTCGGTGGGTGAACAGGTAGTCGATGGCGACGGCCAGGTAGTGGTTCGGGTTCATCAGTCCCGCGTCGGGGGTGACGATCCCGTGCCGATCGGCGTCGGCGTCGTTGCCGGTGGCGATGTCGTAGGAGTCGCGGGCGGCGATGAGCGAGGCCATCGCGTTCGGCGACGAGCAGTCCATCCGGATCTTGCCGTCGGTGTCGAGGGTCATGAACCCGAACTGCGGGTCGACGGTCGGGTTGACCACGGTCAGTTCCGCGAGGTTGTACATGAACCCGATCTCGGCCCAGTAGCCGACCGACGCACCGCCGAGCGGGTCGGCGCCGATGCGCACACCCGACGACCGGATCGCCTCCATGTCGAGCACCTTCTTCAGGTTGTCGACGTAGGTGGTGCTGAACGGGTACCGGATCACGTGCTCGTCGTCGATGGCCCGCTCGAACGGCACGCGGACGACGGCACCCACGCCCGACCGCAGGATCTCGTTGGCGCGCGCAGCGATCCACGACGTGATGTCGGAGCCGGCGGGGCCGCCGTCCGGCGGGTTGTACTTGAAGCCACCGTCGCGGGGCGGGTTGTGCGACGGGGTGACGACGATGCCGTCGGCGCGGTCGGTTCTCGACGCGTTGTGGACGAGGATCGCGTGGGACACCGCGGGCGTCGGTGTGTGCCGTTCGAGTTCGTCGATCGCGACGGTCGCGCCGGCGGCGACGAGCACCTCGATCGCGGTGCGCCACGCCGGACGGGACAGCGCGTGGGTGTCGAATCCGATGAACAGCGGGCCGGTGATCCCCGCTCCCCGACGGTGTTCGACGATCGCGGCCGTCGTGGCGACGATGTGGGCCTCGGTGAAGGCGCCGTCGAGGCTGGAACCACGATGCCCCGACGTGCCGAACACGACCTGCTGCGCGGGGTCGTCGGGATCGGGGATCCTGGAGTAGTAGGCATCCTCGAGCGCCGCGACGTCGACGAGATCCTCGGGGAGTGCCGGTTGGCCGGCTCGCGGGTGCGCCACCGATGGGATTCTGCCAAATCGGACGACGATTAGTCTCGGCACCGGACCGACGCGTCGGCCAGGAAGCGAGGAGGGAGCGTTGTGACATCTCACGGACCCTTCGCCGTCGTCCTCGTGCTCCCGGGCGGGACGGACGCGAGCCGGGAACCCTTCTCGTGGCGGTCGCCGTCGGCGCTGCGCATGTACCCGTTCACCGCGAGCATCGCGGTGCGCCGGCCCCGTCGCGTCCGGGTGCGCCAGGTCGCCTACGAGCTCTACGGCTGGAACGACGACGCCGCACCCCTCGCACCGGCGTGGGCGGCGCTCGAGCGCGCGTCCACCGCGGCGCCGGGCGTCCCGATCCACCTCATCGGCCATTCGATGGGCGGTCGCGTCGCGGCGCACCTTGCCGCCGACCCCCGGGTGCACGGCGTGCTGGCGCTCGCCCCGTGGTGGCAGCACGCGGACTGGCGGCACATCCACGACGGCGTGCGCGTCGTCGCCATGCACGGCACCGCCGACACCCGCACCTACGCATCGCGCACCGAGAAGGGCGTCGCCGAGCTGCGCGCCCGTGGCCTCGACGCCACCTACGTCCCTGTGCCCGACGGCGGCCACGCGATGCTCGACCACGTCCTCGACTGGCAGCGCGCGGCACTGCGGTTCGTCGCGTCGGCGCTGTCGGACGTCCCGGCCCGGTCGTCGGAGGCGCGCGGACCGGGGTCGACGTGAACCCGGGCTGGACCTACATCCCGCACACCGGCGGGGGCATGTTCGACGTCCGACTGCTGCACGGGTGGTTCCCGATCGCCGTCCCGGTGATCACCGCGCTTCTGGTGCTGGCGGCGGTGGCGCGCCGGTCGAAGCGGTGGGGCGCGTTCTGGTTGCCCATCGGCGCGGTCGCCGGGGGCATCGCCGCGGTGACGGTGTTCGGCGTCCTCGACGCGCGCGGTCTCGAACCCGGGTCGGCGCCGGCGAGCTTCTGGCTGTGGATCGTCGTCGCAGTCGGGCTTGTGGTCGCCGCGGTCGTCGGGGTGCGGACCGCCCGATGGTGGCAGAACGGCATCACCGTCGTCGCCGTGCTGCTGTGCGTCTTCTGCCTGGCGCTGAGCCTGAACCAGTGGTCGGGCTACTACCCGACGTTCAGCCGAGCGTGGGCCGGCATCACGGACGACCCCCTCCCCCGTGAGACGACCCCGGACCGTCTCAACACGTTCCGCAACTCACCCGCCGCGGCGAAGGAGGGGCGCATCGTCGCGATCGACGTCCCCAGTCGTCGCAGCGGTTTTCGTGCCCGGACCGAGTACGTGTACCTGCCGCCGGCGTGGTTCGTCGGCGCGGAACCGCCGTCGTTGCCCGCGGTGGTGATGATCGGCGGTGTCATCAACACCCCGGAGGACTGGGTGCGCAGCGGCGAGGCGCTGCAGACCGTCGACGCGTACGCCCGCGACCACCGCGGCGTCGCGCCGATCCTGGTGCTGCCGGACGTGTCGGGCAGCCTGACGAACGACACCGAGTGCGTGGACGGGCCGCGCGGCAACGTCGACACCCACATCGTGGACGAGGTGCGGCCGTACGTGATCCAACGGTTCGGCGCCTCACGGCAGGCGCGGAACTGGGCGGTCGTCGGCTGGTCGATGGGCGGTACGTGCGCGATCGACCTCGTCGTCCGCCACCCCGACGACTTCGCGACGTTCGTCGACATCTCCGGCGACATCGGCCCCAACGTGGGTGACAAGGATCAGACCATCAAGACCTTGTTCGGGGGCGACGCGCAGGCGTGGGACCGCTTCGACCCGCGGACGGTGATGCTGCGGCACGGCCCGTACGCCGGGGTCGCGGGATGGTTCATCTCCGAGGGACGCCGGGGCCGTGACGGGCAACTGCACAGCCCGCAGATCACTGCGGCGAAACTGCTCGCGCCGGTCGCCCGCTCGGTGGGCATCGACGTCACCGAGCGTTACGAGCCCGGCGCGCACACGTGGACCTTCGGCGCCCTCGCCTGGGGCCAGGTCATCGCCTGGCTCCACCAACGCATCGACGACCCCGTCATCTGACGGGGTCGTCGACGGTGCCCGGGAGGGCGTTCCGGGGCCGGGAGGGTCAGTCCGGGATGTAGTCGAACGTGTCCGGGTTCGGGCCGGTGCGCCCGTCCTCACCCTTGTCGAGCTTGTCGAGCGCGGTGAGGTCGTCGTCGGTGAGCTCGAAGTCGAAGATGTCGAAGTTGTCCTTGACCCGGCTCTCGGTCACCGACTTCGGGAAGACGATGTTGTCGCGCTGGATGTGCCAGCGCAGCACCACCTGTGCCGTGGACTTGCCCACGCGGTCGGCGATCTCGGAGATCGTCGAGTCGTCTAGCACCTTGCCCTGCGCGATCGGCGACCACGCCTCGGTCGCGATCCCGTGGTCCCTGCCGTAGGCGCGTGCGGTGTCGTTCGTGAAGTACGGGTGCACCTCGATCTGGTTCACCGCCGGCACCACGTCGGTCTCCTTCGCGAGACGGTCGAGGTGGTCGGGCTGGAAGTTGGAGACGCCGATGGACTTCGCGCGACCCTGCTGCTGGAACTCGATGAGCGTCTGCCACGTCGAGACGTAGTCGCCGTCGTAGCGGGTGGGCAGCGGCCAGTGGATGAGGAACAGGTCGACGTGGTCGAGGCCGAGCTTCTCCAGGCTCTCGTCGAACGCCTTGCGCGCATCGTCCGGGCGGTGGAAGCCGTTGTTGAGCTTGGTCGTCACCCAGATGTCGTCGCGGGAGATGCCGCTGTCCCGGATGCCCTGCCCGACCTCGCGCTCGTTGTTGTACATCTCGGCGGTGTCGATGTGCCGGTAGCCGGTCTCCAGCGCCAGGCGGGTGGCCTTCGCGGTGTCCTCGGGCTCGATCTGGAACACGCCGAAGCCGAGCTGCGGGATGCTGCGGCCGTCGTTGAGGGTGAGGTTCGGGACGGTTGCCATGAGGCGGACCTCCTCGGGGTCGTCGGACACGGTCCGAGTCTCGGACCGACGGTGGTGTCCAACACGGCCCGAGGGGGTCGGCATTCCGACCGGCTACCCGTTCAGGCGTGATGCCTGGTCCGGCGTGGCGCCCCACCGCTGGTAGTCGATGGCCGAGCCGAGGTCGAGCGCGACCCAGTCGCCTCCCTCGTAGCGGAACAGCACGCGTGCGGCCTGGGTGCCCGGCGGCGCCGAGCGGCCCGTCGCGAACGGTCCGGCGCATCGGATGTCCCCGAACGCGACCGGCTTCGCCATCCGCCCGTAGATCTCCGTGGCCTGCACCGCGGTGAGCAGCGCCGACGGCGTGGCCAGTGAGCAGTCGACGTCGTCGGCCGGCGCGGCGGTGACGGTCGTTGTCGCCGCGGCCGGCGGGACGACCTGCGTCGCGGTCCCCGTCTCGGTCGGCTCCCCCGGATCCTCCTCGGCCGTCGCAGTGGCGGTCGGTGCCGACGCCACCGCCGAGGTGCTGATCGACGTCGTCGCGGACGCGCTGCTCTGCACAGCGTCGGCGGAGTCGTCGGAGGACGAGCACCCGGCGAGCGCCACCACGGCGGCGGCGAGCGGGAGGACAACCGTGACACGGCGCATCGCGGAGTTCCTTTGTTCGACGAACGGATGATGTGTCCGGTTCGTCGTCGTCGCCTGACTCGTCGTTACCCTCCCGGCCCGTTTACGGCTGATCGCACGACAGTCCCCTCGACGACGAGAGCCGCCCACCTGCGATGCAGGTGGGCGGCTCTCGGAGTGGAGCTGCCGGGAATCGAACCCGGGTCCTTCGTCGTGTCAGCAGGGCTTCTCCGTGCGCAGTCCGCTGAGTCTCTACTCGGATCTCCTGGTCACGCGAACAAGCCAGGATGACGATCCCAGTCGCTGTTTGTTGTTCCGTCCGCATCCGCGACCGAGGCGGACGGTGAGCTCCCTGGATGATGCCGGTACCCGGGGCGGGAGCACACCCGGGCCGACAGACTCACACTCGCTCAGGCGGCGAGTGCGAAGTCGCGCTGATGAGAATCGGCGCTTAATTGGTTGCTACGACGCTTACGGTGGTCTCTAGCCTGCACCGGCACGCTTCCCCTACATCGACGCACGCAGTCGAAACCGTTCAGCCCCGTGTAGGACCCGCCACTTCCGCAGCGGGCTCTCGATTCTAACAAGCGGGGTCCGACAGGTCATTCCCATTTCGGACACTTTCGCCCACAGACCCCACGGATCGGCTGCGACGTGCGCGATGGACACACGCGACACCTCAGCGGTGCGGGTTGAGGAAAGTCCTCAGCTCATCCCCTTGACGCGACGACCGAGTTCGCGGATCACGTCGCGGCGGGCGTCGCGCTCGGCGATGTCGCGGCGCTTGTCGTGCGCCTGCTTGCCGCGCGCGAGGGCGAGTTCGACCTTGACCTTGCCGTCGCTGAAGTACATCGACAACGGGACCAGCGTGAGGTTCTGCGTCTGCAGCTTGCCGACGAGACCGTCGATCTCCCTGCGGTGCAACAGCAGCTTGCGGTTGCGGCGCGGCGCGTGGTTGGTCCAGCTGCCGCTGCCGTACTCCGCGATGTGCAGGGCGCGCAGCCACACCTCACCGTCGTCGATGGTGGCGAAGGCGTCGACGAGAGACGCCTTGCCGTCGCGCAGGGCCTTCACCTCGGTGCCGACGAGCGCGATCCCCGCCTCATAGGTGTCGAGGATCGTGTACAGGTGGCGCGCCTTGCGGTTGGTCGCGATGGCCTTGCGGCCCTTCTCCTTCACCACGGCGCACCTCCTCACGGGTTCTCGATCGTCGCGGGTCGACGGTCCAGCCTACGCAGGGCTCGGCCGCACCCGCGAATCCTTTAGCATCCGAACAGTGTCCGCCCGCGATGTCGTCCCGTTGCCCGCCCTGCGACCCGCCACCCCCGACGACGCCCCGGCGATCGTCGCTCTCCGCGACGGACTCGCCCGGTGGCTCACCGACACCGGCGTGAACCAGTGGCAGGAGGGCGAGATCACCGTCGAGCACGTCGCCGCGGGCGCGCGACTCGGCGAGTGGCACGTCGCGGAGGTGGAGGACGAGATCGTCGCGTGCGTGCGTCTGGCGTGGTCGGACCCGGACTTCTGGGGCGACGACGACGCACCGGCCGGCTACGTCCACGGGCTGATGGTGCGCCGCGACCATGCCGGACACGGCTGGGGCCGCGGCCTGATCGAGTGGGCCGCCCAGGCCACCGCCGCAGCGGGTCACGACCGGCTGCGCCTGGACACCGCCGCCCACAACACGACGATGGTCGACTACTACCGCTCGCGCGGGTTCACCGTTCTGCGCGAGGCCGACCTGCCGCCACAGTTCGGGCGGGACATGCGGATCGTGTTGTTCGAGCGCCGGCTCGACTGACGAGCCCGGAACGACTCGCCCACCGTGCCGAAACTGCTCGCCGACCGTGCCGATACCCTCCGCCGACCGTGCCGATACGCCAGGCTGAGCGTGCCGAGATGACACCTCGACCGCGCCCCGACAGCGGGCTCTCGCCCGACGGCGGAGTCCCGCCCACTCGGCGGGGATTCTCGGCACGGTCGGCGGTGAGTTGTGGCCCACTCGGCTCGCGGTTTCGGCACACTCGGCGCTCGGTTTCGGCACACTCGGCTCACGGTTTCGGCACACTCGGCGCTCGGTTTCGGCACAGTCGGCGAACTCGCGGTGTGCGTCCGCGCGCCTGACGAACCCGGTCAGATCCGGACGTAGAAGCGCAGCGTGGCGTAGCCGGTGACCGTCGCCAATCCGAGTCCGGCGAGCAGCAGCCACGGCGACACGAACACGACGTCGCCCATCGTGATGCGCGCGAGGATGTTGACGCCGTAGAGGTCGCCGAGGGCCCGGTCGAAGAAGAGCACCTTCGCCGCGAAGAGCCCGGCGATCGCGATCACCGACCCGATCAGCGCCGACACCACCGCCTCGAGAAGGAACGGCAGCTGCGTATACCACCGGGTGGCGCCGACCAGCCGCATGATCCCCACCTCCGTACGGCGGGTGTAGGCCGCGATCTGCACCGTGTTCGCGATGAGCAGGATCGCGGCGACGGCGAGCACCAGCGCGACGGTGAACGCGGCGTTCCGCGCCCCATCGAGCACGCTGAAGATGCGTTTCACCAGTTCTCGCTGGTCGAGCACGCCGTCGATGCCGTCCGCGGTCCGGAATTCGTCGAGCACCGGGCCGAACCGGTTCGCGTCGGAGACGCGGACCTTGAACGACGCGGGCAGCGTGTTCTCCCGGATCATCGACGCGAGGTCGGGGTCGTTGGCGAAGGTCTTCGTCTTGGCGTCACGGAAGGCCGCGGCGCGGTCGATGTACTGCACCGACTCGACGCCCTGCGTCTGCTCGATCCGCGTCCGCAGCGCGGCGCACGGGTCCGACCGGCACTCGGGGTCGGCGTCGGCGACCTGGTCGGAGATGAAGAACTGCATCTCGACGCGGTCGAGGAAGATGTCGCGGCTCTTGTCGGCCATCTGCACCACGAGCAGACCACCGCCGAACATCGCGAGCGTGATGGCGGTGGTCAGCACCATCGCGGCGAACATCGTGACGTTGCGGCGCAGGCCGTTGGCGACCTCGCTGACGATGAAACTCCAGCGCATCAGCCCACCCCGTAGACGCCGCGCTGGTCGTCGCGCACGAGACGCCCCAGGTCGAACTCGAGCACCCGGCGGCGCATCGCGTCGACGATGTGGCGGTCGTGGGTGGCCATCACGACGGTGGTGCCGCGGCGGTTGACGCGGTCGAGCACGTCGACGATCTCCTCACTGGTGGTCGGGTCGAGGTTGCCGGTCGGCTCGTCGGCGAGCAGCAGCAGCGGTCTGTTGGCGATCGCGCGGGCGATGGCCACGCGCTGCATCTCCCCGCCCGACAGCTCGGTGGGCATGCGGTCGGCCTTCCCGGACAGCCCGACGTAGTCGAGGACCTCCGGCACCACCTTCTCGATCGTCGACCGCGGTTTGCCGATCACCTCCAACGCGAACGCGACGTTGTCGGCGACCGACTTCTGTTGCAGGAGCCGGAAGTCCTGGAACACGCACCCGATGGACTGCCGCAGCTGCGGGACGCGACGGCTCGGGAGCTTGGTGACGTGGAACCGTCCGACGTGGATGTCGCCGCTCGTCGGCTTGTCCTCCTTGAGGAGCAGTCGGAAGAACGTCGACTTCCCCGAGCCCGACGGCCCGATCAGGAAGGCGAACTCACCCTTCTCGACCTCCAACGACAGCCCCTGCAGCGCCGGTCTCCCGGAGTTCTTGTACTTCATCGTGACGTTGTCGAGGCTGATCACGGCGGCCAGTGTAGCCACGGCCGACACCGCCTCCGGGGACCCCGAGGGGCCCCGCGCGCGTCACCGGGCAGGCGTCGTCGTCGGTGTCTGACCCGGGAACTGCAGGCCCGGGATGGTGGGGAACTGCAGCCCGCCGGTGGTGGTCGTGGGAACCGTCTCGGTGCCCGTCGAGCCCTCGTCGGTGCCGGTGGTCGTGGGGGTGACCGACGTCGAGGACGGCACCGACGACGAGGTCGACCGGCGCGTCGTGGTGGTCTCGGGGACGTAGTCCTCGGTCGTCGACGGGGTGGTCCGCGGGGCGGTGCTCGCGGCGGCGCGGTCGGCGTCGACCTGGGCGTAGTGGTCGACGCGCTGACCGTAGAGCGCGAGCAGGCCGACGAACAGCAGCACCATCACGGCTGTCGTCGTGCGGACGCGACCGCCGAGCAGGTGCCGCGGGATGCGCGACCACAGCGACCGGTGCGCGTCGGGGTCGGTCGGGGTGCGTGACTGGTCGTCGGGGCTCATGAGGACCGCCTCGAGGAGTCGGGTGTCGATTCGGGTTCGGTGCGGGTCTCGCCGACGCCCGACGGGGTCATCGCGCCGGTCTCGATGCGCTCGCCGCTCGCGAGTGCGATCCCGGCGCGACCGAAGGACCGGACGATGCGCGCGCGCAGGTCGCGGCTGACCTCGAACTGCTTGCCCGGCAGCGTGCGGGCGACCATGCGGACGGTCAGGTTGTCGAGTTCGACGTCGGTGACGCCCATCGACGACGGCTCGTCGAGGAGCAGCGGACGCATGCGCGGATCCGCGAAGGTCTGCTGCCCCACCTTGGTGAGCAGTTCGTTGACCCGTCCCATGTCGGCGCCGACGGGCAGCGGGATGTCGACGACGGAGCGCGCCCAGTCCTTGGAGAGGTTGATCGCCTTGACGATCTGGCCGTTCGGGACGGTGATGACCTCGCCGTCGGACGAGCGGATCTTGGTGACCCTGAGGGTGACGTCCTCGACGGTGCCCTCGGCGGGCGGGATGCCACCGGTCACCGCGAGCTCGACCACGTCGCCGAAGCCGTACTGCTTCTCGGTGATGATGAAGAACCCGGCGAGCAAATCCTGCACGACGCGCTGCGCGCCGAAACCGAGCGCGGCACCGAGAACCGTCGCGGGCGCGACGAAGCCGGTGATCGGGACGCCCAACGCCTTGATGATGTTGAACGCCGCGACGATGTAGACGATCACGATCGCGACCCAGGAGATGACCTGCGCCAGCGAGTGCCGGTGCTTGGCCGTCTCCGACCGCACCAACTCGTCGGACTCCTTGAAGCTCCGGTCGATCCGCGTGGTGATGCGCCCGGTCGCCCACTGGATGAAGCGCGTCAGGATCAGCGCACCGAGGACGTTGAGGACGATCTGCAGACCCTGCAGCGACAGGGCGCGGATCAGGCGGTCGGATCCGGGTGGTGACCCGACGGCGAGGAACAGGACGTCGTGCACGTGTCCCCTCTCAGCTCTGTGCGGAGGCCATCCGCCAGCGGATGCCCGACTCGATGAACCCGTCGATGTCGCCGTCGAGCACCGCCGAGGGATTGTTGACCTCGTACTCGGTCCGCAGGTCCTTGACCATCTGATACGGGTGCAGGACGTAGGAACGCATCTGGTTGCCCCAGCTGGAGCCACCGTCGCCCTTGAGGGCGTCCATCTCGGCGCGCTCCTCCTGGCGCTTGCGCTCCAGCAGCTTGGCCTGCAGGACGCGCAGAGCAGCCGCCTTGTTCTGCAGCTGGCTCTTCTCGTTCTGACAGGTCACGACGATGCCCGTCGGGATGTGGGTCAGACGGACGGCCGAGTCGGTGGTGTTCACCGACTGCCCACCGGGCCCAGACGAGCGGTAGACGTCGACGCGCAGGTCGTTCTCGTCGATGTCGATGTGGTCGGTGGTCTCGACGACGGGCAGCACCTCCACCTCGGCGAACGAGGTCTGGCGGCGTCCCTGGTTGTCGAAGGGACTGATGCGCACCAGCCGGTGGGTGCCCATCTCGATCGAGAGGGTCCCGTACATGTACGGCGCCTTCACCGCGAACGTCGCGCTCTTCAGCCCGGCCTCCTCGGCGTAGGAGGTGTCGTACACCTCGACGCCGTACTTGTGCTTCTCGGCCCAGCGGATGTACATGCGCATGAGCATCTCGGCCCAGTCGGCGGCGTCGACGCCACCGGCACCGGCGCGGATGTTGACCAGGGCGTCGCGCTGGTCGTACTCGCCGGCGAGCATGGTCTTGACCTCCATCGCCTCGATGTCGGCGCGCAGCGATGCGCGCTCGGCGTCGGCGTCGGCGAGGCCCTGGGTCCGCGCGTCGCCCTCCTCGTCCTCCGCGAGCTCGTAGAGCACGGGCAGGTCGTCGAGACGGCTGCGCAGCTCGGTGACCCGTCGGAACTCGCTCTGCGCGTGCGACAGCTCCGAGGTGACCTTCTGCGCGTTCTCCTGGTTGTTCCAGAGCTCGGGGTCGGCCGCCTCGTGCTCGAGCTCGTCGATGCGACGGGAGAGCTCCTCGAGGTCGAGGACCTTCTCCACCGTCGTGAGGGTGGCGTCGAGGTTCTCGATGTCGGTCTGGACGTCAGGTTGCACGGTGGACCAGGCTACTGGTTCCCGACGACGCGACCCGAGCGCGCGGGGGCGCCGGTCGGATCAGGCAGCGGGCGGGACCTCGAGCGACCCGAACCGCCAGCTGGTCTCGGCCTTGCCCGGCTTGTAGACGACGGGCATGTCGGTGCCGATCTTCGGCCAGGGCGTTTCCGCGCCGAGCACGAGATGGCCGTAGACGTCGGTCGGCGGGGTGTCGGGTCCGATGATGGTGCCGGAGACGGTGCAGAACATGTCGCCGTTCTTGTCGCCCTGCTCGGCCTGGTCCGAGACACCGGTGACGGTGAGCGTGCCCTCGACGAACCCGGTGGTGCCGCCGCCGAACAGGCCGCCACCCGCAGCGCGGCCACCTGCGGCGCGTCCGCGCTGCCACTGCAGGATCAGGACCACCAGCAGGATCGCGAACATGATCGTGAACGCGATGGAGAGCACCGCGGACCTCCTCTCGCACACCCGCTCGGGCGTGTCTTCTACCGTACCGGGCATGGCCTCCACCCCCGATGACCTGCGGCTCGCGCTCGCGCTCGCCGACGTCGCCGACGCGATCACCCTCCCGCGGTTCGGCGCGCTCGATCTGCGTGTCGACGACAAACCGGACCTGACCCCGGTGTCCGACGCCGATCTCGAGGCCGAGCGACGCCTGCGCGCCGAACTCGAGCGGGAGCGTCCCGACGACGCGGTGCTCGGCGAGGAGTTCGGGGGCGACGCGGTGTTGTCGGGACGCCAGTGGGTCATCGACCCGATCGACGGCACGAAGAACTTCGTCCGCGGTGTGCCCGTGTGGGCGACGCTCGTCGCCCTCGTCGAGGACGGGACGCCGACCGTCGGTGTCGTGTCCGCGCCGGCGTTGGGTCGACGGTGGTGGGCCTCGGCGGGTGCGGGTGCGCACACCCGCGGTCCCGACGGCACCGAGCGCGCGACGACGGTCTCCGGTGTGGCCGACCTGTCGTCGGCGAGCCTGTCGTTCGCGAGTCTGAGCGGGTGGGCCGAGCGCGGACTCCGCGACCGCTTCGTCGCGCTGACCGACACGGTCTGGCGCGTCCGCGGTTACGGCGACTTCTTCCACTACTGCCTCGTCGCCGAGGGCGCCGTCGACATCGCCGTCGAACCCGAGGTGTCGCTGTGGGATCTCGCGCCGCTCGACGTCCTCGTCCGCGAGGCCGGCGGCACGTTCACCGCGCTCGACGGCACCCCTGGCCCGCACGGCGGCAGCGCCGTCGCGACCAACGGGCGTCTGCACGGCGAGGTACTCGCCGCGCTCCGCGACTGACGGCGGGTCGGCCCGCGTCGAATCAGCGCACCCGCGCCGTGGACGGCGCGGATACGCGCGCGAGATGCGGAAACGTCGAGGTCGACGCGGATCGGCCTGCTCGACACGGGTTCGTCGGGCGGCGGGTCCACCCGCGTCGAATCAGCGCACCCGCGCCGTGCACGGCGCGAATCCGCGCGCGAGATGCGGAAACGCCGATCCACCGGCCCGACGCGGCCGCGGGACTAGGGTTGACGCATGCGTGTCACACACTTCGGCCACTCCTGCATCCTCGTCGAGATCGACGGCACCACAGTCCTGTTCGACCCCGGCGTGTTCTCCGACGGGTTTGCCGGGATCACCGGACTCGACGCCATCCTGATCACGCATCAGCACTTCGACCACGTCGACGTCGACCGTCTGCCTGACCTCGTCGCGAACAACCCGGACGCGGTCCTCTACGCCGACCCGGAGACCACCGAGCAGCTCAACGGGGACTCGGTCGCGGGGACGTGGACGGCCGCCCATCCCGGTGACGAGTTCTCGATCAAGTCGGTGACAGCGCGCATCCGCGGCGGCAAGCACGCCGTGATCCATCCCGACTTCCCGCAGATCGACAACGTCGCCTACCTGCTCGGCGACGACACCACCCCGGGCAAGCTCATGCATCCCGGCGACGCCTTGTTCGTCCCCGAGGAGGACGTCGACGTGCTCGCCATCCCGACGGCCGCTCCGTGGATGAAGCTGAGCGAGGGCGCCGACTTCCTGCGGGCCGTCGAGCCGCGCGTGGCCTTCCCCATCCACGAGGCCGTCCTCTCCGACGGCGGCCGCGGCGCCTACATGTCGATGCTCGAGGGACTCAAGGGTTCCGACACCGACTGGCGCGCGCTCGACAAGGAGAACGCGCTGGAGATCTCCTGACCGTCAGGTGACGGCGGGGAACACACCCGTGCCGACGGCGGCGTCGACCGCCCTGGCCACCCCGTAGACCACCCACACCGCCGCGACCGCGTAGACCACCCGGCTACGAGCGACCCGGACGAGCACCGTCAACCGTGCTGGGGCGACGACGCGCAACATTCCGGCCGCGACGACGGCCAGCGCCACCGCGACCAGACTCACGGGCCCGAAGACGTTGTCCGCGAACGCCGTCGACAGGTCGCCGTGCGCCGCGGCGACCCAGCTGCGCGTCAGCCCGCAGCCCGGGCACGGCAGCCCCGTGGCGAGGCGGAAGGGACACAGCACCGGTCCCTCACCCACCACCGACGTCGGGATGGCGAACGCCGCCACCACGGCCCCACCGCCGACGACGGTCCCGATCGTCAGCGGCGACAGCCGGCGCCGGTGGGGGGCGGTCGGCGGCGGGTGAGGGGGCGCAGCGGTCACCGCAGCGGCTGTCCGGTGGAGTCGGGCACCTTGCGGAGCAGGATGAGGATGAAGTCGACGAGGGTCCAGATCCCGATCCCGCCGCAGGTGAGCAGCTTGAGGATGCCGAGCCCGGTGTAGCCGAGCCAGAACCTGTCGATGCCGAAATGTCCCACGAAGAACGAGATGATCACCGTGGTCAGCCAGTCCTTCTCGGAGAACAGGCCCGGCACCTGGGTGACCGGGAACCAGGTGCTCGTCGCGGTGCGCACCTGCGTCTCGGCCTTGATCTGTCCGGTGCGGACCATGTTCTGCAGGTCCGGGTAGGCCAGCGGCCCCCATTCCTGCCCCATCACCGCCGCGTAGAAGGTGTCGTTCGCGGGACCCGGCGGCGGTCCCGGCGTACCCATCGGGGGGTAGGTCATATCGGGCAGATTAGGCGATCGGCGCAGGTCGCGAGCGTGCGTCGCGGGTGTTGAACACACCGTCCATCTCGGGGGTGACATCTTCCTTACCACTCGGTAAGATCGAACTTACCGCTGAGTAAGATCGGCGATCGGCGTGCAGCCGACAACTCCATGTCCGACGAATCACCGAACCGTTAGGTGTCACATGTCCACTCACACCGAGCCCCGCGACACGTCCGCCGTGGGCAAGGCAGTTCCCAAGCAGAACGCGATCGGCGTCGCCATGCGCGTGCTGAGCACCATCACGGGCTCCGACATCGCCGAGCGTTTCGGATTGCGTGAGCCGATCAACCGCGTCGCCTTCCAGGGCACCAAGTCCGGCTTCCAGACGCTCGGCGCCGCGAGCCGCGCCTTCAAGTCCGTCCAGGGCGGGGGCCAGCCGAAGCGGCTGAGCACGCCGGGCAAGGACTACTTCAACCTCCGCCCGGACGACGAGCAGGAGATGATCGCGAGCACCGCCAAGGAGTTCGCGGAGGAGATCCTGCGTCCGGCCGCGCACGACGCCGACGAGGCGGCCGCCGCGCCCGAGGAGCTGCTGACGCGCTTCGCCGAGCTCGGCATCACCACCATCAACGTCCCGGAGGAGTTCGACGGCGCCGCCTCCGAGCGCGGCGTGGTCACCAACGGACTCGTCGCCGAGGCACTCGCCTACGGAGACATGGGGCTTGCGCTCCCGCTGCTCGCCCCGAGCGGTGTCGCCGCGACGCTGACCCAGTTCGGCAGCGACGGCCAGCAGAAGACGTATCTGCCCGACTTCGCCGGCGAGGAGGTGCCGCAGGCCTCGGTCGTCATCGCCGAGCCGCGACCGCTGTTCGACGCGTTCTCCATCACGACCCGCGCCACCCGCACGCCGAGCGGCTACAAGCTCGACGGCCTGAAGTCGTTCGTCCCGGCCGCGGGCTCGGCCGAGCTGTTCATCGTCGGCGCACTGCTCGACGGCCGTCCGGCGCTGTTCATCGTCGAGTCCGACACCGAGGGTCTGATCGTCGAGGCCGACCCCGGCATGGGCGTCCGCGCCGCCGGGATGGGTCGCCTGCTCCTCAACGGCGTGCGCGTCCCGAAGTCGGGCCTGCTCGGCGAGGAGGAGGGCGACGCCGCGTTCGCCGCCTACCGCGACGTCGTGCGGCTCTCCCGCCTCGGCTGGGCCTCGCTCGCGGTCGGCACCTCGCAGGCCGTTCTCGACTACGTCGTGCCCTACGTCAACACCCGCGAGGCGTTCGGCGAGCCTGTCTCGAACCGCCAGGGCGTGGCGTTCCCCGTGGCCGTCATGGCCACCGAGCTCGACGCGCTCCGCCTGGTCACCCAGCGCGGCACCTCCCGCGCCGAGCAGGGCCTGTCCTTCGCCCGCGAGGCCGCCCTGGCCCGGAAGCTGGTGTCCGACAAGGGCATGCAGATCGGGTCGGACGGCGTCCAGCTCCTGGGAGGCCACGGCTTCACCAAGGAGCACCCCGTCGAGCGCTGGTACCGCGACCTGCGTGCCGCCAGCATCGGCGAGGGCATCGTCGTCCTCTAGAACCTGATCCCCACTCCCCTTCTCCCTCGAAAAGAGAGACATCATGGCCATCAATCTCGAGCTCCCGAAGAAGCTCCTGGTCACCGTCGATCAGGCCCACCAGGCCGCGGCGAACATCTTCCGCCCGGTCTCGCGCAAGTACGACCTGCGTGAGCACGACTACCCCGTCGAGCTGGACACCCTCGCCAGCCTCTACGACGGTCTGTCCGAGGCCGGTGCGGCCGGCGCCGGCGCCGACGGTGGTCGCAAGCAGCCACAGAAGGAACTGCCGGCGGGCGCGGTCGCCAACGGCGGCAACATGCAGGCCTGCCTCAACGTCCTCGAGACGTCCTGGGGCGACGTGGGTCTCGTGCTCAGCATGCCGTACCAGGGGCTGGGCAATGCCGCGATCTCGGCCGTCGCCACCGACGAGCAGCTGAAGAGCTTCGGCAAGGTGTGGGCCGCCATGGCCATCACCGAGCCGGGCTTCGGCTCCGACTCCGCCGCGGTGTCGACCACCGCCGTGCTCGACGGCGACGAGTACGTCATCAACGGCGAGAAGATCTACGTGACCGCCGGCTCGCGGGCCACCCACATCGTGGTGTGGGCGACCGTGGACAAGAGCGCCGGGCGCGCGGCCATCAAGAGCTTCGTGGTGCCGCGTGACCACCCGGGCGTCACCATCGAGCGCCTCGAGCACAAGCTGGGCATCAAGGTCTCCGACACCGCCCAGATCCGCTTCGAGAACTGCCGCATCCCCAAGGAGAACCTCCTCGGCTCGCCCGAGGTGGACACCAAGAAGGGCTTCGGCGGCGTCATGCAGACGTTCGACAACACCCGTCCGATGGTGGCGGCGATGGCCGTCGGCGTGACCCGCGCGGCGCTCGAGGAGATCCGTCGTCTGCTGGAGGAGGCCGGCGTCGAGATCGACTACGACAAGCCCGCGCACGCCCAGCACGCCGCAGCCGCGGAGTTCATCCGCCTGGAGTCGGACTTCGAGGGTGCCTACCTGCTGATGCTGCGGGCGGCGTGGATGGCCGACAACAAGGAGCCGAACTCCAAGGAGGCGTCCATGTCGAAGGCCAAGGCCGGACGCACCGTCGTCGACGTGACCACGCGCGCCGTCGAACTGGCCGGCACCTTGGGCTACTCCGAGCACCTGCTGCTCGAGAAGTGGGCCCGCGACTCGAAGATCCTCGACATCTTCGAGGGCACCCAGCAGATCCAGAACCTGGTGATCGCCCGTCGCGTGCTGAACAAGACGAGCGCCGAACTGAAGTGACGCTCGCCTGAGCACAGACGAACGGCCCGGATCCCTCACGGGGTCCGGGCCGTTCGTCGTCGTGGTCAGGCCGCGGCGAGTTCGGCCTCGGCGGCCGACGGTTCCGCATCGACCGGCCGGTCGGTCCGCCATGGCTGCGTGAGCGCCATCAGCACCATCCCGCCGAGCAGGAGCCCGGTGGACACCCAGAACGTGGCCTGCACCCCGCTGGTGAACACGGCGGCCGCGTCACCGCCCGCGGCGTGCGTCGCCGCGCCGAACACCGACACGAGCACCGCGACACCCAGCGCCCCTCCGAGCTGCTGCACGGCGTTCACCATCCCCGACGCCGCACCGGCATCCGCCGGGTCGACGCCGCGCAGCGCGGCGGTCGTGAGGGAGAAGAAGGCCAGTCCGCCGCCGACCCCGACGAGCACCATGGCGCCGACGAAGTCGGTGTAGACGCTGCCGGGCCCGATGGTGGTGAGCCATCCCGTGCCCGCGGCCGCCATGGCGAAGCCGACCAGGAGCAGCGGCCGGGGGCCGATCCGCGTGGACGCCCACCGGGCCGAGAACTGCGTCGCGGCGAGCGTTCCCATCGTCATCGGCAGGTAGGCCAGCCCGGTGGTCAGCGGCCCGAAGCCGAGCACGTCCTGCATGAACTGGGTCAGGAAGAACATCAGGCCCATGAACCCGGCGACCATCAGCAGACGACCGGCGTACGCCGACGACCGCCCGCGATCGGCGAAGATGCGCAGTGGGGTGATCGGCTCCGCGGCACGACTCTCCGCGGCGACGAAGGCGGCGAGCGCCGCCACGCCGACGATCAGCGGGACGAGGGTCGACGGCGCCGACCACCCGGCCTCGGCGGCACGGACGAGGCCGAACACCAGCGCACCCACCCCTCCGGTGGACAGGACGGCGCCGGCGAGGTCGAACGGGCGTCGTTCGCGTGCGGTGGCAGGGAGCGCGATCGCACCGGCGACCAGGACCAGCACACCGATGGGCACGTTGACGAACATGACCCACCGCCAGTCGAGCCATTGAACCAGCATCCCGCCCGTGACGAGGCCGATCGAGAACCCGCCCAGCGAGACGGCGGTGAACAGGCCCAGCGCGCGGGCGCGGTCGGCCGGCTGCGGGAAGCGGGTCATCAACAACGCCAGCGCCGCGGGTGCGGCGACGGCCGCGCCGACGCCCTGCACCGCTCGCGCGGCGAGCAGGACCGCGGCGTCGGTCGCGACGCCGCCGGTCGCCGAGGCGATCGCGAACAGTGCGACACCGGTGAGGAACGTCCGACGCCGACCGAGGATGTCGCCCAGACGGGCGCCCAGCAGCAGCAGGCCGCCGAAGACGAGCGTGTACGCGTTGAGCACCCAGGACAGTGATGCGGACGAGAACCCCAGTGCGCGTTGGATGTCCGGGAGTGCGACGTTGACGATGGTGGCGTCGACCACCACCATCAGCTGACACCCCAGTACCGCGGCGAGCACGAGGGACGAGGAGGGACGAAACGACATGTGTGGTCTCCCAGAGATGGACGGGTAGACTCGGACCGAGAAACGGAAGCTTCCTCCGGATACGATACGGAGGCTTCCTCCGCTTTGCAACCGCGGGAGGCGAGGCATCGTGGCCACATCCCGGACCGAGACGCGGACCACGCGCGCACCCAGGGCCGACGCCGTACGCAACCGCGCGCGGATCGTCGCCGCGGCCCGCGACCTGTTCGCCTCGGACGGCCTCGAGGTCGCACTCGACCGCGTCGCCGAGTCGGCCGGCGTCGGCATCGGCACCCTCTACCGGAACTTCCCCAGCCGTGAGGCCCTCGTCGAGGCGGCGTACCGCACGCAGAGCGAGGAGATCATCGAGGCCGGACACCGGTTCGCCGGCGAACTGCCGCCCGACGAGGCCCTGGCCGCCCTGTTCGCCGAGTACCTGCGGACCGCGGCCGCCAAGCGCGGGATGAAAGAGGTCATCCTCGCCCAGCTCGGCGCCGACGCACCCGTCTTCGCCGACGTGCGGGCGGCGACCCGGGAGATGATCGGACGCATCCTCGACGCCGGTCGCGCGGCCGGTCACGTCCGGGACGACGTCGACACCGAGACGGTCTCCCGCCTCATCGGCGGGTTGTCCATGACGGCCCTCCACGACGACGATCCCGCGGTCGCGGAAGGGATGATCCGCGTGGTCCTCGACGGTCTGCGCCCTCCCCCGAGCTGATCCGCACGCGTGTCCCGGGCCACAGAAACCACGTGTGTTACATCACCGTGAACAGCCTGTCGTTCGCGACGCTCGTGACCTCGACACGCCGTACTGCGCTGCACGAACACCGATCTCGGCGTTCGTGATCTGTTCGTGATCGTGCCGTTACCGCCCCCGCGTCCGATGTGACCAGCCCGGGGGTCTGTTCGTACCGTCGCTCCCGGCTCGCGAACGACCCCCCGGCACCACCGGGACGCGGTCACGCGACGACCGTCCGGAACACGACGGACGGGAGAGACGAACAAGCCGCTCCGGCGGCGCCGACACCGGCGCCGCGGACGGCATGGAGGTACTCACATGAGCACCACACTGAAGAAGCTCGCCCTGCGTGCCGGCATGACCGGCGTCCTCGCCGCCGCGCCGCTGGGCGTCCTGGCCGGCACCGCACACGCCGAGGGCGGCCACAACTGGGACGCCGTCGCACAGTGCGAGAGCGGCGGCAACTGGGCCATCGACACCGGCAACGGCTACTCCGGCGGCCTGCAGTTCACCCAGAGCACCTGGGAGGCCAACGGCGGTACCGGCACCCCGGCCGCCGCGAGCCGCGAGGAGCAGATCCGCGTGGCCGAGAACGTCCTCGCCTCGCAGGGCATCGGCGCATGGCCGGTGTGCGGCGGCAACCTCTACAGCTGACACACCGGTCCGACGGTGACGTCGGACAGTGACCAGCAGACCCGGACCCGGCACCGCGCGGCGGCGCCGGGTCCGGTCATCTGTGAGGCACAATGCGTGCAGATGAAAATTTCTGGCCACCGATCGCGTCTGGTTTACGTACGGTAGCTATTGTCAATCACGACCGCGGGACCCTCACGGACGCGGGAAGGGTGGGAGAACCGTGGAGAACACACGCCGGGCGACGGTGGCGCGGGGGACGGGACGCGACGTCCTCCTGGACGCGACGCTGCGCCTGATCGGTGATCGCGGCCTGCACGCCATCACGCTGCGCGAGGTCGCGGGCGCGGCAGGACTGTCGCTCGGGTCGACGACGTATCACTTCGCCGACCGCGACGCCCTGCTCATCGCAGCCCTGAGCCGATTCGCCGACTCCGTGACCGACCAGTGCGACAAGGCCATCGCCTCCGCCGACTACGAGGGTCGGTCGGGTCGCGAGATCATGCGTGCCGTCACCGGTGACCTCGACGCGACGTACTGCGCGACGACGCGCATGCTGGCACAGCTCGAGACCTACACCGAGGCCGCCCGCAACCCCGACGTCGCGGCGATCGCCGCTCGCGTGCTCGACGCCTACCGTCGCCTGCTCACCCACGCGTTCACCGCAGCCGGCGTCCCCGCCGACGAGATCGCCACCCGCGTCGACCGTGTCCTGGTCTACGCCGACGGTCTCGCACTGCAGAGTGCTGCCAAGGGCGCGCCGTGCACGCTGCCCGACGACGCGCCGTCGGTGCTCTGGCTCCTCGCCACCACGTCCGTCTGATCCCACCGCCCCACCCCGGTGGGGTGACCGGGTGCCGATCCGCCGCTCTTCCATCCGACAGCGGTCGCCATGCGATGCCGCTGTGGACTCATCGCACGGTTCGGCAGTACTGACAGCGATCCTGCAGTACTGTTCGCGGTGCCGGGCCCACGATGCACCGCCGTCTCGTCCCGCGGGGGCGTGACATCGGGACCGGCCCGGCGGGGAACCGACCGTCGGACCGCTGCTCCGGAGGATGTCCATGGATCCCGACGCCGTCGCCCGCTCAGTCCACCGGTGGATCGAGGAGTACTCGGGCCCGGAGGTCGACGCCGCCGAGATGCTCGTCGACCGTCACGACCCCGACGCCACCGCGTTCACGATCGTCGACGTCGAGGACGATCGGCTGATCGCGCATCCGCTGACCTACGGCGAGATCGCCGACCGGTCGCGACGCCTGGCCACTGCCCTGGCCGCGCGCGGCGTCGGACCGGGCCACCGGGTCGGCGTGTTGATGGGCAAACGGGCCGAACTGGTCGTGTCCCTCGTCGCCCTGGCCCGGCTGGGCGCGGTCTACGTCCCGCTGTTCACCGCGTTCGCACCGCCCGCGATCGAGCTCCGGTTGACCGCCGCCGGCGCGCGTCTGGTCATCACCGAACCGGGTCAGGTCGACAAGCTCGAGGGACTCGACGTCGAGACGATCGTCGCGGGTCCGGAGTTCGACCGCCTGGTCGAGGAATCGGACCCCGTGCCGAGTTCCGTCGCGGTCGGGGGCGACGGGATGCTGATCCTGCTGTTCACCAGCGGGACGACGGGCGCACCAAAAGGTGTGCCGGTCCCCGTGCGCGCTCTGGCCGCCTTCTCCTGCTACATGACCTACGGACTCGACGTCGTGGACGACGACGTGTTCTGGAACGCCGCGGACCCCGGATGGGCCTACGGCCTCTACTACGGGATCGTCGGACCGATGGCGACGGGACGGCCCAACCTGCTGTTGCGTGGTGGGTTCTCCCCGACGATGACCGCACGCGTGTTCACCGAGTTCGGCGTGACGAACTTCGCGAGCGCACCGACGGTGTACCGCGCACTGAGCAAGGACCCGTCGATCACTGGGTTCTCCCTGCGACGTGCGTCCTCGGCTGGGGAACCGCTGACGCCCGATGTCGTGGTGTGGTCACGCGACGCGCTCGGTGTCGAGGTCCGCGACACCTACGGGCAGACCGAGCACGGGATGTTCATCAACAACCACTGGCACGACGACCTGCGCCGCCCGGTCATGCCGGGGTCGATGGGTTTCGCGATGCCCGGGTTCTCGACGTCGGTCGTCGACGGGCAGATCGCGATCGACGTCCGGCACAGTCCGCTGATGTTCTTCACCGGGTACCTCGACGCACCCGACAAGACCGCCGCACGGTTCACCGACGACGGGGCCTGGTACCTGACCGGTGACACCGGCCGGATGGACGAGGACGGTCGCTTCCACTTCACCGCGCGCGACGACGACGTCATCATCATGGCCGGATACCGGATCGGGCCGGTGGAGGTGGAGAGCGTGCTGGTGACCCACCCCGCCGTGATGGACGTCGCGGTGGTCGGCCGCGCCGACGAACTCCGCGGCGAGGTCCTCGAGGCCTTCGTCGTCCTGACCTCCGGTGTCACCGGCACCCCGGAACTCGAACGCGAGCTGCAGCAGCTGGTCAAGACGGGGTTCGCCGCGCACGCCTACCCGCGCACCGTCCATTTCGTCGATGCCCTCCCGAAGACCCCGAGCGGGAAGGTGCAGCGCTTCCTCCTACGTCGCTGAGGCGCACGCAGGCCCGCGTCCGGGTCAGAACGCGACGCGCGTGACCGTCTCGGCGACCAACGACGGCTTCGCGGCGTCACGGACGGTGACCGTCTGCGTCACCACCATCTCCACCCAGCCGTCGCCGATCTCCGTCGCCGACGCGAGCGTCGCGGTCAGCTGGACGTCCGACCCGACCGGGACCGGGGACGGGAAGCGGACCTTGTTCGAGCCGTAGTTCACGGCGAGCTTCGCGTTCTCGACCGAGTAGACCTGCCACGCGAGCATCGGGACGAGCGACAGCGTCAGGTAGCCGTGCGCGATCGGGCCGCCGAAGGGGCTCTCTTTCGTCGCGCGCTCGACGTCGACGTGGATCCACTGGTGGTCACCGGTGGCCTCGGCGAACTGGTTCACCCGCTCCTGGGTGACGGTGAGCCATTCGCTGGACCCGAGTTCCTCGCCGGCGGCCGCGAGGATGTCCGATGCCGATGTGAAGACGCGCATGGGACGAAACCTACGTCACATCCGCGCGAACGGGCCGAGCGGTCCCTGCGCCCCGCTGTAGACGTTCTTGTCGACGCGCACGGGCACGCCCGGGATGACGGCCGAGTCGGTGTACTGCCAGAAGGTCCAGCTCCGCCATCCCCCGGGCAGTGGGCCCGGGGCCGACCGACCGTTGTAGTCGGCGATCCACAGCGGATAGCGGGTGAACTGCGACGTGTTCGCCATCGCCGTCCGCCAGAACGTCGGATAGGTGTAGATGATCGGCGTCCGGCCGGTCAGCGCCGACACCGTGTCGAGGTACTGCTGCGTCCACGCGATGAGCGCGCCCGGCGCCAACCCACCGGTGCGTTCGAGGTCGAGCACCGGCGGCAGGTCACCCCATCCGTTCTGTCCGAGGGTGACCGCCGCGAAGAACGCCGCCTGCGGCGCAGCGGGAAGCGACGGGTCCGCGTAGTGGTAGGTGCCGCGCGCGAGGCCGGCCAGCCGCATGCCGATCGAGTCGGGGACGAACCACGGGTTCACGTACGACAGGCCCTCGGTGGCCTTGACCATCGCGAAGTCCTGGCCCGACCGCTTGACCGCGAACCAGTCGACCAGCGCATAGTTCGGGTGCTGCCACGACGACACGTCCGGGCCGGTGTCCGCCTGCGCGGTGCCGCAGGACAGACCGAGCGCGGCGGCGAGCGCGACGATGATCAGCGCGACACGCCGCGCAGGTCGTTGACAGGGACGAACGGACATGAAAGTGACACTAGGGGCTCACGCGCCGCGCGGTACAGGTGTTACGGACTATTCACAGGAGACGCACGTGACGGAACAGTCGCCATGGGACCAGAGCTGGTGGGACGAGAAGTACGCCGACGGATCCCGCATCTGGAGCGGCGACCCCAACGCGACGCTCGTCGACGAGATGTCGACTGCGCTGCCCGGACGCGCCCTCGACCTCGGCTGCGGCGAGGGCGACGACGCGCGGTGGCTCGCCGATCACGGCTGGTCGGTGGTCGCCGTCGACATCTCACAGGTCGCGATCGACCGCGCCCGCGAGTTCGGCGTTGACCGCGAGATCGCGTGGCAGCGCGCCGACATCGTCGCCGACGGCGTGCCGGCGGGTCCGTTCAACCTCGTGTCGATGATGTACTTCCCGATCCGACGGCCACAGGGCTCCGACGCCCTGCACCAGGTTCTGGACACCCTGGCACCGGGCGGCACGCTCCTGGTGGTCGGCCACGAGACCTACCCCGTCGACGACATCCACACACCCGACGACATCGCGGCCTCCCTGGACGCTGCGCGGTGGGAGGTCGTCACCCACGAGACACGCGCACGCCGACACTCGGGCGAGGGCGGCGGCGGACACCACACCCGCGACGTCGTGCTGCGCGCCCGTCGCCGCGACTGATCCCGACGACCGCGGTGAGGCTGTTCTCCTAGGGGGCGGGAGTCGTGGTGGTGGTGACCACCGAGGAGTCCGACGGGTCGGCGCTCTGCGAGGCGTCCCCGGAGGCGGGTGCCGACGACTCCGAGGCCGCCGACTCCGACGCCGAGGCCGGAGCGGAGACCGCGACGGACCCGGGGACCGTCGTCGTGGTGGTCGGCGCCGTGGAGTCGGCCGTCGACGACGTCGAGACCGGTGCCGACGACGAGGTCGCGCTCGACGACGACGCGCTCGACGACGGCGCGCCGATCTGGGCCGCCGGGAGCACGGTGGTCTTCTGGGTGACCGGCGGCGACGAGCGCAGCGCGTTCATCACCGTGTCACGTCCGGACGTGAGACCGCGCTGCCAGTTCGCCCAGTCGTGCCCGCCGTAGTTCGGCAGCGACACCACCGACACGCCCTGTTGGGCGGCCTGGAGTTGGAACAGGACGGTCGACACCGCCGACAGCGCCTCCAGCAGGATCGCCGAGATGCGGTCCTGCGGCGCCATCGAGGCCATCTCCTGCGGGCTGAGGAAGGCGTTGCCCGACGAGACGACGAGGACCTGCCCGTTCTCCTTCAGCTTCGCAAGGTTCTTCGACGGGTCGTTCGCGGCCCACTGGGCGCTGCCGGGCGGGCCCCACATGTTCACGATGCCGTTGGTGTAGTTCGACACCATCGTCTGCGTCGCGAACACGCCGAGGGCGCCGAGCGGGTTGTCGATCTGGTAGTACCCCGACATCGCCTGCACGACCTTGAACTGCTCGGGGTGCTTCGCGGCGAGCGTGACCGCCGGTCCCGCCGACATGGACAGGCCGACGATGGCGTTGTTGTTCGGCGCCACCCCGAACTGCTGCTGCAGGTAGGCCGGCAACTCGGAGGTCAGGAAGGTCTCCTGCTTGATGGGCACGTTGTTCGCTCCGGCCCCGCCGTTCCAGTCGGTGTAGAACGAGGACGCGCCGCCGACGGGCATGACCAGCGTCGTGTTGGTCGACCCGTCGTAGATCTTCGAGGCCTGCACGTCGGTGGTCCACGCCGACCGCGCGTCGCTGGCGCGCATGCCGTCGAGCAGATAGACACCGCGGGTGCTGTCGTTCGACGCGCGGATCTGCACCATCACGTTCTTGTTCTGCGACGGCGACCAGACCCAGCAGTTCTGCACGAAGTTGCCCGACTTGTCCCAGGTGCAGCCCGGTCGCAGCACCTCGGGGTGGCCGACGAGCGCCTGGGCGCTGTTCTGGTTCGAGAAGTAGGCCGTACCGACGAAGACGCCGAGGGCGAGGACCGCCGCGACGGCGAGCGCCCGCAGGACCCGGGTGCGCGGACCGGTCGGTGACTCGAGCACGGTCCACTGCGGTGATCCCGGGACGGCAGACGGCATGGGTGTTCCCTTCGACGACTCCCCCGTGAGTCGCCGGTGCCCGGGGTTTCGTTACGTGTTCGTCCAGACCGGTTTCTCGCCGTCGGACACCGCGGCGGTCCCGACGAGCAGGTCCTGCGAGAACGTCATCGCGTCGACGGCGTTCGTCGCCCGTCGCACGGCGACCGCCGGATCGGCGTCACCGGCGACCTCCGCCGGCAGCCGCAGCGACTGCCGTACCGCGAACGGCGCGTTCGCGACGACCGATTCCGCCACCTCCCGGGCGGCCGCCAGGTGGTCGCCGGGCTCGACGACCCGGTTGACCAGACCGAGGCGGAGCGCCTCGTCGGCGTCGAGCACCCGGGAGGCCAGCGTCATCTCGGCGGCGACCCTCTCCCCGACCACCGGCGGCAGTCGGACGAGTCCCCCGTCCTGGGCGACGAGACCGGTGGAGACCTGGTCCAGCGCGAACGTCGCGTCACGGGAGGCGACGGCGAGGTGGCACGCGAGTACCACCTCGAGGCCGGCGTCATGTGCGGCGCCGGCGACCGCAGCGATGACCGGCTTGTCGAGATCGGTGCGGGCGGTGAGACCGGCGACGCCGTTCGGCGGGGTGACGGCGGTGTTGCCCCACCCGATCTCGGACCGGTCGAGTCCGCGGCAGAAGTCGGGGCCGTCACCGTGCAGGATCGCCACCCACAGGTCGCGGTCGGCGAGGAACGCCGTGACGACCTCGTCGAGTTCGGCGTGCGCGGCCGCGGGGAGCACGGGACCCCGGAGTCCGATCTCGCAGACGTGTCCCGACCGCCGGACGCGCACGTGGTCGAAGGACCGCGTCAGTGACGGCACCCGCTCGGGGTGGAGGCGGTCCATCACGGCGCGGGACACCGCGATCCGGTTCGTCGGGTGGACGTGACGGGCGAACACCGTGGTGCCGATCGGGTCGTCGATGCCGTCGTCGCCGAGCAGTCGGCCCATCAGCGCGGTGTCGCCGTCGCAGACGTGGGCGATGAAGCGACGCCCCTGCAGGTCGCGGCAGACGCAGATCCCGGCGCCGGTCGCGTGGTGGACGGTCCACGCCTCGATGGTCGCCGGGCCGTGGGCGTACCGCACCGACGACGACCCGGGGGCGGCGTCGAGGGCGTCCTGGATGTCGGGGCTGTCGTCGGGCACCCACGGGGCCGGTGTCGTCGAGTACACGCCGACGGAGTACTTGCTGAGCTGTCCCCCGTTCGCGCCGACGAGACCGCGCGCGCCCGGTTCGTCGCGGACGCGGCGGACCACACCGGCGACGGCGTGCATGGCGTAATTGCTTCCCGCACCACCGAAATACGGCAGTCCGCCGGTGACGGTGAGGCCACGCGGGTCGTCGGCGGCGAGGTCGAACGCGTCCGCCACCGTCCACACCGCGACCGGGAAGCAGCTGTAGAGGTCCATCACCGCGATGTCGTCCATCGTCACCCCGGCGACGTCGAGCGCATGTCGGACCGCGCCCACGGTGGCGGGACTGCGGGACAGGTCGGGGCGTTCGAGGAGGGGCCGCTCGCGCAGGTCGGCGTGGCCGTGCAGGAACACCCACCGCGACGGGTCGATGCCGAGCCGGCGGGCGGCACCCACCGAGGTCAGGACGCAGGCGGCGCCCTGGTTGATCTGGTCCCGCGCGACGAGGAAACGGAGGTAGGGCTCGGCCACCGGGCGGTTGCGATCGGTCCGGGTCGCGATCTCCTCGACCGTGCGGGCCGTCGGGGCGGCACTGTGCGGATTGTGTTCGGCAACAACGCTCATCGGCGCGAAGAGCTCGGCCATCTGACGCAGGTACGCCGTCCGGTCCACCCCCAGGCGGTGGCGGCGGGCGTTCTCGAGCATCCCGTACTGCGCCGGCGCGTTGGTGAGGCCGTGGAGCACGTTCTCCCGGGTGTTGACCAGATGCGTGCCGCGCCCCCGGTCGTCGACGGGACCGGCGTCGACCGTCTCGGAGAAGTCGGGGACGTCACCGGAGGCACTGTCGCCGCGGCTGAAGTGACGGGTCGTCGACGTGACGTCGGCACCGAACACGACAGCGACCTCGCTGACCCCGGACGCGATGCGACCGCACATCTCGGTGATCAGGCTCTGCGGCGTCTGCCCGCCGAGCGCGTCGTACACCACGTGCGACGGCTCGGCTCCGACACGACGGAGCACCGCCCACGGATAGTTCGTCGGCGCACCCAGCGGCGTGCCGAACCCCATGGCCTCGAACGAGCGCGTCATGGCGGCGGTGTCGACCGCGGCGGCGAGGTGGGCGACGTCGGCGCCGGAGTCCTCGAACGCGGACCGCAGTGCATCGGCCGCCATCTGCGCCTCCGAGCGCGCGGCGTAGCCCGGGTCGTCGATGCGCTCCGACGCCTCCCCCACCCCTACCAGGACCGGAGTGGACGGATCGAGATCGTCGCTGGTCATCGATTCATGATCCTCAAAAACTAGAACATGTGTCAATTCTGCGCCGACGGTGACAGGGTGGTCGGATGCGCCGCGCCCGCCATGTCCGTCCGCTGCCGGAGTGTTCGGTGATCGTGACCGGCGCCGGGTCTGGGATCGGGGCCGCGCTGGCACGCGCGTTCGCCGGCGCGGGTGCCGCGGTCTGGTGCACCGACGTCGACGAGACCGCCGCGACGGCGACCGCGCGGGACTGTGGGGCCCGCGCCACCGCCGCGCGCCTCGACGTCACCGACGCCGGCGCGGTCGCCGAGCTGGTCGACACCGTCGCCGCGACGCACGGACGTATCGACGTCATGGTGAACAACGCGGGGATCTCGTTCGGAGGGGACACCGAACTCCTCGGCATCGACCGCTGGAACGCGATCATCGACGTCAACCTGCGGGGTGTGGTGCACGGCGTCGACGCCGCCTACCGCCAGATGATCCGCCAGGGCGAGGGCCACATCGTGTCCACCGCGTCGATGGGCGGACTCACCCCGGCGGGTCTCATCACGAGCTATGTCGCGACCAAGCACGCGGTGGTCGGGCTGTCTCTCGCGCTGCGATCCGAGGCCGTCGCGCACGGGGTCCGGGTGTTGGCGTTGTGCCCGGCCGCGGTCGAGACGCCTCTGCTCGACGCGGGGTCGGTGGGAGGGTTCCGAGGCCGCGACTACTACCTCACCGGCCAGGGCGTGGCGAACGCCTACAGCGCGGACCGACTCGCCGCGGAGGCGCTCGACGCGATGGCCCGTGACCGGGCGCTGCTCGTCGTCCCGGCCCGCGCCCGTGCGGCGTGGCGCCTGTACCGCCTCGCCCCCGGACTGCTCTGGTGGTCCTCGCAACGGTTCGTCGCCGCGCGACGCCGAGGGTTCGATCAGACCCAGCCGGAGAACCCCGACGGGTCGTGACGGCCCAGGCATGCGTGTTCGAACATGCCGACTCCGCGACGGGTGGTGCCGTTCTCGGTCCAGGTGACCGACGGGACGTGGTCGGACACGCCGAACGGGATGCGTCCGGCCACACCGGGATCGGTGAGGTCGTAGGTGCGTCGCTCGACGAAACCCTCGCCGCACCAGAGGCCGTGCGTCCAGTCCGGGTCACCGCCGTAGCCGCCTCCGATGTGCAGCGCGGTCGGGAGCAACGACGTCACGTCCACCCGGATCTCCGCCGACCCCGACCGCGTCGTGACGACCGCGGATTCGGGGATCCGCGCACCGTCGCGATAGGTGATCGCGATCTCCGGGCTGCGCAACTGTTCTCGTCGCCCGTCGGCCCAGATGCGGACGGCGTCGTCGAGGGTCCGGCTTCCGTCGGGCTCCTCCTGGATCACCATGACCACGCCGAAGTCGTCGAAGGCCACCGGCAGGTACACCCACCACATCCCCTCGAACGGCGGGTCCGACGGACGCCCGGCCGGCTCCGGCTCGCCGATCGGCCGGATCCCCCACGAGCGATCGCGGGTACCCACCCACGTCGACGGGTCGAACTCGATTCGGGCGTCGTCGATCTCGAGTGTGCCGGTCCAGGTGCCCACCTGGGCGAACCGCTGCGCGTCCAGGGTGGTGCGGCTCCCTGCCCGCAGCACGTGTCGCTGCTCCTCCACGACGTCGAACGACCCCGTGAAGGTGGCGTCGAGCGCGATGCCCTCGGTCGGGTCGAGACGCACCCGCACCGACCGCAGCGGTTCGACGACGTCGAGCGCGAAGGGACCCACGCCCTGACGGAGGCGGTCGTGCCGGAACCCGTCCGAGACGTGCACGGCCGTCTGCTCGTCCCCGCGATGCACCAGGACGAACGCATCGGTCACCCCCAGCACCGGGTAGTAGCCGAGCCCCATCACGACGAAGATCTCGCCGGACGAGTCGTGGGCGTTGAAGTAGCACCGGTCGTAGAAGTTCCGATCGGTGGTCGCCGGCAGCGCGATCGGCAGCGGCGCCTGGTGGACGGGATACTCGTCGAGCGGGCCGATCACGACGCGTCTCCCAGCAGCTCGTCGATCAGGGGGTTGTGAAGCAGGTTCTCCTCGACATCGGTCCCGTCGGGCAACTCGCCGAACCGGATCCGACGCGCGGTCACGCGCATGAGGATGGCCGACCACGCGACCGCGCACCACACGTGGAACCAGCGCAGGTCGCCCACCTGCACACCCGCGGCGTCCTCGTAGGTGGCCACGACGTCCTCCTCCCTCAGCGTGTCCGGCAGTCCGGGCAGACCCATCGACTCGGTGATCGACTGGAACACACGGTGGGCGAACACGATCCAGGCGAGATCGAACTCGCGGGGTCCGAGCGCGGCCATCTCCCAGTCCAGGACCCCGACCGGCGTGAAGTCGCGGTAGATCACGTTGCCGATCCGCGCGTCGCCCCAGCAGAGGACCGGATCGGCGGCGGCCGGTCCGGCGGGGATGTTCGCGTGCAACCAGGCGATCGCACGGTCGGCACGGGCCGACGGGCCGACCTCGTCGCGTGCGAACCCGTACCACTCGTCGAGCCACGCCAGCTGGCGGTGGAGGGCGGTCTCGCCCGGTTTTTGCCGGTCCAGGAAGGCGAACACCGTTGCGGCGTCCGGGATCGAGTGCAGCGCGGCGATGGTGCGCACCGTGGCGCGCTGGGCGTCGGCGCGGCGTTCCGCCGGGGCGTCGGCGAACCAGTTGTCGCCGAACGTGTACGGCAGGACATCGGGCGGGATGACGCCGTCGATGTGCTCCATCACCAGGAACGGCACCCCGAGCACCGCGCCGGTCGGCTCGATGCCGCGCACCACCGGCACCGGGACGTCGGTGAGTTCCCGCACCAGACGCATCGCCTCGTGCTGATGGTCGAGGCGGTAGTCGGTGAAGACGGGTACGTCCTGCGCCGTCGGCGCGAGCCGCATCACCAGCCGCTCGCCCTCCGGCGCGCCCGGCCAGGTCACCGTCATGGCGACGGTCTCCGACGACTGCCCGTTCTTCTCGATCGCGTCGGAGAGGACGACCGTCGGGACCGCCCGACCCGCCGGATCGTTCTCGGCGAGCCATCGGGCGACCACGGCCGGCAGCGCGTCGAGATCGCGACTCGAGTGCTGCAGCGCCGTGATGTCGGGTGGTGTCGGGGTCTCGGACATGCACACCTGCTCTCGTATTCCGCTACCGTCGGTAGCGTTATGACAACACAGTCACCGTCGCCCGCGGGGCGGAACGGCACACGGGGTCGACCACGGGACGCCACGATCGACGACGCCGTCCTGCAGGCCACCCGCGACCTGCTCGTCGACGAGGGCTACGCCGCGGTGACCATGAACGCCGTCGCCCGTCGTGCGTGCACCACGAAGACCGCGCTCTACCGGCGGTGGCCGTCGAAGATCGAGCTGGTGCACGAGGCCGTACTGCCGAGCGGCGTCGAGGAGATGGCAGAGCTCGACGACGACCCCCGGACGGCCGTCGAACAGATGCTGCGGTGGACCCGCGACCGGTTCAGCGAGCCGGCGATGCGCGCAGCACTGCCGGGGATCGTGGCCGACCTGCGCCGCGACCCGACGCTCGCGGCGCGGATCCTCGCCCGTTTCGCGCCGACGTTCGCGGTACTGGACACACACCTCGCGAACGCACGACGGCGTGGGTCGATCGCGGCCGACGCCGACCCGATGACCGTCTCGCAGGTGATCGGCGGACCGGTGATCGTGGCGCTGTTGATCGACCCGGACGCTGCGCTCGACGACGCCTGGATCCGCACGACGGCCGGCCTGCTGACATCGGGCATCTCGCGCTGAGATTCACATCAGCGAAGACAATGTGTAAAATTGAACGCTCTCGTGGAGCAGACGCGAGCACCGGGACCATCCACGGGGGGTGGAACGGAGAACGTCGTGCAGCAGGCACGAACTCGCTCGACCTGGCCCCTGACCACGCGGATCACCACTGCCGCCACCGGATTGGCGAGCATCGCCGCCGTCGTGGGTGTCGTCGCACTCGCCCCACCGAGCGGTCAGATGGCGGTGACGCCCGTCGCCGCGATCGTCGATTCGCCGGACACGGTGGGCATCTCGGACAACGACCTCTACTGGGATGCGAACAACCCTGCGGCCGTTCAGGAATCACTGGACCGCATGCAGGCGCTCGGCGTGCAGAACATCCGCATCGCCGTGCCGTGGGCGGCCGTCGAACCCGTCGACGGCTCCTACGACTGGAGCAGCATCGACGCGATGGTGAACGCTGCCGACGCCCGCGGCATGGGTGTCCTCGCAGTCGTCAGCACCTCGCCGACGTGGACCCGCAGCGCCGACTCGACGGTGTACAACCCCCCCTCCGACCCGACCGCGTTCGCGGACTTCCTCCGCACGCTCTCGTCGCGCTATGCCGGGAAGGTCGGCGCCTACGAGGTGTGGAACGAGCCCAACTACTACGCCGCGTACTCCCCCGCACCCGACCCCGCGGGCTACACGGCGCTGCTGAAGGCGGCCTACCCCGCCATCAAGGCAGGCGACCCGAACGCCGAGGTGATCGGTGGTGTCCTGGGCTCCACCCTCACCTGGGGCACGTACACCATGAACCCGGTCGACTTCGTCCAGCAGATGTACGCGGACGGCGCAGCGGGGTCGTTCGACGCCCTGTCGTTCCACCCGTATCAGAACACCCTGATGTTCTCGCAGGGTCCGAGCGTCAGCACCGAGTCGCCGCTGAGCCAGCTCACCCGCATCCGAGACCTCATGGGCGCGAACGGTGATGCGAGCAAGGAGATCTGGGCGTCGGAGTACGGCCTGCCGACCGGCACCGTCGGGGAGCAGAACCAGGCCACCTTTGTCGGCGATTTCCTGAACACGTGGAGCACGTTGCCCTACGCCGGGCCGGCGTTCCTCTACACGCTGAACGATCGCGACACGGCGGACACGACCGACCCCGAGAACACCTTCGGGATCTATCGCGACGACGGCACCGCCAAGCCCGTGGCCGCGGTGATCCAGCAGTTCATCGCGACGCATCCGACGTCTTCGACGGCGGCGGCACGCAACGCCGCGCTGGTGTCGTCGGCGAGCACCACGGAACCGACGAGCACCACCGGCGCCTCGAGCGCCGCCGACCCGTCGGCGACGGAGTCGACGACCCGGTCGACGTCGGTCGGCCCGGCCGACACCACCGCACCCGCGACTTCGACGGCACCGGCCACCTCGTCGACCGCAGCGGAGTCGACCACACCCGACACGGCGACACCCGACACGACGACACCGACCACGACGGCGACCACCCCGGCCGACGCGACACCGGCAGCGACGACGACGGAGTCGGTCCCGCAGCCGACCACCCAGGAGTCGACGGCCCAGGAGTCGACGGCCCAGGAGTCGACGGCCACGTCGCCGACGGCGACCGAGCAGACCGCCGTCACCACCGCGGCGCCCTGACCGCGTCGGGAGACCACCGCCCACAACCGGGCTGGGACCTCTAGAGTCCAGCCATGACGACGTCGCTCGGCAGCCAGGTCCTGCGCCGCAAGCCCGTCACGGGACCTGTCGAGTCCGGTGAGGGCGGTGCCCGGCTCACCCGGAGCATCAGCACGTTCCAGCTGACGATGTTCGGTGTCGGATCGACGATCGGTACCGGCATCTTCTTCGTCATGGCGCAGGCCGTACCCGACGCCGGCCCGGCGGTGATCCTCTCGTTCGTCGTCGCCGGCATCGCGGCGGGCCTGGCCGCACTCTGCTACGCGGAGATGGCGTCGACCGTGCCGGTGTCGGGGTCGACCTACTCCTACGCCTACGCGACGCTCGGCGAACTCGTCGCGATGGGCGTGGCCGCCTGTCTGCTCCTGGAGTACGGGGTGTCGACGGCCGCGGTCTCCGTCGGGTGGTCGGGGTATCTCAACGAACTGCTCGCCAACGTCCTGCACGTCCGACTACCCGACGCGATCGTCGCCGGACCCTTCGACCCGAACCCGGGTGTCCTGAACCTGCCGGCGGTGGTGCTCGTCGCGATGTGCGCGCTGCTGCTCATCCGGGGTGCGAGCGAGTCCGCCCGGGCCAACGCGATCATGGTCATCATCAAGATCGCCGTCCTGGGCATGTTCGTCGCGATCGCCTTCACCGCGTTCGACTCCGGCAACTTCTCGGACTTCCTGCCGTTCGGTGTGCACGGCATCAGCGTCGCCGCCGGCACGATCTTCTTCTCGTTCATCGGACTCGACGCGATCTCGACCGCCGGCGACGAGGTGAAGGATCCGCAGCGCGCGATGCCACGAGCGCTCATCGCGGCGCTCCTCGTCGTCATCAGCGCGTACGTGCTCGTCGCCGTCTCGGCCATCGGGGCGCAGCCGTGGCAGGACTTCGCGTCGCAGACCGAGGCAGGGCTGTCGACCATCCTGCAGAAGGTGACCGGAAACCTGTGGCCCGCCACCATCCTCGCTGCGGGAGCGGTGATCTCGATCTTCTCGGTCACACTGGTGACGATGTACGGACAGACGCGGATCCTGTTCGCGATGGCCCGCGACGGCATGTTGCCGCGCTGGTTCGCGCGGGTGAACCCCCGCACGCAGACGCCGGTCAACAACACGCTCGTCGTCGCGGTCGTCGTGGGTCTGCTCGCCGCCTTCGTCCCCCTCGACAAGCTCGCCGACATGGTCTCGATCGGCACCCTCACCGCGTTCATCGTCGTGTCGCTCGGCGTGATCGTGTTGCGCCGCACCCGACCCGACCTGCCGCGCGCGTTCACGGTCCCCGCCTACCCCGTCACCCCGGTCCTGTCGATCGCCGCGTGCATCTACGTGCTGTCGGGCCTGCACTGGTACACGTGGCTCTGGTTCGCCCTGTGGGTGGGCGTCGTGATCGGCTTCTACCTCCTCTGGGGGCGTCACCACAGCCTGCTGGGCGGCGAGAAGGCCGCGCCGTGACGGTCGTCGTCGGCGTCCACCCGGATCGTGCTGCGGCGGACGCACTCACGCTCGCGGCGTCGCTTGCGTCTCGGCTCGCCCACCCACTCGTCGTGACCACCGTGATCCCGACCCCGTGGACGACACCGTCGATGGCACGGGTCGACGCCGAGTTCGAGCAGTGGTCCCGAGAACTCGCCGACCGCGCGGCCCGCGACGCCGCCGGCACCCTGGCCGCACTGCCCGCGCCGGTGGAGGTCACCTACCGTGCCGTGCAGCACAAGTCGGTGTCCGGCGGTCTGCTGCGCGCCGTCACCGACACCGGTGCCCACACCCTCGTCCTGGGGTCCGCCGACGGTCCCGAGGGTGAGGTGTCGCTCGGCTCCACCGGCGACCGTCTGCTCCACTCGTCGTCGGTGGCGATGGCGATCAGCCCCCGCGGCTATGCCGGACGGGGACCCGCTTTCCCGCGCATCACCTGCGCCTACGCCGGCACGCCCGACTCGCTGGCCGCGGTCCGTGCGGCGGTCGCGCTCGCCTCGACGCTCCGGATCACTTTGCGTGTCATCACCTTCGCCGTGCGCGGACGCACCATGTACCCACCGGAGGTGGGCCTGCACGCCGAGGACGCCGTCCTCGCCGCCCTGACCGAGCAGTCGCACGCCGCCCTCGACGCCCTCCGTGTCGACGGCACCATCCCTCCCACCGTCGAGACGCGGGTGGTCACCGGCGATTCGTGGCGCGACGCACTGGCCGCGGCGGAGCTGGCTCCGACGGAACCGCTCGTCATCGGGACGTCCCCGCGCGGCCAGATCCGACGCGTGTTCCTGGGGTCTCGCGCAGCGAAGATCGTGCGATCGAGTCCGGTGCCCGTCGTGGTCCTCCCGGGCTGAGCGGATGCGACTCTTCCTGTCGTCGTTGGGGTTCGGCGATCACCCAGATGCACTGGTGGGCGTCGTGGGTGCGGGTGCGCGCATCGGTGTCGTCGTGAACGCCGTCGACGACCGACCCGCCGCCGACCGCGCTCTCGCCGTCGAGATCGAGTCCGACGAGATGGCGCGGCTGGGTCTCCGTCCCGTCCACCTCGACGTCCGGGACCCCGATTCCGCTCGTCTCCTCGACGGGCTCGACGCCCTGTGGGTCCGCGGGGGCAACACCTTCGTACTGCGCGCTGCCCTGTCCGACGCCGACACGGACACCGCCATCGTCGACCGAGTCCGCGCGGGGACGTTGGCGTGGGCCGGGTACAGCGCGGGCGCGGCGGTCCTCTCCCCCGACCTCCGGTACGTCTCCGAGGTCGACGACCCGTCCGCCGCGGGTCCGTCGCCGATCACCACCGGACTGGGTCTCGTCGACCGACCGGTCGTGCCGCACGTCGACGGCAGCTACGACGAGGCGTTGCGCTGTGCCGCACTGAGCGCTCGGCTGACCCGGGAGGATGTCGATCACCTCCGGATCGGCGACCGCGACGCGGTGACCGTCGTCGACGGGGTGGTCACCCGGCACTGACGCACGCAGAATCGCCGTCATGACGGACATCGACGTGGTCACCGGTGACATCACGACACTCGAGGTGGACGCCGTCGTCAACGCGGCCAACACCCGGATGCGCGGCGGGGGTGGCGTCGACGGCGCCATCCACCGGGCAGGCGGCCCGGCGGTGCTGCAGGACTGCATCGCCCGCTTTCCGAACGGACTGGCCACCGGCGACGCCGGTTGGACGACGGCCGGGAACATGCCCGCCCGGTGGGTCATCCACACCGTCGGACCGAATCATGCCGCCGGACAGACCGACCGGTCGCTGCTGACGTCCTGCTACCGCCGCTCGCTGGAGGTCGCCGACGAACTCGGTGTCGGCACCATCGCGTTCCCGCTCATCAGCGCCGGGGTCTACGGATGGCCCAGGGACGACGCCATCGCCGCGGCGATCGAGACCATCGCCACGACACCGACCCGGGTGCAGCGCGCGATCCTGGTGGCGTTCGACGCCGCCACGGCTCGTCAGATGCAGGCGGCTCTCGACGCCCGGTAGGCGGTTCGCCCGCGATCTGCCGGGTTCGCCACCCCAGCTGGGTTTCGCCCGCCGCATGTCGCAGGCGAATCGGCACAACGGTGGCGACGCGACCATCCGACGGACCATTTCGGTCCGTCTGAACGCAACCCGCTGCGCCACAGTGCCGGTCGGACATACTCCGTTCACCGAATGGTCGGGAGACCGTGTCGCCGTTGAGATCAGGAGTGGCCGTGGGGGACGTCGTACCTCTGTTCCGTCGGATGCCGTCGTCGGCGGTGGTCGAGGCGGTGACGAGCATCGGTGCGGAGGGTGCCGTCCATTCCGCGCCGGACAGGCGACTGCCGTCGAACGCAGACCGTGCTCAGGCAGCCCTGTTCGCCGAGCTGCTCGTCGAGCACCGGGCACGCATCACGCTCGCCCTGGACGAGGTGCAGACCGCCGATCTGGACCAGGCCCGCCTCGATCGCGCCGCACTACGACGGGAACTGCGGGAAGTGGCCGTCCACCTGGAGAAGATCGGCCGACTGTCGACCTGACACGACCTACTGGTGCTGCTGGAGCTGTTGCGCGATCTGCTGGTTGATCTGTTGCAGCCCCGGCACCGACAGTCCCGGCAGCTGACCCTGGATCGAGCGCACGATCGACGAGTCGTCGCGCACCTTCTCACTCGACTGCACGAGGACCGTTCCGGCACCGGTGAAGTCGAACTGACGCTCCTCGCCGGAATGCACACCGAATCGACGGCCGGCGGCGGAGATCAGGTCGGTCACCCAGGACTCGTCGAAGTGGTGACTCGGCGACGGGCAGTCGGCCCACCCCACGAGCGCCTCGGGGTCGACGCGCAGCGGCGGCTCGGCGAACATCACCGGCCCGTTCGACGACGCGAGGAACTTGCCCGTCCCGAGCAGCGTGAGGAAGCCGGGGACGATCGACTGCTTCAACGACAGCTGCGGTTGCAGAGCGAGCAGGTTCGCCGCACGGATGGTGAGATTGCCGTCGTCGAGGTCGTAGGCGTTGATGTCGTAGCCGCGGTCGCCGATGACGAGCTTGCCCTGCCCCTCCGCGATGACGAAGTCGCCGAGGTACAGCGGGGCCGAGAACCGTTGCGCGACCATGTGCAGCAGGTGCTGTTCGAGACCGTGCTGCAACGACCGGAACGACATCTGCCCGTAGTAGGCGATCATCGCGCCCTTCGACAGGAACCACGGGTGCGTGAGGTCGATGGAGAACGCGTAGTTGTTGCCGGGCACGTTGTCGTCGACGGGCAGCGTGTAGGGGGTCCAGACGGTGTTGAGATCGCTCACAGCTTCTCCTCCGACGCCTGGACGAACACCGTTCCCTGCCCGGTGCACTCGAGCTGCATGGCCTCTCCGCCGGTCCGACCGACGTTGCGCCAGCTGACCGCCGAGCGCAGCGTCGTCGACACCTGTCCCGCCGCACCGACATACGCCTGCGGATCGACGATGACCGGCTTGTCCGGTCTGACCGGCAGATCGAAGACGCCACCGTGGCCCAGCATCACCGCCGAGCCGGGCCCCGACAGCTGCGTCGTGAACATCCCCTGACCGGTGACCGCGCCCGCCGCCGCCGACCGCAGGGAGCCGAACAGCCCACCACCACCGCCGCCCCCGCCCGACGAGGCCACGGACACCACCGACGCCTGCAGACCCGAGGTGTACGCGAGCAGCCGCGACGCCTCGACCCGCAGCTGACCACCGAGAGCACCGACGTCGACGACGTGGGTCTCGATGCCGCGGAAGCCGTAGTGCACGGTGCCGGTTCCCTGGGCGACCATCGTGGCCTCGTGTTCGCCGGCGATCATGCGACCGGCCATGCCGCCCATCCCGGAGATACCGCCCATCCCTCCGGCACCGGGGATCTGGTGCGGCGCGAACGAGACTGCGCCGCTGTAGAAGAGCATCGCCCCGCGACGGGCGATGACCGGGCCCGACCGTGCGAGGTCGATCGAGACCACCTTGCTGTTGACGACGGTGAACATCGCTCCCCTATCGCTCGGCCGGTTGGATCGACACGACGCCGGTGCCGTCCCAGCGCAGCGAGAAGGCCTCACCGCCGCCCTGGCCGATCGCGCTGCGCCACGAGACGTCGGTGACGAAGGACTGTGAGAGCGCACCGCGGGCGCAGACGAATGCGTCGGGATCGACGACGAGCGGGTACTGCGGACTGACCTCGAGGTGGATGAGCGGCCCACCGCGCGAGAGGAGTCCGACCTGCCCGTGACCGGTGACCGTCGTGGTGAACAGCCCCTGCCCGGTGCTCATCCCCCGGACACCGGCGAAGGTGACGTTCGTCGAGAGGTCGCCCGCGAGGACGAGGAGTTGCTCGCTCTCGACCTGCAGCGTCTCCCCGGCCAGGTCGATCACGGTGACCTCGGCGGCATCGTGGGCGAAGTACACGACGCCGGACCCTGCGCACTCCATCAACGACAGGCCTTCGCCGGTCGCCCTCTGCTTGACACCGGCCAGCACACCCTCGCCGCCACCGAAACCCGCTGACTTGAACGAGATCTGGCCTTCGTAGGCCACCATCGACCCGGACAGGGCACGCACTGCCGAGTTGTCGAGGTGCGCCTCGAGGACCCGCTTGGACCGCTGCACCAACCGCATCGCCGCGCCCTTCTCCCGGCGACGCCGAACGCCGGATTCGAGAAGAATGTAGACCCTACGATGACCCGATGCGAGCACTCCCGTTCCTCACCTTCCAGCCCGCGACCCCGGACCGAGGAGCCGCGGCGGCGATGGCTGCCTACGTCGAGATCTTCGACGGCCGCGTCATCGGTGACCGACGGCGCACCGCCGACGAGCCGGGCGGCGAGGACACGGTGTTCCTCGCCGAGTTCGAGATCGCCGGGCTCCGGATCCGGTGCAGCGACTCACCGATCACGCACGCCTGGGACTTCACCCCGGGTGTCTCGCTGTGGGTCGACTGCGACTCCGCCGATCACCAGCGGATCTTCGCCGCGCTCGCCGAGGGTGGCCAGGAGTTCATGCCGCTGGGCGATTACGGCTTCGGACCGTTCGGGTGGGTGCAGGACCGCTTCGGCGTCAGCTGGCAGCTGGGCGTCGCGTGAACCTCACGCCACCGGCGCCGCAGCCCTGACGATCCGGTTGGCGACCGCGACGCCGACGAGCACGACGACCGCGCCGCACCACTGCAGCGCGCTGGGGTACTCGTCGAGGATCGCTGCACTCAATCCGAGTGCGAGGACGGGCTGGGTCAGCAGCAGGCCCGCCGTGGTCGTGGGTGGCAGCCGAACGCTCGCGTGGTTGATGAACACCCACGCGACCACCTGGCTGAGGACGGCCAGGAGGACGAGGTCGACCCACGACGCCGGCGAGATGTCCGCGAACGACAGCCCTCCCGTCGCCGGGGAGACCGCGGCTGTCGTCACCGCCGCGACCGACGTCGACACGAGGAGCGGTTGGAGCAGCAGGGTGTGTCGGCCCCGACTGCCGCGACGTGTGAGGTAGAGGTAGCTGCCGTAGCCGATGCCGGCGAGGAGGCCGAGCACCGTCCCCCGTACCGGGTCGTCGCCGACGGCGTTGTGGGAGCCGATCCCGCCGACCAGGACCACGCCACCCAACAACATCGGCGCGGCCACCACGAAGCGCCGCGGGATCGCCTCCCTGTCGACGATCAGCGCCAACGCGGGCAGCACGATCACCTGGACGTTGATGAGGACGGTGCTGATGCCCGCCCCGACGTCGTAGATCGACGCCGTCCATGCGGCGTAGTCCATGCCGAGGGCGACACCGGCCGCGACGGACCACAGCGACGCGCGCGGCGACAGCGCCCCGAGCCGTCGCCGCTCCCACAGCACGAACGGCAGCATCGCCACGACGGCGAGGGCGCACCGGAGGAACGCGGTCGTCGAAGCGTCGACGCCGGCGAGCTTCACCAGGATCGCCGACACCGACAGGCACGCCGCACCGATCAGGACCGACCCGACGAGCCGGGCGCGGGGCGCGTCGGACGTTGTCGGAGACGAAACGCTCGACACCCCTGCGGCACCCATGGGCGTCACGGTAGAGCCGGGCACCGCCCGGACCGTCGCCACCCCGCCCCGGACGCGACGAAGGCCCCCGGAGCGGACTCCGGGGGCCTTCGTCAGTGGTAGCGGGGACAGGATTTGAACCTGCGACCTCTGGGTTATGAGCCCAGCGAGCTACCGAGCTGCTCCACCCCGCGTTGGTGAACGCAACGTTACACACGCGGGGTGGCGCACTGCAAATCGCGCCCTGACCTGCCGTTATTTAGGCAGCGACTCGTACTGCTGCACCGCCTGGTTCAGGCGATCGAGCGCCTGACCGTAGGCGGTGAAGTTCCCCGAGCTCTGCGCCTGCTGCAACGCCTCGATCGCCGAGTTCAGGTTGGCGACAGCGGCATCCCGGTCACCCGGCGCGGCCGACGAGCTCGGCGCCGGCGAGGTCGGGGTCGACGGGGCGGTGGTCGGGATCGACCCCTGCTGCTGCGTCGGCTGCTGCTGACCGGAACTCCCCGTGGTGTCCTGCCCCGTCGGGTTGTTGTCCGGCACCGCGGCCGCGGCCGGGCTGATACCCGCCTGCTGCAGGGCCTGGGCGATGGTCGGCGCGTAGCCGATGCTCGGCTGCTCGGTGTCCGAACTGCGGTAGCGGACGATCACGCGGAACAACCGCGGGAACGTCGCGTCGGAGTTCTTCGCCTGCGCGTACAGCGGCACCACGTTGAGCAGACCGTTCTGCCCCACCGGGAGCGTCAGCAGGTTGCCGAACCGCGTCGACGCCGTGTTCTCGAGGTTCTTCAGGTCGGCGTTGACCTGACCGAACGTCGACATCGCCGAGAACGCCAGCCGCGGACCCTCACGGGTCGGGTTGGTGGGCACCTCGCGGATCGTCATCTGCCCGTACGTGTCCGGGTCCGACGAGACCGTGAGGTAGGAGGCGAGGAAGTCACGGTTCAACGTGTTCATCACGCTGGTCAGCTGGAAGCTGGCCACGTTCTGGCGACGCGGATCCGAGGCCACGAAGTAGTACGGCGGCTGATCGAGCCCCTGGTCGAGGGCGTTCGAGTCGGTCGGGTCCGCCGGGATCGACCAGAACGAGTTGCCCTGGAAGAACGTGGCCGGGTCCGAGACGTGGTACTTCGCGAGCAGCGAGCGCTGGATCTTGAACAGGTCCTCGGGGTAGCGCACGTGCTCCTTGAGGCTGGTGTTCGCGTCGAACTCCGAGCGCGGCTTGACCGTTCCGGGGAACACCTTCATCCACGTCTTGAGGACGGGGTCCTTGTCGTCGAACTGGTAGAGCGTCACCTTGCCCGTGTAGGCGTCGACGGTGGCCTTCACCGAGTTGCGGACGTAGGCGACCTGACGGTTGACCTGGGTGCGACCGGTCTGTCCCTGCGTGAGCTCCTGCGCGTCGGTCGTCGCGTCCTGCAGCGACGTCTTCTGCGCGTACGGGTAGGCGTCGAGGGTGGTGTACCCGTCGACGATCCACTGGATCGACCCGTCGCTCATCACCGCGGGATAGGTCTTCGAGTCGACGGTGAGCCACGGCGCCGCCTTCTTCACGCGGTCGCGGGGGTCGCGGTTGTAGATGATCTTCGAGTTCGAGTTGATCGCACCCGAGAGCAGGATGTTCCGCTCGGTGTACTTGATCGAGTACGCCAGCCGGTTGAAGATGTTTCCCAGCGAGACGCCGGCGTCACCGGTGTAGGTGTATCGGCTTGTGGGCGTGTCGTATTCGGTCTGCTGGCCGTTCGCGGAGCCGACGATCGCGTAGTCGGGGTTGACCTTGGAGATCAACTCGCCGAAGTAGATCCGCGGCTGCTTCACCTTGATCGGTGCGGTCGCCTGGTAGTTCGGGTCGGCGATGCTGGCGAGATCGCTGACGTCGAAGTCGGGCTGGCCACCGCTGGTGACGTCCGTCCCCGACGACGCCGGCTCGTTCACCTTGTTGGCCGGGGCCGCGACGAACCCGTTGCCGTGCGTGTACACGGTGTGCTTGTTGATCCAGTTCTGCTGGTTCGCGGCGAACCGGGTCGGGTCGAGCTCACGCACCGAGACGATGAAGTCGCGCAGCTGGTTGTCGACGCGGTACCGGTCGATCGCGAGCTGCGTCGGGAACCCGTAGAAGTTCTGCTGCTGCTGCAGCTGGGTGAACGCCTGCGACACGATGTTCGGGTCCAGCACACGGATGTTCGAGATCGTCGCCGAGTCCGAGTCGACGTTCTGCTGGTTGACCTGACCGCCGGTCCAGTTCTCCTGGTAGGTCACCCGGTCGTTGCCGATCTGGTACGCCGCCCTCGTCGCGTCGATGTTGCGCTGGATGTACTCCGATTCCTTCTGCGCCGCGTTCGGCTTGACGGAGAACTGCTCCATCACCGCGGGCCAGCCGACGCCGATCACCAACGCCGACAACAGCATCAGCGCCGTCGCGAGGGCGGGCACACGCAGGTCGCGTAGCACGATGCCGGCGAAGAAGGCCGCCGCACAGATGACGGCGATCGCCAGCAGGATGAGCTTGGCCGGCAACACTGCGTTGATGTCGGTGTAGCTGGCACCGGTGAAGATCTCCTGCTTGCGCGTGCTCGACAGCAGCGAGTAGCGGTCGAACCAGTAGGCGACGGCCTTGAGCAGCAGGAAGAGTCCGGCGATGACGGCGAGCTGGATCCGCGCGGCCCGGGTCAGCGCACCGTTGCGTCCCGCGAGGTGGATCCCGCCGAAGATGTAGTGCGTCACCAGGCTCGCGAGGAACGTGATGACGAGGATGACGAACAGGAAGTTCAGGACGAAGCGGTAGAACGGCAGGTCGAACGCGTAGAACGAGGTGTCCAGTCCGAACTGCGGGTCCTTCACCCCGAACGACTCGCTGTGCAGGAACACCTGGACCGTCGCCCACGACCCCTGCGCGACGAGACCCGCCAACAGCCCGACCAGCGCCGACGGCAGGATCGCGAACCACCGGATCCGGCCCATCACCACGGCGCGGTAGCGCGCGATCGGGTCACCGGGGCCCGACGTCGGCACGAACACCGGCCGCGACCGGTACGCCAGTGCCAGACCCGCGAAGACGATGCCGCCCGCGACGACCGCGGTCACCAGGAACAGCACGATGCGCGTCCAGATGATCGTGGAGAACACGCTGCTGTAGCCGAGGTCGTCGAACCACAGCAGGTCGGTGTAGAGCCCGACGAACCGCGGCCCCACCAGCAGGATCACGAGGATCGCGACGGCGACACCGATGAGGATCTTGCTCCGCTTGGACAGTGTCGGCATCCCTGCCGGACCCCGTACGCCCACTTGTCACGCTCCCACTGCGATACGACGACGCGGCCCGTGAGCACGCGTCTTTGCCATTACTTTACTGACGGCCGGACAGCGGTCCGGTCCCCACGAGTCCGACCGCCGATGATGACAGGATGATCCTGTGACGAGTCCCGACGACGTTCCCCTGTCCCCCGACGCGCTCGGCATCGCCGTGCGGGAGGTCGCGGAGTTCGTCGACGCCGGCGGCTGGGGACAGCCTCCCCTGCTGTTCGCGCTGGTGCCCACCGCGGTGGTCGCGCAGGCGCAACCCGACCTCGCGGACACGCTCGACGAGTCCGAGCTGACCCTCATCGAGCAGGAGGCGCTTCCCGTCGCGCCGGACTCGGGGATGTCGGAGATCGAGCACGTGCTCGGCACCACCAGCTGGCCCGCGGCCGTCGCCGGCTGCGCACTGGTCCAGGAGATCATCGTGTTGCCCCCGGACGCAGAATCCGACCTCGACGAGGCGTTCGGTCCGCTGCTCGCCGACCCCGACGCGGCCGACGAGGCCGCGCGCCAGACCGCGCGCGAGCACCCGGAGGCGACGGACGCGCGGCTCATCGCCGCGGCGCTGCGCGACGGGCGGACGCTGTGCCTGTTGCAGCTCAAGCCCGCCCTGGGCGAGGAAGACGCGCCGATCGAGCTGCTGTCGCACCCGGAGCTCGCCCCGAACCTCGTCGCCGCGGTGGCCGCCACGCTGGACAACGACCCCGACGACTGGTGACGCCCGACGCTCAGCATCGCGGCACGTCGCGACCCGCGCGGATGTCGCCGAGCGCGGTCACCGCGTCGGACAGGGTGTCGACCTTGATCAGGCGCAGGCCGTCGGGGACATCCGACCGCGCCTCCGCGCAGTTGCCCTCGGGCACGAGGAAATCGGTGGCGCCGGCCTCGCGGGCGGCGAGCGTCTTGTGGGTGATCCCACCGATCTCGCCGACGTCGCCGTCGTCGGAGATGGTGCCCGTGCCCGCGATGAACCGGCCGCCGGTGAGGTCGGTGGGACCGAGCTTGTCGATGACGGCCAGCGTCAGCATCAGCCCGGCCGACGGGCCCCCGATGTCGCCGACCGTGAAGTCGATGCGCAGCGACGGGTCGGCGTTGACGAACTCGGGCGTCACGCCCAGATAGCCCTTGCCGGCTTCGTCGGGACGCGAACCGAGCACGACGGGGACGTCGCGGGTCGCACCGGAGGAGTTCGCCACCCCGAACGTGACCGTCGCCCCCGGCTTCGACGACGACACCGCCTGACGCAGCTGATCGGGCGTCGACACCGACCGGCCGTTCACCGAGACCACCCGGTCACCCGACGTCAGCTTCCCCGCCGCGGGTCCCTTCGGATCGACGACGACGGACAGCGCGACGGGCCGCTGGAGATAGCGCAGCGCCGCGACGGTGGCCGAGTCCTCGGACCCGCCCATCTGCTGCTGGTCCTGCTGTCGGACCTCCTCGGCGGACTGGTCCGGCGGGAAGATCTCCTCCCGCGGCTGCAACGCGTCGCGACCGGAGAACCACATGCCCAGCGCCTGGAACAGCGTCAGGCCGTCGGTGACGGACACCGTCGTGAGGTTGAGGTTGCCGTCGGTGGCGCGGACCGGCGCCCCGTCGATCGCGACGACGGGCTTGCCCTCGACGGTGCCGAGGGTGTTCACGGTCGGCCCGGGGCCCAGGCTCACGTAGGGCACACGGACGAACGATCCGACCAGCACGAGGAGCACCAGCAGCACCAGGGTGACCGCCAGTGTCACCATCCGCCGGTTGGCCGGGACGACTCTCACGCGCACCACAGTAGATGTGGCGAGCTCACCTCTCCGGTCCGAGCCGGACGACCTGTCCGGGTCGGGTCAGCGACGGTGCGGTCACCTGGCCCCCGTGCGCCTGCCGGATCACCTCGCCCTGCAGCGCCGTAAGGCACGCCGCCGCGGGCGAGTCGTAGGTCGCCTGCAGGACCGGCGCGATGCTCGCCGCGAACCGGCCCTCCGCGGCGATGAACTGCTCGCGGTACGGCCCGTAGAACGGGAGTATCGCGGCGAGGACGACCTCACCGGCCCCGGCGATGCCGTTCAGGATCGGTGTGATCCAGGGCAGGTTCTGGAAGATGACCGGTTCGAGTTCGGCCAGGATCGGCCCGGCCAGCTGCATCATCGGCTGGATGGCCGGGCCGAGGGAGAACACCTCGGAGGCGAACGGACCGAACATCGGCGAGAGTTCGACGATCGACGACAACCCACCCGACTTGGCCGGTCTCGGCAGGCCCAGCGGGCACGGGGGTTGCGTGTCGACCGCGGGCGCGGAGAACGCCGACGTTGCCGGGTCCACCGCGCTGGACCCACCCGGCGTCGTACCCGCGCCCGGGGTCGTCCCGCCGATCGGGGTGGACGCGCCCGGCGCAGCACCCCCGCCCGGGGTCACCGCCGCCGACGGCAGCGTCGCCCCTCCCGCTCCCGGTGAGATGGCGACGGCCGCGCCCGGCACGGGTCCCGCGGGCGCGGCGGGGGTCGTCGGGGCAGCGGGACGGCCGGCGGGTGGCGACGGCGCGACGGAGGGCACGACCACCGCGGCCGCCGGTGCCGGGGCGGCGGCCGTGCGACCGGCGTCGGTGACGACGACGGAGCGCTGATCACCCGACACCCACGTCGCGGTGGCGAGGACCGCGAGCACCGTCACACCGGACAGCGCCCGGACCACGACGGGTGCCGACGGTCCCCGTCGGCGACGAGCCGGCGGGGTCGGCGCGGCCTGGGCGGGGAACGGCTCGGTCACGGGGTCGACGGCGGGGTCGCTCACGGGTTCTCCAGACTCATCGTGTGGTCGAGGGCGGTGCGGTGGACGGGGCAGCCGCGGACGGCTCGTAGGTGCCCTCGAGGTGCCACACGCCGGTGAAGCCGTTGAACGGGCCGCCGACGATGAGGCTGGTCCACTCGAGGGTGTAGTGACGCGAGGAGGCGTCGTAGGTCCCGGTGGCGGGAGGCCCGTCACCCGAGGACGCGTCGTCCTGGCCCAACCACTTCTGCTGGACCCAGTCCCATGCCCGCGTCGCCTGGGCCACACCCGGCACCTGCGGGCCGGCGGCCGCAGGCGCCTTCGGTGCGCCCTGGTTGAACTCCTGGTTGTTCCACGACGCCGCCCACGCCGTGAGGTTCGCCGTGAGCTTCCCGCCCTCGACACGCACCGACGGCGCGACGACGGCCCTGCGGGTCTGCGGGTCGACGGCGTTCGTGGACGCACCGAAGTCGACCCCGAAGAACCTGGTGGGCTTCATGATCGAGCCCGACAGGGAGTTGCCGTCCGAGGAGAAACCGGGCGTGGGCTCGGATTGGAACCCACCCACGCGCAATCCACCCTCGGACCCCGGGCTCAACAGTGTGACGGTCCCGCCCTGGACCGGCGAGTCGCCGTTGGGCATGAACGGCCCGTCCTTCGGGGTCCCGGCCGGCTGGACCATCCTGAACCACGAGCCGCTCACCGACGATCCGTCGACGGTGCCGGGGTCGAGCCGGAACAGGCCGACGAGATCGCCGGAGGCGGTGGCGGTCCCGTCGGACGAACAGCCCGCCGACGCGAGCGTGAGCGCCGCGGCGGCGACCGCGATGAGCAGGCGGCCCCGGCGGCCGCGCCTCGTCGTCATCATCTCTTCCCCTGTCGTTCTCGACGTCGGTCGGACGTGATGCCCAGTGCTGCGGCGATTCCCGTGAGCGCGCCGGCAGCCACGAGGAACCACGGCAGGACGGCGAACGCGCCTACACCGAGTGCTGCGGTCCGGTCGTTCAGCGCACGGACGCCGTGATAGTTGCCGAGGTTGTCGTTCATGGTCCCGATGAGCCCCGCGAAGTCCGACGACATCCGTTGCCAGGAGGCACGCAGGTCGTCGACGGCCGCGACGTCCTGTCGGGGCGCGGTGGCGATCTCGGCGCGGTAGACGCTGTCGACGGCACCCACGGCACCCACGGCGCCTACGAGGACGACGAAGTAGCCCTGGACGTCGCGGACCTTCGCTGCGGTGAGGACGGTCGAGTACCGGTCGAGCAGCGGGGTCGCGGCACGGGTGTCGCCCGGCATGCCCCGCACCAACGGTGTCACCACCAGCGCCACCGCCACGACCCCCACCACGAGGGCCGCCGGCAGCGGCGGGCGTCCCGTCCGTGCCCGACGCCACGCCCAGACCGACCCGCCGAGGATCAGCAGACCGGCGCCGATCGGGAGGAACGGGATGACGTCGATGGGACGCAGGTCCGCGAGACGCTCGAAGTCGGTGCGGCCGGCGTCGATCCGGTCGATCAAGCCACGCATGTCGGCGTCGATGGCCGGGTAGCGCGCCACGAAGTCGTCGATCTGCGGGTACCGCGTCGCGTCGACCCGGCCCGAGGAGTCGATACGCACGATCGCTGCGTGGGCGGCGGACAACCGGTCGAGATCGGCGCGGAAGGTGTCCATGCGCTGCTCGGTGACGTACGGCGCGAAGGCGGTCACCATCGCCTGGCCCTGCGCGGCCGGGTAGAGCATCCCGCCCGCGAGGGGCACGACGACAAGGACCAGTCCGATCAGTCCGCCGACCGCCCAGGGCCACGACCTCCGCGGCGGTGCCGGCGCGTCGCCGACGACGTGCACCGCCGGCATCGCGACGCCGAGCGCGTCACTCGTCGAGCCGGTGATCACCGGTGGCCCGCCCACGGTGCGGTCACTCGTCACCAGATGTGCCCGCCGTCGGGGTCGCGCGGCGCCGGAACAGGCGGTCGGCGTTGGTGAGCAGCGCGGCGGCGATCGCCGTGATGACGACGAGCACCGGCAGGAGCCATCGCGGTTGCCCGGTCCCGGAGACGTCCACGGCTCGTGCCGTCAACGCCGGGTCGGCCGCGACCGCGGTCCCGGCAACCGGCTGCGCCGCCGCCTGACCCTGCTGACCCGGGGTCTGCGCGCCGGGGGCCGCCGTGGGCGCCGCGCCGCCGGGTGCCGCACCGGCGACGCCGGTCGGAGCCGCCGCTGGTGTCCCGCCAGGGGCCGCCGCGGCCGGAGCCTGCGCGGCGGGAGCCTGCGCCGCGCCGAGCCCGCCGCCGCGGTAGGTCCCGGCGAGGTGCCACAGGCCGGTGAAGTTGTTGAAGGGGCCACCCACGATCTGGCTCGTCCACTCGATGACGAAGGCGCCGCTCGCGCGGTCGATGGTCCCCCGCACCGCGGTCGTCTTCCCGGGCAGTCCGCCACCCGGCTTCGGGGCGCCCTGGTTGAACACCTGCTTGTTCCAGGTGACTCCGAAGGCGCTGAGATCGCCGCTCAGTGTGGTGCCGTCCGCGGCGAGTTGCGGGAGGGCCGCAGCCGACCCCGTCTGGGGGTCGGTGGCGTTCGTCGCCGTCGCGAAACCCACGCCGTAGAACCTCACCGGGCGGGTGACGCGACCGGAGACCGCGTTGCCCGCGCCGTCGAACGCCTGCGCCGGCTGCGGTTGATACGAACCCGACGTCACTCCGCCGTCGCTGCCCGGTGACAGCGGGGTGACGGTCTTGTCCGAGCACCCGGAGTCGCTGTTGGACAGGAACGGCCCGCTGGTGGAACCGGCGGGCAGGATCATGCGGAAGAACGACCCCGTCACCGAGCCGCCCGAGCAGACGCCGGCGTCGATCGCGAACAGGCCGGTCAGCGGGGTGGGCGCCGCGGACGCCGGCGCGGCCCCGACCGCTGCGAGACCTGCGGCGAGCGCGACGACACCCAGCAGTGCGGCCACCCGTCCCGACCTCGTACGCCCGCGCCGCGGTCGGGTCCTGTGCTGCCTGCTCGTCACGCGCCTGCTCCATCGGTCACACCCGCCTGCGCGGGACCTGGACAAATCGAGCGAAATGTAGTGAGAGTTGCGGATCGCTCACAGCGTTGTGGTCATCGTGAACACAAGTGCGCTGAGAGCGAAACCCGACGTCACCTGTGGTCGGCACGGGTGTCCGACGTGGTCCCGCCGGTACCGTGGGGGCCATGAACGACCTGCCTTTCGGATTCAGCTCGGGCCGCGGCGACGGTGACGACGACCGCGACCGCAAGGGCGACGGTTCCTCGTCGAACCCGCTCGGCGGCGATCCGTTCGGCGCCGGCGGCTTCGACCCGAATCAGTTGGGACAGATGCTCTCCCAGCTCGGCTCGATGCTCAGCGGCATGGGCCAGGGCGGCGGCGCCGGCGGGGGTGGCCCCGTCAACTACCAGGTGGCGACCTCGCTGGCCCGGCAGCAGATCGGGAACTTCAGCCCGCTCGACGACGGGCAGCGCACCGCGGTCGTCGAGGCGGTGCGGCTCGTCGAGGTCTGGCTCGACGGCGCGACCACCCTCCCAGCCGGTGTGACGCAGACGACAGCGTGGACGCCGGTGCAGTGGCTCGAGGAGACGCTGCCGACGTGGAAGACGCTGTGCGACCCCATCGCGTCGCAGATCTCCGGCATGTTCGCGACCGGACTGCCCGAGGAGGCCCGCCAGTTCGCCGGCCCGATGCTCGGCATGGTCACGCAGATGGGCGGCATGGCGTTCGGCACCCAACTCGGCCAAGGTCTCGGTCATCTCGCGAAGGACGTCCTGACGTCGACCGATGTCGGTCTGCCACTCGCGCCGACGGGCACGGCTGTGCTGCTCCCCGAGGCGATTGCGAAGTTCGCCGACGGGCTCGAGCAGCCCGCGCAGGAGATCATCGTGTTCCTCGCCGCCCGCGAGGCCGCGCACGTCCGGCTGTTCGCGCACGTCCCCTGGCTGCGACAGCGCCTCCTGTCGACGGTCGAGGAGTACGCCCGCGGCATCACCATGGACTTCTCCGGGATCCAGGAGGCCGCCCAGTCGATCGACCCGACCGAGCTGTTGTCGAACCCGGGCAAGATCGAGGAGCTCATGTCGGCGGGTACGTCGTTCGAGCCGACGACGTCGCCCGAGCAGAAGGCGGCACTCGCGCGGCTCGAGACGCTGCTGGCGCTCATCGAGGGCTGGGTCGAGCGCGTCGTCGACCACGCCCTCGCCGACCGGATCCCCAGCGCGGGCGCGCTCGCCGAGACGATGCGCCGCCGTCGTGCCACCGGCGGACCCGCGGAGCAGACGTTCGCCACCCTCGTCGGTCTCGAGCTGCGTCCGCGGAAGGTCCGCGAGGCCGCGGCGCTGTGGGACAAGCTGCTCGAGGCCTCGGACATCGCGACCCGCGACGGCGTGTGGGCACACCCCGACCTCATGCCCGACGGCGACGACGTCGACTCCCCCGCCGGGTTCATCGACCGCGTGATCGGTGGCGGCACCGACGACCCGATCGCCGAGCTCGAGAAGCAGATGGCCCAGGAGGCGTCGGCGAAGGACGAGTCCGATGAGTCCCCGACGGACGGCGGGACGTCGCCCGACGACGAGGGCACCGACGACGACAAGGGCGGTCCCGCACCGGTCTGAGCCGCGCCAGGCCTGTGGACAACTGCCGTCGACGGCTGATCGTCGTCGGCGCGAGGTGCGACGGTGTGCGGCATGTCCCGCACCGAGTCCGCGACCCTGCGCCCCGACACCCCGGTGGTGCACCGCGGTGACCACACCGTGCAGATCGGCGGCGACGCCGAGGCCGGTCTCATCGTCGACCTCCCCGGCCACCTGTCGCCGCGGGCGTTCGTCGCATTCCTGCGATCGCTGACGACCCCGCGCACACCGACCGAGATCCGCCGGGCCGCCCGCGACATCGGGCTCACCGCAGGCGATGTCGCCGAACTGATGCGTCGCATGACGACGGCCGGCGTCATCGCGACGGTCGTGCCGCCCGGCGACTTCCGGGTGCGGGTGCACGGCCGTGGCCCGGTGTCGACGCGGGTGACGGCGTTGCTGCGCGACACCGGCATGGCGGTCGAGACGTCGACGCAACGGCCCCGTCCCCAGCACGCCGACGACATCCCGCTGTCGTCGTGGACCGAGCATCTCGTGGTCCTCTGCGACGCCCTCGTGCACGACCCGTCGGTGGTGTCCGGCCTGATGAGCCGGCGCATCCCGCACCTGCAGGTGTGTCTGCGCGGCGGCGTGGGCGTGGTGGGACCGCTCGTGCTGCCCGGGCGGACCACCTGTCTCCGCTGCGCGGACTGTCACCGGTCCGACCGCGACCCGCAGTGGCCGGTCGTGAGCGGCCAGATGATCGGCGCCGTCGGCCACGCGAGCGTCGCGACCGCCGTCGCGACGGCCGGCCTCGCGCTCGACCAGATCGACCACGTGGCCGAGGGGCTCGCGCGGGCCGCGTGCGACCCGGCCGATCGCAGCGTGCCTTTGCCGGCCAGCGTCGGGCACACCCTCGAGTACCGCAGTCGACCGGCTCGGCTACATATGCGGCGATGGACGCCACACCCGCTCTGCGGTTGCTGTTTTCGTCGGTGAACTATCGTGGTGGCGACGCAGGAGGTGCACCGCAGATGGCCGACATCACCGAGGGGCGGGGTCGCCGCAACGCCAAGCTCGCGGCACTCCCGCTGGGCATGGCCGGGCGCGCCGCCGCCGGGTTCGGCAAGCGGCTGGCCGGGAAGGACCGCGACGAGATCAACGCCGAGCTGATGGAGAAGGCTGCCGAGCAGGTCTTCACCACGCTCGGCGAGCTCAAGGGCGGGGCCATGAAGGTCGGCCAGGCACTGTCGGTGATGGAGGCCGCGATCCCCGACGAGTACGGGGAGCCCTTCCGTGAGGCGCTGGTGAAGCTGCAGGCCGAGGCACCGCCGCTGCCGGCGAAGAAGGTCCATCAGGTCCTCGACGCGCAGCTCGGCACCGCGTGGCGCAGCCGGTTCAGTGAGTTCTCCGACGAACCCGCCGCGTCGGCCAGCATCGGACAGGTGCACCGCGGCGTGTGGTCCGACGGGCGCGAGGTCGCCGTCAAGATCCAGTACCCCGGGGCCGACCACGCGCTGCGCGCCGACCTCAAGACACTGTCGCGGCTGTCGTCGATCATCCAGCGGATGACACCGGGCACCGACGTGCGCGCACTCGTCGACGAGCTCATCGCCCGCACCGAGGACGAACTGGACTACCAGGCGGAGGCGAACAACCAGCGCGCGTTCGCCGCCGAGTTCGACGGCGACCCGGAGGTGCTGGTGCCCAAGGTCGTCGCCAGCGCGCCCAAGGTCGTCGTCAGCGAATGGGTCGCGGGGACGCCGCTCTCGCAGGTGATCGCGTCGGGCACGGCGCAGGAGCGCAACACCGCCGCGGCCAAGCTCGCCGAGTTCGAGATCAGCTCCCCCGCGCGCGTCGGGCTCCTGCACGGCGACCCGCATCCCGGGAACTTCCGCATCCACGCCGACGGACGCCTGATCGTCCTCGACTACGGCGCCGTCGGACTGTACCCGAACGGTCTGCCCGCGGAGACCGGGCCGATCCTCGCTCTGGCGCGCGACCAGAAGTACGACGAACTGGTCGAGGCCATGGTCGACGCCGGGTTCATCACCGGCGCGAACAAGGATCGCGTCACCGCGGTCGACATCGAGAACTACCTCAAGCCGTATGTCGACCCCCTGCTGTCGGAGTCGTTCCACTTCACGCGGAAGTGGCTGCAGCGTGCGGCCGGGAAGGCCACCGACCTGAAGGGCGACGTCTACAAGACCTCGCGTCACCTGAACGTGCCGACCGAGTACGTGATGGTGTTCCGGGTGCTCGGCGGGTGTGTCGGCATCGCCGCCCAACTCGACGCGGAGGCGCCCTACCGTCGGATCATGGAGAAGTGGGTGCCGGGACTGCGGTCTTGAGTGACCACAGCCCCGGCACCGGGGCTCACGCGGAGCGTGAACTCACTGCCGCTCACGCGGCGACGGCGTTCTTGCGCGGCCGTCCCCGAGGACGCTTGCGGGCGATGACGGTCCCCTGATCGAGGATCTCGCCACCCCACACGCCCCACGGCTCGGCGCGTTCGAGAGCGGCCGCGAGGCACGCCCGCCGCAGCGGGCAGTCGGCGCACAGCGCCTTCGCCTGCTCGAGGTCGGCCGGGCTCTCGGCGAACCAGAGGTCCGGGTCGGAGACGCGGCAGGGCAGACGGAGAGCGGCGGCCGCGGTCTCGGGTGTGAGGTCGGTGTCGGTCGGTCGGGTGTCGACTGCCGGGGCGGTCATGTCGGCTCCTCCACTGGAGATGGGCGGGATCGGGGTCATGTGTGGCTGGTGACCCGGGAGGCGCCTCTCCGGTGGTCCGATCGGGACCGGGAACGAAGAAGGCCACGGGTCTCGCTGCTGCGATCGCCGTGGCCTGGGATGTCGTCAGCGCTTCTGCGCTGGACCGAGATCTAGGTGTGCACGGGGATCGCGGGGCGGATGGCGGTTGCCTGGGCGGCGGCGGCGTGATGCGCGGCCAGCGGGGCGACGGCGGAGAAGGCCATCGCGGCGGCGGTACGCGGACGCTCGACCAACCAGCGGTCTGCGCCTGCGGGCGCGAAGCCGAACGCGGGCGTGACCACGGAGGCAGCGAAGCCGTTGACGAATGCGTAGTTCATCCGACTCACTCCCTTCCGCTCATCGAGGCGTCGCACGGAGATCCCGTACCGACGACCAGAACACTACGAGATGCTTCGCGATCCGCACAACCATTTTTTGACCTGCGGTTTTGCGTGTCGTGCGGTCAGCGCACGGTGTCGGCGACGAGCCCCAGCACCATCTCGCCGTACTGGTCGAGCTTCTTGGCCCCGATGCCGGGGATGGCCACCAGCCCGGCCACGTCGGACGGCTTCTGCTCGGCGATGGCGATGAGGGTGTTGTCGGAGAAGACGACGAACGCGGGCACCTTCTGTTCGGCGGCCTGGGTCCGCCGCCACTCCTTCAGAGCGACGAGCAACTCTTCGTCGAGGTCGGAGGGGCAGTCCTCACACCGGCCGAGCAGCGACGGCGTCTTGCCGATCAACTGCTTGCCGCACACCCGGCAGCGGGGACGTCGTCCGGGCTTCGTCGGTTCGGCGATGCGCGAGGCCGGCGAATCGTCGGGGACGAGTCCGATGAGGAACCGGGAGCGTCGGCGGCTCTTGCGGCCGCCCTCGGCGCGGGCCAACGCCCAGGAGATGTGCAGGATCCCGCGGGCGCGGGTGATGCCGACGTAGAACAGGCGGCGTTCCTCCTCGACGTCCTCGTCGGACCCGTTGATGGCCTGGTTGATCGGCAGCGAGCCGTCGGTGACGCCGGCGAGGAACACCGCGTCCCACTCGAGGCCCTTCGCGGCGTGCAGCGAGGAGAGGGTGACGCCCTGCACGGTCGGTGGGTGACGCGCCTGCGCCCGCGCCGACAGCTCGTCGACGAGACCGGGCAGGGTCAACTCGGGGACGTCGACGACGAGGTCCTCGGTCAGGGTGACCAGCGCCCGCAACGACTCCCACCGTTGCTTGGCCTGGGTACCGGCAGGTTCGGAGTCGGTGAGGCCCAGCGGGACGAGGACCGCCCGCACGAGCGTCGGCAGGTCGGCGTCGGCGGGGAGGTCGTCGCGACCGGCCGCCGACTGCAGTGCCCGCATGGCCTGGCGGATCTCGGCGCGCTGGAAGAACGCCTCGCCGCCACGCACCTGGTAGGCGATACCGGCCGCGGTCAGCGCGTCCTCGTGCGCCTGCGCCTGCGCGTTCACGCGGTAGAGGATCGCGATCTCCGACGCCGGGACCCCCTGCTCCAGGAGCCGCTTGATCCGCTTGGCGACCGCCGCCGCCTCGGCGGGTTCGTCGTCGTACTCGGCGAACTCCGGTTCGGGCCCGGGCGGTCGCTGCCCGACGAGCGCGAGTCGGGTGCCGGCGACGCGACCGCGGGCGGCGCCGATCGCCCGGTTGGCCAGGCTGACCACCTGGGGCGTCGAGCGGTAGTCGCGTTCGAGACGGACGAGATGCGCCTCGGGGAAGCGGCGGGTGAAGTCGAGCAGGTAGCGCGGACTCGCCCCGGTGAACGTGTAGATGGTCTGGTTGGCGTCGCCGACGACGGTCAGGTCGTCGCGGTTGCCGAGCCACGCGTCGAGCAGGCTCTGCTGCGCGGGGGTGACGTCCTGGTACTCGTCGACGACGAAGCAGCGGTAGCGGTCGCGGAAGACCTCGGCGAGCGCGGCGTTGTCGCCCAGGATCCCGGCGGTGACGAGCAGCAGGTCGTCGAAGTCGAGCAGTTGGTCGCCGTCGGGCGAGACCTTCGCGGCCTCGTACCCGGCGTAGACGGCCGCGACCTTCTCCGCCGGGAACGGTGTCTCGCGCCGCCGCTTCCCGACCTCGGTGACGTAGTCGTCGACGCCGATGAGCGACGCCTTCGCCCATTCGATCTCCGACGACAGGTCGCGCAGGGTCTCCGTCGACGTGTCGAGTCCGGCCCGCCGGGCGGCGCGGGACACGACCGGGAACTTGTTGTCGAGCAGTTCCCACCGGCTGGACCCGACCGCCTGCGGCCAGAAATAGCGCAGCTGGCGCATGGCGGCGGCGTGGAAGGTCATGGCCTGCACGGCGTTGCCGGAGCCGGAGAGCCCCAGCGATCGGAGGCGCCCGCGCATCTCCCCCGCCGCGCGGGCGGTGAAGGTGACGGCGAGGACCTGGTCCCCGCGGACGTGACCCTCCCCGACCAGGTGCGCGATCCGCCGCGTGATGGTGCGGGTCTTGCCCGTGCCGGCGCCCGCGAGCACGCAGACCGGTCCGCGGGGCGCGAGGACGGCGGCCTGCTGTTCGGGGTCGAGACCGTCGAGCGAGCGCATGCGCCCAGTATCCCTGCACCCTCCGACAGCGGAATCTTCGGCGGCCCCGGGTACGTTCTGCTGTTCATGAGCAGCGAGAACCCCGCCCTGACCATGTACACCACGTCGTGGTGCGGCTTCTGTGCGCGACTGAAGACCGGCCTGCGCAGCGAGGGTGTCGAATGGACCGAGATCGACATCGAGCGCGAGCCGTCGGCCGCCGAGTTCGTCGGCAGCGTCAACAACGGCAACCACGTGGTCCCCACCGTGCAGTACGCCGACGGCACCACCGCCACCAACCCGTCGGTGAAGGACGTCCTCGCCAAGCTCGGTCGCTGACCCACCGCGGCAATCAGTAGTGATCTTTCCCGCTCAGCGGGAAAGATCACTACTGATCAGACGCCGGCCCAGGCGGTGACGAGGGCGCGGGCGATGGAGATCGAGCCCGGGAGGCGCAGGCGGACGGAGGGGTCGTCGGCGGGTTCTCCGGCGGGGTCGCCCCGCAGCCACTCGTCGCCGCTCTTCAGTGCCGCGACCACCTCTTCGCGCGGGAACCACACCGCCTCGGTGATCTCGCCGTCGAGGAAGTCCAGGGGTTGGTCGCGATCGGCACGGGCCTCGAACCCCAGCATCAGTGATCGCGGGAACGGCCACGGCTGACTGCCGAGGTAGCGGGGCTCGACGACGTCGAGACCGGTCTCCTCGTGCAGTTCTCGCACCACGCACTGCTCCAACGACTCGCCGGGTTCGACGAAACCGGCGAACGTCGAGAACCACTTGTCGGGCCAGCCCGACTGCCGGCCGAGCAGGACGTGGTCGGCCCCGTCGTGGACGACGGTGATGATCGCGGCGTCCGAGCGCGGGAACTCCTCCCGTCCGGTGACGGTGCTCTTGCGCGTCCACCCGGCGCGGGCGGGCACCGTCGGACTGCCGTCGACCGGTGAGAACCGTGCTGTCGCATGCCAGTTGAGGATCCCGAGCGCCGTCACGAGCAAGCCGGCCTCGTCGGGTTCGAGCCGTCCGAGGCTGCCGCGGGGGTCGGCGGTCTTTCCCTCGATCGTCTCCACACGCACGGTCCACAGGTCGATGCCGTCACGGATGCCGATGAAGACCGCGTCCTCGGGGATGCTGTCGCCGAACGTCGACGCGGCTTCCCACCGCAGTCCGTCGGGACCTATCCCCGACCGCCCGTTCGCGTCGACGAGCAGCACTCGGGCGTCCGGCCAGCCGCGCGCGAGGCGCTCGGCGTCATCCCGGATCTCGTCGGCGCGGTCGATGGTCGACCGCGACAGCAGCGGCGGTTCGGCGAAGGTGAAGATGGCCACCTGCCGAGCCTAACGATCGCGGATCAGGCGGCCCCGCGCCGTGGGGTGTACGTGTCGGCACAGGGTCGGCCCGTCATCGCCACTTCGCACGCTGGGCGCGATCGAATGCACGCTTGGCGTGATCAAATGCGCGCTCGGCGCGATCGAGTGCACGCTCGACGGGTTGCGTCAGGCCGGGCCCTTGCGCACGTAGAGCAGGCGGTCGCCCTCCTCGATCGCGTCGACCTCGCTGTCGTCGACGCGGTAGAGACGGCCGTCGCGGACGACACCGAGGACGATGTCCACGAGGTGCTGGGGGCTGGCGCCGTGCTCGTCGCGCTCGACGTCGCGTTCGGCGATCGCGTAGCCCTCGTCGGGGGTGAGGAGGTCCTCGATGACCTCGACGACCGCGGGGGTCGAGGTCGCCAGACCCAGCAGCCGACCTGCGGTCTCGGAGGAGACGACGACGGAGTTGGCGCCCGACTGCCGGATGAGGTGGGTGTTCTCGGCCTCGCGGATGGAGGCGACGATCTTCGCGCGCGGCGCGAGCTCCCGCGCGGTGAGCGTGGCGAGGACGGCGGTGTCGTCGCGGTTGGCTGCGATGACGATCGACGCGGCGTGCTGCGCGCCGGCCAGACGCAGCACATCCGATCGCGTGGCGTCGCCGCGCACGGTGACGAGGCCCTCGGCGGCCGCGCCGTCGAGGACGACCTGCTGCGAGTCGACGACGACGATCTCCGACGGCTTGGTGCCGTCCGCCAGCATCGCGCGCACCGCGGTCTTGCCCTTCGTGCCGTACCCGACGACGACGGTGTGGTTGCGCACCTTGCTCCTCCAACGCTGGATCTTCAGGGCCTGCCGCGACCGCTCGGTGAGCACCTCGAGCGTCGTACCGACCAACACGATCAGGAACATCACGCGCAGCGGCGTGATGACGAGGACGTTGATCAGACGCGCCTCGGGGGTGAACGGGGTGATGTCGCCGTAGCCCGTCGTCGACAGCGACACCGTCGCGTAGTACAGGCAGTCCAGGAACGACAGCTCGTTGTCCTGGACGTCGCGGTAGCCGTCGCGATCGAGGTAGACGATGATCACCGCCGCGAACAACGCGATGAGCGCGAACAGGACCCGTCGGCTGATGGCCCGTACCGGGCTGGCCTGCATCTCGGGGATGCGCACGACGCCGACCAGCGCGTGGTCGGGCATCGCGGTGAGGTCGTCCGGACGCAGGCGTCGACGAATGGGTCCAGGCATCACGGGGACTCTAGCCCGATCACCGACGGCGATCAGGCACAGTGGTGCGCATGGCAACGCTCCTGGACAAGCTTCCGACCCCCGCCGCGGTCCGACGTCGACGCGCCGCCGAGCGTGACGCCCGGATCATGGGCAGCGCCCTCATCGGGATGGGCGTCCTGCACTTCGCCGTGCCCGGCCCCTTCGACTCGATCGTGCCGCCCGAGATCCCCGGTGACGCACGGACTCTGACCTATGCCTCGGGCGCGGCGGAGGCGGCGATCGGGGTGGGGTTGCTGGTCCCGCGGACGCGACGGCTCTCGGCGACCGCCGCGGTCGCGCTGTTCGTCGCCGTCTTCCCCGCGAACGTGAACACCCTGCGGCTGTTCAAGGACAAGCCGCTGCTGCTGGCCGGCGCGGTCGCGCGACTGCCGCTGCAGGTCCCGATGATCACGACCGCTCTGCGGATCCGTCGGGAGTCCTGACCGCCAGCAGTCGGGCGAGGCCGTCGCGGTCGGGCAGGTCGTCGGGTTCGACGGTGACGCCGGGCCGGACGTAGTGGAAGGCCGCGCGGACGCGGTCGAGCGGCACCCCCGACAACTCCGACCACGCCACCCGGTAGGCAGCCAGCTGCACCTGCAGTGACGCCCTGTGCGCGGCGTCGGGCAGGGCGCCGGTCTTCCAGTCGACGACGATCGCCGACCCGTCCGGCTCGGTGAACACCGCGTCGATGCGTCCGCGGACGACGGTGTCGCCGACGACCGTCTCGAACGGCACCTCCACCTCGGTCGGTGTCCGGGCCGCCCAGGGCGACGCCAGGAACGCCTCCCGCAGTGCCGCGAGGTCGGCGTCGGCGTCGGTGGACTCGTCGGCCGCGCCGGGCAACTCGTCGGTGTCGAGCAGTCGGGTGGCGCCGAAGCGCCGCTCGACCCAGGCGTGGAACGCGGTGCCGCGTCGGGCCAGGCGGTTGGGCTTGAACGGCATCGGTCGACGCAGACGGCGTGCGAACGCGGCCTGGTCGGTGTCGAGTTCGACGAGCTCGCTGACCGACAGGTGTTGCGGCAGAGCCACTTCGAGGTCGTAGACGGATTCCGCGGCGCGCTCGGCGAGGAGCGCGTCCACCTCACGCTCGAGGACGGTGAGGTCGTCGTCGGGGTCCGGGTCGGCGGCGGCGACCGATGTCGGGGTGTCGAACAGTCCGGGCGCACCACGGCGGCGCAACGCCTCGCGCACCCGGTCGGCGCCGGCGACGATGGACGGCCGGTGGTCACCCAGCGGGTCCCGCGGCCACTCGACGGCGACGGCCTGTTCGGCGAGCGGGTTCGTCGCACCGTCGGCGGGATCGTCGGCCCAGGTGACGATGCGCATCCCCGGATCGTCGGCCTCCCGGACGATCTCGGCGATCTCGGCCAGGAACTCCGACGGGCCCTTCGGCTTGTCGTGCTTGGCCGTCCAGTGGTGACCGGAGACCAGCAGACGACGCTGTGTGCGGGTGAGGGCGACGTAGAGCAGTCGCCGGTCCTCCTCCAGTTTCCGGTCCCGCAGGGCCTGCTTGTGGTCGTCGATGCGTTCGACGAGCTCCTTGCGGTCGTCGACGCCCTCGAGCCGCAGCGGCGGGAAGCCGACCCCGGACGCGTCGGCGAGATCACCACGCAGGTCGGCGGGGAGTTCGCGGGCGCTGCCGAGCCACGTGCCGTCGGCCTTGCCACCCGGGAAGATGTCGGTGCACACGTGCGGCAGGACGATGACCTCCCACTCGAGGCCCTTCGCGGCGTGCATGGTGAGGATCTGGACGCGGTCGTCGGCGATCTCGACCGCACCCATCTCCAGGCCCTTCTCGACGGTGGCCGCCGAGTCGAGGAAGGCGAGCAACCCCGACAGCGTGGCCGACGGACGTTCGGCGTAGGTCGCGACGTGCTCGGCGAAGGCGTCGAGGTGTTCGCGGCCGGTGATGACACCCCGCATCCGACGCGCCCGGACCTGGGTCTCGACCGCGACCCCGAGGGTGGCCTCGACGTCGGCGACGAGATCCGGCAGCGACTGCCCGATCCGGCGCCGCAGGCCGTCGAGCATGTGCCCGAGGGCGACGATGCGCTGGTGGCCGGTCGGGCTGTACCGCGACGCCTCCCCCGGGTCGGCGATCGCGTCCCCGAGGCCGGCCTGATCGACACTGTCGGACGGGAGGACCGCGTCGAGCGCGTCGTCGAGGGCGGCCACCGAGTCGACCGTTCCCGCCGCGCCCGGTCCGCCCGCGACCGCGAGTTCCCGGGCGCGACGCCAGAGTGCGGCCAGGTCCGCCGCACCCAGGCGGAACCGCGCACCGGTGAGCAGTCGCATCGCGGCGGTACCGGCCATCGGGTCCGCCATGAGGCGCAGCGTCGCGACGATGTCCTGGATCTCGGGGACGAACAGCAGACCGCCGATGCCGACGACCTCCACGGGGATGTTGCGCTTCTCCAGCTCCGCCGCCAGCGGGGCCGAGTCCTCGTTGCGGCGCACCAGGATCGCCGTGGTCGGCGGGGACTGACCCGCACGCTCGGCCGCGTCGTACTCCTCCACCACGACGTCGGCGATCCACCGTCGCTCGTCGTCGACGGTCTCGTGCAGTGCGACGTCGACGCTTCCCTCGGGCGCGTCGTCGCGGGACCGCAGCACGCTGACGGGGATCCCGGCGGCGCGCAGGTCCTCCGACACCCGGTTGGCGAGCCGCAGTGCGGTCCGCGGGTTGCGCCAGCTCGTCAGCAGTTCCCGACGGGGCGCGGGCGAACCCGACGCCGTCGGGAAGTCGGTGGCGAAGCGCGGGAGGTTGGCCGCCGACGCGCCGCGCCACCCGTAGATCGACTGGATCGGGTCGCCGACGGCCGTCACGGCGACGAGTGGACGGTCGGGTCCCGACAACCCACCGAACAACCGGGACAACAGGATCCGTTGCGAGTGTCCGGTGTCCTGGTACTCGTCGAGCAGGACGGCCCGGACGGTCGCCCGTTCGGCCTCGGCGACCTCGGGGTGGTCGCGGACGAGGCGTGCCGCCAGCGACATCTGACTGCCGAAGTCCAGGACGTTCTGACTGCGCATCGTGTCGGCCAGACGCTGCACCAGCGGGACCAGACGGTGCCGCTCGGCGACCACCGCCTGCATGTCGCGCAGCGTCTTCGCCGGTTCGGCTCGTTGCCGGGGGCCGGGCGGCAGCGTGTCGATCAGTCGGTGCAGTTCCGTTCCGCTGCGGGCGATCTCGGCGAGATCGACGAGGTGCTCGGCGGCGTCGGAGTACAGCGACAGCACCGACTCGGTGACGCCCTGCGGGGTCTTGGTGGTCTCGAGGTCGTCGGTCCATCCACCCACGACCTCGAACGCGACCTGCCACAGCTCGGTCTCCGACAGCAGCGTCGACGCCGGCTCCACCGGCAACAGGAGTCCGTGATCGGCGATCAGGCGCCCCGCGTAGGCGTGGTAGGTGCTGACCTCGGGGTCGGCCGCGCGGAGCACGGCCCGGGTGGAGCCGTCGGGATCCCACTGCAGCATGGCCGACGACGCGGCGAGCATGGCGAGGCGTCGGCGGATGCGGGCGGCCAGTTCGGCGGCGGCCTTCCGGGTGAAGGTGAGTCCGGTGATCTCGTCCGGCGAGACCATGCGGTTGGCGACCAGCCACACCACGCGCGCGGCCATCGTCTCGGTCTTCCCGGCGCCGGCGCCCGCCACGACGAGCAACGGTTCCATCGGCGCCTCGATCACCGCGACCTGTTCGTCGGTCGGCGGCGGGAGACCCAGTGCGGCGGACAGGCTGCGGGCCGAGATCACCGGCCGTCGGGTGAACGCGCCCGCGGTCAGGACGTCAGTCATCGGTCACCGCCTTCCCGGCCAACGACGCCGGGCACGACGCGGTCAGCGGGCAGCGCACGCAGCCGGGGTTGACGGTGGCGAGGAACGTCGGGCCGGCGCTGCGTCGTGCGGCGTCCCGGACGAGCTGCGTCCACTCGGCGATGTGGTCGGCGGTGAGCGGCGGTTGCACGCGTTCCGCGGCGCCGGTCGTCCTGTTCGACGACGAGACGTAGACCAGCCGTCCCCCACCGGGTTCCGTCCGCGGCACGCCCTCGACACCGCCGAGGTGCACCGCGAGCTGGTAGGTCGCCAGCTGCGGGTGCTCCGCGGCGTCGTCCTTGCTGATCGGGGTCTTGCCGGTCTTGACGTCGACGATGACCGGCCGGCCCTGCGCGTCCCGTTCGAGGCGGTCGATGCGTCCCTTGATACGCACCCCGACGGCGTCGTCGGGATCGGACGGATCGGGGGGAAGGACCACGTCCACGTCGACCTCGACACCGATCTCCTCCAGGTCGCCGCGAGACCGTTCCAGCCAGGTGCCGAAGTGGTCGAGCATGGACTCCACCCGCGCCAGCTCGTGCGTGGAGTACCACTGCGCGCCGACGTCGACCTGATCCCAGATGCGTCGCAGGGACGCCGTCACCTCGTCCGGCGGGATCTGCCCGGCCAACGCCTGCACCAGGGTGTGGACGACGGTGCCCGCTACCGCGGGTGCCGAGTCGCCGTCGCGGCCGCCGGCCCGCTCGAACATCCACCGCAGCGAGCACCGGTGGACGGCCTCGACGCTCGACGGCGAGACGGTGATCGGCCCGCGGGACGGATCCCACAGCGGCGCGTCGGTGCTCGGCTCGGCGATGCCGAACCAGTCGTCGGGGTGCGCGCCTGGCACGCCGGCGTCGGCGAGGCGCGCCAGCATCTCGGCGACGCGCGGATCGGCGTCGGGTGCGCTCACCCGGGCCCGCAGCGCCGCCACGATCGACGGCAGCGACAGGGTGCGGCGGACGGCGGGTGCGACCTCGAGAAGCCCGTCGGCGGAGACGACGGGGCCGGCGTCGTCCTCGTCGGCGCCGCCGGAGAGGAGCGCGGCGAGTTCGACGAGGAACCGCGACGGCGCCGCGTCCCCGCCACCGTCGTCCACGGCGGTCACGAGCAGCCGCCTGCGGGCACGCGAGCAGGCGACGAGGAAGAGCCGGCGCTCGTCGGCGACGGCGACCGCGGTACGGGAGACGGTGTCGAGCCCGTCCACGGCGACACCGTCGAGGAGGTCGACCAGGGCGGGCGTGCCGAGGATGCCGCCGCGGCTGCGCAACGCGGGCCACAGGCCGTCCTGGACACCGGCCACGGCGACGACGTCCCACTCCCGTCCCGCCGCGCTGTGCGCCGACACGATGGTCACCGCGTCGGCGCCGCCAGTGCGCCGCGGCGCCTCCCCGGCGATCCGCAACGCGCACACGTGGTCGACGAAGGCGTCGATGCCGGCGGCCGGGAGGTTGTCGGTGAATCCCGCGGCGACGTCGAAGAGTGCGACCACCGCGTCGAGGTCGCGGTCGGCCTGGTCGGCGGCGGGGCCGCCGCGCAATGCGGTCGCCGACCACCGGCGAGCCAGCCCGCTCGCGTCCCACGCCGCCCACAGCACGTCCTCCACGCCGCCACCGCGGCGCTCCTCGCGCCGCGCGGCGCGCACCACGTCGCGGACGCGGACGAGCGGTGCACGTTCTGCCGCGGTGAGGGCGTCGAGCCGCGCCGACGCGTCGACACCGGCCGGTGTGTCGAGGTCGTCGGCGAGAACGGCGACGATGACGTCGATCGAATCCTGCAGGGATGCCGCCGGTTCCGCGTCGAGACCGCGCCGGAGCCCGCGGCGGAGGCGGCGGACCGACGTCGGGTCCGCCCCGCCGATCGGTCCCGACAGCACCGCGAGCGCCTCGTCGCCGTCGACGGCCCCGTCGACCGCGCGCAGCACCGACAGGAGCGCGGCCACCGCCCGCTGCTTGTGCAGCGGCAGCTCGGAGGCCGGGGTGACCACGGGGACACCGGTGGCGCGCAGTGCCCGACGCAGTGCCGCCGCCGACCGCGCCACCGACCGGGTCACGATCGCCATCTCCGACCAGGGAACCCCCTCGAAGACATGCGCGCGTCGCAGGGCGTCGGCGATCGCGGTCGCCTCCTTCGCCACGGACGCGTAGGCCTCCACGCGCACCGCGGGTCCGGCGCCGAGCACGGTCGTCGAACCGGGATGGTCGTCCGGGTGGTCCCCGGGCCGGCGGGCGGGCCGGACGGCGCCGGGCAGACGCGCGGCGATCGCGTCGACGACGGAGGTGATCTCCGGCGACGCACGGCGATCGGTGGTGAGCACGACGTCGTGCGGGGAACCGTCGTCCACCAGGTCGTCGAGGAAGCGGGGGCTCGCGCCGCGGAACGCGAAGACCGTCTGATCGCGGTCGCCGGCGACGACGGTCTCCGCCGCCCCGGTGCCGATGAGCCGGACGAGGTGCGCGGCCTGCGGGTCGAGGTGCTGCGCGTCGTCGACGAGGAGGTGACGGATCCGCGCGCGCTCCCCGTCGAGCAGGGCGTCGTCGGTGGACAGCGCGGTGAGCGCCGACCCGATGAGCTCCGCCGCGTCCACCGCGGGCGAGGTGGCGTGCGGCGACGCCGAACCGACCGCCGCGCGCAGCAGCGTCGTCTGCTCGTACTGGCGGTAGGCGATGCCCGCGGCGACCCACTCGTCGCGGCCGTGCACCCGGCCGAGGGTGATGAGCTTCTCCGGGCCGACCCCGCGCTCGGCCGCGCGCATGATCAGGTCGCGCAGGGCCTGCGCGAACCCGTCGGTGTGCAGGGCGGGGCGCAGTCGCTCCGGCCAGTTGCGCGCGCCGTCGGCGATGTCGCCGGCGAGCAGTTCGCGCAGCACGGCGTCCTGCTCGGAGCCGGTGATCAGTCGCGGCGGCGGGTTGCCGTTCGCCGACGCCTGCAGTCGCAGGACGGCGAACGCGTAGGAGTGGACCGTCCGCACGAGCGGCTCGCGGGTGGACCGGTGGGCGGCGTCATGCGCGGGCCGGGCGAGTACGCGGCGGGTGATCTCCTCCCTCAGGCGTACGGCGGCGCGACGGTCGGAGGCGAGGACCAGGACGGATTCGGGGTCGGCTCCGGCCGCGGTCAGGCGTGACACCGCGACGTCGACGACGAGGGCGGTCTTCCCGGTGCCGGGACCACCGGTGACACGGGTCGGCTGCCAGTCACGACCGGCACGCGGCAGCGGTGCCTGCACCAGCGCGGCCGCAGACCCGTCCCACATGCGGACCGGCGTGTCGATCCGGGGGGCGGTGACCAGGGAGGCGGGGACCTCGACTCGCCGTCGTGCACGGCCGTCGTGCGGTGACCCGTCGTACATCGCAGACCTCCTCCGCCTCCGGTCGTCCCGCCCTCGATCGCCCCGTCTCCGGTCGACCCCGATCAGATCACCCGCCACCGACAACGGCGACGGCCGGTGCCAGGAACCGTTCCACACATCTCCTCTCGTCGTCGGGGCTCGGTTCGGGCATGACGACGAGGGCGATGATCGATCGCGTCAGCCATCGCGCGGTCGCGGCCGCGTCGGGCCCGTCGCCGCCCATCACGGTGCGCACCGCATCGGCGATGGCCGGGTGCGAGACGGCGAGACGGGCGGGCAACCCCGCGTCCGTGGAGAACCACGGGCCCAGCGCGGGGTCGTCGCGGATCGCGGCCAGCGCTGCCGTCACGGCGGTCACCGTGCGCTGCCGCGGGTCCACGACGTCGGCGGTGTCACGGACGATCGTCCGCAGGATGCGCTCGGTCGTGACCCGGACGTAGGAGGTGAGCACGTCGGTGCGCGTCGGGAAGTAGCGGTAGAGCGTGGCGCGGGAACAGCCTGCGGCCGCGGCGATGTCGGCCATGGTGACGGCGTCGACGCCCCGGTCCGCGAACAGGTCGGCGGCGACGTCGAGCAGCCGGCTCTCGGCCAGACGCACCCGATCCGTGGCGATCCAGTCCGTCATCGGGTGCCGAACCGCACCGGGACACGGGTGGGACGGCGGATGTAATTGCCGCGTGCCCAGGTGATGGCCGCGCTGTCGACGGTGAAGTCGCGATGGGTCGCCAACAGTTCCTCCAGGGCCACGCGACCCTGCATGCGCGCGGCCGCCGCACCGAGGCAGTGGTGGGCGCCCCGGCTGAACGTCATGATCTGCCGTGGGTCGCGGTGGATGTCCAGACGGTCGGCGTCGTCGCCCCACCACCGCTCGTCCCGGTTCGCCGAGGCGTAGAGCAGCAACACCTTGCGGCCCGCCGGGATGGTGACACCGTGCAGCGTGACGTCGGCGGTCGTGGTGCGCGCCAACCCCTGCACGGGCGAGGTGAGGCGCAGAAGTTCCTCGACGGCCGCGGGGATGAGGGACGGGTCGTCGGCGAGCTCGTCGCGTTGGTCGGGATGGGCCGCCAGCAGGTCGACGGCGCCGCCGAGGAGACCGGTCGTCGTGTCGTTGCCGCCCGCGACCATCGTGAACGTGAACGCGAGGATCGACAGCAGTCCCGCGGGGTCGTCGCCGACGCCCGCGGCCACGAGGTGGGAGACCGTGTCGTCGCCGGGATCGACGCGTCGCCGCTCGACGAGGTCCGCGAAGTACCCCAGCATCTCCCCCACCGCCTCACCGGCGGACTGCATCGCAGTTCCGAGATCGCCGGTCGGATCGGCCCCGACGATCGCATCGGTCCAGGCGTCGAAACGGTCGCGGTCGGACTCGGGGACACCGAGGTAGTGAGCGACGACCATCGACGGCAGGGGCTTCGCGAGCAGGGCGACGAGATCGACCTCGTCGTCGGGCTCGATGCGCGACAACCGGTCTCGGACGAATCGACGCACCTGCGGTTCGACGTCGCGGACCTGGGTCGGGGTGAACCCGCGAGCGACCAGCGTCCGGAAACGCGTGTGATCCGGCGGGTCGAGCATGACCATCGGCGGGTTGTCGGACATGCCGATCGACTCGAGCTCCCCGTAGGTGACCGTCAGCCCCTGCGCGGACGAGAAGGTGGCGGAGTCGCTCGCCGCGGCGGCGACGTCCTCGTGGCGACTGAGCACGTACCAGTCGGCGCCGGGGTCGGTCTCGGGCACGACGTGGTGCACGGGGTCGTCGTCCCGCAGCCACCGGTAGTCGTCGAACGGATTCGCCCAGGAGGCACCGGACGGGAGGACGAACCGGCGAGACACATCATCGATCATGTCTCATGATCAGTACGCCAAGCCGATTTTGTCAACGCCCACCTCGACGCGCCGCCGGACGCGCGGCCCGGCATGATCGGACCCCATGACGGCGATGGCGGTGACCACGTTCGGACCGGCCGACGGCGAGACGGTGCTGGTGGTGCACGGCATCACCGGGCACGGCCGTCGGTGGCGACCGCTGGCCGAGGACCACCTGCCCGATCTGCGGGTGGTCGCGCCCGATCTCCTCGGGCACGGGCACTCGTCGTGGGCTGCGCCGTGGACGATCGAGCGGCAGGTCGCCGGCCTGCTCGAGGTGCTCGACGAGCACGCGAGCGGCCCCGTCGTCGTGGTCGGCCATTCCTTCGGCGGGGCGTTGGCGCTGCAGCTGGCGGCCACCGCACCCGAGCGTGTTCGCGGGCTGGTGCTGCTCGATCCCGCCGTCGGCCTCGACGGTGACCGCCTGGCCGACGCGGCCGCGTCGACCCTGGACTCCTGGTACGTCCGCGACCGCCAGGACGCCTGGGACCGCAAGCGGGCCGAGGCGTGGTGGGAGGTCGACGACGCCGTGCTCACCGAGGAGATCGAGACGCATCTGCTGCCGACCGGCGACGGACGGTGGACGTGGCGTCTGCACCCCGGCGCCATCATGACGACGTGGAGCGAGCTCGCGCGCCCGGCCGCGCTGCCGCGGACCGGTACCGAGACCGCCGTGATCATCGCGGACAAGGTGCAACCGCCCTACGCATCACCGGCTCTCGTGGAGGCACTGACCGAGCGGCTCGGTGACCGACTGACGATCCACCACGAGGACTGCGACCACATGGTGCCGCTGTCCCGCCCCGAACTCACCGCCACCACGATTCGCGACGTCCTCGCCCGCACGGTCTGAGGACACCGCCCATCCGTCCCGCAGCCCGTCGACTGGGCGGCAACAGACGTCGACTGGGCGGTACCGGACGTCGAGTGGGCGGATGCCGACGTGGCGACGGCGGAAGCGCCCAACCGACGTCCGCACACGCCCACTCGACGGGTGACGAGCTCAGCGACGGGACGTGAGGGCCTCGGCGTCGGCGCGGAAGCGGGCCGCGACGAGATCGGCGAGAGCGTCGTCGGCACCGAGCGGTTCGGCGACGGCGTCGGCACCCGCCCCCGACAGCCTCGTGTGGAACAGTCCGGGCGCCAACAGGTACGCCGCGACGACCACTCGCCGCGCTCCCCGACCCCGCGCGGCCGCGACGGCCTCGGCGACGGTCGGTGACGCCGTTGCCGCGTACCCGATCTCGACCGGGGTGCCGACGAGCGCCTCCAGGTGGTCGGCAGCGACGCGCACGTCGGCGAGGGCATCGGGGTCCGACGATCCCGCCGCGGCGAGCACGACGTCGTCCCCCGGACGCCATCCCGCCGCACGCAGACGCGCCAGGAGGACCTGTGCGATCGCCGGATCGGGCCCGAGGGCGTGGGTGACACGGACGTCCGACCGTCCGGTCTGCGCGACGTGCTCGGGGATGTCGACGCGGACGTGGTAGCCGGAGGCCAGGAACGCCGGCATCAGCACGGCCGGGCCGTCGACCTCCGACAGCACCTCCGAGGGCGTCGGACCGAGCACGTCGACGAACGCGACGCGGACCGGACCGACACGCTCGGACACCATCTCGGCGAGCCGCGCGACGGTGCCGACACCCACGGCCGATCGGGTGCCGTGGGCGACGAGCACGAGCGTCGGGTCGGTCATTCGTCCTCCCACTCGAGGTCGACGGCGAGGCGGTACCCCCGCTTGACGACGGTCTGCACCATCGTGGGATCGCCGAGGGCGGAGCGGAGTCGGGCCATCGCGGTCTCGACGGCGTGGGTGTCCCCACCTCCACCGGGCAGCGCGGCGAGCAGGGTGTGCCGGTCGACGACGCGGCCCGGCACGCGGGTGAGTGCCCGCACCAGGGCGAGACCTGCGGCGGTGAGCGGCTTGGCCGTCCCGTCGACGGTGACGCCGCGCGCGAGCACGGTCACGTCGTGCCCGGCGACCCGCAACGTCTGCGCGCGCCGGGGCAACTCGTCGGCGATGGTCCGGGCGAGGGCGCCGAGCCGGAACCGGGCGGGCTGGATGGTGGGGACCTGCAGGGCCTGCAGCGGCGCCGCGGTCACCGCGCCGACGCACAGCGCGGGCACGGTGGTCCGCAACGCATGGAGGAATTCGTCGAGGACGTCGAGATCCCGTGCGCGCCCGAGCATCGACGCGACGGCCGGTGCACTGGTGAAGGTGATCCCGTCGATGTCGTGGCCGATGGTCGCGCGGATCATCTGGTCCATCGCCGTGGTGTCCGCGGGCGGGGTCCAGCGGTAGACCGGGATCGGGACCACGACGGCGCCGGCCTCCCGCAGCACGGCGCACAGATCGGGCAGGGGTTCCCACTCGGTGGTCGCGCCGTGCAGCTGCACCCCGATCCGCAGCCCGTCGACGCCCTGGCCGAGCAGGTGGTCGATGACCTCGCTCGACGACTCGTTCGGCGGCGACCACTCCTCGCGCAGACCGGCAGCGCGGATGGCGCCCTTGGCCTTCGGCCCGCGCGCGACCACCGTCGACCGGCCGAGCGCGTCGATCAGCTTCTCGGCCGCACCCCACCCGTCGGCGGCCTCCATCCAGCCGCGGAAGCCGATGCCGGTGGTGGCGATCACGATGTCCGGTGGGTCGGCCGTGATCTCGGCGGTGACGCGTTCGAGTTCCGCGTCGTCGGCCAGCGGGATGATCCGGATCGCCGGGGCGTGCAGCACCTCGGCGCCGCGCCGGCAGAGCAGCGCCTCGAACTCGTCGGCGCGCCGGGCGGCGGTGATCCCGATCGTGAAGCCCGCCAACGGCATGGACGGACCCGGGGACGCCGCGGAGACGTCCTGCGCGGCCTCGGCCGGGGGTGCCGCGCTCACCAGGTCGCGACGTCGACCCGACCGTCGACCACCCGGGTGGCGAACGTTCCGAGGCCGACGGTGTCGTCGTCGAGGCAGCGGCCGGTCCTGAGCGAGAAGACCTGCTTCAGGAGCGGCGAGGCGACGGTCGGCTCGCCGTCGCGGTCACCGACGAGGCCCCGGGACATCACGGCGGCACGTCCGAACGGGTCGATGTTGCCGACCGCGAACAGCTCCCCGGTCGACAGCAGGAACAGTGCCGCCTGCATGCCGTCGGGCATCAGCACCGCGACGCCGCGCCCGGGGACCAACGCGTCGAGACGGCAGGCGGGGACCCAGTCGGTCTCCCCGACGACACCGGCGGCGTGGTCGTGGTGGGTGAGCGTCATGGTGGATCTCCTCGATCTGGTGTGCGTCCCAGTGTGTCGACGCCATGTGACGGCGACGTTTCCCGGATGTCGGCGCGGTGTGAACCCGCAGGTCGGCCCGGCGTGTCAATGTCTGTCGGGCATCGCCGGTGCGCCGAGGAGCACCGGTACCCGCCGCCCGTCGGACTCGGTGAAGCCGATCGTCGGGTCGGGCTCGTCGGGTGCGTTGACGAACGAGACGAACCGCGACAGCTTCTCCTCGTCGTCGAGCACGGCAGCCCACTCGTCGCGGTACCCGGCGACGTGACGGTCCATGTCCGCCTCGAGCTGCGCGGCGATGCCCAGGCTGTCGGAGCAGACGACGTCGCGCAGGTGGTCCAGGCCGCCCTCGAGCGACTCCAGCCACGGTGCCGTGCGCTGCAGACGGTCGGCGGTACGGATGTAGAACATCAGATACCGGTCGATGTAGGCGACGAGCGTCTCGTCGTCGAGGCCCTGTGCGAGGAGTTGCGCGTGCGCGGGCCGCTGCCCGCCGTTGCCGGCCACGTAGAGGTTCCAGCCGTTCTCGGTCGCGATGACGCCGACGTCCTTGCCCCGGGCCTCGGCGCACTCGCGGGCACACCCCGAGACGCCGAACTTGATCTTGTGCGGCGATCGCAGTCCGCGGTATCGCATCTCGAGCCGGACGGCCATGCCGACGGAGTCCTGCACGCCGTACCGACACCAGCTCGACCCGACGCAGCTCTTCACCGTGCGCAGGCTCTTTCCGTAGGCCTGACCCGACTCCATCCCGGCGTCGACGAGGCGTCGCCAGATCTGCGGCAGCTGGTCGACGCGGGCACCGAACATGTCGATCCGCTGGCCACCGGTGATCTTCGTGTACAGCCCAAAATCGCGGGCGATCTCACCGATCACGATGAGCTGCTCGGCCGTCACCTCACCGCCGGGCATCCGCGGGACGACCGAGTACGAACCGTTCTTCTGCAGGTTGGCCAGGAAGTGGTCGTTGGTGTCCTGCAGGGCGGCCTGCTCGCCGTCGAGGATGTGGTCCGACGACGTCGAGGCGAGGATGGACGCCACGGTCGGCTTGCAGATCTCGCAGCCCGCACCGGTCCCGAACCGCGCGATGAGCTCGGAGAACGTGCGGATCCCGGTCGACGCGACGATCTCGAAGAGCTCACGGCGCGACTGCGCGAAGTGCGCGCACAACGACGTCGAGAGCTCGACTCCGGAGTCGGCGAGCAGGGTGGTGATGCTGGGGACGCAGCCCCCGCAGGTGGTCCCCGCGCCGGTGCAGCCCTTGATCGCTGCGACGTCGCAGGAGCCGTCGGCGATGGCCGCACAGATCGTGCCCTTGGTGACCGCGTTGCACGAGCAGATCTCCGCGTCGTCGGGGAGCGCCCCCACCCCGATCCCGCCGCCGGACGTGGCGGGCGTGATCAGTGCGGCCGGATCACCCGGGATCTCGCGTCCCACCATCGGTTTCAGCGTCGCGTACGCCGTCGCGTCGCCGACGAGGATGCCGCCGAGCAGTGTCGTGGCGTCGTCGGAGACGACCACCTTGGCGTACGTGCCGGCGACGGGATCGCTGTGCACGATCTCCAACGCCCCGGCCGAGGTCCCCATCGCGTCGCCGAAGCTGGCGACGTCGACGCCGAGCAACTTGAGCTTGGTGGACATGTCGGCGCCGGCGAACGCCCGGTCGCCCCCGACGAGGCGGTCGGCGACGATCTCGGCGGTCGAGTAGCCCGGTGCGACGAGGCCGTAGCAGCGGCCGTCGACCGCCGCGACCTCACCGATCGCGTAGATGTCGGGATCGACACTGCGGCAGGCACTGTCGACCAGCACACCGCCGCGCTCACCGATGTCGAGGCCGGCGTCGCGCGCGAGTTCGTCACGCGGACGCACACCGGCCGCGAACACGAGCAGCTCCGCGTCGATCTCGGTGTCGTCGGACAGGGAGACCGTGATCCCACCGTCGTGCCGGGCCTGGACCGCGGTGGTCGAGACCCCGGTGTGGACGGCGACGCCCAGCTCGCCGACGATCTTGGCGAGCAGCGCCCCTCCCCCGTCGTCGACCTGCAGGGGCATGAGACGCGGTGCGAACTCGACCACGTGCGGCAACATCCCCAGCGACCGCAGGGCGTTGGCCGCCTCCAGTCCGAGCAGGCCACCGCCGACGACGACGCCGACCGCGCCCGGTGTGGCCGACTCCGCGGCGTCCCGGATCGCGTCGAGGTCGTCGAGCGTCCGGTAGACGAAGCACCGCGGGTGGTCCTTGCCGGTCACCGGGGGGACGAACGCGTACGAGCCGGTCGCGAGGACCAGGGCGTCGTAGGTGATCTCGGTGCCGTCGGAGGCGACGACGCGGTGCCCGTCCCGATCGATCGACTCGGCGCGGACACCGAGACGTACCTCGACCGCGTCGTCGCCCGCGTAGTCGTTGCCGTCGAGCGCGAGAGCGCCGCGATCCCAGGAGGACACGTAGGACGACAGACCCACGCGGTCGTAGGCGGGGTCGGCCTCCTCCCCGAGGACCACCACGTGCCACTGGTCGGTGATGTCGGCGCGGCGCAGGTCGGTGACGAAACGGTGGCCGACCATCCCGTGGCCGACGACGACGACGGTCTTGGCGCTCATGCCACGCCCACCGCGCTCGACGTGGTGGTCACGTCCTCCTCGGCCGACGACGTCCGCTTCTCACCGCGGGCGTAGAACCACCAGGTGATGACGCCGGCCACCACGTAGAAGGCGAGGAACACCCAGAAGGCGATCGTCGCCGACTTGCTCGACTGGTAGCTGGCCCGCAGGACCAGGTTGATCGCGACGCCTCCCAGGCCGCCGAACGCGCCGGCGATGCCGATCAGCGCACCCGACATCGACCGCGACCAGGTGACCTTGCCGAACGCGTTCAGACCGCGGTTCGCCTGGGCCTTCGCCTCGAAGACGGCCGGGATGATCTTGTACACCGAGCCGTTGGCGACACCCGAGATCAGGAACAGCAGGATGAAGCCGACGACGAACGCGGTCAGCACCCCGCCGGTGATCTGCTTGCCGTTGCTGTCGGACACGGTCCCGGCGGCGACGAGGATCGCCGAGGAGGCGACCATCGCCGCGAAGCACCACATCGTCACGCGGCCGCCACCCACCTTGTCGGCCAGACGGCCACCGACGGGACGGGACAACGAGCCGAGCAGCGGGCCCAGCCACGCGATCTGTGCCGCGGCGAGCGCCGGCTTCGGGTCGCCCGACGCGGTGAAGCTGATGTTGAGCACCTGGCTGAACGCGAAACCGAAGCCGATGAACGACCCGAAGGTGCCGACGTAGAGCACCGAGATGAGCCACGTGTCGCGGTACTTGAGGCAGTCGACCATGGCCTTGCCCGACGAGGTCTGGTGGTCGAGGTTGTCCATGAAGAGGGCCGCGCCGAGCCCGGCCAGCGCGAGCAGCACCAGGTAGACCGCGCACACGATCTCGGGCCGGTCGGAGGCCAGGGAGATGACGAGGAGGCCGACCAGCTGCACCGCGGGCACGCCGATGTTGCCGCCCGCGGCGTTGAGCCCCAGGGCCCATCCCTTCATGCGCTGCGGGAAGAAGGCGTTGATGTTGGTCATCGACGACGCGAAGTTGCCGCCACCCAGACCGGTGAGCGCCGCGACGAGGAGGAACCACCCGAACCCGAACTCACCGGGGTTGAGCATGAGCACGAGCAGCATCACGGTCGGGACCACCAGCACCACGGCGCTGAAGATCGCCCAGTTCCGACCGCCGAAGCGCGCGGTGGCCTGGGTGTAGGGGATGCGCAGGCAGGCGCCGACGAAGGTGGCGGTCGCCGCGATGACGAACTTCTGGTCGAGCGAGATGCCGTACTGCGGGCCCATGAACAGGGCGAGCACGGAGAACAGCGACCACACCGAGAAGCCGACGTGTTCGCAGATCACCGACCAGATCAGGTTGCGGCGGGCGATGGCGGCGTTGCCGTTGTCCCAGGCCTCCCGGTCCTCGGGATCCCAGTCGGTGATGTGGTGCTTGCGTCGCGTGGGGGTCGTCACGGAAGTCCTCTCTCAGGCGCGGCGTCGTGCGTTGCGGCCACGCTAGGGAGCCGGTGTTGCCGCGATGCGTCCCGCGATGACCGGTTCGTCACGGTGTTCTCACCCGTGCGCCGACGGCTGTGTGAGACGCGGTCTGCGATGTTTCGGACGGATTGCCGTCCGCTCGCGGGGGGCACCTCGTAGAGTTCGCCTCAGTCACGCAGTCCGCGCCGACGTCGGGTGTCCGCGTCGGGGGCTCTCAGGGAGGACCATCCGATGCTTCGTCGTAGGCGACTGTCCGTCGTCGCCGCGCTGCTCGCGGCGACCACCGCCGCGATCGTCACGGCCCCGGCCGCGTCCGCCGCGCCGCTGCCCCGCAACTGCACGCAGGCGCTCTTCCAGAGCGACATACGGTGCACCTTCACCTACACCGGCAGCCCGCAGGTGTTCACGGTGCCGCAGGGTCTGCGGCAGATCCTCGTGCTCGCCGTCGGCGCGAACGGCGCCGACACCCGCGGCTCGGGCTTCCCGTCGACGAAGGCCGGCAAGACCTACGCCTACGCCCCCGTGGTCGGCGGACAGCGCCTGTTCGTCTACGTCGGCGGCGCCGGGCAGCACAACGCGCCGGGCAGCCCGCGGGGCGTCGGCGGGTACAACGGTGGCGGTGCGGGCTATCCCAACGGCGGCGGCGGCGCCAGCGACGTCCGCACGGTCGGCGGGGACGCCCTGAACCCGGCGTCGATCGCATCTCGGTTGGTCTCGGCGCCCGGCGGCGGCGGGTCGGCGGGTACGCGCGGCGGCGACGGTGGCCGCCCCGGCGACAGCAACGGTCTCAAGCTCGGCGGCGGCGCCGGTGGTCCGGCCAACGGCGGCACCAGCGCCGGCGACGGTCAGCCGGGACGGCTCGGTGTCGGCGGCGACGCCTCGCCCAGCGGCGGCGGTGGCGGCGGTGGCGGCGGGTTCGGCGGCGGCGGTGGTTACGCCGGCGGTGGTGGCGGTGGCGGCGGTCCGCTGCCGTTCTTCTCGGCGACCACGCAGATCGCCAAGAACGGCGAGGGTGCGCGCGTCACGATCGTCTACGACGGGCCGTGCACGCCGTTCTGCTTCGGCAGCTGATCTCTCAGGTGTCGGACTCGCCGCGCAGCGCGGCGAGTTCGGCACGCAGGCGGTCGTTCTCGTCCTGCAGTTCGACGATGCGCGCGGCGTAGGGCGCGGTCTGGTCGGCGATCATCTCGGCGGTGAACTGCGGGATGAGGCTGCGTGAGCAGTTCCAGTCGAACGCCTCCACGTCGAGGGTCACGCAGCGCTCGACGCGCGTGGCGATCTCACGGCCGTCTATGCGCTGCAGGACCGCGGCCAGGTCGGGGTCGTCGGCGGCGTCGGTCACCCGTGCCCGGGCGAACACCTTGATGCGGGTGCGGCGCGGCAGGTCGGCGACGAACAGCGCCACGCGGTCGTCGGCCTCGATGTTGCCCACCGAGACGAACTGCTGGTTGCCGGGGAAGTCGGGGAACCCGAACCGGTTGCCGCCCAGGTGGTGCAGGAACCCCGGCGGCCCGCTGCGGTACTGGATGTAGGGCCACCCCTGCGGCGTGATCGACGCGAGATGGAACTGGAACACCGAGGTGAGGAGCCGGACCTCGCGGTCGGTGATCTCCTGCGGCCCCGTGTCCGGGCTGTCGAGGTCGGCGCCGTAGGCGACGACGCTGCCCACGTGCTCCTGGCGGGCGAGGGCCTGCGGGCCGAAGACGATGTGCGAGTAGCGGCGTCCCACGCGTCAGACCATCAGACGGACGATGTCCACCACCCGCGACAGGCCCGCCAGCGCACCCGCCGACGACCGCGGGTGCAGGGCGTGCACCGCCAGCCGAAAGAGCAGCGCGCGCAACATCATCTGTGGCCACTCGGGCAGGTCGGACCACCGGGTCACGAGGTCGTCGTCGGCGCCGCCCCACGCCAACGCGTCCACGACGACGACCGCCGCGGCCCAGGCCGGGGGACGCCAGTAGGGGACGATGTCGGTGATCCCCGGCGCGGCGGCACCGGCGAACAGCACGGTGCCGAAGAGGTCGCCGTGGACCAGCTGCGGCGGTGACGAGACCGGCGTGCGCAACGTCGCCAGGGTCTTGAGCATCTCGATGCTGCGGACACCGTCGGGCGACGTCGGATCGCCGAAACCCGCTGCGCGAGCGGACCGCAACGGTGCGTCCTCCCACGCGGCGCGGTCGGCAGCGGTGAACACGTCGACGTCGGTGTAGGGCGGCGCGGGCGGTTGCAGCAGGAACCGGGGACGCTCGATCGCGGCGGTCACCTGGTGCAGCCGGTTGGCCACCGACACGACCTCGTCGTGGCGCGGTTCGGGCGAGCCGGCGATGTAGGTGTCGGCGCGCCAGCCCGAGACGACGTAGCGGCCGTCGGTGCCGCGCAGGGGTCGGGCGACGCGCAGCCCGTCGACGAACAGGTCCTCCCGAACCTTGGCCGACCAGGCCGCGCGAGCGTGGTCCGGTACGAGGGAGAGGACCACCTCACCGATGCGCCAGCCGCCCTCCCACTCCCGGGTCAGCGCGATCGGTTCCGTCCCGGACAGCCCGAACGTCGCGACGACGTGATCGGGCGGCTCCGGTGCGTTCACGGGAGGTCACGTTACCGATCGACGGCGTCGTTGCCGGGGAGGCGCCCGGCGGTGTCCGGCGCCGACGTGCCGCCGTCGGACACATCGGGCTCGCGTCCGCGCAGACCGACCCAGGCGATGACGGCGCCGACGAGGGCGACGCCGGCGAAGACCGGCACCGCGCGACGGAAGGTGGTGTCGAACGAGGCGTCCAGCGTGCCCGCGGCCGACGTGCCGGCCAGCAGCGGGACCGCCGCCACGGCCAGCAGACCCGCCGCCCGGGCGACGGCGTTGTTCACGCCGCTCGCGAGTCCGGAGTGCGCGTCGTCGACGGCGGCGAGGACCGTCGAGGTGAGCGGGGCGACCAGCGTCACCAGCCCGACACCCATGAGCAGCGCGCCGGGGAGGACGTCGGTGACGTAGTCCGCGTCGGGTCCGATCCGCAGGAACAGCAGGAGTCCGCCGGCGAGGGCGCACGCGCCGACGGTGAGCGGGATGCGCGGTCCGATCCGGGCGGCCAGCGCAGCCGACCGCGCCGACAGCAGCAGCATCAGCACCGTGACGGGGAGCAGGGCCGCACCGGCCCACACCGCCGGGTACCCCGCGACGACCTGCAGTTGCAGCGCGGTGAGGAACAGCTGCCCGCCGATGGCGGCGTAGATCGCGAACGTCATCACGTTGACGACGGTGAAGGTGCGTGAGGAGAACAGGTGTGGCGGCACCATCGGTTCACGCGCGCGACGCTCGGCGGCCACGAACACCGTCCCGGCCACCACGGCGATCACTGCCTCGAGACCCACCTCGAGGCCCGAGCCGCCGTCGGCGGCGCGGATGAGCGTGACCGTGGTCGCGGCGAGGGCGACGATCGCCGCGCCCGCGCCGAGGGTGTCGAATCCGTGGTGCGGCTGGGTGTCCCGCGTCTCGGGTACGTGCCGGACGGCGACGAGGATGCACGCGATCGCCACGGGGATGTTGACGAGGAACACCCATCGCCAGCCGGGGCCGTCGGCGAGCGCACCCCCGACGAAGGGGCCGACGGCCGACGCGACGCCCCCGAGCCCCGACCACAGCCCGATCGCCCGCGCGCGGTCGGCGGGACGCAGCGACGACTGGATCATCGCCAGCGACCCCGGTGTCAGCAGCGCGCCCCCGATCCCCTGCACCGCCCGTGCGGCCACGAGGACCTCGATCCCCGGCGCGAGCCCGCAGGCGAGCGAGGCGAGGGCGAAGACGACGATGCCCGCGAGGAACACGCGCCGGCGACCGAAGCGGTCGCCGAGCGAGCCGCCCAGCAGCACCAGCGCCGACAGCGTCGTCATGTAGGCGGTGACGGTCCACTGCAGCGACGCCAGCCCGGCGTCCAGGTCCGCGGCGATCCGGGGCAGGGCGACGTTGACCACCGTCGAGTCGAGCATGACGATCGCCGTGCCCAACACCGCCGCCGCGACCACCCACCGCCCCTGCGGCGACGCGAGAGCTACCCCGGGCGTACCCGGCTGCGGGGGCGGGGCGGTGCTCAATAGACGGGCAGCGACGGGTCGATCTCCCGGGTCCACGCCGCGATCCCGCCGTCGAGGTGGCGGACGTCGGTGAACCCCGCGTCCCGGAGGGCCCGCAACGCCCGCGCCGACCGGATCCCCGTCTTGCAGTAGAGGACCGCGGGTCGATCCCGCGGGACACGGTCGATCCCGGACCCGGACTCGATGTCGCCCACCGGGATCAGGGTCGCCCCGTCGATGTGCGCGATGTCCCACTCGACGGGCTCGCGGACGTCGACGAGGACCGGCGGCTCGGGCGCGGCCAGCCGGTCGCGCAACGCGGTGGGCGACAGCGTGTCCGGGGCGGCGGCCGGTTCCGGGACAGGCGCCCCGCAGAACGCCTCGTAGTCGACGAGCCCGGTGATCGGGGCGGCGGAGGGGTCCTTCCGGACCTCGACGGTCCGGACCGACATCCGCAGCGCGTCGTAGAGCAGGACGCGTCCCAGCAGCGGGTCGCCGGTGCCGGTGATCAGCTTGACGGCCTCGGTCGCCATGATCGAACCGACTGTCCCGCACAGCATCCCGAGCACCCCGCCCTCGGCGCACGAGGGCACCGACCCCGCGGGCGGCGCCTGCGGGTAGAGGTCGCGGTAGTTCAGTCCGCGACCGTCGGGGGCGTCCTCCCAGAACACCGACACCTGGCCCTCGAACCGGAAGATCGATCCCCACACGTACGGGACCCCGGCCAGCACCGCGGCGTCGTTGACGAGGTAGCGGGTGGCGAAGTTGTCGGTGCCGTCGAGGACGAGGTCGTAGCGGCCGAACAGCTCGACGGCGTCCTCGCGTGTGAGGGCGTGCTCGTGGAGCTCGACCTCGACGTGGGGGTTGACCTCGGCGATCGCGTCGCGGGCGCTGGCTCCCTTGGACCGTCCGATGTCGGACTGGCCGTGGATGATCTGACGCTGCAGGTTCGACTCCTCGACGACGTCGAACTCGACGATGCCGAGGGTCCCGACCCCGGCGGCGGCCAGGTACAGCAGGACAGGAGAGCCGAGGCCGCCGGCACCGATCACCAGGACGCGTGCCGCCTTCAACCGACGCTGGCCGTCGAGGCCGATGTCGGGGAGGACGAGGTGACGGCTGTAGCGGGCGACCTCGTCGTTCCCCAGTGACGGGGCGGGGTCCACCAGGGGCGGGAGGGCTGTCACCCGTCCAGGGTAGGCCTGCGACGGCGGCCGGCGATCGAGGCCGCTCCCGCGACCGTCTCCCGCCTCCCGCGACCGTCCCCACCCTTCGCGCGACCGTCCCCGCCTCGCGCGACCGTCGCAACGGTCGCCGGAGGGAGTTCCGGTCGCGGGACGGGTGGGGCGCGGCGCCCGGGGATCAGGCCTGGGGGAACGGCCAGGGATTCGCGCGGCAGGTGAGGTCGCGGTCGGCGCGCATGTCCGGGTCGAGGGCCATGATCTGACTGTTCGAGACGCCGAAGGTCTGCTGCATCATGATCGGCGCCAACGCGCCCTGGCTGCCGCACGGCTCGTGCTGCTCGTAGCCGATGGCGTGGCCGACCTCGTGGTTGACGAGGTACTGCCGGTAGAGCAGGTCGTCGCCCTGGTAGGAGACGGCCCCACGCACCCAGCGCGCCTCGTTCACCGTGACCCGACCGTCGGGCGGGTAGTAGCAGCTCGACTCCAGCTTGATCTGGTACCCGCAGAGCTCGCGGGTGGTGTTCGTCGACGTCAGCGAGACCCGGAAGTCGGGGGTGCCGGCGTCGACGCGGCGGAACGCGACCGCTCCCCCGCCGATCCAACTGCGCGGGTTGGCCAGCGTCGCGTCGACCAGCTTCCCGAACGCGCTGTCGCTGCCGTAGTCCGCGGGGTTCAGGCCGTTCTCGACCTCGATGGAGTAGGTGTACGTCCGGCTCGCGCGGGGGTTGCCGACGACGCCGGTGGTGCCGGACACCGTCCGCCACGACTTCGCCCCGTCCGTCGTGAACGGGCCGCCGTCGGGCAGCTGACCCGCGGGCAGGCTCGACGCGGCGATCGAGCCGCTCGGTGCGCCGATCGCCGTCGTCTCGGAGTTGACCGCGGTGTTGCGGGTCTCCGACGGCGTCGTCGCCGGCTGCGCGGAACTCGAGGAGCCGTCGTCGGTGATGGTCACGACGAGCAGCACGACGGTGAGGATCACCAGCACGGGGATGGCGTAGGCCCGCCACCCGTAGGTGCTGACGAACCGCCCGAGGGCGGACTGCTTCCTGCGCGGCGGCCTCGGCCCGCGCCGTCCCCTGCTGTCGACCTCCGTCGGGTCCCAGTGGGCGCGCAGCGGCTGGTCGTCGGCCGGGCGGTCGGGACGCGGCTGATCGAGACGCTGTCGCCCGGGACGGGGCTGTCCGGGCGGCAGAGCCGCCGGCGGGTCGAACGGAGGCCGACCCGCGGCCATCGGCCCCGACGGGTGCGGACCGCCCGGGACGGCACCGGGCGGGGGCGGCCCTCCGGCCGGCGGTCGACCGGGCGGCGGACCGGGCGGCGGACCGGGCGGACGAGGCATCGGACCGGACGGCGGGTAGCCGCCACCGGGCGCCGACGGGCCCTGCGGCCCGGGCGCCGTCGGGGTGCGGGGACGTCCACCGCCGCCGGTGCTCACGTCGGCCACCATCTCACATGCGCGGTGGCCGTTCGGGGACCCTCGCCGGAGACGTCCGACGACGTCAGGGGGTCGGCGACGTGGCCGCCGACCCGACGTGGCGGGCGATCTCGCGGGCTGTCTCGACCGGGATCTCCATCTGGCAGACGTGGCCGACGGCGCCGAACATCACCAGCCGGGAGTCCGGGATCGCGCGCACCAGTCGCGGCGCGATCGCGGAGCTGACGAGCTTGTCGCGGCCGCCCCAGATCACCAGCGTCGGCGACGTGATCGCCGTGGCGGTCCGCCAGTGCGTCCGGCCCGACATCCACACCCAACTGGTGACCAGCGAGGTCAGTGTCCGCGACAGCGCGACCGGCGCCCACGGCAGACCGGCGCGGGCGATCGCGTGCTCGACCGCCTGCGTGGTGCGCACGGGGCCCAGCCGCGACGGGTCGACCATGATCTCGCGCAGCGTCTGCGCGACCTGCCGCTCCGGGTGCGACCGCCCGAGATAGCCGAACACGGCCGGACCGACCCGCGGCACCTGCGCGAGCGTGAGCGGCACGAAGCTCAGACGTCGGATGCGCGGACGCAGGTCCGGGAACGCGGGCGAGATGAGGGTCAGGGTGGTCACCAGATCGGGGCGGGCCGCGGCGACCCGCGCGACGATCGCGCCTCCCAGGGAGTTGCCGACGAGATGCGCACCGCCGAGGTGGTCGAGGACGGCGATCACCGACTCGACCATCGTCGTGAGCGAGTAGTCGTCGCCGACCGGCGGGTCGGAGAAGCCGAACCCCGGCAGGTCCATGGCGTAGCCGTCGACCACGGGCGCGAGGACCTCGCCGAGATCGGTCCAGTTCAGCGACGACCCACCCAGTCCGTGGACGAAGAGAGCGCGCCCTGCGGCCGGTTCCGCGTCCGCCGGCCGGGGGACGCGGCGCAGGAACACTCCCCGCCCGTCGATCTCGACGCGGCTGCCCGGCCACAACGGACTGGTGCGGTCGAGCGGGGCGAGCAGATCGGCGGCGGACGTCGTCGAGGCCGTCGGCTCGGCCCGGGGTGTCGACACCGGTCCAGCATGCCTCACCCCTGCCGGGGTCCGAGTAGTGTCGTCGCATGCCCGGAGCCCCCCAGCGCGACTCCGTCGGGGTGGCCGACGAGACTGCGCGCCGCAACACGCGCATGCCGCGCAGCGCGCGTCGCGTGCAGCTGCTCGACGCGGCCAGCGAGATCTTCGTCGAGCGCGGTTACCACTCGGCCGGAATGGACGAGATCGCCATCCACGCCGGTGTGAGCAAACCCGTTCTCTATCAACACTTCCCGGGCAAGCTGGATCTCTATCTCGCGGTGCTCGAGGAGCACGCCGAGGCCATGGTGGCGCAGGTGCGCAAGGCGCTGGAGACCACCACCGACAACCGGCTCCGCGTGCGGGCCGCGGTGCAGGCCTTCTTCGACTTCATCGACCAGGACCACCAGGGGTACCGGCTGATCTTCGAGTCCGACGCCCTGGACCCGGCAGCCATCCGTCGCGTCGAGAGCGCGACCGAGGCGTGCGTCGACGCCGTCTACGGGCTCGTCATGCACGATTCCGGACTCGACCCGTACCGCTCACGGATGCTCGCGGCCGGGCTCGTCGGCGCGAGCCAGGTGAACGCCCGCTACTGGCTCGACGCGCGCCGCCCCATCAGCAAGGCCGACGCGGTCGAGACGACCGTCGCGCTGCTGTGGGGCGGGTTGTCGCGGGTGCCGCTGCAGGGCAACCCCGCGCCGCAGGGCTGAACCCGCGGCGTCGGGGGCAGGCGTCGCTCAGGCGGCGCCGAAGCCGACGCGCGGACGCTCGGCCGAGCCGACCTCGACGTAGGCGATCTTGGTGACCGGGATCAGGTAGCGCGCGCCCTTGTCGTCGGTGAGCTTCAGCAGCTGCTCCTTGCCGGACAGGGCGGCCTCGACGGCGGCGTGCACGTCGTCGCTGGTCTGATCGGTCTGCACGAGCACCTCGCGCGAGCTGTCCGAGATACCGATCTTCACGTCCACCGCCACGGCCGTCCTCCTCCACGCGTCACCCGACTGGGTTCGATCCCTCTGGGCTGTCGACCCAAGGCTAGTGGAGCGTCCCGCTCGCGCCCCATCGACTTCCGCTGAGGGCGTACCCGGACCGGTCCGACGTCCGCTGTCAGGCCCGGCGAGGTCGACGTCAGCCGAGGTCGAGGTCGCGCATGCGCGCGGCGTGACGGTCCTGGATGGACTCGAAGAACGCCGAGACGCGACCGAGGTCGGCGGCCTCGCTGAAGAGGACGTCGGTGAGCGCCTCCTCGGAGGCGAGGACGTGCTGGGCCTGCGTGATCGCCTCGCCGAGCAGACGGCGGCCCCAGAGCCGCAGCGGCGATGTGAGGTCGGGGTCGGCGGCGACGGCCGCACGCACCTGCTCCCTGGCGAACTCCGAGTGCCCGGTCTCGGCCATCACCTTCTGCACGATCGCCTCGGCGTCGTGGGGCAGCGTGTGCGCGACCTCGAGGTAGAAGTCGGCGGCCAGACCGTCGCCGATGTAGGCCTTGACCATCGACTCGAGCCAGGTGTTCGGGGTCGTCGACCCGTGGTAGCGGTCGAGGACCGGCGCGTAGTGCTCGACGGTGTCGCCGATGTCGTGCCCGCGCCTGCCGAGTTCCTCGGCGAGGATCTCGAAGTGGACCATCTCCGCGCCCGCCATCTGTGCCATGGCGACGCGACCGCGCAGGTCGGGGGCCATCGCGGCCTCGGCGGTGAGCCGGTAGAACGCCGCGATCTCGCCGGCGAGCAGGACCCCGAACAGCGCCGTCACACCCGGATGGTCGTCCGGCAGAGGCCGCGTCTCACCGCGCGGACGGACGTGCGGGGCGATGGACGCCGACGATCCCGGCAGCACCTCGGTGGGTGACGACTGCGGGTCCTGTCCGGATGTCGAGGCGGCCATGCGGCGATCGTAGGCGACCCCGTCGGTGGACGTCCCGGGCCCGGACACGCTGCGCCGATGACGCGTCCGCGCAGGCAGCACGTACACTCGCGGGGACGGTCGCCGCTGCGATCGGTGACACGAGACCCACGTCCGCGTCGCCGCGGCGGAACCGATCGTCACGACAGATGCGCGCGTACCGCGTACGTCGACGCCGCGCGGCAGCCGCGATCACATCCGGACCCGCCGCAGGCGAGACGCCAACGCTGAAGCTTCCGCGGGCGGCTCCCGCCCCCTCGAGAACGCCACCGAACCCGGGTACGCGCAGATGCGACACCGGAAGGCACCGACATCACCACCGACAACACCACCATCGTGACCGGCGAGTCCCCCATCGACCCCGACGTCCCCCAGACGACGATCGTCGACACCGACACCCACGTCGCGCCGACGTTCGCCGAGCTGGGCGTCAGCGACGAGATCGTCAAGGCACTCGAGGCCGACGGCAAGACCCACACCTTCGCGATCCAGGAGCTCACCCTGCCGCTGGCCCTCGCCGGCGACGACCTCATCGGCCAGGCCCGTACCGGAATGGGCAAGACCTTCGGGTTCGGCGTGCCACTGCTGCACCGCATCACCCAGGTCGCGCCCGGCTCCGACGGCCCGCTGCGCCCGCTCGACGGCACACCGCGTGCGCTCGTGATCGTCCCGACCCGCGAGCTGTGTCTCCAGGTCACCGGCGACCTCCAGGTCGCGGGCAAGGACATCGAGGTCGACCCGCAGCCGAACCCGAAGCGGAAGCTGTCGATCGTCTCGATCTACGGCGGCCGCCCCTACGAGTCGCAGATCGCCGAGCTGCAGGCCGGCGCCGACGTCGTCGTGGGCACCCCCGGCCGGCTGCTCGACCTCGCCCAGCAGGGCCACCTCATCCTGGGCAAGGTGCAGATCCTCGTCCTCGACGAGGCCGACGAGATGCTCGACCTGGGCTTCCTGCCCGACATCGAGCGCATCATGCGGGCCCTGCCCGACCAGCGCCAGACGATGCTTTTCTCCGCGACCATGCCGGGTCCGATCGTCACCCTGGCGCGCACGTTCCTGAACCGGCCGACGCACATCCGCGCCGAGCACGCGGGTGACTCCGCCGTGCACGAGCGCACGACGCAGTTCGTCTACCGCGCCCACGCGCTCGACAAGGCCGAGCTGGTGGCCCGGGTGCTGCAGGCGGAGGGCCGCGGCGCGACGATGATCTTCACCCGCACCAAGCGCACCGCGCAGAAGGTCGCCGACGACCTCGCCGAGCGCGGCTTCAAGGTCGGCGCCGTCCACGGCGACCTCGGCCAGGTGGCCCGCGAGAAGGCACTCGGCCGCTTCCGCGACGGATCCATCGACGTCATCGTCGCCACCGACGTCGCGGCCCGCGGCATCGACATCGACGATGTCACCCACGTCATCAACTACCAGTGCCCCGAGGACGAGAAGGCATACGTCCACCGCATCGGCCGCACCGGCCGCGCAGGCCGCACCGGTATCGCGGTGACGCTCGTCGACTGGGACGAGCTGCACAAGTGGAAGATCATCGACGACGCCCTGCACCTCGGGATGCCCGAGCCGGCGGAGACGTACTCCAGCTCCGATCACCTGCGGTCGGACCTGTCGATCCCCGAGTCGGCCACCGGTCGCATCGCCCCGCCCGCACCGACCGAGCGCGAGGGCACCTCGGACGGCGGTCGTCGGGAGCAGCGTGCGCCGCGCGCGAACCGCGAGCGTCGCCGCACCCGCGGCGCGCGGTCCGGGTCGGCGGGCGACGCCGCGTCGGCGAAGGCGGAGAAGGCCACGTCGGACGCAGGTGCGTCCGAGAAGTCGCAGGCATCGTCCGAGGCCTCCGGCGACGGCGGTGACGGCTCGTCCCGTCCCCGGCGGCGGCGTCGTCGCGGCCGTGGTCGCGGCGGATCGGGCGAGGGCACCGCGCAGGCCGCGGCGTCGAACGCCACCGCGTCGTCCGACCAGTGATCCGCTGACCCGGCAGTCCGGACCGACAACGGGGGGAACCGCGCACCGATGAGCCCGACGATGACCCGGCCGACGGGATCGCCGCGCCGGATCCGTCCGGAACGTCGGACCCGCACGGACCTGATCGTCTCCGCCGCTGTCGTGGTCGTGGTGCTCGTCGTCGCGGCGGTCGTCTGGTGGGTCGCGCCGTCGCGGCACACCGAGGTCGACTCGGCGCCGGTGCCGCTGCAGCCCGTGGGCGACGCCACCGCGGCACCCGCGACGCTGGTGCCGGGGTGGACGGCGCCCTCGCCGGTGACGCCGATGCCGGTCGTGACGGAGTCGGCTGTCGTCACCGCCGACGGCGGATCGGTCGTCGCCCACGACCCCGACGACGGGTCGATCGTGTGGAGCTACCGCCGGGACCTGCCGTTGTGCGGCGTGATCGCCGCGTTCCCGTCGGCGCCCAGGGTGGTCGCCGCGTACCGGAACAGCCGCGGATGCGGCGAGGTGACCGCTCTGCGCGCCGACGACGGGCGCCGGTCGTCGAGCCGCAGCAGCGATGCCGACGACCGGATCTTGTTGCAGACCGCGTCGGACTACGTCGTCGCGCAGGGCGACAGCCGCCTCGAGTCGTGGGGGTCCTCGCTGGTCCGCGGCGTCGAGTACGGACGCGTCTCCGCCCCGGTGCAGCCGAACACGCAACCCCGGTCCGGGTGTCGCCTGCAGTCGAGCGCGACCGGCGCCGACGACATCGCCGTCGTCGAGCAGTGCCCGGACGAGAACGGCTACCGCCTCACCGTGATCGCGGCGTCGCAGGACAAGGACGGCAAGGTCACCCAGCTCGGGTCGCGTCTCATCACCGACGGCTTGGCCGGACCCGTCCCGCGGGTGGTGGCGGTGTCGTCGGGGGCGGTCGCGGTGTACCGCGGTGGCTCCCCCGCCGCCTCGTCCACCGGCGCGTCGGCGGCCCTCGGCCCGCAGATCCGCGTCTACGGCACCGACGCCGCCCTGCGCAGCACCCACGAGGTCCTCGGCGCGAGCGACATCCCGCCCGGCTCGGTCCCGGTGCGTTCGACGAGCGGCGACGGCCAGACCGCGCTGACCGTGTTCACCGGCAGTGCCACCGTCGTCCTCGACCCGACGGCCCTCACGCCGCGCTACCAGATCCCCGGCACGCTGGGCCCCGCCGTGCTCATGGGCGCCGACCTGATCGTGCCGGGCCCGTCCGGGATCACCGTCGTCGACCCGGCCACCGGGGCGCAACGACGGACCATCGCGGTGGCGCGGCCGGGGTACACCGGCGGCACGGTCGGCCTGGCACCGATCGGCACCGACATCGCCGTCCAGTACGACGGGGGCGTCCACCTGCTCCGCGGTACCGCCTGACGCGGTCGGGTCAGACGGCCGCCTCGATCGTCGTCAACGGTTTGCCGCCGTCCCAGTGGTCCCAGAGGTTCTGCGCGAGTTCGCGATACGCCTCGGACCCCTTGTGCTTGCGGCCCGTCATGACGCTCGTGCCCGACGCGGACGCCTCCGCGAAGCGGACCGTCCGGGGGATCGGCGGGTGCAGCACCGGAAGGTCGTAGCGGTCGGACACGTCGGCGAGGACGTCGCGGCTGTGGGTGGTGCGCGAATCGTAGAGCGTGGGGACCACGCCGAGCAGCGTGAGGTCCGGGTTGGTGATCTGCTGGATCTCGGTGACCGTCCGCAGGAGCTGCCCGACGCCGCGATGCGCGAGGGTCTCGCACTGCAGCGGGACCACCACCTCCGAGGCGGCGGTGAGGCCGTTGAGTGTGAGGACCCCGAGCGACGGCGGGCAGTCGACGAGGATCACGTCGTAGTCCTGTGCCACCTGAGCCAGCGCACGCTTGAGCGCGTACTCACGCCCCGGGCGCATCAGCAGCAACGCCTCGGCACCGGCGAGGTCGATCGTGGCGGGCAACAGCGTCATGCCGTCCTCCGTCGACAGCAGCGCGTCGACGATCTCCACCTCACCGAGCAGCACCTCGTGCACCGACACCTCGAGCTGGTCGGGATCGTGACCGAGGGAGAACGTCAGCGAGCCCTGCGGGTCGAGGTCCACGACGAGGACCGACAGGTCCATCCCCGACAGCGCGGCACCGACGGACGCGACGGTGGTCGTCTTCGCGACCCCACCCTTCTGGTTCGCGACGGCCAGCGTGCGGCTCATCGGCGATCGGCGTTCGCGGGGACGGTCATCGGGCGGCTCCCTCTCCAGCACAGACGTCGGCGGGCCGCGGGTCGCTCTGCGGGCACCGTGCCTGTCGAGGATAGGCGGCGGGGTGCCACGATGGGCGCATGGTCGAGACGACACGGCCGGACGCCTCCGGATCCGCCGGCGAGGACGTCGCCACCCACCGACTGGTCGTCGTCCGCCACGGCGAGACGGAGTGGTCGAAGACGGGGCGGCACACCGGCACCACCGACATCGATCTCACCGACCTCGGGGTCGACCAGGCGCGGTCGCTGACCGGGCCGGTCGAGGAGTTGTCGTTGGTGTCGCCGTGGGTGATCAGCTCACCGCGGGTCCGGGCGCAGCGCACCGCCGAGCTGGCGGGTCTGCGCGTCGACGCCGTCGACGAGTCGGTCACCGAGTGGGACTACGGCGAGTACGAGGGGCGGACGAGCCCCGACATCCACCGCGACGACCCCGGCTGGACGGTGTTCGCCGACGGCGGTCCCGGGGGCGAGTCCCCCGAGGACATGACGCGTCGGGTCGACGGGGTTATCGCGGCGATCCGTCCCCGGTTGGACACCGGCGACGTCGTCGTCGTGACGCACGGGCACTTCTCGCGCAGCCTGCTCGCGCGGTGGGTGGGTGCGCCGATCGGTCTGGGTCAGCACCTGACGATGCTGCCCGCGTCGATCGCGGTGCTCGGTTTCGACGGCCGGTCGCAGAACCTCACGGCGCTCGGGATCACCGGCTACCGCAGCGCGGACTACGTCGATGCAGGACGGCCGAGCCGTCGGATGGGCTGAGTGGCCGAGCTGTCGGATGGGGTGACCGGCCGAGCCGTCGGATGGGGTGACCGGCCGGGTGGTCAGTCGTCGGCGTCGGGGGCGGCCCCACCCGACAGCCACCGCACCGATTTCGGCGAGAACAGCAGCCCGAGCACGATCACGACGACCACCAGCAGCGGGGCGCCGAACCACGGTTGCCCGCTGTCGGTGAGCAGCGCGAACGCGACGGGGATGAGCAGGATCTGCGCGACCACGGCGATCGCGCGGCCCCACCGGCGGCCGCGGACGAGCGCGACACCGCCGGTGATCACGCCGGCGCCGAGGATCGCGAACCACGCCGCGGTGCCGTAGGAGTTGATGAAGTTCGCGTGCTCGGCGCCGACGAGTTCCCGGACGACGAACACGACGGCGAGGGCGATCCCGACCGCACCCTCGAGTGCGACGAGGAGTCCCGCGCGACGCACGGCGGTCGGCGGCGGGTCGAGCCGTCGGGTGTCCTGCGGGTCCGGGCCCGACGGATCGGTCGATGTCACCCCGCCAGCCTAGTTCGGGCCGGGAGAGCGCCCGGCCCTCGACGCCGGTCGTTGACGCGTCGGGTGCGGTGTGTCAGCGTCCGTCGTGTGACCCGGACGATGGCGGCGGTCCGTGCGATGGCGCCGATGGTGTCCGACCTGCGGTCGGTGTCGACGATGGTGGCGCCCGTCCGAGGGGTGCCTCAGCTCGCCGAACCCGACCTCCCCTGGACCGAGGTCGCCGACGTCGACCTCGGCACACGGGGCCGGTTGCGGGTCCGCCACACGCCGGGTCTGCACGAGGCCGGTGTGCCGCCCGTCGTGCTGCTGCACGGGGTGACCCTCACCGCCGACCTGAACTTCTTCGCCCTGGCCGACGTGGTGGGTGCGCGGCGTCCGGCGATCGTGTTCGACCTGCCGAACCACGGCGCGGGGATCCGCGTGCGCCGCTTCGCGTTCACCGATCTCGCCGACGACGTCGTGGCCGTCCTCGACCGTCTCGGCGTCCCCCGCGCGGTGCTGCTCGGGTACTCGCTCGGCGGGATCACGGCGATGGTGACGGCCGACCGTCACCCCTCGCGGGTCGCGGGGATCGTCGTGCAGGCCGCGGCGATGCGCTACGGCGACGGTGACCGGGCGTCCGCAGCCGGCGACGGTGTTCGCGGCCGTCGGGCGCACCGACCACCGGCACCTGCGCCCGCAGGCGCCGAGTGTCGTGACGCTGATGCGGTCGGATCGGGTGTGTCCGCCGCGCCTGCAACGCGAGGCCGCCGAGCTGCTCGGAGCGCGTCTCGTCGAGACCGAGGCCGACCACGACCTGCCCGTCGCCGACCCCGCGCGCTATGCCCATCTCACGGCGCGCGCACTCGACCTGCTGGACGAGCTGATGGACGGCCCACGCGACCGGCACGACGGGCGGGGCCCGACCCGGGGGTGACCCTCTAGGCTCGGACATCGTGCGTGCCCTCCTGATCGTCAACCCGTTCGCGACGTCGACGACCGACGCAGGGCGGGACGCGCTGGCGCACACCCTGTCCGCGCGGTGCGATCTGACCGTCGAACTGACCACCCACCGCGGCCACGCGGGCGAGATCGCCGCCGGTGCCGGCGCGCGCGGTTTCGAGGTCGTCATCGTGCACGGTGGAGACGGGACGGTGAACGAGGTCGTCAACGGGCTCATCACACCCCCCGGCGCACCGGTGGAATCGGGTCCGGTGCCGGCGCTGGCGGTGGTGCCGGGCGGCAGCGCGAACGTGTTCGCGCGCTCGCTCGGGGTCCTCGCCGAGCCCCTGCAGGCGACCGGGCAGCTCGTCACGCTGCTGTCTGTGGGCTCACGCCGGCGGATCAGCCTGGGCCACGTCGACGGTCGGTGGTTCCTGTTCAACGCCGGCCTCGGCGTCGACGCCGAGGTCGTGCACTCCATCGAGGACCAGCGCCGCGCGGGCAAGGCCGCCAGCGACGCCCGCTACATCGCGACCACGGTCTCGCACTTCCTGCGCGGCTCCCGACGGTCCCCGACGCTGACGGTCACCGTGCCCGCACCCGACGGAGGCGGTCGCGTCGTCGACGGCGTCCACTTCGCGTTCGTCAGCAACGCCAACCCGTGGACGTACATCGGTGAGCGGCCGGTCTGGACCAATCCCGACACCGGCTACGCGACGGGACTCGGCCTGTTCGCGGTGCGGTCCATGCGGGTGCTGCGCATCCTCCCCCTGGCGGCACAGCTGCTGCTGGGGATCGCGCCCCACGTCGGTCATCTGGTCCGCGACGACGACGTCGCGCGGGTGCGCATCGACGCGTCGGTGCCCACGGATCTGCAGATGGACGGCGACTACATCGGCGAACGGACGGCCGTGGAGTTCGGTTGCGTGCAGGACCGGATCGAGGTCGTGGCGCCTCCGGTCGGCGCCGGGCCACGCCACTGAGGGCGTGACAGGGATCACTGGCCTGATCAGGAAAATCTCGGCACAGCTCTGTCGAAGGTAGTACAACGGTTCGAGGACACGACGGGTACCCCCTTCGAGTCAGTGACCTTGCCCACTGGTAGGGGCGAGACCATTGACTTGATCGTGATTCGTGAAAGCATTCACAAGCAACAGTGCGGAAACATTCAGTACGCACACGTGAACGAGACATGACATACGGCGCGCGTGTGGAACGCGCATGCGAAGGAGCAGGAATGGACTGGCGGCACAAGGCGATCTGTCGTGACGAGGATCCGGAGCTGTTCTTCCCCGTGGGGACCAGCGGCCCGGCCATCGCGCAGATCGCCGACGCGAAGCTCGTCTGCAACCGCTGTCCCGTGACCGCCGAGTGCCTTTCGTGGGCGCTCGAGTCCGGTCAGGACGCGGGTGTGTGGGGCGGCATGAGCGAGGACGAGCGTCGCGCGCTGAAGCGCCGCAACGCACGCACGCGGAGCCGCAGCACCGTCTGATCTCGCAGACCACCACGACGAGCCCGGCGGTTCCCGCCGGGCTCGTCGCATGTCCGGGGTCGGGTGGTCAGCGCAGCGGGACGGTCAGGACCGCCTGCGTGCCGCCCTCGGGGCGCGTGGAGAGTTCGAGCGTGCCGCCGAGTTCGATCCGCACCAGGGTGTGCACGATCTGGAGACCGAGCCGTTCGGCCGCACGCAGGTCGAAACCCTCGGGCAGCCCGACGCCGTCGTCACGCACCGCGACCACGAGTCGCCGGGTGTTCCGGTCGGCGTCGATGACCACCTCGCCTTCGTCGCCGTCGGCGAATCCGTGTTCGACGGCGTTCTGGATGAGCTCGGTCAGCACCATCACCATCGGCATGGCCAGGTCCGACGGGAGCACGCCGAGCCTGCCCGCCCGTCGCACCACGGCCTGACCGTCGCCGGCCGCGACGTCGGCGAGCACCGGCACCAACTGGTCGACGACGACGTCGAGGTCGACAGCCTCGTCGACCGACCCCGACAGCAGCTCGTGCACCAGCGCGATCGCCGCGACGCGCCGCACCGCCTCGTTCAACGCACCCCGCGCCTCGGGGTTGTCGGTGCGGCGGGCCTGCAGCCGCAGCAGCGCCGACACGCTCTGCAGGTTGTTCTTCACCCGGTGGTGGATCTCGCGGATCGTCGCGTCCTTGCTGATCAACGCGCGGTCGCGCCGCTTGAGCTCGGTGACGTCGCGCAGCAGCACCGCCGCCCCCGCGGGGCGCCCCTCGGGGTGCAGCGGCACCGCACGCAGCAGGACGGTCGCGCGACGGGCGTCGGCCTCGGTCCGCATCCCCGACCGCCCCGCGACGGCGTCGGTGATCATCCCGACGACCTCCTCGGCCTCGAAGCGGTCGGTGAGCAGCTCCGACATCACGTCGACGAGCCGGTTGCCGGTCAGGTCGGCGGTCCACCCCATGCGATGCACCGCCGAGAGCGCGTTCGGGCTGGCGAACGCCACGACACCGTGGGTGTCGATGCGGATGAACCCGTCCCCGGCGCGCGGCGTCGACAGTCCGCGCGGATTGCCCTCGTTCTGCGGGAACGTGCCGTCGGCCAGCATCTGCGACAGGTCGTCGGCGCAGTCGCGGTAGGACATCTCCAGCGACGACGGCAGCCGCAGCTGCGCGAGGTTCGCGGTGCGCGTGACGACGGCGACGACCTCCCCGTCGAAGGTCACCGGGACCGCCTCCCGCTGCACCTGGATGGGTCCCGACTCGCGCCGGACCTCGAGCTCGAGCACGGTCGGCTCGGGTCCGCGCACGATCCGGCGTGCGGGGATCGCCTCGGCCACGAGCGGGTCGTCCGCAGGCGACGTCGAGCGGCCCACCTGGTCGACCGGGTAGACCGTCGACGCCGTGTTCGGGCGGCACTGGGCCACGCAGATCAGGCCGTCGTCGGCGGCGTCGACGACCATCAGCAGGTCGGCGAACGAGAGGTCGGCGAGCAGCTGCCACTCGGCGACGACCCGCTGCAGGTGACCGGCGACGGCCCCGGAGAGATCGGTGTGCTCGGCGAGCAGATCGGTCAGCGTCGACATGCTCTGTCGGCCGACGAGGTCAGTCGATGGTGGCGATGACGTCGCCGGCCTGGATGACGTCGCCGACCGCGACCTTCACCTCGCCGACGGTGCCCGCCTCCTCGGCGAGGACGGGGATCTCCATCTTCATCGACTCCAGCAGGACGATGGTGTCGCCGGGCGCGATCTCCTGCCCCGGGGACACGACCACCTCGAGGACGCTCGCCACGATCTCGGCCACCACTGGTTCTGCCACAGCCATCCTCCACACCGATGCCGCGACGTCACGGGGTCGCCGCGACGTCGACTGTCGGGAGACAACCTATCGCGACGGATTGGGATGCGGTGCGCAGGTCGTGGGAGAATGGCCCGCGACGAAGGGAGTCCCCATGGGCAAGCGAGGACGCAAGAAGCGCAGTCGCAAGAAGAACGCCGCGAACCACGGCAAGCGCCCCAACGCCTGACGTGCGGAGCGCAGACGACGAGGGCCGGACCTGATCACAGGTCCGGCCCTCGTCGTGCAGGGGTTGTTCAGCCTTCGGTGGCGCGGGTGATAACGGTCTTGCGGATCTCCGTGGTCAGCCGGTCACGCAGGGAGTCCGGTGCCCTGTCGCCACCGCACTTGCGGTTCACCAGGTTCTTCAACTGCGACTCGATCCCGTAGTGCGCGAGGCAACTCGAGCACTCGTCGATGTGCGACTGCAGACGCTCACGGACGTCCTCGTCGCACTCGTTGTCCAGCAGGAGCCAGACGTCGGCGATGACGGCCGAGCAGTCGAGTTGCTCGAACTCGGCGTCCTCGGCCGCGGACATCGCGGTCGCGTCGACCTGTGTCGGATCGGTGTGCTCGGCGGTCATCGGGTCACCTCCGCGGTGTCGCCGCCGGATCGACGGGCAAACCCACGCTCCGCCGCGACGTCGGCGAGCAGCGAACGGAGCTGCTTGCGACCGCGGTGCAACCGGGACATGACGGTTCCGATGGGAGTGTCCATGATCTGGGCGATCTCCTTGTAGGGCAGGCCTTCCACATCGGCGTAGTAGACGGCCATCCGGAAATCTTCCGGGAGTTCCTGCAGTGCGTTCTTGATGTCGTCGTCCGGGAGGGCGTCGAGCGCCTCGATCTCGGCCGACCGCAGCCCCGTCGACGTGTGCTCGGCCGTGGCGGCCAGCTGCCAGTCGGTGATCTCGTCGGTGGGGTACTGCGCGGGCTGCCGCTGACGCTTGCGGTACCCGTTGATGTAGGTGTTCGTCAGGATGCGGTACAGCCACGCCTTGAGGTTCGTGCCCGCCTTGAACGAGTGGAAGGCCGAGAACGCCTTCACGTAGGTCTCCTGCACCAGGTCCTCGGCGTCGGCCGGGTTGCGGGTCATCCGCAGGGCCGCGCCGTACATCTGGTCGAGCAGGGGCAACGCGTCGCGCTCGAACCGCGCATCGCGTTCAGCCTGCGTCTCGACCTCCTGGTCGATCGCCTCCGGATCGGCCGCTGCCGTCGCTTCGGGATCGCTCACCAACACCCTCTCGGCTGTGCTCACGCGGGACCGGCCATGGTCATGGCCATCCGATGAGCGTACCGAGGGCATGTGGTGGACGAACACGGGTCGGACGCGGGTCGGTGCGTCGAGGACTGTGCCCACCATGTCGACCTCCTCGTCCTCTCGTCGTGCCGGTCGGGCAGACCGGTCGGATCTGTGATCGCAAATCGGTAACGAGATGGTGAACAACTCGTCCGTCTGCGGGTCGGATCCTGTCTCCGAATCGCTCAACAGTGGCACGGGGCGGAATGTTCCGCAGCACTACGATCGATCCTCGTGACCCCTCCGGATGGCGCCTGACGTGGGCGTGAGTACTCCCGCGACCGCCGCGTTGACCGCGGCAAGGGTGCCCTACACCGTGCATCGTTACCGTTCTGTGATGGTGAACGGATCGTTCGGTGAGGAAGCGGTCGATCAGCTCGGTGCAGCGCTCGACGTCGCCGCCGAGCGGGTGTTCAAGACCCTGGTCGTCGCGGCACCGGGAGCCGGTCGGGCCGGGCTCGCGGTCGCCGTCGTGCCCGTCCCCCGACGCATGGCGCCGAAGGCCGTCGCCGCGGCCCTGGGGGTGTCCCGCGTGGAGATGGCCGACCCGGCGGCGGTTACGCGGGCGACGGGATACGTGCTCGGCGGTGTCTCCCCGGTGGGTCAGCGGCGCGCCCTGCCCACCGTCGTGCACACCTCGGCGACAGCGTTCGCGACGATCCTGTGCAGCGGTGGCCGGCGCGGACTGGAGATCGAGCTCTCCCCCGCCGACCTCGTCGCCGTCACCGACGCCGTCGTCGCCGACATCTGCGCCTGACACCGGCGTGCCACTCGCCGACCGTGCCGAAACCCGTCGCCGAGCGTGCAGAAACCCACCGCCGAGCGTGCAGAAACCACCGCCGAGCGGGCACCGGATCTCCTCGACCGTGCAGTCGATCCGCTCGATCGTGCACTCGATGTGGCGACGACGACGGGACTGCACAGTCGGCGGGATCTGGTGCACGGTCGATGCGATCAGGTGCACGCTCGGGGAGGTCGCGGGGAGGGTCTGGGACCACAGAGGGTCGCCGGGGCCGGGGAGAGCCCTCGGGGTCTACAGGAGGGTCTGCTGTTCCGGACGGTCGCCGACGGGGGCGAGGAGTTCGGGGCCGTTGTTCGCGACGCGGTTCACCAGCGGCGCCACCTCGCGGCGGGCGATCGCCTCGACCACCTCGTCCGACGGCGGGGCCAGCAGCGCCTCGGCGGGCGGCGCGTCCGGGTCGAGCCAGGCGTCCCAGTTCTCCGACGGCATGATCAGCGGCATCCGGTCGTGGATGTCGCGTAGCGGCCCCACGGCGTCGGTGGTGATGATGGTGCAGCTCATGAGCGGAGGCGTGTCGGCGCCGGCGTCTTTGGGTCGCCAGGTGGTCCACAGCCCGGCCATGAACAGGCGCGTCCCGTCGACGGGCGACATGAAGAACGGTGTCTTCGACGGCTTGCCGTCGGCGCCGGTGCCCTTGCGCCACTCGTACCAGCCGTCCATCGGCACCAACGCCCGACGGCCCTTCAGCGACGACTTGAACGACGACTTCTCCGCCACGCTCTCGGCGCGCGCGTTGAACAGCAGCGGCGCCTTGGCGAGATCCTTCGTCCACGGCGGGACCAGACCCCACCGCATCGCGCGCACCCGCATCCGCGCCGGGGAGTCCGGATCGTCGTGGTCGTGGCGGGAGACGACGGTCATGATGGTCGTCGTCGGGGCCACGTTGTAGTTGACGCCCGGTCCGCGCCTGCCGGCGGTCGCGGTGTCACCGGTGTCCGACGCGGCCGCCTCCTGCACGTCCTTCTCGGTCTCCTGCGAGGCCGGTGCGCTCACCTCGTCGAGGGCGTCGAGCTCGGCGGCGAGGGTCGCCGGGTCGGTGGTCACCGCATACCGTCCGCACATGCGTCCATGCTGACATCCCGCACCGACGGTCGGCGCACCGATCGGGGTCGCGACGTGCGAGCATCCGACGATGACCACCCGCGCGGCGATCACCCGTCTGCACCGACGACTCGTCCGTCGCGCGCAGGGACCGCTCGCACCCGAACGCGCCCGCGCGCGGATGTCGGCGTACGTCTACGGCACCCTGCTGGCGCTGGCCGCGGTCGTCGTGGTCGACCCGCACGCGATCGACGACGGGTCGGCCGTCCTCATCGTCCTCGGCACCACCGCGACGACGTTCCTCGCGCACGTCTTCGCCGAGATCGTGGCCTACCGGGCCATCGGTGTCGACGACGACCGCAGCGACCGGGTGCGTGCCCGTGCCGCCGCCGACGAGCTGCGCGACGCGCTCCCGATCGCCTCGTCGGGCGCGTTCCCTGCGTTCTTCCTCGCGCTCGGATGGCTCGGCGCCCTGTCCTCGACGTGGGCCTACGTCCTCGCCGGCGCCGGTCCGATCGCCCGGATCGCGCTCGCGGAGATCGCGATCCAGCGTCTGCAGGACCGACCGATGACACTGCGGGTCCTCGTCGGCGCCCTCGCCACCGCCGCGCTGGCGACGGCGATCGTCGCGATCAAGGTCGTCGTCGCGCACTGAACCCCCGTGGGACAATCGGCGGCGATGAGCACCTGGCACGCACCGACCGCGACCGGCCCCGTGACGGCGACGGTCCCCCTGCCCGGGTCGAAGTCGATCACCAACCGCGCACTGGTCCTCGCCGCTCTGGCCGACGGACCCAGCACCCTGCGCGGAGTGCTGCGCAGCCGGGACACCGATCTGATGCTCGCCGCGATACGCGGGCTGGGCGTCGGGGTCGACGCCGACGCGGGCGAACCCACGACCGTCGTCGTGACCCCCCGCCCGCTGCACGGCGGCCACGTCGACTGCGGCCTCGCCGGGACCGTCATGCGGTTCGTCCCGCCGGTCGCGGCGCTCGCCGACGGCGCGGTCACCGTCGACGGGGACGAGCAGATGCGGGCGCGTCCGGTCGACACCATCCTGCGCGCCCTGGCCGATCTCGGCGTGGCGGTCGACGGGCAGTCGCTGCCCTTCACGATCACCGGCAGAGGCGCCGTCCGCGGGGGCGCGGTCACCATCGACGCGTCGTCGTCGTCGCAATTCGTCTCCGGCCTGCTGCTGGGCGCCGCGCGGTTCGACGAGGGCATCACCGTCCACCACGTCGGGAAACCCGTTCCGTCACAACCGCACATCGACATGACCATCGAGATGTTGCGAGATTCAGGGGTGCACGTCGACGACGGCGAACCCGACACCTGGCGCGTGGCACCCGGCCCGATCGCGGCGGTCGACCGGACGATCGAACCCGATCTCTCCAACGCCGCCGCGTTCCTCGCCGCGGCCGCGGCCACGGGCGGATCGGTGTCGGTGCCGTACTGGCCCGCGCGCACCACCCAGCCGGGCGCACAGATCGTCGACGTCCTCGACCGGATGGGCGCGTCGACGACCCTCTCGGACGGGACGCTCACGGTCCGCGGCCCCGACCGGCTGACCGGCATCAGCGCCGACCTCGGCGACATCGGTGAGCTGACCCCGACGATCGCGGCGCTGTGCGCGCTGGCGGACACCTCGTCGACGCTGTCGGGGATCGCGCACCTACGCGGTCACGAGACCGATCGCCTCGCGGCGCTGACCGCCGAGATCACCGGTCTCGGAGGCCGGTGCGTCGAGACCGACGACGGACTGAGGATCGAACCGGCGACGCTGCACGGCGGCACCTGGCACAGCTACGCCGACCACCGGATGGCCACCGCGGGCGCCCTGATCGGCCTCGTGGTCGACGGGGTGGAGGTCGACGACATCGGCTGCACCTCGAAGACGCTCCCCGACTTCCCCGCGATGTGGTCGGCGATGACGGGTGGCTGACGCGGGGGGCGGTCGCTCCGTGCGGCGCTACGACGAGAGCGACGTCCGCGTCCGGCCGGGCAAGGGCAGCCGGCCCCGGACCAAGACACGCCCCGCGCACGACGACGCCGTCGAGGCCCTCGTCGTGTCCCGCGACCGCGGCCGGTGGGGCTGTGTGCTCGACACCCCGGACGAGCGCGAGGTCGTGTGCATGCGGGCCCGGGAACTGGGCCGCACCCCGGTCGTCGTCGGGGACCACGTCTCGGTGGTGGGTGACCTGTCCGGCGACGAGGGGTCGCTCGCGCGGATCGTCCGCGTCGCCGAGCGCAGCACCGAGCTGCGGCGCACCGCCGACGACACCGACCCCTACGAGCGGATCGTCGTCGCCAACGCCGAACAGCTGCTCATCGTGACCGCACTCGCCGACCCGCCGCCGCGGACCGGGTTCGTCGAGCGCGCTCTGGTCGCCGCGTACGCCGGTGGGCCGCAACCGATCCTGTGTCTGACCAAGTCCGACCTCGCCGACCCCGACGAGTTCCGCTCGGCGTTCGCCGACCTCGACCTGCCGATCGTCGTCGCCGGGCGCGACGACCCGACCGACGTCGTCGCCGACATGCTGCTGGGTAAGGTCACCTGCCTCATCGGGCACTCGGGGGTCGGCAAGTCGACGCTGGTGAACCGCCTCGTCCCCGACGCCGACCGCGCGACCGGCGAGGTGTCCGGTGTCGGCAAGGGGCGGCACACCTCGACGCAGTCGGTCGCGCTGCGACTGCCCGGCGGTGGCTGGGTGATCGACACCCCCGGCATCCGTTCCTTCGGGCTCGCCCACGTCTCCCCCGACGACGTGGTGAAGGCATTCGCCGACCTCGCCGAGGTCGTCGAGAACTGTCCGCGCGGCTGCCGCCATCTCGGACCGCCGTCGGACCCGGAGTGCGCACTCGACGGACTCACGGGAACAGCGGGTCGTCGCGCGATGGCCGTGCGCCGACTGCTGCAGGCCACCGACCCCGCCCGCGGGCGGGTCGAGGACCCCGGACGAACAGAGGACCCCGAGCGTCCCTGACGCCGCGGGTCAGGCCGCCGCGCGCTGACGACGACGCGCGATGGCGCTCTTCAGCCCGCTCTGCACCCGACGGGTCCGGCGCGACGGATCGGTGGCGGCGTTCGGCTGCGACGACCAGCGTCGCTCGGACGCGGTCTCGGGTGCGTCGTCGGCGGTCGCCGTCAGGAAGCGGTCGGGCAGCGACAGCTTCCAGATCGTGCGCAGCGTCTGTCCGTACTGCCGGAACAGGGATCCGGTGGTGTACGGCAGGTCGTACTCGGCACACAGGCGGCGGACCTCGACGCCGATCTCGGCGTAACGGTTGCTCGGCAGGTCCGGGAACAGGTGGTGCTCGATCTGGTAGCAGAGGTTCCCGCTCATGAACGCCATCGCGGGGCCGGCCCGGAAGTTGGCCGTGCCCAGCATCTGCCGCAGGTACCACTGGCCGGGCGTCTCGTTCTCGAGCGACTCGACGGTGAACTTCTCGGCACCGTCGGGGAAGTGGCCGCAGAAGATGACGACGTACGCCCAGAGGTTGCGGACGAGGTTGGCCGTGAGGTTCGCCGTCAACGTCCGGCGGGCCCGTCGACCCGACAGCGCGGGGAACAGCGCGTAGTCCTTGAGCATCTGACGGCTGACCTTGCGCAGGAAGGTCAGGACCTCGGGACGCGCCTCCTCCCAGGACTTCTCGCCGGTGACGACCTCCTTGAGGCTGAGGTCGTGCAGCGCGATGCCCCATTCGAAGGTCGCCGCGAGGAACACGTTGACGAACGGCCCACCGAGGTGTTTCGGCTGCCACGGCTCGTCCCGCGTCACCCGCATGACCTTGTAGCCGAGGTCCTCGTCCATCCCCCACACGTTCGTGTACTTGTGGTGGACCACGTTGTGCGAGTGCTTCCAGTGGGGTGCGGCGCACACCATGTCCCACTCCCACGAGGTGGAGTGGACCTCGGGGTCGTTCATCCAGTCCCACTGCCCGTGCATCACGTTGTGCCCGAGTTCCATGTTCTCGACGATCTTCGCCACCGAGAGCAGACCCGTGCCGGCCAGCCAGCCGGTCCGAGAGCGGTTGTTCCACAGGACGAGTCGGCCCGCGGCCTCGAGGATGCGCTGGGCGGTGATGGTCCGCCGGAGGTACCGGGCGTCACGCACCCCGCGATCGGACTCGACCCTGCGCCTCAGCGCGTCGAGCTCGTCGCCGAGTGCGGCCACGTCGTCGTCGGTCAGGTGCGCGTAGGTGTTGATGTCCGTGATGGCCATGCGGCCGGTACCCCTTCCGGACGGTGGTGGAGCTGGTGACGCCGGGGGACGTCAGGCCGCGGCGCGATCGCTCTCGACGCGCCGTGCCTGCGGCACGAGCCGGGCCCGACCACCTCGTCGACGCGCACGCAGCGCGGCGATCGCGGTCGCGAGGCCCCGTCGGCGTCCGGTGCTGGGATCGACCGAGGCGGACGTGCCACCGTCCCACGACAGATCCGCGAACCGCTTCTCCGATGCCGTCTCCGGAGCGTCGTCCCGCGTGTCCCGCAGGTACTTGTCCGGCAACGAGAGCTTGGCGATGGTCCGCCACGCCTTCGCGTACTGCACCGGGAACGATCCCGTCGTGTACGGCAGATCGTACTCGTCGCACAGGGCCCGGACCCGCAGCGAGATCTCCCGCAGGCGGTTGCTGGGCAGGTCGGGGAAGATGTGGTGCTCGATCTGGAACGAGAGGTTCCCGCTCATGAACGCCAGCACCGGGCCGCAGTGGAAGTTGGCGCTGCCGAGCATCTGACGCAGGTACCACTCGCCGCGGGTCTCGGAGTCGACGTCCTGCTTGGTGAACTTCTCGGCGCCGTCCGGGAAGTGGCCGCAGAAGATGATCGCGTTGCTCCACACGTTGCGGATGACGTTCGCCATCACGGTCGCGGTGAGGGCCTTGCGGGCCCCCGAGCGGGATCGGGTGAGACCGCCGGCGAGCGCAGGGTGCAGGACGTAGTCCTTGAGCACCTGCCGGCCGATCTTGGCCGCGACGACCTTGCCGCGGGACCGGAACTCCTCGCGGGGCATCTTGCCCTTCACCGCGCGGCCGATCTCGAGGTGCTGGATCGCGACGGCGTACTCGAACAGCACCTGCAGCAGCGTCATGTAGACGACGTTGCCGAGGAAGTAGGGGTGCCAGCGCTGGTCCCGCGTGACGCGCAGCGTGCCGTAGCCCACGTCGTCGTCCATGCCGAGGACGTTCGTGTACTTGTGGTGCACGAAGTTGTGGGTGTGCTTCCAGTACTCGGACGCGCCCGCGTTGTCCCACTCCCAGCTGGTCGAGTGGACCTCGGGGTCGTTCATCCAGTCCCACTGCCCGTGCATCACGTTGTGCCCGAGCTCCATGTTCTCGACGATCTTCGCCACGCCGAGGGCGCTCGCGCCGGCCCACCAGAGCTTGCGGTTCCGGGCGCCGACGATCATGGCGCGTCCGGCGACCTCGAGGCCGCGCTGGAACCGGATGGTGTTGCGCAGGTAACGCGCGTCGCGCTCACCGCGGGACGCCTCGATGTCGGCACGGATCTGGTCGAGCGCTCGTCCCAACTCCTCGACGTCGGCGTCGGTGAGATGGGCGTACTCGGGGATGTTGGTGATCGCCACGCGGTCCTCCCTGAACCCTCCGGTCTGATGAACCTACGGAACCGTAGGTCTCTGCCTACGAAAGCGTAGGTTACGGACGCGTAGGTGTCCACGGACGCAACAGGATGCGGTCTGGATCACAGGCCCGGCGGGCGACCGCGGTGTGTCGGCCCAACGCCGACGCCACCCCCGCGGCGCCGGCTTACAGCAGTTCGAGCAGGAAGGGCAGTTCCTGGGTCGCGTACCAGGCGAGGTCGTGGTCGTCGACGTCGCCGATGGTCAGCTCGGCGTCCTCGTCCCCGAGGTCGGCGGCGTCGACCGCCGACATCGCCGCCACGACCGCCGCCTCGGCCTCGGACACGTCGACGTGGACCGACGCGATCGCCGTGAGCGGCACCGACGGCGGGATCTTCACGACGGCGGCGTCGAGGTCGGGCCGGAGCGTCACCGGCTCGACGTCCGCGGCGACGACCACACGACGCGGCGGAAGGGGTGTGGCGTCGGGGTCGTCGGGGGTGGACTCGCCCTCGGCGGAGAGCAGTCGCAACGACGCGCGGGCCGCCTCCCGCATCGCCGCCTCGGCGAGTTCCTCGTCGTCACCGGAGGTGTACGACTCGCGCAACGCGGGGGTCAGCGCGAACGCGGTGCCACCGATCGATTCGAACGTCCCGGACTCGGTGAGTCCACTGACCATCCGCAACGTCGCGGGGATGTAGACCCTCACCGGTGCCGCCTCCTGCTGCTCAGGGCTCCGACGCGCGGACGGCGAGCTCGCCGACGGCCTCGGCGAGGTACTCCGGCATCGACGCCAGGTCCCACATGATGTCCCGGTCGGCGTTGAACGCCACGAAGATCCGACCGTTGTAGTGATTCAACCCGATGGCCAGCGCGCGCTGCGGCACCAGGGCGGGCACGGGGTACGCCGCGACGATGCGGTTGCCGGCCAGGTACTGCGGCGCCGATCCCCCGCCGGCGATGCTGATCGGCAGGTTGAACGACCGGCCCGACAGCGTCGCCGCCGCCCGGGAGGTCATCGCGTGGAACGTGGCGGGGCCGATCTCGGGCAGCCACGACCGCGTGCCCATCGCGACCCGGCGCCCCGACGTGGAGTGTCGGCCGGTGAGGTGGGCGACCTGGGAGAGACGGACGGTCGGGTTGGGCTCTCCCACGGGCAGGTCGGTCACGAAGCCGCGCACACCCGCGGCGGTCCACTCCGCGTCGTCGATCTGCTCCCAGGAGCCGCCCCGCGAGTCGGGGTCGCCGTAGCCGTTGTAGGCGCCCAGCGGGACCAGCGCACGCACCGTGGCGGTCGCGTCGACGGCGGCGTCACGCGAGAGCAGCCAGCGCCGGAGGGCTCCGGCTATGGCGGCGAGCACGACGTCGGTCACCGAGCAGTCGTTGTGCCGGGCGATCCGCGCGCAGGTGCGGGCGTCGGCCGAGGCCACCGTGAACCTGCGACGACCGCTGGTGGGCCCGTTCAGCGGGCTGTCGGGGGCACCGTCGGTCGCGAACCGGAGCATCGACCCGACGCGACGCAACGACCCGGTGACCGCGGACCCGACGCCCGCGACCGGCGCCGACAGCCCCCGCAGGGCGCCGACGATCTCCCGCGGGCGGGTGGCGACGTCGGTGAGGGCACCCGCCACGAGCGAGGCGTCCGACGGCTCGGGGGCGGGCAGCCAGATGTCCTGCGGGGCGTCGGGGGCGCGCGGCGAGTCGTCGACGAGGACCTGGTTGATCTCGACGGCGTCGTGGCCGTCGACCAGCGCCTGGTGGGTCTTGGTGAGGACCGCCATCCGGTTGTCGGTGAGCCCCTCGACGAGGTACATCTCCCACAGCGGCCGCGAGCGGTCCAGGGGGCGGGACATCAGACGTGCGACGAGGTCGTGCAACTGTTCCTCGGCGCCCGGGCTCGGCAGCGCCGACCGCCGCACGTGGTAGGTGATGTCGAACCCGTTGTCGTCGACCCACACCGGCCTGCCGAGGCCGAGCGTCACCTCCCGGATCCGCTGACGGTAGCGCGGCACGGCCCCCAGCCGGCTCTCGACCGTCGCGAGGAGTCGGTCGTACTGCAACTGGTCCGAGCCCCGGTCGAGGATGAGCAGCGAGCCGATGTGCGTCGTGGCGTCCTGCTCGTCGAGGTAGTAGAACAGCGCGTCCTGCGTCGACAGTCGTGTCACCACTGCGCGTCCACCCTCCTGTGCTCGCGCCCATCGTAAGCGGCGGCGCATCATCGGACGCATGACGATCACCCGCGCAGCCTCGATCACCGTCGGTCTCGTCGCGGTCGCCGCCGCGCTCGCCGGCTGCACGTCGGGGTCACCGTCGTCGGCGCCCGCGTCGCAGTCGGTGACGACCGTCGTCGTCACACGGACCACGAGCCCGAGCAGCCCGGCGCCGACACCGTCGACGACGGGCTCGTCGGGCTCGCCGTCGGACGGTGGCGCATCCGACCGCTGCCGGGCGGCACAGCTGGCCGGTTCCCTGACACCGGCGCCGGGCGGCGCGTCCGCCGGCGCGGCCCATTACGAGCTCACCCTGACGAACACCGGTTCGTCGGCGTGCACGGCGGGTGGGTTCCCCGGCGTCTCGTTCGTCGGTGACGGCACCGGCACCCAGCTCGGCGCTCCCGCGCGACGGGAGGGGTCTTCCGGCGCGGCGCTCCGGCTCGCACCCGGCCAGTCGGCGTCGTCGGATCTCACCGTCGTGCAGGCGGGCAACCATCCCGACTGCTCCCCGCAGACCGCGGACGGACTGCGCGTCTACCCACCGGACGATCGCGACTCGCTGTTCGTGCGGACGACCGGTCTCACCGCATGTCGGTCAGATGCCGGCGTCCTGCGCGTGGGTCCGCTCCACTGACGCGTCAGACCGTGGTGACGTTCACCAGCATCCACTGCAGACGAGTCCGTCGGGGCCCGCCGGGTGTCTCCGGGCGGACCCGCACCGGCATCCGCTGGATGCGGGCCGCGAGGGCGTGCACGCGCGGCCCGCGCGCGTAGCTCGCCGTGATCTCGGCGGCGTCGGGCCCGGACCACTGCAGGTGCACCCGGGACAGCGACGCCGTCGCGGGGACCGTTCCCGGCGGGCGTGTGAGCGCGGCCCGCGCGGCGGTCAGGACCGCGACCTGGTCGACGATGTGGCCGACGGCGACCCCGGAGAGATGCGCGAGCGGTCGACGCCGGTCGAGGACCTCGAGCACCATCGTCACCGCCGAGACGGCGAACGCCCGCGCGGCCGGGTCGACGGTGTCGGCGACGCGCGGGACGGGCGAGACGGCCCGCGGCTGCATCGGGCGGTCGGACGGGTCGGGGACGCACCGCGGGATGTCCCGGAAGGTCAATCCGCAGGTCACCGGGCCAACCGATCCCCGATCCTGCGTCGTCATCGTGGTCATGCGTTGCTCCCCTCGCCCGGCGGCACCCTCGTTCGATGCCGTCCTTCTCGACGATTGGACGCAGCGCACACGCGGTCGGTTCCCCTCGAGACGAGGCGAACCGACCGCGGCGTGGGATCGGTGACGGCCGGCGGGCCGGCTCAGCGCTCGCCGGCGGGCCGGCTCAGCGCTTGCGGCGGGCCTTCGGCGGCTTCGTCGTCGAGCGACCGGACTGCCGGGCGGCGGCCCGACGCTCGCGGCGGCTCGCCGAGACGCCGGCGGTGTCGGCGCCGTCGGAGATCTCCCGGGTGCCGCCGTTCTCGGCGGGGCCGGTGTAGACGAGGTCGCGCTGCTCGTCCTCGAACCCCTTTGCCCGGAGCGCGGTCGGCGCGGCCGAGCGGCCGGGCTGCGCGGCCACGGGCTCCTCGGTCGGCAGCGGCCGCGGCGCGGGGGCCGGGGTGGGGGCGGGCTGGACCGGCGCCGCGACGGGCGCCTGCTCGGGAGCGGGGTTGGCCTCGACGGCGACGTTGAAGAGGAACCCGACGGACTCCTCCTTGATCGCGTCGAGCATGGCGGAGAACATGTCGTAGCCCTCGCGCTGGTACTCCACCACCGGGTCGCGCTGGGCCATCGACCGCAGGTGGATGCCCTCGCGCAGGTAGTCCATCTCGTAGAGGTGGTCGCGCCACTTGCGGTCGAGGACGCTCAGCAGCACGGTCCGCTCGAGCTGGCGCATGGCGCCCTCGCCGGCGATGCCGTCGATCTCCTTCTCGCGCTCGGCGTAGGCCTTGTGCGCGTCGGCCTGCAGCATCTCGGTGAGTTCCTCGGCCGAGATGTCCTCGCGCTCCCCGAGCTCGTTCTCCGGCACGATCTGCGCCGGGTCGAGGTCGATCGGGTACAGCGTGCGGATCGCGGTCCACAGCTGGTCGAGATCCCAGTCCTCGACGTAGCCCTCGGCGGTCGCGCCGGCGACGTAGGCGGCGATGACCTCGTCGATCATGCGGTTGACCTGCGCGGAGTGGTCCTCGCCCTCGAGGATGAGGCGACGCTCGGCGTAGATCACCTTGCGCTGCTCGTTCATGACCTCGTCGTACTTGAGGACGTTCTTGCGGATCTCGAAGTTCTGCTGCTCGACCTGGGTCTGCGCGCTGCGGATGGCGCGGGTGACCATCTTGGCCTCGATCGGCACGTCGTCGGGCAGGTTGACGCGGTTCATGATCGTCTCGAGCGCCGCGCCGTTGAAGCGACGCATCAGCTCGTCGCCCAGCGACAGGTAGAACCGCGACTCGCCCGGGTCGCCCTGTCGACCGGACCGGCCGCGCAGCTGGTTGTCGATGCGGCGCGACTCGTGGCGCTCGGTGCCCAGCACGTACAACCCGCCCGCCTCGCGCACCTTCACCGCGTCGGCGGCGACCTCGGCGCGGACGGTCTCGATGACCTCGTCCCAGGCGGCCTCGTACTCGTCCGGGGTCTCGACGGGGTCGAGGCGCTGCTTGCGCAGTCGGGTGTCGGCGATGGTGTCGGGGTTGCCGCCGAGCACGACGTCGGTACCGCGACCGGCCATGTTGGTCGCGACCGTCACCGCGCCGGAGCGACCGGCCTCGGCGATGATCTGCGCCTCCTGCTCGTGGAACTTCGCGTTCAGCACGTTGTGCGGGATGCCGCGTCTGGTCAGCTGCCGTGACAGGTACTCCGACCGCTCCACGCTCGTCGTACCGATCAGTACCGGCTGGCCCGCCTCGTGGCGCTCGGTGATGTCGTCGACGACCGCGTCGAACTTGGCCTCTTCGGTCTTGTAGATGAGGTCGGTGCGGTCGGCGCGGACCATCGGCTTGTTCGTCGGGATCGGCAGCACACCGAGCTTGTAGATCTGGTCGAGCTCGGCGGCCTCGGTTTGTGCCGTACCGGTCATGCCCGACAACTTGTCGTACATGCGGAAGTAGTTCTGCAGGGTGATCGTGGCGAGCGTCTGGTTCTCGGCCTTGATCTCGACGCCCTCTTTGGCCTCGATCGCCTGGTGCAGACCCTCGTTGAAGCGTCGACCGTCGAGCACACGGCCGGTGAACTCGTCGACGATGAGGACCTCGCCGTTGCGGACGATGTAGTCCTTGTCGCGCTCGAACAGCTCCTTCACCTTGATGGCGTTGTTCAGGTAGCTGACGAGCAGCGAGTTCTGCGCGTCGTAGAGGTTGTCGATGCCGAGCTGGTCCTCGACGAACTCGACGCCGGCCTCGTGCACACCGATCGTCTTCTTCTTGATGTCCACCTCGTAGTGGACGTCGCGCTTGAGAAGCGGTGCGATACGGGCGAACTCGGCGTACCACTTGCTCGACGAGTCGGCCGGTCCGGAGATGATGAGCGGGGTGCGGGCCTCGTCGATGAGGATCGAGTCGACCTCGTCGACGATCGCGTAGGAGTGCCCGCGCTGCACCAGCTCGGCCAGCGAGTGCGCCATGTTGTCGCGCAGGTAGTCGAAGCCGAACTCGTTGTTCGTGCCGTAGGTGATGTCGGCCGCGTAGGCCTCACGACGCTGGTCGGGCGTCATGCCGGTCAGGATGACCGCGGTCTCCAGGCCGAGGAAGCGGTGCACGCGGCCCATCCACTCCGCGTCGCGCTTGGCGAGGTAGTCGTTGACGGTGACGACGTGGACGCCCTCACCGGCGAGGGCGTTGAGGTACGCCGGGAGCACACAGGTGAGGGTCTTGCCCTCACCGGTCTTCATCTCCGCGATGTTGCCGAAGTGCAGCGCCGCGCCACCCATGATCTGGACGTGGAAGTGCTTCTGCTGCAGGACGCGCCAGGCCGCCTCACGGGCGGTCGCGAACGCCTCCGGCAGGAGGTCGTCGAGCGTCTCGTCCTTCGCCAGGCGGTCGCGGAACTCGCCGGTCTTCGCGCGCAGTTCGTCGTCGGTGAGGGCCTCGAACTCGTCGGACAGCTCTTCGACGACCGATGCGATGGCGTCGAGGCGCTTGACCATCCGGCCCTCGCCGATCCGCAGCATCTTGTTGAGCACTGATGATCCCTTTGTGGTCGTGTCGGCGCAGGTGGAAGCCCCAAGCGCGCACAGGTCGCGTCCATGGTACTGACCATGGCGTCGCCACCGATCATCCGTGCGTCACCGCGCGCCCGCTCCGGCGGGCGGATCGTCGCCGACCCGCCCGCCACGGTGGCTCAGTCCCGGTCGGGCGCGGGCGTCAGGCGGATCAGTCCGTAGTCGAACGCGTGCCGTCGATAGACGACCGACGGCTGGTCGGTCTCGGAGTCGTGGAAGAGGAAGAAGTCGTGGCCGACGAGCTCCATCTCGTAGAGGGCGTCGTCGGTCGTCATCGGCACCGCGGGATGTTCCTTGATGCGCACGATGCGGCCCGGCTCGTCGGGTTCGGGCACCTGCGCCCACGCCGGTTCGACCCCGTTCTCCTGCAGCGGCGGCAACGGGAAGTCGGCCGTGGCCTCGGCGACGGAGGTGGGCGTCCGCAGGCCGTGGTGCACGCGGCGTCGGTCCTTGGTCCGACGGAGGCGGGACTGCAGTCGGTCGACCGCCTCCTCGAGCGCGGCGTAGAAGTTGTCCTTGCACGCCTCGGCGCGGACCACCGGTCCACGGCCGCGTGCCGTGATCTCCACCCGTTGGCACACCTTGGCCTGTCGTCGGTTCCGCTCGTGGTGCAACTCGACGTCGAAGGCGAAGATCGTGGGGTCGAACCGTTCCAGGCGGGCGAGCTTGTCGCCGACGTGCACCCGGAAGTGGTCCGGGATCTCGACGTTGCGACCGGTGACGGTCAGCTTGGCCGTCGGCTGCGCGGGGGTGGCGTCGTCGTCGGCGACGAACGCCGAACGGCGATCGAACGCGTCCGACGCGGTGGACGGCTTGACGTGGGTGGGTGTCGACACTCGATGACCTCCTGTGTGGGTGGTACGTCGACGCCGCACGGCAGGCACGGGCGTCGACGAGTGGGATGCAATGCCGACGCGCGGTGATTGCCACGACGCTCCACCTGTGCGCACACGATTCCGGTGAGGACCCCGGGAGACCTGGCTGCGCGCACCGCGACGACACCTCTGGTGGGAGTGGCCTCACCTCCAAGGGTTGCCGGTTGACTCCGTGGTTCCAGCGGTCCTCGGCCGCGACGAGAACTCGCCGCCTCGGGTGCGCTCACCGTGGCCCCGACGGTAGTCCCCGCCACCGTCGGACGCCATCGTTTGGACATCACCGATTCACCACGGGGACATCTCGGATCGACCGGTGTCGCACCGGCCTCACGCGGCGGCGATCACCAGCACCGCATGCACGGTGACGCCCCTGTTCGCGAGCACTCGCACCGACTCGGCGGCGGTCGCCCCGGTCGTCATCACGTCGTCGACGAGGAGCGCCGCGCAACGGCCCGCACGGAGGTCGTCGAGGCGGGTGGAGGGGCCTTGCACGACGACGGACTCGTCGAGGTTGGCGACGCGGTCGCGGGCGGACAGGCCCGCCGAGTCCCGTGCCCACATCGACGTCCGCAGCACCGGGTGGACGGCCACGGACCGGCCGAGTCGGTCGGCGGCGTGGCGGGCGATCGCGGTCACGGGGTCACCACCGCGCCGTCGCGCGGACAGGCGTCGGGTCGGCGCGGGGATGAGTGCCAGACGCGGACGGTCGACGGGGATCTCCGACCACCGGGCGAGGTCGAGGACACCCCGCGCCAGCGCGTCGCCGAGGGGTGCGACGAGGTCGTCGCGGCCGCGTTCCTTGAGCGCCAGCACGGCCGCGCGGTGGACGCCGCGGTAGCGGCCCATCGCCCACGTGGGCACCCCGGGGTCGACGCGAGGCGACAGCTCGACGGGGTCGTCGGCGAGGACGTCGGCGCATCGAGCGCACCATCGGGACCCGGATGCCCCGCACCCGCCGCAGCGGACGGGGACGACGAGGTCGGCCCCGGCGACGACCACCGACCACAGCCCCGACGAGCCCACGGGGTCCACGGTGCCCGCCCGACGCGACCGATCCACCGACCGGGAGGGCATCGGGCGCACGTTGTCCCCAGATCGCCGTCGACCACCACCCCACGACGACGCCGACCGTGCCGAAACATCCCGCCGACCGTGCCGAAACAATGCCTCGACCGTGCAGTGGACACGCCCGAGCGTGCACTCGATCGCGCCGACCGTGCAATTCGCGCTCGTGAGCCGGGATCGACTGCACGATGAACGGCATCTGATGCACGGTCGACGGCATCGAGTGCACGCTCGACGAGGGGTCTCGGCACGCTCGACGAGGGGTTTCGGCACGCCCGGCGCGTGAGGGCCCGGGCCTACTGGGCCAGCACGGGGATGGCTCCGGTGCCGACGGTCGGGCCGACCTCGTTCCAGTACTGGTCCGGGTCGCCGTTGGTGCTGCCGAGGCGGAGGATGCCGCGGGCGTCGGCGGCGTAGAGCGTCGTGCGGTCCCCGACCACCGCGGTGACCGGTGGGGTGAGGTTCCCGCTCAGCAGCCCGACGGCCGGGGTGCCGTCGACGGTCACCTGCACGATCGGTGAGTCCGTCGTCCGGCGGGCGATGACGACGGTGTCACCCGACACCCAGTCGAGCGACGCGGCCTGTGACCCGATGTTGAAGGCGGCCACCCGGATCCCGGTCAGCGACACCGTGCCGTCGGTCGCGACGGCGACCACGGCGAGCACCGGCACTCCCCCGACGACGGCCGCGACGCGCGCGCCGTCTCGCGACACCTGCAACTCGGTGATGTCGCCCGGGGCGACGGCCGCGACACCGTTCGACGACACCGTCCCGGCGCTGGTGATCGCGCCGGTCGCATCGCGGCGGAACCGTTCGACGCGACCGTCGACGACCGCCCAGACGGTGTCGTCGTCGGCCCCGAACGACGGTCGGGTGATCACCCGTCCCGACGCGACCGACGTCACCGACCCGCCGAGATCGCCGAGGACGAGTTCCTCGCCGGATGCGGTCCGGGTCACCGCGGCCACCCGCTGACCGTTGTCGGACACCGCCGCCGACAGCACGGATCCACTGGAACCCAGCGTGCCGGACACGGGCGCGAGTGCGGTGTCGGTGACGCGGTCGAGTGATCCCGACCGGATCACCAGGAGCCCCGTCGACGACCGCGACGGGCCCGCCGGGTCGAGGGAGGCGACGTCGGCGGTCGTCCACCCGTCGGCGTAGCGCTCGTCGAGGGGGGCGCCGTCGGCCTGGATGACGTAGGGCCCCGGGACGTCCGCGCCGGCGAGGGTCCAGATGACCTGCGCGGCGAACAACGCCCGGCCCCGCGCGTCGACGTTGCCGAGTCCGGCGAACGTCAGCGTGCGGCCGCCCGCGTTGTTCGTCTGGACCGAGGCGCGGACCGAGTCCGACCCGGGGAGGACGGGGTCGACGGCGGGTGCGAGTTCGGCCGACGGCCCGCCGACGACGAGGTCGATCACCTGGTCGGCGACGGTCCCGCCAGTCGCGTACACCCAGCGTGGGTCCGCGACGAGTCGCTCGCCCGAGGGTGACGGGAAGTACACGTTGTGCGTGCGATAGCTCGAGGTGAACTGCGTCCGGTCGATCATCACCCCGCGGGGCAGCGCACCGTCGATCCGCCACTGCCCGTCGACGCTCGTCAGCCGCAGGCTGCTCTCGACGCGACCGGTGGCCGGGGTGAGATGGCCGTCGGACGAGAGGGTCCCGGTGTTGTCGGCGATGACGCGCACGGAGTACGAGTCGTCGGTGCGGGCGTCGGTGAGCACGCTGATCTGGTCGACGATCAGCGCGTCGCCGCGGTCGTCCCACGCCGACGCCGCCGACTCGGTGAGGTACTGCCGCGCGGCCTGGTGGTTCGAGCCGGGATTGGCTGTCGCCTTGAGGAAGTCGCGCACCAACGCCTCGGGGGTCATGCCCGCGCGCGGTGTGGGCACCGCCGCCGACGGTCCCCGGCTGGGCAGGGTGCCGATCGGCTTCGGGCTCGAGCTCGTCGGGATGGACACGCACCCCGACAGCACCGTCGCGGCCATGGCCAGGATCAGGAGCACGACGACGCGCGGCCTGCGGGGGTCACTCACGGGGAGCCACCTTCCGCGGCCCGATCGGCTTGAGCGACAACGGGCTCCCCAGGATCTTGTGTCCGCGGACCAACGGCAGGGTGAGCCGGAAGTTGGCACCCTGGCCGGGTTCACCCCACGCCTCGAGTCGCCCGTTGTGCAGCCTCGCGTCCTCGATGCTGATGGCCAGTCCGAGACCGGTGCCGCCCGAGCGCCGGAACCGTGACGGGTCCGACCGCCAGAAGCGGTTGAACACCAGCTTCTCCTCCCCCGGCCGCAGCCCGATCCCCCTGTCGCGCACCGTGACCGCGACCGCGTCGCCGTCCGATCGCATCGTCAGCGTCACCGGCTTCTGCTCACCGTGGTCGATCGCGTTGGCCAGCAGGTTGCGCAGGATGCGTTCGACGCGGCGGGGGTCGATCTCGGCGATCACCGGCTCCTCGGGCAGGTCGACGACGAGTGGGGTGTCGGTGTCCTGCGCGAGATGGCGGACCGTCGCCAACGCCCCCTCGATGGGCACGCTCATGCTCACCTTCTCGGCCGCGAGCTCCGCGACACCCGCGTCGTGGCGGGAGATCTCGAGCAGCTCGTTCAGCAGCGTCTCGAACCGGTCGAGTTCCTTGTTCAACAGCTCGACCGACCGTTTGCGGACCGGATCGAGCTCGTCGCGGTCCTCGTAGAGGACGTCGGCGGCCATGCGCACCGTCGTGAGCGGGGTCCGCAGTTCGTGGCTGACGTCGGAGGTGAACTGACGCTGCAGCCCGCCGAACTCCTCGAGGTGGCTGATCTGTTTCGACAGGCTCTCGGCCATGTCGTTGAACGACATGGCAAGCCGTGCCATGTCGTCCTCGCCCCGTACGGGCATACGTTCCTTGAGCCGCCCGTCGGCGAACCGCACGGCGATCCGCGACGCGGACCGCACCGGTATGACGACCTGGCGCGAGACCAGTCCGGCGATGGCCGCCAGGAGGATCAGCAGCACTATGCCACCGGTGGTGAGCGTCCCACGGACCAGCGAGACGGTGTTCTGCTCGTTGGTCAGCGGGAAGACCAGATAGAGCTCGAGTCCGGAGATGCCCGTCGACGTCGGCGTACCGACGACGAGCACCGGGATGCGGTCACCCGACGTCCCCGCGACCGACGAGTAGCGGTACGCGATCCTCCCACCGCGCACCATCCGCTGCAGGTTGTCCGGGATCTCCTCGACGGGACCCACCGACGCAGTGTCGCGGGGACCGCCGCCCGGCACCAGCAGCACGGTGTCGAAGGTGCCGACGACGCCGGACGCCGGGGTGGTGTCGACGTCGCGGTCGGTGAGGATCGACCTGGTCTGGCGCAGTCGGTTGGCGATGGACGCGTTGGAGTCCCCGCCCGAGAGGTCCCGTTCCACCGACGTGCGGGCGCGGTCGATCTCCTCGGTCGCGGCACGCAGCTTGAGCTCCAGCAGGCGGTCGGTGATCTGGCTGGTGAGGACGAATCCCAGCACCATGAGCATCGCCAACGACAGCACCATCGTCGACACGACGACGCGCAGCTGCAACGACCGCCGCCACCGTCGGCCGAGGAACCGGCCGAGCGCACCGATGCGGCGCAGGAACCGCCCGAACGCCGGGTTGATCCGCCGGCGTCCGCGGCGGATCACGGCGGGCCGGCCTTGTAGCCGACCCCTCTCACCGTGAGCACGACCTCGGGGTTCTCCGGGTCGGTCTCGACCTTCGCGCGCAGTCGCTGGACGTGGACGTTCACCAGCCGAGTATCGGCCGGATGACGGTATCCCCACACCTGTTCCAGCAGGACGTCGCGCGTGAACACCTGGCGCGGCTTGCGGGCCAGGGCCACCAGAAGGTCGAACTCCAGGGGCGTCAGCGAGATCGGGGTGCCCTCGCGGGTCACCTTGTGCGCGGGCACGTCGATCTCGACGGGACCGATCGACAGCAGCTCGGCGGGCTCCTCGTCGGTGCGCCGCAGGCGGGCGCGGACGCGGGCGACGAGCTCCTTGGGCTTGAACGGCTTCACCATGTAGTCGTCGGCGCCGGACTCCAGGCCCAGCACGACGTCGACGGTGTCGCTCTTGGCGGTCAGCATCACGATCGGGACACCCGAGTCGGCGCGCAGGACGCGGCACACGTCGATGCCGTTCATGCCCGGGAGCATCAGGTCGAGCAGGACCAGGTCGGGGCGGATGTCGCGGACCGCGGACAGGGCCTGGGTGCCGTCACCGACGACGAACGGTTCGAAGCCCTCACCCCGCAGCACGATGGTGAGCATCTCGGCGAGCGCCGCGTCGTCGTCGACGACAAGGATCCTGGGCTTCATGCGTCCCATCGTGACACTGGTGCACGTCCAGTCCACGGTGACGCGCCGCTGACGGGGACCACTAGCATCCCGGGACGTGGGCACACTGATCGCCGTCGAGGGCCTCGACGGCGCGGGGAAGCGAACGCTGGTCGACCGGGTGACGGCCCGCTGGGAGGCCGACGGACGCCGGGTCGCGACGATGGCCTTCCCCCGCTACGGACGGTCGGTGCACGCCGACATCGCGTCGGAGGCGTTGCACGGCGAGCACGGTGATCTCCGGTCGAGCGCCTCGGCGATGGCGATGTTGTTCGCCCTCGACCGCCGCGACGCCGCCGACGAGATCCGCGACCTGCTCGCCACCGTCGACGTCGTCCTGCTCGACCGTTACGTCGCGTCGAACGCCGCCTACACCGCCGCGCGTCTCGATCAGTCCGCCGACGGCGACGCCGTCGCGTGGGTGGAGGCGCTGGAGTTCGACCGCTTCGGACTACCGGTCCCGGACCGACAGGTGCTCCTCGGCACCGACCCCGAACTCGCCCGCAGCCGCGCGACGTCGCGCGCCGCCGGCGACTCCTCGCGCGCGATGGACGCCTACGAGCGCGACACCGCACTGCAGCACGCGACGTTCGCCGTCTACCGGTCGCTGGCCGCCCGCTCGTGGCGGTCACCGTGGACCGCGATCACCGGTTCCGACGACGCCGACGTCCTCGCGGCGCAGGTCTGACGGAGCCTCCCGCGACAACGAAACGCTCCTGCGACTGTGATCACAGTCGCGGGAGCGGATTCGTGTCGCGGGAGCGGCCGTCAGACCGCGGACAGGCGGATCAGTAGCGGTAGTGATCCGGCTTGTACGGGCCCTCGACGTCGACGTTGATGTACTCGGCCTGCTCCTTGGTGAGCTTGGTCAGCGTGCCGCCGAGCGCCTCGACGTGGATCTTGGCGACCTTCTCGTCGAGGTGCTTCGGGAGGCGGTAGACCTCGTTGCTGTACTCGTCGTTCTTGGTCCAGACCTCGATCTGCGCGATGACCTGGTTCGAGAAGCTGTTGCTCATCACGAACGACGGGTGGCCGGTGGCGTTGCCCAGGTTGAGCAGACGACCCTCGGACAGCACGATGATCGACTTGCCGGAGTCGAAGATCCACTGGTCGACCTGCGGCTTGACGACGACGCGCTTCGCGCCGGAGCTCTCGAGCCCGGCCATGTCGATCTCGTTGTCGAAGTGGCCGATGTTGCCGAGGATGGCCTTGTCCTTCATCGACTTCATGTGGTCGAGCGTGATGATGTCCTTGTTGCCCGTCGACGTGATGACGATGTCGGCGTCGCCGATGGCCTGCTCGACGGTGACGACGTCGAAGCCGTCCATGAGCGCCTGCAGTGCGTTGATCGGGTCGATCTCGGTGACCTGGACGCGGGCGCCCTGGCCGGCGAGCGACTCGGCACAACCCTTGCCCACGTCGCCGTAGCCGGCGATGAGGACCTTCTTGCCGCCGATGAGCACGTCGGTGGCACGGTTGATGCCGTCGATCAGCGAGTGGCGGGTGCCGTACTTGTTGTCGAACTTGCTCTTGGTGACCGAGTCGTTGACGTTGATCGCCGGGAAGGCGAGCTCGCCGGCGGCGGCGAACTGGTACAGGCGCAGCACGCCGGTGGTGGTCTCCTCGGTGACACCCTTGACCGAATCCGCGATGGTCGACCACTTGGTCTTGTCGGTCTCGAAGCGCTCACGCAGCTGGTTGAGGAAGATCTTGTACTCGGCGGAGTCGTTGTCCTCGACGGGCGGGACGACGCCGGCCTTCTCGAACTGCGCGCCGCGCAGCACCATCATGGTGGCGTCGCCGCCGTCGTCGAGGATCATGTTGCAGGGCTCGCCCGGCCAGGTGAGCATCTGCTCGGCGCACCACCAGTACTCCTCCAGGCTCTCGCCCTTCCAGGCGAAGACCGGGACGCCCTTGGGCTCCTCCGGGGTGCCGTGCGGCCCCACGACGACCGCGGCCGCGGCGTGGTCCTGGGTCGAGAAGATGTTGCACGAGGCCCAGCGGACCTCGGCGCCGAGCGAGACGAGGGTCTCGATGAGCACCGCGGTCTGGGTGGTCATGTGCAGCGAACCGGAGATGCGCGCACCCTTGAGCGGCTGCACCTCGGCGTACTCACGACGCAGCTCCATCAGGCCGGGCATCTCGGCCTCGGCGAGGTCGATCTCGAGTCGGCCGTACGCGGCCAGCGAGAGGTCGGCGACCTTGTAGTCGATCCCTCCCTTGCTGTCCGCGGTCAACGTGGTCTGCACCGATGTCATCGATCTCTCCTGGTCTGGCGATTGCGGCGGGGTGGGCCCCGATGTGTCCGGGTGGTCCCCGGTGGCATGACGTGTCCGGACGCGCCGGATCCGGCTAACAGGCTAACGAACGGAGGCCCTGGTCGCGAAAGGCGGATCGTGAACGACCCGTCCAGCACCGCGCCGCGCTGTGACCGGTGACAGCGTGGCGACGGCCCGCGTCAGGCGGCGGACCGCGCCACCGACGCGATCACCGGTTCGAACAGCCGGGCCAGGTGGTCGGCGACGTCGCTGTCGTCCTCGGGCGGCATGGCGATGTAGCTCAGCGCCATCCGACCGATCGACGACGCGACACGACGCGCCTCGTCGTACGGCGCCCCGATCCACGACCGGTGCAGGGTGTCGGCGAGCGTCCCGGTGGCGTGCAGGATCAGCGGTGCGGCGTCGGTGGTGATGAGCCGCAACAGGTCCGGCTTGGCCCGCCCCGACAGCAGCGACTGCACCAGCGGATCGGCCGCGGCAAGGGCGAAGAAGGCGCGGTGGGCCTCGCCCAACGCGTCGCGGATCCGCCCGACGTTGTCCTCCACCGCCGTGTCGACGGCCGCGCAGAACTCGTCGATGAGGCGCAGGGCGTACGCGGTCGCGAGGCCCTGGCGACTGCCGAACTCGTTGTACACGGTCTGCCGGGAGACACCGGCCGCGGCGGCGATGTCGGTCATGGTGACCGCGGACCAGTCCGAGTGGCGCAGGTGCTCGCGCATCGCGTCGAGCAGCCCGCTGCGCAGAGCCTGGCGGGACGCCTGCCCGGACGCGCCGAACCGCGGTCGGCGGGCCGGTGCGGGGCCGGTGGTGCGCTCCGGGTCGGACACGAGCCCGATCCTAGCGATGCGAACGACCCACTCAGGTGACGGACTTCTCCGGCGCACCGGGGATCTCGCCGCGTTCGCGCTTGCCGACCATCGAGTGGCCGCGGCTGTACAGGAAGTAGACGACGACGCCGATCACCATCCAGATGGCGAACCGGACCCACGTCAGTGCGGACAGGTTCAGCATCAGCCAGACGCAGGCGATGATCGCGAGCACCGGGATGACCGGCATCCACGGGACGGTGAACCCGCGCTGGAGATCGGGACGGTTCTTGCGGAGCACGATCACACCCGCCGCGACGACGACGAACGCGAACAGCGTGCCGACGTTCACCATCTCTTCCAACTTGTTGATGGGGAAGAACGCCGCGACCACGGCCACGACGACGCCGATGATGATCTGGATGCGCGCCGGTGTGCCGAACCGACTGGTCTTGGCCAGGCCCCGCGGGAGCAGACCGTCGCGCGACATCGCGAACAGCACGCGCGACTGCCCGAGCATGAGAACCATGACGACGGTCGTCAGACCGGCGAGGGCGCCGATGGAGATGACCTTCTCGGCCCAGGTGACGCCGTTGGCGCCGAACGCGAACGCCAGGTTCCGCTGCGTCCCGTCGGCCGTGGTGGCGAGGTCCTTGTAGTTGACCATGCCGGTCACGACGATCGTCACCAGCACGTACAGCACCGTGACGATGGCCAGCGAGCCGAGGATGCCGCGCGGGACGTCGCGCTTGGGGTTCTTGGTCTCCTCGGCCGTCGTCGCGACGACGTCGAAGCCGATGAACGCGAAGAACACGATCGACGCCGCGGCCAACAGTCCGTACCAGCCGTAGCTGGAGTCGCCGCCGCCGGTGATCAGCGCGAACAGCGTCGAGTCCAGGGACCGGCCGCCCGATTCCGACGACTCCGCCGGCGGGACGAACGGCGAGTAGTTCGACGACTTCACGTAGAAGAAGCCGACGATGATGACCAGCAGGACGACGGCCACCTTGATCGCGGTGATCACCGCGCTGACGCGCGAGGACAATTTCGTGCCGAGGACGAGCAACGTCGTGATGCCCGCGACGATGAGCAGGGCACCCCAGTCGACCTCGTGCCCGCCGACGTCGACCGTGCCGCCCGAGAACCCGAAGACGGTCCCCAGGTAGCTCGACCAGCCCTTGGAGACGACGGCCGCGCCGACCGCGAACTCGAGGATGAGGTCCCAGCCGAGGATCCACGCGAGGAACTCACCGAACGTCGCGTACCCGAACGTGTAGGCCGATCCCGCGACCGGCACCGTCGAGGCGAACTCGGCGTAGCAGAGGGCGGCGAGTCCGCAGGCGATCGCGGCCATGACGAACGACAGGGAGATGGCCGGGCCGGCCTTGTCGCCGGCGGTCGAGGCCGTGATGGTGAAGATGCCCGCGCCGATGACGACGGAGACGCCGAAGACGGTCAGGTCCCACCAGGACAGGCTCTTCTTCAGCTGCGAGCCGGGCTCGTCGGTGTCGGCCATCGACTGTTCGATGGACTTCGTGCGCGACAGCGAGCCGCGGAACGTCTGCGGCGAACTCTGCGACCGCGTCATGCGCGACCTCCTCCACTGGCGGGACGAATCACGATCGGGAATGTCGGATTCGGTGCTGATGCGACTCTAGACAGGCCACCCCGACGTCCGGGTGGACACGGGGTTCTCGTGATCGGACCGCGACTGCACTCCGCGCAGCGTCAGCCCCGGAGGATGTCCGGCTCGAGGTAGACGACCCGTGCGACGGGGACCGCCTCGCGGACCCGTGCCTCGGCGGCGTCGATGGTGGCGGCCACCGTGGCCGCGTCGACGCCCGGCGGGATCGCGATCTTGGCCGCGAGGAGCATCTCCTCCGGTCCCAGGTACTGGGTCTTGAAGTGGATGACCCGCTCGACACCGTCCTGGCCGGACAGCGCGTCGACGATCGCCCGCTCCTGGTCGGGCGTCGCCCCCTCGCCGATGAGCAGGCTCTGCATCTCCACGATGAGCAGGATCGCGATCGCGCCGAGCAGCACACCGATCGCGAGCGTGCCCGCGCCGTCCCACACCGCGTCCCCGGTGAGCGTGGCCAGCCCGACGCCGACCAGCGCGAACAGCAGGCCCAGGAGCGCACCGGTGTCCTCGAGGAGCACGACCGGCAGTTCGGGGTTCCGCGACGTCCGGATGAACCGCCACCAGCTCGCCCGGCCCTTAAGCGGTCGTGACTCGCGCATCGCCGTCGTGAAGCTGTAGCCCTCGAGGGCGATCGCCACGAGCAGGATGACGACGGCGACGATCGGCGACTCCAGCTCGTGCGGGTGCAGGAGCTTCTCGACGCCCTCGTAGATCGCGAAGACCGACCCCAGGCTGAAGATGACCAGCGCGACGACGAACGAGTAGAAGTACCGACTCCGTCCGTACCCGAAGGGGTGCAGCCGATCGGCCTTCTTGCGGGCCGACCGCTGGCCCAGCAGGAGGAGTCCCTGGTTGGAGGTGTCGGCGACGGAGTGGACGGCCTCGGCGAGCATGGACGAGGAGCCGGTGATCGCGAATCCCACGAACTTGGCGGCGGCGATGCCCGCGTTCGCGGTCAGCGCGGCGAGGATGGCCTTGGTCGAGCCCTCAGACGACATCGGGGGCCTCTCTCGGCGTCGGGTCCTTCCGGACCGCTGTGCGATAGTAAACTGGTCGTGCCGTGTGCCTGGTCACCGACCGGGCGCGGGTCCGGGGAGGGACCCGCACGGCGCGTCCACGAGGCCGTCGTCTCGGCCGGGCGCGACGACTTCTACAGGGGATGATGTCACGTGAGTTCGAACCACCGAGGCATCCCGGCGACGCCGCCGTGGTTGCAGTCGACTGTGCCCGACCAGTCCGAGCGGACGCCGCAGGACGCGGCCGGTGAGGACGTCCGGGGCGCCGAGGACCACGATGACCGGGCCGCGACGAACGGACGTCACGTCGACGAGACCGCGGCCCCGGCAGCGCAGCACGACGACTGGCAGATGGAGACGCCCCGCTGGGTGAACGCTCCGTGGCCGGGTGAGGAGCCGTCCGGCGCCGACGACCCGCGACCGGCGGCGGAGCCCTGGGCCGGCCCACCGCAGGCACAGGGCTTCTCCGGTCCGCCTCCTGGCGACCCGGGGTCCGGGGGGAATCCCTGGCCGCAGCACCCGCCGTTCGATCCCGGTTTCCCGCCCGGCGGTTTCCCGCCCCCGGGCGTCGGTCCGGAGGGTCCGCCGCCGTGGGCGTTCGGCCCCGACAACCAGCCGCCGTTCCCGCCCGGCCCGCCGCACGGCCCGGCCGTCGAGGACGCGCCCCGCGAACCCGTGGGCTGGGACGGCCCGCATCCCGGCGTCGGTCCCGCAGGGCCGCAGGGCCCCGGGTGGGGTGGCCCGCCGGCCGGACCGCAGGGTCCCGAGGGCTGGCGGCCGCAGGGCCCCGAGCCCTACGGCCCGATGGGGTCCGATCCCTACGGCCCCGGCCCGCAGGGGCCGGGTGTGCCGGCGGGTCAGGCGCCGCCCGGAGTCGGCCCCCGCCAGTCGGCCCCGGGTGCGCTCGACGAGGTCGCACTGCTGCGCAAGGCTCGGCGCGCACCGCACAGCGGCTGGCGTCGTGCGGTGCACCGCATGTCGGGCGGATCGATCAACCCCGGCGAGTCCCCGGACGCGCTGCACTACGCCGAGCTGGTCGAGCGGGTCAATCGCCCGGTGCGGGGTGACTACCGCATCGCGGTGCTGTCGCTGAAGGGCGGCGTCGGCAAGACCACGACGACCGTGGGGCTCGGGTCGATCTTCGCGTCGTTGCGCGGGGACCGTGTCATCGCCGTCGACGCCAACCCGGATCTGGGGACGCTCGGGCAGCGGGTCCCGCAGCAGACCCGGTCGACGGTGCGGGACCTGTTGGCCGACAACTCGATCTACCGCTACTCCGACGTGCGGGCGCACACCTCGCAGGCACCCAGCCGGCTCGAGGTCCTGTCGTCCGAACGCGACCCGGCGATCGCCGAGGCGTTCAGCGAGGACGACTACCGCGGTGTCATGAAGGTGCTGCAGCGCTTCTACAACATCATCATCACCGACTGCGGGACCGGCCTGAGCCACTCGGCGATGAACGGGGTCCTCGACCTCGCCAACGCCCTCATCCTCGTCAGCTCACCGGCCATCGACGGTGCCCGCAGCGCGGGCGCCACGCTCGACTGGCTGCAGGCCCACGGCTACGGCCACCTCGTGAGCCGGGCGGTCGTCGTCCTCAGTTCGTCGCGATCGGGCTCGTCGACCATCGACACCAAGCAGCTCAGCCAGCACTTCCTCACGCGGTGCCGTGCCGTGCAGATGATCCCCTTCGACGATCACCTGTCCGAGGGCGCCGAGGTCGATCTCGAGCTGCTGAACAAGCACACCCACCGCGCTCTGGTGGAGCTCGCGGCGGTCGTCGCCGACGACTTCTCGTCCACGACGATGCGGCGCGTCGACCCGTATCTCGGCTGACCGCGCGTCACGGGCGTCCGGACGCCTCGGCGGGGGTCTCCTCCGCCGGGGTGTCGTCGCTCCGGTGGCGTCGCCGTAATCCGCGGTGTACGAGATGGGCGGCCAGCGGCACGATCACGGTGCACGCCGACGCGAGGATGAACCAGTCGATGTTGTCGGCGACGAGGGGCACGTTCCCCAGGAGGTATCCGAGCACGACGATGCCCGCGCCCCACACGATGCTGCCGAGGATGCTGAACACGGTGAAGTCGCGGTGACGCATACCCGTGAAGCCGGCGAGCAGCGGGACCAGCGTGCGCACGATGCCGATGAACCGGCCGAAGAACACGGTGGCGGCGCCGTACCTCTCGAAGAAGCGCGTGGTCCGCTGCACCGGTGCGTCGCCGATGAACCGGATCGTCCGCCCACGCAGCACGCTCTCCCCCATCCGGCGCCCGATGAGGTAACCGCACTGGTCACCGAGGGCAGCCGAGAGCGGGACGAGGACGCACGGGACCCACAGCGGGGCATAGGGATCCGGCGCGGCCGCGAGGATGCCGGCGGTGAACAACAGCGAGTCGCCGGGGAAGACGAACCCGATGAGCAGTCCGGTCTCGACGAACACCAGGACGCAGAGTCCGATCAACCCGCCCGTCGCGAGGAACGAGGAGACGTCGAACGGGTTCACGCCACCCGACGATACGCAGGCGCGACAGGCACCCCGGCGCTCGTGCGGGACGGTGCGCCGAGGGTTCACCGCCGCGTGACGCAGAGTTCACCGCCGGCTCGACGGGTCGCTCGCCGCGCGCCGGACGCGGTGATGCGGTTCACTGTCATGAACCGTCAGAACGAGGGGAGCAGACCGTGATCCGACGACGCTCCGGCCGTGACGTGACGCCCGTGGACAGCGGCGTGGGTGCCGAGACCACGACGCTGCGCCCCGTGCCCGACGGCGCCCAGTCCCTCGAGTTCCGGACCATCCACGGCTACCGACGCGCGTTCCGGATGGCCGGTCGCGGCCCGGCGGTGTTGCTCATCCACGGCATCGGCGACAACTCGTCGGCGTGGACGGAGATCATCGACATGCTCGCCCCGAACCACACGGTCATCGCACCCGACCTGCTCGGTCACGGCCTGTCGGACAAGCCGCGCGCCGACTACTCCGTCGCCGCCTACGCCAACGCGATGCGAGACCTGCTGTCGGTGTTGGGCATCCGTCGGGTGACGGTCATCGGCCACTCCCTCGGCGGCGGTGTCGCGATGCAGTTCTGCTACCAGTTCCCCGAGTTCGTCGAACGCCTGGTGCTGGTGTCGACCGGGGGCGTGACCCGCGACGTCAGCCCGATGCTGCGGTTGCTGGCACTGCCGGGGATCAACGCGATGATCGCGGCCCTGCGGCTGCCCGGACTGGTACCGGCGTCCCACCACGTCGGGACGGTGGCCGGCCGTGCGCTCGACCCCGTCTCCCCCGCCCTGCCCCGTAGGGTGCGCGAGATGATCCACGACGCCCCCGAGGTGATGCGCATCGTCGACGGCCTGGCCGAGGCCACCGCGCACGCCGCGTTCACCCGCACCCTACGGGCGGTCGTCGACTGGCGCGGTCAGGTGGTGACCATGCTCGACCGCTCGTACCTGACGGCCCGCCTGCCCGTGATGCTGGTGTGGGGCACGGGAGACACCGTGATCCCGCACCACCATGCGCTGCTCGCGCACTCGGCGATGCCGCACTCCCTGCTCGAGAGTTTCGAGGGGGCGGGACATTTTCCACATCACGACGACCCGGGTCGATTCGTGACCGCCGTCGAGCGGTTCATCGCGGCGACCGCACCCATGGAGCACGACACCGACGAGTGGTCGGAGCTGCTCTCCGCCGGTCCGAGCGTCGACGACCTCACCGGTCCCCGCAGCGTGCAGGAAGAGGTCCTCGAGGAACTGGCCGCAGAGCGTAGCGCCACATGACGCAGCGCAGCGACTCATGACGCAGCGCAGCGCGACCTGACCGTGTCCGCGGCATCTGCCAGACTGCACGCATGAGCGAACAGCATCCCGGCGACGATCGCGTCTCGCTGGGCAAGGGGGACCCCGACCCGTCGGCGTGGACCCCCGCACCGGAGCCGTACCCGCCACCGGCCGCCTACCCACCGCCGACACAGCCGTACCCGTCGTCGGCGCCGTGGGGACAGACGGAACAGCATCCGCAGGCGCCCTACGACCAGCAGCTGTACGGCGGGCAGTACTCCCAGCCTCCGCAGTACGCGCAGCAGCCCTACGGGCAGCCGGCGTACACCCCCGGCGGGTACGGATACGACCCGTCGGCGCCCTACGGCCGGGATCCGCTGACCGGGCAGCCGCTGTCGGACAAGTCGAAGGTCGTCGCCGGGCTGCTGCAGTTCTTCCTCGGCTGGCTCGGCATCGGCCGGTTCTACATGGGGTCGACGGCGATCGGCGTCTGTCAGCTGGTGCTGTTCCTCGTCGCCGTGGTGACGTTCGTGTTCATCATCGGGATGTTCCTGTGGTTCGCGCTCGCGCTGTGGGCGTTCATCGACGCGATCGTCATCCTCGTCGGCAGCCCCCGCGACGGGCAGGGCCTCCTGCTGCGATCCTGACGCTCAGCAGCAAGGCGGCGGAGCCGGGCGCTCGCGCACGTCGCGGGTGACCTCGGCACGCCGCGCCCACTCCGAGGCGGGCGGGTAGTCGACCCCGACGAGGGTCAGTCCTCGCGCCGGTGCGACCGGGACGTCGGGTGTGCGCTGCGTCTGCTCGAGCAGTCCCGTGCACCATGAGATGTCCCGGCGTCCCTCGCCGACGGCCGCGACCGCGCCGACGAGCGACCGCACCATCGACCAGCAGAACGCGTCCGCACTCACCTGCGCGATCAGCACCCCGTCGTCGGCGCGCTCCCAGGTGAATCGCTGCAGGTCGCGGATCGTCGTCGCCCCCTCGCGTCGCCGGCAGAACGCGGCGAAGTCGTGCAGACCCACGAGCGTCCGCGCTGCGGCGGCCATCGCCGCGACGTCGAGCGGTCGCGGCCAGGCGGCGGTGTCGCGGGCGCGGACCGGTTCCGCGCCGAATGCGGCGTCGGTCAGCCGGTACCGGTAGTGACGACGCAGCGCGGCGAACCGGGCGTCGAAGGCGCCGTCGACGACCTGCACGGCGGTGATGCGGACGTCGTCGGGCAGCATCTTCGCCAGTCGCCGCACCAGCCGGGACGGGTCGCCGGCGATCGAGCGCGTTTTCAACGCCGACTCGGGGACGTCGGCGTGGGCGACCTGGCCGGTGGCGTGCACCCCGGCGTCGGTCCGCCCGGCGACCGTCAGCGAGACCGGTGTCCGCAGAACGGTTCCCAGCGTGTCCTCGAGGGTCGCGCACACCGTGCGGTGGCCGGGCTGGCGTGCCCAGCCCGTGAAGTCGGTGCCGTCGTAGGCGACGTCGAACCGGAGGCGGACGGATGCCGGAGGCGGGCCCGACAGACGGGCGAGCCCGCCGCCGACGGTGTCGGGGGCGGGCTCGGCCGGTGTGCTCACGCTGGGCGCGACGTCACTTGTCGTCGGACTTCTTCTCGTCCGACTCGTCGACGATCTCCGCGGCGCTCTCGGCCCAGGTCTCCTCGGTGGTTCCCTCGGCGACGGCGTCGGCGTTCTCCACGGCCTCGGCCGGGGCCTCCGCCTCGACCTGTGCGACGACGTTGTTCTCGTCCTCGGCGGCCTCGGCGGCGGTGTCCGCGGCCGAGCTGTCCGAGGTCTCGGCGGCAGCCGGGGCGGCGGCCTTCGAGGCGGCGACGCGGGTCGCGCGGCTGGCCTCGCTGGACGCGGTCGGACCGCTCACCAGCTCGATGACGGCCATCGGCGCGTTGTCACCCTTGCGGGGCAGCGTCTTCACGATGCGGGTGTACCCGCCGTCGCGCTCGGCGAACGAGGGGCCGATCTCCGCGAAGAGCTTGTGCACGACGTCCTTGTCGCGGATGTCCTTGAGCACCTCACGACGGTGGGCGAGGGTGCCCGCCTTGGCGTGGGTGATCAGCTTCTCCGCGTACGGCCGCAGGCGCTTGGCCTTGGCCTCGGTGGTCGTGATCCGCTCGTGCTCGAACAGCGACGTGGCGAGGTTCGCCAGCATCGCCTTCTGGTGCGAGGCCGACCCGCCGAGACGGGCGCCCTTGGTGGGCTTGGGCATCGGTGTCTCCTTGTAAGACGCTCACGGCCTCTCGGCCGGGAGAAGGTAGGGCGCAGCTCGTCAGAGCTGCTCGGTCTCTGCGTAATCCTCGCCCGAGTCGGCATCGGAGAACGATGCGTCGTCGGACCACGTACCCGTGCTCGCGTCGTACCCGGCGACCTGCGACGGGTCGAAGCTCGCGGGGCTGTCCTTCAGCGACAGGCCCAGCGTGTGGAGCTTGACCTTCACCTCGTCGATCGACTTCTGCCCGAAGTTGCGGATGTCGAGCAGATCCGACTCGGTGCGGGCGACCAGCTCGCCGACGGTGTGCACACCCTCGCGCTTGAGGCAGTTGTACGAGCGCACCGTGAGCTCGAGGTCCTCGATCGGCAGGCTGAACGAGGCGATGTGGTCCGCCTCGGCCGGCGACGGCCCGATCTCGATTCCCTCGGCCTCGACGTTGAGCTCGCGCGCCAGCCCGAACAGCTCCACGAGGGTCTTGCCGGCCGAGGCCAGCGCGTCCCGCGCGGTGATCGAGTTCTTGGTCTCGACGTCGAGGACGAGACGGTCGAAGTCGGTGCGCTGCTCGACACGGGTGGCCTCGACCTTGTAGGTCACCTTGAGCACGGGCGAGTAGATCGAGTCGACCGGGATGCGGCCGATCTCGGCGCCCGACGCCTTGTTCTGCACGGCCGGCACGTAGCCGCGGCCCCGCTCGACGACCAGCTCGATCTCGAGCTTGCCCTTGTCGTTCAGGGTCGCGATGTGCAGGTCGGGGTTGTGCACGGTGACACCGGCCGGCGGCACGATGTCGGCACCGGTGACGGTGCCCGGCCCCTGCTTGCGGACGTACATCGTGACCGGCTCGTCCTCCTCGGAGGACACCACGAGGCCCTTGAGGTTCAGGATGATGTCGGTGACGTCCTCCTTGACCCCCGGCACGGTGGTGAACTCGTGGAGCACGCCGTCGATCCGGATGCTGGTGACCGCCGCGCCCGGGATGGACGACAGCAGGGTGCGCCGCAGCGAGTTGCCCAGGGTGTAGCCGAAGCCGGGCTCGAGCGGTTCGATGACGAACTTCGACCGGTTCTCGGCCAGCGTCTCCTCGGACAGGGTGGGTCGCTGTGAGATGAGCATGGGTGGTAAGTCCTCCTGTGTGGGCATCCGCCATATGACGCCCTCGGGTGCCCGGCGACGATCGACGTCGGGCGAGGTCGTCCCCCACCGGTGACCCGGCGGGGGACGGCACGCGTGTTACTTCGAGTAGAACTCGACGATCAGCTGCTCGGTGAGCGGCACGTCGATCTGGCCGCGGTCGGGCACCTGGTGCACGAGGATCCGCAGCGTCGACGGGACGACCTGCAGCCACCCCGGGACCGGACGCTCGCCCTGGATCTCCTTGGCGATCTGGAACGGCACGGTCTGCAGCGACTTCGGACGGACGTCGATGATGTCGTACTGCGAGACGCGGTAGCTGGGCACGTCGACCTTCACACCGTTGACGGTGAAGTGGCCGTGGCTGACCATCTGCCGCGCCTGACGACGCGTGCGGGCCAGGCCCGCGCGGTACACGACGTTGTCGAGACGGGTCTCGAGGATGCGCAGCAGCTCGTCACCGGTCTTGCCGGTGCGGCGGTTGGCCTCCTCGTAGTAGCGACGGAACTGCTTCTCGAGCACGCCGTAGGTGAAGCGGGCCTTCTGCTTCTCCTGCAGCTGGAGCAGGTACTCGCTCTCCTTGATCCGCGCGCGGCCGTGCTGGCCGGGCGGGTAGGGGCGACGTTCGAATGCCTGGTCTCCACCGACGAGGTCGACGCGCAGGCGGCGCGACTTCTTGGTGGCGGGTCCGGTGTAACGAGCCATGAGTGGGTTCCTTCCCTTCCCGACTAGACCCGGCGCCGCTTGGGCGGGCGGCAGCCGTTGTGGGGGGCGGGGGTGACGTCGGAGATGGTGCCCACCTCGAGGCCGGCGGCCTGCAGCGAGCGGATCGCGGTCTCACGGCCCGAACCCGGGCCCTTGACGAACACGTCGACCTTCTTGACGCCGTTCTCCTGCGCCTTGCGGGCAGCGTTCTCGGCGGCGAGCTGCGCGGCGAACGGGGTGCTCTTGCGCGAGCCCTTGAAGCCGACGTGGCCCGAGGACGCCCAGGAGATCACGTTGCCCGCAGGGTCGGTGATCGAGACGATCGTGTTGTTGAACGTGGACTTGATGTGCGCGTGGCCGTGCGGGACGTTCTTCTTCTCGCGACGACGCGAGGTGCCCTTCTTGGGCCCGGCAGCGCGTGACTTCGGAGGCATGCGTTACTTCTTCTTCCCGGCGATGGTCTTCTTGGGGCCCTTGCGGGTGCGGGCGTTGGTCTTGGTGCGCTGACCACGCACGGGCAGACCACGGCGGTGCCGCAGGCCCTGGTAGCAGCCGATCTCGATCTTGCGACGGATGTCGCCCTGGACCTCGCGGCGCAGGTCACCCTCGACCTGCACGGACGCCTCGATGTACTCGCGGAGCTTCGCGACGTCGGCGTCGGTGAGGTCCTTGGCGCGCAGATCGGGGCTGAGCCCGGTACCCGCGAGGATCTCCTTCGAGGTGGTACGACCCACTCCGTAGATGTAGGTCAGTGCGATCTCCAGGCGCTTCTCGCGCGGGAGATCCACACCGGCAACACGTGCCATGTGGTGATTCCTTTTCGGTTCGAAGGTCTGCTCCCGGTCCGTCCCCCGTGTGGGGCTCCGGCCTTCGTCCAGAGGTGGCCGGGGACTCGTCTGTCCCCGGTGGCGCCGGGAGTCTCATCTGTCGATGTTCAGTTGTGTGTCACTCAAGCGACCGCGGGGCCCCGAGGAGCCCGGTGCAGATCAGCCCTGACGCTGCTTGTGGCGCAGGTTGTCGCAGATCACCATGACCCGGCCGTTGCGGCGGATCACCTTGCACTTCTCGCAGATCGGCTTGACGCTCGGGTTGACCTTCACGTCGGTGCCTCTCGGGATGTTGTGTGGCGCTTACTTGTACCGGTAGACGATGCGTCCGCGGGCGAGGTCGTAGGGCGACAGCTCCACGACGACGCGATCCTCGGGGAGGATGCGGATGTAGTGCTGACGCATCTTGCCGCTGATATGCGCGAGCACCTTGTGCCCGTTCTCCAGCTCGATGCGGAACATCGCGTTCGGCAGAGGCTCGACCACGCGACCCTCCACCTCGATGGCGCCGTCCTTCTTTGCCATGTCCTCCACAATCCGGTCCGGACCCGGGCGGTGCCGTGCGGCATCGCCCGCGAAGCGGACTCGTCGTCTACCGTGTCGGTACGCGTAATCCCGACGACGACCGGCCGCGAGCGGCAGGCAACCATCGGTGGACACGCACCAGCGCTCCACTGTACGCGTCTGCGCAGGTGTGGGCCAAATCCGTCCGCGGACTACCCCGCCGGCAGCTGCTCCAGCACGTCGGTGACGTCCTCGGCCCCCAGTACCTGGATGGCGACGTGGTCGGCGCCGGCCGCCAGGTGGGCGTCCACCTGATCACGGATCTGCTCCCCCGTGCCGTGCGCGACGAGGGCGTCGATGAGCGCGTCGCTCCCGCCGTCGGCGATGTCGTCGTCCGTCCAGCCGAGCCGCTTGAGGTTGGCGACGTAGTTCCGCAGGTGCAGGTAGGGCTTGTTCACCGGCGGGCGCCCGATCGACCGTGCCGTCTCGGGGTCGCTCTCGAGGACGATCTTGTGTTCGGGCGCGAGGAACGCGTCCGGTCCGAGGATCTCCCGCGCGTACCGGGTGTGCTCGGGCTGTGTGAGGTAGGGGTGTGCGCCGAGCGCGCGGTCGGCCGAGAGCTTGAGCATCTTCGGCCCGAGGGCCGCGAGGACCCGGCGCTCGACGGGCAGTCCGCCCTCGTCGAGCCTGTCGAGGTAGTCGACCATCGAGTCGTACGGCGAAGCGTACTCCTGCGTGGCCTCGCGGTGGCCGACGCCGACGCCGAGGAAGAAGCGGCCGGGGAAGTCCTTGTCGAGGTCGGCGAACTCGCGTGCGATCGCGAGCGGATCGGTGTTCCAGATGTTGGTGATCCCGGTGGCGACGCGGATGGAGTCCGTCGCCGCGAGGACCCTGCGCGCGGGGGCGAGGTCCTCCGGTGAACCGCCCAGCCAGATGGTGCCGTAGCCGAGTTGCTCGACCCGCGCCGCCTGGTGCGGGGTCAACCCGCCGTGCCAGATCCAGATGCCGTGGGTCCCGAAACCGTGCTTGTCCGCGGTGCTCATGGAAACGACAACGGCGGCGGAGCGCAGTTGCTTCCGCGTCGGACGGTCCGGGGTCAGGCCGTGTGCAGGTGGGCGACGAGCGTCGCCGGGTGTGCCGCGAACGCTCGCGACAGCCGCACGGCGAGCCCGACCGAGATCGCGCGGGTCCCGCTCTCGCGCGAGCCGTCGGCGAGGACGACCAGGAGGTCGTCGACCGATCCCATCACCGCGACCCAGTCGGCCAGCACGGCCGCCGGCGACTCCCCCGGCTCGGCGTCGAGGATCACCAGGTCGACCAGCGGGTGCTCGGCGTGCCACATCCGCCGCAGGTCCTGGTGGTCGGTGCCGCGCGGGCAGACGTGGACCGCACGGACCATGCGTCCGAAGCACCGGGCACGGACGACGGCCTCGTGGCAGGGGGCGCGGACGTCGTCGACGGGCAGGATCACGACGCCTCGCGCGGACAGGGCGATGTCGGAGGTGCAGGTCGGGCGGATGCGGTGAGCGGTGGTCACCGGACAACGGTCGTCCCGCTCTCCCCCACGCGACCACCGTCTGAACGCGATCTCGACACCGCGCAGAGCGATCTTGACGCCGTCCTGACGCCGTCGTCGCGGTGTCACTAGCGTTCGCGTCATGAAGGCGGTGGTGACACGGGTGACGGCGGCCCACGTGGAGGTCGACGGTGAGACCGTCGGACAGCTCGACCTCGACGACGGCGCGCAGGGCCTGCTCGTCCTGCTCGGCGCCACCCACGACGACACCGAGGACACCGTGCGCCGCATGGCCGACAAGATCTGGACCCTGCGGATCCTCGACGACGAGACGTCCGCGGCGGATCGTGGCGCACCCGTACTCGTGGTCAGCCAGTTCACGCTCTACGGCGACGTCCGCAAGGGCCGGCGGCCGTCGTGGAACGCCGCCGCGCCCGGCGACGTCGCCGAGCCACTCGTGGACCGGTTCGTGACCGCTTTGTCCGACCTCGGCGCTACCGTCGCAACCGGCCGGTTCGGCGCCCACATGCGGGTGCACAGCGTCAACGACGGACCGGTGACCATCCTGATCGAGATGTGACACACCGGGAGTCGCGATGAGCACCGTCTACTACACCGCCTCCAGCCTCGACGGCTTCGTCGTCGACGAGCACGACAGCCTCGAGTGGTTGATGCGCAACGACGTCGACGGCACCGGGTTCGGTGGCTACGACGACTTCATCGCCGGCGTCGGCGCGATCGTCATGGGCGCGTCGACCCACCGCTGGCTCGTCGAGCACGAGCCCGACGTGTGGCCGTACGAGCAGCCGACATGGGTCGTGACGAATCATCCGGATGCGGTCACCGCGCCCGGGGTGCACACCTACGCCGGTGACGTCGCCAGCCTGCACCCGCAGCTCGTCGACGCCGCCGACGGTCGCGACGTGTGGGTCGTCGGCGGCGGCGACCTCGCCGCCCAGTTCGTGGCCGCGGGCCTCGTCGACGAGATGTGGGTGCACTACGCGCCGTGCACGCTCGGCGCCGGCCGGCCCGTGCTACCCACCGCGTCGCGCTGGCGTCTGCTCGACACCGGCCGCAATCGCGACTTCGTCGGCGCCCGATGGGCCCGCGCCGACGCCTGACCCGTCAGCGGATGCGGTCGCCGCCCACCGCGTCGAACCAGTAGGTCGCGTCGTCCTCGGGAACGCGCAGGCCGACGGTGTCGCCGACCGCCACCGACCGCCGGTGATCGATCCGCACGACGACCTTCCCTCCCCGCGGTGCGACGGTCTCGTCGAGTGGGACGCAGTGCACGAACTGCTCGGCACCGAGTTCCTCGACGAGGTCGATCCGGCAGTCGAGCGTGTCCCCGGACGGCGTCGTCAGCTCCCATGACTCGGGACGCACACCGACGGTCACCGTCGTCGACGACACCGCCGACGGCGCGCGCAGCGCGAGCCCGCCGAGATGGACCGTGCGGTCGAGGACGGTGAGGTCGTCGACGAGGTTCATCGCCGGCGAGCCCATGAACCCGGCCACGAAGGCGTTGTCCGGATCGAGGTAGAGCGTCCGGGGCGCGGCGACCTGCTGCAGCAGCCCGTCCCGGAGCACCGCGACGCGGTCCCCCATCGTCATCGCCTCGACCTGGTCGTGGGTGACGTACACGGTCGTGGTGCCCAGACGCCGTTGCAACGCGGCGATCTGGGCGCGGGTGCTCACGCGCAGTTTCGCGTCGAGGTTGCTCAGCGGCTCGTCCATGCAGAAGACCTTGGGGCGCCGCACGATCGCCCGGCCCATCGCGACGCGCTGTCGCTGACCGCCCGACAACGCCGACGGCTTGCGGCCCAGGACCTCGGTCAGCTCCAGCATCGACGCCGCCTCGTCGACCGCGGTCGCGGTGTCCGCCTTGCTCATCCCCGCGTTACGCAGCGCGAAGCCCATGTTCTCCGCGACGGTCATGTTCGGGTAGAGCGCGTAGTTCTGGAACACCATCGCGACGTCACGGGCCTTCGGTGCCCGTCCGCTGACGTCGACGTCGTCGATGAGGACGCGACCGGCCTGGATCGGCTCGAGTCCGGCGAGCATCCGCAGGCTGGTGGATTTGCCGCACCCCGACGGGCCCACGAGGACGAGGAACTCCCCGTCACCGATGGACAGCGACAGCTGGTCGACGGCGGGCCGCCCGGAACCGAAGTCGCGGGTGACGGAGTCGAATTCGACGGACGCCACGGCTTACTTCGGAAGCTTCGGCGTGATCTGCCGGTCGATGATCTGCTGGATCTGCGACTGGACCGACGCCATCGTGGAGTCCACGTCGGCGTTGCGCAGACCGATCTGCTCGAAGCCGGTTCCGATGATCTTGTCGCCGCCGGGCACGAACACACGGGCGTAGTCCTGAGACGTCGTCTTGGGGAGCTGGTTCACCGCGGTGGCGAAGTTCGGGTTCTTCGCGAGGAACTGCTCGGTCGACGCCGACGTCAGCGCCGACTTGCGCACCGGCATGTAGCCGACCTTCTGCGAGAAGTAGGTGGTGTTGTCGGTGTTCGTGATGAAGTCGATGAACTTCAGCGCATTGACCTTGCGCTCGTCGCTGATCTTCGCCGGGATCGCCAGACCCGTTCCGCCGGTGACACATCCGGGCCCGTTCGGCGCGGGCAGGAACGCCGTGCCGACGTCGAACTTGGCGTTCTTCGCGATACCCGAGAGGTCCCCGGTGGACGCGATGGTCGAGGCGATGATCCCGGCGCCGAAGTCGTTGGCGATGTCGTTGGAGATCGCCGCGTACTTCTTGTCGTGGATGGAGCTCCGCAGGTAGTTCGCGGCGGCGATGGTGCCCGGTTCGGTGAACTTCAGGTCGAACTGGTCGGAGTACCGGCCGCCGAACGTGCGCACCGGCCCCTGGAACGTCCAGCCGAGGTAGTCGGTGGCGTTGCCCCAGCCGTGGGCGAGTTTGCCCGAGCCGACGACGTCCTGCAGGCGCGGACCCCACTCGTCGAACTCCTGCCAGCTCGTCGGCCCCCGGTCCGGCAGTCCGGCTTGCTGCCACACGGCCTTGTTGTAGTAGAAGAGCGGGGTCGACCGTGCGTACGGCAGTGCCCAGTGCTTGTTGTTCCAGGCGTAGTCGGCGTAGAGCGAGTCGACGTAGTCCGAGGTGTTCACCGACGCCTTGCCGAAGAGGTCGTCGAGCGGTGCGATCGCACCGATGAGCGCGAAGTTGAACCACCAGACGTCGGAGAGCATCACGACGTCGGGCAGGGCACCACCCGACAGAGCCGCGTTGAACTTCTGTGCCACCTCCTCGTAGTTCTTGCCGCCGTCGACGAGCTGGACCGTCAGCGAGGGGTTCGCCTGCTGGAAGCGGGTGATCAGGTCCTTCTCGACGTCGGTCGACTTGCCGGGGTGGCTCGACCACCACGTGATGGTGTTCGAGTTCCCTCCGCCCGACCCACTCCCGGAGTTGCCGGACCCGACGCAGGCGGTGAGGACGGCACCCGCGGCGGCGGTGACGCCTGCGGCGAGGAAGCCGCGACGGCTCAGTTCGACCATGGCTGTGACTCTTTCTGTTCGAGCGGGGTGTGGCGGTGCGCCGGAGTCGTCATCCCTTGACGGCGCCGGAGGTGAGGCCGCGGATCATCTGGCGCTGCAGCACCAGGAACACGGCGAGGACGGGGATCATCGCGAGGACCGTCGCGGCCATCACGGGACCCCAGTTGGTGAGACCGTCGCTGTTCTGCAGCTTGGTCAGACCGACGGGCAGGGTCGCGACCGAGGAGTCGTCGGCCATGAGGAACGGCCAGAGGTACTCGTTCCACTCGTTGACGATGGTGATGACGGCGAAGGCGACCATCGTCGGCCCCGAGAGCGGCAGGATGATCCGCCACAGCAGCCGCAGGTGCCCGGCTCCGTCCATCCGCGCGGCCTCGATGATCTCCGCCGGGATGGACAGGAAGTGGTTGCGCATCAGGAACGTGCCGAACGCGACGCCGGCGAGCGGGACGATGATGCCCAGCAACGTGTTCCGGTACCCGAGCTGCGCGACGAGCGAGTAGTTGACGATGACGGTGATCTGGTTCGGCACCATCAGCGCGGCGATGACGACGACGAAGATCAGCCGCTTGAACGGGAAGTGCAGGAACACCAGCCCGTACGCCGACGCGATGCCCAGGACGAACTTGATGACCGCCAGCGCGCCGGTGACGATCAGCGAGTTGGTGAGGAACCGCCAGAACGGGACCGACGTCGTCGCGTCGGAGTAGTTCGACGCCGCCAACACCCGCGGCCACCAGATCGCCGGCTGGACGTAGATGTCGCCGCGCTCCTTGAACGAGGTGAGCACCACCCACGCCAACGGCACCGCGATGGCCAGGACGACGAGCACCATCGCGACGTATCCGGCGAGTTGCCCTGCACGCGTGCGGGTCACGAGACCCGCCCACGATCCATGATCCGCACCTGCGCGACCGTGACGAGCAGGAGCACGACGAACATGACTGTCGCGACGGTCGCCCCGTACCCGGCTCGGAAGTTGACGAACGACTCCTCGTAGACCTGGTAGACCATCGTCGTCGTGCCGGTGCCCAGCGGGCCTCCGCGGGTCATCACGTTGATGATGTCGAACACCTGCAGCGAGTTGAGCATCACGGTGATCGACAGGAAGTACGTCGTCGGGCGCAGCTGCGGGAGCAGGACGCGCCGGAAGTACGTCCACGACGACGCACCGTCGATCGCGGCGGCCTCGGCGAGGTCCTCCCGTCGACCCTGCAGCGCGGCGAGGTAGATGACGAAGGCGTACCCGACGTTCTTCCACAGGTAGGTCACCGTGATCATGAACAGCGCCCAGTGCGGGTCCTGGTAGAAGTCCGGCGGCAGTCCGAGCCCGAACCGGTGCATGAGGTCGCGGATGAGACCGAAGTTGGGGTCGAAGACGAACTGGAACGCGATGCCGATCGCGGCGCCGGAGATGACGAACGGCGCGAACACCACCGACCGCACCAGGTTCCGGCCACGCAGCTTCCGGTCGAGCAGGAGCGCGAGCGCCAGCCCGATGACCATCGATCCGAGAACCGCTGCGACGGTGAAGATCACCGTGTTGGCGACGATGGTGCGGGTGTCGTCGCGGGTGAACCACTCGACGTAGTTGTCGAACCCGAGGAAGCGGATGGTGTCCGAGGAGATGTTCCAGTCGTAGAACGACAGGCGGATGTTCTCGATCAGCGGGCGGTAGGTGAAGACGCCCAGCAACACCAGGTTCGGGCCGACGATGACGAGGAACAGGGCCCAGTCACGCCACGGGCGGTTCCACAGCGACCCGCCTCCGGACCGCGGCAGGGTCCGTTCGGTGTCTGCGGGCACCTCGGCACTGTCGACGGGCCGGGAGAACGGATCATGACGACCGCTCCGACGTCAGGTGAACAGTGGCCGACGCGCGGCTCAGGACGGACGAACGGTGAGGATGCGCGGGCCGTCCTCGGTCACCGCGACGGTGTGCTCCCAGTGGGCGGCGCGGGAGCCGTCGTCGGTGGTGATCGTCCAGTCGTCGGCCTCGACCGACGTCTCGGTGGTGCCGAGGGTCAGCATCGGCTCGATGGCCAGCGTGCTGCCCACGACGAGACGCGGGCCGCGACCGGGCTTGCCCTCGTTCGGCAGGAACGGGTCCATGTGCATCTGACGCCCGATGCCGTGTCCGCCGTAGCCGGACACGATGCCGAACGACCGGCCGTAGCGCTGTTCCGCCGCGCGGGTCTCGGCCTCGATCGCGTGCGAGACGTCGGTGAGGCGGTTGTCGGGCAGCATGGCGGCGATGCCCGCCTCCATGGATTCCCGTGTGGCGGCGGACAACTCGGCGTCCGCCGCGGACAGCTCCCCCACCCCGAACGTCCAGGCGGAGTCGCCGTGCCAGCCGTCGAGGATCGCGCCGCAGTCGATCGAGACGAGATCCCCCTCGGCGAGGACGACGTCGGCCGACGGGATGCCGTGCACGACGACGTCGTTGACGGAGCTGCAGATGGAACCGGGGAACCCGTGGTAGCCCTTGAACGACGGCACCGCACCCGCTCCGCGGATCACCGACTCGGCGACCTCGTCGAGTTCGAGGGTGCTGACGCCCGCCTTCGCGGCGTCGCGCACGGCGACCAGGGCCGCGCCGACCACCGCGCCCGCCGCCGCCATGGCGTCGAGTTCGCCGGCGGTTCGGAACGGCACGGTCTTCGTGCGACGCAGACCCATCAGGTCAGACGTTCAGGGCGCGCAGGACCCGCTGGTGCACCTCGCCGACGTCGCCGACGGCGTCGACGACGGTGACCTGGTCGCCGTAGTACTCGAGCAGCGGGGAGGTCTCCTTGACGTAGACCTGCATCCGGTTGCGGATGACGTCCTCGGTGTCGTCGGCGCGACCGCGGGCGAGCATCCGCTCGACCACGACGTCCTCGTCGACGACGAACGACAGCACGGCGTCGAGCGAGGTGCCGAGCTCGGCGAGGATCTCGGTCAGCGCATCGGCCTGCTCGGTCGACCGCGGGAACCCGTCGAGGATGAACCCGTTGGTGGCGTCGGGTTCCTGCACACGCGCCTTCACCATGTCCACGGTGATCTGCGACGGCACGAGGTCGCCCGCGTCGAGGTACTTCTTGGCCTCGAGCCCGATGGACGTGCCCTCGGAGATGTTGGCGCGGAACAGGTCCCCGGTCGAGACGTGCGGGATGCCCAGGCTCTCGGACAGCATCTCCGCCTGTGTGCCCTTACCGGCTCCGGGCGGGCCGAGGATCACGAGTCTCACTTCAGGAACCCTTCGTATTTGCGCTGCATGAGCTGGCTGTTGATCTGCTTCACGGTGTCCAGGCCGACGCCCACCATGATGAGCACCGCGGTGCCACCGAACGGCAGGTTCTGCACGCCACCGGAGTTGCCGATCTCGAGGAACAGGTTGGGCAGGACCGCGATCACGCCGAGGTAGATCGACCCCGGCAGGGTGATGCGGCTCAGCACGTAACCGAGGTGGTCGGCCGTGGGCTGGCCCGGACGGATGCCGGGGATGAACCCGCCGTACTTCTTCATCTCGTCGGCACGCTCGGCCGGGTTGAAGGTCACCGCCACGTAGAAGTACGTGAAGAAGATGATCATCAGGAAGTACACGGCGATGTAGACGCCATTGCTGGGGTCGACCAGGTACTGCTGGATGTACCGCTGCCACGCCGGCTGGTCGCCGGAGTTGCTCTGCGTCAGCTGAACGATCAGGTTCGGCAGGTACAGCAGTGACGAGGCGAAGATGACCGGGATGACGCCGGCCTGGTTGACCTTCAACGGCAGGTACGTCGAGGAGCCGCCGTACATCTTCCGGCCCACCATGCGTTTGGCGTACTGCACGGGTATCCGGCGCTGGCCCTGCTCGATGAACACGACGCCGGCGATGATGATCAGCGCCGCGACGATCACGAGGCCGAACACCAGGCCGCCGCGGGTGTCGAGGATCTGCTTGCCCTCGGCCGGGATGCGGGCGGCGATGCCGGCGAAGATCAGCAGCGACATGCCGTTGCCGATGCCGCGCTCGGTGATCAGCTCGCCGAACCACATGACGACGCAGGCACCGGCGGTCATGACGAGCACGATGATGATGAGCCCGAAGATGGACTGGTCGCGCAGGATCTCGGTGCCGCGCGAGCAGTCGCGCAGCAGGTCACCGCGGTCGGCGAGGGCGACGATGCCGGTCGACTGGAGCAGTGCCAGCGCCACCGTGAGGTAGCGGGTGTACTGCGTCATCTTCGCCTGGCCGGACTGGCCCTCCTTGCGGAGCTGCTCGAACCGCGGGATGACCACGGTCAGGAGCTGCACGATGATGCTCGCCGTGATGTACGGCATGATGCCGATCGCGAAGACCGACAGCTGCAGGAGCGCGCCGCCGGAGAACAGGTTGATCAGCGAGTAGATGCCGGCGGAGTTGCCGCTCGACACCTCGTTGATGCACCCGCGGACGACCTTGTAGTCGACACCCGGCGACGGGATCGTCGCGCCCAGTCGGTAGAGGACGAGAATCCCGATGACGAAGAGGATCTTCCGCCTCAGGTCCTGTGTCCGGATGGCCGAGACAACGGACGATCGCACTAATTCCTCCTGCCCAACGAACACGCCCCCCAGCGGCGTCGAGTCACCTGCCCGGGATGGTTCTGAACTCTAACAGTGGGTCCCGCGGGTCCCCGTCGAGCGCTTCTCGGCGCCCGACGGGGACTCCGACGGGTCCCCTGCGGGTCACACCAGCGTGGTGCTGCCGCCCGCGGCGGTGATCTTCTCCGTGGCCGAGGCCGAGAACTTGTTGGCCGAGACCTGGACGGCGACAGCGAGGTCACCGTCGCCGAGGACCTTCACCAGCTCGTTCTTGCGCACCGCACCCTTGGCGACGAGGTCGTCGACGCCGATGGTGCCGCCCTCGGGGAACAGGCGCGCGATGTCGCCCACGTTCACCACCTGGTACTCGGTGCGGAACTTGTTGTTGAAGCCCTTGAGCTTGGGCAGCCGCATGTGGATCGGCATCTGCCCGCCCTCGAAGGCGGCCGGCACGTTCTTGCGCGCCTTGGTGCCCTTGGTGCCGCGACCCGCGGTCTTGCCCTTGGAGCCCTCACCGCGGCCGACGCGCGTCTTGTCGGTCTTCGACCCGGGGGCGGGCCGGAGATGGTGCAGCTTGATGGTCATGACTTCTCAACCTCTTCGACGGTGACGAGGTGACGGACCACGTTGATGAGACCGCGGTTCGCCGGGGTGTCCTCGCGCACGACGCTCTGGCGGATCTTGCGCAGACCCAGGGTGCGCAGGCTGTCGCGCTGATTGCTCTTGGTGCCGATCGTGCCCTTGATCTGGGTGATCTTCAGCTCTGCCATGTCACACTCCCTGACCGGCTCGGGCCCGCAGCATGCCTGCCGGGGCGACGTCCTCGATCGGCAGACCGCGGCGGGCCGCGACCTCCTCGGGACGCTGCAGCATCTTCAGCGCCGCCACGGTGGCGTGGACGACGTTGATCGCGTTGTCGGAGCCGAGGCTCTTGGCGAGGACGTCGGAGACGCCGGCGCACTCGAGCACGGCGCGTACCGCGCCACCGGCGATCACACCGGTACCGGGCGAGGCCGGACGCAGCATGACGACACCGGCCGCGGCCTCACCCTGGACGGGGTGGGTCACGGTGCTGCCGATCAGCGGCACGCGGAAGAAGTTCTTCCGGGCCTCCTCGACACCCTTCTGGATGGCCGCGGGGACCTCTTTGGCCTTGCCGTAGCCGACACCGACCATGCCCTGGCCGTCACCCACGACGACGAGCGCCGTGAACGAGAACCGACGGCCGCCCTTGACGACCTTCGAGACACGGTTGATGGCGACGACGCGCTCGAGCTGGTTGCGGTCGCTGTCGCGGCCGCCGCGGTTGTCGCGACGGTCGTTGCCGCCGCGTCCGCCGCCACGGCGGTCGTTGCCGCCGGCAGCGCCCGCGGGGGCGTTGGGGTCGTTGGTGGCGGGTCCGGTTCCGCCGTCACGCCGTTGACGTCCCGGCATCAGATGGTCCTTCCGTGGATACGTGCAGTGGTGGTCGTGGGGGTGCTCATCAGAACTGGAGCCCTCCCTCGCGGGCGGCGTCGGCGAGAGCCGCGATGCGCCCGTGGTAGTCGCGACCACCGCGGTCGAAGACCACGGCGTCGACGCCGGCGGCCTTGGCGCGGGCGGCGATCAGCTCGCCGACCTTGGCGCTCTGCGCCGACTTGTCGCCGCCGGACGCCCGCACGTCGGCCTCGATGGTGGAGGCGGCGGCGATGGTCTTGCCGGCGAGGTCGTCGACGAGCTGCACGTGGATGTGCCGCGACGAGCGCTTCACGACCAGGCGCGGCCGCTGCGGGGTGCCGCTGATCTTCTTGCGGAGGCGGAAGCGGCGACGCGCCACGGACCGCCGACGGCGGGTGGAGACGTCCTTGCCCACCGGGGTGTGCTGCTTGGTGTCACTCATGTCACTTACCCGTCTTTCCGACCTTGCGCCGGATCTGCTCGCCCTCGTAGCGGATGCCCTTGCCCTTGTAGGGGTCCGGGCGCCGGAGGCGGCGGATGTTGGCGGCGATCTGGCCGACCTGCTGCTTGTCGATGCCCGAGACCGAGAACTTCGTCGGCGACTCGACCGCGAAGGTGATGCCCTCGGGCGCGGTGATGGGCACCGGGTGGCTGTAGCCGAGCGCGAACTCGAGGTCGCGGCCCTTCAGCTGCACGCGGTAGCCGACGCCGAAGATCTCCATCTTCGTCGTGTAGCCCTGCGTCACACCGACGACCAGGTTGTTGATGAGCGAGCGGCTCAGGCCGTGCAGGGCCCGGCTACGACGCTCGTCGTCGGGGCGGGTGACGACGATGGCGCCGTCCTCGGTCGCCACGTCGATCGGCTCCGAGACGGTCAGCGCGAGCTCACCCTTCGGACCCTTGACGCGGACGTCGCGGCCCTCGATCTTCACGTCCACTCCGGCCGGGATGGCGACCGGGTTCTTTCCAATACGCGACATGTCTATCGGCCCCTTACCAGACGTAGGCGAGGACTTCGCCGCCCACGCCCTGGTTGGCTGCCTGGCGGTCGGTCAGCAGGCCGGAGGACGTGGAGATGATGGCCACGCCCAGGCCGCCGAGCACCTTCGGCAGGTTGGTGGACTTCGCGTACACCCGGAGGCCGGGCTTGGAGACGCGCCGCAGACCGGCGATGCTCCGCTCACGGCTCGGGCCGTACTTGAGGGTGACGACGAGGTTCTTGCCGACCTCCGCATCCTCGGTGCGGTAGTCGGTGATGTAGCCCTCGCGCTTGAGGATCTCGGCGATGTTCACCTTGATCTTCGACGACGGCAGGGTCACCTCGTCGTGGAACGCCGAGTTGGCGTTGCGCAGACGCGTCAAGAAGTCTGCGATCGGATCAGTCATGGTCATGAGTGACCGTCAACCTTTCTCGTGGCGGTTCCCATGCAGCACGCTCGCGCCGGTTCCGCCGATGTCGTGCGACATCAGCGGCCTGTCCCGTGACGTGGTGGGCCTTCCACGAAGTCGGATTCGTGTTCCGCACCGACAGGCGTGCCGGTGCGGGGCCGTACTCCAGCGGTGCTCGCGCAGCCGCCGGCATCTGCGGCCGTCAGGCCGAGAAGAGGGTCGTCCCCCGGATCCGGACACCCTGCCGTGCGCACGGCACGACGAGCCCCGGTTCGGGCAACCGCTCAAGTGTAGAGAAACCCGCGCGTGCGACCAAATCAGCCGTGGTCAGGGGCGCAGGAGGCGTCTCAGACGCCGAGGGGATGGACGACGAGCCCGTAGACGTACGCGATCGGCTGCAGCACGGCCGTCGTCAGCAGGTCCGTCGGGTGGTGCGCCATGTAGTCGACAAGAACCCCCAGCAGCGCATCTGTCCCCATGGGTCGACGCTATCCCGTCGTCGCCGTCCGCACCGTGTGGACCCGCCGGACCGTCGGCACCACGTCGATGTCGCGGTGGGCGCCGATCGACACCACGCTGTCGAGCATCGCCCCCATCCGCCGGCTCAACTCGTCGTCGTCGCCGTCGCTGCCGTAGAACGCGTGCGCGTCGCGCGCCGCGGCGACCGGGAACAGCTCCTCGACGATCCCGTCGACGCGTTCGACGTCGGTGGTGACCGGGCGGACGACGATGTTCTGCACGTAGCCGAATGTCCCCTGCGTCGCGATCGCGACCGGGGTGTGGCTGCCGATCCACCGGGCGAGCCACTCCTCGTGGGTGAGGTCGGTCGGTCGCCGCAGGAACGCGACGTTGGCCATCGCGTCGGCCGGCTCGCCGTCGGCGGTGTCCGGTGGACGGATCGGGGTGCGCCGCTGCACCTCCCAGCCCACCACCCGTCGGGCGACGTCCCGCAGAGCGGCCTCGACGGGCGCGGGGTCGTCGGCCTCGACGGTCACCACCGCGTCGATCGGCTCCGGCATCGCCTGCAGTGCGAGGGCGTCGGCGAACCGCGGGTCGCCCGCGACGTTGGTCTGCACGGTGCGGGCGCCGGTCCGCGCGTGCAGGGCCGGGTCGAGGACAGCAGCGGGGTCGTCGCACCACACCGCGAACACGAAGTCGGACATGGGGCGATCATGCCTCCCGACCCGGGCCGGGCTGCTTCACTTCGTCACATGAGCCGATCAGGGATCGCGTGCTTCGTCGTCGCGACGCTCAGCAGTGTCGTCGTCGCCGCCCTCGCGGGGCCCGGGCCGGCCGTCGCGGCCCCTGCTCCCCCGCCGTCACCGTCGGCCGACCCGTTCTACTCGTGGTCGGCGCCGCTCGCGGGGGCGGCACCCGGGACCGTCCTGCGCACCCGGCCCGTCGCCTTCTCCCAGGCCGGTGTCACCGCACCGATCTCGGCGACCCAGGTGCTCTACCGCACCACCGCCGACGACGGCAGCCCGTCGACGACGGTCACGACCGTGCTGCGCCCGCCCACCCCGGGACCGACGCGGATCCTGAGTTATCACACCGCCTACGACGGCCTGGGATCGGCGTGCGACCCGTCGTACACGCTGCGCGGCTACGCCCCCACACGCGTGGCGACCGCAGAGCAGGCCGTCATCGCGGGCTGGCTGGCGGCGGGCTACACCGTCGTCGTGCCCGACTACGAGGGCCAGGACCTGCGGTGGACGGTCGGCCGGGAGTCGGGGTACGCCGCGCTCGACGGCATCCGCGCAGCGCAGCGGTTCCTGCGCGTGCCGACATCGACCCCGACCGGCCTGATCGGGTACTCGGGCGGGTCCGTGCCGACGCAGTGGGGTGCGGAACTGGCGCCGCGGTACGCCCCCGAACTCAGGATCGTCGGGGCCGCCGCGGGTGGCCTTCCCGTCGATCCGGCCCACAACCTGTCGTATGTCAGCGGCAGCCCGCAGTGGTCGGGCGTGATCCCCGCCCTCGCCGTCGCCTACCAGCGGGCGTACGGACTGGACCTGCGGTCTTTCCTCTCCGCGCGAGGTCTGGCCGCGACCTCGTCGATCCAGGACCAGTGCATCGGGACGTTCGCGGGCGCGTTCGGTCGGCTGACCGACGCCGACATGGTCCGGCCGCCGTACCGGTCGCTGCTCGACGTCGCGGCCGTCCGGGAGGCGGTCGCCCGCAACACGATGGGCACTGCCGGAACACCCCGTGCGCCGCTGCTGCTCGCGGTCGGACAGAGCGACGCCCGCGGCGACACGGTGATGATCACCGCCGACGTCGCCGGGCTGGCGCGCACCTACTGCGGCCGCGGCGCCCGCGTCGTCTACGAGCGATACGCCGGTGCGGACCACACCGCTGCGTTCCCACGCTTCGAGGCCTCCGCGTTCCGCTACCTGACCGACCGCTACTCGGGATCCCCTGCACGGTCGACCTGCTGAGAACGAACCTCTGTCGCGCACTCGAACCGGGCGAATGGGACAGTGACGGGGTGACGAGCCGGCCCGCCCCGACCGCGCCCGGTTCGGTGGCGCGGGTGCTCGGTGTGCGGACTCTCCTCGGCGCCGATCCACTCGCCGACGACCCCGTCCTGCTCGGGATCCGTGTCGACGCGTCCACCTCTGCGCGGACGATCGTCGAGGACTGCGATGCCGCCCTGCAGTCGATCGCGGTCGGACTGTTCCCGTCGTGGCTTCCCGGGTCGGACGCGATCGACGGTTCGGCGACGCTGGACCTGTCGGCGGCGGAGACGTTGGTGGACAGGCTGTGCCGCTCATCGCCGGACTATGCGCCCTACCTCCGCGCGGTGGCATCGGCGGCGCTGACCGGGCGGCCCGTCGCCACCGGCCTCGCCCTCGAACAGCGCATCCGTGGTGCGCTGCGCATCATCGCCCGGTCCTATCGCCGCGCGCTCGTGGTCGTGCTGACCCCGACCATGCCGGCTGGCGGCTCCGGCTCGGCGGCGCTCGGCGAGACCGCGGAATGGGTCGCCGCCCACGGCGAGGTCGCGGTGTGGATCGACGTGCCAGACGGCGACTGCCTCAGCCGATACCCGATCGTCGAACTCACCTCTCTGGTGGGCGATCCGGTCGACACGGCGAGTTCTCCCACCCCGGCGGAGAAGGTGACCATCCCGCCGGTGGCGGGCCTACCCGCTCCGAACAGCCCCGCGGAACAGGTGCTCGAACGTCACCTCGCACGCCAGGACTGGGCTCGCGATCGCAGGTGGAACACGCTCGTCGCGACACCGTCTCACCTCGATGCCCCGATGCGGGTCGACCTGTTGTGGCGCGATGCGATGGTCGTCGTCGAGATCGACGGGGCCGATCACCGGGTGGCCGCGAAATACGCGGCCGACCGCATCCGCGACAACCTCCTGCAGCGCCACGGATACATCGTCCTGCGGTACACCAACGACCAGGTGCTCGACGACGTGGCCGCGGTGGCGGCCGAACTGCAGCGGGTGCTCGTCGAGCGTGGGACGGTCGTACAGTTCCCAGGCGAGGCCCGCACCTGCGCCGAGAGGAAGATCCAGCAGTGACCCACCCCCGCCTCACCGGGACGCAGTCCAGCGTGTTGTTCGTGTTGATGGCCCGTGCCGAGGAGGTCCGCAACCCCGACCTCAGCCGGTTCGGCCCGGAGCTGAAGAAGCCCGATCGGGAGAAGCTCGTGAGCGCAGGTCTCATCGAGGTCGGCCGCGAGGGCCGTGCCATGACCGTCGGTCTCACCGACGCCGGGTGGGCCTGGTGCGCCGAGGAGCTCGGGCAGGACCCCCCGGAGCGAGCCACGCCTCAGCTCAAAGCGCTCTACACCGTTCTCGCCGGTGTCGGCCGCCACCTGACGTCGACCGACAGGCGGATCTATGAGGTGTTCGCAGCCGACCACTCCTCGCCTGGCGTGCCGAGCGTCGTGGCGTCTGGGCCGGCCACATCTGTCACCGACCGCATCCGCGAGGCGTACCACCGCCGGGCTGCGCATCCCGCCTCGTGGGTGTCGCTCACCGACTTGCGCGCGGACCTCGACGACGTGTCCCGATCCGATTTCGACGATGCCGTGCGGACTCTCGAACGCGAGTCGGGTGTCGGTGTGATCCCGCAGGAGGACCAGGGCCGTCTGACGCCCGTCGACCGCGACAGTGCGGTCCTCATCGGAACGCAGCGGTGCCACCTGCTCTCGATCGCCGCGCGATGACGTCCGTCGACACCAGCCTCGCCCGGACCGCTCTCGAGACGGTCCGACTGAGCTGGGCACCGACCCCCGACGACGTCTGGAAACCGCAGGACGAACTCCACGTCGGCGGCTTGCACGACGCCGTCCTCGACGAGCTGCGTCGCGCATTCGCAGACGCCGACGCGGTCACCGATGGCGGCAGCCCGTTGGGGGTGGTGGTCCAGGGACCAGCGGGATCCGGCAAGACCCACCTGCTCGGGCAGGTCCGTGAGCACGCCCAGCGCTCCGGCGGCTACTTCTTCCTCATCCGCCTGCTCGACGGCACCGACTTCTGGCGCTCGGTCGTCGTCGGGATGCTGGAGGACCTCGCGCGTCCGACGCCGGATCAGCCGTCGCAGCTGGTCGACCTCATCGATGCCCTCGCGCGTGAGGCAGACCTCCGTGACGACGCGATCGCCGCCCTGACGGGGCGTGCAGAGTTGACCGTCGAGGTACTCGAGGACTTCGTCACCGCTGTCTACCGCCGACACCCGCGCCATCGCCGCCGGTCACAGCACGTCCTGCGCGCGTTGGTGCTGCGCGCGTCGGACGACTTCGCTCTGCAGGATCTCGGCGACACCTTTCTGCATCTCGACCCTGGTCTCGAGGACGAGTTGGCGGAGTGGGGCATCCGTCAGGTCCGGCTCGGACACGAGGAGATCGCGCAGAACATCTCGCGACTGCTCGCGCTGCGCGGCCCGACCGTCATGGCGATCGACCAGATCGACACTCTGGTCGCGATGGCCACACGATCCGACGGTCAGGGAATCGTCGAGGAGCTCGCGCACGGGTTGATGGCCCTGCGAGAGACGATGGCACGCACCGTGGGTGTCGTCGCGTGCATCAGCGCGACATGGGTCCTCCTCGAGGACCACGTCCTCCGATCGGTGTCCGATCGATTCCGTCTGCCACCGCCGCTGCAGCGTCCCGACGACCCCGACTTCGGTCCGCGGATGCTGGCCAGACGATTTCGCGCGGGGTACGCCTCGGTCGGGTTCGAACCGCCCTACCCGTCGTGGCCGATCGCCGCGGAGGCATTCGGCGAGGCACCACGTTTCACGCCGCGCGAACTCCTCGTCGCGGCCGATCAACACATCAACGCCTGCTTGCGATCCGGTGCGATCAGCGAACTGAGCGACCTGAGTCCGGCCGCGACCGCCGGAGGCGACATCGACGGTGGTCGCCGCGCTCCGACGGGTCTCGACGCCCGGTTCGACGACCTGCGTGCAGCGGCCGATCCGTCGCCGGCGCTGCACGCGGACACCGAGGACACCGTCGTCCCCGGCCTGCTGCGGGTCGCGTTCGCCGCCTGGCTGGACCAGCGCGGCGGAGCGGGCGACTTCCGCGTGGACCCGCCACCGAGCGCGAAGCCCGCTCTGCACGGCCGCCTCCGTCGCACGATCGACCTCGAGACCGATCGCGAGTTCTCGTGGGGATTCCGGTCGGTCGAGAGCCTCAACGCCGTCGCCGCACTCAGTCGGGTCCGCAAGGCCGCGACCGCAGCGGGCGTCACCACCCGGACTCCTGATCACGCGCTGGTGCTCCTGCGATCGACGCCGTGGCCGTCGGGACCCAAGACCCGGCAGACACTCGACGAACTCGTCGACAACGGCGGTGTCCTGGTCGCGTGGACGCCCGACGAGGTCCGCACGCTCATGGCGCTGGCGACCCTGCTCGAGGAACGTCCCGACGACCTCATCCCCTGGCTCGTCGCACGCCGACCCGTCGACGGCATCGGCTTCCTCCACGTCCTCGAAGCCCAGCCGTCCGACGTCGAGTCCACCGCGGACTCGGCAGCCGCAGTCCCCCGGTCGTCACCGGTCCCGACACCGAAACCCGTTCTGGAGACCTCGGAAGCGACCCATGCCGTGACGACCGAGCCCGTCGTCGACACCACCTCGTCCGCGGACACCATCGACATCGGAACCGCCGCCGGGCGTCCGGTCGCCGTCGAGTTGGCCGCACTGAGGAAACACACCGCGCTCTTCGCCGGATCCGGTTCGGGCAAGACCGTTCTCATCCGGCGCATCGTCGAGGAGTGCGCGCTCGCCGGGGTCTCGTCGATCGTCCTGGACGTCAACAACGACCTGGCCCGCATGGGCGAACCCTGGCCGGAGGGCTCGCGGGACTGGACACCTGAGGACGCCGAGCAGGCACGTCGCTACTTCGCCGGCACCGAGGTCGTCGTCTACACACCGGGACGGGCGACCGGTAGGCCGCTGTCCTTTCAGCCTCTCCCGGATTTCGCCGACCTCACCGACCCCGACGAATTCAGCGCCGCAGTCGATTCGGCGGTGGCCGCACTGGCCCCGCGGGTGAACGCGGCGGGCACGTCGGCGACCGCCAACCGGCGCCAGGCCATGTTGAACCAGGCGATGCGGTGGTTCGGGAGCCGAGGTGGCGGGACACTCCGCGATCTCATCGAGCTTCTCGCCGAGCTCCCGCCCGAGGTCAGTGACCTGCGAAACCCGGGCAAGCTGGCCTCTGACATCGCCGACGGTCTCCGCGTCGCGATGGCCAACGACCCGATGCTCGGCGGCGACGCCGACCCGATGGATCCCGCGACGCTCCTCACCCCGTCTCCGGGCAGACGCGCGCGGGTGTCGGTGATCAACCTCGCGGGGCTCACGACGGAGGACAAGCGGGACAACTTCGTGAACCAGCTGCAGATGGCGCTGTTCGCCCACATCCGGCGCCACCCGGCCGGTGATCGCCCCCTCGGCGGGCTCTTCGTGATGGACGAGGCCCAGAACTTCGCCCCCGCAGGCCGGTTCACCGCCTGCACGCAGAGCACGTTGGCTCTCGCATCGCAGGCGCGGAAGTACGGACTCGGTCTGGTGTTCGCCACGCAGGCACCCAAGGGACTGAACAACAAGATCCCCGGCAACGCGTCGACGCAGTTCTTCGGCAAGCTGTCGTCGCCGGTGCAGATCGCCGCAGCCCGCGAGGTCGCCACGTCGAAGGGTAGCGAGATCGGCGACGTCGGCCGACTCACCACCGGACGGTTCTACGCATCGATCGACGGCGCGCCGTTCGTCGACCTGCAGGCCCCGCTGTGCCTGAGCCACCACCCGGCGAGTCCACCCACCGAGGATGAGGTTCTCCACATCGCCCGCGGCGACGGCTGACGATCTGTCGGTGGCGTGTGATCTCCTCCCGACAATCGATCGAACGCCTGTTCGGTCCTGCTGGAGGAGGGCTCATGTCCGACCACGAGATCACCGTCCCCGGGTTGCCGCGGTGGCATCCGGATCCCGCCGTCCGGAAGACCATCGACCGCGTCCGCGAGTTCGGCTGGGCGATCGTCGCCATCAGCGACATCTGCGAGGAGTGCATCAGGAACGGCGAGTCACCCGAGGTGCCCGAGTGCACCTTCGGGTACAGCGTGGGGGCGTCGCTGCGCGGCACCCCGGAACTCGCCGTCTACGGACTCACCCCGCAGGAGACGTGGGACCTCCTCGACGAACTCGTCGAGCGGTTGTCGGTGCACGACTGGAAGCAGCTCGTGGACGGAGGCGTCGAGCTCACCACCGAGACCCTCGACGTCCCGGTCCGGTTGGTCGAGATGATCGACACCCTCGACCTGATCCACGCCCGCGCCCTGTTCCCGAACGTCCCGGCGCTGCAGGTTGTCTGGGCCGACGAGCACGGTCACTACCCCTGGGAGGACGACTACTCCCTCCCCGCGGACGCCCAGCAGTTCTACGGCTTCCCCGACGCGACGCCCGGCACGCGTCCGACCGGTCCCAGGATCATCCGCTCGGGTGGCGGACCGAACCGCGCTCAGCGTCGAACGCGCAGACGCCGACGACGGTGACCGCCCCTGGACGCACGACGACCCCCGACCGCGAGGGTCGGGGGTCGTCGTGGGTCTCGCGCGTCAGCTCACCAGCTGGACTTCTGCACGCCGGGCAGCTCGCCCGCGTGTGCCATGTCCCGCAGGCAGATACGGCACAGGCCGAACTTGCGGAACACCGAGTGCGGGCGACCGCACTTCTGGCAGCGGGTGTAACCGCGCACGGCGAACTTCGGCTTCTTGTTGGCCTTGTTGACCAGAGCCTTCTTTGCCATCTCAGTTGTCCTTCACGCTGTTGTCTTTGAACGGGAAGCCGAGGTGACGCAGCAGCGCCCGGCCCTCGTCGTCGTTCGTGGCCGAGGTCACGACGGTGATGTCCATACCGCGCGGCCGGTCGATGTTGTCGATGTTGATCTCGTGGAACATCGACTGCTCGTTCAGGCCGAACGTGTAGTTGCCGTGACCGTCGAACTGGCGGTCGGACAGACCGCGGAAGTCGCGGATACGCGGGAGGGCGATCGACACGAGGCGGTCGAGGAACTCCCACATGCGGTCGCCACGCAGGGTGACGCGCGCGCCGATGGGCATGCCCTCACGCAGCTTGAACTGCGCGATGGACTTGCGGGCCCGACGGATCTCCGGCTTCTGGCCGGTGATCAGCGCGAGGTCGTTCACGGCCCCGTTGATCAGCTTGCCGTCGCGGGCAGCGTCGCCGACACCCATGTTGACGACGACCTTCACGACGCCCGGGATCTGCATGACGTTCGCGTAGCTGAACTCCTGCTGCAGCGAGTCCTTGATCTCCGCGCGGTAGCGCGCCTTGAGGCGCGGCTGTGCGTTCTCGGTGGTGGTCATGTCAGATGTCCTTCCCGGTCTTGCGGGAGATGCGGACCTTCTTGCCGGTCTCCTCGTCGATCCGGTAGCCGACGCGGGCCGGCGTGCCGTCGGAGTCGACGACCATCACGTTCGAGACGTGGATGGGAGCCTCGGTCACGACGATGCCGCCCGAGGAGGCACCGCGCTCGGTCTGCGTGGCGGAGGTGTGCTTCTTGATACGGTTCACGCCCTCGACGAGGACCCGGTTGCGCTGCGGGTAGGACTCGATGACCTTGCCCTTCGCGCCCTTGTCCTTGCCCGAGATGACGATGACGGTGTCGCCCTTGTGGACCTTCATCTCACAACACCTCCGGAGCCAGCGAGACGATCTTCATGAAGCGCTTGTCGCGCAGCTCGCGCCCGACGGGCCCGAAGATGCGGGTGCCGCGCGGGTCGCTCTCGTTGCGGAGGATCACCGCGGCGTTCTCGTCGAAGCGGATGTACGAACCATCCGGACGACGGCGCTCCTTCGTGGTGCGGACGATGACGGCCTTGACGACCTCACCCCGCTTGACGTTGCCGCCCGGGATCGCGTCCTTGACGGTGGCGACGATGACGTCGCCGATGCCCGCGTAACGGCGGGACGAGCCACCGAGCACACGGATGCACAAGATCTCCTTGGCACCGGTGTTGTCGGCGACCCGCAGGCGTGACTCCTGCTGGATCACTTTCTCTCCTCGACCTGGGTTGTCTGCCCGCCGGATTTCCGACCCGACGCGCACGGTCTGTCGCCATCGACACACGCCTGCCCGCCCCTCCGAAGAGACCGCGATGGGTTCGTGTGCCGACTCGCGACGCACGACGCGCCGCAGGCAACCGCCCCAGGGTAGGTGAACCCGCAGGTCGGAAGCAAACCGCGGTCCCGCATCCTCGTCAGGTCGCGCCTGTTCCGCGCCCAGCGGGTGAATCCGCGCCGAGCACGACGCGGGTTCCCTCGCAGATCGCGGGTTCTCGGGGATCGGGGCGAGCTGAGACTGCCGGTTCGTCCGATTCCCTGACAGACTGGCCGCGTGAGCGACCTGCGTCCCGGCGAGAACCGTCCGTTGGCCGGTTCGGGTGTGTCGGTGTCCGTCTCGTGCGCGGTCCCGGTCGACGTGTCCGCGTTGTTGCTGGCCGAGAACGGTCGGGTCCGCGGTGACGCCGACCTGGTTTTCTTCAACAATCCCGTCGGACCCGGCGTGCAGTACCGGCACGGCGCGGGGGCTCCCGACGTCGTCGCGATCGACACGACGGCTGTCCCGAGCGACGTGACCACCGTCGCGATCACCGCCAGCCTCGACGGATCGGGTCCTGCGACCTTCGGCAGCGCGCCGACGCTCGTCGCGTCCATCACGGCCGGCGGCGAGACCGTCGGCTTCGAGATGACCGGCCTGACGACCGAGTCGGCCGTCGTGTGCGTGGAGGTCTACCGCCGCGGTGATGCGTGGAAGGTGCGCGCCGTCGGGCAGGGGTACGACGACGGACTCGCCGGCATCGCGACCGCCTACGGCATCGATGTCGACGACGAGCCGACCCCCGCCGCCCAACCGACGGCTCCGGCCGCCCAACGAGCGGCTCCCGCTGCCCAACCAACGGCTCCGGCCGCCCAACGAGCGGCTCCTGCCGCCCAACGAGCGGCTCCGGCTGCCCACCAAGTGGCTCCTGCTGCCCAACCAACGGCCCACGGAGGTCCCCCGATGCACAGTGAACTGTTCGCCCCGCAGTACGCCGAGAGCACCGAGCCCGGCATCCAGAAGCAGGGCAGCAAGATGTGCAAGGTCGCCATGAACGGCGAGGTCATGGCCCGGTCGGGGTCGATGGTCGCCTACCAGGGCGACCTGCGGTTCGAGGCCCTGGGTTCCGGCGGCATCGGCAACGCGATCCGCCAGCGCCTCACCGGCGAGGGCGTGCCGCTGATGAAGGTGTCCGGTCGCGGCGACCTCTTCCTCGCCAACGCGTCGTCGGACGTCCACCTCATCGACCTCGACGGCACCGACGGCCTCACCATCAACGGCGCGAACGTCCTCGCGTTCGAGTCGACGCTGTCCTACCGGATCGGCCGGGTGTCCGGCGCGGCCGCGGCGAGCAACGCGGGCCTCTTCAACTGCGTCTTCACCGGCCGCGGCCGCATCGCGATCACCACCGACGGGACGCCGGTCGTGCTCAACGTCGACCAGCCGACGTACGCCGACCCGCAGGCCGCGGTCGCGTGGTCGTCGAGCCTGCAGACCGGCGTGAAGAGCAACGACACCTTCAACCTCGGGACGCTGATCGGTCGGTCGACCGGCGAGCGGTTCACCCTGTCCTTCTCCGGGCACGGCTTCGTCATCGTGCAGCCGTCGGAGCTCCCGCCGGGCGGGATGATCGGCGGCACCGGCGCCGGCGAGCAGTCCGGTGTCGGCGGCGCGCTCGGCGGCCTTCTCGGCCGCTGAGGCACGCCGCCGGTCCACCGGACTCCTCCGGCGCGGCCCCGGGCGGCGTCAGCGCGTGACGACCGGAACCCAGAAGCCGAAGAACCAGAAGCCCCATCCGTGGTGCGCGGCGCTGTACTGCGGCTGTACCCGCTGTCCGCGGTAGGTGAACGCGCGGTGGTCGGGTCGCTTCACCGCGCCGGGCTGACTGGTCGGCCGCTGCTGCTGCCACTGCTGCTGTTGCTGCTGCTGGGTGACCTGGTGCGTCGGCGCCGCCGACGCGATCCCCGCACCGGCTCCCAGCGAGGCCAACCCGATTCCGCCGGCCGCCAGCGTCCCCACGACGATCTTCTTGATCCGCATGTCCCACAACCACCTTCGTGTCATCCACCGGCCACCTCGACCGGCCTGAGCACGAAACTAGGGAGCCATCCTGGCAGGCCCCTGCGCCGCCGACTGGTGGTCACCTGCCAGACCCCTGACCGGGTTCTCAGGGAAGGTTCGTTAGCATCACCTAAGTCGGCATCGGCCGACTGCACGCCCGACCCGAGGAGTCCGCATGCACCTCACCTCCGTCTCCCGCCGTCGCGCGCGTGTGGCCGCGATCGCGGCCGCGGGCCTGCTGCTGGCCGCGCCGGTCGCGGCCTGCGCCGACGACTCCTCGTCCTCGAGTGCGAGCCCCTCCACGTCCTCGACGGCTGCGGGCCCCGCGAGCGGCGACGTCGACGCGCCGGCCGGCCTCGACTCCGCTGCCGCACAACAGATCCTGCGTACCGTCCTCGACCCGACGACGTCGCCGCAGGTGATCGCCGACCTGGTCGACTCCGGAAACGCGACGATCGGAGAGCAGCTCAACGGCTTCGCGCGCGGCGCCGGACAGGCCGGGTACACGCCGGACAAGTTCACGGTGACCGGTGTCCGCGCCGACGGGTCAGACAAGGCACAGGCCACGGTCGCCGTCGCCAGCCCGCACACCCCGGCGCCGGTCTCGGTGCAGTACGGCTACGTCCGGGTCGCCGGGAAGTGGAAGCTCTCGTCCGACGCGGTCGGCGCGTTGCTCGGGATGGCGAGCGGACCGCGCTGATCCGCTCCCTGCGCCCCGTCGCCGCGGTCGCCGCCCTGCTCGCGGCGACCGTCGTCGTGGCGGGGTGCTCGACCGCCCCGCTCGACGTCGGCTCGACGACGTCGACCCCGGCCACGTCCACCGGTCCGCGGACGGCGACACTCGCTCAGGCCGATCCGATCGCGGTGACACCCAGCCCGGTTCCGCAGTTGCCCGCCACGGTCGACACCGCCGACGGTCGCCGCGTCACCGTCACCGACGTCAGCCGCATCGTCGCGCTCGACCGGTACGGGACCTACGGGACGACCGTGTTCGCGCTCGGGCTCGGCGGGAACCTCGTGGGCCGTGACATCGCGACGAAGTTCCCGGCAGCGCAGTCGATCCCGGTCCTCACGCTCGGCGGCACCGACGCGAACGTCGAGGCGATCATCGCTCTGCGGCCCACCGTCGTCCTCACCGACGCCTCACTCCCCTCGTCCGCGACCGTGGTGCGACAGCTGTCGTCGGCGGGCATCCCCGTCGTCGTCGGCAGCGAGAAGCGCGACGTCGCCGACGCCCCGGAGCAGGTGCGGTTCGTCGCCCGGGCGCTCGGGGTCCCCGAGGCCGGCGAGACCCTCGTCCGCCGGGTCGACGACGGACTGGCCCAGGCGCGTCGGGACCGCCCGGACGTCCCCGACGGCGACCGTCCGCGCATCGCCTTCCTCTACGCCCGCGGGACCGGGTTGCTCATCCTCGGCGGTCCCGGGTCGGGCGCCGACTCGTTGATCGACGCCGTGGGCGGGCGGGACGCGGGCACCGCCGCGGGCCTCACCGACGCCTTCACGTCGCTGACGTCAGAGGGCCTCATCCGCGCCCGCCCCGACGTCATCCTCATGCTCACCGACGGGCTGCGGTCGGTCGGTGGTGTCGACGGTCTGCTCCGCGTCCCCGGCGTCAGCGAGACACCGGCGGGCCGTACCCGATCGGTCGTCGACGCCGACGACGGCGAACTCCTCTCGTTCGGCCCCCGCACCGGCGACGTCGTCCTCGCGCTCACCCGCGCGCTGTACGGACCACGATGACCGCGCCGGCGACGGGGAAGACGCCCGTCGGACGCCCGCGCCTGCGACGACCCGCGGCGCGCGCCCGCCGCGCCGCGCTGCCGGCGGTGCTCATCGTCGGACTGATCGCCGTGGCCGTGTCGACGGTGGTCGCCGCGGGGATCGGCCAGAACCCCGTGCCGATCGACGAGGTGATCGGGTCGATCCTGCACCACCTGCACCTGCCGGCCGGGCCGCTGCCCGACCAGGTCGGCGAGAACACGCTGTGGAACGTGCGGCTGCCCCGCGTCGTGCTCGCGCTGCTCGTCGGTGCGGCGCTCGGGTGCGCCGGCGCGGTGCTGCAGGGCGTGTTCGCCAACCCGCTCGCCGAGCCCGGCATCATCGGTGTCTCGTCGGGGGCGGCGGCGGGCGCATCGGGGGTCATCGCGCTCGCCGGTGTCGGTGTCGCGGGGTACGCGGTCGCCGGCGGCGCCTTCGTCGGAGGGCTGGTCACCGCGGCCGCGGTGTACCTGCTGTCGCGGTCGGCGGGCCGGACCGAGGTCGTCACCCTGGTGCTCACCGGCATCGCCGTCAACGCCTTCGCCGGCGGTCTCATCGCCTTCTTCACCTTCCGTGCCACACCCACCGCCCGCGACCAGATCGTGTTCTGGCAGCTCGGGTCACTCAACCGGGCGACCTGGGACCAGGTGTTCCTCGTCCTCGGGTTCGTCGCCGTGGGGCTGGTCGCCGCGATGGCGATCGCCCGTCGGATGGATCTGCTCGCCCTGGGCGAGTACTCGGCCCGACACCTCGGCGTCGACGTGGAGGCGCTGCGCCGGGTGGCCATCGTGATCGTCGCCGTCCTCACCGCCGCCGCGGTCGCGTTCTGCGGGATCATCCTGTTCGTGGGTCTCGTGATCCCCCACCTCATGCGCCTGATCGTCGGGCCGGGACACCGGGTCCTGGTGCCCGCGGCGACGCTCGCGGGGGCCGTCGGACTCGTACTCGCCGACCTCGCCGCACGCACCCTCGTCGACTACGCCGACCTCCCCCTGGGCATGCTCACCAGCCTCGTGGGCGGTCCGGTGTTCCTGATCCTCCTGCGACGCACCCGGTCTCGACGTGGGGGGTGGACATGACGGCGCTGATATCCGTCGACGGACTGACCGTGCACCGCGACGGCCGACCCGTCCTCGCCGACGTCGCGCTCACCGTCGGCGCGGGCGAGCTGCGCTGCGTCGTGGGTCCCAACGGCGCGGGGAAGTCGACCCTGGTCGCCGCGCTGTCGGGGTCGCTCACACCGACGGCGGGGACGGTGTCGCTGGTCGGCGACGACATCGCGCACCTCTCCCCCGTCGAGCAGGCGCGGCGACGCGCGGTGTTGCCGCAGGACCACGTCGTGGGTGGCGCGTTCACGTGCCGCGAGGTGGTGCAGATGGCGCGCTACCCGTGGAACCGCACGCCCCGCAACGCCGAGGACGACGACGCGGTCGCCGAGGCGCTGGCGCGCTGCGACGTCGAGGCCTTCGCCGAGCGTCCGTTCGCGACGCTGTCCGGCGGCGAGCGGGCCCGCGTCGCGTTGGCGCGGGTGCTGGCGCAGCGGACCCCTGTGCTCGTCCTCGACGAGCCGACCGCGGCGATGGATCCGCACTTCGCCGAGTCGGTGATGGCGGTGGTGACCGCCCGTCGCGACGAGGGATGCGCCGTGGTCGCCGTCGTCCACGACCTCGGCCTGGCCGCCGCGTACAGCGACACCGTGACCGTCCTCGCCGACGGAGGCGTCGTCGCGACCGGGTCACCCGAGGAGACCATGACGGCCGAGCTGCTCGGCGAGGTCTACGGCGTCGCGATGGCCTCGGGTGTCGTCGCCGGCCACCGGGTCGTCGTCCCCGTCCGCCCGCCCCGACCGAGGAACTGACCCGCGCGACACCGGAGAATGCACGCGAACGACCGTTGAATTCGACAAAATGAATTCACGGCACGAACGCATCCGGGTGAGAGGCGGTGAACGGTGCAGATCCTCGTCGAGGGCGCGCTCGGTGTCGTCGTCCTCGTCGTGGCCGTCGCCGCGATCCGGTTCATCTGGATCCGTCCGCAACGCGGCCTGCTGCTCCTCGCCGCGTTCACCCCACTGCACGGGCTGCTCGACATCGCGCCGGTGCCCCACGTCGCGTCAGCCTGGAAAGAGGGTCTCGTCGCGCTGACACTGGTCTGCGCATTCGCCCAACGCGCTCGTCGACGGTCGTGGCCCCCGCTGCACATCCCCTACTGGCCGGCAGTCGTCGCCTTCGTGGCGTTCGGACTCGTCTCGGCGGTGGTCACCTACGGTCCGTTCGGGCTCGTCGGGGCCAAGGTGACGTTCTTCTACATGATCTTCGTCCTGCTGATCCTGTGGTCCGCTCCGTTCGACGCCCGCGACCGCGACCACCTCATGTCGATCCTCATGGGGATGTGCATCCTCGTGAGCCTCGTCGGGATCGCGCAGCAGATCGTCGGGCCCGGGGAACTGGTCAACCTCGGCTATGAGTTCGGCAAGCAGGTCCGCACCAGCGGCCCGCTGTTCCGGACGTTCAGCACCTTCAACCAACCGTTCGGGTTCGGCCTGTACGTGATGGTGGCGTTGCTGGTCGGCGGCGCCGTCGCACTGGCCGATCCGCGTCGGCGACGCAACCGCGTCTTCCTCTGGCTGTGGCCGGTGATGGCCGTCGTCATGGCGACGTCGGTGGTGCGTGCGGCGATCATCGGTCTCGTCGTCGGGGTGATCTGGTTGGCCGCGTTGCGTTTCCGGTACCTGCTGGCTCCCCTGGTGACGATCGCCGTCGTCGCGGTGGCGGCGTTCCCGCTCCTGCCGAAGTCGGCGACGTCGGTGTTCTTCTCCTCGAGCAGCCTGGGCCAGCGCGGCGCGGGGTGGAGCGACATCATCTCGAGCATCCTGGTGCACCCGCTGGGGCGCGGACTGGGATCGAGCGGCGCAGCCGCCGACCGGATCTCGACGGCCCAGGGCACGTCGACGACGACGGTGACCGCCGGCGCCGGCGGCACCATCCAGTCGGGATCGGCGAACTATCAGCCCGACAACTACTACATCAAGACGCTGCTCGAGCTCGGCCCGATCGGCCTGTGGGTGTTCCTGGCCCTGATCGTCACCGCGCTCGTCTGGTGTGTGCGGTCGTCACGGACCCTGCCCGGCCGCGACAGTGCCCTGGCACTGGGGGTGAGTGCGTCCGTCGTCGCGGCGATGGTGGCGAGCCTGGTGGCGACGTACTTCGAGATCTTTCCGATGGATGTTCATTTCTGGCTTCTCCTGGGAGTGGTGGGATGCGCGACGGCACAGCAGGGTTCACATTCGGTGCGCTCGCACTCCGACCCGGCGGGAGCGGGGTCCAGACCTACATCCGCGAGCTCCTGAGGTACATGCCGGAGCTGCTCGCCCCGGCACCGACCACCGCGCTGGTCCAGGCCGACGCCGTCGGCGAGCTGCCCGCGGGGATGCACGCCATCACCCGGCCGGTGTCGGACGGTGCCCGTCGCGCCGTGTACGGCGCCGCGCCGCTGCGCACCTCGGTGTTCCACGGGCTCGACGTCGACCTCCCGCTGACCGGACCGGCCGCCACCGTCGCGACCGTGCACGACCTGTCGGTCATCGACATGCCGTCGGCGTCGAGCCGGTTCCGCGCCGCCGGTGAGAACGTCCTCGTCCGACGGGTGCTCCGCAAGGCCGACGTGCTGATCGCGGTGTCGCGGTTCACCGCCGATCGCATCAAGGACATCGCCGGCCGCGACGCCCACGTCGTCGAGCTGGCGCCGGCGGTGTGGGCGACGCCGCCGTCGGAGGCCGACATCGAGCGCGTGCGCGCCGCGCACGACCTGCCGGAACAGTTCCTGCTGCAGGTCGGCACCGTCGAACCCCGCAAGAACGTCGCGCTGGTCGCCGAGGCGGCGCAGCGGCTGGGCATCCCGTGCGTGCTCGCCGGTGGCGGGTCGACGGGCCCCGACGCTCCCGCGTCGGCGATCGGACTGGGGTACGTCGACGTGGAGGACCTGCCCGCCCTGTACGGCGCCGCGACGGTCACCGCCTACGCGTCGTACTACGAGGGATACGGGTTGCCTCCCGTGGAGGCGATGGCCTGCGGAGGGGCCGTGGTCGCCAGCGCCGTCGGCGCGCTGCCGGAGGTCGTCGGCGACGGCGCGCGACTGGTGGCCGCCGACGACGTCGACGACTGGGTCGCCGCGATGGAACCGCTGGTGCGCGATCGGTCCGCGCGCGACGAGCTCACCCGCGCGGCGATCACGACCATGGAGCCGATCACCTGGGAGCGGACCGCGCGCGCCACCGTCGACGTGTACCGACGCGAGGGGATCTCACCGTGACCGGCCGGACCCCGCCGTGAGCCTGGAGTCGGTGGCGCAGGCCGGCCCCCCACCGCCCGATCCCACGGTCGCCGAGATCGACCCCGCCGCAGTGCGTCCCGGCCAGGCCGCGTCGGAGGCGTCCGACGGGCGCGCCGCGGCGAAGGCGACGGGCGCGATGCTGGCGAGCCGCCTGGTCATCGCGGCGCTCGGGTGGACCGGCAGCGTCATCATCGCGCGGATCCTGTCGCCCGAGGCCTGGGGCCACTACACGTTCGTGTTCGCGCTGCTGGGCCTGATGGCGATCTTCACCGACCTCGGGGTCGGCCGGGCGGTCATGGCCCAGCTCATCGTCGACGACCCCGAGGAGGTCGCCCGGACGTCGTCGGCGTTCATCGCGCTGCGGCTGCTCCTCGGTCTCGGCGGGTACGTCATCGCGCTGGCGTACGTCGTGATCCTGCAGTACCCGGGTGACGTCATCCGTGCGACCGCGCTCGCCGGCCTCGTCATCGTGTTCGCCACACCGGGTCACGCGCTGACCGTCGTGTACCAGAGCAGACACCGGCTGATGCTGTCGGCGATCGCCGAGAGCCTCGGGCAGGCACTACAACTGGCGATCACCATCGCCGCGGCGATCGTCGCGCCGTACCTGCTGATCTTCGTGCTCGCGCCGGTGGTCAACGAGGTGCTCGCACTGTCGATGAAGACCGTCGGGATCGCGCGCCGCGACGGCGGCCTGCGACCGTCCCGCCACGTCGAGTTCGCGCGGTGGCGGTCGATGCTCCTCGACGCCGCCCCGCTGGCCATCGGGTTCGCGTTGACCATCGCCCTGCAGAAGGTCGACATGCTGCTGCTCAGCGTCCTCGACACGTTCGACGCAGTCGGCATCTACGGCATCGGCTACAAGTTCTCGGACATCCTCGACACCTTCGTGCTCGCCGCCGCCGGGCCGATCGCGACGTTGCTGGTGGCCGCCTGGCCCGACGAGCCGGGGGTGTTCCGGCAGAAGTGCCGCACCGCGGGGGCCGCACTCGGCACGGGCGGCGCCCTGGCCGTCGCGGCGTTCTGGCCGTCGGCGCCGCAGGTGATCGGGCTGCTCTACGGTGACCGGTTCGTGGTGGGCGCGTTCGCGGCCCGGCTGCTCGTCCTCGGGGCGTCGCTCACCGCTCTGATCGTGCTGGGCATCTACCTGCTCGCCTCCGCCGGCCACGCCCGCAGCTACCCGCTCGTCGCCCTCGGCGGCCTGGTGCTCAACGTCGTGCTGAACCTCCTGTTGATCCCCCATCTGTCCTACGACGGCGCCGCCATCGCGACGGTGGCCACCCTCGGCGCGGTCCTCGTCGTGCTGTGGGTGGTGATCATCCGCACCGTGCCGATCATCGGGATGCTCCCGCTCGGCACCCTGTCGACACTCGCCGTCGTGTGCGCGGCGGTCTGCCTCGGCGGGACGGTCCTGGTCCGGTGGGTGCCGTGGCCGGTCGTGTCGGTGATGACCGCGCTGATCGTCGCCGCCGTCGCCCTCCCCCTGCTCCGCGCCTCCGCGCGCACCCCCGGCCGACACACGAAAGTGCAGGTGAGCAAGTCATGACGACCGAGCGCAGGCCCGTCGACCGGGTGCTGTTCGTCGCCCACTCCGGGCAGGTGTCCGGCGCCGAGACGGTCATGCTCGACCTGGTGCACCATGCCGTGAGCGACGGTCTCGGCGTCACGGTGGCGTGCGCCGCGGGCCCGCTGGTCGATCGCCTCCCCGCCGGTGTCGACCACGTCGAGATCGGTCACCTCGGCCTGACCGGGGAGAGCGGCGCGGCCCGGCTCGTCGGCGGGGCACGGCTCCTCGCGCGATGGCGGGCGGTCGGACGCGCGCTGCGGCCGCTCGTCACCGCCCCGGGCACGGCGACCGTCGTGAACTCGCTGTACGCACTGCCCGCGATGCGCTGGGCGGCCGGCGACGACGGCGTGTCCTGGCTGGTCCACGACACCGCGGTGTCCGGACGGCAGCAGGCCGTCGTCCGCGCGGCCAAGCCCCGCATCCGACGGGCGGTCGCGGTGTCGTCGGCCACGGCGGCGCCGCTGCGAGCGATGGGGGTGCCGGTCGTCGTCGCGCACAACGGTGTCCGCTGGCCGGTCGATCAGCTGCCGTCGGAGCTGCACTCACCACCCGTCGTCGGGATGCTCGCGCTTCTCACGCCGTGGAAGGGCCACAAGGTCCTCCTCGAGGCGGCCGCGACCCTGCCCCACATCGAGGTCGAGTTCGCGGGAGGGTCGTTCCCCGGCGACGTCGACCACGTCGCGGAACTGCACGCCCGCGCGGCGGCGACCGACCTCGACGCCCGGGTGCGGTTCCTCGGGCACACCGACCTGCGGACCGCCCTCGCACGCTGGGACGTCGTCGTGTCGGCGAGTGTCGAGCCGGAGGCGGGCCCGCTGTCGGTGCTGGAGGCGATGTCCTACGGCAAGCCGGTCGTCGGGACCGACCACGGTGGCACGACGGAGTTCCTCACCGGCGGCGCCGGGGTGCTCGTCCCGCCGGGTGATCCCACCGCCCTCGCCGACGGCATAAGCCGAGTTCTGTCGGATGGGGACCTCCGTGCGAGGATGATCGCCGCAGCGCGACAGCGGGTCGCCGACGAGCACGATCTGTCGCGGACGTTGCCCGCCATGCTGGACGCGCTGCTGACCTGAGGGGGACAGACACGCCCTCCTGCCGCGATGCCGTCGCGAAGGAGATCGATGCGTACACGCCTGGTCGGAGGGCCCGCGACCACCCGAGCACTGGTCGTCGTCGTGCTGACCCTGCTGATCGGCACGGTGGTGGGCCTACCGGAGGCCGGCGCGGTGCCGTCGGCGACCGCGTCCTGTTTCCCCGCACCCGGCCTCACCGGCGGCGGCGTCGTCAAGGGCGCGTCGCCCGGCGCGGGCTTCCTCTACCTGTCGAACTCCGACCAGGCCGCCGAGGTGGACGCGGCGAAACAGGCCGGCATCCGGACCGTGCGTATCGACGTCGATTGGTCGGCGATCGAGACCAGCCCGGGTGTCTTCAACTGGGCGTCGACGGATCGCGCGATCGCTGCCGTCGCGAGCGCCGGGATGTGCCCGCTCGGACTGATCGGCTTCACCCCGCGGTGGGCGACGAACCCGGCCGACAACCCGACCGACAGCCACTACCGACCGAAGGACCCGGCCCGCTACGGGCAGTTCGTGCGGACCGCGGCGCTGCGCTACCGGTCCACGGTGTCGGCGTGGGAGATCTGGAACGAACCGAACACGCTCAACTTCTTCAAGCCGACGACCGACGCCGCGTACTACACCCAGCTGCTCAAGGCCGGGTACGCCGCGGTGAAGGGCGTCAGCGCGTCACTCGGGGTCATCTCCGCCGGCATGGCGCCGGCCGCCGACAACGGCCGCGACATCGCGCCCCTGACGTTTCTCGCGGGGATGTACGACGCCGGTGCCCGCGGCAGCTTCGACGCGGTCGGCATGCACCCGTACACCTATCCGTATCTGCCGAACGACCCGTCGACGAGCTCGTTCAGTGCGGCACAACAGATGTGGCCGATGCACGACATCATGGTCGGCCGCGGCGACGGGGCCAAGCGCATCTGGATGACCGAGTTCGGTGCGCCGACGGGGACGTCACCGGTGTCGGTCACGCCGCAGACGCAGGCCGACACGATCCGCATCATCCTCGACGCCGCGAAGGGAACGTCGTGGCTGGGTCCGGCGTACGTCTACAGCATCCGCGACGCGGGCAGCGATCCCACCGACCCCGAGCAGAACTTCGGTCTGCTGTACCGCAACTTCGCGCCCAAGCCCGCGTACCAGGAGATGGCGTCCTACACCTGACGCAGTCGGCCCTGCCCCAGGACGGTCGGTCGGTAGACGAGTTCGACGATCCCTCCGTCGAAGGCGGTGCTGCTGATCAGGTCGAGCTCGAAGTCGGGGCCGTCGCGGAAGATCGGGTCGTCGCCGGTGCGTCCGGTGACCACCGGGAAGATCGTCAGCTGCAGGCGGTCGACGACCCCGGCCGCCAGGAGCGCCCGATTCAGCGTCACGCTGCCGTGCGACCGCAGCGGCACGTCCGTCTCGGCCTCGAGGCGCGCCACCACATCCGCGGCGTCCCCCTCCGCGACGGTGGCGTTCGCCCACCCGAGGGGCTCGCTCAGCGTCGAGGACACCACCGTCGTCGGTGACCCGAGCATGCGTGCGACCCACGGGTCCGACTCGACGCCGATGTCCTGGAAGTGGCGGAACAGCCGGTAGGTGTCCGCACCGAACACCATGTGGTGGTCGGCGTCGAACTGGCGCCGCCGGTGGGCGAGCCACTCGTCGCTCTCCGTGCCCCAGTAGCCGCCCCACGTACCGGGTTTCGGGGCGGCGAAGCCGTCGAGTGTGGTGAACAGGTCGACGGTGTACTCGGCGCTCATGGCTGGCTCCTGTGTGTCGGTGGTCGGAAGGTGTGACCGTCGCCGGTCCGCGAACTCATCGCCGCGAGGCGGCCCCGTTCACCGGATGACCGAATCGAAACTAGTTATGATCGGCAAAGTCTCGATTCACAATGTCCAAGTGCCGTCGCCCGAAGGAGTCCGCCGGTGACCGTCGATGCCGCGACGACACATCGCGACGCGCCACCCCCCATCGACCTCGCCGGACACTTCCGCGATCTGGCGCGCATGCTGCTCCCCGCTCTGCTCATCGGCGTGCTCGTCGGGGGCGGGGTGTTCGCCTATCTGTCCGCGCAGACCAAGCAGTACTCGGCGTCGGTCGTCACGCAGGTCACGACGCAGGGCGAGATCGTCGCCGGCGACGCGTTCGTCGAACAGCTCCGTGCCCCGTTCCAGGAACTGGCCACCGACGACGGCGTGCTGTCGCAGGTCCTCACCCAGGTGTCGACCGGGTGGACGACGAGCGAGCTGAGCAGCCACCTCACCCTGACCCCCGGCACCGCGCCGTCCCTGCTGACGTTCACCGCCACCGCCGACAACCCCCGCACCGCCCAACAGGTCGCCCGCGCGATGGTCGCGGCCGTCGCGCAGGCCAACGAGGCCAACGCGGCCCGCGACGTCGCCCGCCGTGTCGACCAGATCGACGCCTCCATCGCGTTCGAGCAGGCCCGCAACGGCCGACTCGCCGCGGGCAGCGACGCGCGCACCCAGTCCGACGCCCGGCTGGCCGAGCTGCGGGCCCAGCGCGACCAGATCGCCGGCGCCGGCGGCAACCAGCTGACGGTGCTCTCCGTGCCGGAGGCGTCGTCGTCGCCGGTGTCCCCGAAACCGATGTCGACGGCGCTGGTCGCCGGGATCGTCGCGGTCATCGTGGCCGCCGAGCTGCTCGTGCTGGCGCGCGGCCGCCTTGGCACGCGCAACAACCGGATCTGGGCTCGACGTGTCGCGCACAAGTACGGTGCCCGACTGCTCGTGGCCGGTCCCGGCCCGTTCGACGCGTCGAAACTCCTGTACGGCGAACTGGCGCACCGCCATCGACGTGGGCGGTCCGCGGCCATCCTCACCGGGGAGTCGGCGGACGCCGTCGACGTCGTCGTGCCCGGCGGCTCCGCCGAGGAGTGGGGCCAGCGTGTCGAGAAGGGTGCGCTGGTCGACGACTGGTGGCGCGACGTCGATCTCGGCGACCTCGTCGCGGCGGTCGTGGTGATCTCCGTGCGCGGCCGTGACCGCACCACCACCACGGATTCTCTGGCGCAGCTCGCCGATCTCGGTGCGACCCGATACCTCGTCCTGCAGACCCGGCGGGGAGGCCGGACCCGTCGGGGGACGAAGGGAAAGACCGCGTGACCTCTGATCCCGCCGACCGAGCAGCGGCCTCCGGCCGCGGTACCACCCGCCGGGTGGCCGTCGTACACGAACGCCTCACCGAGATCGCGGGGTCGGAGCACGTCGTCGAGCAGCTGGCCCTCGAATGGCCCGAGGGCAGTGTGCACGCGCCGATCGCCCGGGAACAGGGCATTCCCCGCGACCTCCCGTCCCCGCCGCAGACCACCTGGCTGAACGGTCTCTACTCCGCGATCGGACACCGCTCGTACGCGCCGACCCTCCCGTTCATGCCTCTCGCGTTCCGGCACATGGACCTCCGCGGCCCCGGCGGCGACCCCGAGGTCGTCGTGACCAGCCACCACGCGTTCGCGACGCAGGTCGTGTTCGCCACCGAGGCGCCCGTCATCGCCTACGTGCACAGCCCCGCACGATGGGCGTGGGACGCGAGCCTGCGCGCCGGCGAGGGCGGCGGGGCGGTCGGGGCGGCGATCCTGACCGGGCTGTCGGCGGTCGCCCGACGGTGCGAGGTGTCCGCGGCACCCAGGCTGCACACCATTGTCGCCAACTCCTCGGCCGTCGCCGAGCGTGTCCGGAACTGGTGGGGCCGTGACGCGATCGTCGTGCACCCGCCCGTCGACACCGCGGGCTTCACACCCGACGACGCCGTGGGGCGCGAGGACTTCTTCCTGCTGGCGGGTCGCCTCGTCCCGTACAAGCGCCCCGACCTGGCCATCCGCGCCGCCGCCCTCGCCGACGTGCCGCTCGTCGTCGCCGGAGACGGCCGCGCGATGGAGGCGTGCCAGGCCATCGCCGGGCCCAAGACGACGTTCCTCGGACGGGTCCCGCACGACCAGCTGCTCGACCTGCACCGACGGACCCGCGCACTGCTGATGCCGGGCATCGAGGACTTCGGCATCGTGCCGGTCGAGTCGATGGCCACCGGCACACCGGTCATCGCGCTCGGCGAGGGCGGTGCGCTCGACTCCGTGCGCCCCGGTGAGACGGGCCTGCTGGTGGAGCCCGGCACCGACGACGAGATCGCCGACCGTTTCGCCGCGGCCATGCGCGACTTCGACCCCTCGGCGTTCGACCGGCACGCGATCCGCGAGTGGTCGCAACGGTTCTCGCGCTCGGAGTTCCGACGGCAGATGCGTGAGGTCGTCGATGCCGCGGTCTGATCGACACGCCGTCCGCTCCGTCGAGGAGATCGGCGAGCACCGCCCCAGCGCCCTCGACGTCGCACTCGCGCACTCCCGGAACATCGCGGTGTTCGGTCCGGTGCCGGACCTGGACCGCGATCTGCTCACCGTGCGTCTGCGCTCGATCGCCGCGGAGGTGCCGCGGCTGCGCCTCGACCCGTTCTCGGCCGACGGGACGTGGACCCGCCGCACCGACACGCTCGTCGTCGAGGACCTCGCCGCGCCCACCCCGTCCGGCGACCTCCCGGACGTGCCCGGAGCGCAGCTGGGGGTCATCGCCACCCATGTGCGACATTACGATCCAGCCCCTCTCCGTGTCGCGGTCTGCGACGACCACCTCGTCGTCGACCACTCCCACGGACTCGGCGACGGACGCCTCGCGCCCACCTTGCAGGCGGTCCTGCTCGACTCCGCACCGCCGTCGGTGCACGCGGCGCTGGCCCACGACGCGCCCGCGGGATCGGTGCGCCGCGCCCTCGCCGACCAGGTGCTCCGACATCCCAGGCGTCTCGCCGAGGCCCGACGACTCCGCGCGGACAACGCCCCGGAGGCCGACCTGGCCGAACCGGTGACGGTCGACCCGAACCGGGTCCGCACGGTCTCCGTGACGGTCCCCGCGGACCGTGTCGCCGCTCTGCGACAACGGATCTCGACGATGGACGGCGCGTCCGACGCGTCGTCGACCGTCGCGATCTGGGTCGCCGCGCTCCGCCGTGCGGGTGTCGCGACCGACGAGGTGGTGCAGGTCCTCGTCGACTGCCGCCGCTACCTGCGACGCGGCGACGCCGGGATGGGCAACCTGGCGATCGCGCTGCCGATCCGCATGCCGGCACCCGTCACGCCGGCCTCGGTGCGTCAGCGGGTCCGTACCGCCACCGAGTCCGCCTGGCCGCTGGCCGTCCTGGGCATCAGCGCCACCCGGGCCCGTCTGCGTCGCGGGACACCGCCCTCGTCACCGGAACCCGCCGAGACCGTCCGCAGGTCACCGCACGTGCGGCTGTCCGTCAGCGACATCGGCCGTCTGCCCATCTTCGACGGCGTCGTCCCCCCGGCGCCGGCATCACCACCCCAGCTCGGGGCGGGCATCGACCCCGACGGACCGGAGGCCCTCACGCTGCTGGTCAGCGAGACCGGCGGCGCGCGAACCCTGTCCGCGACGTTCCACGCCGACGTGATCGACGCACGCGCGGTGCACTCCGCGCTGACCGACATCTGCCGCGATCCCGTCGCGGTCCTCGAGACGGCGGGCCCGTGAGGCGTGAGCTGATCAGCGCGCGGCGATGACCGCGCACGACGTCGAGACCAGGCGTCGCCGCACCCCGGCAACGCGGATCGCCGTCCCGGCGTGCCTCGTGCTGGCCGCGGTCCTGCTGGTCGGATGCGCGACCACCACCCCCGCCGACGTGGCGACGCCGTCGGTGTCGGCGCAGCCCGGGTCGGTGATCGGGACACCGAGCCGAGACAACGGCTACCCGGCTCTCGACGACGTCACCCGCGACATCACCGCGATCCGCTACGCGACCACCGCACGCGACGGGTCCCCGCGCTCGGCCAACGGCGTGGTGTTCGTCCCCCGCGACGACCCACCCCGGGGCGGATACCGCATCGCGGCGGTCGCCCATCCGAACACCGGGGCCTCCAGCGACTGCGCCCCCACGTCCTATCCGGGTCTGCTCGGCAGCCTCGGTTCCGTCGCGTACTTCCTCGCCGCGGGGTACGTCGTCGTCTTCACCGAGGACCCCGTGACCGTCGACGACGCCGGCACCCTGACCGACGCCGGCGACGGCACCGCGACGGCGACCGCGCGTCCGCACCCGTTCCTCGAGCCGTACAGCGGCGCCCACACCATGATCGACGGGGTCCGCGCCGCCCGGACGGTCGTCGCCTCGACCTCGGCCGACTGGGTCGCCTACGGCGTCTCCCAGGGTGGTCAGGCCTCGTGGGCCGCCAACGACCTCGCCGACAGCTACGGCGGCGGACTGCGACTGCTCGGGTCGCTCAGCATCTCCCCGTCGGCCGACCTGCGCGGGCTGGTCGACAAGATGCAGGCCGGCACGCTCAGCGTCGCGCAGCGCGTCGCCCTGCCCGTCGTGCTCGAGGGCGTCAGCGCCGCGTTCCCCGGCTTCCGCATCGAGGACTACCTGCACGGCTCGATGCTGGCGGCGCGTTCGGTGTTCCTCTCGTGCACCGGCGACCAGGAGTCGGCGAAGACCGGGATCGCCACCGCGGCACCGGCGTCGGACTTCCGACCGTCGTCGAGCGCCGCCGCCGACCGCCTGCGTGACCAGCTCGGCCAGTTCGCCGTCCCGCTGCCGTCGGTGCGCGCGACCGCACCGATGTTCGTGGCGTACGGCACCGACGACACGCTCATCGACCCCCGCTGGACCGTCGACGCCGTCCGGCGCGCCTGCCGCTCCGGCGACACCGTCGACCTCCGGGTGGTGCAGGGACAGCCACACGGGACGCTCGATCTGGGTCCCGCGCCGCAGGACTGGGTCGACGACCGCGCCGCCGGCCGACGGGCCCCGAACTCGTGTGCGGGACTGTGACACATGTGCCCGAAGAACAGCGAAGATTCGCTATCGTGAACCGCATGTCCGGCACATCTCCCGCCGTCGACCCGGTGGTGACCGAGGTCCTGACGCGCGCCGCCCAGTCCACCGGCGAGGACGTCGACGTCTACATCGGACGCGCCGTCGCGACCCGACTGGCCGCCGACCTCCTGGGATCCGACGACCCGGACCTCACGACCGTGATCACGGCCCTGCGCAGCACCGGGTTGACCGGGGCGCCGTCGACCGACGGCGATGGGATCCCGCTCACACCACCGACGGCGGCTACCGATCCCGTCATCCGCGACCCCGAGCGCCTGCGGGTCCTGTTCGACACCGGCCTCATGGACACCGTGGCCGGGCCCGCCTACGACCGCATCGCGGCGATGGCCGTCGACGCGCTCGACGTCCCGAGCGCCGGGGTGTCCTTGGTCTCCGACGAGAAGCAGTGGTTCTGCAGCGCAGCCGGGTTGTCCGGTGAGCTGGCCGAGACCAGGACCGTCTCGATGGACCGGTCGCTGTGTCAGTACGCCGTCTCGTCCGGGACGCCTCTCATCATCGAGGACGCCCGCGTCCACCCCACCCTCTCCGAGCACCCGATCGTCGCCGACGGCACCGTCGTCGCCTACGCGGGCATCCCGCTGACGGATGCGCAGGGACATGCGATCGGGACGCTGTGCGCCTGGGACGACAAGCCGAAGCAGTGGACGACCGGGCACGTGCAGGTCCTCGAGGACCTCGCCACGATCGTCCGTGAGCGCATCTTCGGCGACGACGAGTTCTGAGTCACCGCTCGGCGATTCGCCGGTATTCGTGAACGACGCATCGTCGATTCACTACAGTGGATTCCATGACAGGCACAGGATTCTGAGCTGTCCGCGATGGCTCTGCAGACCGCCTCGGCACCCTCTCTGACCGCCGCGCCCGCGATCGGCGGTGGCGCGGACACCGCGTTCCTCCGCCAGATCCGTCGCGACCCCGGCCATTCGATCGTCACCGTCGTCATCGACGTCGTCGCCGCATCGGTGGCAGTGATCGTCGGCTCGCTCTGGGCCGACGCCACCCAGCCCCAGCACCCCCCGCTGTGGGCACTGTGGCTCTTCGTCCCGACAGTCGTGATGACGTTCGCGCTGCAACAGATGTACCGCAAACAGTTGCGGCGCAACTTCCTCGACGAACTCGCACCCGTCATGACGGCGCTCGCCGTCGCGGCGGTGGTGACCCTGGCGTTCATCGTCACGTTCGTCACCTCCGCGTCCCAGACCGGCATCACCACGACGAAGGTCTGGGTGTGTGCGGTCGTCCTCGTCACCGTCGGCCGGTTCGTCCGGGTCGTCATCCAGCGCAACCTGCGGACCAAGCGCGGCTCCCTCGCACCGACGCTCGTCGTCGGCGACGGGCCGGTCGCCCACCAGCTCATCGCCCGCATGAAGGAGATGCCGGAGTACGGCTTGCGGCCGGTCGGCATCCTCGCCGCCACACCGCTGCAGGTCGCCGGCGACGCACCCGCCGGCGACGCGGTGTCGCCCGACGTCCCGCGGCTCGGCCCGCCGCGGGCGGTCGCGGACGCGATCGCGGCCACCCAGGCCGAGGAGATCGTCGTCGCCGCCGAGGACATGGACGACGATCAGCTCGCCCGCGTGGTCCGCGCCGCCCACCGGCGCGGCATCCGCGCGTGGGTCCTCCCCCGCGCGCACGACGCGGTCGGGGCCAGGGCGCGCATCGACCACCTCGGCGGTGTGCCGCTGCTGATCCTCCCCCGGATCAACCCCCGCAGTTGGCAGTTCACGGTCAAGCACGCGTTCGACCGGACGGCCGGCGCGCTGGGCCTGCTGATGATCTCGCCGATCTTCCTCACCCTGATGCTGCTCGTCCGGCTGAGCTCGCCGGGCCCGATATTCTTCTCCCAGGAGCGGGTCGGTCGCAACGGCAAGGTGTTCGGCTGTCTCAAGTTCCGATCGATGCGCCCGCCGACGGAGGCCGACAAGGCATTCGAGCTCAAGGCCGGCGCCGCGCCGGGCGGCGTCGAGGGTGTCGACCGCCGCACCAAGGTCGGCAAGATCATGCGGTCGACGTCGTTGGACGAGCTGCCGCAGCTAATCAACGTCGTGCGTGGAGACATGAGCCTCGTCGGCCCGCGGCCCGAGCGGCCCGAGTTCGTCGAGCTGTTCGAGATGCAGATCCGGCGCTACGGCGAGCGACATCGCGTGAAGGCCGGCGTCACCGGGTGGGCGCAGGTCCATGGACTGCGCGGTCAGACGTCGATCGCCGACCGCGCCGAGTGGGACAACTACTACATCGAGAACTGGTCCCTCGCGCTCGACCTCAAGATCCTCGCCCTCACCGTCCTCACGGTGTTCCACCGCGCCGAATAGCGGTATCGTCGCCTGCGGCGCGCAGGACGCCCCCGGGTCCGCGGAGAGGGCTGAGCCCACCTGCACGGTGATGTGTCCTGTCGTCGTCACCTCTTCTCGCCCCGTCACGCGGACCACGGGGACGCGAGAGGAGATCGCGGTGGCGACCCTTCCTGAACGACCCGACATCGACTGGCTCCGGCGTCAGGCGCGTGACCTGCAACGGGGCGTGCGCGCCGGTGACCCCGCCGCGCTCCGACGGTCGTCTGTCCCCGTCGCGGACAACGCCTTCCGACTCGGCGACGCCCAGCGTGTCATCGCCCGCGAGCACGGGTTCGCCAGTTGGCCACGCTTGCAGTCGCACGTCCGTGCCATCGCCGGCCGCACGTGGATCCCGAGCCCACCCCCGCAGGACCAGTCACCCGCACACCGGTTCGTGCGGGCGGTCTGCGAGACCTGGACCGGCACCGCCCCCGACCTCGACATCGCGCGGGCCGTTCTCGCCACGCACCCCGAGATCGCCGACGACGTGGCCGCGGCGACCGTCCTCGGTGACGTCGGGCGGGTGTGCGAGCACTGCCGCTCCGAGCGCCCCGACGCCCCGTGCGGTCCGTTCGGGTGGTCACCGCTGATGTACGCCGCGTACTCCCGGTGGCCGGTGAGCGAGGCCGACGCGCTCGGCGTCGTCGAGGAGCTCCTGCGCGCCGGCGCCGATCCGGACGACGGACGGCACTTCACCGGGCACGCCAGCCCGTTCACGGTGCTGACGGGACTCTTCGGCGGCGGCGAGCACGACGAGTCCCCGCATCCCTGTCGAGATGTCCTCGCCCGCAGGCTTCTCCGCGCGGGCGCCGAGCCGACCGACGCGCAAGTGCTCTACGACCGGATGTTCTCCGACGACGACCATCACCTGCGCCTGCTGTTCGGGTTCGGTCTCGGATCCGGCGACGGCGGTCCGTGGCGTCGGCGCCTGCCCGACCTGGTCCCACGCCCCGACGTGCTGCTGCGGCAGCAGGTCACATGGGCAGTTCTCCACGGCATGCGCAACCGGGTCACGCTGCTCGCCGAGCACGGCGTCGACGTCGTGGCGCCCCTCCCCGACGGGCCCGGGCCGGTGCGCGCGGACGGAACCGCGATCACCCTCGCGATCCGGAGCGGACATCCCGAGATCGCCGCCGACCTGCGTGCCCGCGGCGCGGGCGAACCGCAGGTCGACGACGTCGACATACTGCTGGGGGCGATCCTCGCCGGTGACGGGCAGGCCGCCCGGACAGCCGACCAGTCGGTCCTCGTCGAGGCGCGTCGGCGTCACCCCGGGTTCACCGCGTGGGCTGCGAACCGCGGCGTCGCCGCTGTCGTAGCGGCGGTCACCGCGGGCTTCGACGTCGACGGCCTCGGCCGGTCGGACGCGCCGATCGACCAGCCGTGGCAGACCGCGCTGCACACCGCGGTCGAGCGCGACGACGTCGAGCTGGTGGCCTGGCTGCTGGAGCACGGGGCGGACACAACGGTCCGCGACGCGCGTTTCGGGGCGACCCCGCTCGCCTGGGCCGGTCACCTCGGACGTCCGCGGTGTGCGGACGTGCTGCGGGCCGCGGAGGCGGTCGATCGCTGAGCGCGCCCGCGTAGTGTCGGTCGATGTGAGTGCGCGCGCGGGCATCGTCGTCACGGGGACCGAGGTCCTCACCGGTCAGATCTCCGATCGCAACGGGCCGTGGGTCTCGACCCAGCTGCTCGACCTCGGCGTCGACGTCGCCCACATCACCGTGTGCGGCGACCGCCCCGACGATCTGCGGGCGGCGCTGCGGTTCCTCGCCGACGAACACGTCGACCTGATCGTGACCAGCGGCGGTCTCGGCCCGACCGCCGACGACCTCACGGTCGCGACGGTCGCCGAGTTCTGCGGGCGGGAACTCACACTCGACACGGCCGTCGAGGCGCAGATCGCCGACATCGTCCGCTCGTGGAGTCTCAAGCGCGGTGCCGACCCCGACCTCGAGTCGGTGCGCGCCGCCACCCGTAAGCAGGCGATGGTCCCCACCGGGGCGACCGTCATCGCCCCGGCCGGCACGGCGCCGGGCGTCGTCGTCCCCGCGGGCGACCGCACACCCGTGGTGATGGTGCTCCCCGGACCACCCCGCGAGCTGCAGCAGATGTGGCCCGCGTCGATCGTCGCCGACAACGTGGTCGCCGCGATCGCCGGGCGGACGGAGTCGACCACAGAGACGATCCTCATGTTCGGCACCGCGGAATCCGAACTCGCCGAGACCCTTCGCGACGCGGAGGCCGAGGTCGACGGTTTCGACACCCTCGAGATCACCACCTGCCTGCGGCGGGGTGAGCTGGAGATGGTCACCCGCTTCGCACCCCATGCCGCCGACGCCTACCGCGCCGTCGCGGACCTCGTCGTCCACCGGCACGGCGCCACCGTGTTCTCCACCGACGGTTCGACCGTGGACGACCAGGTCGCCGAGCTGCTGTCGGGGCACCGCGTCGCGACGGCAGAGTCGTGCACGGGCGGGATGATCGCCGCCCGCCTCACCGATCGCGCCGGGTCGTCGGCGTATGTGATGGGAGGCGTTGTCTCCTACGACAACTCGGCGAAGACCGACGTTCTCGACGTGCCCGCCGCGATGATCGCCGAGCACGGGGCCGTCAGCGAGGAGGTCGCCGCGGCCATGGCCGCGGGCGCCCTCTCCCGGCTGGGTGCCGACATCGCGGTGTCGACGACGGGCATCGCGGGTCCCGGCGGTGGCAGCGACGAGAAGCCCGTCGGCACGGTGTGTTTCGGCATCGCCCGCGCCGGCGGCGAGGTGGTCACACGCCGCCTCGTCCTCCCCGGTGACCGCGCCGACGTGCGCGAGCGGTCGGTGACCGTCGCGATGCACCTGCTGCGGCGGGCGCTCAGCGGCTGACGAGCGACCCCGCGATCTCGGCGATGCGGGTGTCGGGCGCGTCGAGCACCGTCACGAGCAGCCCGAGGAACGCCTCGAGGTGCGTGTCGATCTCGTCCCGGCCGTACATCGTCGAGTTGCCGTGCAGGTCCACGACGATCGGCAACCCCGCACCCGCCTGGTACAGGTTCACACGCAGGTCCTGCAGGATCCCCGACGACAGGATGTGGTACCCGACGGCGGCACCGTCGAGGGCGAGCGGCTTGTCGAAGAAGACGAGGTTGACGATCGGGCCGAACGCGGTCACCCGGGGATCGTCTATTCCGGCGGCCCGGGCGATCTCGGCGAACGGGAAGCGTTGATGGCGCAGGCATCCGGTGAGTTCGAGGGTCACCGCCTCCACCAGTGAGGCGAGGGTGTGACCGCCGACCCCGTCGAGGCGGACCGGCAGCATGTTGGCCACCATCCCGCCCGCGCGCTTGATCTTCGCGGTGGCGCGGCCGGTCACGGGCAGGGTCAGCACGATGTCGTCGCGCCCGCCCGCACTCGACAGGTAGGCCGCGAACGCGGCCGCGAGGACCGCGGCCGTCGACGCCCCCAGATCCGCCGCCGCACCCTCGACCCGGCTCTGCAGTGCAGGGTCCATCGTGCGGGAACACACGACGTGGTCGGCGGTGTAGCGCAGGGTCGGCTCCCTGGTCGAGAGACTCACGGGCGCAGGCAGATCGGCGACCTTGGACCGCCAGTGCTGCTCGTCGACGGACCGACGACTCCCTGCGTGGTACTTCTCGTCGTCGGCCGACACCTCGGCCAGCGTCGCGCGCGGCGCGACGACATACTCCTCCCCGCGGACGGCGGCGTTGTACCGATCGACGCCCTCGTGCAGACAGGTGAGCGCGGCGAACCCGTCGAACGCGATGTGGTGGCCGCGCAGGTACCAGAAGGTGCGATCGTCGGCGACACGGATGAAGGCGGAGATCGCGACGGGGTCGCGGGTCACGTCCATCAGACCCTGGTGGTCCGCGGCCATCCACGCGTGGGCGGCGGCGAGGGGATCGGTCTCGTCGCGCAGGTCGACGTCGACGACGTCGAACGGCAGGTCGAGGTCGACGTACTGTCGGGGCTCGCCGTCGACGACGGTGAAGCGGGAGTACGCGGTCTCGAGCAGTCGGGAACCCTGGCGGACACCGGCCCGGAAGAGGTCGCGGTCGAACGGGCGGTCGGTGTCACGGATGTCGAGGTAGTGGGCGACGGTCGCCGAGTAGTCGTCCTGCAGGTGCTCGGCGTCCCACATACCGCGTTGTGCCGCGGTCAGTCCGAACGGCGTACCTGCTGTCATCTGACGACCCCCCGATCGCATCCCCGATGTCGGTGCACGAGTGTACCGGCACCTCAACGCCTGCACAGGGCGACCGCGCGTCCTCCAGGAACCGGGTGATCGCATCCAGTGGGCGGTTGCCGACGTCGAGTGGGCGTTACCAGACGTCGGTTGGGCAGTAGGCGTCATGCGGCTGTGTCGACCCGGTCGAACTCGTCGGGTCGGACTTCGGCCGAACCGTTTTCGCCGGGTGACGCCAGCGCACGGGAGCGGTGTTCGTGGCCGGTGGGCGTGCGGATCAGCGCCTCGTGGGTGCCGCCGACGTCGATGGCGGTGGTGACCGCCCAGCCGGGGTTCTCCTTCTGCCGGTTGTGGTTCCGGCACAGACCGTTGCCGTTCACGCTGTCCGTGGATCCGCCGTCGGCGTGGGGGTGGGCGTGGTCGATCTCGGCGATCGGGGCATCGCAGTACGGCATTCGACACGTCGCGTCGGACGATGAACCGCCGCAGGCCGGACGGGAAAATCCTGGCCCGAGACTCCATCGCGACCAGCGCGCCGGAGTCCGGGGCGGCGAACAGCCGCCGCAGCGTGACGAGCGCGTCAGCGTCGAGCGCGTCGGATATCAGGCTCCGCGCCGTGTCGGCCGGGATCAGTCCGTAGCCGGGAACGTCCGCCGTGGCGTCGGAACCAGCGACAAGTGCGTCGGCAGAGATGACGACATCGACCGCGACCGCGACGTCCTCCGCCCCGGCCTTGCCGGTGAGTCGTTCGAGGAGGGTGTCGGCCATGACCTGAGCGCGGGTCCGGTCCCCGTCCCCGACGAGCCCGTCCGCGTGCTGCTTCAGCGCGGCGTACGCCGCGATACCTGCCTTCATGGGCAACAGCGCCGACAGCTGCACCATCGCATCGGGTTTCGGCCGCATGGTCACCCTGCGGTCCTTCGGGGCGGAGGCGTTCCGGTCGACCACAGCCTGCGGGTCCCGCTCGTAGGCGATGCGCTTGGCCAACGCCTCGAGCGCACGGTCACCCACCCCATCGAGGGTCGCCGGGTCCGCGCAGCGCGTGATCGCTGACCCGACGGTCCTCGACCTGCAGGTAGGCAGTCTCACAGACAAGAAGCGTGGCTCGCCATTCCGACAACGACCCCTCGCCAGGCGGGCGAACGCGTTGGGCATCTCGCCCATCGCCCGCGGAAATCCGAGGTGGCGGCCACCGGCGTTGCCGGACACCCGCCGAGCCAACGCCACCTCCGCAGACAACCCCCGACACCGCCGCTCGACCGGAACACCGGCCTCCGCCTCCGCGGCGAACCGCAGTTCCTGCAGACGCAGCGTCTGCCGTGCCTGCACCGCGGCACAGGAGGACTTCACCGATTCCGCCAGCGAGATCAGATCGATTGCCGCGACCTCGGTGTCGGCCGCGGGCAGCTCGGCGAGCACAGTCAGCATCTCGCGCAGCGCGTCCTGCGCGTCGACGATGCCGGTGAGCTCCATACGGACATGTGTACACGAGGGGTCCGACAAGACTTCTGCCTCAAAGAGCCTTGTGCACAACCGTTTCCGGTGTCCCCATCTGCCCAACGAACGGTTCCTGCTGCCCAACGAACGGTTCCTGCTGCCCAACGAACGGCGAGGCGGCGAGGCGGCCGGGCGGCCGGGCGGCGGGGCGGCGGGGCGGCGGGGCGGCGAGGCGGCGGGTCAGGGGGTGCGCAGGTGGAGGGCGACGACGGCGAGGACGTCGGCATTCCCCATCTCCAGGTGTCCGGCGCCGACGTCGACGCGGGTCACGCTGCCGCAGTGCGGTTCCCAGCTCGTCGTGACGGCGTCGGGGTCCGACTTGTCGGCGGTGGCGACGAACACCACGGCGGGTGCCCGCACCCGGCCGGGGCGGTGCCCGGCCGCGATCGCGTCGGCGCCGGCGAAGCTGTCCATGATCGCAGTGACCCGGTCGGCCGGCAGCAGGCCGCTCCGCACGATGTGCTCCCGCACCACTGCTGCCACCTCGTCCGGCGTCGACGCCTGCACGTCGTCACCGAGGTCGAACAGGGTCCGCCACCCGTCGAGCGGGTCGGAGGGTGCGTCGTCGGCGGTGCGGACGTCGAGGTCACCGACCCAGGTGTCGAGCAGGCCGAGCACGGCGACCTCCTCCGCCGCCGCCTCCAGTTGTTCGGCCATGGCGTGCGCGATGTGCCCGCCCAGCGACCAGCCGAGCAGGTGGTACGGACCGTGCGGCTGGACCGCGCGGATCTCGGCGACGTAGCGCTGCGCGTAGTCCTCGATCGACTCCGGCGCCGGCTCGGCGGCGACGACGGCGGGGTCCTGCAGCGCGTGGACGGGTCGGTCCGGCAGGAACGGTGCGAGGCCGCCGTACATCCACGCCAGTCCGCCGGCGGGGTGGACGCAGAAGAGCGGCGGTCCACTGCCCTCGCCACGCAAGGTCAGCAACACCCGGCCGCCGCCCGCGCCGCTCGCGACCCGCGCCGCGAGTGCGCGCGGGGTGGGATCGGAGAAGACCCACGGCAACTCGACGGCGACACCCTGGCGTCGCAGCCTCGCGACCGCGCGCGCCGCGGACAGCGAGGTCCCGCCCACGTCGAAGAAGTTGTCGGTCACCGCCATGGCAGACGCCCCGACTACGTCGGCGAAGACCGTCGCGATCCACCGCTCCGTCTCGCCGAGGACGCCGACCGCGGGTTCGACGATCTCCGCGTCCGACCGCGATGGAGGCCGCGCCGCAGCCGACGGCTGCGCCCCGATCACCTCGACACCGCCGTCACGCATCCGCGCCAGATCACCGGTGCGGTACATCCGCGCTCCTGCCGGCCCCGCGGGGTCGGCGACGACGCGTGTGGCGGCCGCCGCACCGGGCAGGAGCGTCGGCACCGCGCTCCCCCGCAGCCACAGATCACCGACGAGACCGGCCGGCAGTGGGCGCAACCGCCGGTCGAGGACGACAGGATCGTGGGGTCCCACGGTCACGGGTTCCCCACCGAGCACCGCGTCGACCGGTGCGACGCCCGCGACGAGCGCGTCGACGACGCGTAGGAACACGTCGCGGAACCGCTCGACGGTCGACGCGTCGTACAGCGCGGCGGCGTAGGTGATCGACCCGCGCAGCCCGTCGGCGGTCTCCGTGACGCCGACCGCGATGTCGACCTTCGCCGGTTCGGGCCCGAGCTCGACGCCGTGGACCGTCAGGCCGAGGTCGGTCAGCGCGCCGTCGACGGGCACGGCCTCGTCGAGGACGTTGAGGGTGATCTGGTGGATCGGCGGACGCCGGTCGGCGCGGTCGGGGGCGAGCAGCTCGACGAGCAGGTCGAACGGCAGGTCGGCGTGTGAGAACGCGGCGGTGTCGTCGTCGCGGACGCGTGCCAGCAGGTCGTCGACGGCGTCGTCGGGCCGCACCGATGTCCGCAGGACGACGGTGTTGACGAACATGCCGACCATGTCGGCCGTCGCGGGGTGCCGCCGACCGCTGATCGGGGCGCCGATCACCACGTCGTCGCAGCCGGTGAATGCGGAGACCGTCACCGACAACGCCGCGTGCAGCGTCATGAACGTGCTGAGCCCACGCCGGCGTCCCAATGTCAGCAGTGCCGCGGACCGTTCGCGCCCGAGGGTCAGCTCGACTCGTCCGCCGGTGCTGTCCTCCACGCGGCGACGCGGCCGGTCGGTGGGGATGTCGGTCCGCGCGGGCAGGTCGGCGAGACGATCACGCCACCACGCCGACTGCTCCCCGAGCACCGAGGCGGGGTCGTCGACGTCACCGAGAACCGCCTGCTCCCACAGGGTGTGATCGGCGTGGCCGAGGGCGAGCTCCGGAAGCCGGTCGCCGGCGACCCGACGGCGGTAGGCGTCGGTGAGATCGCGCGCGAGGATGTCGCCGGACGCCGCGTCACCGGCGATGTGGTGCAGGATGACGACGAGACGGTGACGCCCGCCGTCGCCGGCGAGGGCGGCACGGATCGGCATGTCCCGCGTGACGTCGAATCCCCGGCCACACAGTGCCATCGCCGCCTCGACGGACGGCGCCTCCTGCCACCACGGCCGGGCGAGCGCGTCGCCGACGTCGAGCACCTGCTGACGCGGTGTCCCGTCGTCGCCGGTCGGGAACACCGTGCGCAGTGCGGTGTGGCGGGCGATGACGTCACCGACGGCGTCGTGCATGGCCACGCGGTCGAGCGCACCGTCGATGTCGAGCGCGACCGGCATGAGGTAGGCCGTCGACGACGGGTCGAGCTGATTGAGGAACCAGATCCGTCGCTGCGCGAGCCCGAGGGGCACGACGGCGTCCGGGTCGCGCGGCCCCAGCGGATGCGACGCCCGCCGCGCAGCACGGACCGTGTCCACGAGGCCGAGAACGGTGGGGGCGGAGAGGAAGTCGCGGACACCGAGGTCGACCCCGAACGCCTCGCCGACGCGGCCCGCCACCCGTACCGCGGACAGCGACGTCCCGCCGAGGGCGAAGAAGTCGGTGGTCGCATCGGGGGTGACGCCCAGGACGTCCTCGACGATCCCCGCGACACGGGCCGCGACAGGATCGGCAGGCGGGGCAGCTGGTGCCGGGACCGCGTCGACCGACGCCGCCGGCAACGCTTTCCGATCGATCTTGCCGGCGACGTTGTGCGGCATCGCCTCCAGGTGGACCCACCGGGTCGGACGCATGTGCGCCGGCAGGATCCCCGCGACATGCGCTGCCACGGAGTCACTCTCGGCGGAACCGGTGTGATACCCGACCAGCAGGTCACCGCCGGGCGCCTCGACGATCGTCACCGCGGCCTGCATGACGCCCGCTGCGGTCGACATCGCGACCTCGACCTCGCCGAGCTCGATGCGGTGGCCCCGCAGTTTCACCTGGGAGTCGCGCCGCCCGAGGTACTCGAGGTCGCCGTCGGCGTTCCAGCGGACCAGATCGCCCGTGCGGTAGAGGCGGGCGCCCGGTTCGCCGAGCGGGTCGGCGACGAAACGCTCCGACGTCAGACCGGTTCTCGCGGCGTATCCCCGCGCGAGTTGGGGACCACCGAGGTAGAGCTCGCCCACGACCCCGAGCGGAACCGGACACAACCGCTCGTCGAGCACATGGGTGACGCTCTGCGGCAGCGGACGCCCGATCGGGACGGTCGCGGCGTCCGCGTCCACCCGGTGGGCGGTGATCTCCACCGCGGCCTCGGTCGGGCCGTACAGGTTCCACAGGGGCGCACCGGGCATCAGCGCACGCGCAGCGCGCGCGTCCGCGACCGAGAGCGCCTCACCGGTCGTGGAGACGCGCCGCAGGGTCGAGAGCATCTCCCGCGTCCGCGGGTCACCGGCGAGGACGTCGCAGAAGAGGGAGAGCAGCGACGGGACGAAGTGCACGCTCGTGACGCCGTGCGCGGCGACGAGGTCGCGGATGTGGAACGGGTCGCCGTGCAGGCCCGGCTCCGCGAGGACGACGGTCGCCCCGACGAGGAACGGCGAGAACAGTTCCGGCACCGACACGTCGAAGGTGATCGGGGTCTTCTGCAGCACGACGTCGTCGGGTCCCAGCGGCTGATCGCGCTGACCCCACGCGAGCCGGGCCAGGATCGCCCGGTGACTGACGGTCACGCCCTTCGGCGCACCGGTCGACCCGGACGTGAAGATCGTGTATGCGGCGTGATCGGGGCGGACCGGCGGCACGGGCGGTGCGACCGGGGCTGGTCGGCGCTCGTCGCCGACCGCCACGACCGTCACCTCGCTGCGGACGTCCTCGGTGCCGACCCACGGGGCGTCGCGGGAGACGAGGACCACGGGGGCGCCGGCGGTCCGCAGCATCTCCGCCGACCGGTGCACCGGGGCGTCGAGGTCCAGGGGCACGTACTGCCCACCGGAGACGACGACCGCGTGCACGGCCACGATCATCTCGATCGACCGGGCGATCGCCACACCGACCGGTACGTCGGGACCGACACCGAGCGCGACGAGGTCCGCCGACAGGCGGGCGGTCCGGGCTGCGAGGTCGGCGTTGGTGATCGACTCCTGCCCACCCTCCGCGCCGTGTGCGACCACCGCTGTCGCGGTCGGATCACCGGCGGGCAGCCCCCGCAGCACCTCCGCGAGCGTCGACCCGAGCGGCGGGACCGCCGCCCCGCCGTCGGCGAGTCGCCGCACCTGTGCGGCCTCTTCCGCGTCGAGGAGGTCGATGTCGCCGACGGGGACATGCGGTGTCGTCGTGACCGTCTCGAGGATCGTCACGAGCATGCGGGTCCAGCGCCGGATGGTGGTGTGCTCGAACAACCCTGCGTCGTGGACGATCTCGAGCTCCCAGTCGCCGACGTCGGTCACGGTCACCGTGATGCCGAGGTCGTGACGTGCGGAGGAGACACCCACGGCGAGCGGTTCTACCGTCAGCCCATCGGGTGCGGCGGTCACCGTGACCGACTCGGCGTGGTTCATCGCCAGCATCACCTGTGCGAGCGGCGCGAAGGCCTCCGACCGGTCGTGGACGAGGCGGTCGACGAGCAGGTCGAAGGGCACCTCCGCGCGGTCGAACGCATCGATGTCGTCGTCACGGACCACATCGAGCAGATCCTCGAAGGACCCGCCCGTGTCGACGGTGGACCGCAGCGCGAGCGTCGAGACGAACATGCCGACGACGTCGTCGACCACCGCGCCCCCGCGCCCCGACACCGGTGTCGCGACGAGGATGTCGGATGTCCCGGTGAGGCGCGCCAGCAGTGCGGCGACGGCGGCGTGGACGACCATGAAGGTGCTCGCGCCCTGCCTGCGGGCCAGCACGTCCACCGCTGCGGCGAGGTCGCGGGGGACCGACTCTCGCACCACGCCCGTCCGCCCCGACGCCACCGGCGGCCGTGGCCGATCGGTCGGCAGGGGGATCAGCGGCGGCGCGTCGGCCAGGCGCTCCAGCCACCACCGCAGGTCGCGACCCAGCCGCGAGGTGACATCGTCGGCCGCGCCGAAGGACTCCCGCTGCCACAGGGCGTGGTCGGCGAATTGCAGTGGCAGCGGCACGAAGAGGGGCGCCCGACCTGCGATCCGGGCGCTGTAGGCGGCGATGAGATCGCCGACGAGCGGCTTTGCCGACTGTCCGTCGACGGCGATGTGGTGGGCGACGAGCGCGACGAGCCAGTCGTCGTCGGCGCGAGCCACGACGCGGACCCGCAGGGGCAGATCCGTGGTCACGTCGAACGTCGCGACCGGCGCGAGAGCCGCGCGTACGTCCGCGCCGGGGTCGTCGTCGGTGGACGCGACGACGTCGACGGCGACGGACGCCTCGGCGGGGTCGAGGATCCGCTGGTACGGCTCCCCCGCTGCGGCCGGGAACACGGTGCGCAGCACCTCGTGCCGCGTGACGACGGCCGCGACGGCATCGCGCAACGCCGCGACGTCGAGGGGACCGCGCAGACGCACCCCGATGGGCACGGTGTACGCCGTCGACGTCGGGTCGACCTGGTTCAGGAACCAGATGCGCTGTTGCGCGAAGGACAGCGGGATGTGTTCGGGCCGTGCGGTTCCCGCGGTCGGACGCGGTCCCGCGATCGCGGGCAGGGCACGGATCCGCGCCGTCAGGTCCGCGATGGTCGCCGCGTCGAGCACGTCGCGCACCGTGAGCGCGACGCCCATCTCGTCGGCGACGCGGGCGATCAGGCGTGTCGCCGACAGCGAGGTCCCGCCCAGGGCGGCGAACTCGTCGTCGGGGCGGAGTCCGTCCGGGTCGATGTCGAGGACGGAACCGACCAGCACGGCGACGGCGCGGACGGTGTCGCCGGCGTCCGCCGTCGGGGTCGACGGGCGGGACCTCGCCGGTGTGTCCGACATCAGTGCGCGACGGTCGATCTTGCCGATCGGCGTGCGCGGCAGCGCGGGCAGCACGGTGATCGTCGCGGGGACGAGATGCGATGGCAGGGCGTCCGCGAGGAACAGGCGCAGGTCGGCCGGAGTGATCTCGGCGGAGGCCTCGACGAAGCCGGCGAGTGCCATGACGGGGTCTCCCACGCCGACGACCGCCGCCGCGACGACCACCGGGTGCGCGGTCAGCGCGGATTCCACCTCGCCGAGTTCGATGCGCAGCCCGCGCATCTTCACCTGGTGGTCGGTGCGGCCGTCGGAGTACAGCTGCCCGTCCGCGGCGCGACGGACGAGGTCGCCGGTGCGGTACATCCGCTCGCCGGGCGCGCCGAAGGGACACGGCACGAACCGGTCGGCGGTGAGGTCGGGACGACCGTGATACCCCCGTGCCAGGCAGTCCCCCATGACGTAGAGCTCACCGCGGACCCCGTCGGGCACGGGCTGCAGACGCGCGTCGAGGACGACCGCCGTCGATCCGGGCATCGGGAGGCCCAGCGGCACCGAGGCGTTCGGGTCGACGGGGGTCGAGGTGAGACATGCCATCGTCGTCTCGGTCGGGCCGTACGAGTCGTAGAACGCGCGGTCGCCCGCCCATCGGCGCATCTCCGCGTCGGGGACGGCCTCGCCGCCGACCAGCAGGTGCCGGATCGGGACGCGCGCCGGATCGCGCAGGGACGCCAGCACACTGGTCACGATCGCCGTGTGCGTCGGTGCCGTGGCCGCGATCCACGCCGCGAGCTCGTCGCCCCCGATCACCTCGGCTGGTGTGACGACCATCGCCCCGCCCGCGCAGAACGCCCCGAGGACCTCGAGCATCGCGACGTCGAATGCGGGGGAACTGATCCCGAGCCAGCGGGTGTCCTGGTCGACGTGGTGGCGTGACCGCAGGGTCGCGACCACCCCGGCGAGTCCGGTGTGGCTGACCACCACACCCTTCGGCGTCCCCGTCGACCCGGAGGTGTGGATCAGGTAGGCGCCGTTGTGGGGCCGCACCGGACGCAGTCGGTCGCGGTCGGTGAGCGGTGCGCGCAGCGACGGGTCCTCATCCGCGCGGCGACGGAGGTCGGCGACCGTCGCGGCGTCGAGGCGGATCGACGGGATTGCGTCGACGGTGGTGGAGGCGTCGTGCAGTGCGAGGACACTGCCGCTCGAGGCGATCACCGCACGCACCCGCTGCTCGGGGTGGCGGGGGTCGACGGGGCAGTACACGGCCCCGGCCTTGGCGACCGCCCAGACGGCGACCTGGACGAGTGCGGTCCGGGTCTGGGCGCTGACGACGACGTCCTCGGTCCCGATCCCACGGGCGACGAGGTCGCGGGCGAGCACCGAGCTGACGGCGTCGAGGTCCCGGTGTGTCCAGAGCGCGCCCGCGTCGAGCACGGCCGGGGCATCAGGGTCCCGTGCCGCCGCGGCAGCGAGCAGGTCGGGCAGGAGCAGCGGCGCCGGCGGGTCGACCGGCACCGGGACGGCCCGTGCGCGTTCGTCGTCCAGGAGCAGGTCGACGTCGCCGACGACCTCGTCCGGGTCGGCGGTGAGCGCGCGGAGCACGTGTACCCATCGGCGGGCGATCCGCGCGGCGGTGTCGTCGTCGAACAGGTCGAGTGCGTGGACGACACCGACGCGCCACGCGTCGTCGTCGGCCGTCGCGACGGCGAACGTGAGGTCGACGGCTGCGGTCGTGACCGGCGTCGTGACGATCTCGGCGTCGAGGTGCCCGATCGGGTCAGCGACCGTCGCGATGTCGACCGCGGCATCCTCGGTGACGGTGAGACGGATCTGGGCGAGCGGGGCGAAGGCGTCGGTGCGCACGGCGCCGACCCGCTCGATCACGTCCTCGAACGGGGCGTCGGCGTGGGCGAACGCGTCGAGGTCGGCGTGACGGACCGCGTCGATCAGGTCGAGGAACGTCTCGGATCCCGAGACCGGGGTGCGCAGGGCGATCGTGTTCACGAACATCCCGACGAGCTCGTCGAGGTCCGCCGCACCACGTCCGGCGACGGCGGTGGCGACGACGACGTCGTCCGTCCCCGCAAGCCGGTGCAGCAACGCGGCGAGCGCGGCGTGCAGCACCATGAACGGCGTGGTACCCGTCCGCCGGGCCAACGCGGTGACCGCGGCCGCGACGTCGGCGGGGATCACGGTCTCGACGGTGCCTGCACGGCCGCTCGCGACCGCCGGGCGGGGGCGGTCGGCGGGGAGGTCCAGAACGGGCGGCACACCGGCGAGGGCGGTGTCCCAGAAGGTGAACTGGCGGTCGAGACCACCGGCGGCGGTGAGGGTCTCGTGCTGCCAGAGGGCGTGGTCGATGTACTGCACCGGCAGCGGCGCCCAGTCGGGCGCGCCGCCCGCGGCCCGCGCGACGTAGGCCACGAGGAGGTCGCGGAGCAGCACCGGGCCGGACTCGCCGTCGGCGCCGATGTGGTGGACGAGGAGCACGAGCAGCGACGGCTCCCCGACCACGAGCCGCACCCGCACGGGGAGGTCGGCGGTGAGGTCGATCTCGCGGTCGAGGAGGGCGAACGCCGCGGCCTCGTCGGACACGACCGCGAGGTCCAGGCGCGCCGCCGCGGTCGCGGGGGCCAGGACCCGCTGCCACGGCGTCCCGTCGGGCGCGGTCGGGTAGACCGTCCGCAGGACTTCGTGGCGGTCGAGCACGTCCGCCACGGCGAGCCGGAGGGCGTCGACGTCGATCGCGCCGCGGAGGCGGAGGGCGATCGGGATGAACGACGACGGCGTCCCCGGTGCGAGCTGTTCGACGAACCACATCCGCCGCTGCGCCGACGACAGGGGCGGACGGTCGGGTCGTTCGCGCGGGACGGGGACCGAGATGTCCCGGCGCGGTGCGCGGGCGACGACCGCGGCGAGGCGGGAGATCGTCGGCGCATCGAACAGATCGCGGACGCCGACGTCGACACCGAGGGCGGCCGAGAGCCGCGCCACGACGCGCGTCGCCGACAACGACGTGCCACCGAGGGCGAAGAAATCCGCGGTCGCCGAGGGGTTCTCGACGTCGAGGACGTCGCCGACGATGCGGGCGATGGCCTCCTCGACCGTGCCCTCCGGGGCCACGTGGTCGTCGACGGCTGGTCCGGGGTCGACACCCCGCAGTGCCCGCCGATCGGCTTTCCCCGACGGGGTCAGCGGGATCGCGGCGAGCCGAACCCAGGTGTCGGGTCGCATGTAGCCCGGCAGGTCGCGCACGGCCTCGCGCAGATCGTCGTCCGTGACGTCGTTCCGAGCGGTCACGACGTGACCGACGAGTCGGGCCCCCTCGCCGCTCCCGGCGACGGTGACGACCGCCGACCGCACGGCCGACGCGGCGCCGAGGACGGCCTCGATCTCCCCGAGCTCGATGCGCTGTCCCCGGATCTTGACCTGGAAGTCCATGCGGCCCAGGTACTCCAGCACGCCGCGCGCGGTCCATCGCACGCGGTCGCCGGTGCGGTACAGCCGTGATCCCGGAGCACCCAGCGGGTCGGCGACGAAGCGGTCGGCGGTGAGATCCGGTCGCGACGCGTAGCCGCGCGCGAGCTGCACACCCCCGAGGTAGAGCTCGCCGGCGACACCGGTCGGCACCGGGGTGAGGCGGTCGTCGAGCACCCACGTCGTGGTGTTCGCGACGGGCCGACCGATGGGCACGGGGTCGTCGCCCGGCGCGACGGGATAGGCGGTGACGTCGACGGCGGCCTCGGTCGGACCGTAGAGGTTGTGCAGGGCGAGACCGGGCAGCGCGGCGAGCAGCGCCCGCGCGGTCGCCGCGGTGAGCGCCTCTCCCGAGGTGACGACGAGGCGCAGGCTCGCGAGGTCGCCGACGCGGTCACCGATCTCGTCGACGAACACACCGAGCATCGACGGGACGAAGTGCATCACCGTCGCGCGCGACCGGCGCACGAGGTCGAGCAGGTGGTGCGGATCGCCGTGACGCCCCGGTTCGGCGAGGACCAGGCGTGCACCGGTGAGGAACGGCCAGAACAGTTCCCACACGGAGACGTCGAACGTGACCGGGGTCTTGCCCACGATCGCGTCGGTCGCGTCGATCCGGTGGTCGTCCTGCATCCAGGCGAGTCGGTTGACGACCGCGCGGTGGGAGACGGTGACCCCCTTGGGCGTCCCGGTGGAGCCCGACGTGAACAGCGTGTAGGCCGCCTCGTCGGGGTGCACGCGCGCGACCGCGTGGTGGTCCGCGGTCCGCGATGTCACGGGCAGAAGGTCGACGTCGGTCCCGCTCAGCGCGTCCGGGACGGACCCGTCGTCGACGAGGACGAATCGGACCCCGGCGGTCGAGAGCATCGACGCGGCGCGGGCCGACGGCGCGTCCACCGCGATGGGCACGTACTGCGCTCCCGCGGCGACGATCCCGTGGATCGCGACGACCAGCGCGGCCGACCGGTCGATGCACACAGCGACCGCGTCGCCCCGGCCGATCCCTCGGCGACGGAGGTCCTCCACGACCGCGGCGACTCGCGCCCCGAAGCCGGCGTAGTCGAGGACGGTCCCGTCCGGGCCGACGAGGGCGGGTGCGGTCGGCGTGGCCGCGATCTGGTGCGCGACCAGCGCGGCGAGGTCGGTATCCGTGTCGATACCGGCATCCCAGTGACAGGTCGGATCCGTGTGGACCGTCGGGCCGGTCGAGAGTGTATGGACCGTGCGCGACTCCGCGTCGCCGAGCAGGTCGATGGCACCGATCGGGACACGCGCGTCTGCGATGGCGGCCTCGAGCACGGCCACGATCCGTCGACCGAGCGATGCCACGGTGTCCGCGTCGAACAGGTCGGTGGCGTAGACGATCTCGCCGTCGAGTGCGCGCAGTGAGCCGTCGTCGGCGCGGTCGGCGGAGAAGCCGACCGACAGGTCGAAGCGTGCGGCCGGGACACCCGGGTCGACGGGCGTCACCGCAAGGCCGGGCATGGCGTCGAGCTCGATACCCCGGTGCTGGGTGAGCGTGAGCATGACCTGCGCGAGCGGCGCGAAGGCCGTCGACCGCGTCGGGGCGAGCACGTCGACGAGATGCTCGAACGGCAGGTCGGCGTGGGCGAAGGCGTCCGCGTCGGCCGCGGCGACCATGCGCAGAAACGTCCCGAACGGCTGGGCGGGGTCGACCCGGGTCCGCAGGACGAGCGTGTTGACGAACATGCCGATCAGCGGGTCGAGTTCGGCGCGTCCACGACCGGCCACCGGGGTGGCGACGGCGACGTCGTCGGTGGCCGCCGTGCGCGCGAGCGCCACGCCGAGCGCGGCGTGCAGCACCATGAACGGCGTCGCCCCGTGCGCCCGGGCCAGGGCGTCGACGCGGTCACGGACGGGGTCGGGGATGTCGACGCGGACCAGTCCGCCCCGCTGCGACGTCTCCGCCGGACGTGGGCGGTCGGTCGGGAGCTCGAGCAGGTCCGGGAGACCGGCCAGGCGGTCGCGCCAGAACCGTTCCTGCGCGGCGATCGGCGAGCGCGGGTCGTCGAGAGCGCCGAGACGGGCCGCCTGCCACAGGGCGACGTCGGCGTACTGGACGGGCAACGGTTCCCAGTCCGGCGCACAGCCGTGGAGGCGGGCGCCGTATGCGGTGGCGAGGTCGGACACCAGCGGCCCGAGCGACTCACCGTCGGCGGCGATGTGGTGCAGCGTCACCACCAGCAGGTGGCTCTCGGGGCCCTCGCGGACCACGCCCACCCGGATCGGGACCTCCGACGCTACGTCGAAACCCCGTGCGGGGGCGGCGCGCACGGCGTCGGGGTCCTCCAGCCACCACGACCGGCTGCTCACGACCTCGTCGGCGTCGAGGATGTGCTGCCAGGGCGCCCCGGAGTCGTCCTGGGCGACGACGGTGCGCAGCGTCTCGTGGCGGGCGATGACGTCCCCGACCGCGGCGCGCAACCCCGCGACGTCGAGCGGGCCGCGCAGTCGCATCGCGAACGGGATCGTGTAGGCCGGGGACTGCGGGTCCCAGCGGTTGATGAACCACATCCGCGTCTGGGCGGGGGTGAGGAGAACATGCTCGGGGCGGGGGCCGGTCGGGATCGTGTCGGCGCTCTCGGCGAGATCCCCACCGCGCGCGACGATCAGCGCCGCGAGGCCGCGGATCGTCCCTGTCTCGAGCACGTCGCGGACGCCGACGGTCACGGTGGTCCCGGCGGTGACCCGCGCGGCGATCCGGGCCGCCGACAGCGAGTTCCCGCCGAGATCGGCGAGTGTCGCCAGCACCGACGGCGTCGGGGTCCCGACGACGTCCGCGACGAGGGCCGCCACGAACTCCTCGAGGTCGCCCACCGGATCCGTGTGCTCGACGGATCGCTCGGCCTCCGCTGTGGACGCGCGGGCTCGCGACACCGGCCGGTTGTCGAACGCCTCGCCCCCGCGTGCCGAGATCGAGGACACCGACGTGGACGGACTGCGCCCGACCACCGACAGGACCCGACGCAGGGTGTCCAGGACCGCAGCGGCCCGGTCGTCGTCGACGCGTTCGGGCAGGTGACGCAGCCGGATGACCAGGCGGTCGGCGGCGGGGACCGTGACGAGTGTCAGTGGGTAGTGGGTGGCGTCGGTGGACACGACGCCGCGGATGTCGAGCCCGTCCGCCGCGGCGAGGGTCTCGGTGTCGACGGGGAAGGACTCGAAGACCGTGACGGTGTCGAAGAGTGGCCCACCCCCGGCCGCGGCCGCGATGTCCGCGAGTCCGAGGTGCTGGTGGTCGAGCATGCGGGTCTTCGACCACTGCAGGTCGGTGGCGACATCGGCGACGGTCGCCTCGTCGCGGACGGCGACGGTCGCGGGGATGGTGTTGATGAAGAGCCCGACCATCGTGTCCGCGCCGGGGAGTTCGGGTGGGCGCCCCGACACCGTCTCGCCGAACACCACCTGCTCGATCCCGGTCATCCCCGACAGCAGGATCGCCCAGGCCGCCTGCACGAGGGTGTTCGTGGTCGTCCCGAGACGGCGGCCGGTGGCGGTGAGCGCGGCCGTGAGGTCGGTGTCGACGACCCACTCACGGGTCCGCGGCGCCGACGGATGGGGTGCCCGCAGGTCGGGTGCGACGAGCGTCGGTTCCTCGAGGACCGCGAGTTCCTCCGCCCACGCGGATCGCGCGGAGTCGGTGTCGGCGTCGGCGAGGAACGCGAGGTACGCCCCGAAGTCGTTCTCGGGCACTCCATCCAGGCTGCGGAGGTCGTCGTGCCCGGCGAGCAGCTCGGCGAGGACCAGGGGCGCCGACCACCCGTCCAGCACGAGGTGGTGCGCGGTGATCACGAACGACGCGCCGATCTCCCCGTCGGCCAGGACATGGCTGATCCACCGGAAACGCAGCAGTGCAGGGGATCCGAGATCGAAGGGGGTGACGCGGTCGATGTCTGCCAGAGCCGCGACCCGCGACGCCGCATCGCCCGGCAGGTCGGTCAGGTCGTCCTGTGCCCACCCGGCCCGCGCCGTCTCCGCGACCACCACGACGGGCCTGCCGCTCGCCGACCGGACGAAGCCCGACCGCAGCACCCGGTGACGCGCGACGAGCGCGTCCGCCGCGGCGCGCATCCGGACGGGATCGGCGAAGGGTCCCAGGGTGAGGACGGTCTGGACGACGTACACGTCGAGCGGGTCGTCGACACCGCTGAGTGCCGCCTCGGACTCGACGAGCATCCCGGCCTGCAGCGGGGTCGTCGGCCAGAGTGTGGCGCCGGGATGGTCCCGGAGCAGCAGGTCGATCTCGGACTGCGTCAGTCCGGTGCCGCCGAGGTCGGTCTCGCTCGGACCGGGGTCGCCGACCGCCGCGACGTACGAGGCGACCGTGGCGAGGTGATGACGCCAGCGGTCGGCGACGGCCCGCGCGTCGTCGGTCTCGAGCAGGGCTGCGGGCCAGGCCATCTCGAGATCCATGACGCGCCCACCGGGTGTCGCGGCGGTGGTCACCGTCGCGGTGAGGGCGGCCGTCGCGACCATGGTGCCGCGCACGGTCGCCGGGAGGCCGGGCGCGGTGACGTCGGACACCGGGACGTCCGGCGCGCGCCCGTCGTGCTCGCCGCCGACCCCGCCGGCCGCACCGAAGTAGTTGAGCGCGATCGCCGGGGTGGTCAGCGTCGATCCCGGCGCCCATCGCAGGGCACCGAAACCCAGTCCCCGGCGCGGCATCCGGGCGCGGGTGTCCTTGACCGCCTTGACCGTGGCGGTGACATCCCGCCCGACGGAAACCGCCACCGGGACCAGTCCCGTGAACCACCCGACGGTGCCGCTGAGATCGGCACCGGCCGCGAGGGATTCCTCGCGGCCGTGTGTCTCGGTCAGGACCGCGACCCGGTTCTCGTCGATGTCCGCGGGGTCGCGACGGCCGAGCACGTCGACGAGGGCGTGCGCGAGGGTCGCGACGAGGACCGTGTCGACGCCGGTGTCGTAGGCGGTCGCGACATCGGTGAGGACGGCCTCGGCGATCTCGGTGGGCACCGTCGTCCGCGTCGTGGTGACCGTGGACTGACGATCGCGCGCGGGGTCCATCGCCCGCTCGGGCCCGGCGCCGGTCCCGATCGCCCCCGGCGCGGTCGCCGCGGCCCACGGCGCCGGGTCGTCGCGGTCCATCTCGTTCAGGACCCCCGCCCAGCGACGGGCCGACGTGCCCGGCTCGGCGAGCGCGACGGGTCGCCCCGCCCGGATCTGTGACCACGCGACCGCGAGGTCGGTGCCGATGATCTGCCAGGACACCGCGTCCACGGCGATGTGGTGGATCGCGATCACGAGTCGGTCGGGACCGTCGCCGACGGGGACCAGCGTCGCGCCGACCACCACACCGCGGGCGGGGTCGAGGTCGGCGAGCACGCGGGCGTGTGCGCGCGGGATCGCCGTCGACAGGGACATCTCGGCGACCCGGTCGTGCACGCGGATCACCACGCCGGTGGGGTCTCCGGCACCGGCGACCACCCGCCACGGCAGGTCATCGCCTGTCCGGATCGCGTCCACGGGGACGAGCGACGCCGTGAGCATCGGGTGGTGGGCGATGACGGCACGCAGGACCGCGGTCGGGTCGACCCCGTCGTCCGCGGGCAGGGCCAGGACCATGGCCTGGGAGAAGTCGCGGATGGCGTCGGGGTCGTCGTCGGGGACGAGGTCGGCCATCCATCGCAGCGTCGGGGTCGGCGTGACGGGACCGACCGCGCCGCCGGGGTACTCGGCGAGCGGCGGCACGGCGTGCGCCTGTGCGGCCGCCGTGATCGCGCGGACCGTGCGGTGGTCGAACACCATGCGCGGCGTCACGGTGTAACCGGCTGCGCGCAGGAGGGAGACCAGGCGGATCGACATGATCGAGTCGCCACCCAGGGCGAAGAAGGACTCCGTCACCGACACCGCGGGGCGACCGAGCACCGCCGCGACGATATCCGCGACGACACGCTCGTCCGACGTCGCCGGGGCCACGAGCGCATCGCCCCCGGTGTCGTCGCGCAGCGGTGGGAGCGCGCGACGATCGAGCTTGCCGGCGGTCGAGAGGACGACGTCGTCGAGGACGACCCAGCAGGTCGGGACCATGTACTCCGGCAGCGCATCCCGGGCCGTGGCGCCGACGGCGTCGAGGTCGATGTCGGTGCCGGCGACGTATCCGACGAGATGCTGCGCGCCGCCTGCGGTCTCGGCGACGGTCGCCGCCGCGTGGACGACGCCGGTGGCCCGCAGGAGGACCGACTCGACCTCGCCGAGCTCGATGCGCTGGCCCCGCAGCTTCACCTGGAAGTCGGTGCGCCCCAGGTATTCGAGCGCACCGTCGCGGTTGCGGCGGACGAGGTCACCGGTGCGGTACAGGCGCGTTCCCGGGGCGCCGTGCGGGTCGGCGACGAAGCGGTCGGCGGTGAGGTCGCCGCGCGCGGCGTACCCGCGCGCGAGTTGGACCCCGCCGAGATACAGCTCCCCGGGCACCCCGGCCGGGACCGGGTGCAGCCGCGCGTCGAGGACGCGGGTGACGGTGTTGTCCACCGGACGCCCGATCGGGACGACGTCGCCGACGTCGACGAGGGTCTGGTGGGTCACCTCGACGGCGGCCTCGGTGGGGCCGAAGAGATCGTGCAGGCCCACCCCGGGCAGTCGTGTCCGGACCTGCGCGGCGAGCGCGGGCGGCAGCGCCTCACCCGAGACGAACAGGTGCCGGAGCGACACGAGCCGGGCCAGAGCGGCGTCGTCGACGACCTCGAGGAAGACGGCGAGCATCGAGGGCACGAAATGCACCGTCGCCGCGCGTGTCCGGGCGACGAGCTCCGCGAGGTACGCCGGGTCGGTGTGCCCGTCGGCGCGGGCGACCACGATCCGCGCCCCGGCGAGCGTGGGAGCGAACAGCTCGGGCACGGACACGTCGAAGGTGGTCGGCGTCTTCAGGACGACACCGTCGCCGGCGCTGAGGGGGAATGTCTCCGACCCCCACGCTAGTCGGTTGAGAACCGCCGCGTGGGACACGGTGACGCCCTTCGGTCGTCCCGTCGATCCGGAGGTGAAGATCGTGTAGACCGCGTTGGTCGGGTGCAGCGGCGCGCGACGGTCGGCACCGGTGAACGGCGGTGTCGGCCCAGATCCGTTCTCCCCAGAAGAGTTCTGCGCGGATCCGTTCCCGCCGTCACGATCCGGGTCGACGAGGACCACGGGCAGCGCGGTGTCGGGACGGTCGGAGGCGGTGGTCAGGACGAGGCGCACCGAGGCCGTGGCGAGGATGTCGGCGACGCGATCGCGCGGCGCGGTCGGGTCGAGCGGCACGTACTGCCCGCCCGCGACGACGACGGCGTGGATCGCGACGACGAGGTCGACCGATCGGTTCATCACCACCGCGACCGCGTCCTCGGGTCCGATGCCTTCGTCGACGAGACGACGGGCGAGGCGATGCACGCGGGAGGCGAACGCGCGCATCGTGATCGGGCCGTCGTCGTCGGTGACGGCGACGGCGTCGGGGTCGGACGCGTACCGCGTCAGGAGGAGGTCGGCCAGGGTCGTGGTCGGTCGCGGAACCGTCGGCCCGTGGTCGGCCGCGGCGATCGCGGCACGGTCGGCGCCGTCGAGGAGGTCGATGTCGCCGACCGCACGACCGGCCGCGTCGTCGGTGATCGCGGCGAGGACACGCACGAGTCGCGCCGCGATCGTCTCGACGGTGTCGGGGTCGAACAGGTCGGTGGCGTAGACGATCTCGCCGGGCCAGTCGCCGTCCGGCGTGGGCGCACTCGACACCGTGACCTCGAGGTCGACCCGCGCGGCTGGTGTCCCGGGATCGAGGACCTCGATGCCGACGGCGCCGCCCGGGGCGTCGGGGCCGGCCGGGCCGCTCGACTGGTCGAAGGACAGCATCACCTGCGCCAGCGGCGCGTGCGACTCCGACCTGACCGGTGCGAGGTGTTCGACGAGGTGCTCGAAGGGCGCGTCGGCGTGCGCGACAGCGTCCAGGTCGGCCTCCCGCACCGTGGCGATCAGTCGGTCCACGGTGAGGTCCGGTGTCACGGCCACGCGCAGGACGAGGGTGTTCACGAACATCCCGACGAGGTCGTCGAGACCGGCCTGCCCACGACCCGCCGTCGGGGTGGCCACCGCGATGTCGTCGGTCGCGGAGAGGCGCGCGAGGAGCACGGCGAGCGCGGCGTGCACGACCATGAACTCCGTCGCGGCGTGACGGCGGGCCGCGGCGCGGACCCGCTGCGCGAGCGCCGCGGGCACGGTGAAACGGACGCGGTCGCCGGCACCCGACGCGCGGAGCGGTCGCGGCCGGTCGGTGGGGAGGGGCAGCAGGTCCGGCAGCCCTCGCAGGCGCTCGACCCGGTGCGCGACCTGGGACCCGAGCGGGGTGGTGGGGTCCTCGACCGACCCGAGCACGGTGTGTTGCCAGAGCGCGACGTCCGCGACCTGCAGCGGCAGCGGGGGCAGATCGGGTGCGTGCCCGGCCGACCGCGCGGCCCAGGCGGTCGCGAGGTCGGTGAGGAGCGGCCGCATGGACTCCCCGTCCACCGCGATGTGGTGCAGCGCGAGCGCGAGCACCCCGGCCTCGTCCTGTCGCCCCCCCGGCACGAGGAGTACCCGCACCGGCATCTCGCGCAGGAGGTCCATCGGCCGTGCGAGGAAGGCCGGGATCGCCTCGTCGGCCGGGGTGTCGGCGACATCGACCGTGAGGGCCGTCGCGGCGTCGTCGACCGGCAGCACCCGCTGCGTCGCGCGGCCCGCGTGCTCGGGGAAGACCGTCCGGAGCACCTCGTGTCGGGTGAGGACGTCGATCACCGCGGCCCGCACGACCGGCGGGTCGAGCGGTCCCGGCACGCGCACGACCAGTGGGATCACGTACGCGGTCGAGGTGGGGTCGAAACGGTGCAGGAACCAGATGCGCTGCTGCGCGATGGTCAGGGGGATGTGCTCGGGGCGGGTCTGCGGCGTGATCGGCGGCAGCGTCACGCCGCCGTCCGCGGCTCGGATGCGCGCGGCGAGACCCCGGGCCGTCGACGTCTCGAACAGGTCGCGGACACCCACCCGCACCCCGAACGTGTCGCTGAGGCGTGCGGCGACCCTGGTGGCGGACAGCGAGTTGCCGCCGCTCACGAAGAAGTCGGCGCCGACGTCGATCTCGTCGAGAGAGAGCACGTCGGCGAGGACGCCGGCGACGAGGCGCTCGTGGTCGTCGGCGGCCTTCTCCGCGACGGGCGCTGCGGCGACCGGATCGGGGAGCGCCGCGCGGTCGATCTTCCCGACCGGGGTGAGGGGCATCGCGTCGAGCACGGTGATCGTCGAGGGGACCATGTACCCGGGGAGCCGCGCGCCGAGGTACTCGGTGATCGCCGAGACGAGATCGACGGTCGCCGTGCCGGTCTCGCCGGTCTCGACGTACCCCGCGAGCGCCGCCGACGAACCCTCCCCCACCACGACGACGGCCGCCTGCCGCACCGCCGGGTGTCGCAGCAGCGTGGTCTCGATCTCTCCCAGCTCCAGGCGTTGACCGCGCAGCTTGACCTGACCGTCGGCGCGACCGGCGTAGTACAGCTCGCCGGCGCGCCGCCGCACGAGATCGCCGGTGCGGTACATCCGCGCGCCGCCGGGGGCGGCGACGAATCGCTCGGCGGTGCGGTCAGGACGTCGGTGGTAGCCGCGGGCCAGTCCGGGGCCCATCAGGTACAGCTCCCCCATCGTGCCGTCGGGCACCGGCCGGAGGCGGGCGTCGAGGACGAGAGCGACGACACCCGGCATCGGGACACCCAGCGGCACAGGAAGGTCCGAGGACATCGCCGGGCTGGTGACCGCGAGGATCGTCGTCTCGGTCGGACCGTAGCCGTCGTGGACGGCTCCCGGCCACCGGGCGATCTCCGCCTGGGGGACCGCCTCACCGCCGGCCATCAGATGCACCAGGGGCAGCGACGACGGGTCCGGGATGGACGCGGCGACCGAGGGGACGAGGAACGCATGGGTGACACCGTGTCGCGTGATCCACTCCGCGAGATCCCGTCCGCCGACGATGTCGTGGGGTACCAGCGCGATCGGGGCGCCGGCGTCCGCCGACCCCAGCACCTCGAGCATCGCGGCGTCGAACGACGGCGAAGAGATGCCCAACCACTGCGCGCTCGCATCCGGCGCGAGCCGGTCCCGCAGGGTCGCGGCGACCCCGGCCAGCCCGCGGTGGGTGACGAGGACGCCCTTCGGGATCCCCGTCGACCCCGACGTGAAGATCAGATAGGCGCCCGCGTCGACGGGGACCGTCGGCCAGTCGGGAACCGTGACCGGCCTGTCGCGCAGATCTGCGAGGGTCGCCGCGTCGAGGACGATCTGCGCGGCGCCGGGATCAGGCTCCCCGCGATCGACACCGGGACCGACGAGGACGACCCGGGCCCCGGCCTCGGCAAGCACGCGCTCTCGTCGGTCGGCCGGGTACCGCGGATCCACCGGGCACCAGACACCGCCGGCGAGCGCGACGGCGCGCAGCGCGACGTGGACCGCGGCCGACCGGTGGAGCAGGCCGACGACGACCGTCTCCGGCCCGACCCCCAGCGCGCGCAGGTCGACGGCGAGAGCGCCGGCGGCGGCGTCGACCTCACGGCGGGTCCAGACGGCGTCGGAGTCGATCAGCGCGACCGCCTCGGGATCCGCAGGCGTGGCGAGGATGTCGCGCAGGGTGCGCGCCGGCACGGCGGGTGGGCCGAGGAGGACGGGGGTGTCCCGACCGTCCAGGACGACCTCGACGTCGGCCACCCGTTGCTGTGGATCCTGCGCGATCGCGGTGAGCACCAGGGCGATCCGCTCGGCCAGTGCCTGCACCGTCGCGCCGTCGAGGACGTCGGCCGCACCGATCGCGCGCACGTCCCAGCCGTCGGCGCCGGCGACGACGCCGATCGTGAGGTCGACCTTCGCCTCGGTGACCGGGAGATCGACGGGTTCGACGGTGACCCCGGCGATCGTGCCGTCGACGGGCGGGGCTGCGTCGGCGACGGTCAGCAGCACCTGGGTCAGCGGAGGCACCGAGCCCGCTCTCCCGGTGTCGGCCGCGAAGCGCTCGACGAGGTGCTCGAAGGGGGTGGTCTGGTGGGCGAACGCGTCGAGGTCGCGGCCGCGGATCTCGGCGACGAGATCGCCGAGCGTGACGTCGTCGTCGACCGGCGTGCGGAGCACCACCGTGTTGACGAACATGCCGACCAGTTGGTCGATCTCGGCACGCCCGCGACCCGCGACCGGCGTGCCGATCACGACGTCCTCGGTTGCCGCGACGCGGGCGAGCACCACCGCCACTGCGGCGTGGACGACCATGAACCGGGACGCGCCGATCTGCCGGGCGAGTGCGTCGAGTGCCCCGGCGGCATCCCGGGCCACCGCGGCCTCTCCGGCGACGCCCACCCCGGACGGGGCCGGCGGGCGCGGGTGATCGAGCGGGAGGTCCAGGACGGCCGGCGCCCCGGCGAGCGCGCTCGACCAGAAGGCGAGATCGCCGGCGTCGGAGACCTCGTCGGCCTCGACCACTCCGCGGTGCCAGACGGCGTAGTCGGCGTACTGGACAGGCAAGGGTGGCAGTGCGGGCGTCGTGCCGCCGACGCGGGCGGCGTACAGGGCGAGGAGGTCTCTGAGCAGGACCGGGACGGATTCGCCGTCGGCCGCGACGTGGTGCACCGCGAGCACGACGGTCGTCGGGGCGTCGGCGTTCTCGGCGCTGGGTGCGACCCGGGCGCGTAGCGACAGATCGGTGCGGAGGTCGAACGGCCGACCGAGCACGGCAATCGCCTCGTCGGCGCTGTCGACGATCGCGAGGTCGAGCCGGTCGGCCGCCGTCTGCGCGTCGACGACGACCTGATGCGGTCCGTCGGCGTCCTCCGGGTACACCGTGCGGAGCACCTCGTGGCGCGCGAGGAGGTCCATGATCGCGGAACGCACTGTGCCCGCGTCGATCCCGCCCCGAAGTCGGACCGCGAGCGGGATGACGTACCCCGCGACACCGCGGTCGTCGTCGAGACGGTTCAGGTACCACATGCGCTGCTGCGCGTGCGAGAGCGGCAGACGCCGGTCGCGGTCGACCGGTCGCAGCGGCGGGAGGTCGGTGCGCCCGGCGCCGACGGCGTCCTGCGCGGCGCGGGCGATGTCGGCGATCGTCGACGCCTCGAACACCGCGCGGACGGCGACGTCGTGGCCGAGGACGGCGGACAGTCGCCCGGCGACGCGGGCCGCGCTCAGCGACGTCCCGCCCAGATCGGTGAACGACCCGTCAGGCACGGATCCCTCTGCGGCGGCGTCGAGATCGAGCACGTCGGTGACGATCCCCGTGACCAGCGCGAGCAGGGACTCGTCGACGTGGTCGGCGACGGCGGGACGCGTCGACCGCCTCGGTGCGTCGATGACGGCGAGCACGAGTTCCCCGGTCCGCGACCATCGCACGGCGAGTCCGGCGGCGAGCCACCGCTCCCCCGGCTCGCCGGTCGGCGGTGCGACGACGTGCGCTGCCGTGGCGCCGGCGTCACCCGTCGCCCATGGCACCATGTCGCCGGCGAGGAACAGCGATCCGACCGCCCCGGGCGCCGCGGGTCGCAGTCGGGCGTCGAGGACATGGGCTGTCACCCCGCCCAGGGGACGACCGAGGGACACGACGGCATCCGGGGACACGTCGCGATGCAGGACACCGAGCGGCATCCCGTCGAGCATGGTCAGGGTGTGGAGCCGTACGCGGCGGAACCGGTCGACGACCGCCGGCATGGTCGACATCGCGTCACCACGCCCTGTGACGACCGCGAGCCGTGCGGCGGGGGTCGTCTCGAGGGTCGTCGCGACCACGTCGGCCGGTGTGCAGACGACGGACGCGGCGGCGCGGTCGTGGGTGATCGTCGCGCCCCCGAGCGCCGCCCACAGCGTGGCGACGACGCCCGCGGGGCTGCCGGCGTCGTGCGCGACGAGCACGTCGTCGCGGGAGTCGACGGGCAGTCGTTCGGCGCGCCAGGCGAGATGTGCGGCCAGCGCGGCGCGGGTGACCGTGTGTCCCTCGGCGACGATCGCGGGAAGTCCCGGGTCGGCGTGCACGGGCGGGAACGTCGCCGCCGGCCGGTCGACCGATACCAGCCGGTGGGCAGCCCGGTCGGCGTCGGACACGACGTGGCCGCCCGCGGCGAGCACCGCGAGGACCCCGACGGCGAACTCGTCGGACATCGGGATCGCCACGGCAACCGGGGTTCCCGGTCGGACACCACGGGCCGCGAGGTCGGCGGCGACGGACTCGACCTGCGCGGCCAGGGCACCGCGCGACACGAGCAGGTCGGCGAGATCGACCGACGGCACGACGGCGGCCGGGACCGCCGACCGAGCCGACGCGGGCCCCGCGCCCAGGTCCCCGACCGCACGGTCGGGCGCGGCGACGCCCTCGGCGAGGACGGAGGCGAGCTCGCGCGCGACGGACGCGGCCGTCGCCGGGTCGTAGAGGTCGGTGGCGTAGGCGAGGGCGCCCCGGAGTCCGACGAGGGCACCGGTCTCGTCGCGGGTGGTGGTGACGCCGACGGTCAGGTCGAAACGCGCTGCGGGAGGGCCGGGGTCGACCGGGGTGACGGCGAGTCCGTCGACCTCGATGGCGCCGCTCGGGGTTTCGGCCACGGACACCATCACCGACGCCAGCGTTAAACCGTCGACGTCGCGGGGGGCGACGCGGTCGACGACGAGCTCGAACGGTGCGTCGGCGTGGTCGAAGGCGGCGAGGTCGGTCGCCCGCACCGCGTCCACGAGCGCATCGAAGTCGTCGTGCGGCGCGACGGTCGTCCGGAGCACGAGCGTGTTGACGAACATGCCCACGAGGTCGTCGAGTTCGGTGCGGCCGCGCCCGGACACCGGGGTGGCGATGGTGACGTCCGTCCGGCCGCTCCGGCGCGCCAGCACGACGGCGAGCGCGGCGTGCACAGCCATGAAGACCGTGATCCCGCGGTCGCGACACCACCGGTCGAGACGGTCGGCGATCGCGTCGAGAGGGACACGAACCTCGCCGCCCCGTCCTGTCGGCGCGGCGGGTCGCGGGTGGTCGGTCGGGACCGTGGCCGGATCGGCGACCCCGGCGAGACGCTCGGTCCACCAGTCGAGTTGACGTGCCATCGGCGACGTGTCGTCGTCGGGGTCGCCGAGTGTTCGTGCGTGCCAGAGCGTGACGTCGGCGTACTGGATCGCGAGGGAGGGCAGCGCGGCGTCGTCCCCACGGAGACGCGCGGAGTACGCGGCGACGAGGTCCCGGGTGAGTGGGGCGATCGACTGGCCGTCGGAGGCGATGTGGTGCAGCACGACGACCAGGTGGCACACATCGTCGCCGACGACGTGCACGCCTGCGCGGACGCCGATCTCGCGGGTGACGTCGAACGGTCGGGTGGGCAGGCCGGCGACGTCCTCGGTGACCCACCAGGACGCGTCGACCCACCACGATCCCTCGCCGGGCTCGAGGACGTGCTGGTGGACCGCTCCGGTGTCGTCCTGGCGGAAGACGGTGCGCAGGCTCTCGTGCCGGAGGACCACGTCGCCGATCGCGGTGCGCAGCGCGGTCTCGTCCACCGGCCCCTCGAGCCGCAGGACGAACGGGATGTTGTAGGCCGGAGAGGTCGGGTCGAGGCGGTTGATCACCCACATGCGCCGCTGCGCCGGGGACACCGGGATCCGTTCGGGCCGTGGCACGGCGACCAGGGGGTGATCCGGGATCGACGGCGCGGCGTCGACGATGCGGCGCGCCAGGGCGCGCGCGGTCGGGGCCTCGAAGAGGTCCCGCACGCCGACCCGGAGTCCCAGTGCCGCCGAGATGCGAGCTGTCGCGCGTGTGGCCGACAGCGACGTCCCGCCGAGGTCGAAGAAGTCGTCGGTCGCCGAGAGGCTGTCGAGGCCGAGTACCCCGGCGACGACGTCGACGATCACCCGCTCGGTTCCGGTGCGAGGGTCGGATCCCGCTGCGGGCGTGGCCGTACGGGCGGTCGGTGCCGGCAGTGCGCGGCGGTCGACCTTGCCCGACGGGGTGACGGGCAGGCGGTCGAGGACGACCCAGGTGTCCGGTCGCAGTCCCGGCGGCAGGACGGCCGCCGCGTGGTCGGCGAGGTCGTCGGCGGTCACGGCACCCGCGACCCACACGACGAGTCGGTCGGCGACGACGTCGGCGGTCGCGGCGATCACCCCGTCGACGGAGGCGACGACGTTCTCCACCTCGCCGAGCTCGATGCGCTGCCCCCGCAGCTTGACCTGGAAGTCGCTGCGCCCCAAGTACTCCAGCTCGCCGTCCGTGGTCCACCGGACGAGGTCGCCGGTCCGGTAGAGGCGCCCACCGGACCCTGAGGGGTCGGCGACGAAACGCTCGGCGGTGAGGTCGGGCCGTCCCACGTAACCCCGGGCCAGTTGCACGCGGGCCAGGTACAGCTCCCCGGTCGTCCCGGGACCGACCGGGTGCAGGCGACGGTCCAGCACGGCGACGGTCGTGTTCGGGACCGGTCGACCGATCGGCACCGTCGTCGCGTCCGGTCGGACCTCGTGGGCGGTGACGTCGATCGCGGCCTCGGTCGGCCCGTAGAGGTTGTGCAGCCGCGCGTGGGGGGCCGCGGCCAGCAGCGCCGTGGCGGTGGCGGCGGGGAGCGCCTCGCCCGACGCGACGACGTGGCGCACCGACCGCAGGCGGCGGTCCGGACCGTCGCCGCCGGTGGCCGCGCGGATGGTCTCGGTGAACACGGCCATCATCGACGGGACGAAGTGCAGGCAGGTCACCCCCGCGCGCTCGACGAGCGAGACCAGGTACGCGGCGTCGCGATGGCCACCCGCGTCGGCGATCTCCATCGTCGCCCCGACCATCGGCGGGAGGAACACCTCCCACATCGACACGTCGAACGTCAGGGGCGTCTTCTGCAGGATCACGTCGTGGGCGCCGAGCCCGAGATCGTGCTGCATCCAGCAGATCCGGTTGACCACGGCATCGTGGCCGACGGTGACCCCCTTCGGCCGACCGGTCGATCCGGAGGTGAAGAGGGTGTACGCCGCGTGCGATCCGCGGAGCGGGGCGACGCGATCCGCGTCGGTGATCGGTGCCACGTCGGGGACAGGGCCGGAGCAGTCGACGACCGTCGTCGGCACCGGGGATTCGGCCCCGTCCTCGTCCCCGTCGTCGACGACGAGCATGCGGGTGACGGACGCGGTCGCACAGACGTGGTGGACACGGTCGAGGGGCGCATCGGGGTCGATCGGCACGACATGTCCACCCGCGGCGACCACCGCGTGGACGGCGACGATCATCTCGATCGACCGCGGGATGCGGACGGCGACCGCCACATCCGGTCCCACGCCGAGCGCGATCAGCCGGCGGCCGAGCGACGCGACATGCGCCGCGAACGATCGGCCGTCGAGCGTCCGCGCACCGTGGCGCACCGCGATCGCGTCGGGCGCGGCCGCGACCCCGTCGGCGACGAGGTCCGACAACCGCCGGTCCGGCACCGCCGTCGACTCCCCGCGCGACCAGCCGCCCACGAGATCGGCGGTGGCGTCGTCGATCCGGTCGAGGTCGCCGACCGCGAGACCCGGGGAGTGGGCGAGCCCGGTGAGCGCCGCGGCGACGCGCACCAGCAGATCCGCGGCGACGTCGTCGTCGACCACCGACGCGCGGTACTTGAGCGTCAGGGTCAGGCCGTCGTCGGTGGGCGCGGCCACCAGGGCCGCCGGGTAGTGCGTCGCATCGGACGTCTCGATGCGGCGGATGTCGACGCCCGACGCCGCCGCGGCTGCACCGACGCCGTCGACGTCGACCGGGAAGTTCTCGTACACGACCAGGGAGTCCACAGAGATGTCGCGACCGACCGCGCGGGCGATGTCGTCGAGTCCGACGAACTGGTGGTCGACGACCCTGGTGCGGTGGCGGTGTGCGGCGCGGGCGACGTCCGCCAGCGTGTCCCCCGGCGCGGCGGGGACCGCGACCGGGACGGTGGTGATGAACAGTCCGACCATGTGCTCGACACCCGGCACCTCGGCGGGTCGTCCCGCCGCCGTCTCGGCGAACAGCACGACGTCCTCACCGGTGCGCTGCGCGAGGACCACCGCCCACGCCGCGTGCAGCGCCGAGCTCGTCGTGACCCCGAGGTCGCGGACCCGGGCGGTGAGCGTGTCGGTGGTGCCCGCGTCGAGGGTGGTGCTCGTCGAACGGTGTTCGCCGCCCGTCCCTCCGGGTGTCGGGGCCGGGAGCGTGGGCGCGAGGAGGGTGGGTCCGTCGACCGCCGCGAGCGCCTCGCGCCACACGTCCAGGGCGGCGTCGACGTCCTGGCGTCCGAGCCACTCGAGGTGGCGGCCGACGTCGAGGTCCTCGAGGGTGTCCGGGGTGTCCTCCCCGTCTCCCGCGAGCAGGTCCGCGAGGAGCACCGGCCCCGACCAGCCGTCGACGATCAGGTGGTGCGCGGTGACGACCAGCGACAGCAGCCGCTCCCCCGTCTGCGGGTCGGGGTGGGTCGCCGCGAGGAACCGGATGAGCCCGGGGGCGCCGAGGTCGAACCGGCGAGTGCGTTCGTCGGTGGCGAGAGCGGCGAGGGCGTCGCCACCGGCCGTCCGGTCACCGAGACCGACCGCGCGCCAGTCGGGCTGGGTGCTCGGGTCCACGACGACGACGGCACGGCCGGAGTCGAGGCGGTGGAAGGTCGACCGCAGCGCCGGGTGCCGCCGGAGGACTCGCGTCGCCGCGGCGCGGAGGTCGTCGGGCGTGCGGTCGCCGGCGAGGGTGATCACCGACTGCGTGATGTAGGGGTCGATCTCGGCGTCGCCGGTCAGCCCGTCGTCGGACACCTCGACCTGGAAGAGCAGCCCCTGCTGCAGCGGGGTGAGCGGCCACAGGCGCGCACCGGGGTGGGTGCGGAACAGATCGTCGATCTCGTCCTGGGTGAGACCGGTTGCGGCGAGGTCGGTCTCGCTCGGTCCCGGCGCGCGGACGGTGGCGGCGTCGACGATGCCCCGCACCGACGTCACCCATCGCTCGACGAGTGCCTGCGCCCTGCGCTCCCAAGCCCCGCCGAGTGCCTCTGGCGCCACGGTGAACTCGGCCCGGATGCGTCGGCCGTCCGTGTCGTGGACGACCGCGGTCGTCACCGTGATCGCCGCCAGAGCCGTCATGGTCCCATCGACGACGGCGGGCAGTGACGGCGCGTCGGCCACGGGCCCGAACGCGGCTGTCTCGGCAGTGCGCAGGGTGCCGAGGTGATTGACGGTGACGGGCGGCAGCGGCAGGTCGCGCAGCGCCGATCCCGGTGTCCCCCACCGCAGGGTCCCGAACGCGACACCGCGGTCGGGGGTACGTGCGACGGCGTCCTTGGTGGCCTGCACGAGTCGGATGGTCGCGGCGGCGTGATCGTCGGCGGTCGGGACGTCGACGGCGATCGGGGCGAACGCGGTGAACCATCCAACGGTGCCGGACAGGTCGGCGCCGGGGGCGACGCCCTCCTCGCGACCGTGGTTCTCGACGAGGACCGCGACACGCTCGGCGTCCCCGGCGAGGGCCTGCAGCACCGCGGCGACCAGCAGCACGTCGACACCGGTCGTGAACGCAGGGGCGGTCGTGTCGAGGAGCGTCTGCGACACCGCGGCGTCGAGGGTGGTCGACACCGTCCGCGTGTCGACCTGGCGGTCACGGTCGGGGTGGAGAACCACGGCCGCCCCGTCGATCACGGGCGGTGGGACGTCGAGTCGCCGTCGCCAGAGGTCGATCTCGTCGGTGCGGTCCGCGAGGTCGGCGAGCACCTGTGCCCAGCGACGGTAGGACGTCCCGCGCACCGGGACGTCGATCGTCGCGCCCGACGCGTGCTGCCACCACGCGGTCGCGAGACCGGTGACGATCGCCTGCCACGACACCGCGTCGACCGCGACGTGGTGGACCGCGACGACCAGCCGCCCCTCCCCTGGCGCACCGCGCACACCGACCGCAGCGACCATGACCCCGCGTGCGGGATCGAGTGCGCGCAGAGCCGTCGCATGGGCGGTGTCGACGTCGCCGTCGGCGAGCAGGGCGGTGTGGACCGCGGACGGGTCACCGGTGCCGGCGGTGACCGTCCACTGCCCGTCGGCGACCGTCAGTCCCGCGGTGAGCATCGGGTGTGCGGCCACGACGGCTCGGACGACGGTGTGCAGCGCGTCCTCGTCGACCCCGTCCGGGAGGGCGAGCACGGCGGCCTGCGAGAAGTCGCGGATGCGGTCGGGGTCGCCGGACGCGAGGTCCCGCAGCCACGCGACGGGCGGCGGCAGGGGCATCGCCCCGGTCGGCCCGTCCGCCGGCTCGGAAAGGGTGGCGGTCCGGGCCTGTCGTAGGCGGACGGCGAGCTCTCGCACCGTCGGTGCCGCGAACACGTCGCGGGGGGACACGGTGTACCCGGCCGACCTCAGGAGCGATGTCAGTCGGATCGCGGCGATCGAGTCGCCGCCGGCGGTGAAGAACGACGTCGTGACCGACAGCGTGTCGACGCCCAGCACACCGGCCACGACGTCACCGATCACGTGCTCGTCGTGGGTCGTGGGTGCGGCCACGACGACCGGGTCGACGGCGGCGAGGTCGGGGACGGGCAGGGTGCGCCGGTCGAGCTTGCCGCTCGGGCCGATCGGTGCGGTGTCGAGCACGGTCCACACCGTCGGCCGCATGTACTCGGGAAGGGCCTGCGCCACAGCACGTGTCGCCGAGGCGCGCAGGGTGTCCGCGTCGTCGTGGCCGACAACATGGGCGGCGAGGTGGTCGGCTCCCCCGGGCGCGCGGACGACGGTGACGGCGGCGTGGGTGACGCCCGGCGCCTCGGCGAGGACCGCCTCGATCTCCCCGAGTTCGACACGCTGCCCGCGGATCTTGACCTGGGAGTCGGAGCGGCCGAGGTACTGCAGGTCCCCGTCGCGGGTGCGGCGGACGAGATCGCCGGTGCGGTAGAGCCGGGCGCCGTGCTCGACCGGATGGGCGACGAACCGCTCGGCGGTCAGGTCGGGACATGCGGCGTACCCGCGGGCGAGTTGCACGCCGCCGAGGTACAGCTCGCCGACCACGCCGTCGGCGACGGGATGCAGTCTGGCGTCGAGGACATGCGCCTGTGCGCCCGGGACCGGTCGTCCGATCGGCACGACGTCACCGATCGCGTCCAGTGGGGCGTGGAGGACCTCCACCGCGGCCTCGGTGGGTCCGAACAGGTCGTGCAGAGCCGCGTGCGGGAGGGCAGCGCGGACGGCGCGGGCAACGGCCGGCGTCAGCGCCTCGCCGGAGCAGAAGACGTACCGGACGTCCCGCATCCCGGCGAGGCGATCGGCGCCGACCACGTCGAGGAACACCGCCAGCATCGACGGGACGAAGTGGACGGACGTGACGTGATGGCGCGCGGCGAGGTCCGCGATGTGCTCGGGGTCGGTGTGCCCGTCGGCGCCGGCGACGACCATGCGCGCACCGGCCACGAGGGGTGCGACGAGTTCGGGCACGGACACGTCGAAGGTGGCCGGTGTCTTGAGCATCACCGCGTCGTCACCGTCGAGGGGGAACGCCGCGAGCCCCCAGCGGATCCGGTTGAGGACCGCGCGGTGCGCCACGGTCACGCCCTTCGGCCGGCCCGTCGACCCGGACGTGAACAGGGTGTACGCGGCGGCGTCGGGATGGACGGGCCCGCCGCGCTCGGCGTCGGAGATCGGCGGGGCCGGCCTGGTGTCGACGGTCACCGGTGTGACGCGGAGTCCGCTGTCGCGCAGTGCCTCCGGAACAGGGTCCGTGGAGACCGCCAGCGTCGCGCCGGCCGTGTCGACGATGTGCGCGACCCGATCGGGCGGTGTCGAGGGGTCGACGGGGACGTACTGCCCGCCCGCGCCGAGGACGGCGTGCACGGCGACGACGAGGTCGATCGACCGGGGCAAACATACGACGACAGCGGTCTCCGGCCCCACTCCGGCCGCGAGCAGTGCGCGGCCGAGATGCGCGACCGCCGAACCGAACTCGACGAAGGTCAGCGACCGGCCGGTCGGACCGTCGACGACCGCCGTCGAGGTCGCGTGATCGACGCACGCCGCCGCGACCGCGTGGACCAGAGTCTCGTCTGCCGCTCCGCGCACCAGGGCCTGCGGGCCGCTCGCGGCGGCGAGCGCCCGCGTCGTCGCGGCCGCCCCGAGGAGGTCGACGTCGCCGACCGCCGTCGACGCGGGTGGTTCGGCGAGCGCGGTCAGCGCGCGGACGAGAGCGTCGGCGATCATCTCCCCGGTCTCGACGTCGAACAGGCTGCGCGCGACGGTGAGGACGCCGTCCAGCCCGTCGTCGGTGTCGGTGACGCCGATGGTCAGGTCGACCTTCGCAGGCTCGGGGCCGGGGTCGGCGAGGGCCACCTCGAGGTCGCCGACCGTCGCCGTCGCAGCCGCGCGGGTGGTGCCCTCGTCGAGCACGAGCATCACCTGGGCGAGCGGTTCGAACGACTCCGACCGCACCGGGTCCATCGCGTCGACGACGCGCTCGAACGGGATGTGTGCGTGCGCGAACGCGTCGAGGTCCACCTCACGCACCTCGCGCAGCAGTGTGTCGAGGGCGTCGGCGGGATCGACGCGCGTGCGGAGCACGACGGTGTTGACGAACATCCCGACCAGCGGGTCGATCTCGGCTCGACCACGCCCCGCGACGGGTGTCGCGACGGTGATGTCCGTCGTGCCCGTGACCCGCGCGAGCACCAGCGCGAGCGCGGAGTGGACGGCCATGAACAGGGTCGCACCGTGGCGGCCGGCGTTCGCGCGCAGTCGATCCCGCACCTGCGCCGGCAGTGACCATCGCACCGTGTCACCGCGGGTGTCGGCGACGGTCGGCCGGGGCCGATCGGTGGGCAGCGGCAGCAGGTCGGGCGCACCGTCGAGCACCGTGCGCCAGTGCGCGAGCGCTCGGCTCATCTCCGACGCGGGATCCTCGGCGTCACCGAGGAGCTCACGCTCCGCGAGGGCGTGGTCGGCGTACTGGACGGGCAACGGCGTCCAGTCGGCCGCATGACCGGCGGCACGTGCGGTGTAGGCGGTGGCGATGTCGGCGGCGAGGATCGGCGCCGACTGGCCGTCGGCGGCGATGTGGTGGACGGCGAGCACCAGGAGGTGGCGGTCGCGCGCAAGGGACGCGAGACGCCCCCGGAGCGGGAGGTCGACGGTCACGTCGACGCCGTCGTCGAGCACGGCCCGCGCGGTGGTCTCCGCGCCGGGTCCCCCGGTGGTGCCCCAGTCGAACCGGTCGGCGACGGGGGCCGTCGGGAGCACGACCTGGGTGGGTTCACCGCTCGCGGAGGCCGGATAGACGGTCCGCAGGACCTCGTGACGGTCGACCACGTCGAGCACGGCCAGGCGCACCGCATCGACGTCGAGCGGTCCGGTCAGCCGGACCACCACGGGGATCGTGTACGCCGACGACGTGGTGTCGAGCTGGTTCACGAACCACATCCGCCGTTGCGCATGCGACAGCGGGAGTCGATCCGGACGAGGCCGCGATCCTGCGGCCACCGGCCGCCGCTCGACCTCGCGACCGGCCAGCGCCGCCGCCAGCGCTCGAGGCGTGCTGTGCGCGAACACGTCCCGGACACCGACCGCGACACCGAGCGCGTCGGCGACGCGGGCGACAACACGTGTCGCCGACAGCGACGTCCCACCCAGCGCGAAGAAGTCGTCGACCACCGACACGCGGTCGAGCTGCAGCACCGTCGCGATCACGTCGGCGACGGCACGCTCCCGATCGTCCGCCGGGGCCACGAACGCTGCGCGCTCGATCACCGGCGCGGGCAGCGCACGTCGGTCGACCTTGCCGACCGGTGTGAGCGGCAGGGCGTCGACGAGGACGATCGCCGACGGGACCATCGGGCCCGGGAGCCGCCGCGCCGCGTGGTCCAGGAGGTCCGACGACGTCACCGCGGGGTCCGCGGAGACCACCCACGAGACGAGGGTCGGTTCCCCCGTGGTGGGGTGCTCGACGCCGGTCGTGAACGAGGCCGCGACGTCGGGGCGGTCGGTGAGCACCGCGTCGACCTCACCGGGTTCGACGCGGACGCCGCGGATCTTGAGCTGGAAGTCGCTGCGGCCCACGTACTCGAGGTCACCGGTGCGGCGCCGACGGACGAGATCGCCGGTGCGGTAGCGACGTCGGCCGTCCGGGCCGGCGACGAACCGGTCGGCGGTGAGGTCGGCCCGGCCGCGGTAGCCCCGCGCGAGGGCGGGTCCCGACAGGTACAGCTCGCCGGTCACGTTGACCGGCACCGGCTTAAGGCGGGCGTCGAGGACCTCGCAGCCGACACCGTCGATCGGGGTGCCGATGGTCGGCGGGAGTTCGGGTGTCATCGGTGTGCTCACGGTCGACCAGACGGTCGCCTCCGACGGGCCGTACAGGTTCAGCATCGTCCGGCCCGGCGCCCAGGCGCGCACCAGGTCCGGGCCGCAGGCGTCGCCGGCGACGCACAGGACGGCGAGGTCGTCGAGGCCCTCGGGCGGGACCGTCGCGAGCGCCGCGGGTGTGACGACGGCATGCGTCACCCGCTCGTGGCGCAGCACGGCGGCGAGGTCGTCGCCACCCACGATCCCCGGCTCGACGACGCAGAGCGCTGCTCCGGACGCGGCCGCGACGACGGTCTCGAAGACGGCGGCGTCGAATCCCGGTGCGGCGAGCCGCAGCACACGCGACTGCGAGGTGAGGTGGAGTCGCTGCACCGCCTCGTCGGCGAGCGCACCGACCCCGGCGTGGGTCACCTCGACACCCTTCGGGGTGCCGGTCGAACCGGATGTGAACACGAGGTACGCGGTGTCGGCGGGGCGTGGGCGGGGCGAGGGGGACGACGCGGCCCCACCGGCGTCCGACGGGTGAATGCGCACCACCGCAGCGGGGAGAGCGGCGTCGTCCCGGGCGATCGCGATGCGGACGTCGGCGAGGGCGACCATGTCGGCGACGCGGTCGGCGGGTGTCGTGGGGTCGATCAGGAGGGGCGCCGCCCCGCTGCGGACCACCGCCCAGAGGGCGACGGTCGCGTCGACCTCACGCGCCAGGACGATCGCGACGGCGTCGCCCGGGGCGGCCCCTGCGGCGGCGATCCGGCCGGCCACCGCATCCGCGCGACGCGACACCTCGGCGTAGGTGAGCGTCGTGCCCGACCCGCTGACGGCGGGCCTGTCGGGGTGAGCGGCCACGGCGTCGCCGAGGACGTCGACGAGGAGTCGACCGGTGGACGGTCGGGTCGGTGTCTCGTCGGATCGTCCCCCGGCCGGGGCGACGTCGGGCAGCGGCAGGTCCCCGACGGGCGCGTCCGGATCGGCGACGACCGCCGCGGCCAGTGCGCGCAGGCGCTCGCCGAACTCGACGACGGTCGCGGGGTCGAACAGCGCTGTCGCGTAGGTGATCACGGCCGGGACGTCCCCGGTCTCGTCGCGGCCCGCCGGGGCGTCGACCGTCAGCTGCAGGTCGACCTTCGTCGTCGTCACCGGCACGTCGACCGACTCCACCTCGACGCCGGGCAGCGCCAGCTCGGGCCGGTGGTGGTTCTGGAACGCCAGCGCGACACCGAAGATCGGCGCGTGGGCGGTGCTGCGCTCGGGTGCGAGCTCGGCGACGACGGTCTCGAACGGGACGTCGGCGTGGTCCATGGCCTCGATGTCGACGTCGCGGGCGCGACGGAGCAGGTCGAGGAATCCCCGCCTGCGGTCGACCGGTGTCCGCAGGGCGACCGTCGTGACGAACATGCCGATGAGGTCGTCGACCCCGGGTGCGTCGCGACCGGCGACGGGGCTGCCGACGACGATGTCGTCGTCGGTCCCCGACCGGGCGAGGGTCAGCGCCAGGAGGGCATGCATCGCCATGAACGGCGTGGCGCCGTGGCGGTGCGCGAGGTCCGACAGGGCCGCCCACGTGGCCGCGTCGATCGAGAACCGCTGCTCGGCACCGCCGTCGACCCACACCGGTGGGCGCGGGCGGTCCAGCGGGAGGTCGGTGACGCCCTCCACCCCGGTGAGGCGCGTCCGCCAGAACGCGAGCTGCGTCGCCGCGAGCGACTCCGGGTCGGAGGGGTCGCCGAGCCGATCTCCCTGCCACGCGGCGTGGTCGGTGAACTGGACCCGTAGTGGGCGCAGGTCGGGCGGTAGGCCCTCGAGGCGGGACCGGTAGGCGGCCATCAGGTCCCGAACCATCGGCCCGACGGAGGCGCCGTCGGCGATGATGTGGTGCAGCACGACGACGAGCAGCCAGGTGTCGTCGTCGGTCCGGTACAGGCGCACCCTCAGTGGCGGCCGCGTCGCGAGATCCATTCCGGTCGCGGTGGTCTCGGCGATCGCGGAGCCGGTGGGATCGTCGACGGACCGCCGGTCGAGCGGCGGGTCCACGAGGACGTCGACACCGGTGGTGTCCGGGTGGACGACGGCCGTCGGGACGCCGTCGGTGGCGACGAACCGCGTGCGCAGGGTCTCGTGACGGCCGATCAGGTCGTCGACGGCCGCGGCGAGGACGTCCGGGCGCAGGTCCCCGGTGAGTCGCAGGGCGACGGGGATGAGGTACCCCACGCCGCCGGGGTCGAGGGTGTCGAGGAACCAGACACGGTGTTGCGCAGGCGACAACGGCGCCGTGAACGGGACGGTCCGGTCTCGATCGACCGACACGAGCGCCGGTCGGGTGGGTCCGCCGACCCGACCCTCGACGACGGCGGCGAGCGACCGCACGGTCGGGTGGGCGAACACGTCGCGGACGGAGACCGCGACGTCGAGACGCTCCGACGCCCCGATCGCCCAGCGGGCGGCGGCCAGCGAGTTGGCGCCGCGGTCGAACACGGACGCGGTCACCGGGATGTCCAGGAGACCGAGCGCCTCGGCGGCGATGGCGGCGAGCACCTCTTCGGTGGGGGTCGCCGGCGGGGCGTCCTCGCCGGTCTCCGAGGACGTGGGCGCCGGCAGCGCCGCCCGATCGACCTTGCCGTTCACGGTCGTCGGCATCCGGTCGAGGACCACCACGTCCGACGGCACCATGTAGGCCGGCAAGAGCGCGGCCACCGCTGCGCGGACCCCGTCGGCGCCCGCGCCCGCGCCGGTGACGTACGCGACGAGACGATCGGCCGACCCGTCGGCGGGACCGACGTCCGGGCGGTGCACGGTGACCGCGACCGACGACACCCCCGGGGCGGCGTACACCGCGGACTCGACCTCGCCGAGTTCGATCCGGTGCCCGCGCAGCTTGACCTGGTCGTCCGCGCGGCCGACGAAGATCAGGGATCCGCCCCGCGGCCGGGCGACGTCACCGCTGCGGTACATGCGTGACCCCGGCGGGCCGGCCGGGTCGGCCACGAAACGCAGAGCCGTCAGGTCCGGGCGACCGAGGTACCCCCGGGCGAGCTGTCCCCCGGCCAGATACAGCTCGCCCGGGACACCGTCGGGCACGGCGGCGAGCCGTGCGTCGAGCACCGCCGCTCTCGACCCCGGGAACGCGATCCCGATGTCGGGCTCGGTCGCCGTCGCGGAGAAGTCCGCCGTCATGGCGCGGTGGGTCAGGTACACCGTGGCCTCGGTCGGCCCGTAGACGTTCTCCAGCGCGGTCCGGGCAGCGGGGTGGTCGTCGTGCCAGCGACGGGCGGCGGCGGGGTCCAGGGACTCACCGCCCAGTGCGATCCGACGCAGCGCCGACGGGATGCCCCGCGCCCGCAACACCTCGGCCACGGTGTGGAACAGCGACGGCGTCGCACCCATCACCGTCACGCCCTCGCGGTCGAGGACGTCGACGAGATCGACGGGGTCGCTCACGGTGTCGGGGTCGACGACGACGAGCCGCCCGCCGACGGTGAGCGGCGTCCACATCTCGGCGACCGAGACGTCGAAGGCCGGGGAGTGCAGCGCCGACCAGACATCGTCGGCGCTCGTGGACATGACCTCCTGCGCTGCGGCGAACAGGGCTGTGACCTGGCGGTGCTCGACGACGACGCCCTTCGGGACACCGGTCGACCCGGAGGTGAAGATCGCGTACGCGGCGTCACGCGGATCCGGATCCACGTGGGCCGCGTCCGCGTCCGCCGCGGCGGCCTGCAGGTCGCCCAGCCTCCGGACGAGGATCGCGCCCGTGCCGCCCAGGTCGTCGGGGTCGGCGTCGTCGGTGACCACCACGAGGACGGGACGGGCCGCGTCGAGCACCGCCTGCACCCTGGCCGCCGGGTGCGCGCGGTCGAGCGGGACGTAGGCGGCCCCGGCGCGCATCACGGCGAGAAGGGTGACGACCAGGTCCACGTCGCGCCGCAGCGCGACGGCCACGAACCGTCCGGGACCGGCTCCGTCGGCGACGAGCGCGCGGGCCAGGGCCTCCGAGTCCGCGTCGAGTTCGGCGAACGTCCTTGTGCGACCGGCGGTGTCGGTGACGGCGACCGCATCCGGACGCCGGCGGGCCGCCCCGCGGACCAGCCCCGGCACCGTGCGCCAGTCCCGTGTGCCGATCGCGGCGATCGCGGCCTCGACGACGGCGGCGGTACGGGCGGCCGCGGCCGCCGCGATCTCCGCCGGCGCCAGCCCGTCTCGCGGCATCAGTGCGGTGACGGTGGCACGGACGGCCGCGTCGGGGTCGACACCACGGGACGCCAAGGCGGCCGCCGCCGCGGCGACCCGGCGGTGCAGGTCGGCGAACGACAGCGGCTCGCCGGTCAGGACCGGGGACTCGGGTGCGACGCGCGCGGCGACCGCGATGAGCTCCACCAGGCCCGGGCGGTCGCGCGAGCGCGGCGGCGCGCGGTGCGCGCCGGTACCGGTCACGGTCACGCGGACTCGGCCCCGTCCGTCGAGAACGCCGTGTCCTGGCCGCCGAAGGCACCGCCGACGGCATCGACGAGTTCGGCGGCGCGGCGGGCGATCGCGTCCACGGCGACCTCGACGGGGTCCCCGTCGGACCCGGCGGTCACCGCCAGGGTCGGGACGAGGCTCGTGAGGGCGACGACGAGGGCCGTGCCCGCGTCGGTGTCGGGGAGTGCCGTCGCCATGGCCACCGCCGACGCCTCGAGGTCGAGGAACGTCACCGCGGCCCCGTCCTGGTCGATCGCGACCACGTCGGGGAGCACGGCCGCCGCGGCCGACACCAGACCGGCGGCGGCGGACGCCGCGACGAGAGCGCCCCGGCCGGAACGGAACCCGTCGGAAGGGTCGTCGAGGTCCACGTCCTCGATCGTGAGGTCTCCCACGGCCGTCGTGGGATCGTCGACGACAGCGCGCAGCAATCGGAGCCAGCGCTGCACCAGCGTCTCGACGGTCGCGCGGTCGAAGAGGGCCGTGTCGTAGGTGACGCGACCACCGAGCGCGCCGGCACGGTCCACCCCATCGCGGTCCCCGGGGAAGATCGCGACCTCGAGGTCGACCTTCGCGGTCGTGGTGGCGTCATGCCGCGGCGTCACGCGCAGTCCGTCGAGCGTCACCGCCGGCAGGTCCAGATCCTGGAACGCCAGCGTCACCTGGAAGAGAGGGGTCGCCGACGACGGCGCTCGACCGAGGACGTGGTCGACGATGCGGTCGAAGGGGACGTCGGTGTGCGCCAGGTCGGCGAGGTCCTCCGCGCGGACCCGGTCGAGCAGGTCGGTGAAGGGCTCGTGCGGCGAGATGCGCGTGCGCAGCGGCACGGACGTCACGAACATCCCGACGACGTCGGCGACCCGTCGGTCGTCGCGACCCGCATGGGGTGTCCCGACGACGACGTCGGTGCGGCCCGACGACCGCGCGAGCAGCACCGACCACGCCGCGTGGACGACCATGAACAGCGTCGCCGCATGTGATCGTGCGATGTCCTCGAGACCCGCGACGATGTCGGCGGGGACGGTGACGTCCACGGTCCCACCGCTCCCCGGTCGGTCCCGACGCGGTCGGTCGGTGGGCAGGTCGCTGCGCTCGGGCGCCCCGGACAACCGGCGCGACCAGTAGGCCAGCTGGCGCTGCTCCTCCGTCGTGCTGTCGGGACCGGCCGTCGACAGGAACTCCGCGTGCCAGCGGGACCAGTCCGCGTAGTCGACCTCGGTCGGGCGACGACCGTCGACGACCGACCGTGTCCCGCCGACGCGAGCGGCGTAGGCGGCGGCCAGGTCCCGGGTCAGTGGCGCCAGCGACGCGCCGTCGGCGTTGATGTGGTGGATCGCGACGACGAGCGCATGGCGCTCGGGGTCGACACACAGGATCCCTGCGCGGACGCCCGGCTCGGCGACCAGGTCGAAGCCGCGACCGGTCACCTCTGCGACGGCCGCGTCGAGCGCGGCGGGATCCACGTCGCGGACGGCGATCTCGATCGCGTCGAGGGCCTGGTCCGCCGGGACGATCACCTGGACGGGCCGGTCCCCCACCAACGGGTAGACCGTTCGCAACGTCTCGTGTCGTTCGATCACGTCGCGGACCGCACCGGTGAGCGCGTCGACGTCGAGCGGGCCGGCGAGGTCGAGCACGAGCGCGATGACGTACGCCGAGGACTGCGGGTCGGCTCGGTTGATCGTCCACAGACCGCGTTGGCGGTCGGAGACCCCGACCACCTCGGGACGGGGACGACGAACGAGGTCGGGACGTCCACTCGTCGGCGCGGTCGCGAGGACCGCGGCGAGCGCTGCGGGCGTGGGGTTCTCGAAGACCGTCGCGACCGGGACCCGCCGGTCGAGGACACGGTCCAGGTGGGTGGCGAGTCGCGCCGCCGACAGCGACGAACCGCCGCGGGCGAAGAAGTCGTCGTGCACTCCGACGCCGGCATCACCCAGGATCTCGGCGACCGCGGCGACGACCACCGTCTCCATCTGGGTGCGCGGCGCGACACCCTCGCCGGCGACGACGATCTCGACCGGCGGCAGGGCCGTGCGGTCGATCTTGTGGGTGCGCGTCGTCGGGAACGCGTCGAGCACGACCACGGTGTGCGGCACCAGATGCGCGGGGAGTCGCGTGCGGGCGCGGTCCATCAGTCGCTCCGGCGAGGCGTCGCGGCCGGTCACGTAGGAGACGAGCACGGTCTCCCCGGACGGGGCCGTGACGCCGACGGTGACGGCACCGTCGACCGCGGGATCGGCGGTGAGCACGGCGTCGACCTCGCCCGGTTCGATCCGCATGCCGCGGATCTTCACCTGGAAGTCGTTGCGACCGTGGTAGACGAGTGCCCCGGAATCCGTGCGCGACGCGAGATCGCCTGTGCGGTAGAGACGCTCGCCGGGGACGAACGGGGACGCGACGAATCGCGACGCGGTGAGGTCGGGACGACCGTGGTACCCCCGACCGAGCGCGGCTCCCGACAGGTACAGCTCCCCCACCACGTCGACCGGGACCGGCCGCAGGCCCGGACCGAGGACGAGGGCGCCGACGCCGTCGATCGCGGTGCCGATGGTCATCGGGTCGCCCTCGCGCAGGGGCGATGTCGCCGTCGAGGTGATGGTGGCCTCCGTCGGGCCGTACAGGTTGACCACACCGCGACCGCTGCGGGACCAGCGGGCGACGAGTTCCGGCGGGCAGACCTCGCCCGCGACCATCATGGTCGCGATCGACGGCACCGCGGCCGGGTCGATCGTGGCGGCCACCGACGGCGTGAGCACGGCGTGGGTCACCCCGTGCCGGTCGACGACCGACTCCAGGTCCGCCCCGGCGAAGACGTCCGACGGGCTGACGACCAGTTCGGCACCGGCGCACAGCCCGAGGACGATCTCGAAGACGGCGACGTCGAACCCGGGCGACGCGACGTGCAGGACACGGCTCGACGGCGAGACGCACAGCAGCCGGCGTTGCTCGGCGACGAGGGCGGCCAGCCCGGCGTGGGTGACACCGGCTGCCTTGGGTGTCCCGGTGGATCCCGACGTGAAGAGCAGATAGGCGAGGTCGTCGACGCGGATCGTGCGCGTGCGGTCGGTGTCGGTGACCGGGTCCGTCCGGTGACCGGCGCAGCGCAGTTCCACATCGGGGTCGTCGACGACCACGACCGGGACGGCCGTGTCGTGGGGTGCAGCGTCGCCGGTGGCGAGAACGAGCCGTGCCCCGCTGTCGTCGATCATCGCCGTGACGCGGGCCGCCGGATGGCGGGGGTCGACGGTCACGAAAGCCGCACCCGTGGTGGCGACGGCGGCGATCGCGAGGACCAGATGAGCCGACCGGGGCATCGTGACGGCCACGACGTTGCCGGGTCCGATCCCCTGGGCGATCAGGTCGCGCGCGAGCGCGGCGGTCGCCGAGCGGAACTCCGTCCACGACAGGGTCACGTCGCCGGTGAGCGCCGGCGCCGTGGGATCGGCGAGGGCGGCGCCGGCGTCGAGCAGGTCGGCGAGGACGACGGGCGCCGTGGCGCTTCGGCGCGGCGCGGTGAGCGCGGACACCGCATAGGCGTCGAGGACGTCGATCGTCCCCGCGGCGCGGCCGGGGTCGGCGATCACCGCGGCGAGCACCCGGACGAACATGTCGCCGAACCCCACGACGCGCGCCTCGTCGAACAGGTCGGTGGCGTAGGAGATCTCGATGCGGGTGGTGTCGGCACCCTCGGTGACCGTCCACGTCAGGTCGTATTTCGCGGCGGGGACGCGCGCGTCGATCAGTCCGGCCGCGCCCGGCCACGCACCGAGGTCGGCGAGGTGGTCGGGTCCGACGGTGAGCGCGACCTGGAACAGCGGGGCGTGCGCCGGCGTGCGCTGCGGCGCCAGCGCGTCGACGACCCGCTCGAACGGGATGTCGGCGTGTGCCAGCGCATCCGCGCGGACACGGTGGTTGTCCGCGAGCAGATCGGCGACGGTCGCGTCGGCGCGCAGTGGCGTGCGGAGCACCACGGTGGTGACGAACATGCCGACGAGGTCGGTGGTCGCCGGGTCGTCACGGCCGGCGACGGCGGTGCCGATGCTGACGTCGTCGGTCGCCGCGAGACGCGCGAGGAGGATGCCGAGCGCGGTGTGGAACACCGTGAACGGTGTCGTGCCGAATGCGCGGGCGGCGTCGCGGACACCGTCGGCGAGCTCCGCGGGCACGGTCAGGTCGACGGTCGCCCCCGCGCCGGACGCCACCCGGGGCCGGCGGCGATCGGTCGGCAGCTCGAGCAGCTGCGGTGCCCCGCGCAGCTCCTCCTCCCAGAACGCGATCCCATCGGTCAGTGCCGACGACGGGGCGTCCGGGGTGCCCAGCGACTCCGCCTGCGCCACCGCGACATCGGCGTACTGCAGGGGCAGTGGCGCGAACGCCGGTGCCCGCCCCGAGCGCCGGGCCTCGTAGGCGTGGACCAGATCCGACAGCAGTGGTCGCAACGAGAACCCGTCGGCGGCGATGTGGTGGACCACGACGACCGCGACGTCCCCGGCAGGGTCACCGGTGACCACCGTGGCCCGCAACGGGACTTGCGACTGCAGGTCGAAACCCGTCCCGGCGAGACGCGCCACGGCCGCCGAGCGGCCCCCGGCGGCCGCGTCCACCACGACCGGGCAGCCGGACTCCAGGCGTGCCATCGCGGCGGGCGTCGACAGGATGTGCTGGACCGGTTCTCCGTCGACCGCGGGGAACACCGTCCGGAGGATCTCGTGGCGGTCGAGCACGTCGACGACCGCCGAGCGGAAGGCGTCGACGTCGGCGGCCTCGGCGAGCGCGAGGGCACCGGACATGTTGTAGGCCGGGTCGTCCGGGGCCATCCGGTGGGTGAACCACAGGCGGGTCTGGGCGGGTGCCAACGGGATCGGTTCCGGCCGCGGACGCCGGGCCGGGGCGACGACCACGTCCGTGGGCACGGCACGCGCCGCGAGGGCACGCAGGTCGCGTGCGTCGAAGACGTCGACCAGCGCCAGGTCGACCCCGACGGCGCGGGCGCGCGACACCAGGCGTGCGGCCAGCATCGAGTCGCCCCCGAGCCGGAACAGGTTGTCGGTCACGGAGACCGGCGCGCCGGGGAGGGCGTCGGCGACGAGGTCGACGACGATCCGTTCCACGGGCGTCGCGGGCGCGACGAGGGCCGAGGCGCGGTGCGCCACCGGGGCAGGGAGTGCGCGTCGGTCGAGCTTGCCCGAGCGCGTGGTCGGGAACTCGTCCACCGTGACGACCGCCGCGGGCACCATGTGCTCGGGCAGTCGGTCGGCGCACCACGCCCGGACCGCGTCGGTGTCCGCGTCGCCCCGGACGTAGGCGACGAGCACGGGCGCGGGTCCCATGTCGCGGCGGGCGACGACGACGGCGGCGCCGACGCCCTCCATCGCCGCGACGACGGCGCCGATCTCGCCCAGTTCGACACGGCGGCCGCGGATCTTCACCTGGTCGTCGACGCGACCGAGGTAGTCGAGCACGCCGTCGTCGCCCCACCGGACGAGGTCGCCGGTGCGGTACATGCGCGTCCCGGCGTCGCCGGACGGGTCGGCCACGAAGCGCTCCGCCGTCAGCCCGGTGGCCCCGACGTACCCCGCCGCGATCTGGGCACCGGCGAGGTACAGCTCGCCGATCACGCCCGCCGGGACCGGCCGCAGGTGCGCGTCGAGGACTCGGGTCACGGTCCCCGGCACCGGTCGCCCGATCGGGACGGGGTCCTCACCGCCGACGACGTGGCTCGTCACGTCGACCGTCGCCTCCGTGGGGCCGTACAGGTTGACCAGCGTCGGACCGTCGTGGGCGAGCACCCGCGCCGCGGTCGCCGCGTCCAGTGCCTCGCCGGAGGTGATGACCAGCCGGACCCCCGGCGGGAAGGGGGACGCCCCGACCACGTCGAGGTAGGTGTCCAGCATCGACGGCACGAAATGCAGAACCGTGACCCCGGCCGCGGCGATCCGCGTCCGCAGGTGGTCCGGATCGCGGTGGCCGTCGGGTGCGGCGAGGACCATGCGGGCCCCGGTGGTCAACGGCCACAGCAGTTCCCACACCGACACGTCGAACGTCGACGGCGTCTTGTACAGCACCGCATCGGTCGCGGTGAGCGAGTGGTCGTCCTGCATCCAGGCCAGGCGTGTCTGCACCGCGGCGTGGCCGACCTCGACGCCCTTGGGCTCCCCCGTCGACCCGGACGTGAACAGCACGTACGCGGGCAGATCGTGCGGGACGGGCTGCGCGAAGGACGCGACGGGCTCGGCGGCGCGCCAGGAGACGAGGCCACCTGTCCGGCCGACGAAGTCGGCGTCGACCGTCGCGGCAGGACGGACCCGTCGGGCGATGCCGGCACGCCGGTCGGCGGGGTCGGCGGGGTCCACCGGGACCCAGGCGGCGCCGAGGGTCAGCGCCGCGTACACCGAGCAGACCTGCTCCACGCCACGCGGCAGCGACAGGACGACCCGGTCCCCGAGCGTGACCCCCTCGTCGGCGAGCACGCCCGCGAGTCCGCGACGGGCACGGTCGAACTCGGCGTAGGTGAGGACCCCGGCGCCGTGGTCCAGGGCGACCGCGTCGGGTGTGGCCGCGACGTGTCGCTCGAACGCGGCGAGGACGTCACCGTCGTCGGCCGGCGTCTCGACGGCGGGCCCGGCGGAGAACGCCTCCACGCGTCCGACCTCGCCCGGCAGCAGCAGATCCAGGTCGGCGACGGAGACGTCGGTTGCGGCGACGAACCGGTCGAGGAACGTCAGGAACCGCCGCAGGTGGGTGTCGATCTCGGTGGCGGTGTACCGGGCGGCGTTCCCGTGCAGGTCGATCTCGAGCGGGGCGTCGGTACCGGCCTGGTAGACGTTCAGCCGCAGGTCCTCCGCGACCCCGGACGACAGGATGTGGTAGTCGACGTGGGCGCCCTCGAGCGCGAGCGGTCGGTCGAACAGGACCATGTTCACGATCGGCCCGAACGACATGGACGACGCGTCGGTGCGACCGGCCAACGCGCGGATGTCCTCGAAGCGGAACCGCTGATGTCGCAGGCATCCGGTCAGCTCGAGCGTGGCGGCCCGGACGAGGTCGGCGACCGAGGTGCCGTCGGCGACGGGCAGTCGCACCGGCAGCATGTTCGCGACCATGCCCGCGGATCTCTTCACCAGCGCCGTCGTGCGGGCGGTGACGGGCAGGCTCAGCACGACCTCGTCGCTCGCGGTCATGCGGGCGAGGAACGCGGCGAACGCCGCGCCGACCACCGCGGGCACCGACGCCGACATGCCGGTCGCGGCCTCGGACAGCCGGATCTGCACCTCGGGGGCGAGTCGCGAGCCGGCGGCCACGTGGCGGTGCCGGTCCGGGTCGTCGGGCGCCGGGGTGGCCCGGCGCGTGAGCGTGATCGGCTCGGGCAGGTCGACGACGCGCTCGGCCCAATGGGCACGATCGGTCTCGTACCGGCCGGTGGATCGGTACCGGGCGTCGTCCGCGACCACCTCGGCGATGTCCGCGCGACGCGGCGGGGTGAACGCGTCACCCCGGGTCGCGGCGTTGTACCGGTCGATCGCCTCGTGCAGACAGGTCAACGCGCCGAACCCGTCGAAGGCGATGTGGTGCCCGCGCAGATACCAGAACGTGCGGTCGTCCGCGACGCGCAGGAAGGTCGACACCGCGACGGGCTCCCGTGTGAGGTCCATCGGACGCTCGTGGTCGGCCGCCATCCAGGCGTGGGCGGCGGCGACCGGGTCGGTCTCGTCGCGGAGGTCGATCTCGTCGACGTCGAACGCGCCGTCGGGATCGATGCACTGGAACGGCTCGTCGTCGACCACGGTGAACCGCGTGTGCGCCGACTGCAGATCCCGCGCCGCGGCGACGACCGCGCGTCGGAAGGACTCGCGGTCGAACGGACGCTCGCCGTCGACGACGTCGAGGAAATGGGCGACCGTCACCGACCGACCCGCGTCGGCCTGTTCGGCGAACCACATGGCCCGCTGGGCCGCGGTGAGCCCGACGAGGCGCGACGTCAGATGGTCGGCCTCCTGCGGCCACGACCGAACTCCCCCACCGCCCACATCAGCCATCGCCCCTTCGACATTTCTCCCACGACCCTCGACAGACCGGCCCGCCTGCGCGCACATCCCCCGAGGTGCGCCGGTGAGCCGCACTGATCATAACTGTGCGATCTCACGATCCACTGTCGTTGATCGAGTGCATTTCGCACCGTTCTCGTCGGCCGTCGATGTGGCACGCCACGAGCTTTTCGCACCGTCAAAGACATTGCGCCGCAACAGGATCGTTGGACATCATCAGCAACAACAGCCCCACCGGGAGGTCACCCGAACGATCGACAATCCGCGCAACCAGGACAGCCGGATTCCGTGACAACTCACAGCTGACCCCCAGGTGCCCGGCGCACGGAAAAGGCCCGCCACCGCAGGGGTGACGGGCCTTCTCACGTGTTCGAGGGGCTTACTTGGCCTTCTCGAGGACCTCGACCAGACGCCACCGCTTGGTGGCCGACAGGGGTCGGGTCTCCATCAGACGGACACGGTCGCCGATGCCGGCGATCTCCTGCTCGTCGTGCGCCTTCACCTTGGAGGTGGTGCGGATGATCTTGCCGTACAGCGGATGCTTCACGCGGTCCTCGAGCTCGACCACGATCGTCTTCTGCATCTTGTCGCTGACGACGTAGCCCACCCGCGTCTTGCGCTGGTTGCGCTCGGTGGTCCCCGAGGCGCTTGTTGCGGTGCTCACTGTCGAATCCTCACTCATGCGTCGTCACCGCCGTCGGCGTCGGGACCTGCGGCCAGGCCCAGCTCGCGCTCCCGCAGCACGGTGTAGACGCGTGCGATCTCACGACGGACCAGCCGCAGTCGGCGGTTGTTGTCGAGCTGCCCGGTCGCCATCTGGAACCGGAGGTTGAACAGCTCCTCCTTGGACTCCTTGAGGCGCTCGAGGAGCTCGGTGTCACCCAGTGCGCGCAGCTCGGACGCGGCGATGCCCAGTGCCATCAGAACTGCTCCTCTCGGGTCACGATGCGGGTCTTGATCGGCAGCTTGTGCTGCGCGCGGCGCAGAGCCTCACGAGCGGTGTGCTCGTTGGGGAAGCTCATCTCGAACAGCACGCGGCCCGGCTTGACCGGCGCCACCCACCACTCCGGCGAACCCTTGCCCGAACCCATGCGGGTCTCGGCGGGCTTCTTGGTCAGCGGACGGTCCGGGAAGATGTTGATCCACACCTTGCCGCCACGCTTGATGTGCCGGTTGATGGCGATACGCGCGGACTCGATCTGACGATTGGTGATGTACGCGCTCTCCAGTGCCTGGATGCCGTAGTCACCGAACGTCACCTGGGTGCCGCCCTTGGCCTGCCCCTTGAGGCTGGGGTGGTGCTGCTTGCGGTGCTTGACCCGGCGAGGGATCAGCATGGGTCAGCCCTCCTGGTTCTCGGTCGGGGCCGGGGCCTCCGTCGCCACCGCGGTCGCGGTGTCGGCGGCTGCGCGGCCGGCCTCGGTGCTCGTCGCGGTGGTGCCCGACGCGCCGCTGCGACGCGGACGCTGCGGGCGCTCACGGCGCGGACGGTCACCGGCGGGGGCGGCCGCGGCGGCGAGCTCACGCTTGCCACCGACGATGTCGCCCTTGTAGATCCACACCTTCACGCCGATGCGGCCGAAGGTCGTCTTCGCCTCGTAGAGGCCGTAGTCGATGTCGGCACGCAGCGTGTGCAGGGGCACGCGGCCCTCGCGGTAGAACTCGCTGCGGCTCATCTCCGCACCGCCGAGGCGGCCGGAGCACTGCACGCGGATGCCCTTGACGTTGGGCTGCCGCATGGCCGACTGGATCGCCTTGCGCATGGCGCGACGGAACGCGACACGGTTGCTCAGCTGCTCGGCGACGCCCTGCGCCACCAGCTGCGCCTCGCTCTCGGCGTTCTTCACCTCGAGGATGTTCAGCTGCACCTGCTTGCCGGTCAGCTTCTCCAGCTCGCCACGGATGCGATCGGCCTCGGCGCCGCGGCGACCAATGACGATGCCCGGACGGGCGGTGTGGATGTCGACGCGGACCCGGTCACGGGTGCGCTCGATCTCGACCTTCGCGATGCCGGCGCGCTCGAGTCCGGTGGACAGGAGCTTGCGGATGGCGACGTCTTCCTTCACGTAGTCCGCGTACTGCTTGTCGGCGTACCACCGCGACTTCCAGTCGGTGGTGATACCCAGACGGAAGCCGTGCGGGTTGATCTTCTGGCCCACTGGTCAGGCTCCCTTGCTCGTCTGCTGCTTCTTGGGCTGCTTGGACCGCGCGCGGCCCTGCTGCCCTGCCGGCACGCTCTCCACGACCACGGTGATGTGGCTGGTGCGCTTGCGGATCCGGAACGCACGGCCCTGGGCCCGCGGACGGAAGCGCTTCATGGTCGGGCCCTCGTCGGCGAACGCCTGCGAGACGACCAGCGTGCGCCGGTCGAGCCCGAGGTTGTTCTCCGCGTTGGCCGCCGCGCTGGCGACGACCTTCGCGACCTGCTCGCTCGCCGCCTGGGGCGCGAACAGCAGGATGTCGAGTGCCTCGTCGACCTTCTTGCCGCGCACCAGGTCGATCACGCGACGCGCCTTCATCGGCGTGACGCGGACGAACTTGGCCGTGGCCTTCGCGGTCGGGTTGGCGGTGGTCTCAGCGGTGCTCATCGACGCTTCGCCTTCCGGTCGTCCTTGATGTGGCCCTTGAACGTGCGCGTCGGCGCGAACTCACCGAGCTTGTGCCCGACCATCGACTCCGACACGAACACCGGCACGTGCTTGCGGCCGTCGTGGACGGCGAACGTGTGACCGATGAAGTCGGGGATGATGGTCGAACGGCGCGACCAGGTCTTGATGACCTGCTTGGTGCCCTTCTCGTTCTGGACGTCCACCTTCTTGAGCAGGTGGTCGTCGACGAACGGGCCCTTCTTGAGGCTGCGTGGCATGTTCTACTCCCTCCTGCTCAGCGCTTCTTGCCGGTACGACGACGGCGCACGATCATCTGATCGCTGGCCTTGTTCTTGCGGGTGCGGCCCTCCGGCTGACCCCACGGGCTGACCGGGTGGCGACCACCCGAGGTCTTGCCCTCGCCACCACCGTGCGGGTGGTCGACGGGGTTCATCACGACACCGCGGACGGTGGGGCGCTTGCCCTTCCACCGCATGCGGCCGGCCTTGCCCCAGTTGATGTTCGACTGCTCGGCGTTGCCGACCTCGCCGACGGTGGCGCGGCAGCGCACGTCGACGCGGCGGATCTCACCCGAGGGCATGCGCAGGGTGGCGTAGCCGCCCTCCTTGCCCAGCAGCTGGATCGACGCGCCGGCGCTGCGGGCCATCTTGGCCCCGCCGCCCGGACGCAGCTCCACCGCGTGGACCTGGGTACCGGTCGGGATGTTGCGCAGCGGCAGGTTGTTGCCGGGCTTGATGTCGGCGGTGGCTCCCGACTCGACGACGTCGCCCTGGTTCAGCCCGCGCGGGGCGATGATGTAGCGCTTCTCGCCGTCCACGAAGTGCAGCAGCGCGATGCGCGCGGTGCGGTTCGGGTCGTACTCGATGTGCGCGACCTTGGCGTTGACGCCGTCCTTGTCGTTGCGACGGAAGTCGATCAGACGGTAGGCACGCTTGTGCCCGCCGCCCTTGTGCCGGGTGGTGATGCGCCCGTGGGCGTTGCGTCCACCGCGACCGTGCAACGGACGCACCAGCGACTTCTCCGGGTGGTCACGCGTGACCTCGGCGAAGTCGGCGCCACTGGCGCCGCGGCGGCCCGGTGTCGTCGGCTTGTACTTGCGAATGGCCATGACTCTTCGTCCTCTGCCTCTCCTCGGATCCGACCGGCGTCAGCCGATCGGTCCCCCGAAGATCTCGATGGGCTTGCTGTCGGCGGTCAGGGTGACGATCGCGCGCTTGGTGTCCTTGCGCTTGCCGTAACCGAACCGGGTCCGCTTGCGCTTGCCCTGGCGGTTGGCGGTGTTCACGTTCGAGACCTTGACGTCGAAGATCTTCTCGACGGCGATCTTGATCTGCGTCTTGTTCGAGTCCGGGTGGACGATGAACGTGTAGACGTTGTCCTCGATCAGTCCGTAGGACTTCTCGGAGATCACCGGCGCGAGGATGATGTCGCGCGGATCGCTGTGCTGCACGGTCATGGTCACGCCTCCTTCGCGGCTGCGTCGCCCGTGGCCCGCGCGACGAAGGTGTTGAGCGCCTCGACGCTGAACACGATGTCGTCGGAGTCGAGGACGTCGTAGGTGTTGAGCTGGTCCGGGCTGATCGGCAGCACGTTGGGAAGGTTCGCCACGCTCTTCTGCGCGGTGATGTCCTCACGGCCGATGACCACCAGGAACTTGCGGCGCTCGCTGAGCAGCTCCAGGAACTGCCGGGCCGACTTCGTCGACGGGGTCTGCCCCGCGACGAGCTCGGTCACGACGTGGATGCGCTCGTTGCGCGCCCGGTCGGAGAGGGCACCGCGCAGGGCGGCGGCCTTCATCTTCTTGGGCGTGCGCTGGCTGTAGTCGCGCGGCTGCGGGCCGTGGACCGTGCCACCGCCGGTGAACTGCGGGGCGCGGGTCGAACCCTGACGGGCGCGGCCGGTCCCCTTCTGGCGGTACGGCTTCGCGCCGCCACCGCTGACGGCACCGCGCGTCTTGGTGGAGTGCGTGCCCTGGCGTGCCGCCGCGAGCTGCGCGGTGACCACCTGGTGCATCAGCGCGATGTTGGCCGGCGCGTCGAAGATCGCGGCGGGCAGCTCGACGGTGCCGTCGGTCTTGCCGTCCGCGGTCCGGACGTCCAGCGTCAGCTTGGTGGCCGACTTCGTGGTGTCGACACTCATGCCTTCACACCGCCTTTCACTGCGTCGCGGACGATGACGACGCCGCCCTTGCGACCCGGGATGGCTCCCTTGATCAGCAGCAGGCCGGCCTCGGCGTCCACCTTGTGCACGGTCAGGTTCTGCGTGGTGACGCGCTCGTTGCCCATGCGCCCGGCCATCCGCATGCCCTTGAAGACACGACCCGGGGTGGCGCAGCCACCGATCGAGCCGGGGGCGCGGTGGACGCGGTGCGCACCGTGGCTGGCGCCCAGGCCGGCGAAGCCGTGACGCTTCATGACGCCGGCGAAGCCCTTGCCCTTGGAGGTGCCGGTCACGTCGACGTGCGCGCCGTCGGCGAAGATCTCGGCGGTCAGCTCCTGGCCGACGCTGTACTCCGCGGTGTCGTCGACGCGGAGCTCCGCGACGTGACGACGCGGCGTGACACCGGCCTTGGCGAACTGCCCGGCGACCGGCTTGGTCACCTTGCGCGGGTCGATCGCGCCGTAGGCGAGCTGCACGGCGGTGTAGCCGTCGGTCTCCTGGGTGCGGATCTGCGTGATGACGTTCGGACCGGCCTTGACGACGGTCACCGGCACGACGCGGTTGTTCTCGTCGAAGACCTGGGTCATCCCGAGCTTGGTGCCCAGGATCCCCTTCCCACTGTTCTGAGTCATGTCTGTATCTGGTCCCTGTGTGTTCGATCCCTACAGGCGGCCTCCGGAGCGGGCCCGCGTGACGCATCGGCGTCGCGACCCACTCCGGTGCCGACTACTGGATGTTGACGTCGACGCTGGCCGGCAGATCGATGCGCATGAGCGCGTCGACCGTCTTCGGGGTCGGGTCGAGGATGTCGATCAGACGCTTGTGCGTCCGCATCTCGAAGTGCTCGCGCGAGTCCTTGTACTTGTGCGGCGAGCGGATGACGCAGTACACGTTCTTCTCGGTCGGCAACGGCACCGGGCCGACGACACGCGCCCCGGTGCGGGTCACGGTCTCCACGATCTTGCGCGCCGATGCGTCGATCGCCTCGTGGTCATAGGCCTTGAGCCTGATGCGGATCTTCTGTCCCGCCACGCTGTGTCCTCTTCCGTCTGGTGACTCGGCGACAGATGCCCCGCGAACGGGCCCCGCGTGCGCGGGTCAGGACAGACCACCGGACGGCTCACACGCCGTCCGACCCGGACGCCCGGGTGGGTGATCGACACTGTTCATCTGTCGTTGTGCGTTCGCGTCCGTCGACGGTGGTCGGCGGACGCCACAGCTCTTCTGTCGCGCCGGGGCTGCTCCGGCACCCGCGGTCGGGCGTGTCGCGCGCACCGGACATACCTGTGCGCTGTCACCCTTGTTCCGACCGCATGTGATCGAGCTCGGTGATCGAACCCCCGGTGCTCGGAGCAGTTCGGGAACCGCTTGCTCCGCCGGGACGATCGGCGCCCGGATCAAGGCCGCACGAGACGGCACCCGCTCTGGGCAACCCGAACAGTATGCACCAGGACCCGGTGCCGGTCCAAATGGCCGTTAGTCTCGCCGCATGAGCGAACAGCACACCGTCGCGCCGGCCCGTCCCGCGGGCGTCACGCCCACCTACGCGCTGTGGCGTCGGCTGCCGAGCGGCATCGTCGGCGCCACCGTGTTCTCCCTCGGGATGGTCGCACGGGTCCCCTACTTCGGCACCATCCTCCCGCTGGTGCGTGAGCTCGAGCCCGGACGGTGCGTGGTCACGTCGCCGAAGTGGTTCGGCGTGCACAACCACATCGGCACCTATCACGCGATCGCCGCGTGCAATCTCGCCGAGACGGCCATGGGCATGCTGATGGAGGCGTCGACGCCGACCGACCTGCGGTGGATCCCCAAGGGCATGACGTCGCAATACCTCACCAAGGCGACCACCGGACTGCGCGCGGTCGCGACGCTGGCCGACCCGATCGACCCTGCGACGGTCGGCGAGGGCCGCGACGTCGTCGTCGACATCGCCATCTCCGACAAGCACGGCGTCGAGGTCGTGCACTGCGCCATCACCTGCTGGGTCACGCCGCGCTGAGACCTGCCGCCGGCCAGGGGCACTGTCCTCCGAACGGAGGAACGGCCGTCGCTCGCCGGTGACACCGGCCCCGCACCGCCTATGCATGGGCGGTGAGCACCCACCCCATGGTCCGCACGACGGTCCTCGACCGGCTGCGACCCTCGGCCGACGGCGGACTGCGACAGGCCGTCCCCGACGCCGTGGCGCCGTTCGCGATCTGGCACGCGGCCCTGTTCGGACTCGCGGCGTTCGCGAGCGCCTACCTGGCGCCGATCGCGACGGGCGTCGCCGGCCGGTCGGAGCCGATCTGGAGCCACTTCGACGCGGACTACTACCTCGGCATCGCCGACCACGGCTACAGTGCGGGGCCCGGTGACGAGTGGGCGTTCTACCCCCTCTATCCGGCTCTCGTGCGGCTGCTCGGCTACGTCGGGGGCGGGGGCCACACAGCGCACGTCGTCGCCGGACTCGTCGTCGCGAACGCCGCCGGCCTCGTCGCGTCCGTCCTCGTCCACCTCGTCGTCCGCCGGGACTTCGGCCTGGGGGTGGCCCGACGCGCCTGCATCTACTTCGCCGTCACGCCACTCGGCTTCTATCTCTCCGCCGTCTACGCCGAGAGCCTGTTCGTACTTCTCGCCGTGGCCACCCTGCTCCTCACACGACAGCATCGCTGGATCGCCGCGGGCGCCGTCGCGGCACTGGCGTCGGCGACGCGGCCACCGGGGGTGATGCTCACGCTCGTGATCGCCGCAGAGGTGATCGTCGTGGTCGTCGTGGCCCGTCGGGCCGGCGCGCGGGTGCCGTTGCTGCGGCCGCTCGTCGGCGTCGCGATCGCACCGACGGGTCTGATCGCGTTCCTGGCGTACGGCTGGATCCGCACCGGCGACCGGCTGGTCACCTTTCACGTCAACGCGCATCGGTGGCACCGCGAGCTGGACTGGCCGTGGGTCGCGGTCGGCCACGCGGTCCGGGACACCACGTGGGGCGACCCGGGGAACTATCTCTTCGGCCCACTGAACCTCACGGTTCTCGCGGTCTGCGTCGTCGCGCTCGGTCTGATGGTCCGCCGGTTCCCGCCGACGTACACCGTCTTCACCGCGGCGATGATCGCCCTGCCGGTCTGCTCGGGTCAGCTGCAGGCCGTCGGCCGTGCCGCGCTCCCGATCGTCACCGTGCTGATCGTCCTGGCCGAACTGACCCGCTCGCGGACCTCGATCGCGCACCAGATGGTCGTCGCCGTCTCCGCCGGCCTGTGCGCCGTGTTCCTCGTCATGTACGTGCTTCTCGTGCCGGCGATCGCGTGAACCGAGCATTCGGCACAGACCGGACCCGTCGAACGTCTCGTCGTGGCATCGGTCCGGTGACGACTCGGCCCACGCGCTCTGGCACGGGTGAACCAGTTCCCGTTCTCGGGCGAGTGTGGCGTACCGTCGCGTCATAGCGGAGTTTTTTCGCGATCGTAAAGAGTTTGTCATGTGCGGCGGGGGCTGAGAGAAGGAGTGGCTCGATGGTGTCTGCCCGCGTCGTACGACGGGTCTCGGTTCTGACCGCGATCGTCGCGATCCTGCTGGGTATCCCCGCGCAGGCAGGGGCGGCGCCGCGACCGACGTCCGGTGTCGACGAGCCGACCTGCCGACCCTCCGCCGCGCACCCGCGACCGGTCGTGCTCGTGCACGGGACCTGGTCGAACCCGACGAAGACGTGGGAGAAGCTCGCACCCGCGCTGCGCGACCAGGGCTACTGCGTCTACACGATCTCGTACGGCAAGCGGGAGACCGCGAGCCTGCAGAACCTGCTCGACCTGTTCGGCGGCGACTCCATCCGCGAGTCGGCGCGCATGCTCGGCAAGTTCGTCGACACGGTCCTCACCGAGACCGGCGCCGCCCAGGTCGACATCGTGGGCCACTCGCAGGGCGCGGTCGTCGCTCGCCAGTACATGAAGTTCGACGGGGGCACGACCCCGTCCAACCCGGCCGCGAACAAGGTCAACACCCTGGTGAGCCTGGCCGGCACCAACCACGGGACCTCGTTCAACCGCAACCAGTTCATCGGCGCGGTCGGCGAGATGCTCGGCATCCCGGTCGTCCGGCTGGCCGCGCTCGCCGTCGGGCCGTCCTACGTCGAGCAGATGATCGGCTCGCCCTTCATGAACGCGCTCAACGCAGGCGGCGACACCCAGCCGGGGGTCCGTTACGTCGTCGTCGGGACACGAGACGACAACATGGTCACCCCGCAGGAACGGACGTTCCTCACCGCGGGCCCGGGCGCGAGCGTCCGCAACCTGTGGGTGCAGGACGGCTGTCCCACCGCCCAGGTCGACCACATGCAGATGACCTCCGACCCCCGGGCCATCGGGATCGTTCTCGGCGCGCTCGATCCCACCTGGGCGAGAACCCACCCCGCACCCTGCCCCTGACCGGCTCCACACCGCCGACCTGACGCCCGCCGCAGATCCTGCGGCGGGCGTCGTGGTGTACGGAGCGGTCGAGGTGCGACGGGCCGCGCTCAGGCCCGGTCGACGATGGCGCGCAGCGCCAGTTTCCAGTGCTCGACGAGTTCGGCCAGGTCGGCCCGGTCGATGGCCTCGTCGAGCCACGTCACCTGTGCCCGCACGACCCGGCCCTCGGCGGTGACCGTGGTCATCGACTGGATGTCGATCTCGGCCTGCGCCGGCATGCGGTTGCCCCGCGCGAGCGCGGCCGGGTCGGTGGTGTCGACGAGACCCGGACCCGCGACATCCGGGAACCACGGCACCTCACCGATGTCGGTCGCCGCGTCGGCCCCGGGCACCGCCCCGATGTAGTTGAAGACGATCTGGGGTTCGGCGAACTCGCCCAGCCGCGCGGACCCCTCGGGGTCGAGGTAGCGCAGCATCCCGTATCCGATGCCGCGATCCTTGTGCGCCGCCATCGCCGACCGCGCGGCGGAGACCACCGCGGAGGCCGCGGCAGGATCGTCGAGCATGTCGACGGCTGTGCGACCGTCGAGGTCGACGAAGGTCGGGAACATCGACGTGAACCAGCCGACGGTGCGCGAGAGGTCGACCCGTCCGTCGACCACGGACTCCTGGCGACCGTGACCCTCGAGGGTGAGCAGCGCGCCGGGCGCCTCGACACCCCGGTCGGCACGCCATCCGACGACGGCCGCGGCGAGTCCGGCGACGAGCAGGTCGGCGACGGTCTCGCCCTCCGCGCCCGACGACCGGACACCGGCGGTGAGGGGTTCGACGATCTCGGCGGGGATCTCGATCTCCATCCGCGCCAGACGGTCGACGCCGTCGCGGGTGAGGTCGAGTCGGCGGGTGCCGAGGTCGGGGTCCTCCACGTCCAGGGTGCTCACCCAGTGGTCGATCTCGTCCCGACGCAGCGACGCGGCCTCCCGCAGCGCGGCGCTCCAGTCGACCCAGGACGTCCCCGTGCCGGGCAGGGCGGGCACGTCGCCGGCCGAGACCTGGCTGCCCGCGACGGCGATGTCGGACTGCAGGATCTGCCAGGACACCGCGTCGACGACGAGATGGTGCAGCACCACGACGAGGCGCCCGGTGCGACCGGATCGCGCCGGCGGGGCGAGCCAGACCAGACGCATCATGGCGCCCGCCGCCGGGTCGAGCAGGTCGATGGCGTCGGCGACGGCGGTCCGCAGGACCTCCGTGTAGCCGTCGGTCCCGGGCAGGGTGTCGTCGCCCAGGTCGACCCGTGTCAGTGTCGCGACCACGTCCACACCGCCCGGCTCTGCGACCTCCAACGCACCTGTCGGGTCGAACCTCGACCGCAGCACGTCGTGCGCGTCGACGACCGCGCCGAGGACACGCGTGATCTGCTCCTCGGTGACGTCGCCGGGGACGATGAACGCCATCGGCATCACGAAGCGACGGAAATCACCGCCGCGCTCGACCATCTTCCGGATGACCGGGGTCGCCTCCGCCCGACCGGTCCGTCGTCCCGACGACCCGTCCGGTGCCGAGGCGCCGGCGGCGGACTCGGCCCGCTGTGCGAGTGCGGCGAGGGTGCGCTGTTCGATCACGTCGCGGGCGGTGAACGACAGGCCAGCGGCGCGGGCACGGGTGACCAGCTGCATCGCACCGATGCTGTCGCCACCGATCTCGAAGAACGAGTCGTCGGCGCCGATCTCGGTGCCGAGCAACTCGCCCGCGATGCGGACCAGGATCTCCTCGGCGGGGGTCGCCGGCGCCCGGCGCTCCGCTCGGGCGACGTCGGGGACGGGCAGTTCCGAGCGCGCGATCTTGCCCGACCGCCCGCGCGGGAACTCGTCGAGCACGACGATCACCTCGGGGACCATGTAGCCCGGCAGTGCCCGTCCCGCGAAGTCGCGCAGGGCCGCCACGTCGACGTCGGCCCCGAGATCGCCGGTGACATAGGCGATCAGCTGCTCGCGTCCGGCCACCTCCCGGATCACGACCGCGGCCTGCCCCACCGACGCGTGGCGGGCGAGGACGACCTCGACCTCCTCGAGCTCGATGCGCAGACCACGCAGCTTGACCTGGAAGTCGACACGGCCGACGTACTCGAGCGATCCGTCCGGCGTACGCCGCACCAGGTCACCGGTGCGGTACATGAGCGAGCCGGACGGCCCGAACACGTTGGGCACGAACCGTTCCGCCGTCAGCCCGGGGCGGTTGAGATAACCGCGTGCGAGCTGGTCGCCGCCGAGGTAGAGCTCACCCACCGCACCGACGACACAGGGACGCAGCCACCGGTCGAGGACGAAGCCGCGGGTGTTCCACACCGGGCGCCCGATGGAGACCACCGATCCGTCCGACCGCGGACGGTCGACGGCGGCGACGGCCGACGACTGCGGCCGCTCGTCGCCGACCACGACCGCGGACGTCGCGTCGACGGTGACCTCGGTCGGACCGTAGAGGTTGACCACCCGCGCACCGCTGCGCTCGGCGACGTGGGCGGCGAGCGAGCGCGGCAGCGCCTCACCGCCGCTGAACACCAGTCGGAGTCCTGTCAGAGCCGAGTCACCGGCGGACTCGACGAACACGGCGAGCACCGACGGCACGAACTGCACCACCGTCACCGCGTGCGTCGCCACGAGCTCGACCATCTCGGTGGGCTCGGTGTGCGCGCGCGGACCGGCGACCACGGTCGTCGCCCCGACGAGCCCCGGGGTGAACATCTCCCACACCGACGCGTCGAACGTGAACGGTGTCTTGAGCAGCACGGTGTCGTTCTCGTCGATGCCGTACTCGTCGGCGATCCACCGGACCTGGTTGACCAGCGCCCGCTGCGTGATCTGGACGCCCTTCGGCCGGCCGGTCGAGCCGGAGGTGAACAGGACATAGGCCAACGAGGCCGGGTGCAGCCGTCCGCGCAGTTCCGACGCGGAGATCGGGCCGTCGTCGATGTGCCGTAGGCCTCGGGCGGCGAGGTCGAGGCAGGCCACCGGTCGGACGATCGACCGCAGTCGCGCCAGCCGGTCGGCGTCGGTGACGGCGCAGCGCACACCGGCCTCGGCGATGATCCCGGCCACGCGGTCGGCAGGGGCGTCGACGTCGACGGGGAGGTACGCGGCGCCCGCCTTGAGGATGCCGTGCACGGTCGCGAGCTGCTCGACCGACCGGACCATGGCGACCGCGACCACGTCGTCCGGACCGATGCCGTGCGCGATCAGCACGCGGGCACGACGGTTCGCCATGGCGTCGAACTCGGCGAAGGTGATCGTGGTGTCGCCGTCGACCAGCATCACGGCGTCCGGTGTCCGCGCCACCCGCTCGGCGAACAACCTCGCGACCGTCGTGTCCTCGACGACACGATCGGTGTCGTTCCAGGCGCGCAACTGTGCGGCGATTTCGGCCGGGTCGACGAGATCGACGTCGCGCACGGGAGTGGCGCTGGCGCGGGCGAACGCGGTGAGCACCCGCTGCAGGCGGGCCGCGAGGTCCGCGGCGCGCGCGTCGGAGACCAGCGCCGGGACATAGCGGAGCGTCACCGACAGGTGCGGATCGGCCTGACCGAGCACCGTGAGCGGGTAGTGCGACGCGTCGTTGACCTGCGCGCCGTCGATGGACAGCCCGTCGATCGAGGCGCCCTGCTCCAGCGAGTCCCGGTCGATCGGATAGGACTCGAAGACGACGAGCGTGTCGAACAGCGCGCCGACGCCGAGCTCGCGCTGGATCGCGGGCAACCCGACGTGGTGGGCGTCGAGCAGCCCGGCCTGCTCCGACTGCAGGCGCTCGAGCAGACCGACGACGGTCTCGCGCTCGTCGAGCCGGACGCGCGCAGGGATGGTGTTGATGAACAGGCCGAGGATGCTGCCGACCTCGGGGACCTCGGGCGGGCGGCCGGAGACCGTCGCGCCGAACACGACGTCGTCGGATCCGAGCGATCGGGCCAGCACGAGACCCCACGCCGCCTGCAGCATCGTGTTGACGGTGATCCCGCGGTCCCGCGACAGCTCCGCCAGGCCGGCCGCCGTGGGCTCGTCGAGGTCGAGCACGCGGTCGACCGGCACGACCGAGTCCGCCTCGACCGAGGCGAGTTCGACGTCGTCGTCGCGGACGTCGGGTGCGGCCCCCCGGTCGACCAGCATGGTCGGTCGGTCGAGCCCATCGAGGGCCTGACGCCACGCTGCCAGCGCTGCTCCCGGCTCGCGCCGCGAGAGCCACTCGAGGAAGTCCCGGTAGGTGTGGTCGGCCGACGGGAGCTGATCCACGCCGCCGAGCGCGTACAACGCCATCAGCTGCTGCATGAGCAACGGTCCCGACCAGCCGTCGAGCAGGATGTGGTGGTTGACCATCGACATCCGCGTGAGGGGTGTGCCCGCGTCGTCGATCCCGAGGTCGATGACCAGGAACCGCATGAGCGGGGCCGACGCCATGTCGAAGCGGGCGAGCCGGTGCCCGCGGAGCAGGCGGTCGGCCTCGTCGGCGGCGTCGTCGCGGCCGGACAGGTCGACCCGCTCCCACTCGACGCGCGCCTCCGCGACGATCGCCGCGACGGGCGTGCCGTCCTCTGTCGCGTGGAACGCGCTGCGCAGCACGGGGTTCCGTGCCACCACCGCGTCGGCTGCGACGCGCATGCGGTCCGCGTCGAGCGGGCCGCGCAGTTCAAGCACCACCTGGGCGGTGTAGATGTCGACGGCCTCGTCGCCGGCGATCTCCGCGTGGTAGAGCAGGCCGGCCTGCAGTGGCGCGAGCGGCCACACGTCGTCGACGCGCCCGTGCGCATCCTCGATGACGTCGAGGTCGTGCTGGGACACCGGTGCGAGGGGGACGTCGGACGGGGTGAGGCCACCGGTCCAGCCGGTCCGGACGTGTCGCGCGAGTGCCGCGGCCGCCGCGACCCACTCGTCGGCGAGTTCACGGACGTCGTCCTCGTCGAGGAGCTCGCCCGCGAAGGCGAACGACGCCGAGACGACCGGCCCCGACGCGGTGTCGGTCGCGAGCGCGTTGATCGTCAGCGCCGCCGGGACGACCATGCCGGCGTCCATGGACCCGCCGAGCTCACCACCGTCGGTCGCCGGCTGCCAGCCGAACTCCGCCGTCTCGGTCTCCCCCGCCGACACCCGGCCGAGGTAGTTGAACGCGATCTGCGGCTCCCCACGTCCGCGCAGGACGTCGGCCTCCGGGCCGCCGAAGCGGGTCAGCACACCGAAGCCGATCCCGCCGTGGCCGCCGGGCACGACGGTGAGGTCCTCCTTGACGGCCTTGATCGCCGCGCCCGCCGCGGGCGCCGACTGCTCGGCGTCGACCACGGCGTCGACGTCGACACCGGTCAGGTCGAGTCGGACGGGCCGGGTCGTGGTGAACCAGCCGACGGTGCGGTGCAGATCCGCACGCGCGCCGGCCGAGGTCTGCGCGACCGCGAACTCCTCGCGACCGTGACCCTCGAGCTCGACGAGCAGCGCCGGGGCGTCGACCCCACGGCGCAGTCGCCACCGGCGGACCGCGACGGCCAGCGCGGTGAGCAGCGCGGTGTCGACGCCGGTGCGATAGGCCGGTCCGATCTCGCGCAGCACGGCGTCGGAGACGTCGACGGGCATGTCGACGGAGACGCGGCGCATGGTCGCGACGGTGTCGCGCTCCGGGTCGAGGGGACCGCTGCCCAGCGGCGGGTCGTCGACCGAGACGACCTGCGCCCAGGCCTCGATCGCGTCGGTGAAGGTCGGTGCGGTCCCGGCGAGCGCGTGCGACCAGGTGCGCAGCGACGTGCCCACCTCGCCGAGCTCGATCGGCGCGGTGCCGGCCTCGACGCCGGTCGGGTCCGTCCGTGCCCAGGCGACCACCAGATCCGGGAGAAGGATCCGCCACGAGACGCCGTCGACCACGAGGTGGTGGATCACGACGTACAGGCGGCCGGTGACCTCCGGCCCGAGGTCGGGCGACGGGTCGAACCACACGACCTGCAGCATGACGCCCGCAGACGGGTCCAGTCGGTCGTTCGCGGCGGAGGCCTCCCGCTGGACCGTGTCCACGAACGCGGGTGTGCCCGGCTCGTCGGTGAACTCCACCCGCCGTAGCACGTCAGCGGCGGTGACCGAGCCGACGCCCGGGACGTCCAGGTACGCCGGTTCGGCGTCGTCGACGACCAACCGGGCGCGCAGGGCGTCGTGGGTCGCGAGGACAGCGTCGAGCGCGGCGGCGAGGCGGTCGGCGCCCGGGTCGCGTGGCAGCGTCAGCAGGTTCGCCTGCGAGAACGTCCGGTACTCGCGGCGGGTTCCGATCAGCCACTGCATGATCGGCGTCAGCGGCATCGTCCCGACCGCGCCGCCCTCGAGTTCGGGGAGCACGGTCTGTGCGGCCTCGGCGGATGTCGTGACCACGGCGGCGAGTTCGGCCGGGGTCCGCCGGTCGAACACGTCGCGCGGGGTGAAGACCAGTCCGGCGTCGCGTGCGCGGGTGACGAGGCCGATGGCCATGATGCTGTCGCCGCCGAGGGAGAAGAACGAGTCGTCGACACCGATCTCCTCGACCCCGAGCGTCTCGGCGAACAGACGGCACAGCGTCTCCTCGACCGGGTCCGACGGGGCGCGCGAGGGTCCGCTCGTCGTCCCGAACTCCGGCGCGGGCAGCGCGCGGCGGTCGACCTTGCCGGCGGGGGTCAGCGGGATCTCGTCGAGGACGACCACGGCCGACGGCACCATGTGGGCGGGCAGAGTACGCCCGACCCGGGACGTGAGGTCGGCGGCGTCGGTCACGCGGCCGTGCACGTAGGACACCAGCATCGTGGCGCCGGTGACCGGGTGCGGCAGTCCGAGTGTCGTCGCGAAGTCGACGTCGGGCTGCGCGCCGAGCACCGCGTCGATCTCCCCGAGTTCGATGCGGAACCCGCGCACCTTGACCTGGAAGTCGGTGCGGCCGTTGAACTCCAGCTCCCACCGGTCGTCGGCGGTGTGCCGCCACCGCACCAGGTCTCCGGTGCGGTACATCCGCGCGCCGGGCGCACCGAAGGGGTCGGGTACGAACCGCTCGGCGGTCTGGCCCGGGCGCCCGACGTACCCGCGGGCCAGGACGTCGCCGGCGACGTACAGCTCACCCGGCACGCCGGGCGCCACGGGACGCAGACGGTCGTCGAGGACGGCGAGACGCACGCCCGTCACCGGACCACCGATCGTGAGCGGCGTCGTCGGCGTCAGGGCGTCGGTCGTCGTCGACCAGATGGTGGCCTCCGACGGGCCGTACAGGTTGTACATCCGCCGCAGCGTCCCGTCGGCGCGGGGGACGGCCCAGCGCCGCACCAGTTCCGGCGGGCAGACGTCGCCGGCGACACACACGACCTCCAGATCGTCGAGGCCGACGGCGGGCACCGTCGCCAGCGCCGCCGGCGTCACGAACGCGTGGGTGACGTGCTCGTCGCGAAGCAGGCGGGCCAGCTCGTCGCCGCCGAACATGCGCGGCGGCGCCACGATCTGGGTGCCCCCACCGCTCACGGCCAACAGCACCTCGAAGATCGACGCGTCGAAGCTCGGGGACGCGAAGTGCAGGACGCGCGATCCCGGTGCGACCCCGAACCTCCCGCGGATCTCGGCGACGATGTCGGCGACGCCGCGGTGCGTGACCGCGACGCCCTTCGGCCGGCCGGTCGAGCCGGAGGTGAAGATGATGTAGGCCAGCTCGTCGAGCGACGGGCGCGCCCACCCGTCGTGCGTGGCGGTTCCCTCGGGCGCCTCGGGCAGGGCGTGCAGGTCGATCCACCCGACCGTGCGCGGCAACCCGTCGGCGACCTCGGACACGGTGAGCCCGACGGTGATCCGGGCGTCGGCGACCATGTGCTCGACGCGTTCAGCCGGGTAGTTCGGGTCGATCGGCACGACCGCTCCGCCCGCGGCGACGATGCCCCAGAACGCTGTGATCGACTCGACCGACCGCCCGATCGCCAGGCCGACCGGCGTGCCGTCGACCACGCCTCGGCTGCGGAGCACGGCGGCGACGTGACGCGCCCGCGCGTCGAGCTCCGACCACGTCAGGCGACCGCCCTCCGCGATCACCGCAGCGGTGCCCGGGTCGGCGGCCAGCGCGTCGGCGAAGACGTCCCCGAGCGTGCCCCGCTCCGGCGCGGGCGGTGACGCCATGTGCCGCAGCCGGTCCGACACGGCGGGCTCGAGGACGTCGATGTCGCCGACCGGCAAGTGCGGGTCGGCCACGACAGCCGCCGCGACGGCGGCGAACCGTCGACCCAGCTCGGCGACGGTCGACTCGTCGAAGAGCGCTGTGGCATACGTGAACACGCACTCGAAACCGGTGGAGCTGTCCGACGACTGGGCCACGGTCAGCTGGAGGTCGAACTTGGTGGTCGTGTTGTCCACCTCGAGCCCGGACACCCGCAGACCCGGGAGCTCGAGATCGGGCTGGTCGGTGCTGCCGAACGCGAGGACCACCTGGAACAGCGGTGAGAACGCGGTCGACCGCTCCGGCGCCAGGTCCTCGACGAGCCGCTCGAACGGGATCTCGGTGTGGGTGAAGGCGGCCACGTCGACGTCACGCACCGACTCCAGCAGTGTGCCGAACCCGGCGGACCGGTCCACGGGTGTGCGCAGCGCGAGGGTGTTGACGAACATGCCGACCAGGTCGTCGAGAGCTGCGTCGCCGCGACCGGCGACGGCGGTGCCGACGACGATGTCGTCGGTGCCGCCCGACCGCGACAGCAGCACCGCGAACGCGGCGTGGACGGCCATGAACATCGTCGCGCCGTGGGCGTTGGCCAGTCGCTGAAGCCCGGCCCGCGTGCTCGCGTCGATCTCGAAGCGCACCTGCGCACCGGCCACGGACTGCACGGCCGGGCGCGGACGGTCGAGGGGGAGATCGATGACCTCGGGGATGTCGTCGAGGGCCGTCGCCCAGAAGTCCAGTTGGCGGGCCGCGACCGAGGTCGGATCGCTCTCGTCGCCGAGCACCGCCCGCTGCCAGAGCGCGTAGTCGGCGTACTGCACCGGCAGAGCACCCCACGACGGGTCCTCACCGGCATGGCGTGCGCCGTAGGCCACCATGACGTCGCGCGCGAGCGGCGCCACGGACGCCCCGTCGGCCGAGATGTGGTGCACCGCGACGACGAGCACGGACTCCTCCGGGGCGACGCGCAGGAGAGCCATCCGCACCGGCACCGCCGACGCCACGTCGAAGCCCGCCGACACCAGTTCCCCGACGGCCACCCGGGCGGCGTCGAGCCCGTCGACGTCCCGCACCTCGAGCACCTCGCGTGCCCGGGCCTGCTCCGGCGACAGGATCTCCTGGCGCGGCGCGCGCTCGCGGCCGTCGACGGTGGCGTCCGCCGGGTAGCGGGTCCGCAGCACCTCGTGGCGGGCAACGACGTCGCCGACCGCGGCGCGCAGTGCGTCGACGTCGACACGACCGGACAGACGCAGGACCGCCGGGATGTTGTAGGCGGGCGAGGACGTGTCGAACTGGTTGATGAACCACATCCGGGTCTGCGCCGGCGACAACGGGATCCGGGCCGGTCGCGGCATCGCGTGCAGTCGGGGGCGGTCGGAGGCGGTGCTGCGCTCGGCGGACGCGGCGATGCCGGCCACCGTGGGGTCGGTGAACAGGTCGCGCACCGTCAGCGAGGCCCCGAGCGCGTCGTTGACGCGGGCGACCACCCGTGTCGCCGAGAGCGAGTTGCCGCCCACCGCGAAGAAGCTGTCGAAGGCACCGACGCGCTCGGCACCGACGATGTCGGCGACGACGCCGGCGACGATCTCCTCCACCGGGCCGCGGGGCTCCTGGTGCGCATCGGCCGTCGAGAAGTCGGGACGTGGCAGCGCCGGACGGTCGAGTTTGCCGTTGATGTTCAACGGCAGGGCGTCGAGCACGACGGTCACCGTCGGGATCATGTACGAGGGCAGCTCCTCGGCGGCCTCCTCGAGCACCACCCGGGTGTCGAGCTCGGCAGGTCCGGCGGTGGTGCGCGCCGGCACGAGGTAGGCGACGATGTGCTCGCCCGCACTGGGATCGGTGTGGACGGTCACCACCGCGGTGTCCACGCGATCGGAGGCGCCGAGCACGCGCTCGATCTCCTCGAGCTCGATCCGCAGGCCGCGGACCTTCACCTGGAAGTCGCTGCGGCCAACGTAGACCAGGGTCGGTGCGTGGTCGTCGCCGACATGCGCCCAGCGCACCAGGTCCCCGGAGCGGTACATCCGCGCACCGGCCCGGCCGAACGGGTCGGCGACGAACCGGTCGGCCGTGAGGTCCGCGCGGTTGAGGTACCCGCGGGCGAGTTGAGCACCTGCGATGTAGAGCTCGCCGGTGACGCCGTCGGGCACCGGCTGCAGGCGCGTGTCCAGGACGTACACACCGGTGTTCCACTCGGGCCGTCCGATCGGCACGGCGCCGTCGGACAGCAGCGCCGGGACCTGCTGGTGGGTGACGCTGACAGCGGCCTCGGTGGGTCCGTAGAGGTTGTGGATCGCGGCGTCGCCGACGGCCCGGAGCCGTGCCACGGTGTCGGCGGTCAGCGCCTCGCCGATGCACAGCACCGTGGTGAGGCCGGCGATCTGCGCGGGTTCGACGTCGAGGAGGAACGCCGACAGCAGCGACGGCACGAACGTCGTGACGGTGACCCGACGGCGGTGGATCAGGTCGGCGAGATACGCGGGGTCGCGGTGGCCCTGCGGTGCCGCGACGACGAGTCGCACCCCGGCCGTGACCGCCCACCAGTACTCCCACACCGACAGGTCGAAGGTGGCCTGGGTGCGCAGCAGGAGTGCGTCGTCGGCGGCGAGGCGGAACTGCACCGACAGCCAGTTCAGCTGGTTCACGATCGCCGAGTGCGGCACCGCGACGCCCTTGGGGCGACCGGTCGAGCCCGACGTGTAGATGACGTAGGCGATGTCGTTCGGCCGCAACGTCCGCAGACGTTCGAAGTCGGCCACGGCGGCACCGGAGTAGTCGTGCAGGTCGAGGGTGTGGACGTCGACCACGCGGTCCGCCTGCAGTGTCTGCGCCGCGGACAACGCCTCGGGCGCCTCCCCCGACACGAGGACGAGCGCGGGTGCCGAGTTGTCCACGATGTAGGCCACGCGGTCGGCGGGGTGATCGGGGTCGATGGGCAGGTAGGCGCCGCCGGCGGTGGTCACGGCATACATGGCCACGACGAGGTCGACCGATCGCGGCATGGCCAGACCGACCACGGTCTCCGGACCGACACCGCGGTCGATGAGCGCACGGGCCAGGCGGTTGACCCGCCCACCCAGCGTCGCGTAGTCGAGCGTGCCGCCTTCGGACCCGGAGGTGGCGTCGCCGTCGGCGTCGATCGCCACCCGGGACGGGTAGGCCACGAACGCCGACGCGAGGATGTCGGCGAGCGTGGTCGGCGCGAGCACCACGGTGGTGTTGTTGCGCGCCTCGACGACCTCGACGCGCTCGGCCGCGGACAGCATCGGGACGTCGCCGACGGGTCGGTCGGGCTCGGCCACGAGTCGGTCGAGCAGGGAGACGAACCGGGCGGCGACATCCTCGACGGTGGACCGGTCGAAGAGGTCGTCGGCGAACGTGAACGCCGCCTCGACCCCGGCCGGGGCGCCCGTCTCGTCGTAGGTGTCCGACAGGATCAGATGCAGGTCGAACTGGGCCACACCTTCGGGCAGTTCGACCGGCTCCATGCGCAGGCCCGCGAGCTCCATCGTCGGCCGGGCGATGTTCTGGAACGACAGGCCGACCTGGAAGATCGGGTGCCGCGCCGTCGACCTGACGGGGTTGAGGACCTCTACCAGCCGCTCGAACGGGACGTCGGCGTGGCTGAACGCCTCGGAGTCACGGTCGCGGGCGGCGTCGACCAGCGCGGCGAAGTCCATCGAGCCGTCGACGTCGAGGCGCAGGGCCAGCGTGTTGACGAACATGCCGATGACGCCCTCGAGCTCTCGCTCGCCGCGCCCGGCCATCGGCGTGCCGACGATGATGTCGGGGCTGCCGGAGAGCCGCGCCAGCAGGACGGAGAACGCGGCGTGGAACCCCATGAAGGTCGACGCGTTGCGCGATCGGGCGAACTCCGCGATCCGCGTGTGCGTCGACGCGGGGATGCGGAACAGGTGCTGGCTGCCTCGCAACGACTGCACCGGCGGCCGCGGACGATCGGTGGGCAGCTCGAGCTGGTCGGGCAGCGCCGCCAGGGTGGTACGCCAGAACCCGATCTGGGCCGAGAGGAGGCTGGTCGGGTCGTCCTCGTCGCCGAGGACCTCCCGCTGCCAGAGGGCGTAGTCGGCGTACTGCACGGGCAGAGCGCGCCACTGCGGTTCGGATCCGACCGAGCGGGCGGCGTAGGCCGTGGCGAGGTCGGCCACGAACGGCACCATCGACTCGCCGTCGGCGACGACGTGGTGCACCACGGCGGCGAGCACGTGGCGGTCGGTGTCGATGCGCCACAGCCGTATCCGGAGCGGAACCGCCTCCTCGACTCGGAAACCGCCGACCACGAACGCACGCAGACGGTCCGGCAGCTCGTCGGCCGCGGCGTCGACGACGTCGATCTCCGGGAGCGCCTGCGCGGTCGGCAGGATCACCTGGTGCGGCCCGCTCGAGGAGTCGGGGTAGACCGTGCGCAGCGACTCGTGCCGGTCCACCACGTCGGCGACGGCGCTCCGCAGGGCGTCGACGTCGAGGTCACCGAGCAGGGTCACGGCGGCGGGGATGTTGTACGCGGGCGAGTCGGGGTCGAAGCGGTTGAGGAACCACATGCGGGTCTGCGCGAGCGACAACGGGATCCGGTGCGGCCGGGGGCGCGCGACGAGGGGTGCCCGGTGCGGACGGGTGGTCTGGCCGCTCGCGATGCGTGCGGCCATCCCCGCGACGGTCGGCGCCGCGAACAGCTCGCGCACCCCCACCGTGCTGTCCAGAGCGGCACCGATGCGTCCCACGACCTTCGTCGCGCTCAGCGAGTTGCCGCCCAGGTCGAAGAAGGAGTCGTCGCGACCGACGCGCTCGACGCCGAGGACGTCGGCGAAGACCCCGGCGATCGTGTGCTCGAGATCGGTCTCGGGTGCGCGGTACTCGCGTTCCACGACGGCGAACTCCGGCGCGGGCAGTGCGCGACGGTCGAGTTTGCCGATGGGCGTCAACGGGATCTCGTCCAGGACGATCACCGCAGCGGGGACCATGTGGCCCGGGAGCCGTTCCGCCAGAGCGGCTGTCAGCGCGTCGGTGTCCACCGTCCCGCCGGACCGCGGCAACACGTAGGAGGCGAGCGCGGTCGCGCCGTCGGGGCCGTCGACACCGAGCGTGACGGCGAACTCGAGGTCCCCCGCGTCGACGAGGGCGCGGTCGATCTCCCCCAGTTCGACGCGGAACCCGCGCACCTTGACCTGGAAGTCGCTGCGGCCCACGTACTCGAGGGCGTTCGGCGGAGCCGTCGGATCCAGACTGAAGCGCACGAGGTCGCCGGTGCGGTACATGCGGTCACCGGGGGCACCGAACGGGTCGGCCACGAACCGCTCGGCCGACGTCCCCGGGCGATCGTGGTAGCCGCGGGCCAGTCCCGACCCGGCCAGGTACAGCTCGCCGACGACGCCGCGCGGCACCACGCGCAGACGCGAGTCGAGGACGCGGACGCTCTCGCCGCGCAGGGGGCCACCGATGGTGACGCGGTCGCCGCGGTCGAGTCCGGGTGTGATCGTGGAGATGACCGTCGTCTCGGTCGGGCCGTAGGCGTTGCGCAGGCGCGGCGCCCACCGTGCCGCCAGTTCGGGGGTGCAGACGTCACCGCCGACGACGAGCGACTCCACGCCGTCGAGACCCGTGGGGTCCACGGTCATCAAGGCGGTCGGGGTCATCACGACCACCGACACACGCTGCTCCGCGATCAACCGTGCGAGCTCGTCGCCGCCGAAGACGTCCTGCGGCGAGACCACGAGCGCCGCACCGGCACCGAACGCAGCGAGCATCTCGCCGACGGAGGTGTCGAAGCTCGGCTGAGCCACGTGCAACACCCGTGAGTCCGGCCGGACCGCGTAGTGCTCGACGACGTCTGCGGTCAGGTCGGCGAGGCCGGCGTGGGTCACGACGACCGCCTTGGGCGTCCCGGTCGAGCCGGACGTGTAGATCAGGTAGGCGGCGTCGTCGAGGCGCAGCGGCCGGGTGCGATCCGCGTCGGAGATCGGCGCGTCGTCGTCGTCGACCCCGGGGGTGACCAGATCGGCGAGGTCGTGCCAGCCCACGTCGCCGGGGAGCTCGTCCCGGTCCGACGCCACGGTCACGCCGAGGAGGGCGCGCGAGTCCGTGAGCATCGTGGTGACGCGGCCGGCCGGGTACTCGGGATTGATCGGCAGGTACGCCGCACCGGTCTTGGCGATCGCCCAGATGCCCAGCACCGAGTGCAGTGACCGCCGCATGCCCAGGGCCACCACCGTCCCGGGGCCCGCGCCGAGAGCGATGAGGCGTCGAGCCACCCGGTTGCTGACGAGGTCGAGCTCGGCGTAGGTCATCGCCGTGTCGCCGAAGACGAGAGCGGGAGCGTCCGGTGAGACCCGCACACCGGCGGCGAGCAGCTCGGGCAGGGTCGCGCGCGGTCGTGCCGGTGGGCCGGTGACGGCCGTCAGTTCCGAACGCTCGGCGGGACCGAGGATGTCGATGGCGCCGACGCGCGCCGACGGATCCGCGGCGATCGCCTCGAGGATGCGCACGAGCCGATCGGCGAACGACCGCACCGTCGACTGGTCGAACAGGTCGGTGGCGTAGGTGAAGGTCGCGGGGGCGGGCTCGTCCTCGGGAGCGTTGTCGCCCACCGTCAGCTGCAGGTCGAACTTGGCCATCTCCACGTCGGCGTCGACGACGTCGACGCGCAGGCCGGGCAGTTCCAGGGCCGGTGCCTCGTTGTTGTCGAAGGACAACGCGATCCCGAACAGCGGGTGGTGCGCGGTGGAGCGGGGCACGTCGAGGACCTCGACGAGTCGCTCGAACGGCACGTCCGCGTGGGCCATCGCGTCGACGTCGCCCGCGCGCACCGTGGCCAACAGGTCGGCGACGGTGAGGTCGGGGTCGACCTCGGTGCGCAGCACGACGGTGTTGACGAACATGCCGACGAGGTCGTCGAGCGCCTCCTCGCCACGACCCGCGACCGGCGTGCCGATCGCGATGTCGGTCGACCCCGACAACCGCTCGGCCAGGATCGCCAGTCCGGCGTGCATGACCATGAACAGGCTGACGTCGTGCTGACGGGCCACCGTCGCCAACCGGCGACGCAGGCCGGGGTCGAGCGCGAACCGCACCGCGTCACCGCGCAGGGAGGCGACTGCGGGTCGCGGCCGGTCGGTGGGCAGGTCGAGCGACTCGGGGACCCCCGCCAGGGTGCGCCGCCAGTGCTCGATCTGCTGTGCGGCGAGGGAGTCGGGGTCGTCCTCGTCACCGAGGAGGTCGCGCTGCCACAGCGCGAAATCGGCGTACTGGACCGGCAGGGCCGGTTGCGAGGACGCGACGCCGGTCCGCCGCGCCTCGTAGGCGACCACCAGGTCGCGGAACAACGGTGCCAGCGACGCACCGTCGGCCGAGATGTGGTGCACGACCAGCATCAGCACGTACTGCGCCTCGTTCTCGGCGCCCTGCCGGTCGGCCAGACGCATGAGCACGATCCGCGCGGGGAAGCCGGTGGTGACGTCGAAACCTGCGGTCGCGGCGCGCACGACCTCCGTGCGCACCTCGTCGGGACGGACGGTGGTCTCGCGGTAGATCGCAGCGACCGCCTCCTGCGCGGGGTGCACGACCTGGTGCGGTCCGTCGGCCGAGTCGGGGTAGACGGTGCGCAGAGCCTCGTGGCGCTCGGCGACGTCGACGATCGCCGCGCGCAACGCCGCGACGTCCAGGGTGCCGGTCAGGCGGACGGGCAGCGGCAGGTTGTAGGCCGGCGACGACGGGTCGAACCGGTTGATGAACCACATGCGCGCCTGGGCCGGCGACAGCGGGACGTGGTCGGGACGCGAGCGTGGTGCGAGCGGCGGTCGCGCGGCAGACGACTCGCGGCCCTCGAGCAGGGCGGCCAGGCCCGCGACCGTGGGGTGGTCGAAGACGTCGCGCACGCCCACCGACACACCCAGCGCGGCCTGCACCCTGGCGGCGACACGGGTGGCACCGAGCGAGGTGCCGCCGATGTCGAAGAACGAGTCGTCGGCACCCACGCGGTCGCGCCGCGCGACGTCGGCGTAGACCCCGGCGATGGCGATCTCGAGCTCCGTGCGCGGTTCGACGAACTCCACCGCCACGGCGGCGAAGTCCGGCTCGGGCAGGGCCCGACGGTCCAGCTTGCCGTTCGCGGTGAGCGGGAACGCGTCGAGGACGAGGACCGCGGCGGGCACCATGTACGCCGGCAACCGCGACCGCAGGTGCTCGAAGAGCGGGTGGGTCGAGGGGATCTCGCCGGGCACCGTCGGGACGGCGTCGGCCGCGATCGGTCCGACCACGTAGGCGACGAGCTGCGCATCGCCCGCCGCCTCGACGACGACCGCGACCGCGTCGGAGACACCGTCCACCTCGGTCAGCGCCGACTCGATCTCGGGGAGTTCGATGCGGAGTCCGCGCAACTTGACCTGGAAATCCGACCGGCCGACGTACTCCAGCTCGCCGTCCGGTCGGCGACGGACGACGTCGCCGGTGCGGTACATGCGCTCGCCGCGCGCCGAGGTGATGTCGGCGACGAAGCGGTCGGCGGTGAGATCCGGGCGGCCGACGTAGGCGCGGGCAAGCTGTACGCCGGTGAGGTACAGCTCCCCGGACACCGTCGGCGGGACGGGCCGCAGGCGGTCGTCGAGGACGTGCACACCCGTGTTGGCGACGGGACGTCCGATGGGGACCGTGTCGGTGTCGGCGGCGGTGTACGGGTGGTAGGTGACGTCCACCGCGGCCTCGGTGGGGCCGTACAGGTTGTGGACGGCCGCGCCGGAGATCGACGCCATGCGGGCGGCGACGTGCGGCGGGAGGGCCTCGCCGCTGGCGAACACCAGACGCAGGCTGCGCAGCGCGGCGACAGGGCCGTCGGCGACACCGGGTTCCGACGCGAGGGCCGTGGTGAACGCCGACATCATCGACGGCACGAAGTGCAGTGTCGTGACACCGGTCTCGGCGATCAGTCGCGCCAGGTACGCCGGGTCCCGATGCCCGTCGGGGGCGGCGACGACCAGGGTCGCACCGGTCTGCAGCGGCCAGAAGAACTCCCACACCGAGACGTCGAAGGTGGCGGGGGTCTTCTGCATGACGACGTCGTCACCGCCGATGGGGTACTCGGACTGCATCCATCGCAGACGGTTCACGATCGCGCGGTGGGTGACCGCGACGCCCTTGGGGCGCCCGGTCGACCCGGACGTGTAGATCACGTACGCGGTGTGGTCCGGCCGCAGCGGGGCGATCCGCTCGTCGTCGGTGAGTGGGCCGTCGTCGACGGAGCCGAGGTCGAGGGCGTCGATCTCGACGACCGGCGCCCCGTCATGGGTGAACCCGTCGCGACCGGTGGTGAGCACGACGGCGGGCCGCGCGCTGTCGAGGATGTAGGCGACGCGCTCCGCGGGGTGGTCGAGATCGACGGGCACGTACGCACCACCCGCCGCGACGACGGCGTACATGCCGACGAGCAGGTCCGTCGAGCGCCGCATCGCGAGTCCGACGTGGACGTCGGGCCCGACGCCCGCGGCGACGAGGTGGCGCGCGAGACGGTGCGCGCGCGCGGCGAACTCCGCGTAGTCGATCGATGCGCCCTCGACGACCAGCGCCGTCGAGGCCGGAGTCCGACGCACCTGTTCCTCGAAGAGGTCGATCAGGGTCAGCGCGTCGGTGGTGGGTGCCGCGCCGGACTCGGCGATGACCGAGGCCAGCATCCCGGAGAACTGTTCGGCGAACGCACCGCCGGTGTCGTCGAGGAGTCCCGGCAACAGCGTCGACAGGGCGATCGTGACCGCGGCCTCCGGCCCGATGCCGACCGCACCCAGCGTCGCCAACAGCTCCGTCGACTTCGCCTGGAGCTCGCCGTAGGTGACGTCCACCCCACCGTGGGACAGGGCGACCCCGTCCGGGTTGATCCGGGCCGCCGTCGCGAGCAGTTCGTCGAGGGACCGACCCCGCAGACCCTCTGCGTCGGCATCACGCCCCCGCGGGTCGGCGTCCCCGGTCTTCTCGAGCTGGTCGCGTTCGGCGTCGGTGAGGATGTCGATGTCGCCCAGCGTCACCGACGGGTCGTCGGCGACGGCGGCGAGCACCGCGACGAAGCGCTCCCCCATCGCGGCGACCGTCTCCTCGTCGAAGATGTCGACGGCGTAGTCGAGCAGGACGTCGATGCCGCGGCCGCGTCCGTCGGCGCCGAACGTCTCGGAGATCGTCATGCCGACATCGGATTTGGCGAACCGCACGCCCCACTCGAGCGGCGTCACGCTGAGACCGGGGAGTTCCACCGTCGGGATCTCGATGTTCTGCATGGTCAGGTTGACCTGCACGAGCGGCGCGTACTTGCGGGTGCGTACAGGCGCGACCGCCTCCACCACCTGCTCCAGCGGCACGTCCGAGTTGTTGAACGCGGCGAGGTCGGCCTCGCGGGTGCGGGCGAGGGCGTCGACGAACGTGTCGGACCCCGAGACACGTGTGCGCATCACCAGCGTGTTGACGAACATGCCGACCAGGCCGTCGACAGCGGACGCTGTGCGCCCTGCGGTCGGCGTACCGACGGCGACGTCGTCGGTGCCGGCCAGGCGGGCGAGCAACGCCGCGAACGCGGTGTGCACGACCATGAACATCGTCGAGTCGGTGTCGGCGGCGATGCGGTGCAGGCGTTGCTGCAGCGTGGCGTCGATGCTGAAGGTGACCTCCCCGCCGACCAGGGAACGGCGGTCGGTGCGGGGACGGTCGGTCGGGATCTCGAGCAGATCCGGCAGACCGGCGAGGTGGTCCCGCCAGAACTGCAGCTGACGACCGGTCACCGAGTCGGGGTCCTCGGGAGACCCCATGACGGTCTGCTGCCAGATCGCGAAGTCGGCGTACTGCACCGTCAACGGCCGGAAGCGCGGTTCGGCGCCGGCCACCCGGGCGGTGTACGCGGTCATCAGGTCCGTCGCGAGCGGCACCAGCGACGACCCGTCGGCCGCGATGTGGTGGATGACCAGCAGCAGGACGTGATCGGTCGGGGCGATCTCGATCAGCAGGGCGCGCAGCGGGGGCGCCGCGGTCACGTCGAAGCCGGTGCTCGCCACCTCGAGGCAGATGTCGCGCACCATCTGCTCGCTCGTGGCCGTGTGCCGTTCCAGCGCCACCGACGACTCGTCGACACCGAGAATCCGCTGGTACGGCCCGTCCACCGAGTCCGGGTACGACGTCCGCAGGATCTCCTGCCGGGCGACGAGGTCGGTCAGCGACGCGGTGAGCGCGGCGACGTCGAGGTCGCCGGTGAGCCGCAGACCGAGCGGGATGTTGTAGTCGGCAGCCGTCGGGTCCAGCCGGTTCAGGAACCACATCCGCTGCTGGGCCAGCGACAGCGGGATCCGATCCGGTCGATCGGTGGCCGTGAGTGGCGCGACGGCGTCCCCGGACAGGTCGGGTGACGCCTCGATCGCCGCCGCGAGGTCGGCCACGCCCGGCGTCTCGAACAGCATCCGCACACCGAGGCGCACACCGAGCGACTCGTTGATCCGTGCCATCGCGCGGGTCGCGGCCAGGGAGTTGCCGCCGAGGTCGAAGAAGGAGTCGTCCGCGCCGATCTGCTCGCCGCCGAGGACCTCGGTGAAGGCGTTCGCGACGATGCGCTCCATCGGGGTGCGCGGGGCGGTGTACTCCCGTGCGGCGCCGAGGAACTCGGGAGCGGGCAGCGCGCGGCGGTCGATCTTGCCGACCGGGGTGAGGGGCAACGCGTCGACGATGGTGATCGCCGACGGCACCATGTGCTTCGGCAACGTCTGCGCTGCGTGGTCGGCGAGGTCGCGGGCGTCGATCGTCGACCCGGGCGAGGGCTGGACGTACGCCGCCAGCGCGGTGTCACCCGTCGGTCCGGTGACGCCGAGGACGTACACGTAGTCGACGGCGGGGTGGGCGCCGAGGACGGATTCGATCTCGCCGAGCTCGATGCGGAAACCGCGCACCTTCACCTGGTGGTCCGACCGTCCGACGTAGATCGGCTCGAGCCGCGTCGACCCGTCGTCGAGCTGCACCCGGGTCCACCGCACCACGTCGCCGGTCCGGTACATGACGCCGCCGGGCGGGCCGTACGGGTCGGCGACGAAGCGCTCGGCGGTCAGCCCGGGCCGATCGCGATAGCCCCGCGCGACACCGGGACCGGCCACGTACAGGTCGCCGGGGACACCGATCGGGGTCGGTCGCAGGCGTGCGTCGAGCACCACCGCCGACGCACCCCGCACCAGGGAGCCGATGGTGTGGCGGTCACCGGCGACGAGCGGGTCGGTGATCGTGGCCATGATGGTCGTCTCGGTGGGGCCGTAGCCGATGAGCACGGACCGCCCGGGAGCCCATCGCGCGATGAGGTCGGTCGGCACGGCCTCGCCGCCCACCGAGAAGTGGGTGAAGTGGTCGAGACCCTCCGGGTCCACGGACGCCAACGCCGCAGGGGTGATGAACCCGTGCGAGACACGGTGCCGGGCCAGCACCTGCCGTAGGTCGTCGCCGCCGTAGGTGCCGGGCGGGATGATCACCATCGTCGACCCGACGCCGGTCGCCATCAGCAGCTCGAGGATCGAGGCGTCGAACGACGGCGACGCGAAGTGCATGACACGGGCCTCGGGTGTCAGGTCGTACCGATCGATCTGCTCGGCGCTGAACGGCGCCAGACCCGCGTGGGTGACCTCGACGCCCTTCGGCTTACCGGTCGTCCCCGAGGTGTAGATGATGTACGCGCACCCCGCGAGGTGCACGGGGCGTACGAGCTCCGTCGGCTCGACCGGTTCGTCCGTGCGCGAACCGATCTCGGGACCGTCGAGGACGAGCCACTCGACCACGTCGGGGAGGCCGGCCGCGTCGGCGGAGGTGGTGATGCCCAGGACCGCGCGGGAGTCGGTGAGCATGTGCTCGACGCGGTCCGCGGGGTAGGTCGGGTCGACCGGGACGAACGCGGCGCCGGAACGGGTGACGCCCCAGGCCGCGAGGACCGACGCGATGCCGCGGGTGATGCCGAGGGCGACGACGTCCTCCGCGCCGTGGCCCCGGGCGATGATCTCGCGTGCGATCTGGTTCGCCCGCCGGTCCAGTTCGCGGTAGGTGATGGTCCTGTCACCGTCGACGATGGCGACCCTGTCGGGTTCGGCCGCGGCCGCGGCGCGCAGCAGGGAGTCGAGGGTGCCCTGTGCGTCGGTGGCCGGCCCGCGGACCGGCACGAGGTCGACGCTCTCCTCCGCGTCGAGCAGAGGGATCTCCCAGGCCACCGCGTCGGGGTCCTGCGCCATCCCCTCGAGGATGCGCACCAGCCGACGCGCGTGGGCCTCGACGGTGGCTGCGTCGAAGATGTCGACCGCGTACCCGAGGAACCCGGCGATGCCCGCAGGGGCACCGGAGCCGTCGGCGTTCTCGGTGAGGTCGAACGTCAGGTCGAACTTGCTGTAGTTGGTGTCGATCGCACCGGGGTCGACGGTGAGGCCGTCGAGGTCGACGGACATGCGGTTCGAGCCGTTGACGCTGAGCACCACCTGGAACAGCGGTGTGTGCAATGAGGTCCGGGTGGGGGCGATGGCGTCGACGACCTGCTCGAAGGGCACGTCGCTGTGCGCGAACGCCTCGAGGTCTCGACGACGGATGTCGGTGAGGAGCTCGCGGACGGTCGCGCCCTCCCCGATCTCCGTGCGCAGCGCCAGCGTGTTCACGAACATCCCGACGATGCCGTCGAGCTGTTCGCTGCCACGACCGTCGATGGGCGACCCGATGACGATGTCGGTCTCGTTGCTCAGCCGGGCCAGCAGCACCGCGAGGGCCGTGTGCAGCAACATGAACCGCGAGACGCCGGTGGCGTTGGACAGCGCGACGAGGCGCGCGTGCAGCTCCGGCGGGATGAAGAACGGGTGCGTCGCTCCCACCCCGGACCGGGAGCCGGCACGTGGGCGGTCGGTGGCCAGTCCGATCAGCTCGGGCGATCCGGCCAGCGTGCGGCGCCAGAACTCGAGCTGACGGCGGGCCGGCGAGTCGTCCGCGGCGGCGTCGCCGAAGGTCTCCGACTGCCAGATCGCGAAGTCGACGTACTGCGCCGACAGCGGGGTCCATTGCGGCGAGCCCCCGTGCAGCCGCGCCTGGTAGGCGGTCAGCAGGTCGGTCATCAACGGACGCATCGAGAGGCCGTCGGACGCGATGTGGTGCACCACGAACACGAGGAGGTGGCGTAGGGGGCCCGACCCGTCGCCGTCGTCGGCCATCCGCCACAGCGCGGTGCGGATCGGGACGGTGGTCGCCACGTCGAAGCCGGGGGTCGCGAACTCGCGCAGGCGTTCCCACACCTCGTCGGCGCGGACGTCGTCGACCCGGACGGGCGGGAGGGCGTCGATCGTGGGGACGACGACCTGGTGTGGACCCTGCGGCCCGCCGGGATAGATCGTGCGCAGCGTCTGCTGCCGGTCGACCAGATCGACGAGGGCCGCGCTGAGCGCGTCGATGTCGAGGTCGCCGGTCAGCAGGAGCGTCATCGGGATGTTGTAGGCGCCCGAGTCGGTGTCGTAGCTGTTGATGAACCACAGCCGTTGCTGCGCCAGCGACAGCGGGATCCGGTCCGGTCGGTCGAGGGCGGGTCCCGGGAATCGCACGGGGGCGGTGTCGTCCGCCGCGGGGTCGGCGTCTCCACCCTCGGCGGTCCGACCGCCGCGGGACCGCTCGACGAGGCGGGCGATCTGCTCGACGGTCGGTTCCTCGAACAGCGTGCGCAGACGGATCGGGACGCCGAGGGTCTCGGAGAGGCGCGACGCCAGACGCACCGCGCTGAGCGAGTTGCCGCCGAGTTCGAAGAACGACGTGGTGACGCCGACGCGCTCGGCGTCGACGGCGTCGGCGAACAGGCCGGCGACGACCTCCTCCAGCGGGGTGCGGGGTGCTACGTGCGCGATCGCGTCGTCCGCGGCACCGAAATCGGGCTCGGGCAACGCTTTCCGGTCGGTCTTGCCCGACACGCTCAGCGGGAACGCGTCGAGGACCATGATCGCCTCGGGGACCATGTAGTCCGGTAGACGGGCCGCCAGATGCCTGCGGACGTCGTCGACCGCGACGGAGTCACGACCGTTGTCGCCGACCACGTAGGCCGCCAGACGCGCACGGGACGCCTCGCCGTGCGCGACGACCAGCGACTGTCGGATGCCGTCGATGTCGGTGAGTGCGCTCTCGATCTCGCCGAGTTCGATGCGCAGACCGCGGACCTTCACCTGGAAGTCGGAACGGCCGATGAACTGGGTGTCACCGCCGGGCAGGCGACGGACGAGGTCACCCGAGCGGTACATGCGGGCGCCCGGCGGTCCCCACGGGTCGGCGACGAACCGGGCCGCGGTGAGACCGAACATGCCGCCGTAGCCGCGGGCGGGCGCGACGCCGGCGATGTACAGCTCGCCGACGACGCCCACCGGCACGGGCCGGAGGCGATTGTCGAGGACGACGTGGCGCACGTTCGGGATGGTGGGTCCCATCGGGATGGGACCGATGTCCCGCACCTCGCCGGGTGGCGGTGGGTCGTAGGCCTCGAGGTCGTAGGCGATCGCCGACGAGGTGGCGGCGGTCTCGGTCGGGCCGTAGGTGCACAGCAGACGGGTCTTCGTGCCGAGCATGGTCCGGTACACGGCCGGGAGGCTGTACTCGCCGCCGGCGACCGCGGTGTCGATGGACGCGATGGTCGCGTCCGGGTCCATCTCGACGAGCAGTTCGTAGGCGCTGGGCGCGAGGTTGAGCAGCGAGATGTCCTCGTCGCGCAGCACCGCGACGACCTCCTCGGGGTCGAACCCCTCGGAGACGACGCGGATGAAACACCCGTAGGCCAACGTGTTCCAGATGTTCTTCTGCGTGGAGTCGAAGCGGGGCGACTGCGCGATGAGCACACCTGCGCCGCGGCGCAGGACGATCGCCGACCGGTACCACGCGTACATGTTGAAGATGCCGCGCGCGTTGACGAGTGTGGGCTTCGGCTTGCCCGTCGAGCCCGACGTCGTGATGACGTAGGCGAGGCGGTCCAGCGCGCCCGGTTCGGTCCACCGGTCCGGCAGCGGACCGTCGTCGTGCGCCTGCAGTCGTCGGTCGGTGTCGGGGTCACCGAGCGGGATCAGCGTGATCCCGGCGTCGGCCAGCCCGGCGCGGTACCCGTCCTCGGTCTCCGACGCCGTGGACACCACGACGCGCGACCCGGTGTCCGCGAGCACGGACAGCGCGCGCTCCGCGGGTGCATGCGGGTCGAGCGGCAGGTACGACGCACCGGCCTTCCACGACGCGAGCAGTGCCACCACCCAGTTCACCGACCGCGGGGTGAGCACACCGACGACGTCGTCCGCGCCGACGCCGTGGGCGATCAGCTCGCGCGCGAGGCGACTGGCGGCCGAGTCGAGCTCACCGCGGGTCAACTCACCCTCGGGGCCGCGCACGGCGAGGGCGGTGGGGTCCTCGGCGACGCGGTCGGCCCACGCCGACAACGGGGTCCCGGTCCACGGCTCGTCGGAGGAGGAGGTCGGGGCGGCCGTAGGGGTGTCCGCCCCCGTGGCGCGGGCGTACGCGGACAGGTCGACACCGGAGACCGCGGCGGCGGTGCGCGCGATCACGTCGTCGAGGACGGCGGTGAAGCCCTCCGGCGCGGCGGCCACGAGGGGCGCGAGACCGGTCAGTGCGATGGAGGCGATCGCCTCGGCGTCCATGCCGCGCTGCGACATCGGGCCGTACAGCTGCTCGAACCGTTCGTGCAGCTCGCCGAACGTGACCCGTGAACCGTCGCGGTCGAGCACGGCGTCGTCGGCGGCGACGTCGACGGCCGCGGCCAGCATGGCGGGCAGGTCGTCCGCGGTCGGGGCGGCCGCGGGCGTCAGCGCGACATCCGGTGCGGCGTCGAGACGTTCGGACTCGAGGAGGATGTCGATGTCCCCGACGGCCACGCCGGGGTCGGCGGCGACCGCCGCGGCCACGGCCACGAGCCGCTCCGCGATGTTCTGCACCGATGCGGTGTCGAACACGTCGACCGGGAAGTTGAGATGGCCTGTGAGGGTGCGTGTCCCGTCGGGGTCGGACTTCTCCCCGATCACGAGCGTCAGGTCGAACTTGGCGCCCAGGATCGTGTCGTCGGCCGCGACGGAGACCTCGAGACCCGGCAACGACACCGACGCGGGTTCGTTGTTCTGGTAGGACAACTGGACCTGGTAGATCGGTGAGTGCGACGTGGCGCGCCGCGGGACGACGGCGCCGACCACGTTCTCGAACGGGACGTGGTCGTGCGCGAACGCCGCGAGGTCGATGTCACGGACGCGGTCGAGGAGACCCTCGAACGACTCGCCCGGATCCACGGGAGTGCGGAGCGCCACGGAGTTGACGAACATGCCGACCAGGTCGTCGAGGTCGGGATGACCGCGCCCGACGACCGGCGTCCCGACGACGATGTCCTCGGCCGCCGACAACCGCGCGAGCAGCGACGCGAGGATCGCGTGGACCACCATGAACATCGACGTCGAGGTGCGGTGCGCGAGCGCGTCGAGGCCCTCCACCACGTCGGGGCCGAGGCGCACCGGCACGATGCCGGGCTCGGTCGTCCGCTGTGTCGGCCGGGGGCGGTCGAGGGGGAGCTCGATGGCATCCGGTGCACCCGCGAGGGTCTCGCGCCACCAGGTCAGGTGCCGGGAGACCGGCGATGTCGGGTCGTCGAGGGAGCCGAGCGTGTCCCGCTGCCAGCGGGCGAAGTCGACGTACTGCACGGGCAGCGCGGTGAACTGCGGCTCCGTACCGGCGGCGCGCGCGAGGTAGGCGGTCACGAGGTCGCGTGCCAGCGGCGCGAGCGACGCGCCGTCGGTGAGGATGTGGTGCATCACGACCACCAGCAGGTGGTCGGTCCCGTCGCGGAACAGTCGGGCGCGCAGCGGGACCGCGGCCGTGACGTCGAAGCCGTCGCCGGCGAACCGCACCGCGGCGTCGAGCTGGTCGTCGGCCACGACGTCGACGAGGTCGAGCGCGACCGCCGCGTCGTCCACGGAGACCACCTGCTGCCAGGGCCCGTCCGGCGAGTCGGGGAAGACGGTCCGCAGCGACTGCTGACGTCCCATCACGTCGCGCAACGCCGCGGTCAACGCGGTGATGTCGAGCTCGCCACGAAGACGCAGCGGCAGCACCACGTTGTAGGCGGGCGAGGACGGGTCGAGCCGGTTCACCAACCACATGGCCTGCTGGGCCAGTGAGAGCACCGGTCGGTCCCCGGCCCGACCCGCGACGAGCGCCGGGCCGTCGGAGGTCGGCTCCCCTGCGGTGTCGGTCGCCCGGGCCAGCGCCTCGACGGTCGGGTTGTCGAAGATCTCGCGCACGGCGACGCGGCGTCCCAGCGCCGTCGAGAGTCGTGCCGCGGCGCGGGTGGCCACGAGCGAGTTGCCGCCGAGGTCGAAGAACGAGTCGGTGACACCGATCTCGGGCAGTCCGAGGACGTCGGCGAGGATCTCGGCGAGCTGCGACTCCACCGCCGTCCGTGGCGCCACGGCCTCGCCGGTTCCGGCCAGTTGCGCGGGGTCGGGGGTCGGCAGCGCCGCACGGTCGAGTTTCCCGGTCCGGGTCAACGGGATCTCGTCGAGGCCGATGACCAGCGACGGCACCATGTGCGACGGCAGCGTGCGTCCGACGTGCTCGCGGATCGCCGCAGGGTCGACCGTGGCACCGGGAACCGGCACGACGTAGGAGACGAGGGCGGTGGTCCCCGCGGGCATCGGTGAGCCGATGGTCGTCACGAACGCCACGTCCGGGTGCGATGCGACGGCGGCGTCGACCTCGCCGAGCTCGATCCGGAACCCGCGCACCTTCACCTGGAAGTCGCTGCGCCCGACGTAGAAGACCTCCCAGGCCTCACCGACCCGCACCCACCGGACGACGTCACCGGTGCGGTACATGCGGGAACCGTCGACCCCGTGGGGGTTCGCCACGAAACGGTCGGCACTGAGGCCGGGCCGGGCGTGGTACCCGCGGGCGAGCGCGGGACCACTGAGGTAGAGCTCACCGTCGACGCCCGGCGGCACCGGCTGCAGGCGACGGTCCAGGATCATCGACGTCAACCCGCGCACCGGACGACCGATCGTGATCGGCTCCCCCGGCACCATCGGGCCGGCGATGTCGGCGAAACACGTGGCCTCCGTCGGCCCGTACCCGTTGAACATGCGGCGGTCGACGCCCCAGCGCGCCACCAGTTCCGGCGGGCACGCCTCACCACCCACCACGACGGACTCGAGGTGCTCGAGACCTGCCGGGTCGACCGACGCCAACGCCGCCGGCGTGACGAAGCCGTGGGTCACGCGGAACTGCGCCAGCACGTCGTGGAGATCGTCGCCGCCGTAGACCTCGGTCGGTGCGATGACCATCGTCGAGCCGTGCGCCAACGCCAGCAACAACTCCAACACCGACGCGTCGAAACTGGGTGACGCGAAATGCAGTGTCCGCGAGTCCGGTCCGAGGACGAAACGGTCGGACTGCTCGGCCGTCAACGCCGCCAACCCACCATGGGTGACCGCCACACCCTTCGGCACACCCGTCGTGCCCGACGTGTAGATCATGTACGCCAGATTCGACACCCGCACCGGCGCCACCCGATCGGCGTCCGTGATCGGGTCGACCGACTCTCGCGCGAGGACATCTGCGGTGGCCGGGTCGTCGAGATCCAGCCACTGAACCGTGTCCGGACGCACGTCGGCCCACCGCGACGTCGAGATGCCGTACACCGCACCGGAATCGGTGAGCATGTGCTCGATCCGCTCGATCGGGTACCGCATGTCGACCGGCAGATACGCGGCACCGGTCTTGGCCACCGCCCACAGCGCGACCATGAACTCCACCGACCGGCCGATCCCGATCGCCACCATCTGCTCCGGCCCGATGCCGCGAGCGATCAACACACGGGCCAGTGCGGTGGAGCGGGCGTCGAGGTCGTCGTAGGTGATGGACCCCTGCGGCGACTCGACCGCCACCCGACCCGCACCCATCCGAGCAGCGTCGGCCAGCAGGTCGGCCAGGGGTCGCGCCTGCGGGACGTCGCCGAGACCACTGCGCGACAGCAGTTCCTCACGGTCGACATCCGACAGGACATCGACGTCGACGATCCGTGCGCGGGGCGCGTCGGCGATGCGGGCGAGAACGCGGACCATCATGTCGAGCACCGCGCGCGCCCGCTCCTGCGGGACCATCGACGGCAGGTACTTCACCGACAGCCGCAGCGACGGGTCGGTCAGCGCGATCACCGTCAGCGGGTAGTGCGTCGCGTCGACGACATCGGCGTCGGTGACCGTCGCGCCGGCCACAGATGTCTCCTGCGACAGCGCATCCCGATCCAACGGATACGACTCGTAGACCATCATCGTGTCGAACAGCACGTCCAGACCGGTCGCGGCGGTGATGTCGGCCAGACCGACCGAGTGGTGATCGAGCAGATCCGCCTGCTCGTCGGCGACCCGCTTGAGAACCGCATCGACGTCGTCGCCGTCGTGCATGGTCACCCGGACCGGCAGCGTGTTGATGAACAGGCCCACCATCGACTCCACACCGGACACCTCCGGCGGACGACCCGACACCGTCGTCCCGAACACCACGTCCGAACGGCCCGTCAGGCGCGAGAGCACCAACGCCCACGCCACCTGCAACACCGTGTTGAAGGTGATGCCCGCCGACCGTGCGCAGGCCTGCAGTCCCTCGAGGAGGTCGTCGTCGACGGTGACCTCTACCTGCTCGGAGACCCCGTCGCCGGCGGCGGATGCCTCTCCGGCGACCAGGGTCGGCTCGTCGAGTCCTGCCATCGCCGACTCCCACGCCGCGACCGAGGCACCGTGATCGCGGCCGGCCAGCCACGACAGGTAGGTCCGGTACGACGGGGGCGGTGTGAGCGCCTGCGTTCCGTCGGCGGCGTAGAGGGCGAAGAGGTCGGCGGCGAACACCGGCAACGACCAGCCGTCGAGCAGGATGTGGTGGTTCGTCGACAGCAGGCGCCACCGGTCGTCACCGAGTGCGACGAGAGCGAAACGCAGCAGCGGCGGTTCGGCCATGGCGAACGGGGTGACGCGTTCGGTGCGTGCGATCGAGGCCAGCGCCTCGTCCGGGTCGGCTGCGCCCGAGACGTCGTGCACCGTGAACGGGACGGTGACCTCCGAGGTCACGACCTGCAGCGGTGTTCCGTCGGCCGCGGTGACGAACGCCGTGCGCAGCGTCGGGTGCCGCTCGACGAGGGCCTGGGCCGCACGCTGCATGCGGTCGGGGTCGACGCCGGTGACGTCGAGGACGAGCTGCGCGGTGTACAGGTCGACAGACCCGACCGACAGCTCGGCATGGAAGAGCAGGCCGGTCTGCAACGGTGTCAGCGGCCACACGTCGACCAGCGGGACGAACGTCGCCTCGAGACGGTCGATGTCGGTCTGCGTGACGTGCACCAGGTCGAGATCCGACGGGGTGTACCCACCGGCATCGGGCGACGATGCATGCCGGGCAACGCTTTCCAGTGCCTGCTGCCACAGGTCCACGAGGCGGTCGACGGATTCGCCCGACACCGCACCGGCCGGATGGTCGACGGTCGCCGAGAGCCGTGGACCCTCCGGGGTGTCGACGACGGTGGCGTTGATGTCGATCGCATGACGCACCGCGACGTCCGCGCCACGCGTCCCCCGCAGTGCGGCGTCGCCGGCGGGCACCCACGGCCCGCCGGTCTCGCCGCCGACGAGGCGACCGAGGTAGTTGAACCCGATCGACGGCACCGCCGCCGAACCCAGGGCCTCACGCCCCTGCACGTCGAGATGTCGCAGCAAGCCGAAACCCACACCGCGGCGCGGGATGCCGGCCACCTGCTCCTTGACCGCCTTGACGGCGTCGCCTGCAGCCGACCCACCCGACATCGCCGCGTCGAGGTCGACGCCGGAGACGTCGAGCGCCACCGGGTAGGCGGTGGTGAACCACCCGACCGTGCGCGACAGGTCGGAGCCGGGGAGCAACTCCTCCTCGCGCCCGTGGCCCTCGAGTTCGACGACGATCCGCGATCCGGCGGCAGAGACGTCCCCGCCACGCCAGCGGGCCACCGCCAGCGCGAGCGCCGCGAGGAGCCCATCGTTGACGCCTCCGTGGAACGCCTGCGGGATACGCGTCAGCAACGTCTCGGTGAGCTCCGGCGAGAGCCTCAGTTCCTGCCGACGCAGCGTGGCCACCGTGTCACGCACCGGATCGACAGTCAGACCGAGACCGTCGCCGTCGGAGACGATCCCGCGCCACAGATCGAGCTCACCCCGTACTCCGACCGACCCGGCCAACTCCGTGAGCCCGCGTGCCCACCGCCGCATCGACGTGCCGACCGCGGGGAGCTCGACCGACGCGGCGCCCCCGGCGTGCTGCGCGTAGGCGATGGCGAGGTCCGGCAACAGGATCCGCCAGGAGACACCGTCGACGACGAGGTGGTGCAGGACGATCACCAGTCGGGCCACGGGGGCGTCGACGCCGGAACCCGTGCGCAGCAGCAGGATCGACCCGATCCGTCCCGACGCGGGGTCGAGGGCGTCGGTCGCCCGCTGCACCGCGGCGTCCACCGCGTCGACCCACGCCGGCGAGTCGGGCTCGGCCGCGACCGGCACGTCGGTCAGTGCGATCTCCCCCGCACCGGGCGCGTCGACGACGTGGTGCAGCGCACCACCGTCGTCGACGGTGAGGCGGGAACGCAGGACATCGTGGCGATCGGCGACGGTCCGCAGGGCTGCAGCGAGTGCGTCAGGGTCGAGGTCGTCGGGCGCAGTCACCTCGATCGACTGCGACACGGGACCGACCGCGGCCGGGTCCTCGGCGAGGCGCAGCAGGATCGGCGTGGGGTCCACATCGCCGACCGCGCCGCCCGGCAGCTCCTCGGCCACCGCGACCTCGGACTGCACCGCAGCTGCCAGTTCGCCGATCGTCCTGTGCTCGAACACCTGCCGGGAGGTGAACCGCAACCCCATCGCTCGCGCGCGACTGACGAGCTGGATCGACATGATGCTGTCGCCACCGAGCCCGAAGAACGAGTCGTCGAGCCCGACACCGTCGCGCCCGAGGAGGTCCTCGACGACACCGACCAGCGTCTTCTCGGTCTCGGTGACCGGCGCGCGGAAAGGTGCGGCGTGGGCCGAGAAGTCCGGTGCCGGAAGCAGTTTTCGGTCGACCTTGCCGCTGGCGCCCAGCGGCATCGCGTCCAACACGACGACCGCGTCGGGGACCATGTAGCCCGGCACACGAGCCCGCACATTCGCCACCACCGAGGCCGTGTCCACGGCCCGACCCGACGCTGCGACGACGTAGGCGACCAGTCGCTGACCCTGCGCACTCCCGTGCACCGTCACGACGGTCTCGCGCACCGCCGGATCCGACAGCACCGCCGCCTCGATCTCACCCAGTTCGATACGCAGACCACGCACCTTCACCTGGAAGTCGCTGCGTCCCACGTACTCCAGCTCGCCGTCGCGCGTCCAGCGCACGAGGTCACCGGTCCGGTACATCCGCTCGCCCGGCGCACCGAACGGTGCCGCCACGAACCGACCCGACGTCTGACCACCGTCGCGGACGTAGGCACGTGCCAGCTGCACGCCACCGAGGTACAGCTCCCCGACCGCGCCCACGACCGTCGGACGCAGCTGGCGATCGAGCACGTGGACCGCGGTGTTCCACACCGGACGACCGATCGGCACGGCGTCTGTGTCGGACGCGGTGTCGAACGGGTGGTACGTGACGTCGACCGCGGCCTCGGTCGGGCCGTACAGGTTGTGCAACCCCGCGTCGGTGATCTCCGCCAACCGGGACGCCACAGACGGCGTGAGGGCCTCGCCGCTGGCGAAGACCCGCCGCAGCGACGACAACGACGCCGCCGGCGCCGACTCGACGAACAGTGCCAGCATCGACGGGACGAAGTGGATCGTAGTGACCTCGCGGTCGGCGATCAGACGCGCCAAGTATTCGGGATCGCGGTGTCCATCCGGGGCGGCGACCACCAACCGCGCCCCGACATGCAACGGCCAGAACAACTCCCACACCGACACGTCGAACGTGATCGGCGTCTTCTGCAGCACCGCGTCCGACTCGTCGAGTGGGTACTCGCCCTGCATCCACGCCAGCCGGTTGACGATCGCGCGGTGGGCGACGGCGACACCCTTGGGCTTCCCCGTGGAGCCGGAGGTGTAGATGACGTAGGCGGTGTGGTCCGGTCGAAGCGGTGCGCGACGGTCGGTGTCGGTGACGGGAGCGTCGGAGACACCGGTCAGGTCGAGCTCGTCGACGACGAGGACGGTCGGCGCGGGATCGAGATCATCGGGGAGGACGAACCCGTCGGCCGACGCGGTGAGCACCGCGACCGGGCGGGCCCCGTCGAGGATCGCCGCGACGCGGTCCGCGGGACTGTCGAGGTCGATCGGGACGTAGGCGCCTCCGGCGTCGACCACGGCGTGGATCGCGACCATCATCTCGACGGACCGACGGATCGCGACCGCGACGTGGGTGTCGGGGCCGACGCCCAGCCCGATCAGGTGACGGGCCAGTCGGGCGACGCGGGCGCCGAAATCGGCCTGGCTCAGCTCGACGTCGCCGACGACGAGGGCGGGCGCGTCGGGCACAGCCGCCGCCCGGGCCTGCCGGAGGGCGGGCAGAACCGCCTCGGGGACGTCGTGTGCGGTGGCGTTCCAGCGACGGACGACGGTGTCGATCTCCTCGGCCGAGCCGAGCGACACCGTCCCGACCGGCGCCTCGCGATCAGCACCGAGGAAGGCCTCGAGCAGACCGACGAAACGGTCGAGGTGCTCGGCCAGATCGGCGTCGTCGTACAGCCGCGGGTTCGCCTCGAGATCGATGCGCAGGCGATGGCCGGCGGCCCCGGGGTAGATGTTGACGGCCAGGTCCTCCACCGGACCGGTCGTCAGCACATGAACGGCGCCGGTCGCCGTGCCGAGATCCAGCTCGGACTGGAACATCATCAGGTTCACCGAAGGACCGAACAGGCCGCGCTCGCCGGTGCCCTGGCCGAGGTCACGCCGCATGTCCTCGTGGCGGTAGAGCTGACGCCGCAGAGCGCCGGTCAGGGCGGTCTGCGTGTCGGTGAGGACCGTCGCGATGGGGGCGTCGACGGGCACCTGCACTCGCAACGGGACGATGTTCGACACCATCCCCGCGGCCGACCGCAGCTTGGCGGTGTTGCGCGCGGAGACCGGCAGCGACAGGACGACGTCCTCGACGTCGAGCATCCGCGACAGGTAGACCGAGAACGCCGCGATCACGGCCGGCGCCGGGCTGCCCGCGGCCTCTGCCGCGGCCTCGTCGACCAGGTCGGCCACACGGCCCGTCAGCTCCACCGACGCCAGGCGCGAGTACTCCCCCGGCGGTTCGCGTCGCGATGCCAGCGACAGCGCCGCCGGCAGTCCCTCGTTGCGCTCGACCCAGTACTCCCGGTCCTTGTCGAACCGCGACGACGCCCGATAGGACCTCTCGCTGTCGACGACCTCTTGCAGGGTCGCACCCTTCCACGGCGGCGGCTCCCGGCCCTCGACGAGCGACCGGTAGATCTCCGACGCGCGCGACAACATGGCCGTCGCACCGAACCCGTCCATGGCGATGTGGTGGGCGCGCCAATACCAGAGATGGCGGTCGGGTCCGAGACGGAACAGCTCCGCGATCGTCAGGCGATCCGACAACACATCCAGCGGGCGGCTGTAATCGGAGCGCATCCACTCCAGCGCAGCCGCGCGCGGGTCCGGCTCGTCCGAGACGTCGTGGAACCCGATCGACTCATCCCGCGCGTCGTCGACCCACTGCCGGGGGACGTCGCCGGTGTCGACCAGGCGCAGGAACCCCGAGCCCGCTTCACGACCGATCCGATTGCATGCCGCGGTCAGCGCGTCGCGGTCGATCGGACCGGTGAGTTCGACGTACTCGGCGATATTGATCGGGATCGACCCCAGCGCCTGCTGTGCGAACCAGATCCCTCGCTGGGCGGCGGACAGGTCGAACGTCGGGTCACCCTGCGGTGTGTCGGAGCCTCCGACTACCAAGTCTCTCGTGCTCCCATCCCGAACGAGGGTCCGCTGACGCACAACCAGCGATGCACTGTTCTGAAGCAGTGCTCATCGATCGTGTCATGAACGGACCGGCGGGCGTGGTGACACGCCCAGTTCCTCCCGCCTGCCCTTTGTATGGACAGACTGTGCAATCGCAATGCCGTCATGAAACATCGGCAAAACGCCTGTCGATATTACATGAGCACGACGAGCGAGAGAGGCGTCCGGGAGCTTCCTCGGTGTCGAGAGAGGTGTATGTGCAGGCCCCGCCGTCAGCGGGGTCCGACTCAGGCGCCGGCGAGACGGCTGGCGATCCCGCGGAGGTCGATCTCACTGGTGCCGACGCCACGCTGAGGCGAGCTGTCGGCTGCGATGTCGAGCTCGGCCAGGTCGGTCAGGACCCGCGCGAACGTGCCGTCGATCACGGCGGCGACCGTGGCGGGATCCCGCTCAGCCGACAACGACGGGATGGCGGCGAACACGGCCGCGACGACGGCCGCACGGTCGTCCATCTGCTGACCGCGGGTGACCGGGACCATGAGGTCGAGCGCGGCATCGAGTTCGCGATACGTCAGACCACGGTAGTGGTACCGCGTGACCACACGGCCTGGCGTGGCCGCAGCAACTCGGCGGACGGCAGTGACCAGGTCCGAGGCCTTCGCCCCGAGCGACTGGTCCGACGCGGCCGTTCCCCCCGACCGAACTGCTGTGGAAGTCATCTCTCACCCCTGTACCTGTGCGACTTCGACGGTGTGTGGGGACACAGTAACCGCAGCAAGGGCGCGAGGGTGTGTACGTTCCGTTACAGGTTGGAACGCTTTCTACTGGAGGACTCCTACAAAAGAGCCTCTGACCAGGCGGTTGACACCGCATTCACAGAAGAAACACAGGCGTCACCCATGTGATTCGTGTCACTGCTGTGATCTGGGCGTGGCCTGAACGTGCAGGTCACGCGTGCCATCATTGGCCTGCGTCCGCCTCCATGGCCTCGATGAGGCTCTTGGGTCGCAGATCCGTCCAGTGCTCGTTCACGTAGTCCAGGCACTCCTGGCGTGAGGCCTCGCCGAACACCTTCGTCCACCCGGCGGGGATGTCGGCGAACGTCGGCCACAGCGAATGCTGGTTCTCATCGTTGACCAGCACGAAGAACCGGCCGTTCTCGTCGTCGAACGGGTTGCTCATGGCGTCGACCTCCTCGTCAGCGAGTGCGTTCGTCAGGCGCCGGCGGCGACGACCGCCGAAGCGCGCAGAGAGGCCAGCGTAGCCGCCAGCCCCGACGGCCCCGACGCGGCGAGCCCGGGGACGGTCATCATCAACGCCACGGTGAGGGTGGAGTCGTCGATCGAGGACGAAGACGCCATCGACGTCATCGCGGCACGGGCCGCGCCGGCGAGCTGCCCGAACGAGACGCGCACATCCGGACGGGTCACGGCGACCGCCTCGGGCGCCGTCGCGGCCGCGCGGGTGACGAGATCGCCGAGGGTGGGCGCTGCGCCCTTCCCACGCGGGGTGTCGACATCTGCCCGGAGCGTGGTCGCCACGGTCCCTCCTCCAGCTCGTGTGCCCCTCACGAACGGTGGTCTCGACTGCCGATCACCGACTTCTTCGGACGGGCGAAATGATATCCGAGATGTCGCAACCAGAAATACGTCATCACGAATTCCCGGTCGACTCGATCCGTATATCGACGGGCTTCACGAGAGCGTTACAAGCCCCCGAGCCTGCGGTGCGACGACCGGGCGGTCGGCTATCTTCGTCGTGACAGTCGCCATCGCGACTTCGCTATACCGATCCGTGCGCGCGGGAATCCGAGCAGGAAGTCGAACCGAATGTCAGTGACGAAGGGCCGGCCGGCCGGCGACGACCGGTCCGCCACGGCCCCCGCCGTCGTCGCCGACGGTCTCGTCAAACGCTTCGGTGACTTCACCGCCGTCGACGGCGTGTCGTTCCGTGTGCCGACCGGCACCGTGCTCGGGCTCCTCGGCCCCAACGGCGCCGGGAAGACGACCACGGTCAACATGCTGGCCACCCTCCTCGTCCCCGACGGCGGCTCGGCGACGATCGCCGGCTACGACGTCGTGACCCAGCGCGCAGGTGTCCGTCAGTCGATCATGCTCACCGGCCAGTTCGCCGCCCTCGACGAGGCCCTGACCGGGAGGGAGAACCTCGTCCTCTTCGGCCGGCTGATGGGCCTGGACAAGAAGACGGCGCGCCGCCGCTCGGAGGAACTGCTCGAGGCGTTCGCGTTGACGGAGGCCGCCGGGCGTCGGGTGGGGACGTTCTCCGGCGGCATGCGACGGCGGATCGACATCGCGTGCGGACTGGTGGTGCGCCCGGAGGTCGTATTCCTCGACGAACCCACCACCGGCTTGGATCCCCGTAGCCGCCAGGACGTGTGGAACATCGTCACCTCGCTCAGGGACATGGGCATCACGACGCTGCTGACCACGCAGTATCTCGAGGAGGCGGATCTCCTCAGCGACAACATCGTCGTCATCGACTCCGGTCGCGTCATCGCCGAGGGCACGGCCGACGAGTTGAAGGACCGCGTCGCGGGGACCGTGTGCGAGGTCGTGCCGAGCTATCCGGACGATCTCGACCGCATCGCGGATCTCCTCGCCGACCTCGCCCCCGACGGTGTCCGCCGCAACGCCACACAGACCGCACTGACCGTCCCGGCACGGACCGGCACGGCGACCCTGGTCGAGGTCGTCCGGCGTCTCGACGCAGCGGGTGTCGAACTCACCGACGTCGGACTGCGTCGGCCGTCGCTCGACGACGTGTTCCTGAAGTTGACCGAGTCGCCCGCGGAGATCCCCGCGTCACCCGGTCCCGCTCCCCGATGACCCGCTCGGGGCAGGGCACCGCGGAGGTCGCGCCGTCGTCGGAGCGGGTTTCCCAGCTCATGGTCGGCGACGGGGTCCGTCCCGACGTCCGCCCCATGGGCCAGATCGCAGCCCTGACCGCACGGTCCTTGCGGTCCATGTTCCGCCAGGGTGAGTTCTACCTCGGGATCTTCGCGCCGATCATGCTGGCGATCTGCTTCTACGTGCCCCTGCGCAGCATCTTCGACTCGATCCCCGGGGTGCACTACGGGCAGTTCCTCATGCCGGTCATCTGTTTGCAGTCGGTCGGCTTCGTGGCGACCTCGGCGGCGATGCGCGCCGCGACGGACGCGTCGGTGGGCATCACCGAACGGCTCCGCAGCATGCCGGTCAACCCGATGATCCCGATGATCGCGCGAATGCTGGCGAACACCCTGCTGCTGCTCGTGTCGCTCGCGTGGGCGCTGCTCGCGGGACTGGTCATCGGGTGGCGTCCCGAACACGGCGTGTTTTACTTCCTCGGGTTCGTGGTCGTGGCCCTGGTGGTGGGGATCCTGCTGGCGGTGGGCGCGGACGCGATCGGGATCCTCGCCAACAACCCGGAGGCCACCAGCCAGGCGTTGGCGCTCCCCCAGCTCATCCTCGGGATGCTCTCGACCGGGTTCGTGCCGGAGTCGCAGTTCCCGGAGTGGATCCGCCCCTTCGCACGGAACCAGCCGATCTCCCTGTTCACGGAGTTGATGCGGGCGTTCGACAACGGGTCGGTCCCGATCGACCGGTTCGTCGCCCCCGGCGCCTGGGCCCTCGGGATCCTCGTCGCGGTGGTCGTCGGGTTCGGCGTCGTCTTCGCCAGGGGGTACCGCAAGTGAGCTGGGAGATCACCGGCGTGCCGACGACCGGCGACGGCGACTCGTCCCGGCCGACCCGTCGCCCTCGCCACCGGTCGGGCCGGGACACATCCGCCGACCACTGGTGGCGACCGACCCCACCCGATCCGGACGCGATCGCGGCGGCCGAGACCGTCGCCATCCCGCACGCGGGCGCCCGGGCCCGGAGCGCTCCCACGCCATCTCCTCCCCCGGGTCAGCCGGGAACCGGACGACAGGTGATGTTCCCCGGCACCGGATCGATCCGTTCGGTGGTCGGGACATGGACCGTCCTCTCCGACGACGCAGCCGGACGCACCCCCCGTCATCCCCATCCGGAGTACCCCGAGCCCGGCGTGGACGACGCGTCGACGGTGCGGCTCACCGCGCTCCTCGCCCGGGGCGTGCCCATAGCCACCGGGGCTCCGGCGGACGTCCGTGCCCTCGCCACCGTGTTCCCGCGTCCGCACGAGACCGGCGAAACCGGTTGGCGTGCCTATCGCGAGCACACGGCGATCCTCACGGGTCGGCAGCTGCTGGTGTGGGTCCGCGACCGGACGACCCTGCTGCAGACGCTGCTCTTCCCCGCGCTCAGCATGATCATGTTCAAGGTCGTGCTCGGCGACGCGATCGGTCGCGCGACCGGCCAGAACTCGGCGTTCGGCACGGTTCCGCTCGTCGTGTTGGTCGGCGCGATGTTCGGCTCACTGGCGGGCGGCGTCCGCCTGCAGAGCGAGCGGAAGACCGGGCTGTTGACGAGGCTCTACGCGCTGCCCGTACACAGAGGTGCCGACCTCTCGGCGAGGATCATCACCGAGCTGGCGCGGATCCTGTTGGGCACCATCATCCTCACGGCGTTCGGCACGATCATCGGGTTCCGCTTCAACCAGGGTCTCCTGCCGTCGCTCGGCATCTTCGCCGTCGCGCTCCTCTTCGGCGCCGCGTTCTCGACGATGGTCTTGGCGCTCGCCCTGTCGTCGTCGCGATTGCCGCTGGTCCCGATCGTGTCACTTGTGTCGAGCTTGTTCATGTTCTTCAACTCGGGGTTCTCCCCGATCCGCGCCTACCCGGAGATCCTGCGGCCGATCGTCGCGAATCAACCCATGACCTGCGCCATCGACGCCATGCGGGCGTTGGCGACCGGTGGAGACCTCGGGTCGAGCCTGTGGAAGACGTGCGCCTGGGCGATCGGCGCGCTGCTCGTCTTCACCTACCCCGCCATCCGCGGCTACCGGCGGGCCGCCGCGGCACGCTGACCGCCGCCGCGTGAGACCTCAGGTCCCGTCGGACAGCGCCACGACCTCGCGGTCCGTCTCCTCGTAGGCACCTGTCGAGAGGTACTTCCAGCCCCCGTCAGGGACGATCAACGCGATGTCCGCACGACGTCGCGCGGCCAGTTCGCGTTCCCCCACGCCCATCGCGGCCTCGAGGATCGCGCCGGTGCTCGCTCCGGCGAATATGCCCTCCATCGCGAGCAGAGCGCGTACGAACGCAGCCGACCGTTCCGCGTGCACGGGGAATCGCTCACTGAGCAGCGCGGGGTCGTACAGCTCGGGGACGAAGCCCTCGTCCAGATTCCGGAGGCCGCAGATCTTGTCGCCGACGACGGGTTCGGCGGCGATGATCTTCACCCCTGGCTTGTTCCGCCGCATGAAGCGGCTGACGCCGTTCAACGTCCCGGTGGTGCCCAGGCCGGCCACGAAGTGGGTGATCTCCGGCAGGTCCTGCAGCAGTTCTGGCCCGGTGCCCTCCGCATGGGCCAACGCGTTGGCCTGGTTGCGGTACTGATCCAGCATCACCAGGTGGGGGTCGCGCTCGGCCATGCGGTGCGCTTCGTCGACGGCGCCCTTCGATCCCTCCGAGGCGGGGGTCAGGACCACGGTCGCCCCATACATCCGCAGCATCGCCTGACGCTCGGCAGTGGAGTTCTCGGGCATCACGCACACCAGGCGATATCCCCGCAGCCGGGCATTCATGGCCAGGGCGATCCCCGTGTTACCGCTGGTCGCCTCCAGAATGGTGGCACCGGGACGCAGTCGTCCCGACTTCTCGGCGCACTCGATCATCTTCGCCGCCGGCCGGTCCTTCACCGATCCCGTCGGGTTGTTGCCCTCGAGCTTGGCCCACAGACGCACCGATGGTCCGTAGGCGTCGTTGTTCCACTTCGGCGACAACCTCGGCAGGCCGACCAGCGGGGTGCTGCCGAGGGTCTCGGTGAGGGACTGGAAGCGGGTCATCGCTGCCTCTCTGCGCTGACATCGGCCGCTCGCGGTTCGGCTCGTTCAGTGCGTGTGGGGTGACACCATGAGGATCCGTGCGTCAATGGTAAAGGGATCGGTGATCGAAAAGCCCGTGTTACCGAGAACGCGCAGTTTGCCGTCGTGCATTCGACGGACGCCACATCGCCCGATTCCCCGGGGGGAGGAGACCGATGCGCCGACTCACGCCGCGCGACGCGGGGTACGTCTACCTGGTCGACGGGTTCATCAGCTCGCGTGTCATCTCGTGCTGGGTGCTGGCACGAGACGACGGCGACCCGACCGGACTGGACGGCCGGTCCTTCGTGGACCTGCTCTGCAGCCGACTCTCGGTCGACGACATGTTCGCGTCGGTACTCCGACGCTCACCGGCGGACGTCGGAGAGCCCTACTGGGTCGTCGATCCCCGTGTCGACATCGAAGACCACATCCGGGTGCGACCCGAGCGCATGACGTGGCGGCAGGCGCAGGAGCTGATCGCCGACGAGGCCGAGAAACCGTTCGACACCCGCCGTCCGCTGTGGTCGATCGTCGTGCTGTCCGACGTGGTCGGAATGCCCTCCCGCCCCGGCTCGTCGACGGTGCTCGCCGTGTCCTTCCATCATGCGGCGTTCGACGGCATCGCCTGGGAGCGCCGGATGCACCGTCTCCTCGCCGACGAACCGGACCGACCTGCGGAACCCACCCCGATCGGGCCGCTGGACACCGCGTGGTGGTGGATCGTCACGCGCGATGCCCTGTGGTCACCGATACGGTGGGCGACATTCGTCGTCGCGCTGGTGCGCGCGGTGGTCGAGACTCGCCGTCGGGCCCGCCGATCGTCGACCCGCGGTGCCGTGTACGACCGCCGCGGTGCGCCCGTCACGCGGTTCAACCTCGGTCTGCGCGGTCGCCGGTGGACGGACTACGTGGAGTTCGACGAGGACGTGCTCGCCCGCATCGCCGGACTGTCAGCGGGCGCGACCGCGAACGACGCGCTGCTGTCGGTGGTCGCCGGTGCCGTTCACCGGTTCCTGTCCGAGGCCGACGAGCGCCCCGACCGGCCGCTGGTCTGCCTGGTGCCGATGAGCACGAGACGATGGGAGTCCGACGAGACCGATCCGGGTACCGCCAACCGTTTCCTGCCGCTGACGGTCTCGCTCCACTCCGACGTCGGCGACGTCACCGCTCGTGTCGAGGCGATCGCCCGCAGTTCACGAGCCGAACGCGAGCGAGCCGAGACCGTCGTGACGAGCCACTTCTGGCACGCTGTGAAACTCGCGCCCGCCTCGGCACTCCGGATCTCGGGCGCCGTGGCGCGTCGTCGAGGCCACATGCCGGGTGCCACGACGGCGGTCAACACGGTGGTCTCGACGATCGTCAACACGACGCCGGTCGCGACGGTGGCGGGCGTGCCCGTGGTGTCCGGGTTCGCGGTCTCCCCCCTGGGGAACGAGACCGCCCTCTCCCATTGCGCTGTCGTGGGCCTCGGCCGCGTCCGACTGTGCGTCACAGCCGACGACCGGGTGCTCCCGGACATGACGGCCTACCTTCGTGCACTCCGGGCATCGCTCGACGAGCACCGCGCCGCGCTGCGGTCCGTCGAGGTGGGCTCAGGCGGTCGCGTCGAGTGAGGCGATGACCTTGGTCGGTTCGATCCAGACGACGAGCTCGCCGGGGACACCGTTGCGCGCGCCGAACTCCTCGGCGCGGTCGGCACCCATGTAGCGTCCGCCGGTCTCGGTGGCGATCCGACGGACCTCGTCCATGTCCTCACCGATCCTGGCGATCCCCTGGACCTGGACGAAGGCATACGGCGGCTCGGGCAGGTCGACGGTCATCACCACCCGCGGATCCCGGGAGATCGCACGCCCCTTCGCCGTGGCAGCGCCGGTGTTGAAGGCGATGCGGTCCCCGTCGAGGACGAACCACACCGGGGCGGCGACCGGCCGCCCGTCGGAGGCGGTCCACCCGAGGTGACCGGTCCTCGTCCCCTCCGAGAGGAATGCACGGATCTGCGGGTCGTCCAAGGAGGCCATGGCCGTCAGGATAGTCCCGCCGCGGCGACCTGCTCGCCGATCACCGACGCCGCCATCATCACCGTCGCGTGCGGTCCGCTCGAGAGCGGTGTCGGCAGCCCAGCCGCGTCGGCGACCCACAGCCCGTCGACGCCACGGACCCGGCCGTCCCAGTCGGCCGCGCTCCCCAGTGGCAGTGCCCCCCAGGCATGGTGGGAGGTGCTGAGCGTGTCGTCGACGGTCGTCGATCCCGGGACGACGAGCCCGGCGAAGTCGGGTCCGTCGAGCATCGCGGCGACCTCGTCGGCGAGCGCTCGCATCCGGGCCGTGCCCGCCGCGTCCGGCCGTCCGAGGTCGATGTCGGACGTGCCGTCGGGCGCGATCGTGATCGACCCCGGTCCGACCGGCCGCATCGCCGCCACCCCGATCGCCGGCCCGGACCGCGGTACACCGTCGACGTGGTCCGCGAAATCGTGTTCGTAGCAGCGGATCTCGAACCCGTCGTCGGTGTGGACCACGCTCTGCAGCACCGGCCCGATCGGCCCCGGACCGATGGACACACCTCGACTGCGGACCAGCACCTCACGGTGTTCGGCGAGAGGCATGGTGGTCGCCACACCCGACCGGGCGGCCACCGTGGCGGATCCGATCGTGCCGGCGCACAACACGACCACGTCGGCCGGGATGGCCGTCCCGTCGACAAGGATCACCGATCGCACTGTCTCCGAGTCGATCTCGATCCGCTCGACAGGACTGCGGACGCGCAGCGTGACGTTCGGGCGCGCGACGGCGGCGGACAGGAGCGCATCCGCCGCCGTCCGCCGTCGCGAACCCGTCGCGTTCAGCCGCACCCGTACGATGCCCGCGGTGGGCCACACCCCCGCGACGTGCTCGTGGCCGGCACGTCGCATCGCGGCCTCGAACGCCCGCGCACGGGGACGTAGTTCCGCGTCCGGGACGCGACGGACGGCCATCGCTCCCCCGCCGGCGTCGCCGCCGTCGAGCGAGGTGTACACGTCCTCGACGAGCTGCGGATCCCAGGTGGACCGGGCCCAGCCGGCGAGATCGCAGGCGTGGGCGCGCAGGAAGTATCCACCGTTCACGGCGGACGACCCGCCGAGCCCGGCGCCTCGCGGCAGGGCGGTCCCGTCGCGGTCGTGGTGCACCCGGACCCGCGACGGGTCGGCGAGCGGGAGGACCGCCAGATCCACCGGCGGCGCGGCGCCCCCGGCCTCGAGCACCAGTACGTCGTCGACCCCGGATCGACCGACCCTGTCGGCGACGACGCATCCGGCGCTGCCCGCCCCCACGACGACGACGCGCCTCCGGACGGTCACGATCCGCGGTGTCAGTGCGCGGCCGACGTCGCGACCGACCGCGGCCGGGAGGCGCCGGACGCCCGCACGATGGTGGGCCGCAGGGCGGTGGTGGTCCGCGTCGTCACGACTCCCTGCCACAGGCCCGTGCCGTAGGCGAGGTCGCCGAGGCGGCGCAGCACCAGGAACCGGGTGACCCCGAGCGGCTCGATCGGGTCGGGGTTGAGCATCTCCGCGCGAACCCATTCCGCGACACCGTCGACCACTGCGACCGCCACGAGCACGCTGCGGAAGCGTGCGGAGAGCAGCGCGAGCAGCAGTGAGACCGGCCAGTAGTGGCGGCACAGCGCGGCGGCCATCTGGAGGAAGCCGAACCCCACCGCCTCGGCGGTGAGACGCGCGGCGACGGTCGCGGCGTCCGGCACGGTCTCGACCCGGCGGTACACCCGGCCCGCGATCACCGCGATCATCGCCAGGATCACCCCGGCGCCCCACCGAGACCGGGTGAGTGCGGCGAGCGCGGCGATCGCCGTCGGCACCGTCACCACGACAGGGGCCGCATGCCCCGGGTGTCGGTCCGAGAGCGGCGCCGCTCCCGTCCCGTAGAAGCGGCGCCGGGACAGAGCTGCGCCGAGCGCGGTCCGGTGGTCGTGGGCGACCCGGGCGATCGGGTCGTAGCGCACGGTCCAGCCCGCGGCGGTGAGACGCCAGCACAGGTCCACGTCCTCGGCGACCTGCATGCGCTCGTCGAATCCGGGGAATGCGCTGCGTCGCACGATGATCGCGGCGCTCGGCACGTAGGACAGTCGGGTGCCGGGGACCACCGGACCCTCCCGACGTCCCATGTCGAGCGACGAACAGAGCGCCTCGTACCGCACGGTCACGCCCCCGTCGTGGGAGAGTGCGACGACCCGGGGCGCGACCACGGCCACCGCAGGATCGGAGAAATGCGCGAGAAGCGTGAACAGCCAGGCACTCTCGGGCACGACGTCCGAGTCGACGAAGGCCACGAACGGCGTCTGCGCGCGGGCGGCCCCGAGGTTGCGTGCCGCGCCGGGGCCCACGCTCTCCTCGGTGCGCACGACGGCCGCGCCGGGCGCCACCACCGGGACGCGCGAACCGTCGTCGACGACGACCACGTGCGCCGCGTCGAGCGCGTCCAACAGTCGATCGATCCCGGACTGGTTGTCGCGCACGGGGATCACGATCGTGACGTCGTCGACGGACGGTCCGAACATCGGCCGCGGGTGGCCGACGCCCGCGTCGAGCAGCCGTCGCGCGACGGTCGCCGTCGCCTCGTCGGACACCACGAGCCGACCGTCGCAGTCGATCATCGAGGCGGCCCGCGGCGCGAGCGACAGCAGCCGCGTCGGCGACCCGCCGACGAGGTGTCGCCCGTCCGCGGAGACGGTGACGCGCGAGTCGACCTGGACCTGGAACCCGTCGGGGAGTCGGGTCGTCGGCGGGCCGTCCTGCGCAGCGGTCGGCACCTCGTCGGTCATGCGAGCACCCCCCGATCGCCCGGCGACCAGCGCCGCGCCCCCGCGACGAGTCGGTCCACCATCCCGTCGACGATGCGACGACCGTCCTCGGGATCGGCGGAGCGGGCGTCCCCCAGGACGCCGTTCGCACTGACGGCGCGCACGCCGGCCGTCCGGAGCGTGCCCATGAGGTCCCCGATGCGCGCGGTGGCGCCCACCGCGATCTGTTCGCGGACCACCGCGTCGGGTGAGATCGACAGCAGCACGGCCGTTTCCGTCCGACCTGCGTGCGCGTCGCCGTCGGGGGCGACACATGCCCACCACGCCACGTCCCGCCCCTCCGACCGGAGCAGGGCGACCGCATCGACGACGGTGTGCGCGTTGCCACCGTGCGCGTTGACGACGAGCAGCCGCGACGCCCACCGGCACACACTGCGTCCGAACTCGACGAGAAGCAGCCGGAGCGCGTCGTGCCCGATCGACACCGTGCCCGGGAACCCCTCGTGTTCGCCGCTCGCGCCGTAGGCGAGCGGCGGCGCCAGCACCACGTCGTGACCCTCCGCCGCGAGACGATCGACCGCCCGACGGGCGACGGTCTCCGCGATCCGGGTGTCGGTGTCGAGCGGGAGGTGGGGCCCGTGCTGCTCGAGCGCTCCGAGCGGGACCACGACCGTCCACCGGCGGTCGTCCAGCTCGGGCCAGGTCTGCGCACCGAGCCCACCGGGGCGGGTCATCCTGGCCATGCTAGTCACCGCGACGGATTCTGAACACCCGATCCACGAACGCAATTGACCGTTCCGCGACCGCGGTCCGACAGCCGACCGCAGGCGCGGCCCCCACCCTGACGCCCGAACGCGCCAGGGCTCATGCGATGCTGTTCGACGAGGCGAGCGAGTGCTCGGTCTGTAGGCGAACGAGCGACGACGAGGTGGCCCATGAGCAGCGCCCCGAACACCGGTACCCCCGAGACGACGGCACGGTCCACGACCACGCGACCCGGCCCACTGGGCGGCATCCGCGTCATCGAGTTCGCGGGGATCGGTCCCGGCCCCCACGCCTCGATGCTGCTCGCCGATCTCGGCGCCGACGTCGTCCGCGTGCAGCGGGCGGGATCGCTGCCCGCGGAGGGCCGGGCCGCCGACCAGTTGCTGCGCGGTCGGTCCTCGGTCGTCGAGGCCGACCTCAAGTCGCCCGCGGACCGCGAGGAGGTGCTGCGACTCGTCGAGAGGGCCGACGTGATCGTGGAAGGTTTCCGGCCGGGGGTGATGGAACGGTTGGGGCTCGGCCCCGACGAGCTGCTGCAGCGCAATCCGCGACTCGTCTACGGCCGCATGACCGGATGGGGCCAGGACGGCCCACTGGCCGACCGTGCCGGCCACGACATCAACTACATCTCGCTCACCGGCATGCTGCACGCGATCGGCCGCGCCGACGAGCGCCCCGTCCCTCCCCTGAACCTCGTGGGGGACTTCGGCGGTGGGTCGATGTTCCTCGTCGTCGGCGTGCTCGCGGCGCTCGTCGAGAGGGGCATCTCGGGCCGTGGTCAGGTCGTCGACGCGGCCATGGTCGACGGCGCATCCGTCCTCGGCCAGATGATGTGGGCGTTCCGCGGGACCGGGCTGTGGCAGGACCGGCGCGGCGTCAACCTCCTCGACACCGGCGCCCCGTACTACGAGGTGTACGAGACCTCCGACGGTCGTTACATGGCGGTCGGCGCCATCGAGCCGCAGTTCTACGCCCAGCTGATCGAGGGCCTCGGCCTGTCCGACGCAGACCTGCCCGACCAGAACGACATCGCCCGCTGGCCAGAGCTGCGGGCCCGGTTCACCGAGACGTTCGGGAGCCGTACCCGGGACGAGTGGGCCGCGGTGTTCGACGGCACCGACGCCTGCACCACCCCGGTGTTGGACTTCACCGAGGCACCGGACCACCCGCATCTCGCGGCGCGCGGCACCATCGCCGACATCGACGGCGTCACGCAGGCCTCTGTCGCACCGCGGTTCTCCCGGACCGTGCCCGACACCCCGCAGGGCCCGGTCCGCACGGCGACGCCGGCCGCCCAGGTGTGGACCGACTGAGACGCGGCCCCGGGGCTGCACCCTCACGGGCTCAGACCTTCACGGACCCCTGGTCCATCGAGAACTCCGACGCGGTGATCGTCCTGGCCGAGTCCGAGCAGAGGAACATCACCATGTCGGTGACCTCGTCGCACGTCGAGAAGAACGGCTTGTCGAGGATGGGCACGAAGTTCGGCATGAACCGCTCCATCGCGAACACCTCGGAGGCCTTCGTGTCCTCGAACGCCATCGGGGTGTTCACGGCGTAGGGGTGGATGGTGTTGACCCGGATCCCCTGCTCCCCCAGCTCTTTCGCCGCCGACTGCGCCATCCCGCGGATGGCGAACTTCGACGCGGAGTAGGACGCCTGGAAGGGCATGGCCTTCAGGCCGGCGCTGGAGCTGACGACGGTGATGCTGCCCCGGATCCCGTGTTCGATCATCACCGGGATGGTGACGCGCAACGTGTTCCACGTGCCCCGGACGTTGACGGCCATCACGTCGTCGAACTGCTCGGGTGTCAGCTCCCAGATGCGGCCCCAGGTGAGGACGCCCGCGTTCGCGACCACGTGGTCGAGTCGACCGAACCGCTCGACGCCGTCGGCGACGAGCTGCTCCTGGAACGCGAGGTCGCGGGTGTCGCCCTGGCGCGCGAGGATCCGACCCCCGGCCTCCTCGACCAGCCGGATCGTCTCGGCGAGGTCGTCGGGGGTGGCCGCCGGGTAGGTGGTGTGGTCCGCGATCGGTCCCGCGATGTCCATGCCGATGACCGCCGCGCCCTCCTGCGCGAAGCGGACGGCGTGGTTGCGGCCCTGTCCGCGGGCGATCCCCGTGATGTAGACGACGGCGCCGTCGAATCGTCCTGGCACGTCGCTCAGTGCTCCTCGTCCGTCGTCTCGCCGAACCGCTTCTCGAAGCCGTCGGGGATGATCAGGTCGTCACGGGTCAGTTCGTGGATGCTCTTGCGGCCCAGTCCCATCAGGGCGGAGTCGATGCCGCCGCGGAGGATGTCCAGGACGTTCTCCACCCCGGCCTGGCCGTTGGCGGCCAGACCCCACAGGTAGGCACGGCCGATCATGACGGCGTCGGCGCCCAGGGCGAGGGCCTTGACGACATCGCTGCCGCGGCGGATGCCGCCGTCGAGGAGGACTTCCATGTCGCCGCCGACGGCGTCGGCGATGGGTCCGAGCATGCGGATGGTCGCCGGGGTGCCGTCGAGGTTGTTGCCACCGTGGTTCGACACCGACAGGGCCGACGCGCCGATGTCACGGGCCCGCTTGGCGTCGTCGAGGCGTGTGATGCCCTTGACCATGAACGGGCCGTCCCACTGCTCGCGCAGCCACTGCAGGTCCTCCCAGCTCGGCGGCGCGGTCTGCATCCACTGCCCGTACGCGCCGAAGAAGGTCGGCGCGATCTGGCCCGGGTCGGCGAGGTTCGGTGCCGTGAGGTCAGGGACGATCGGCTTGCCCTTGTTGAACCACGACCATGCGTACCGCGGGCGCATCGCGATCTCCGGCGCGAGCTTGAGCATGGCCTTGAGGTCGACCTTCTCCGGGATCGCGGGGCTCCCCCAGTCTCGGCCCATGGAGAACGACCAGTCGGTGGTGACGATCAGGCCCTTCGCGCCGGCGGCGCGCGCACGCTCGGCGCGTCTGAGGATCTCCTCCCGCGAGTTCAGCCAGTAGATCTGGAAGAACGTCTTCGGGTTGGCCGCGGCGACCTCCTCGACGGGCTTGGACGCGAAGCTGCTCAGGCCCATGGCCGTCCCCCGCGCCGCGGACGCCCGGGCGACGGCGACCTCGCCGTCCTTGTCGACCGCCTGCACCCCAGTCGGGGAGATGATCACCGGCAGCGCGATCTCCTGGCCCATGATCGTGGTCGACAGTTCCCGGTCGGCGTGGGCGCCGACGACGTGGGGGGCGAACCCGATCTCGGCGAACGCCTCGACGTTGTCGGCGAGCGTGATGCCCTTCTCACTGCCGGCGACGAGCGCGGAGTACACCGACTTCGGGAGGCGCTTGCGGGCACGTCGCTGTGCCTCGAGGACGGTCTCGAACCAGGGATTGGCCATGGGTGGGCGACTGCTTTCGTATTCGGGGTCAGGCGGGCGCGAAGCCCGCGAGCGGGTTCTCGTCGCAGTCCCGCGACGGTGGTCGGGTCATGAGCTGCAGGGGTACCCCGCGCGAGTGGTCCTTGTTCGCCGAGGGCTTGCTCCGGTCACCGGCGAGCAGCGACTCCCCGTGTCCCTGCACGCATTCGGGGTCGGGTCCGTCGAGCGGCAGCCCGGTGAAGAACTTCGCCGCCATACACCCACCCCGGCAGGAGTCGTAGTGGTTGCACGACGCGCACGCCCCGGCGCTCTGCGGTTCCCGCAACTCACGGAACAGGTCCGAGTGCTGCCAGACGGTCCGAAAACCGCCGTCGGAGAGGACGTTGCCGGCGAGGAAGTTCTCGTGGATCGCGAACGGGCAGGCGTAGACGTCGCCCACCGGGTCGATGAGGCACACCACGCGCCCCGCACCGCACAGGTTCAGCCCCGGCAACGCCGAACCCGACGAACCGTCGCCGAACGCCGACAGGTGGAAGAACGAGTCACCGGTCAGGACGCCGTCACCGTGCGCCACGAGCCAGTCGTACAGGGCGCGTTGCTGTTCGGGCAGCGGGTGCAGGTCGTCCCACACGTCGGCACCACGTCCCGACGGACGCAGGCGGGTGATCCGCAGCGTCGCGCCGAAACGGTCGGCGAGCTCGCGGAACTCGTCGAGCTGCGACACGTTGTGACGGGTGACGACGACGCTGATCTTGGCGTCGCGGAAGCCGGCGTCGGACAGGTTCTGCAGAGCGCGCACCGCCATGTCGAACGAGCCCGCACCGCGGACGGCGTCGTTGACCTCCGCGGTGGCGCCGTCGAGCGAGATCTGCACGTCGACGTAGTCCGACGCCGCCAGCCGCGCGGCGACCTCGGGGGTGATCCGTAATCCGTTGGTGGAGAACTTCACCCCGACCTGGTGGGCCGTCGCGTAGTCGACCAACTCCCAGAAGTCCGACCGCACCGTCGGCTCGCCGCCGCCGATGTTGACGTAGAACACCTGCATCCGCTGCAGCTCGCCGATCACCGCCTTGCACTGCTCGGTGGACAACTCCCGCGGGTCACGCTTGCCCGACGACGACAGGCAGTGCACGCACGCCAGGTTGCAGGCGTAGGTCAACTCCCAGGTCAGACAGATCGGGGCGTCCAGTCCCCGTTCGAACTGGTCCACCAGACGCGGCACCGGCGCAGTCGCCGGTCGGTCGAGCGTGCTCGTCATGTCGTCTCCGCGAGATCGGGGGCGACGCGTCGGATCATCGCCGAGGCCGCCAGGGTCGAGAGTGCCTGCACGTAGGGCGCATGCGCGGCCGGGTCGGGAACAGCGGACGCGATCGCCGCGTCCGCGGACAGATGGTCGGCCAGGGACCGCACCACCTCGACCACCGTCGTGTTCTTCAGGAACGACAGCTTCCGCGTCCCGAAGTGGTACAGCAACGCGCCGAACGGCTCCGGACGCACCGCGACCCGCGGGTCCAGCTCCCACGCACCGGCGGGATCGAACGCCGCGGCATCGATGAGCGTTGCGTCGACCACGGTCAGTACACGCCGCACATGCCGTCGATCGAGACCTCCTCGACGAGGCTCTCGGCCACGAGTTCGGTCTCGGTGACGTCGGTACCGGCGGTGACGTGCGCGTCGGACATGGGAACCTCCGTGAGGTGACGTGAACTGGGTCACAGCGGACTATAGTGGCACCGGGTGCCAGAACGCCAGAGAAAACGAGAACGTGTTCCAAAAATCGTGTCGACAGGCGGTGAGCGAGCGGGATGACGACGCCTGGGAGACGTCCGAGCACCACACGGGCCCGCATCAGCGCGATCGCCATCGACCTGTTCACCGAGCAGGGCTTCGACGAGACGAGCGTCGACGACATCGCCGCCGCCGCGGGGATCGCCCGACGGACCCTGTTCCGCTACTACCCCTCCAAGAACGCCATCGCCTGGGGTGAGTTCGACACCCATCTGGAGGGCATGCGCCGCCACCTCGCCGACATCCCGCCGTCGGTCGGTCTCGCCGAGTCCCTGCGCTCGTCGCTCGTGGCCTTCAACCGCCTCGATCCCTCCGAAGTGCCCGCTCACCGGCGACGGATGGCCCTGCTGCTGACCGTGCCGGCACTGCAGGCGCACTCGATGCTCATGTACGCCGGATGGCGGGAGGTCGTCGCCGACCACGTCGCCGCCGTGACCGGCGAGCGTCCCCGCGACCATCGGCCTCAGACCGTGGCCTGGCTCCTCCTCGGCATCGCCCTCGCCGCCTACGAGCAGTGGCTGGCCGACGACCGCGCCGACCTGGACCGACTGCTCACCGAGGGCAGCCGTATCCTCGATCGGGGCCTCTAGGCCATCCGCCGGGTCGACCGGATCTGGCGGCGCCACGCCGCACCGCGGTAGCGTGCAGATGAACTAGAACGTGTTCTCGTTTCGGAGGGTGATGATGACGTCCCTGACGCCGCACAGCGTCCGCAGTGCTGTGCTCACCGTCGCCGAGGTGATCGAGGAGACCGCCGACGCGCGCTCGATCGTCTTCGACGTCCCCGGTGAGGGCGCCGACAAGTTCACCGCCTACCGGCCGGGCCAGTTCCTCACCGTCCGTATCCCCAGTGACCGCACCGGCTCCGTCGCCCGCTGCTACTCGCTCTCCTCGTCGCCGTTCACCGACACCCGCCCGAAGGTCACCGTCAAGCGCACCGCAGAGGGGTACGGCTCGAACTGGCTCTGCGACAACGTCTCCGCGGGGACGGAGCTCGAGGTGTTGCCCCCGTCGGGGGTCTTCACCCCCGGCGATCTGGACGCACCGCTGTTGCTGCTCGCGGCAGGCAGCGGCATCACCCCCATCATGTCGATCCTGAAGGCGGCGCTCGAGAAGGGCAGCGCCCCGATCGTCCTGGTGTACGCGAACAGGTCCGAGAGCGACGTCATCTTCCGGGCGGAGCTGCGCACGCTCGCCGCCGAGAACCCCGACCGGCTCGCCGTCATCCATTGGCTCGAGTCCGTGCAGGGTCTGCCCTCGGCCCCGGCGCTGCGGGCGCTGGTCGCCCCGTTCTCCGGCCACAGCGCGTTCATGTGTGGCCCCGCGCCGTTCATGGACGCGGTGCACACCGCGCTCGCCGACGCCGGCTTCCCCCACGACCGTGTCCACGCAGAGGTGTTCACGTCGCTGTCCGGCGACCCGTTCGACGACCCCGATCTCGAGGCGCCGTCCGAGGAGGAGTCGGCCGACGCCGCGACCGTGTCCGTCGAGCTCGACGGCACGGTGCACGAACTGACGTGGCCCCGGTCCAAGACTCTCGTCGACATCATGCTGGCGGCCGGACTCGACGTCCCCTACTCGTGCCGCGAGGGCGAATGCGGTTCCTGCGCATGCACGGTCGTCGACGGCACCGTGCAGATGGACAACGTCGGCGCCCTCGACCAGGAGGACATCGACGACGGCTACATCCTCGGCTGCCAGGCCCGCCCGACGTCGGACGAACTCACCATCGAGTTCTAGCCCGTCCCCGCCTGTCGAGTGGGCGGCTCCGGACGTCGACTGGGCGGTTCTGGACGCCGAGTGGGCGGCCGGAGCCGCTTGTCGGGCGTCGGCAACCATCTGTCGGACGTCCGACGTTGATCGAACGGACGCTGCCAGGGTCGGATCCCCGCAGCACGCCCCGTCGCGTCATGCGCCCTCCGCCCACTCGACGTCGGTAACCGCCCATTCGACGTCGACAACCGCCCACTCGACGTCGGTGAGCGCCCACTCGAAAATTCCTGGTGCCCAACAGTTGTGGGTAATCCACGCCCGGCGTGGTGTCAGTTCTTCTGCAGCAGTTCCTCGATCGGCGGGGCGTCGGCGACGGTCTTCCGCATCTTCATCACCGCGCCGGCCCGTCCGGCTCCGACGACCCCGGTCAGCTTGCCGTCGCGGCTGAAGTAGGCGAGGAACTTCTCGCCGTCCTCGTCGACGACGTGGATGTCGTCATCGGCGGCCGGCGTGCCCAGGCACTGGATCTTGACGTCGAACTGATCGGTCCAGAAGTAGTGCACCGCAGGCGCGGTCGCGGCCTTCTCGGTGCCGGCGATCACGTCGGCGAGGACCTTCGCCTGCTCGACGGTGTGGTTCCAGTGCTCCACGCGGCGACCGAACTCACCTGATTCGTCGGCCCAGTTGGCCACGTCGCCCAAGGCGTAGACACCCGGTACCGACGTGCGACCGCCGCTGTCGCAGGAGATCCCTCCACCGACCGCCCTGTCGGCGAGCGTGAGACCCACCGACTTCGCGAGTTCGGTGATCGGGATCGAACCGATGCCGATCACGATGAGATCGGTGTCGAGGGTCGAGCCGTCGTCGAGGACGACGCCCCGCACCGCGCCGTCGCCCACGGTCAGACCGGTCACCCCGACACCCGTGCGCACAGTGACGCCACGGTCGGTGTGCATCTTCTCGACGCGCGCACCGATCTCCCGCCCCAACGCGGCGTGCAGGACGGACGGGGCGGGCTCGACGATCGTCACCTGCGCGCCGAGGGTCGACAGGCTGGCCGCGGTCTCACACCCGATGAAACCGGCGCCGACCACCACGATCCGGACACCGTCCCGCAGCTCCTCACGCAGCGCCGAGACGTCGTCGGCGGTGCGGACGACGTGCACGCCGCCCAGCTCGGCGACCGAGGTCGCCTCCTGACCCTCGAGGACGTCGTCGGGGAGGAAGCGGGGGTCGAGGCCGGTGGCCAGCACGAGCGACTCGAACGCGAGCGTCTCGCCGGACCCGACGGAGACGGTGTGACCGTCGAGGTCGATCGACGTCACCTCGGTGTCCAGCAGGAGCGCGATGTGGTTGTCGTCGTACCACTCCCGCGACTTCAGTTCGACGGGTCCGCGCTCGCCGCGCAGGACGGCCTTCGACAGTGGCGGGCGGTCGTACGGGAGGTGCGGTTCCTTGCCGACGAGGGTGACGGGATCGGAGTACCCGGCCTGACGGAGGTTCTCGGCGAGTCGCACACCGCCCAGACCCGCTCCCACGATCACCACACCAGCGCCCATCGGACCACCCTCCTGCTCGTCGTGCGGAGAACCGTGCCGCCGGCGCGTCATCCGCCCGGACCCACCGGGTAGATGTCGGCGAGCCGCCACGTGTCATCGACTCTACGCATGACCGCCCAGCGGGCGATCGACGATGTCGCGGCGTCCGGGGACACCCGCGGGATCGTCGCTCGAAGTGCGGCGTACACGAGGAGCCGCGCGGTGCCGCCACTCTTCTCGGCCACACCCACCGACTGCACCACCGCCTGTTGGGTGGCGGACGTGGCCACCGCACCCGGGAGCGCGGCGTCGGGACCCTGGCTGCGGAGGTCGGCCAGGGCGCGGTCGGTGAGAAGTGGCGTGAGGGTGCGCAGTCGCGCGGCGACCGCGGCGGGGCTGTCGGCCCCGGGCCCGATGGTCAGATAGGCGGTGACCACCTCCGCCGTCCGCCCCCGCAGCGTGGCGTCGTCGGCGTCGCCGGACCGCGGCACGACCAGAGCCACGACGATGGCCGCGACGGCCGTCCCCACCGCGACGCCGACGAGCCCCCCGTCGACCAGGCGAACCGGACGCGACGACCGCACACCGACGGCGGCCAGGCAGACCACCGCGACCGCGAGTGCCACCGCCGGCGGGATCGACCAGCCCGGGGCACCGAGAACCCACAGGACGGCACCCACACCGGCGAGCGCGACGAGCGCGACCACGATCCGCACGGCCCTCATCGCAGCGCCACCTGTCCGATCACCCAGGATCCCGCCTCGCGGATCATGCTCACCGACAGCACGATCCGCCGATCCCCCACGTTCCCCCCGACCAGTTGCGGCGCGGTCGTCTCGGCGACGACGAGGACGTCGGCGGGTCCGGACGACGAGACGGGGCCACCGACGACGCCGGCCGCCACCACCTGACCGGTGCCCGCGGCGCCGAGCGACGCGACCGCGGACTCGATCGCCGGACCGGCCGCGTCGACCCGCCGGCGGTACTCCCCACCGCTCACCGCGCGGGCAGCCGCGAGGTAGCGGTCGGGGTGGGCGGGATCGGCGGTGAGGACCGTGGCGACCGCGGTCGACGCGGCGCGGACGACGTCGTCCGACGGGCCGGATGCGCTCTGCGCGTGCAGGATCGGACTCGCGATCGCCGCGCCGATCGCCACGGTGACGCCGATCCCCGTCGCGGCCACCGCGATCCGGTGTCCGTCCCGGGACGGATGAGCCCGGGTTGCCTCGAGACGCTCCGTCGCGGCGTCGACCGCCGCCCGCGCCGCGACGACCCGCTCGCGCGCGACGACGAGCCGACGGGAGTCCTTCCCGGCGCCGGTGGACGCGTCCGCGCTCATCGGACCACCTGCAACGTCGCGACCGCCCAGCGCCCATCGACGCGGCGGAGCTCGGCCGTCACCGCTCGCGTGGCGCTCGCTCCGTCGGTGGTCACCTCGACGAGCGCGACCACGCCGGCGGCGGCGGGTGACGCCGTGGTGACCCCGGTCTGGAGGGGACGACAATCTGCCCGTCCCTCCGAACCGCCGAGAACGGCTGCGCCCGAACGCAACCTGTCGGCGAGGTCGCCGGTCGCGGCGGCCAGCGCCGCTGCCTGGCGCTCGGGCGACCCGCGCTCGAGCACGCGACAGACGGTCGCGGCGCCCACCTGCCCGACCTGCGCCCTCGTCGTGTCGACCGACCGAGCGTCGGACCGTTCATGTGCGGCGACGCCGACGAGACCGCCGGCGGCCGCGAGGACCACGACGCCCGCGCCGACGGCGACGACCGCCTCGGGAGCTCGCACCACGCGCACCGCGACAGTGAGTGCCACGGCGGCGACGACCGACGTCAGCAGCAGGGACAGCCACCAGCCGGGCGTGCCGACCACCATCGCCATGAGGGCGACCAGGCCGACGGCCACCGTCAGCCCCGCGCCGCCGACCCACATCTGCACGACACGTCGGATCGGCGTCACGGGACCAACCCGACCGACGCGAGTTTGAGCCGCCCGTCGTCGCGGGCGACGTCGACGACGAGCCGCAGCCGGCGCGGATCGCCCTCCTGCACGGCCGCGTCGGTGCGGCGGGTGACGAGCACGGCCGTCACGAGGACCGACCCCCCGTCGCCACGACGGCCGACGAGCGCGACGCCGTCGACGTCACCGGTGGTCTGCGTCCCGAGCCGCGCGACGACGGCACTCCACGAACCGCTCGACTGGGCGAACTCGTCCCGGAACTCCCCCGTCGCGTCGTCGAGGACGCGACCTGCCCGGTCGGGATCACGCGAGTCCGGGGTGAGCAGCGGGGTGGCCAGCGTTCGCGCCGCGGCGAGCACGTCGGCGTCGCTCGGCACGGTGGTGGCCATTCGGCGCCCGACGACGATCCCGGCCGCGACGGCCACCGCCAGGACGACGACGAGGGCCGCGATCGTCCATCGCGGTACGCCCGGCGCGCGGGCGCCCCCCTCGAGGCGTCGGAGGTCGGCCTCGGCGGCGACGAGTTCGCGCCGCGCACGGCGCACCGCCCGACGGGCATCCCGCCTGTCCGAACCCACGCCTCACCTCTTCTCGACCGGGACCGCTGCACCCCCGGCCGGTCCCGCACATCGTAGGTGTCACACGGGTCGCGGCGATCTCACCGACACGGGGGCTGGTACGGCAGCCCCGGGACGTACAGGGCCCACTCGTCGCGGGAGATGGGGTCGGTGTCGATGCGGCACGCGGCGTCCACGACGCCGGTCACGTCGGTGTCCCACGACCCGACCACGCCGGCCGCACCGGTGGCGAGCACCTGCTTGTCTCCCGGCCCGAACTGGACGTCGTAGATGCGCCCCGGGAACGCCTGCAGGCGCGCCGACGCGGTGGGACGCCGCGGATCGCGGACGTCCCAGACCCACAGTCGCCCGTCGGCACCACCCGCCGCGACCCTGGTCCCGTCGCGGCTAAAGGTCGCCCCGTAGACCGCCCCCGTCGGGCCGCCGAGATCGGAGACCACCCGCGGGGCCGCCGGATCCGAGACGTCCACCAACTTCACCTGACTCGTCGCCGAGCTGACCACCACCCGCCGGCCGTCCGGAGAGAACCGCGACGCGAGAGCACCCGTCTCGAACAGCTTCGTGCGGGACAGGATCCTGGGGCGCGACGGCGAGGACAGATCGACCACCACGACGTAGCCGTTCACGGTGGAGACGACCGCGCGACGGCCGCCCGGCGCCATCGACACCCACGCGAGCCCGTCGCCCATGTCGAGCGAGGCGACCTGTCGCGGCGCACGCGGGTCCGCGATGTCGATGACCGGCATCTGCGTCGACAGCGTCGAGCCACCGATCGCCACCGCGCTCTCGTCGCTGACACCCATGGTCTCGACGAGTTTCCCGGGGGTGAGGTCGACCGGCGGTGACACCACGGACGCCCGGGTGGGGTCGGAGACGTCCGCGATGTACATCCGCCCGTCGACGGTCCCGACGGCGACGAGTCTCGCGTCCCGCGTCATGTCCAACGCCGTGAAACCCGTTCCGGCGGGGGGTGACACGTTCGGACCCGCGCGTTGCAGGCCGGCGGTCGGGTCGATCCGCCACTGCGAGAACGCGCCGTCGGCGTCGGAGGTGCTGACCGTGAAGCGCGGACCGTCGGACTGGAAGGCGAACTGGAAGGTGTTCTTCGGCCCGGCCTGCACGGAGTACTGCCTGGACGGCCACACCGCGACGGCGCCGTCCCCGCTCGATGTCACGACCGTGCTCCCCGCGAACGCGGCCTGCGAGACGGTGTTGCCGACCCGCAACGCCTGCGGCGGTGTCCGGTTCACGAGGTCGTAGACGCGCGCGGTGTCGTCGCTGCTGGAGCCGACGAGGTGGGTGCCGTCGTCGCTGTAGGCGACTCCGTTCACGTAGCTGCCGAAGTCGGTGTAGTCGGCGGTCATCACCGGGCGTGTCGGGTCCGTCATGGAATAGGTCTTGATGTCCCGACTCTTCAGCGCGAGCGCCAGCTCACCGGTGCGGGGCGAGAAGTCCGCGTCGTCGGCACTGATGTTGCTCGCCCCGGGCAACGCGATGGCGGAGATGGGGCGGATCGCATCGAGGTCGACGGCGCTGATGTCCACCCGCTGCAACGCGCTGGCGCTCGCGAGGATCCGCCCGTCACGGCTGAACGCGACCATGGTCGCCGCGCCCGCGAACGACGGCGGTGTCGCGAGCGGCGTCCACCGGTGCGACGCGTCCCGTCGGTAGACCTGGATTCCCGGCCCGTCGAGCGCGAGGGCGAGCATCCGACCCGTGGGGTCGAGCGCGAGGTCGACGATCGACGTGGTGACGCGAGGGATGTCGGACAGCGCTCTGGGGCGGGCCGGGTCTCGGACGTCCCATGCCGCGAGTCCGTCAGTGCCGGCCGCCCAGAGCGTCGACCCGTCGGGCGAGAACTTGACACCCAGCAGACGCTGATCGTCGCTCGCCGCGCCGACCGTGGCGATCGACGGCGAAAGACCCGTCGGGGTGAGTCGGAACAACCGCACGCGGTGATCCGACGACGCCGCCGCGACGAACGTGCCGTCGGGTGACACCGCCAGCCCGACACCCCCGCCGGCCGTGGCGCGCCGCGCGGGGATCGGTCCCGACGTCAGGTCGAGCAGGGCCGAGCGCGCCTCGATCGTGGGGCTGAGCCGATACGCGACCAACGCCAACTGCAGTGCGAGGGCGGGGTTGCGCAGCCGCTGCTCGTCGGCGACGTTCGCCAGCCGCGCCGACGTCGCGTCGAGCCGGCTGTTCTCGGCGGCGTTGCGCTGGGACACCGCCTCCGACCGCGCCACCACCGCCAGCACCGCGGCGACGAGGGCGACGACGGCGAACAGGCAGGCGGTGACGGTGATCGCCCGCATCCGACGGGCCTGTCGTTTGCCGCGCTCGGCGATGTGGTCGCGACGGGCCACGGCCCGGTCGAGGAAGCGACGTTGCTCGCCGGTGACACGCATGGCGTTCTCCGGGGAGTCGGCGAACTCGGTGAACAGGTCGAGGCGGCCGCCCAGGGGCAGCAGTTCGGGTGCCTCGTCGCCGTCGACCCAGAGCTCGACCGCGGCCTGGAGGCGGCGGGCGATGAGGAGCTGGTCGCGGTCCTCGTCGACCCACCGCATGAGACGGGGCCACGCCGACAGCAGCGCCTCGTGGGCGATCTCGGCGTGCGTCTCCGACACCGACACCAGGCGGGCGGCGGCGAACCTGTCGAGCACTCCGGCCGCGCGGCGCTCGCGGACGTCACGCTTGGCGTCCGGCTTGTCGGCCGCCGGGACGCCGAGTTCGGCCAACGGCGCACGACGACGCGACGTGGTGTCGTCGTCGACCATGGTCATGGCCAGCAGCTGCCGGCGGGCCACCATCTTCTCGGCGTAGTCGAGCTCGCTGTAGACCCGCTCCGCGGTCTGCTCCACCGCGCCGCGGATGCGTCCGGTCGCGACGTAGTCGGCGACGGTGAGTGTCCGCTTGTTCGAGCGCGACCACGTCGACAGCAGGGCGTGCGAAAGCAGGGGCAGAGCGCTGCCGAGACCGGTCGCGGTGAGCCCCGGACGCAGATCGGCGATGAGCAGGTCGACGAGATCGTCGGAGACCGTGATGCCCGCGACCGCGGCCGGCCCGACGATGACGTCCCGGAGCTGACCGTGGTCGAGCGCGGGCACCAGCACCGTCGCGTTCTGCAGGGCGCGGGCGGCGCGCGGGTTCTCGGCGAGGACGCCGTAGTAGTCGGCCCGGACGGTGATGACGCCGAACGTCCGCTCCCGGCGCGACGCGGTGAACTCCGCCAGCGCGACGATCAGGTCGCGGCGGGCGTCGGAGTCGTTGACCGTGTACATCTCCTCGAACTGGTCGATGGCGATCAGCACCGGCCCGTCTCCCGCGGGCAGCGATGCAACGGCCGAGCGGAACGACCCGACGGGGTCGCCGCCGGGGGTGAAGAGGAGGTAGCGCCAGTCCTCGAACGGGCCCTCCCGGCCGATCTGCGCGAGCAGTCCCGCCCGCAGCACCGACGACTTCCCGGCACCCGAGGGACCGACGAGCGTCACGACCGGCAACCGGTCGACGCCGGTGACGATCGCCGTCGGGCGCTCCGACTGCTCCAGGACGGTCTCGATCACGAGGTCGGTCACGTCGGCGCGGCCGAAGAACACCGAGTGGTCGTCGACCTCGAACGGGGTGAACCCCCGATAGGGCGACGCCGGGAGGGCGTTCTTCCGCGGCGCCTGCCGCCGCGCACGGGCCGCGGCGTCCAGCCACTCGTCGTGCTCGGGCTCGGCGACCCCGATCGCCTCGAGCACGCGCCGGAGCGCGTCCTCCATCTGTGACTGCGGGGCGTGATGCCCGGCGAACCATCCCCCGACGGTCGCGGCGCTGGCGCCCGCCCGGCCCGCGATCTCGCGGATCGAGAGCCCCGCGACCGATTTCTGCTCGGTCAGGGCACGCGCGAGCTCCTCGCGCGTCTCGATCGTCTCGGGTCGCACAGATCCCCTCCACCTGGGCTTTCACCCGTCACCCGGCTGTACGACGTACGGACCTCCGTACGGACCTGGCCGTACGTGCCGCCACCGCTGGAACGCGCACGCCCCGCCGGAGATAGTTCTCACATCGCACACCTGTTCAGCAACTGCAGGTGCACACAGGTCCCCCGACCGGAGGAAATCGTACCCATGTCCGTGGCCCCCCATATGCCGGTTGTGTCCCCCTACGCCCGACTGGCGTCGAGCGCACCCGCCTCCACGCACCCGCTGCGCCGACCCTCCGCACTCCGGGTCGTCCCGACCCCGCCCGCGCCGGCGGTCGAGGCCGCGCCGCCCGCGCCCCCTGTCGAGCGCCCGTCGCTGTCCCGTCGCGAGGTCGAGGTCCTGCTCGCCTGGCTCGCCGCCGAGTCGAAGGCCGAGGCCGCCGCGGCCCTCTACATCACCGCCTCGACGGTCAACACCCACCTGACCCGCATCCGGGCGAAGTACACCGCCGTCGGTCGGCCCGCCCGCTCGAAGGCGAACCTGTTCGCCCGCGCCATCCAGGACGGCTACACGCGCCTCGACGAGTGGTGAGTCCCGGCTCGACTCGCTCCTGACACGACGAGACCCCGCCGACATCCGTCGGCGGGGTCTCGTCGTGTGGCGGGTCGCTGCTACTTGGCGACGGGGGTGCCGTTCACCCGCTTGAGGTACTCGGCGCGCTCGACGTCGTCGTAGCTGAGGAACATGCTGTTCATCCCGGTGAGACGACCCAGCGATCGCTTGAGGCCGGGGGCCATGACCGGGTTCGCGTGGACCCACGCCATCGAGCGCGGCACCGTGATGTGCGTCGTCGAGCCGAGGATGCTGTTGCGCACCTCGCGGGCCACGTCCTCGGGGCCGACGGTCTGGACGAACTTGTTCGTCGCGATGCCGGAGATGAGCGCGGTCCGGGTGAAGGTCGGGTTGACCGTCTTCACCCGCACACCCTGCGGTGCCAGCTCGACGTCGGCGGCCTCGGAGAAGGTGATGACGCCGGCCTTTGCGCCGTTGTAGATGGTCAGGCCCGGGACCGGAAGCCGGCCGGCCACCGACCCGATGTTGATGACCTGACCGCCGCCGCGGGCGATCATGCGCTTGGCCGCGCACTGGGTACCGATGACGACGCCGAGCAGGTCGATGTCGAAGTTCCGCTTGATGACGTTGAGGTCGTAGTTCAGCAGCGGACCGGTCGGCATGATGCCGGCGTTGTTGATCAGGACGTCGATGGGTCCGGCGACCTTCTCGACCTCGTCGAGGAAGTTCTCGAACGACTCGGGGTCGGTGACGTCGAGGACGAAGCCCTCGTGGCCGAGGTCGGCGGCCGCCTTGCCGACCGCCTCGTCGTCGATGTCACCGATGACGACGGTCGCGCCGGCGTCGCGGAGGGTCTTCGCGGTCTCCAGACCGATGCCGCGCGCGGCACCGGTGATGGCGATCGTCAGGCCGCGCACGTCGGGACGGTCGGCGGTCGCGCGCTTGCCGCGCACCCGCGACAGGATGCCGGTCTTCGGGCTCATGGGGTACTCCTGGTTTCTCTCTCGTGCGGAGTGGTGCGCGCGCGGCGCGTCACCACACCATGGGGGACAGATGTTTGGCCGCGAAGGCGCGGACGTACTCGGGTTCCTGTTTCTCCTCCGACCCCGGGACCTCGAGCTGTGAGATGACAAGTCGGACGATGATCTCGACGGCGTCGGTGAGGTCGGGGTCGGGGCGCACCGCCCCCACCCCGCGCAACGCGCGGACGGTGCGCGCGGTGACCGCGTCGATGAACATCGACGTGACCGACGACGACGTGATGCCCTTCATCTCGAGGTCGTCGACGACGAGCCGGTGCATCAGCGGATCCTTCAGGATGAGCTGCGCGCCGACGGCGAACGCCTCGGCGATCGCCTCCGGTGGCGTGAGGCCCACGATCGCCTGCTCCATCTGGGCCATCCCGTCCTTGTAGAGACGGGTGGCCACGGCCACCAGCAACGACTCCTTGTTCGGGAAGCGCCGATAGAGCGTGCTGCGCGACACCTCGGCGCGGCGGGCGATTTCGTCGACCGATGCCTTGCGGACCCCGACCTCGGTGAACTCCTGCGCGGCGGCGGTGAGGATCGCCTCCTCCTGGAGCTCCGGGTCGTCGGTGTTGCGGGTCTTGCGGCTCATCGCTTCCGCAGCGTCACGGGGAACCCGTCCTTCGGGATCGGCAGCGAGCTGTAGTTCATAGGCAGCGTGTAGTCGTCGGGCACCGACCATTCGTAGTTCCGCAGCAGCTGATGCATGATCGTCTTGATCTCCATCTGCCCGAAGTACAGGCCGATGCACTTGTGCACGCCACCGCCGAACGGGTGCCACGCCATCCGGTGCTTCTTGTCCTCGGCCCGGTCGGGACCGAAGCGTTCGGGATCGAAGCGCCACGGATCGCTGTAGATCTCCGGGTCGTAGTGGTCGCTGAGAGCCGTCAGCGAGACGAAGGTGCCCTTCGGCACGAAGTAGCCCTGGATCTGGGTGTCCTTCACCGCGGCGCGCGGATGGGCGGGCACCGGGGTGCACATCCGCAGCGACTCCTTAAAGATCAGGTCGAGCTCGGTCAACTTGCCCAGGTCGTCGTACGACAGCTCCGAGTCCATCGCCAGCGACTGCTCGCGGGCGCGGCGCTGCCACTCCGGCGACTTCGCCATCCGGTAGCACATCTGGGTCATCGAGATCGTCGACGTGTCGTGCGCGGCCATGAGCACGAAGATCATGTGGTTGACGATGTCCTCGTCGGAGAAGGTCTTGCCCTCCTCGCTCTCCGCGTGGCACAGCACCGAGAACAGGTCGTCGGTCTTGGTGGCCCGCTTGGCCGGGATGTGCGAGTAGAAGAAGTCCTCGAGGATCTTGCGCGAGCGGATCCCCTTGCCCCAGCGGGTGCCCGGGATCGGCTTGCGGATCACCGCGACGCCGGCCTGCACCGTCTCGAGGAACGCCTTGTTGATGCGATCGGCCTCGGCCTTGGGCAGTTCGAGGCCGAGGAACACCTCGAGGGCGACGTCCAGCGTGAGCGCCTTGAACTCGTGGAACAGCTCGACCTGACCGGTCGGAAAGGTCTGCATGCGCTGGGCGATCATCGGCTGCATCAGCGCCATGTACTTCTTCAGCACGGCCGGGTTGAAGCCCTGCTGGAGGATCAGCCGGTGGCTGCGGTGCTCGTCGAAGTCGAGCAGCATGACGCCCCGGTTGAAGAACGGTCCGATGAGGAACGTCCACGCCGGGCCGTTCGCGAACGCCTTGTCCTTGTTCATCAGGACCTGCTCGGTGGCCTCCGGCCCCGAGGCGACGACCCAGTCGCGCCCGAACATCTTCAGCGCCGAGATCTTGCCGAACTCGGCGAGGCGCTTGCGCTGGAATCCGAACGGGTCGTGGCGCATCTGCAGCACGGCCATGACCCCGTTCTTCTTCTGGAGCGGGACCTCCTTCAAGCCGCTGTCGGTCGGAGCCCGGAACGTCGTGGCCGTCATCTCATGCACCTCCATTGGAACAGATACGAAGAATCGTATCTTTGGAGGCGGCCGGTGTCTACCAGGTCACACTCGCGCCCACTCCGACGCGGCGTGTCCAGCCGCGAGCAGGGCGTGGGTCCGGGTCAGCCGCTCGCGCCACCACGTCGCGCGGACGGGGTCGGCGAGCAGGAGGTCGTCGTCGGGGGCGACGAGGCGCGGGTGGACCCGACCGTCGACCGGGACGAACGGCGTCGCGACGTCGCGGGTGAACATCGTCCCGGTGCCCAGCCCACAGGCGAGGGTCTCGCCGGGGAGGGCCGCGGCGCAGGAGACACCCGCGGCCATGCCGACGGCCGAGTCCAGTGCGCTCGACACGACGATGTCGAGGTCGATGTCGGCGGCGATCGCGAGGACCCGTCGCATCCCACCCAGCGGTGCGACCTTGACCACGGCGACGTCGGCCGCGCCCGCGCGGACCACCCGCAGCGGGTCCTCGGCGCGACGGATGCTCTCGTCGGCCGCGATCGGGGTGTCGACGGCGGCGCGAACCGCCGCCAGCTCCTCGACGGTGGCGCACGGTTGTTCCGCGTACTGCAGCTCGCCGAGCTCGCGGATCGTCGAGATCGCCTGCTGCGGAGTCCACTTCCCGTTCGCGTCGACACGGACGTTCGGGACGCGGTCGCGGACGGCCGCGACGCGCCGCACCTCGTCGTCGAGGGTGTCCCCCGGTTCGGCGACCTTGACCTTCGCCGTCGTCGCGCCCGGGAAGCGGTCGAGGATGGCTGCGACGTCGTCGGCGGGGACGGCCGGGACGGTCGCGTTGACCTCGACGCTGTCGCGGAGCGGCGACGGAGGGCCCTGCCACGCAGCCTCGATCCCGGCCGCCAACCACCAGGCCGCCTCGGCGTCGTCGTACTCGGGGAACGGTCCGAACTCACCCCATCCGGCCGGCCCGCGGAACACCATCACCTCGCGGGTCGTGATGCCGCGGAACCGTTCTCGCATCGGCAACGCCACCACCTGCGCGGTGTCCAGGATCTCCTCGAGGCTCGGGATGCTCACCGATCCACCGTGGCACAGATCGGATCCCGGTTTCAGGCGGTTCTTCCCGGCCAGCGGGAACAACCGCCTCCTCGTGCGTCCAGATCACGGATGCAGCGGCAGTCGCATCGCCAGTTCAGTCAACGACGGGTAGGCGGGGTTCTGCACGGTGACGCCGGTGGGCGCGAAGCCGAACTGCTCGTAGAGGCGCCGGGCGCGGTCGTTCGTCTCGGCGACGTGGAGCATGGCCGACGGCGCGTGCTGTGCAGACCACGCGACGAGCTCGGTCATAAGCGCGGACGCCACACCCGATCGACGTTCGTCCGGGATGACATAGACGCTGTAGACCCAGGCCACGCCGTCCGCGACGTGTGCGCGCATCGAACCGATCCACCGCGCACCGTCGACGGTGACGAGAGCGACGCCGTGTGGATCGCGGTGCGCCTCGAGGAGCGACCGCCACGACTGGTCGGGGCGAGCGGCCATGTCCTCGGGAGTGGCCCCGAACGCGTGGGGCGACTCGATCGCAGCGGAGATCCGGAACGCGCGGTACTCCGCCCAGTCGTCGCCGGTGAGTCGCCTGATCTCCACAGGCGGGAACCGTACGGCCGGACGCGACCCGTCGTCGACCGGATTTTCGCCCGTATCGACGACGATCAATCGGTGATCACCGAACACGCGTTGCTGCCCGTCGATCCCGATCGCGCCGACGAGTTCGAGGCCGCGTTCGACGAGGCGCGGCACGTCATCGCTGCATCGCCCGGGTTCGGCGGGCTCGAGCTGCTCCGGTCGATCGAGTCGCCCGACACCTATCTGCTGCTCGTCCGGTGGGAATCCGTCGAGGCGCACACCGGCGGCTTCCGAGGGTCATCCGGCCACACGCGGCGGAAGGAACTGCTGCACCGCTTCTACGACCCGTTCCCCACCGTCGAGCACTTCGTGCCGATCACACAGGCGTAGTGATCGTTCCCGCTCAGCGGGAAACATCGCTACGGATCGGCGTCAGCGGACTCCGGTGAGGGGGAGTTCGTCGGCGCGGGGGTCGTGCACGACGGCGTCGGGCGCGAGGTCGGGGTCGCCGAAGGTGCGGACAGGGCGAGGTGAGTCCGGACGTACCGCGTCCCAGCCGGGATCGCCGGTGGTCGCGAACCGGACCCAGGTCGCGTGGACGTCGTCGGCCAGCCACTGCGGCGCCTCGGGGCCCGTCATCGCCGCGGTTCGGTCGAGGGTGTCGAAGACGAACGGCAGCTCGAGCGCATGCGCCGAGCGCAGGTCGCGCACCGGTGTGGGCCAGGCGAACTCGTACTGCCACGCCGACTGCCCGTCGCGCGCGGCGATCGCGTCGACGATGTCGGCGCTGCCCGACCGGAACGCGTGGTCGGTGAGTGCGGCACACAGGACGTCCCCGGGGGTCGCGCCGGGACGGTTGCCCGAGTAGACCGACGCCGCGTCGCCGTCCATGCCGAAACGCGCGAACACCGCCGGCAGCAGCTCCTCGGTCACACCACCGGCGACCCCGGTCGGCACGAGGAAGAAACGGAACTCGTCGCGCGTCGTGCCGACGAGCACGTCTACACCGGTGCCCGCGCCGCCGCGCAGCGCGTCGATCGGCAGCTGCTCCTGCACGGTACCGTCGATCGTGGGGAACAGCGCCATGATCCCGAGCCCGCGAGACACGATGGAGCGACCCCATCGCTGCGGGTTCGGATCGGTCATCAGCGCGACCGTCTGGTCGGTCTGGGCCTTGAGGATCGTGTCGGTGTCGAGCTGGGCGACGCCGGACACGGTGGGCGGCAGGCTGAACCGCTCGGTGAAGTCGGCGGTGACGAGACGCGCGTCGGCGACCTCGGCCGCGGCCGCCCCGCTGCCGCTCTGGACGACCGCGCGACGGAAGAGGCCCGCGGCGAGCGGTGACGCCAGCAGCGACGCGATGCTCATCGCGCCGGCCGACTCCCCGAAGACGGTGACGCGGTCCGGGTCTCCGCCGAACGCGGCGACGTTGTCCTGCACCCACCGCAGCGCGGCGATCTGGTCGAGCAGGCCCCGATTGTCCGGCGCGCCGGGGAGGCTGAGGAACCCGAGCGCGCCCAGGCGGTAGTTGATGCCGACCATGACGACACCGTCGCGCGCGAACGCCGCCCCGTCGTAGGTCGGGATGCTGTGGGCGCCGCGGACGAACGCGCCACCGTGGATCCACACCATCACCGGCAGCCCGCGGGCGCCGGGGTCGGGCGTCCAGACCGACAGGTTCAGCGACTCGTCACCCGGCGAGACCGAGGCCGGCAGCAACTGATCGAACGGTGCGACGTACGGCGTCTGCGGCGGGGTCGGGCCGTGCGCCGTCGCGTCGCGCTCGCCGTCCCACGGGTGGACGGGAGCCGGGGCGGCGAACCGCGCCTCCCCCACCAGCGGCGCGGCGTACGGGATGTTCAGGAACGCGTGGACGGTGCTGTCCCCCACCGGCACCCGCGCTCCCCGCAGGACACCCGCAGCCGTCGTCACCCGCACACCGTCGTGCTCGTCAGTCATGCCGACCAGCCTGCCACGCGCTGCTCGGCACCGGCGGCATTCGGCCATTCCGTTAGTTCGCACACCATTCGTGTCGATGCAACTGTCCGTGCATCCGAGGTCCCTAGCGTCCGCGACAAGGGGGACGACGGGGGACGACGCGAAGGATCCACAACCCATGCCCTTGCTGTCACGCGGGCGGCTCCTTGCCGCCCTGCTGGTCGTGTTCGCCACGTCGGCAACGACTCTCGTCGCCGGACCGGCCGGCGCCACACCACCCGACATCCCGTCGGCGTCGACCGCGCGATCGATGCTCGCGGGGCTGACCGTTGCCGCCGAGGGCTCGATGTCCGGGTACTCGCGTGACCTGTTCCCCCACTGGATCGCCCAGTCCGGCACCTGCGACACCCGCGAGACCGTCCTGAAGCGCGACGGCACCAGCGTCGTCACCGGCAGCGACTGTTACCCGACGTCCGGCCGCTGGTACTCGCCCTACGACGGGGCGACGCTGACCGCGGCCTCCGACGTCGACATCGACCACGTCGTGCCACTGGCCGAGGCGTGGCGGTCGGGTGCGGCGTCGTGGACGACGGCGCGGCGGCAGGCGTTCGCCAACGACCTGCAGCACGCACAGCTGATCGCGGTGTCGGCGAGTGCGAATCGCAGCAAGGGCGACCAGGACCCGTCCACGTGGCAGCCGACGCTCACGTCCTACCGATGCACCTACGCCCGCATGTGGATCGGCTCGAAGGACGCGTGGGGCCTGAGCCTCCAGTCCTCCGAGAAGTCCGCACTGTCCGCCGCACTCGACGCCTGCTGAGAGGATCCACCGTGCCCGAACTGTTTACCGTCACCACCGTCACCCCCGGTGCCGTCATGACCGACGAGGTCGGAGTCATCACCGGATCGGTCGAGATCGTCTGCGACTGCGACGATTCTGCGCACGCCACGGTTCGCGTCCGCTACGAGGACGCGGCCGAGTGGTACCGCGTCAGCGAACTCGACCGCGACCTCGCCGGCCCCGACGACCTCGACGCGTTCCACCGCGAGGTCGTCGGGATGTTCACCGCCCCGGCGACCTGAGCCGTCCGCGCGCGAGGTCGGACGGTCGGCAGCAGACCGGCCACCGACCTCGCGCGAACGGCGCCGCTCCAGACGCCGGCGCAGTAGGCGAGGTCGTCGAGCAGACCGATGACGGGGAACGCCACGACGTCGACGGCTCGCTTCCCGGCGCCGTGGGAGGCCGGCGTCACCGCGTCCCGTGTCCGCAGGACGAGGTCCGCGGCGATCGCCACTGCTGCCCATCGGCGGGACACGGGTGACACCACCGCGACGGCAACCGCGACCGGCGCGTAGACGCGGACCGCCAGCGATGCGAGATGCCTCAGCGCGTGGGGTGCAGCCCGTGCCACCACACGCGTCGCGACGGCGCTCGCGACGGGTGTCTGTGCGACGAGGCGCCGGTGGTGGCGGTGGTCCGTCGCCAGCCCGATCACACCGGCGGCTGCGCGGATGTGCCACGGGAGGCCGGTCGCGGCGAGCAGGACCGCTGCTGTCAGCGGCGTCAGCTCGATCGGCGCCCCCGCTGCGCGGTGCCTCCGGGCAAGACCGCACGTCCCTGTGCCGTACTGATGGCGACGACGCAGCACCCCGAGGAGACCGGTACGCCGGTGCTGGTGTCGGACCCGCGCCGTGGGCACGAACTGGACGGCTCGACCGGCGGCGACCACACGCCAACACAGGTCGACGTCCTCACCGATGCGCAGATCCTCATCCCACGCCGTCGCCCACGTGCTGCGGACCACCATCGCCGCACCGGGCACGAAGGTGACCGCCGTGTGCGGTGCGACACGACACAGCCGGTCGCCGCGATCGAGTGAGCTGGTCGCGGCGTCGTATCGCGCAACGACGCCGTCGCTGCCGGTGTCGGCGAGTACGCGGGGCGCGACGATGTCGACGAGGGGGTCGTCGAAATGCGGGAGCAGGTGGTCGAGCCAACCGGCTTCGGCGACGACATCCGAGTCGAGAAACGCCACGAGCGGAGTGCCCGCCGCACGCGCACCGACCACCCGCGCCGCCCCCGGACCACGATTCACGGGCAGCCTGATCACGGTGACCGACGGATGCACGTCGACGTCGACCCGCACCGGGATCGCGGATGCGTCGTCCACCACGATGACCGGCGTGTCCCGCACCGATCGCAGGAGCCGGTCGAGACCCGCCGCGTCGTCGCGTACGGGCACGACGACGGTCACCGCGATCCCCGTCCTGCCGGACCGCACGATCGGGGTCGCGACACCCAGCTCGATGAGCGTCCGCGCGAACCGCGCCGACGCGGGGTCGCCCACGACGAACCGATCCCGCCTCGCCAACCGTGAGGTCGTCTGGTCCAGGCGCACCGTCCGCAGGGGCCATCCGCCGATGAGCCACGGGTCGACCACGACGAACCCGCTGCGATCGACCTCGACACAGAATCCGTCGGGTAGGACACCGGAACTCGCCGGGCCGTCAGCGGACAGCGTCGTGTCCGAATCGCTTCTCGAAGCCCTCGGGCATGACGAGGTCGTCGCGGGTGAGTTCGTGGATGCTCTTGCGGCCCAGTCCCATCAGTGCGGAGTCGATGCCGCCGCGCATGATGTCGAGGACGTTCTCCACGCCGGCCTGGCCGTTGGCCGCAAGACCCCACAGGTAGGCGCGGCCGATCATCACCGCACGCGCACCGAGCGCCACGGCCTTGACCACGTCACTGCCGCGGCGGACACCGCCGTCGAGCAGTACCTCGACGTCGTGACCGACGGCGTCGGCGATCGGTCCCAGCATGCGGATCGAGGCCGGCGTCCCGTCCAGGTTGTTGCCGCCGTGGTTCGACACCGAGATCGCCGTCGCACCGATGTCCACCGCACGACGCGCATCGTCGAGCCGAGTGATGCCCTTGACCATGAACGGCCCGTCCCACTGTTCCCGCAGCCAGGCCAGGTCCTCCCACGACGGCGGCGCGGTCTGCATCCACTGCCCGTACGCACCGAAGAACGTCGGGCCCTTCTGGCCCTGGTCGACGACGTTCGGGGCGGTGAGATCGGGGATGACGGGCTTGCCCTTGTTGAACCAGTCCCACAGGTACCGCGGGCGCATCGCGATCTCCGGGGCCAACTTCAGCAGCGCCTTGACGTCGACCTTCTCCGGGATCTCCGGCGACCCCCAGTCCCTCCCCATGGAGAACGACCAGTCGGTGGTGACGATCAGACCCTTCGCCCCGGCCGCGCGGGCACGCTCGGCTCGCCGCAGGATGTCCTCCCTCGAGTTCAGCCAATAGGCCTGGAAGAAAATGCTGTCGTTGACAGCGGTGACGTCCTCGATCGCCCGGCTGGCGAAGCTCGACAGACCCATCGCCGTGCCGCGGGAGGCGGCTGCGCGGGCGACGGCGACCTCGCCTTCCTTGTCCACCGCCTGCACGCCGGTCGGCGAGATGATCACCGGCAGCGAGATCTCCTGGCCCATCACCGACGTCGACAACTCGCGGTCGGCGTGCGCACCGACGACATGCGGCGCGAACCCGATCTCGGAGAACGCCTCCACGTTGTCGGCGAGAGTGACTCCCTTCTCGCTACCCGCGACGAGCGAGGAATACACCGACTTCGGCAGGCGCTTCTTCGCGCGACGCTGCGCCTCGAGAACGGTCTCGAACCAGGGATTCGACATGGGTGATCAACTGCTTTCGTGGAGAGGTCAGCGGGCGAAGCCCGCGGTGTGGTCGTCAGCGGGCGAAGCCCGCGAGGGGGTTCTCGTCGCAGTCCCGCGACGGGGGTCGGGTCATGAGCTGTAGGGGCACGCCACGGGAGTGGTCCTTGTTCGGCGTCGGCGTGCTGCGGTCGCCGGCGAGCAGCGACTCCCCGTAGCCCTGCACGCATTCAGGGTCCGGGCCGTCCAACGGCAAGCCGGTGAAGAACTTCGCCGCCATGCACCCGCCACGACAGGAGTCGTAGTGGTTGCACGACGCGCACGCGCCGGCGCTCTGCGGTTCCCGCAGTTCGGTGAACAGCTCCGAGTGCTGCCACACCTCCCGGAAGCCACCGGGCTCGGTGACGTTGCCGGCGAGGAAGTTCTCGTGGATCGCGAACGGACACGCATACACATCGCCCACCGGGTCGATGAGGCACACCACCCGTCCCGCACCGCACAGGTTCAACCCCGGCAACGCACCGCCGGGTGAGCCGTCGGAGAACGCGGACAGGTGGAAGAACGAGTCCCCGGTCAACACACCCTCCCCATGGGCGACCAGCCAGTCATAGAGGGCGCGTTGCTGTTCCGGCCGCGGGTGCAGGTCATCCCACACATCCGCACCCCGACCCGACGGACGCAACCGCGTGATCCGCAACGTCGCCCCGAAACGATCCGCGAGAGATTTGAACTCGTCGAGCTGCGACACGTTGTGACGGGTGACGACGACACTGATCTTGGCGTCGCGGAACCCGGCGTCGGCGAGATTCTGCAGCGCACGCACCGCCATGTCGAACGACCCCGCACCCCGCACCGCGTCGTTGACCTCCGCGGTGGCCCCGTCGAGCGAGATCTGCACGTCCACGTAATCCGACGCCGCCAACCGGGCCGCCACCTCCGGGGTGATCCGTAACCCGTTGGTGGAGAACTTCACCCCCACCTGATGCTCCGTCGCGTAGTCGACCAACTCCCAGAAGTCCGACCGCACCGTCGGCTCCCCGCCACCGATGTTGACGTAGAACACCTGCATCCGCTGCAACTCGTCGATGATGGCCTTGCACTGCTCGGTGGACAGCTCGCGGGGGTCGCGCTTGCCCGACGACGACAGGCAGTGCACACACGCCAGGTTGCAGGCATACGTCAGCTCCCACGTCAGGCAGATCGGCGCATCCAGGCCGCGCTCGAACTGATCCACCAGACGCGGAACCGGTTGAGAAGCGGGGCGGTCGAGCATCGAGGTCATGAGATCTCCTGGTCGGTGTCCACGGGGACGATGGTTCGCGTGGCGGCGAGCGATGCGAGCGCGGCGAGGTGGACCGAACGATCCTCGGTCGCGATGCCGGAGGACATCACGGCCTCTGCGGCCGTCGGGTGGTCGCCGAGGGAGCGGACGAGTTCGACGAGAGCGAGGCTCTTGAGGAACGACAACCGGCGCGTACCGAAGTGATAGAGCAGGGCGCCGAACGGCTCGGGTCGCACCGCCACCCGCGGGTCGAGCACCCAGGCGATCGACGCGTCGAACCCGAGGGCGGCGGGCGACGCCATCTCAGTAGACCCCGCACATACCGTCGATCGAGACCTCCTCGACGAGGCTCTCCGACACCAGGTCGGCGGCGGGGACCTCGACCGCCGACTCGCGTGCGTCGACGCCGGTGGCAACAGTGTTCTCGGCCATCATGATTCCTCTCGATCGGTGGTCGTGTGCGCTCACCGTAGGAGTGGCCGCGGCGTTGTCGTCGCAGGTCGAACGCGAACCCACCGTTCGGAACGCCGACCCACCCGATCGGGCAGGCCGGCCACCCGCCCTGACAGTGCGTTCTCGTCGACCGTCCGGTCGACGTCTGACGAACTCCCCATCGCGCTCGCGGGAGCGTTCCTACCGTGGCCCGAGATCTCCCGACCGTCCGGCCCCGCGCGAGAGAAGAGCACCATGGCCACCCACGCACCGCGCAGCACCGTCGAGCTCGACTGTCTCGCACCCGCGTCTCCGGGTGTCTGGCAGCGAGGGCGCACGATCGTCCGCCGCGACACCTCCCTGCCGACGCGGTCGGTCACCGCCTACAGCGAGGATCGACGGATCGTGGTGCGCCACAACCTCGCCGCCCGGCATCTCGCCGACAGCCTGGTCGACAGCGTGACATCGGTGGTGACGGCAGCCGGCGGGGGTCGCGCCGAGTTCGAGACGGCCATGGTGGGTCTCGTCCGCACCACCGTCGACGATCCTCACGAGGCCTGGGCCACCTTCTACCGCAACTCGCTCGCCGAACTGCTGGACGGCACCGCCGCGTTCGCGCCCGTTCACCGCCGCGCCGCGGATCTGACCACCGGGTCGGTCCTCGACCTCGGTTCCTGCTTCGGCTTCTTCCCGCTCCAGCTCGCGCTCGCCGATCCCGACCGTTCCGTCATCGCCACCGACGTCCACCGGGCCACGATGGAACTCCTCGCCCGGACCTCGCGGCGCATCGGGGTCCCGGTCGTCACCCGCGCCTGCGACGCGGCCGACCTGCCCTTCCCCGACGGCATGGTCGACACGGTCACCGCACTCCACCTCCTCGAGCACGTCGACCACGGCACAGGCATGCGTGTTCTGCGCGAGGCGTGCCGCGTCGCCCGGCGACGCGTCGTCGTCGCGGTGCCGTACGAGGCCGCGCCGGAACTCTGCCACGGGCACGTGCGGTCCTTCGACCGCGCATCGCTGCACTGCATCGGGTCGGAACTGGGCGTGGATTACATCGTGTTCGACCATCACGGCGGGTGGCTGGTGATCGACGTGGGATGACCCACCGCTCAGATGAGACCGGACTTGCTCGCCTCGTAGACCGCCTCGGCACGACGTCGCACACCCAGTTTCCGCATGATGTTGCTGATGTGGAACTTGGCGGTGGTGGGTGAGATGTACAGGGATGCCCCGATCTGGGCGTTGGACTGTCCGGCCGCCAGCAGTCGGAGCACCTCGAGCTCGCGCTCACTGAGTCGGGTGTCCGCGATAGTTCCACCGGCCACCGATCGCACCATCGCCGCGGCGCTGCGTGAGTCGAAGGCCGACTCGCCCCGCGACACCGCCCGGATCGCACGCACCAACTCGGTGGTGTCGACGTCCTTGACGACATAGCCCCGCGCCCCGGCGTGCACCGCCTCCACCACGAGCCTCTCGTCCAGAGATGTCGTGAGGACCAGGAGACCCATGGACGGGTGCGATCGAGACAGCTCCGCGCAGAGTGCGAGTCCCTCGAAATCCGCTCCAGCAGAGAGTTTCAGGTCGATGAGCACCACGTCGGGCGTGTGATGGCCGGCCATGACCGCGGCCTCTTCCTTCGTGGCCGCCTCACCCACCACCGTCAGATCGGGTTCACGTTCCAGGACCGACCGCAGACCCTCGCGCAGAATGGCGTGGTCGTCCACGAGGGCGATCGTCGTCACGACTCGTCCCCCACCGCTTCGGGGACGAGAGGACCGGCGCCGATCGGGATGGTCGCGACCACCCGCACGCCGCCCAGCCGCGATCGACGGACGCGGAACTCGCCACCGACGTCGGCCACGCGTCCGGCCATGTTCGCCAGACCCCGATGCAGTCCGCCGATGTCGCGCCGACTCGACACCGCGAGCATCGAGCGGAGCGCGCCGGGTTCGCCGGAGCCGTCGTCGTCGACGGCGAGCCGGACGCGGTCGTGTTCGTATCCGAGTTGGACGCGGGCATGTGTCGCATCGGCGTGCACCGCCGTGTTGAACAGTGCCTCTCCGGCCACGCGGAGCAACGCGTGGTCCAGGTCGCCCGGCAGTTCCACGGGTGTACCCGTCACCTCCACCGTGACCTCCAGATCGCCGGGCATGTGCACGACGCCGAGCCGCGCCAGCATGTCGGGCAGGGCCGACTTCTTGTCGTCGGCGGCGTGTTCCAACGCGTAGATGGCAGAACGCAACTGGTCGACGGCTCGGCGGGTGAGGTCCTTGGCGACGTCCAACCGATCTCGCCGTTCGTCGTCGGGGATGTCACTGCGGCACACCTCGATCTGCATCCCGGCCGACAGGACGGCCTGGGTCACGCTGTCGTGCAGTTCCCGGGCCATCCGATGACGCTCCTCGTCGAGCACCCGGTTGCGCTGCGCTGCACCGAGTTCGCGCTGCGTCGCGACGAGTTCGGCGTTCCGACACTCGAGGTCGACCGCGGTACGACGAACATGCTCCAGCACCGCGGAATTGTGCAGCGCGACGGCCGTCTGGGACGCCAGGATGCTGACCACGGACACATCGGTCGCGTCGAGCGGACGCTGCGTCCAGGCGGCGAGAGCGCCGACGTGTCGACCGTCGAGCGCGAGGGGCACACAGACGGATCCGGCCGTCGCGACGACCTCTGCGTCCACCTCCGAACGCCGGATGCGATCGAGGCGGTCGAGGACGTCCTCGGGCAGCGGCGGACCCTCCACGTCGCCGACGAGGAACGGGGTGCCGTCGGGCCCGAGGACCAGCCGCCGGGGTCCGGCGTCGACGAACTCACCGTCGGCGAGCGCGAAGACCGTCCACCGGGCCTCGAGGTGGACGCGCGCGGCCTCCACCACCGAACAGATCAGCCGTTCGGGTCCTTCCGACGTGCGCACGAGGGCCTCCGCGATCAGGCCCAGGGACGACACCGTTCGTTGCAGGCGCTCGGTGGCGCCGCGGTACTGCGTGTAGAAGGTCGACTTCCCGGTGCGCAGTCCGGTCAGTCGGGTCAGGTCCGCCTGGTCGGGTATCGCCGCCACCAGGTCGGAGACGTCCCGCAGCTCAGAGGGCGGCACGGAACAGCGCCTCCGCGTCCGCGAGCCCGACCGGCCGGGGGTTGGTGGCCATGCAGGCGTCTCGCAGCGCCGACGTGGCCAGCCGCGGTATGTCGGACTCCTGAACGCCCAGCTGCCCGAGCCGTCGCGGCACCCCCACCGACCGGGCCAGCTCCTCCACCGCGTCGGCGACTGCCAGGGCGGCCTCGTCCGGCGGACCCTGCGCCTCGTCGAGCCCGAGCCCGTCGGCGATCGTCACGAACGGCGTCGGGTCTGTCGCGGCGTTGAACCTGATCACGTGCGGCAGCAGGACGCCGTTGATGACACCGTGCGGGAGGTCCAGGAGCCCGCCGACCTGGTGGCTCAGCGCATGTGCGGCCCCGAGGATGGCGTTGGTGAACGCCAGACCCGCATCGAGGCTGGCCTGTGCCATCACCGATCGCGTCCTGACCCCCCACGGGTCGGAGATGCTCGCGTCGAGCGTCCCCACCACGGTGTTGACCGCCCGGAGGGCGTGGTGGTCGGTGAGTGGGTTGTGGGCGCGCGACACGAACGCCTCGACGCCGTGCGTGAGTGCATCCAGTCCCGTTGCCGCACTCAACCACTCGGGCATCGTCGTGAGCAGACGCGGGTCGATCACCGTGATGTCGGGTACGAGCGCGCGACCCAGGATGGTGATCTTGGTGCCGCGCGTGGTGTCGGTGACGATGCAGAACTGGGAGACGTCGGCACCGGTCCCCGCGGTGGTCGGCAGCATCACGAGAGGCGGGATGGGCCCGGTCACCCGGTCCACACCCTCGAAGTCGAGGATGTGCCCGCCGTGTCCGGCGAGGATGGCGATCCCCTTCGCCGCATCCATCACCGATCCCCCGCCGAGCGCCACCAGGACGTCGCACCCGGCCTGTTCGTAGACGCGGTGGCCGTCGGTGATCTCGTGGTCCTTCGGGTTCGCGGTGAGCCCACTCCACACCGTCGGCTCGAGACCACAGCCACGCAGATGTGCCTGCACCTCGCGCACCCATCCGGCCTCGACGAGCCCCGGATCGGTCACCAACAGGGGCCGGGACCCGCCCAGTCGACGAGCCGCGTGTGCCGCCTCGACCGTCGAGTCGACGCCGAACACGATCTCGGGGGCGTGGAACTTGACCACGCGACCCTCCTCGGCGAAGGGGCCGGCCACACGGGTGACCGACTGCGCATGTGCCGGCGCCAGTCGAGAACGCATGTGATCCAGCTTACAGCCGAACTCCGCTGGCGGACCTGCCCGTTCGGGCAGGTGGGGCCGCCCCCGGCCGCACAGGCGCACGGTCGGGTCAGCCGCCGTCACCCGGCGGGAAACGGTCGTCGACACCCGCCACCTTGTAGTAGACGACGGCCACGACCCACACCACCACGAAGGTGCCGACGACGAACTCACCGACGTGCTCGAGGTCCACCGCGCCCGCGGCATCCCAGATGCCCCCGGCGAGACCGAACTGCTCACCCATCAACGACAGCAGTTCGACGGTCCCGACCACGAACGCGAGGAACACCGAGAGGCCGGTCATGGTGATGTTGTAGTAGATCTTGCGTGCAGGCGTGACGAACGCCCAGCCGTAGGCCTTCGACATGACGATCCCGTCGATGGTGTCCATCGTCGACATCCCCGCCGCGAAGAGGATGGGCAGCGCGATGATCGCGAGCGGCGGCAGTCCTCCCGCGATGGCCGACGTGCCGGCGATCGCCAAGAGACCGACCTGCGTCGCCGTGTCGAACCCCAGTCCGAACAGCAGACCCAGCGGATACATCTGCCACGAGTGGTTGATGAGATTCGCGTACCGACCGCGGAAGAGGCGGTTCATCAGTCCCCGCTTGGCGAGGAGCTCGTCCAGTGTCTCGTCGGAGAAGCGGCCGGCGGCGGCGCCGCGCCACACCTTGACGATCCCGACCAGGACGACGACGTTCAAGCCGGCGATGAGGTACAGGAACGTCCCGGAGACCAGGGTGCCCACGATCCCGCCGGGCCCCGCGAAGGCCTCCTGGAATGCCGTGGCCTTCGCGGCGACGACAGCGATGGCGGTGACGAACACCAGGACCACGGTCGAGTGACCCAGCGAGAAGAAGAGACCGACCGCCAGCGGCCGCCGGCCCTTCTGCAGGAGATAGCGGGTCGTGTCGTCGATCGCCGCGATGTGGTCGGCGTCGAACGCATGACGCATTCCGAGGGTGTAGGCGAGCAGACCGGCGCCGGCGTAGACGAGGCTCCCGTCCGAACCGGTCAGCCCGTGGATCCTGGGGATGGCGTTGTAGTGGGTGAACAGCCCCCACCCGATGACGTGCAGGGCCACGATGAAGCCGACGATCGCCGCCAGCCGCGGCAGCTCGTCCCGGGTGAAGCGGCTCTGTCGGGCTGGGGTCTCGACGTGGGTGAGGGTGGTCATCGTCCTACCTGTTCGGTTGCCAGTGCGTCGGCGGTGCTGGAGAGTCCGGTGAGATCGCGTACGACGCGCACTCGCTGACAGTGCTCGGCGTAGAGCGGCAGATCGCAGGAACCGAGTCCCCACGAGTACCGGGGTTCCGGTGTGAGCCAGATGGTCTCGCGGGCCCGTCGCGAGATCTCGGCGAACGCCTCGACGTTCGGGTTCAGGCCGTTGCTGCGGCCGTCGGCCAACACGAGCACCGTCGTCCGCCGGCTCACCGCGTTGCCGTGCTCGTCGAGGAACTGTCCGAACGCGGCGCCGTGGTCGGAGTTGGCGTCGACGTCGATCACGTCGCCGCCGAAGACCAGGCCCAGTGCCTTCTCCACGGAGTGGTCGCTGAACAGGTCGGTCACCTCGGCGAGCTCGGAGACGAAGACGAAGGTCCGCACCTGACTCACCAGGTCCTGCAGGCCGTGCACGAGATGCAGCGTGAACCGGGCGGTGGCGCGGACCGACAGGCTGACGTCGGCCAGCAGCACCAACCGGGGCTTGTCCTCGCTGCGTGCGACGGTGACCGGGTGGAACGGGACCCCGTCGTAGCGCATGTTGTGCCGCATCGTCCGAGACGAGTCGACCCGTCCCCGCGCGCCGGCTCGGCGGCGGTGTGTGAGCGCACCGTGCAGACTCGCGGTCAGGCGCCGCAGTACCTCCTCGAGCTCCGCGCGTTCCTGCTCTCCGACATGGTCCACGGTGGCGACGGCGTCGTCCCCGTGTCCCTCCACCACCCGACTGTCCAGTGCCAGCAGCGATTCCAGGTGTCGTTTCAGCGCGGCAGGCAGGTTCTCCAACACACCGGCCAATCGCCTGCGCAGGTCCGCCGCTGCGTCGAGACCGTCGGTCTGGGCATCGTCGGGCACGTCGTCGAGCCACCCGAAGAGGGCGTCCTGCTGGGCGACGGACAGATCGGCGTCGACGCGTGTGCCGCTGGAGGTGGAGATGTCACCCGGGGCGGACGCGCCCCGCAGGTGGTCGGTCTCGATCTGTACCCGGTTCCCCTCACCCAGGACCGACACGGCGTCCTGCGAGAAGACGATCTCGTCGGTCATCGAGGCGAGGTCGATCTTGTTGGCCTCCTGGTGCAGGTTGTACTGCGTCGCGAGGTCGTCGGGGTCGAAGTACTCCCGGATGTCCGACGGTGCCCCGTGTTCGTGCCCCTGCTGTGGGAGCTGACCCGGCTCGTCCGAGAGCGTGAACTGCTCGAGGACCCCGTCGTCGGACAGGTCGTCGTGACTGTGGGTGTGGCCGTGGTCGTCGGTGGACGGCTGGACACGGACGAGCGCGAAGAAGAGATCGAAGACGGCGTCGTAGAAGGCGTCACCGTCGACGTCTTTCACGAGCGCGGTCCGCAGCGCCTCCTTGAGGAGCGACCGGTTCGCGAGCACCCCCGGCACGGCTGCGGCGTTCATCGCGTCGACGGTCTCGGGGGTGGAGATCCGCAGACCACGCAGGCGCAGCAGACGGACGAACCGGTGCAGGCTCTGCTCCACCGATCAGTCCCCGGCCGAGGACGTCGACTTCTTCGGCCCGAACCCGCGCGCGAAGGAGGACTTCCGGGGCGACGCCACCGCCGGTGAGGATCTCGCCCCGGCGCTGCCCCCGTAATAGTTGTCGCCGTCTCTGCCGGGGGTGTCCTTGGCGGCGCGGATCGCCTGGCCTGACGGGCCGGCGTCGTCGTGGTGGTCGTGGTCGTGGTGGTGCCCTGGCCCGTGTGTGTGGTCCCCGTGCGTGTGGCTTCCGTGTCCGTGATGGTGCCCGTGGGTGTGCTCGTCGATCACCGCGTTCGGATCGACGAGCCCCGGGATGACGGACGTGGCCTTGGTGACGTCCTTGTCGTACTTCACCACCACCGAGACGGTGTCGTTGAGCAGCTTCGGGGTCAGCTCGGTGGCGCCGAGCACCGCCAGCGTCCGCGCCCAGTCGACGGTCTCGGAGATGCTCGGCGACTTGCGCAGGTCGAGGTCGCGCAGACCGCGGACGACGTCGACGAGTTGCGCGGCGAGGGTCTCCGCGAGCCCGGTTTGCTTGGAGACCACGATCTCGAGTTCGCGGTCGGCCGTCGGATACCCCAGGAAGTTGTGCAGACAGCGACGTTTGAGCGCCGCCGACAGGTCGCGCGTGTTGTTCGACGTCAGCACGACGTACGGCCGGACCGTCGCCGAGAACGTACCGATCTCCGGCACCGACACCTGGTTCTCGCCGAGCAGTTCCAGGAGCACCGCCTCGAGGGCCTCGTCGGCGCGGTCGACCTCGTCGACGAGCAACACGACCGGTTCGGGCGAACGGATCGCCTCCAGCAGTGGCCGAGGGGCGAGGAAGCGTTCGGAGAAGAACACGCTCTCCTGTGCCGAGATCCGGTCCACCGCCTCACCCAGGGACTCCGCGTCCGCGACGAGCTGGCCGATCTTCTCCTTGAGCACCTGCGTGTAGAGCAGTTGCTTGCCGTAGTCCCACTCGTAGAGGGCCTTCGTCTCGTCCTGGCCCTCGTAGCACTGCAGGCGGAGCAGCCGGCGCCCCGTGACCTGCGCCAGCGCCTTCGCCAGTTCGGTCTTGCCCACCCCGGCCGGTCCCTCGAGCAGCACCGGCTTGTCCAGCCGGGTCTGCAGGAAGACCGTGGTCGCGAGACGCTCGTCGATGATGTAGCCCGTCTCGCCGAACCGGGCGATGACGTCCTGCACGGAGTCGAAGTCGTGTTCGGATCCGAGATCGGCTGCGGGAGCTGTCTTCTCGTCGTCGACGCGGACGATGCTGTCAGGCGTCACTGGAACGGCCTTCCTGGGTGGGGTGTGCGAGGGGATGGAGCCGGCGTCCCGCCCGTCGGGCGGGACGCCGGGATCATGAGGTGGTCAGCCGATCAGGTCGTCGAGGTCGCCGGTCATCGCGTGCTCCACCACCGGGTAGACGGTCTCGAACGTGCACTCCTTGAGATTGCCGGGCGTGCAGGCGTCGCCGAGAACGTGATTCGTGATGCGCGCGACGTCCTTGTCGTCGCCGGTGATCGTCTTCGCGTTCTCGTAGTACTTCGTCGGACCCGTGCCGAGCCGGTTCTTGCTGTAGCTGTCGGCGTGCACGTCGACGAACCGCTCGGGGATGCCCACGTCGCGCAGCAGCTGGATCGCCGCCTCCAGCGCGGCATGCGACGCGCGCTGGTCGGACATGCCGTGGGTGTCGATGCCCATGGCGACGGCGATGTCGGCGAACTTGCGATAGTCGGCGGTCATGTTGAAGGCCCACACGCGCGGGAGGGCGATCGCGTTGTTCAGGCCGTGGTGGGTGTCGTAGAACGCACTGACCGCGTGGCTGATGGAGTGGATGATGCCCAGCCCACCGGAGTTGAACGCCTGCGCGGCGATGTACTGGGCGTACATCATTCCCTCGCGCCCGGCCAGGTCCTCACCGTTCCAGGTGGCCGCACGCAGGTTGTCGGCCGTCATCTTGATGGCGTGCAACGCGTTTCCCTTGGACGGCTCGAAGTCCAGTCGCGAGACGTAGGGCTCGCTCGCGTGGGCCAGCACGTCGAACCCGCACTGCGCGGTGTAGTCGGTGGGACAGGTGTAGTAGAGCACCGGATCGTCGATCGCCAGCGTGGTCACGCTCGCGTCGTCGAAGGCGACGTACTTGTGCGGGTTGTCGGGGTCTGTCGTGGTGTCGGTGATGACGTAGGCCCACGACGTCTCCGAACCCGTTCCAGCGGTGGTGGACACGGCGATGTGGGGCGGGTTCTTCGGGTTCTCGCTCTTGTTGAAGCCCTCGAACTCGTTGACGTTGCGTCCGTCGTGCGCGACGGCGATCCGCGCACCCTTGCACGCGTCGTGGCTCGACCCGCCCCCGATGGACACGAAGCTGTCGCACTTCGCCTCGGTGTACATGGCCACCGCGTCCATGACGTTGTAGTCCTTGGGGTTCGACTCGACCTTGTCGTAGACCACCACCTCGAGACCGTGGTACCGCATGGACTCGACGATCTTGTGGACGGTGTCCGTCCCGCGCAGACCGGAGGTCATCACCAGGGTTTTCTTGAACCCCAGCTTCAGGGCCTCGGGGCCGATCATCTCGTGGGCACCCGGACCCATCATGGCGCGCGGGAAGGGATGGAACTCCTTGATGGGGAACGGCTTGAGGAGCTCGTCGACCTGCATGTCTTGTCCTTTGTGACGACGGGCCGCGGGGTTCCGCGGATGACCAGACGAACGCTAGGGTCCGTGACCGTCGCCACATCGGTGTCTGGTCGCCAACTGTCGGCTCCGCCGACGAAGACTGTCCGATCGGATAGCGCGTGCCTGGCCCCTCGTCTCGCCCCATCGGCTCCCAACAGCCGGACGAGCACACGAAAAACGCCCGACCCCCTGATGGGGATCGGGCGTTCTCGGTGATGTGCCCCGCGCTCTATGAGCGGGCGCGTGTCACTTGTTGATCTTGGTGACGCGGCCGGCACCGACGGTGCGGCCACCCTCGCGGATCGCGAAGCGCAGGCCCTCGTCCATGGCGACCGGCTGGATGAGCTTGACGCTCATCTCGGTGTTGTCGCCCGGCATGACCATCTCGGTGCCCTCGGGGAGGGTCACGACGCCGGTCACGTCCGTGGTGCGGAAGTAGAACTGCGGACGGTAGTTGTTGAAGAACGGGGTGTGACGACCACCCTCGTCCTTCGACAGGATGTACGCCTGGCCCTCGAACTCGGTGTGCGGGGTCGTGGTGCCCGGCTTGACGATGACCTGACCGCGCTCGACGTCCTCACGCTTGAGGCCGCGCAGCAGCAGACCGGCGTTGTCGCCCGCCTGCGCCGAGTCGAGCAGCTTGTGGAACATCTCGATACCGGTGACGGTGGTCTTGGTCGACTTCTCGCGGATGCCGACGATCTCCACGTCCTCGTTCACGTTGATCTCGCCGCGCTCCACACGACCGGTGACGACGGTGCCACGACCGGTGATGGTGAAGACGTCCTCGACGGGCATCAGGAACGGCTTGTCGGTCTCGCGGACCGGGTCCGGTACCGACTCGTCGACGGCGGCCATGAGCTCGGCGATCGACTCGGCCCACTTCTCGTCACCCTCGAGGGCCTTGAGAGCGGAGACCTTGACGACCGGCGCGTCCTCGTCGAAGTCCTGGGCGGCCAGCAGCTCGCGGACCTCCATCTCGACGAGCTCGATGATCTCCTCGTCGTCGACCATGTCGGCCTTGTTCAGCGCGACCAGGATGTAGGGCACGCCGACCTGGCGGGCGAGCAGCACGTGCTCACGGGTCTGCGGCATCGGGCCGTCGGTCGCGGCGACCACCAGGATCGCGCCGTCCATCTGGGCGGCACCGGTGATCATGTTCTTGATGTAGTCCGCGTGACCGGGGGCGTCGACGTGAGCGTAGTGACGCTTGTCGGTCTGGTACTCGACGTGCGAGATGTTGATCGTGATGCCGCGGGCCTTCTCCTCAGGCGCCTTGTCGATCTGGTCGAACGCAAAGCTCTGGTTGAGGTCCGGGTACTTGTCGTGCAGAACCTTGGTGATCGCCGCGGTCAGCGTGGTCTTGCCGTGGTCGACGTGACCGATGGTGCCGATGTTCACGTGCGGCTTGGTCCGCTCGAACTTCGCCTTGCCCACTTGTGTGTCCTCCTGGACTGTTGCTCTCACCGGGGGGATCCCGGTGAGGGACTGGAATTTTCTCTCTTACGTTGTCGCCGTGGTGCGAGGGATCGCGCCCCGGCAGCGGTGATTACTCGCCCGTTGCCTTGGCGATGATCTCCTTCGACACGTTCGCCGGAACCTCGGCGTACGAGTCGAACACCATGGAGTAGTTCGCTCGGCCCTGGGTCTTCGACCGGAGGTCTCCGATGTAGCCGAACATCTCCGACAGCGGGACCAGTGCCTTCACGACACGGGCACCGCTGCGCTCCTCCATGGCCTGGATCTGGCCACGGCGGGAGTTGAGGTCGCCGATCACGTCGCCCATGTAGTCCTCGGGCGTGATGACCTCGACGGCCATGAGGGGCTCGAGGATGACGGGGCCCGCCATCTTCGCGGCCTCCTTCAGCGCCTGCGAACCGGCGATCTTGAACGCCATCTCCGACGAGTCGACGTCGTGGTACGCACCGTCGAGCAGCGTCAGCTTGAGGTTCACCAGCGGATAGCCGGCGAGCACGCCGTACTGCATGGCGTCCTGCGCACCGGCGTCGACCGACGGGATGTACTCGCGCGGGACGCGACCACCGGTGACCTCGTTGGCGAACTCGTAGGTGGCGCCGTCCTCGGCGTCGGTGAGCGGCTCGAGCTTGACGATGACCTTCGCGAACTGGCCGGAGCCACCCGTCTGCTTCTTGTGGGTGAACTCGTGCTTCTCGACGGTCTTGCGGATCGTCTCGCGGTAGGCCACCTGCGGCTTGCCGACGTTGGCCTCGACCTTGAACTCGCGCTTCATGCGGTCCACGAGGATGTCGAGGTGGAGCTCGCCCATGCCGCCGATGACGGTCTGGCCGGTGTCCTCGTCGAGCTTGACCGAGAAGGTCGGGTCCTCTTCGGCGAGCTTCTGGATCGCGGTGCCCAGCTTCTCCTGGTCCGACTTGGTCTTCGGCTCGATGGAGACCTGGATGACCGGGTCCGGGAACGTCATCGACTCCAGGATCACCTGATCCTGCGGATCGCACAGGGTGTCACCGGTGGTGGTGTCCTTCAGTCCGATCACGGCGTAGATGTGTCCGGCGGACGCGGTCGGGACCGCGTTCTCCTTGTTCGAGTGCATCTGGAAGAGCTTGCCCAGACGCTCCTTCTTGCCCTTGGTCGAGTTGATGACCTGGGCACCGGAGTCGACCTTGCCCGAGTAGACGCGGACGTAGGTCAGCTTGCCGAAGAAGGGGTGCGAGGCGATCTTGAACGCCAGCGCCGCGAACGGCTCGTCGGCCGACGGACGACGGGTGAGGATCTTCTCCTCGTCGCCGACCGCGTGGCCCTGCACCGACTCGACGTCCAGCGGGGACGGCAGGTAGTCGATGACGGCGTCGAGCATGGGCTGCACGCCCTTGTTCTTGAACGCCGAGCCACAGAGCACCGGGTAGATCTCGGAGGCGACCGTCATCTTGCGGATGGCGCCCTTGATCTCCTCGATCGTGAGCTCCTCGCCACCGAAGAACTTCTCGAGCAGCTCCTCGTCGGACTCGGCGACGGTCTCGAGCAGCTCTTGGCGGTACTGCTCGGCGCGCTCGGCCAGATCCGCCGGGATCTCCTGCACGTCGTACTTCTCGCCCAGCTTGGTCTCACCGGACCAGACCTTGGCCTTCATCTCGACCAGGTCGACGATGCCCTCGAAGTCGTTCTCGGCACCGATCGGCAGCTGGATCACCAGCGGCTTGGCGCCGAGGCGGTCCTTGATGGTCTGCACGGTGAAGTAGAAGTCCGCACCGAGCTTGTCCATCTTGTTGACGAAGCAGATACGCGGCACGTCGTACTTGTCGGCCTGACGCCACACCTGCTCGGACTGGGGCTCGACGCCCTCCTTGCCGTCGAACACCGCGACCGCGCCGTCGAGGACGCGCAGCGACCGCTCCACCTCGACGGTGAAGTCGACGTGGCCCGGGGTGTCGATGATGTTGATCTGGTTGTCGTTCCAGAAGCACGTGGTGGCGGCGGAGGTGATCGTGATGCCACGCTCCTGCTCCTGCTCCATCCAGTCCATCGTGGCCGCGCCGTCGTGGACCTCACCGATCTTGTAGGAGATGCCGGTGTAGAAGAGGATGCGCTCGGTCGTCGTGGTCTTGCCGGCATCGATGTGGGCCATGATGCCGATGTTGCGGACCTTGTTCAGGTCGGTCAGCACGTCCTGTGCCACGTCTTTTCCTCGCTCTTTCGCGTTGAGGGTGTGTGGTGTGTGGTCCGCGGGCGGACTACGTCGTCCGTCCGCGGACCGACGTCGTCACCAGCGGTAGTGCGCGAACGCCCGGTTGGCCTCGGCCATCTTGTGGGTGTCCTCCCGACGCTTCACGGCGGCGCCCAGGCCGTTGCTCGCGTCGAGCAGTTCGTTGGCCAGGCGCTCGACCATCGTCTTCTCACGACGCTGGCGGCTGAAGGTCACGAGCCAGCGCAGCGCCAGGGTGTTGGCGCGGTTCGGCTTGACCTCGACGGGCACCTGGTAGGTGGCGCCGCCGACGCGGCGGCTCTTGACCTCGAGCGCGGGGCGCACGTTGTCGAGCGCGCGCTTGAGGGTGATGACCGGGTCGGTGCCGGTCTTGTCCCGGGCCTGCTCGAGGGCCTGGTAGACGATGCGCTCGGCGGTCGACTTCTTGCCGTCGAGCAGGATCTTGTTGACCAGCTGGGTCACCAGCGGCGACCCGTAGACCGGGTCGTTGATCAGCGGACGCTTCGGAGCGGGTCCCTTACGTGGCATCAGCCCTTCTCCTTCTTCGCGCCGTACCGGCTACGCGCCTGCTTGCGGTTCTTGACGCCCTGGGTGTCGAGCGAGCCACGGATGACCTTGTAGCGGACACCGGGGAGGTCCTTCACACGACCGCCGCGCACGAGCACCATCGAGTGCTCCTGGAGGTTGTGGCCCTCACCCGGGATGTACGCGGTGACCTCGACCGAGCTGGTCAGACGCACGCGCGCGACCTTGCGCAGCGCGGAGTTCGGCTTCTTCGGCGTCGTCGTGTAGACGCGGGTGCAGACCCCGCGGCGCTGCGGGCTGCCCTTCAGGGCTGCCGTCTTCTGCTTGGCAGCCTTGTCGTGACGGCCCTTGCGGACCAGCTGGTTGATGGTTGGCACTGAAAATTCATCCTCTGTGTCGGCGATGTTCGTCGTTCTCTGTGGTTGGTGCTCCGGGCAGTCGCGACCGACGTCGTCGGCACGTGACTCCACAGATCGCCCCACCAGGCCCGAAAGCGCTGGTCAGTCGTTGTTTGCTCACCCCGTTGTCGGGCGTGTCATGCTTGCCCGCGACCGGATGTCACCTCAGTCCGGGGCACACTCCCGCCCTCGGAGGGTCTCCGTGGACGATTGCGGGCACGCGGACTTGCCCGGCCTGGGCCGGACACCAGCGCTCGACTCTACCGACCGCATTTCATGCGGTCAAAATCCTTGACGACGCTGCTCTCGGTGAGGTCCGACGGCAGTGGAACGTCCGGACCGTCCTGCGTGTTCCCCTGCGGACAGCGCTGTCACGTCGTACGCCCCAGACCGATGAGAGAACCCGAGGGATCCCCGTGAGCGAGACCGTCGTCGTCACCCGCCCCGACCGGTCGTCCACCCCGCGCGGTCGGCGCGACGCGACCTGGTTGGTCGCGGTCTCCGCGGCGCTGTGGGGCCTCGACGGCCTGCTCCGCAAACCGCTCGCCACCGACCTTGCCGCCGGCACCGTCGTGCTGTGGGAGCACATCATCCCGATCGTGGTGCTGGCGCCGTTCCTCCCCGCGGCGGTCCGCGCGTTCCTCCGCCTCGGCCTGCGCGACAAGGCCGCGGTCGTCGTCATCGGAGTCGGTGCCTCGGCCGTCGCGACGGCGTTGTTCACCCGGGCGTTCGCGATCGCCGGGGAGCGCGGCGACTTCATCACCCCGCTGGTCCTGCAGAAACTGCAGCCGGTGCTGGCCATCGCGTTGGCGGTGCTCGTCCTCGGCGAACGCCTCCGGCCGCGGTTCGGGCTGTACGTGATCCCCGCGCTCGCCGGCGCGTGGTTGCTCGCCTTCGCCGACCCCACCCACCTACGGGTGTCCGAGCTCGAACCGGCACTGCTCGCGCTCGGCGCCGCCGCGCTCTGGGCAGCGGGCACGGTGCTCGGGCGGTTGGTGTCGCCGTCGGTGAGCCCGCGGGACCTCACCACCCTGCGGCTCGCGTTCGGCACCGTCGGGGCGTTCGGCGTCGTCGGGGTGACCGGCGCACCCGTGCTCCCGACATGGGGCGACGCCGTCGGCCTGGTGCTGCTCGCCCTCATCCCGGGCCTGCTCGCGCTGACGCTCTACTACCGGGCCCTGCAGTCCACCCCCGCGTCCCGGGCGACGCTGGCCGAACTGGCCTTCCCCGCGACCGCGGCCGTCGTCGGCGCGCTGCTGCTGGGCACCAGCCTCACGTGGTCGCAGTGGACCGGCCTCGCGGTCATCGCGATCACCGTGACCGCGATGGGGGTGCGGGAGGCCCGCGCGTCGGCGCGAGACCGCGCCGGATCCCTCTCCGGCGGATAGGCTCCCGGCACCGCGAACGAGAGGCGTGCCGATGCCCGCACCCACCGATGCCGAGTACTTCGACCTGGGCGACATCACGCTGCAGAGCGGGATCACGCTGCGCGGGGCCAGGTTGGCGTACAAGACGTTCGGCACCCTCGCCGACGACAGGTCGAACGTCGTCGTCTACCCCACCTGGTACTCCGGCTGGCACTCCGACAACGAGTGGCTCATCGGGCCCGGACGAGCGCTGGACCCGGCCGAGCGCTTCGTCATCATCCCGAACATGCTCGGCAACGGGCTCTCCAGTTCGCCGTCGAACACGCCGTCCCCCCACGACGGCCCGCGGTTCCCGACGATCACCTTCCACGACCAGGTCGAGGCCCAGTACCGACTGGTCACCGAGAAGTTCGGGGTCTCGTCGATCTCCCTCGTCACGGGATGGTCGATGGGGGCCGGGCAGACCTACCAGTGGGCGGTCAGCCACCCTGAGATGGTGCAGCGTGCCGCCCCGTTCTGCGGCTCCAGCATCACCGCCCCGCACAACAAGGTGTTCCTGGAATCTCTCGTCGCCGCGCTCACCGCGGACGCGGTGTTCTCCGAGGGCGACTACGCGCCGGACAGATGGCCTGTGAAGGGGCTCCGTGCCTTCGCGCGGGTCTACTCGGGCTGGGGCTACTCGCAGGCGTTCTACTGGAACGAGACCTGGAGGGAGCTGGGGTTCACCTCGCTAGACGACTTCCTGGTCGGGTTCTGGGAGAACTTCTTCCGCGACGGACGGGACCCGAACAACCTGATCGCGATGCTGCGTACCTGGCACGCCGGGAACGTGGGTGCCACCCCCGGTTTCGACGGCGACGTGACGAAGGCCCTGGCGTCGATCCGCTGTCCGCTCCTCGCGATGCCGGCCGAGAAGGACCTGTACTTCCCGCCCGAGGACGAGCGTTGGGCGAGCCAGTACATCGAGCACGGTGAGGTGCGGGTGATCCCCGGCAACTGGGGGCACTTCGCCGGTGGTGGGGCGAACCCCGTCGACACCGACTTCATCGACGCCGGGTTGCGCGAGCTGCTGGCGCGACCGGGGTACGTCCCCGACTGAGGCCCCATGCCGCTTAGTCCGGCTAACCTTTTGTCATGCGTGTGCTGTTCTCGTCCCTGGGGTCCTACGGGCACACCCTCCCGCTCGTCCCACTCGCCCGCGCGACCGCGGACGCCGGCCACGACGTCCTGTTCGCGAGCACCGAGGCGATGGAACCGACGCTCGCCGCGGCGGGTCTGACCGCCGTCGCCGCGGGCATCCCCATCCGCGACGCCTTCGCGCAGCTGGGCCTGGCCGACGTCGCCCCTCCCGACCGCGCCCGCATCCCCGGCATCGAGTCGACGATCGCGCGGGCCTTTGGCGAGATCCTCCCCGACGCGTACCGCCGAGACCTGCTCGCCGTGATCGACGGAGACCGCCCCGATCTCGTCGTCGCCGAGGCGGGGTGCATCGGCGCCATGCAGGCCGCCGAGGATGCCGGTGTCCCCTGCGTCCGGCACGGCATCGGTCGGGGGCTCACGTTCGGGTACGTCGCCGGTGGACTCCCGCACCTCGACGTGTATCCCCCGTCGATGCAGGACCCCGAGGTGCTCGACCTGCCCGGCTACCGACCACTGCGCCCGGTGTCGGCGACCGCGGGCGGGCCGCTCCCACGGATCGTCGACACCGACCCGTCGCTGCCCCTCGTCTACGTGACGCTCGGAACCGAGTTCGGCAGCGCGACAGTGCTCGACACGATCGTGCGCGCGGTCGACACCGGCGACCGACGCGTCCTCGTCGCCGCCGGCCCCACGATCGACGAGGCATCGCTGCGGGGGTACTCCGACCTCGTCGAGGTCGCCACCTGGGTACCGCAGGCCGCCGTCGTCGCCCGCGCCGCACTCGTCGTCCACCACGGGGGTGCCGGCACGACGCTCGGGACCTGCGCCGCGGGTGTCCCGCACCTCGTCGTCCCCCAGGGAGCCGACCAGTTCCGCAACGCCGAGGCGGTCGTCACCCGGGGCCTGGGCGAGCAGGTGCTGCCCGCGGACGTCACCGCCGCGACGATCTCCGGCACCGTCGACCGACTCATGGTGCCCGACGGAGCCGTTCGCTCGGCGTGTGCCGACGTCGCCGCGGAGATCGCCGCGATGCCGTCGCCCGCGGATGTCTCGCCCGATCTCCCGGGCATCGTCGCCGCGGTGGGCTGAAGCGATATTCGCTGGCCAGGGCGCGGCCCCGCGACGACACTGTTCGTCGATGACCCTCTGCGACACCGACATCGAGACCTTCGTCCGCGACGGGTTCGTCGTCCTCCGCGGAGCCGTCGACCGCGCGACGATCGACGAGTGCCGCGCCGAGCTCTGGGACGCCATCCCCGAGTCACCCGATGACCCGACGACGTGGACCGAGCCGGTCCGCTGGGTCGACAGCCCGATGACGCCCGTGTTCGCGCGGGCGGCCGCGTCGTCGGCACTCGTCGCGGCCTACGACGCCCTGATCGGACCCGGTCGCTGGGTCCAGCGGGTCGAACTGGGCACGGTGCCCGTGCGGTTCCCGGCCGGTCGCGAGTCGCACGACACCGGCTGGCACATCGACGCGAGTTACCCCGCGCCCGACGGTTCCGAGTATCGGGTGTCGGTGTCGTCGCGAGACCGCGGACTGCTCGCCCTGTTCCTCGTCTCCGACGTCGACGAGCACGACGCGCCGACCCGCATCCGGGTCGGGTCGCACGCCGACGTCCCGCGGTTCCTGGAGCCCTACGGCGACGACGGTGTCGACATGTTCACGGTGTGCGCGAAGATGGACCGCGCGGGCGTCCTCGGATCACCCGATCGCACGGAGGTGCTCGCGACCGGCGCGGCGGGCGACGTGTTCCTCTGCCACCCGTTCCTGGTTCACGCCGCGCAGGTGAATCACCGCGGTCGGCCCCGGTTCATGAGCCAGCCCGGGATCATGCTGCGCGATCAGTTCGACCTGGCGCATCCGAGGTCACCGGTGGAGACCGCGATCGTCGACGCACTCCGCTGACGGGAACGTCGCGGCGACGCGTGGCGTTCGTGACGTCATGCAGCGTGAACACCTCGTCCCCGGACCCGACCACCCCATCACGGTGGAGCCGACCGCCGGCCACGTCACCGTCCGCGTCGGTGACACCGTCATCGCCGAGAGCGACAGCGCGGTGACGCTCCGCGAAGCCGGGTACGACGCCGTCCAGTACGTGCCGCTCGGCCACGTCGACCCCGCGGTGTTGCGGACGTCGGAGACGACGACGTACTGCCCGTACAAGGGTGAGGCGTCTTACTTCGACCTCGCCGTCGGTGAGGACACGATGACCGATGCGGTGTGGACCTACACCGACCCGTTCCCCGCCGTCGGGCAGATCCGCGGCCACGTCGCCTTCTACCCGGACAAGGTGACCGTCGACGCAGAGTGAGACACGTGTCCAGACAGACGTCTTGACATCGCGATCGCCGGGTGGTCCCGTGGTCATGTGAGCTACGACACAATCGTCCGCGGTGGGCTGTGGTTCGACGGCACCGGCGCCGCTCCTTCCGTGCGTGATCTCGGCATCCGTGACGGCGTGGTGTCGGATGTCAGCGAGAGTCCACTCGACGCCACCGACTGCCCCCAGGTGATCGACGCCCGGGGACGCTGGGTCATCCCGGGGATGGTCGACATCCACACCCACTACGACATCGAGGTACTCGACGCGCCGGGACTGTCGGAGTCACTGCGCCACGGCGTGACGACGGTGCTCCTCGGGTCGTGCTCGCTGTCGACGGTGCACGTCGGTGGCACCGACGCCGGTGACCTCTTCGGACGCGTCGAGGCGATCCCTCGTGACCACGTGATCGCCGCAGTGGACCGCAACAAGTCCTGGCGGTGCTGCGAGCAGTACATCCACGCCCTCGAATCGCGGCCGCTCGGGCCGAACATCGCCGCGTTCCTCGGACACTCGGACATGCGGGCCGCGGCGATGGGTCTGGACCGCGCCACCCGATCCGACACCCGGCCCACGCGGGCCGAGCTCGCGCAGATGGAGCGGTGGCTCGCCGACGCGCTCGACGCCGGGTTCGTCGGGCTGTCGTCGCAGCAATTGCTGTTCGACAAGCTCGACGGCGAGACCTGTCGGTCGCGCACCCTGCCGTCGACCTATGCGCGACCGCGCGAGCTGCGACGCCTGAAGGACCTGGTGCGGCGCACCGGACGGGTCCTGCAGTCGGGTCCGGACATCACCCACCCCCTGAACGTGCTGTCGCAGGCGCTGCAGTCGTTGGGCATCGGGCGCCCGCGGCTGAAGACCAGCCTGCTCTCGGCCGCCGACATCAAGGCCAACCCGCAGGCCGTGCGCATCATGGGCCCGCTCGCCGGGTTCGTGAACCGGTTCGGCGGCGACTTCCGCTGGCAGCACCTGCCCGTGCCGTTCGAGGTCTACGCCGACGGGATCGACCTGGTCATCTTCGAGGAGTTCGGCGCCGGCGCAGCGGCTCTGCATCTCCGCGACGACGTCGCGCGTGACTCCCTGATCCGCGACGAGCAGTACCGGCGCCGCTTCCGCACCGACTACGAGAAGAAGTACGGGCCCCGGGTGTGGCATCGCGATCTCTTCGACGCGCAGATCGTCGCCTGCCCCGACGAGACCGTCGTGGGGAAGTCCTTCGGCGAGGTGGGCCGCGAGCGCGGCGGACTGCACCCGGTCGACGCCTTCCTCGACCTCGTCGTCGAGCACGGCCGAGATCTGCGCTGGCGCACCACCATCTCGAACCACCGGCCGGAGGTGCTCCGGCAGATGGCCCGCGAGCCGGGCATCCAGATGGGCTTCTCCGACGCCGGCGCCCACCTGCGCAACATGGCCTTCTACAACTTCGGGCTGCGACTGTTGCGGCACGTGCGCGACGAGCGACGAGCCGGCCGCGAGTTCCTGACGGTCGAGCAGGCTGTGCACCGCCTCACCGGCGAACTCGCCGACTTCTACGACATCGACGCGGGACACCTGCGCGTCGGCGACCGCGCCGATCTCGTCGTCGTGAACCCGGCCGCCCTCGACGACCGGCTCGAGGAGTACCACGAGAGCCCCGTCGCGGCGTTCGGCGGACTGCCGCGCATGGTCAACCGCAACGACGAGGCCGTCGACGCGGTCCTCGTCGGCGGGACGGCGGTGGTCCGCGACGGCGTGCCGACCGACGTCGTCGGCACCGAGCGGACCGGGCACTTCCTGCGGGCCGGACAGCGGACGCGTGCCGCGGGCACGACGCGGGCGGTCGTCGGTGCCGTCTGAGCACGATGCGGTCACCGGGTTGTGGGCTGCCCTGTCCGACCGCGACTGGGACCGTCTCGCGACACATCTCGCCGACGACTGCATCTACGTCGACATGCCCGTCGGTCCGGCACTGGCCGCCCGCGGCCCGGTCGACATCGTGAAGCGACTGAAGGTGGGCATCGCGCCGTTGGCGGCCTATCGGAACCACCCGGGGACGCTGGTCTCCGACGGCGAGGTCGTCATGTACGAACACTCCGAGTCGTGGGAGTGGGCGACCGGTGAGACCGCCGAGCTGCCGTTCGTCTCGGTGCACCGCGTCCGTGACGGCAAGGTGACGCTGTGGAAGGACTACTGGGACTTCGGCGGTCTCGCGAACACCGCCCCGCCCACGTGGCTCGAGGAACTCGGCACCGCCGACACCTCCTGGATCTTCGACGCCACCGGCCTCGTCTGACAGCAACCCGCCGCGCGAGACCCCGAACGCCCTTCGGACGCGCTCGGTGACTTCCCCGAGCGTGCACCAGATCTCGCCGAACGGGCACCAGATCCCGCCGAACGTGCACCTCTGCACGGTCGAGGAGATCGACTGCACGGTCGAGGAGATCTGGTGCACGCTCGGCGACGTCGACCCGGGGTCAGCGAAGGGCGGCGGCGAGCACCTCGGACCAGGTGGCGACGACCTGCTTGCGGCGGGCGGAGTCGTCGGACAACGTGTCGGCGAGGCCGAGTCCGCGCGCCATGTCGAGCGTCGCCTGGACGAGACGATGCACGTGCGGCGGCGCTGCCGGACCTGCGAGCGACTCCACCGTCATCCGATGCGCCGCGGAGCCGAAGCGCTGCTCGAGCGGCAGGATCATCTCCCGCAGAACGGGATCCGACGCCGCCGCGCTCCACACCTGCAGTGCGGCCTTGAAATGCAGACCGGTGTAGACGTCGACGGCCCGCGAGACGACGGCCTCGACGCGTCCGGGCCCGTCGGGGATCGTGTCGTCGACGGCGGAGGCCCGGGCGGTGAGTTCGTCGAAGGTGGCCTCGAGGGCCGCGGTGATGAGACTCTCCCGCGTCGGGAAGTGATGCTGCGCAGCACCTCTCGACACCCCGGCACGCTCGGCGACGAGCGCGACGGTCGTCGCCGACCACCCCTCGGCGGCGAGCATGTCGATCGTCGCGTCGAGCAATCGCTTGCGCGTCGCCCGCGACCGACTCTGCTGCGGCTCGCGCGCCCCGGCGACGGTCACCCCGTCACCCCGGACACCCCTGATCCGGAGACCCACGACGGATCCCGGCGCTGCAGGAACGCCGTCATGCCCTCGCGCGCCTCGTCGGAGGCGAACAGCGCGGCGGACTCGTCGCGGCGCTGATCGGCGAGACGCTCGAACAGCTCGGTGGTGAGCGTGTTGACGACCTTCTTCGACTCCCGCAGACCCTGCGGCGACGCCTTCGCGATGTTCGCGGTCAGCTCCGAGACGACGGTTCGCACCTCGTCGGCGTCGTCGACGGCCACGGTCACCAACCCGATCGCCTGTGCCTCGGCGGGCCCGAACCTCTCGCCGGTGAGGAAGTACCGGCTCGCCGCGCGGGAGTCCATCTTCGGCAGCAGCGTCAACGAGATCATCGACGGCGCGAGACCGAGTCGGGCCTCGGTGAGCGCGAACGTCGTCGACGGTCCCACGACCACGATGTCGCAGGCACCCACGATGCCCAGACCGCCGGCCCGGACGTGCCCGTCGATGCTCGCGATGACGGGCTTCGACGACGTGATGACGGCGCGCAGGATCGCGGTCATCGCCTCGGTCCCCGCCGCCGACGCCTCCTCCGGTGACAGGCCCGACGCCATCGCCGCCGACAGGTCGGCTCCGGCGCAGAACGTGCCGCCGGCGTGGGTCAGCACCACCGACCGCACCGACGGGTCCTTGTCGACCGCGGCGAGGTGCTCCCGTAGTTGACCGGTCAGCGCCGGTGACAAGGCATTCCGGTTCGAGGGCGAGTCCAGCGTGATGGTCGCGACGCCCCCGGAGTCGGACCGGGTGACGACGACGTCGGCGGGCTCGGTCACGGGACTCAGTACGACTTCGGCAGACCCAGGCTGGTCTGCGCGACGAAGTTGAGCACCATCTCGCGGCTGACCGGCGCGACGCGCGCGATGCGGCACAGGTTCAGCAGCGGCGCGATGCCGTACTCGGTCGACAATCCGTTGCCGCCCATGGACTGCACGGCCTGGTCGACGATCTTCACGCACGCCTCGGCGGCGGCGTACTTCGCCATGTTGGCCGGTTCCGCCGCACCCCAGTCGTCACCGGCGTCGTAGAACGAGGCGGCCTTCTGCATCATCAGCTTGGCCATCTCGAGCTCGATCTTGCCCTGGGCCAACGGGTGTGCGATCGCCTGGTGCGCGCCGATCGGCGTCTTCCACACCGTCCGGGTGGTCACGTAGTCGACGGCCTTGCTCAAGGCGAAGCGTGCCATGCCGATCGCCGACGCCGCCGCCATGATCCGCTCGGGGTTGAGGCCGGCGAACAGCTGGCTGAGCGCCGCGTCCTCCGACCCGACGAGGGCGTCCGACGGCAGCCGCACGTCGTCGAGGAAGAGCTGGAACTGCTTCTCGGGGTTGATCAGTTCCATCTCGATCTGCCGGAACTCGAAGTTCGGCGCGTCGGTCGGGACGATGAACAGCGCGGGCTTCAGCTTGCCCGTCTTGGCGTCCTCGGTGCGGGCGACGATGAGCACCGCCTCGGCCTGGTCGACGCCGGAGATCCACACCTTGCGGCCGGTGAGCAGCCACTCGTCGCCGTCACGGCGGGCGGTCGTGGTGATCTGGTGCGAGTTCGAGCCGGCCTCGGGCTCGGTGATGCCGAACGCCATCGTGATGGTGCCGTCGGCGAGGCCGGGCAGCCAGCGCTGCCGCTGTTCCTCGGTGCCGAAACGGGCGATGATGTTGCCGCAGATCGCCGGCGACACGACCATCATGAGCAGCCCTGTGCCCGACGCCGCGAGCTCCTCCATGACGATCGCCAGCTCGTACATGCCCGCGCCGCCGCCGCCGTACTCCTCGGGCAGGTTGACACCCAGGAAGCCGAGTCGGCCGGCCTCGGCCCACAGCTCGTCGGTCTTGCGGCCCTCGCGGGCGCACTTCTGGAAGTAGTCCTGCCCGTACCGGGTGGCCAGCGCGGCCACCGACGCACGCAGTGCGGCGCGCTCGGGGGTCTCCAGGAACGGGTTGGCCGGGGTCTCGGTGGGACGCTCGGATGTCGCGGTCATGCGGTCACTTCCTCTTCGCTGATCACGGCGAGTACATCACCCACCGCGAGTTGGTGTCCGGCCGACACTGCGAGCTCGGTCACGACGCCGTCGGCCGGGGCGTGCACCGTGTGTTCCATCTTCATGGCCTCCAGCCACAGCAGGGGCTGTCCCTGGACGACGCGGTCGCCGACGGCGACCGCCACGCGGACCACCGCCCCCGGCATGGGGGCCAACAGCGACCCCGGCGCGCCGACCGCGGTCGGGTCGACGAAACGCGGCGCCTCGGTGACCGTCAGCGACCCGGCCGGGGTGTCGACGTGGAGGGTCGCGATGCCGTCCGCGTCGGGATACGCCGCCACGCGGTGCGGGAGACGCACCCCGTCGACCTCGAGGACGACGAGATCCCCGGCAGCCGAGACCACCGCCGTCCTCGGGTCGTCGGGGAGGTCGACACCCGACCGCGTCGCGCGGTAGCGCACCGTCACCTCGTCGCCGTCTGCGGTGACGAAGGACCGGCTCTGCGGTGCCGACGCCAGGTTCCGCCACCCGGCCGGGACGCCGGCCTGCACCGACGCCGTCGAGCGTTCCCGTGCCGACGCCGCCAGTGCCGCCGCGACGACCGCCCTGCGCGCCGCGTCGTCGTCGAGCAGCGGTCGTGCGAGGACGTCGAGGCCGACCTGATCGAGGTACCCGGTGTCGGTGTCGCCGGTCAGGAAGGTCGCGTCACGCAGGATGTGGACCAGGAGATCGCGGTTCGTGCCCGGGCCGTGCACCTGCGACCGCACCAGGGTGTCGGCGAGCATGGCTGCGGCACGCCGACGGGTGGGTGCCCACGTGATGACCTTGGCCAGCATCGGGTCGTAGAAGACCGAGATCTCGCTGCCGTCGGCGATGCCGGAGTCGACGCGGACACCGGGACGGTCGAGACCCGTGAACCGCACGTCGGCCGGGATGTGCACGTGGTGCACCGTCCCCGACTGCGGGGCCCAGTCCGCCGCGGGATCCTCGGCGTACAGCCTCACCTCGATCGAATGACCCTGCGTCGACGGGGGTTCGGCGTCGAGTGGCTCGCCGTCGGCGATGCGCAGCTGCCACTCGACGAGATCGAGGCCGGTGGTGGCCTCGGTGACCGGGTGCTCCACCTGCAGGCGGGTGTTCATCTCGAGGAAGTAGAACCGGCCCGCGCCGTCGGCGAGGAACTCGACGGTCCCGGCACCGACGTAGTCGATGGCCGAGGCCGCCGACCGTGCTGCGGCGTAAAGCCGTTCGCGCAGGTCGCCGCCGATGCGTTCGACGAGCGGTGCCGGGGCCTCCTCGACGATCTTCTGGTGGCGCCGCTGGATGGAGCACTCGCGCTCCCCGACCGCCCACACCGTGCCGTGCGTGTCGGCGAGAACCTGCACCTCGATGTGGTGTCCACGTTCGACGTAGGGCTCGCAGAACACCGTCGGGTCACCGAACGCCGACGCCGCCTCGCGCGCCGCGCCCTCGACCTCCTCGCCGAGGCGCGCGATGTCGCGGACGATGCGCATGCCACGGCCGCCGCCACCGGCCGACGCCTTCACGAGCACCGGCAGGTCGGAGGCTTCGATCGACGTCGGGTCGAGGTCGCCCAGGATCGGCACGTCCGAGGACGCCATGATCGCCTTCGCGTTCACCTTCGACCCCATCGCGGTGATCGCCGCCGGCGGTGGTCCGATCCATGTGAGACCGGCGTCGACGACCGCCTGCGCGAATGCTGCGTTCTCCGAGAGGAACCCGTACCCGGGGTGGACGGCGTCGGCGCCGGCAGCACGCGCCGCGGCGATGATCGCGTCGACGTCGAGGTAGGTCTCGGCCGAGGTCCTTCCCGGCAGGCGCACGGCCCGATCGGCCTCGGCGACATGCGGGGCCCCGGCGTCGGGGTCGGAGAAGACCGCGACCGTCGACAGGCCCAGTCGTGAACAGGTGGCGAAGACCCGGCGGGCGATCTCGCCGCGGTTGGCCACCAGCACGGATGTGATCACTGCTCTCCCCTCACATCCGGAAGACGCCGAAGTTCGACGTCCCCTCGACCGGTGCGGAATCGATGGCCGACAGCGCGATCCCGAGTATCGTGCGGGTGTCCCGGGGGTCGATGACACCGTCGTCGTAGAGCATCCCCGACAGGAACGCCGGCAACGACTGTTCCTCGATCTGCGCCTCGATCATCGCTCGCATCCCGGCTTCGGCCTCGGCGTCGACGGTTCCACCGCGCGCCTCGGTCGCCGACCGCGACACCATCGCGATGACGCCCGACAGCTGCTGGGCACCCATCACCGCGGATTTCGCGCTGGGCCATGCGAAGAGGAACCGGGGATCGAACGCGCGTCCGCACATGCCGTAGTGCCCGGCACCGTAGCTCGCGCCGACGAGGACCGAGATGTGCGGCACCGTCGAGTTCGAGACGGCGTTGATCATCATCGAGCCGTGCTTGACGATGCCGCCCTGCTCGTACTCCTTGCCGACCATGTAGCCGGTGGTGTTGTGCAGGAACAGCAGTGGCGTGTTCGACCGGTTCGCGAGCTGGATGAACTGGGTCGCCTTCTGCGACTCGGCACTGAACAGCACACCCTGCGCGTTGGCGAGGATGCCGACCGGGTACCCATGGATGCGTGCCCAGCCGGTGCACAGCGACGAGCCGTACTCGGCCTTGAACTCGTCGAAGTCGCTGTCGTCGACGACGCGCGCGATGACGTCGCGGGGGTCGAACGGGATCTTCAGGTCACCGGGGACGATGCCCAGCAGTTCCTCGGGGTCGTAGCGCGGTTCGAGGACCGGGGCGGCCGGACCGGGCCCCTGCTTGCGCCAGTTCAGCCGTGCGACGATGCGTCGCCCGATGCGGATGGCGTCCTGTTCGTCCCGGGCGTAGTAGTCGGCGAGGCCGCTCTGCCGTGCGTGCATCGCTGCGCCGCCGAGGGATTCGTCATCGCTGTCCTCGCCGGTGGCCATCTTCACCAGCGGCGGACCGCCGAGGAACACCTTCGACTGGTTCTCGATCATCACGGTGTGATCGCTCATGCCGGGGACGTAGGCGCCGCCGGCGGTGGAGTTGCCGAACACGAGCGCGATCGTCGGGATGCCTGCCGCCGAGAGCTGGGTGATGTCGCGGAACATGCGTCCGCCGGGGATGAAGACGTCCTTCTGCGTGGGCAGGTCGGCGCCGCCCGACTCGACCAGCGAGATGCACGGCAGGCGGTTGGCCATCGCGATCTCGTTGGCGCGGAATCCTTTGCGCAGGGTCCACGGGTTCGACGTCCCGCCGCGGACGGTGGGGTCGTTGGCGACGATCATGCACTCGACGCCCGACACGACACCGATGCCGACGACCATCGAGGCGCCGACGGCGAAGTCGGATCCGTACGCGGCGAGCGGACACAGCTCGAGAAATGCGGTGTCGCGGTCGATGAGGAGCTCGATGCGCTCGCGGGCGAGGAGCTTGCCGCGCTTGTGATGGCGCTCGACGTATTTCTCGCCGCCGCCGGCCAGGGCCTTCGCGAACTCGGCCTCCAGGCCCGCGAGCTTCTCGGTCATCGTCGACGCGTTGTCGACGAACGCCGGGTCGGCGGCGTCGACGGTGGACCGCAGCGCCGTCATGCCTGGTACCCCAGCCGCTTGGCGGCGAGACCGGTGAGGATCTCGGTGGTGCCGCCGCCGATCCCGAGGATGCGCATGTCCCGGTACTGCCGCTCGACCTCGGTGCCGGTCATGTAGCCCAGTCCCCCGAACAGCTGCACCGCGGCGTTGGCGACCCACTCGCCGGCCTCGACGGCGGTGTTCTTGGCGAAGCAGACCTCGGCGATCAGGTCGTCGCCGGTACGGACGCGCCGTTCGACGACCGCGCGGGTGTAGGTGCGCGCCACGTCGACCTTTCGCGCCATCTCGGTCACGGTGTCCTGCACGGACTGTCGGGCGATGAGCGGCTTGCCGAACGTCTCGCGCTCGCGCACCCATGCCAGGGTCAGGTCGAGGCAGCGCTGGGCGCTCGCGTAGGCCTGTGTCGCGAGACCGGCCCGCTCGGTGACGAAGCCGAGCGCGATCTGGGCGAACCCGGAGTTCTCGGCGCCCACGATGTTCTCCACCGGAACACGGACGTCGGTGAACCCGAGTTCGGCCGTGTCCGAACAGCGCCACCCCATCTTGTCGAGCTTGCGCGTGACCGCGAAACCGGGCGTGTCCGTGGGGATCACCAGCAGTGACACCCCGCCGGCGCCGGGCCCACCGGTCCGGACGGCGGCGACGACGAAGTCGGCGCGGACCGCGGAGGTGATGTAGGTCTTCGAGCCGTTGACGACGTAGTGGTCGCCGTCGCGGACCGCGGTGGTGCGCAGGTGGCCGACGTCGCTCCCGCCGCCCGGTTCGGTGATCGCGAGACTGCCGATCTTCTCGCCGGCCAGGGTCGGACGGACCCACCGCTCGATCTGTTCGGGGTCGGCTGCCATCGCGAGATGCGGCAGCGCGATCCCGTGCGTGAACAGTGAGGCGTAGATGCCGCCGGCTGCGCCGGCCTCGTGCAGCGCCTCGCCGACGATGGTCGCGTCGACGAGGTCTCCGCCGCTGCCGCCGACGGCCTCGTCGAACCCGATGCCCAGCAGACCCAGGGCGGCGGCCTCCTTGTGGACCTCCCGCGGGATCAGTCCGTCGGCCTCCCAGGAGTCCTGGTAGGGCAGGATGTGCCGCTCGACGAAACCGGTGACGGTCGAGCGCAGTTCGCGTCGCTCGTCGGTCTCCCAGGTGGCGGTGGCCAGGGTCATGCGCGGTCCTCGGTTCCTGTGTGTGTCATGAACGAGACGGGGATGTCGACGACCCGGGAGCGAAGCCACTCCCCGAGTCCCTTGGCCTGCGGGTCGAAGCGGACGTTGTCGGCTACGCCGCGCCCGAGGATGCCCTCGATGACGAAGTTCACCGCGAGCAGGTTCGGCAGGCGGTGGCGTGTGACCGTCAGATCGGTGGTCTCCGGGAGGAGTTCGCGCAGCGCGTCGACGGTGAGCGTCTCGTCCAGCCAGGCGAACTGCTCCTCGTCGCGGACCCAGACGCCGATGTTGGCGCTGCCGCCCTTGTCGCCGCTGCGGGCACCGGCGATCGTGCCGAGCGGAGCGCGGGTCGTCGGGCCCCGGTCACCCGGGCCTGTCGCGGGCCCCGGGTCGAGGGGGTCGAGGCTGCCGCGGACCGGGCTCGGCGGGATCGTGGCGACCGTCCCGTCGGGCAGGGTGACCCGGTGTTGGACGAGGTCGGCGTCGACGTACCCCGGCTCGTAGACACCGAACGGGGCGCCGGCGGTCGGGGGCGCCGTGAGACTGAAGCCGGGGTAGCTGGCGAGCGCGAGTTCGACTGCGGCGGCCGAGAACCCGCGTCCGACGGCCTCGGGATCGGTGCTGCGGCCGACCACCCTCAGCAGTGCGCTGGCCTGCGCCTCGGTGGGTGCATCCGGCCGATCGAGGCGGCTGAGCTCCCACGTGACCGAGTCCGGCTTCGTCGGCAGGGACGACTCGAACTGCTCGCGGGCCAGCGCCGCCTTGTCCTCGATGTCGAGGCCGGTGAGGATCATCGTCACCTCGTTGCGGAACCCGGCGAGGAAGTTCAGCGACACCTTCGTAGTGGTCGGGGGGCGCTCGCCGCGCACCCCGCTCATCCGGACGCGGTCGACGTCGACCTGCTCGAGGTGGATCGAGTCCATGCGGGTGGTGACATCGGGGCCGAGGTACCGCGGTCCGGTGATCTCGTAGAGCAGCTGTGCGGTCACGGTGCCGACGGTGACCGCACCTCCGGTGCCGGCGTGCTTCGTGATCACCGACGAGCCGTCGGCCGCGACCTCCGCGAGGGGGAAACCGGGGTGCGTGAGGTCGGCGATCTCGCCGAAGAAAGCGTAGTTGCCACCGGTCGCCTGGGTGCCGCACTCGATGACGTGGCCGGCCGCGACCGCCCCCGCGAGGGGGTCGAGATCGGTGGGCTGCCAGCCGAAGTGGTGGGCTGCGGGGCCCACGACGAGCGATGCGTCGGTGACCCGACCGGTCACGACGACGTCGGCGCCGGCGTCGAGGGCCGCGGCGATGCCGAACCCGCCGAGGTAGGCGTTCGCGGTCAGCGGTGAGCCGAGGCCGAGCTCGGCGGCGCGGCCGACGAGGTCGTCGCCGTCGACATGGGCGACACGGATCTCGAGCCCGAGCTCCGCTGCCACGGAACGGATCTGGTCGGCGAGACCGGACGGGTTGAGGCCGCCGGCGTTGGTCACGATCCGCACGCCGCGCTCGTGGGCGAGCGCGAGGTTCTCGCGCATCTGGCGGAGGAACGTGGACGGGTAGCCGCGGTCGGGGTGCTTCATCTTGTCGCGGCCCAGGATGAGCATGGTCAGCTCGGCGAGGTAGTCGCCGGTGAGGAAGTCGAGCTCGCCGCCCTCCAGCATCTCGCGGACCGCGGCGAAACGGTCGCCGTAGAAGCCCGACGCGTTGCCGATGCGGACGACGGACGGGGCGCTCATCGGGTCGCCGCCTGCTCGCCCCGGGGTGCCCGTCCGGGCCCGGGTGCGCCGGCGAAACACTGTGCGATACGGACCCATTCGGCGGCGTCGTCGCCCACGACCGTGAGCCCCAGGTCCTCTGGTGCCCGGCGCTGGGTGACCAGCAGACAGAAGTCGAGTGCGCTGCCCGTGACGCGGTCGGTCGCGTCCTCCGGCCCCCACGTCCACGACTCCCCCGAGGGGGCGGTCAGCTCGATGCGGAACGGAGTGGCAGGCGGTGTCCTGCCGCGCAGGACGTAGGCGAAGTCGCGGGTGCGTGCGCCGATGTGTGCGACGGCCTTGAGGCGATCGGTGGGCTCGACGGTGACGCCGAGGGCGTCGGCGACGTCCTGCCCGTGCGCCCACATCTCCATGATCCGAGCCGTCGCCATCGACGCGGGCGACATCGACGGGCCGAACCACGCGAGTTTGGTGCCGTCGGGGACGGCGAGCAACGCCTCCGCCAGCTCGGAGCGGGTGCGGCGCCACCGATCGAGCAGGTCGGGGTGCGCCGCCATCTCGCGGGCGGCGTCGTCGATGAAGTTGGCGGGGTCCGCCGCACCCTCGGCGAGGACGACGGCGAAACGATCGGGGTCTGTCGCGGAAACCGTCGCGACGTGGTCGGTCCAGGCGAGGTGGCCGATCTGATCGGCGATGGTCCAGCCCTCCGCAGGCGTGGGCGTCTGCCATCCGGTGTCGTCGAGGCCGGCGACGAGGTCGTCGAGCGCTGCGCCCTCGGCGGTCATGTCGTCGACGAGCGCGCGCAGAACCGTCATGGCTCGACCACACCATCCGCCGATCAAAAAAGCAAGCATGCTTGCTTGTTTTATTCCCACTGCACGCCCTGATCACCCGTCGGTTGGGCGGTTCCAGACGTCGGTTGGGCGGTTACCGACGTCGGTTGGGCGGTTACCGACGTCGGTTGGGCGGTTCCTTCGTCGGCGCGCTTGCGACCGCCCACTCGAGTCCGGAAACGCCCACTCGACGTCCGGAAACGCCCACTCGACGTCCGGAAACGCCCACTCGACGTCCGGAAACGCCCACTCGACGTCCGGAAACGCCCACTCGACGGGGTGTCGCTGGGCGGTGGTGGGCGGGGCCGGAGGGTCTAGGTGAGGTGGACGGCGGCGGAGGCCTGGACGAGCAGGGTGTCATCGGGGTCGCGCAGCTCGGCGGCGATCGAGACGACCCGGCGTCCTACGCGCACGAAGCGGGTCGCGATGGTCAGCTCGTCGACGTCGACAGGTGGCGAGCGGAAGAAGTCGACGGACAGGTCGGCGAGGCGGTACTCCTGACCCGCTCCGGTCCGCGACTGGCCGGCCCACGAACAGGCCTGTGCCACTGCAGCGGCGACCACTCCCCCGTGCATCGACCCCAGCGCGTTGGCCATCCAGGGCTCGGGCCGGAACCGTGCGCCACCCGATGTCGGCGTGACGCCGAGCAGGTCGGCGATCGGACCGGCACCCATCCTGCCGTTAACGATGGCCGCGACGATCTGTTCGCCGGTCAGCACGGGATCGATGGCCGGGGGTGCCGGGGCGTCGGACGGGAGCGATGCCGGCACGGGCCAGCCGCGCGCGGCGCCGGACGCGCCGGTGAGCCGGTCGAGCAGTGCGGCGTCGAACACCCGTCCCGTACGCGCGCTGCGCGCGAGGACGGTGGCGACGAGATCCCCGCCGGCGGTCACATCGATGGTGGTCAGCCCGAAGGCGCCCGCGTCGTGCCGCAACGTCGCGACCGCGGTGAGAACACCGTCCGGTGCGACCTCCACACCGGTGGTGGCGAACGCGAGACTCGCCTGCACCACCCCCTGATCCGACGGCGTCTGGGCGACGAAGGGCGCGCCGGCGGCGGAGTCGACGAGGACGGCCCAGGAGGCGATGTCGATGCGTCCGCGGTGGTCGGCGAGAGCCCCGCCGAGGCGCTGACGCATCCGGGTCGCCGGCGCCGTGGGTGGTTCGCCGCCGACACCGAAGACGGTGAGGGGGTCGTCGCCAATCGTCTGCGCGGCGGAATCGGCTCGGGTCATGTCAGGATGCTTACCAGCAGCAAAGACGCAGTCCCGACGCGAGGAGGTGTGAATGAGTCGGACACCACACCCCGACGTCGTGTCGCTCCTGCGCGCCGACGGCATGGCGTCGGCGCTCCTCGTGACCCTCTCGTGGTGGTCGGCGATCCTGCTCGCGAGCCACGTGTCTCCATCTGCGGTGCTCGTGACCGTCGCGGTCGCCGCCGGGGTGACCGCGCTCGGCCACTCGCCGACGCGGGCCGCGATGGCGGTGCGTTTCCGCGTCCTCGTCTATCGCCCCGCCCCGACGCCACCGCGCCCGCGCCCTGTCGGCACCGCCCCACCTCCGCCTGCCATCGCACTCCGCGCCGTCGAGACCGTCCGCCGCACCCGCGCCCCGGGTGCCGCCCCCGCGACGGTCTGAACTTCTCGGCGAGGCCGTCGCACCCCGCGCCCTCGCCCACCCCGACGGCGTTCGCCGTCGTCTCCTCCGGAGTGCACCCATGTTGTCCCTCGACCATGTCGATCTCGCGATCGACGACCTGTCCCTCGTCTCCGACCTCACCCTGACCACCGAGCCCGGGACCGTCCTGGCGGTGACCGGCCCCAACGGCAGCGGCAAATCGACCTTGCTGCGATGCATTGCAGGCCTGCGACCCGTCGACGGCGGCACCATCAGCGTCAGCGGCATCACCGCCGACGAGACCGACCCTCACTTCCGCGGACTCGTCGCCGCCCATCTCGGCGACGACGCCGTGTTCCCCGAGCTGACCGTGGCTGAGCACCTCGAACTGCTCTGCGCGACGCGGGGACTCGCGGCCCACATCGGCGACGACCTGCTGGTCACCGCCGGGATCGACCACCTCGCCGACCGTTTCCCTCACGCGCTCTCCACAGGCCAGCGGGCACGGTTCGATCTCTGCGCGACGATGCTGCCCGGAACGGCGCTCGTCGTGCTCGACGAGCCCGAAACCGGACTCGACCACGACGGGTGCGCGTGGGTCGCCCGCCTCGTCGGCGCCGCGTGCGACGCCGGATCGGTCGTCGTCGTCGCCACCCACCGCCCCGAGATGTTCACCGACCTCGCACCGGTCACCCTGGAGATGGGTCGATGACGCGCGGCGACGCGCCCGGCGTGGCCCTCGACCGTCGTCGGCGCCGGTCTCCTGTGGAACCTGCTCGGACCGAACGTCCTCGGCGGGATCGTCGTCGTATCCGGCGGACTCGTCGGGGCCTGCGTATGGGCGGTGGCGATCACCGTCGGCGTCGTGGGGGTCCCGGCGTGGTGGTGGGGCGCCGTGCGGGTGACCAGGCCACGGATGCGGTGGGCGCTGGCGGGTCCGACCGATCGTGGGCCCGCGCTGGGCCGATCTCTGCGTCGCACCCTCGGCGTCGTCGTCGCGTGCGGTGCTGCGGCCGGGTTTGCGGTCGGGGCCCTGACACGCTCGTCGACGCCATTCGTCGACGTGGGCACCGAAACCGCATCCGGTGCTGTCGCAGCCGCTCTCGTCGTCGCGATCGCCTGTGCCGCGCAGATGCGCCGCAGTGCCCGCGCCTCGACCACCGCGCGGGCGGTCCATCCGATCGCCCGGTGGCATCGCGACGTCGTGGCGCCCGCCGACGGCCTCGCTGCGACGTCCCGGCTGTTGCTGCTGACAGCCGACACCGAATTCGTCGACCATGCCCGGCGGGTGCGATGGTGCGCAGGTCGTTCCGCGGCACCGCGTCGTTCGGTCGCGGCCGCGTCGCCGGTGGCCACGATGCTCCGGGCAGACGTCGTCCGTCTGCGACGCCGGCCTGGGGATCTCGGTGTCTGGACAGCCGTCGTCGCGGTCACGATCGCGGTGGGCCTGACTACGACGATGCACTCGGTGGCACCGGCGATCGCGGCGCTGCTCGCCTACCGTGCCGGCAGTGCGGTCGCGTCCGGCCTGCGCACCCTCACGACGACACCGGCACTCCGCCGTGCCCTGCGAGCGACCGCCACCCAGATCCTGCTCGCGCACGGTGCCATCCCGGCTGTCGCGGTGGTCGGGTGGGCGTGTGTCGGGATCACCACCATCGGCGGGGTCACCCCGGTCGGGTGGTGCCTCATCGTGATCGGTGCGATCGCCGCGACGGCCCGTCGGGCGACCCGCCCGGAAACGCCCTGGGACGCACCCGTCTACATCACGGGGCAGGGCGGTGTGGCGCAACCACTTCTGCTGCTGGCACTTCTCCGGGGCCACATCGCGACAGCGGTCGTCGCGGCACTCGCGTGCGTGGTCTGAACCCGAGCTCGGCTCTCAGCGCTGGAACCGTCCGGCGAAGGCCCGCAGCGGGAGGTCGGCACTGGTGATGATCCCGGGGCGGGCCTCGTGCACCGATCGGATCGAGTTGATCGCCGGCAGGCCGGTGACGGTCATGCCGATCGACGCGAAATCGCTCGGGTCGTCGAGCCGCACACCGGGCTTGGGGAAGATCATGTGCTTGCTGTAGATGTTCGGGTCGCCCTTGATGTGGGTGATGTAGCAGCCCTTGATGTCCCACGCCGGATCGGTGTGCGGTGTCATCTGCCACTCGAGGTGGGTCTCGACGCGCGGGATCCCGTCGACGATGCCCTGATACTTGATGTAGTTGGCGCCGAGTGAGCCCTTCGGCATGAAGTACCACCCGAGGTCGACGTCCTTCGTGCAGGCGCCGAGCTCGTAGGAGAACTTCACCTCGTCGAGCGGGAGATCGAAGGCGTCGGCCATGAGCCGCACGCTGTCCTCGAACACGGCGGTGTACTTGTACAGCGAGTCGGGGATGGTCGGGTCGTCGATCGGTCGGCCGTAGCCGACTTCCTTCCACGTCTCGACCGAGTGGTGGCAGGAGACGTCGACCGATTCGGTGACGGTGATGTTCTCGATCTCGGCGACGTCGGCGGTGTGGACGATGCCGAGGATCTGCGCGAGACCGGGGTTCATCCCGGTGCCGTAAAAGGTGGATCCGCCCTTCTGGCAGGCCTCCTCGAGCACCTGGGTGATCGGCCTGCCCGACGCGTGGCTGTGGTTGGCGTTGCGGTGGTGCCCGGTGATGAAGTCGGCGGTGGTGACGATGTCGATTCCCGCCTCGAGGACCGGCACATAAAGGTCCTCGTCCGGGAAGACGCCGTGGAACGTCACGACATCCGGCTCAGCGGCGATGATCTCGTCGATGCTGCCCGTGGCGATGACCCCGTTCGGCTCGAGGCCGGCGAGCACGCCGGCGTCCTGACCGATCTTCTCCGGCGAGTAGCAGTGCACGCCGACCAGCTCGAGGTCGCGGTGGGTGGCGATCCGCTTGATCATCTCGGAGCCGACGTTGCCCGTGGCGACCTGGAACACACGGATCGGGGTCGATGTGGTTGTCATGGTGAGCCTCTCGGTCAGCGGGTGGTGTGGGCCCGCGCGGCGGCGACGGGGTCGAAGTCGTCGGGATAGAACTGCGTCGCCCAGCGTCGGATGGCGGTGAAGCCGGCGAACTCCTTCGGGGACAGAGCCGGCGGGTCGGAGTAGCGCTGGTGCTTCCAGATGTGGACGTCGTTGCTGAACTGTTCGATGACACCCGCGGCGTGCCGGAGCGCCCGACTGGTGGGTTCCGGGCTGTCGTCACCGGGCTTGCGGCCGATCCAGGTGGTGAACCGCACGTCGGACGTGGTCGCGTCGACCGGGGTGACCGCGGTGAGAGTCCTGTTGTCGATCATCCCCCAGCTCTTGGTGCACGCGACGCCGATCCCCGAGTTGATCGCCTGGACACCGCTGTTGATCTCGTCGGCGGGCACATCGTCGAAAGCGACGGTGAAGTCCACGTAGGACACCGGTGCGTCGAAGTCGTGTCGGGTGAACTCCGGGACCAGCGGGGTGTCGTGCACGTACTTGAAATGCGCGAAATCGACCCCGTTCTCCATCACGTATTGCGGATGGATCTCGACGCCGGGCTCGTACAGCGTGCTGTGGCCGTACGCGGGGTAGTAGTCGGCCTCGCTCTTCCCGTCGTCGAACCCGGTGAGCGCCGCGGCGACGCCGAAGTAGGGATCCCGGCGCTGCTCGTCGTACCAGATGAAGATCGACTCGCTGTGTTCCTCGACCGGATAGGTGCGGATCCTCCGACCCTTGTTCGGACGCTTCTCGTAGGGCACACAGACGTTGCGGCCCTCGGAGTTCCACTCCCATCCGTGGAACGGGCACCGGATGATCTCCCCGTCCACCGTGCCGCCGAATCCGAGGTGGGCGCCGAGATGTTCGCAGTAGGCGTCCATGACGGTGGCCTGGCCGGCGGCCGATCGCCAGGCGATCATCTCGGTGTCGAAGTAGTGCATTCGATGCACGGCGCCGACAGCGATCTCGGCCGACCACGCGACCTGGAACCAGCCGGTCGGCTTCATCGGCAGGGGCGTCTTCGCCATCGGTGTCCTTCCGCTCACGTGCGTGCGACGACCTCGACCATAGAAGGGTCTGTGAAAAAAAAGACAGAGGTGTCTTCGAAACACCGTGACCAGTAGTCTTCGGGCATGGTCGAGACGGGCGTGGCGGAACGCCGCGCGAACAAGCGCGGCCAGGCGACGCGTGAATCCATGCTCGACGCGGCGCTGCACGCTCTGGCCACCGGCGACCCTGCGTCGGTGTCGGGCAACCGGATCGCCAAGGACGCCGGAGCGACGTGGGGCGCGATCAAATACCAGTTCGGGGACATCGACGGCCTGTGGGCAGCGGTCCTGCGGTACACCGCCGAGCGCCGCGGTGACCTCCCCGCCAGGACAGCCCCGGGCGCGACCCTGCACGAGCGCGTGGCGACGATCGTCGACAACCTGTACGACGGCCTGTCCGGCACCGACTCCCGCGCCATCGAGACACTGCGCGCGGCGATGCCCCGTGACCGCGACGAGTTCGAGCGCCTGTTCCCGCTCACCGCAGCCGAATTCGCGTCCTGGCGCGAGGCGTGGCTCGACACGTGTCGCCGCGCCTTCGCCGGACTCGGCGTCGACCCCGACCGCCTGGCCGAGGTGGCCGCCTTCATCCCGGGCGCCATGCGGGGCATCGTCTCCGAGCGGCAGCTGGGGTCCTACAGCGACCTCGACCTCGCGCGCACCGGACTCACGAACGCCATCGTGGCCTACCTCGACCCAGGAACGGCCTGACAGAGTCCGGTGTCGACGGGCCGTCGAAGCCTGATCACCCCTCGCCGATCACACCGGCCACCAACGCCCGCACGGCCGTGGCCTCGTGGTCGGGGGGCAACGGCCACAGGGCGAGGGCGAGGAACCCGCGGATCAGCCACTGGGCCGAGACGACGTCTCCGGACTCGAGACCCATCAACTCGATCGCGATGCCGATGATCGTCGCTGACGCCACCGCAGCCGGCACCGCGCTCTGCAGCCGCCGCGACGTCAGGAGTTGACGAGTCAGCGTGTCGGCGCGTATCTCCCGCAGCGCCGCGGCGATCGCGACGACCCCGCGTTCCCGGCCTGACAGCCCCGCGATGCGCTCGGCGACCGCGGTGGTGACGGTCGCGGATGAGATCGTCAGCACGGCCTCGATGATCGCGTCCTTCCCGCCGACGTGCCGATAGACCGTCGCACGGGAGCAATGGGCGCGACGCGCCAACTCGTTGATGTCGAACCGGTCCACACCGTTCTGCCGGATCATCGCCGCGGCTTCGCCCAGGAGACGCTCGCGGGCGCGATCCGCTCGATCGTCGTCCACCAGCCAGTCGCGAGTCACGATCTCATGGTGAGACAGATACTCGGGATGTCGCAAGGAGGGGGGCCGGTCAGCGCGGCGCGACGAGACGCGCGACGCACCGACCCCGCACAGTGCGATGTCGACATCGCCGACACCGTTGCGCTCGGGGCTGTACGGCATCCACGCTGGTGACGTGTTCGATCTCGATGATCCCTACCCCGGTCTGCGGCGGCTGACGCAGACCGAGCCCGTGAGCCGCATCGGTGACTCGTCGTTCTTCACCGTCACCGGCTGGGACCTCATCGCCGAGGCCGTCGCCCGCACCGACGACTTCTCGTCGAATCTCACGGCGACCATGGTCTGGAAGGAGGACGGGACGGTCGAGGAGTACCCGATCGCCGAACTCGGCTCGCCGATCCACGTCCTGGCCACCGCCGACGACCCCGAGCACAAGGCCCACCGTGCGGTGGTCATGCCGTCGCTCGTGGCCAAGCGTGTCCGTGCCCTCGAACCGTTCATCGACCACACCCTCGAACGACTGTGGACCGACGGTGTCGACGGGAACCGACTCGACTGGATGACCGACGTCGCACAGCGTCTTCCTATGGCGGTGGTGGCCGAACTCCTCGGGTTCCCCACCTACGACATCGACGACCTCGTCCGGTGGTCGTTCGCCGCGACCATCCTGCTCGACGGCGTCGTCACCGCCGCCGAACTCGAGACCGCGACCGACGCGGTCGGCGAGCTGAGCGTGTACCTCTCCCAGGCGTTCGACGGCGCGATGGCGAACCCGGGCGAGAACGTCCTGGGCGATCTCGCCCGTCTCGTCGTCGCCGGGACGCTCGACCACGGCACCGCTGTCATGATCAGCCTGCAGCTCGTCGCCGCCGGCGCGGAGTCGACCGTCAGCCTCCTCGGGAGCGCCGTGTACCTCCTCGGCAGAAATCCCGATGTGGTCGAGACGATCCGCGACGACCGCGATCTCGTGCCGGTGTTCGTCGAGGAGGCGCTCCGTCTCGAGTCCCCGTTCCGTGGGCACTACCGCCACGTCGTGGCCGACACGACCCTCGGTGAGGTCGACCTGCCCGCCGGTTCGCATCTCTATCTCATGTGGGGCGCGGCGAACCGGGACCCCGCGACCTTCGACCAGCCCGACGACATCGACCTCGATCCGGCCGCACGACGTTCGCACATGGCGTTCGGGAAGGGCTTGCACCTGTGCGTGGGAGCAGCCCTGGCACGCCTCGAGGGACGGGTCGCGATCGACCATCTCCTCGACCGGACCCCGAACGGCTTCACCGTCGACACCGAGGACCCCGACTGGGAACGCAGCCTGCTCGTGCGTCGACTCCGTCATCTGCCGGTGCAGGTCGGTGCCTAGAGTCCCGGCGTTCTCGGGCATCACGTCTTTGCTGCACGACTACGCACGCCGCCTCGACGCGGGAGACTTCGGCGGCGTGGCGGACCTGCTCGCCCGAGCGGAGATCCTGGTGTCCGGCACCGAGATCGGATCCGGGCGGGGCCTCGTCGAGGAGTTCCTGCGGAGCGCCGTGATCATCCACGCCGACGGGACCCCGCGGACCCGGCACGTCATCGCGCAGCCCGCGATCGACGTCGCGGACAGTTCTCGCGCCACGGTTCGGTCGCAGTACACCGTGCTGCAGGCGAGTCCTGTCGGGGCACACGTCGTCATGGTCGGGCACCACCACGACGTGATGACGGTCGAGAACGGCGCCTGGCGCTTTGCGAGCCGCGACTACGGCCACATCACCTACGTCGGCGACACCTCCCGACATCTCCGCGCCCCGCAGAAGCCTCAGTGATCGGCGGACGCCCGACCGACGACCTCGGGGCCGGACACGGCCGCCATCGCCTGCCCCACCTGGGCGAGCGTCATCGGCGGGGTCTCGACATGGTCGGCGTAGGCGAGCAGCTGCAACTCGGCCGGCGCGTAGCGCCCGATGAAGTTGCCTGCCGCACTGAACACCTCGCCGGTGATCGGCGCGGACATCCGGGACAGCAGCTGTGCGTACGTGCTCGTCACGTACGCCGCCGGGGCGGGATCGGCTGCAGCGGCGTGTGTCCCGGCATCCAGGATCCCTCGGTCCCGCAGGCCGTCGATGTGGCGGTGGTAGTCCTCACCGGTCGACAACCGCGTGCGTGCGCCGGGCATGACGACGTTCACCCGCACCCCGAGATGCCGGAGATCTGCGGCCGCGGCCAGCGCGAGGCCCGTGACCCCGGCCTTGGCGGCCGGATACGCCGACCCGCCGAAGATCCCCAGCGCCGCGGCGGATCCGCTGAGGACGATCGATCCTCCGCCGCCCTCGGCCAGGACCGGCGCCGCGGCCCGGGTCACCTCGAAAGCGCTGGTGAGATGGCTTGCCACGACGTCGGCGAACACCTCGGAGTCCATGGAGAGCACCGACGACCCCGGCGGCTCGGCGATTCCCGCGCAGTTCGCCACACCGTCGAGGCGACCGAACGACTCGACCGCGGTCCGGACCAGCGCGTGCGCCACCGCGGCATCGGAGGCACTGCCGACGACCGGCTCCGCCCGACCGCCCGACGACCGGATCGCCTCGACCGTCGCCTCGACGACGTACCGATCACGGCCGTTCACGACGACGGCCGCACCGAGCTCCGCGAGACGCACCACCAGCGCGGCCCCGATCCCACGGCTGGACCCGGCGACGGCGAAGACCTGTCCCGACAACGTGTCGGGGGCGTCGGTCACGTGGCCGGGTGGAGTCGGTCGTGCGTCGGGGCGCCACCCCGCGAGATCTCGGTGGCCCACCGGTAGTCCGGCTTGCCGCTCGGGGTCCGCTGCACCTGGTCGACCACCCAGTACGCACACGGGATCTTGTACCCCGCGAGCCTGTCCCGCAGGTGGGCCTCCACGTCGGCGAAGTCGACGGCGGGACCGACGACGCTCACCACCGCGGCGACACGGTGCCCGAACCTCTCGTCACGCACGCCCACCACCGTGGCGTCGACGATCCCCGGGTGCGCCTTGAGGTGGCCTTCCACCTCCTCCACGAAGACCTTCTCCCCACCGGTGTTCACCACCTGGGAACCGCGGCCCAGCAACGTGATCGACCCGTCGGACTCCAGGCGCGCGCGGTCGCCGCTGACGACCATCCGGACACCGTCGTGCTCGCGGAAGATCGTCGCCGTCTTCACCGGGTCGTTCAGGTATCCGACAGGGAGGAAACCCGTCTTGGCGAACCATCCCTCGCCGGGTGCGTCGACCAGGACGCCGTCGTCGTCGATCACCGTCGCGCCCCGACCGGCAGGCACGCGCGGTCCGCCGCTGTAGGCGGACCGTGCGAACGAGGTGTCCGCCGACGAGTAGACGGTGATGCCACCGAAGCCGGTCTCCGACGACCCGATGGAGTCGCTGATCGCCGCGGTCGGCAGCAGCTCCAGCATCTGCGCCTTGAGCGCCGGGGAGAACAGTGCCGCACCGGAACTGATCGCGAGCAGCGACGGCACCGACACGGCTGTGCCCGCCGCGGCACGCGAACGCAGTTCCTCGATGAGGGGCAACGCCATCGCGTCGCCCGTGATCACGAGGATGTTCGCCTCCTGACGGGCGACGACGTCCCACACCGACGAGGCGTCGAACCGCGGCTCGTACATCACCGTGTTGCCGGAGAACAGTGCCCCCAGCGACGGCAGCAGGCCGGAGACGTGGATGAGTGGTGGCAGCATCAGGAACCGCATGCCCTGCGTGGCGCCGGCGGCCGCGGACTCCGCAGCCGATCTCGACTGCTGCCACTCGTCGGCGAGCAGTTCCCCGGAGTAGAAGTCGATCCCGCCGCCGAGCACCCGCCAGATGTCGGAGTGGTTCCATATGACGCCCTTCGGCGCGCCCGTCGTCCCACCCGTGTACATGAGGAAGCGATCGTCGTCGCGACGCTCGCCGAAATCCCGCTCCGACGACTGCGCCTCGAGCGCGGTGTCGAGTTCCGTGCCGCTGACGACCACGGTGGCACCGATCGCGGTGGCAGCGGCATGTGCGACGTCGGCGTGATCCGGCTGGGTGACGACGGCCCTGACTGCGGCGTCGGAGTAGACGTGCCGCGCCTCCTCGACGCGGTAGCGGTGGTTGACGTTCACTGCCGCGGCACGCAGCTTGTACGACGCCAGGAACGCGACGAGCGCATCGACGTCGTTGTGCATGTGCACCGCGACGTGGTCGCCCTCGCCCACCCCGGACTCGGCCAGGAGATGCGCGAGCCGGTTGGCCCGGCCCTCGACGTCGGCGAAGGTGTGGTGCCGACCGTTGTCGATCACCGCCACACGATCGGGGACCGCGTCGACGGCATGCTCGAACAGGTCCGCGAGATTCTGGGCCACCGGGCCTCCTCGTCAGCCGACAGGGGTGATCGGGAGCAGCGGTCGCGGCGTCCCACGGTCGGTGAACGCGAAGGTCGCGCCCCCGCTGAATCGGGCCACGGCGACCTCGCCGGATTCGGCGAGTTCGTCGTCTTGCCAACCGAAGTCGACAGTGAGGGCACCGTCGTCGACGCGGGCGCCCTCGATCACCCAGTGCGGGTCGACGGCGGTCGCGATCGCCTGCAGCGGTCCGAGATGGTCGGGGTCGATGAACGTGACCCAGCCGCGGTCGTCCACGGCAGGACCGCGCTGCGGGATGCGCACCGACACCGACTTCTCGTCGGCCGACCGTTCGACGTCGATCCCCACGTACTGATGCGGGCCGAGCACGGGGTGGAGCTCGAACACCCGCGCGAGTCCCTCGGCGTCACGAGGGAGGTCGAGTGCGGCGCGGATGCGGTCGGCCGCGAGCCCAGAGATGCCGGTCAGCTGCTTGCGGACGAGTTTGTCGACGCCGGCCTCGTCGGTACGGCGACGGACGGCCCAGATGTAGCCGAGGGCCAGCAGCTGATGCTGCAGCGCCACCTCCTCCGCAGCACGGATGAGCGTGCTGCGCGCCCAGTCTCGGAACTGCAGGTCGTCGAGGAGGTCGCCGGAGTAGTCCGTCCACCCGGGCTCGTCGTGGTCGATGGCGGACAGCGTCAGGCTCGCCGCCGCGGTGTCGAACATGGCCGCCGTGTAGTCCGGCAGTTCCAGGTCCTCGCGGCTCTCGTCGATGGTGACGGTCCACTCGCAGTGGGGCGTCCGGTCCGCGGGACGGCGCGGGGGCCGGTGGACCGGACGGATTCGCGCCTTGCGGTTGGTCGCGACCGCGGTGGCGTCGAACGTCGGGTCCTCGATCGTGTGGCACATCGACGTCACGTAGTCGTCGCCGAGTGGTTCGACGTCGAGCAGGGCCCCGCAGTGGTCGAGGACGAACCGGCCGGTGTGGTCGTCGACCACCTCGTAGCGGAAGTCCATGAACTGCGGTGGCGCACCGATGTCCAGCTGCAGGCACTTGAACATGTCCGGCACGGTGTTCCCGGCGACGCCCATCGCGGCACGCATCCGGGCCGTGTAGACCGGGCTCGCCGCCATCCACTCCTCGATGGCCACCTGCGCCATCTCCTCACGCCCGAAGGCGCCGATGACATGGGCCATTCCGCTGCGGTCGATCAACTGACCGGACAGCAGCAGTTCGGGGAGCAGGATCGCGAGCTGCTCCCGACTCAGGTCGCTGTAGGTCATCGACTCACCAGAACGGGACGGGGGTCTTGCCGAGCGGGTACCACCCCGGCAGCGGCTCCTTCGCGTTCGCGACGCGGTCCATCCGCCCCTTCATCCCCTCGGAGAGGTCGCCGTTCTTCATCATCTCCATGAAGAGCGCGATGACGTTCCCGTAGTCGAAGAAGTCACGCTGCCAGACGAACTGGAAGTTCCCGCCGTACTTGAACCAGCTGCCCTGGATGCCCTCCAGCCCGTACTGCGTGCCGTCGGGTCGCTTTCCGTCGTACATCTGCTTCCAGAAGCCGATCATGTCGCCGGACTTCTCGTCGATCACCCACGACTGGTAGGGGTACGTCCAGCCGTCGAGACCGTCCATCTCGTAGCCGATCGCGAAGTCCCGGATCTCGTCGCGGCCGACGGCCATGAAGTCGTCGTTCGGCCCGTAGTTCCACCCGTAGGTGGCGTCCTCGGCGTAGAACTCCGCCAGCGGACGCCAGTCGCCGGCCTTCTCGGCGTCCCGGTTGGCCTGCAGCCACCGTTCGACCATCTCGTCCATCTCAGCGCGATCGAAAGCCATGGGGATGGGCACCTTCCACTTCGTCGGGGATGTGTCTGTCAGTCACCGACGAGCCGGAGGGCCTGCGTCGGGCAGTAGGCGACGGCGCGTTCCACGTCGTCGACGTCGTCGGTGTCCACCTCGGTGCGGAGCAGTTCGACGTGGTCCTTGTGGGCGCGGAAGTACTCGGCGGCTTCCATCTCGCAGACCCCGTGCCCCTGACACAGGTCGAGATCCACCTCGATCCTCACCCCGGTCACCGCGCCCGACGCCGGTAGGCCACCCGGCACGGTTGTTGCAGCTGGACCACCATCTTCGAATGGTCGTTGCGGTACGACTCCGAGGGTTGCAGCATCTCGAAGTCGTAGTTCTGCAACAGGACCGAGAAGATGGCCTTGAGCTGCATCATGGCGAACTGCGCCCCGACACAGCGGTGCCGACCGGCACCGAACGGGATCCACGTCCACCGGTTGGCCAGGTCCTCCTGGCGCGGCTTCTGGTACCGGTCGGGGTCGAAGGCGTCCGGGTCCGGGAAGTCTTCGGGCAGACGATTGCTCACCGCCGGCGACACGGCGACCGTCTGCCCGGCGGTGATCTCGACGTCCTCGATGTGGATGTCGTTCTGCACGACCCGCATCAGCACGATGAGCGGCGGGTGCAGGCGCAGCGACTCCTTCAGCGCGGCCTCGAGCTTCGGCATCTGCCGCGTGTGGGCGAAGGTGTACTCCGGCCTGTCCCCCGCCGGTGTGTCGCCGTAGATCTCGTCGAGTTCCGCGATGACCTGGTCCATGTACTCGCGATGCCGGAGCAACTCGATGAGGGTCCACGCGGCGGTACCCGACGTGGTGTGGTGGCCGGCGAACATCATCGAGATGAACATCCCGGTGATCGTGTTCGCGTCGAACCCGACCGAGACCAGCACGTCCATCAGATCTCGATCGGCCTTCTCGGCCGGCGGGTTCGCGATCCGCTCGCGCATGACGCCCTCGATGAATTCGACCAGCTCCGCGCGGGACTCGTCACGCTTGCGGAAGCTCTCGATGTCGGCGTGGAAGTCGACGTACGCGATCGGGTCGGTGCCCTTCTCCAGGTCGTGGAACAGATGCGCGATCCGTCCGTCGAGCTGCTCGCGGAACTTCCCACCGATCAGGCACGACGACGAGGTGTAGAGCGTCAGCTCGGCGAAGAACTCGAGCAGGTCGATCTCGCCCTCGTCGCCCCAGTCGGCGATGATCCGCTCGACCTCGTTCGGGATGGTGACGGCGTGACGCTTCATGTGGTCGGCCTTGAGGGCGGCGTTGTGGATCGCCGACGACCGCTCCTCGGGACTCGTGTCGAACACGACGCCCTCACCGAACACCGGTGTCATGAACGGGTACGCGGCCGCCTGGTCGAGGTCTTCCTCGGGGGCGCGGAAGAACTCCTCGTTGGCCGCGGCACCGCTGACGAGGACGACTTCGCGGTCGGCCAGTTGGAACTGGCCGACGTCGCCGCACTCCTCGCGGACACGCCAGAACAGGCCGATCGGATCCGTCGCGAGTTCCTCGAGATGGCCGTGTTCGCCCTCGCCGCCGGAGACGCGGGCGGGCTTGGTGAGTGTCATCGGGGGTCTCCTGACTCGGGGTCGGGTACTCGGGTGAGGGCGGCTTCGGCCTCCACCTCGACGAGTCGCATGTGCGCTCCCCGAGGCATGCCGACGACCGCGGTGATGGCCTGCGCGAGATGTTCGGGGCGCATGAAGTTGCCGTGGCGCGCGAAGCCGAACGGCATCCAGTCGTTGAGCATCGCGGTGGTGACCTCGGGGTCGACGTTCATCCCCATCCCGGTGAGCGTCTGTCCGGGACGGACCAGGCTCACGCGGACACCGGAGCCCTCGACCTCCATCTGCGCGGTGAGCGCGAAGGCCTCGAGGCCTGCCTTGGCGGCCGCGTAGGCGCCCATGTGCGGGCGGGGGTCGACCGCCACGTCCGAGGAGATGAACACGAAATCCCCACGGCGACGGTCCATCATCTCGGGCACGACGCGTCGGAAGAGTCGCTGCGCACCGGTGAGGTGGATGGCGACCTGTGCGGCGAACTCGTCGGTGGTCGCCTCGAACGTCCGGCCGGGTGCCATGTCCCCGGCTCCCGACACGACGACCTCTACCGCGCCCAGCGCGGCCTCCGCCTTGTGCACGCAGTCGTCGATCGACGCCGGGTCGGTCACGTCCAGGGACACCGCGACGGCCTCGCCGCCGGCGTCGGTGATCTGGTCGACGAACTCCTGACACTTCTCCAGACGGCGGGCACCGAGGGCGACGGGATACCCTGCCGCGGCGAGCATGACGCCCGTCGCGGCGCCGATCCCCGACGACCCGCCGGCGATCAGCACCGGGCGGCGTTCCGGATGAGGTCCGAACCGCGGCATCAGCGCACGCTCACCGACATCGGCAACGTCGCGAAACCGCGCACGTTGATCGAGTGGAACCGCTCGGCGCGGTCGAGGTCGAGCTCGAACGAGCGCACCGACCGGACGATCTCACCGAGCGCGACGTTCGCCTCGAGTCGCGCGAGGTGCGCGCCGAGGCAGAAATGCGTCCCCAGACCGAAACTCGTGAGGGTCTGTGAGCTGTCCCGGCCGATGCGGTACTCGTCGGGTGCGTCGAAGACGTCCTCGTCGCGGTTGGCCGAGCCGACCAGGAGCAGGACGCGCTGTCCCGCCGGGATGGTGTACCCGCCGTACTCGACGTCCTCCATGACCCGACGCAGCACCATCTGCGTCGAGTTGTCGTAGCGCAGCGTCTCCTCCGTCCACTGCGGGACCGCATCGGGGTCGGTCAGCGGTTTGGCCAGCTCCTCGGGGTTGCGGAAGCCCCAGTACGCCGCGTTCGCAAGCAGTTTCGTGGTCGTCTCGTTGCCGGCGACGATCATGAGGATCATGAAGCCGATGATCTCGCCCTCGGTGAGCGTCGTCGGCTCACCGGTCTCGTCGTCGACGATCTCCGCGCGGATGAGCGCGGACACCAGGTCGTCGCCGAGGTTCTGTCGGCGGTCGGCGATCAGGTCGGCGTAGTAGGTGACGAGCTCGAAATAGGCATTCACCGCCGCCTCGGGGACGTCGAAGACACCCTCGTCCCGATGGATCAGCGCGTCGGACAGTTCCCGCAGTCGCGCGCGGTCGGCGACGGGGACGAGCATCAGCTCGCTGACGACGTCCATCGGCAGCAGCCCGGCGAACTCCGCGACGTAATCGAACTCGCCGAGCTCCAGGCACTTGTCCCAGTGCTGGTGGGTGATCTCGCGGACGCGGTCGGCGAGGTGGTTGACCCGCGCCGGGGTGAACCCCTTCGACACGAGCTTGCGGATGCGCATGTGCTTCGGGTCGTCCATGGCCAGGAACGACATCGACAGGTGGGCGTCGGGTCCGTAGGCAGCCGGGTCCATCGAGACACCCCAGCTGTTCGACAACCGTTGCGCGTCACGGAAGGCCGTGCGCACGTCCTCGTGCTTGCTGAACGCCCAGAAGTCGAGGGCACCGTTGTAGAACACCGGCGCCTGCGCGCGCAGCCGTGCGTACGTCGGGTACGGGTCGTCGTGGAACGCGTAGTCGTAGGGGTCGAACGGGACCCGGTCCTGCATGCCGGGCACGCCGGCCTCGGTCCCCGTGGTCACCGGTGCTCCTCGAGCAGCAGCTTGGCCGCCGAGGCCAGCCTGTCGGCGATGTCGGAGTAGGTCTGATAGCCCATCCCGGCGCGCACCAGCGCCCCGGAGTACAGCATCTCGAGCAGTTCGACGCGCTCGTCGTCGGTGTCGACCGGCAGACCGAGAGCCGTGGCGAGCCGTTCGCGGATGAAGCCGCCGACGCGGATGCGCAGGTGCGCCACATCGGGATCCGACCCGAGCAGCGCGACGGTCACCGCACCCGCCAACTGCTCCTCGCCGGCGACGACGAGTGCCACGTCGCGCAGCACCACGGCCGCGCGCTCGGTGATGTCGAGAGACGGGTCGGGCGCGGGCACCGACGACACGAGCATCCGCCAGAACAGCTCGGCCACGAGGTGGTTCTTCGAGCTGAAGTAGGTGTAGGCCGTGGCGGGGGCGACGCCCGCGCGCTTGGCGACCATGCGGACCGTCATCGCCTCGAAACCGTCCTCGTGCAGCACTTCTCGCGCTGCCTCGGTCAGTCGGCGGACGGTCTCGGCCTGCTGGTCGGTCAACCGGCGACGGGTCGACTCGTGGGACGAGGGGCTGGACATGTGGGCCACGCTACATTACGTTTGAGCACCAGTCCAGACACGTGTCCAGAATGGAGTCGACCACGATGTCCACCACCGCCGACCAGCACCGCTCGGCTACTCCCCTGGTCACCGACGGGGCGTCGTCGCTGCTTCCCGACGGGACGTCGTCTCTTCTCGTCGACGGCGAGCTGCGCCCCGGCGCGAACGGCACCTTCGCCGTCGTCGACCCCGCCACCGAGGAGGTCATCGGCCACGCCGCAAACGCCTCCGCCGACGACATGGACGCGGCGATCGCCGCCGCGCGCACCGCCTTCGACACGACGTCGTGGTCGAGGGACCCGGCGTTCCGCGCCCACTGCCTGCGGCAACTGCGGGATGCCCTGCAGGGACACATCGAGGAACTGCGGGACATCACGATCGCCGAGGTCGGCGCCCCGAAGATGCTCACGAGCGGTCCGCAGCTCGAGGGCCCCATCGCCGACCTCGGGTATTTCGCCGATCTCGCCGAGAGCTACTCGTGGCGAACGGAACTCGGTGACGCCTCCCCGATGGGGATCCCCACCACCCGATACACCCAGCGTGAGGCGGTCGGTGTCGTCGGGGCCATCACACCGTGGAACTTCCCGCACCAGATCAACTTCGCCAAGATCGGTCCCGCGCTGGCCGCCGGCTGCACCGTGGTCCTCAAGCCCGCCCCCGACACCCCATGGTGCGCCGCGGTCGTCGGGGCGATCGCAGCCCGCGAGACCGACCTGCCGCCGGGCGTCCTCAACGTCGTCACCTCGACCGACCACGAACTCGGCGCTCAGCTGTGCACCGACCCGCGTGTCGACATCGTCTCCTTCACCGGGTCGACCGAGACCGGCCGCACGGTCATGGCGTCGGCGGCGTCGACCCTGAAGAAGGTGTTCCTCGAACTCGGCGGCAAGTCGGCGTTCATCGTCCTCGACGACGCGGACCTGCAGGGTGCCTGCGCCATGGCCGGATTCGCGGTCGCGACCCACGCCGGTCAGGGGTGCGCGATCACGACGCGACTCGTCGTACCGCGCGAGAGGTACGACGAGGCCGTCGCCGCGACCCGCGACACGATGGCGGGGTTGGCCCCCGGCGACCCGCGGCGGTCGCGCACCGTGTGTGGGCCGCTCATCTCGGAACGCCAGCGGGATCGCGTCCAGTCCTACATCGACCTCGCGGTCAGCGAGGGCGGGACCATCGAGGTCGGCGGCGGCCGACCCGCGGGACAGGAGAAGGGCTGGTTCATCGAGCCGACCCTGATCTCCGGCCTGGACAACACCTCTCGCGTCGCCCAGGAGGAGATCTTCGGACCCGTCCTGGTCGTGATCCCGCACGACGGCGACGACGACGCGATCCGCATCGCCAACGAGTCGACCTACGGCCTGTCGGGCATGGTCTACGGCAGCGACCCCGGCCGCATCCAGCACGTCGTCGACTCGGTCCGCACCGGGACCATGGGCGTCAACGGCGGCATCTGGTACTCCGCCGACGTCCCGTTCGGCGGCTACAAGGCATCCGGCATCGGCCGCGAGATGGGCGTGGCCGGTTTCGAGGAGTACCTCGAGACCAAGGCCGTCGCCACACCGAAGTGACGACCACACGCCCGCTCACCCATCGAGGAGACACCCAGTGACACAACAGCGTTTCGACGACAAGGTCGTCATCGTGACCGGCGCGGCCGGCGGCATCGGTGAGGTGTACGCCCGACGCCTCGCCGACGAGGGGGCGCGCGTCGTCGTGGCCGACGTCGCCGACGAGCCGGGCGAGAAGGTCGCCGCCGACATCGGAGGGACCTACGTCCACTGCGACGTCTCCGACCCGGAGTCCGCGCAGCAGCTCGCCGCGGCCGCCGTCGAGGCACACGGCCGCATCGACGGCCTCGTCAACAACGCCGCGATCTACGGCGGCATGAAGCTCGACTTCCTCATCACCGTGCCGTGGGACTACTACAAGAAGTTCATGGGCGTGAACCTCGACGGCGCGCTCAACGTCACGCGCGCGGTCTACCCGCACATGCCACGGGGTTCGGCCATCGTCAATCAGTCCTCCACCGCCGCATGGCTCTACAGCGGTTTCTACGGACTGGCCAAGGTCGGGATCAACGGCCTCACGCAGCAGTTGGCCACCGAGCTCGGCGGCCAGGGCATCCGGGTCAACGCGATCGCCCCCGGACCGACCGACACCGAGGCCACGAAGTCGACGACACCCGGCGACATGGTGAAGGACATGGTGTCCAAGCTGCCGCTGTCCCGGATGGGCACCCCGGACGACATGGCCGACGCGCTCCTGTTCCTGCTGTCCGACGACGCGTCGTGGATCACCGGTCAGATCCTGAACGTCGACGGCGGACAGATCATCCGATCGTGACGGTCAGCTCCGCCGACCCGGTCGGCTTCATCGGCCTGGGCAGCATGGGTGCTCCCATCGCACAACGGTTCACGGCGTGGCCCGGCGGACTCGTGGTGTGCGACGCCCGGCCGGAGGCGACCGAGAAGGCCGTCGGTGCGGGCGCCCGCGCGGTGGCGACACCCGCCGAGGTGGCCGCGGTCGCCCATGTCGTGTCGATCACCGTCGTCGACGACGAGCAGGTGCGATCGGTCGTGACCGGGCCCGGCGGCGTCCTCGAGACGGCGCGACCGGGGACCGTCGTCGCGGTGCACTCCACCATCGCCCCGGACACCGCGGTCGCGCTCGCGACGACGTGCGCGGAGAAGGGCGTCGACCTGGTGGACGCCCCCGTGTCCGGCGGGGCGCCCGGCGCCGAACAGGGGCGACTGGCCATCATGGTCGGCGGTGAGCGCAGTGCCTACGAGACGGTGAAGCCGGTGTTCGCCCTCACCTCCGACATGACGATGCACGCCGGGCCGGTCGGGGCGGGCACGCGGATGAAGGTGGCCCGCAACCTGCTCCACTTCATCTCGTTCACCGCCGCCGCCGAGGCGAGCCGCCTCGCCGAGGCGGCCGGGGTCGACCTCGTGAAGCTGGGCAAGGTCGTCCGCCACACCGACGCGATCACCGGCGGCGCCGGCGCGATCATGCTGCGCGACACCACCGCCCCGATCGCCGAGGACGACTTCTGGCACGGGGTCTTCACACACGTGCGCGGCCTCGGGGAGAAGGACGTCTCCCTCGCGCTGGCGCTGGCCGCCGAGCTCGGCGTCGACCTCCCCCTGGGCCGACTCGCACTCGACCAGCTGGGCGACGGCCTCGGCGTGGGACCCGGACCGCTGGCTGCGGCCGCACGAGAGAAGGCGACACGATGAGCGACACACCCGACGACCGTCGCGCCCGCGGTCTGGCGAAGATGTCCGAGGTCTACGGCTGGGAGATGAGCGACGGTCCGGGCGACTACTTCGCCCACACCTGCGACCACCTCTTCGGCGAGGTCTGGTCGCGGGAGGGCCTGTCCATCCGGGACCGTCGCCTGCTGCTGATCGGTGCCCTCGCGGCGTCGGGTCTCGACGACGTCGCCGAGATCCAGGCGGGCGCGGCCCTCGGCAACGGCGAGCTCGAACCCGAGCAGCTCCGCGAGATCGCCCTGTTCCTCTGCTACTACATCGGGTGGCCACTGGGCACGAAGCTGAACTTCACGTTCGGGAAGGTCATCGACCAGCACGCGAAGAAGTCCCGGTCGTGACGTTCGTCTTCGAGGACATCGACGACGTCGAGATGGAACGGCGGCGGTCGGTCGTCGAACCGCTCACCGACGCCGTCCGCGACCTCGTCGACGCCGTCATCCGCACCGAGGTCGCCGAGGGCGAGATCCCCGACGTGACCGCTGCGGTCCGCGCGGTGACCGAGCGCCTGCGGTCGCGCCAGAGCGACGGCCCGTACGGCGTGCGCTACACCCGCGCCGGGACCGGGATGCCCTGGGGCAACCCGGCCGTCGGCGTCCGCAACGCCGTCGCACCGCCCATGCGTGTCCAGGCCGGTGACGACGGACTGCGCTGGGCCGACGTCCGTCTCGGCGCCGCCTACGAGGGGCCGCCCGGACTCGTCCACGGCGGGATCTGCGCGCTGCTGCTCGACCACCTCCTCGGCGAGGCGGCCGGCGCCGACGGGACGCCCTCGTTCACCGGCACCATCTCGGTGCGGTACCTGCGCGAGACCCGCCTGGGCCCGGTACATCTCGAGGCCCGCACCGACCGCTACGACGGGCCGAAGAAGTTCGTCACCGGCACCCTCTCCGACGCCGACGGCCCCAGCGTCGTGGCCGACGCCGTCTTCGTCATCCCCCGCTGGGCTCGCGCCACACCCCCTCAGGAGGCACCGCAGTGACCGATCTACCGACCCGCTGCCCGTTCGGCGCCGGCTGGGATCTCACCGATCCCGGACTCCTCGAGAGGGGTCTCCCCGTCGACGAACTCGCGCAGATGCGGGCGGCTCGAAAGATCTTCTGGATCGACCAGGAGCCCGGCAGCACCCCCTTCCAGGACGACGGCTACTGGGTCGTGACCCGCCACGCGGACATCCGAGCGATCTCCAAGAACAGCGTGGACTGGTCGACGACCACGCAGGGCGCGGTCATGCGCCTGCCCGACGGTGTGACGCCGGAACTGCTCGAGTACACCAAAGCGCTTCTCATCAACCACGATCCGCCCGAGCACACCCGGCTTCGGAAGGTCGTGTCGCGACTGTTCACCCCCCGCGCGGTGAACGCCCTGCACACGATCCTCGACGAACGGGCGCGGGCGATCGTCGGCAAGGCCGTCGCGGGTGGCACCGGCAACTTCGTCCACGATGTCGCCGTCGACCTGCCACTGTCGGCCATCGCCGACCTGATCGGTGTGCCCGAGCAGGATCGCGAGAAGCTGTTCGCCTGGTCCAACGCGGTGATGAACACCGACGACCCCGAGTTCGCCGGAGTCGACCCGGCCGAGGCCAACGCGCAGCTGATGGGGTACGCCTACGCGATGGCCGAGGCCCGTCGGGCCACCCCGACCGACGACATCGTGTCGATGCTCGTGCACACCGAGGGCGGCCCCGACGGCGCGGAGGCGATGACCGAGATCGAGTTCGGGTTCTTCGTCGTACTGCTGGCCGTCGCCGGCAACGAGACCACCCGCAACGCGATCAGCGCCGGGATGAACGCCTTCCTCGACAACCCCGACCAGTGGGAGCTCTTCAAGCGGGACCGCCCGTCGACCGCCGTCGACGAGATCATCCGCTGGGCGACGCCGGTGCACTGCTTCCAGCGCACCGCGGTCCGCGACATCGAGCTCGGCGACGTCACCGTGCGCGCCGGCCAGCGCGTCGGGATGTTCTACTCGTCGGCCAACTTCGACGAGGAGGTGTTCGTCGACCCGCACCGCTTCGACGTGACCCGCAACCCCAATCCGCACCTGTCCTTCGGCGGCAGCGGGGCGCACTACTGCATCGGCGCGAACCTCGCACGGATGGAGATCGAGCTGATGTTCACCGCCATCGCCGACCTGGCGCCTGACATCACGAAACTCGCCGAACCGCAGCGGCTGCGATCGGGATGGATCAACGGGGTCAAGGACCTGCAGGTGTCCTACACCGCGCCCTGAACTCCCACACCGCGTCCTGACCCGTCAGGACGACGCGGCCGCCCGTGCGGCGATCCGCGCCTGCACCTCGGGGCGTCGCAGGGGCGGGACCGTCTTCGGCGGTTGGCGTCGGGCGGGCAGCGTCGACAGCAGTTCGCGGGTCACCTCGGTGACGGCGGCGACCGCCTTCTCGAAGGCCTCGGCGTTCGCGCCCGACGTCTTCTGCACGCCGCTGACCTTGCGGACGTACTGGCGCGCGGCGGCCTCGATCTCGACGGCCGACGCGGGCGGCTCCAGCCCGCGCAGCTCGGTGATGTTGCGGCACATGGGGGCTCCTCCGGTGACGGTGGGTCACTCGCTGATGCGGATGACCGCCTTGCCCAGGATCTTCCCGTCGGCGAGGTCCTGCAAGGCCTGCGGCAGATCCGACAGCGGGTAGGTGACGTTCACCGGCGGGCGGAGACCCTTCTCGGCGACCATCGCCGAGAGGCGCTCGTGCAGCTGCTCGGGGAGGTCGGGGTGGGTGCGAACATACTCGCCCCACGCGGCACCCACGACGGAGATGTTGCGGAACAGCACGCGGTTGAGCTTGACGCTCGGGATCCCACCGGCGGCGAACCCCACGACGACGAACCGTCCGTCCGGCGCGACCTGTCGCAGCGCCTCGTCGAACACCTCACCCCCGACGGGGTCGATCAGGACGTCGAGGCCGCCGCCGGTCAGTTCCTTCACCCGGTCACCCCAGCCCTCCCGCAGCGGGACCACCTCGTCGGCACCGACCTCGCGCAGCATGTCCTGCGCACCCTCGCGGTGCACGATCGCGATGACGCGTGCACCGAGCGCCTTGGCGACCGCGATGGTCGCGACGCCCACACCGCCGGCCGCGCCGAGCACCCCGACGGTCTCACCGGGCTGCAGCTGTGCGCGGGTGTCCAGGGCGAACAGCGCGGTCTGGAAGTTGATGCCCAGGGCCGCACCCTCGTCGAACGACAGGTCGTCGGGCAACGGCAGCACCTGCGAGTCCACCGCGGCGACGCGCTCGGCGAACCCGCCGATCAGCGAGGTGACCACCACCCGGTCGCCCTCGGAGAACCGCGACGACGCCGGCGCCGACGCGACCACCCCCGCGACCTCGGTTCCCGGCGTGAACGGGACCGGCACGCGCATCTGGTACTTCCCCTGCGACATCAGCAGGTCGGGGAAACACACCCCGCACGAACGGATGTCGACGAGGAGCTGCTCGTCGGTCGGCGTCGGGTCGTCGACGTCGCGGAGCTCGAGGGCGTCAGGACCGGTCTCGGCGGTGAGGATCTGCGCTTTCACGCCGGTCACGCTACGCGGGGCGGCGTGGCCCGGCCGATAGGATCGCGGGATGAGTCCGACCGGCGCCGACGCCCCCGCCACCGCCCTGTCCGATGCGCAACGACGGGCGTTCGACGAGGCCCCCGGGTTCATGCCGGTCGACGAGGCGACCGCGCTGCACGCGGTCGCACGGCAATACCTGTCCGATGCCGACGCCGTCGGGTTCGGCGTCGAGATCGGCACCTACTGCGGGAAGTCGACGGTCTGGCTCGGCGCGGCCGCGCAACCGCTCGGCGCTCTCGTCGTCACCGTCGACCACCACCGCGGATCCGAGGAACACCAGCCCGGCTGGGAGTACCACGACACCGCTCTGGTCGACCCGCACACCGGCACGCTCGACACGTCGGCGCGGTTCCGACGCACGATGTACGACGCCGGCCTGGAGTCCACGGTCATCGGCGTCCTCGCGTCGTCGACGATGACGGCCCGCGTCTGGGGACGACCCGCCGACTTCGTGTTCATCGACGGCGGCCACAGCTCGGAGGCCGCGCAGAACGACCTGGCGGGCTGGGCGCCGTGGGTCCGCCTCGGCGGCGCGCTGCTCATCCACGACGTCTTCCCGGACCCCGCCGACGGCGGTCGGCCGCCCTTCGAGATCTACGAGAAGGCCCTCGCCTCGGGGGACTTCACCGAGGTCGGCGTCCGCGGCTCGCTCCGCGTCCTGGAACGGGTCCGACCGGCCTCCTGAGGGTCTCGCCCGAACGCGCTCGCCGGACGGGTCGACGGCGCTACCGTCCGACCATGACCTCGGTCACGGACCCCACCGCCGCTCCCTCCGCAGAGCCCTTCCCGCGTGATGCCGAGCCACTGATCTCCCAACGCCACACCTGGGTCAACCAGGTGCGGATGCACGCGATCATGCGTCCCGACGAGTTCGCGATCCGTTTCGAGGGACGCACCGTCACGTGGCGCGACCTCGAGTCGCGGATGAGCCGGCTCGCCGCGGCACTCGACGCCCGCGGGGTCCGCTTCGGCGACCGCGTCCTGGTGCTCACGCTCAACCGGGTCGAGTTCTTCGAGACGGTGCTCGCCGTCAACGCCCTCGGTGCCATCGTCGTGCCGGTCAACTTCCGGATGGCCCCACCGGAGGTGCTGCACCTCGTCACGGACACGACGGCCCGCGCGATCGTGTACGAGCCGGCCTTCGACGCCCTCGTCGACGCCGTGGTCGAGTCGCCCGGCGGCGCCGTGGATCTCCGGATCCGTGTCGACGGTGGGCGCGGCGACGCCGTCGACTACGAGTCCCTCGTCGAAGAGGGTCTCGACCTGCGGGCCGTCGACGTCCCCGAGACGACTCCCGCCGCGATCATGTACACCTCCGGCACCACCGGCCGCCCGAAAGGCGCTGTGCTGACCCACATCAACCTGCAGGCGCAGGCCATGCACAACATGGTCGCGCCCGGTGTCGTCGACCACGAGGCCATCTCGGCGATCGCGGTCCCCGTCTTCCACATCGCCGCCCTCGGCGTCCTGTCGACGTGTCTGCTCGACGGTGTCGGCACGATCCTGTTCCCGCTGAGACAGTTCGACCCCGCGGCGACCCTGGACGCGATGGAGCGCGAACAGATCACGACCATGTTCATGGTCCCGGCCCAGTGGCAGCTGGTCATCGCCGAACAGCGCGAGCGCCCGCGGGATCTGGCGCTGCGTTTCCTGTGGTGGGGTGCGGCCCCGGCGTCGGGGACGCTGCTCGCGTCCATGGCGGAGACGTTCCCCGACGCCACGATCTGCGCCGTCTTCGGGCAGACGGAGATGTCGCCGGTGACGTGCGCGCTCACCGGCGAGGACACGCACCGCAAGATCGGGTCGGTGGGACGACCGTTGCGGACGATCGCCGCGCGCGTGGTCGACCCCGACATGCACGACGTCGCCCCGGGCGAGGTCGGCGAGATCGTCTACCGCGGGCCGAACCTGATGAGCGGATACTGGAACCGACCGGACGCGACCGCGGAGGCCTTCGCCGGCGGGTGGTTCCACTCCGGGGACCTCGTCCGCCTCGACGACGAGGGTTTCGTGTACGTCGTCGACAGGGCGAAGGACATGATCATCTCCGGCGGGGAGAACATCTACTGCGTCGAGGTCGAGAACGCCCTCGCCGCACACCCCGCCATCCGGGAGGTCGCCGTGATCGGCCGCCCCGACGACCGCTGGGGAGAGGTCGCCGTCGCCGTCGTGGCGGTGCATGCGGGCGCCGCGTCGCCCACGGTCGCCGACCTGCGTGCGTTCCTCGACACCCGCCTCGCCCGCTACAAGCACCCCGCCGACGTCCTCGTCGTCGACGAACTGCCCCGCAACCCCGCCGGCAAGGTGAACAAGCCGCATCTGCGCGCCACCGCGCGGGCCTGACAGCCGTGACCCCGGCGGTGTCCGACATCACCGCCGCCGCAGCGTGCCCTCGACCCCTCCGCCTGCGACTACACAGACGGCAGCGACGGGAGATCCTCGTCGCCGACGTCGAGACGGGAGGTCGTCGACGATGACCGCACCGGGAGCGAACGACCGGACACAGGACACCACGGCGGAGGATCCCGCCTTCGACCCGCGGACGAGCCAGTCCCTGCTCGCCGCGACCCCCGAGGGCACCACGGAGCACGCCGCGCAGGTCGCGAAGGCAGCGGCGCACACCGCGCCCGACGCGGCGTCGCTCGCCGCGATGCTCGTCGCCCTCGGCGGCAGCATCGCCGACGAGGACGACCTGGTCGTCCTGCTGCAGCGCGTCGTCGACGTCGCCCACGACGTGATCGACGGCGCCGACTGCGCCGGGATCACGATCGACCTCGGCGGGCGGACCTTCACCGCCGTCCACACCGACACACGGACGCTGCGCGTCGACACCGAGCAGTACGACGCCGGCGACGGCCCCTGTCTGGAGGCCGCGCACGCGGGTGAGGTCGTCCGGGTCGACGTGACCGCCTCCGAACAGCGGTGGCCACGGTTCGCCGCCGCCGCGGCCGACGAAGGGATCCACTCGTTCCTCGCGGCACCGCTGTCCGCGGGCGGGCAGTCGTTGGGGGCGCTCAACCTGTACGGCGGCGCCGCGGCCGCCTTCGACGGACTCGACGCCGACATCCTGGACCTGCTGACGACCACCGTCAGTCGCGCCATCGGGGACTTCGCGCGTTTCCGTTCCGCCCTCGACGTCGCCGACGCGCTGCGCGCTGCCCTGCACAACCGGGCACCGATCGAGCAGGCCAAGGGCATCATCATGGCCGACCACGGGGTCGACGCGGACCGGGCCTTCGCGGTGCTGCGATCGCAGTCCCAGAACACGAACCGTCGGGTCCGCGACATCGCCGACGACCTCATCGCCTCCCGCACCACCGACGCACCGTAAGCTGACGAGGCCTCTTCCCCACGACGGCGCCACGGGCACCGTCGTCGGAGGAGGTGGGACATGTCCGCTCACGGGACACCCAGCGATGCCGCCGACTCCTCTCTCGCCGCACTCGGTGTGACCGCCCGCGTCCGCGGTGTCCACCACCTGTCCGACGGCGCCCTCGCGGCGCGGGTCGTGGGACTGTCCGGGCCGGTCGGCAGCCGATTGGAGTCGCAGGACGCCCTCCGACGCGTCGCGGCCGTGATGCAGCAGACCGCGGCGCTCGACGACTACGCCATCGGGTTCCGTCGTGACCTGAGCCTGCCCGACGACCTCCCGGTGATGACGCTGGTGGATCCGGAGACGCTTGCCCGACGCCGGGACCACTCGATCGAGCTGTCGATGTCGGTGGACGCCCACGACGTCGCGATGCGACCGCGACGATCCGTCGAGGCCGTCGACGCGGCGCGCGTCGACGGTCGGCGTGTGTGCGTCCGGATCGGTCTCGACGACCTCGGGCCGGCGGTGCTCCCCGTCGTCGACCCCGACGTGGTGATCCTGCGGGCCGAGGTGGTCCGGCGCGTGGGTGACCCCGCCGTCGCCCGGCTCGTCCAGGAGATGGCCGCGCACCTCGAGAGCTCCACGGCGGCGGTCGTGGCCGAGGGCATCGACGGCGACGGTGATGTCGACACCGCGATCAGTCTCGGTGCCCACTACGGCGTCGGCGCGCACTTCACGGCCGTCCGCCCGATCGTCCGCGGATCGGCGTTCCCGCTCCCCCGGCACCGTGTCCCGCCGGGGCGCGACGACCGGACACCGTTCGGCATCGTCGCGGCGACGCATCGCCCGCGCCGAGGGGGCAAGTCGCTGCTCGAGGAGATGAGCAGGTCGCTGCAGGCCCAGGCCACCGGCAGCGGGTCCTCGTGCCTGCTCGTCCGGTCGACCGCGGACTCGTGCGACCTCAGCCACCTGAGCGCGCGGACATGGGACGGGCCGTCGCGCGAGGTGGCGATCTCACCGGTGTACGGGGTTCGCGTACCGCTGGTCAGCGCGGGCCGCGTCGCCGGGGACGACGGCCGGGCGGAGTGGAACGTCGCCGTCCTCGGACCCCACGTCTGTGCGGCGCTGACCGCGCGCCTCACCGAGGCGGCACCCGACGGTGGGGAGCGTTTCGAGTTCGTGCAGACCTACGACCGGGCGACGGTCGTGGCCGTCGTGCGGGCGATGCTGCTCGCATTCGACGACACCGATTGACCCGGGCGATCGGGCGTCGTCGACTGCACGAGTCCGCCTCGCCGACACGGCGTATCCTTCGCCGGTGCTCCCACAGCGCTCGACCGCGGCGATGTCCTCGGTCGCGGATCGCGCGGTGGTGCAGGATCGCCTCGACATCACGCTGGCGCTGGCGTCCGCACTGTTCACGGTCACCGCGGTCGTACAGCTCACCGCCGATCCCGCGCCTGCGGTGTGGATACCCAGCGTCGTCGCCCTCGTCACCGCGGCCGTCTTCGCGATCGGATGCGTGCTCGTCCGGGGTCGTCACGGACAGTTCCTCCTGCGCCGACCGATGCTGTGGTCCGCGGGCGTGGCAGCCCTGGTCGGGATCAACCCCTTCGCCTACATGCTGGCGACGGGCATCACCTACCCGGCCATCGGGGCCCTGCTGACCATCGTCGCGATCGCCGCACTGTTCCCGGCGTGGCGCGTCGCGGCGGCGATCATCCTCGGAGTGAACGTCTGCTGGCTCGTCACAGCCGTCGCGATCCCGCCCGAACCCGGACTCCCCACCCTGCTGGTGCAGATGGCCAAGGCCGACGCCCTCGCGGCCATGATCATGCTGACGTGGGAGCGCACGCGCTCACGCGTCGCCGGCGCGAACGAGCTCGTCCGACAGCTCGCCGTCGTGGACGATCTCACCGGACTGCCCAATCGGCGCGGCCTGCTCGAACGCGCGACCGAACTCGTCGACGACGCACGGCGGACCGGTGCACCGGTCGCCGTCGGATTCGTCGACATCGACGGGTTGAAGAGCGTGAACGACCACGCCGGCCACGCCGCCGGAGACGACATGATCCGCAGGGCGGCACAGTGTCTCGCGACCACGACGGTCTCGTCCGGACTGTTCGTGGCCCGACTCGCGGGCGACGAGTTCGTCGTCATCGGCGTCGGCGACCCGGTCCTCCGGTGGTCCGACCATCTCGTGGCGGTACGCGGCGCACTCGCGCGTCAGGGCATCTCGGCGAGCATCGGTTCGGCGATCGGCGACGCCCGCGAGATCGACTCGGTGGACAGGCTCCTGAGCGAGGCCGACTGGGCGATGATGGCGGACAAGCGATCACGACGGTCGGTGTCGGGACCGGAGCGCGACGACGGGCCTCAGGCCAGTCCGAGCTGACCGGCGCGCTTGGCGAGATACCCGCGAGCCTTGTCGACGTCGTCGTCGGGGACGCCGTAGAGGACCAGGCTGACGCCGAGATCGTCCCAGCGCGCCAGCTTCTCGGGCTCCGGCCGACCGTCGAGGGCGATGACCTGGGGAGCACCGTCCCGCCCGTGGTCGGCCCAGATCTTCCGCAACAGCCGGACCGAGTCCTCGATGTCGGTGTCCGCGGGGGTGGTCAGCCAGCCGTCGGCGTTCTTCGCGATCCAGGTGAAGTTCTTCTCCGTCGCCCCGGCGCCGACGACCACGGGCACACCCGGCTGCTGCGCGGTCTTCGGCCAGGCCCAGCTCGGCCCGAAGTTCACGAACTCGCCGGCGAACTCGGCCTCCTCCTGCGACCACAGCGCGCGCATCGCCTCCAGGTACTCGCGCAGCATGGTGCGGCGACGGCCCGGCGGGACACCGTGGTCACCCAGCTCGTCGAGATTCCAACCGAAGCCGACGCCGAGTGTCACGCGCCCGTCGGAGAGGTGGTCGAGCGTGGCGATCTGCTTGGCGAGGGTCAGTGGGTCGGACTGCACCGGCAGTGCGACAGCGGTACCGAGGCGGATGCGTGAGGTGACCGCCGCCGCGGCCCCCAGCGACACCCACGGGTCGAGGGTGCGCATGTAGCGGTCGTCGGGCAGCGACGAGTCGCCCGTCTGCGGGTGCGCCGCGTCGCGGCGGGTGGGGATGTGGCTGTGCTCGGGCACGAAGTAGGCGGCGAACCCCGCCTCCTCCACCAGGGGTGCCAGCGTGGCCGGTCGCAGACCACGATCGCTGGTGAACTGCACGATGCCGTAGTCCATCGATCCTCCGGGGGCGCCGCCCGTCGACGGTCGACGGGTGTCTGGACACCAGTCTAGTCAGGTGGACACCCGGGGTCCAGGGCCGCCGTCAGACGTGGGCGCAGGCGCAGTCGAGGTCGGCGGTGTCGAAGACCGGCGCCGAATACGGATCCGCGTCACGGAAGATGCCGTTCGCCGGCGACGTCCGGCTCAGAGCGTCGGCGGCCAGGACCACCGCGGCGGAGGTCCAACAGCTCTTCTCCACCGGCCACCGCTTGCCGTCGGCGTAGACGAGCCCGGTCCAGTAGGACCCGTCCGGGTCGCGGAGGTGTTGCATGTCGGCGAACAACTGCCGCGCGCGGTCGTGGTCGTCGAGGCAGTCGAGCGCGAGGACCAGCTCGCACGTCTCCGCGCCGGTCACCCAGGGCCGGTGGTCGACGCAGCGGATCCCGAGACCGGTCACGACGAACTCGTCCCAGCGCGCAGCGATGAGCTCCCGCGCCTGCTCCCCACGGACCGCACCACCGAGCACCGGGTAGTACCAGTCCATCGAGTGGTCCGACGGCGGCAGGAAGCGATCGGTGTGGGCCCGCAGGGCGTGACCGAGTCGGTCCCGCGCGGCGACCCATCGCGGCTGGGGCTGCCCGACCGCCTCGGCCAGGAGCGCGGCACACCCGAGCGCCTGGTGGATGCTCGCGCTGCCGGTGAGCATGGCGTCGTCGAACATGCCCGGCGGCACCGCACGCACCTCGGCGACATCCGTGTGCGGCGAGGTGGGCGCGGCCCGGTCCTGCGAGTGCGGCAGCGGATGCGCACCGCCCCAGCGGATCTGACCGCTGGGCGCCTGAAAGCGCAGGACGAGGTCGATGCCCGCGCGCACCGTCGGCCACAGTCGACGCGCGAACGCCTCGTCCCCGGTGACGAGGAGGTGGTGCCACACCCCGACCGCGAGGTACGCGCAGAAGTTGGCGTCGGTGTTGGCGTCGGTGACCCGACCGGCGACCGTCCGAATCGGCCACGACCCGTCGGCGCGCTGTGTCCGGCGCGACCACTCGTACGCGGCCTCCGCCTCGGCGTGGAACCCGGTGACGCTCAACGCCATCGCGGACTCGACGTGGTCCCAGGGGTCGGTCTGACCACCCGGGAACCACGGCAGCGCGCCCGAGGGCTCCTGCATCGCCGCGATCGCGGCGCCGGTCGCGGCACACTGATCGGCGGTGAGGATGCCGGGGACCTCGGGGACGACGGTCATGATCGGATCAGGCCGGCTTGTGCAGGTAGAGCACGACGGACTTGCCCAGCAACGGGTCGAGCACCCGCTCGCCGACACGGGTCAGCGCCGGGGCGCTCATCATGTCCCAGACGAGCATCTTGTGATAACCGCGCACCAGGACGTTGTCGTTGTTCTCCACGCCCACAGCGCACTTCAGCCACCAGTAGGGCGCGTGCAGGGCATGACGGTGATCGGTGCCGGTGACCTGCAGTCCCGCCGCGGCCAGCTTGTCGGCCAGCTCGCTCGCCTTGTAGATGCGGACGTGCCCGCCCTCGACCTCGTGGTACGCATCGGAGAAGGCCCAGCAGATCTTCTCGGGCCAGTACCGCGGCACGGTCACCGCCGCGTGTCCGCCGGGCTTGAGGATGCGGGCCATCTCCGCGATCGCCGCGGTGTCGGCGGGGACGTGCTCGAGGATCTCCGACATCAGGACGACGTCGAAGCTCTCGTCCGCGTAGGGCAGGTGCAACGCGTCCCCGACCTCGGTGCGCGCCTTCGCCGACGCGGGGACCTGCCCCTCGGCGATCATCGCGTCGAACATCTCCGAGACCTCGGCCATGTCCGACTCGGACTGGTCGAAGGCGATCACGTCGGCACCACGGCGGAACATCTCGTACGAGTGCCGGCCCTGACCGGCCCCGATGTCGATGGCCGTGGTCCCGGCGCGGACGCCGAGGCGGTCGAAATCAACGGTCAGCACGGGCTTCTCCTTCGGCGCCCCGCGTTGCCGCGATGGCGCGTTCGTAGTGTTCTGCGGTCTTGGCGGCGACGGCCGCCCAGCTGAAGCGCGACTCGACGCGGGCGCGGCCGCCCGCACCGAGTCGGGCACGGAGGTCGGCGTCGTCGAGGAGTCGACCGATCGCGGAGGCGAGTGCGCCCGAATCCATCGGCGGCACATGCAGTGTCGCCTCCCCGTCGGCACCGGCGACCTCGGGGATGGCCCCGGCGGTGGTGACCACCATCGGCGTCCCGCAGCTCATCGCCTCGACGACGGGCAGCGAGAACCCCTCGTACAGCGAGGGGACGCAGGCGACCTCGGCCGACCCGATCAGCGCACCGAGTTCCTCGTCGGTCAGGCCCGAGCGCACCGTGACGCGGTCGGCGACGGACAGCTCCTGGATGAGTGCCGCCGTGGGGCCCTCGGGGTCGAGCTTGGAGACCAGATCCAGGTGCACGGGACGCTCGGCGCCCAGCTTGGCGATCGCCTCGAGGAGGTACGACACACCCTTGAGCGGGGCGTCGGCGCTGGCCACGCAGACCACCCGGCCCGGGACGCGTTCGGCGGCGGGACGGAAGACATCGGTGTCGACGCCGAGAGGGATGGTCTCGATGCGTCCGGCGGGGATGTCGAAGGCCTTGCGGATGTCGACCTCGCTGCTGCGCGAGACGGTGAGGAGGTCGGGGAGCCGACGGGCGACCTTGCCCTGCATGCGCGCGAACTGGTGCCAGCGCAGCGCGGTGAGCTTCCGCCATCCCTTCGCCGCCTTCACGGCCAGGCTGCGGTCCCGGGTGATCGGGTGGTGGATGGTCGCGACGACGGGCAGGCCCGACCGCTGGATCTGCAGCAGGCCGTACCCGAGGCACTGGTTGTCGTGGACGACGTCGAAGTCGTCACGCCGCTCGCGCAGGATCTTCGCCATCCGCAGGCTGAAGGTCAGGGGCTCGGGGAACCCGGCCGTGTACATCGTGCCCACCTCGAGCACGTCGATCCAGTCGCGGATCTCGCTCGGCCGCGGCGTACGGAAGGGGTTCGGTTCGCCGTACAGGTCGAGACTGGGCACCTTCGTCAGCGTGACCCCGTGCTCGTAGGCGACGTCGTCGAGGTCGGGGTAGGGCTGCCCGGAGAACACCTCGACGGAGTGGCCGAGCAGAGCGAGCTCACGCGCGAGGTGCCGGACGTAGACGCCCTGTCCCCCACAGTGCGGTTTGCTCCGATAGGACAGCAGGGCGATGCGCACTCGCGAGACCTCTCTGGTCGGTGGTGACAGCGCGGCGGGGGCTCCCGTGCGGCGTCGGTCGTCGAGGATGTGTGGTTCCGTGCGTGGTCGCTACCCCGCGGCCACGGACTCCAGCTCGGGGATGGACACGATCTTCACGCGGCGACGGCCGGCGTCCTTGCCGGCCTGCTTCTCGGCCGTGTCGATGCTCTTCCAGCCGGTGTTGTCGACGCGCGTCGCGCCACGGCCGGCGACGAGGTCGGCGATGGCCTCACGCGAGTTGTCCGGCTCGCCGAGACGACCCTCGGTGAAGTCGGCCAACACCGCCTGCGCGGTCTGCTGACCGTCCAGGCGGTTCATCCCGATACCACCGGTCGCGCCGCGCTTGATCCACCCGCTGACGTATACACCGGTCACCGGCTCGCCGCCGGGTTCGGTGAGCACGCGACCACCGTCGTTCGGGATGACGCCGTGTCCCTCGTCGAAGGGCAGGTCCTTCACCGGCAGTCCCCGGTAGCCGATCGCGCGCAGCACCACCGAGGCCTCGATCTCGAACCGCTCGTCGGTCGGGGCGACCGCGACGCGCTCGCCGTCGACGAGTTCGTTGCGGACGCATGTCACCGACGACACCGACCCGTCGCCGGTCAGCTCGACCGGGGACACCAGGTAGCGGAACACCACACGCCGCTCCGCGCCGGTCTCGCCACGCTCGGCGAACTCCCGCGCGATGCGGATCTTCGTCGCGATCGTCGAGTCCAGCGACCCGCTCGACTCCGCCTCGGCGGTCGCCGCGTCCAGCACCAGCTCGTCGGGATCGATCACCACGTCGACGCCGGGGATGTCGCCCATCGCGAGGAACTCGCCGTTGGTGTACGCCGCCTGCGCGATGCCGCGACGACCCAGGAGAACGACCTCCCGCACGTTCGAGGCACGCAGCTTCTCGATCGCGTGGTCGGCGATGTCGGTCTTCCCGAGGTGGTCGGGGTCGCTCAGCAGGATCCGTGCGACGTCCAGGGCGACGTTGCCGTTGCCCACGACGACAGCGCGCTCACCCGACAGGTCGAAGTCCAGGTCGGCATAGTCGGGGTGGCCGTTGTACCAGGCCACGAACTCCGTCGCCGGGATCGAGCCCGACAGCTCCTCGCCCGGGATGCCCAGCCGACGATCGGTCGAGGCGCCGACCGCGTAGATCACCGCCCCGTAGTGGGCCAGCAGTTCGTCGTGGGTGACGTGCGTGCCGACCTCGACGTTGAGGAAGTACTCGAAGGTGCGCTTGTTCGCCGTCGCGGCGAAGGTCTTCTCGACACCCTTCGTCGACGGGTGGTCGGGCGCCACGCCGGCGCGGACCAGGCCGTAGGGGGTGGGCAGGCGGTCGAACATGTCGACGCGGACCGCGGAGTGACGGACCAGTTCCTCGGCGGCGTAGAACGCGGCCGGGCCGGCACCGACGATCGCGACGTGCAGCTCCTTGCCCTGCGGCAACGGCGGCTGCTTGCGCGGCGGCACCAGACCACCCGACACGTCGTGATCGTTGTAGTAGTCGGCGTTGATCTGCAGATACCGCTCACCCCGCTCGTCGAGCTGATCGTCGGGGAAGATCGCCTCCACCGGACACTCGTCGATACACGCGCCGCAGTCGATGCACGTGTCGGGGTCGATGTAGAGCATCTCCGCGGTCAAGAACTCGGGCTCGTCCGGCGTGGGGTGGATGCAGTTCACGGGACACACAGCGATGCAACTCGCATCGTTGCAACACGGCTGGGTGATCACATGCGCCATGGGTGTCAGACCTCGACTCGTCCTCGTCCACGCCCCGCGAAAACTGGAACGTGTTCTAGATTGTAAGCGTTGTCACAACGATATCCGCACCCAGTGCCAGATCGTCATCCCGCCCCGGGCGCCGCCGTATGGACGCGTCGGAGCGTGGGATGCTTCTCGCCGTGACGTCCCCCTACCCGTTCACCCCGGCGCTCGAGGACCGTCTCGAGCGCGCCCGGTTCTACGAGGCCTCATATCGGGTCCGCACCGGTGACGTCGACCAGCAGATGCGCGTCCGGCTCGACGGGACCGCGCGCTACCTGCAGGACATCGCCAACGACAACATCGAGGCGACCGACTTCCACGACTCCGACCCGTTCTGGATCGTGCGTCGCACGGTCATCGACGTCATCGAACCGATCACCTGGCCGGCGACCGTGACGTTGCAGCGCTGGTGCGCGGCGTTGTCGACGCGCTGGACCAACATGCGGGTGCGGATCACGGCCGAGCACGAGACCAACCGGTTCAACCCGGAGATGCGTCCGCCCGGCCTGATCGAGACCGAGGCGTTCTGGATCAACGTCAACGACAAGGGCATGCCGTCGCGCATCACCGACGAGGCCTTCGAGATGCTCGCCGCGATGACCGACGAGCACCGGTTGCGGTGGAAGACGATGCACCCGACGCCACTGCCCGACGACGACGGGACCGACCGCGTCCACGTGCTGCGCAGCACCGACTTCGACCCGTTCCGGCACCTCAACAACGCCGCCTACTGGGAGGCCGTCGAGGACGAGCTGCTCGACCACACCGACATCGTCGACGCACCGCATCGCGCGGTCATCGAGTACCTGCGTCCGATCACGCCGGGATCGTCGATCGTGCTGCGTCGCCGACGCGTCGGTGACGAGCTGTTGCTGTGGATGATCGTCGACGACCAGGTCGCCGCGACGGTCAGCGTCACCCGCGCCGCGAGCTGAGCGCGCGCCGTCAGGCGGATCCGCGCAGGACCAGTTCCATCAGCTTCGTCGGCGCGGCGCAGGGATCGGCCGCGGCCGAACCGCCGCCGCGGGGCTCGACCCACCAGGTGTAGACACCGCGGTCGGGTGATTTGGCGGTGACGCCGCAGACACCGGGGCGCTTCGGGTCGCGGGACGTGAACGCCGACGTGCCGGACACGCGGATCGTGTCGGTGGTGTAGCCCAGCTTCTCGACGGTCTGCTTCTCCGCGGCCATCGTCCCCGTCTCGAACCAGGTGAAGGTCACGCCGAGCGGGACGGCCCCGGACACGACCCACCGACATATCGCCCCGTTGAAGGTCGACTCGGCCGCGGTCCCGCCCACGGCCGTGGCGATCTGCTCGGGACTGAGCAGCGTGCACTCCAGGAGCAGCTTGTCGAACTGGTTCGTGTCGACCGAACCGTTGTCGGAGCCGTCGCCCTGCGCGGTGCCACCGCCCAGCGGCCGCGCCTCACCGTCGATGGACCGCGTGCAACCGGCCACCAGCAGCACGACGGCGAGCAGCGCGACGAGCGCAGCCCCGACCCGGCGCGTCACTTCGCCCGCTCGATCGACATGGTGGACAGGGCCTTCGTCACCTGGCAGACCTCGTCGGCGGAGCGCTGCTGCTGACCGGGCTCGGCCGTGCCGTAGCTGACCGACCACTCGAAGAAGTCGGCGCCGAAAGCGATCCCGATCTCACAGATGCCGGCGCTCGACGCGATGAACCCGCTGTGGCCGTCGATCGTCAGGTCGGAGACGGTGTCGCGCGAGAGTTGCTCGGTGGCACGTTCGCGGGCGATCGGGCTGCCGCGGTACCAGTTGAACGAGAACTGCGGGCCGAGGATGTCGGCACTCGTCACCCACTCGCATCCGGCACTGTTGTCGCTGGCGGTGATGAGGCCGGACGTCCCGGTCGCCCGCGCGACGTCGTCGGTGCTGACGCCGCCACACGCGCCGAAGAACGGGCCGGACCCGGCCGCGGCGGACGTGCCGGCGCCGCGCGTCGTGCTTCCGCCGCCGGAATCGTCGGAACACGCACCGATCAGCGCGACCACCGCGACGAGGACGAGCACCCACGTCGAGCGACGAACGGCACGGGTCTGCACGCGCCCGAGTGTAGAGAACTCACCCCCGCCGAGCGGGCCGATACATGCCGTCGAGCGTGCAGAAAAACACCGCCGAGCGTGCAGTCGATCGCGTCGAGCGTGCAGTCGATCCCTCACTCCCGCCCGCGGAGCCGGTCGGTCTCGCGACGCTCGCGCTTGGTCGGACGGCCCGCACCGCGCTCGCGGACGGGAATCGACGCGAGGATCTCCCTTGGCGGGGGTGGCGGACTGCGGTCGATGATCGCCTGCGCGGCGACGGGCGGCCCGACGCGCTTGGTCAGAACCTGCACCACCTCGACGATCCGGTCGCGGCCGGCGATCCGCAGACGGACCTCGTCGCCGACCGTCACGTGCTGGGCCGGTTTCGCCGGCGTGCCGTTGACCTTGACGTGCCCTCCACGACAGGCGGCGGCGGCCTGTGACCGCGTCTTGGTGAGCCGGACAGCCCAGATCCAGCTGTCGACACGCACGCTGGGCTCGGCCATGACCCCACGGTATCGGCTGTCTGCCTGCGTGTTCACGCCCATCCCTGGTGCGGTGACCGGCTCTGGGTTAGCGTGACCGCACCCAAGTGGGTCAGATGACCCACTTCACGTGGAGGGAGCCGACCATCCCCCGGATACCGGTCGAGCAGCGGCGCGAACGCCTCGTGGCGGCGGCGTTCCGTGTCGTGGCCGCCGACGGCGTCGAGGCCGCCACGACGCGGCGCATCTGCGCCGAGGCGGGGATGTCGCTGGCGAGCTTCCATTACGCCTTCGAGTCCCGTGACGCCCTCCTCGAGGCGTTGGTCGTCGCCGGCCTGACGAGCGAGGACACCGCGATCCACGCCGTGCTCACCGATGTTCCCGCCGACGGCGGCGACATCGAGTCGCTGCTGCGGGGCGGTCTGCGCGGCTACATCGACAGCGTCGTCGCCGACCCGTCGCGCGAGCACGCTCTGATCGCCCTGTCGCAGTACGCCCGGCAGACCCCGGGACTCGAGGGCTTCGCCGCCGACGTCTACCGCCGCTACTACGAGCTCGCAGCCACCGCCCTCACCGCCGCGGCCGAGGCCTCGGGCGCACGGTGGCGCACCGCGCCGCAAACGCTGGCGCCACTGGTCGTCGCGGCCACCGACGGGTTGACGCTGGCCTACCTGAACACCGGCGACCTCGACGTCGTCCACCGCATCGCCGAGGCCTGCGTGGCCATGCTGCTCACCCACCTGGAGGCGGCGTGACCACCGCGGCGACGGCACGGGTGAGCACCCGCTGGATCGCCCTCTTCGCGCTGGCGTGGACAGGGATCTGGCTCGCGCAGCTGACGCCGTTCCAGCTCACCCTCCCCCAGCAGATCGTCGACCTGCTCGGCACCGACGACACCCAGTGGCGCACCAGCGTGACGACCTTCGGTGTGGTGTCGGGCATCTCGGCGATCTGCGCGCTGATCGCGTTCCCGCTCACCGGGTCGCTCTCGGATCGCACCACCGGGCGGTTCGGTCGACGACGTCCGTGGATCCTCGGTGGCGTCGTCGTGTTCGCCGTCGCGTTGGCGGTGCTCGGCACCCGACACGGACTCGTCGGCCTGACCGTCTGGTGGTGCGTCGCGCTGACCGGGTTCAGCGCTGCGTCGGCCGCGCTGACCGCACTCATCGGCGACCGGGTACCCGTCGAGCAGCGCGGCGTGGTCTCGAGCTGGGTGTCGGCTCCGCAGGCGATCGGCGTGATCCTCGGCGTCGCGCTCATCGCCGCGTTCGGGCTGGGCAGCGTCGGCGGGAACCTGCTCGTCGCAGTGCTTCTCGTCGTCTGCGTGCTGCCGTTCGTGCTGACCGTCGACGACCCGCCGCACCACGCCCATGGTCACGGGGCCCTGACGGCCCGCGCGGTCGTGGCCGAACTGTGGGTGTCGCCGCGGCAGCATCCGGACTTCGGGTGGACGCTGCTCGGGCGGGTGCTCGTCAACATCGGCAACGCGCTGGGCACCTCGCTGCTGCTCTACTTCCTGCAGTTCGGGCTGCGCGTCCGCGACGCGGACGGTGACCTGCTGGTCCTCACCGCCGTGTACATGGTCTTCGTCATCGGGGCCGCTCTCGCGGCCGGCGTGCTGTCCGACCGGATCGGGCGCCGCAAGCCGTTCGTCCTGGCGGCCGGTGTCCTGCAGGGTCTCGCGGCCCTCGTCATCGCACTCGTCGCGTCGTTGCCCACCACCATCGTCGCCGCCGCCCTGCTCGGGGCGGGCTTCGGCAGTTTCCTCGGCGTCGACCAGGCCCTGGCCACCCAGGTCCTGCCCGACGCCGACCACACCGGAAAGGACCTCGGGATCATGAACATCGCCATGGCCGTCCCCCAGGCGCTCGGACCGTTGCTCGGCGCCGGGATCGTCGCCGCGACAGGCGGGTTCACCGCCCTCTTCACCGTCTCCGCGGTCCTCGGCGTCGCCGGTGGGGCCTCGGTGCTGCGGGTGCGGAGCGTGCGATGACCGTGACACTGCAGCGCTCACGCTCCGCATACGACGTCGACTGGTCGGCGATCGGTCGGGCGGTCCACCATCTCGACGGGCCCGTGGTCGCGCTCGACCGCGCGGCCTTCGAGGCGAACGTGGCCGACCTCCGACGACGGGCCGGCGGGGTCCCGATCCGCGTCGCCTCGAAGTCCCTGCGGGTGCGGTCGGTGATCGACGACATCCTCGCGCGTGACGGCTTCGCCGGGGTGCTCGCCTACGACCTCGACGAGGCGATCTGGTTGGCGACGACGTCGGGGATCACCGACGTGCTCGTCGGATATCCCAGCGCCCGTCGCGGTTCCATCGCAGCCCTGGCCGCCGACGAGGTCGCGGCGGGTCGGGTCACGATGCTCGTCGACTCCGTCGACCACCTGGATCTCATCGACGCCGCTGTGCCTGCAGGCTCCCGCCCGCCCCTGCGCGTGGCGATCGACCTCGACGCGTCCCTCGACGCGCCGGTGGTGGGCCACATAGGGGTACGTCGCTCCCCCGTCCATTCCCTCGACGACGCGCTGTCGCTGGCGCGGGCGATCGTGGCGCGGCCCGGTCTGCGTCTGGTCGGCGTGATGTCCTACGAGGCGCAGGTGGCCGGCGTGGGCGACGACGTCGACGGTGGATGGCAGACCTCGGTCCGCAACACCATGATCCGGGGGATGCAGCGGGTGTCGATGGCCGAGCTGCGGCGTCGACGCGGGACGATCATCGGTGCGCTGCGCGAGCTCGCCGACCTCGAGTTCGTCAACGCCGGCGGCACCGGTTCGCTCGAGGCGACGGCGACGGACTCGTCGGTCACCGACATCGCCGCCGGCAGTGGCTTCTTCGGCGGGCACCTCTTCGACACCTACGCACACTTCCGTCCCGCGCCCGCCGTCGGCTTCGGGCTGCAGGTCGTGCGTCGACCCGGCCGGGGCGTCGTGACCTGCCACGGCGGCGGATGGATCGCGTCGGGACCGCCTGCCGCGGACCGGCTCCCCTTGCCGGTGTGGCCGCCGGGCCTGCGGTACGAGCCACGCGAGGCCGCCGGCGAGGTGCAGACACCGCTGATCGGCGACGCCGCCGACAGCCTGGCCGTCGGTGACCGGGTGTGGTTCCGCCACACCAAGTCCGGTGAGGTCGCCGAGCACACCCCCGAGATCGTGATCGTCGGGGACGGGACCGTCGTAGACACCGTGCCCACCTACCGCGGCGAAGGGAAGTGCTTCCTGTGACCACCACCCGACCGACACCGACCCAGACGGGTGCGACGGCACGCTGGCGCAACTGGGGAAGGACCCAATCCGCCACCCCCGCCGAGGTGATCGCCGTCCACGACGCCGATGACGTCGCCGCCGCCGTGCACCGCGCGCGTCGGGACGGCGTCACCGTCAAGCCCGCGGGCTCCGGCCACAGCTTCAGCGCGATCGCGGTGCCCGACGGCATCTCGCTCGACCTGGGGGCGATGACCGGCCTGGTCCACGCCGATCGGGAGCGGGGGCGCGTCACGGTGCGCGCCGGGACACCGCTGCACCAGATGCCCGCCATCCTCGAACCACTCGGCCTGGCGATGCCGAACCTCGGCGACGTCGACGCGCAGACCCTCGCCGGCGCGACGTCGACGGGCACCCACGGGACCGGTCTCGCGTTCGGCGGCATCGCGACCCAGATCGTCGGGGTGACGCTGGTGACGGGGACCGGCGAGGTGCTCACCGTGGGCGACGACGACCCGTCGACCCTGCAGGCGGTCGCCCTGGGGCTCGGCGCGCTCGGCGTGCTGACCGAGATCACGCTGCAGTGCGTGCCCGCGTTCTGCCTCGAGGCGGTCGAGGCCGCGGTGCAGGTGGACGACGCGGCCCGCGATTTCGACGACGCAGTGCGCCGCCACGACCACCATGAGTTCTACTGGTTCCCGCACACCGACGTCGCCCTGACGAAGACCAACACGCGACTGCCCGCGGGGGCACCGACCGAGGGCCCGGGCCGCGTCGCCCGGTTCCTGACCGACGAGGTGCTCAGCAACGGGGTCTTCGCGGTGATGTGTGAGGCGGGTGCCCGGTTCCCCTCCGTGGCACCAGCTCTCGCGACGGTGGCCGGGAAGGCCCAGTCGGGGCGCCGGTTCGTCGACACGTCGAGTTCGGTGTTCGTGTCGCAGCGGCGGGTGCGGTTCCGCGAGATGGAGTACGCGATCCCGCTCGACGAGGTCCGCGACGCGCTCGACGAGATCCGCATGCTCATCGACCGCCGGGGGTGGCGGATCTCGTTCCCCATCGAGGTGCGCGCGGCCGGCGCCGACGATCTGATGCTGTCGACGGCGTCGGGCCGCGACAGCGGGTACATCGCCGTCCACCGCTACCACCGCGACGCCCCCGACGACTACTTCACGTCCGTCGAGGAGATCCTGACGCGACGAGGCGGGCGGCCACACTGGGGCAAGATGCACACCCGTACCGCGGAGTACCTGCGAACCGTCTACCCACGGTTCGACGAGTTCCTCGCCGCCCGTGACCGTCTCGATCCCCACCGCGTCTTCGCCAACCCGTACCTGACCCAGGTGCTCGGGCGGTGAGGGCCGCCCTCGCGTCATGACCGTTCACCGATCGGCAGTGTGCCGTTCGCCTGACGCGCCTACCGTCACCGGATGCTTCTGCGAGGTCTGCGCATCCTTCTGGTCGCGACGGTGGTGATGGGCGCGGCGGTGGCCGGCGCGAATGCCGCTCCGGGGTTCGGGTCCTCGGGGTCGGGTTCGTCGGGTGGCGGATCGGTCGTCCGGGTGGCGACCTACAACGCCAGCCTGAACCGACCCGTTGCCGGGCAGCTGCTGTCGGATCTGCAGTCGGGGGCGAACGCGCAGGCGAAGGCGGTCGCGGAGATCATCCAACGCAACCGCCCGGACATCCTGCTGCTCAACGAGTTCGACTTCGTCGCCGGAGGTGCCGCGGTCCGGGCGTTCTCCGACCGGTACCTCAAGGTGGGTCAGCGCGGCCAGCCGTCGATCGACTATCCGTACTCGTTCACCGCTCCGGTGAACACCGGCGTCCCGACCGGGCGCGATCTGAACAAGGACGGGTCGACGGCCGGACCCGACGACGCCTACGGGTTCGGCGCCTTCCCGGGGCAGTACGGGATGGTCGTCTACTCGCGCTTCCCCATCGACACCGCGCATGTCCGCACGTTCCAGAAGCTGCTCTGGAGAGACCAGCCCGGCAACCTCCTCCCCCGCGACTTCTACGGTGCGAACGCCGACATCCTGCGCCTGTCCAGCAAGTCACACTGGGACATACCGATCACTGTCGGCGGCCGCACGATTCACCTGCTCGCGTCGCACCCGACACCGCCGAGCTTCGACGGTCCCGAGGACCGCAACGGTCGGCGCAACCACGACGAGGTGCGACTCTCGGCCGACTACATCGCCGGTGGAGCGCGGGCGTCGTACATCGTCGACGACGCCGGGCGGCGCGGCGGCCTGCCGCCGGGTTCGGCGTTCGTGATGGTCGGCGACCAGAACAGTGACCCCGACGACGGTGGCGCTCCGGGGCCCGGGGTCGGCGCGATCAACCAGGTCCTGTCGCTGCCGCGGGTGACCGACACCCGTCCCACGTCCCGCGGCGCCGCAGCCGACAGCGCCGGCGACGGACACCGCACCCCCGCCGAGCTGCGGACCGCCGACTTCTCCAAGCCCGACCCGGGCAACCTCCGGGTCGACTACGTGCTGCCGTCGCGGAGCCTGCCGGTCGCCGGTGCAGGCGTCTTCTGGCCGGCACCAGGGGAATCCGGCCGCGACCTCATGCCCCCGACCGTCAGCAGCGACCACCGCCTGGTCTGGGTCGACCTGAGGTTCTGACGGCTCTCACCGGACGAGGACGATCGTCACGGGGAGGTCCAGCTCCGACCACACACGATCGGCGGTGAACACGTGGGACCCCGGCTGCCGCAGGGCAACCGCCAGACAGCATCGGTCTCCGAGTGACAACGACCGGCCGCCCGGCAATGTCCTCAGCGCAGCCGCCATCTCGGCATCGTCAGCCGTGAGATCGGTGACCACGACGCCTGCGGTCGCCAGACGCGATCGCAGCGTCCGTGGATCGGCTCCGACATCGACGGCCTTCCCCAGCACCTCGGCGAGGTTCGCCGCGCAGAGGATCCCACCGTCGACCACAGCTGCGACGGCATCCGCCCCGGGCTCGTCGTTCAGCAGCGCCAGCAGCGCCGACGCATCGAGCACTCTCACCGCGGTCCGTCAGCCTCCGCGATCCGCTCGGCCAGCAGCTCCGCGACCAGTGAACGGCCGCCTGCCCCATCCGCCAGCAACCCGCGGAGGTCGTCGACGGCGTCGTCCGGCCGCTCGAGGACGATCCGTCGTCCGTCACGCACCACGCGTACCGAATCCCCTGCGGACAGGCCCAATTCCGCCCTGATGTCGGATGGGATGACGATCCGTCCCTGTCTACCGATCACCACCGTGTCACTCATCGTGCCATCGTGCCACTTCCCTGATGATCGTGCCACGATGTCGGTGCGCGACTCCACGGTGACGTCATGACCGCTGAGCCCCACCCCACCAAGGACCGGATCGTCGCAGCGGTCGCCGCCCGTGACCTCGCCGCCGCGGGCCTCGACCACACGGCGCCCGGGGTGAACGTGGCCGCGCTGTACCCGTCCCCGCATCTGAACCTGGCCGACGACCTGCGACAGCTCGCCTCGTTCGACGACGCCGCGGGACCGCACCGGGCTGACCATCGCGGGTCGCCACCGTCGGGATCGGTGTGGCTCACGCCTCGAACAGATCACGATGCGCGACAACCCAATCCCTGAATCGCGCGGCAGGTCGCCCGGTGATCGTCGCGATCTCGTCGGTGACGGTCGCCGGGTTGTCCACCGCTGCGCGCTGGAGCGCGAGGTAGGCGTTGACGAACGCCGGAGCCGCGCCCGCACCGGTCATCGCTCCGCGCACCGCATCGGGGCCCACCTCGACGAATCGCAGCGGACGACCGAGCACCTCGCCGATCGTCGCCACCTGGTCGGCCACGGTGAGGACCTCCGGACCCGTCAGCACCACACGCCGACCGACAAGCGTGTCGTCGGTCAGTGCATGTACGGCCACCGCCGCGATGTCCTCGTCGACCACGGGTGCGAACGACGCTCCCTCGTACGGCCCGCGGACGACGTCGCCGTTTCTGATCTGCGTCGCCCACATGTCTGCAGCGGTCGACGCGAAGACCGACGGTCGCAGGCTCACGGCCGGCAGGCCCGCGGACATTGCGAGCTGATCGGCCTCTCGGTTGCGGTCCCCACGGAAGCGGGAGGGCTGCAGCATGTCGTCGTCGTCGATGTTCGCGGCGGAGAGCGCGACGAGACGCTGGACCTGCTGCTCGACCGCGAGGGCCACGACCTGCTCGAGATCTGTCCCGAGCGCACGCGAGTTGAGGAACAGAGACCAGTGAGCAGACCTTCGTAGCCACGCTTGAGCAGCAATCGCGGGGACGCGACTACTCGGGCGACCCGGAGTACCTCATCGATCTCAAGGGAACGGTCGCCAAGGTCGTCACGAAAAGTGCTGACGGCAAGAGTGACCTTGCCCCGAGGGACCTGGACGTACGCGGACGGAAAGTGGAGCTTTGACAACTGCTGAGCTGTCCACCAACGCTGCGTGATTCGGACTATGTTTCGTTCTTGGTGACGAAACCCTGTACGCTACAATCGAATTGACCGATACATGGATTATGTCAGTCCAGCGATTTGCGGTGTCTCGCCGCTGCCCTCGGTCATGCTCGTGTCGGTAGCTTCTCACCCTCGGCGCGGTCGGCCACGGAGAGCCCTGTTGTCACGGCCTGTTCCGCATCGTGTTAGACGCGGCGCCGCGAGGTCGGCCACCTGCAGGCACGATTCGGCGGGCAGATCCTCGGATCTGCCCGCCGAGAGTTGCGTCCAGGCGTCAGGCGGGTACGGGGGTCCCGCGGTGGATCTCGTCGACGTCGCGCGCACGCGCCTGGCTGCCGTCGCCGGGATCCTTGTGGAACTTCCCGTCCTTCATGATCCCGACGATCCGGCCCCGGTCCTGCAGGACCGTGATGTCCTCCAGCGGGTCTCCGTCGATCAGGATCATGTCGGCGTAGAAGTTCGGCGCGATTTGCCCGAGTTCGTTGGGCATGCGCATGATCTGCCCGCCGAGCGCTGTCGCCGACAGCAGCGCCTCCTTGGTGGTGAAGCCCAGGAGATCGACGAAGTGCTGCAGGTCGCGTGCGTAGGTGCCGTGCGGGGTCCAGGCGAAGCCGTAGTCGCCGCCGGGGAGGATGCGGATCCCCCGGGCCTTCATCTTCTTGAGACCGTCGATGGCGCACTCGAGTTCGTGCTTGTAGCCGGCCGCCTCGGCGGCTTCCTGCGGGTAGCCGAAGTCGGCGGCGTCGTTGAGGGTGGCGATGAGCCAGTTGATCCCCGGCGCGACGAACAGTTCGTCCTTCTTGGCCTCGAGCATGTCGAGGCCTTCCTCGTCGACGAACGAGGCGTGGTAGACGATGTCGACCCCGTTGCGGACGGACATCTTCACCGACTCGCCGGAGCGGGCGTGGGTGCACACGCGCAGTCCGCGGCGGTGGGCCTCGGTGGTGGCGGCGAGGACCTCTTCGTCGGAGAAGTAGTTGTCCTCGGCGTGCTGGTTGCCGGTGATCTCCTCACCGGACATGCTGAGCTTCACCAGGTCTGCGCCCATGGCGACGTTGCGGCGGACCTGCTTGCGCATCTCCTCCGGGCCGTCGGCGAAGGCGGTGATGCCGTCGACCAGCGCGCCGCCGGTGACGGCGATTTCCTGACAGTTGGCCAGATAGCGGGGTCCCGGGATCTGTCCGTCGTTGATGGCGTTGCGGATGACGACGTCGAGGCGGGGTTTGGCGGCGGCTGCCCCGACGCACATGGTGTAGCCGCAGTCGATGTAGGTCTGTGCCGAGCGTGCGGACAACAGTGTGTGCTCCTCGACGCCCATGGTCCCCAGTCCGGGGAGGTCCGCGGAGTTGGTCCAGGAGAAGTGGGTGTGGGCGTCGCAGAGTCCCGACATGAGGAATTTCCCGCCGCCGTCGACGACGCGGACG
>NZ_JAMTCG010000005.1 GCF_024171725.1 Williamsia serinedens
GAGCCGATGACGGGAATCGAACCCGCGTATTCAGCTTGGGAAGCTGATGTTCTGCCATTGAACTACATCGGCGTGCGCCCTCGAGCGCGTCGCAAGACTAGCAAACACCCCCGGTCAGGGCGGTGGGGGATCGGCTCTCGGCCACACTGGAGGGATGCGTGCAGCGCCCGCCCCGCAGGCCCCGATGTCCCCGCGCGACGCCCTGCGTCGGATCGCGTTCCTGCTGGAACGCAACCGGGAGAGCAGCTACCGGGTGGAGGCGTTCCGGCGGGCCGCCGGCGCCGTCGAGCAGCTCGGCGACGACGAGGTGGCCGAGCGGGTGCGTCGGCGCACCATCTCGTCGGTGTCGGGGATCGGCAAGACGACGGCCGCGGTGATCGAGCAGGCCGTCGCGGGTGAGGTGCCGTCGTACCTGGCGTCGCTGTCGGAGTCGGCCGGAGCGCTGACCGACGGCGGTGACGAGCTGTACGAGCAGGTCGTCGGGGACCTGCACGCGCACTCGAACTGGAGCGACGGCGGCGCCCCGATCGACGAGATGGCGGCGGCCGCAATCGCGCTGGGTCAGGACTGGCTCGCGATGACCGACCACTCGCCGCGACTGCGCGTCGCGAACGGACTGTCCGTCGAGCGGTTGACGCAGCAGCTCGACGTCATCGATGCGCTCAACAGCGACCTCGACGGGGAGCTGACCGTGCTCACAGGCATTGAGGTCGACATCCTCACCGACGGCGCTCTCGACCAGACCGACGAGATGCTCGACCGCCTGCAGGTCGTCACCGCGTCGGTGCACTCCGAGCTGAAGATGGACGCGGGTCCGATGACCCGACGCATGGTCGCGGCGGTCCGCGATCCCCGCGTCCGGGTGCTCGGACACTGCACCGGCCGCCGGGTGACGGGCGGCCGGGGGCAACGGCCGCAGTCGAGGTTCGACGCCGAGGCCGTGTTCACCGCGTGCGCCGAGTCGAACACCGCGGTCGAGATCAACTCCCGACCCGAACGCGTCGACCCGCCCGACGAGCTCATCGAGCTGGCCCGCGACCTCGGGTGTCTGTTCGCGATCGACTCCGACGCGCACGCACCCGGGCAGCTCGACTTCAAGCACCTCGGGTGCGAGCGCGCCGAACGCCTGGGCATCGACGCCGACCGCATCGTGACGACCTGGCCCCTCGACCGCGTGACGGAGTGGCTCGCCGACCGCTGAGCGCCGAGGCCGCGCACCCCAGCGGGAACCCTGGATGTGGAGCGGGAACCCTGGATGTGGAGCGCTCCGATAGCGTGCAGCCCATGCTTCTCTCCGACCGGGACATCCGCGCCGAGCTGGGCAGCGGTCGCCTGGCCGTCGAGCCGTTCGACGCCGCGCTCGTCCAACCGTCGAGCATCGACGTCCGGCTCGACAGCCTGTTCCGGGTGTTCAACAACACCCGCTACACCCACATCGACCCGGCTCAGCAGCAGGACGAGCTCACGACGCTCGTCGAGCCGCCGGCGGGGGAGCCGTTCGTGCTGCATCCGGGTGAGTTCGTCCTCGGCTCGACCCTGGAGGTGTGCACCCTGCCCGACGACCTCGCCGGTCGACTCGAGGGCAAGTCGTCCCTGGGACGCCTGGGACTGCTCACCCACTCGACGGCGGGCTTCATCGACCCGGGCTTCACCGGCCACATCACGCTCGAGCTGTCGAACGTCGCCAACCTGCCGATCACCCTGTGGCCGGGCATGAAGATCGGCCAGCTGTGCCTCATCCGTCTCTCCAGTCCGGCGGAGAACCCCTACGGCAGCGCGGGTGTCGGATCGAAGTATCAGGGGCAGCGCGGCCCGACCCCGTCCAAGGCATATCTCAACTTCGTGCGCGACTGATCCGCGATCCGCAACCGCGTGTCATGCGCTCGTAACGTGGCGCTCGACGGCCGTTCATCCGAGTGACCGACGGCCGCTTCTCCGGTTGACCCTCAACCGCTTTCATCGCGTACGGTACGGCCCATGAAGGTGACGGTCTTCGGCTGCGGATATCTCGGGGCCACCCACGCCGCCTGCATGGCGGAACTCGGTCACGAGGTGCTCGGCGTCGACGTCGACGCCGACAAGATCGCCATGTTGTCCGACGGTCGCGTCCCGTTCTACGAGCCCGGCCTGCCCGAGGTGCTGCAGCGCAACCTCGAGTCCGGCCGGCTGCACTTCACCTCCGACTACGACGAGGCCGCCGCGTTCGCGTCGGTGCACTTCCTCGGTGTCGGCACACCACAGAAGCGCGGTGAGTACGCGGCCGACCTCCGCTACGTGTTCGCGGTCGTCGACGAGCTCGTGCAGCGACTGGAGGGATCGCACCTCCTCATCGGCAAATCGACTGTGCCGGTGGGCACGTCGGTGGAGATCAAGAAGCGGATCGCGGCCAGTGGGACCGCAGCCGACATCGAGGTCGCGTGGAACCCAGAGTTCCTCCGAGAGGGGTTCGCGGTCAAGGACACGCTCCACCCGGACCGGATCGTCCTCGGCCTCGACCCCGAGGGTGACACCGCGGCGGTCACCGCCCAGGTGGAGGAGATCTACGCGACGATCCTCGCCGAGGAGACGCCGTTCCTCACCACCGACCTCGCGACGGCCGAGATGGTGAAGGCATCGGCCAACGCCTTTCTCGCGACGAAGATCTCGTTCATCAACGCCATCAGCGAGGTGTGTGAGGCGGCCGGCGCCGACGTCTCCGTCCTCGCCGACGCGATCGGGTACGACCAGCGCATCGGACGCAAGTTCCTCAACGCCGGACTGGGTTTCGGCGGCGGCTGCCTCCCGAAGGACATCCGGGCGTTCATGGCCCGCGCCGGCGAGCTGGGTGCCGCGCCGGCGCTGACGTTCCTCCGTGAGGTCGACTCGATCAACATGCGCCGACGTGCCCGCATGGTCGAGCTGGCCACCAAGGCCTGCGGCGGAAGCCTTCTCGGGTCGAACATCGCTGTCCTCGGATGTGCGTTCAAGCCCGAGAGCGACGACGTGCGCGACTCGCCCGCGCTCAACGTCGCCGGTCAGCTGCAGCTGCAGGGCGCCGGGGTCACCGTCTACGATCCGAAGGCGATGGACAACTCGCGCAAGCTCTTCCCGACGTTGGGCTACTCCGACTCGGTGTCGCAGGCCTGCGAGCTGGCCGACGCGGTCCTCGTACTCACCGAGTGGAAGGAGTTCGTGGAGCTCAAGCCCGCGGACCTCGAGCCGGTCGTGCGCAAGAAGGTCATCGTCGACGGTCGGCGCTGCCTCGACCCGGCCGTGTGGATCCACGCCGGCTGGGAGTACCACGGACTCGGCGGCACACCGCGGGTCGTCTGACCGACCCGTGACCGCTCAGCTCGCGGTGATGAACAGCTCGCTCAGCTCGCGGCGTCGTCCGGAGTCTGGGTGAGGTAGTCCTTCAACTCCAACCGCAGCGCACGGTCGAGTGCGCGGTTGAGCGCGTTGTGCGCGGCCTTCGTGGCGGTCTCGCGCATCTCCGACATGAGGACGGCGGCCCACTCGGACTCCTCTTCGCCCTCGGGGACCCAGCCCTCGCCCCGCCGCGAGACGAACTCCTCACGCGCTGCGGAGATCAGGGTGCTCGCGGCCCCGTCGACCTGGTCCTCGAGCTTGCCGAAGACCTGGATGATCGACGGGAGCGACAACCCCAGGTCGACGAGGCGCCCGATGCCGTGAACGGTGTCGCGGTCGAGGATGACGTACGCGGCGCCGTCGTCGACGCGCTTGACCAGGTTGATCCGTTCCAGACCGGCGAGGTCGTCGTCGTCGCTCGACCCGACGATCTGACGGAGCCCGTCGGCGGTGACCCGCTCCGACTTCGCCGTCGACCAGGGCTCGGCGAGGATCTCGTCGACCCCCAGGACCTTCGCGAGATCGTCGCCGCGCTGCATGCCCCGGATGAAGTCCGCGATGTGACGGGCGGTGAACCCCCGCTTCAGCAGATTGTTGATGAGCGTCAACCGGGCGAGGTGCAGGTCGGTGTAGATCGCGATCCGACCACGCTTCAGCGGCCGCGGCAGCAGGCCGCGGTCCTGGTATCCGCGCACGTTGCGGGTGGTGGTCCCGGCCGCGCGGGCGAGGTCGTCGATCCGGTACTCGGTCATGGCAGGGGATGACGATACCGACATCGGGCCGCGCTCCATCCCCAATTGTGCCATTGACAAATGGCACTGTGGGTGATGGTGTGTGGCTCGTGAGTCCCTCTCAGCGGTCGCGGTGGCTCGCCGCGACGACCGCCCTGTGGCTGCGTCCCCTCGCCGAGGTCATCCCGGCCAACCGCGCCGGGGTCCTCCTGGCCCGCGGTGTCGTCGCGACCGCGATGCGCATCGGCGGCGGGGTGCCGGCCGGAACGCATGTCGACCGGGTCGACACGGTCGACCCCGACGGTGTCCCGGTGCGCGGGGAATGGGTGCGCGCGGCCGCCACCACCGACGCGCGACCGGTCATCCTCTACGTCCACGGCAGCGCGTTCTCGATCTGCTCGCCGGCGACCCACCGGTCACTGGTGGCGCGTCTGTCCCGGGACACGGGCCTGCCGGCGTTCACCGTCGACTACCGCCTCGCCCCGGAACACCGTCACCCCGCGGCCACCGAGGACGTCGCGGCCGCGTACCGCTGGCTGCTGTCCCTGGGATACGACGCCGGCGACGTCGTGCTCGCCGGCGACTCGGCAGGCGGCCACCTGATCCTGGAGCTGTTGTCCGACAACGCCGTCGCCGGGCGGCCGCAGCCGCGCGCGGCGGTGCTCATGTCGCCGCTCGTCGATCTGTCGCTCCGGTTGGCCGAACAGCGGGAGAAGCTCCGACGCGACCCGATGATCTCCGCGGCGGCCGCACGCACCCTCGTCGACCACTACATCCGTGACGTCCGCGACGACCCCCGCCTCGTGCTGCGCGTCGACCCGGCCCACCCGCTCCCGCCGACACTGATCCAGGCCGGGGGCGCCGAGATGCTCTGTGCCGACGCCGAACACGCCGCGGAGATGATCCGGTCGGCGGGCAGCACCTGCCGGTTGTCGGTGTGGCCCGGCCAGATGCACGTGTTCCAGGCCTTCCCGCGTCTCGTTCCCGAGGCCGACCGCGCCCTGCGGGAGGCCGCCGAGTTCATCACCCGGGCTCTCACCGAGCCCAGAGAGGAGGTCGCCGATGTTCGGCTCGCGACCTGACAGACGGACCCACGGCGCGCGTGCCGTCGTCACCGGGGCGGGCAGCGGCATCGGCCGCGCGTTCGCCGTCGAGCTCGCCCGCCGCGGTGGTTCGGTGATCTGCGCGGACATCGACGTCGACCGGGCCAAGGAGACCGTCGCGATCGTCGACGAGCTGGGTATGGGCTCCGCGCACGCGGTGTTCTGCGACGTCTCCCGCACCGAGGACATCGACGCCCTCGCCGACCTCGCCGAGGACCACTTCGCCGCACCCACGTCGCTGATGATCAACAACGCCGGCGTCGGGATCGGCGGCCGTCCGGTCGGGGAGATCGGTCTCGCCGACTGGCAGTGGGCCCTCGGGATCAACCTGTGGGGCATGGTCTACGGCTCCGAGCGCTTCGTGCCGCAGCTGCGACGGTCGGGTCGCGCGGGGCTGATCAACGTGGCATCGACGGCGGCGTTCTCCGCCGCGCCCGCCATGGCCGCGTACAACGTCGGCAAGGCCGGCGTGTTGGCGCTGTCGGAGACCATCGCGGCGGAGTCCGGCGGCACCGACCTCGCCGTCACCGTCCTGTGCCCGACGTTCGTCAAGACCAACGTGGCCGTCGACGGCCGGATCGCCGGGGGCGCATCGCAACTCGCCCAGACCGCGATGCGGTGGACCGGGGTCTCGGCCGAGCGGGTCGCCCGCACCACGCTCGACGCCCACGACCACGGACGCCTCTACGTCGTCCCCCAACCCGACGCGCGACTGATCTGGGCGGCCAAGCGCCACCTGCCGCGCACGTACACCGCCGGGCTGGGACTGCTCAACCGCGCCCTACCCGCCCTCGACCGCCTATCCGGCGCCACGCCGGGACCCCAACCGACCCGAACGGGAGTGTGACCATGCCCATCGTCCTCGAGGACATGCTGCAGACCATCAAGGACCGCCAGTGGGCCCTTGCCGACATCGACTGGGACGCACCGGGTGCCGAGCTCATCACCGACGGGATGAAGCCGAAGCTGAAGGCGTTCATGGCCGACCTCGTGTGGATCGAGAACGTCGGTGCCCGCGGGTTCGCCGCGCTCGCGAAGAAGGCGCCGGACCCGACGCTCGCCGAGATCTACCGGTACTTCCACGCCGAGGAGCAGAAGCACGCCAACGCCGAGCTCGCGCTGATGCGGCGCTGGGGGATGCTCGAGGACGACGAGGTCCCCGAGCCCAACATCAACATCCGCCTCGCGATCGAGTGGCTCGACCGCTACTCCGACTCGATGTCGCTCTCGGTGCTCGGCACGGTCATCCCGATGCTCGAGGTCGCACTCGACGGTGCGCTGCTGAAGTTCCTCCTCGAGGAGGTCGAGGACCCGATCTGTCACGCGGCGTTCAAGAAGATCAACAACGACGAGTCGCGGCACCTCGCCGTCGACTTCTTCGCCCTCGACATGTTGGGACAGGCGCGGTTGCGCAAGCTGATCATCGAGTCGGTGGGCGCCGTGGCCAGCCCGGCCGTGCTCATCGGCATCCTCATGTACATCCCGCTGCTGAACAAGATGCGCGACAACATCGTCGACATGGGTCTCAAGGAGGAGCGCCTCTACGAGGCGATGCGGCGGTTCAAGAAGAACGGCGAGCGCGGTGCCGGTACCCGCTTGCTCACCTATCAGGTGGTGAAGACCCACGCGGGCTGGGTGATCGACCGCGGCCATCCGTATCACCTGTTCGCCGACGCGATGGTCACGGTGACCGACAAGTTCCCGCGGCGCCTGCTGAAGCCGCAGCCGTCGTGGTCCAAGGAACTCACCTACGAGCCCGTCGCATGAGCGGCCATCTCGACAGCACGAGCGATCACATCCATCAGGTCGCCATCGTCGGCGCCGGCTTCGCCGGCATCGGCACCGCCATCCGCCTCCAGCAGGCCCGCGTCGACGACATCGTCGTCCTCGAACGCTCCGACCGGCCGGGTGGGACCTGGCGCGACAACACCTATCCCGGTGCGGCGTGCGACATCCCGTCGCGCCTGTACTCCTACTCGTTCGCGCCGAACCCGTCGTGGAGCCGGACGTACTCCGGCAGCGCCGAGATCCTCGCCTACATCGAGTCGATGGTGGACCAGCACGATCTCGACCGGGTGATCCGGTACGGCACCACCGTCACTGACCTCACTTTCGACGAGCCCGCCGGCCTGTGGCGGGTCTCGGTCGACGGTGGTGAGACCGTGCTGGCCCGCACCGCGGTCATCGCGTCGGGGCCGCTCTCGACACCCGGCTTCCCCGACATCCCCGGGATCGAGGAGTTCGCCGGGAAGCGGATGCACAGCGCGGCATGGGATCACGACTACGACTTCGCGGGCAAGAAGGTCGGGGTCATCGGCACCGGCGCGAGCGCCGTGCAGATCATCCCGGAGCTCGTGGAGCAGGCGGCCGCCGTCACCGTCTTCCAGCGCACGCCGGGCTGGGTGCTCCCGCGCTTCAACCCCGAGGTCGGGGAGACGACGAAGGCGCTGTACCGCACGATCCCGGGACTGCAGTCCCTCGCCCGCGCGGCGTGGTTCGCCGGTCACGAGTCGGTGGCCGTCGGGGTGGTGTGGAAGTCGCCCGCCACCCGCGTGGTGGAGGCGGTGTCGAAGCTGAACATGCGCCTGCAGGTCCGTGATCCGTGGATGCGGCGCCAATTGACGCCCGACTTCCGTGCCGGCTGCAAACGGCTGCTGATGACGAGCAGGTACTACCCGGCACTGCAGGCCGACAACTGCCGGTTGATCACGTGGCCCATCGCACGGATCTGCGAGGAGGGGGTGCGCACCGCCGAGGGGATCGAGCACCGCTTCGATTGTCTCGTCTTCGCGACGGGTTTCGAGGTCTCCAAGCAGGGTGCCCCGATCCCCATCACCGGCCGGGACGGGCGGGTGCTCGGTGACGAGTGGAGCCGGGGCGCGTACGCCTACAAGAGCTTCGCCGTGTCCGGGTACCCCAACCTGTACATCACGTTCGGACCCAACTCGGGGCCGGGACACAGCTCGGCGCTGGTGTACATGGAGGCGCAGATCGACGCGATCGTGACGGCCGTCCGCACGATCATCGATCGCGACCTCGCGGTGCTCGACGTCGAACCGGGCGCACAGCACCGATACAACGAGACGATCCAGCGTCGACTGCAGCGCACGACGTGGAACTCGGGGTGCAGCAGCTGGTACCTCACCGAGGACGGCTTCAACGCCACCATGTATCCCGGATTCGCCAGTCAGTATGTGGCACAGATGCGGACGGTCGATCTGACCCGCGACTTCACCGCCGTCGCGCGGCGGGAGGTGCCGGTCGCCGCGACCGGGTGAGCACCCGTGACCGTCGTGTTACCTTGACGTCGGCTGCTCGCCGGGGGGATGGCGAGCACCGCTGCCAGGGGGGACATGTCCAGCGCGTTGAGGCAGCCGCGATCCGGCGCGGTCATGCTCGAGAGTTCGTTGCAACGAGAGATCCGGCGGGCGTTGACTGCCGCCGGTGTGGAGTCGTGCGCGGCGTTCGTCCTCGTCGAACTCGGTGACACGGGGCTGCGCGCGTCCGTCGTCGACGCGGCCACGGGTGGCAGCATCGTCGAGCACGGCAACGGACGTCTGTGTCCGCACATGCTCGACCTCACCCTCGCCGACCACCTCGTGCGGATCGGCCGCGTCACGCGGCCGGAGTCGACCGAGTGGGCGGCCGAACTGATCGGACTGATGCCGCAGGTCCGTGAGCGCCTCGCCGCGGTGGACGGTGCGTTCGCGATGGGCACCGAACACGTCGCGATGTTCCGGATGTCCCGCACCGACTGCGTCACGGCACTCTCGCGGGAGCTGACCGACGCGGCGAGCATCATCACCCGCACCGTCGACGAGGCACCGGTCGACGTCGACGCGGTCGTCGTCATGCCCGACCACGAGTCGTGGCCGGGCCTCGTCGGCGAGCTGGCCGAGCGGCTGGAGCTGCCGGTCGTCGCGCTCGACGGAGAGGGTGACGATCCCGACGGCGGCCGCCACACGGTCGGTGCTGCCGAGATCGAGTCCGCACCCGTACCCGACCCCGAGCCGGAGCCGGCGGAGGACGAGCAGTCCGAGCCGGAGGAGATCGCGGCCGAACCGGTCGTGGTCGAGCAGTCGGATCCCGAGCCGACCACCCGACCGATCCCGGTCACACGAACGGCAGAGCCGCTCGCGTATGCGGTAGAACAGGGCGGTGCAGGCATCCCCACCGCGACACCAGAGGTGTCGCCGGGTCCTGCCGTGGCACAGCCCGACGCCCCGGGCGTCTCGGACCACCGTGTCCGCGACATCACCACCACCGGCGATCACGACGTCCTGCGCGACCACGGCGACGAGGTGTCGGTGACCGGCGCAGGGCCCCGCGCCTACGCCCCGCCCGGGGGTGCGTCAGGGCGCGCAGAGGGGCCCGGCGGTCGACGACGCCTGGCTGTCGGCGCCGTGGCGGTCGGCGGCGCGGTCGCGCTCGGCGGCGTGATCCTCGCGGTGCCGTGGCTGCACGGCTCCGACGGCACCCGCTCGGCCCCGTCCGCGGTCGGCTTCACCTCCCCGACGACGGCACCGACGGCGTCGGCGGCCGTCCCGACGACCGGCGCTCCCACGACCCCGGCACCCACGACGACACCGGGTGCCCAGGCCCCGATCGACACGCGGCCCGCGCAGGGACCCGCGGTGCAGTACACGGCGCCGCCTCCGCCACAACAGCCGTCGTACGTGTCCCCGGGTCGGCCCCGCGGTGGTGGTCTGCCGCTGCCGGTGATCCCGCGGCGTCGCACGATCCCGAACCCGATCCCCGGTCTGCCGCCGATCGTCCTGCCCTGACGGTCGTCGGTCAGACGGGCGCGCAGCCGCGTTCGATCATGTCGAGCACCGCCTCGAAGACCCGCTCCCCGTCCACGGTGACGGTGTCGGGAGCCGACGCGTCGAGCTCGAGGCTCACCGCACCGTGCACCGACGACCAGACCACCATCGTGAGTTCGACGGGGTCGTCGTCGCGGACGATCCCGGCCGCCTGACCGAACCGGATCAGCTCCGTGAGCGCGCCGAGCGCGGCGACACCCGCCTCGTCGACCGGGCACGTGCCCGAGAACATCAGCCGGTAGAGGGTCGGGTTCTCCAGGGCGAAGGTGCGGTAGTTGCGGCCCGCGGTCCGCAGGCGGACGACGGGATCGGACGAGGTGGAGGCGACCGTCGCCGCACGCAGGCGGTCGAAGCCGTCGGCGACCAACGCCGTCAGCAGACCGTCCTTCCCGTCGAGGTGGTTGTAGACCCCCATCGGGGCCACGCCCGCCTCGGTCGCGACCGCCCGGACGGTCAGGGCCTTCACACCCTGCTCCGCCAGTACCCGGTGCCCGGCCGCGATGAGCGCGTCCCGGACCTCCGCCGCGGGAGTTCTCCTCGTCACCACGGTTGACACCGTACTGGAACGATGTTCTTCTAGAAAAGAACAACGTTCTACAACAATGGCACGTCGTCCCTCAGCCCAGGAGACCCCATGAGCACCACCCGCCGCTGGACCGCCCTCGCCGGTCTGTGCCTCGCCACCCTGCTGGTGATGATCGACAACACGATCGTCAACGTCGCCCTGCCGAGCATCAGCCGGGACCTGTCGGCGTCGATGTCGGACCTGCAGTGGGTCGTCGACGCCTACACGCTGGCGTTCGCCGGCCTGCTGATCACCGGAGGCCACCTCGGCGACCGCTTCGGTCGTCGGCGGGTGCTGCTGGTGGGCGTCGCCGGGTTCGCCGTGATGTCGGTGCCCGCCGCCCTGGCGACGTCCACCACGACCCTCATCGCCGCTCGCGTCGGGCTCGGTGTGTTCGCGGCGCTGGTGTTCCCCGCGACGCTGGCGCTGCTGTCGTCGGTCTTCACGATCGCCCGCGAGCGCGCGGCGGCGTTCGGGATCTGGGCCGCGACCGCCGGCGTCGCCGTCGCGATCGGCCCGGTGCTCGGCGGCTGGCTCATCGAGCACAGTTCGTGGGCGTCGGTGTTCTGGGTGAACCTCCCGTTCGCGGCGGTGGTGACGGTCGTGATCCTCGCGGTCGTCCCCGCTCCCCGTCCGGCCCCGGCCGGCCGGGTCGACGTGCTCGGACTCGTCCTGAGCGTCGCCGCGATGGGGCTGCTGATCTACTCGGTCATCGAGGGACCGCGCCACGGGTGGACCGACATCCGCACCATCGGCGGGTTCGTCGTCGCCGCAGCCCTTCTCGCCGTGTTCGTCCGGGGGCAGATGCGCTCGGCACACCCGGTGCTCGACGTGCGGGTGTTCGCCGACCGTCGGTTCGCGGCGGCATCCGGGCTCATCGCGCTGGCGTTCTTCGGGCTGTTCGGTTTCATCTTCCTCATCACCCAGTACTTCCAGGCGGTGAAGGGATACGGCACGTTCTCGGCCGGACTGCACACGCTGCCGTTCGCGGTGGTGATGGCGGTGTTCTCGCCGCTCGCGATGCAGGCCGTGCGGCTGGTGGGTGTCGCGACCGTCGCCGCGACCGGATCACTGTTGATGGCAGGCGGATTTGCGCTCGTGGAGATCGCGGGCGTCGACGCGTCCTACTGGGGGCTCATCGTGTGGTCGATGTCGGCCATGGCCGCGGGCCTCGCCCTGATCTCCGGTCCCTGCACGCACGTCGTGATGAACTGCCTGCCCGCGGACAAGGCGGGTGCCGGCGCAGCGGTCAACGACACCACCCGCGAGTTCGGCGGCGCGCTGGGTGTCGCGGTGCTCGGGTCCGTGCTGAGCTCGGTCTACGCCTCGGGTGTCGCCGATTCCGCGGTGCTGCAACGACTCCCGGACGGTGTCCGCGACATCGCCGGCACGTCGGTGATGGCCGGTGTGGAGGTCGCCCAGCGCGTGCCCGCGCAGTTCACCGGGCCCGTCCTCGACGCGGTCCGTGACACCTTCGTCAACGGTCTGCACCAGTCGGTGTGGGTGGCGGTGGTGGTCGCCGCCGTCGCCGCGCCCGCAGCGTGGATCGGCCTGCGCGGTGCGTCGGCCGACGGTCAGATGTCGACGGTGAGCGAGTCCCCGGCCGCCCTCGAGACGCAGGACAGCATCCAGCCGGCGTCTCGTTCGGCGGTCGTGAGCAACGTGTCCCGGTGATCGACGGCGCCGTCGAGGACACGGGTCCGGCAGGTCCCGCAGAACCCCTGGCGGCAGGAGTACGGCACCGACGGCCGTTCCCGACGGAGCGCGGCGAGAGTGGTCTCGTCGGCACCGACGGGGACGGCCGCCCCCGTCGAGGCGAGGGTGACGGTGAACGGGTGGCCGTCGACGACCGGTGGCGGCGCGAACCGCTCGTGGTGCAGCTCGACGTCGCGGACGTCGCGCAGGCGCGCCACCAGCGCGTCCAGCATCGGGATGGGCCCGCAGCTGTACACCGCTGTGCGCGGGGAGATGTCGGGACCGATGAGCTCGTCGGCCGTCGGGATGCCACCGTCGTCGTCGGTGCGGACCGTCACCCGGTCACCGTGGGAGCGGACCTCGTCGACGAACGGCAGCGAATCGCGGCTGCGGCCCGTGTAGACCATCGACCAGTCGAGGTCCAGGCGGTCGGCGAGCTGGATCATCGGCAGGATCGGGGTGATCCCGATGCCCCCGGCGACGAACCGCAGGTGCTCGGCGCGCGAGCCGAGACCCGGCACGGCGAGCGGGAAGGCGTTGCGCGGGCCCTTGATCGAGAGGACGTCACCGACGCGCAGGTCGTCGTGGACCTCGACCGAGCCGCCGCCGCCGTCGGGGATCCGACGCACCGCGATGCGGTAGTAGGTGCGGTCGGTCGGGTCCCCGCACAGCGAGTACTCACGCATCCGGCCCGACGGCAGGAGCAGGTCGAGGTGTGCGCCCGCGTACCAGGGCGGCAACTGCCCGCCGTCGGGGGCCTCGAAGCGCAGCGCCACGACGTTCTCGTCCTCGGCGACGACCGTGCGGTCGACCAGACGGACCTGTGTCACACCGGTGTTGACGGCGTGGTCGTCGGCGACGTGGAGTCGGCGCACCACCCGCGGGTACAGGTGCGAGAACGCCGCGCCCACCACCCGCATCACGGGGTCGCGGCGGAACCGCCCGTAGAGGTGTGGAGGTGCCGTCTCGAGGTCGAGGGTCTCCAGGTCGGCGCGACCCTGTTCCGAACGCGACGGGTTCGTCGTGGTCATCGCGCGGCCGCGCGGGTGGCCGGAGAGGACGCGAGGTAGGCGACGGCCTGTGCGGTGGAGCCGATCTCCTCCGGCCGGAACGACGGCCGGAAGTAGGAGAACGTCGCGAGGACGATGGAGCGCAGCGTCGGCAGCACGCCGGCCTTGGCGCCGCGGCGGTACTCGGTCCACATGGAGAAGTACGAGTACTTGCGGTACGGGTCGCTCTTGGCGATGAACCGGCTGCCGCGGTGCAGCAGCATGAGCAGCCCGAACAGGGCGACCCCCATCGCGCGGGCGCGGCGGATGTACCCGTCACCGAAGTAGGTCGCGACGTCGTGGGCGACGCTGCGGTGCTCGACCTCCTCGGCGCCGTGCCACGTGAAGAGGTCGGTCATCGCCGGGTCGGCGCCGTGCTCCCGCCAGGTGTTGTTCAACGCGAAGTCGCCGAGGATGGCGGTGTAGTGCTCGATCGCCGCGATGAGCCACAGGCGCTCGACGAGGTCCTTCCGGCGGGCCTCGGGCTCCCAGTTCTCCTTCGGGGCCAGCGCCTTGCGGAAGAGCCACCGCATCTGACGCTCGAAGGGCCGGGGATCGACGCCCTCGCGGTCGAGGAACTCCCACAGCGCCTTGTCGTGCGCCTCGGCGTGCATCGCCTCCTGGCCGACGAACCCGCGCATGGTCGCGGCGAGTTCCTCGTCGGCGACGAGGGGGAGCGCCTCGTTGTAGGTGGTGACGAACCATCGCTCGCCCTCGGGCAGGAGCAGGTTCAGCACGCTGATCACGTTCGACGCGATCGGGTGGCCGGGGATCCAGTGCAGCGGTGTGTGTTCGAGGTCGAACGCGACGTTGCGGGGCTGCAGGTGGACGGGCCCCGGATCGGCGATCTCGGGGGTGGCGATGGTCGGCTGCGGTCGGGACATGTGTGTGCTCCTCACACCAGGGACGTACGGGCCATGCGGCGCGAGAGCGCCGGGACGAAGCGGTAGACGCGGTAGCCGACCGCGGCCTCGGGGGTCACGGGGACCACGGCGCGGTTCTCGAGGACCGCGGCCAGGATCCGTCGGGCGACCTTGTCGGGGGTGTAGCCGCGACGGCGGTAGGCGGCGTCCATGCGGTCCTGTCGCCGCTTCTGCTCCGCGCCCGTCGATCCCGCGAACTCGGTCGTCGAGACGATCTTGGTGTCGACGATGCCGGGGCAGATCGCCGAGACCCCGATGCGGGCGCCGGCCAGTTCGGCGCGCAACGACTCGCTGAGCAGCAGCACGCCGGCCTTGGTGGCGGCGTAGGCGCCGAGCCCGCGCTGCGGTGTGAACGCAGCGGCTGAGGCGAGGTTGACGATGTGTCCGCCCTCGCCGCGCTCGACCATCTGTCGGCCGAAATACCGACTGCCCGTGGCGACCCCGATGAGGTTGATGTCGACCAGGCGTCGTATCTGGGCGTCGGTCGCGTCGAGGAGGGATCCCGCCAGTCCGATGCCGGCGTTGTTCACGACGATGTCGGGGACACCGTGCGCCTTCGCGACCTCCTCGGTGAACGCCGCGAACGCCGCGTCGTCGGAGACGTCGAGGGGGTAGGCGTGTGCGGTCCCGCCGAGGGTGGCGATCGCCTCGACGGTGGTGCGTGCCCCGTCGAGGTCGATGTCGCTGCAGACCACCTCGGCGCCGTTGCGGGCGAACAGGATCGCGGTCTCGCGTCCGATGCCGCTCCCCGCGCCGGTGATGACGGCGAGACGACCGGCGAGGGGACCGCGGGGACCGGTCACCGCGAGCCGGTCGAGTGACGGTGAGCCCGAGCCGGACTCGACCGCCTCGATGAACTCGGTCGCGCGGTCGGCGATGAGCTGTGGCCGGGAGTACGGCAGCCAGTGTCCCGCGGGAAGGTCACGGCGCCACAGGCGCGACGCGTAGCGGGGTGTGTTGTCGAAGATGGCCGCGCGCAGGGCGATGTCGCGGGTGTTGACCAGTTCGAGGACCGGCACGTCCGTGGACCCGGGGGACGGGTGGAACAGTCGCGGCCGGATGTTGGCGCGGTAGTACCGCAGGCCGGAGATCATGTCGCGGTGCAGGCTGGGCGCCACCGTGATGGCCGATGGCGACGTCCCCTCGACGGCCTGCAGGAACCGGCGCCACACCGGTGCCCATCCCAGGGCGCCGAAGAACACCTTCGGCACGACCGGCAGCTGGAACATCACCGTGTACGCCGACGAGGCGACCTGCGACAGCGCCTGCGCCACGTTCGACGGGGTGGGCCGCGACAGCTTCTCGCGAGCCCAGGTGCCGAGGTGGTCGAGGTTCGGGCCGGATATCGAGACGAACGACGCGATCCGGTCGGCGGCACCCGGGGTGCACACCGCCTCCCATGTCTGCACCGACCCCCAGTCGTGTGCGACGACGTGCGCGGGGCCGTCGGTCACCGCGTCGATCACCGCGAACAGGTCTCGGGCCAACTCGGGCAGCGCATACGGCGCGTCACCGGCGGGCGCATCGCTCTCGCCGTATCCGCGGGTGTCGTAGGCGACGACGTGGAACCGGCGTGCGAGCACCGGGGCGACCTGATCCCACAGGTGGTGGGTGTCCGGCCACCCGTGGACCAGCACGACTGTCGGGGCGTCCGGGACGCCGGCCTCGACGACGGCGAGACGGACGCCGCCGTTCTGCACGGTGCGCGGACGCCAGTCCATGGGTGTTCGGTCGGTCACAGAAGTAGACGTTACCAACTGTCACACGTACGGCGGAAGTGCCGACCGCGGACTCGCGCGCCGCGGTCGCGTCAGACGGGGACGCTGATGACGTCGTCGTCGGTGTCGTACTCGAACAGCTCGCCGTAGCGACCCCAGTCGACGGCGGTCTCCAGTTGGCGACGCGCGCTGTCGGGACCGTGGCGACGTCGCAGCAGGTCCAGGAAGAACCCGCCCCGGAGCGTCCCGTGTGGGCTGGACCGCACCGCGGTGACGATCGCCCGCACCAGCGGGGCGTGTTCGCCCGCCTGCGTGGCGAAGATCTGCTTGCTGCGCTGGATGTCCGCGCCGACGAGGGCGGTGCCGAGGTCGGTGACCCCGATCCGCCCGTCGGTCACCTCGATGAAGCCGAGGAGCTCGGCCGCGTCCACCAGGGGCAGGAGGTCGCTGATGTCGAACGTCAGTGCGGAGGCGATCGACGCCATCGTCGGCTCGTCCTCACCGGCGACCATCGCGACCAGGCCCGCGATGCCGCCGACGGTCGCCTCGGGGAGCGGCTCGTCGCCGGGTGTCGCCGGGGACACGGGGGCGACCGGCGGGGTGCCCTCACCCTCGGTGAGCAGCCGGTACAGCGTGTCGACGGTGGACACCGAACCCACCGACCGCGGATCGCGGTGTCGTCGCCCCGGGACGGGGATGTCGGCGATGATCCGTCCGGGGTGCGACCCGAGCACGACGACACGGTCGGCGAGGGCGACCGCCTCGTCGATGTTGTGGGTGACGATGCAGATCGCGCGGGTGGGGAAGCGTGCCCCCTCCCAGAGGTCTATCAACTCCGACCGCAGGTTCTCGGCGGTCAACACGTCGAGGGCGGAGAACGGCTCGTCCATGAGCAGGACGTCGGGTCGCAGGACCAGGGCACGGGCGAAACCCACCCGCTGGCGCATCCCGCCCGACAGTTCGCGGGGGTACGCCGACTCGAACCCGTCGAGGCCGATGAGGTCGATGGCGGCCAGTGCGCGCTCACGCCGCTCCTCGGCGGGGACCCGTCGCGCGACGAGGCCGAGCTCCACGTTGTCCTGCACCGTGAGCCACGGCATGAGGGCGAACGACTGGAACACCAGGGCGGTGCCGGGATTGGCGCCGGTGAGCGGCGTCCCGCGGTAGCGGACCGTGCCCGACGTCGCCGGGATCAGGCCCGCGACGGTCCGCAGCAGCGTCGACTTGCCGGAGCCGGATCGTCCCAAGAGAGCGACGATCTCGCCCTCGTGGAGGGTCAGGTCGATGCCGTCGAGCACCTGCACCGACTGGCCCTTCGCGCCGGTGAAGGTGGTGTGGACGTCCTCGACCGTGACGAGGTCGGTGGCGACGGATGTGGGGGACGTGAGTGTCATGGGACGGCCCTGTCGGTCGGAGGGATCAGGAGAGGGAGAAGCGTCGGTGGGCGAGGCCGTACAGGGGACGCCACAGCAGGCGGTTCAGGCCGACGACGAACGCGCTCATGACGACCACGCCGACGAGGATCCGGCCCCGGTCGCCGTGCGCGGTGGCGGCGGCGATGTAGGAGCCGAGTCCGGTCGCGGTGAGGGTCGTCGACCCGTAGGTGACGACCTCGGCGACGATCGACGCGTTCCAGGCGCCACCCGCAGCGGTGAGCGCTCCGGTGACGAAGTACGGGAACACCGCCGGCAGTGCGAGTCTCGTCCACCACAGTCGGCGGGGGAGCCGCAGTGACCGCCCGGCCTCGCGCAGGTCGGTGGGGATCGCGCCGGCGCCGGCGATGACGTTGAACAGGATGTACCACTGCGCCCCGAGACTCATGAGGACGATGCCGCCCCAGTCGAGACCGACACCGGTCGCGACGAGGATCGCGGTGACCGGGGGGAACAGGAAGTTCGCGGGAAAGCTCGCGAACACCTGCACCACCGGCTGCGCGAACCGACCGACGCGCGGGTTCAGCCCGATCCAGACCCCGACCGGCACCCACACCACCGTCGACACCACGACGATGACCATGACGCGCCCGAAGGTGAACAGTCCCAACCACAGACAGTGCAGGACCTGGCCGAAGCCCGCGGTGTGGCCGACGAACGACACCACCTCGACGGCCCCGGCCGCCAGTGCGGCCGCGACGACGAGCGTGGTCGTCGCCGTCGCGGCACGGCGTGCGCGCGTCGGTCCGGCCAACGGGTACTCGGCGATGCCGAAGATGCCGGTCACCCGGTCGGCCGCGGCGACCACCGGCCGCATCCCGGCGGAGAACAGGTCGGGGACGCGGGAGCGCCGCAGGACGTCGAGCACGACACTGCGCGGGGCGTCGGCGCTCGCACTGTCCTCGGTACGGAAACGCTCGGCCCAGGCCGTCAGCGGCCGCCAGAAGACCGCGTTGACCCCGACGACCATGACGACCATCGCGACGATCGCCAGACCCACACGGCCGAGGTCCTCCTGGGCCGTCGCGGCGGCCACGTACGACCCGATCCCGGGGACCACGTAGGTCTTGTCGTCGACGGTCAACGCCTCGGAGGCGACCAGGAAGAACCACGCCCCGCCGAAGCTCATCATCCCGTTCCAGACCAGCGGGATCATCGAGCTCGGGACGTCGACCCGCCAGAAGCGTTGCCACCGCGTGAGCCGCAGGTCCCGCGCGGCCTCGTCCAGGTCGCGCGGCTGGGAGACGAGGCTGTTGTAGAACGAGAACGCCATGTTCCAGGCCTGGGACGTGACGATCGCGAAGATCGACGCACACTCCGGGCCCCACTGCGACCCGGGAAACAGCGCGATGAACCCGGTCACCGTGATCGACAGGAAACCCAGGATGGGGACGGACTGGAGGATGTCGAGGATGGGCAGCAACAGCTTTCGCGCCCGCGGCAGCCGTGCGGCCGCTGTCGCGAAGGTGAAGGTGAACAGGACGGACACGCCCAGGCCGAGGAACATCCGCAGCACCGAACACGCGGCGTAGAAGGGCAGTCGCGCGGGATCGGTCGACACCGACGTCGCCGCGTGGGCGGCGTCGAACGGAGCTCCGAAGTCCGATCCGATGCGCACGACGAGGTACAGCAACACCACGCCGCCCACCGCGACCGCCGCGTCGGCCCACCGTGGCCGGTGTGCGGCGATGCCCGCCATCCGAGCGACACCGACGCCGCTCATCGGTCGCTCTCCTGCACGACCTGCAGGTCGCGGTCCCACCGCACCGCCCGCACGGACGGCTCCAGGCACAGCCGGGTGACCGCGGCCTGGATGCGGTCGTCGTCGCGGTGATCGGAGTGGACCTCCACGACGAGGTGCGCGGTGCCGTCGGACTCCGTCGCGTCGACGGCGCGGATCCGGGTGTCGCCGCCCGAGACGCCGTCGACGAGCATCGACCGCACGGAGCGGGCGCCGTCGGGCTCGGTCTCGACGCTGATCGTGTACGTCGTCGGGGACTCGTCGCCGGACTCCGGGTGGCGGTCGACAGCGCGTCCGAGCCACCGCAGCACGACGTTCACCGCGACGACCGCCACTGTGCCCATCGCGGCGACCGCATAGAGGCCCGCGCCGGCGAGCGCGCCGACAGCGGCCGAGCACCACAGTGTTGCCGCGGTGTTCAACCCGCGGACACCCAGACCGTCGCGCAGGATGACGCCGGCGCCGAGAAAGCCGATGCCGGAGACGATCTGGGCGGCGACGCGGGTCGGGTCCGCGGTGCCGCCGGAGAAGCCGTGCGCGGACAACACGACGAACAGGGTCGCGCCCGTCGCGACCAGTGCGTTCGTGCGCAGACCGGCCATCCGCGCGCGGTACTGGCGCTCGAAGCCGATCAGTGTCCCGAGGCCGAGCCCGCAGAGCAGGCGCAGCACGGTGTCGAGTGTGGACATGACGAGACCTCCGCAGGAGACGAGGACGGCCACGTGCCGGAGCGGAAGGAAACGCCCCCTCGTAAGACCTTTGGCACTTCACGGCGTGGACCTCGACGGGTGTCGAGGAGCCAATCGGGGTCAACCCTTAAGCCGGGAAGACCTGTCCTGACCCGGGGCGTCTCTGGACGTTTGGGGTCGCTGGCGTGTTTCCGTGAAGGAGCCTCAGCGAACGACGGCACCTTGCGAGGAGACAGTGAACACCCCCCGGCGACGGTGCGCAAGAACGCGTCAAGAGCGCGTAAACGCCACGTGCAGAACCACTCTCGATGTCGGAAAGTCCCGTAGCGGACAGGTCGGACAGACCGGTCGGTGTCGCGACGGCCCGCGATCGACGTGTCGGGGGCCACAGGCAGGGGCGTTCTCTCAGGTCCGATCGGTACGATCCGCGGCCGGGGAGGACGTCGAGCAAGGGGGAGACGACGTGCGTCAGGCGCTGACGACGGTGATCTGTGCCGTCCTGGTGATCGCCGGTGCCGCTGCCTGCTCGTCGCAGCAGGAGCCGCGGGTCACCGGTGACCGCCCGACCGCCTCGACGACCGTGGCGGTGCCGGCGTCGGTCGCGCCCGGAGATCTGGTCGTCGCCGCGGTCAGCTGGAACGGCCGTGGGCGTGTCTTCGCCCGCGGCGCGGTGCAGGCGTGGGCGGCCGGCGACCGGGCGGTGTCGGTGACCGGGTCGGGGGGATGGCGCAGCCAGGTGATCTACGGGATCGCGACGGGCGACCGCTCACCGATCGAGATCGAGGTCACCGACGGCACCACCGTCCGTGCCGACGTCCGGCGATGGTCCGGTGTCGACGCCACCACCCCGCTCATCGCACGATCGACGGGGGCGCTCGCACCCGTCCCGGGCGGCGGACGCGGGTTGGCGGTGTCGGTCGCCGCCTCGACGTCGGCCCCGTCGGCCATCGACGGCCGTGTCGTCGACATGTCGCGACGCACCGCCCCGGTGGTGGCCGCCGCCGGCGGGGTGACCGTTCAGACCCTGCTGTTCGCGCTCGGCCCGTCCGACAGGACGCCGCGTGACCCGCTCCGAGAACCGTTCGCGCCCACGAGCATCTGGAACACGGCCATCGGTGCCGACGCGGACTACGTCGACGCGCGGATGCCGGCTCGGCCCGGAGGGGACCGCTTCGCGCCGATGCCGCAGAACGACCAGACGTCCATCATCGAGACACCCGACGCGCCGCTCACCGACGTGCGCTACAGCAGCGCGGGGTGGACCGGGCGCGACCGCTGCGAGGCCACGTCGCGCACCTTCTTCCGCGTCCCCATGCCCCGCGACTACGTCGTCCCGCAGTCGACGGACAACGAGGGCGCGAGTTGGTTGCTGCCCGGGAACCGCACCGTGCTGCAGAGCGCGCCGCTCGCCCGGTGCAGCCCGGGATCACCGGCGACGAGCCTCGACGTCTCCGATCCCGTCGACCTCCACGGTGACGGCGTCACCCGCGGACTCGGCGGGTCCGGTCTCACCGGGATGGTCGGGGCCCTGCGCCTCGGCGAGCTGCGCCCGTCGACCGCCGCGACCGGACCCCGTCACGCGCTGCGGGTCAACATCGACACCGACCGCCAGCTCCACCGCTGCCCGGACGGCGACTGCTTCCGGTGGCCCGCGTCGACGTCCGACAGCGACGCGGAGCGGACCTACGGCAGCAAGGGGTCCGCGCCGTCGGCCATGAAGATGGGGGCGCTGCTCGCGATCCCGCTCGACGTCGACATCGAGAGCCTCGGACTGCAGACGGTCCCGGGACGACAGATCGCGTGGACGCTGCAGAACTACGGCGCCTACGTCGGTGACTCAGCGGCGTGCGCGTGCTTCGCGTTCGTGACCGAGAAGGGACCGTCGGGACGGTTCGCCGACCAGTTCCGCGACGACTACGGCTACCCGTTCGAACAGCGCATCTCCACCGGGTCGCCGTGGACGCGCGACATGCAGCGCATCCAGCAGGTTCTCGCGGTGGTCGACGACAACGCACCCGACGACATCGGTGGCGGCGGACTCCCCGCTCAACCGGCTCCGGCGCCCCTGGCACCATGAGGTCCGAGTTGTGCGCTCGAACGAGTGAAGTATAGTCAATTTCGTTGCAGTGACAGAAACCCTGTCGCCATGGCGCCGTCGGCCTGGGAACCGGTGGCGTGGCAGGGGATCGGACACCGCGCACAGTTCGTCAAGGGGGGGCCTTGAACTATCTCGTCAACCAGTTGCTGCGCGTCCGCCGCCGCTGGTACATCGTCGTGGCCATCACACTGGTCACCGTCCTGGGAGCGTTCGTCGCCGGCGTCGGTGACCGCACCACGTACTCCGCCAAGGCCGCGCTGTCGGCGAGTTCCCCGACATCGGAGAACACGCCGTACGCGTTGGCGCTGGCCTACATCTACCTGTTCAACGATCCTTCGTTCCAGGATGCGTTGAACCGCAAGGCAAAGGTGCCGGCGGGTGTCACCAGCGTCGCCGAACCCGCGACCGTCGGCAGCATCTTCTACATCGACGCGACCGCCGCGACGCCCGAGGCCGCCCGGTCCGCCGCGTCGGCGCTCGCGACGACGTTCCGCACGGAGATCAACGGCGCGCTCGAGGACGCGAAGAAGCAGACCATCTCCTCGGTCGAGGCGCCGTTCGAGGAGCGCTACGCCCAGCGTCTGGAGGTCCCGGGCGACGAGCGTGCCGGGCTGCAGGACCAGATCAACACGATCAACGCGAACACCAACGGGATGATCAACTCCGTCGGTCTCGACTCCGCGGTCACGGCCACGACGCCGCAGCGCACCACGACGCTGCTCACCGCCCTCGTCGGCGGCCTGGTGGTCGGAGTCCTGATGGCCCTCGGGGTCGACATCGCATCGCGGCGCGTGCGCACCGGTTTCGACGTCACCGACAAGACCGCGTTCACCACCGCGTTGGTCGTCGCCGACCCCGACGACGAGGGCGGCTCGGCCCGATCGGCCGACCTGCGCCACCTGTCGAACCGGGTCATGTCGGGGTCGGACACCCGGCCGCACGTCATCGCGGTCGTCGCTGCGCAGTCCGGAGCGACCGCTGCCGCACGGCAGCTCGCCGAGACGATGGCCTCGGCGCTGGGCACCGCCGAGGTGCCGTCGCTGCTCGTCCGGACCGATGCGCGCCGGCCCGTGGGTGCCTCGAGCCGGCGCGGCTTCGTCGACGCTCTCGTCGACGCCGACCTCGACCTCGGTGAGGTGATGTCCGCCGAGTCCGGTGGTGTCTGCACGATCGGGGTGGGCAACCGTGTGCTCGACCCGATCGGCGTGATCACCCGGACGAGCGTCGCCCGCTTCCTCGACGCGGCACGCAAGCAGGCCGAGGTCGTGCTGCTGGAATCGCCCGTCGTCGTGGAATCGCCCGAGGCGCAGATCATCTGCGCCCAGGCCGACGTGGTCATCACCGTCGTCGACCCGGCCACGGCGACGGTGTCGGACGTGTCCGACACCTACCGGCTGCTCGCCGAGGTGAACGCGCCGATCGGTCCGGCCGTCGTCATGTCCGCGCCGCCGGTGCCGGCGCCCGCGACCGCCACGGGTCTCGCCCACGTGCTCCCGGCGGTGGTCGAGGACACCGAGGAGTCCCTCTCCGACCGCGAGGTCGTGCCGAGCGCCCCGGTCGTCGACCACGACACCGCTGCCGAGTTCGCGGACGGCGAGATCGTCACGGAGACAGGCGGTCACGGTGACGACCTCGACGCCGAGCCGGCCGAGTCCCCGGTCGTCGACGCCGAGGTGCCCGAGGACGTCGACGAGCATGATCCGACCCCTGCGGACGACACCGTCGACGACGTGGACGTCGATCCTGTGGCGGCCGAGGACGACGCGACGGACACGGACGAGACGACCGACGTCGTCGCCCCGGATGCCGAGGAGGTGATCGGCGGAGGGGAGAACGCCGCGTCGCCGGAACCGACGATGACAGAGGTGCGGGAGATGAGCGAGGCGGGCGAGACGGTGGCGCATCAGGACGCGACGCCGGTGCCGCCTGCCCCGTCTCGTCCGCCGCGTGCGACCACGCCGGTCACACCCGCCGAGACGGTGCTCAGCAAAGCGATCCGTCGTGCGGCCAGGTGGCGTCAGGAGTCGGCGGCGCGCCGTACTCCGCCGCCGGCCCCGCGGCCGCGGGTCGTGCCGCCGCCCGTCGTGGCGCCGCAGATCCCGACGGCAGACGACGCCCCCGAGGAGTTCCTGCCGTACCGCTCGATGCGGGCACCGATCCCGGAGCCGGCCGTCGAGCCCGAGTCGGTCGTGGAGCCGGAGACGGTCGTAGAGGTCGAGCCGGTCGCCGAGGTCGAGCCCGAGCCTGTCGTGGAGCCGGAGCCGGTTGCGGAGGTCGAACCCGAGCCGGCCATCGAGCCGGAGCCGGTTGCGGAGGTCGAGCCCGAGCCTGTCGTCGAGCCGGAGCCGGTTGCCGAGGTCGAGCCGGAGCCGGCCGTCGAGCCGGAGCCGGTTGCCGAGGTCGCACCCGAGCCGGAACCGGCTGTCGAGCCGGAGCCGGTCGCCGAGACCGAGTCCAAGACTGTCGCCGAGGTGCAGCCGGAGCCGCTTCCCGACCTCCCGGCCGAGGTCGCCGGCGCGCCGCTCGTGCACGCCGCGGCGGGGGAGAACGCCGTGCCGACCGACCGGTTCCCGGCGGTGACACCCGGTGCCGGTCCGGGCGACCCGTTCGCCCTCGAGCGGCACGCCGCCGCCGAGCGCGCCGCGCACGAGGAGTTCCTGCGGGAGCAGGCCGTCCGGCAGCGGTGGGAACGCGAGCTGATCGCGCGCCGCCAGTGGGTACAGGACCAGCAGGTCCGCGAGCGGGAGGCCCGGGATCGTCGCTCACAGGAGGAACTCGAGCGGCGTGCGGCGATCCAGGAGCGGCTGGCACGCCAGCAGCGCGCTCGTGAGGAGGCTGTCCGCGAGGAGGCGGAGCGTCGCGAACGGGAACTCGCCGAGCGCGAACGCGTCGAACGCCTCGAGCGTGAACGGGTCGCCCGCGAGCGTGCGGAGCGTCTGCAGCTCGAGCGTATCGAACGCGCCCGCGCCGCCCACCTGGAGCGCGAGCGGATCGCCCGGGCCGAGGCCGCTCGGCGTCGGCTCGCGGAGGAGCAGCGTCAGCGGGAGGAGCGCGCCGCCGTCGAGCGTGCCGTCGCGGCGCGCGTCAAGGAGGAGCGGCTCGCTGCCGAGCGTCTCGAGGAGGAACGTCGCGAGATCGAGCGACGCCTCGAGGCCGAGCGCGTCGCCCGGGAGCAGGCCGAGCGCGAACTCGCGCTGCAGCAGCAGGTGGCCCGGGAGCGTCTGGCGCAGGAGCAGTGGGCGCAGTACCGCCTCGCCCAGGAACGCTGGCTCGAGGAGCAGTGGTCGCGGTACCGGGCCGAGCAGCAGCGGTGGCTGCAGCAGCGCGCGGCCGGGATCGACGTCCCGCCGCCCGTGCCCCCGGCACCGAACGCCGTCCCGCCGAGGTCCGTCCGTTCGTCCGTGACCGGCAGTTCCGCGCCGGTGGTCGAGGGAACGGTCGAGCGACGTAGCGACGCGCGCGGATGACCGCCCGCCTCCGGGCGGCGGTGACGTCCCTGCCGTCGCGGCGGCGGGTGTCCCTCGCCGCCGCCGGCCTGGTCGTCGCGACCGCCGCTGTCGCCGCCGCGGTCTCGCGGGGATCTCTCCTGATGGTGATCGCCGCACCGATCGCGGCCGTCGTCGCCGTCGTCGCCGTCTGGATCGGGCTCCGACACCCGCTGGTGGCGCTGGGGTACTTCCTCGTCGCGCTGTTCCTCCGGCTGGCGTTGCCGCGCGTCCTCCCCGTCGACCCGTTCCTGCCGGCGTTCGTGGGAGTTGTCCTGTCCACGGCGATCTGGGGGTGGACACACCGAGACCGCCTGCCGCGCCTGGGTGTCGTCGAACTCGTGATGGCCGTCTACCTGGGCTACAACGTGCTGTCGGCGGTGCTGCCGCACGAGTACGACGCGGGCGCGTACATCCCGACGGTCGAGCCGATCAACCTCTTCCGCATGATCCTGTCGTCGACGCTCATGCCGTTCGCGCTGTTCCTCGTCGGCCGCACCATCGGTGACGACGCCCGCCGCGCACGGGTCGTCCTGTGGATGATGGTCGCCCTCGGTGGCTACTCGGCGCTGGTGAGCATCCTGCAGTTCCACGCCCCGGGGCTGGTGTGGCCGCGCTACATCGTCGAGGACCCGAACTGGGTCGGTCGTGCGAACGGCGTGCCGAACCAGCCGGTGGTCAACGGGATCACGATCCTCATCGGCTTCGCCTGCGCCGTCCACCTCGCCTCGCGCACCGAGGGCCGTCGCGCCGCCCGGCTGACCGCGGCACTCGTCGCGGCCGCGTCGTCCTACGCCGTGTTCCTGACGCACACGCGGATCATCTACCTGGCGTTCGCCGTCGTGCTCGTCGTCGGGGCCGTCATCGCCCGCGGCTACCGCACGGGCTTCGTGGTCGTCGGTGTACTGGGATCGGCTGCGGTGCTGGCGAACTGGTCGACGTTCACCAGTTCCGACCGTGACGCCGGCGGCGTCGGTTCGACGAGCGAGGTCCTCGACCGACTGAACACCGCGGCCACGACCTTCTGGGCGTTCGACGAGAAGCCGCTGTTCGGATGGGGTCTCGGCCGGTTCATCTCGGTCAACACCCTGCATCACCAGCAGTGGACCACGTCGACACCCTTCGACCGGGGGCTCGGCATCGCGCCCCACTTCAACGAACTCGGCATCCTGTCCGATCTCGGGCTCGTCGGTCTCGTGCTGTGGCTGACGATCCTCGCCGGTCTGGCCGCCCGGTTGATCACGGCGTTCCGCGCCCTCGCACGGGACCCACGGACCGACGACGAGCGCACCCGGGTGACCGTCGTGGTCACCGGGATCATCGCGCTCGTCGTGATGGTGACGTCGGGGACCACGGTCGACCTCCGGCTGTTCGACCTACCGGTGGTCGCGACGCTGCTGCTCACCGGACTCGCCGTCGGCCAGGCCCGACGGCCGCAGCGTGTCGTCGCGCCGTCCCTGCCGCCCACCACGACCGTCCCCGCCAGGGAGGAGATCCCCGCATGACCGACGTCCGCGATCGCATCCTCCGCCGGTGGTGGGTCGTCGCCCTCTGCGTTCTCGTCGCGGTGGGCGCCGCACTCGTCACGGGTGTGAGTGCCACGACGACCTACACCAGCAAGGCGTCGTTGACGACCTACTCGGCGAATCGAGCGCCGGAGCAGGACGCGGTGCTGATCCAGAGCTACGTCGACCTGTTCAACAACGACGCGAGCCAACAGTCCCTGCGGCGTGATGCGCGGGTGCCCGACGACGTCCGGGTCACCGCGACGCCGGTCGCGACGGGTCCGATCATGTTCGTCGTCGCCACCGGACCTGACGGGGCGGCGGTGCCGCGCGCGGCCCAGGCGATGGCGGATGCGTTCCGGCAGAGCATCAATGCGGGTGTGCAACGGACCCGACAGTCCGCGATCGACGCGCTGCGGCGGCCGTTCGCCGACCGGGAGGCCGGCAACGACTTCATCCTGCAGCAGGAGCGAGTGCAGCTGCAGCAGTCCATCGACCGCCTGAACAGCGACACCAGCGGTCTGCTGCAGGACCTGACCGCGGCGAGCGGCGCGACGGCGGAGCGACCGGCCATGACCGCGCGGGTCGCCGTGTCCGTCGTCGTCGGCCTCCTCGTGGGGCTGGTCCTCGCGTGGCTGGCCGGTGGACTCGCACCCCGACTCCGCACCGCGGGCGAGGTCCGGGAGACGCTGGGGCTGCGGACCTTCGACGCCTCCGGTGACGGTGCGGACCCACACATGCAGATGCGCCATGTCGTCAACGCACTGGCCTTCGACGACCTGCCCGTGCCGTCCGTCGTCGCCCTGACCGGGGTCGGCGGGAGAGCCGGGTCTGCGGGTGTCGCCGACGAGCTCGCGCGGATCCGTGCCGCACAGGGCGCAGAGGTCGTCGTCGTGCGCACCTCCCGCGACGGCGAGTTCGCCGGCGCAGGGATGGTGGACGTGCTCCGCACCCCGGACGGTGACGGGATCCACGCGGCGCGACTGGACGAGACGCTGCGCGACAGCACCCGTCTCGGGCGGGGCGTGTCGATCCTCGGTGCCGGCGAGCCCGGCCCCGACAGCCGCGGGACCGATCCGTACGACGTGATGACGCGGGAGAACGTCGGCGAGTTGATCGGGTTGTTGCGCAAGCGGTTCGACGTGGTCGTGGTGGAGTGCGCCCCCGTGGACCAGGCGGCCGAGGCGCAGCTCGTCTGCGCGGCGTCCGACCGGACACTCGTCGTCGTCGAGCGTGACACGGTGAGCCCGACGCGCGGACGGCGTTCCGCGGACCTGTTGCGTCAGGCGGGTATCGAGGCCTTCGCCGCGGTCCTGGTCGCTCGCCCGGAGTGCATCACACCGTCGCGTCTCCTGTCGCGCTGAGTCCCCACACCTCCACCGTCCCGGCCGCACGCCCGCAGTCGGCGCCGTCGAGCGAGGTCTCGTGGTGCAGGCCCGCCGCATCGGCCAGACGACCGGCACGGACGTCGGACCGCAGGACGGCGGTGGAGATGCGGCGCAACGACATCGCGCTCATGGCGTGGCCGAGGACGTCCCGGATCGCCTGCCCGATCGCACGGTCGGAGGCGGATGCCGCGCTCCGGTCGACGCTGACGGCGAGCTCGGCGAAGCCCTGGCTGCGGTTGACCCCGACGAGCGCGATGCGACCGACGGTGGTGTGGGTGTCGCGGACCTCGTAGACGACGTCGGCGTCGTCGGTGTCGAACCAGGCGCCCGATCGGATGGGGCCGCACAGGTCGTCGAGGGTCGCGGAGCGGGCGGACACCATCGGGGCCGTCAGGACACGGCGGCGGCGCAGCCGCAGACCGGTCCCTGCGACGTCGAGGTCGGCCGGCATCGGGGGCGGTCCCATCCTGCGCACCCGCGTCCTGGCGCGCCCCAGGCCGTGACGGGCCACGGCGACGGCGTCGTCGAACCGGTGGGGCACGGTCGCATGTCCCCGCGCCGGCCGGGTCAGGGCCTCGACGTCGACGGCGTCGGCGGTGGGGTCGGTCATCCGGAGTCCGACCGTCGTCAGTCCGCCGGGGCCGAGGTCGTCGCGGTCGAGGACCCACAGGTCGTGCGCGACGACGTCGTGGCCGCCGGTCGGGGCCCAACCGGGGAGCGTGGCGGCCCGGTGGAACCCGGCTCGGGCCGACGCCCGCGCGGCGGGGGCGTTGTCGGTCGCGGCGGGCGCCACGACCCGTCGGATGCCCAGCGTCGAGAAGGCGTGGTCGACGAGCATCCCAGTCGCCACGGTCGCCACCCCGGACCGGCCGAGCCGGGAGTCGATCCAGATCCCGAGTTCGGCGGTGGCCGTGACGGTGTCGATCGCGGTCAGCGCGACCTGGCCGGCCAGTGCGCCGTCGACGTCGATCACGCACGGCAGGGCACGACCCGAGGCGATGTGACGCCGCGAGTCGAGGACCTCCCGCACCCACTCGTTGCGGCGGTGCCGCTCGTCCCACGTCAGTGCGCTGCGCGACCAGAACGGCTCGATGAGCGCGCGGTCACGCAGTCGCAGCTCCCGCCATCGCGGGTGGTCGTCGAAGCGGCCGGGACGCACGACCACGCGGTGCGCCCCGGTGACGACGGGACCGAGGACGACCGGTACCGGCGACGCACCCCGCAGGCCCGCCCCGTCGACGTCGGTCATCCGATCACCCGCGTGGCGCACCGCCGTCTCCGTCCTCGGCGACCGCGGGGTCGTCGGGTCGAGAGGTGGTGCGCACCGACCGTCGCACGATGGCGACGGGGACACCGAGCAGGCTGCGCGCCGACGACGGCGCACAGACGGCGAGCGCGACGAGGTACACGAGCCCGAACACCGCGCCCGCGCCCGTCAGACACACCACGGCGGGCAGGAGGGCGCGGTCGGCGCTGTCGAGGAGGTGGCGGTCGAGGACCCAGGCCACGGCGGTGGCGGCACCCGCCGCGGGCAGCGGCGGCACCACCGCGCGCGCCACGTCCGCCCAGCGGACGCCGACCAGGGGGATGGCCAACCCGGTGACGACGAGACCGACGACGATCGCGGTCACCGACAGCGAGAGCGCGGCACCCGCCAACTGGAACTGGGAGACCAGGAGGACGAGAGCGCCCACGCCCAGCAGCACCTCGACCGCGGTGTACCAGTTCAGCAGCGGTGTACGGTCGCAGGCCTTGATGACCTCCTCGCCGACGCTGATGAGGGCCTTGCCCACCCCGAGTCCGGCCATCAAACTGACGGCGACCCCGGCGGCGTGCCACGGCTCGCCGAACACGACGGTGACGGCCGGGGTGCCGAGCGCGATCATCAGTCCCGACAGCGCGGCCGCGCCGACCGTCACCCACCGCAGGGCGCGGAGGTAGGCCGCGCGCATGCGGTCACGGTCGCCGGCCATCTGCGAGAACGCGGGGAACAGCGAGACGGCGCCGATCTCGATGATCGCGCGCACGGGCATCTGCGAGATCCGTTGTCCGTAGCGGAAGTTGCCGAGCGCGAACTGTGTGAGACCGCGGCCGACGACGACGGTCTCCATGGCGTTCTGCACCCGGGCGCCGATCCCGCCGAGGACGAGCGGGAAGCCGTAGCGGGCGAGTTCGCGCCACAGGGCGACCGAGGCGGTGCCCCGGCCGGGCCGCCAGTCGGTGATGGCCCAGATGCTCACGGCCCAGGCGACGAACGACGCGTACATCCCGACGACGAGGCTCCACACCCCGAACCCGAGAGCGGCCAGCGACACCGCCACGACCGCGTACGCGATCGCCACCGACGGCCCGACGATCAACCGTCGCTTCACGCTGAAGGCCCGCTGCAGCATCGACTCCGGCACGTTGGTGACCGAGAAGATCAACAGGGTCCCGGAGGTCACGGCCGCGATGACGCCGGCGGTGGTGCTGTCGAAGACGAGACCGACGACGGGTGCGGCGGCGAGTGCGGCGAGCGACATGAGCACGCCGCCGCCCAGCGTCGCCCAGAAGACGGTCTCCGCGGCGTCGCGGATGTCGCCGCCCCGCTGGACGAGACCCGCGCGCAGACCACCCTCGACGAACTCGCCGAGGAAGCTGGTGATGACGGTGCCGGACACGAAGATCCCGACCTCGGCCGGGGACAGCAGACGCGCCAGGGCGATGGTCTGCACCAGGGTCAGCACCTCGCCGAACACCAGGGCGAACGCCGACGCGACCGCGACACGTCCGATCCGGCCCCGCAGCGACCGACCACCGCCCACCTCGTCCGGGGATGCGGCGTCGGTGCGGGTGGTCGTGGTCATCGGCCGGTCACCCCGCCCGGGTCGTCGCGGTGTCCGGACCTCTCGGTGATCGCGAACACCTCGTCGAACGCGGCACGGCTCAGTGCGATCTGGCTTTCGGCGGCGGCCCGCAGCGGGGCGCGGACGACCGGTGCCTCGTCCCATGCCGTGGCGATGGCGGACGACAGCCGCGCCGCGAGGTCGGGCTCACCGAGGTCGATCATGGTGAGACCGGTGCCGAACATGTCGGCCAGGCCGAGGAACTTGTCGTCGTAGTACTCCGAGGACGTCACGGCGACCACCGGGATCCCCTGCGACAGCGCGAACACCGCGAGGTGGTAGGCACCGGTCACGAGCACGCGGCAGTCGGACACGCGCTCGGCCACGGCGGCCGGGTGCACGTATCGCGGCAGCGGCGGGACCACCCTGGTCGCTCCCGCGACGAGCGGCAGTGTCGACTTGCGGTCCTGGTCGCGGTATTCGGCGATGATCAACGGCAGCAAGGGCGCCCGGAGCCGCTCGGCCGCGACGCGCACCGTGGTCCCGACGGCCGTCCGCGCGGCCTCGTCGACCGGCGAGTAGCCCGCGACCCGCAGGCAGAAGCCGATCCCCGCGCCCAACCCGTCGCCGCCCCCCCGGGCGGTGTCCGATGTCGGGTCGATCAGGTCGTGCGCCAACTCGATCGCGTCGTCACCCGTCACACGGACGCGGTCGGGGTCGACGCCGAGCCGGTCGGCGATCGCCGGCCCGCGACGGCGCTCGCGCAACGCCAGCAACTCCACCCGCTGCAGTGCCTCACGCCCCATGGCGACCAGTGCGGGGTCGTCGAGCGGGCCGAGGCCCTGACCGATTATGGCGACGGGTACGGCGTGGTCGGCCGCGGTGCGGATGAGTGAGAACACCCGACGGCACTGTGCGGCATCGGCATCCGTCAGATAGCCGCCGCCGAGCACCACGAGCACCGACGACGACGCCACCGCACGACGGGACCCGATGTGCGGTCGCGGGCGCGGGGTGATCGGGGGGACGTGCCTCCCGGTCAGCGCGCTCTTCAGGCGTCGTCGGGCGCCACGGGCCTTCTGCGGCAACCAGGTCCGAGCCCGCAGCCACGCCAGGACCACCGGGCCGACGAACGCCGGGCCGAGTCGGGCGGCGAGATCCTCCAGCCATGTCGGCGGCGCCCACGGGTCGTCGTCGAACACCGTGATGCCCTCGGCCGTCGGGAAATACGCGCGGAGCAGGACGGGCGAATCGGTCAACACGCCGATCCGCGCGTCGGGCCACCGCTGCCGCAGGCGGCGGAGTGTGACGGCCAGCATGGCCAGGTCACCGTTGTTGCGCAGCCAATACTCGCTGTTCTCCACGAGCACCCGGATCTCCCCGGACTCGTGAGTCACCGGACCCTCTGCGACACCCCCCGGTGTCGGGTCACGGTCGAGAACGCGTCGAGCGCCGCTGTTCTGAACAGACACGTCGAGCTTTCCTCCCCGCGGTATAGGATTGCACATGCTTTCTGTGGTCCGCCACATAGGACCGGCCGTCGGGGAGGACGGCCAGCAGACAGCGGTGATCGAGGGGGAGTTCTCATGGGCCGATCGGTCGTGCCCGGACCACGGGTGCTGTGGGCGTCGACGAGCACGTCCACCCGGGGCGGGGTGGCCTCGACGGTGTCGGCGGTGCTGTCGACCGAGTTGACGCGCCACTGGCGCATCCGACACGTCGCGACACACCGCGACGGGCCGGCCGTCGTCAAGGTGGTCACGTTCCTGCTGGGGGCTCTGCGCTTCGTCGCGGAGTTGCTGCTGCGCCGACCGGCGCTGGTGCATCTGCACACCGCGTCCTACGGCAGCTTCGCCCGGAAGGCGGTGCTGGCCACCGTCGCCCACGCCCTCCGGGTCCCGGTGGTGCTGCACGTCCACGGTGCCGAGTTCCACCTCTTCGCCGAGCGACTGCCCGGGCCGCTGCGCGCCGTCCTCGTCCGGATCCTGACCGGGTCCGCGGCCGTCGTCGCCCTCGGGCCCGGGTGGGCGCGACGGCTCTCCGCGATCGCTCCGATCGCCCGGGTCGTCGTGGTGCCGAACGCCGTTCCCGCGCGCACACCGTCGCTTCGTCCCGACGGTCCGCCACGGGTGCTCTTCCTCGGTCGGGTCGGGGACCGCAAGGGCACGTTCGACCTCGTCCGCGCCTGGGCTGCCTCACCGGTCGCCCGCGGCGCCCACCTGACCATCGCCGGTGACGGCGAGGTCGACCGAGCGCGGGCGCTGGTCGCCGACCTGGGCGTCGTCGACTCCGTCGACGTGCTCGGCTGGGTGGGCACGGAGACCGTCGACGATCTGCTCGGTCGGTCCGACGTCCTGGTGCTGCCCTCCCACGACGAGGGGCAACCCATGGCGGTGCTCGAGGCGATGGCCGCCGGCCTCTGCGTGGTGGCGAGCCCCGTCGGCGGTGTCCCCGACATCCTCGACGACACCTGCGCGGTGCTGGTGCCACCCGGTGACGTCGACGGGCTGCGGGTCGCGCTGGACGACGTCCTCGGTGACGACGGTCGTCGACGCGCACTCGCCGCCGCGGCGCATCTGCGCTTCCGCGCCGACTTCGACGTGGACACGGTGTGGCGCCGAATCGATGCGTTGTACCGGGAGATCACCGATCGCCCCGTGACGCCCGCCCCGGTGCGGGTGATGCACGTCGTCCCCGACCTCCGGATCGGCGGAGCCGAACGACACGTCGCGACGCTCATGCCCGCCCTGGACCGGAGCCGGTTCACCCCGTCCGTGGTGTGCATCGGGGAGCCGGGCGACCTCTTCGACGACCTCGTCGCCGGCGGGGTGCAGGCGGTGGCGCTGCGACGCAGTCGACGCGACGCACCGCGCGCGCTGCGGGACCTGGTGCGCCACATGCGGGCTCAACGTCCCGACATCGTTCTGACGCGCGGTTACAACGCCGACGTGCTCGGTCGGGTCGCGGCGGTGCTGGCCGGGGTCCCGCACCGCGCCGTCTGGATCCATCACGTGGCCGCCGGCGACGACCGTCCGTGGCCGCGCCGCGTCGTCGACCGCCTGCTCGACAGCCGCACCGATCGCTACCTCGGCGTCGCGCACGCGCAGTCACCGTTCCTCACCGACACGCTGGGGCACCCGGCCGAGAAGGTCGTCATCGTCCGCAACGGTGTCGACGTCGCGGGCTTCACCGACCTCTCGTCGACCCCGCGCACGCCGGTCGCGCTGCCGGGCGTGGACGGCGACGGGCCCGTGATGGGAACGGTGTCGGCGATGCGTCCGGAGAAGGACCACGAGACGTTCCTGCGCGCGGCGGCGGCGGTCGCCGTCGACGTCCCCGACCTGCGCGTGCTCGTCGTCGGTGACGGGCCGGAACGGCGACGCTCGGAGGCACTCGCCCGACAGCTGGGGATCGCCCACTGCACGGCCTTCGTCGGCGCGACCTCCGACGTCCCCGCGATGCTCGCCGCGATGGACGTCTTCGTGCTCTCCTCGGACGCGGTCGAATGCCTGCCGATGGCGCTGCTCGAGGCGATGGCGTCGGGTCTGCCCGCGGTCTGCACCGACATCGGCGGGCTCCGCGAGATGGTCGAGGAGGGCGTGACGGGTCATCTGGTCCCGATCCGTCGTCCAGACGCCCTGGCGTCGGCGGTCGTCGACGTCCTCGCCGATCCCGCGCGGGCCCGGTCGCTGGGCGCAGCGGGTCGGGCGCGGGCGCGGGCCCAGTTCGACCGGTCGGTGATGGTGCAGGCGACGCAGGACGTCCTGTGCGACATCGTGTCCCGACCGCCCGCGCCGACCGCTCGGCCGGTGACGCTGACCGTCGTCATGGACCTCACGTTCGTCGGCGGCGCCGAACGGTTGCTGCTGTCGCTGTGTCAGGCCCTCGACCGCTCGGCGGTCACCCCGCGCATCGTCTGCCTTCGCGAGGAGGGGCCGCTCGCCGACGACTTCCGTGCCCACGGTGTCCGCGTCGACGTCCTCGCCGGGCGTTCGGGTCGCGACCCGCGCCGTGTCACCGCGCTGGCGACGTACCTGCGCCGCACCGGGACCGACGTGGTCCTCGTGGCGCACCACCACCGCGCGGCGCTCGTCGTCGGTCGCCTGGCGGCCGCGCTCGCGGGCATCCCGAGTGTCGTCGCGGCGCACGACATGGATCTCGCAGCGGTCGGCGGTCGGGTGCTGCCGCGCTCGGCGGTCACGACCCTGGCGGCCTCCCGTGCTCTGGTGCTGTTGTCCCGTGCACAGGGCGACTACCTGCGCACCGCGGAGGGAGTCGGGTCGTCGCCGTGGTCACGGACACGGGAGGTGGTGATCGGCAACGGGATCCCGCTGCCCCCGCCGCCCACCCGCGACCGTCGCGACCGTGCGCGGCGCCTGCTGGGTCTCGCCGACGACGACGTGGCGGTCGGCATCGTCGCGCGGCTCTCGGCGCAGAAGGCCCACGAGGTGGCGCTGGCCGCGTTCGCGAAGATGCTGGCGGACTGCCCGACCGCGCTGCTGCTCCTCGTCGGGACCGGCCCCCGCGAGCAGGAGCTCCGCACGCTCGCCGGCGATCTCGGCGTGGCGCACCGCGTCCGGTTCCTCGGCGTCCGCGACGACGTGCCCGATCTGCTGCCCGGGCTGGACATCTCGTGCCTGTCATCCGTCCACGAGGGCGTGCCGTTGGTGCTCGCCGAGTCGATGGCGGCGGCGGTGCCCGTCGTCGCGACCGGGTGCGGCTCGGTGCCGGACATGGTCACCGACGGTGTCGAGGGCTTCGTCGTCGGGGTCGGCGACCACGACGCCCTGGCCGATCGCCTCATCGCACTCGCGTCGGATCCGGACCTGCGTCGTCGGCTCGGCGCCGCGGGACGCGACCGGGCCCGCCGACAGTTCGACATCGCCGCGACCGCACGGGGTTACGAACGTCTCGTCACGCAGGTGGCACGCGGGCGCTGACCGGTCTCACACCCCGACGACGTACGCGGACTTCACCTTCCCGCCGTCCGGCGTGGACAGGGTGTCGAGTGTCGTGATGGTCACCCGCTGCCCGGGGCCGAACATGCGGTCGACGTTCCGACGCACCTGACGGTCGGTGACCTCGGCGTCCCATCCGCCGCCGGGCACCACGCGGACCTCGAAATCGCCGGCGCGGTGCTGCACGATCTGCACGCCGCGCACCCCCACGAGGTCGTCGACGACGGTCGACGGCACGGGCAGCGCGCGCCCGTCGGCGGCGGTGAACACGTCCTCGGCGCGGCCCGCGATCGTCCCGATCCGACCGAACGGCCGGCCGCAGGGACAGGGCTCGTCGGGAGCGGGACCGACCTGGTCCCCGGTGCGGTAGCGCAGCAGCGGGAACCCGCGGTTGTGCAGCGAGGACCCCACGATTTCCCAGCGGTCGGGGACACCCGGGACCGGGACCTGCTCCAGGACGCCGTAGTCGTCGAAGACGTGGTGCGTCCCGTGCTCGCAGTTGCCGGTCATCACGACCCGTTCCGTCTGCCCGTAGTGGTCCACGATCGGTGCGTCGAACACCGACGCCATGAGCGCCCGTGCGGGCCCGCCGATCACCTCCGATGACGTGATGACGCCGCGCAGCGGGAGGGTGTGTCCGGCATCGGCGAGGAGTCCCGCGAGGACCGCGATGCTCGACGGCCAGCCCTCGATCGCCTGCGGTCCGAAGTCGTCGACGGCGCCGAGGATCGCGGGCAGGTGGTCGGGCGTCAGGTAGAAGCTCGACACCATCAGCTGCCGGTTCCCCGGCAGCGGGCGGACCGGTGACCCGTCGGTGTCGGCCACGAAGTCGTTGCCCCGCAACACGATGCGCGGGGTGTCCGCGTCGAGGCCGAACCACCGCCACTGCCGTTCCTGGGCGCACAGCTCGTAGACCGACGATGCAGGTGTGCGCATCACGGTGACCGGGCGGCCGGAGGTGCCCGACGAGCTCGCGGGCCACATGAGGCGTTCCGGGAGGGCGCAGAAGTCGGCGCGGCGGTCGGTGACGCTCACCCGGTCGGTCGTCGGCAGATGCACGAGATCGGCGGCGGTGCGGATGTCCCGGGGATCGATGCCGTGCTCGGCGAACATCTCCCGGTAGAACGGCGACCGGCGGGCCGCCCAGCGCACCTGGGCGCGCAGCCGTCGGTCGCGGCGGTCGGCCAGCTCGGCCGGCGTCGCCTGTTCGGCCCAGGCGAGCTGCCTGCGTGCGATCGATCGATACGGATGTGCGCGACGCAACCTGTGTTTGACGTCGACGCCCGCCCCCCGCGGTGCCATCGGTGTCCCCCTGTCGAACTCTCCCCACCCGATCATGACACCGACCCCCTGACGATCGCGAACGCTAGGGTCACCGACGTGCACAAGGTCACCTGGTACCGACGCCGGCTGGCGACGATGTCGGCCCCCGAGATCGCCTGGCGGGTCCGCACCCTCGCGGCGGGTCGGGTCCGCCGGGTGTCGGGTGCGACGCCACCGCGCGACCTGCCGCCCGGGTGGACCACGGCGACGGCGTCGTCGTCGCTCGCGCAGCTCCGAGACCCCGATCGGCGACCGACGCTGTTGTCCCGCGGCCGCGCCGCGGAGATCGTCGGACGGCACCCCGAACTCGTCGAGCAGATCGTCGCGGCCGCCGAGGACGCGCTCGGCCTACGCTGCACCTTCTTCGGGTATCCCACGGTCACCCTCGACCGGCCTGTCGACTGGTCGTACGACCCGGTCCGGGACTTGCAGTGGCCCGACCTCCCCGCCGACCGCATCGACCACCGCACCGTCGACGGCGACGTGAAGTGGATCTGGGAGCTGAACCGGCTGCAGCACCTGCCCCTCCTCGCACAGGCCTGGCTGGTCTCCGGGGACGACCGCCACGCCGCCGCCGCGCTCGACGACCTCGACTCGTGGATGGCGGCGAACCCGCCCGGTCACGGGATCGCCTGGCGCGGTGCGTTCGAGGCCGGGATCCGTGCGATCAGCGTGGCGGTCACCGTCGTCGCGCTCGCCGACGCCCCGCAGATGACGGCGGAGCGGTTCGGACGGATCGCCGCGATGCTCGACGCCTCGGCGCGGTACTGCGTCCGCGGGCGGTCGCGGTACAGCTCGGCGAACAACCACCTCGTCGGCGAACTCGCCGGCCTGGCGGCCGTGGCCCTGCTGGTGCCCGGGCTGCAGGACGCGCCGCACTGGGAGCGCATCGCGCTGGGGGGACTCACCGCGGAGGCCGACCGTCAGATCCTGGCCGACGGTGTCGGCGCGGAACAGGCTGTCGGGTATCAGATCTTCACCGCCGAGTTGTTCGCCGTCGTCGCCGCGCTGGTGGCCGATCGGGACGGCACGGTGCCGGCCGGTCTCGTGGAGGCGGTGCTGCGAGGCGCCGACTTCCTCGGCGGGCTCGGGATGCCGACCCCCCGGATCGGCGACGACGACGAGGGGTTCGCCCTGCGGCTGTCGGACGAGCCGGTCCGCACCGTGGCGTCCCACCTCGATCTCGTCGCCGCGGTCACCGACGGTGCGGCACCTGCCGGCGTCACCACGACCGCCGCCCGGGAGTGGTTCGCGGCGGCACTGGGCGCGTCCGAGCGTCCCCGGACGGCGGTGACCAGCACGGTCCGTGGACCCGGCGGGTCGACCTGGCACCGTGACGGCGGTCTGGTGGTGCTGCGCGCACCGGGTCGGCGGGTCACGGTGGACGTCGCGCCGCTGGGCTACCTCGCGATCGCCGCGCACGGGCACGCCGACGCACTCGCCGTGACCGTCGCCGACGACCGTGGCGAGATCGTCGAGGATCCCGGCACCGGCAGTTACTACGGGCACCCGGAGTGGCGGAAGGTGCTCCGTGGCACGGGCGCTCACGCGACGGTCACCGTCGACGGGCGGGACCAGTCCGACATGGGTGGTCCGTTCCTGTGGACACGACACGCACGGACACGCGTCCGTGCCGTCGATCTGGCGGCCGGCGTCGTCGACGCCGAGCACGACGGATACGCCGACGGCGCGCACGGTGTCGTCCACCGCCGCTGGGTCGTCGCGCCGGCGGACCTGCCGGGCGTGCTGATCGTGGACCGCCTCACCGGAGGCGGCGAGCACGACGTGACGACCACCGTCCCGCTCGCGACCGACATCGACATCGACATGTCGGGATCCGCGATCGCACTGTCCCGAGACGGTGATCACGTCGCCGACATCGTCAGCGCGAGTACGGGACCGGTGTCCCGGTGGTCGGTGCGAGGCGACGAGACGATGCATCGTGGCTGGTCCAGCCACCGTCTGGAGGATCGGACACCCGCATGGTGGGTCGGGACGCAATCCTCCGGCCGGACCACACCGATCGTCGAAGCAACCTTCATCAACGTCACAACGAAGTTTGCGCTAGGCTGCGACCTGTCCCTGTCGGATGACGGATCCACGATCCGCATCCACCTGCTGTGCGAGGGGGTACGGCGGGAGTGCGTGGTGGACACGCGCGGGGACGGGCAGGTGTCGTTGCAGATCGAGACGACGCCCTAGCCCGGGGGAACGATCGATCGCGCAGTGGGGGGAATACTGCATGAGCACGCTCACGTCGTACGAGGCTGTCCACGACACGGACGGCACCGACGATCACGGCGTCGGCCGCATCTCGGCCGACCCGACGTCACGTCACCACCCGCCCTCGGGGAAGGACTCCCGGGCCGCGGTCCTGAGTGTCTTCGGCCTCGGGTACGTGGGGTGCGTCTCCGCGGCATGTTTCGCCGCACGCGGACACAAGGTGATCGGCGTCGACGTCAACCCGTCCAAGACCCGCTTCCTGCGCGAGGGCAAGGCCCCCGTGATCGAGGAGCGCATCGGCGAACTGACCGCCGGTGTCGTCGCGTCCGGCATGCTCGACGTCGACGACGACGCCCGTCGCGCGGTCCTGCACAGCGACATCACCATCGTGTGCGTCGGGACACCGTCGGGGTCCGGCGGCGGACTGTCGACGGTCCACCTGCAGAGCGCCAGTGAGGAGATCGGCGCCGCGCTGCGTGACAAGGACGACTGGCACGTCGTCGTCTACCGCAGCACGATGGTGCCCGGTACGTGTGAGGACCTGTTGATCCCGATCCTCGAGCGGGCGTCGGGCAAGCGCGTCGGAGTCGACTTCGGGGTGTGCGTGAACCCCGAGTTCCTGCGTGAGGGCAGTTCGGTGCGCGACTTCATGACCCCGCCGAAGACCGTCGTCGGGGAGACCGACGAGCGCAGCGGTGCGATGGTCATGGACCTGTACGAGGGGTTGTCGGGCAAGCGTTTCCGGGTGCCGTTGCGCGTCGCGGAGATGACGAAGTACGTCGACAACAGCTTCCACGCACTGAAGGTCGCGTTCGGCAACGAGATCGGGACCATCTGTGCCCGACTGGGTCTCGACTCCCACGCCGTGATGGAGATCTTCTTCGCCGACACCAAGCTCAACATCAGCGACGCCTATCTCCGGCCGGGTTTCGCGTTCGGCGGGTCGTGCCTGCCCAAGGACGTGCGCGCACTCATGCACACCGCGCGGCAGAACGACCTCGAGATCCCGGTCATCGCGAACATCATGGTGTCCAACGAGGCCCAGATCCGTCGCGTCATCGACATGATCGTCGCGACGGGCAAGCGGCGCGTCGGCCTGTACGGCCTGTCGTTCAAGTCCGGCACCGACGACCTGCGGGAGAGCCCGCTGGTCGAACTCGTCGAGCGTCTGGTGGGCAAGGGGTTCGACATCCGCGTCCACGACGCGAACGTCAGTCTGTCGTCGATCGTGGGCGCGAACCGCGACTACATCACCCAGCACCTGCCCCACATCGGTGAGCTGTTGACGTCGTCGGTCTCCGACGTGATGGACCACGGCGACGTGATCGTCGTCGCGTCCGCCGATCCCGAGGTCGTCGAGATGGTCGACGCGGCACCGGCGGACACGCTCGTCATCGACCTGGTGCGCCTTCCCGGCGCCGAGCTGCGACGGCTGGGTGACAACTACCACGGCATCGGGTGGTGACGCGTCGATGTCCCACGACCCGCGACGCGGCGGGCGGTCGGGTGTGCGCCCGACGTTCAGCTTCCTGACGACCGCCTACGGCACAGAACATCTCATCGGCGAGACCATCGAGTCGGTGCTCGCGCAGACCCGCGACGACTGGGAACTCGTCGTCGTGGACAACGGCAACTCCGACGCGATGGCCGCTGTCGTCGCGCAGTACCTCGACGACGACCGGATCCACCTGGTGCGTCAGGAGAACGCCGGATACGCCGGCGGCGTGATGGCCGCGGCCGCCGTTGCCCGGGGTCGGTTCCTCTGTGTCCTCGACAGCGACGACCACCTGCTGCCCGACTTCTGTCGTCGGGTGGGCGAGACGATCGCCGCCGAGCCGGACGTCGCCGCCGTGTGCGTCGACGCCCACAGGTTCGCCGAGGGACCCGACGACCTGCCGGTCGACTACCTGCGATCGGTGGGGGTGCCGCGACCGGATCCCTCGCGACCGTTGATGTTCCGCGACGTGCTCGGCGGGACCGTGCCGTACTACACCGCGGCGATCCGCGCCGACGCGTGGGTCGAGGTCGGCGGCTACGCGCCGGGCATCGACGGCGTCGACGAGTCCGTCGTGATCTGGCTGCGCCTGACCCGTGACCACGTCGTGCGGGTTCTCCCGGATGTACTGGCGCGCTACCGGATCCGTGAGGACTCGCTGTCGCGGGACGCGGCGAAGGTCGAGGGTTTCGAGGACGCACTCGAACGGTCGTTCCGCACCGCCCGACCGCTGTCGGACCCGGAGGACGAGCGCGCCCTGCGCGCGAACCTGAGCCGCATGGGTGCGATCCGCGAGATCCGACGCGCGCGGTGGGCCCTCGTCGAGGGCGACACCGCCGCGGCGCGGGCGGCCGCGGTGCGGTCGTTCTCCCACCGCCGTTCGCTGCGCGCGGCGTTGCTCGTGCTCGGGCTGACCGTCGCCCCGGGTGTGCTGCGTCGGATCCGGCCCGCGAAGAACGCTGCCCAGGACCGGCTCACCGCGGCCGTGGAAGGCATCCGGGATCGCCGTCGGACACGGCGGCGCCACATCCTGATCCTGGTCGAGAACCTGTCGGTGCCGATGGATCGCCGTGTGTGGCAGGAGAGTCGGGCCCTCGTGGCGGCCGGACACCGCGTGACCGTGATCTGCCCGACCGGCACCCACGCCGACACGGCACGGGAGGAGACCCTGGAGGGTGTGCGGATCCTGCGCTACCCGCTGACGGCTGCGACCGGCGGGCCCGCCGGGTATCTCCGCGAGTATCCGATCGCGCTGTTCCACACCGTGCGTCTCGCGCTGCGGGTGGCGCTGCGGTCGCGCGTCGACGTCGTCCACGGCTGCAACCCGCCCGACTTCTTCTTCGTCGTCGGTGCCCTGCTGCGGCTGCGCGGTGCGCGGTTCGTCTTCGACCAGCACGACCTGGTCCCCGAGTTGTTCGCGTCCCGGTTCGCCGGTGGCGGTGTCACCGGCCGCGTGCTCGACGGCATCTGCCGGGTGCTCGAGCGGATGACCTACGCGACCGCCACGGGCGTCATCGCGACCAACGAGAGCTACCGACGGACGGCGATCGAGCGCGGTGGCTGCTCGCCGGACGACGTCACCGTCGTGCGGAGTGCGCCGGACCTGTCGCGCTTCGTCGCCCGCGAGCCCGACCCGTCTCTGCGGCGGGGGAAGCGGCACCTCGTCGCGTACCTCGGCGTGATGGGTCCCCAGGACGGCGTCGACCACGCGCTGCGCGCGCTCGCCCACGTCCGGCACGACCTGGGGCGCGACGACCTGCACACCGTCGTCATGGGGTCGGGCGACGAGTTCGACACCCTCGTCGCGCTGGCGCGTGAACTGCGCATCGACGACGTCGTCGAGTTCACCGGACGGGTGCCCGACGAGTTCGTCCAGCGCTGCCTGTCGACGGCCGACGTCTGCCTGTCGCCGGACCCGCTGAACCCGCTGAACGACGTCTCGACGATGAACAAGGTCGTCGAGTACATGGCCATGGCTTGCCCGCTGGTGTCCTACGACCTGCGTGAGGCGCGGGTGTCGGCGGGGGACGCCGCGCTCTACGTACCGGGCAACGACGTCGAGGCGTTCGGGCGGGGCATCGTCACCCTCCTCGACGACCCCGAGCGGCGCGAGAAGATGGGCATCCTCGGACGCGAGCGCGTCGAACGCGAGTTGTCGTGGGAGAATTCGTCCCGGGCACTGGTCGCGTTCTACGAGAGGATCCTGTCGCTCGGGTGAGGAAGAAGTGGACGGTCGCCGGGATCGTCGTGGCGGTGATCTCCGCCCTGGCCGTCGCCGGGTTGCCCGTCTACGTGTTCCCGCAGATCGACGGACCGCGTCGTGCCGACGCGATCATCGTGCTCGGCGGGGCCGGCGGCGAGACGCGCTACCGCTACGGACTGGAACTCGCGCAGCAGGGCTACGCCTCGACCGTCGTGATGAGCAACCCCGAGCACTACCTCGACGACACCGGACTGTGTGCCGAGCGGCTGCCGTCGATCCGGGTCGAGTGCTTCGCGCCGGATCCGTCGACCACCCGCGGCGAGGCGCAGCATCTACGCGACATCGCCGAGCAGCGCGGGTGGCGATCGGTGGTGGTCGTGACGTTCCGGCCGCACATCTCCCGGGCCCGCTACATCGTCGAGCGGTGCTTCCCGGGGCAGATCGCGATGGCGGTCAGCCCGCAGAAGATCTCCTGGTACTACTGGCCGTTCGCGTACGTATACCAGACCGCCGGGTTCGTCCGGGCGTGGTTGCAGGGCGGCTGCTGACCGCTCGGCTCAGCGGAAGATGTCGTTGACGATGTCGTCGCCGATGCCGAAGCCCGCGCCCATCGCGATCGACCGGCCGACGGTGCTGCCGAGGAAGCGTCCGAGCATGCCCGACTGCTGGGGCTGCGCGTACTGGACCGGTTGGGCGTATTGGGGCTGCGCGTACTGCTGCGGCGCGGCGTACTGCGGTGCTTGCTGCACCTGCTGCTGCGGGAGGTCCTGGACGTGGTTGTCGACCATGGCGTGGATCGACTGCAGGAGCGTCGACATCTGGCCCTCCTCGTCGCGGACCGCGAGCGCGATCTCGCGGAGGTCGAGCGCCCACTCCCGGGCGTCGGTGTTCCCGGCCGACGCCGCGGTCTGGAGCTTCTGCGCCAGAGCCTGGATCGCGTCGGCGGTCTGTCGACCCTGCTGAGTCAGCTGGCCGTAGGCCCGGTCGATCTCGACGTCGTTCATGGCGACTCCTCTCGCGCGCGCCTCCCGCTGCGCGCGGGACGGCATCTCCGGACTCCAGGATCGACCCGACGCCGGGGCCGCGCAAGCAAGTCTCAGCATGCTCTCATGTCCGGAAAGCGCAGTGCGCGAGCATTGTTCGGCCTACAGACGTCGGGGTGCCGAGGTGCGGCGCAGGGCGGGGGCGACGGGCCGACCGCGCAGCAGACCGTCGACGGAGCCGCGCTCGAGCGCCTCGCGATAGACCTCGACCGCACCCTCGACGGCGTCGAGTGTGACGCGGAGGTCCTCGGCGGTGTGCGCCGCCGACGGCACGAAGGACTGACCGAGGACACCCCGGTCGATGAGCTCCTGCAGGAACAGTGTGCGGAACGCCTGCGACGGGTTCCCGTCGGCGTCGGCGGTGCCGAAGAGCAGTGCGGTGGGACGTCCGAACGCGCGGACGTGCGGTGCCACACCGGCATCGGCGGCGAGCGCGTTCACGCCGGCGGCCAGTGCCGTGCCGTAAACCGTCATCGCCCCGATCGGGTCGCCGTCGGCGTAGGCGGCGACGACGGCTCGGAACGCCGCGAGTGAGGCCGACTCGGGTCCGTGCGTCGTCGACAGGAGGAACACGCGATCGGCGTCGGTGTTGAGCCCGCCGAGCTCCATCAGGTCCCGCTTGCCGGCGAGCGCCGCGATGGGGAAGCCGTTGCCCATCGCCTTGCCCCACGTCGAGAGGTCGGGCGTCACGCCGTACACCGACTGCGCGCCGTGCTCCGACCACCGGAAACCGGTGATCATCTCGTCGAAGACCAGCACGACACCGTGCCGGTCGCAGAGGTCGCGGACGGCCTCGAGGTAGCCCGGTTGCGGCTCGGTCGACGCCGTCGCGGCCTCCAACACGACGCAGGCCAGGTCGTCGCCGTGTGTCGCGAACAGGGCGCGGGTGTCGTCGAGGTCGTTGTACCGGAACCGCACCGACTTCGCCGTCACGTCGGCGGGGATGCCGGCGTCCATGCCGGTGGTCCCGATGAACCAGTCGTCGACGGAGAAGAACGGGTGGTCGCAGACACCGACCAGCGCGCGACCGGTCGCGGCCCGCGCCAACCGCACCGCGGCGGTGGTGGCGTCCGAGCCGTTCTTGGCGAACTTCACCATCTCCGCGGTCGGGACGAGGCGCAGGAAGTCCTCCGCCGCAGCCGCTTCCAGGGCGGTCGGGCGGGAGAAGTTCACGCCGTCGACGATCGTCCGGGTGACCGCGTCCAGCACTCCGGGGTGGCCGTGGCCGAGGGTGACCGACCGCAACCCGATGCCGTACTCGACGAACTCGTTGCCGTCGGCGTCCCACACTCGCGCGCCCGCTCCCCGGACGAGGACGGGTGCCATGGCCTCCGGGTACTGGTCGGCCCCGCGCGCATAGGTGTGTGCGCCTCCCGGGACCATCCGGTGCAGCGACGCCTGCAGGCGGTTCGACTCCGTGAAATCACGTCGTGTGGTGCGGCGTTCGTGGACCGAGGTCATGATGTCCCTCCCTGCGGATCGGTCTGCACCCGCGCGGTCGGCTCGGTCACGAGCACGTCGGCGAGCGTGGGGAAGTCCCGTCGGACCTCGTCGACGAGGTCGGGGACGGTGACCAGCACCGCCGTCGGTGAGGCCGCGACAAGGCTGTCCGGGTCGATGATCGGGATGTCGGTGCCCGGCATCCGCAGGCCCCACTTCGCGGGGGACGCGTCGGCCACACCGGCCAGCAGCGATCGCGTGACCCCGGCGCATCCCAACAGGGCGACGGCCCGCGATGCCGCCGCGTAGGCGTAGGCGGTACCGCCCGATGCGACGATGTCGGAGAGCCAGGTCGTCAGGTCGCCCCACTGGCGCCGCGCCGCCCGCTGCAACGCCGACACCGCGGCGGGGTCGGTGACGCCGCCGGCCTCCTCGGTGGCGAGGACGGCGGCGACGGACGCGTCCGGGTCGTGGACTCCGTGACGGACGGCCACGAGCACCGTCCCGCCGTAGAGGTCGTAGGTCCATGCCGACGTGACGGACATCCCGACGGCGTCGAACAGCGACCGCAGCGCGGTGAGCGAGTAGTAGGCGAAGTGTCCGTGGCGCAGGGCGTTCCACTGCCCCTGCGCGACGATCGTCGCCAGCGAGTGGAACTGGAACAGCAGGACCCCGTCGGGGGCGGTGGCCCGGGCGCGGCGCGCGACGGCCGCCGCCTGGTCGGGCTCGTGCATCATCCCGAAGCAGTCGAGGACGACGTCGCACGGCTGCTTCCCGTCCGCCGGGTGCGCGGTGAAGCCGCGCTCGGCCAGCAGAGGCAGCCAGGTGCCCCCGTGTGGGCTGCCGAACTCGGTGACCGTCGACCCGACGAGGAACCCCGCGTCCGCGACGTCGGTGACCGCGGCGGCGGCCTGGTCGCGGAGTGCCTGCGGCTCCACCCCGCGCGGCTCGTCGGCGATCGTGTCGTCGTCGACGAGCTGCGCCAGCCCGCAGGTGCGGCACACGGCCATCGACAGCGGATGCCCGGTCTCGTCGTCGGACACCGGGGTGTCCGCAGGCGGAAAGCGGTCGGCAGCGGCGACCGCGCCGACGTCGAGGACGGTCTCCAGTCGCAGCGATCCGCAGGCGCGACAGGTCATGCGATCACCGCCCGATGCGGCACAATCGCGGCGTGCGCATCGACACCACCGACCTCGCAGACGTCCTCGTGCTCACGCCCGAGCCGCACCGCGACGAGCGTGGCCTGTTCACCCGGACCTTCGACGCCGACGAGTTCGACGCCCATCTCGGATCGCCGGGCGCGGCAGCACGTTTCGTGCAGGACTCCCAGTCGCGATCGGTCGGCGGGGTGATCCGCGGTATGCACGGGCGCCTCGGTCGCGGCGAGGCCAAGCTGGTGCGCTGCGCGCACGGTGCCGTCCACGACGTCCTCGTCGACATCCGCCCCGGGTCGCCGACGTTCGGCCGGCAGCAGGCGTTCCGCCTCGACGACGAGACCTTCCGCCACCTCTACGTCCCGCCCGGCTTCCTGCACGGGTTCCAGGCGCTGACCGACGTGGCGGACGTCTGCTACCGCATCGACCGTCCACACGACCCGTCCGAGGACATCGGCGTGCGCTGGGACGACGCGCATCTCGCGATCAACTGGCCGACGCCACCGACCATCGTCTCGCCGCGGGACGCCTCGGCGGGCGACTGGGCGGCGTTGCTCGCGGCGATCGGTGCCTGACCCGCAGGCGCGCATGGGTGTGTCCCCTCAGGCGGGGGTGACCACCCGACGCATCGACGCGTCGAGCAGGCCCGCCTCGATGGACCGCTGCAGGTGGGCGAGCCGCACGAAGCGGTGCGCGAACGCGTCGGCGTCCAGCCCGGCGGTGACGTAGCGGCTCGCGAGCTCGCGCGCCCCGTCGGCGACAGACCACGCGGCCTCGTACCCGAGCACCCGGCGGGCCTTGCTGAAATCGACCCGGTACGACCGCGGGTCGCCGCCGTACTCACCGGTGATCAGCAGCTCCGACCCCGGCACGGCGAGGACGACGGCCTCGGCGATCTGGGTGACGGTCAGGTTGTTCGACTCGGTGCCGACGTTGAACGCCTGCGACCGCACCAGGTCCGCGTCGGCGACGAGGCAGGTCGCGAACGCCTCGGCGATGTCGCGGGCGTGGACCAGCGGACGCCACGGGGTCCCGTCGGACATGACGCGGACGGTCCCGGTGAGGACCGCGTGCCCGACGAGGTTGTTCAGCACGATGTCCGCGCGCAGCCGCGGTGAGAAGCCGAACGCCGTGGCGTTGCGCAGGTACACGGGGACGAAGTGGTCGTCGGCCATGGCCGACAGGTCGTCCTCGACCCGGACCTTGCTCTCCGCGTACGGGGTCAGCGGGCGCAGCGCCGCGTCCTCGCCGACCAACCCGTCCCCGCCGGCGCCGTACACCGAGCACGTCGAGGCGTACAGGAAGCGCTGCACGCCGGCCTCTTTCGCCAGACGCGCGAGACGCACGGACGCATGGTGGTTGATGTCGTAGGTGATCTGCGGTTCGAGCGCGCCGAGCGGGTCGTTCGAGAGCGCGGCGAGGTGGACCACGGCGTCGAACCCGCGCAGGTCCTCCAGCGTGACGTCGCGCAGGTCGCGGCGGATGCTCGGCGGGTCGGCGGGGGCGTCCCCCAGCACGCAGTCGGCGAAGTAGCCGGAGTCGAGGCCGACGACCTCGTGGCCTGCGGCGGCGAGGACCGGCACCATGACGGTGCCGAGGTACCCCTGGTGGCCGGTGACGAGAACCTTCACGACGGGACTCCTTCGATGGTCCGGGAGGCGGTGGGTGCGGCGCCGAAGGCGATGTGCGCCTTCTCGACGACGAAGGCCTCGGCGTGCGGGGCGCGACACATCACGCCACGCAGCCGGGACAGACCGAGGAAGGTCTCGCCGTCGAACCAGTCCCGCCCCACCTGAGACGGGTAGTGCTCGTGCAGCAGCCGCGACTTCTCCTGCGCCACTGCCGTGTCGAGCGGGTGGAACATGGTCGGGGAGGGCAGATCGCCCTCCCACTTCGGGATCTCGTAGCCGAGCACCAGGTGATCCCGGAACTCGGTCGGGACGATCTCGGCGAGCAGCCGGTGGTCCTGGTGCGCGTCGTGACGCTGCGGGGCGAACACGACGGCGGGAGAACAGGTCCGGGCGAATGCGCGGACCGTCTCCTTCACCGCGCCCCAGTGCGCCGGGGCCATCCCGTCCGGGATGTCGCCGACGGTCACCTCCAGCGGCATGGGCCCGCAGAGGGCCTCGAGCGCGGAGCGCTCCTCGTCCTCCCGTGGCGTGCCCCGACCGCCCAGGACGAGTGCGTGCACGCGGGTGTCCGGGTGCGTCTTGGCCAGGGTCAGCAGGGTCCCGCCCACCGCGATGGCGATGTCGTCGCAGTGCGCGCCGAGGACGGCGATCTCGCCGAGATCGCCGGTCTGCAGGTCGATCACGACAGGGAACCGACGGGCAGCTTCACCTCGGGCGCGGCCGCGGGCGTGCGCGGACGATCCCACACCATCCACGGCCGATCGCCCCGGTGGAAGGCGGCCTCGAGGTCGGCCCGTTCCTTGAACGTGTCGGCCGGCTTCCAGAAGCCGCTGTGGCGATACCCGTACAGCCGGCCCTGCGCGGCCAGCCCCCCGCAGGCGTCGGCGACGAGGTCGCCGCCGGGCGGCAGGTGGTCGAACACCTCCTGCGTGAGGACGAAGAACCCGCCGTTCTCCCAGATAGGGAACTCCGACACCGGCGTGATGCCGGTGACCGTGCCCGAGTCCGAGACGTCGACGCAGTGGAACGACGACTGGGGTGGCACCAGCATCATCGACGCCGCCGCACCCGAGGTGACGACCGTGTCGATCATGGTGTCGAGCGGTGCGTCGGTCAGCACGTCGGCGTAGTTGGCGAGGAAGTACTCGTCGTCGCCGAGGTGGTGACGCACGCGCCGGAGCCGTTCCCCGATGGGCGATTCCAGCCCCGTGTCGGCGAACGTGATGGTCCAGTCGCTGATGTCCGAGCCGAGCAGGTCGACGCGACCACCGCGCAGGACGAAGTCGTTCGACTCCGCCTCGTCGTAGTTGAGGAAGTAGTTCTTGATGTGCGACGCGCCGTAGCCCAGGCACAGGATGAACTCGGTGTGCCCGAAGTGTGCGTAGTAGCGCATGACGTGCCAGATGAGCGGTCGGGGACCGACCATCTGCATGGGCTTGGGGATCATGTCGTCGGAGCTGTTGCGCATCCGCATCCCGTAGCCGCCGCAGAACAACACGACCTTCACGCCCGGCTCCCCTCGTAGACGGCCGATTCAACGTCGGCGGTGTGCAGAGTCGGGAGCGGGTACACGATCTCCCCGCCCCACTCACGGACGTGCGCGAGCTGTCGGGTGAGCTCGGTCTCGAGGTTCCACGGCAGGACGAGGACCACGTCGGGCCGGTCGGCGTCGATACGGGACGGCGCCACGATCGGGATGCGCGTCCCCGGCGTGAAACGTCCGTGCTTGTACGGGTTCCGGTCGACGGTGTACTCGAGCAGGTCGGGCCGGATGCCGCAGAAGTTCAGCAGCGTGTTGCCCTTGCCCGGTGCGCCGTACCCGACGACGCGCTTGCCGTCGGCCTTGCACGCCAACAGGTACCGGAGCAGGTCCTGGCGCACGGCCTCGGCCCGCGCCTGCAGACCGGCGTACCCGGCGACGTGGTGCAGGCCGGCGGCCTCCTCGTCGGCCAGCACCTCGGCGACGCGTGCGCTGGGCTCTCCCGCGACCCCGGAAGGCCGGGCCCACAGGCGGATCGAGCCACCGTGCGTGCCCAGGACCTCGATGTCGACGACGCTCAGGTCGGCGGTCGCGAGCGCCCGCATCGCCGAGAGTGCCGTGTAGTACTGGAAGTGTTCGTGGTAGATCGTGTCGAACTGCCCGAGGGTCACCAGGTTCAGCGCGTGGTGCACCTCGATGCTCACCCACCCGTCGTCGGCGACGAGTCGCCGCAGTGACCGTGTGAAGCCGAGCAGGTCGGGGATGTGGGCGTACACGTTGTTGGCCACGACGAGGTCGGCCGGGCAGAAGGCCGTGGTGACCTTGCGGGCAAGGTTCTCGTCGAGGAATGCGGTCTCCGTCGGGACGCCCCGCTCGCGCGCGGCCTCGCCGACGTTCACCGACGGTTCGATGCCGAGGCACGGGATGTCCCGCGCCACAGCGTGTTGCAGCAGGTAGCCGTCGTTGCTGGCCACCTCGACGACGAACGAGTCGTCGCCGAGACCCACACGGTCGACGGCCTGTGCGACGAACTCCTCGGCGTGGGCGACCCAGCTGTCGGAGTACGACGAGAAGTACGCGTACTCGGTGAACGTCTCCTCCGGCGTGATGAGCGCCGGGATCTGCAGCAGCAGGCACTGCCGGCAGAGCCGCAGGTGCAGCGGGAACGTCGGCTCGGGAGCGTCGAGCTCCGCGGCCGTCAGGAACTTCTCACACGGTGGTGTCGCGCCGAGATCGACGACGCTGATCAGATCTTCGGATGCGCACAGACGACAGCGCATACCGCCCCCCTCGAACGGTTCGTGCTCACCAGGGGGCCATACGTCCCCCTGGCCGGACACGGTCCGCAGTCCTCCCCAGGTGCGAAACCGTGCCGTCATTCAAGCACGTATTCACGCTGGTGTCAGATCGAGTGGCGGAACGGGATCGTCGCTCTGTCCCTCGAACGATGCAACGTCGGACTGCCGCTTGCACATCGGGGTGGTGTCACTCGTATCCTCGTCCGCGAACAGCACGATCTGGGGGAGAGGCTGTGAGTTCGACCGTGTCCACCGACACCGTGTCCGACGGGGGAGCAGGGGTCGGTCCGCGCCGACTGCGGCATCTCGACGGGGTCCGCGCCACCGCTGCGCTGTACGTCCTGGTCCACCACGCGTTCATGTCCGCGCACCTCGTCGACGGCCGGGGTGAGGTCCACGGCTGGGAGTCGTTCGCGTTCGGCTGGGCGCAGTGGGGCCACTTCGGTGTCACCGTCTTCATCGCGCTCGCCGGCTTCTCGTTGGGGATGCCGGTCGGCCGCGCAGGCGGTCTGCCCGACGGGTTCTGGGGATTCATCACGCGGCGGGCCCGTCGGATCATCCCGCCCTACTGGATCGCGCTCACCATCACGATCCTGCTCGCGGTGACCGTCCTCGGGCGTCGTACGGGCACGCACTGGGACCTGTCGTTGCCGATCACGCCGAAGGGCTGGGCCGCGGACTACATCCTGATGCAGGACGTCATCCCGGTCCGCGATGCCGCCTACACGTTCTGGTCGGTGGCGGTGGAGTGGCACATCTACCTGGTGATGCCGTTGCTGGTGCTGCTGTGGCGGTTCGTGGGACTCGCGCCGGCGGTGTTCGCGTGCGCCGCCTGCGGGGCGCTCGGGATGCTCGGCGACGCGTTCGTCGACGACCGGTTCGGTCGGTTCTTCCCCGAGTACTACCTGGTGTTCGCGCTGGCCGCGGGGTCGGCGATCGCGATGCGCCGCGCGCCCGAGATGGTCGCGCGGGTGCCCTGGCGCCTCGGAGCGGGAGCCGCGGCCGCCGTCGTGGTGGCGGTCTGCAGCCTCGCGTCGACGCGGTGGATCATCGCGAACACCCCGTGGCTCGACGTGGTGCTCGGGCTCGGGGTGGTCGCGGCGCTGACGGCGATGACCACCGGCACGGCGCCACGTCTGCGCCGGGTGTTCTCCTGGGGTCCGTTGGCCCTGGTCGCGGGCTTCTCCTACAGCCTGTACCTCATCCATGCCCAGCTGCTGCAGCTGTTCTATCTCGTGGTCGTCGAGCCGCTGCACGTCTCACCCGACGTCGAACTGGCCCTGTTCTGGCTGGTCGCCTGCCCGCTCATCGTCGGCATCGCCTGGGCGTTCGCGCAGGTCGCGGAGAAGCCGTTCCTCCCGCCGCCGAGAAAGCCGGCGGCGGTACCGGCGCGTGCGACGTCCACCACCGTCGTCTGACGGGCGTCGCGATCGACAGGCTTCGACCAGCGTCACCGCGCCAGGATAGTGTGACGCTCCACATATTCGAGGACGCTCCGGATACATCCGGAGCGTCTTCGAGTATGTGGAGCGCGAACCCTGTAACCGGAGCGCGAACGCCGGCAGAGTTCGATCCCGCGGCGTGGCCGCGGGATCGCTACTGCCGGTAACCGGCGAGGAAGTTCCCGAGGCGTTCGACGGCGTCGACGATGTCGCGGGTCCAGGGGAGCGTGACCAGGCGCAGGTGATCCGGCCGCGGCCAGTTGAACCCGGTGCCCTGCACGACGAGGATCTTCTCGCGCAGCAGCAGGTCCTGCACGAGCAGCTCGTCGTCGTGGATGTCGTGGTACTCGAGGTCGATCTTGGGGAACGCGTACAGCGCGCCCATCGGCTTCACGCAGCTCACGCCCGGGATCTCGTTGAGCTTCTCCCATGCGGCGTTGCGCTGCTCGAGAAGTCGTCCGCCGGGCAGCACCAGGTCGTCGATGCTCTGGTACCCGCCGAGCGCGACCTGGATGGCGTGCTGGCCCGGGACGTTCGAGCACAGACGGGTCGAGGCGAGCAGCGACATCCCCTCGATGAACCCGCGCGCGTGGTCCTTCGGACCGGTGATGGCGACCCAGCCCGCGCGGTAACCGCACACCCGGTACGCCTTCGACAGCCCGTTGAAGGTGAGGCACAGCAGATCCGGCGCCAACGACGCGATCGAGATGTGCTTCGCGCCGTCGTAGAGGATCTTGTCGTAGATCTCGTCGGCCATGATGAGCAGCGAGTGCTTGCGCGCCAGATCGGTGATCTGCGTGAGCACCTCGCGGGAGTAGACCGCGCCGGTCGGGTTGTTCGGGTTGATGACGACGATGGCCTTGGTGCGCGGCGTGATCTTCGACTCGATGTCCGCGATCGACGGGTTCCAGTCGTTGTCCTCGTCGCAGAGGTAGTGGACCGGCTTGCCGCCGGAAAGGGCGGTCATCGCCGTCCAGAGCGGGTAGTCGGGTGCGGGGATGAGCACCTCGTCACCGTCGTCGAGGAGGGCCTGCATCGTCATGGTGATGAGCTCGGAGACCCCGTTGCCGAGGATGACGTCGTCGACGTCGAAGTAGGGGAAGTCGATGGTCTCGTAGCGCGTCACGACGGCCCGGCGCGCGGACAGCACACCCGCCGATTCCGAGTACCCCTGTGAGTACGGCAGGGCGTGGATCATGTCGCGCATGATCACGTCGGGCGCCTCGAACCCGAACAGGGCGGGGTTGCCGATGTTCAGCTTGAGGATGCGGTGGCCCTCGGCCTCCAGACGGGCTGCGTGTGCGTGGACCGGCCCGCGGATCTCGTAGCACACGTCGCGCAGCTTGGCCGACTGCTCGAGGGGCTTGAGGGGTGTCGAGGTATGGGACACGTGCGGTCTGCTCACGTGTCCCATGATCGCACCGGCGCGCAATCGAGTTCTCAGCCGCCGGGGGGCACGATGTCGTCGGCGGGCTGGGGGCGCCCGAACAGATAGCCCTGGGCGTGGGTGAACCCGATCTCGCGGAGCACGTCGACGACCGCGGCGTCCTCGACGCCCTCGGCGACCGAGCGGATGCCCAGGTCGTCGGCGAGCCGACACACCGTCTCGACGATGCTGCGGCTGACCCCGCCGTCGACGCCCTGGATGAGCGATCGGTCGATCTTGGCGACGCTGACGGGTTGGTCGACCATGTACCGCAGGGCGGCGTAGCCGGTGCCGAGGTCGTCGACGGCGATGACGCACCCGAGGTCCGCGAGCTCCCGGATGGTCTGTGCCGCAGGAGAATCCGAGGTGATGAGGTCGCGCTCGGTGACCTCGATCCACAGGGCCCGGGCGGGGACCTCGGCGCGGGCGAGGGCGTCGGCGATGTGGCCGGTGAGGGCGTGGTCGACCAGCTGCTGCGACGAGAAGTTCACCGACACGAACAGCGCGTCGTCGCCGACGCGTCGGTGCCACGTCCCGAGCTGTCGGATGGCCTCGACCACACCCCACCGACCGATGGGGACGATGAGCGAGGTCTCCTCGGCAGCGTCGAGGAACTCGCCGGGGAGCCGTACCCGGTCGTCGACGGTCCAGCGGAGCAGGGACTCGTACCCGACCGCCTCGAGCGTGTCCATCCGCACGATCGGCTGGTAGTGCAGGGTGAACGCCTCACCGACGGCGTTGGCGAGCTCGGCGGCGAGTTCGATCTCCTCCCGGAGGTCGCTGATCGAGATGTCGGCCGCCCACGCCAGGTGCGACCCGGAGGTCGCGGCGTGGTGGACCGCGGCGATGGCCGCCTGGAGCACGTCGCGGACGTCGGTCCCGGACGCGTCCCCGGGCAGCGAGACACCGATGTGGGTCTGCACGAAGAAGTCGACGCCGTCGACGGACACCGTCGAGGCCAGGCGACGGGAGACGTCGGCGACGATGCGCTGCGGGTCGACGAGGTCGACGTCGACGAGGACCACCCCGAGATCGGCGGCGCCGGCGAACACGATCCCCTGCTCACCGATGAGTTCGGCGAGGGCCTGAAGCGTCGCCTGGCGCGCGGCCAGGCCGGTGGCGCGACCGAAGGCGGCGGCGATGCGATCCGACGCCTCCATCTTCACGGCCACGGCCGCCACCGAGCCCGGCGCCATGTCACCGACGACCCGTGAGACGTCGGCATCGGACAGGGCGGAGAGCAACGAACCCGGTGTCTCGGGCCTGGTGACCACCCCGCGCCTCCCGTCGCCGCGCCCGATGTCGGACCCGACAGCGGTACGTCAGCGTGGATCATAACCACGTCCACCTGCATCCGCCCGCGGACGTCACGTCGCATCGTGCTCCGTGACAGTCAGGTCAGCTCCGGCCTGGACGCTTCTTCCCGGCGGCGATGCCGAAGCCCGCTGACTTGGCCGGTCCGGTCTCCGAGACCACCCGGTCGGCGTCGTCCGAGCCGTTCGACGACGAGGAACCGGAGGCCTCCGCGGCACCGTTGGTCTCCGACCCCGACGCGTCGGCTCCGTTGTCCCCGTTCGTGTGTGCGGGGGTGGATGCCTCCTCGGCCGGCGTCTCGGCGGCTGCGGTGTCGGCCGACGAGCCGTTCGACGACGAGCCGTTCGACGACGAACCGTTGGACGACGCCGCAGACCGCTGACCCGGACGCTTGGCGGCTCCCATACCGAAACCGGCCGACTTCGCTGGGGGAGCAGGCTTCTCGGCCGGCGCCTCTGAGGAGGTGTCCGCCGTGGGCTCGGACGGCTGTGCGGGCTCCGACTTCTCGGCGGGCTCGGCCGTCGGTGCGGCGGCCTCCGCGGGCTCGGCCTTCTCGGCGGGAGCGGCTGTCGGCGCGGCCGCCTTCTGACCGGGTCGCTTCGCAGCGCCCATGCCGAAGCCCTTGGCCTTCGGCTCGGGAGCCGGTGCGGCCGCGGTGCTCTCGGCGGACTCGGTGGACGCGGGCTCGGCCTTGTCGGCGGGAGCGGCTGTCGGCGCGGCCGCCTTCTGACCGGGTCGCTTCGCAGCGCCCATGCCGAAGCCCTTGGCCTTCGGCTCGGGAGCCGGTGCGGCCGCGGTGCTCTCGGCGGACTCGGTGGACGCGGGCTCGGCCTTGTCGGCGGGGGTGGCTGCCGGTGCGGCGGCCTTCTGACCGGGTCGCTTGGCGCCACCCATGCCGAAGCCCTTCGCCTTCGGCTCCGCCGGAGCCGCCGCCGACGCGGTGGTCTGCGCGGTGTCGCCGTGCTCCGTCTTCGCCGGTGTGCCACCGGTTCCCGCGGGCTGCTCGCTCTCGGGCTTGAGTCCTTCGCCCGACGAGGGCTTCCCGGGCCGCTTCATGCCCTTGCCCATGCCGAGACCGACGGTCGGCTTCGGGGCCGCGGGAGCGGTCTTCGTCGCCTCGGCGGCGGCCTGCGCCGGCTCCGCCTCGGTGGTGGTCGCCGTGACCGCGTGGGCGGCCTCGTCCTTCTGGCTCTCCTCGGCGATGTCGCCGTCGGCGGTGACCACGGGTCCGAGATAGCGTCCGCCGCGGCGGATCTCGGGGGCACCACGGGTGACGGCCTCGAGCAGGAGCTGCGAGACGTCGACGACCTCGACCTTGTCCTCGCGGTCGGTGCCACTGGTCTTCGCGGTGGTGCCGTCGCTGAGCATCACGCGGCAGAACGGGCAGCCGGTCGCGATCTTCTGCTTCTTGTCGTCCTCGCCGCCGTTCGCGGGCAGCGTCGACAGCGCCTCGTCGACCCGGTCGAGGTTGATGCGCTTGCCGATGGACTCCTCCATCCACATGCGCGCGCCACCGGCGCCACAGCACATGGAACGTTCACCGTGCCGGGGCATCTCGCGCAGCGCCGACCCCGACGCCGCCATGAGCGCGCGGGGCTCGCTGTAGACCTTGTTGTGGCGGCCCAGGAAGCAGGGGTCGTGGTAGGTGACGTCCTCGGCGACGGGGGCGACCGGGATCAGTCGCTTGTCACGCACCAGCCGGTTGAGCAGCTGGGTGTGGTGGACGACCTCGTACCTCGCGCCGAGCTGCGGGTACTCGTTGCCCAGTGCGTTGAAGCAGTGCGCACAGGTGACGACGATCTTGCGCTTCTGCTCCGGGGCGGTGGCGAACACCTCGCCGAGGGTCTCGATGTTCTGCTGCGCCAGCATCTGGAACAGGAACTCGTTGCCCGCGCGACGGGCCGAGTCGCCGGTGCAGGTCTCGCCCTGACCGAGGACGAGGAAGTTCACCGCGGCGATGTCGAGGAGTTCGGCGACGGCCTTGGTGGTCTTCTTCGCCCGGTCCTCGAAGGCGCCGGCGCAGCCGACCCAGAAGAGGTACTCGAAGCCCTCGAAGGTGTCGACGGTCTCACCGAAGACCGGGATCTCGATGTCCATCTCGTCGATCCAGTTGTTGCGGGTCGACGCGTTCTGGCCCCACGGGTTGCCCTTGTTCTCGAGGTTCTTGAACAGGCCGGCGAGCTCGCTGGGGAAGTCCGACTCGATGAGCACCTGGTAGCGGCGCATGTCGATGATGTGGTCGACGTGCTCGATGTCGACCGGGCACTGCTCCACGCACGCACCGCAGTTGGTGCAGCTCCACAGGGTGTCCGGGTCGATGACGCCGCCGGCCGCGATGCCCTCGCTGGGGCCGACCAGCGGACGAGCCGCCTCGGCAAGGGCCTTCTCGGGGATCTTCGCGATCCGCGCCTCGTCGGGGTTGCCGTCGGCGTCGACCAGACCGACCTCGTCGCCGCCCATGTCGGTCTTGCCCCCGGCGAGCAGGTACGGCGCCTTGGCGTTGGCGTGGTCGCGCAGAGAGGTGATGAGCAGCTTCGGCGACAGCGGCTTGCCGGTGTTCCATGCGGGGCACTGGCTCTGGCATCGACCGCACTCGGTGCAGGTCGAGAAGTCCAGCCAGCCCTTCCAGCTGAAGTCCTCGATCTTCCCGGCGCCGAAGAGGTCGACATCGGGGTCGGCCTCTTCCATGTCCAGGACCTTGCCGCGCGACGTCATCGGCTTGGCAGCGCCGAGGGCGACCGAACCGTCGGCCTCGCGCTTGAAGTAGATGTTGAAGAACGCCGAGAAGCGGTGCCAGGCAACGCCCCAGGTGATGTTGCGGCCGACCACGGCCAGCCACACCATGCCGGACATGAGCTTGATGACCGCGGCGATGCACACCCAGAACGGGTCGATGCCCTGGAACGCCATCGCGAGGTAGTGGGTGAAGAACGAGGTCCAGATCGGAGGGTCCTCGACGCCGGAGGCGATCTTGAACGTCTTGACGAAGATCATGCCCAGGCCCTCGAGGAGGACGACGGCCTCGACGAAGTAGGCGGCGCCGAACCCGGAGCCGGAGAAGCGCGACAGTCGCTCGGCGCGACGCGGGTGGTTGCGCTGGCGGATCGCGATCAGCACGAGGATGCCGATGACGGTGCCCAGGCCGAGCACCTCGTCGGCGAAGATGTAGATGTCCCAAGCGCCGACGACCGGCCAGTGGAACTCGGGGTCGAACGTCTGCCCGTAGGCCTCGAACCACAGCACCGAGCCGAGCAGGAAGCCGACCATCACCAGCCAGTGCGCCCAGCCGACGGTGCGGAACTTGACCATCCGGGTGTGTCCGGCGAACTCCTTGACCATCGTCAGGAAGCGCGGGACGACAGGCGTGAACCGGTTCGGCGCCTTCTGTCCGATCAGGATCTGACGCACGGTGTGCGTCACGCCCTGCACGAAGAACGCCCAGCACAGGATGCTGAGCGCGGCGGCGACGGTCCCGATGGTGATTGTCGTGGCATTCACGGCAGTGGGCCTCTCTTGTCAGGGCTCGCTGTCCTGGGCCCTCACGAGAGAATGCCCGGGTTACCTGTCAGTAAACGGTACGACCCGGACGCGTCGCCACGCAGTGAAGGTCAGCCTAAGTTGCCTGCGCAGAGCGCCGAAAGGCCACGCGAGGACGCCCTGTGAGATACAGCGCACCGGGTGCCCGACGGAGGCACTCGGCGACCACCAGGGTGATGGAGACCGTGAGGACGTAGACCACCGCCGTCGCCCAGGGTGATCCGAGGTGCTGCTCGAACCAGCCGTGCTCCACGCCGGGCAGCCCGCGCGGGAGGATGAGCAACTGCAGCACGAACACGTGCGACAGGAAGATCGCGAACGAGCGGTTGGACGCGTACGACACGACGCGGTTGAACCGCGGCGTCCCGTCGCGGCGGTCGGCCCAGAACACCGCGGCCGCGTACAGGGCGGTGATCGCGCAGAGGATGAACGGCTGCAGCGTGGGCTGCAGGGCGAACGCGGCGTCGACGGCACGCTGGCCCTCGTCGAGCCGCATCATGTAGGTGACCAGTGCGAACGCCCCCGACGCGACGAGAGCGCCGACGATCCACCAGCCCTTGCCGCGCAGGAACGCGTCGACGCGATCGCGGTGCACCGCGACGACGGCGCCCAGGACGACGAAGAACTGGTACGGCAGGAACGTCGAGTAGGCGTGCCACCAGTTGTCGGCGATCCAGCTGCCGGGTGTCAGCACCGGCGGCAGGTGCTCGATCGCCAGCAGCACACCCATCTGCACGGCCAGGCTCGCGGTGAGCAGCAGGACGTGGTGGTTCCGCGTCGCCCGGACGACCCACAGGATCAGCGGGAACAGCAGGTAGAACTGCATGATCACGAAGATGAAGTAGAGGTGGAACCCGGACGTGCCCCAGAGGAGGCCGTCCCGCAGGGTGCGCAGGGAGAACGGCAAGGCGCTCCACCCCGAGGCCTGCACCGTCGAGAACGCCCAGTAGACGACCGACCAGATGAGGTACGGGATCGCGACGAGCTTGAGGCGTCGCGTCCAGAACTGCCAGGTCGAGAAGTCCTTCTTCGCGAAGTTGCCGTACATGAGCACGAAGCCGGTCAGGAAGAAGAACGAGTTGCGGGTGAAGTGACCCGCCATCCCCAGCGCGTTGGTGACGACCCCGTTCACCTCGTCGTTGGTGTTCGTCAGCACGTGGCAGAAGATCACCAGCAGGAACGTCGAGCCCCGGACGAGGTCGAGCTGGTGGAGATGGGCCCGACGGGTGCGCGAGGAGCCGGCCGGCGCGGTGGTCGCGGTCGGCGCGGTGGTGCGCAGTGCCGTGGTCATCGTGCTGCTCGAGACGTCGTCGGGGGCGAGGTGCGATCGAAGCTACCAACGCCGACCGCCATCACCCATTCCCGTGACCTGTGCCACAGCGATCGGGGACGAGGGGAGGATTCGGACGACGCGGACATGGGACCACCCTGGCGGGTGATCCTGTGAGGACCCTGGACGGGACCTGGACGGCACCGGTCAGGACGTGGAGCGTGCGGTCCGGGCGATCAGGTCGACGACGGTCGGGAACGCCGGCGAACCCGTCGTGACCAGGGCGGAGTGCGACTGGCCGGGCAGCAGCCTGAGCGTGACGCGGCCACCTGCGCGACGCACGGCGTCGACGTAGGTGAGCGACTGCCGCGGCGACACGACGGTGTCCGCGGTGCCGTGCACCACGAGCACCGGCACCGTCGGGTCGATGTTCTCGATCGGGTCGACCGTGCGGTATCGGTCGGGGACCTGTGCCGGAGTGCCGCCGAGGATGCGGGTCACCCGGGTGTCGCCGGTCTGTGCCGCGAGCCGCATGTTCAGCGGGCCCGCGAGCGAGATGATGCGGTTCGGCTGCCACAGCGGTTCGGACCCGACCTGCTGGGTGCGGAGGCGGCCGCGGGTGCCCACCCACACCGCCAGTTGCGCACCGGCGGAGTGGCCGACGACCGTCGACGACGATGCGTCGATGACGGGGTTCTCGCGGTCGAGGGTGGGGACGAAGTCGGTGGCCGCGGCGACGTCGGTGAACGTCGTGGGCCAGCCGCCGCCCGACCCGAGGCGCCGGTACTCGATGTTGAAGACGGCCAACCCCTTCACGGCGAGGGCGCGGGCCAGCGAATCGAACGTCGCCGCTCCGTACCGCGCCGTCCACCCGCCCCCGTGGATGAGCACCACGAGCGGCAACGAATCACGGGCGTGGGCGCCGGCGGGCAGGTAGAGGTCGCCGTAGTTCTGGCGAGGGTCCGGCGGTGGCGGCTGGTCGGCGGGTGCCCGGGGGATGTCCGCGCCGCTCTCGGCCGCCGGCGCGGACAGGTAGTCGTAGCGCCTCACCGTCACCGTCGACGTCGGTCCCGTGGTGGCACCGACCGCGGTGTGTGCGGCGGGCCGGGACGTGGACTCGCCCCGGTGGACCGCGACGACCACGACGGATGTCACGCACACGACGGCCAGCAGGACCGCCGCGACGCCGACCGCGGGTACGCGGGAGCCCCACCGGACGGCCGGACGGAGGATGCGGAACGCGCGACGCATGGCGGCAGCGACGATACGCGCGCCTGACGCCCGTCGCCGGGCGCCGGAGGCGTGGGAACAATCCCGTCGGACGCCCCGTTGTGATCCTCGAAACCTGAGTGAGAACGACTCAATCCTGGTTGACGCCGCGCGGCGCGACGGGTATCACTTGAGTCGTCCACGCTGAGGTTCCACGACCATCGCACACCGATGTCGTCGGACATGACCCGGCGACACGCAACACAGGAGGCAACAGGACATGGCACGTGCTGTCGGTATCGACCTCGGCACCACGAACTCGGTGGTGGCCGTGCTCGAGGGCGGCGACCCCACGGTGATCGCCAACGCCGAGGGCTCGCGCACCACCCCGTCGGTGGTGGCGTTCGCCCGCAACGGCGAGGTGCTCGTCGGGCAGCCGGCGAAGAACCAGGCCGTCACCAACGTCGACCGGACCATCCGCTCGGTCAAGCGCCACATGGGCGAGAGCGACTGGACGACGTCGATCGACGACAAGAAGTACACCCCGCAGGAGATCAGCGCCCGCACGCTGATGAAGCTGAAGCGCGACGCCGAGGCGTACCTGGGCGACGAGGTGACCGAGGCGGTCATCACGGTCCCCGCGTACTTCAACGACTCACAGCGGCAGGCCACCAAGGAGGCCGGCCAGATCGCGGGCCTCGACGTCCTGCGCATCGTCAACGAGCCGACTGCGGCCGCGCTGGCCTACGGGCTCGACAAGGGCGAGAAGGAACAGACCATCCTCGTCTTCGACCTCGGTGGCGGCACGTTCGACGTCTCGCTGCTGGAGATCGGCGACGGTGTCGTCGAGGTCCGCGCGACCTCGGGTGACAACAACCTCGGTGGTGACGACTGGGACCAGCGCATCGTCGACTGGCTCGTCGACAAGTTCAAGGCGCAGAACGGCATCGACCTGACCAAGGACAAGATGGCCCTGCAGCGCCTGCGCGAGGCCGCGGAGAAGGCGAAGATCGAGCTGTCCAGCGGACAGAGCACCTCGATCAACCTGCCGTACATCACGGTCGACGCCGAGAAGAACCCGCTCTTCCTCGACGAGCAGCTGTCGCGCAGCGAGTTCCAGAAGATCACCTCGGATCTGCTCGAGCGCACCCGCGCCCCGTTCCAGGCGGTCATCAAGGACGCGGGCATCTCCGTCGGCGACATCGACCACGTCGTGCTCGTCGGTGGCTCGACCCGTATGCCGGCCGTCTCCGACCTGGTGAAGGAGCTGACCGGTGGTCGCGAGCCCAACAAGGGCGTGAACCCGGACGAGGTCGTCGCCGTCGGCGCGGCCCTGCAGGCCGGTGTCCTGCGCGGTGAGGTCAAGGACGTGCTCCTGCTCGACGTGACCCCGCTGAGCCTGGGCATCGAGACCAAGGGCGGCGTGATGCACAAGCTGATCGAGCGCAACACCACGATCCCGACCAAGCGCAGCGAGACCTACACGACGGCCGAGGACAACCAGCCGTCGGTGCAGATCCAGGTGTATCAGGGTGAGCGCGAGATCGCCTCGCACAACAAGCTGCTCGGCTCGTTCGAGCTGGCCGGCATCGCCCCTGCGCCGCAGGGTGTCCCGCAGATCGAGGTGACCTTCGACATCGACGCAAACGGCATCGTGCACGTCACCGCGAAGGACAAGGGCACCGGCAAGGAGAACACGATCCGCATCCAGGACGGCTCGGGCCTGAGCAAGGACGAGATCGACCGGATGATCAAGGACGCCGAGGCCCACGCAGACGAGGACCGCAAGCGCCGCGAGGAGGCCGAGACCCGCAACCAGGCGGAGTCGCTGGTCAACCAGACGGAGAAGTTCCTCAAGGAGAACGAGGACAAGGTCCCGGCCGAGGCGAAGCAGAAGGTGGAGTCCGCCATCTCCGAGGCGAACGAGGCGCTCAAGGGCACCGACCTCGCCGCGATCAAGACCGCGGTGGAGAAGCTGTCGACCGAGTCGCAGGCCCTCGGGCAGGCGATCTACGCCAACGCCTCGGCGGATGCCGGTGCGGCCCAGGGCGGTCCGTCCGCGGGTGGCGCCGACGACGTCGTCGACGCGGAGGTCGTGGACGAGTCCGACGACGGTGAGAAGAAGTGACCGGACAGGGACCGGGCACGCCCGAGGAGCCGGTGACCGTGACCGATCGGCGCCGCATCGACCCCGAGACGGGGGAGGTGCGGGCCGACGCGGCCGCCGACGTCCCCACGGACGTGGACCCGGGTCGGACCCCGGACACCGCGGACGGTGACGTGACCGTCGACCCAGACGGAGCCGACGAGGCCGTCGGGGCGGACGCCGCGGCGACCGAGGCGGATCCCGCTGCCGTGCAGTCGGAGAAGGAGGCCGAGTTGTTGGCCGACCTGCAGCGTCTGCAAGCCGAGTACGCCAACTACCGGCGCCGCGCCGACCGTGAACGGCAGGGTGCCGTCGAGACGGGGAAGGCCACGCTCATCAGCGCGCTGCTCCCGGTGCTCGACGACCTCGACCGGGCCCGCGCGCACGGTGACCTCGAGTCGGGGCCGCTGAAGGGTGTGGCCGACAAGATCGCCGACACCCTGAAGAGCCAGGGCCTCACCGCCTTCGGTTCCGAGGGCGACGCGTTCGATCCCGCTCTGCACGAGGCCGTCCAGCACGACGGCGACGGTGCCGAGCCGGTGATCGGCCAGGTGTACCGCCAGGGTTACCGCCTCGGCGAGCGCCTGCTGCGGACCGCGATGGTGACCGTCACCGACGCGTCCTGACACGACACGACGCCGACCCCGTGACGACCGTCTGCCTGCGACAATGGCGGAGGTCGGCACGGGGTCGGCGCGATCGGTGCCGACCCGGCACCGACACCCACGATTTCGATCCACACAGACTTCGATCCACACAGACAAGGAGGTGACGCCCGATGGCTCCCCAACGGGAATGGTTGGAACAGGACTTCTACAAGGACCTGGGCGTCGCTTCGGACGCCTCGGCCGACGAGATCAAGAAGGCCTACCGCAAACTCGCGCGTGAGCTCCACCCCGACGCCAATCCGGGTGACGCGGCCGCCGAGGCACGGTTCAAGCGCGTCTCGGAGGCGCACAGCGTCCTGGGCGACCCCGCCAAGCGCAGGGAGTACGACGAGACCCGGCGCATGTTCGCCGGCGGGGCCTTCCGCGGCAACGGCGGCGCGAACGGCTTCCCGGGCGGATACACCCGCACCACCGACTTCGGTGGCGGCGGTTTCGACGTCAGCGACCTCTTCGGGGGCGGCGGTGCCGGTGGCGGCGCCGACATCGGCGACCTGTTCGGCGGCCTCTTCAACCGCGCGCCGCGCACGTCGACGCGCCCCAAGCGCGGCAACGACCTCGAAGCCGAGACGACGCTCGCCTTCCGGGACGCGGCCCGCGGCACGACGGTGTCGCTGTCGCTGACGTCCCCGTCGCCCTGCACCACCTGCCACGGCAGCGGCGCCAAGCCGGGCACCAGCCCACGGGTCTGTCCGACCTGCAACGGCGCCGGCGTCGTCAGCCGCAACCAGGGTCACTTCGGTTTCAGCGAACCCTGCCAGGACTGCCAGGGCACCGGGTCGAAGATCGACGAGCCGTGCCCGGACTGCGCCGGCAACGGCGTCACCGTGCGGACCCGCACGATCAACGTGCGGATCCCGGTCGGCGTCGAGGACGGCCAGCGCATCCGCCTGGCCGGACAGGGTGAGGCCGGTCTGCGCGGTGCACCGTCCGGCGATCTCTACGTCACCGTGCACGTCAGCCCGGACCCGGTGTTCACCCGGTCGGGCAACGACCTCAAGGTCGAGCTGCCGGTCAGCTTCGGCGAGATCATGTTGGGCGCGACGGTGTCCGTGCCGACACTCGACGGCACCGTGGGTCTGAAGATCCCGCCGAACACCGCCGACGGCCGGACCCTGCGCGTGCGCGGTCGCGGCGTGCCGAAGCGGTCGGGCGGGGCCGGGGACCTGTTCGTGACCGTGAAGGTCGCCGTGCCGAGCTCCCTCGGACCCGAGGCGCTGGCGAAACTGCGGGAGTACGCCGACGCCGAACGCGCCGACGGGTTCCGCCCACGGGAGGGATGGGGTGATCAGTGATGCCGGGCAAGAACCGTGACGAACGGCCCACGGACGGTGCCACGTTCATGATCTCGGTGGCGGCCGAACTCGCGGGCATGCACGCGCAGACCCTGCGCACCTACGACCGCCTCGGCCTCGTGCGTCCCCAGCGCGCGGCCGGTGGCGGACGCCGCTACTCGCAGCGCGACGTCGACCTGCTCCGTGAGGTGCAACGACTCTCGCAGGACGAGGGCGTCAACCTCGAGGGCATCAAACGCATCATCGACCTGACCAACCACGTCGACGCGCTGTCGGCGCGGGTCCGCGAACTCGAGGCCGAGCTCGCCGCCGCGCGGTCCGACACGCGTCGTCGCCACGGTGGGGAACTGGTGCCCGTGCCCCGGACGAGCGCGCTCGTCGTCTGGCAGCCGCGCCGGAGACGCACGGACAGCTAGATCTTCGCGAACTCGTCGGGCAGAGGGCCCGGGCGTCCCAAGAGAAACCCCTGTGCCAGTTCGCCGCCACACTCGACGATGCCTGCGAGTTCTGCCTCGGTCTCCACCCCCTCGAACGAACACAGCGTGCCAGTCTCCCGCGCGAAGCCGACCATCGCGCGCGCGATCGCCTGTCGGACGGGGTCGGCTTCGATACCGCGCGCGAACGTCGCGTCGAGCTTGATGAGATCGGGCTGCACCGTGAGGATCTGCCGGAGTCCGGCGTGGCCGGTCCCCACGTCGTCGAGAGCAACGCGCAGCGATGCGCTCCTCAGTTCGATCAGCGCCATGTGCACCGCATCACCGACCTCCACGGCCGTTCCCTCCGTGATCTCGACGATGACCGATCGGCCCGGGTTGTTCGCGAAGCATTCGCGGACCTCCGGGGCGAGAAGTGACCCCGGGGACACGTTGACGCACACGAACACCTCCGCCGGGAGTCCCGCGGTCTCGGCCAGCGCCCGGCCGATGGCCGCGGCCTCGAGGGTCGGGGAGAGGCCGAGCTCGGCAGCGGCTCGGAACCAGGCGTCGGGCGGGCCACCGTGATCGAATCGCGAGAGGGCCTCGTACCCGACGACGACCTCGTCGGAACATCGGCGGATCGGCTGGTAGGCGATGGCCGGTCCGCCGTTGTCGATGACGTCGCGTACTGCCCGCGCGTCGATCTCGTCGGTGTGTAGCGGCCGCGGTGAAGTGTCCACGGGAATGTCCTGGGTGATGTGCGCGGGCCGTCTGACCGCATCAGGACGGCGCGGCTCCGGAGGGGGTGACAACCGGTCCGGCCTCTGCGCGCGAAGGCGCTGTCGTGGACAAGCTGAGGGCGCCCGGAGCTTGCATCAGGAACGCCGCGTGGAAGGGATTCCCCGCAGGTTTGCGGCTAGAAATCCGACCTTACAGAATGCTTGCCGAGTGTTCCAGATCGTGGATCAGTCCGACGCAGAGCCGTAGCCGGCCGCGCGCAACATGGACAGCAGCTCCGATCGCGACTGCGCGCCCAGACGTCGCCGGATGCGGGCGACGTGGTGCTCGACCGTCTTCGCCGAGATGAACAGGGCCGCACCGATCTCACGGTAGGTCTCGCCGAGGACGAGTCGCTCGGCGACCTCGGCTTCACGCTCGGACAGTGCGGAGCCACCCTGACCACCGTCGGCGGCCGGTCCGGCGGTCCCGATGGTGCGGGCGGTCTGCAGCAGCGCCGTCGCCGCGCGGGTGTCCCCGATGCGCAGCGCGCCCTCCGCGGCCAGTCGGGCCCCGTCGAAGGCGTGTCCCCACACCTGCAGCTCCGTCGCGGCGGTGTGGATCTGGTTCTCCGACAGGGGTGGGGCGTCCGGGACGTCGTCGCCCTGCAGGACGCGCAGCCACACACGGCCCGCGCGGGCGAGCACGGCGGCGTAGGGAGTGCTCTCCGCGGCGACACCGAGGGCGCGCGCATGCGGGACGAGCGCGTCGGGTCGGTCGCCGAGGATGGCCGCCTGCACCCCGAACCAGTGCCATGCGGTCGCCCAGACGGGCGGGTCGTCGAGCGCGCCGAGCAGGCGGCCGACCTCGTCGACGAGATGGCTCATGCGACCGGCGTCGCCGACACGTACTGCGGCGAGCCACAACTCGCCCAGGGGGAGCAGGGCGAACAGGTCGACCTCGGCCTCGGCGACCGTCGTCTGCGCTGCCCGCCACGCGGCGCCGAGCGTCCCGGTGTCGCCGCGTCGGCGCGCGACGCCGACCGCGAGAGCGTGGGCCAGCAGGAGATCGCGGTGATGGACCGGCGTGACGGCACCGACGATGTCCGCGGCGTCGGCCAGGTCGCCGCCGGCCATGGCGATCCACGCCTCGAGCAGTCGGGACCGGACGGACGGGGTCGGGCGATCGAGACCCGCGCGGTCCACGACGGACCGTGCTCCGCGGAGGTCGCCGCTGTGGATGTGCAGGAGCACCGCGACGTCGGCGGCGTCCTCCACGGTGATGCCCGCGTCCGAGCGCAGCGACATCGATCGCAGCACCGATCCGACGGCGGTCGCGGCGGTCGCCTCGAGCGATGCGACGACGCCCTCGGCCAGGAGCGAGTCCGCGGCGTTGTCGGTGGTCGGCGGGGCCGAGCGGGCCGCGGCGGCGAACTCCGCCGCGGCGGTGCGGTCCCCCGCAGCGAGCAACGCGACCACCCCGACCGCGGCCTGCGACCCGGCGCGGTCGGCACCCAGCCATCGGAACAGTTGCGCGGCACGCGAGTACGTCCCGCGTCGGGCGGCGACCGCCGCACCGATCCGCACCCCCAGCGCGACGACGCCGTCGTCGGTGGAGGCGAGCGACTCGTCGGCGACACGGGTGGCGACGGTCAGGTCGTCGGTCTCCAGGGCGGCACGGGCGAGTTCGGGATCCACGACCGCGTGGGGCGCGCCGGCCGCGCGTGCGGCCGACCACACCGCCATGCGCCGATGTCCGGTCGCGTCGCGGGCGGCGTCGACGAGCAGGGCCGCCAGCTCGGGATGGCTGATACCCGACTGCGCGGCGGCGATCGCCCCGTCGACGGTGAGGGTGTCGTGCGCCAACCGGATCCGCACGACCGCCTCACGGACCGCGGTGATCTGATGTGCGCCGACGACGGCGGCCAGAGGGGACACCGCGGCGGCGAGGAAGCCGTCGGAGTCGCCGAGGAACCCCGACGCGCGTGCGGCGTCGATCAGCGATCGCGCCGTGTCGTCGTCGACCTCGCAGATCGCCGCGACGGTGTCCGGGTCGAGCGTGGCGCCTGCCCCCGCGATAGCGAGGGTGCGCAACACCTGGCGGTCGAGGCGTCGCAGGGTCTGGTGGTGGCGTGCCCCGATCGCGGCGGTGGCGAGGTCGGCGAGGACGCGCTGGTCGGTCTCGTCCGGATGTGCCGCGACCGCCGCGAGGCCCGCGTCGACGGCGGCGCGGTTCCCGCCCGATGCGCGGACGACCGCCGCGGCGGCACCGGTGAGCAGGCGACGACGGGATCGTTCCACGACGCCGGGCGTCGTCAACGGCGCGAGGAAGACGACGCGGCCGCGAGCCGCGATCGCGCCGAGGAGTTCGTGCAGCGGGCGCCGGTGGTCGAGGGCCCGACCGCCGACCACCACCGTGATGTCGCTGCGCGACACCAGGTTCGCGAGACGGAGCAGGGACGCGTCGTCCAGCGTGTGGACGTCGTCGACGACGGCGACGCTGCCCGCATCGGGATCCGCGGGCAGGCCCCGGACCAGTCGCGACGGGTCGTCGCCGGCGGCGGCCGTCGCGACCGCGGTGATCACCGCGGAGGTGCCCGAGCCGGCCACACCGAAGACGCCGTAGGCGCAGGGATGTCCCGCCGACGCGGTCGCGTCGACGACGAGCGACCGTGCGTCGGGCATGCCGGCGAGGTCCGGCGCCGGTGGACGCAGACCGGCCGTCGTCACTGGCCGAGCAACCCGCCGACCGCGCTCCCGACCCCGCCGACCGTGTCGCGGGCGCCCCCGACGATGGCGCCGGGCACGTTGGTGACGCCGCCGAGGTTCGGCGGTGTGTAGGTGTAGGTCGGGACGGTCGGGAGCTTCACGCCACCACCGGTCTCCGGCGGGGTGTAGCTGCCACCGGTGCCACCGCCGGAGGATGTCCCACCGCCGGAGGCGGTCCCGCCACCGCTGCTGGTGCCGCCACCCGACGAGGTCCCGCCGGACGACGTGCCACCGCCGGTGGAGGTGCCACCACCGGTCGATCCCGACCCGGCCTGCGAACCGCCACCGCCGGACTGGGCGCCGCCGCCGGTCGCGGCGCCACCGGAACCGGTCGAGCCGGATCCGGAGCTCTGCTGCGGAGCCTGTCGGCCCGCGGTCGAACCGCTTTGCCCGGCCGCGCCGGTGGGGTTCGCGGCCGAGGGCGCACCGGACGCGGCGGGTGCGCCCGTCGAGGCCGAGGGCGCGGTGGACGGGGTCGACGGTGTGGTCGTCGAACTCGCGGGCTCCTGGGTCAGGGCGGTGCCCAACGACAGGCCCCCTGCGGTCAGCGCCGCGATGGCGACGGCCGCGCCACCGATGATGGCGAGCCGCTTGGTGCGACCCATGGTGGTCTTCTCGACGACGGTGGTCCGCGGTGCGGGTGCGACGCGGGCCGAGCGCGCGGCCGCGAGCTCGGAGGTGGCCGCCGCGGCGTTCGCGGGCATCGCGTCGAGCGCGGCAGAGGCGGACGCGATCTCGGACGCCAGCACCGCCGCCCCGAACGCCGACGTGGTCGTCGGGTCCGCGTCGGCGACGACGGGCACACGCAACGCACCCGACAGGACCTCGCTGATGAGCGGGATGGCTGCGCCGCCGCCGGTCAACACGACCGCCGACAGGTCGCGCAGCGTGTGGCCGCCGGCCGCGACGGTCTCGCGGAGCAGCGTCAGCGACGCCAGGATCGGCTCGCGCAGCAGGTCCTCGACCTCGTCGCGGACCAGACGGATGTCGGTGTGGACCCCCGGGAGGTCGACGCTGACGACGGTGTCGGTCTCCGAGGACAGTGCCTCCTTCGCCCGGGCGCACCGCTCACGCAGCTGCTCGAGAGCGGCGATCGTCGCGGGATCGAACGGGTCCGTGGAGTCGGCCGCGTCGACGGAGTCCATGACGTGCGCGAGCAGGAGCTGGTCGAACGCGGCACCGCTGATGTCGTCGGAGTGCTGCGGCCGACCCAACACCTGCGACGCCTCACCGGTGCGGACGAGCGTGATGTCGAGCGACGACCCGCCGAGGTCGTAGACGGCCACGAGACCGGAACCCGACGGCGACTCGTCGGCCGACGGCGCCGAGTGGGCGCCGTGCGAGGCAGCGGGGGCGGTGAACACCTCCCCGCGCATGGCCTCGGCGGCGGCGACCGCGGCGATCGCCTCGGGCACGACGGTCAGGTCGGGGAGTCCGTGGGCGTCGGCGGCGGCGCGCAGGGCGTCGACCGTGTAGGCCTGCCACCCGTTGGGGCACGCGACGACGACGGCGTCCGGGTCGACACCCGTCTCGGCGACGATCCCGGCGAGAGCGATGGCGTAAAGGTCCTCGCCGCTGAACTGGCGGCCGTCGTCGGCGACCAGCGCGACGGGATCGCCGACGCGGGCCGTGAAGCCGTCCAGCGTGGATGCGGTGCCGGCGGAGCCCGCCGTGGCCAGCGCCGGCTCCCGGCCGGGGGCGACCTCGAGCGCGGTCCGGCGGACCAGGGCGTCGTAGGTGCCCGACGGGGTGGTGCTGACGGCGACCGACGTTGTGGTCCCGACGGTGATCCCGAGTGCGGTGGGCATGGGCGCTGCTCCTCTTGCGGTTGGCGTCGCAGGCGTTGTCGTCATCAAACACCCGTTCGTTACCCCACGTCATCGCTGTGACGGGGAAAGTCGGGTCGATCCCCCATCCCCCTAACGGCCCCCGGGGATCCCCTAACGCCCCCCACCCCCGACGAAGGGGGATCGTCCCCGTTCCCCGGTGACCCCCGGCGGACCTAGCGTCATCTCTCGACACCGGTGGTCCATCCCCCCGGTACGCCGGAGTCACACCCCACGGAGCCCACTCCCCACCTCCCCCCCTCGGGGAGCGGGCCCCAACATCTTGAGGAGTCCCGATGCCCACGAACGCAGTTCTCGACTTCATCCTGAACCTGCTGCGCGATGACAAGGCGGCCGCCGCATACATGGCGGACCCCCAGTGCGCGCTGAACAACGCCGGCCTGAGCAACCTGTGCCATGCCGACATCGCCGCAGCCGCGCCGCTCGTGGCCGACTCGGGTCTGTTCCCGGGTGGCTCCCGACTGCCCCAGATCGTCAACGCCGGGGCGATCCCCGCGGCGGGCGGGATCGGCGGCGGCCTGGGCGGCATCGGTGGCGGCATCGGCGGGATCGGTGGCGGTGTCGCCGTCGGCGGGATCGGCCTGGGCGGCATCTCGCTCGGCGGGTTCAGCCTCGGTGGCATCAACCTCGGCGGACTCGGTGGCATCAACATCGGCGGTCTCGGGGGCATCAACCTGGGCGGGCTCGGGGGCATCAACCTCAGCGGCATCGCCTTCCCGTCGCTCACCCTGGGCGACATCGGACTCGGCATCGGCGGGCTCACTCTCGGCGGGATCAACCTCGGCAACCTCGTCGACCTCAACCTCTCCAACCTGATCGGCCTCGGCCTGGGCAACGTCGGGGTCGGCCTGGGTGACCTGGCCCTGGGCGCGCAGCTCTCGGCGGTCCTGGCCGCCGCGCTCGCCGGCGCCGTGCAGCTGGGCGGCGACATCGCGCTCGGCCTGGGTGCGGCCTTCGGCGCGTTCGTCGACGCGGTCCTGGCCCTCGGCGGGGACATCGCCGCGGTCCTCGGCATCGACGGACTCCTCGATCTCGGCGCGACCGTCGCCGGGGTCTTCACCGGTGGCCTCGGTCTCGCCGCCGGACTCGGCGCGCAGCTCGCCGGGACCATCAACGCCGCCGTCGACGCCGCCGGCGGCATCGGTGCGGTCATCGCCGGCAGCGGCGCCGCGACGGTCGGAGCCGCGCTCGGTGGCGCCCTCGGTGTCGGTGGTGCGCTCGCGGCGAACGCGGGCGCAGCTCTCGGCGTCGCCCTCGGTGGCGTCCTCGGTGCCGGTGGCGCCCTGACCGCCGACCTCGCGGCCGCGCTGGCCGGAGGCCTCGGCCTCGGTGGCTCGCTGGCCGCCGTGCTCGGCGGCGCACTCGGTGTCGGTGCCGACCTGGGAGCGGGCGTCGTCGCCGGACTCTCCGGCGCGCTCGGTGCGGCTCTCGGTGTCACCGGCGGGCTCGCGGGGACCCTGGCCGGGTTGCTCGACGCCTCGGTGATCGCCGGTCTCGCCGGTGACCTCACCGCCACCCTCCAGACCGCTCTCGGCGGGGTCCTCGCCGCCGGCGGTGCCCTGGCGGGCGACCTCGGGCTCGCTCTCGGTGCCACCCTCGGCGCGGTCGCCGGACTCGGCGGAGCCCTGGACCTCGCGGGCGTCCTCGGTGCCGGCGGCGCCCTGTCGGCCGCCCTCACCGGCGCGCTGGGCCTCGGTGGCGGCGTCACCGCCGCCCTCGCCGGTGCCCTCGACGCCGCGCTCTCGGCCGCCGGCGGACTCGATCTGGCGGCGATCCTCGCCGGGGGTGGCGATCTCGGCCTCGCACTCGGCACGGCGCTGTCGGGTGTCCTCGCGGCCGGCGGCGGTGTCGCCGGCAACCTCGGACTCGCGCTCGGCAGCGTCCTCGGCGTCGCCCTCGGTGGCGGCGCAGCCCTGACCGGCGCCCTCGGCGCCCAGCTCGCCGGCCTCCTCGCCGGCGGCGTGGGCCTGGGCGCCGCGCTCGGGACCGTGCTCGGTGGTGCCCTGGACCTGGGTGCGGGCGCCGCGCTGCTCGGCACCGTGACCGGCGACCTCTCCGCACTGCTGGGCGGCTCGCTCGCCGCGGTGCTCTCCGCCGGCGGCGTCCTGCCGGCAACCCTGTCCGCCGTGCTCGACTCCACGCTGTCCACGCAGCTCGCCACCGCCCTCGGCGGTGTCCTCGCCGCCGGTGGCGTCATCGGTGCCGACCTCGGCGCCGCGCTGGGCGGCACGCTGACGGCACTCGTCGGCGCGGGTGGCGCGCTGACCGCGGGTCTCGGCGGTGCGCTGGGCCTCGGTGGCCAGCTCGCGGCCGCGCTCGGCGGCGCGCTCGGACTGGACGGCGCGATCGTCACCCAGCTGGGTGCCGCGCTGACCACCGCCCTCGGAGGCGGACTCGACCTCGCGGGTGTGCTCGCCGGGACGACGAACCTCGGCGCGATCCTCGCCGGTGCCCTGGGCGCCGGCGGAACCGTGGCCGCGGGTCTCGGTGCGTCGCTCGGGACGGCATTGGGGGCCGCCCTGACCGGTGGTCTCGGTGCCCAGCTGGCGGGTCTGCTCGCCGGCGGCGTCGGACTGCAGGGTGCGCTCGCGACCGTCTTCGACGGCGTCCTCGGCCTCGGTGCCGCGACCGGTCTCGCGGCCGACCTGAGCGGAGCGTTGAGCGCCGCCCTGGGCGCCGGTGGCGTCCTCGGCGCCGACCTGGGTGCGCTGCTGAACGGTGGCCTGGCCGGCCAGCTGTCGACGGCTCTCGGCGCTGCGCTCGCCGGCGGCGGGTCGGTGGCCGCGGGCCTCGGCGCCGCGCTGGCCCCGGTCCTCGGTGTGGCCGCCGGACTCGGCGGCGTCGTCGTGGTCGACCCGACCGTCGCCGCGAACCTCGGTGGCACCCTCGCCGCCGGCCTCGGCGCCGCGCTCGGCGTCGACGGCACCGTGATCGGCGCCCTCGGCGCCTCCTTGAACTCGCTGCTCGCCGGCAGTCTGGACCCCACGACCCTGCTGTCGGCGAGCAGCGATCTCACCGCGATCCTGTCCGGGGCGCTCGCCGCGGGCGGACCGCTCGCGGCCGGCCTGGGCGCGTCGCTCGGCGCCGTCCTCGGTGCCGGACTGTCGGGTGCGCTCGGCGCCCAGCTGGCGGGCTTGCTCGCCGGCGGCGCGGACCTCTCGACCGCCCTGACCACGGTGCTGGGCGCGGCGACCGGCCTCGGTGCCGGACTGGGGCTCGGTGGGGCCCTCGGCCTCCCCGACCTCGGCGCGGCTCTGACCGCTGCGCTCGCGGGTGGCGGACTGGGCGCCGCCGACCTCACCGCCGCGCTCGGCGGTGTCCTCGACGCCGGAGCCGGACTGCAGTCCACGCTGTCGGCGGCCCTCGGGTCGTCGCTCACTGCGGGCGGCGCCGTCGCCGGCCAGCTCGGCGCGACTCTCGGTGGCGCGCTCACGGCACTGGTCGCGGCCGGTGGCGGCCTGGGCGGTGCGCTCGGTGCCGGTGGCGCCCTCGCCGCTGCCCTGGGTGGGGCGCTCGGATTGGACGGCGCGATCGTCACCCAGCTCGGTGCCGCGCTCGACGGTGCCCTCGGTGGCGGACTCGACCTCGCGGGTGTGCTCGCGGGCTCGACCGACCTCGGCGCGATCCTCGCCGGGACCCTGGGTGCCGGCGGGACCGTCGCCGGTGACCTCGGTGCGTCGCTCGGCACCGCCCTGGGGGCCGCCCTGAACGGCGCCCTCGGTGCTCAGCTGGCGGGCCTGCTCGCCGGCGGAGTCGGACTGCAGGGTGCACTGGCCACCGTTCTCGGCGGTGCGTTGGGCCTCGACGGTGGTCTGGGCCTCGGCGCGGTGACCGGACTCGCGGCCGACCTGGGTGGCGCGTTGACCGCGGCGTTGGGCGCGGGTGGCGTGTTCGACACGAATCTCGCTGCGCTGTTGAACGGCGGCCTGAGCGGGCAGCTGTCCGGAGCGCTCGGGACGGCCCTCGCAGGTGGCGGATCGCTCGCCGCGGGCCTCGGTGCCGCTCTCGCGCCGGTCCTCGGTGTGGCCGCCGGACTCGGCAGCACCGTCGTGATCGACCCGACCATCGTCGCGAACCTCGGTGGCACCCTCGCCACCGGCCTCGGAGCCGCCCTCGGCATCGACGGCACCGCGATCGGCGCCCTCGGCGCCTCCTTGAACTCGCTGCTCGCCGGCAGTCTGGACCCCACGACCCTGCTGTCGGCGAGCAGCGACCTCACCACCGTCCTCTCGGGCGCACTGGCTGCGGGCGGACCGCTCGCGGCCGGCCTGGGCGCGTCGCTCGGCGCCGTCCTCGGTTCCGGGCTGTCGGGTGCGCTCGGCGCTCAGCTGGCGGGCCTGCTCGCCGGCGGTGCCGACCTGTCCGGCGCCCTGACCACCGTCCTCGGTGCCGCGACCGGCCTCGGCGCCGGGGTGGGCCTCGGTGGCGGACTGGCGGGCGGTCTCGGCGGGGCCCTCGGGCTCGCCGGTGGACTGGGAATCCCGGACATCGGCGCCGCGCTGACCGGTGCTCTCGCGGCGGGCGGCCTCGGCGCCGCCGACCTCGGTGCAGCGCTCGGCGGTGTCCTCGGAGCCGGTGCCGGACTGCAGACCACGCTGTCGGCGGCCCTCGGGTCGTCGCTGGCGGCGGGCGGAGACGTCGCCGGCCAGCTCGGTGCGGCTCTGGGCGGCCTGGCGGCCGGCGGACTCGACCTCGGCGGCGCGCTCGGTGTCGGCGGTGCGATCGACCCCGTCGCGCTGGGCGGTCAGATCGCCTCCGGCCTGACCGGCGCCCTGGACGTCGACCCGGCCCTGACCGGTCAGCTCGGCGCAGCCCTCGGTGGCGCGCTCGCCCTCGATCCCGGATCGCTCGGCGGTGCCGCGGGCATCGGTGGCGCGCTCTCGGCGGCACTGTCGGCCGGCGGACCCATCGCGGGTGCGGTCGGTGCCGGCCTGGGCGCGGTCCTCGGCGGCGCGATCGTCGCCGACGGTGGGTCGCAGCTCATCGCGCAGCTCGGCGCGGGTGCCGGACTCGGTGCGGCGCTCGCCGGCACCGTGACCAACGCCCTCGCGGTCGACGGCCAGCTCGGCGCGCAGCTGGGTGCGGCACTGTCCGGTGCCATCTCCGGCGCGCCGGTGCTCGGTCTGCCGGATCTGGGCGGCGCGCTGCCGAACCTGGGTCTGCCCGATCTGGGTGGGCTGCCCGGCCTGCCCGGTCTCGGTCTGCCCGACCTGCCGGCACCGACCATCCCGACGCCGGGTGTCCCCGACCTCGGTGGTGCCCTCGGCGGCCTCATCGGCGGACTGACCCCGGAGCTGCCGTCCGGCGGCGACATCGTCGGCCCGATCGTGAACGGCCCGGACATCATCGGCCCGGTGCTCAGCGGCCCCGACATCATCGGCCCGGTGTTCAGCGGCCCCGACATCGTCGGCCCGGTGTTCAACGGCCCGAACGTGATCGGACCGGTCTTCACCGGCCCCAACATCGTGGGTCCCGAGTTCCACGGTCCGAACATCATCGGCCCGTCGGGTTCCGGCCCGGACATCATCGGGCCCTCGGGCTCCGGACCGAACATCATCGGACCGTCGGGATCGGGACCCCACCTCGTCGGACCCTCGGGCTCCGGTCCGGACTTCAGCGTCCTGCCGGGCACCGGTGCCGGCACCAACGCGGTCGCGCCGTCGGCGACGTCGGGTGACCCCGCTGCCACCACCCAGCACAGCAACCCGTTCCCGGACACCTCGACCTCGTCGCACAGCGGCTGGTCGGGCCTGAACCCCGACAGCACGTTCGGCGGGACCTCGGGCGGGTCGGACCTCTCCAGCGGGCTGCACAACGGCCTGACGAGCGGTCTGCAGGGCGGTCTCGGCGACGTGACCGGCGGCCTGACCGGCGGCGGCCACGTCGACCCGTCGGCCGGCACCCACCACACGGACATCGGCCACGGCTGATCCCCTCCGGCCGGACGCGACGCCCGTCGGGTCCGGCCCCACAGAGCCGGTCACGGCCGCGACGACGGTTGCCCCGAACTGCCGTCTCGAGGCCCTGTGACGGCATCGGCCCCGTACGCTGAGCGTGCGGGGCCGGTGTGGTCTCCGACCCCGGTGACGCCCGTGACGACACAGACAGGACCCCGCCACCCCCACCATGCAGCCGACGCCCCCGCCCCACGCTCCGCTCCCCGCCGCCACGGGTCCCGCGACCCCGCCGCAGCAGTTCCCCGGACCGCAGGGTCCGGCCGGGGCCGACCAGTCGGCGAGCAGGCAGCTGGACGAGTTGCTGCGGCAGATGGCCGACGTCGCCGCCGGTCTCGAGCGGGAGGACCTCGTCGCCCGCCTCGACGGCGCGCGGACCCGGATCATCGACCCGCGCCTGCGGATCGTCGTCGTCGGACAGCTCAAACAGGGCAAGAGCCAGTTCGTGAACTCCCTGCTCGACATCGAGGTCTGCTCCGTCGGCGACGACGAGACCACGGCCGTGCCGACGCTGGTGCAGCACGCGCAGACCGCGTCGGCGCACCTCGTCCTCGACGACCCCGGCAGCAACGAGCCGGTGCAGGTGGACATCCCGATCGACGCGATCCGCGGCATCACCCCTGACACCCCGTACGCGGAGGGCCGGTCGGTCGTCCGGCTCGAGGTGTCCGTGCCCAACCCGCTGCTCGCCGACGGGCTCGTCCTCGTCGACACGCCGGGCGTCGGCGGCCACGGGAACCCGCACGCCGCGTCCACGCTGGGACTGATCCCGTCGGCGGACGCCGTGCTGGTCGTGTCCGACGCCAGCCAGGAGTTCACCGAGCCGGAGATTCAGTTTCTCAAGCAGGTGACCGCCCTCTGCCCGACGGTCGCGTGCCTGGTCTCGAAGACCGATCTGTACCCGCACTGGCGACGCATCGTCGAGGCCGACCGCGCGCACCTGCAGCGCGAGGGCATCGACGTCCCACTGTTGCCGATCAGCTCGGTGCTGCGGACACATGCGATCCGGCGCAACGACGCCGGTCTGATGGCCGAGTCGGGTTTCACCGACCTGTACGGCTTCCTGCGGGACCGCGTCGTCGCGCACGCCGAGCAGACCACCCGTGCGTCGGTCGCGCTCGACCTGCGGTCGGTGTCGGAACACCTCGCGCTGACCCTCGGCAGCGAACTCGCCGCGCTCCGCGACCCCGAGACGGCCGCGGCCGCACTCGAGGGTCTCCGACGTGCGCAGACCGCGGCCGAGGAGATGCAGCAGAAGTCGTCGCGCTGGCAGCAGACCCTCGCCGACGGCATCGCCGACCTCGCCGGCGACGTCGAACACGACCTGCGTGACCGGCTTCGCGCCGTCACCCGCGAGGCCGAGAAGGCCGTCGACGAGGGCGATCCGGGCAAGGACTGGGCGCAGCTCTCGGAGTGGTTGGCCGACCAGATCGCCACCGCGGTCGGCGACAACTTCGTGTGGGCGCACGAGCAGTCGGTGTGGCTGGCGGACCGCGTCGCCGAACACTTCGCGGAGACGGCGAAGACCGCGCTGCCCGACCTCGACATCGCCGACATCGACGGCGTCTTCGAGCCGGTCACCGAACTCGCCGACCTCGAGTCGGGCCGCCTCGGCATCGGGCAGAAAGCACTCATCGGACTGCGCGGGTCGTACGGCGGCGTGCTCATGTTCGGTCTCATCACGACGCTGATGGGTCTCGCCCTGATCAACCCGATCTCGGTCGGTGCGGGTGTGCTGCTCGGCTCGAAGGCCTACCGCGACGACAAGGGCGCCCGGGTCGACCAGCGCCGCATCAAGGCCAAACAGGCCATCCACGCGTTCACCGACGACGTCAGCTTCCAGGTCGGCAAGGAGTCCCGGGATCGCCTGCGGCACGTCCAGCGTGCGCTGCGCGACCACTTCGTCGACGTCGCCGACCAGGCCGCGCGCTCGGTGAGCGAGTCGCTGCGTGCGGCGCAGGAGGCCGCGCAGTCGGAGCACTCGCTGCGTGCCTCGCGCACCGCCGAGCTCGAGCAACAGCTCCGCGCGGTCGCGGCCCTGCGTACTGTCTCCGACCGCCTCGAGGTCGCCGCGGGACCCGTGCGCCCGGCCGTCGCCCCGGCGTCGACCCCGCCGCCCGCCCCGCCGGCCGTGGCGACGCCCCCGACCACCCCGACGGGTCGACACAGCGCCGATCCGACACGATGGCAGGCGTGAGGACGCTCGACCGAGCGCGCGCCCTGATCGACGCGGCACTGCAGGCGCACGCGCATGACCCGGACTGCTACGGGCGGCTCCTCGAGTGCTCGCGCCGCCTCGACGAGCCGCTGCGTGTCGCGCTCGCCGGCTCGCTCAAGGCGGGGAAGTCCACGCTGCTCAACGCGCTCGTGGGGCAGGACATCGCGCCCACCGACGCGACCGAATGCACGCGCGTGGTCACCTGGTACCGCCAGGGCGCGACGCCGACGGTGACAGCGACCTACGACGAGAACCGCACGACGTCGATCCCGGTGCTGCGCCCCGGCGGGCGCCTGACGTTCGACTTCGGCACCCTCACCTCCGACCGGGTGTCCCGCCTCGACGTCACCTGGCCGGCGTCGGCGCTGCGGACCACCACGATCATCGACACGCCGGGCACGGCGTCGCTGTCGCGGGAGGTGTCGGCGCAGACCGTCGACATGCTCACCCCCGACGACGCCGAGTCGGGTGCGGACGCCGTCGTCTACCTGCTGCGCACGCTGTCGGCGGCGGACACGACGATGCTGGCCCGGATCAACGAGTCGATCGGTCGGGAGTCCGGGCCGCTCGGTGTCGTCGGAGTGGTCTCACGAGCCGACGAGATCGGCGCCGGGCGCATGGACGCGATGATGTCTGCCCGCGATGTCGCCGCCCGGTTCGCGGGGGAGCTGGAACGCACCGGCCTGTGTCAGGCCGTGGTGCCCGTCGCAGGGCTGGTCGCACTGGCGGCCCGCACGATGCGCGAGGTGGAGTACCGCGCGCTGGTCGCGCTCGCCGGGGTCGCGCCCGACGACCTCGACCTGGCGATGCTGTCGGTGGACCGGTTCGCCTCGGCCGCAACGCAGTTGCCGGTCCCACCGGAGGTGCGCGCCGGCCTGTTGGACCGGTTCGGGATGTTCGGGATCCGGTTGTCCGTCACCCTGATCCGGCTCGGCACACCCGACTCGCCCACGCTGGCCGCGGAACTCGTCGAGCGCAGCGGACTGGACGAACTGCGGTCGGTGATCGACGTGCAGTTCGGTCAGCGCGCCGAGCAGCTGAAGAGCCACTCGGCCCTCGTCGCCGTCGGGCGGATCCTCGCCGACAGCCGGGTGGCCGGGGCGCAGGACCTGCGTCACGACGCCGCGCGCATGCTCGCCGACGTGCACGGCTTCGCCGAGCTGCGACTGCTCGGTCGGCTGCGGTCGGGGCGGATCCATCTCCCCGAGGAGCATCTCGCCGACCTGGCGCGCATCGTCGGCGGGATGGGCATCGACCCGGCCATCCGCCTCGGCCTCCCCGGTGACAGCGACGACGACGCGATCCGCGCCGCGGCGCTCGAGGCCGTCCGGATGTGGCGCGCCCGCGCCCGCCACCCCCTCCTCGACCGGCCCACCGCCCTCGCCTGCGACGCCGCGGCGCGCAGCGCCGAAGGCGTCCTCGCCGAACTCCCCCGCTAGTTCGTCACCTCGCCACCGCGCGTCGGGCTCGCCCGCGAGATCCCGGTGGCGAACCCGGCTCGGGGTGCGAGGACACGAGACCGCGGGCGAATCGGGCCGCCCTCGCACGCTCGCCAGTCGTTCGCACCGCCTCGCGTCGTTCGCACGCCGCATGCAGCGTGCGAACGGCTCGAGAGCGCGCGAGGGATCGACAAAACTCTGCAGTCACAGAGTCAGCGTGAACGTATGGACCGCGCCTACCCGCTCCGTGCAGAGTTTCGTCACCGTGGATGCGGGTTCGCCACCGCGCCGCGGGTTCGCCCGCGAACTCCGGGTGGCGAATCTCGGTTCGGGTGGCGAAGCCGTCACATCGCGGGCGAATCGACGATCCCGCGGGCGAAACGGACTCAGATCTTCGGCGCCGCGGCCAACCAGCGAGAGACCGGTGGCAGGAAGATCAGCACCGTCGCGACGACCGCGAGGGCGGCGACGGCGAAGGGCAGGACGTTCAGGGCGGGGCTGACGTCGTCGCGGGCGGGGGAGAGGACGGTCCAGAAGCCGATCGACCCGGCGGCGGTGAGGACGCCCATCGTCGTGAGGGTCGTCCGTGAGCCGGCCAACCGCTCGCGGATGCGTACCGATCCGTAGATCACCAGCAGCAGGACGATGACGACGATCGCGCCGGCACCGATCATCGTGATGTCGACAGCGGCACGGATGTCACCCTGCGAGGTCGTCGGGTGGCTGTCGGTGAGGGATCGCCGCAGGGTGGCCCGCACGGTGTCCTGCTTCAATGCCACCAACACGGCGGACACGACGAGACCGACGAGGGTCACCGCCCACAGCCCGATCGCGGCGTCGACCTGGCGGGGACGGGTCGGATCGACCGGCTCGCGCATCGGCGCGACGGACACCGGCGGCCGGGACGGGCGGGCAGGCGGGCGATCGTCGGTCACAGGGCCCGAGCGTAGACGCGACACCCCCTCGGAGTGGTGGACACCGGCGAGCCGGATTCCCCTGGCCGGCGCGCGGGCCGATAGTGTCGGTCCCGATTCGTGATCGGCAAGGAGGTGAGTCGCGGTGAGTCAGGTGCTGGGCGTCTCCGTGACCGACCTGCAGGTCGCCTCGGTGATCATGGAGGCCGAGACCGGCAACGTGCTCGCCCGCAACACCGCCGACCTCGTCGACGCCACCCCCGACTCCGTCCTCGACGCCGTCACGCAGCTCGTCGAGACCGTCCCGTTCGAGGTCGAGGTCATCACGGTCGCCTGCGCCCAGCGGAGCATCCAGGTCGCCCTCCACAACACGGTCACCGCGGGGAAGTCCGGCGACCCCGAGTGGTACCGACGGACCATCGTCACCGACACCCCCTTCGCGTTCGCGAACGTCGCTGCCGCACAGTCGGATCAGCGCGGGCAGGTCGTCGTCATCGACCTCGCCGACGAGGCGATCCCGTTCAACGAGTTGTCGATCGCGGCGGTGGACACCGAGACCGCGACCGTCGTCGGTGCCGTCCAGCTGCCCGGCGGCGGGCAACGGGAGCCGGTGACCGAGCCGTCGGGTGCCGCGACCGTCGCCGAGGCGTTCCGGCTCCTCCCGGTCAGCGAGGCCGGACGGACCGGCGTGTTCGTGGTCGGGCCGGGCGCGTCGGTGCCCGGCGTCGCCGCGGCCCTCGAGTACGAGATGCAGCTGCCGGTGCAGATCGCCGAGGCGCCGACCTACGCGGCCGCGCACGGTGCGGCCCTGCACGGACGGACCCGACTGCGGTCGGGCTCGGCACGGACGCGGTGGATCATCCTCGCCGGTGCCGCGCTCGCGGCGTTGGTGCTGGCCATCGTCGTCGCCGTGGTGGTCCTGGTCGCCGACGCGGAGGACTCCCCGACACCGGCGAACAGCACGGTCTCGTCCAGCGCGACGCCGTCGACGACCTCGACGCCGAGCACCCCGAGGTCGACGCCGCGCAGCACGACGACCACCACGACACAGGCCGAGGACACCGACACCCCGACCGAGGCGCCGGCGCCGCAGCAGACGGTCACGGTCACCCCGCCGCCGCGCACGGTGACGCGTACGACGACACCGCCGCCGGTCACGACGACGACCCCGGACACCACGACGACGACCTCGGTTCCTCCGGCCAGCGGCGCCTCGCCGGCGGCGTCGGCGGTCAAGCCCTCGGCGAACGGCTGACGCGCGACGGTCAGACCGGGTCGTGGTCGATGAGCCGACCGGGCACGCCCGCGACGATGAGCGCACGGCGGGTCGTCTCGATCATCGACGACGAGCCCGCGAGCAGCACCTGTCGTTGCGACCAGTCGTCGGCGGGAGCGACGACGTCGGCGAGTCGACCGATGCGGTGGTCCGCCCGCAAGGTGGCCAGGTCGACGGCGTCGCCCAGCCACCAGGGATCCGACTCCGTCTCCGACACGAGCGTCACCGAAAGCCACGGGTTGACCGCGGCGAGGTGCAGCAGGCGTCGGGCGTCGTACAGCTCGCCGGGGTAGCGCGTCCCCCAGAACAGGTGGGTCGGTGCGACGTCGACGCGTCGGGCGAGGTCGTGCAGGATCGCGCGCAGCGGCGCGATGCCGGTGCCGCCGGCGACCATCAGCGTCGGTCGCCCCGGGTCGACTCTCAGCGTCCCGTGGCTCTGCGCGAGGGTCCACGTGTCGCCCACCGCGGTCTCGGCGACGATCGACGTGCTGACGCTGCCGCCGGGCACCGACCGCACGTGAAACTCGATCTCCCCGTGCGGGTTCGGCGGGATCGCGGGTGAGAGGTGCCGCCACACCCGCGGCCACTGCGGGATGGACACCTCGAGGTACTGGCCGACGTCGAACGCCTCGGCGACGTGCTCGGGGTCGTCGGCGACCAGACGCACCACCGCCAGATCACGCGTGAGCCGGTACTTCTCGACCACTTTCGCCGACCACGACGGCGGACCGGGTGCCGTCATCGCCGCCCCGCGCATCACGCCGGTCACCAGGGACGTCGTCTGCACGGTGGCGACGCCGCCCTCCTCGTCGGGGTCGAGGTCGGCCACGGCGAGCAGTTGGGCGGCGAGCGCGCGCCCGAACAGGTCGTAGTGACTGTCGACCACCCCGAACTTGCGATGGTCCCGCCCGAGCTGGGCCAGCGTCTCGACGAGCTGGGGATGAGTGGTGGTGTCGGGCAGCGACTCCAGTACGTGGTCGAGCACTCCGAAGAGCGCCGCACGCTGGTGGGCCATCGTCACCGGGAACAGGTCGCGCAGGTCGGGGTCGGCGGCGAAGAGCCGCGTGTAGAAGTCGTCGACGAAGCGGTCGGGGTCGGCGCGGATCGCGTCACGCACCGTCAGCAACCCGTGACGTGCGTGAGTTCCCATGGGCGGCGCGACCTCCTCTCCGACGACGCCCACCGTACCGATGCCGCCCCACCACTTCGCCTCACCGTGGGTGCAATCGTCGCGGGCGGTGGGCGTCTCGGGTTCGCTGGCAGGATGAGCCGTCCCATCCGCTTCAACGCCTTCGACATGAACTGTGTGGCCCATCAGTCCCCCGGACTGTGGCGCCACCCGCAGGACCGGTCGTGGGACTACACCACCATCGACTACTGGGTCGAGCTGGCGCGACTGCTCGAGACCGGCGGGTTCGACGGACTGTTCATCGCCGACGTCCTCGGCACCTACGACGTGTACGCCGGCACCGACGAGGCCGCCATCCGGCAGGGTGCGCAGACGCCCGTGAACGACCCGCTGCTGCTGGTCTCGGCCATGGCCCACGCGACCGAGAACCTCGGGTTCGGCATCACCACCGGCACCGGGTTCGAGCACCCCGTGCCGTTCGCGCGCCGCATGTCGACCCTCGACCACCTGACGAGGGGACGGATCGGCTGGAACGTCGTCACCGGATACCTGCCGTCGGCCGCGCGGAACATGGGCGAGACCGACCAGCTCGCGCACGACGCCCGCTACGACCACGCCGACGAGTACCTGGAGGTGCTCTACAAGCTGTGGGAGGGATCGTGGGAGGACGACGCCGTCCGCCGCGACCGCGAGGCGGGGGTGTTCGCCGACCCGGCGAAGGTCCACCACATCGGCCACCGCGGTGAGCACTACTCGGTTCCCGGGATCCATGTGTCGGAGCCGTCGCCGCAGCGGTCGCCGGTCATCTACCAGGCCGGCGCCTCGCCGCGCGGCATGGCGTTCGCCGCGGGCAACGCCGAGGCGATCTTCGTCGCGGCGCCCACCAAGGAGATCCTGAGGTCGGTCGTCGGGAAGATCCGTGCCGAGCTCGTCGCCGCCGGTCGGGGTGCCCACGACGCCCGGATCTACACGCTGCTGACGATCATCACCGACGCCACCGAGGGGGCCGCGCAGGCGAAGGCGGCCGAGTACCGCTCGTACGCCAGCGACGAGGGTGCGCTCGTGTTCATGTCCGGCTGGATGGGCATCGACCTGTCCGCCTACGACCTCGACGAGCCGATCGGCAACGTCGAGTCCAACGCGATCCAGTCCGCGGTGGCGGCGTTCTCGCAAGCCGATCCCGACGGCAAGGAGTGGACCGTCCGCGACATCGCCGCCTGGGGCGGGATCGGTGGGATGGGACCGGTCCTCGTCGGGTCGGGCGCCTCGATCGCGCAGCAGCTGGAGGAGTGGGTCGCCGAGACCGACGTCGACGGCTTCAACCTCGCCTACGCGGTCACGCCGGGGACCTTCGCCGACGTCGTCGAGCACGTCGTCCCCGAACTGGAGAAGCGCGGCAGCTACGAGCGCGGGTACGCGCCGGGCACGTTGCGCAACAAGCTGTTCGGTCGGGGAGACCGCCTCCCCGACAACCACCGCGGTGCCACCTACCGCGTCGGCGGGATCAACTCGACCATCGACGACTCGGTGCGGTCGGGCGTCACCGCGTCGTGAGGAACGGCGCGGCGGCCAGGGTCAGCGCCTCGTCGTAGCGGGCGTCGGCGGGGCCGTCGTCGTGGAAGGCCCTGCCGGACAGCTCGAGTCCGACCATCCCGTGGGCGACGACCCACAGGTGCGACGCGATCCGGTCGACGTCGCCGGTGAGCAGCCCGGCGTCGACCGCGTCGGCCACGCGGTCGACGAGGGGCCGGAACGTGGTGTCCGCTGCCGCGCGGTCGTCGTCGGTGAGGACGAGTCCGGCGGGCGGCGGACCGAACATGAGCGCGTACAGGTGTGGTGAGGCGAGCGCGGCGTCGCGATAGGCGCGCCCGGTGGTGAGCAACGCCTCCATCGGTTCACCGGGGCCGACCGCACCGAGCCTCGCCCCGAGCCGACGAAAGCCTTCGCGGTAGAGCGCCGAGAGCAGGGTGTCCTTGCCCCCGAAGTGGGTGTAGACGGCCATCGTCGACGTCCCGGCGGCGGTCGCGATCTTGCGGACGGACAGCGCGGCGGGGCCGGACTCGGCGAGGATGCGGGCGGCTTCGTCGACCAGCCGGCCGGGGAGGTCATCGTTGACGGAGGGCACGAGACCAGCCTATAACAGTGTTATAAGTCCTGTCGTCGCGGTCCACGCGGTGTGTGCGTCCCTGGCCCTCCTGCTCGGCCCGGTGGTCCTGCTCCGCCGACCGCGCGGTGACACCGCCCATCGATGGCTCGGCCGCATCTGGGTCGGGGCGATGTACGTAGCGTTGGGGACGTCGATGGGGATCGAGCAGCTGCGGCCGGGTCATCTCAGCCTCTTCCACGCCCTGACCGCGTTCACGACCATCACCGTCTCGGTCGGCCTGTGGGCGGCCGTCCGCGGGCGCGTCGCGATGCACCGTCGGTTCATGCGCAACTCGTGGTTCGGCGTGGTGGGGGCGTTCGTCGGGGCCGTCGCGGTCCCGAGTCGCGACGTCCCACGCCTCGCGGCGCATGATCCGGCGCTGTTCACGGTCGCGGTCGTCGCGCTCGTCGTCGGGTGCGGGGCAGTCGTCGTCGCCGTCGAGGTGGTCGCGCGTCGCCGGTGGTCGGCGCGGCCGTCGCCGGCCCTGGCGTCCGTAGGGTCGGGGTGATCGCCGAGCGGGAGGAGCGGGCATGACCGACGAGGGTTCGATCGACGACCGCACCCGTCTGACCCGCGGCGCCGACTTCTGGTCGACCGAGGCGGTGGGGGAGGTGCCGTCGTTGGTCCTCACCGACGGTCCGCACGGCGTCCGACGTCAGCGTGGCGACGCCGACCATCTCGGGATCGCCGACTCCGAACCGGCGACATGTTTCCCGCCGGCCGTCGGACTCGCGCAGAGCTGGGACCGCGACCTCGTCGAACGGGTCGGTGCGGCGCTCGGACGAGAGGCGCGGGCACTCGGGGTCGACGTTCTCCTCGGACCCGGGGTGAACATCAAGCGGGACCCCCGGGGTGGTCGCAACTTCGAGTACTTCTCGGAGGACCCGGTGGTCGCCGGGACGCTCGGCGCGGCGTGGGTGACCGGCGTCCAGGGCGCCGGCGTCGCCGCGTCGCTCAAGCATTTCGCGCTGAACCAGGCCGAGACCGATCGGATGCGCTCGAGCTCTGACGTCGATCCGCGCACCGTGCGGGAGATCTATCTGCGCGCGTTCGAACACATCGTGCGCACCGCCCGGCCGTGGACGGTGATGTGTTCCTACAACCGGATCAACGGGGTGTACGCCGCGGAGAACCGGTGGCTGCTCACCGATGTCCTGCGCGGCGAGTGGGGGTTCGACGGCCTCGTCGTCAGCGACTGGGGCGCGGTCCGCGATCGGGTCGCCGCGCTGCGCGCCGGGCTCGACCTGACGATGCCCGGTGACGGTGGGGCCGGTGACGCCGCGGTGGCGGCGGCGGTCGGGTCCGGTGACCTCGACCCGGCCGACCTCGACCGCGCGACCACGGCGGTGGCCACGCTCGCCCGGCGTACGGCAGCCGGCCGAGACCAGCGCGACGACGTCGACCACGATGCGCACCATCGCCTCGCCCGCGAGGCCGCCGCACGCTGCGTCGTGCTGCTGAAGAACGACGACGACGTCCTGCCGCTGCGCGCAGGTGCCCGCATCGCGGTGATCGGTGAGTTCGCACAGTTGCCCCGATACCAGGGCGGCGGGAGTTCGCACGTGACCGCCACCCGGGTCGACATCCCGGTGGACGAGATCCGTTCCCGTGCCGGCGACGAGATGGTCACCGCCGTCGCCGGTGTCACGACCGACGGCTCCGGGGACGCGGTCGGTCTCCGTGCCACAGCCGCCGGTGCCGCGGCCGACGCCGACGTCGCGGTGGTGTTCCTGGGGCTGGGGGAGAAGCAGGAGTCGGAGGGCTTCGACCGCACCGACATCGAACTCCCCTCCGACCAGCTCGAACTCGTCGCCGCGGTGATCGCGGCCCAGCCGCGCACCGTGGTGGTGCTGTCGCACGGTGGCGTGGTCCGGGTGGCGCCGTTCGTCGACGACGTCCCGGCGATCCTCGACGGCGGACTGCTCGGCCAGGCCGGCGGGGGAGCGCTCGCCGACGTCCTGTTCGGCGCGGTGAACCCGTCGGGCCGACTGGCCGAGACCCTGCCGGTGCGCCTCGCCGACTGCCCGTCGTATCTCGACTTCCCCGGCGGGCACTCGCATCTGCGCTACGGCGAGGGCATTTTCGTCGGGTACCGCGGATTCGACGCCCGCGGTCTCGACGTCGCCTTCCCGTTCGGACACGGCCTGTCCTACACGCGGTTCGCGTACACCGATCTCGACGTGACCGTCGACGACGAGGTGCTGAGCATCGGTGTGACCGTCACGAACACCGGCCCGGTCGTCGGGCGGGAGGTCGTCCAGGCCTACGTCGGACGCACGGAGTCGTCGGTGACCCGTCCCCCGCGGGAGCTGAAGTCTTTCGCGGTCACGCCGGATCTCGAACCGTCTGCGTCGCACCGCCTCTCGATGACCATCGACCGGGACGCGCTGGCGCACTGGGATGTCCGTGTCGACCGGTGGGTCGTCGAGGGTGGTGCCTGGGACGTCGAGATCGGCGCGTCGAGCCGTGACATCCGGCTCGAGGCGTCGGTGACGGTCGCCGGCGACGACGTCGACCTGCCGATCACGTGGCAGTCCACCCTCGCCGAGGCGCTGGCCGACCCGGCCGTCGCCGAGGCGCTGTCCTCGTCGATGCCCGACGGCGCGGGCGAGATGGCCGGATCGGACCTCCTCACCCTCGTCGGGTCGATGCCGCTGGACCGACTGCGGAACTTCGGTCTCACCTCACCCGCACTCATCGACCTCCTCGGTGATCCCGACGCCGGGTAGCGGCCTCGATACGATCCCCCGATGACCACCGTCCCCACCTGGGTGAGCATCGCCGAGCAGTTCGTCGACCCCGCGGAGACGCGCTTCGAGATCCGGCCGGTCGCGGACTCCGACTCCGACGAGGTCGTGATGGAGATGCCCGCCGGCCGATGGACGAACCCGTCGACGACCTCGATGAGCGCGGGACTCCTCGCGATGCTCGTCGACTCCGCCGGGGGCACGGCGAACTTCGTGTCCTACGGAGCGCAGCAGTGGACGGTCAGCAGTGAGCTGTCCGTGGACCTCGTTGCCCCACTCCCTGCCGCCGCGACCACCGCTCGCGCGGCGGGTCGCACCACCGCGCTCGACGACTCGACGGCGCTGTCGCTGAGCACGGTCACCGTCGACGGCCGGGCCGTCGGCGTGGGGACGGTGCGCACCCATCCGATCCCCAGCGGCGACGCGCTGCCGGGCCTGCCCGACGACGAGCTCACCGGCGCCGACAGGGACGACATCACCCGGATGTTGGGGCTCGGGTCGCCGGTGGGCGACGACGTCGACTCCGCGGCGGCGCTGGCCGACCCGTCCCTGCAGAACGGCATCGGGATCGTGCACGGCGGCGTCATCGTCGCCGCCGCCGAGACGGTGGCGTCGGCCACGATGAACCGCGACCGGACGACGCCCCTGGCCACCGGCGCCGTCCGCGCCAACTACCTGCGTCCGATGTTCACCGGCGGGCAGGCCCGCTACGAGGCGCGCATCGTCCGCGCCGGGCGCAGCACCGCGTTGGTCGACGTCGCGGCGATCGGGGCCGACGGCAGGACCGCCGCCGTCGTCCGGGTGACGGGATACGCCGTCGGCTCCTGACGATCACCCGCGGTGCTCCCAGGCCTGTCCGACGAAGGCCATCTGTTCCTTGGTCGGGCCGGCGAACATCGGCGTCGCCGACTCGTCGGCCTGCAGGTCGGCGTTGTCGTGGGCGACCGCGTACAGCGACTCCTTCAGCCCGGGGTCGTTGCCGTGGAACTCCTCCAGCAGTCCCATCCACTCGACCGCGAGCGCGACGGCCCGCGGCGACGCGGGATCGACGCCCTCGGCCATCGCCGCGTCGACCTCGGCCATCAGGCTCGGCCATCGGTTCTCCACCTCCGCGATGCGCTCGTCGCCGACGGTCTCCCGCCGGCGAGCCAGCTCACCCATCTGATCGGCGTCGAAGTACTTCGCCATCGTCTCGTCCATGCTCGTCACCTCTCGGATCACGTCGAGGAGATCCGACGACGGCGTCGACCGCGCCCGCACGGTCGCCAGGCTCACGCCGATCCGCGCCCGGATCGACTGCAGTGCCGCGATCTGCTCGGCCAGCAGCCGGTCATGGGTGCACAGCGTCGACTCCAACGACGCCGCGTCGTCGAGCACCTCGGCGATGCGCTCGAGCGGCAACCCGAGCTGTCGCAGCGCGATCACCCGGTAGAGACGCTCGACGTCGGTGTCGTCGTAGAGCCGGTAGCCGGCCGCGGTGCGTCGAGACGGACGGACCAGCCCGAGCTCGTCGTAGTGGTGCAGCGTGCGCACCGTCAGACCCGTGAGCTCGGCGAGCCGACCGACCCGCAGCATCCCGTCCGTCATCGGAACTCCTCACCCGACGCACCGTGCGCCGGTGACGACCATGCTCGGGCCGCACGTCGCGTGAGGGTCAAGCGCGATCAGTAGATGAGCTTGCCGACCTCGGTGGGGCAGTAGGCGGTCACCGCGGCGCGGACGAAGCCCTTGGCCTTCGAGTCGTCCCCGTTGTACTTGTCCTTCACGTCGTTGCCGGCGTCGGCGGCGCTCTTGCCCTCGTTCAGGCTGCTGCACACGTCGCGCGCCTCCGAGGTCATGTCGGAGTCGCTGCCGAACTTCAGGTTGCCGACGCCGAGGGCGCCGATGAACGCGCTGTCGCGGGCGGCCGACGCGGCGTCGCCGACGGCGTTGGCGGCGCTCGACGCGGCGCTGCCGAACTCGTCCGCCGACCGCGAGGCCGACTCCGCACCGCCGCCGGAGGCGTTCGGGGTGTTCGAGTCGGAGTCGGAACAGCCGGCCAGGACCAGTGCCCCCGCCGCGATCGCCGCAAAAACGAGCTTCTTCATGCCGCCCTCTTCCTCCTCCGTCGACGTCGGTCGCCGAACCTGTCCAGTATGGCCGGTTGGTGGCCCGCCTCGGACCGACATCGCACATCGCTCATCGGGGTGAAGAATCGCCGGGAACAACTGTCGCGACCGATGTCGAGAACCGTGCGACGGTGACGTCCCAGGGGTACGAGCGATGCACCGGCGTCGCGACGAACGCGAGGAGAGAACCGTGAAGTACCTGATGCTCAAGCACTACCGTGGCGGCCCCACCCCCGGATTCCGCGGTGACCCCATGGACCGGTGGACCCCGGACGAGGTCGACGCCCACATGCAGTTCATGCGGGACTTCGCCGACAAGCTCAAGGCGACCGGTGAGTTCGTCGACGCGCAGGCACTCTCCCCGGAGGGGACCTTCGTCCGGTACGACGGGCCGGGCAGGCCGCCGGTCACCGACGGCCCGTTCGCCGAGACCAAGGACCTGATCGCCGGATGGATGGCGATCGACGTCGACTCCCACGACCGTGCACTCGAACTCGCGGGTGAACTGTCCGCGGCGCCGGGTGCGGGTGGTGAACCCATCTACGAGTGGCTGGAACTCCGCCCGTTCCTCGAGATGCCCCCGGTCATGACCGACTGAGACGACGATGCTCGACGAGCAGGAACTGCGGGCGCTGGTCCCCGCGGTGATCGGCGTCCTCGTCCGGCGCGGCGCGGACTTCGCGTCGGCCGAGGACGCCGTCCAGGACGCGCTCGTCAGCGCGCTCGCGTCCTGGCCCGACGACCCGCCGCGCGACCCGCGGGGATGGCTGACGACGGTCGCGTGGCGGTCGTTCCTCGACGCGGTCCGCTCGGCGTCCGCGCGGCGCCGGCGGGAGGACTCCGTGTCGCGGGAACCCGAGCCGGGACCCGTCGCAGCCCGCGACGACTCCCTCGACCTCTACCTGCTGTGCGCGCATCCGGACCTGTCGCCGTCCTCGGCCGTCGCCCTCACCCTGCGGGCCGTCGGCGGGCTGACCACGCGGCAGATCGCCGAGGCGTACATGGTCCCGGAGGCGACCATGGCGCAGCGCATCAGCCGTGCGAAGAAGACCGTCGCGGGGCTGCGGCTGGGCGGGGCGAGCGACCTGTCGACCGTCCTGCGCGTCCTCTACCTCGTGTTCAACGAGGGCTACGGCGGCGACGTCGACCTGGAGGCGGAGGCCATCCGGCTCGCTCGGATGCTGGCGACGCTGACAGACGAACCCGAGGTCGCGGGCCTGCTCGCGCTGATGCTCCTGCACCATGCGCGTCGCGCCTCACGCACCGGGGCGGGCGGTCAGCTGATCCCGTTGCACGGGCAGGACCGCAGCCGGTGGGACACCGCGCTGATCGCCGAGGGCGTCGACATCCTGCAGACCGCGCTCGCCCGCGATCGGCTGGGGGAGTACCAGGCCCAGGCGGCCATCGCCGCACTGCACGCCGACGCGCCCTCGGCAGCCGAGACCGACTGGGTGCAGATCGTCGAGTGGTACGACGAACTCGTCGCGCTGACCGACAGCCCCGTCGCGCGGCTCAACCGAGCGGTCGCCGTCGGTCAGGCCGACGGTGCCCCGGCCGGGTTCGCGGCGCTCGACGGGCTCGACCCGAGCCTGCCCCGTCACACCGCCGTGCGCGCCCACCTCACCGAGATGGCCGGCGACCTCGACGGCGCGGCAGACCTCTACGTGGCGGCGGCCACGGCGGCGTCATCGGCCGCCGAGCGGGACCACCTCGTCCGGGAGGCCGCCCGGGTGCGGTCGCTCAGTTCAGGATGTTGATCGCCCGCGCCAGCACCATCGCCACCGTGGCCAGGGCGATCACCGACTGCACCATCATCGCGAGCTTGGCCCAGCGGGTCATCGGCATCGTGTCGGTCGGACTGAACGCCGTCGCATTGGTGAAGGAGACGTAGAGGTAGTCGGCGAACCGGGGCTCCCAGTCGGGTGGCGACATCTCCGGCGTGGCCATCTGCGGGAAGAGGAAATCGGGGTGCTCGCGGACTCCTGCCGCCCGCGCGGCGGGCCCGCCGCGGTCGAGATCCCAGTACCAGAGCCCGAACACGATGATGTTCGTCAGATAGATCGCGCCGCCCGTCGCGAGCAGTTCGGGTGCCTTGGCGTGATGCGACGACGAGACGATGTCCACGACGAGACGCACCGCCGAGTACGCGTTCGCGAGACTCGCGACCGCGATGAGTCCGAGGCTGACCGCGCGGATCGGCCGGGTGCCCTTCTCGATGCGCAGCGGGTTGAACGCCACCAGGACGACGAACAGGGCCGCCTCGATGGCGGGCAACAGCCACCGCGACGACAGGTTGAGCCGCTCCGGCAGCGAGAGCTGTAGCGCGATGACCACGACGATGGCCAGGGCTGCGGCCCACCGGGGCTCGCCGGCGGTGATCCGCCGCCACGCGGGCAGCGCGTCGTGCTCGACGCGGCGGAATGAGCTGTCGGATGAGGACATGCCGCGATTGTGCCGGGGAATACCGCGTGAACTGTCCTATCGAGGACCGGAACTGTCCGGTATGCGAACCATGATCGAGATGTCCCCGACAGCACAGCTCAGGAGCACCACATGACCGAGACCACCAGCACCGTCGACGACGGCCGCGCCGATCTGCTCGCCGAACTCGCGCTCGCCCGCGAGATCATCATCGGCACCACCGAGGGGCTCACCGACGAGCAGTTGGGTGAGCGCCCGACGGCCAGCTCGTTGTGCCTCGGTGGCTTGATCAAACACGTCGCGTCGACCGAGGCCGCGTGGGGTCGGTTCGTCGTCGAGGGCACGTCCGCGATGGCGACCGACCTGCCCGAGGGCGTCACCTGGGAGGACATCTTCACAGGTACCGCGACGACCTGGCCGCAGTGGGCGATCGACCGCCAGAACGACTTCCAGATGCTCGACGGTGACACCCGCGAGTCGGTGATCGAGCACTACCGCGACGTCGCCGTCCGGACCGAGGAGATCATCGCCGGCGTCACCGACCTGTCGCGGACGACGCCACTTCCCGAGGCGCCGTGGAACGAACCGGGTGCGTCGCACAGCGTCCGGCGCGTGCTGATCCACCTCGTCGCCGAGACCTCCCAGCACGCCGGCCACGCCGAGATCATCCGCGAGAGCATCGACGGCCGCACGACGATGTGAGGGCTGCCGGCTCGCCCGCGAGATCGCAGGCGAGTCGGGATCCCGACTGGACGAACTGGTCACTTAGGGGAAGCCCGGAACGGACATCGGTGTTGCAACCCCGCATGGCCACCCAGACCCCATCCGCCGCGACGGAGGAGTACCAGCCCGACCCGAAGCGGTGGACCGCGTTGGCGGTGTGTCTCGTCGTCGGGTTCATGACTCTGCTCGACGTGTCGATCGTCAACGTCGCGCTCCCGTCGATCGAGAAGGGCATCGGGGCGTCGTCGGCCGATCTGTCGTGGGTCGTGTCCGGCTATGCGCTGGCGTTCGGTCTGTTCCTCGTCCCGGCCGGGCGCATCGGTGACGCGCGGGGCCGCAAGGTGACGTTCATCGTCGGGTTGGTGCTGTTCGTCGCCGCGTCGGCGGCCTGTGGTCTCGCTTCGGGTCCGCTGACGCTGGTCATCGCGCGGCTCATCCAGGGCATCGCGGGCGGCATCCTCAGCCCCCAGGTCTCCGGCCTCATCCAGCAGCTGTTCCGCGGCGCCGAGCGCGCCAAGGCATTTGGCCTGTTCGCCGCCACCATCGGCATCTCGACAGCCGTCGGACCGCTGCTCGGCGGTGTGCTGATCCAGCTGGGCGGCGAGCAGCACGGATGGCGCTACGTCTTCATGGTCAACGTGCCGATCGGTGTCATCGCTTTCGTCGCGGCACTGAAACTGCTCCCGTCGGAGCCGGCCGCGGAGCGTCAGCCGCTGCGGTGGTCGTCGTTCGACCCGCTCGGTGTGGTGCTGCTCGGGCTGGGCGTGGTGGCGGTCATGCTGCCGCTGGTGCAGGAGCAGCAGTGGAAGGGCTCGGCCAAGTGGTTGCTGCTCATCGTCGCCGCGGTGTTCCTGGCTGCGTTCTACTTCTGGGAGCGACGCCAGGGTCGACGCGAGCAGCAGCAGCTCGTCGACCTCTCGCTGTTCCGTCTCCGGTCGTACTCGCTCGGCTGCATCATCGGCCTGGTCTACTTCGCCGGTTTCACGACGATCTTCTTCATCTACACGCTGTACGTGCAGCAGGGGCTGGGCTATTCGGCGCTCGCCGCCGGTCTCGCGGTGACGCCGTTCGCGGTCGGGTCCGCGGTGTCGGCGCGGATCGGCGGTGCGCTCGTCGGACGCTTCGGGCGCAGCCTGGTCGCCGCGGGTCTGCTGATGGTCGTCGTCGGCATGCTCGGCGCAGTGGTCGCCTCGCTGATCGTCCCCGGACACGGGGTGGGCTGGGCAGCCGCGTTCCCGCTCCTGATCGCCGGCCTCGGCTCGGGTTTCGTGATCTCGCCGAACATCACCCTGACGCTCGACGAGGTCCCGGTGAAGCGCGCGGGGATCGCGGGTGGCGTGCTGCAGACCGGTCAGCGCATCGGGTCGGCCGCAGGCATCGCCCTCGTCGGCGCCGTGTTCTTCGCCCGCGTCGCCGACAACCCACGCGACTGGGCTTCGGCGTTCCAGGTCGGTCTCTCCGTCGCCGCGGCGCTCGTCACCGTCGGTCTGATCATCGCGATCGTCGACGCCGTGACCGCGCGGTCGAAGGAATCCCGCGAGTCCGTCCCCGCGTGATCGGTAGCAGTTCGTGTCGCGTGGCGACCCGAACTGCTACCGGATCAGGCGCCGCACTCCGGTGACGGGCCGCCGGTCCCGCACCAGATCTGGTCGCCGATCTGCGGACCGATGGGTCCCGTCTGCAAGACACGGCTGCCTGTCTCGCCGGTCGTGAAGCGTGCCGTGAACTGTTGCCCCGGTTCCAGCCCTGCCTCCAGCCCGCGGCCGTACAGCGCGGTTCGACGATCCAACGTGATCGCGACTCCAGGGGCGGACGCTTGCCACGTCACCGCCCACGTCTCGACATCGACGGCGCTGGCGCCCATCAGCAACTTCCCGGTCCCGGCGGAGGCCAGATCGAGCGTCGACTCGTGGCGCTGGAAGTGCCCGACATAGTCCGCGCCAACCGCCGTGGACGTGCTGTCGTCGGCGGTCGCCGGCGCGGGCTGCAGCGTCGACGTGGTGTCGTCGGTGGTGTCCGGTTCCGTCGACGGCAGGGGCGTCGTCGTCGGCGCCCGGGTGATCGTGACCATCGTCGTGACCGCTGTCTGCGGTGACGATGTCGCGGTGTCCGACGGCGACGAGCCGCAGGCGGTGAGCGACCCCAGCGCGACGGCCGCGACGACGACGGTGGCGAGACGGACCTTCATGACGACTCCTCGGTGACTGAGCATCTGTACGGATGAACTGTCGGACAGATCCGGCAAGTCGTTACCGAATGACACGAAAAGATGGCCGGGTTCGCGCGATCGCACGACACTGGACGGCATGCGGATCGTGGGACTCGAAGAGCACTACGTCACCGACGACGTCGCGTCGGCCTGGGAACGACTCGGAGCGCGATCGGACGACCCGATGGCCGCGTTCTCCGGCGACACGACGACCGACATCGGCCGACGACTGCGGAGTCTCGACGACGAGCGGCTGACTCTCATGGATGCGGCCGGTGTCGACCAGCATGTGCTGTCGCTGACGACACCGGGACTGTTCGAGCTCGACGAGGCCGATGCCGTCGCACTCCAGTCCACGACGAACGACGAGGTGGCCGACGCGGTGCGTCGCACCCCCGACCGCCTGCAGGGCTTCGCCACATTGGCGCCGCAGCGTCCGGAGGCGGCCGCCGCCGAGCTGGACCGCGCGGTCCGCGAGCTGGGCTTCCACGGCGCGATGATCTTCTCCCGGGTGCGCGGTGAGCCGATCGACAGCCCGCGCTTCTGGCCCATCTTCGAGGCCGCGGAGGCGCTGCGGGCGCCGTTGTACCTCCACCCTCAGATCGCTCCGAGCGCCGTTCGGCAGGCCTACTACCGCGGCTTCGGCGACGAGGTCGAGGTCGCGCTCGCGACGCACGCGATCGGCTGGCACTACGACGCGGGCGTCGAGTTCCTCCGGCTCGTGCTGGCGGGTGTGTTCGACCGCTTCCCCGACCTTCAGGTCGTCCTCGGTCACTGGGGCGAGGTGCTCGCGTTCTACGTCGACCGCGTCGACAGGATCGGTCCGACAGCGGGGCTCGACCGGCCCGTGTCCGACTACCTGACACACAACGCCTATCTGACGCCCGGCGGCATCCTGAACCATCGCTACCTCGGGTGGGCGCGGGACGTGATGCCGACGGAACGGTTGATGTTCGCCACCGACCACCCCTACGTGCCGTTCGAGGACGGCGCCGCACGCACCTTCCTCGACGGGAGCGACCTGTCGGAGACGGACCGGGCGGCGATCGCCTCGGGGAACTGGGAACGACTGATCGCGGCCATCCGCCGCTGACCGCGGTCATCCACAGATCGGCCCGCCGGGGAGATCGTCGAGCGGTTGTCCACAGCGTCAGGTCATGGTTCGTCCGACGTGACGGTCCCGGCGTCGACCCTGCGTGCATGGGAATCCGCTACTACGCCTATCCGGTGCCGCCCGAGCTCGTCGAGCAGGCGCACGACGACCCACGACTGTTCCTCTCGCACGACCCCCTGATGGACGCGTGGGGCCCCGAGGACGAACGGCCGGTGATGCTCTACCTCGACAAGGTGTGGGGGCCGCTGCAGCAACTGCTCGCGCGCCGTCGAGCGCTGGACCTCGTCGCCGGCCACGTGCGGTGGATCGGCTACGAGTACGAGCCGTATGTCGCCGTCCTCGACCCCGACGAGGTGGCGGCGATCGCCGACGACCTCGTGCTCGTCGACGACGTCGACGACGACATCGCCGCCCGGCTCGGTCCGCTCGACTGGTCCGCCGAGACGATCAACCGGTACCTGGCGGAGGCGCGTGCGTTCACCCGGTCGCTGGCGGACCGTGGCTGCGGCCTGGCGTACGCCATCGGGTGATGGTTGCGCCGGACCGGGCGAGCCGACATACTTGAGCGGAACAGACTCAACTGATCGAGCGTTGAGTCGTGTGACGGACCGCCCGGTCCGGCAAGACTTGCACACACCTCACTCAAGAAAGGTGAGCCCATGACCCAACCGAACGGCGGCGGGTTCAACCCGACGACCAAGACGCAGGCGGCGTTGTCGGCTGCCGTCCAGTCGGCGACCGCGGCCGGCAACCCCGACGTGCGACCCGCGCACGTCCTCGTGGAGCTGCTCCAGCAGCCCGACGGCATCGCATCGCCGCTGCTCAAGGCGGTCGGTGTCGACCCTCAGTCGGTCCTGACGCAGGCACGGGCCCTGGTGCGGCGCATGCCGTCGGTCTCCGGTGGGAGCGCTGCCCCGCAGCTGACCCGCGAGACCATCGCGGCCATCACCGCCGCCCAGCAGCTCGCGGGCGAACTCGACGACGAGTACGTCTCGACCGAGCACCTCATGGTCGGCCTGGCGACCGGTGACTCCGACGTCGCCAAGCTCCTGCACGACGTGGGCGCGACACCGCAGGCGTTGCGCGAGGCGTTCGTCGCCGTCCGCGGCAGCGCGCGCGTCACCTCGCCCGACCCCGAATCGACGTATCAGGCACTCGAGAAGTATTCGACCGACCTGACCGCGCAGGCCCGCGAGGGCAAGCTCGACCCGGTCATCGGTCGTGACACCGAGATCCGTCGGGTGGTCCAGGTGCTCAGCCGCCGCACCAAGAACAATCCCGTCCTCATCGGCGAGCCCGGTGTCGGCAAGACCGCCATCGTCGAGGGTCTGGCGCAGCGCATCATCGCGGGCGACGTCCCGGAGTCGTTGCGCGGAAAGACCGTCGTCAGCCTCGATCTGTCGTCGATGGTCGCCGGCGCGAAGTACCGGGGTGAGTTCGAGGAGCGGCTGAAGGCCGTCCTCGAGGACATCAAGGGTTCGGCCGGGCAGGTCATCACCTTCATCGACGAGCTGCACACGATCGTCGGTGCCGGCGCGACCGGTGATTCCGCGATGGACGCGGGCAACATGATCAAGCCGATGCTCGCCCGCGGTGAGCTGCGGCTGGTCGGCGCGACCACGCTCGAGGAGTACCGCCAGTACATCGAGAAGGACGCCGCGCTCGAGCGTCGTTTCCAGCAGGTCTACGTCGGGGAGCCGTCGGTCGAGGACACCGTCGGCATCCTCCGTGGACTGAAGGATCGGTACGAGGTGCACCACGGTGTCCGCATCACCGACTCGGCGCTGGTCGCCGCGGCGTCGCTGTCGGACCGGTACATCACCTCGCGGTTCCTGCCGGACAAGGCGATCGACCTCGTCGACGAGGCCGCGTCGCGTCTGCGCATGGAGATCGACTCGCGTCCCGTCGAGATCGACGAGGTGGAGCGCATCGTCCGTCGGCTCGAGGTCGAGGAGGTCGCCCTGGAGAAGGAGACCGACGAGGCGTCGAAGCTGCGGTTGGAGAAGCTGCGCGGCGAACTCGCCGACCAGAAGGAGAAGCTCGCCGAGCTGACCGCCCGGTGGCAGGGCGAGAAGCAGGCCATCGACTCCGTCCGCGACCTCAAGGAACAGCTCGAGTCGCTGCGCGGTGAGTCCGAGCGCGCCGAACGCGACGGTGATCTCGGCCGGGCCGCGGAACTGCGCTACGGCCAGATCCCGGCGCTGGAGAAGCAACTCGAGGCCGCCGCGGACAAGGGCGCCATCGTGAACGAGGACGTCATGCTCAAGGAGGAGGTCGGCCCCGACGACGTCGCCGAGGTCGTCTCGTCGTGGACCGGTGTCCCCGCGGGCCGCATGCTCGAGGGCGAGACTGCGAAGCTGCTGCGCATGGAGGACGAGCTCGGCAAGCGCGTGATCGGCCAGAAGAAGGCCGTGGCCGCGGTGTCCGACGCCGTCCGCCGCGCGCGGGCCGGTGTCGCCGACCCGAACCGGCCGCTGGGGTCGTTCATGTTCCTCGGCCCGACCGGCGTGGGCAAGACCGAGTTGGCGAAGGCGTTGGCGGAGTTCCTCTTCGACGACGACCGCGCGATGGTGCGCATCGACATGAGCGAGTACGGCGAGAAGCACAGCGTCGCACGGCTCGTCGGTGCGCCTCCCGGCTACGTCGGTTACGAGGCCGGTGGCCAGCTGACCGAGGCGGTGCGTCGACGCCCGTACACGGTGGTCCTGTTCGACGAGATCGAGAAGGCCCACCCGGACGTGTTCGACGTGCTGCTGCAGGTGCTCGACGAGGGCCGTCTCACCGACGGCCAGGGACGGACGGTGGACTTCCGCAACACCATCCTGATCCTGACGTCGAACCTGGGTGCCGGTGGCACGGAGGAGCAGGTGATGACGGCGGTGCGCTCGGCCTTCAAGCCCGAGTTCATCAACCGCCTCGACGACGTGCTCATCTTCGACGGGCTCAACCCTGAGGAGCTGACGCGCATCGTCGACATCCAGCTCGGTCAGCTGCAGGAGCGCCTCGCGCAGCGTCGCCTCGACCTCGAGGTCAGCGACAACGCCAAGAGGTGGCTCGCCGCACGGGGATTCGACCCGCTGTACGGTGCACGTCCGCTGCGGCGGCTGGTCCAGCAGGCGATCGGTGACCAGCTCGCCAAGCAGCTGCTGGCCGGGACCGTCACCGACGGTGACGTCGTGCCGGTGAACGTCAGCGCCGACGGGGAGTCGCTCGTCCTCGGCTGACGCTCGTCACGAACGTCCGCCATACGTGCCAGGAGGGCAATGTTCCCTCCTGCGCCGTATGGCGGACGTTTCCGACGGCGGGCCGGACGGCCCAGTGCGAGAATCACCGACCATGACCGCCAGGGTTCTCGTCGTCTGTGCCGCTGTTCTCGTCGCGCTGTCGCTGGCAGCGCCCACGGCCTCCGCGGCGCCGCCCGTGCCGAAGGCCCCGGCGGATTTCGTGGCCCTGAGCGACGTCGATCCGACGATCATCCAGGAGATCCGGTACTTCACGCCGCACAACTTCACCGGCGACCCGGTCGACGGGTATCGCGCGCCGATGTGCATCCTCACCCGGCAGGCCGCGGAGGCGTTGCACCGCGCACAGATCGGCTTCCTGCTGCAGGGGCTCTCGCTCAAGGTGTACGACTGCTACCGCCCGCAGCGCGCGGTGAACGCGTTCGTGGCGTGGGCGAAGCGACTCGACGACCAGCGGATGAAGGCCGAGTTCTACCGCGACGTCGACAAGGCGAACCTCTTCCGCGACGGCTACATCGCCGAGCAGTCCGGGCACAGTCGCGGCAGCACGATGGACCTCACGCTCGTCCGTCTACCCGCCCGAGCGACCAGGCCGTACGTCCGCGGGCAGGAGCTGGTCGACTGCATCGCACCGCAGGCGCAGCGATTCCCCGACAACTCGATCGACATGGGCACCGGCTTCGACTGCTTCTCGACCCTCTCGTGGCCGCTGGACCCGCGTATCCAGGGTGAGCAACTGCGCAACCGGGTCACGTTGCTGAACGGCATGGTGCAACAGGGATTCGTGCCGTATTCCTACGAGTGGTGGCACTTCACCTACAAGCCGGAACCGTTCCCGGACACCTACTTCGACTTCCCGGTGTCCCGGTCCTCGCTGCGGCGGTAGAGCTCAGCTGAACTCGCTGCTCGCGAGATCCTTGTCGTCGCCGAGCAGGGCCTCGACGATGCGTTTGGCGACGGCGTCGGGATCAGCCCCCGACGGCATCTTCGGCGGGTCGCCGGCGATCGCGCGGTCGACGAGACCGGTCTCGGTGTGCGGGGGCCGGATGTCGACGACGCGGATCTTGCTCTTGCGCGCCTCTTTCGCGACGGCGGAGAACAACGCTGCTGCTGCGGCTTTCACCGCCGAGTAGGTGGCCATGAACGCGACGGGCTGCTCGGCCAGCACCGCGCTGATGCTCGCGATCACACCGCCCTGCTCGACGACCGGCAACGCGGCGCGCGTGATCCGCAACGGCCCGAGGAAGTCGATGAGCACGAGATCGTCGACTGTGTCGTCGTCGATGTCGGCGAGCGGACCGAACGCGGCGACACCCGCTGCGATGACCACACCGTCGATGCGGCCGTGCTGGTCGCGCGCCGCGTCGATGATCTTCTGCCCCGCATCGGGCTGCCGGAGATCGGCTGCGACGGTGTGCGCGCCCTCGATGTCGAGCTTCCCGACCGATTCCTCCGACGAGCCCGTCAGCGTCAGGGCGGCACCCTTCTCGGCGAGTCCCTTCGCGATCCGGGAACCCAGCGCGCCGGTAGCGCCGACGACGACGAACACCTTGTCCTGTGCATCAGCCATGTCCCCATGGTGCCCGCTGAGAGATGGGCCGAACCGCCCCCGGCGAATCGAACGGCGATCGTGACCGGCCACCAGCACCTGTGACCCCCTCGTTACCCCCGGCGCAGGCACTCTGGACGCATGAACACCGTGAACACCTACGCAGTCGAGGACAAGGTCGTCGTGGTCACCGGCGCCGGATCGGGCATCGGACGCGCGATCGCACGCGCGTTCCTCCTGAACGGAGCGATTGTCGTCGTGACCGGGCGCCGTCGCCAACCCCTCGAGGAGACCGTCGAGGGCGCTGCAGACGGGCGTGCTCTGGTCATCCCGGGTGACGTGTCCCGCCGAGACGATGTCGAAGCCCTGGTGTCGACCGTCCTCGACAAGCACGGTCGCATCGACGTCGTGGTCAGCAACGCGGGAGTGCACGACGGTGGTGGTGACATCACCGAACTGACCGACGAGAACTGGGCCCTTCTCCGCGGGGTGAACATCGACGGCTTCCTCCACCTCGCCCAGGCGACGTTGCCGGAGCTGGTCCGCTCCGGCGGCAATTTCGTGGCCGTGTCGTCGGTGTCGGGGATCGCCGGCGACTGGGGGCAGGCGGCCTACAACGCGTCGAAGCACGCCATGACCGGATTCGTACGCTCGCTCGCGTTGGACTACGGAGGCCGCGGCGTCCGTGTGAACGCCGTGCTCCCGGCATTCACGCTGACCGAGATGACCGCGGGGATGGCGAAGGACGAGGAGGCGTTGGCGCCGTTCGTCAATCGGATCGCGCTGGGTCGCCCCGGTGAACCCGACGACATCGCTCCCGCCGTGCTGTTCCTCGCCTCCGAGGACGCGCGGTACGTCACGGGCGCGCTCCTCGCCGTCGACGGCGGCACGAGTGCGTCGACGGGCCAACCTCACACCGACTGAGGTGACCGCCCCCTGCCGAACAGCAGCACGAGTCCTGCCACGACATCCCACACGATGATCGTGTAGACACTGCCCCGTTCGACGGCCCCCTCGACACCGGTTCCCCGCCCGGCGATCGCGAGCAGGGCGATGAAGCTCGCGATCCCGGCCATCCCCAGGACCCGACTGCCGACGCAGAACCAGCGCGGCGCACCGAGACCGCGGAACAGACCGTCCGCGAGGATCATCGCCGCGTTGCCGCCGACGATCGCCAGCAGCGCGCCGAGCCCGTGCAGTGGCGATGCGCCGGCGTGGAACAGGCCGACGAGCACGTTGCCGACACCGTTCGCGACGGTCAGTGCAGCGAACACGGTCCACGCGCGACCGCGCTGTCCGACGGTACGCGCCAGCAGCAACCCTGCGGCGGCGAAGAGCAGCCCGTGCAGCACGAAGGCGCCGGCGTTCATCAGCGTCGCCGACGGTGAGTCGGCGGGGACCCCAAGTGCGCTGATGTAGTCGCGGGCGTAGTCGTACCCGGGATACTTCCGGGCAGAGACGGTTTCGCACAGGACGTAGGCGACGCCGGCGAGCAACCAGGCCGCGCCGGCGGCGCGTGCCGTCACGCGTCGCCGGCTGCGGCGGCGAAGAACCAGGCGACGACGAGAGCGCCGGGATCGACGACACCGCGCGCCCGGTCGCCGAGGTAACTCGCCCGACCACGCGACGCCACGAGGTCACGCGTCGACTCGGCGCCGTCGGCCGCGGCGGTCGCGACGTCCGACAGCGACCCGTCCGACCCGAGCGCGTCGGCAGCCGGGGAGAGCGCGTCGACCAGCGTGTCGTCCCCGACACGGGCGCCGCCGATCTCCTGGATCCGCCGCAGCGCCTCGACCGTCCCCGTACGCAACGCGTCGGCTCGGTCGTCGGTGTCGGCGAACGCCCGGGCGAGTTCCGAGAACAGCATCCCGAACAGAGCGCCCGACGTACCGCCCGCGCGGACGAGGAACGACGTGCTGACCGCCTCGAGGACAGCGGCGTCCGAACCACGCAGCGGCAGGGAGAAATGGCGCAGGGCCGCCGCCATGTTCGTGCCGAAGTCACCGTCGCCGGCCTGTCGGTCCAGGTCGGTGAGATCGTCGATCGACTCCTGCACGCGTTCGACGAACTCGCTCACCCAGCGGCATTCGTCGCCGTCGTCGCCGTCGTCGGCGGCGTCGTCGGGTTCGGCGAACGACACGTCCACCGGGGAGGCGCCACCGGTGGCGGTCACCGCCGGCCACCCCGGCGCGCCCGTCGGCGCGTCGAACAACTCGACGATCGCGTCGTCGCACCGCAGCACGGTGATCGAGAACCCGGCCATGTCGAGAGCGGTGACCAGGGTGGCGACGAGGCCCCGGCGGATCGTGAACCCCCGGTCGGTGAGCTGCCGGACGGCCTGGTCGAACGCGACGTGCAGTTCCAACGGATGCGTCGACCCGAGGCCATTGACGAAGACGAGGAGATCGTCGTCGGTGGACGGCTCCAACGCGCCGAGGATGCGGTCGAGCATGCCGCCGACGAGCTCGTCGGCGGGTTGCAGCGGGATGCGGTCGACACCGGCCTCGCCGTGGATGCCGACGCCGAACTCCATCTCGCCCGGTGCGAGGTCGAAACCCGGCGTGCGGGCGCCGGGTGTGGTGCACGGGGCGGTCGCGACCGAGAAGCTGCGGGCGTTGGCCGCGACACGTCTGCCGAGGTCGGCCACCGACGTCAGGTCGTCACCCCGCGCCGCGGCCGCACCGCAGATCTTCTCGACGAGGACCGTCGCACCGGTGCCGCGTCTGCCGGGCCCACCGTCGTCGCCGGTCTCGGTGGCGACGTCGTCGTCGACGAGGACGTGGTCGGTGGCGACCTCGTCACGCACCATGGTCCGCGCGATGCCGAAGTTCATGACGTCGCCGGTGTAGTTCTTCACGACGTGCAGCACGCCGGCGCCACGGTCGACCCGTCGGGTGGCCGCGGCGACCTGCAGCGCGTTCGGCGAGGTGAAGATCAGGCCCGGGCAGGCGGCGTCCAGCAAGCCCGAACCGATCAGCCCGGAGTGCATCGGCTCGTGGCCCGACCCGCCCCCGGACACCAGCGCGACGCCGTCGTCGGTGCGATCGGTGCGGAACAGGAAGCCGGGGTCGGGTTCCCAGGCGAGGTGGTCCTGGGCGGCGACGAGGCCGGCGATCGCGTCGGTGAGGAATCGATCGGTGTCGACGGCGATGTACGCGTGCGGCGGACGGTGCGCGCCGTCAGACATGCGACTCCTTCTGTGCCGGTGCGGGTTCCGCGGTCCGTTGGCGCCACACACCGAGCGCGATGATCACGACGGCCGAGATGACCGAGAAGCCGATGGCCTGCTGCTGGCCCTTGTCGAACGCCATCAGCACCAGCACCGCGACGATGAACACGATGACCGCCGACGTCAGGTAGGGGAACAGCCACATCCGCACCGGCGGACGTTCACCGGTGGCGCGCAGTGTTCGTCCCAGACGCAGCTGGCTGCACGCGATGGCGAGGTAGACGAACAGTGCGACGGCGCCGCTGGTCGCCAGGAGGTAGCCGAAGATCTTGTCGGGCAGGACGTAGTTGCCGACCACGGCGAGGAACCCGATCACCATCGACAGCAGCACCGCCACCCAGGGCACACCCTTGGATGTCAGCGACCGCACCACACGGGGGGCGTCACCGCGATCGCCGAGGGAGAACAGCATCCGCGAGGCGGTGTACAGCGATGAGTTCAGGCACGACGCGACCGCGGTGAGGATGACGACGTCCATGATGCGGCCGGACTGCGGGATCCCGATCGCCTCGAGCACCGACTGATAGGAGCCGTCCTGCAACCGGTTGTACGGCAGCAGCGAGACGACCACGAAGATCGACCCGATGTAGAAGATCGAGATCCGCCAGATCACCGAGTTCACGGCTTTCGTGATGCCCGCCTTCGGATTCGGCGACTCGGCGGCCGCGATCGTCACGATCTCGGTGCCCATGAACGAGAACATCGTCACCAGCAGGCCGGTGATGACCGCCCCGAAACCGTTGGGCATGAACCCGTCCGGCTGCCAGAGGTTCTTCACCCCGCTGACCTCGGAGCCCGGGAAGACCCCGACGATCGCGAGCACGCCGACGACGATGAACGCCACGATCGCGACCACCTTGATCAGCGCGAACCAGAACTCGAACTCGCCGTAGTTCCCCACGCTGACGAGGTTCGTCACCGTCAGCAGCAGGGTCACCGCGAGCGCCCACACCCATTGCGGCCCACCGACGAGGTTCGTCAGGATCGCCGCCGCGGCCGTCGCCTCGACGGGGATGACGAGGACCCAGAACCACCAGTACAGCCAGCCGACGGAGAAGCCGGCCCAACGCCCGAGCGCCCGCGTCGAGTACACCGAGAACGAGCCGGTGTCGGGGTTGGCCGTGGCCATCTCGCCGAGCATCCGCATCACGAGGATCACCAGCGTGCCGGCGAGCAGGTACGAGATGAGGACGGCCGGTCCGGCCTTCTCGATCGCGTTCGCCGACCCCACGAACAGTCCCGCGCCGATCACGCCGGCGATCGAGATCATCGTGATGTGCCGAGGCTTCAGGCCGGCGCCGAGATGCGTCGGGGCGTCTGTGACGGGCGTCGTGCTCATCGGTCGATCGTCGCGCATCCGTGGCCTCGGTGTGGTGCGAGCGACGGAAGACGTCGGCCGGGGTTCTAGGGTCGGGACCATGACAGCACCGCGACACGACGAGGCGCAGCGGGCACGCGCGCGGACCGCCTATCAGACGCTCGAGCCGCTCAACGTGCTCGCGTACTTTCATCCCGGCACCGCGCAGGCGCAGACCGACACCGGATTGGACCCCTACGCCTGGTACGTCGGTGCCCGGGGCGCGCCGCTCGGCGACTGCGTCGGGTCGGTCGTGTCCGCGGCGTTCTTCAACTTCAACCCCGCGATGGTCGAGCCCGGCTGGGCGGCCGCGAGGAGGGTCGGCCTCGACGTCGTCCACGCCCGCCGCGAGCAGATGCTCGCCGAGGCCCTCGCCGAGATCTGGGGCGACGCGGCCGCGTCGGACGACGTACGACAACTCGCCGACCGCCTCCTCGACGTGGCGGCGTCGGTGCCGATGGCCGGTCGCACCCTCGCATCGGCGTGGGCGGAGTGCACCCCGCCCGACGACCCGGCCGTGCGGTTGTGGCACGCGGTGTCGGTGCTGCGCGAGTGGCGGGGTGACGGCCATGTCGCCGCTCTCACCGCCGCCGGGTTCGACCGCCTCGAGGCCGTCGTCTTCCACGAGGCAACCCATCCCGATCCGAGCCTGCGCAAGCGCGGCCTGGGCAAGCGGGTCTCCCAGCTCACCCGCGCGTGGTCGGACGAGGACTGGGAGGCTGCGAAGTCCGCTCTGATCGCCCGCGGGGTGCTCCGCGAGACCGGCGCCGACGAGCCGGACGCGCTGTCCGACGAGGGAGGTCGCCTCTACGACGAGCTCGAGGTGATCACCGACGACGCCGCCGCGGCGGCCTGGGTCGGCGTCGACGACTTCGACGACCTCATCGGCCGGATCCGCCCCTACATCAAGCAGATCCTCGACGCCGGCGTCCTCCCGGGCACGAAGAAGAAGTAGACGCCGTCACAATCGTCCGCCATACGCGAGCAGAGGGCGATATGCCCTCCACGCACGCCCAGCGGACGTTTGTGACGGCCGCCGGGTGCGATCGTGTCCGGATTCCGCGTCCAGAGTGCGTGCCGTGGTCATATCGTCCACGGTTGCCGCTGTGGGTGCGGATCTCGGTCAGGCGTCCTGGATCCGGGCGAACGCGCGGTCGGCCTCGAGTTCGTAGGCGAGTTCCAGCAGAGTCGCCTCGTCGCCGTGGTCGGCGGAGAGCTGGATGCCCAGCGGCAGTCCCGCGGACGTCGAGGTCACCGGGAGCGAGATCGCCGGACCGCCGGTCGCGTTGTTCAGCGGGGTGAAGGCGACCCACCGCACCAGTCGGGGGAAGAGGACGTCGAAACCGAGTGCGGGCGAGAGGTGTCCGAGTTCGGGGGTCGTGTGGGCGACCGTCGGCGACAGCATCGCGTCGAGGCCCCGGTCGGCGAACGCGGCGCGGTACTTGGCCTCCGAGGCGCGCAGACGCCACAGCGCAGCGGGTGTGCGCCAGAAGTTCCGTTGGAACCGCCGCGACAACCCGGTCGTGAGCGACTCCAGCTCCGACGCCTCGAAGTCCGGACTCATGATCCGTCGGCCGAACTTGGTGAGGGCGAAGCCGAGCAGCGACCAGTAGTGCACGAAGTCGTCCTTGAAGGCGACGAGGTCCTTCTCCGGCAGCGGCAGGCCGATCGGCACGACCTCGTGCCCGAGCGCCTCGAGTCGCTGAGCGGTGTCGAGGACCGCAGCACGGGTCTCGTCGTCGACAGGCAGTTCGCTGATCGACCGGTCTACCAGCCCGATCCGCATCCGACGCCCCGACGGGCCCTCGACGTGGCCGATCGGCCGCAGGCGCGGCGCGGGCCGGTACTTCTCCACCTGCGCGGCGAACGCCGCCGTGTCCCGGACGGTGCGGGTGAGCGCACCGTTGCTGACGAGGTTGACCGGCATCTGCTCGGCGTGGTCGTCCGGCAGCTCCCGACCGCGCGTGAACTTCAGCCCGACGAGACCGCACGCCGCGGCCGGGATGCGGATGGATCCACCACCGTCGTTCGCATGGGCGATCGGCACCACGCCGGCCGCGACGAGGGCCGCCGATCCGCCGGACGACGCACCCGCCGAGAACCGGGTGTCCCAGGGGTTCGGGGTGGCCGGATCGTGCTCGAACTCGGTGCTGGCGTTCAACCCGAACTCCGGCATCCGCGACTTCGCCAGGCTGATCACACCCGTCGAGAGGTACTGGTCGGTGACCGGGGAGTTGCGGCGGGCCGGCCGGGAGTGGACCGCCCGAGAGCCCTGGTCGGACGGCAGACCGGCCACGTCGGTGTTGTCCTTCACCACGGTCGGCACGCCCGCGAACACGCCCTTGCCGGGGCTGCGCGCGAAAGCCCGCGCGCGGTCGAAGTCGGGGTGGGCGACGGCGTGGAGCACACCGACGCTCTCGAGGCGAGCAAGTGCCGCCTCGACCGCCTCGGACGCCGAGATCTCCCCGGACGCGATCCGCGCGGCGACCCCGGTCGCGTCGTCGGCCCCGAGGGCGTCGTCGGTGAAGGCGTGCACCCGGACGACGGTGTCCGGGGAGGTGTCCGTCATCAGGCGACCCTATCGGCCGGACGAGAACACGTGTCCGGTCGTGGTCGCGCACGGGTGGTTGGATTGTTGACAATCTACCGTCGGCACCGCACCATCGGATCACTGACCGAGACGAGTACGGGGAGATCGCCCTGACTGACGTGTGCGGGCACCCCGGGCGTGCCCATGACTGACGCAGCAGCCTCCGGCATGCGGACCGACACCACCGCCGCACGCCGCCGTGTGTTGGCGCCGTTGGTGCAGGAGTCGACGCCGGCGATCATCGCCCGCCAGTTGCGTGCCGCCATCGCCGACGGTGAATTCCCGCCGGGCTCGCAGTTGACCGAGAGCGGCTTGGCGGCCGACCTGGGCGTGAGCCGAGGACCGCTGCGCGAGGCGATGCAACGTCTGACGCAAGAAGGGCTGCTGGTCAGCCACCGCAATCGCGGCCTCTTCGTCATCTCCATGGACGACGACGACATCAACGACATGTACGTCGCGCGGACCGCGATCGAACGCGCGGCGCTCGCGCAGGTCGTCGCGGGGCACGACGAGGAGGACCTCGCCGTGCTCCGGGCCGCTATCGATCACATGCAGCAGTTCGCCGACGACCCCAACGGTCGCGAGATCGCCGACGCGGACATGGGTTTCCATGCGCAGCTCGTCGAATGCGCTCGCAGCCCGCGGTTGTCACGGATGCACGAGACGATCCTCATCGAGACGCGAATGTGCCTGGGCGCCATGCGGGGCACCTACGCGTCGGCGCAGGCACGCATCGACGAGCACACCGATCTCCTGCGTGCGATCGAGGCGGGGGACGCGGAATCCGCCGACCGGCTGATGATCGCCCACATGCGTGACGGGTTGGCGCGGATCATGCCCCAGGAGTCGACGGTGACCGCCCGGACCGTGCCGCCCGCGCATCCGCGATGACCTGCAAAGCCGTCCGAGAACGCCGCGCCGCCGAGACAGAAGGGCTAGGGTCGGACGGTCGGTCTGACGACCATGGGACACGACGCACGATGCGCGACGACATGTCGGAGGAATCACGATGACCACCAATCTGTCGAAGGACGACGGCGTCCCGGCGCTTCCGGACTCGGAGTCCGTCGAGGGACGCAAGTTGCTGCGCAAGGCGATCGGCGCCTCGGCGATGGGCAACGCGACCGAGTGGTACGACTACGGCGTCTACGCCGCGACGGCCACCTACCTCACCACCGCGTTCTTCCCCGGTGACCTGGGGACGATCGGCACGATGCTGGGCTTCGCGATCTCGTTCGCACTGCGCCCCCTGGGCGGGATGGTGTGGGGTCCGATCGGCGACCGCATCGGGCGCAAAGCCGTTCTGGCCATGACGATCCTGCTGATCTCGATCGCGACCGCACTCATCGGTGTCCTGCCCACCCACGCGGTGGCCGGCATCTGGGCGCCGATCCTGCTGATCGTGTTGCGGGTCATCCAGGGCTTCTCCACCGGCGGCGAATACGGCGGCGCCGCAACGTTCATGGCCGAGTACGCGCCGGATGCCAAGCGCGGCAGGTACGGATCGTTCCTCGAGTTCGGCACACTCGCCGGCTTCGTCATGGGTACCGCATTCGTGCTCGTTCTCGAGCTGAGCCTCACCGACGACCAGATGCAGACATGGGGATGGCGCATCCCGTTCTACTTCGCCCTGCCGCTCGGCCTCATCGGGCTCTACCTGCGGAGCCAGATGGAGGACACCCCCGTCTTCCGGGAGATCGAGCAGAAGGGCGAGATCGAGGGCACGGCATGGTCGCGCTTCGTCGATCTGCTCCGTGACTACCGCCGTCCGATCATCATCATGTTCGGGATGGTGATCGCGCTCAACGTCGCGAACTACACGCTGCTGGCGTACCTGCCGACCTACCTCAAGAACACGATCGGCCTCGAGGGCAACGACAGCACGGTCACCATGCTGATCGGGCAGCTGGTGATGATGGCGCTGATCCCGTTCGTGGGCAGACTCTCCGACAGGACCGGTCGCAAGCCGATGTGGTGGGGGTCGTTGATCGGGTTGTTCGTGTTCGCCCTGCCCATGTTCTGGTTGATGGGCAAGGGATTCGCCTGGGCCATCATCGGATTCGTGGTCCTGGGTGTGCTCTACATCCCTCAGCTGGCCACCATCTCCGCCACGTTCCCGGCGATGTTCCCGACGCAGGTGCGCTACGCCGGCTTCGCGATCTCCTACAACGTGGCCACAGCGGCGTTCGGTGGTACCGCCCCGCTCGTCAACGATGCGGTGGTCGAGAACAACTCGGGGTGGGACCTCTTCCCGGCCGGCTACATGATGATCGCGTGCGCCATCGGCATGGTGTCGATGGTCTTCCTCCGGGAGACCGCGGGCTGCTCGATCCGCGGTACCGAGATCCCCGGCGAGGCGACGGACGCCGAGAAGGCCCTCGCCTCGGCCTGAGAGAGGGGCGATCTGTCCGAATTCCGCGTCGTGGGTGGGCACCGTGGACGTATCGTCCGCGGTGCCCACCCACAGCGCGTTTCTCGGACAGTCAGCGAACACACCGGCGGAAGTCAGGCGTGCGCCGCAGCCTCGGTGGATAGCGGTCCACCATCGCCGACCATCCGGGGTTCACCTCGTGCTCGAAGCGAATGCCGGCCGCCGCCGCGAAGTTCTGCAGCGCAGGGTCGCTGAGCCCGGCGTTCGGCAGCACAGCCAATACCCGATCGTCGATCGAGATGGCGAGCAGCTGAACGGGGTTGTCGCGCCGAATGATCGCGCCCACCGTGCCTCGGACGGGGTGGCGGTCACCGTGGGCGTCGACGACGGCGAGTCCTCGATCGTCGAGTACAAGGCCACCGTGAGCGAACCATCCGGGCGACGGGGTGGGACCGTCGGTCGCCGACCATAGCCAGAACCGTCGGACGGGACTCCGGGGTCGGCCGTCGAGATGTGCCTCGGACCGCACCGGGCGGACGAACGTGGCATCACTCATTCAGGAGATCCGTCAGTGCGGCCGCTCGAGGTCGACGGTCGAGCTGGGCAGTCCCCACTCCATCCGGCCGAGGCGGCTGACGGCGGCGAGCTTTGCGTAGTCGGGCATGCCGTCGTCGGCGAGGATCGCGGGGTCGATCGTCAGGGCGACGACCTCACCCATCACCACGACGCTGTTGCCCACCTCGACGCTGCGGTGGAGCTTGCACTCGATGGCGACGGGGGAGTCCCGGACGCGCAGGCAGTCGACGACGGTGGCGGGCGCCGACGCGATGTCGGCCTCGACGAACTCATCGATGTCGCGGTCGAACCCGGCGGAGCTCGCGTTGGCCTTCTCCATCAGCGCCTGCGTGGCGATGTTGATGACGAACTGCCCGGTCTCGATCGCGTTGCGCGCGCTGTCCTTCGCGCCGCCGACCGAGGTGAACTGCACGACCGGCGGGGCCGTCGACGACACCGAGAAGAAGCTGTACGGCGACAGGTTGTCGACCCCGTCGGCGCTGCGGCTCGACACCCAGGCGATCGGCCGGGGAACGATGCTCGAGGTCAACAGCTGATAGAAGCGGCCAGGGTCGACGTCGGCGGGATCGTGCACGATGCGGTCGGAGGACATGTCACCAGTGTGCCCGTGGCCGGTTCCCGCGACCACAACTGCCTGGCGCGACCGTCGCAGCGGTCGCGGGAGGGAGAGACGGTCGCGGGAGCGCGCGTCAGCCGAGGAGGCGCAGGGCGAGGACGGCGTAGGCCCGCGCCGCGGTGACGAGGTCGTCGACGGCGACGGATTCGTCCGGTTGGTGGGCCTGGCCGGTGATGTCGCCGGGACCGAGGACGATGCAGTCGACGCCGAGGTCACGGCTGACGAACCCCCCGTCGCAGGCTGCGGTCCAGCCGCCGATGGACGTGTGCGCACCGACGGCGGTCACCGCGTCGACCGCCGCCCGGACGAACGGGTGGTCCGGCGCGGTGCGGAAGCCCGGCATCGACATGGTGACCGCGATGTCGACCTCGATGCCGTCGGAGTCGATGCCGTGTCGGCGCACCTCGGCGCGGAGGTTCTCGGCGATCGCATCGGCGTCCTCGTCGGGCATGAGACGGCGGTCGATGCCGATGGAGCAGTTCGGCGCGACGGCCGAGATCCCCTGGCCGCCCGTGATGGTGCCGACGTTCCACGTGCCGGCACCGAGGAGCGGGTCGAGGTCGGCCTGCATGGCGTCGTGATCGGCCCGGATGATGTCGATGACCTTCGTCGCGGCGTCGATCGCGTTGCGCCCGTCGGCCGGGCGACCGGAATGGGCTGCGCGCCCGCGGATCTCGATCTCGATGTAGGACGCACCGCGGCACGCGATGACGGTCTCCATCGCGGTGGGCTCGGCGACGACACATCCGGCGTATCCGCCAGGGTGCAGGGGATAGGCATCGGGGCCGCCGACGAGGTCGCGCACGCCGATGCCGTGCTCCTCCTCGTCGACGGTGCACACCAACTGCACCGGGCCGGAGAGGTTCTCGCCCCGCAGGGCGTCCATCGCGGCGACGATCGCCGCCAGGCCGCCCTTCATGTCGGTGCTGCCTCGTCCGACGATGCGGCCGTCGGAGACGCGCGCCGCGAACGGGTCGTCGGTCCAGCCGGGGCCGGGAGGGACGACGTCGGAGTGGCCGAGGAACATCACCCCGGGACCGTCCCCGCCGGGCAGCGTGGCCACCAGGTTCGGGCGGCCGGGTGCGACCTCCCGCACCTCGACCGTGGCGCCGACCCGCTCGGCGGCGGCCCGCAGCACGGCCACGGCCTCGCCCTCGGTACCACCGGGGTTGACGCTCGGTGCCTCCACCAGCGCGGTGGTCACCGCGACGATCTGCGCGGCGTCCACCCGTTCGCACACCGCCCGCTCACGGTCGGTCCGCGCGACGGTCTCGGTCACGGCATCGGTCACGCGACCATCTTCTCAAGGCTGACCGTGAGTCGCCGGATGCCCTCCTCGATCCGCTCGGGGGTGCTGGAGGCGAAGCAGAGGCGCAGGGCGTTGCGGAAACGACCGCCCGGCGAGAGCGCCGGACCGGGGATGAACGCGACCCCGTCGGCCAGCGCGCGCTCGAACAGCTCGCGGGTGTCGATCTCACCGAACTCGCCCGCGAGCGTCAGCCACAAGAAGAACCCGCCCTCGGGGTTCGTGGTGGTCACCCGGTCCCCGAGATGACGCGCGATGGAGTCGAGCATCGCGTCCTTGCGCTCGCGGTAGAGCGCGCGGATCTGGCTGAGGTGGTCCTCCAGGCCGCCGCGGGCGATGTACTCGGCGACGATGTGTTGGTTGGGGACGTTGGTGCAGGTGTCCATCGCCTGCTTGCCGTTGATGAGCAACTGCCGCAACGACGGGTCGGCGTCGACCCAGCCGACGCGCCACCCGGGGGCGAGGATCTTCGAGAACGTCCGCACCGAGAACAGCAGCGGGTCCTCGGGGCTCAGCGTCCGGAACGTCGGGATGTCGGTGCCGTGGAAGCGCAGCAGCCCGTACGGGTCGTCGTCGATGATCACCGACCCCCAGCGGTGGGCCAACTCCAGCAACGCCTTCCGGCGCTCCAGCGACAGCGTCACGCCCGACGGGTTCTGGAACGTCGGGATCGTGTAGATGGCCTTCGGCGGCCGATGGTGGTGCGCGACGAGATCCTCCATGAGGTCCACGCGCATGCCCTCGTCGTCGACCGGGACCTCCAACAGCTGTGCGCCGTAGGAGAGCGCCGTGGCACTGCCGTTGGTGTACGTGGGCGACTCGACGACGACGAGGTCACCGGGGTCGACGAACAGCTTGCACGCCAGGTCGAGTCCCTGCATGCCGCCGGTGGTGATGACCAGACGGTCCTCACTCGACGGGTCCGGGGTCCCGGCGAGGTACTTCACCAGCAGCTCGAGCAGACGGGGCTCGCCCTCCGTGGCGCCGTAGGTGAACGACGAGGGGTCGAGGACGGAGCCCGCGATCTCCCGGAACTCCTCCGACGGGACCGCCTCGTCCGCGGGCGATCCCATGGCGAACCGCACGATGTCGTGCTTCTGCGCGGCCAGCAGCGACGTCGACGAGTCGATCATCGAGCCGACGAGGTCCTTGGCCCGGCCGGCCAGCGGCAGGGTCGGGCTGTGGTGCGCCAGTTCGGTGGCGGTCATGGGGTCGCTCCTTCGTGGTCGCGTCGGCTCACTTGCGGATCAGTTCGCGGGGGACGGAGGTGAACGTCTCGACGCCGGACGCGGTGACCCGCACCGACTCCGACACCTCGAACCCGTACCCGTCCATCCACATCCCGCAGATGATGTGGAAGCACATGTTCTCCTCCAGGACGGCCTCGTCCTCGCTGCGGATGCTGATGGTGCGCTCACCCCAGTCGGGCGGGTAGGCGATCCCGATGGAATAGCCCAGACGCGAAGGCTTCTCGAGCCCGTACTTGGCCAGCGTCCAGTTCCACGTCGACGCCAGCTCGCGGGTCGCGACGCCGGGTCGGATGGTGTCGAGGACGTTGTTGAGGCCCTCGATCGCGGCGCCCGCGACGTAGTCGACGTCGGGGTTCGGTGTCCCGATCGCGACCGTCCGCGCCAGCGGGCAGTGGTACCGGTTGTGGGCGCCGCTGAGCTCGACGACGACGGCCTCGTCCTTCTCGAAGGTGCCCTGGTTCCAGGTGAGGTGTGGGGTGTCGGCGGCGGCACCGGTCGGCATCATCGGGACGATGGCCGGGTAGTCACCACCGAACTGTTCGGTGCCGGTGATCTGCGCCTGCGAGATGACCGCCGCCGCATCGCACTGTCGCACACCGGCGTCGATCACCTCGATCGCCGCACGCATGGCCTCCGAGCACACCATGCCGGCCTGCCGCATCAGCTGGATCTCGGCGTCGGACTTCACCGACCGCACCCAGTTGACGAGCTCGAAGCAGTCGACGAGCTTCCACTCGGGGATCGCGTTGAACAGCGCGCGGTAGGCCTTGGGCGGGAAGAAGTGCGAGTCCATCTCCAGGCCGACGCTGCCCTGCTTCGACGCGGGCGCGATCTGATGCCGTTGGCGCAGCGACCAGGCCACCCAGTCGAAGGGGTGCACGTGCGGACGGTGGACGTAGCTCTCGGGGTATCCGACGATCTGGTCCTCCGGCAGCCACGTGGTGCGGTGTGCGCCGTTGGCGTCCATCTCCCGCAGGTAGAAGACCATCTCGCCCTCGATGGGGACGAAAAGCATCTGCGGCGTGTAGAAGGACCACGCGTTGTAGCCGATCAGGTAGAAGATGTTCGCCGGGTCGGTGACGATGACCGCCGAGAGCCCCTGGCGTTCCATGAGTTCCCGGACGCGCAGGAGCCGTGCGGCGTACTCCGCGTCGGTGAAGAGCTGGGATCCGAGGTACACGACCGGCCCCTAGGTCCGCGGGATCGCGAGGTACTTGGTCTCGAGGAACTCCTCGATCCCGACCCGGCCACCCTCCCGGCCCAGACCGGACTCCTTGACCCCGCCGAACGGCGCCGCAGGGTTCGAGACCAGACCCGTGTTGAGGCCGACCATGCCGACCTCGAGCTTCGACGACAGCCGCAGCGCGCGGTCGATGTCCTGGGTGAAGAGGTACCCGACGAGACCCCACGGTGTGGCGTTGGCGAGCCGGAGCACCTCGTCCTCGTCGTCGAACGGGATGAGTGCGGCGACGGGGCCGAAGATCTCGGTGGACATCAGGTCGGACTCGGCGCTGACGTCGGTCAGGACGGTCGGCGGATAGAAGTACCCGGGGCCGTCGGGCGCGGTGCCACCACACATGACGGTCGCACCGCGTGAGACGGCGTCGTCGACGAGTTCGCGCACCTTGGTCAGCGCCTTCTCCTCGACGAGCGGTCCGACCTGGGTGCCGTCGGCGGTGCCGTCGCCGACGCGGAGCGCGCTCATCTTCTCGGTCAACTTGCGGCCGAACTCCTCGGCGACGCTGCGGTGCACGAAGATCCGGTTGGCGGCCGTGCACGCCTCGCCCATGTTGCGCATCTTGGCGACCATGGCGCCGTCGACGGCGCGGTCGATGTCGGCGTCGGCGCAGACGACGAACGGGGCGTTGCCGCCGAGCTCCATCGACGTCCGCATGACGGTGCCGGCGGCCTGCTCCAGCAGCAGCTTCCCGACGGCGGTGGAGCCGGTGAAGCTGAGCTTGCGCGCCAGGCCGCTGGTCATCCACTCGGTCACGACGGGGCCGGGGTCGTTCGTGGTGACGATGTTGAGGACGCCGTTCGGCAGGCCGGCCTCGGTGAGGATCCCGGCCAGGGCGAGCGACGTCAGCGGCGTGAGCTCGGCGGGTTTGAACACCATGGTGCAGCCCGCGGCGATGGCGGGACCGATCTTGCGGGTCCCCATGGCCAGCGGGAAGTTCCACGGCGTGATGAGCACACACGGGCCGACCGGCTCCTTGGTCACCACGATGCGGTTGGCGCCGTCGCCGGTGGTGGTGTGGTCGCCGCCGATGCGGACGGCCTCCTCGGCGAACCACCGGAAGAACTCGGCGCCATAGGCGACCTCACCCTTCGCCTCGGCGAACGGCTTGCCCATCTCGGTGGTCATGATCAGCGCGAGCTCGTCGGCGCGGTCCATGATCAACCGGTGTGCGCGGTAGAGGATCTCGCTGCGCGATCGTGGTGAGGTCGACGCCCAGGACTCCTGGGTGGCGGCGGCGGTCTCGATGGCGCGACGGGCGTCCACGGCACCGCCGTCGGCGACGGTGGCGATCGCCTCGCCGGTGGCGGGGTTCACCACGGCGAACGTCGCACCGGACTCGGCCGGAACCCACTTGCCGTCGATGAACAGCCCGGTGTCCAGCGCCCGGATCGTCTCGGCTGCGGAACGGGTGTCGCTCACGGTGTCTCCCTCGTCCTGGTCGGGGTGTCTGCGGTGGTGGGGGTCGGGCGGTCGGGATCGATCAGTTCGGCGAGGTGCACACCACCGACGGCGTCGATGGCGGCGTCCACGCCGGCGAGATGGTCGACGGCCATCGCGCAGCTGAAGCCGTCGGTCAGGACGGGTTCGTCGGGTCGACGCGCGCGCAGGGCGGGTGCGAGCGCCTGTTCGCCGACTGCCATGCCCACCTCGTAGTGTCCTCGCTCGAACCCGAAGTTGCCTGCGACGCCGCAGCATCCGTCGGCCGATCGCACGTCGGCGACACCGAGGCGCCGCAGCACCGACGCCTGGGTCGACGGCCCGAAGACGGCGTACTCGTGGCAATGGGTCTGCACGGTGACGGCCTGGGGCACCGGCGGCGGCGTCCACCCGTCGTCGAGCATGCTGCCGACGTGCGTGGCGAAACTTCGGACGCGGGCGGCGACCCGGCGCGCGGCGTCGGTGTGGACGAGTTCGGGCAGGTCCTTGCGGAGCGCGGCCGCACAGCTGGGTTCGGGGACGACGATGGGTCTGTCGGTTCCGTCGTCGAGGGCGTCGGCGGTGCGGCTGAGCACCTTCCGGGCGCGGTCGAGCTGCCCGGTCGAGATCCACGTCAGACCGCAGCAGTTGTCCTTCTCGCAACTGATGCTGTCGGCGCCGCCGAGCACGCGCGACGCCGCCTGCGCCACCTGCGGCCGGAACGCGCGGGTGAACGAGTCGACGAACAGCACGACGGGTGCGTCGTCGCGACGGACCAGCGAGCGCAGCGCGGCGCGGACCTGCTTGCGTCGGGCGAACCGCGGCATCGACCGCCGTGCGTCGAGACCCGCGACCCGCGCTGCGGGACCGGCCAGACGGGTGCCGAGGACGGCGTTGATCATCGGGGCGGTCGCCGTCGCCATGCGCAGCCACGCCGGCATCCAGCCGAGCGAGTAGTGCGACATCGGACGCTTCCGACCCTTGTAGTGGTGGTGGAAGAACTCGGCCTTGTAGGTGGCCATGTCGACGCCGGTGGGGCAGTCGGTCGAACACGCCTTGCACGACAGGCACAGTTCGAGCGACTCGCGGACGTCCTCGGAACGCCACCCGGACTCGACGTCGGGTGCCGACCGCAGCATCTCCTGCAGCACCCGGGCGCGGGCGCGGGTGGAGTCCTTCTCGTCGCGGGTCGCGCGGTAGCTCGGGCACATCACGCCGCCGCTGTGCGAACGGCACCGGCCCACCCCGATGCACGCCTGCGTGGCGTGGACGAACGGGTCGAGGTCGGTGCCCTCGGGGACGTCGGTGTCGGGGGTGTGCGCGGACCCGGGGATCCCGAGGTCGAACGCGGTCTGCCACGTGCGGCGCGGGATCCCGGCGAGCGCGAGATCGTCGCCGATGGGTGCCGGGTCGACGATGCTGCCGGGGTTGAGGAGCCCCTGCGGGTCCCAGATGCCCTTGAACCGTTCGAAGAGTCGGATCATCTCCGGCGAGTACATGATCGGCAGCAGCTCCGAGCGAGCGCGGCCGTCCCCGTGCTCACCGGACAGCGACCCGCCGTGGTCGACGACGAGCTGCGCGGCGTCGCGGACGAACGCGAGCATCGTCGCGCGTCCGGACTCGGTGCGCTGGTCGAATGTGACGCGGACGTGCATGCAGCCGGCGCCGAAGTGGCCGTACATCACACCGGTCAGGCCGTGGTGGTCGAGCAGTCGACGGAAGCCCTCCAGGTACTCGGGCAGGCGTTCGGGCGCGACGGCGGAGTCCTCCCAGCCGGGCCAGGACTCGTATCCCGCACCGGCGTCAGGATCGTCGAGGTCCACCAGACGCGAGGACAGGCCTGCGCCGTCCTCGCGGACGCGCCACAGCATCGATCGCGTCGTCGGGTCGGTGACCGTGCGCGCGTCGACGACGCGGCCGTTCGCGCGGAGTTTGTCGGCGAGATCGGCGACGGCACCGGCGATGTCGTCCACGCGGCCGCCGACGCTGTGCTCGTCGAGTTCGATGTAGATCCAGGCGTTGCCGTCGGGCAGACCCTCCACCGAGGCCCGGCCCCGACGTGCGCGCATGGTGGCGACGATGCGCTCGTCGATGCCCTCGATCGCCGACGGTGCGAAGTCGAGCATGGTGGGGACGTCGCGCGCGGCGTCGACGACGTCCCGGTAGCCGACGCACAGCAGTGTCGGGTGCTGGGACACGGGCACCAGCGACACCGTCGCCGCGACGACGAGAGCGCAGGTGCCCTCGCTGCCGACCAACGCACGCGCGACGTGGAAACCGTGCTCCGGCAACAGGTGTGCGAGATGATAGCCCGACACCTGACGCGGAATCCGCTCCAACTCGACGCGCAGCGGTGCGAGGTTCTCCGTCGCCAGTGCACGGAGCCCGTCCTCGACCTCGGCGGCACGTCGCACGGCGGCGGTGTCGGACGGGTCCGCGGCGCGCAGACCGGTCGCCGTGGCGACGAGAAGATGGCCTTCGGCGGTCACGACGGTCACGTCGACCACGTGGTCGGTGGTACGTCCGTACCGGACGGAGTGGTTGCCGCAGGCGTCGTTGCCGATCGCCCCACCGAGGCACGCGCGGGACTGGCTCGACGGGTCGGGGGCGAACGTCAGCGCCCCGTCGCTCGCCTCGCGGACGTGCTTCTGCAGTGCGGTGAGGACCACGCCCGCCTCGGCCGACGCGGTGGCGCCGACGGTGTCGACGGCGTGGACGCGCGTCATGTGCCGTGAGAGGTCGATGACCACGCCGGCGCCGATGGCGTTGCCGCCCATGCCCGTCCCGCCACCACGGGGGATGACGGGCACGCCGTTGCGGTGGCACCAGGCCACCGCGGTGGCGACCTCGGCCGCGTCGCGCGGGAACACCACGCACACCGGCCGGAGCCGATAGTTGGAGGCGTCGTAGGAGTACTCGGCGCGGCGGCGCGACGAGTCGTCGGCGTGCAGCCCCAGCTCACGCAGGGCGGTGCCGGCCGCGGCGGCGTCGACCGCCGTCGGCCGGGATGAGGTGACGGTCATGGGCGAGGCGTCAGGCCAGCGCGTCGTCGACGGCGTCGGAGAAGCGCTTTAGTCCGGCGGTGATCTCGTCCTCGGTCACCACGAGCGCGGGGATGAGGCGGACGACGTTGCCGAGCGGGCCGCAGGTCAGCGTGAGCAGCTCGTGTCCGATCGCTGCCTGCTGCACCGCGGCGGCCGCAGCGGCGTCGGCGACCGGGACGGCGCCGGATGCGGCGGGGTCGACGAACTCGATCCCCGCCATCAGGCCACGCCCGCGGACGTCGCCGATGCGCGGATTGCGCGCGGCGATCTCCTGTAGCCCGGCGAGGAGCTGATCCCCACGGACGCGGGCGTTCTCGACGAGGTTCTCGTCGCGGATGACGGCGAGGGTCTCGACACCCGCGGCGGCCGCGACGGCGTTGCCGCCGTAGGTGCCGCCCTGCGAGCCCGGCCACGCCTTGCTCATCAGCTCGGTGGACGCCGCGATCGCGGAGATCGGGAAGCCCGAGGCGATGCCCTTGGCGGTGATGAGGATGTCGGGGGTGACGCCCTCGGCGAACTGGTGGCCCCAGAACCGACCGGTGCGCCCGACGCCGGCCTGCACCTCGTCGACGATGAGGACGATGCCGTGGCGGTCGGCGCGCTCACGCAGGCCCTGCAGGAAGGCCGGCGGCGTCGGGAGGTACCCGCCGTCGCCGAGGACCGGCTCGATGAGCATGGCCGCGGTGTCGATCGGGGCGACGCGGGAGGCGAAGAGGTAGTCGAGCTCGCGCAGCGCGAACTCGACGGCCGAGGCCTCGTCCATGCCGTAGCGGTAGGCGTAGGGGAACGGCGCCATGTGGACGCCGCTCATCAGCGGCGAGAAGCCGGCCGAGAACTTGGTGCCCGCGGTGGTGAGGCTCGCGGCGGCGACGGTCCGGCCGTGGAACCCGCCCTGGAAGACGACGATGTTCGGGCGACCCGTGGCCATGCGGGCCAGGCGGATCGACGCCTCGACGGCCTCGGAGCCGGAGTTCGCGTAGAAGACGGAGTCGAGCCCGTCGGGCAGCACCTCGCCGAGGGCTTCGGTGAGTGCGAGCAGCGGCTGATGCATCACCGTCGTGTACTGCGCGTGGATGATCTTGCCGCACTGCTCCTGGGCGGCGGCGACCACGCGAGGGTGGCAGTGGCCGGTGCTGGTGACGCCGATCCCGGTGGTGAAGTCCAGGTAGTCGCGGCCGTCCGTGCCGTGGATCCACGAGCCCGTCGCGTGGTCGACGACGACGGGCGTGGCCTGTTTCAGCGCCGGACTCAGGGTGGCGCGGGGAGCGCGCGTCGAAACAGGTGCAGAGGCCAGCGTGGACGTCATGCGCACAGGGTGACGGGCCGATGGTCGGATTGTCAACAATTGGACCATCCGGTCGCGGCGGCGCCGGATCACCACCGCCGACCACCCGCTCTACGGTGGGCGCATGAGTGCCCGACCGGTGCGCCTGACCGTGCTCACGCGCGACGATCTCGACCCGCCCCACAACCTCGACGCCATCGCCGACCTGGCCGACATTCGGCTCGCGACGGCGACGTCGTTGGCCGACGACCTGCGCGGCAGCGACGTCCTGCTGCTGTGGGACTACTTCTCCTCGGCGCTGCGCGACGCGTGGTCGGGCGCCGACGCGCTGCGGTGGGTCCACGTCTGCGCGGCCGGGGTCGACGCGATGCTCTTCGACGAGCTGCGCACGTCCGACGTCACCGTCACCAACGCCCGGGGTGTGTTCGACGGCCCGATCGCCGAGTTCGTGCTCGCCACGATCCTCGCCCGGGACAAGCAGCTCCACCTCAGTCGTGCACTGCAGCGTGACCACGACTGGCGGTGGCGCGAGACGCGACGGACCGCCGGCTCCACGGCGCTGGTGGTCGGGACCGGCGGGATCGGTCGCGCCACGGCCCGACTGCTGCGCGCCGCGGGGCTGCAGGTGACCGGGGCCGGCCGCACCGCCCGCGACGGGGATCCCGACTTCGGGACCGTCATCTCGACCGACGACCTCGTCGACCACGTCGGCGCGTTCGACAACGTGGTCCTCATCGCGCCGCTCACCGAGCAGACCACCGGGCTGGTCGACACCAGGGTCCTCGCGGCCATGCGGCCGTCGGCGCACCTGGTCAACGTGGGCCGCGGCGCGCTCGTGGTGGAGCGTGATCTCGTCCACGCACTGCGCGACGGCGTGATCGGCGCCGCGTCGCTCGACGTCGTCGAGACCGAACCGCTGCCCGACGACAGTCCGCTGTGGGACATGGAGAACGTCGCGATCTCCCCGCACATGAGCGGCGACGTCGTCGGCTGGCGCGACGAGCTCGCCGACCAGTTCCTCACCCGACTGCAGGCCTGGGTCGCCGGTGAGGAGCTGACCGGCGCCGTCGACAAGCGGCGCGGATACGTGCACTGACGGTGACACACGTGCGCCGAGTTCACAGACGCATCTCAGGCTCGGCTCCTAGCCTCGGTCGTCGAGGCAGGGGACCACGAGCGAGGAGGTCGATGAGATGCGCACACGTCTGCGCCTGAAGACCTCGACCCTGCTCTGTCTGGCCGGGCTCGTCGTCGCCGGGATCGGTCTCGCCTACTGCGTGCACCTCGGCGCTCAGCGCGACGACTCCGAGGACTCGGAGACGTCGGCGGCGGCGCTCGAGTATTTGACCGCGAGCTCCACGCCGAGCGCGGCCCCCGGGGCACCGGTCGTCTCGGCGCCGACCGAGGTGTCACGGTCGAAGATGCTGCTCGGGACCGTCGACTCCGTCGCCTCGTCGCAGATCGTGCTGCAGATGAAGGACGGCCGGACCCACACCATCGGCCTGACCGACTCGACGCACTACGAGTCGCCCCACGCCGACAGCCCCGTGCCGGTCAAGGTGGGTGACCTCGTCGTCGTGCACGTGATGGTCGAGGGCGAGCGCATGACCGCCGACCTGGTCGTCGACGGCCGTGTCACCACGCCGACGCCCTGAGGATCGTGTCGGCGCGCTCACGAGCGCCCGGCCTGACGCGGGCGGATAGTCTGTAGCGCGATGACTGCCGTCTACTTCGTGATCGCGGCCCTCGCCGCGATCGGCGCCGCCGCCCTGTTGTGGCTCGACCGACGCCGCATCGCGACGACGCGTCGTGAGCGCGCCGTCTGGGGCGACGGTCACGGCTTCCGGTACGTCGCGGCCGAGGGCCAGGGTGGCGAGAGCGAACCACCGGTCCGCGACCTGCTGCACCGCGCGACCATGGACGTCGCCGCCGACGCCGAGATCCGCGACCTCACCTTCGGGCGCCACTACGGCGAGATGGCCGTCGTGTTCGACATCGTCGACGTCGCGACCGTGGTCGCCGTGCGGCGCTCGTCGGAGTCGGCCGTGGTGATCGACCTCCGGCAGGAGAAGGTGCTCGCTCCCGCCGAGGAGGACGTCGAACTGCTCGGCGCCATGGGCCGCCGCGTCATGTTCTCCACCCACCTCGACATCGCCCGGCGCGTCTGCGACCGACGGATGGTCGCGCTCGCCACCAACGCCCCCGACTACATCGAGGTGCTGTGGAACGAGGGCAGCTGGTCGGTGGCGTCGATGCCGCTCACCAACGACCCCGAACGCCTCGACAGCGCACTCGAGACCGTCCGTCGCTTCACCGATCTCCTGCGCGTCCTGCCGCCGACCTCCGAGCTGGGCGCCCGGCCCGACCCGCGTGACCCGACGGCGCCCAGTGGCCGCGGCCGCCGCGGACTGCTGGAGCCGAAGACCGAGTCGATCACCCGCGACCAGCTGCAGTCCTCGCGCGGTGCCGCGCCCGCTCGCGACACCGCCGACGTCCCCCCGCCCCGCGCGACGCGCCCGGCCGGTCCCGACAGCGGACCGCGCCCCGCTCCGCGCCCGGCCGGACCGGACAGCGGGCCGCGCCCGACCCCGCGTCCGGCCGGATCGGACAGCGGACCGCGTCCCGTCGACGACGGCGCCCCGCGTCGTGGTGTCCAGCCGATGCCTGTCCGTCGCCGCGTCGAGCGCCGCCCGGAGACCGATCGTCGTCCCGACGACGTCGAGCGCTCGCGCGGTGAGTGACACCCACCCCACCCGAGAGGACCGGATGAGCCGAGAACGACTGGCCGAGTTGGTGACCGAGCTGGCTGTCGTCCACGGACGCGTCACCCTGTCGTCCGGCAAGGAGGCCGACTACTACGTCGACCTGCGCCGCGCGACCCTGCACCACGAGGCGTCCCGGCTCATCGGCACCCTGATGCGTGAGCTCACCGCCGACTGGGAGTACGACGCGGTCGGTGGCCTCACCCTCGGTGCGGACCCCGTCGCGACCGCCATCATGCACGCCGACGGCCGACCGATCGACTCCTTCGTCGTCCGCAAGGCGGCGAAAACCCATGGCATGCAACGGCAGATCGAGGGCCCCGACATCGTGGGCAAGAAGGTGCTCGTCGTCGAGGACACCACCACGACGGGCAACTCGCCGCTGACCGCCGTCCGCGCGGCGCGGGACATCGGTGCCGACGTCGTCGGTGTCGCGACGATCGTCGACCGTGCGACCGGGGCGGAGGACGTCATCACCGCCGAGGGCGTCCCGTACCGGCATCTGCTCGGTCTGGCCGACCTGGGGCTGGCCTGACCGAGTCCGAGGGCGCCGACGCGCCCGGTCCCACCGAGTGGGTCACCGGCGCAACCGAACCCGTCGGCGTCGGTCCGTGGTCGGCCACCCACGCCGGGCCGCCGCCCGAGGACGACCGACTCGACCCCGACCTGCTGGCCGACGGCGACCGGCGCAACGTCGTCGATCCGTACCGGTACTGGCGGCGCGAGGCGATCGTCGCGGATCTCGACACCCGCCGGCACGCCTTCCACGTGGCGATCGAGAACTTCGCGCACGACGCCAACATCGGGACCGTCGTGCGCACGGCCAACGCGTTCGCCGCGGCGGCCGTCCACATCGTCGGACGACGACGCTGGAACCGTCGGGGTGCGATGGTCACCGACCGCTACCAGCACATCGAGCACCACGCCGACGTCGACACGTTGATGCGGTGGGCGGGGGAGCGGGGCCTCGCGGTCGTCGCCGTCGACAACACGCCCGGTGCCGCGCGGCTCGAGACCGCTGACCTGCCGCGTGACTGCGTCCTGCTGTTCGGCCAGGAGGGACCCGGTGTCAGCGACGACGCTCGCACCCGTTCCGACCTGACCGTCTCGATCGCGCAGTTCGGCTCGACCCGCAGCATCAACGCCGGCGTCGCCGCCGGGATCGCCATGCATGCGTGGATCCGGCAGCACGCGGACCTAGGTCACGCGTGGTGAACCCGCGCTGAGCTTGCCGACCCGCGTCGAGCACGGCCCGGGCCCGTGCGGACGACCCGGGTGGGCAACGACGGCGCGGATCGGCGAGAAAGCCGCGGAAACGGCCCGCCCGCGCCCCGCTCGCGTCTCCGCGCCGAGCACGGCGCGGAACCGCGAGTACCGCGCGAGAGCGAGGTCAGTCGCGCGGGAGTTCCGGCTCGGCGGCCTCGGGGACACCGGCGGCCGCGGCGTTCGGCTTCTCGGCACGACGGCGCTTGTAGTACTCCCAGAAGATCGGGATCACCGAGACCAGCACGATGACGATGAAGATCGGCTCGATGAGCTTCTGGATGACCTCGAACTGGCCCAACCAGTAGCCCAGCAGCGTGATGCCGCAGCCCCAGACGATCGCGCCGACGACGTTGTAGACGGTGAAGAGCAGGAAGTTCATCCGGGCGGCACCGGCGACGATCGGGGCCAGCGTGCGCACGATCGGGACGAACCGGGCCAGGAAGATGGTGATCGGGCCGCGGCGCTCGAAGAACTCGTGGGCCTCGGCCAGGTAGCGCTCCTTCAGGAAGCGGTTGCCGGGCTTGAACATCGTCGTGCCGGCGTAGCGCCCGATCCAGTAGCCGATCTGGCCACCGATGATCGCGGCGATCGGGATGAGGATCAGCAGCTCCCACAGCGAGGCGAAGCGCTTGACGTCGGCCGACTCGCCGGCCGCGACGAGTCCGGCGACGAACAGCAGCGAATCGCCCGGGAGGACCGGGAACAGCACACCCGACTCGATCAGGATGACCAGCAGCAGACCGACGAGCGCCCAGGTGCCGAAGTAACCGAGCAGCGTGATCGGGTCGAGGAAGCCGGGCAGCAGCGCCTGGTTCACGGTGGCCGCGTCGGCCAGGACGGTCGAAGTCACGGGTACACACCCTAGACGGTCCGACCTGAGGAAACCCTGTGCGCGCGGGGCCGGTCAGCATGGAACAGTTGACGCCATGCCCGGCACCAACCTGACCCGTGACGAAGCCCGCGAGCGCGCCGAGATCGTCTCCGATCCCGTCTACCGCGTCGACCTCGACCTCACCCTCGAGGCACCCGAGTCCGGCACGCACCGGTTCGGCTCGGTGACGACGCTGACCTTCTCCGCCACGCCGGGGTCCTCGACGTTCGTCGACCTCGTCGACGCCGAGATCGACAGCATCGTCCTCAACGGCACCGACATCCCCGCCGACGCGTACGCCGACAACCGGATCGCGCTGAGCGACCTCGCCGCCGACAACGAGCTCGTCGTCGCCGCGCGCTGCGCCTACTCCCACTCCGGCGAGGGCCTGCACCGCTTCGTCGACCCGTCCGACGACCGCGTGTACCTCTACACCCAGTTCGAGGTGCCCGACGCCCGCCGCGTCTACGCGACGTTCGAGCAGCCCGATCTGAAGTCGACCTTCACGTTCACCGTCACCGCGCCGTCGCACTGGCAGGTGGTGAGCAACTCGGCGTCGCCCGATCCCGACGTCGTCGACGACGGCAACGCGGTGTGGCGCTTCGACGAGACGAAGCGGATGTCGACCTACATCACCGCGCTCGTCGCGGGGGAGTACCACGTCGTGCGCGACGTCTACTCCGGCGAGTACGCCGACATCCCGCTCGGTGTCTTCTGCCGGCAGTCGCTGGCCGAGCACCTCGACGCCGACGAGATCCTCGCCATCACCAAGCAGGGCTTCGCGTTCTTCGAGAACGCCTTCGCGATGGGGTATCCGTTCGGCAAGTACGACCAGCTGTTCGTGCCGGAGTACAACATGGGCGCGATGGAGAACGCCGGCGCGGTGACGTTCCGCGACGAGATGATCTACCGGAGCCGACAGACCCGCGCCGCCTACGAGCAGCGCGCGAACACGATCCTCCACGAGATGGCCCACATGTGGTTCGGCGACCTCGTCACCATGAAGTGGTGGGATGACCTGTGGCTCAACGAGTCCTTCGCCGAGTGGGCCGCGCACCACGCGTCGGCGGAGGCGACCGAGTTCACCGACGCCTGGACCGGTTTCACGAACAACCGCAAGAACTGGGCCTACCGGCAGGACCAGCTGCCCTCGACACACCCGATCGCGGCGGACAACTTCGACCTGCACGCCGTCGAGGCCAACTTCGACGGCATCACCTACGCGAAGGGCGCGTCGTCGCTGAAGCAGCTCGTCGCCTGGGTCGGCATCGACGACTTCCTCACCGGCCTGCGCGCCTACTTCACCCGCCACGCCTACGGCAACACCGAGCTGTCGGATCTGTTGCACGAGTTGGAGACCGCGTCGGGTCGTGAGCTCGACGGGTGGGCCGCGGAGTGGTTGCAGACCACCGGTGTGAACACCCTGCGGGCACGGTTCGAGGTCGGCGACGACGGGACGTTCACGTCGTTCGCCGTGGACCAGTCGGCGCACCCCGATCACCCGACCCTGCGACGCCACCGCATCGCGATCGGCCTGTACGACATCGTCGACGGCGCCGTGGTCCGGACCCACCGCGTCGAGACCGACGTCGAGGGTGAGAGCACCGACTTCGCCGAGCTGGTCGGCCGAGAGCAGCCGGATCTGGTGCTGCTCAACGACGACGACCTCACCTACGCCAAGATCCGCCTCGACGAGCGGTCGCTGGCGACGCTGCTCGAGCACATCCACCACATCAGCGAGTCGCTGCCGCGCGCACTGTGCTGGAGCGCCGCATGGGACATGACGCGCGACGCGCAGTTGCCCGCACCACGTTTCGTCGATCTCGTGCTCGCCGGTGTCGGGTCGGAGTCGGACCTGACCGCGGTCGCGTCGCTGCTGCGCCAGGCGCAGAGCGCGGTCAGCCTGTTCAGCCCCGAGGGCGACGTCGACGCGCTGCAGGCGCGGTGGGCGCTGGGCGTCCACGACCTGCTCGTCGCGGCCGAGGCGGGCAGCGACCACCAGCTCGCGTTGGCGCGGGGCTTCGCGGCTGCGGCAACCGACGCGTCGGCCATCCGGTCGCTGCTCGACGGTGGCCTCGAGGGACTCACCGTCGACCCCGACCTGCGCTGGACGTTCGTCGGCGCTCTGGCCCGCCTCGGTGATCTCTCCGACGACGAGCTCGACGCCGAACTGCAGCGGGACCCGACCAACTCCGGCGCCGAGCGCGCCGCCGGCGTGCGGGCCATGCGTCCGACCGCCGAGGCCAAGGCCGACGCCTGGGAGAAGGCGGCGCTCGACCCGTCGACACCGAACGAGACCCGCCGTGCGTACGCGGGCGGGTTCCAGGTGTCCGGTCAGGCCGACGTCCTGGAGCCCTACGTCGAGAAGTACCTGGAGCTCGCGTCGACCGTCGTCCCGACGATGGGTGTGTGGATCGGGCGGATCGTGCTGATCAGCATGTTCCCGCTGGCCAACCCCAGCCGGTCCACGCTCGAGCGTGTCGACGCCTGGCTCGCGGACACCGACGCCGACGCCACCGCCCGCCGGTACGTCAGCGAGGGCCGCGACGACCTCGCCCGCGCCCTGGCGGCGCGCGCCGCGGGCTGACAAGACTGCCCGTGACCGGCACCACCGTGAGTTGACATACTGGCCCCACGAGCAGCGACCCCGGTGACCCCGGCCGCCGCACTCCGCACAACGACCGGTTGGAGGACCGTCACATGCCCATCGCCACCCCCGAGCAGTACGCGCAGATGCTCGACAGCGCCAAGAAGGGCGGCTACGCCTTCCCGGCCATCAACTGCACGTCGTCGGAGACGATCAACGCGGCGATCAAGGGCTTCGCGGACGCCGGCAGCGACGGCATCATCCAGTTCTCCACCGGTGGTGCGGAGTTCGGGTCGGGCCTCGGGGTCAAGGACATGGTCACCGGCGCGGTCGCGTTGGCCGAGTTCGCCCACGTCGTCGCAGCGAAGTACGACGTCCTCGTCGCGCTGCACACCGACCACTGCCCGAAAGACAAGCTCGACACCTACGTCCGCCCGCTGATCGCGATCAGCCAGGAGCGTGTCGACGCCGGTCAGAACCCGCTGTTCCAGTCGCACATGTGGGACGGCAGCGCGGTGCCGCTGGACGAGAACCTCGAGATCGCCAAGGACCTGCTGGCCAAGGCCGCGTCGGCGAACATCATCCTGGAGATCGAGATCGGCGTGGTCGGCGGCGAGGAGGACGGCGTCGAGAACGAGATCAACGAGAAGCTGTTCACCACCGCCGAGGACTTCGAGAAGACCGTCGACGCACTCGGTGCGGGCGACTCGGGCAGCCGCTACCTGCTGGCCGCCACCTTCGGCAACGTCCACGGCGTCTACAAGCCGGGCAACGTGAAGCTCCGTCCGGAGGTGCTCAAGACCGGCCAGGAGGTCGCGGTCCGCAAGCTCGGCGACGGCGCCGGGGACAAGCCCTTCGACTTCGTCTTCCACGGCGGCTCCGGCTCGCTGAAGAGCGAGATCGACGAGGCGCTGAGCTACGGCGTCATCAAGATGAACGTCGACACCGACACCCAGTACGCCTTCACCCGCCCGATCGCCGGCCACATGCTCGGCAACTACGACGGCGTGCTGAAGATCGACGGCGAGGTCGGCAACAAGAAGGTCTACGACCCGCGCAGCTACCTCAAGAAGGCCGAGGCGAGCATGAGCGAGCGCGTCGTCGAGGCCTGCAACGACCTGAAGTCGGCCGGCAAGTCGATCGCGAAGTAGTCACCCCGCCCGGCCGACGCGTCCTCGCGTCGGCCGGGGCGTGGGTTATCCGGTGGGCTGCGACCCCGCCGACGACGAACACACCTTCCAGGAGCCGTCCTGCGACTCGAGTCGCAGCACGACGTCCGACGTCTTGTCCGGCGAGCCGGTCAGCGCCGCGCTGACCTCGACGATCGCGTTCGTCGGGTCGACGACGCGCGCCGCCTTCACGCCGCGCACCTCGACGAGCCGCCCCGCGTCCTTCTGCGCGCGGTACTGCGCCGCGAACGCCTGCGGGTCGGTCGAGTCGTAGAACTGCTTGCGGTCACCGCACGTCACGTCCCGTAGCGTCGTCAGATCGCCGTTCGACAGCGCGGTCGCGTAGTTCTGCGCGACGTCGGCGGCCTGGTCGGCCTGCGGGACCGCGGGGCTCCCGCGGGAGGCGAGCACCGCGATCACGACGACGACCACCGCCACGATGATCGCGGCGATCGAGCTGGCCCAGACGAGCAGCTTCCGACGGTTCTGCCCGCTGTCCGGACGTGGCCCGGTGCCGGCCGTCACCGGCGGGATGTACTGCGGCGCAGCCTTCTCTTCGGCGACGGGCGCGATCTTCTGCGGCTCCGCACGTGCGGTCTCGGGCTCCGGTTCCGGTTTTGGCTCCGGTTCGGGTTCGGCATCGGACCCCGCCTCGGGCGATGAGGGCTCGTCGGACCCCGACGGCTCCGCGGTGTCCTCGGGCTCGTCCTCGGACGACGCAGCCGCCACCACCTCGTCGGGTTCCGGGGTCTCGGACTCCCCATCGGACGCCGACTCGTCCTGCGCGGGCTCGTCGACCCCGGCTGCGTCCTCGGTCTGGTCCTCAGCCTCAGCCTCGGCCTTGGTCTCGTCCTCAGCCTCAGCCTCAGCCTTGGTCTCGTCCTCGGGCACAGCGTCGGCCGCGGGCGCGGCCTCGGGCTCCGGCTCAGGCTCGGCGGAATCCCCCTCGTCGGCGGCGTCGTCGGTCCCCTCCGACTCGGTATCGCCGGCGGTGTCCGCCGCGTCGTCGGCGGCCTCCTCGCCGTCCGTCGCGTCGTCGACCGGATCCGCGTCGGGGGCGACCTCGTCGGGGGCGACCTCGTCCTCCGCGGCGGCAGTCGGCTCCTCGGCATCGACGTCGGCGGCGGCCGTCGGCTCCTCGGGATCGACGTCGGCGGCGGCCGGTGACTCGGCGTCAGTCGCGGCCTCGGTCGTGTCGTCGGTCGGCTCGGTCACCTCCGGTCGGGCGGTGTCCTCGGCGGGGTCCGGCGTCTCGGCGGGCGTGCTCGTCGCGGACCGTGCGGCGCTCTCGTCCGGCGCGGACGGTGTCGTCCGACGGCGTCGCAGCGATCGCGCCACGCGTCCGAGCGCGGAATCGCCGGTGTCGTCGGGATGCGACATCGTGCCTCGCCTTCATCAGTGCTGGATCCCCTGTGCGCCCCCAGCGCCCAGCCAGACTAACGAACGGCTCCGCGATGTCCGGCGACGCCGTCGGTGGCGTGCACAATGAGGCGGTGACGTCATTCGGAGACCTGCTCGGACCGCAACCGACCCTGCTGACCGGCGACGACGAGGCCGAGTCGGACCTGCTGAACGGCACCGCCGCCGAGGCCGTCGCCGCGGCGCACCCGACGGCGTCGATCGCGTGGGCGCAGCTCGCCGAGGACGCGCTCGCGTCCGGCGCGACCATCACCGCCTACGCCTACGCGCGCACCGGCTACCACCGTGGACTGGACCAGCTGCGACGCCACGGATGGAAGGGCTTCGGCCCGGTGCCGTGGAGCCACGAGCCCAACCGCGGGTTCCTCCGCTGCGTGGGTGCGCTGGCCCGGGCGGCGCAGGCCATCGGCGAGCAGGACGAGTACCTGCGATGCCTCGACCTGCTGAACGACAGTGACCCCGCCGCGGCCGGCGAGCTCGGACTCGCCTGATCCGGATCGGTCGCACCCGCGCCCGCGGGTGACGGTCGACACGGCACTCGAGACGGTCCGGCGCCGACAGAACGCACTGCCGACGCCGATCCGCACCCGGACACGGCGCGTCTGGTACTCCCTGATCCCGGTCCTGCAGTGCGCCATCGCCGCCGGGGTCTCCTGGGCCGTGGCGCACGACGTGATCGGTCACTCGCAACCGTTCTTCGCGCCGATCGCCGCGGTCATCTCGCTCGGGGTGTCCCTCGGCCAGCGTTGGCGCCGTGCGGTGGAGATGGTGGTCGGTGTCACCGTCGGGATCGGTGTCGGCGACCTCATCGTCAGCCTCATCGGGACCGGCGCATGGCAGATCTCGGTCGTCGTGGGTCTCGCCATGACCGTCGCGGTCGCCGTCGACCGCGGACCGCTCGTCCCGCTGCAGGCGGGCAGCTCGGCCGTGCTCGTGGCGACGTTGCTGCCGCCCGGGGGACCGGCGGGGGTCAACCGCATGGTCGACGCGCTCGTCGGCGGTGTCATCGGCGTGCTGATCGTGGCGCTGGTCCCGACGCATCCGGTCCTGCGCGCGCGGCGTGACGCCGCCGCCGTGCTGCACACCATGGCCGGGGTGGTCGACGGGATCGTCGACGGACTCGGTGCCCGCGACGTCGAGATCGTCTCCGGCGCGCTGAAGCGGGCCCGCTCGACGCAGGGTGCCATCGACACCATGCGGTCGGACCTCAGCGGTGGTCGCGAGATCAGCCGCATCTCACCGCTGTACTGGAACTCCCGCCGGCGTCTGAGTCGCCTCGAGGCGACTGCCGACCCCATCGACAACGCCGTCCGCAACCTCCGGGTGCTGGCGCGGCGTGCGGTCTCGGCCATCCAGGCCGACGAACCGGTGCACGACGAGGTCGTCGACGTCGTGGCCGACCTCGTCGGGGCGCTGGATGTGTTGCGCCGCATGCTTCTCGCCGATCCCGGGGAATCGCCCGACGGCGCCGACGCGGCACGCGTGCTACGGACCATCGCTCGGAAGGCGAAGCCGGAGTTGGTCGCCGGAGGAGGCCTGTCGGAGACGGTGATCCTCGCGCAGGTGCGCTCGATTGTGGTCGACCTGTTGATGGTCTCCGGTCTCAAGCGGGAGTCCGCGCTGGCGACGCTGCGCTGACGTCGTCACACACGTCCGCTCCGCGCGAGCAGAGGGCAATGCTCCCTCTGCTCGCGTATGTCGGACGTTTGCGACGGGCGCGCTTGCCATACATGCGTGACCACGCATATGTTAGCGACATGGGACTGGGTCACGATCACGGCCACGGCGCGCCGACGGCGGACGCCGCGACGCGCCGGCTGTGGCCGATGGCCGTCGGGATGGTCGTCATCGGGACGTTCTTCGTCGTCGAACTGACGGTCGGGATCGTCGTGAACTCGCTGGCCCTCATCGCCGACGCCGGTCACATGGCCACCGACGTGATCGCCATGGCCATGGGTCTCACCGCGTTGCTGCTCGCCCGGCACGGCAGCGCCACGGGGGAGAAGACGTTCGGGTGGCACCGTGCCGAGGTGTTCACCGCGGTCGCCAATGCCGTCCTGCTCATCGGCGTCGCCGTGTTCGTCCTCTACGAGGCGGTCGAGCGGCTCGGTACGGATCCGCAGGTGCCGGGCCTGACGCTCGTGATCGTGGCCCTGACGGGCCTCGCGGCCAACCTCGTCGTGATGCTGCTGCTCCGCGCGGACGCCCAGGACAGCATCGCCGTCCGCGGGGCCTACATGGAGGTCCTCGCCGACGCGGTGGGAAGCATCGGGGTCCTGGTCGCCGGCGTGATCGCCATGACCACCGGCTGGGGTTACGCCGATCTCGTCGTCGCGGTGCTCATCGCGCTGTGGGTCGCACCGCGGGCGATCAAGCTCGCCGCCGACGCACTGCGGATCCTCAGCCAACGCGCCCCCGCACATGTCGACGTCGACGCGGTGCGCGCCGACCTCGCGGCCCTGCCGCAGGTGCACGACGTGCACGACCTCCACGTGTGGACGCTGACCACCGGCATGGACGTCGTGACCGTCCACCTCGGCAGCGACGCCGACAACGCGGACGTGCTCACCGCGGCCCGTCGGGTCCTCGGCGAGCACGGGCTCGACCACGCGACGGTCCAGGTCGATCCCGTCGACATGCAGAAGCGCTGCCATCGCGACCTGACCTGGTGACCCCTATTCCGGTGGCGCTCGGGCGCCGTGGCGCTTCACCATGTCCCGCGTGACCGCCGAACTCGACCGCCTGCACCGCAAACCCGAGCGTGGCGGTGACCGCGCGGTGCTCGATGCGCTCCTCGACGAGGTGATGGTCGGGACGCTGAGCACCGTCGTCGACGGTCTGCCGTGGTCGGTGCCGATGCTGTTCGCCCGCGACGGTGATCGCATCGTCCTGCACGGGTCCACGGGTGCCGGCGCACTGCGACATGTCGCCGAGGGGGCGTCGGTGACGTTCACGGTGTTCGCGCTCGAAGGGATCGTCGTCGCCGACAGCCTGTTCGACCACTCCGCCAACTATCGCTCGGCCGTCGTCCGCGGGACGCTCGAGCCGGTGCGTGACGACGCCGCCTCCGCGCTGAACGTGTTGAGTGACAAGCTGATCCCGGGTCGGGTCACCGAGGTCCGCGGTCACACCCGCAAGGAGGTCGCCGCGACGACGACCCTGGTGTTGCCCATCCTCGACGGACAGTGGATCGCGAAGGCGCGCAGTGGACCGCCCGGTGCACCCGAGGACGCGTCGGCGTGGACCGGTGTCGTCCCCGTCCGGACCGTGTACGACCCTCCGATCACGGCAACCGGTGACACGCCGCCGGAGTCCGTGCGTCGGCTCGCCCGAGGCTGAGGGCGGACGCCATCGTCCACAGGCGGCGGTCGATGCAGACGGGGGTCACCCGCCGGGCGCCGTGTCAGCGCCAGAAGACGACGAGCTGGTAACCCAGCGAGGCCAGGGTCGACGGGACGCCCGAGCGGTCGAAGAACCAGTAGATGACGTCGAAGAATGCGCGGTTGACCGGCGGCAGCAGCAGCAGGACGAACACGATCAGGAAGCCGTACTGACCGACCTGCGCCATCGACCGTCGGGTCTGCGGGGACAGATACGGCTCGACGGCCCCGTAGCCGTCGAGACCGGGGACGGGGAGCAGGTTGAGCACCGCGGCGGTGATCTGCAGGAACGCGAGCATGGCCAGGGCCGACCACAGGTTGATCGTCGCGAAGTCGATCGAGTCGAGCCGGGTCCGCAGCACGGCCAGCAGGATCACCGCGATGACGACGTTGGCGGCCGGTCCCGCCAGCGACACGATCGTCCGCTGGACCCGGCTCATCGCCGCGGTGTTCACGTACACCGCGCCACCCGGGAAACCGATGCCGCCCAGCAGGATGATGACGAGCGGCAGGGTGATCGACAGGCCGGGGTGCGCGTACTTGCGGGGGTCGAGAGTGAGGTAGCCGCGCAGCTCGGCGTTGGCGTCGCCGAACGCGAAGGCGGTGACCGCGTGCCCGAACTCGTGCAGGCACAGCGACACCACCCAACCGCCGACGACGAGCATCAACGCGCCGACGATGGAGGTGGCGTTCCGTCCGGGATCGGAGTTCGCGAGCACGACGCCGCCGGCGACGGTCACCGCGACCACGCCGAGGAACACCGGCCCGGGCCGGACCGAGCGCGCGATCTGCGTCGCCGTGCTCACGGCCGCACCAGGTTCCAGTCCTCGGCGTGCCGGTAGACGGTCGACCGATGGACGGGTCGCGGTGCGCGAACGCCGTCTCGCTCGACGACGATGTCGATGCCGCCGGTCTGTACGGCGCGTCCCGCGACCCACTTGGTGCGGAAACGGCGGGGAATCGCCCCCTCGACGCCGGGTTCGTGTGCCGTCGGCCGGATACGGACCTCGTTCGCCTCCCCGGAGAACAGGCGCTCGCTGTCGACGTAGGTCTCACCGGTGAACGGCCCGTCCACGCCGCGATGCGATGCCTCGCCGACGATGACCACCGCGGCGTCGTCGCGGATGAGCGGCAGCGTCGACGCCGCGCCGGTCAGGGCGAGCTGCGCGGCGTCGTCGCCGTGGGGCAGCCCATAGACGCCGGTCGCGGGGGTCGCGGTCGGCGCCACGTAGGCGACCTCGAGGTCGAGACGCTCGGCGATCATCAGCCGCGAGACGACGCCCGCGAGGATCGCGTCGGGGGTGTCGGCACCCCCGACGACCACCACCCGCACGACGTCGAGTGGTGCCGCGGCCTTGGCGACCGAGGCACGCAGGTCGTCGCGGGTGAGCGAGGTCCGGATGACGGGGAAGTCGGCGAATGCGGCGGGGACAGCGGCGTCGGACGCCGCGATGACGGCCGGCCGGGCCGGACTCGGCGCAGTCATGGCCGACATCTCCGATTCGTTCGGTGCGCGGCCGCCGCGAGTCAGTGTGACCGGCGACGCACCGAGCCAGTAGGGTTGTCCCACGGTTCGGGTGATCCCCGGGCCGGAAGGAGCACGATGTGCCTGCGATCGTACTGATCGGCGCGCAGTGGGGGGACGAGGGCAAGGGCAAGGCCACCGACCTCCTCGGCGAGAAGCTGCAGTGGGTGGTCCGCTACCAGGGTGGCAACAACGCGGGCCACACCGTCGTCCTCCCCAGTGGTGACCAGTTCGCGCTGCACCTCATCCCGTCCGGCATCCTCACGCCCGGCGTGAAGAACGTCATCGGCAACGGTGTCGTCGTCGACCCCGGTGTGTTGCTCACCGAACTCGGGGGCCTCGAGGAGCGCTCCGTCGACACCAGCGGTCTGCTGCTGTCCGCGGACGCGCATCTCCTGATGCCGTACCACGTCGCCATCGACAAGGTGACCGAGCGTTTCCTGGGCAACAAGAAGATCGGCACCACCGGCCGCGGCATCGGGCCCTGCTACCAGGACAAGATCGCCCGCGTCGGTGTGCGCGTCGCCGACGTCCTCGACGAGAAGATCCTCACCCAGAAGGTCGAGGCGGCTCTGGAGATCAAGAACCAGATCCTCACCAAGATCTACAACCGGCGCGCGCTCGAGTCCGAGCGCGTCGTCGAGGAGGTCCTCGGCCAGGCGGAGGGCTTCAAGCACCGCATCGCCGACACCCGACTGCTGCTCAACCAGGCCCTCGAACGCGGCGAGACCGTTCTGCTCGAGGGATCGCAGGGCACCCTGCTCGACGTCGACCACGGCACGTATCCCTATGTGACGTCGTCGAATCCGACGTCCGGTGGCGCCGCGGTCGGCTCGGGCATCGGGCCGACGCGCATCACCACCGTGCTGGGCATCCTCAAGGCGTACACCACCCGCGTCGGGTCGGGACCCTTCCCCACCGAGCTGTTCGACGAGTGGGGCGCCTACCTCGCGAAGACCGGCGGCGAGGTCGGTGTGACGACCGGACGCGCCCGACGGTGTGGCTGGTTCGACGCGGTCATCGCCCGGTACGCCACGCGTGTCAACGGCATCACCGACTACTTCCTCACCAAACTCGACGTGCTCTCCAGCCTCGACACCGTGCCGATCTGCGTCGCCTACGACGTGGACGGCGAGCGGGTCGAGGACATGCCGATGACGCAGACCGGCTTCCATCACGCGACGCCGATCTACGAGGAGATGCCCGGCTGGTGGGAGGACATCTCCGGCGCCCGCACCTTCGACGACCTGCCGAAGAACGCACAGGACTACGTGGTGCGTCTGGAAGAGCTGGCGGGCGCGCACATCTCGTGCATCGGCGTCGGACCGGGTCGCGACCAGACCATCGTGCGGCGCGACATCCTCTGACCCGGGCGGAATGCCCGGTTCGTCTCGGGACCGGCGCGACCGGTCTCGTGCAGACGCCTGCGATGTCGGTGTCGGCGTGACACAGTGAAGGGGGTCGCCCCCACGCCCCAGCCCGGCGTCGCCGCGACCGTCGACCGCACCGTGTGGCGAGCAGAGCCCACGCGGTTCCCGCCGTGACACCCTCCCGACCGCGTCGTCGTCGTGCGCGTCGGGGTGTGTGCGCCCGCTCGAGGGAGCAGCCGTGCCGGACAAGAGCTCATCGCCCCACGTCGAGAACGCGTCCGCGGTACCCGACGCCTCCGACCCACCCGTGCGGTCCGAGAGGTCCGGTCCGCACCCCGATTTCCGCCCGCTGTCGCAGGACGCGGCGGCCGATCCGCCGCGCGACGTCGAGATCGTCGTCGACGGCCGCGTGATCCCCGCGGTCGCCGACCGCCCCGCGATCGAGGCCCTCATCGCCGACCAGGGGCAGAAGTGGCCGCGCGTCTGCTACCACCCGGCGCTGGGTGCGCTGCAGACCTGTGACACCTGCATGGTGGAGGTCGACGGCGAGATGGTCCGCGCCTGCGCGACCACCGTGACCGCCGGACTCGAGATCGGCACCGAGGGCGTGTCCGCCGACGCGCGGGAGGAGGCGGCGCAGCGTCTCATCCGCAAACACGTCCTCTACTGCACCATCTGCGACCACAACGACGGCGCGTGCGAGCTGAAGAAGGGTGTCGAGGCCGCCGGACTCACCCATGAACGGAACCCGTTCCGGCCCAAGCCCTACGAGATCGACGACAGCCACCCGTTCTACCGGTACGACCCCGACCAGTGCATCCTCTGCGGCCGCTGTGTCGAGGCGTGTCAGGACGTGCAGGTCACCGAGACGCTGTCCATCGACTGGGAGTCCGACAACCCGCGCGTGCTGTGGGACGGCGGGTCGCCGGCGGGTGAGTCGTCGTGTGTCAGCTGCGGGCACTGCGTCACCGTCTGCCCGTGCAACGCGCTGATGGAGAAGACGATGCTCGGCCGCCACGGCCTGTTCACCACGTGGCCGGAGGAGACCCGCGGTCCGGCCATCGACATCGTCAAGGGCGTCGAGCCGACCACCGGCTACCTGCCGCTGTACGCCCTCAGCGACGCCGAGGCCACCGCCCGACAGGCCGTCACCGACGTGACGAAGACCGTGTGCACCTACTGCGGTGTCGGGTGCAGCTTCGACGTCGAGACCCGCGGCCGCGAGATCCTGCGCATCCAACCGCAGCACGACGGTCCCGCGAACTCCATCTCGACCTGCGTCAAGGGCAAGTTCGGGTGGGACCACATCAACGCGCCCGACCGGCTGACCCGACCGATCGTCCGGCGCGGCAACCGATTCGTCGAGGTCTCGTGGGCCGAGGCGCTCGACCACATCGCCGAGAGGATGGGCGCGATCATCGAGCGGGACGGATCGGACGCCGTCGCCGTCATCGGGTCGTCGAAGGCGACGAACGAGGAGTCCTACCTGACCCAGAAGCTGGCGCGACAGGTCTTCGGGACGCACAACACCGACAACTGCTCCCGCTACTGTCAGGCGCCGGCGACCCAGGGACTGTGGCGGACGGTCGGCTACGGCGGTGACGCCGGGTCGATCAGCGACATGGAGCGGGCAGCACTGGTGCTCGTAGTCGGGTCCAACACCTCCGACTCGCACCCGGTGATCGCCGCCCGGCTGCGCCGCGCGCACAAGCTGAACGGCCAGCAGCACATCGTCGCCGACCTGCGCGAGCACGGCCTGGCCAAGCGGGCCGAGGTCTTCATGCGGCCGAACCCGGGCACCGATCTCATCTGGCTGTCCGCGGTCGCCCGGCACATCCTCGACGAGGGATGGGCCGACGAGGACTTCCTCGCCGACAAGGTCAACGGCCTCGACGAGTACCGGGAGTCGTTGGCGCCCTTCACCCTGGAGTACGCGCAGGAGCGCACGGGCATCCCCGTCGACACGCTGGTCGACGTCGCGCGACGGGTGGCGACGGCCGACTCCGTCGTCGCGCTGTGGGCCATGGGTGTCACCCAGCACCACATGGGATCCGACACCTCGACGGCGATCTCGAACCTGTTGCTCGTCACCGGCAACTACGGCCGTCCGGGAACGGGTGGCTACCCGCTGCGCGGGCACAACAACGTGCAGGGCTGCAGCGACTTCGGGACGATCAACACGTTCTACACCGGCTATCAGCCGATCGACGACCCCGAGGTGAAGGCGAAGTTCGAGCGGGCCTACGGCCGTGAGTTCTCCACCGAACCGGGCATGGACAACCACGAGATGGTCGACGCCGCCCACGAGGGCCGGTTGAAGGGCCTTCTCGTGATCGGCGAGGAGCTCGCCCTCGTCGACGCGAACATCCACTACGTGCAGGAGGCGATGGAGAACCTCGAGTTCTGTGTCGTCTCCGAGTTGTACTTCTCCCGCACCTGCGAGTTCGCCGACGTCGTCCTCCCGGCGGCCGCGTCGCTGGAGAAGGACGGCACGTTCACGAGCACCGAACGCCGCATCCAACGCCTCTACAAGGCGATGGAGCCGATCGGGGAGGCCAAGGCCGACTGGCAGATCCTGCAGGACATCGCGCGGCACATGGGTCATGAGTGGGGGTACACCCATCCGAGTGAGATCATGGACGAGATCGCCTCGCTGACACCGTTGTTCGCGGGTGTCCGCTACGACCGGCTCGAGGGCTACGACTCGCAGCAGTGGCCGGTCGCCGCCGACGGGACCGACACACCACTGCTGTACTCCGACGGCTTCCACTTCGACGACGGCCGGGCGCGCTTGTACCCCTTGGACTTCCGTGAGCCGGTCGAGAAGCCCGACGAGAAGTACCCGTTGCACGTCAACAACGGTCGCGTGCTGGAGCACTTCCACGAGGGCAACCTGACCCTGCGGTCTACCGGCCTGACGCACATCGTCCCCGACACCTACGTCGAGATGTCCCGACGCACCGCCGAGGAGTACGACGGTCTGGCGACCGGTGACTGGGTCCGGTTGGTCTCGCGGCACGGTGAGATCACCGCGCGGGTGTTGTTGTCCGACGAGGTCGCCGACGACCAGCTGTGGGTGCCCATGCAGGCCGCCGAGATCAACTCGCTGACGTCCAACGAGGTCGACCCGGACTCGCACACCCCGGCGTACAAGGAGATCGCGGTGTACCTCGAGCGGGCGGACGGCCCGCAGGAGGTGCGCGGTGGGTCCCGACGCGGCGCGGACCGCGGCCGGATGGGCTCGCGGGACGTGCACGGCCACCCGACGGGACCGCCGCTTCCCCGCAACCACCACCGCTATGGGCACCCGACGCCGCAGGCCGGGGTGGAGACCCCTCGCAAGTGGGACCGTCCCGACTACGTCCTGCCGCCCGAGCCCGAACCGGGCGACGCGCGCGCCTGACCACCCCGAGCCGAACCACTCGTCGAGAGGCCCCACCGATGGCACGCTCCCTCGCCTACACCCCGCCCACCCCGCCGGACACCGCAGCCCACGACGAGCTCGACGACCTCGTCGACGCCCTGCACGAGAGCGGCCTGCTCCGGGCGCTCGCCGGTGGCGCGCGGGCGTACCCGACGCTGTTGCACACCCTCCTCGACGCGATCGACGCCGACACCCTGCGCGCCGGCGTCGCGCTGGCGGGTGGACTCGCCGACCTCGACCCCGAGGAGGCCGAACGTCTCGCCGGGGGGATCCGCAAGGCCCGTACGGACGCGACCGCGGCGGCCGCGGCACGTCCCGAGGGTCCGGTGTCGCTGGCCAAGCGGCTCCGCGACCCCGACACGCGTCGTGGGTTGTCCGCCGCGCTGGCGGCGCTCGCGGCGATCGGCGCGGCACTGGGCCCCGAGAAGCGCTGATCGGGGTTCGCCTCGACGTCACCTCCCGTTCGTCCGCGGACGCGACGATCGGTCGATGGCCCTCACCCGTCGTCGTCTCCTCGCCTCCACCGCCGCCGCGGGCCTGCTGGTCCCGGCGTCGGGCCTCGTCGCCTCCCGCGCGACCGCGACACCCGGGCTGGTGCGCGCACGTCCGACGCTGACCCACGGGATCGCGTCGGGTGACCCGCGCCCCGACGGTGCGCTGGTGTGGGCCCGATCGGACACGCCCGCGCGGATGGTGGTCGAGGCGTCGCCGCTGGAGGACCTGACGCTCTCCCGGCGGTTCGTCGGCCCAGTGCTGACCCCGGCCACCGACGGCACCGGACGCGTCCGGGTCACCGGGATGCCGCCCGGGGCGACCATCCACTACCGCGTCACCCTCGAGTCCGATCGTGGGACGCGGTCGCAGCCACTGACGGGCACCTTCCGCACCGCCCCGGTGCTCCCTGCGCCGATCCGCCTGACGTGGTCCGGTGACGTCGCGGGCCAGGGGTGGGGCATCGACGAGTCCCGCGGGGGCATGCGGGGATTCGCGGCCGTGGCCCACCGGCAGAGCGACCTGTTCCTGCACTCCGGTGACACGATCTACGCCGACAACCCGATGAAGGACACCGTCGACCTCGGCGGCGGACAGCTGTGGCGCAACCGCGTCAGCGCCGCGAAATCCGATGTCGCACAGACCCTGGACGAGTTCCGCGGGAACCACGCCTACAACCTCACCGACGACAACTACCGCCGCTTCGCGGCGACGACCACGCAGCTCGTGCAGTGGGACGACCACGAGACGTTCAACAACTGGTTCCCCGGCGAGATCGTCGCGAATCCCGCGTACACGCAGGAGAAGCGGGCCGACGTGTTGTCCGCTCGTGCTCTGCAGGCGTTCCACGAGTGGCAGCCGGTGTCACCGGTCGACGCCGTCGACGGTCGGGTGTACCGGAAGGTCTCCTACGGGCCGCTGCTCGACATCTTCGTGCTCGACATGCGCAGCTACAAGGACTCCAACTCCGACTCCCGCGTCCCGACCGGCGGCCACATCCTCGGTGACCGGCAGGCGCGCTGGCTCGTCGACGGGCTGAACTCCTCCCGTGCGGTGTGGAAGATCGTCGCCAACGACCTGCCGCTGGGGATCGTCGTCCCCGACACCACGTACGGCGACGCGTCCGCGATCGAGGCCGTCGCGCAGGGCGACGACGGTGCCCCGCTGGGCCGCGAGACCGAACTGGCACGGGTCCTGCGGAGCACCCGGGGTGTGCGGAACGTCGTGTGGCTGACCGCCGACGTGCACTACACCGCGGCCAACCACTACCACCCCGACCGTGCCGCGGTGCGTGACTTCCGGCCGTTCTGGGAGTTCGTCTCCGGGCCGCTGCACGCCGGCGCGTTCCCGGCCGGGAAGCTCGACCGGACCTTCGGGATCGAGCAGGTGTTCGTCCACGCACCGAGCACCCCGAACGTCGGGCCCGCGGTGCCGCAGTACCAGCACTTCGGCGAGGTCGAGATCGACCCCGTCGGCGCACGCATGTCGGTGTCGCTCTTCGACGCGACCGGCGCGCGCCTGCACCGCACGGACATCCCGCGAGAGTGAGGGGTCGCGGCCGGGTCACCGGGTAAGTTGCTCTCGGGCGCCCGCGGACCCACCGGGGGCGATGACAGCTGTGGGTGACCAGTGCGGCTGATGCGTCGCGATTACGACTACGGCTCGATCCTCCTCGGGTCCGTCGACGAGGGCCGCCGCAAGCAACGGATCCGCATCCAGGTGCTGCTGACGTTGTCGATCGTGCTGTCGAACGCCATCGGGGCCGTCATCGCCATCGTCCTGTCGAGCGCCGGCATCCCGGAACCGAGTGTCTTCCACACCAAGTTCTGGTGGGTCAACTTCATCGCGCTGCCGATCTACGTCGGTGCGGCTCTGGTTCTCGGGGCCCTGCTCGGCACGCTGATCATCGTCCGTCAGCTGCGCTGGGCGATCCGCGACCAGGAGCCGACGCGCAAGGAGGCGCGTCGTGCCCGGTGGATCCCGTGGAAGCTGACCGCACTGCAGGCGGCCTTCTGGATCGGCGCCGTCATCATGTTCACGATCTGCTACGGCGTGCTCGACCCCAACCTCATCCCGAAGATCTTCTTCGTCGTCGCGCTGTCGGGCACGGTGGTCTGCGCGATCTCGTACCTCCTCAGTGAGTTCTCGCTGCGACCGATCGCCGCGCAGATCATCGCCGCCGACCCGCGGTCGGCCCGTCGTCGTCGAGGCGCCCTGCGCACCCGGGCCTTCATCTCGTGGTCGGTGGGGTCGGGGATCCCCATCGTCGGCATGTTCCTCGTCGCGGGCTTCGGACTCTTCCGCGACCAGACCACCAAGACCGACGTCTTCGTCGGCATCACCGTCCTGGTCGGGATCGCGCTCTTCACCGGTCTGCTGCTGACCATGCTCAACACCACGCACGTGATCGCGCCGGTCCGCAACGTCGCGTCGGGCATGACCAAGGTCAGCAAGGGCGACACGGACGTCTCGGTCGTCATCTTCGACGACACCGAACTCGGTGAGCTGCAGGCCGGTTTCAACGACATGGTCCAGGGCCTGCGCGAGCGGGAACGCCTGCAGGACCTGTTCGGTCGCCACGTCGGTCGCGACGTCGCCGAGGCCGCGCTGTCCAGCGACCCCGAGCTGGGCGGCACCGAACGCACCGTGGCGGTGGTCTTCGTCGACGTCATCGGGTCGACGACGCTGGCCGCGGAACGTCGACCGTCCGAGGTCGTCTCGATCCTCAACCGGTTCTTCGCCGTCATCGTCACCGAGGTCGAGCAGCGCAAGGGCCTGGTGAACAAGTTCGAGGGCGACGCGGTGCTCGCCGTCTTCGGCGCCCCCATCGACCTCGACGACTCCGCGGGCGCGGCACTCGCCGCGGCACGGGCGATCTCGTCCCGCCTCGCCGACGAGGTCCCCGAGCTGTCGGCCGGGATCGGCGTGGGCTACGGCAGCGTCGTCGCCGGCAACGTCGGCGCCATCCAGCGGTTCGAGTACACCGTCATCGGTGACGCCGTGAACGAGTCGGCGCGTCTCAGCGAGCTCGCCAAACGCGACCCCGCCCACCCGTTGGCCAGCGGCGCCGCGGTCGAGGCCGCGCACGACGAGGTGCAGCACTGGTGCGAGCAGGAGACCGTCACGCTGCGGGGACGCACCGCGGAGACGGTGGTCTACGCCGCGCGCTGAGCGATCAGGACGCCGAGCCGCGCGTCCCACGGTCGGACAACCCCTCGGCGAGATCGAGCTGGCGCAGCACGCGCCGCAGCACCTCGTCGTCGATGCGTCCGGCGTCGCGTTCGGCGATGAACACCTCGCGCTGCACCTGAAGTAGTTCGGTGCGCAGCCGGCTGAACACCATCGACGGGCTCTCGCCGATCTCCTCCTCGCCGCGCCCGAGCTCCTCCCAGGCGAGGTTCTTGCGCGATTTCAGCCAGCGGCGCAGCACGTGCACCTGGTCGTCGTTGGCATCGCTGGAGGGCAGTTCGGCGGCCAGTTCGTCGAGTCGCTTCCCGGCGGCGCGGCCGGCGCGGTCCTGGGCGGCGGCCAGCGACAGCAGGTCCGAGCGGCGTTCGTCCCCGGTCACCCCGAGACGTCGGATGAGCCAGGGCAGCGACAACCCCTGCAGCAGCAGCGTCCCGACCACGACGACGAAGGTGAGGAAGATGATCTCGTCGCGCGCGGGGAACGCGTCGCCGGCCTCGGTGGTCAGCGGGATACCGAACGCGGCGGCGAGGCTGACCACCCCACGCATGCCCGACCACGCCACGATGAACACCGACGCCGGGGTCGGCGGCGACTCCCGCTCACGGACCCGTCGGGACAGCAGGCGGGGCAGGTAGGTCGCCGGGTACATCCACAGGATGCGTACCAGGATCACCGTCGCCAGCACCGCCACCGCGCTCCACACGATCGCGCCGAGGGAGTGCCCGCGCAGTCCGCGGACCACCTCCGGCAGCTGCAGACCGATGAGCAGGAACACGAACGACTCCAGCATCACGTCGATCGAGCGCCACACCGCGTTGTCCTGCAACCGGGTCGCGTACCCGTCTCGGGCAGAACGCTGGCCCAGGTACAGGCCGACGACGACCACCGCGATCACGCCCGACGCGTGGAGCTCCTCGGCGACGAAGTACGTCGCGAACGGGATGACGATGCCGACCGCCGTCTCCATCGGGGGATCGGTGAGCCACAGGCGGATCCGTGAGACGACGACGCCGAAGACGAGGCCGACCACGACCCCGCCCACCGCCGCGATCGCGAACAGGGCGATGCCACCCCAGGCCGTCGTCGTCGCACCGACCGCCGCGCCGAGCGCGAGACGGTAGGCGGTGAGCGCGGTCGCGTCGTTGAGCAGGCTCTCCCCGCCGAGCAAGGTCGTGATCTTCCGCGGCAGGCCCAGACGACGCCCGATCGCGGTCGCCGACACCGCATCCGGCGGTGCGACGACGGCGCCGAGCACCATCGCGGCGGCCAACGGCAACTGCGGCAGCGACCAGTACGCCACGAACCCGACGACCACCGCGCTCACCAACGGCAGCGCGATGGCCAGCAACCCGATGGCCCGGGCGTTGCGGCGCAGTGCCACGTATGAACTGTCCTGGGCCGCCGAGTACAGCAGCGGCGGCAGGATCACGAACAGCACGACGTCCGGGTCGAGCGCGAGGGTGGGCAGATGCGGGATGAACCCGACCCCCAGGCCGACGACGACCAGGATCAGGGGGGACGGCAGTTCCCACCGCCGCGCCAACGCCGCGACGCCGAGCGCGATGACGGCGACGGCGATGAGGGAGGCGTCCAACGGTGACCTCTCGGCTCGAGGTGGGCGGCGCGACGAGGATATCGCCGCCCCGAGCCCGGCGGCCTGCCGACAGCCGGCGCCGGGGGTTACGCCGTGCCGGACCCGTTCATCGCGGGCTCGGCGGACACCGAGCCGTCGTCGTGCATCGCGGTGACGAGTTCCATCAGCGCACCGCGGAGCTTCATCAGGTCGTCCTCCGGGAGACGAGTACGGCACCGCACCTCGCCGGCGATCCGGGCGCCCTCGTCCTGCAGTTCATGGCCGGCCTCCGTCAGACGCATGCGGTGGACACGACGGTCGGACGGGTCACGCTGCCGCTCGACGAGACCCGCCTTCACGAGCCGGTCGAGGACGGGGGCGAGGCCGTTGGCTGGGAGGTCGAGACGGTCGGCCAGAGTACCGACGGAGATGTCGTCGTTCTCCCAGAGCACCATCATGACGAGGAACTGCGGGTAGGTGAGCCCGATCTTCTCGAGCATCGGACGGTAGGCGCGGACGAGCGTCGCCGACGCCGTGTACAGCGCGAAGCACAGCTGTTCGTCGAGTCGGGGGGCAGAGGTCTCGGTCATCGCGGTCTCCAGTTGACGATCGGGGACGGTCGGACAAATCGCCCGCTTCTCGGACTGACCTGTTCTGAATCACAACAGCGTACGGCGTGCGTGATAGTACGGCGAGGCTGGCCTCATGTCGTGCGCAACGAACGGACTCGCGTACATCGGGGTCGTGGTTGGCCGCGCCCGCGACGGATGCGGGACAATGCGCGGGTGCGATCAATCGGGAGATCCGTCCGCCACCGGCTGATCGGCGACCGCGACGTCGCCGCCGACCCGGTCGACGACGGACAGTGCGCTCACCTGCGGGATGCGCCCGCGTCGGAGGACGACGTCGACGCCGAACGGCTCTGCCAGGGGTGTGCCGAGGAGGGCGAGCAGCACTGGGCGCATCTGCGTCAGTGCCTGCAGTGCGGGTACATCGGGTGCTGTGACTCGAGCCCCCGTCGGCACGCCACCGCCCACCACATGTCCACGCACCACCCCGTGATGCGATCCGCCGAGCCCGGCGAGTCCTGGCGCTGGTGCTACGTCGACGCCCAGATCGGTTGAGGACCCAGATCGGATGAGGAACCCATGACGCGACCCGAGGACCGCCCGGACGACCCCGCCCGCCCGGTCCCACCCCGCCCGGATCGGGACGACCGCCCGGCACCGGCCGGTCGTCCCGTCCCGCCCCGGACCGGAGCCGCGGGACCGGCGGGTCCCGCGGGGCCGCCGCCGGGTCGACCCGTGCCGCCCCGTGGCCCGGGCGCGCCGGTCCCGCCGCGCGGTGGTCGACCGGTGCCGCCTCGTCCCGCGGGACGCCCGATGCCGCCGCCGGCGCCGACAGGTCGCACCGTGGCCGGCCCCGCGCGTATCGGGACGCCGCTCTCACCGTCGGCGACGCGCGTGATGCTGCTGGGCGCCGGCGAGTTGGGCAAGGAGGTGGTCATCGCCTTCCAGCGCCTCGGCGTCGAGGTGATCGCCGTCGACCGGTATCACAACGCGCCGGGCCACCAGGTCGCACACCATGGCTTCGTGATGGACATGACCGATCCCGACGCGCTGCTCGCGCTGATCCTCGACCAGAGGCCGCACTATGTCGTGCCGGAGATCGAGGCGATCGCGACCGGTGCGTTGGAGGAGGCCGAACGTCGCGGCATCACCGAGGTGATCCCGACCGCCCGCGCGACCGCACTGACGATGAACCGTGAGGGGATCCGGCGCCTCGCCGACGAGCAGCTGGGCCTCCCGACGTCGGCGTACGCGTTCGCCGACTCCGTCGAGCAGCTCACCGAGGCGACCCGTCGCGTCGGCTTCCCATGCCTGGTGAAGCCGACGATGTCGTCGTCGGGCAAGGGGCAGTCGATGCTGCGTGGCCCCGAGGACATCCAGTCCGCTTGGGACACAGCTGCATCCGGTGCTCGCGTCGCCGGTGGGCGGGTCATCGTCGAGGGCTTCGTCGACTTCGACTACGAGATCACGCTGCTGACCGTCCGCGCGGTCGACCCCGCCACGGGTCGGCTCACCACCCACTTCTGCGCCCCCATCGGCCACCGGCAGGAACGGGGCGACTACGTCGAGAGCTGGCAGCCGCAGGCGATGAGCCCGGTCGCCCACGGGGCGGCGATGTCGATCGCGGCCCGCATCGCGACCGCACTCGGCGACGGCGGGCTCGGGGGCCGGGGTGTGTTCGGCGTCGAGATGTTCGTCAAGGGCGACGACGTCTACTTCAGCGAGGTGAGCCCCCGTCCGCACGACACCGGCCTGGTGACCCTCGCGACCCAGCGTCTCTCGGAGTTCGAGATGCACGCGCGGGCGATCCTCGGGCTGCCCGTCGACGTGACGTTGGCCAGCCCCGGTGCGTCGGCCGTCATCTACGGCGGTCGTGACGAGGCGGCGATCGCCTTCGAGAACGTCGCGGCCGCACTCGCGGTGCCCGAGACCGACATCCGACTGTTCGGCAAGCCGGAGAGCTACGTGCGGCGCCGCATGGGTGTGGTCGTGGCGACGGCCGACGACGTCGTCGAGGCGCGGCGACGTGCCCGTGACGGTGCCGCCGCGGTCCGCCCGGTGAGCACCGCCCCGCCGGTGCCCGGGGACCGCCCGGCGGTGCCGGGCCCGCCAGCCGCGGTGGAGTCGACGGGGCCGAGCACCGACCGGTTCCGCGACCGGAGCGTGCGGCCCGAGCCGGCGGGCGACGACCGGTCCGCCGTGCCCGCCGACGACTCGATCGCGGACGGCTCCGCGGCCGACCGGCCCGGTGCCGAGGTGGACCCGCCGCAGACCGCGGCGTTCGACACCGCGGCCGCCGCCCGCGAGGACGCCGACGAGCCCCGGCGGGACACCGGCGACGCCGACACCGATCCCGTCGCGGAGGCAGCGGACACCGATCGGACCGACACCGGCCGCGGCGTGACCGTGGAGAAGTAGATGCCGCTGTGGGGCGACCTGCTCGTCGCGCTGGTGATCGCGATCGGGCTGGTCGGCACCGTGGTGCCCCTGCTGCCCGGACCGACCCTCGTCCTCGGCGCGATCGTGGTGTGGGCGGTCGTCACCGGTGGCGCCGCGTGGGCCGTCGTCGCGGTGGCCGCGGTGCTGATCCTCGGCGCGATGGGGCTGAAGTACGTGTTGGCCGGGCGGAGCATGCGACGCTCCGGCGTCGCGGACCGCACCATCGTCGTGGGTGGTCTCGTCGGCATCGTGGGGTTCTTCGTGGTGCCGGTGATCGGGCTGCCGCTGGGCTTCCTGCTCGGCGCCGCGGCGTCGGAGTGGGCGACCCGCCGGGATCCCCGCGCGGCGAGCCGGGGAGCGCTCGCCGCCGCGCGTGCCGCCCTGGTCGCGATCGGGATCGAGCTCACCGCATCGCTGTTCGCCGCCGGATCGTGGACGATCGGCGCCATCGCGCTCTGATCGCGGGGGCCTCAGCGGCCGAGCGGCACCACGAGCGGACCGTCGGTGACGGGGTCGCGGATCACCACCGACCGCAGACCGAACGCCCTCTCCAGCAGCTGCGGCGTGATCACGTCGGCCGGTGCGCCTCGCGCGAGGACCGCGCCGTCGCACATGACGACGATGTGGTCGCTGTACCGCACGGCCAGGTTGAGGTCGTGCAGGACGGTGACGACGGTCTTGCCGTGCTCGGCGCTCAGTGTCCGCACGAGGTCGAGGACGTCGACGGCGTGCGCGAGGTCGAGGAATGTCGTGGGCTCGTCGAGGAGCAGGATCTCGGTCTGCTGCGCGAGGACCAGCGCGATCCACACGCGCCGACGCTGACCACCCGACAGCGACTCGACCGGGCGGTCGGCCAGGTCGGCGACACCGGTCAGCGCCATCGCCTCGGCGACCGCGGCGTCGTCGTCGGGCGAGGACTGTCGGTACCAGCGCTGGTGTGGGTGTCGACCGCGCTCGACGAGCTCGGTGACCGTCAACCCGGACGGGGCTATCGGGTCCTGGGGGAGCAGGCCGAGGACCTGGGCGAGGTCGCGCGGTCGGCGGCCGGCGATGTCGTCACCGTCGAGCCGCACCACACCCGACCTCGGCGTCAGCAGACGCGAGATCGAGCGCAGCAGCGTCGATTTGCCGCACCCGTTCGGCCCGACGATCGTCGTGACGACGCCGTCGGGGATCTCGAGGGTCAGTCCGTCGATGACGACACGGTCGTCGTAACCGACGGTCAATCCCTCGGCGGTGAGACGACTCATGCGGAGGCCTTCCGGGACACGGCGATCATCAAATACACGAGGAACGGGCCGCCGACGGCGGCGGTGACCACACCGACGGCGAGGCCACCGGGCAGGACGCTGCGGCACAACAGGTCCGCGCCGGAGACGAGCACCGCGCCGAGCAGTCCCGACAACACGGGCGGCGGTTGGGGTGTCCGGGCGAGGCGCAGTGCGATCTGCGGGGCGAGCAGCGCGACGAACGCGACCGGCCCGGCCGCGGCGACCGTCACCGCCGAGACGATCACCGCCACGGCCAGGGCCACGATCCCGACGCGGCCGGCCCGCACCCCGAGACCGCGGGACAGGTCGTCACCGAGCGCCAACAGCGACAGCCCGCGACCGATCCCGGCGACGACCACGACCCCCAGCGCGAGGACCACCGCGAGGGTGGCCACCGACGACCACGTCGCGGCCGACACCGACCCGACGAGCCACCGCTGCGCGCGGGCGACGTCGTTGATCTGCGCCCGGGTGAGCCCGTAGGACACAACGGCCTGGAACACCCAGGTGAGGGCGACGCCGACCAGCACAAGGCGGAAGGGCTCGATGCCCCCGCGCCAGGCGAGTGCGTACATGAGCACCGCACCGACGACCCCGCCGAGCAGGGCGGCCAGCGGGATCCCGATGTCCGCGAGCCACGCGCCGGCGCCCGACCCCAGCGCGATCGCCGTGACCGCCGCCGCGCTCGCACCCGCGGTGATGCCCAGGATGTCCGGGGTCGCCAACGGGTTGCGGGCGACGGTCTGCGTGAGCGCCCCCGCGAGCCCCAGCCCGGCGCCGACGAGCACGGCGAGCAGCGCGCGGGGCAGGCCGACGTCGAACACGACGACGTTCTCGACGCGCGTGCCCCCGCCGAACAGGATGCGGAGCACGTCGAGGGGCCCGAGGGGGAAGTCGCCGACACCGAGCCCGACGACCAGCAGGACGAGTACGAGGGCCAGCGACACCCCCGACGCGACGAGCAGTCGGGGCCGGACGGGAAGCGCGACGGGACCGACCCGCAGCACCCACCGTCGCGGGGGGACGGGGGGCGTCGCGGTGACGGGATCGGCGACGACGGTGGCGGTCACACCGACACCAACCGTCGTGCGCGGACGAGGTGGATGAGCATCGGCGCGCCGACGACGGCCAGGACGATCCCCACCTGGATCTCCCCCGGACGGGCGACGACGCGACCGATCACGTCGGACGCGAGCAGCAGCACGGCTCCGATGAGGGCGGAGTACGGCACGATCCAGCGGTAGTCGGAGCCGACGACGGCACGGGCGAGGTGCGGTGCGACGAGACCGAGGAACACGATCGGCCCGCACGCGGCGGTCGCGGCACCCGACAGCAGCGTGATGGCGAGGATGCCGACGACCCGGACGGTCAGCACCCGCGATCCCAGCGCGCGGCTCATGTCGTCGCCGAGGCCGATGACGTTGAGGAAGAAGCCGCTCCCGATCGCCAGGACCAGACCGGCGACGACGAACGGCAGTGCCGCCCAGATCACGTCGGTGCCCCGACCGACGATCGAGCCGACGTTCCAGAAGCGCCAGGCGTCGAGCGACGCGGTGTCGACGAGCACGATGCCGGAGGTGATCGCGAGGAGCAGCGCCGAGAGCCCGGTCCCGGCGAGCACGAGGGTGATCGGCGACGCGCCCTTCGTCGCGGCCGACGCGCCGAAGACGGCGACCGCGGCGAGCACGGCGCCGACGAGTCCGAAACCCATGTATTGCATGGGCGTCGCGATGCCCAGGGTGTAGACGCCGACGACCACGGCGCAGGCCGCACCGGCGTTCACGCCGAGCAGGCCGGGGTCGGCGAGAGGGTTGCGGGTGTGGGCCTGGGTCAGTGCCCCCGCCGCGCCCATCGCGAGTCCGACCAGGAGGCCGAGCAGTGTCCGGGGGACACGGAGGTCCCGCACGATGCCGACCGTGTCGTCGGTGCCCTGCGCCGACCACAGCGCGTCCCAGACCTCCCCGAGCCCGAGTGCGCGGGACCCGATCGCGATCGACGCCGTGGCCGCGACGGCGAGCAGTCCGAGCCCGCCCACGAGCCCGAGGAATCGTCGACTCCGTACCCGCGTCGGTCGGTCGACGTCGGGCGCAGGAGCCGTCCCGGGCGTCGCTTCGGTGGTCGAGGGCATCGGTAGGAAAGGATACCCTTACTTCACGATTCGGTGACAGACGGTAACGAAACCCGGGCAGATGCGATGAAGTGGTCAGTGCGGTGTGACCCCCGACACCGCCCCACCGATCGATCACGAGGAAGTGAGTTCGAGATGTCGAGTCGTGCACAGGTACTCCGTCGCGCCGCCGCCGGCACCCTGGCGGCCGCAGCCGTCGCCGCCACCGCCGGGATCGCCGCCGCCCCCGCGAGCGCGGCCACGCCCCCGAATCTGCGCCTCACCGGCGTCGTGTACTGCGACAAGACCAACTTCATCCCGACGCTCGTGCGTCAGATGACCGTGACGAACACCAGCGACACGTTCACCATGCGGAACGTCACCCTGCAGGAGATCCAGGGACAGAAGCGCTTCGCGGCGAGCCTCGCCCCGGGCAAGACCCTGCAGATCCGGACCACGCAGCCCGGCTGCTTCCCGTCGTCGATCAGCGGCTACGCGATCTCCGACAACCGCGAGGACCTGCTGGACAACTACGGCTACTGGTACACCCTCGACCGGCTCTGATCCGAACCGCCGAACGGGCGGTCGGAGTGCATCGATGATGCACCCGGCCGCCCGTTCGTCGTACGGGGGAGCGTCAGGTCAGCGCTGGACCTTGTCGGGTTCGGCGGCGGCGAGCATGTCCTCGCGCTCGACGACCTTCACCCGCTCGCGTCCCTCGGCGGCGCCGAGCTTGCGCTCGTGCTCGTCGAGCCGGTACCAGCCGTCCCAGGTGGTGAACGGGATGTCGCGGCTCTCGAGGAGCGCGATCACGTCGTCCTCGCCGGGGGAGGCCGGCTCGTTGAGCAGGCCGTCCTTCATGTCGCTGAGGATGCAGTCGACGGTCTCGTTCGCGTCGCCCTTGGTGTGGCCGATGAGGCCGATCGGGCCGCGCTTGACCCAGCCGGTCGTGTACAGCCCGGTGAGGTGCTCGCCCTCGTCGAAGATGCGACCGGCCTCGTTCGGGATGACGCCGGCCTGGTCGTCGAAGGGGATGGCGGGCAGGTTGTCCGAGAGGTACCCGACCGCGCGGTAGACCGCGCCGACCTCCCAGTCGGTGTACTTCCCGGTCGGCTTCACGTTGCCGGTCCCGTCGAGCTGGGTGCGCTCGGTGCGCAGCCCGACGACCTTGCCGTCCTCGCCGAGGATCTCCACGGGCGACTCGAAGAAGTGCAGGAACAGCTTGTGTGGTCGGTCCCCGACCTCACGGATCGCGTAGTTCTCGATGATCGTGGCGACCTGGTCGGTGATCTTCGACCCACGGCGGGCGACGGCCGAGCCCTCGTCGTAGTCGATGTCCTCGGGGTCGACGATGACCTCGATGTTCGGCGAGTGGTCGAGCTCCTTGAGCTCCAGCGGGGTGAACTTCGCCTGCGCCGGACCACGGCGCCCGAACACGTGCACCTCGACGGCCTTGTTGGCCTTGAGACCCTCGTACACGTTCGGCGGGATCTCGGTCGGCAGCAGCTCGTCGCCGGTCTTCGCGAGCACACGCGCCACGTCGAGCGCGACGTTGCCCACGCCGATCACGGCGACCTTCTCGGCCTCGAGCGGCCAGGTGCGCGGGAAGTCGGGGTGACCGTCGTACCAGGCCACGAACTGCGCGGCGCCGTACGAGCCGTCGAGGTCGACACCGGGGACGTCCATGAGGCGGTCGTCGGTCGCGCCGGTCGAGAAGATCACCGCGTCGTAGAGGGTGCGGAGATCGTCGAGGGTGATGTCGGTGCCGTAGTCGACGTTGCCGAGCAGGCGGACCTGCGGCTTGTCGAGGACCTTGTGCAGGGCGGTGATGATGCCCTTGATGCGCGGGTGGTCCGGGGCGACGCCGTAGCGGATGAGGCCGAACGGCGCGGGCATGCGCTCGTAGAGGTCGATGCTGACACCGCGTTCGGACGCGGTGTCGGACTTCATCAGCGCGTCGGCGGCGTAGATGCCGGCCGGTCCGGCGCCGACGATGGCGACGCGCAGCGGGCGGTCCTGCGTACTCATGGGTGGTGCACCTTCTTCTCGGCCGGGAGAGGCGTCGACACGATCGACCTTCCACGGTAGGCGTGCCCTGTACGCCATGGCCAATTCCGTGAGCGGTCTTACCCGAGGTCAGCGCGCGAGCTGCGGGACCAGTCGCTGCAGGACGTAGGGGATGGTGAGCACGGTCGGCACCGACATGGCGCTGCCGAGACCCTGGTCGACGTAGACGACGTCGCCGCGCTTGACGATGTCGAGGTTCTGGAAGGCCGGGTTGACCTTGAGCTTGTCGGTGGCACCGGCGTAGTCGACGACGACGAGCTTGTCGAGGCCGTTCAGCAGGTTCAGGTTCTCGTCGGAGATCGACCCGTAGAAGCCGTCGGTGATGGTCGACTGCAGCGAGGCGGGGAACGGCATGCCCAGGTTGGTCAGCGTCTGACCGCGGCCGTCGCCGGGCCCGTAGATGTACACGCCGCCGGCCTCCGAGCCGATCACGACGGCGCTGGTGCGTCCGACGAGCTGCGGGTTCGCGGCTTTCGCGTCGGTGAACTGCTTCTCCGTCTCGGCGACGATGCGCGCCGTCTCCTGCGGCTTGCCGACGGCCGTGCCGATCTCGGTGGTCGACGCCTGCCACGGCACCTGCCAGTCGCCGTACTGCTTCTCGCGCACGACGGTCCCGGCGACCTTGGCGAGGTTGTCGTACACGGGGCGGGTGATCGCGTTGTTCACCGCGACGATCAGTTGCGGGTTCGACGCGAGGACCTTCGTCACCTCGCCGGCGGGGTCGGAGGAGCCGTTGCTCAGGACGGTCGGGTTCTGTCCCCGGAGCAGGTCGGAGTTCCAGGGGGTCGTCACCGACCGGTTCGTCGGGTCGAAGAACGGCACCATCGTCGTCGGGACGATGCCGAGCTTCAGCAGGATGTCGCTGTCGCCGGGACCCAGGGTCGCGACCCGCGACGGGGCGGCGTCGATCGTCGTCGAGCCGTAGTTGTGCTCGATGGTGACCGGGAACGCACTGGGCTCGGCGGCGACGGAGCTCGACGACCCGGCGGCGTCCTCGTCCGGCGCGGAGCACGCACCCACGGTGACGACGAGTGCTGCTGCGGCGACGGCCGCGCCCAGGCGACGATGCATCGGGAACCTCCGGGATCGAGAGCCACCAAGGTTAGGCTCCGCTTACTTCCGAGGATGACATCCGGTCGTCCCGCGCGGCAAATCCGGACACGTCGGGCATGGACTGGGTCCACGTACGATCGCGCCCATGGCGACCAGCAACGACACCTCGGCGCAGCCCGCGCCCGATCCCGACGACCCCGGTCTGAAGGCGGCCTGGCCGTTCATCGTGGCGGTCGTGATCGTGCTGCTCGTGATCGGCGGCGTGGTCGCGTCGCAGCTGTTGCGCCCCGCCGACGACCGGCTGCCCGACAACGCCGCGGTGCAGCACGCGATCAACGACTACTACACGGCGAAGAACGCCATCAACTACGCGGCGTTCCGGGACGCGACCTGCAGCCGCGTCGTCGACGGCGGGTCGTTCCCGAGCGACGAGGCCTTCCGCTCGGCGGCGCAGTCGACCCGTGACACCAAGGGCAAGATCATGGTCACGACGATCGCCGACATCGCCGTCAGCGGGACCTCGGCGACGGCCTCCATGACCTGGCGCTACGAGCAGGACCCGCGGCAGACGACGCAGTCGGTGCCGCTGGTCAAGGACGCAGACACGTGGAAGGTGTGCGGCGTCAGCGCGCCCTGACCGCGATGCCCCGTCCCCGCGAGGTCACGCGTGTCCGCCTGTGGGATTCTGGAGACCGTGAGCTACGCAGGTGATCTGTCCGTGCAGCAGGCCTGGGACGTCCTCTCCGAGGACCCCGACGCCGTCCTCGTCGACGTGCGGACCCAGGCGGAGTGGAACTATGTCGGCATCCCCGACCTGTCGTCGCTGAACAAGCGCACCGTCCTGATCGAGTGGGTCGGCTTCCCCGACGGGGCCCGCAACCCGCGCTTCACCGAGCAGCTGCGCGAGGCCGGCGTCTCCGACGAGCAGACGGTCGTGTTCCTCTGCCGCTCCGGGCAGCGGTCGATCGGTGCGGCCGAGGCCGCCACCGCCGACGGTGTGCAGAAGGCCTACAACATCGCCGAGGGCTTCGAGGGCGGACTCGACGCCGACGGACACCGCGGCGCCGTGGGGTGGAAGGCCGCCGGCCTGCCCTGGCGTCAGTCGTGATCCCGACCTGGCGTGAGCTGCCCGACGACGTCGCCGCCGACACGATCGGCGTGCGCGGCGGCCTGATGCGGTCCGGCTTCGACGAGACGTCGGAGGCCATGTTCCTCAACTCCGGCTACGTCTACGACAGTGCCTCCGCCGCGGAGCGTGCGTTCACCGGTGAGGACGAGCGCTTCGTCTACTCCCGCTACGGAAACCCGACCGTGGCCATGTTCCAGGAGCGGCTGCGACTGCTCGAGGGTGCCGAGGCGTGCTTCGCCACCGCGAGCGGCATGGCGGCCGTGTTCGTCTCCCTCGGTGCGCTTCTCGGCGCGGGTGATCGACTGGTCGCCTCCCGCAGCCTGTTCGGCTCGTGCTTCGTCGTGTGCAACGAGATCCTGCCGCGCTGGGGGGTCGAGACCGTGTTCGTCGACGGTGAGGACCTCTCGCAGTGGGAGGAGGCGCTGTCGGTGCCGACGACCGCCGTGTTCTTCGAGACGCCGTCGAACCCGATGCAGTCGTTGGTCGACGTGCGGCGCGTCTCCGAGCTCGCGCACGCCGCGGGCGCGAAGGTCGTGCTGGACAACGTCTTCGCGACCCCACTGCTGCAGCGCAGCCTCGACCTCGGTGCCGACGTGGTCGTCTACTCCGGCACCAAGCACATCGACGGCCAGGGCCGGGTGATGGGCGGCGCGGTGCTCGGGTCGAAGGAGTACATCGACGAGCCGGTGCAGAAGCTGATGCGCCACACCGGTCCGGCGATGAGCCCGTTCTCGGCGTGGACACTGCTCAAGGGCCTCGAGACGCTGCGGCTGCGGGTCGAGGCGTCGGTCGCCTCGGCGCTGCGCGTCGCGCAGTTCCTCGAGGACGACCCCCGGGTCAAGTGGGTGAAGTACCCGTTCCTGGCGTCACATCCGCAGCACGAGCTGGCCCGCTCACAGATGTCGGGTGGCGGCACCGTCGTCACGTTCGAGCTGACCGACCGCGACGGGGTGTCGGGCAAGCAGCGGGCGTTCGAGGTCCTCGACGCCCTGCGGGTCATCGACATCTCGAACAACCTCGGTGACGCGAAGTCGTTGATCACCCACCCCGCCACCACCACCCACCGTGCGATGGGTCCCGACGGCCGGGCCGCGATCGGCCTGTCCGACAGCGTCGTCCGGCTCTCTGTCGGTCTCGAGGCCATCGACGACCTCCTCGCCGACCTCGACCGGGCGCTGTAGGACGCGCACGCGCCGCATGGGAGCGACGGGGGGTGGCGCGTGCAGTCGCTGATCGACTGGCTCGTCGACGTCATCCAGACGACGCCGCCGTGGGTCGTCTACCTGGTGGTGTGGGCGCTGGTCTACTGCGAGTCGGCCGCTTTGCTGGGCCTGATCCTGCCCGGGGAGACAGCACTTCTCGCGGGAGGTGTCGCGGCAGCGGTGGGGGAGACCTCCATCGGCTGGCTGATCGCCGGCGCCTGCGTCGCGGCGATCGCCGGGGACGCGACAGGGTTCTCACTCGGCCGGTGGTCGGGGCCACGGATGATGCGCTCGCGGCTCGGGCGCAGGATCGGCGAGGAACGGTGGGACCGTGTGGCCCACGCCATCCAGACCAACGGGATCCCGACGGTGGTCGGTGCCCGATGGATCGGCTACGTCCGCACCCTCACCCCGTTCGTGGCGGGGATGTCGCGGATGGCGGTGCCGAAGTATTTGTCGGCCAACGTCGTCGGCGGGATCATCTGGGTGACGGCGGTCGGGATGATCGGCTACCTCGTCGGCGCGGCGGTCGGCGCACGACTGCTCCTGTACGGCGGCATCGTCGTCGGGGTGCTGGCGTGCCTGTGGTTCGCCGTCAGCTGGTGGCGGTCACGACACCGGGCTGATGTCACCTGACCGGACGACGGATTCGTCGGCCAGGACCCCCGGCGCGCCCAGCGCCCGGAGCACCGTCGCGAACTTCGCTGTGGTCTCGGCGAGTTCGGCGGCCGGATCGGAGTCGACAACGATGCCCCCGCCCGACCACGCCCGGAGCGACCGCCGGTCCGCGGCAACCTCGACACAGCGGATGCTGACCATCCATTCGCCGTCACCCGCGGCGTCACACCAGCCGACGGCGCCGGCGTAGAAGCCTCGCGGCCCCTCGACCTCGTCGATGATCGTCCGGGCGGCCTCGGTGGGGGTCCCGCAGATCGCGGGTGTCGGGTGCAGCAGGAGCGCGAGATCCAATGCGCTGACGTCGTTCTCGACGAGAACGCCCTCGATGGGGGACGCGAGGTGCCACATCTCACCGGTGCCGATGAGGACGGGCTCGTCGGGCACCTGCAGGTCGCGGGTGATCGGCGCCAGGGCTGCGGCGATGTGGTCGACGACATAGCGGTGCTCGCGGTGGTCCTTGCCGGAGTCGACGAGTGCCTGCCCGTTGCGGCGGTCGACCTCGGGGTCCGACGACCGCGGCGCGGAGCCCGCGTAGGGCCGACACAGGACACGGTCGCCGACCTTGCGCACCAACGACTCCGGGCTCGACCCGACGAGTGCGGCGCCGAGCTGTCGGCCACCGGCGGCGGACAGGTCGACGGCGAACGCGTTGCCCTCCGGGCTGCCTGCGGTGAAGCACCGGACGAGGTCCTCGACATCGAGTTCCCCGTCGGCCACGAGGTCGATCGCCCGCGCGACCACCACCTTGTCGGCCTCGCCCGCGGCGATCCGGTCGACGACGGCCGCGACGCGCCGGCGGTGATCGGCCGGTGACGGCACCGAACGCACCAGTCGCACAGGCGCGATGGGGGCCGCCGCGGTCGACACCGGCTCGTGGAGCGCGAGGTCGCCGGGGACGTAGAGCGCGTCCGGGGACCCCGGGGCGAAGGAGAGGGCGCCGACCACCGGTGAGCCCGACGTCGCCGCGGCGGCGGCGTCCGACGCCCGGTCGAACGCGCGCTCGGCGCGCGTCGCGCGCACCGTCCGCGACGGCCGGGAGAGGTGGAACAGCACGTGTCCACGCTACCCGCGCGGGGGTTGCGCTCACGGTGAGCGCAACCACTCCCCGTGTTGACTCCGCTCGGTGCGCTCACCCATGATCTCCGGCAGGTCATGAGTGTCAGCGTCGTGAGCCCCGGCTCGCTGACCGGCAACCCTCCTACCGCGGTGGGGTGCTCCCGGGTGACGACCCGGCCCGTCTCCACACCGGACACGGGCAAGCGCGGGGCCCCTGGTGGTCCCCGGACCCCACGGAGGAAGCATGTCCCTGCTCGCCGAGCCCGCCCTGACCGCGTCGCCTGTCGTCGACAGGCCGTACGCCAACCTCGATCACGCCGCCAGCGCCCCGGCGCTCGGAGCGGTCGTCGACGAGGTGATGCGCGTTCTGCCCGAGTACGCCAGCGTGCACCGCGGTGCGGGGCGGTACTCGCAGATCACCACTGATCGCTACGAGGCCGCCCGCACGCAGGTGGCGCGATTCGTGCGTGCCCGCCCCGACGACAGCGTCGTCTTCACCCGCAACACCACCGACGCGATCAACCTCCTGGCCGGGGTCGTCCCCGGCGAGACCGTCGTGCTCGACGTGGAACACCACGCGAACCTGCTGCCGTGGACGCGCCGTGGCCGTCGGGTGGTTCGGTGCCGCGACACCGTCGACGAGACCCTCGACGCCCTTGTCACAGAACTGCGCCGAGCGCCCGCGGCGCTGCTGGCGGTGACCGGCGCCTCGAACGTGACGGGGGAGGTGCTGCCGCTCGGCCGTCTCGCCGACCTCGCCCACGACGCCGGCGCGCGGATCCTCGTCGACGCCGCCCAACTCGCCCCGCACCGCGCGATCACCCTGGCCGGGACGGGCATCGACCACCTCGTGTTCTCCGGTCACAAGCTCTACGCGCCGTTCGGTGCCGGTGTTCTCGTCGGTCGCTCCGACTGGCTCGACGACGCGCAGCCCTACCTGGCCGGGGGTGGCGCGACCGTCGACGTCGACGGGGACAGGGTGGTCTGGCACACGGGCGCGGCCCGGCACGAGGCCGGCTCGCCCAACGTGCTCGGTGCGATCGCGATAGCGGCGGCCTGCCGCGCCCTGACCGACATCGGGTTCGACCGCATCGGCGTGCACGAACACGATCTGCGGGTGCGTCTCGACCGTGGGTTGGACGCGCTGCCCGGTGTCGAGCGTCTCGCGGTGTTCGGTGACGACGACCTGGACCGCGTGGGCATCGCCGCGTTCACCGTCGCCGGTCACAGCCCGCGGGCGGTGGCCGAACATCTCGCCGAGCGGGGCATCGGGGTCCGTGACGGTCGGTTCTGCGCCCACCCGCTGCTCGAGCGGCTCGGTCGGCGGCAGGGCGCGGTCCGCGCGTCGTTCGGCGTCGAGACCGGCGCCGACGAGATCGACCGACTGCTGGACGCCCTCGCAGAGATCTGCTGACGTCCGCTGCCCGACGAACACCCCCGGCCCCGCGGCCGGGGCTGTTTGCGTGTCATCGTCGCCGACGGCATACTTGCACCAGTCAAGCAGTTGCACGGCGAAACTCATTTCAGGCAGGAATCAGTGACGAGACTCGACCACGTCGACGAGCTGCTCGGGGTTCTGTCCCGGTACGGACGGATCCGCGAGCGCCTCGCCGTCACGAAGTTCAAGACGTCGGAGGGCATCGTGGAGACGGCCGCGTTCTCGTGCCTCTTCACCCTCGCCGACCAGCCGATGCGCTCCGGCGAGTTGGCGGAGCACCTGCTCGCGGACCCGTCGACGGTCAGCAGGCACATCGCCGCGCTGGTGCGGCTGGGGTACGTGCGACGCGAGGCGGACCCCCGCGACGGGCGCGCGACGATCCTGGTGCTCACCGAGTCCGGGCACGAGCAGGTCCGCGCGGTCCGCGAACACCGCAAGCAGGTCTTCGACGAGATGTTGGGCGACTTCACCAACGAGGAGGTCGCCGAGCTGACCCGCCTCATGGGCCGGGTGGTCGTCGCGGTGGAGGACTTCGCGGCGCGTGTCCACGACGGCGCCCACGCCACCGACACGACCGATCGCCACGGCGTGGGAATCGACGACGACCCCGCGACGGTTGGCTCCCCAGAGAACGGCGACGTGACCGACGACACCTCGGCCCGGTTCACGTCCGAGCACCGCGAGAAGGCATCACGATGAGCAACAGCACAGCTGCACCCGACGCGACGGGAGCGTCGACGCCGAGCGCCCCGACCGCGGCGCCGGCCGCCCTGACCCACCGGCAGATCCTGACGATCATGGGCGGGCTCATGATCGGCATGTTCCTCGCCGCCCTGGACCAGACGATCGTCTCCACGTCGATCCGGACGATCGCCGACGACCTGAACGGCTACTCGCTGCAGGCGTGGGTGACGACGGCGTACCTCATCACCTCGACGCTCGCGACGCCGCTCTATGGCAAGTTGTCCGACATGTACGGCCGCAAGCCGTTCTTCATGGCCGCGATCTCCATCTTCGTCGTCGGCTCGTTGCTCTGCTCGACCTCGACCTCGATGTACGAGCTGGCCGGGTTCCGCGCCCTGCAGGGCATCGGTGCCGGTGGCCTGTTCTCCCTGGCGCTCACCATCATCGGCGACATCGTCGCGCCCCGGGAGCGCGCGAAGTACCAGGGCTACTTCCTCGCCGTGTTCGGCACCTCCAGCGTCCTGGGGCCGGTGCTCGGTGGCCTCTTCGCCGGGCAGGACAGCATTTTGTTCGTCAGCGGGTGGCGCTGGGTGTTCCTGGTGAACGTCCCGATCGGTCTCATCGCGCTGGTCGTGGTGTTCCGTGTCCTCAACTACGACCGCATCCAGGGTGTGCGCCGACGCATCGACTGGTGGGGCGCCCTGGCACTGGCCGTCGGCGTGGTGCCGCTGCTCGTCGTGGCGGAGCAGGGGCGTGAGTGGGGCTGGGGTTCGGTCCGCTCCATCGTCTGTTACGCGATCGGTGTCGTCGGCGTCGCGCTGTTCGTCGGCGTCGAGAAGGCGATGGGCGAGGCCGCGATCATCCCGCTGCGGGTGTTCAAGAACCGGGTCTTCGCGCAGGGCATCGTGATCTCGATCGTCATCGGCATGGTGATGTTCGGCGCCATCTCGATCCTGCCGCAGTACTACCAGGTGCTCCGTGGCTCCAGCCCGACCATCGCCGGTCTGCAGTTGCTGCCGATGGTGCTCGGCCTGATGAGCGCGTCGATCGTCTCCGGCCAGACGATCTCGCGCACCGGTCGGTACAAGATCTTCACCCTCATCGGCGTCGTGCTGATCACCGTCATGACCTTCCTGCTGCACTACGTCAGCCCGTCGACGTCGCTCTACGTGGTCATGCTGATGACGTTCGGACTCGGCTTCGGGCTCGGCAACCTGATGCAGCCGCTGACGTTGGCGATGCAGAACGTGTTGCCCGCCAAGGACATGGGCATCTCGACGAGCTCGGCCACGTTCTTCCGTCAGATCGGTGGAACCCTGGGTGTCGCGGTGTTCTTCTCGGTCCTGTTCTCGCTCATGGGGCCGAACATCGCCGACGAGTTCCAGAAGGCCGCGCCGACCCAGTCGTTCCAGCAGGGCGTGCGCGAGGCGGTCCAGAGCTCCGACCCGACCGTCTCGGGCTTCGGTCGCAGCCTGGTGGAGGCCGCCCAGGGTGGCGGCGGTGGCGCCACCGGATCGGTCATGAACGACACCTCGGTCATCGCGAAGCTGCCCGACGCGGTCGCCGCGCCGATCAAGCAAGGCTTCTCCGGCGCGATGGACTCGGTGTTCCTCACGGTCTCGATCGTCTCGGTGATCGCCCTGGTCGCCGTCTTCACGTGGAAGGAGGTGCCGTTGCGCAAGACCTCCGGCACCCAGGCCGCGGCCGAGGACGCGATGGGCACCGGGCCCGACCCCGACGCCGCGCCCGGCGCCGACGTCACGCACGCCCGTTCCGGCGTCGCCGACGACGTCACCACCTCGGGCGAGATCGTCGATCCCGCAGCGGTTCACGGCAAGCACACGGCTCTCGCCGACGAGGGCGGCCCGGTCGTCGCCCCCGACCACGGCGGTCGGCACGAGGCCTCCGAGGCCACGACAGCCGTCGTCGACGACGATCGCCCGCACCCGAGTCGACACGAGGCCTGAGCCCCGTACGACACAGGCCCCGACCGCATCGCGCGGTCGGGGCCTGTCGTCGTGAGAGGGCTGGTGTCAGCCGCGGGAGGGGTCGTTGGCCTCGTGGGGCTGCGCGGCCTGGCGGTCGATGGCCTCCTGGGCGACCTTCTCGGCGGCCTCGCGGCCGACCCACCCGCCCGGCTGGACCTCCTTGCCGGGCTCGAGATCCTTGTAGTGCTCGAAGAAGTGGGAGATGGCGTCGAGCTCGAACTTGTCGATGTCGTCGACGTCCTGGATGTGGTCCCAGCGGACGTCACCGGCGGGCACGGCGAGCAGCTTGTCGTCGCCGCCGGCCTCGTCGGTCATGGTGTACATCGCCACGATGCGCGCCTTCACGATCACGCCCGGGTACACCGACTCGGGCAGCAGGACCATCGCGTCCAGCGGGTCGCCGTCCTCGCCGAGGGTGTTGTCGATGTAGCCGTAGTCGGCGGGGTAGCCCATCGAGGTGTACAGGTAGCGGTCGAGGTGGACCTTGCCCGTCTCGTGGTCGACCTCGTACTTGTTGCGCTGGCCCTTGGGGATCTCGATGGTGACGTCGAACTCCACGACTCGCATCCTCGCTCTCTGTGACGGTCCGTGCGGGCACCGCCGACCTTGCGTCGGCCGAGCCGCGATCGGGTCGAGGATACTGTTGGTCGCCAGGACCACGGCGGGCGGAGGAGCGCAGAGTGAACGCACGGGCAGGCCGGCGCGCGAGCGTCTGGTGGACCGTCATCCCGGTGCTCGTCCTCGTCGTCATCGCCGCGGTGGTCGCCGTCGTCGCCGTCACGGTCGACTCCGACGGTCCCGATGCGGCGGCGGACGCCCCGGCACGCCCGGCCCCCGCGTCGGTGAGCCCCGCGATCGTCCCGGTCGCGTCGAGCGCCCCCGAACCGTCGGCGGCCGGCGTCGCGGCCCAGCTGGCATCGGTCACACGGGACCCCCGCCTGGGCAGCCTCAGCGGAGAGGTCTCCGACGCGTTGACGGGCCAGACCCTGTGGTCGGTGAACCCCGGCACCCCGATGACGCCGGCGTCGACGACGAAGATCCTCACCGCCGCGGCGGCGCTGCTGACCCTCCCGCTCGACGCGACTCTGACCACCCGCGTCGTCGATGCCGGCAACGGTCGCATCGTCGTGGTGGGCGCGGGCGACCCGACGCTGTCGGCGCAGCCGGACGGCACCGACACCTTCTTCTCCGACGCCCCCCGCATCGCGGACCTGGCCGCGCAGGTCAAGCGGTCCGGGGTCGCGGTCTCGTCGATCGCGGTCGACACGAGTCTGTTCACGGGCCCCGAGTTCGCGTCGACGTGGGAGACCGCCGACATCGCCGGGGGCAGCATCGCGCCGATCCAGGCGTTCATGGCCGACTCGGCGCGTCTCGACCCGACCCAGCTGTACTCACCCCGCAGCGCGACACCGGCCCTGGCCGCCGCCGGTGACCTCGCCGGCGACCTCGGCCTGTCGACCGACGCCGTCGCGGCGGGCACGGCGCCGCAGGGGGCGCGGGTGATCGCCTCGGTGACGTCGGCGCCGTTGGAGACCCGCCTCCGCGACATGCTCGTCGACTCCGACGACGTCCTCGCCGAGACCCTCGCCATCGAGGTGGCGCGTGCGAAGAACCTGCCCGCGAGTCTCGCGGGTGCCACCACCGCGGTGACCTCCGTGCTGCGCGACGCCGGGTTCGACATGTCGCAGGTGACCCTGCGCGACACCAACGGACTGTCCGTCCAGGACCGCATCCCGGCCGGCGTGCTCGACGGTCTGCTGCGCGCGACGGCCGGCACCCAGAACCCGAAGCTGCGTCCACTGCTCGACATGCTGCCCATCGCCGGTGCCACCGGGACTCTCTCGGACCGCTTCTCGTCGGTCTCGGGTGTCGCGACCGCGGCCGGCTGGGTGAAGGCCAAGACCGGGACCCTGACGGGCGTCAGCGGGCTGGCGGGGATCGTGCAGACGCGACAGAACCGGGTCCTGACGTTCGCACTGCTCTCGAGCGGCACCAACCCGGCCGACGCGCGACCGGCGCTCGACGCCGTCGCGGTCCGCCTGCGTGACTGCGGGTGCCGGTGAGCGGCGAGGACCGGGACCTGCCCGGTGCGCGCATCGACTGGTCGCTCGCGGCCGGGGTGGGGCGGCGCCTGACGCGACCGGGGCCGCGGACCACCGGGTACACGCTCACCACCGCCCGCGAGGAGCTCACGACCCTCGCCGCGCGGGCGGAGGGGCCGGTCCGGGAGACCACCGGTCTCGCCGACGGGCTGCCCGTCCCGACGGCGTCCGTGCTGGACCGTCCGGAGTGGATCGACGCCGCCGCCCGGTCGATGTCGGCGATGCTCGGCGGCGGCACCGCGACGTCACCCGGGATCGCCGGACGCGTCGGCGGGATCCAGGCCGGCGGGCTGCTGGCGCTGCTCTCCGGCGCGATCCTGGGCCAGTACGACCCGTTCTCCCCCGACCCCGCGACCGGTGCCGACGGCGTGCTGATGTTGGTGACCCCCAACATCATCGCCGTCGAGCGGTCGCTGAAGGTCGTGCCGTCGGACTTCCGGTTCTGGGTCTGTCTGCACGAGGTCACCCACCGGGTGCAGTTCTCGGCGAACCCGTGGCTGCGGTCCTACATGCTCGACAACATCGCCACGATCAGCACCGAGAACGACGAGTCGGGGGCGGAGCTCGCGGCCCGTGTCGTCGGCGTGCTCCGGTCGGACAAGCCCCGCGAGAAGGGTGTCCTCGGCGCGATGCAGCTCCTGCAGACGCCCGAGCAGTACGAGGCCTTCACCCGACTGATGATGCTCGGCACCCTGCTAGAGGGCCATGCCGATCACGTGATGGACGCCGTCGGACCCCTGCACGTCCCCACCGTCGACCGCATCCGCTCCGCGTTCGACCAGCGGCGGCAACGCAAGCAGAACCCGCTGCAGCGCGTGCTGCGGGCTCTGATCGGCATGGACGCCAAGCTGGCGCAGTACATCCGGGGCAAGGCGTTCGTCGACGAGGTGGTCGCGACCGTGGGCATGGCCCGGTTCAACGCGGTCTGGACGGGGCCGGACACGCTGCCTCGTCCCGAGGAGATCGACACACCCCGCCGCTGGGTCGACCGGGTCCTCTGACGGTGGGCGCCGCACTCGACGCGATCGGACGTGCGGTGTCGGGACTGCTCGCACGGGAGTCGCTCGGCGACGACGTCTGCGTGGCGCTCTCCGGTGGACCGGACTCCACCGCGCTGCTGCTCGGTGCGCGGCACGTCGGCCTGACCGTCACCGCACTCGTCGTCGACCACGGGATGCAGGACGGGTCCGCGGAGGTGGCGCGGTCGGCGGCACGCACGGCGGTCGACCTCGGGGCGCAGGCGCAGGTGATGACGGTGGACGTGGACGGCCCGGGTGGTCCGGAGGCGGCGGCGCGGCGCGCGCGGTACGCCGCGTTGGACGAGGCGCGGGTGGGTCGGCCCGTGCTGCTGGGCCACACCCTCGACGACCAGGCGGAGACGGTGCTGGTGGGACTCGCCCGGGGATCAGGCCCGCGGTCGATCGCGGGCATGGTCGCCTGGGACGAGCCGTGGGGCCGCCCGCTGTTGGCGACGCGGCGCGCCACGACCGTCGCCGCGTGTGCGGAGGCCGGTCTGACGCCGTGGGCCGACCCGCACAACGACGACCCGCGATTCCTGCGCTCGCGGGTGCGGGCGGAGCTCGTGCCGGTCATGCAGACGGTCCTCGGCGCGGCGGTCGTCCCCGCACTGGCCCGCACGGCCGACCTCGTCCGCGACGATCTCGACGCCCTCGACGCGGTCGCCGCCGCGGCATCCGAGACGGTCGTCGTCGACGGCGCAGTGGTGCGCAGCGAGCTGGTCGCGCTGCCGCGGGCGATCCGACGGCGGGTGCTGCGACGGTGGTTGATCGACGGCGGGGCGAGCGAGGTGACCGCGCCGCTGCTCGCCGCGGTGGACGACCTCGCAGACGACACCGCCCACGGCGCGGTGGCCGTGGGCGGTGATGTCGACGTCCGCGTGAACGCGGTCGCCGACGGGGGACTGCTGCGCCTGCGTCGGGACCGTCGCTGACGGTCCCGACGTCAGATCACTTCTTCGGCGGGACGAACGGCGAGTTGATCGTGCTGAAGTACTGCTGCACGTTGCCGATCAGCGTCGGCCCGCCGGCGGCGATGGTGCCGACCACGCCTCCGAAACCGGCGCCGGTGATCACGCCCGGGACGCAGCCGACCGCGGGGAGGACGACACCGCCGATGACACAACCCGCGACCGCACCGACGACCGTGCCGACCAGTCCGCCGATGGACACAGCGGTACCGACGTTCGCGCCGAGCGTGTTCAGGGCGTCCTGGTCGCGCTCCTGCTTCGTCGCCGGCGCGTCGACGAGGACCTTGCCCGGCACCTCCGGCGTCAGGGTCGCGGTCCGCCCTTCGGCCGACGCCTTGATCGGCAGCGCCACATCGTCGAGCTTGTAGGTCAGCGGGAGCGCGACTGCGGTCTTGCCCTTCGTGTCGACGAACTGCAGTTGGTTGTTCGCGGTGCGGACAGACCCGGCGTTCGTGTTGACCACGACCGACTTGCCCTGCACGGAGGCGTTGTAGTTGATCTTCTCGGCAGGTGCCGCGTTCGCGGGTGCCCCGGCGACGACGCCCGCGACGCAGGCGAGGGAGACGCCCGCGGAGACGAGAGCGGTTCTGAACTTCATCGGTCGATCCATTTCGTGGTTGGTGCTGTCCCGAGACCAGCGCCCGCCCCCCACTGTCGGCTGTTCGGCCGACACTGAATCTCGCGAACATGTTTGGCGTGCGCCATCATTCGTGTCGATTCCGTGCATGCGTCCGGGTGTGGACCAGAAGATATTAACGTCACCAAATCCGGAAATGGAAACGAACGATGAAAAGAATCCGTGATCCGCCCGAAATCGTCGCGTGATCGGAGGACGCCCCGCGAGCCCGCGCCGACGGGCGACGTGACAAGGTTGTCCTCGCAGGCGAGGTGGTCGGCGAAAGGCGAGACAGGTGGCCGTTCCGGGAGATCCCTACGGCGACGACATCGAGGCGGTCGTCGTGTCCGAGGACCAGATCAGGCAGCGCACGGCGGAGCTGGCCGATGCGATCGCCGCGCGCTACGCCGACATCCCGGACGACCTCGTCCTCATCGGGGTCCTCAAGGGCGCGATCATGTTCATGACCGACTTCGCGCGGGCGCTGCCGATCCCGTCGCAGATGGAGTTCATGGCTGTCAGTTCCTACGGGTCCTCCACGTCGTCGTCGGGCGTCGTGCGCATCCTCAAGGACCTCGACCGCGACATCGCCGGACGGGACGTGCTGATCGTCGAGGACATCGTCGACTCCGGGCTCACCCTCTCCTGGCTTCTCAAGAACCTCCGGTCGCGGCAGCCGCGGTCACTGGAGGTGTGCACGCTGCTGCGCAAGCCCGACGCCGTCCGTCGTGACGTCGACATCGCCGAGGTCGGCTTCGACATCCCGAACGAGTTCGTCGTCGGCTACGGCCTCGACTACGCCGAGCGCTACCGCGACCTGCCCTACATCGGCCGGTTGAACCCCCAGGTCTACGCGCAGTGACCGAGACCGCGGTCGAGATCGCCGCGGACGTCGCCGCGGGTCGTCGGACGCCGCGCGATGTCGTCGACGCCGCCCTGGCGCGCATCGCCGAGCGCGACGGCTCGATCAACGCGTTCGTGCGGGTGCGGGATGACGCCGCTCGGGCCGAGGCCGACGCACTGGCCGGTCGCGACCTCTCCGGTCTGCCGCTCGCGGGCGTCCCGATCGCGATCAAGGACAACGTGCCGGTCGCAGGGGAACCGCAGCGGATCGGCTCGCGGGCGACGTCCGACCGCCCGTCGGCGGAGGACCACGCGATGGTCGCCCGCCTGCGCGCGGCAGGTGCGGTCGTCGTCGGGCTGACCGCGGTGCCGGAGCTGTGCCTGTGGGGTGCCACCGACGTCCCCGGTCGCGTGACGCGCAACCCGTGGAACCCGTCGCTGACCCCTGGCGGGTCGTCGGGCGGCGCGGCCGCAGCGGTCGCGAGCGGCCAGGTCGTCGTCGCGCACGGCAACGACGGCCTCGGGTCCATCCGGATCCCCTCCGCCGACTGCGGACTGTTCGGCATCAAGCCCGGTTCCGGCGTGGTCCCGCCGCAGACCACCGGCAACGGCTGGTACGGGATGTCGGAGAACGGTCCGTTGGCGACCACCGTCGCCGACGCCGCGCTGACGCTGGGGGTCATGGCCGACCGCCCCGATCTGACCGCCGCGGGCCGGGACACGGATCACGCGCCTGTCGGTGTCGTCGTGGCGGAGAACTTCCCGCTCGCGGTCGGGTCGACGGACCCGCACTGGGCCGGTGCGCTGTCCGAGGCGTCGAGGGTGCTCACCGAGATCGGCCACCGCGTGACGGCCTCGCCCCTGCCCTATCCGACGAACCCGGCCCCGTTGCTGCTGCGGTGGGTCGGGGGTGCCGCCGCCGACGCCGACGAGATCGGTTCGCAGGGCGGGGATCTGGCTCGACTGCAGCGCCGGTCGAAGGTGCACACGGCCATCGGTCGCGTGGTGAACAGACGCGGGCTGGTCCGCGACGAGCAGCGGACCGCGATCGTCGCCCGCGTCGAGGATTACCTCGACCGGGCCGGCAGCGATCTGATCATGACGCCGATGCTCGCGCGCCCGCCGATCCGGGCGCAGGAGTGGAACCGTCGCGGATGGCTTCCGAACATGTACGCCAACATCGGGTACGCGCCGTTCGCGGGGCTGGTGAACCTGCTCCACTGGCCGGCGATGTCGGTGCCGATGGGCGTGCACCCCGCCTCGGGGACGCCGATGGCGGTCCACCTGTTCGGACGCCCCGGGTCGGAGACGACGTTGCTGGCGGTCGCGGCGCAGATGGAACAGGCTCGTCCCTGGGCGCGCGTGGCGCCCGCCTACGCGTGACCGGGCCCTGCGACCCGTTCGACCCGGATGCCCGCGCAGCGGTGTACCGGGCGATCGAGAGTCGCCGTGACACGCGGCATTTCGCCGGGGGAGAGGTCCCCGAGGACGTGCTCGCCCGCGTGATGGGCGCTGCGCACCACGCGCCGAGTGTGGGGTTGATGCAGCCGTGGCGTTTCCTCCGCATCGTCGATCCCGCTGTGCGACAAGAGATCCGCGACGTCGTCGAGGCGGAGCGCCTGCGGACAGCCGCCGCGCTCGGGGACCGGGGCGAGGAGTTCGGGCGTCTCAAGGTCGAGGGCATCACGGAATGTGCCGAGGTGATCGTCGTGGCCTTGGGGACCGGTCGGGACGCACACGTGTTCGGTCGACGGACGATGCCGCAGATGGACCTCGCCTCCGTCGCCTGCGCCATCCAGAACATGTGGCTCGCGGCCCGCGCCGAGGGGTACGGGATGGGGTGGGTGTCGATGTTCGACCCCGCGGAACTCGCTGCGCTGCTGAACATCCCGGAAGCAGCCGAGCCGGTCGCGGTCCTCTGCCTGGGTCCGGTCGACCGGTTCTACGAACGGCCGATGCTGGTCGAGACGGGGTGGACCGTGGAGCGTCCGCTCTCCGACCTCTGCGCCACCGATCGCTGGCCCGACTGACCTTCCCCGAGCGGGCACCAGACCCGCCGAGCGTGCACCAGACCCCGCTGAGCGTGCGGAAAAGCCCGCCGAGCGTGCGGAAAACGACCGCCGAGCGTGCGGAAAGCGACCGTCGAGTGTGCGCTCAGACCTCGGGGATCGACTGCAGCGCAGCGATGTAGCGGTCCGCCGACCGCTGGACCGCGCTCCACGCGTCGTCGACCTGCTGGTCCCAGAAGGCGCTGTGCAGCACGTCGAAGTCCAGTCCGGCGAGGATGCCGGCGATGCGGCGCACCTCGTCAGCGGGCAGCGGCACCATGTTCGGGTAGCTCCACATGAAGGAGACCCAGCGACGGTCGGCCGCCGCGAGGGGCAGGTCGCCGGTGAGCAGCGCGGCCCGACGACCGTCGACGGCCGGCACGTGCAGCGCGGACGCCCCCGGGAAGTGTCCGCCGAGGCGGTGCACCGACAGCCCGTGGTCGAGCGCGAGCGTGTCCCCGTCCCAGAACGAGATCGCCGGATCCGGCCGCATCACCCAGGGCTCGTCGACGCGGGGAAGGTGGATCGGGCAGTCGAATCGGTGCGCCCAGTCGACCATCGTCGACCAGTAGTGCGGATGCGAGATCACGATGCCCGCGAGCCCGCCGCGTGCCTCGATCTCCTCGACGAGCGCGTCGTCGAGGAGGGCGACACAGTCCCAGAGCAGGTTGCTGTCGCCGTAGGGCACGAGCAGCGCGCGCTGTCCGATCCCGATGTGCCCGTCGGAGCCGACACCCAGGAAGTCGCCCTGCGGCCGCGTCACCGACCGGTTCTCGCGTCGGAGTTCGTCGAGCGACGTCCACCTCTGGCCGCCGTGCCCGACGTACTGCCGCGGATCGGAGCAGATCGGGCACGAGGCGGGCGGGTCGTCGACGGGGACGTCGAACTGGACCGCGCACGTCGCGCAGATCGCGAGGTCACTCACCGGCAACCGCCCAACCGACGTCCGGAACCGCCCAACCGACGTTCGGAACCGCCCACTCGACGGGTCAGGAGTCCTGGGCGTCGAGCTTGTCGGCGACGTCCTGCGGGAAGCCGCCGGTCGCGATCGGACCCCAGCGGGTGGGCGTGACCCGGATCAACGACTTGTCCTGCGTCGCCATCGCGGCGCGGTACTCGTCCCAGTCGGGGTGCTCACCCGAGATGGACCGGAAGTACTCGACGAGCCCGTCGGTCGACTCCGGCTGGTGCAGCACCTCGGCGGTCCCGTCGACCTGCACCCACGCGCCGTCGAAATCGTCGGAGAGCACGCAGATCGACACCTCCGGCCGGGCCTGCGCGTTCTTCGTCTTCGCGCGGCCCGGATAGGTCGAGATGACGATCCGTCCCTCGCCGTCGACACCGCCGGTCACCGGCGAGACCTGCGGCGACCCGTTCGAACGGGTGGTCACCAGGATGAGGTGATGTCGTGTTCGCACGAAGTCGAGAAGTTCGTCGAGCCCGACGCGGTCTGTGGTCGCGATGTTCCTCGCCATGTGCCCAGCGTAGGCCGCGTCACACCCTGTGGAGCGTGCCTGCGGGAACGCCCGACGGCGCTCGGGCGTTCACGGGTAGCCTGACCGAACAGGTGTACCCACAACGAAGGGACGCGCCGGCGCCGACCGGGACGTGTGATGAATCGAAAGACTGTTTTCCGCAACCTCGCCATCGTGGCCGTCATCGTGCTCGCCATCTGGGGATGGACGGTGCTGCGCGACGGCAACCGCGAGTACAAGAGTGTGGACACGTCGGTCGCCCTCACCCAGCTGAACACCAAGAACGTGAACAGCGTGCAGATCGACGACCGGGAACAGGCGCTGCGCCTCGAGCTGAAGAACCCGGTCGACGGCACCACCAAGATCACGTCGAAGTACCCGGCGCGCGCGTCGGAGTTCGTGTTCACCTCGGTCCGCGACTCGGGTGCGACGTACCAGACCAACGTCACGCAGGAATCCGTCTTCTGGCAGATCCTGATCTTCGTCCTGCCGATGCTGATCCTGTTCGGCCTCTTCTTCTTCGTCATGAGCCGCATGCAGGGCGGTGGTCGCGGCGGCGTCATGGGCTTCGGCAAGTCCAAGGCCAAGCAGCTGTCGAAGGACATGCCCAAGACCACGTTCGCCGACGTCGCCGGCGCCGACGAGGCGGTCGAGGAGCTCTACGAGATCAAGGACTTCCTGCAGAACCCGGCGCGGTACCAGGCGCTGGGCGCGAAGATCCCGCGCGGCGTCCTGCTCTACGGCCCTCCCGGCACCGGCAAGACCTTGCTCGCCCGGGCCGTCGCCGGTGAGGCGGGCGTCCCGTTCTTCACCATCTCCGGGTCGGACTTCGTCGAGATGTTCGTCGGTGTCGGCGCCTCGCGTGTGCGCGACCTCTTCGAGCAGGCCAAGAACAACAGCCCGTGCATCATCTTCGTCGACGAGATCGACGCCGTCGGACGTCAGCGCGGTGCCGGCCTCGGCGGCGGTCACGACGAGCGCGAGCAGACGCTGAACCAGCTCCTCGTCGAGATGGACGGCTTCGGCGAGCGGTCGGGGGTCATCCTCATCGCCGCGACGAACCGCCCCGACATCCTCGACCCGGCGCTGCTGCGGCCCGGCCGTTTCGACCGGCAGATCCCCGTCGGCAACCCCGACATGGCCGGCCGTCGCGCCATCCTGCGGGTGCATGCGCAGGGCAAGCCGCTGGCCCCCGACGCCGACCTGGACGGGCTCGCGAAGCGCACGCCGGGCATGTCCGGTGCCGACCTGTCCAACGTCATCAACGAGGCCGCCCTGCTGACCGCTCGCGAGAACAAGCAGGTCATCTCGGCGGAGTCGCTGGAGGAGGCCGTCGACCGCGTGATCGGCGGTCCGCGCCGCAAGAGCCGCATCATCAGCGAGCACGAGAAGAAGGTCGTCGCCTACCACGAGGGCGGTCACACGCTCGCCGCGTGGGCGATGCCCGACCTCGACCCGATCTACAAGGTCACCATCCTCGCCCGTGGGCGGACCGGCGGTCACGCGCTGGCCGTGCCCGAGCAGGACAAGGACCTGATGACTCGGTCGGAGATGATCGCTCGTCTCGTCATGGCGATGGGCGGCCGTGCCGCCGAGGAGCTCGTCTTCCACGAGCCGACCACCGGCGCGTCGTCGGACATCGACCAGGCGACCAAGATCGCCCGCGCGATGGTCACCGAGTACGGCATGAGCGCGAAGCTCGGCGCCGTTCGCTACGGCCAGGAGCAGGGCGACCCGTTCCTGGGCCGCTCGATGGGCACGCACAGCGACTACTCCGCCGAGGTCGCGTCGGAGATCGACGACGAGGTCCGTCGCCTCATCGAGGCCGCGCACACCGAGGCCTGGGCGATCCTGTCGGAGTACCGCGACACCCTCGACGAGCTGGCCACCCAGCTCCTCGAGCGCGAGACCCTGACCCGCAAGGACCTGGAGAAGATCTTCTCCGGCGTCGAGAAGCGTCCGCGCATCACCACGTTCAACGACTTCGGTGACCGCACGCCCAGCGACAAGCCCCCGGTGAAGACGCCGAAGGAACTCGCCACCGAGCGCGGCGAGCCGTGGCCCCCGGAGCCCGCACCGGACCTCCGCAAGGAGCCCGTCGGCGCACCGGGTGGGTACGGCCAGAACGGTCACGGGTCCGACGGCCACGGCCAGAACGGTTACGGCCAGGGCCAGAGCGGGTACGGCCAGAACGGCTACGGCCAGGGTCAGAACGGGTACGGCCAGAACGGCTACGGCCAGGGTCAGAACGGCCACGGCCAGAACGGCGGCCCCGGATCGAACGGGGGCTACGGCCAGGGCGGTCCGTCCTACGGCCAGCCGACGCCGCCCGGTCGCGGCGACGACTACCCCGGCTACCCGCAGGGCTACCCGGCCCCCGGCTACGGGGGCCCCGGCTACGGGAACCCGGGCCATCAACCGACGCCGCAGCCCGTGCCGCGCGACCAGGACCCGTCGGGTCACAACCGCCCCAGCGGCCCGGACTACGGGGCCCCGGAGGGGTGGTCCGCCCCGGGGTGGCCGCCCCGCGACGGTGAGCAGCGCCCCCCGAACGGCACCCCTCCGTCACGCTGGTGACACCCCGCCGACCCCTCACCGGGGACGGCAGCACCTCCACGCCATCCTCGAGAAATGGGTAGGCAGCCGCCATGACCGACACCACCGAAGCACCGACCTTCACGTCCGGGTTCGACCAGCCGCGCGCCGAGGCCGCGGTCCGGGAGCTGCTCCTCGCGATGGGCGAGGACCCCGATCGCGACGGGCTGCAGGACACCCCTGCACGGGTCGCGCGGGCCTACAAGGAGATGTTCGCCGGCCTCTGGGTCGACCCCGACGAGGTCCTCGCGACCACCTTCGACGTCGGCCACGACGAGCTCGTGCTGGTCAAGGACATCCCGATGTACTCCACGTGCGAGCACCATCTCGTGTCGTTCCACGGCGTGGCGCACGTCGGGTACATCCCGGGCACCACGGGCCAGGTGACGGGGCTGTCGAAGCTGGCGCGTGTGGTCGATCTGTACGCGAAGCGTCCGCAGGTCCAGGAACGTCTCACCACGCAGATCGCCGACGCGCTGGTCCGCAAACTCGATCCGCGCGGGGTGATCGTCGTCATCGAGGCCGAGCACCTGTGCATGGCGATGCGCGGCATCCGCAAGCCCGGCGCGAGCACCACCACCTCAGCGGTGCGCGGGATCTTCAAGACGAACGCGATCAGCCGCGGTGAGGCGCTCGAGCTCATCGCGCGACGGACCTGACGTCCGTTCTCACGCCGCCCACGCATACCGTGGACGGCGTGTCCCCCGCGGTCGACCTGACGCCCGGCACCCGCACCCGTGTGGTGGGGGTCCTCAACGTGACGGCCGACTCCTTCTCCGACGGCGGCCTGTACCTCGACCCCGATCGTGCAGTCGAGCACGGGGTGCTGCTCGCCCGCCAGGGCGCCGACCTCGTCGACGTGGGCGGTGAGTCCACGCGCCCGGGCGCGACGCGCGTCGAGCCCGACGTCGAACGCGACCGCGTCGTCCCGGTGATCCGCGCTCTCGCCGACGAGGGCGTCGCGGTGTCCGTCGACACGATGCGTGCGTCGGTGGCCGCCGCGGCCGTCGAGGCCGGGGCCGCGGTCATCAACGACGTGTCCGGCGGCCGCGCCGACCCCGACATGGCGCGCGTCGCGGCCGAGACCGGCGTCCCCTGGATCCTCATGCACTGGCGCCCCACCGTCGACGACTCCGGCGTCACCCGCTTCGCCCACCGCGTCGACGACGTCGGCGGATACCGCGACGTCGTCGCCCAGGTCAGTGCCGAGCTGCTCGCCCAGGTCGATGCGGCCGTCGCGGCCGGTGTGAGCCCCGACCGCCTCGTGCTGGACCCCGGGCTGGGATTCGCCAAGGCCGCGGCGCACAACTGGGCGCTGCTGCACGCGTTGCCGACCCTCGTCGGACTGGGCTACCCGATCCTGGTCGGCGCGTCACGCAAGCGGTTCCTCGGTGCGCTGCTCGGCGGTGCCGACGACCCCCGACCGCCCGACGGCCGCGAGGTCGCCACCGCCGCGGTCACCGCCCTGTCCGCCGCGCATGGTGCGTGGGGCGTGCGCGTGCACGACGTCGTCGCCGGTCGCGACGCCGTCGCCGTCGCCGCGGCCTGGACCACGGGCGGGAGAAGGGGTTCCGTCGATGGCTGACCGCATCGAGCTGCGGGGCCTGGTGGTCCGGGGCAATCACGGCGTCTTCGACCACGAGAAGCGGGACGGACAGGACTTCGTCATCGACCTCGTGCTGTGGCTCGACCTCAGTGCCGCCGCGGCCTCCGACGACCTGGCCCAGACCGTCCACTACGGCGAACTGGCGCAGCGCGCCCACGACATCGTCGCCGGACCGTCGCGCGACCTCATCGAGACGGTCGGGGCCGAGATCGCCGACGACATCATGACCGACGATCGCGTGGCCGCCTGCGAGGTGACCGTCCACAAACCGTCCGCGCCGATCCCGTTGACCTTCGCCGACGTGGCCGTCGTGACGCGACGGTCGCGCAAGTCCGGGCGGCCGCAGTGAGCCGGGCGCAGTGAGCAGAGCCGTCCTGTCGATCGGCGCCAACATGGGCGACACGGTCGCCGCACTGCGCGCCGTCCGCGACCACTTCGGCGATCGCGTCGTCGCCGCGTCGGCGGTCCATGCGACCCCGCCCTGGGGCCCCGTCGCCCAGGACGACTTCGACAACGCCGTGCTCGTGGTCGAGGCTCCCGAGACCTCGCCGCGGGACTGGCTGGAGGAGGGCTTCGCCTGCGAGCGGGCTGCCGACCGGACGCGTGAGGTGCGCTGGGGGCCACGCACTCTCGACGTCGACGTCGTGTCGGTGAGCGTCGACGGGAGCGTCGTCGTCGACGATGACCCCGATCTCACGCTGCCGCACCCGCGAGCCCATCTCCGGGCTTTCGTGCTGATCCCGTGGCTCGACGCCGACCCCGACGCGGTCCTGTGGACGCCGACGGGCGAGCAGGCCGTCGCCGATCTCGTGGAGGGGCTGCCCGCCGACGAGCGTGTCGGTGTGCGCCGCCGCGACGTCGAGGGCTGGACCGTGGTGCGGGAGGGCGACCGGTGACCCGCGGCGACAGACGGCGTCCCCGCCGCGACGACCCGGAGCAGGAGGGCTTGGCGCCCACCCGTGTCCGGGACCTGCTCGGTGTCGCCGCGGTGACGGCCGTGGTGGTGTGGCTGCTCGTCCGCGTCAGCTACGGGCAGCTGCCGCCGCTGCCGCTGCTGGCCGGCATCGTCCTCTACGCCCTGGCCGCGCTCGAGGCCGTGATCGCGGTGATCGTCCGATCCCGCGTCTCGAGCTCGCAGGTGGGCCGCGCCTCCGGACAGTTGCATCCGTTGACCGCGGCCCGGGTGCTCGCGCTCGCCAAGGCGTCGGCCCTGCTCGGTGCCCTCGCCGTCGGGGTGTGGGCGGGCATGGGGATCTACCTGCTGTCGCTGTCGGAGTCCTCTGCGGCCGACCACGATCGACCCGCGGCCATCGTCGGTCTCGTCGGAGGTGTGCTGCTCGCCGCTGCGGCGCTGTGGCTCGAATACTGCTGTCGGACACCGGACGATCCCGAGGACGCCGCGGGCGCGTCGCCATCGGGCACATGACCGACCCACGCACAGCCCAGGACGACGCCCCGACACCGACCTCGCCCTCGCACGTCCGGGCCCCCGACGCCAGTAGGGTGACGCGCATGACGTCAACGGGCGGTCGCTCCGCCGGTACCCGCCGGTCGCGGCGCGGGCCGGCCCAGTGGCTGCTCGGTCTGCTCCTCGTCCTCGCCATCGGTGCGTCGATCGCCATGATCTTCTCGCCCGACCGCAGCATCGTCGCGTCGCTGGCCGTGATCGCCGCGCTGTGGGCTGCGGTCATCGGGGCCATCCTGGTCACCAAGTTCCGGCGTCAGGCCGACTCGGCGGAGGCGAAGACGCGTGACCTGCGCGTCGTCTACGAACTGCAGCTCGAGCGGGAGATCGCTGCGCGCAAGCAGTACGAGCTCGGTGTCGAGGCGCAGATCCGGCGCGAGGTGCGCGCGGAGTCGTCCGCGGAACTGCGTGCGCTGCAGGAGCAGGTCGCGTCGTTGCGGGCGAGTGTCGAGGCCCTGGTGGGGGAACTGCCCGACCAGCGTGTCGCCCTCGAGGCCGAGCGTCTGCGTGCGCTGGGCCCCGTCGACGACCCCGTCGTGTCCGACGGTGCCACCGCCGAGCGCGACTTCGCCCGTACCGCACCGGAACCCACGGCGACGCCCCCCGTCGCACCGCAGCCGCCCGCCGAACCGGTCGTCGACCCTCCCGCCGACCGGCCGCGGTTCGTCGACGAGACCCCGACCGACGAGTGGGCCGCGTCCGCGACGACCCCCGCCGCGGCGCCGCCCGCCGTGCCCACCACGGCCCCGGAGCCGACACCCGCGCCGACGCCGGACGCTCCGTCGTCGACCGGCGCGCATCGACAGCCCGCCGCCGACGCCGGCGGCGGACGGCACGGCCGGGGTGCTCCCGCACCGGAGCCGGCGGGGCACGAGGCACCCGGGACCGACGCACCTGACACCGCCGACGAGTCCATCGACGACGCGACACCGGCGTGGTCCACCTCCGTCGACGCCCCCGCCCGTCGTGACCGCCACCGCGCCCGGGAGGTCGACAGCGGCGCGCACAGCAACGGCCGGTCGGTGTCGGAGCTGATGGAGTCGCTGCGCTCCGGCGGCGGCGGACGTCGTCGCCGTCGCGAGGACTGACCCCAGCCTTCCGAGGCCGGGTGACCCCGGTCACTGTCCGTTCCGCGGGGTCGTGCGCTGCGCCTATCCTCGATCCCGAACGTCCGGTACCCGCCATGCGGGACCGGAACGGTGATCAGGAGGACATCGGTGACCTCATCGGGCATCTCGAACTGGCCCGCGCCTGCACGACTCACGGTGGGCGTCGTCTCGGCCGGTCGAGTGGGTTCGGCGGTGGGCGCGGCTCTCGAGGCCGCAGGACACGTCGTCGGCGGCGTCGTCGCCCGATCCGATCGCTCCCGCGCCCGTGCCGCGCGCCTGCTGCCCGACTCCGAGATCCTCGAGCTCGAGGCGGTCGTCGCCCGCAGTGAACTGCTCGTCGTGGCCGTGCCCGACGCCGTCCTCGACTGCGTCGTGGCCGACATCGCCGCCACCGGCGCGCTCACCCCGGGCACGCTCGTCGCGCACACAGCCGGAGCCCACGGCATCGGCGTCCTCGCCCCGCTGGCCGAGCTCGGCGCCACCACCCTGGCCCTGCACCCCGCGATGACTTTCGTCGACTCCGACGACGACGTCCGTCGTCTGCACACCGCGTGCTTCGGGGTCACCGCCGCCGACGAGGTCGGGTACGCCGTCGCCGCGTCCCTGGTCCTCGAGATGGGTGGAGAACCTGTCCGGGTCCGTGAGGAGGCCCGCACGCTCTACCACGCGTCCCTCGCCCACGGCGCGAACCACCTCGTCGCCCTGATCTCCGACGCCCTCGACGGGCTGCGGATCGCGTTGGCGGGGCAGGAGCTGCCCGGCCAGGATCTCGTCGACGACCGCGCCGGCGGGCTACCGGCACGTGTCCTGGGCCCGTTGGTGACGGCCGCGCTGCAGAACACCCTCGAACTCGGCCCGTCCGCGCTGACCGGACCGGTGGCCCGAGGCGACAGTGCCGCGCTCGCACGGCATCTCGCGGCCCTCGACGAGGCCGACCCCGACCTCGCGGGTGCCTACCGGGCGATGGCGGCCCGCGCCGCCCACCACTCCGCCGCCCCGGACGCCGTCTGGGACGTCCTGCGCTCCGACGACCGGAAAGGGAGCCGATGACCACCGCCACCCGCCCCTACACACCGGGATCGCTGACGGTGCACCGCGATCCGGCCACGCTCGCCCAGGTGTCCCGGGCGCTGCGACAGACCGGCAAGCGCGTCGTGCTGGTCCCGACGATGGGCGCCCTGCACGCCGGGCACCGCGAGCTCATACGGGCCGCCCGCGCTCAGGGGCCGGCCGTCGTCATCGTCTCGATCTTCGTCAACCCCCTGCAGTTCGGGGAGAACGAGGACCTCGACGCCTACCCGCGGACGTTCGACGCCGACCGCGCGATCTGTGAGGAGGCGGGCGTCGAGCTGCTCTTCGCGCCGACCGTCACGGACATGTACCCGGCCGGTCGCCGTACCACCGTCCATCCGGGTCCGCTCGGCGACGAGCTCGAAGGCGCCTCCCGGCCCGGTCATTTCGCGGGGATGCTCACCGTCGTGGCGAAGCTGCTGACGATCGCCGCGCCGCACGCCGCGTTCTTCGGGGAGAAGGACTACCAGCAGCTGGTGCTCGTCCGGCAGATGGTCACCGACCTGAACCTCGGCGTCGACATCGTCGGGGTCCCGACCGTGCGCGAGTCCGACGGCCTGGCCCTGTCGAGCCGCAACGTGTACCTCTCCGCGGAGCAGCGTGAGGCCGCGACCGCGCTGTCGGCGGCACTCGTCGCCGGTGCGCACGCCGCCGCCGGCGGCCCCGACGCGATCATCGCCACGGCCCGTGAGGTCCTCGCCGCCCATCCCGAGATCGACGTCGACTACCTCGAGGTGCGCGGCACCGACCTGGGGCCGCCACCGGAGCAGGGCGACGGGCGGCTGCTCGTCGCGGCCCGCGTCGGCTCCACCCGACTGATCGACAACGTCGGCGTGGCCGTCGGGACCGGCTTCCTGGCCCGCGGCACCACGCCCGACCCCGTCTCCTGACCACCACCCACACCGGCACCGAGGACATCCCATGCTCCGCACCATGATGACGTCGAAGATCCACCGCGCCACCGTGACCCAGGCCGACCTCCACTACGTCGGGTCGGTCACCGTCGACGCCGACCTGCTCGACGCCGCCGGCCTGCTCGAGGGGGAGCAGGTCACCATCGTCGACATCGACAACGGTGCGCGTCTCGTCACCTACGCCATCGCCGGTCCGCGGGGCACGGGTGTCATCGGCATCAACGGTGCCGCAGCGCATCTCGTGCACCCGGGTGACCTCGTCATCATCATCGCCTACGGGATGCTGAGCCCGGAGGAACTCGCCGACTACGCGCCCCGCGTGGTGTTCGTCGACGCCGCCAACCGGATCGTCGACCTCGGTGACGACGCCGCACACGTCCCGAACGGGGCCGACCTGCTCGACCCGCGCGTGCTCGACCCGGCGCTGCTCTCCGAGCCCGTCTCGCGCTGATGCTGCTGGTCCTCGACATCGGCAACACGAACATCCACCTCGGGGTGTTCGCGGGCCGCGGCGACCACGCGACGCTGGTGCGGGACTGGCGGATCCGCACCGAGCCGCGCATGACGGCCGATGAACTCGCGTTGACGCTGGATGGTCTCCTCGGCGACGACACCGACCGCGTCGTGTCGGTCGCGGCGCTGTCCACGGTCCCGTCCCTGCTGCGCGAGATGCGCGTGATGGTGCCGAAGTACTTCGGGTCCGGACCGCACGTGCTGTTCGAGCCGGGCCTGCGGACCGGTGTGCCGCTGCTGGTCGACAACCCCCGCGAGGTCGGCACAGACCGCGTCGCCAACGCGCTGGCCGCGCGGGAGACGTACGGGACCGCCTGCATCGTCGTCGATTTCGGCACCACCACCCTCGTCGACGTCGTGTCGGCGAAGGGGGAGTTCCTCGGTGGGGCCATCGCGCCCGGCATCGACATCGCCGTGGACGCGCTCGCGCAGCGCACCGTCACGCTGCGGACCGTCGAACTGCTGCCGCCCCGCAGCGTCGTCGGCAAGAACACCGTCGAGGCGCTGCAGTCGGGGATCCTGTACGGGTTCGCCGGCCAGGTCGACGGACTGGTGTCGCGGATCCGTCGCGAGATCCCCGGGTTCGCCGAGTCCGACGACGTCACCGTCGTCGCCACCGGGTTCCTCGCGCCCCTGGTGTTCGACGAGTGCCGCACCCTCGACGTCGCGCACCCCCACCTCACCCTCGAGGGTCTGCGCCTGGTGTTCGAGCGGCAGCAGGAGCTGCGACGCAAGGCCGAGAACCGGGATGGCGCCCGTCGGGCCGCTGTGTCAGACTGACGCCGTGATGATGCGCTGTCGCGAGTGTTGTCGGGCCTGACGGCCCCACCGCACCCTGCCCGCATCACATCTCGAGGACTCCCTTCCATGCCCGACGTGGCTCTGCGTTCCCACACCCGTCTATCCGCCCATCCGGTCACCGCGACTGCGCGCGCGCCGCTGGGTCTCCCCGTCGCCGATCTCCACCCGGCGCTGACCTCCGGCCATCGGCTCGTCGACGTCCGCCCGCAGCGTGACCGCGACGCCGACGGTGTCGTCGCCGGGGCCATCGCCCTCGCTCCCGAGGTCGCGGTCGCACGGCTCACGCCGGGGACCCCGACCTCGCTGCGCTTCGCCGAGCCGTCGTCGCGGTGGGTGCTCGTGGGCACCGACGGCCACGACGCGGAGTGGCTCACCTGGCACCTGCACGCGGCCGGGGTGACCGAGGCGCGCTTCCTCCTCGGCGGCGCTCGCGCGCTCCGCACGCGGACCCCCGGCGCGCTGCCGGTGACCGAGGCGCAGCGCCGCGAGGCCGCGGCCATCACCGCGCACTGACGGTCGCCGGGGGCGCCCGCGGCGCCGGTCGGGTCGTCCCGCACGGGACGATAGGGTCGTCCGGGTGAGCGAGACCCCGACGGCCCAGGCCACCGACGCCGACCATCTGCCCGAGCAGCTGCGCATCCGTCGGGAGAAGCGGGCCCGGATCCTCGCCGAGGGCGGCCAGGCGTACCCCGTCGCCGTCGAGCGCACCCACACCCTCGCCGCGATCCGCGCCGCCCACGCCGATCTCCCGACGGACACCGCGACCGGTGAGCACGTGGGCGTCGCCGGACGGGTCATCTTCGTCCGCAACAAGGGCAAGCTGTGCTTCTCCACCCTGCAGGAGGGCGACGGCACGCAGCTCCAGGTGATGATCAGCCTCAACGGCGTCGGCGAGGAGCGGCTCGCCGCGTGGAAGGCCGACGTCGACCTCGGTGACTTCGTCTTCGTCCACGGCGAGGTGATCACCTCCCGCACCGGCGAGCTCAGCGTCATGGCCGACGCGTGGCAGATGGCGTCGAAGGCTCTGCGGCCCCTGCCCGTCGCGCACAAGGAGCTCAGCGAGGAGACCCGGGTCCGCCAGCGCTACGTCGACCTCGTCCTCAACCCCGCCGCCCGCGAGACGGCGCGCACCCGCATCGCCGTGGTCCGCGCGGTGCGTGACGTCCTCACCGAGCAGGACTTCGTCGAGGTCGAGACGCCGATGCTGCAGACGCAGCACGGTGGGGCCGCGGCGCGGCCGTTCGTGACCCACTCGAACGCCCTGGACATCGACCTCTACCTGCGGATCGCGCCGGAGCTGTTCCTCAAGCGCGCCGTCGTCGGTGGGATCGACCGCGTCTTCGAGATCAACCGCAACTTCCGCAACGAGGGCATCGACTCCACGCACTCGCCCGAGTTCGCGATGCTCGAGACGTACCAGGCCTACGGCACCTACGACGACTCCGCGCGGATGACCCGCGAGCTGGTGCAGGAGGTGTCGCGGCGCGCGCTCGGCACGCTCACCCCGACGCTGGCCGACGGCACGGTCTACGACCTGTCGGGGGAGTGGCGCAGCATCTCGATGTACCCGTCGCTGTCGGAGGCGGCCGGGCAGGAGGTCACGCCGGCGACCTCCGTCGACGATCTCCGCGCCCTCGCCGACCGCGTCGGCCTCGCAGTCCCCACCGACAAGGGGTACGGCCACGGCAAGCTCGTCGAGGAACTGTGGGAGCACCTCGTGGGTTCGCACATCTCCGAGCCGTTCTTCGTCCGCGATTTCCCCGTCGAGACCTCTCCGTTGACCCGGGATCACCGGAGCATTCCGGGGGTCGTCGAGAAATGGGATCTGTACGTCCGCGGATTCGAACTCGCGACCGGTTATTCGGAATTGATCGACCCGATCATCCAACGCGAGCGATTCGTCGATCAAGCGCGTCTCGCGCGCGCCGGCGACGACGAGGCGATGGTTCTCGACGAGGAATTCCTCACCGCCATGGAGCACGGGATGCCTCCCACGACGGGCACCGGTATGGGCATCGATCGCCTGCTCATGGCACTGACGGGGCTCGGGATCCGCGACACGATCCTGTTCCCGTTCGTCAAACCGTCGGAATGACGACACGGTTCTCACGAATTCGTCCCGAAGAATTGTCGGGTCGGAAAGTTGTGGTTACCATCTGAATCCGATCGGGGGATCCGCGGGGGGAATCCGCAGGAACCCTCGTCGACGGGCAGGGTCGGCACGGCTGTGGGGATTTGCGGGATGGCGAAAAAGGTGACGGTCACACTGGTCGACGACGTCGACGACAGCAGACGCGCCGACGAGACGGTGGAGTTCGCGATCGACGGGGTCACCTACGAGATCGACCTCTCGCGGACCAACGCCCAGCGGCTCCGATCCCAGCTGAGCACCTGGGTCGAGCACGCCCGTCAGGTGGAGGGTGATGCCCGCACCGCCACCATCCAGCACGATCCCGGCACCGCCGCCGCCATCCGCGACTGGGCCCGCCGCAACGGCATCGGTGTCTCCAGCCGCGGTCGCGTCGCGAGCGACGTCGTCGACCTCTACAACGCCGCCCACTGAGGCAGATCGCGGGCCGCTGTCGCCCGCGTTGTCCCAGTCTCGCCACGCGCGCGTGGGTTCGCCCGCCGTATTGCGCGGGCGAATCCGTGTGCGTGTGGCGAAGTGACTGGATCGGTGGCGATTCGCAGACGGACGACGACGGGATCCAGCGCGGTCAGCGCAGTTCGCGCTTGAGGATCTTCCCGGATGCGTTGCGGGGGAACGCATCCACGACGACCACCGACCGCGGGATCTTGAAGTTCGCGAGCCGCCCGCGGCAGAACTCGACGACGGTGTCGGCGTCGAGCGTCGACCCGGGGCGGACGGTGACGAATGCCTTGCCGACCTCGCCGAGCCGGTCGTCGGGCACGCCGATCACCGCCGCCTCGGTGACCTCGGGGATCCGGGCCAGTGTCTGCTCGATCTCCGCGGGGTACACGTTGAACCCGCCGCAGATGTACATGTCCTTGAGCCGATCGGTGATGCGCAGGTTCCCGGCGTCGTCGATCGTCCCGATGTCCCCGGTGTGCAGCCAGCCGTCGGCGTCGATCGTCTCGGCGGTCGCCGCCGGGTCGTCGAGGTAACCCCGCATCACCATCGCCCCGCGTGCGAGCACCTCGCCCGCGTCGGAGAGTGCGATCTCCATCCCCGCGAACGCCCGGCCGCAGGTGGTGGCGACGGTGACGTCGTCGTCCTCGGGGGTGCAGGTGGACACGAACCCGCTGCACTCGGTCAGTCCGTAGGCGGTGATCACGGTGTCGACGCCGAGGTCGCTCTGGATGCGCTCGATCAGCACGACCGGCACGATCGCCGCACCGGTCACGACCAGTCGCAGCGACGACAGATCGCGATCGGGGCGCGTCGGGTCGTCGAGGATGGTCTGGAAGATGGTCGGCGCACCGGGGAAGACGGTCAGTCGGTGCCGCTCGACGAGGTCCATCGCCCCGGTCGTGTCGTACACGGCCAGCGGGTACATCGTCGTCCCGAACAGCAGACACGGCAGGATCCCGGCCTTGTAGCCGAAGGTGTGGAAGTACGGGTTGACCATCAGATAGCGGTCGTCGGGGGACAGGCGACCGTTCGCGCCCCACGCATGCGCGCCGGCGATGGTCTGTCGGTGCTCGGCCATGACGCCCTTGCTGCGTCCGGTGGTGCCCGAGGTGAAGAGGACGTCCGAGAGGTCGTCGGGGGCGACGGCCTCCGCCCGCCGGTCGGCCTCGGCGCGGTGGGACTCGTCCGCCGACGCCGCGAGGTCGTCGTCCCAGTCGACGGCGTCGTCCCTGGTCTCGTCGCCCGCCTCGAGTCGGATCCGCACGGTGGCAGGGGGCCGGGTCAATTCCGACCACTCGTCGAGCGCGACGAGATCGGCGAGGCGGTCGGCGCCGAGGAAGCGCCCGGCCACGACGAGCACACGGGCGTCGACGCGCTCGAGGACGTCCACCACCTCGAGCGCGGTGTAGCGCGTGTTCAGCGGGACGAGGACCGCGCCCGCCCACTGCGTCGCGAGCGCGGCGATGGGCCACTGCGCGCAGTTCGGTGCCCAGATCGCGACGCGGTCCCCCGCGCCGACGCCGTGCGCGACCAGCGCTGCTGCCGTCGTCCGTACCGCGGCGAGCAGGTGTGTCCAGGTGAGCTCGATCGGATCACCCCACTGCTCGTCGACGACGGCGAGACCGTCGGGCCACAGGTCGGCGGCACGACGGAGGGCGGCCGGCGTCGTGGCCACCGTTGTCTCTGTGGGCACCGGGCGTTCCCTCTCTATCGGCGAAAACAAGCAAGTGCTTGGTAGGTTATCCTAGGCCACATGACCGTGACCGACCTCGCCGATCGTGCCGTGGACCTGCGGCGCACGGGGATATCGGACGACGATTTCGCACTCTCCGTCCGCGCCTGGTTGGAGTCCAACCTCACCGGCGAGTTCGCCCACCTGACGGGCCGCGGCGGACCGGGCAGCGAGCACGAGTTCTTCGCCGAGCGGCTCGCCTGGGACCGGCACCTCGCCGCGTCGGGGTGGACCTGTCTGGGGTGGCCGACCGAGTACGGCGGCCGCAACGCGACCATCGCGCAGCGCATCGTCTTCCACACCGAGTACGCCCGCGCCCAGGCGCCGGCGCGCGTGAACCACCTCGGTGAGGAACTGCTCGGCCCGACGCTCATCGCCTTCGGGACCGATGCGCAGCGCGAGCGGTTCCTGCCCGGGATCGCCGACGTGACCGAGCTGTGGTCTCAGGGCTACTCCGAGCCGGGCGCCGGTTCCGACCTGGCCAACGTCGCGACCACCGCGCGACTCGAGGACGGTCGCTGGGTGATCAACGGCCAGAAGATCTGGACCTCGCTCGCGCACGTCGCGCAGTGGGTGTTCGTGCTGTGCCGGGTGGAGCGCGGATCGAGCCGACACAAGGGTCTCGGCTTCCTCCTCGTCCCCCTCGACCAACCGGGGATCACGGTCCGGCCGATCCAACAGCTCACCGGCACATCGGAGTTCAACGAGGTCTTCTTCGACGACGCGGTCACCGACGCCGACCTCATCGTCGGCGAGCCGGGCGACGGGTGGCGCGTCGCGATGGGTCTGCTGGAGTTCGAGCGCGGCGTGTCCACCCTCGGTCAGCAGGTGGGGTTCGCCCGCGAACTCGAGCGCATCGTCGCGATGGCCCGCGAGAACGGGACCGCCTCCGACCCGCGCATCCGCGAACGGATCGTCCGCGCACGGATCGGGCTGCGGGCCATGCGCGCCCACGCACGACGAACGCTCGCCGAGGTCGACACCGCCGGGGCGGGTGGTCAGGCGTCGGTGTCGAAGCTGTTGTGGGCCAACTGGCACCGCGATCTCGGCGAGCTCGCGATGGCCGTCCAGGGCGCCCCAGGACTGATCGCGCCCGACTCCACGACCGAGGGCGTACCTAACGACATCACCGCACCCGACCGCGTCGAACTGGGAGAGTGGCAACGGCTGTTCCTCTTCTCCCGCGCCGACACGATCTACGGAGGGTCGAACGAGGTGCAGCGCACCATCATCGCCGAGCGTGTCCTCGGCCTGCCGAGGGAGGCCCGCCCGTGACCGATCCCCGCCTCGCGTCGCCGTTGTCGACGGCACCGGAGGAGATCCCCGGCCACGGCCTGTTGTCGGGGAAGAAGGTCGTCGTCACCGCCGCCGCCGGGACCGGGATCGGTTTCGCGACGGCCCGACGCGCGCTGCTCGAGGGCGCCGACGTCGTCGTCAGCGACTATCACGAGCGACGACTGGGGGAGACCGCCGAGAAGCTCGCCGCCGAGTTCGGCGGGCAACAGGTCGCGGCGATCACCTGCGACGTCTCGAGCACCGATCAGGTGAACGCGCTGATCGACTCCGCCGCAGCGACTCTCGGTCGGATCGACGTCGTGGTGAACAACGCCGGCCTCGGCGGTGAGACACCGGTCGTCGACATGACGGACGAGCAGTGGGACCGCGTCGTCGACATCACCCTGACGAGCACGTTCCGTTCGACCCGCGCCGCCCTGCGGTACTTCGCGGGTGTCGAGCACGGCGGGGTGATCGTCAACAACGCGTCGGTGCTCGGGTGGCGTGCCCAGCACGGGCAGGCGCACTACGCCGCGGCGAAGGCCGGGGTGATGGCGCTGACCCGGTGCTCGGCCGTCGAGGCCGTCGAGCACGGCGTCCGGATCAACGCCGTCGCGCCGTCGATCGCGCGACACCCGTTCCTGGCCAAGGTCACCAGCGACGAACTCCTCGACGACCTCGCGTCCCGCGAGGCCTACGGCCGCGCCGCCGAGGTCTGGGAGATCGCCGCGACCATCGCGATGCTGGCCAGCGACTACACCACCTACCTCACCGGAGAGATCGTCTCGATCTCGAGTCAGCGCGCCTGACGAGGCGACAGGAGAACCCATGAGCACACCCCAGGCCTACATCGTCGACGCGCTGCGGACACCGGTCGGCAAGCGCAACGGATCGCTGGCGAAGGTGAACCCGATCGACCTCGGCGCGCACGTCATCACCGCCGTCCTCGATCGGACCGGCATCGACCCGACCGTCGTCGACGACGTCGTGTTCGGGTGCGTCGACACGATCGGGCCGCAGGCGGGCAACGTCGCCCGCTCGGCGTGGCTCGCCGCCGGTCAGCCGCTCGCCGTCCCGGGTACCACCGTCGACCGGCAGTGCGGATCGTCCCAGCAGGCAATCCATTTCGCCGCGCAGGCCGTGATGAGCGGGACCCAGGACGTCGTGCTGGCGGGTGGACTCCAGAACATGAGCGCCATCCCGATCTCCGCGGCGATGATCGCCGGCGCACAGTACGGCTTCGACAACCCCTTCCACGACTCCGTCGGCTGGCGGGAGCGTTTCGGCGATGCCGAGATCTCGCAGTTCCACGGCGCCGACATGATGGCGCGGAAGTGGGACATCAGCCGTGAGGACATGGAGCGCTGGGCCCTGCAGAGCCACGAGCGCGCTCGGGCCGCGATCGCCGAGGGCCGCTTCGAGAACGAGAACGTCCCGCTGGGCGATTGCGTCGTCGACGAGTGCCCGCGGGAGACGTCGTTGGAGAAGATGGCGGGCCTGCCGGTGCTGGCGGAGGGGTCGTCGCTGACCGCCGCTGTCGCGTCGCAGATCTGCGACGGCGCGTCGGCGGCCCTCGTCGTCTCCGAGGCCGCCCTGACGGAGCACGGTCTCACCCCGCGCGCCCGCATCCACCACATGACGGTCCGCGGCGACGACCCGATCATGATGCTGTCGGCGCCGATCCCGGCGACGAAGCACGCGCTGGAGAAGACGGGCCTGTCGATCGACGACATCGACGTCGTCGAGATCAACGAGGCCTTCGCGCCCGTCGTGCTGGCGTGGCTGAAGGAGACCGGTGCCGACCCGTCGCGGGTGAACCCGAACGGCGGCGGCATCGCACTCGGCCACCCGCTCGGGGCGACCGGCGCCAAGCTCTTCGCCACCCTGCTCAACGAACTCGAGCGCCGCGGCGGTCGCTACGGCCTGCAGACGATGTGCGAGGGCGGCGGCACCGCCAACGTCACCATCATCGAACGCCTCGGCTGACCCCCGAGCCCTCACCCCCACCCCGTCGAGTGGGCGGTTACCGACGTCGACTGGGCGGTTGCAGACGTCGACTGGGCGGTTGCGACACCCCCGCGCCCTCCGTTGCCCACTCGACGTCCGGTACCGCCCACTCGACGTCCGGTACCGCCCAATCGACGTCCGGTACCGCCCACTCGACGGGGGACGGGCGGGTCAGTGGGCGACGGTCTGCGCGATCGCGACGACGACCAGTCCGACCGACAAGCAGATGAACGACGCGCCCGACACGGCTTTGTACGCCAGGTTCTGCTGGATCTCGGCGCGGAACGCCAGTGGTGCGAACAGCACCGGGTTGACGATCCCGCCGATCGCCACGAGGACCAGCGACCACGCCGGCGAGTCATCCGCGACGGCTCCGACCGCGATCATCAGCACGCCCATGATCACCCAGTCGAGGTGCAGCTGGAGGATCCGCCGCGGGTGGCGGACACCGACCTTCGCCAGGGCCTCGGGCTTCTCGACCATCAGCGTCACCGCGAAACCCGACACCGCCCCGACCGCCGCCGACCACAACCCGATGAGCACGAGGACGTCCGCCACGAGACCCGAGCGTAGAGCCCACTGGCGCGACGGGTGTGACGTGGCGCATACTGTCAAAGCGACACATCGCAGATTTTGTTTCTTTGCACGGTCGAAGGAGATCGCCCCATGACCGAACCGGCCACCCGCCCGCACGCCGAACCGACCTCGTCGCCGGCCCCCGCACGCACCGGCACGGTCGCGCAGATCCGTCCCCGCTCGGCCGCGGGGATGTCGCTGCAGGAGATCCTCGACGCCCAGCGCTCGGCGTTCCTCCGCGACGGCATCCCCGACGCGCGGACGCGCATCGACCGCATCAACCGCCTCTCGTCGCTGCTGCTCGACAACGCCGACGAGATCGCCGAGGCGCTCCGCGACGACTTCGGCTCACGTCCCCGCGAGCTGTCGATCGCGACCGACGTCGCCGGCTGCATGATCGACCTGGCCGACCAGCGTCGTCACGTCCGGAAGTGGATGGCGACGGAGAAGGTTGCGAAACCCGCTGCGCTGATGGGCTTCTCGCAGCGCATCCGGCACGACCCGCTCGGCGTGGTCGGCATCATCGGCCCGTGGAACTTCCCGCTGCAGCTGACCGTCGTGCCCGCGGGCGACGCGTTCGCCGCCGGCAACCGCGTGATGATGCGCCCGTCGTCGGTCACGGCACGCACCACGGCCGTGTTGGCCAAGCACGCCCCCGACTACTTCTCGGTCGAGGAACTCGCCGTCCTCACCCCCGACCACGGCGGCGGCTCCGACTTCGCGAAGCTGCAGGTCGACCACCTGTTCTTCACCGGCTCGCCCGAGGTCGGTCGCTCGGTCGCCGCCGAGGCGGGCAAGAACCTGGTGCCGGTCACCCTCGAGCTCGGCGGAAAGAACCCCGTCGTCGTCGACCTCGACGCCGACATCCGCGCCGCGGCCGAGCGCATCGCCGACGCCAAGCTGGTCAACTCCGGTCAGGTCTGCCTCTGCCCCGACTACGCGTTCGTCCCCGCGGCCCGGCTCGACGAGTTCGTCGACACCGTCGTCGCGCGCTGGCGCACCGCGAACCCGAGCATCGCCGGCAACGACCAGTACACGGCGACGATCAACGAGAAGAACTACACGCGCATCGTCGGACTCATCGACGACGCGGTCGCGCGGGGGGCCTCGAAGCGCCAGGTCATCCCGCCGGGCGAGTCCCTGCCCGACGCGGTGTCGCGCAAGATCCCGCCGACCGTGCTGACGAACGTCCGCCCCGGCAGCGACATCGAGGGCGACGAGGTGTTCGGCCCGGTGTTGACCGTGTACCCGTACCGCGATCTGTCCGAGGCGGTGGAGTACATCACCGCCCACCCGCATCCGCTGACGATGTACTGGTTCGGCCCGGACAACGCCCGATACGAGCAGCTGCAGGCCACGACACGCTCGGGGTCGGTGAACGGCAACGACTTCGCGCTCAACCTCCTCAGCGGGTCGCTGCCGTTCGGCGGCGTCGGCACCAGCGGGATGGGCAGCTACCACGGGCATTTCGGGTTCGCGACGTTCTCGCACGCCCGTGCCGTGACGCACTCGCGGATGCCGATCAGCTTCGGCCGCATGATGTCCGCGCCGTTCACGCCGTCGGACAAGCGCACCACGAACGCGCAGTTGTCGATGTGGAAGACCATCACCAAGCGGGCGACGAAGCGCAACCGCTGACCTGCGCGGACGCGCGCGCTGCCACCCAAGCGCTTGCTAGGGTGGCAGCGTGCCGACCAACGCCCCCTCCCGCTCGTCGCGGCGAGAGGAACTGCTCGACCTCGCGGGGCGCATGTTCGCCGAACAGGGTCTGCGGACCACGACGGTCCGCGACATCGCCGACTCGGCCGGCATCCTCTCGGGCAGTCTGTACCACCACTTCGACTCGAAGGAGTCGATGGTCGACGAGATCCTGCGGGGGTTCCTCGACCGCCTGTTCGCGCGCTACCACGAGATCGTCGACGCGGGTCGTCCCGCCGACGTCACCCTGACCGACCTCGTCGTCGCCTCGTTCGAGACGATCGATCGGGACCACAACGCCGTCGCGATCTATCAGGACGAGGCCAAACGGCTCTCGTCCCAGGACCGCTTCTCCTACATCGGCGAACGCAACCGCGAGTTCCGCGGGCTGTGGGAGACGGTGTTGCGCAGCGGTGTCGAGGACGGCACCTTCCGGGCCGACCTCGACATCGAGTTGGTCTACCGCTTCCTGCGCGACACCGTCTGGGTCGCGGTGCGGTGGTATCGGCCCGGCGGTTCGCTCGACGCCCAGCGCGTGGCCGACGAGTACCTCGGCGTCGTGCTGAAGGGCCTCACCCCGCGCTGAGGCGGCCTCGTCGGCACTCTGCGACGGGGTGAGACCCGCTGTGTCAGAACGACTTCAGCGGATGGATCGCGACGTTCTCGAGTGCGTCGCCCTGGGTGGCGAACGCGTCGGCGACGTGCGGCGCCTTCATGTGGGCGTCGAGGTGGTCCTGGCTCTCCCACCGCTCGACGGTGACGAACGTGCCGGGGGTCGCGGCGGATTCGTACACCTCGTAGGAGATGCACCCGGTGTCGCCGCGCGAGGCCTCGGCGAGCTTCTTCAGCGCGGCGCCGACACTCTCCGCGGTGCCCTCTTTCGCCGAGATCGTCGCCACCACATTCAGTTCCGCCATCGGATCCTCCGTCGCATCCCCGTCCGGCGACGATCGCCGAACGCAGTCGCGACCCTACCCGCGAGGGGTGTCGCGGAGTATCCGTTCGACGGCGGCGACGATGGTCCCGGCCAGCGTCGCTGCGTCGTCGGCGGCGATCTCCCCGTCGGACCGGAGCCCGATGACCGATTCGACGAGCCGGAACGGCAGGGCGCAGCGAGGATCGCGTGCGTCGGCACCGAGGATCTCGGCGGCGAGCGACCGGTAGATGTCCCGCAGCGCGAGGCGGTCGGCCCGGAAGGGGTCGAACGCCGCGGTGCGGATCTCGGGGAGCAGGTACAGCACACCGAGGTTCCACCGGGACGTCACCAACTGCGTCACGTCGAAGCGGACGATCTCGACCAGTCGGTCGGCCGCCGGGCGGGTGACGTCCTGCGCGCGGGCGACGTCGAGCGTGGGGACCACCGTCTGGCGCAGCAGCGCGATGAGGATGTCCTCCTTCGTCGCGAAGTGGTGATACAGCGACGCCTGCCGCAGGCCGACGGCCTCGGCGATCGCGCGGGTCGACGTGCCCGCGTACCCCTGCTCGGTGAAGAGCTCACCGGCGGCGTCGAGGATCTCGTCCTGCGGCGTCCCGCCGACGCGACGACGCGGCATCAGGCGGGGGCGTCCCCGGGCCGGCGTCTGTGCGGAGCTCACGGGCGACCACGGTACCGAGCGACCGGCCCCCGCCGCCCGGTGAGCACTCGTTGACACAGCGTTCACAGAGCGGAAACCCGTCGGGACCTCGTCGTCACTACCTTTTCGATCACTCGACAGAAAAACCGCCCCGAGGACGCGGCGGCATCTGATCCCCGTGTTCGTCAGGAGAGTCCCATGACCGCAGTCGACAACCGCGCGGGTGACACGCGCGACGTGCCGCCCCCACCCGTGTCGTCGCGTGCCGACGCCGACGCCCTCGCCGAACTCGGCTACACCCAGCAGCTGCACCGCGGCATCGGGTCCTACGCCGCGTTCGCCGCAGGGTTCTCGTTCGTGTCCATCCTCACGACGGTGTTCGCACTGTTCGCCCTGGGCTTCGGTCTGGGCGGTCCGGCGTTCTTCCTCACCTGGCCGATCGTCTTCGTCTGCCAGTTCTGCGTCTGCCTGGTGTTCGCCGAGCTGTCGGGCAAGTTCCCCGTCGCCGGCGCCGTCTACCAGTGGTCGCGTCGTCTGGCCGGCGAGACCGTCGGATGGTTCGCGGGTTGGTTCATGCTGGTCGGTTACATCGTCTCCGTCGCCGCGCTGGCGATCGCCATGCAGAGTGTGCTGCCGTCGATCTGGTCGGGATTCCAGCTCGTCGGCACCGACACCGGGCTCACGACGGTCTCCGGTGCCACCAACGCGATCATCCTCGGCACCATCACCATCGCGCTGTGCACGCTGATCAGTGCGATCGGGGTGTCGTTCATGGGCAAGGTCACCGTGATCGGGGTCAGCATCGAGATCATCGGCGTCATCCTGCTCGTCGGCCTGATGTTCGCCCACGCCGAGCGCAACCCGGTCGCCGCGGTCGCCGACACCGGCGGCCACGGCTCCGGTCTCGGATACGTCCCGGCGTTCCTCGCCTCGATGCTCATGGCCGCCTACGTGATGTACGGCTTCGACTCGGCCGCCGAGCTGTCGGAGGAGACCACCGATCCCCGCCGCACCGCGCCGAAGGCGATCATCCTGGCGCTGCTCGTCTCCTTCGTCGGGGGTGGGTTGATGATCCTCGCGACGCTGATGGCGGCGCCGTCGCTCGGCGCGCCCGAACTGTCGGCCGACGGGATCGCCTACGTGATCACCAGCCAGCTCGACACGTGGATGGGCCGCACGCTGCTGGCCATCGTCGCGATCGCGATCTTCTCGGCCACCCTCGCCATCCAGGCCTCGGCCTCGCGGGTGATGTTCTCGATGGCCCGCGACGGTCGACTCCCGTTCTCCGAGTTCCTCGCCCGCGTCAACCCGCGCACCGGGACGCCCATCAACACCGGCGTCGTGGTGAGCGTCCTCGCCATCGTCGTGCTGCTGGTCAACCTCGGGCAGGCGGGGGTGTTCGCCGCGATCACCAGCGTGTCGGTGGTCATCGTCTACATCGCCTACCTCATGGTGACCGTGCCCGCGCTGGTGCACCGGATCCGTGGGCGCCGTCTGGATTTCGGGCCCGGCGTCTTCTCGCTGGGCCGCTGGGGCATCCTCGTCAACGCGATCGCGGTGGTGATGGGTGCCGCCCTCATGGTGAACATCGCGTGGCCGCGCCAGGAGGTCTACGACCCCGACGGCACCTCGTGGTTCCTGCACTACTTCGCGATCATCTTCACCGCGGGCACCCTGGTGGTCGGCGCGCTCGCCTACCTGCGCGTGCGGTCGGCCCGTCCCGTGAGCACCACGACCGCGACGGCGGTGGCCCGATGAGCGTGACGCACGATGAGCAGACCGCGTCCACGGCCGGCGCCCGGGCCCACGCCCGCGCCCAGGCCGCGCAGGCCGACGGGCCGATGCCGGTGGTGCCGGCCTCGGACTGGCCCACACCGCCGGAGGGGGTCGACGCGAGTCGGCTCACCTGGGCCGAGACCGTGCCCGGCGGCCGGTACACGGTGAAGGTGCTCGGACGTGGGACGCGCCTGCGCCTCACCGACGTGACCGGCACGGCGTGCGCCCACGTGCTGCTGTGGCGCTCCGACGCCCCGTGGGAGCGTCTGAGCGTCGCCGACACCGTGAAGGTGCCGTGGCAGGCCTACCTGGGCGCGGGACACCCGCTGCTCACCGACCAGGGCCGGGTCCTGGCGACCGTCGTCGCCGACACGTCCGGCCACCACGACGCGCTGTGCGGCACCACGACCATCGCGTCGAACACGGCCCGCTACGGGGCGGGGGAGCCCGAGTCCCCGTCGCCGGCCGGTCGGGAACTGTTCGTGCTGGCCGCGGCCAAGCACGGCATGGGGCCGGCCGACGTGCCGCCGAGCCTGTCGTTCTTCCACGGGGTCCGCGTCGCCGACGACGGCGCCCTCGTCGACACCGGCTCCGCAGGACCCGGTCGCCACGTCGACCTCGTCCTGCACCTGCCGTGCGTCGTCGCCGTGGTCGACACAGCCCACCCGCTCGACGACTCGCCGACCTTCGACGTCGGCCCGGTGGAGGTGCTGGCCTGGTCGGCGCACGACGACCTCACCGACCTCGTCCGCACGGCCGGCGACACCGACCCCGAATACGCCCGCGCGGTGGCGAACTCGGAAGACGTGTTCGCCGCCGCCCACCCCTGAGCCAGGAGACACGATGACCAGCACACTCGCCCCCGACGTCCTCCTCGACGTCGAGATCGGCCCGCGCGCACCGTGGTCCGGCGTCGTGCCCGCGGGCGCGACCGTCGAATTGATCGACCTGCACGGGAACCAGGCCGTCGACACGCTGTTCTACGGCGCGCACAACCACACGGTCCGCTACTCGGCGCAGGCGACCATCGCCGCGCAGCGATCGATCTTCCTCACCACCGGGACGGTCATCCGTGACCAGGAGTCACGGCCGATGATGACGATCGTCGACGACGAGGTCGGCAACCACGACACCCTCGGCGGCGCCTGCTCGCAGGAGTCGAACACCCTGCGCTACGGCCACCACACCAAGCACCAGCACGCCTGCGTCGAGAACTTCCTCGCCGAGGGCGCGCGCCACGGTCTGGGCAAGGCCGACATCGTCGGCAACGTCAACTTCTTCATGAACGTGCCCGTCGACCCCGACGGCACCCTGGGCATCGTCGACGGCCTGTCGGCGCCAGGGAAGTCGGTGACGCTGCGCGCCGAGATCGACACGCTCGTGCTGATCTCGAACTGCCCGCAGATCAACAACCCGTGCAACGGGTTCGACCCCACGTCGGTCCGCGTCGTGGTCCGCGGGGCGGCGTCGTGACCATCGAGGTGCTGCGCGCGGGACCCATGACGACCATCCAGGACTGGCCGGGTCGGATCGGGTACTGGGGTGTCGGGGTACCGCCCTCGGGGCCGATGGACGACCTGTCGTTCCGCCTCGCCAACATCGCGGTCGGCAACCCGGAGGGTGTCCCGGCGTTGGAGGCCACCCTTCTCGGTCCCCGCCTGGGGTTCACCGCGCCGGCCGTCGTCGCCGTGACGGGCGCGCCGGTCCTGGTCACCGTGACACCCGAGGCTGGTTCCGGTCGCACTGTGGCGCAGGGTGTCCCGGTGGAGGTCCGACGCGGGGACGTCCTCGACGTGGGACCGGTCGGAGCCGTCGGCATGCGGGTGTACGTCGCCGTCGCCGGTGGGTTGATGGCGCAGGAGTACCTCGGCAGTGCAGCGACATTCGGGCTGGGGCGTTTCGGCGGCCTCGACGGTCGGGCTCTCGTCGACGGCGACCCGCTGGAACTCGGATCCGCCGAGACGTCGACGCCACGTCGGCTGCAGTTCGACGAGTTCCCGGCGATCGGCAACGCGTGGCAGCTCGCGGTGACCATGGGCCCGCACGGCGCGCCGGAGTTCTTCACCGACGACGACATCGCGACGCTGTTGGACACCGACTACGAGGTGCACTTCAACTCCGACCGCACCGGTGTCCGCCTCATCGGGCCGAAGCCGACGTGGGCGCGGCCGGACGGTGGGGAGGCGGGCCTGCACCCGTCGAACATCCACGACACCGCCTACTCCGTCGGCGCGCTCGACTTCACCGGTGACACACCGATCCTCCTCGGTCCGGACGGCCCGAGCCTCGGCGGGTTCGTCTGTCCCATCACGGTCACCACGGCCGACCGGTGGAAGCTCGGTCAGCTGAAAGCCGGTGACACGGTGCGGTTCGTGCCGGTGCGCACGGTCGCCGCGGCCAGCCCGTCGAGCCTCGGTGCGGCGCGGCGGGCGCAGTTCGCGCCCGTGGTCTCTGCCGGCCGCGACGACGACGGCGGCATCCTCGCCGTGGACGCGACGGCCGACGGCCAGAGTTCGGTGACATACCGCCGCAGCGGTGACGACAACGTCCTCGTCGAATACGGCGACATGACACTCGATCTCGAACTGCGGGCGCGCGTGCACGCCCTCGCCGCGCACATCGAGGACCACCGGCCGCGCGGCCTCGTCGACCTGACACCGGGGATCCGGTCGCTGCAGGTGAAGGTGGACCCGACGGTGTGGTCGTCGGACAGGGTCCTGGCCTGGCTCCGCGAGGTGGAGGCCGCTCTGCCCGCCGCCGACGACCTCGTCGTCGACAGCCGGACGGTGCACCTGCCGCTGTCGTGGGACGACCCGTCGACGCGGGAGGCCATCGAGCGCTACATGTTCGGCGTCCGCGCCGACGCTCCGTGGTGCCCGTGGAACATCGAGTTCATCCGCCGCATGAACGGGCTCGACTCGGTCGACGACGTGCACCGGGTCGTCTTCGACGCCGAGTACCTCGTGCTGGGCCTCGGCGACGTGTACCTCGGTGCCCCCGTGGCCACGCCGATGGATCCGCGGCACCGTCTCGTCACGACGAAGTACAACCCCGCGCGGACGTGGACACCGGAGAACGCCGTCGGCATCGGCGGTGCCTACCTCTGCATCTACGGGATGGAGGGACCCGGTGGCTACCAGTTCGTCGGTCGGACCACGCAGGTGTGGAACCACCGACACCCGCTGCGCGCAGCCGGTTTCGACCCCGAGCACCCCTGGCTGCTGCGGCACTTCGACCGCATCCACTGGTACCCGGTGAGCGCTGAGGAACTGCTGGACCTGCGCGCCGACGTCGCCGCCGGACGCGGTGACGTGACGATCGAGAACGGCTCGTTCGCGCTGTCGGACCACCGGGCGTTCCTCGCCGACAACGCCGACGACATCGCCCGCGTCCGCGCGGGCATGGAGACGGCGCGTGCCGAGGAGCGTCGGCGCTGGGCGGCCGACGGTGAATTCGCGGTCGCGGCGAAGGCGACGGCATGACGGGCGTCCTCTCGCGGTCCGTCGTCGACGAGCTGTTCGACCGCCTCGACGCCCTCGACCGCCCCGAGATCTTCCTCCACCTGCGGTCCCGGGACGAGGTGCGTCGCGACCACGAGGCGTCGATCGCCGCGGGCGGCCCGCTCGCCGGGATGATCCTCGCGGTCAAGAACAACGTCGACGTGGCGGGGTTCCCCACCACGGCAGCCTGTCCGGGGTACGGGTCGGTCGTCGCGACCGACGCACCCGTCGTCGCCGCGCTGCGGTCCGCCGGGGCCGTCGTTCTGGGCACCACCAACCTCGACCAGTTCGCGACCGGCCTCGTCGGGACCCGTAGTCCCCATGGCGCCGTGCGCGACAGCCGTCGGGCCGAATTCATCTCCGGCGGTTCGAGTTCGGGCTCGGCCGTGGCGGTGGCTCTCGGGCTGGCCGACATCGCGATCGGCACCGACACCGCCGGGTCCGGGCGTGTCCCGGCGGCGCTGCAGGGGATCGTCGGGATCAAGCCGACGGTCGGTGCGGTGTCGACCGAGGGCGTCGTACCGGCCTGCGCGAGCTACGACTGCGTCACCGTGTTCGCGCGGGACCTCGCGACCGCCGACGCCGCGATGGCGGAGCTGGCGCGAGCCGCCGGTTCGCGGCCGTTCCCGGCCGACATCCGACTCGCCGCGCCGCCGGTCCCGACGATCGCCGTCCCGGCCGAGCTGACCGCGATGGACGAACCGTGGTGTGCGGCCTTCGCCGCCGCGGTGGACCGGTGCCGGGGTCTGGGGTGGCACGTGACAGAGGTGCCGTTCGACGATTTCCTGGCCGCGGCGACGCTGCTGTACGACGGCGCACTGGTCGCCGAACGGTTCGACGCGGTGGGGGAGTTCGTCACCACGGCCGACGAGTCGGCCGGTCTCGACCCCACGGTGGCGGGGATCATCGGCGCGGCCGGCGACATCCGGGCCGTCGACCTCCTCGCCGATCGCCGTCGGGTCGAGGAGTTGCGGGCTCGCGCCATGGGCTCGGTGGCCGACTGCGACGCGATCATGGTGCCCACGGCGCCGTTCCACCCGTCTGTCGAGGACGTCGCCGCCGACCCCGTCGGCGTGAACGCGCGGATGGGGACGTACACCAACTTCTGCAACCTGTTCGACCTCTGTGGGATCGCGATCCCGGCGGGTGAGATCGACGACGGCTCAGCCGGTGTCGCGCAGTTCGGGGTGACGTTCCTGGCGCCGGCACACCACGATGCCGTCGTCGTGGATCTGGCGCGTCGGTTCCGGGACGAGCCGACCGCCGCACCGTCGTGGCCGGAGGCGGTGGCCGACGTCGTCGATCTCGCGGTGTTCGGCGCGCACCTCCGGGGGCAGCCGCTCGAGCACGAGCTCGCCACGCGGGGCGCGCGGTGGTCGGGGGAGCTCCGCACCTCGCCGGACTACCGGCTCGTCGAACTGGCGACCACCCCGCCGAAACCCGGCCTCGTCGCCGAGCAGGTCAACGGCCGGTCGATCCGTGGTGAGCGGTGGACGCTGTCGACGGCGGCGCTGGGATCGTTCCTGGCCGCACTGCCGGCACCGATGGGGTTGGGCGCCATCACCCTCGACGACGGTTCGTCGATCGTCGGCTTCGCCTGCGCCCACGACGCGGCCGAGAAAGGACGACCCCTCGACGTCGACCACTGGCTCGATCGCTGACCAGCCGCTGACCCCACCACCCCTCGCCTGCGCGAGACCTCACCGAGCGTGCACCAGATCCCGTCGACCGTGCAGTCGATGTCGCCGATCGTGCGGTAGATCCCGTCTACTGGGCGGTCAGCGCGTTCGGCGTGCGATCACGGCGCGCGGGGTGCCCTCGACAGTGATCGGTCCGGTACCGACTGCCTCGGCGAGGTCGACGCGCAGCTGCGTCTTCTGCTCGGGGGTGAGCACCAGGAACCGCGAGTAGGTGAACATCGCGTCGAGCCACTCCTCGACGTCGACGACGGTGGTCGTCGGGAACTCCTCGACGCGGACCTCGAACCCGGCGTCGGTGAAGAGTCCGACGGTGCGATCGTCGGTGGGTCGGCGACGGGGTGTGTCGTCGCGCCGGACGTACTTCTCGACGACCGACTTCACCGGCTCGTGCGCGAACAACGACCAGCTCGCCTCGTGGGTGAGCAACGCGACATGGCCGCCGGGGACGACGATCTGGGTCAGCTTTTCGATGGCGGACTCGGGATCGACCCAGTGCCACGATCGCGCGAAGGTGACCAGATCGAACATGCGGCCGCGCGGATCCCACTCCTCGAAGGTCCCGGGCTCGACGACGACGTGCTTGCGGCGCGCGATCGTCGCCATGTGCACGTCGGGCTCGACCGCCAGCACCGAACATCCGCGGTCCAGCAGGGCTCGCGCGGCCTTCCCGGTTCCCGACCCGACGTCCAGGACGCGGTGGCCGAGACGGGCGACGACGTCCATCATCGCGGGCGGGAAGTCCGGGCGGTGTTGCTCGTAGGACTCGGCTTCGGACCCGAAACTGAGCGCGAGCGCTCGATCACCATGCAGCGGGCCGTCGGTCACGACCTCCCCCTCCCATCATGTGCACGCTCGACGGGATCTGGTGCCCGCTCGACGGGATCTACCGCACGATCGACGAAATCGACTGTACGGTCGGGGAAATCGAGCGCACGGTCGACGGGATCTGGTGCACGATCGGCGACCGTCGGGTTCGCGGTCAGGCCGGCCATGCGTCGATCCAATAGGTGTACGCGGTGACGGTGAGCCCGTCGGGGCCGATCGCCTCGGTCAGGTCCGCGCGCAGACGCTCGGCGACGACCGGGTCGAGCACGATGTGGTTCGAGAACGTGAAGGCGGTGTCGAGCCAGTCCTCGGCGGTCAGGTGCCGCTCCGAGCTCGCCGTGTGGTCGACGAGATCCCAACTCGCCGAACGCAGTTGGTCGCTGATCGACGGTGTCGCCGACGGTCCCACCACGCCTGGCATCTCCGACGCGGCGTACGCGGCGTCTATCCGGTCCTTCGACGGCCCGCTCGGTGCGGTGGCATGCCAGAGCAGGACGAGATGGCCGTCACGACCGAGGATCTCGCGCATCGTCGGCAGGACGACGTCGACGTCGACCCAGTGCCACGAGTTGGCGAAGGTCGCGAGCGCGAACCGACGCCCCGCCGGATCCCAGCTCTCGGCGGTGGCCTCCTCGACCGTCAGACCCTTCGCCCGGGCGACCCCCGCCATCTCCGCGTCCGGCTCGACGCCGAGCACGTCGAGACCGCGGGAGACGAGCGCCTCGGCGAGGAGGCCCGTGCCCGCCCCGACGTCGAGCACCCGACCGCCACCGGCGAGCGCGGCGACGGCGTCGAGGACGTCGTCCGGGTATCGCGGCCGATACCGGTCGTAGGCGACGGCCACGGACCCGAAGGAGTCCGCGCGGTCGCGTTGTGCGTGCAGGGGTGCCGATGTCGGGGAGGGGCTGTCGGTCACCCGGCCGATGGTACGACCGCATCCTGGAGATGCCCGACGAGTGCGGACAGATCCGACGAAACCGGCTCGTAGTGGGGGAAATAGCAGCAGATCTCCGACGCGAACCCGCCGAACCGGTCGTGGATCTCCGTGGCGCACTCGGCGGGCGACCCGACGACGGCGAAGGTGGCGACGTCATCGTCGGTGATCAGCGACCGCATCTCCGCGAACCGACCCTGCTTCGACAGCGCGTTCAACTCCGGCTGCAGGTCCCCGCGCCCCGATGCGTCGAGGACGGGCCGGTACGCAGGGGTCGACCCGTAGAACGCGATCAACATCGCGACACCGTCGACGGCGGCGCGCAGCGACCCCTCGTCGGATCCGACCGCGACCATCGCCTGACCGATCACCGAGAACGCACCGTAGCGCTCACGCCGCGACAACCCGTCCTCGACGGCGGGGAGTGTGCGTTCGGCGAGGTGCGCACGGCTGTGGAACGGCATCACGAGCAGGCCGTCGGCGACCTCGGCGGCGGTCCGGGTCATCACCGGACCCAGCCCACCCATGAGGACCGCCGGACGCCCATGTCCGGTGGGGCCGGGCACGAAGTTCGGCGGCATCAGGGTGTGGGTGGTGAACTCGCCACGGAAGTCGAGAGGTGTGCCGTGCTCCCAGGCGTCGAAGATCGCCCCGATCGCGCGAACCGTCTCCCCGAGCCGCGCGGCCGGACGGCCCCACGCCGAGCCGTACCGCTTCTCGATGTGCGGTCGGATCTGCGAGCCGAGCCCGAGCCGGAATCGACCGCCACTGTAGGACTGCAGATCCCACGCCATGTGTGCGAGGTGCAGCGGGCTGCGCGGTCCGGCGATCGCGACGTTGGTCATGAGGTCGAGGTCACGGGCCTCGTCGACCGCGGTCGCCCGGATCAACGGCGCGAACACGTCGTGCGGACCCTCGAACGTGAAGACGCCGTCGACGCCGACCCTGCTCAGCGCGACGACGTCGTCGGCGACGCCGTGCGGATCCCCCGTCAGCTGCAGGTGCACGCGCATCGTGGACCCGCCGGTGTCGTCAGGCGATCGGGCCGAGGCGGGAGATGCGATCCCGCGCGCCGGTCACGATGGACTGGATGAGTTCCTCGCAGCTGGGGAGGTCGTCGATCATCCCGACGACCTGACCCGACGCCAGCACCCCGGCGTCGGTGTTGCCCTCGACGAGACCGGCTTTCAGCAACATCGGGGTGTTGCCGGCCATGATGATCTGCTGCCAGGTGCGGTCGCCGGACTTCCGCATCGACCGCCCGTCGCGCAGCATGGTGGTCCACTTCATGCCGGTCATCTGTTTGAAGTCGTTGGCGTTCTTCGCCGCAGCCGCCAACGCGGCCGCAGGATTGCCGCCCTCGAGCTTCTCGACGAGCGAGGTCTTGAGCACGCGGTGCGGCATGCCGTCGACCTTGGTGGAGACGACCGTGTCGTTCAGGCTGCGGTGCAGGTACTCCTGCTTCACCGAATCGGGCACGGTCGAGTCGGAGGTCAGCAGGAACCGCGTTCCCATCGCGACCCCCTCGGCGCCGTAGGCCAGCGCCGCGGCGAGCCCACGTCCGTCGAAGAAACCCCCCGCGGCCACGACGGGGATCCCGCTGTCGCCGAGCGCGTCGAGCACCGACGGCAGCAGCAGCGTGGTCGCCACGGGACCGGTGTGGCCGCCTCCTTCGCCACCTTGGACGATCACGGCATCGGCACCCCACGAGGCGACCTTCACCGCGTGCTTCGCCGCGCCGATCGACGGGATCACGACGACGCCGTTGTCCTTCAGCTTCGCGATCAGGTCCTTCTTCGGCGCCAACGCGAACGACGCGACCCGCACGCCCTCACGGATGAGGAGGTCGATGCGGTCGCCGGCGTCGGTGGCGTCGGCCCGGATGTTCACGCCGAACGGCCTGTCGGTCAACGACTTCGTGCGCGCGACCGCCTTCTCGAGCTCCTCGAACGTCATGGTCGCCGACGCCAGGATGCCCAAGCCACCGGCATTGGACGTCGCCGACGTCAACGACGCCCCGGACACCCAGCCCATCCCGGTCTGCACCACGGGGTAGTCGATCCCGACGAGGTCGGTGAACCGCGTGCGCATCGGCGCAGCGCGGGTCACCGCGACACCCCTGCCGCGTCGACGGGCCTGACCTCTTTCTCGCGGAGGCCGGTCGGGTCGATGGTCTCGCGGATGAGCGACAGCTCCTCCTCCGTGGGCGCGCGGGTCTCACCCGCGTCGGCCAGCCCGACCACCTCGAAGCCGGTGTTCTCCGCCACCTCGTCGGCCGTCACACCGGGATGCAGCGACAGCGCGCGGAACGTGTGGTCGGGGCCGCCGAAGTCGAAGACGCCGAGGTTGGTGACCACGCGGTGGATGTGCAGGAACCGGAACGCCGGGTTGTCGGGGTCGACGTTGTCGTAGCCGACGCCGGACACGATGTCGACGGACTCGGTGAAGACGCGGGTGGAGTGCTTGGCCACCCAGTAGCTGGTCGGGTGGTTGATCGTGTTGCCGGGAGCTCCACGGACACCGAACATCTGTCGCTTCGGGTGCTGCAGCGGTCCGAACGCCGACAGGTTCTGGTTGCCGTACCGATCGATCTGGTTGGCACCCATGACGACGTGCCGACGTCCCGACGCGACCACGTCGAAGACCTTCCGGAACGGCATCCACCCCTCGATCGGCGCCGACTTCCCGACCGCGGGGGTGTCGGCGAAGATCAGTGCCTCACCGTCGGTGATGAGCAGGTCGGGCTCGGTGGTCAGGCGCGCGAGGCGGGCACCGATCAGCGGTGTGGTCGCCATGGGGGAGGCCATGATCTCCCCGGCGCCGGAGAAGATCTCGGCGCATGCGATGACGCAGGTCTCGGCGCGGGGCACATCGCTCATACGGATGCCGCCTCTTTCTGCTCGGCCCGTTCACGCGTCCACTCGACGACGCGCTCCTGGTAGGTCTGTTCGTCGACGTCGAGGAAGTGCTCGCGGAACGCGGTCCACGAGTCGGGGTCCGCGGCCGACGCCGCGTAGTGCTTCTGGAACGCCTCGTCCCGCCTGTACTCGCCCGCGAACGTGAAGTGGGCTCCGTTGGGGGCGTGGATCACCCGGTCGACGTTCATGCGGTTGAGCAGCAGTCGCTGCACCTCGACGGACTCGACGAGTTCCTCGGTCTCGACGACGCGGTCGGTCTCCAGGAAACGGCGCTGGGCCGCGGCGCAGAACAGGTCGTCGAAGTACGGGTCGACCCCGGTGTACGCAGCGTTGCCGTGGACGTCGGCGAGGTCGAGGTGGACCAGCGCGACGTCGAGGTCCAGCGCGGGCATCGCCACCAGGGTCTCGGTGCGGCCGTCGGCGTCGGGGTAGGGGGAGTCGACGGTGCGCAGCTCGTCGCCCCAGAACTCGCGGACGGCCGAGCCGAGACCGGCGCGGATGGGCAGGAACGGCAGTCGCGCGGCCGCGGCCTCCAACCCGCACTTGACCATGCCCTCGTCCATCTCCCGCACCTCGATGGAACCGCTGGTGCGCGCAGCGGCGAACCACGGGTCGTAGAACGGCGGGGAGTCCAGCGACACGAAGCCGTAGTAGGCCTTGCGCACCTTGCCTGCGGCGCAGAGCAATCCGAGGTCGGGGCCGCCGTAGGTCACGACGGTGAGGTCGCGGACGTCCGAGCGGGCGAGCGCCCGCACCAGCGCCATCGGCTTGCGCCGGGACCCCCACCCGCCGATCCCGATGGTCATGCCGTCGCGGATCTCGCCGACGGCCTCCTCGAGCGTCGAGGTCTTGTCGGTCTGGCGACGGGTGGTCGAGGTGGTCACCGGCGAGCCCCCTTCGACGTGCCCGCGAACGCATCGCGGTGCTCGTCGGCGACGCCGGCGAGGTTCAGCTCGAACGTGTAGCCCTGTTCCAGTCGGTAACTCGTCTTCACGTCGACGGGGTCGATGCCGTTGATCGCCTCCTTCGCCGCGCGGATCACGCGGGTGTCCTTCGCGGCGATGAGACGTGCGACCTCGAGCGCGGCGTCGAGCAGACCCTCCCGGGGGACCACCCGGTACACGGAACCGAAGTGGTGGAGCTGTGCGGCGGTGACGTTCTGCGCGGTGAAGTACAGGGTGCGCATCATGTGTTGCGGCACCAGGCGTGCGAGATGTGTCGCCGCACCGAGGGCCCCGCGATCGACCTCGGGCAGACCGAACACCGCGTCGTCGGAGGCCACGATCACGTCCGCGTTGCCGACGAGTCCGATCCCGCCGCCCACACAGAACCCGTTCACGGCGACGATCACCGGCACCTTGCAGTCGTAGACGGCGGCGAACGCGTGTGCGCAGCCGCGGTTCGCGCCGATCAGGGCGTCGAAGCCGTCGGTGTTCTGCATCTCCTTGATGTCGACGCCGGCGTTGAACCCCCGGCCCTCGGCGCGCAGGACCACGACGGACGTCGTCGGGTCGGTCCCGGCGGCGAGGATGGCGTCGCCCAGGTCGAACCATGCGGCCGACGGCAACGCGTTGACCGGCGGGAAGTCGACGGTGACGGCGACGATCCCCGGCTCGATCGTCGATGTGGTGATGGGCACGGGCGTCCCTCTCGCTATGGTTACCAACCAAACACTTGCTTGGTAGCGTAGCAGGGACACCGACGGCGAAATGGGGCAGCGGATGACCGACCTCGGTCTGCAGGGACACGTCGTCCTGGTCACCGGCGGCGCCCGCGGGGTCGGCGCCGGCATCTGTTCGGTCCTCGCCGACCTCGGGGCGATCCCGATCGCCTGCGCTCGGCGCCCACCCGACGACCCCGCGCGGGTCGCGGGCGCCGAGTTCGTCACCTGCGACGTGCGCGACCCCGACGCCGTGGGGGCGATGGTCGCGGACATCGTCGACCGTCACGGTCGGCTGGACGCCGTCGTCAACAACGCGGGCGGCGCCCCCTTCGCGCCGGCGGCCGACGCCTCGCCGAACTTCCACCGCAAGATCGTCGAACTCAACCTGCTCGCACCCCTCGTGGTCGCGCAGGCGGCGCGACGCGTGATGGCCGAGCAGCCCGACGGCGGGTCCATCGTGAACGTGTCGAGCGTCAGCGGTCACCGACCGTCCCCGGGCACCGCGGGATACGGCGCGGCGAAGGCGGGTCTCGACAACCTCACCGGGTCACTCGCCGTCGAGTGGGCGCCCACCGTGCGCGTCAACAGCGTCGTGGCGGGTCCGGTCGAGACCGAGCAGTCGATACTCCACTACGGCGACGAGGAGGGTGTGGCGTCGGTCGGCCGCACCATCCCCATGGGTCGCATGGCCGTGCCGACGGATGTCGGCAACGCGGTCGCGTTCCTCATCTCACCGCTGGCGGCCTACATCACCGGCGCGTGCCTCACCGTCCACGGGGGCGGGGAGCGGCCGGCGTTCCTCGACGCCGGCACCACCGACAACCGAATGGAGAACCACACACCGTGAGCGGCATCAACGAAGGACGGGTCGTGGTCGTCACGGGGGCGGGTCGCGGGATCGGCCGCGAGCACGCGCTGGCGTTCGCCGCGTCGGGAGCGAAGGTGGTCGTCAACGACATCGGCGCCGGGCTCGACGGCAGCGCGACCGGGGAGTCGCCCGGTGAGCAGGTGGTCGCCGAGATCGTCGACGCGGGCGGCGAGGCGGTCGTGAACGGCGCCGACGTCGCCGACTGGGACGGCGCGAAGAGTCTCGTCACCACAGCGGTCGACACGTTCGGTGGCCTCGACGTGCTGGTCAACAACGCGGGGTTCCTCCGCGACAAGATGCTGGTCTCGATGAGCGAGTCCGACTGGGACGACGTGGTCCGGGTGCATCTGAAGGGCCATTTCGCGACCCTGCGCCACGCGGCCGAGTACTGGCGCGCCGAGTCGAAGGCGGGGCGGCAGCGTCAGGCCCGGGTGATCAACACGTCCTCGGGGGCCGGCCTGTACGGCTCCGTGGGCCAGGGCAACTACTCCGCGGCCAAGGCCGCCATCGCCGAGCTCACCATCCAGGCGGCCGCGGAGATGAAGGGCTACGGCATCACGGTCAACGCGATCGCGCCGTCGGCTCGCACCCGGATGACCACCAGCGCCGGCGACGCCATGGCGGCGCAGATGGCCGCGCCCGAGGACGGCTCCTTCGACGCCATGGACCCCGCGAACGTCTCCCCGCTCGTGGTGTGGCTCGGGTCGCCCGAGTCCGGTGACGTGACGGGCCGGGTCTTCGAGGTCGAGGGCGGCAAGGTCTCCGTCACCGACGGATGGCAGCGCAGCGCGCAGCGCGACAAGGGCGACCGCTGGGATCCCGCGGAACTCGGGCCCGTCGTCGCCGAGATCCTCGCCGAGGCGCCCGCCCCGTTCCCGGTCTACGGCGCGCGATGACTGCCCGTCGGTGAGGATGGTCGGGTGACCGCCACCCCAGACACCGTCGCAGCCGCCCGGGCCTACATCGAGGCGCTCGCGAGCCACGACGTCACCGACGTCCGCCTCGCCGACAGCTGTCGTCGGGTGGAGAACGGCATCCCGACCGGCTCGAGCGGACCCGCGATCGTCCGCGACCTCGACCGTGGCCGGAAGTACCGCGTCATCCGCCGGGTGGAGATCACGAGCATCGGGATCGAGGGGGTCTGCGTGCACGCGGACTTCCTCGTCCACGTACCTCTCGGCCTGTCGGCGCGGATCCGGGAACGGTTCGACGCCGACGAGACCGGTGCGATCGATCGCATCACGGCGCGGATCGGTCTGCCGCGCCGCCGCTGACCTCCCTGGAGCCCCGACCGAGCACGAGGAGGCCGGACCTCCAGTTGTGTCCGGATCGAGATGTGGGCCGCAGCTTCACAACGTTCGTCGCCCTCGTGGTTTGCGGTGCGTATCAATGGAGGAGGACCCAGACCCGGTCGGCCGGTGGTCTGGCGAACGACCCGCTGCCCGACGAGAGGTTCCCTCATGACCGCCTACTCCGACTACTCCGAGGTCCTCGAGGGCAAGTGCCCGTTCGGGGGCAACACCATCGCCGGCGCCGAGACGTCGAAGCCGACCCTGTCGGACTGGTACCCCGACCGACTGCGCGTCGAGCAGCTGCACACCGACGGACCCGCCGCGAACCCGTTGCGCGACTTCGACTACGAGGCGGCGTTCTCGGCCATCGATCTCGAGCAGCTGAAGAACGAGATCAAGGAGTTCCTGACCACCTCGGTCGACTGGTGGCCCTCGGACTACGGCAACTACGGCCCGCAGATGATCCGCATGGCGTGGCACTCGGCGGGCACCTACCGCATCGCCGACGGCCGCGGCGGCGCCGGACAGGCCCTGCAGCGCTTCGCCCCGGTGAGCAGCTGGTGGGACAACGGCAACACCGACAAGTCCCGCCGCCTGCTGTGGCCGATCAAGAAGAAGTACGGCAACGCGCTGTCCTGGGCCGACCTGATGATCCTCGCCGGCAACTGCTCGCTGGAGATCATGGGCTTCCCGACATACGGCTTCGGCGGCGGACGCCGCGACGCGTGGGAGGCCGACGACGCGACCTACTGGGGCGCGGAGTGGATCGACAACACCCACCCCGCGTCCTACGACGCGATGGTGCAGCGCGACGGCACGCGCTGGGTCGGCGAGCCGGGTGACGCGAACTACGAGCTGAAGAACCCGCTGGCGGCCTCGCACCAGTCGCTGATCTACGTCAACCCCGAGGGCCCGAACCAGGAGGGCGACCCCGCGCTGTCGGCGATCGACATCCGGATCACGTTCGGCCGCATGGCCATGAACGACGAGGAGACCGTCGCGCTCATCGCCGGCGGCCACGCCTTCGGCAAGAGCCACGGCAAGGTGCCGTCGGAGGAGATCGGCGCGCCGCCGGAGATCGCGCCGATGGAGGCGATGGGCCTCGGCTGGCACAACCCGCGCGGCAACGGCAACGCCGAGAACACGATGACCAACGGCATCGAGGGGTCGTGGACCCCGAACCCGACCGTCTGGGACAACTCTTACCTGGAGAACCTCTTCCGCTACGAGTGGGAGAAGACCCAGAGCCCGGCGGGTGCGCTGCAGTGGACCCCGACCGATCCCGACGCCCCGCGGACACCCGACGCGCACATCTCCGGCAAGGACGAGCCGCTGATGATGATGACCAGCGACATCGCCCTGAAGGTCGACCCGGTCTACCGCGAGATCTGCGAGCGGTTCCTCTCCGACTTCGACCACTTCACCGACCAGTTCTCCAAGGCGTGGTTCAAGCTGACCCACCGCGACATGGGTCCGAAGTCGCGCTACCTCGGTCCCGAGGTCCCTGCCGAGGACTTCTCGTGGCAGGACCCGCTGCCCGCCGCCGACGGCCCCGCCATCGGTGACGCGGACGTCGCGGCGCTGAAGAAGGCCGTCGAGGACTCGGACATCTCCGTCTCGGACCTGGCGTTCACCGCGTTCTCGTCGGCGGTCACGTTCCGTGTGTCGGACAAGCGCGGCGGCGCCAACGGTGCCCGCATCGCCCTTGAACCGCAGAAGGACTGGGACGTCAACGCGCGCACCGTCGACGTGGTCGCGAAGCTCCGGGAGATCAAAGAGTCGAGTGGCACCTCCGTCAGCCTCGCCGACCTCATCGTGCTCGCCGGGTGCGTCGCTGTGGAGAAGGCGGCTGCGGCGGCCGGCGTGACCGTCACGGTCCCGTTCACCCCGGGACGGGTCGACGCCTCCCAGGATCAGACCGACCCCGAGCAGTTCGCCTGGCTCGCACCGGTTGTCGACGGTTTCCGCAACTACGTGCTGCCGGACTACCACTCGGTGTCGTCGGTCGCGCCGGAGCGCCTGTTCCTCGACCGGGCCGCGCTCCTCGGTCTGAGCGCGCCGGAGTGGGTGGCGCTGACCGGTGGTCTCCGTGTCCTCGGCTGCAACCACGACGGCTCGTCGACCGGTGTGTTCACCGACCGCGTCGGCACGCTCTCGACCGACTTCTTCGACGCGGTGACGAGCATGGACTACGTCGCGACGAAGGTCGACGAGGCGGGGACGTCGTTCACCCTCGACGACCGGGCGACCGGCGAGACGCGGTACCAGGCCTCGCGCAACGACCTGCTCTTCGGATCGAACTCGCAGCTGCGTGCGGTCGCGGAGGTCTACGCCGGCAGCGACGGCCAGGAGCGCTTCGTCCACGACTTCGTCGCGGTGTGGGACAAGGTGATGATGTCCGACCGCTACGACGTCGTGAAGGGCTGAGCGGTCAGAGGACCGCGAACAGGACGAGCGCGATCACCGCGAACAGCGCCTGCGCGACCGCGGCACGCACGTAGGACAGACCCGTGGTGAGCAGGACGGCGGCCGCGGCGACGATGGACGCACAGCAGAAGACGACCAGCGCTGTGCCGACATCGCCGCCGACGGCGACGCCGACCACGATCCCGACGGCCAGGAACAGGTTGTAGAACCCCTGGTTGTACGCCATGGATCGCGTCGCCTGGGCCTCGTCCGCGGACACGAGCCCGAAGCGGCGGTACACCGCGGGCCGCGTCCACAGCACCGACTCCATCACGAAGATCGCGACGTGCAGCGCCGCGGCCAACAGCGCGAAGACCGCTGCGACGAGGGGCATCTCGGGTCAGGCGGGGGCGCCGGGAGCGCGGACCACCATCGGGACACCGGGGAATGCCGACGCCATCTCCGAGCGTGACTTGCGCAGCGCTGCGGTGCCGTAGCCCTTCTTGCGGTGCTCGGGGTGGATCCAGATGCGGACACTGACCTCGCCGTCGACGAGCTCGCCGAACACCAGCCCGACCTTCTGGGGACCGTCCGACGTCAGTTCCTCGGCCACGTACCAGGCGGCCTCCTCCACGCGGACCCGCTCGGTCGCGAGCGCGATCTCCTCGTCGAGCGCGCCGGCCGGGTTGCCGGAACCGTCTCCGGCGGAGCCGATCTCCTCCGTCCGCGCGCCGAAGATGTCGCTGTCGGCGGTGCCCGAGAACGGACGCAGGCTCAGGTTCTCGCCGGTGCTGCCGGGGCGGTCGGACAGGGTGAACGTGAGCTGCTGGTCGAGGTCCTCCAGCTCGGCCTGGTTCGCGCGGCGCTCGTCGACGGTCAGCTGCTGCAACGACATCCCCATCACCGCCTCGGCGCCGAGGGTCGACGCGTCGAGCAGTTGGGTGAGGGCGCGTACGGCACCCTCGCGGTCGGGTGCGTCGACGATCGCGTCGAGCACCTCGTGGCGCTTGTCGAAGGCGGTCAGGAGCGCGTTGGTGATCTCCCGGCGCGCTGCTGCACGGTCGTGATCGGTCATGGCGTCATCGTAGGACAGCGATCGGTCCCCGCAGCCGGGATGACGGCATCTCGGTGTGTCAGGCCGTCGACGCCTTCTCGAGGTCGGTCAGGGCGTCCTCGAGGTGGTGGATCATGCGTTGCAGGCTGGGCAGTGTCTGCCGGCATCCGACGATGCCGAAGTCGAGGGCGTCGTCGTTGCTGGTGAACGTGATGTTCATCGCCTGACCGTCCAGGACGATGGACGCGGGGTAGACGCCGTCGAGCCGAGAACCGTTCCAATACAACGGTTTCGTCGGACCGGGGACGTTGGAGATGATGACGTTGAACGGGGGGCGGGCCAGCGACACGTAGCCCGGCACCGGCGACAGTGCCAACGCCGACATGTTGACCGCGCTGAGCAGCAGGATCTGCAGCGGGGTCAGCTCCTTCATCAGCCGCTTCGACGCCTGCGCCGACTCGCGGATGGTCCGGAGTCGGTCGATCGGGTCGTCGAGATCGGTTGCCAGGGAGCAGATCACGGCGCCGACGGCGTTGCCGCCGGCGCTCTCGGAGTCCGACCGCAACGACACGGGCACCATCGCGGTGAGCGACTTGTCGGGCAGTCCGTCGAGTTCCAGCAGGTACGTCCGCAGCGCGCCACTGCACATCGCCAGCACGACGTCGTTGAGGGTCGCGTCGGTCGCGTCGGCGACCGCGCGCACCCTTTCGATCTCCCACGACTGGGCGACGAAGCGTCGGGCACCGCCGATGGGACCGTTCAGGACGGTCTTCGGTGCCTCGAACGGCGTGATGAAGTTGTGGTCACGGACGGCCTGGCCGAGCACCTTGAGGCCGGCGGGCACGAGACCGGCGGCCGTGGTGCCCAGCGAGAGACCCTTGCCCGCCACCGAGAGCGGGAGGGCCAACGGTCCACCGCGGGACGTGCCGCCGTCGTGCGACCTCTTCGGTCGCGGATCCCACGGCACGCGCATGGCGCGGTCGTCCGGGCTCTCGTCAAGAGTGGTCTGCAGCATCCGGAGTGCGGAGACGCCGTCGACGAGGGAGTGGTGGACCTTGGTGTAGACCGCGAACCGCCCGTCCTCGAGGCCCTCGACGAGGTGTGTCTCCCACATCGGACGGTGCCGGTCGAGGAGCGTGCCGTGCCATCGCGAGGTGAGCTGGAACAGCTCGCGGATGCGTCCCGGCCGAGGGACCGCGGAGTGGCGGATGTGGTACTCGAGGTCCACCTCGGACTCGGTCGCCCACCACAGGTTGCCCACCGAGCTGACCGGGTCGGCCGGGCGTTTGCGGAAGCGGGAGTTGACCTCGGTGTGCGAGCGGATCTCGTCCACCATGTCGCGCACGTAGTCGGGGCCGGCACCGTCGGGCGGCGTGAACAGTTGCAGTCCCCCGACGTGCATGGGGTGCTCCCGCGATTCGGCGAGGAGGAACATCGCGTCCGTCGGCGGCATGTACGTCACCGATTCAGTGTTCTCCTCTGCGCCCCTGTTGGGAGGGGGTTTCCAGCGACCGGAGGGCAGACCGTGACCCGTGTCACGAAACGGTCACCCAGAGCAGGCGTGGATCAGTGGGCCGGGACGCAGACCACGAGCGGGATCGTGCGGTCGGCCCAGTGCTGGTACTGGTCGACGTCGGCGTAGAGCTCGGCCATCTTCGGCCACAGACGCTCGCGCTCCGCGTCGTCGGCGGGGTGGGCCCGGTAGGCCCGGGTGTCCTTGCCGATCTGAATGGTGACGGCCGGGTCGGCGACGAGGTTGAGGTACCACAGCGGGTGGTTCTTGCGGCCGCCCTGCGACGCGACCAGCACGACGTTCTCGCCGTCGCGCAGGCAGAGGAGTGGGACCGTGCGCGGTTCACCGGTCTTGCGCCCCGTCGTGGTGAGAAGACAGACGGGCACGGGCTTCCGGAAGCCGGCCCCGATGCGCCAGTTCCCGCCGATGCGACCGCCGGTCGCCTTGTACAGCGCGGTGTTCGCCTTGGACCCCCACTTGAGGATGGCGCCGACCAGGGCGGAGTCGAGGGCGTCGGGCTTCTCCCGGTGCTGTTTGTCCGTCGTCATTGGAACATCTTCTCAGATTCGTTCCAATATGGTCCCGGTGGACAGTGCACCGCCCGCGCACATGGTGATCAGGGCGGTCGAGGAGTCACTGCGCTCGAGTTCGTGCAGTGCGGTCGTGATCAGGCGCGATCCGGTGCTGCCGACGGGGTGCCCGAGAGCGATGGCGCCGCCGTTGACGTTGACCCGGTCCATGTCCGGCTGATGCACCGATGCCCAGCTCAGCAGCACCGAGGCGAACGCCTCGTTGACCTCGAAGCGGTCGATGTCGCCGATCGACATCCCGGCCTTCGCCAGCACGCGTTCGGTGGCCTGGACGGGCCCGTCGAGGTGGTAGTACGGCTCGGCGCCGACGAGCGCCTGCGCGCGCAGTCGGGCCCGCGGGGTGAGGCCCAGTGCCCTGGCCTTCTCCTCGTCCATGATGAGGACCGCCGCGGCGCCGTCGGACACCTGCGACGACGTCCCGGCGGTGTGGATCCCGCCCTCGAGGACTGGCTTGAGGTTCCCGAGCGACTCGAGCGTCGTGTCGCGCAGGCCCTGGTCCCGCGTGACGTCGAGGATCTCGCCGGTGAGGTCGCCCTCCCTGGTGCGCTCGGGGGCCTTCATCGACAGCACCTCGCGGTCGAAGCGGCCCTCGTCCCACGCCTGCTTGGCCAGACGCTGGCTGCGTTCGCCGAGGGCGTCGGTGTCGGCGCGGGTGATGCCGCGGCGCTGCGCGATGCGCTCGGCCGCCTCGAACTGGTTGGGCATGTCGATGTCCCACGACTCGGGGCGGCGGGGACCCGCGCCCTCGAGCATGACGTTGGCGCCCAGCGGGACCATGCTCATGGCCTCGACGCCGCACGCGATCCCCACGTCGATGGTGTCGGTCGCGATGAGCCCGGCGATCAGGTGGTTGGCCTGCTGCGCCGACCCGCACTGGCAGTCGACGGTGGTGGCCCCGGTCTGCCAGGGGAGGCCCTCGTTCAGCCAGGCGGTGCGGGTGATGTTGTTCCCCTGTGCGCCGACCTGCATGACGCACCCGCCGATGACCTGCTCGACGAGGGCCGGGTCGATGCCCGCACGCTCCACGACGCCGCGCTGGACGGCGCCCAGGATCTCCGCGGGATGCAGGCCGGACAACCAGCCGGCCCGCTTCCCGATCGGAGACCGCACTGCTTCCACGATGACCGGAACACCCATGGACCAAAACTAGAACACGTTCTCACTCGCGTCCAGATCGGGTACCCGAAATGCTTCCCGAACGGCCCGGACGGGGTCACACTGACGTGTGGAACAGGTTCACCCTCCCGTGAAGGAAGCTCGATCATGACCGGAGCCGACGCCCTGACCACCTCCGCAGCCTGCCCGGTGTTCCACGACCCGGTGCTGCGGGACGGGACGGACCTCACGAGTCCGTCGCTGCTGCAGGAGGGCATCCCGCACGCGACGTTCGCCGAGCTGCGGCGGACGGCGCCGGTGCACTGGGTCGAGCAGCCTGCCGGCACCGGCGGCGGGTTCCGCGACGGCGGCTACTGGGCGGTCACCCGCCACGAGGACATCCGGGCCATCTCGAAGAACAACGAGCTGTGGTCGGCCAACGCCAACGGCGTCATCGTGCGCTTCGACGACGAGATGGACCCCGAGCAGCTCGAGGTCACGAAAGCCCTCGTCATCAACCACGACCCGCCCGAGCACACGCGGCTGCGCAAGCTCGTGTCGAAGACGTTCACGCCGCGGTCGGTGCACGCGCTCGAGGAGGGCCTCGCCGAGCGCGCCCGCCAGATCGTCGAGAAGGCCGCGACGCAGGACGGGCCGAGCGACTTCGTCCACGACGTCGCCGTCGAACTGCCGCTGCAGGCGATCGCCGACCTCCTCGGTGTGCCCCAGGACGACCGGCAGAAGCTCTTCGCGTGGTCGAACGCGATGATGAACTACGACGACCCCGACTTCACCGACGACCCGCAGCTCGCGTCGGCGCAGATCCTCGGGTACGCCTACGAGATGGCCGAGGACCGCAAGAAGTGTCCGGTCGGGGACATCGTCACCGAGTTGGTCCACGCCGACATCGACGGCCACGCGCTCGACGAGATCGAGTTCGGCTACTTCTTCATCATGCTGACCGTCGCCGGCAACGAGACGACGCGCAACGCGATCACCCGCGGGATGAACGCCTTCCTCGACAACCCCGATCAGTGGGAGCTCTACAAGCGGGAGCGGCCGGCCACGGCCGCCGACGAGATCGTCCGGTGGGCGACGCCGGTCAACTGCTTTCAGCGGACCGCGAAGGCCGACGTCGACCTCGGTGGCGCCCACATCCGGCGCGGGGATCGTGTCGGCATGTTCTACGGGTCGGCGAACTACGACACCGACGTGTTCACCGACCCGTTCACGTTCGACATCACGCGGGACCCGAACCCGCACGTGGGATTCGGCGGGCACGGCCCGCACTACTGCGTGGGCGCGAACCTCGCGCGGATGGAGATCGAGCTGATCTTCTCCGCGATCGCCGACCACATGCCCGACATCACCAAGGTCGCCGAACCCCGGTACCTCCGCCACGGCTGGATCAACGGCATCAAGGAATTGTCGGTCCGCTACCGGTGATGTCCTGTGTCGGCACGACCGGATGAGAGAGACTGTCCGCCGTGCGCACAGTCTCCCCTCTCGCCGTCCTCGTCCCGGTCCTCGTCGCGCTCGGCGTCGTCGCGGCGCCGGCGCAGGCGGCACCGTCGGTCGACGACCAGGTGCAGGCGATCGCCACGTCGAGCGGCGTGGAGGCGGGTGTGTACGCGCAGGACCTCGTCACGGGACGGGTGATCGCGTCGGTGGGCGCCGACCAGCGGTTCCCGGTGCTGTCGATGTCGAAGGTGTACCTCGCGGCCGCCGTCCTCGACTCCGCGCGCCGTGGACTCCTGCGCCTCGACACGCCGGTCCCCGTCAGACGGCAGGACATCGTCGCGAACTCACCGGTCACGCAGACGCGGGTCGGGAAGACCATGACCTACCCCGAGATCGCCACGGCGGCACTGCAGCAGAGCGACAACACCGCGGCCAACCTGATGTTCGCCGCCATCGGCGGTCCGACCGCGGTGACCGCCTTCGCGCTGACCGCCGGCGACACGGCCACCGTCATGGTCCGCACCGAGACGGCGCTGAACTCGGCGTTCCCCGGCGACATCCGTGACACGACGGTCCCGCAGGGCTGGGCGGCCGGGTTGCGGTCGCTCCTGACCGGCACCCGGCTCGACCCCCGGGACCGGGCGACCCTCGTCGGGTGGATGCAGGGAACGCAGACCTCGGACAAGCGGTTCCGCGCGGACCTGCCCTCCGGCTGGACGTCGGCGGACAAGACCGGCACCGGCGACTACGGCACCGCGAACGACGGCGGCCTGCTCCTCGGGCCCACCGGACAGCGCATCCTGCTGGTCGTGCAGACACGCGCGAGCCGTTTCGACGCCGACGCGACGCCCGCGGACGCGGTGATCGCGCGGATCGCGGCGCTGGTCGCCCGGTCCTGACACCGGGGGATCCGGCCGGTGTGACCCGTCAGGCCGGTCGCATCGACTCCATGGTCTTCTGGACCTCCCAGAACGCGCGCAGGGCGACGAGCTTGCCGGCGTCGTCGGCACGGTAGGTGAACACCCCAGGCGACGTCGTCACGTGCCCACCGATGTGGGTGACGATGCGCCCGATGTAGGCGACCTCGTTGCCGCAGATGATCTCCTCGTCGAACTCGAAGTCGAGCCGCTCGGTGGTCGCGATCGTCATGTCCCAGAACGCGGAGATGGCGTCGCGCCCACGGTGACCGGCGCCGTGCTCGTCGAACATCGACGGGCCGACGGGGTCCTCGACGACGGCGTCGTCGGCGAAGTTGTCGAGCCACCCCTGCTTGTCGCGGGCGTCGACCATCTCGCGGGAGACGCGCCCCGCGACGACGGCGGGATTGTTCTCGCGGTCGATGTCGAGGTAGGCCGGCTTCCCGCTCACGGCTTGTCGGCTCCGAGCAACCACATCGAGAAGTACTGCGACCCACCGCCGTACGCGTGGCCCATCGCGGTGCGGACGCCGTCGACCTGGTGGTCACCGGCCTTGCCCTGGACCTGGCGCGCGGCCTCGGCGCAGCGGATCATCCCCGAGGCGCCGATCGGGTTGGAGGACAACACCCCACCCGAGGGGTTGCACGGCATCCGTCCACCGAAGTCGGTCTCACCCTTCTCGGTCAGCTTCCAGCCCTCGTTCTTCGCGGCGAAGCCGAGGTTCTCGAGCCACATCGGCTCGAACCACGAGAACGGCACGTAGATCTCGGCGACGTCGACCTCGTCGAGGGGGTCGGTGACACCGGCGTCCCGCCACAGCGCCGCCGAGGCGTCACGACCGGCCTGCGGGCTGACGACGTTGCGGTGGGCGTAGGCGAGGGGTTCGGTGCGCATCGCGGTCGCGCGGATCCAGGCGACCGGCGTACCGGCCGCGACCGCGTCGTCGGCGGATTTCTCGTCACCGATGACCACCGCGCACGCACCGTCGGACGACGGGCAGGTCTCGTCGTAACGGATTGGGTCCCAGAGCATCTGGGACGCCATGACGCTCTCGACGGTGATGTCGGGTTGATGCAGATGGGCCAGCGGGTTCTTCGCGCCGTTGCGCCGGTCCTTCGCCGCCACGATCGCGCCGATGTGCTCGGGAGCGCCCGACTGCCGGATGTACGCGCGGACGTGCGGGGCGAAGAAGCCACCGGCGCCGGCACCGACCGGCATGGTGAACGGGACGGGGATCGACAACGCCCACATGGCGTTCGACTCCGACTGCTTCTCCCAGGCCACGGCGAGGACACGTGTGTGGATGCCCGACTTCACCAATGACGACGCGACCACAGCGGTGGAGGCGCCGACCGAGCCGGCGGTGTGTACGCGGATCAGTCGCTTGCCGACGGCGCCGAGCGAGGCGGCCATCGACAGCTCCGGCATCATCGACCCCTCGAAGAGGTCGGGTGCCTTGCCGATCACGATCGCGTCGATGTCGTCCATCGCGTAGCCGGAGTCGGCGAGGGCGGCGTCGATGGCCTCCCGGCACATCCCGGCCATCGTCACGTCGTGGCGCTTCGCGACGTACTTCGTCTGCCCGGTCCCGATGACCGCGGCGCGGTTGCCGGCCATGCTCACTCCCCGCTTCCCGAGGCGCCCGAGAGGGCGACCACCATGTTCTGCTGCAGCAGCGGTCCGCTCGTCGCGTGCGCGATCGCGGTCCGCGCCTCACCGGCCAGGATCGCCGTCGCCGCGAACCCGATGCGTTCGAGTCCGGCGGCGAACATCGGGTTCGCCGCGAGCGCACCGCCCGACGGGTTGATCCGCACCGAGTCCGGTAGTCGCAGTTCGTTCCGCAGGATGAGTTCCTGGTGGGTGAACGGGGCATACAGCTCGGCGATGTCGACGGCTCGGTCGTCACCGAGGGCCGTGTCGCCCGCGAGGCGGGTCGACGGCGAGGTGGTGAGATCCCGCGCCCCGAAGTTCGGGCTGTCGATCCGGTGGTCCCACCCGGTGACCCAGGCCGGGTTGGCGACCAACTGCTTCGCCCGCTCCTCGCTCGCGAGGATCAGCGCCGCGGCTCCATCGGTGTACCGCGACGCGTCGTGCGCGCGCAGCGGGTCGGCGGTGACGGGCTCGGCGAGGAGCTCGTCGACGTCGCGGCCGAGCGTGCGCGCCGCGACCTCGGCCATCTGTCGTTCGGTCCACGCACCCGACTCGAGACCCAGGCGCGCCTGCAGTCCGGCGAGAGACGTCGCGTCCGGCCACAGCGGGGACACGGTGTACGGGTCGGTCTGCAAGGCCAGGGTGAGGTCCATCGTCCCGGCCGAGGGCTTGCCGAAGCCGTACGTGAGCGCGAGATCGACCTCGCCGGTGGCGATCTTGACGTACGCCTCGTAGGCGGCCCAGGCGGCGTCCATCTCGACGTGGGACTCGTTGATCGGCGGCACCGCGCCGATCGAGTCGATGGCGGAGATGAACGAGAACGCCCGGCCCGCCAGGTAATCCGACGAGCCGCTGCACCAGAAGTCGATGTCGGTGCGCGTGATCCCCAACTCGGCGTAGAGCTTGGCGAAGCACGGCATGAGCATCTCGACGCCGTTGGTGGTGCCGAAGGTCGAGTCGACGTGGGGACTGTGGGCGAATCCGACGATCGCCACGCGGGGTGCGTTCACAGGTGACTCCGGTAGGTCTCGTAGTCGGCGTCCGGCTCGCCGGACGGCTTGAAGTGGCTGATGTTCCGTGCGGTGTGGCCCCACTCCGATTTGTCGCGCCACACGGCCTTCACCCGCATGCCCATCCGCACCTCGTGTGCCTCGCACTCCAGGATGAGATGCAGGAAGCCGATGTCCGTGCCGTCGAGGACGACGTAGGCGGCGACGTAGGGGGGCGTGATCTGTTGGCCCATGAAGGGCACGTTGACGATGCAGAACGTGGTGACGATGCCGGTGTCGGGCAGTTCGACCATCTCCGTGGTCGGGTCGCCGTTGGCCGGGCTCGACGACCGCGGGGGGAAGTAGACACCGTCGCTCGTGCGTCCGCCGACGAGTCGACCCTCGGCCAGACCCTGCAGGTACAGGGTCTCGACGACGGTCGCGGCGTGCTCGATCTCCAGGCCGATGGGGTAGCTGACGACGCCCGGCGTCTCCTGCTCCACGGTCGAGGGCTGCGCGTCCTGCGCGGTGTCACCGAGCACGAAATGCGTGATGTCCGTGATGCGTCCGGTCCGTTCGGCCGCCCACACCGGTACGACGCGCGCCCCGGTCGACAGGTCGTCGGGGGACGCGGCGACCGCGTGCAGCAGGTCGGTGTCGGCGCCGTCGAACCGGATCAGGGCCCACGCGAACGGGCTGTCGAGCGGCTGACCCGGCAGGGGGGTCGGTTGCCACGACCAGCTGGTGATCGTCCCGACCGGGCCGACGTCGACGAAGTCGGTTGTCGCGGCACCGGTCTCCGGATCGAACTCGCTCGGCGGGACCATCACCGTCCCGGCGGAGGTCCGCCCACCGACGATGCGCCCCTCCCGGATGCCGTCGGCGAACCGCCCGAGCACCGGCCCCAGGGACCGCGTGTAGTCGAAGCTGTTGCGCAGCGGCGCGGTCAACGGTGGCGTCTCTGGTTCGGGCACGTCGGCGACCGCCGACGCCAACACGGCGGCCAGTCCGGGCCCGGTCTCGCTGATGGTCACCCAGCGAGTAGAACAGGTTCTAGTATTGGACCGCAAGAACCGTCTCAGGGAGGCTCGCGTGAAGCTCGGACTGCAGTTGGGCTACTGGGCCGCGGGCCCGATCGACAACGCGCCGGAGTTGATCGCCGCAGCCGAGGAGTCCGGCTTCGACGCCGTGTTCACCGCCGAGTCGTGGGGCTCGGACGCCTTCACGCCGCTGGCGTGGTGGGGGAGCTCGACCGCGCGCGTCCGGCTGGGGACCGCGGTCGCCCAGGTGTCGGCCCGGCCGCCGACGTCGCTGGCCATGCACGCGCTGACCGTCGACCACCTCTCCGGCGGGCGGCACATCCTCGGGATCGGCGTCTCCGGACCGCAGGTGGTGGAGGGCTGGTACGGGCAGCCCTTCGCGAAGCCGCTGGCCCGCACCCGCGAATACGTGCAGGTCATCCGCGACGTCCTCGACCGGCAGGGGCCCGTCGTCAACGACGGGTCGCACTATCCGCTGCCGTACCCGTCCGACGCTCCCGGGGCGACAGGCCTCGGCAAGTCCCTCAAACCGATCACCCATCCGTTGCGGTCGGATCTCCCGATCTGGCTCGGCGCCGAGGGGCCGAAGAACATCGCGTTGGCGGGGGAGATCGCCGACGGGTGGCTGGCGATCTACTACACCCCGCGCCTGGCCGACCGGTACGAGGAGTGGCTGGCCGAGGGCATGAGCCGGCCGGGCGCGCGTCGGACCCGCGACGAGTTCGAGGTCGCGGCGACCGTGCAGGTCGAGATCACCGACGACGTGGCCGCCACCGTCGACTCCTACAAGCCCATCACCGCCTTCTACCTGGGCGGGATGGGTGCCAAGGACCTCAACTTCCACGCGGAGGTCTACCGGCGGATGGGATACGCCGACGCGGTCGACGAGATCAGCGCGCTGTTCGCCGAGGGGCGTCGCGACGAGGCGATCGCGGCCGTCCCGGACGAGCTCGTCCGCGAGACCATGATCGTCGGCGACGAGGAGACGGTCCGCCGCGAGATCGAGCGGTGGGAGGCCGCCGGCGTCTCGATGCTCATGGTGACCGCGCGCTCGGTCGATCTTGTCCGGCGGTTGGGGAAGCTGGTCTAATGACCGATCGAAGCAACTAGAACGTGTTCTAGAAATCGGCGGCGTGAGCCGCCCGGCGAGGAGGCATCCGTGTCCGACAGCAACGAGCCCATCGGTCTGTGGAACATCGCCCGAGAGACCCCCGAGAGGATCGCCCTCGTCGACCCGGACGGCGTCGAGCACACCTACGGCGAGATCGCGTCGCGGGCGAATCGGGTGTCCAACGGGCTCCGCCGGCACGGGTTCGTCACCGGCGACACCCTCGTGATCGCGACGCCGAACTGCGTCGAGACGGTCGTGCTGCAGTTCGCGGCGCTGCAGATCGGGCTCTACCTGGCGCCGGTGAACTGGCACCTCACCGGACCCGAGATCGCCTACATCCTGGGTGACTCCGAGGCCAAGATCTTCGTCGCCCACGAGCGGTTCGCCGAGACGGCCCAGATCGCCGCGCGGGAGGCCGGTCTCGCGACGGAGAACCTGTTCGCCGTCGGGACGATCAAGGGGTTCCGGCCGCTCGACGAGCTGATCGAGGGTGTCGACGACAGCCTGCCGTCGGACCGGACGACCGGTGCCCCGATGCTCTACACCTCGGGGACGACGGGCAAGCCCAAGGGTGTTCGTCGGCCGCTCACCGGGGCGGCCCCGGAGCAGGCCGCGATGGGCGGGATCGGGTTCTTCGGTGTCATGGGTCTCGTTCCCCACGACGATCACGTGCACATCTGCGGGTCTCCGCTCTACCACACGGCCGTCGTCAACTTCGTGATGATCTCGATGCAGCTGGGCCACAAGGTCGTCCTGATGGACAAGTGGGATCCCGAGTGCATGCTCGCGCTCATCGAGAAGCACAAGGTGACGCAGAGTCACATGGTGCCGACACAGTTCCACCGGCTGCTCGCGCTCCCGGAGGAGGTGCGCGAGAGGTACGACGTGTCGTCGCTGCGCAACATGATCCACGGCGCGGCACCGTGCCCGCGCGAGATCAAGCAGCAGATGCTGGAGTGGTGGGGCCCGGTCGTCACCGAGTACTACGCCGCGACCGAGGGCGGTGGCACCACCATCTTCGGCGACGAATGGCTCACCCACCCCGGGTCGGTGGGTAAGGCGTGGTCGTACTCGGTCGTCAAGATCCTCGACGACAACGGCGAGGAGGTGCCGCGCGGCGAGAGCGGCCAGGTGTACATGGAGATGAAGGGCTCCTCCTTCGAGTACTACAAGGACAAGGAGAAGACCCAAAAAGCCCGCGTCGGGAACATGTTCACGACCGGCGACATCGGCTACATGGACGACGAGGGCTACCTGTACCTCCTCGACCGCAAGAACGACATGATCATCTCCGGCGGCGTGAACATCTACCCGGCCGAGATCGAGGGCGAGCTCGCCGTGCACCCCAAGGTCGCCGACGTCGCCGTCTTCGGTGTGCCGCACGCCGATTGGGGCGAGGAGATCAAGGCCGTCGTGCAGCCGGCGCCGGGTGTGGTCGGTGACGACGCGCTCACCGACGAGCTGATGCAGTACGCCCGGGAGCGGCTCGCCAAGTTCAAGCTGCCGCGCTCCATCGACTACATCGACGAGATGCCCCGCGCCGACAACGGCAAGCTCTACAAGCGTCGCCTGCGTGACCCGTACTGGGAGAAGGCCGAGCGCGCCATCTGACCCCCGTCTGGTGGGAACCCGGAATCCCGCGTCACAACTCGTCGAGTGGGCACTTCCGGACGTCGAGTGGGCGTTTCCGGACGTTCAGTGGGCGGATGCGGACGGTCGCCGTCTCTGACGGGCCAACCGACGTCTGTTACCGCCCAACCGACGTCTGGAACCGCCCAGTCGACGGGTGGGATGGGGGGTCAGGTGGTGGGGACGGCCGTCCTGGTGCGGGGGCGGAGGGTCAGCTCGAATCCCTCGGGGAGCATCGTCAGGCGTTCGGTCACGCGGAGGTCGTAGTCGGGGTCGGCCTGGATGTCGAAGCGGTGCACCAGCGTCGCGAGCACGAGGACGGCCTCGTGGATCGCGAACTGGCGTCCGATGCAGGCCCGGAGGCCCGCCCCGAACGGCTTGTAGCTGTGCGGCGGACGCTTCTTGACGTTCTCGGGCAGGAACCGGTCGGGGTCGAACCGGTCGGGCTCCTCCCACACCTCCGGGTCCTTGTGCACGGCACCGAGGCTCACGATGGCGTAGTCGTCCGGGTCCATCCGGTACTCGTCGGCGAGGAGCGTCGACTCGCGGGGCCCCCGCGCGAAGCCCGGGACGGTGGGCCAGATCCGCAGCGACTCGTCGAGGACCCGCCGGACGTAGCGGAACTTGGCGACCTGCTCGAACTCCGGCATCGCCGTCGGGTCGTCCCCGAGCAGTCCGTCCACCTCGTCGCGGGCACGGGCGAGGCACTCGGGGTTGCGGGAGAGGTAGTGCAACGCGAACGACAGTGCGCCGGAGGTGGTCTCGTGGCCGGCGACGAGGAACGTCAGGATCTGGTAGCGGATGTTCACCGGTGACAGTCGCTCACCGGTCTCGGGATGGGCGACGTTCAGCATGATGCCGAGCAGGTCGTGTTGGTCGTCGGATCCGGTCCGCGCGGCGATGAGGTCGTCGAGCATGTCGTCGACGTAGTCCTGGTGACGCGCGAAGCGGCGATCGAGGAGCCAGGCGAGTGCGCCGCCGCCGGGCAGGGTGCGGACGGTGCCCTTGCGCCGCCCGGTCTCCAGCGCGGTGACCATCGCGGCGACGAAGGGATGCGGCTCGGCCGACCGGAAGGACCCGAAGTCCTGGCTGAACGCCGAGCGCGTCAGGGTCTCCATGGTCAACTTCGTCATGTCCCGGGACACGTCGACGGGTCCGTGGGCGAGCTGTCGGTCCCAGTAGTCGAACAGCTCGGAGGCCGTCTCGACCATCGTCGGGTGATACGACCGCATCGCCGACTTCGTGAACGCGGGGACGAGGAGTTCATGCGCCAGCTGCCAGTTCGGCTCGTCGTTGTGCGCGGTGAACAGGCCGTCGCCGGCGTAGTCCCGCAGCGCGGCGACCGCAGGCGGCAGCGCCTTGCAGAACCGGGTCTCCTCACAGAGTTCCGCGGTCAGGGCCGCCGACCCGACGAACACCAGCCGTTGCCGGAGCACCTGCAGCTCCCAGATGGGGCCGAGACCACGTGAGGCCTCCAGCATGCTCTGGATCGGACGCGACCGGTCGACGGTGAGCAGGTCGCCGATCACCGGCCGTCGGTGACCCGGGTGGGGGAACTGTCGGCCGTCCCAGTCGTTGCGTGCCACGTCATGACTCTCCCGGGGTACTGAACCGGTGTCAAGTAAGGTGCGGCGCGGGTAGCGTGACGTGGGTGGCCGGACGAACGCGGATGAGCCCCGAGCGTCGGCGAGACCAGTTGTTGGATCTCGGTGTCGAACTGTTCGCGACCCACCCCTACGACGAGGTCCACATCGAGCGCGTCGCCGAGCTCGCGGGGGTCTCACGCGGTCTGCTTTACCACTACTTCCCGGGCAAACGAGAGTTCTTCGTCGCGATGCTCACCCGGGAGAACGAGCGGCTCATGCACGAGACCGCACCGGACCCCGCGCTGTCGCCGATCGAGCAGCTGGAGAACGGCATCCGCGCGTTCGTCGACCACTGCCGCGCCCACGAGCACGGCGTGCGGGCGGTGTTCCGCGGCGGTGTCAGCAGCGACCCGGAGATCGTCGCCCTGGTGTCCGGGTCGATCGACGTGCAGGTGTCGCGGATCCTCGCCGCGGGCCGCGCCGGCGACGACCCCGCGCCGATCCTGGTCCTGGCACTCCGCGGGTGGATCGGCCTGCTCCGCGCCGCCTGCTACGAGATGCTCACCGACAAGCGCATCGACCCCGAGGACGTCGTCGCGGTGTGCCGGTCGGCGTTCTTCGGGACCCTGTCGGGTCTGCCGTCGGCGGTGCTGCCGCCCGTGGTCGCCGAGATCCTCGGCGAGCAGGCATCGCCGACGGGGTCGCTCACCGGCCGGTGAAGACCGGCTTCTCCTTGTTCGCGAACGCCGTCGGGCCGATCTTGGCGTCGTCGCTGGCGAACACCTTCTTGCCGAGTGCCGTCTCGACCGGGAACGCGTCCATCTCGTGCATCCCCTCGGTGTCACGGATGGTGCGCAGGATGTTCTGCACGGCCACCGGACCGTTGGCGGCGATGCGCTCGGCGATCTCGAGTGCCTTCTCCAGCGCGGTGCCGTCCGGCACGACGTACCCGATCAGCCCGTACGACAACGCCTCCTGTGCCGAGACCTGACGTCCGGTGAGGAGCATGTCGGCGGCGATGGTGTACGGGATCTGGCGGACGAGGCGCACGGCACTTCCACCCATCGGGAACAGTCCCCACCGGGCCTCCGCCACACCGAACCGCGCGCTCTCGCCGGCGACGCGGATGTCGGTGCCCTGCAGGATCTCCGTGCCGCCGGCGATGGCCGGCCCCTCCACGGCCGCGATGAGCGGTTTGGACAACCGCCGGCCCTTGAGCAGTGCGGGCAGATGGGTGGGGTCGAACTCGCCCGACTCGAAGCTGTCGCCGGGGGCCTGTCTGCTCATGGCCTTCAGGTCGGCGCCCGCGCAGAAGTAGCCGCCGGCGCCGGTGAGGACGGCGACCCGGATGTCGTCGTCGGAGTCGACGCGGTCCCACGCCTCGACCATGATCCGCATCATCTCGGTCGACAGCGCGTTACGCGCCTGGGGTCGGTTCAGGGTGACGACGAGGGTGTGGCCGCGCTTCTCGACGAGGCACTCGGGCTCGCGGGGGTTCTCGGACACGCGACGACTCGCTCTCGATCGGGCAGGTGTTCTGCGGTTTCCTTGCCCAAAACGGTAACACGTTCTAGTTTTGTGCCATGGCCTTCACCATCGCCGATCTCGTCGAGCACGCCGTCGATCTCATGCCCGATCGCGTCGCCCTGGAGACGGACGGCGCGTCGCGGACGTACGCCGAACTCGAGGCCCGCAGCAACGCGCTGGCACACCAGCTCCGGGCGCTGGGGGTGCAGCCCGGCGACACCGTCGGGCTGTACAGCCGCAACACCCTCGAGTGCGTCGAGGCGATGGTCGCGATCTTCAAGGCCCGCGCGGTGATGGTCAACGTCAACTTCCGGTACGTCGAGGCCGAACTCGAGCACATCTTCACCGACTCGCAGATGTCGGTGCTGATCTACGAGCGTCAGTACACGCAGAAGGTCGCGAAGGTGCTGCCGAAGGCGCCGGACCTGAAGCACCTCATCGTGATCGAGGACGGCACCGGCAAGGACATCGCCGACGCCCTGAACCACGGTCACCTGACGGCCGACGCGATCGAGTTCGAGGACGCGGTCGCCCAGAACCCGTCGGAGCGGGACTTCGAGGAGCGGTCCGACGACGACCTCTACATCCTCTACACCGGCGGGACCACGGGGAAGCCCAAGGGTGTGGTCTGGCGGCAGTACGACGTCTTCCGCGTCCTCGGCGGCGGAACCGACTGGTACACCGGCGAACCCGTCACCGACGAGTGGAAGTTCGCGAACGAGGGGGCCGCGGGAGGCCAGCTGGTGCGGTTCCCGATCCCGCCCTTCATCCACGGCGGGTCGCAGTGGGCCGTGTTCCAGGCCCTGTTCGGCGGCCAGAAGGCCATCATCTACCCCGAGTTCGGCGCCCACCAGACGTGGGAGATCGTCGAGCGGCACAAGGCCAACGTCGTCTTCATCACCGGAGATGCCATGGGGCGGCCCATGATCGAGGCGCTGCTGGAGAAGGACTACGACACCTCGTCGGTCGTGTCCATCGCCTCGTCGGCCGCGATCTTCTCGCAGAGCGTCAAGGACCAGTACGTCGACCGCTTCCCGAACGCGATCATCGTCGACGCGATCGGCTCGTCCGAGACGGGATTCGGCGGCATGACAGCCGTCGAGAAGGGGCAGGCGCACGCAGGCGGTCCGCGGGTGAAGGCCGACCCGAACACCGTGCTGCTCCGCGAGGACGGCACGGTCATCCCGGTCGGGTCCGACGAGGTCGGTCTCATGGCGCGTACCGGCAACATCCCGCTGCGGTACCACAACGACCCCGAGAAGTCGGCGAAGACCTTCACGACCTTCGATGGCGTGCGCTATTCGATGCCGGGGGATTTCGCGCGGTACGAACCCGACGGCACCATCACGATGCTCGGTCGCGGGTCGGTGTCGATCAACTCGGGAGGCGAGAAGATCTTCCCGGAGGAGGTCGAGCAGGCGCTCAAGGCGCACCCCGACGTGTTCGACACCGTCGTCGTCGGCGTCCCCGACGACCGGTACGGCAACCGGGTCGCCGCGGTGATCGCCGCCCGCGACGGCCACCGTCCGGCGCTCACCGACATCAATGCCGTCGCGCGCGAGCAGATCGCCGGGTACAAGTGCCCGCGCAGCGTCTGGTTCGTCGACGAGATCAAGCGTTCGCCCGCCGGCAAGCCGAACTACCGCTGGGGCCACGAGGTCACGGAGTCCCGCCCCGCCGACGAGACGCTCGAGGTCTCGTCCACCCGTTCCTGACGGCCATCCCGACAGACAGGCAATCCATGCGCACCGCTCTCGCCGATCGCTTCGGCATCGAGTACCCGATCTTCGGGTTCACCCCGTCCGAGCACGTGGCCGCGGCCATCAGCCGCGCCGGCGGTCTCGGTGTCCTCGGCTGCGTCCGGTTCAACGAGACCGACGAACTCGACCGTGTCCTCACCTGGATGCACGAGAACACCGACGGCAAGCCCTTCGGCGTCGACATCGTCATGCCCGCGAAGATCCCGACCGAGGGCACGAAGGTCGACCTCGACGCGATGATCCCGCCCGAACACCGCGCGTTCGTCGAGCGCACCCTCGACGAGCTCGGCGTGCCGACGCTCGAGGGCGAGGAGCGGGTGAACGCCGGTGTCCTCGGATGGCTGCACTCCGTCGCCCGGTCGCACGTCGACGTCGCCATGGAGCACGCCGACCGGTACGGGCAGATCCGCCTCATCGCCAACGCGCTGGGGTCGCCTCCGGAGGACGTCATCGCGACGTCCCACGCCCACGGTGTCCAGGTCGCTGCGCTCGCCGGTGCGCGGTCGCATGCTCTGCACCACGTCGACGCCGGTGTGGACATCGTCATCGCCCAGGGATACGAGGCCGGCGGTCACACGGGCGAGATCACCTCGGTCGTCCTGTGGCCGGAGGTCGTCGACGCTGTCGGAGACAAGGCGTCCGTCCTCGCGGCGGGTGGTGTGGGGAGCGGTCGCCAGATCGCGGCGGCGCTGGCCTCGGGTGCCGACGGTGTGTGGATGGGGTCGTACTGGCTCACCGCCGCCGAGTACCGGCTCGGCGCGAAGGGCGACGGACCGACCACGATCCAGCGGGCGCTGCTGGCCGCGACCTCGCATGACACCGTGCGTCGTCGGATCTACTCCGGGAAGCCGGCCCGGCTGCTGAAGACCAAGTGGACCGATGCCTGGGATGCGCCGGATGCGCCTGCGCCCCTGCCGATGCCGCTGCAGAACCTGCTCGTCGCCGACGCCCACTCGCGGATCTCCGCCGCCGACGACCCGCAGGTCGTCGCGATGCCGGCCGGACAGATCGTCGGACGGATGAACGCGATCACCCCTGTCGCGGACCTGATCGACGGGCTCGTCGAGGAGTACACGCGCACCGTCGAGCGACTGGCGGCGACCATGCCGCACACCGCCGACGCCTGAGCGCGGAATCGTCAGCGGTAGGTGCAGGTCGAGCGGTCCAGGGTCCACGTCGGTTCCGGGTTCGACGCGGCGAGATCGCGCCGGAGCACCTTGAACGTCGCGGTGGTGGGCAGTTCGTCGACGACGCACACGTGACGAGGCCACTGCTTCGGGCCGAGGTCGGACTGCGCCGCCAGGAACGAGGACAGCTCGCCGGCGGACAGGTCGTCGGCGATCACGGACGCGACGATGTCGTCGCCGACGTCGGTGGCGACACCGTAGACACTCGCGAGACGTATCCCGGGGTGGCGCAGCAGGATCCGCTCGATCGGCCCGGTGCCGACGTTCTCCCCGTCGACACGGACCCAGTCACCCATCCGCCCTGCGAAGTGGACGAAGCCGTCGCGGTCGACGTAGGCCAGATCGCCGCTGTGGTACACCCCGCCGCGCATCCGGTCGGCGTCGGCGGCGGGGTCGCCGTAATAGCCGGTGAAGGCCCCCGGTCCGGCGGTGTTCACGATCTCCCCGACGGCGACGTCGGCGTTGAGGAGCCGGCCGTCGGCGTCGAACTCCGCAGGCGGACAGGGGAGTCCGGTGTCGGTGTCGACGACGGCGACCGGGGCGACGAGCGGGCCGAGCGCTTCGACAGGCGTGTCCGGCGTCCGCCCGATCGCGACACCGCCCTCCGTGGAGCCGAAACCGTCGACGACGCGGACACCGAACCGATCGGAGAACGCTGCGATGTCCGACGGTGACGCCTCGTTGCCGTAGACGATCCGAAGCGGGTTGTCGGCGTCGTCCTCGGCGGCCGGCGTCGCGAGGACGTAGCTCAGCGGCTTGCCGACGTAGTTGGCGTACGTGGCGCCGAAACGCCGGACGTCGTCCAGGAACCCGGACGCGGAGAACCGCGGGCGCAGGGCCACGGATGCGCCGGCGGCGACCGCGACCCCCCACCCGGCGATGACGGCGTTGGAGTGGAACATCGGCATCGCGAGGTAGACGACGTCGTCGGCGCCGAGCCCGAAGCGGTCGGCGAGCATCACCCCTGCGCCGGTCACCTTGGCGTTGTCGCACCGCACGGCCTTCGGGTCGCCGCTGGTGCCGGAGGTGAAGATCAGCATGAACAGGTCGTCCGGGGCGGGGCGGTGCGACGCCCCGACGAGGCCGCGCTGCGCGCTGACCTCGGCGAGCCAGGCCGACGACGTGACGTCCACGACGGGGATGTCGACGGTGTCGACACCGTCGAGGAGCGGCGCGGTGGAGGGTTCCACGAGGACCAGCGCGCAGTCGGCGAGGCGCATGTCGCGCGACAACGCCGCGCCGCGGCGGGTGGTGTTCAGTCCGACGACGACGAGACCATCGAGGGCGGCGGCGGACAGCACCGTGGCGAACGCCGGGGTGTTGTCGAGCAGGACGGCGACGTGCGGCGGTCGGGCAGGGTCGAGGCGGGCACGCAGGGCAGCTGCCCACCTACGCGCCTCCAGGAGATGGTCACGCCAGCTGACGGAGGCGTCCCCGCAGCGGATCCCGCGGTCGTCGACGTCGGCCAGGCGGTCGAGCAGGTCGGAGATCGCGACGCTCGACACCCCGGTTGTCACACCGGCTCGGCCGCCAACGCCGCACCGATGCGCCGCAGCGCCGTCGTCGCGGACCCGGTCGCGAACTCGTTTTGCTTGGCACGCAGGAAGTACCGGTGCAGCGGGTGACTGGTGTCGATACCGACCCCGCCGTGGACGTGGACGGCGGTGTGCGCGACCCGGTGCCCGGCCTCCGCAGCCCAGAACTTGGCGGTCGCCAGTTCGGTGCCGGCCGGGTCGTCCGCGCCGACGAGGTAGGCCGCCTGCAACGTGGTGAGGGTCGCCGCGCGGACGTCGATGTAGCCGTCGGCCAGCCGTTGGGCCACCGCCTGGAACGATCCGATCGGTCGCGAGAACTGCTCGCGTTCCCGGGCGTACGCGGCGGTCCGCTCGAGTGCGCCGGTGACGACGCCGACCTGGTCGGCGCATTGCGCGAGGGTGAGTCGGTCGACGACGGCGGTGACCGCGTCGGACCGGCCGAGGACGTCGTCCGGCGCCACCCGTACCGCCGTGAACTCGACGTGTGCCGCGGGCACGAGACCCGTCGTCCGAGCGTCCTCTCGGGTGATCCCGTCCCTGTCGAGGGACACCAGAGCGGCCAGGGTGCCGTCGGCTGCGGTCGCCGTGACGATGATGGCGGTCGCCGACGCGCCGAACGGCACCGACAGCGCGGTGCCGTCGAGAACCCACCCGTCCCCGTCCGGTCGTGCGGTGATCGTCGGGGCGAGCGGGTCGTCGGAGAGCTCCCCGTCGACCGCGACGGACACGATGGAGGAACCGTCGGTGACGCGCGGCAGCCATGTCGCACGCAGTTTCTGCCCGCCGAGTCGCGCGATCAGCGGCACGGCCACCATCGCGTGGGGCCCGAAGGGTACGCGCGCCAGGGTGGACCCGAGTTCCTGTGCGACCGCGATGTTCTCGACGACGCCGAGTCCGGCGCCGCCGTCCGCCTCGTCGGCCTCGAGGGCCAGGAGGCCGGCGTCGGCCAGCGCCGACCACAGTGCGGCGTCGAGGGGCTCGTCGGCACTCTCGGCCGCCGCGATCCGTTCCGGCGTCGCGATCTTCCCGGCGATGTCATGCGCGAGGCCCGCGACGTCGGCGGCCTCGTCGGAGGGTCGGAAATCCATGGGGGGCCTCTCGGTCAGCGCTTCGGGGTCACCGCTTCTGGGCGGGCTGGCCCAGGGCGAGCATGGCGATGATGTCGCGTTGGATCTCGTTGGTGCCGCCGCCGAAGGTCAGGATCAGCGACGACCGATGGAACCGTTCGATCCGCCCTGCGAGCTGGGCGCCCGGCGAGTTCCCACGCAGCGTGGCGGCCGGACCGAGCACCTCCATGAGCAACCGGTAGGCCTCGGTGGCGAACTCGGTGCCGAACACCTTCGTCGCGGAGGCGTCGGCCGGGGACGGTGACCCACCCTGCGTGGCCGTCGACGCGATGTTCCAGTTGATCAGCTTGAGGAACTCGACCTTGGCGTGCACCCGCGCGAGGTTGAGCTGCACCCACTCGGCGTCGATGACGCGGTTCCCGTCGGCACGTTTGGTGTTCTGCGCCCACTCCACGGTCTCGCGCAGCGCCTGCTGGATGGGCGCGGCCGAACACAGGGCGACGCGCTCGTGGTTGAGCTGGTTGGTGACCAACGGCCAGCCGCCGCCGAGCTCGCCGACGAGCGCCGAACGCGGGACCCGGACGTCCGAGTAGTAGGTGGCGCTCGTGTCGACGCCGGCCATCGTGTGGACGGGTGTGTAGCTGAACCCCTCGGCGGTTGTCGGCACGATGAGCATCGAGATGCCCTTGTGCTTCTTGCCACCGGGCTCCATCGACGACGGGTCGGTCCGGCAGGCGAGCCAGATGTAGTCGGCGTACTGGATGAGGCTCGTCCACATCTTCTGGCCGTTGATCACGAACTCGTCGCCGTCGAGCGCGGCGGTCGTCCGCAGCGACGCGAGGTCGGTTCCGGCGCCGGGCTCGGAGTAGCCGATCGAGAAGTGCAGTTCGCCTGCGGCGATCTTCGGCAGGAAGAACGCCTTCTGCTCGTCGGTGCCGTAGTGCATGATCGTCGGCGCGACGGAGTTGATCGTCAGGAACGGCACCGGGACACCGGCGATGGCCGCCTCGTCGGTGAAGATCAGCTGGTCCATCATCGGACGGTTCTGGCCGCCGTACTCCTCGGGCCAGCCCAGCGCCAACCACCCGTCGGCGCCCATCTGCGCGACGATCTCGCGGTAGACGTTGCCCGCGCCCACCTCGCCCGAGTCTGACGCGAGGGCCGCGCGCCGATCGGGTGTCATCAGTCGCGCGAAGTAGCCGCGGAGCTCGCGTCGGAGCTCCTCCTGGGCGTCGGTATAGGCGATGCGCATGGCGGACTCCGTGAGAGTATCGGTGAGGGAACGTTCGGTCGGTGGGTCGACCCTGGTGAGACTCTAGAACACGTTCTAACGTGAGGGCGTGCAGTGCGTCAATGCACGCAATTGGCTAACGGAAGGTCACGACATGCGTATCAAGGCAGATTTCGACCTGTGCGAGTCCAACGCCGTCTGCGTCGGGATGGCTCCCGACGTGTTCGACCTCGACGACAACGACTACCTGGTGATCCTCCAGGAAGAGGTTCCCGACGACCGGCTCGAGGAGATGCGCCAGGTGGTGGCGAACTGCCCGAAGGCGGCGCTCTCCATCGAGTGACCCCCGAGGCCCGCACCCGGCACGCACGACGAACCCCGTGCCCTTGACATCGCGGCAGAATTAGAACAGGTTCTAGCTCATGCAGATTCTGGAAGGGCGGGTCGCCGTCGTGACCGGGGCGGCCGCGGGCCTCGGTCGGGCCGAGGCCGTCGGGTTGGGCGCGCTGGGCGCGACCGTCGTCGTGAACGATCTGGCCGCGGCACTCGACGACAGTGACGTCGTCGATGCGATCGCCGCCGCCGGCGGCAAGGCGGTGGTGGTCGCCGGTGACATCGGTGAGTCCGCGACGGCGACCGAGATCGTCCGGACGGCCGTCGACGACCACGGGTCGCTCGACGTCCTGATGTGCAACGCCGGCGTCGTCCGCGACCGGATGCTGTTCAACATGAGCGACGACGAGTGGGATCTCGTCCTCCGCGTGCACCTTCGCGGGCACTTCCTGCTCAACCGCAACGCCGCCGCCCACTGGCGCGCCGCGTCGAAGGCCGCTGACGCGCCGGTGTACGGACGGATCGTCAACACCTCGTCGGAGGCCGGTCTGCTCGGCCCCGAGGGGCAGGCGAACTACGGCGCCGCGAAGGCCGGGATCACGGCGTTGACGCTCTCCGCCTCCCGCATCCTCTCGCGCTACGGCGTCACCGCGAACGCCATATGCCCCCGCGCGCGCACCGCGATGACCGCCGGCGTGTTCGGCGAGGCACCGACCGACGGCGTCGACCCGCTCTCGACCGACCACGTCGTGAGCCTGGTGCAGTTCCTCGCCGGGCCGGACTCGGCGGCGGTGAGCGGTCAGGTGTTCGTCGTCTACGGTCCGAAGGTGACGCTGATGGCCGCCCCGACCGTCGAGCAGACCTTCACCGCGGATGGTGACGCCTGGGACCCCGCGGCCCTGTCGGACCGTCTGAGCAGCTATTTCGCCGATCGTGACCCGTCGCAGACCTTCTCGGCGGCACGCGCGCTCGCGGGCTGACGGCGACGAGTCTGTGTATTCGACCAACATCCACGGCAGGCAATTGGACGCATGCTAAGTTGCCTTCGACCACACCCCCTGACGACGCGAAAGCCGTTGTCGCAGCGCGTCGGGCAGCGACGCGGGGAGTCGGTCACGATGATCGGACGCAGTGGGTTCGCCTCCCGGGACGGGGCCGAACGGGTCGGGCTCCACGGCGTGGGTGTGTGTGAGGAGAGTCGGTGAGGACACGACTGGCGGCCCCCTTCAACGGAGTCGGTGACTTCGTCGGCCTCGCCGTGGCCGCAGCACGTGAACTGCCGCGCCGCCCGTTCCAGGCACGCGAGACCGTCGAGCAGTCGTGGGCGATCGCCCGGGTGTCGATGGTGCCCACCCTGCTCGTCGCGATCCCTTTCACGGTCCTGGTCAGCTTCACCCTGAACATCCTGCTGCGGGAGATCGGCGCGCAGGACCTCTCCGGCGCCGGTGCGGCGCTGGGCACCATCACCCAGATCGGGCCGATCGTCACCGTCCTCATCGTCGCGGGCGCGGGTGCGACCGCCATCTGCGCCGACCTCGGCGCCCGCACCATCCGCGAGGAGATCGACGCCCTGCGGGTGCTCGGCATCGATCCGATCCATCGTCTCGTCGTCCCACGCGTCATCGCGTCGACCATCGTCGCGCTGCTCCTCAACAGCCTCGTGTGCACGATCGGCCTCGGTGGCGGCTTCGTCTTCTCCGTCTACCTGCAGGACGTGAACCCCGGCGCGTTCATCGCGAACCTCACGCTGCTGACCGGTCTGGGCGAGCTGATCATCTCGATGGTCAAGGCCGCCCTGTTCGGGCTCTTCGCCGGCCTCGTCGGCTGCTACCGCGGTCTCACCGTCAAGGGCGGCGCGAAGGGCGTCGGCGACGCGGTCAACGAGACGGTCGTCTACTCGTTCATGGCCCTGTTCGTGGTGAACGTCGTCGTCACCGCGGTCGGTCTGAAGGCGACGGGGGGATAGCCGTGGTCCTGCCGCACAGCCTCACCTTCCGCGGATCCCGACTGGCGCAACGCTCGACGGGGGAGTGGGACGCCCTGGGCGACCAGGCGATGTTCTACTTCGACAGCATCGTCGCGATCCCGCGGGCCCTGCGTCTCTACAAGAAGGAGACGCTGCGGCTCATCGCCGAGATCAGCATGGGCACAGGGGCGCTCGCGCTCATCGGCGGCACGGTCGTGGTCGTCGGCTTCCTCACCCTGTTCACCGGCGGCACCATCGCCGTGCAGGGGTACAGCTCACTGGCGAACATCGGCGTCGAGGTCCTCACCGGGTTCTTCTCCGCGTTCATCAACGTGCGCATCGCGGTCCCCGTCATCGCCGGCATCGCCCTCGCCGCGACGATCGGCGCCGGCGCGACGGCGCAGCTCGGCGCGATGCGCGTCAGCGAGGAGATCGACGCGCTGGAGTCGATGGCCATCTCGTCGATCCCGTACCTGGTGAGCACCCGCATCATCGCCGGCCTCATCGCGATCATCCCGCTGTACGCGCTCGCCTCGGTCGCGTCGTTCCTGGCCGCTCGCTTCGCGACGGTGCTGTTCTACGGGCAGTCGTCGGGCGTCTACGACCACTACTTCTCGACGTTCCTCATACCGTCGAACATCCTGTGGTCGTTCGTGCAGGCGATCGCGATGGCGATCGCGGTCATGATGATCCACACCTACTACGGCTACAACGCCTCCGGTGGCCCGGTCGGCGTGGGCATCGCGGTCGGCAACGCCGTGCGCGCCTCGCTCATCGTGGTCGTCGTCATCACGCTGCTCCTCTCGCTCGCCATCTACGGCGCCGACGGCGACTTCAACCTGGCGGGCTGAGGCATGGCGACCGGACACTCGATGCTCGCGCGGCGGCTGGCCGCCGTGCTGCTCGTCGCGGCGATCGTCGGTGCGGTGACGCTGTCGGTGATGCAGTTCTTCGACGCGTTCCGGTCGACCGTCCCGGTCACCCTCACCGCCGACCGCGCGGGCCTGGTGATGAACCCGGACGCGAAGGTGCGGCTGCGCGGCGTCACCATCGGGCGCGTCGCGAAGATCAGCCCCGACGGCGACCACGTCGTGCTGCACCTCGACGTCGACTCCGACGAACTGTCGCGCGTGCCCGCCGACGTGACCGCACAGATCCGCTCCAACACCATCTTCGGCGCCAAGTCGGTGGATCTCAGTGTCCCGCAGAACTCGTCGGGCCCGAACCTGCGCGCCGGCGCGAGCATCGCCGCGGACCGCGTACAGGTGGAGCTCAACACGGTGTTCGGACGCCTCGTCGACGTCCTGGCGAAACTGCAGCCCGAGAAGCTCAACGCGACCCTCGGCGCCGTGGACACCGCCCTGCACGGCCGCGGGGAGCAGATCGGGCAGGGCCTCGCCGATCTGTCGACGACGGTCGGCGCGCTGAATCCCGCGCTCGACTCGCTGAACGCGGACTTCCGCGACACCGCGACCGTCACGAACGTGTACGCCGACTCCTTTGCCGACATCGCCCGGGCCCTGGACAACGTGACCACCACCGGGAACACACTGCTCGACAACGCCTCAGCCCTCGACGCCCTGCTGGTGAACACCACGGGACTCGCCAACACGGTGAACTCGATCGTCGGTCCGAAGAAGCAGACGCTGATCGGGGCACTGACCAACCTGGACCCGGTCTCGCAGATGCTGGGCTACCAGGCGCCGGGTGTGTCGTGCTTCCTCAAGACCGCCGCCGGGGTCCTGCCGAAGGCGCTGCCGATCTTCGGTGACAAGACGGGCTACATCTCCCTCAACGCGGGACTGCTGCCCGGCAAGGAGCCCTACCGCTACCCCGAGGACCTGCCGAAGGTGAACGCGCAGGGTCCGCCGACCTGTGCGTACGGACTGTCGGACTTCAACGACCCGGCGCACCCGCCGTTCTACGTCACCGACAACGCCGCCCAGCCCTACCAACCCCGGTTCACCGCGAAGCTGAACCCGGAGAAGCTCTTCCAGATCATGTTCGGATCGGCCGCCCGTGGTTGATCCCCTCAAGCAGCGTCACATCGAGTTCCGCCGCACCGCGATCAAGCTCGGCGCGTTCGCGGTCGCGATGGTGCTCGTCTTCGTCGGACTGGTCGTCGTGTTCAGCCAGTACCGCAGCGGCTCGACCAGCGACTACTCGGCGACGTTCTCCAACGCCTCGCAGCTGAAGTCGGGGACGAAGGTGCGCATCGCCGGCGTCGAGGTCGGCAAGGTGAGCAGCGTGTCGCTCAACCGCGACAACACCGCGGCCGTCGACTTCTCCGTCGACGAGCAGTACCGCCTGCCGCGGTCGGTGCACGCCAACGTCCGCTACGAGAACCTCACCGGCGACCGGTATCTCGAGCTCACCGAGGGGACCGGCGACCCGTCGGCACTGCTGCCCGCCGGCGCGCGCATCCCCGTCTCGCAGACCTCGCCCGCACTCGACCTCGACAAGCTGCTGGGCGGGTTCAAGCCGCTGTTCAACACCCTGGCCCCCGACGAGGTGAACAAGCTGTCGAACTCGCTCATCCAGGTCTTCCAGGGACAGGGTGCAGGACTCACGCAGCTGCTGCGGACGACGGCGTCGTTCACGAACTCGATCGCCGACCGCGACCGCCTGATCGGGAGCGTCATCGACAACCTGAACACCGCGCTGGGCACCCTCGACGCCGACAAGACCGGACTCGACTCCTCGTTGGACCGCCTGCAGCAGTTGGTGTCCGGACTGGCGAACGACCGTTCCACCATCGGTCAGGCCGTGACCGACATCTCGCGGGCCACGAACGGACTCGCGGACCTGCTCGACACCAACCGCCCCAACCTGCAACGTGTCATCAGCAGCACCGGCGCGGTCGCGGGGGCCGTCGACGCCGACGCGCCCTACGTCCGGGGACTCCTCGGACGGTTGCCCGAGGATTTCACGAAGCTGACGAACCTCGGAAGTTACGGTGCGTGGCTGCAGATCTGGCTGTGCCAGGTGAACTTGTTCTTCACCGGCCCGAACCACGAGGAGATCGTGTACCGGTCGATCGACAGCACTGCCTCCGCCACGAACCCAGGCGGGAGGTGTGCGACGCCGCGATGACGTTCTCCTTCACACCCCAGCGCGGCGACGGTCGCGCGCGCATCGGCATCATCGGCGTGGTCGTCACCGCGCTCGTGGTGATCACCGCCCTGCAAATGGACAAGCTGCCCTACCTGTCGACGGGCAGCGTCTACACCGCCTACTTCTCCGACGCCGGCGGGCTCCGGCCGGGTGACGTCGTCGTCGTGTCCGGCGTGCAGGTCGGCACGGTGAACGGGATCTCGTTGGCGCACACCGACGACGGCACCCCCCGCGGGCGCACCGCGGCGAGGGTCTCGTTTACGATGGCCGACGGCACCGAGGTGGGCGAGGACAGCCAGGCGTCGATCAAGACCGAGACCGTCCTGGGCCGTCGCAACCTCACCGTCGCCCCGCACGGCATCGGACGGTTGAAGCCGGGTGACTCCATCCCGTTCCGCAACACGCTCGCGCCGTACTCGCTGACCGACGCCCTCGACGACACGACCTCGACCCTGGAGCAGACGGACACCGCGACGCTCAACCGGGCGCTGAACACGCTGTCGGACACCTTCTCCGACACACCTCCGCAGGTCCGGGGTGCCGTCGACGGCGTCGCCCGGCTCTCGCAGTCGATCTCCGACCGCGACGACGCGCTACGGTCGCTGCTCACCCGCGCGAACTCGGTGACCGACATCGTCGCCAAGCGCAGCAAGCAGATCGACACGCTCCTCGTCGACGCCAATTCGCTGCTCGGTGAGCTGCAGGCTCGTCGGATGGCGCTGGGCGAGTTGATCATCGGGATCAAGGACGTCACCGCCCAGGTGAGTGGCTTCATCGCCGACAACAACGCGCAGCTCGACCCGGTGCTGACGAACCTGAACAAGGCGCTGACCATCCTCGAAGACAACCGGCAGAATCTGAACGTCACCCTCGATCGGCTGGGTCCCTACGCGAACGTCCTGGGGGAGGCGGTGTCCAGCGGCCCCTACTTCTCCTCATTGGTCGGCATCCCGACCTTCGGTGACTACACGAACACGTTCCTGCAGTTGCTGCAGCAGAAGTACCCGGAGGCCTACAAGGCCTTCACTTACACCGGCAACCCGTTGTTCCCCTCGGGCTACTTCACTCGGCCCGATCAGGAGAGCGATCCGAACCGGTCCATCCCGATCCCGGGCACCCCGCGCGACAGGGGGCGGGGATGACGTTCAGTGTGCAGAACCTGAGTCCCGCGAACCTCGGCCGACGGTTCTGGGTCGGTCTGATCGCGACGCTGGTGATCATCGTCGTGGTGATCGCCGGGTACATGGCCTACGAGCGGGTCACCTACAAGACGTACACCGCCTACTTCACCGAGGTGAACGGGCTCTACGCCGGCGATCCGGTCAAGGTGATCGGCGTCGACGTGGGCTCCGTCGCCTCGATCACGCCGAGGTCGGACGACGTGAAGGTCGAGTTCCACGTCGATCGCGGCGTGCGCGTTCCCGCGGACGCCACCGCGGTCATCGTCGCGCAGAGCCTCGTCTCCGGGCGGTTCATCCAGCTCAACCCCGTGTACGACACCGGACCGGAGATGAAGGCCGGCTCCTCGATCCCGATGAATCGCACCGCGGTCCCGGTGGAGTGGGATCAGATCAAGGCGCAGCTGACCAAGCTGTCCGAGGCAGTCGGTCCCGACGGCGCCGACCCGGGGTCGGTCGCCCGTCTCGTCGACACCGCCGACAAGAATCTCGACGGCAACGGCGCCGCCATCGGCAACTCGGTCCGGGAACTCTCGGCGCTGACGAAGACGTTGGCGGACAACCGCGGTGACCTGTTCGCCACGATCCGCAACCTGCAGACCCTCACCGGCGCGCTGTCCCGCAGCCACGACGAGATCGTCCAGTTCAACGGCCGGATCGCCTCGGTCAGTCAAGTTCTGGCCGACAACACCCGCAACCTCGACGGCGCGCTGACGAACCTCGACACGGCTCTCGGCGACCTGAAGACGTTCATCGACACCAACGGGCGGCGTCTCACCGAGTCGGTCGCCCGACTCGCGGACACCACCGACATCCTCGCCCGCAAGGACGATCAGATCCGTGGCCTGCTGCACTCGGCGCCGACACAGCTGTCGAACTTCTACAACATCTACAACCCGATGACCGCGTCGCTGAGCGGCATATTCGGCCTCGGTCAGTTCGCGAATCTCGTCAACCTGTTGTGCGGGACGATCGCGGGAAACGATCGGCCCGGGACATCGCCGCGGGACGTGGAGAAGTGTGTCGACGTCCTCGGCCCGCTCATCTCGACGATCTCGGTGAACTACCCACCGTTCCTGTCGAACCCGGTCACGGGACGCAACGCGTTCCCCGGCCAGGTGACGTACCAGAACGCGTCCACCGAGGCGCGCGCGAAGCAGGGCATCGTCGACCAGGACGCCGCGACCCGCCGCGCCTTCGGCGGCAACGTCGGGCTGGCCGGCCTCCTCGTGCCGTTCGGGGGCCAGGGATGAGCGCGCGGTCGGTGCGGCTCGCGGCCGGGACGGCACTGTGTGCCGCGGTCCTCACGACGTCGGCGTGCTCGTTCCAGGGCCTCAACTCGCTGCCCGTCCCCGGCGCCCAGGGCACGGGCGACGGATCGTACGAGCTGACCGCGGTCCTGCCCAACGCGGCCAATCTCGTCGAGAACGCCCCCGTGTTGATGAACGACGCGACCGTCGGAAGCGTCGGGAAGACCACCGTCGAGAACTGGAAGGCCCGGATCGCGCTGCGGTTGGACAAGGGGACGCGGGTGCCGCAGGGCTCCTACGCCGTCGTCGGCCTGACCAGCGTCCTGGGGTCGCTCAACCTGCAGATCGTGCAGCCGCAGAACCCGTCCGGCGAGGTACTCCCCCCGGGTGGACGGCTGACGTCGGCGAACTGCCCCGAGCAGGCGGAGGTGGCCACCCCCGACAACCGACCGGCGATCGCCGACGTGACGCAGGCGCAGCAGGTCTCGCAGTGCACCTACCCCACCGTCGAGCAGGTACTCAGTTCGCTGTCGGTGGTGCTCAACGGCGGTGGCCTCGCGCAGATCGGGGACGTCGTCCACGAGCTGTCGAGCGCACTGAACGGGCGTGAGGACACGATCCGCGCACTGATCCCGCGTCTGGCGACGCTCGTGTCGGACCTGAACGACCAGCGCGACGACATCATCGACGCCATCTCCGGCATCGACCGGCTCGCCGCGAGCATCAACGCCCAGCAGCCCGCCGTGGACCACGCCCTGAACCAGCTCCCCGCGTCGCTGAAGCTGCTCGTGGACCAGCGGAGCAACCTCACCGACACCCTCGGGTCGACCGGACGGCTCAGCCGCACCGTCGACGACATCCTCGACGCCAACCGCCAGGACATCACGACCATCGTGAGCAACCTGCGACCGGTGCTGGGCGCGCTGCAGGACAGCGGTCAGTCGCTCACGCGATCGCTGGGAATCCTCATCACCTTCCCCTTCGGTGAGTCCGTGATACCGAAGATTGTCAAAGGCGACTTCGTCAATGGCACGATCAACCTCGATCTCACGAACGGCCGCCTCGGCCGCGGACTCTTCCGCAGCCTCGGTCTCAACAACCCCGCATCCGTCTACGGCCCGGAGGCCGCGCTGGGTACCCCCGCGGGTGCGGCGAAGCGGAACGTGAACCCGTTCCTCGCACCGCTACAGGACGACACGGGCGCGACGAGTTCGCCCGCGCAGGACACGCCCGCGGCCCCGGCGACGCCGAAGCCCGCATCGAGCGGGGGACGCCCGTGACCATTTCCCGGTTCGTCCGTATCCAGCTGGCGATCTTCTCGCTCGTGGCCGTGGTGTCCCTCGTCGTCGTCGGCGTGTTCTACATCCAGGTGCCGTCGATGCTCGGGATCGGGCGCTACACGGTGCATCTCGACATACCCAACACCGGTGGCCTGTACGCCAACGCCAACGTCACCTACCGCGGGGTCACCGTCGGACGGGTCGACTCCGTACGACTCACGTCGACCGGCGTCCGCGCGGACCTGTCGATCGACAGCGACCGCAAGATCCCGACGTCGTCGGCGGTCTCGGTGCAGAGCGTCTCCGCGGTCGGCGAGCAGTTCGTGCAGTTCACCCCGAAGGACGACGCGGGTGGCGGGATGCTGGGTGACGGCTCGACGATCCGCAACGGGACCGTGCCGACCGAGATCTCCACCCTGGTCGACCGCACCGACGCACTGCTGGAGTCAGTACAGAGCAGCAAGCTGCGACGCGTCCTCGACGAGACGTTCGACGCGTTCAACGGCAACGCCGACGAACTGCAACGACTCCTGGACTCGCTGACGCTGTTCGCCGAGGAGGCCAACCGCAACTCGGCGGTGACCCGCACACTGATCGAGCAGGCGGACCCGTTGCTGGAGACGCAGACCGCCACCGTCGGCGAGATCCGTCAGTGGACGGCGAACGTCGCGGCGGTGACCGACCAACTGCGCGAGGACGATCCGGAGATCCGGGGCATCCTGGCGAAGGGACCCGGCACGGTGTCGCAGGCGCGAGACCTTTTCACCTCGTTCAACCAGACGCTGCCCCTGCTCATCGACAACATCGCGACCGCGGGCAAGACACTCGCGGTGTACCTGCCGAACCTCCGTCAGGTGCTGGTGCTCTACCCGCGGGTGCTGCAGGCCCTTGTGTCCGCGGTCAACAACGAGGACCCGCGCAAGGGTGCGAACGTCGACTTCTCGCTTGCCTTCCAGGACCCGGGCACGTGCACCGTCGGATTCCTGCCCGCGTCGGCCCGGCGCTCGCCGGCAGTCCAGACGCCCCAGGAGATCCCGCCGGGTCTCCTCTGCCGCGTTCCCCAGGACTCCAACGTGGCCGTGCGTGGCACGCGCAACTTCCCGTGCGTCGAGTTCCCAGGGCGTCGCGCGCCCACCCCGGAGGAGTGCCGCACCGGGTACAAGCCGCTCGCCGAGAACGTGCCGTTCCCGCAGGGCCTGCCGGGCATCCCCGGACTGCCCGACGGCAAGCTCACACCGGCGACACCCTCGGCGTACGACGGGAAGCCGTCGGTCTACGCCGGCGCGTACGATCCGGGGTCGGGCACGGCGATCGGACCCGACGGCAAGACCTACGTCGTCGCCGACGGTGCCGGTCCGACAACCGACGGGGCGAGCGCCGACGGGCAGGGCGGCGCCCGAGGAGGAAGCACCACATGGCAGGGCCTGATCACCGGGACGGTGTCGGGGTGAGCGCAGGAGCGGATGTCCGCGAGGGCGCCGACGGGCGCCGCATCCGCCGCCGGGTGCGTCGACCGGCCGGTCCGCCCGTCGCGGAGTCGTCGTCGGCCGGCTCGGCACCGGCGACACCCGCACCGACGCCGACCACAGCCGCCCGCCCGGTTCGTCGATCCGCCCCCATCACCTCGCTGCGCAAGGGTCGCGCCACCGACGGCTCCGCCCAGAAGCCCACGGAGGCGGTCGGATCCGAGACCGTCACCGACGACGCCACCGAGGCGTCGTCGACCGAGGCCGCACCCGCCCGGTCGGGTGGGACGCTGAGCTATCGCGAACGTCGCCGTGGCGCACCGGCTGTGGCAAAGAAGGCCCCCGTACGACGGTCACGGCTCGGGCTCTACCTGAGCGCGACGCTCGCGATCCTCGTCATCGCCGGACTCGCCGCCGTGTCGGTGTTCTTCGCGGTGGGGACATCGCGCGTCGACGACCGCGCCGCCCAGCGCGCGGAGTACGTCGCGTTCGCACGACAGATGGTGGTGAACCTGACGTCGCTGAGCCCGTCCACCGTCGACGCGACTCTCGACGAGTTCCGCAGGGACGCCAGCGGAAAGGCGCTCGAGGACACGTCGCAGACGCTGCAGCAGACCGTCGACCTCATCAAGTCGCAGAACGTGACGACGAAGGGGACCATCCTCGCCGACGCCGTCGTCTCCAGTGACGCCGACCAGGCGACCGTGCTCATCGTGTCCGGCTGGACCATGAACAACTCTCAGCCGGTGGTGCAGACCTTCCGGTGGAAGGTCACCGTCTCGAGGATCGACGGGCAGATGAAGCTGACCGGATACGAGTGGGTGACATGAGCACCGACACCGCGGTCCTCGAGACCGACGACTCCGCGCCGACTCCCGACAGCCCGTGGAGGTCGACCCGCGTGCGGATCGTCGCGGCGATCCTGGTCCTGCTGGTGATCGCGGGAGCCGTCGCGGCGACCGTGATCGGTCTCCGGTGGTCGTCGGCGACCGATCGAGAGGACGCCCGCGGGGCCGCCCTCGACGCCGGCAAGCGGTACGCCACGGTCATGTTCGGCTTCGACCCCGCCACCGTCGACGGCAACGTCGCGCAGGCGAAGGCGGGTCTCGTCGGCAAGGCCCGCACGACCTACGACGACATCATGAAGTCGAGCGACCTGTCGGCCCAGGTGAAGCAGCAGAAGGTGACCTCGACGGTCACCATCCAGGAGGCCGGGGTCTCGTCGGCGAGCGCGAATCGCGCCACCGTCCTCATCTTCATGAACCAGTCGGTGTCCAAGGGCGACAACCAGTTGGTCCGCGTGGAACCGAGCCGCGTCGAGTACTCGATGGTGCGTTCCGGCGACCGGTGGCTCATCGACAACATCACCGTCATCACCGACGACTCGCTGCGTCAGAAACTGAAGCTGGACCCGTCGAGCGCACCGTCTGCCAGTGGCGCCGTCGCCCCGCCCGGGTCGTCGACACCGGCGCCGCCGGCCGCGTCGTCCCCCGCTCCCGCGGGGTGACGCTCAGCTGATCCCGACGAGGTCGACGACGAAGACCAGGGTGGAGTTCGCGGGCAGGCCCGGCTGCGACTGGTCGCCGTAGCCGAGGGCCGGCGGGATGACGATCTCGCGACGGCCGCCGACCTTCATGCCGACGATGCCCTCGGAGAAGCCGGGGACCACACCCGACAGCGGGAAGTCGACCGGGGTGCTGCCCTGCTTCCAACTGGCGTCGAACACCGAGCCGTCGGAGTAGAGCGCGCCGACGTAGCGCACCGAGACGGTGTCCGCTGCGGTCGCGGTGCGGCCGTTGCCGGTGACGAGGTCGGCGACGCGGAGGTCGCCGGGCGGGGTGCCGCTGCCCGCGGCGATCGTCGGCTCCTTACCGGTGTCGGTCGCGTTCGCGGTGATCTGCGGGATGCCCTCGGAGCCCGGTGTCCCCGACCTGACCGGCGCCGTGCCGGTCGGCGCCGCGGCGGTACCCGTGTCGGTACCGGTCGACGCGGTGTCGGTGGTGGTGGTGCTCGACGCCGACGAACTCGACGAGCCGGAGTCCCCGCAGGCGACGCCGACGAGGGCGACGGCGACGGCGAGGGACACGGCGGCGGTGGCGGACTTCAGATCACGGCGCATGCCCCGACCGTATCCTGCGTGCTCGGATGCGCCGCCCGACGCGCGGCGATCAGGCCGTCGGCTCGTACCCCATCGGCAGGATGATCGACTTGGTCTCGAGGTAGCTCTCGACGCCCTCGCGGCCGTTCTCGCGGCCGACGCCGGAGTTCTTGTAGCCACCGAACGGGGAGCCGGGATCGATGGCGTACCAGTTGATCCCGAGCGTCCCGGTCCGGATGCGACCGGCGATCTCGATGCCCTTCTCCACGTCGGCGGTGTAGATCGCGCCGGCGAGTCCGTACTCGGAGTCGTTGGCAATGTCGACGGCCTCGTCGACGGTGTCGTAGTCGATGATCGACAGGACCGGGCCGAAGATCTCCTCCTGGGCGATCCGCATGTCGTTGGTGACGTCGGCGAAGACCGTCGGCGCCAGGTAGTAGCCGGAGTCCATGCCCTCGGGACGGCCACCCTCGACGACCGCGGTCGCGCCCGCCTCCTTGCCGAGGCGGACGTAGTCCTCGATCTTGTCGCGCTGCTTCTCGGTGATGATCGGTCCGAGGACGAGTCCGGGTGCCATCGCCTCCGCGGCGGCGGCGACCGCGGCGACGATCTCGTCGTGTCGGCTGCGGGGGATGAGGATGCGGGTCTGCGCGACACACGCCTGGCCGGTGTTGAACAGGCCGTAGAACGCGAGCATCCCGGCGATCTCGTCGACCTTCGCGTCGTCGAGGACGATAGCCGCCGACTTGCCGCCGAGCTCGAGCTGGCAGCTCTTGAGCTGCTCCCCGCAGGCGGCGCCGATCTGCTTGCCGGCGCGGGTCGACCCGGTGAACGTGATCTTGTCGACGCCCGGGTGGTCGACGAGCGCCTTGCCGGTCTCGACACCGCCGGTGACCACCGACAGCACGCCCTCCGGCAGACCGGCCTCGGCGAAGATCTCCGCGACGACGAACGCCGACAGCGGGGTCTCCGGCGCGGGCTTCAGGACGACCGAGCAGCCGGCGGCGAGCGACGGTCCGAGCTTGTTGCACGCGAGGAACAGCGGCACGTTCCACGCGGTGATCGCGCCGACGACGCCGACGGGTTCGCGTTCGACGCGGGTGGTCCCGAACAGGCCGGTGCGGTGCTCCACCCAGGCGATCTCGTTCTCGATCGCGTCGGCGTAGGCCCGCAGCACGCCGGTGCCGGGGAGCTGCTGCAGCGTCGCGATGTCGCCTTCGCTGGCACCCATCTCGCCGGACACCAGTGCGGCGATCGACGAGATGCGCTCCTCGATCAGGTCGGCGGCGCGGCGCAGCACCGCGGCGCGTTCGGCGGGGGCGGTGCGGCTCCACACGCCGGACTCGAACGCGGCGCGGGCGGCGCCCACCGCGGCGTCGACGTCCCGCGCGTCGCCGTCGGGTGCGCTGCCGACGTGGTCACCGGTCGCCGGTGAGCGCACCTCGAGGCGGGCGGTGGAGTGCGGGGCCTGCCAGCGTCCACCGATGTAGAGCTCGTCGTGGTCGTGCGACGCGGTGGCCGCCGTGGCCGGGGTGTCGATGGTGTCGGTCATGAGGATGCGCGCTCCAGTCCGCTCAGGTGTGATGCTCGACACCCGATACTAGAACACGTTCCAGTTCTGTGGGACCTCGGTGTCCGTCAGTCCATCAACTGGAAACGGATCGCCGCCGTCACCGACTCGACGGCCTCGCCGAGCGCCTCGATGCGTTCGAGCGGCGACGGTGCGGCGAGGATCTCGTACCGGTCGGCCTGGCCGATCGGCAGCTGACCGGCCCAGCGGAAGGCGCGGTCGACGTCGTCCAGGTCGTCGGTGTCCGAGGTGTCGTCGAACTCGACGTCGGCCCGGCCCGCCGACCGCACCAGCTCGAACAGCTCACGAATCCTGTCGGCCACCGCCGCGTACTGCGAGTCCAACGACTCCGCACCGAACGACACGATGGGCTCGTCGGGGTAATCCTCGACCAGGGCGCGGGGGTAGGGGTCGTCGGGCAGCCAGTCGACGACGCGGAGACGGTCGGTGCCGACGCAGCGGACCAGTGCGCGTCCGTCGTCCTTCACGTGGTGCTCGACGATCACGGCACTGGTCGCGATCATGTGTCGCTCGTCGCTGCCACCGACCTCGGCCCCGCGGGCGATGAGGACGACGCCGAACTTCGGGTCGTCGGACTCCAGGCAGTGGGCGAGCATCTCGCGGTACCGCGGCTCGAAGATCTGCAACGGCAGCAGCTCGCCAGGGAGCAGCGCCATGCCCAACGGGAACATCGCCATCTGCTGCACCGGGGGAGCGGCCATGGCTCCACGGTAGCTCGCGGCGTCGCGTGTGCCCGGTTCTCGCGGAGAGGTGGTGCGCGCCCGTCAGGACGAGGGGCGTGCGTCCAGCACGACCTCGAACTCGAGGAGGTCGGCGCCGCTCGCGACCGGGTTCGCGCGCTCGCCGGCGTGCGCCTCGCGCGCCGGGCCGCCCGCCCACGCGGCGAACGCCTCATCGGACTCCCACTGCGTGACGACGAAGTAGCGATCGTCGCCCTTCACCGGGCGCAGCAGCTGGAAGCCGAGGAAACCGGGCGTCCCGTCGACGGTGTGGGCGCGGTTCGCGAACCGCTTCTCGAGCTCCGGACCCGCGCCCTCGGGGACGGAGATCGCGTTGATCTTCACGACTGCCATGCCCGCTATCGTATCGACCGTGCCCGCCGAGTCCGGATTGCTGGATCACGGGAGCGCGGTCGACGACGAGGCCCACGACGTCCCACCGATCCTCCTGCTGCACGGTCTGATGGGACGCGGACGCACGTGGCGGCGGCAGATCCCGTGGTTGCGGCGCTACGGACGGGTGTTCACCGTCGACGCCGCGTTCCACACCGGGGCGGGCGGCGTCGACATCGACGACCTCGGCGCCGACGAGATCGCGACCGAACGGTTCGTCGCCGACATCGCCGAGACCCTGGTCTGGATCGACAGCGGACCGGCGGTCCTGATCGGCCACTCGATGGGTGCGCTGCACGCGTTCTGCGCCGCCGCGGCCTATCCCGAGCTGGTCTCCGCGCTCGTCGTCGAGGACATGGCGCCCGACTTCCGTGGCCGCACCACCGCCGAGTGGTCGGAGGTGTTCGCGCACTGGCCCGCACGGCTCGACTCGCCCGCGCATGCCGCGGAGGTGTTCGGCCCCGTCGCGGGCCGCTACTTCCACGACGCCTTCGACGACGGTGCGATCCACGGTGACCTCGGGGTGTGGCAGGCGATCGCCGACGAGTGGGGTGTGCGGTCGTATTGGGACGAATGGGCCGCGGTGTCGGTGCCGTCGCTGCTGATCGAGGCCGGCAACGGCGTCACGCCGCCCGGACAGATGGCGCGGATGGCGCAGATGAACCCGCTGGCAACGCATCTCGTCGTCGAGGGTGCGGGGCACCTCGTGCACGACGACCGCCCCGAGACCTATCGTGGTGCGGTCGAGGCGTTCCTGTCGTCGACCCTGCCCTGACCGGTTCCCTCGCCGGCGAGCCAGAACAGGCTCCCGTCGGATGTCTCGACGAGCCCGTCGGCGAGCAGCGAGTCGAGCGCCCGCTCCCGTTGCCCGGGATCCCTCGTCCAGACGGTGTCGAGCCGCACCCGCTCCACAGGACCTGTGGCGGAACGGAACTCGTCGAGGATGAGGCCACGCACCTGGCGATCGGTGCCGGCGAACCGCTGCACCTTCTTCGGCGTCGTCACCGCGGGCCGCCCCGCCTGCACCCACGCGCAGTCGGGGAGGGGGCAGGCAGCGCACGACGGGGTGCGCGCCGTGCAGACCAGCGCGCCGAGTTCCATCAGCGCGGCGGAGAACCGGGGGGCGATGTCGACCCGTGGCGGCAGCAGTGCCTGCGCGTCGGCGAGATCCGTACGTGCGGGGGACCCGGCGTCCCCACGACCGTGGATCGCGCGGGCGATCACCCGTCGGACGTTGATGTCCACCACCGGGACCGGTGCGTCGAAGGCGAAGCAGGCGACCGCGCGGGCGGTGTAGTCGCCGACACCGGGCAGGGTCAGCAGCGTGTCGACGTCGCTCGGCACCTCGTCGTCGAAGCGGTCGGCGAGGACCGTCGCGCACTCGTGCAGTCGCATCGCGCGCCGCGGGTAGCCGAGCTTGCCCCAGGCGCGCACGACCTCGCCGACGCTCTCACGCGCCATCGCCGACGGCACCGGCCACCGCTCGATCCACTCCAGCCACTTCGGGATCACGCGCGCGACAGGGGTCTGCTGCAACATGATCTCGCTGATCAGGATCTGCCACGCGGACACGTCGTCGGCCCGCCACGGGAGGTCGCGCTCGTGGTCGTCGAACCAGGCCAGCAGGGATTCGTGGAAAGTCACAACGGCGTCCTGTCCGATTGTCGGCACAATGTCATGCATGGCAGACATCACCCCCGCACAGGCATGGCGCGATCTGCGCGACGGAAACGACCGGTTCGTCTCGGGCACACCCGCTCACCCGAGTCAGGGTATCGAGGACCGCACCCGGCTCACCCAGGGCCAGCACCCCAAGGCGATCCTCTTCGGCTGCTCGGACTCCCGGGTCGCCGCCGAGATAATCTTCGACCAGGGCCTCGGTGATCTCTTCGTCATCCGCACCGCCGGCCAGGCGATCGACTCCGCCGTGCTGGGGTCGATCGACTTCGCCGTCGCGGTGCTCGGCGTGCCGCTCATCGCGGTGCTCGGCCACGACAGCTGCGGCGCGGTCGGCGCGACCATCAAGGCCCTCGACACCAACGAGCTGCCCGGCGGCCACATCCGCGACGTCGTCGAGAAGGTGACGCCGAGCATCCTCCTCGGCCGCAGCGAAGGCCTCACCGAGACAGCCGATTTCGAGGCCAAGCACGTGTCGGAGACCGCTGCTCGCCTGCTCGAGCGGAGTTCGATCGTCTCCGACGGCGTGGAGTCGGGCAAGGTCGGCATCGTCGGGCTCACCTACAGCCTGGCCGAGGGCAAGGCCTACCTGCGGCAGGCCATCGGTGCCGTCGACGACGCGCCCGACGAGGCGCACGCTGTCGCCGCGTCATCCTAGGAATCGACTGAGAACCCAGTAGCGCCCGTCACTTTGTGACGACACGCCGCCAGAGGTCGGACCGCGGATGTGGTCCGACCTCTAGCGTTTCTTCTGTGTTGGAACCGTCAGGCCCGTTGCCACCGGAGATCTACTGGCGCCGTCGTGCGCTGGCGATCGCCGTCGTGGTCGTCGTGGTCGCGGTGATCATCGGACTGATCGTGTGGGCGTCGGGCGGGTCGGACTCGCCGCGGAACACCAGCGCGTCGGTCGCGCCCTCGTCGTCGCCATCGCTCTCGCTGCCGCCGTACGCGTCGGACAGTGCGGTGCCCGGGAGTGGTTCGGCGGGTTCGGGCGGATCCGGCGGGGCGCCCGGACAGGTGCCCGCGTCGACGAATGCGTCGGGTGTCGTCGTCCCCGGTTCCACGACGCCGTCGGCGAACCCGACCGCGGTGCCCGCGTCGGGTCTGTGCCCGGACCAGAACATCTCGGTGGTGCTCTACACCGACAAGCCGACGTACACCGTCGGGGATAAGCCGGTGTTCACGATCGTCGTCACCAACGCCGGGCTCGCCGACTGCACGCGCGACGTCGGCAAGGACATGCAGAACGTGACCGTGCGCAGCCTCGACGGGACGCGCTACATCTGGTCGGCCACCGACTGCTCGCCGATCGCGTCGATCAACAACCAGACCCTCAAGCCGGCGCAGCAGTTCCGGGACACCATCGTGTGGTCGGGGACGACCAGTACCCCGGGTTGCAAGACGCCGCGCGTCGTCGCACCGGCCGGGCCGTACCAGGCCGTCGGGAACCTGGGCACCAAGGTGAGCGCGCCCATCACGTTCAACTTCGCGGACCCGCCCAGCCGCTGAGCGGCGTCAGTCGAAGCGTTCGATCGTGGTCTCGGCGAGGCGCGAGAGGCCCTCGCGGATGTGGCGGGCCCAGATCTCGCCGATCCCGTCGACGGCCTGCAGGTCCGCTGCGCTCGTCGCGAGCAGCGCCTGCAGCGTGCCGTAGTTGCGGACCAGGCGGTCGACGTGCGCGAACTGCAGCCCCGGGATGCGGGACAGCAACCGGTAGCCGCGCGGGTTCATCGTCGTGTCCTGCGCGTCGAGCGTCGTCGGGTAGCCGAAGGCCCCGGCGAGCAGCGTCGAGTCGAGCAGGTCGGTGTCGTTGAGGGTCTCGATGGCCTCCAGCGCCTGCCGGACCTCCTCGGTGGACGCCGGCTCCGGGCTCGAGTAGTAGTCGCGCACGACGAGTTCACGGATCGTGTCGTTGTCGCCCTCGAGCTCCTCCAACTGCAGCGCCAACTGTCGGCCGTTGCTGCCGAGTTCGAGGACGTACTGCTGGATCTCGACGGACACGCGCCGGACCATCTCCATCCGCTGGACGGCGGTCATGGCCTCGCGCAGCGAGACGTAGTCCTCGATCTCGGCCCGCGACAGCCCCGCGCTGACCTCGTCGAGCCGGGTCTTGTACCGCTGCAGGGTCGCGACGGCGAGGTTCGCGCGCGACAGGATCGGGTCGGAACCCTCGACGACGTAGCGCACGCCGTCGACGTAGGCCGAGACGATCGACATCGACGCGCTCACCGAGATCACGGGGTGCCCGGTCTGCACCGCGGTCCGTTCGGCGGCGCGGTGGCGGGTGCCGGACTCCTCGGTCGGGATCGAGGGGTCGGGGACGAGCTGCACGTTCGCGCGCACGATCTTGCTGCCGTCGGTCGACAGCACCACGGCGCCGTCCATCTTCGACAGCTCGCGCAGGCGGGTCGGGGCGAACTCGACGTCGAGGTGGAACCCGCCGTCACAGATGCGTTCGACGGCGTCGTCGTAACCGAGGACGATGAGCGCGCCGGTCCGGCCGCGCAGGATGCGCTCCAGTCCGTCGCGCAGGCCGGTGCCCGGGGCGACGCGGGCGATCGTCGCCCGCAGCAGGTCGCCGTGCGCCGCGTCCACCATCGAGAGTCCTCTGCTGTCCCCGGTCGCGACGGGGGCCGCGACCGGGGACAAGCCTAACGACGACTAGATTCGCGGTGCGTGAAGACCACCTTCGTCGTCCCCGACGACCTCGAGCCGGCGCGACGCGACCCGGCCGCCCCGGCGATCGGGGAGGCCGTCCCGCCCCACAACCCGCGCTGCCACGGTTGCGGTCCGGACGCGGAGAACGGATTGCATCTCCGGGCGGTGTTCGGCGAGAACCTCACCGCCACAGCCACTCTCGTCGTCGAACCACGGTTCGAGGGTGGTCCCGGCGTGATCCACGGCGGCATCGTCTCGACGCTGTTCGACGAGATGATGGGTCTGGCGAACGTGCACCTCGGCGTCGTCGCGGTGACCGCGGTCCTCGACGTCGACTACGCCCGGCCGATCCCGGTCGGCACCACGCTCCGGCTGGTCGGTCGCGTGCTCGGCCGGCAGCGGCGGAAGGTCTACAGCGCCGTCGAGGCGTTCGACGACGCCGCCGGACCCGACGCCGAACCGCTCGCCGCCGGGCACGGCATCTTCGTCGTGGTCGACCCCCGGGCCCACTTCGCGGCCACCCGGCCCTGACGCGATCGGGGTTCGCCCGACCTTTCCCGAGTTCGCCACCATCGCCTGGTTTTGCCCGCCGGGTCGCGAAGGCGAATCCGTCATGGGGTGGCGAGGCCGCGATGTCGCGTGCGAAACCTGCTGTGACGGTTTCGGCTGCCCGACGAACGGTTCCAACTGCCCAACGAACGGCTCCAAACGCCCAACGAACGGCTCCCAACGCCCGACGAACGGTTCCAACTGCCCAACGAACGGCTCCAAACGCCCAACGAACGGTTCCGGGTGCCCAACGAACGGCGGTCGCGACAGGCGGGCCGGGCGGTCTCAGGACGAGTACGTCTCAGGACGAGTGCTTCTCAGAACGAGTACGCGTCCACCGAGGTGACCAGGGCGGCGCGGACGGCCTCGTGCAGGTCCGCGACCTGGGTGATGCGGATGCCCGACGGCAGGTCGCCGGAGCCGGCAGGGACGATCGCGTGCCGGAAGCCGAGGCGCTTGGCCTCCGCGACGCGGCGACCGATCGCGCCCACCCGGCGGACCTCGCCGGCGAGACCCACCTCGCCGATCGCGACCGTCGAGCGGGGCAACGCCTTCATCCGGCGGATGGACCCGATGGCCAGTGCGATCGCGAGGTCGGCGGCGGGTTCGGTGATCTTCATGCCGCCGACGGTCGCGACGTAGACCTCCACGTCGGAGACCTTCACCGCGATCCGACCCTCGAGCACCGCGAGGATCATCGCCACGCGTGGCGAGTCCAGTCCGCTGACCGCCCGTCGCGGGGAGGCCATCTGCGTCGGCGTGACCAGGGCCTGCACCTCGGCGACCAATGGCCGACGACCGTCCATGGTCACGGTGATCGCGGTGCCCGGGACGTCGTCGTCGCGGTGGTGCAGGAACAGGCCGGTCGGGTCGGGGACTTCATGGATGCCGTCGCCGCGCTGCTCGAAACACCCGACCTCGTCGGACGCGCCGAAGCGGTTCTTGATGCCGCGCACCATCCGCAGCGCCGAGTGCTTGTCGCCCTCGAACGCGAGCACGACGTCGACCATGTGCTCCAGCGTCCGCGGTCCCGCGACGGCCCCCTCCTTCGTGACGTGTCCGACGAGCACGACGGAGATCCCGGTGTTCTTCGCCAGTGAGGTGAGAGCCGTGGTCACGGTCCGGATCTGGGTGACACCGCCGTTCACGCCGTCGGCGCCGCCGGCGATCATGGTCTGCACGGAGTCGACGATCATCAACGTCGGTGCGACCTGTTCTGCATGGGCGAGCACGGTGTCGAGGTCGGTCTCGGCCGCCAGGAACACCTCGCTGTGTACCGCGCCGGTGCGTTCGGCCCGCAGGCGCACCTGTGCGGCGGACTCCTCGCCGGTGACGTACAGGGCGCGGCGCCCCTTCTCGGCCCAGCGCTTCACGGTCTCCAGCAACAACGTCGACTTCCCGACGCCGGGCTCACCGGCGAGCAGGACGACCGACCCGGGGACCACCCCGGTGCCGAGCACACGATCGAGTTCACTGATCCCGGTGGGCAGTGCGTCCGCGGCGGTCGCGTCGACCTCGGTGATGCGCTTGGCCGGCGACGCGGGGGCGACGGTGGCCGCACCGGGGCGGCCCGACGACGCGGCGGCGGGTGCCTCGTCGACGGTGCCCCACTCACCGCAGTCGGGGCAGCGTCCGACCCACTTCGGGGATCGGTGCCCGCAGGCGGTGCAGCGGTAACTCGGACGGGGCTTGGCCACGGCGTGACCCTATCGGCGAGCGCCGACAGTACCGGGGAGGCGGATCAGCCGGCGGTGCCGCCGGAGCCGGTGTTCGGCAGGTTCGACCCGTAGTTGTCCTGGCCGGAGCCGCCCTCGCTGCCCTCGTTGGTGCGCTCGTTCTGTTCGTTCGCCTCGGCGTTCTCGCGGTTGAGGAACTGCGAGTCGCGACGCTGGTTCACGTAGCCCGCGTCGACGGGGACGTTGACGGTGACCTTGCCCGCTCGCTGAAAGGTGAACTCCAGAGGGACGGTGAGCCCCGGACGGACCTTGGTGCCCATCCCGGTGAGGGTCACGGTGATGCGGGTCTCGGTCGGGTCGGGGGAGTTGCCCACCGAGCCGGCCTGCGACTCCTGCGCCGCGACCTGCGACGACGGCACCTCGGCCGACGACGACGCCGACCCCTCCGGCGCGTCGGTCAGCAGCAACGACGGCTGTCCGGCGCGCAGCGACTTGGTCGCCGGGAGGGCGCGGCTGCCGGAGATGGTGGCCGAGCCGCCGCCGGGGACGGTGATCGACTGCAGGGTGTCGTCCTGGTAGGCGCTGTTGTTCGAGATGAGGAACGCGACCTCGAAGGGGCCACCGTTGACGAAGGCGTCGTCGGCGTTGACCCGCGGGTAGGTGATGTGCACGTCGCGCAGGGCGAGCTGCCCCACGGTGGCGCTGCCGCCGTTGACCGCGGCCTCCTGGTTGGCGGTCTGCGAGATCTGGCCCGCGCCGCACGCGGCGACGCCGAACACGAGTGCCGAGCCGATGGCGGCCGCTGCGGCCACGCGAACGATGCCGCGCTGTGAACGGGCGACCTGGGCGGGGGACTGCTCTGCCACCGGGATTCCTCTTCAGCCTCGGGACCCGTGCGGGTCGCGCCGACGATGCACTACGGAGCGTAGTGGCTCGCGGACGCCACCGGTGCCTCGGGTGCGCAAACACCGCGCCGCCCAGCGACGTCAGGGCGCGCGGGTGGGGCCCCGACGGCGTGTCGGGGACGCCCGCAACGGCGCGTCCGCGGGGCGCCCCGGCTGTGGATAGCCGCTGGTAGGCCCCTGACCTGCACCGTTGTGTGATGCACGGAACACCCCCGTGCTAGACTGGCCCCATCGAAAGGGGCAAGTGAACTGTGAATTTCAAAGTCGGTGACACCGTCGTATACCCCCACCACGGCGCTGCGAAGGTCGAAGACATCGTGGTCCGCACCATCAAGGGTGAGCAGGTGGAGTACCTCGTCCTCAAGGTCGCCGACGGTGACATGACCGTCCAGATCCCGTCCACGAAGCTCGAGTACGTCGGTGTCCGCGACGTCGTGGGTGAAGAGGGCCTCGGCCGCGTGTTCGACGTCCTGCGTGCCCCGCACACCGAGGAGCCGACCAACTGGGCCCGCCGGTTCAAGGCCAACCAGGAGAAGCTCATCTCCGGCGACATCATCAAGGTCGCCGAGATCGTCCGCGACCTGTGGCGTCGCGAGCAGGACCGTGGTCTGTCCGCGGGTGAGAAGCGCATGCTGACCCGCGCTCGTCGTGTCCTCGTCGACGAACTCTCGCTCGCCCAGGGCACCGACGACGCCAAGGCGTCGACGATCCTCGACGAGGTCCTCGCCGCCGCGTCCTGACGGTCGACACACCATGACCTCCGCCGCCTCGACGGTGGCGCTGATCCCTGCCGCCGGGTCGGGCACTCGACTCGGCGCGGGGATCCCCAAGGCTTTCGTCGACCTGGCCGGTCGCACCATCCTGCAGCGTTGCGTCGACGGCGTGCTCGCGGCCGGGGTCGGTCACGTCGTCGTCGCGGTCCCGGCCGATCTGATCGCGGCCACCCGCGCCGACGTCCCGGATGCCCAGGTCGTCGTCGGGGGATCGGTCCGCAGCGACTCGGTCCGCGCATGCCTTGCGGCCACCGTCGGCGCCGGGACGTCCGAACCCGACGTCGTGCTCGTCCACGACGCCGCCAGGGCGCTCACCCCTCCCGCGGTGTTCGCACGTGTCGTCGACGCAGTGCTGTCCGGACACGATGCCGTGATCCCCGCCGTCCCCGTCACCGACACCCTGAAGCGCGTCGACGTCGACGGGACGGTGGTCGCCACCGTCGATCGCTCGCCGTTGCGCGCCGTGCAGACCCCACAGGGCTTCCGGCCCGAGGCGCTCGCCCGGGCGCACGCGTCGGGTGCCGACGCCACCGACGACGCCGGTCTGGCCGAGGCGTTGGGCATGGGTGTCCACGTCGTCGACGGTGACCTCATGGCCTTCAAGATCACCACCGAGTGGGACCTGCGGCTCGCACGCATGCTGTGCGAGCAGGGTGCGGCCGCGGCGCCGGCGACGCCGTGACCGGCATGCGGGTCGGCATCGGCACCGACGTACACCCGTTCCAGCCGGGCAAGCCGTGCTGGATGGTCGGACTCCACTTCCCCGACACCGACGGCTGCGAGGGTCACTCCGACGGCGACGTCGGCATCCACGCGCTGTGCGACGCGCTGATGTCGGCCGCCGGTCTCGGTGACCTGGGCGCCGTGTTCGGCACCGGTCGCCCCGAGTGGGACGGTGTCGACGGCGCGACCATGCTGACCCACGTCCGCGGCCTCGTCGCCGACGCCGGATGGACGGTCGGCAACGCGGCGGTGCAGGTCATCGCCAACCGACCCAAGATCGGTCCCCGCCGCGACGAGGCACAGCGCCTGCTGTCCGATCTCGCCGGCGGACCGGTCTCGGTGTCGGCGACCACCACCGACGGGCTCGGACTGACCGGGCGCGGCGAGGGTGTGGCGGCTGTCGCGACGGCGTTGCTCCTCGCCCGCGACGACTGACGCCTACTGTGGAGCGCGTGGATCTGTTGCTCGGCATCGACATGGGCACCGGGAGCACGAAAGGCGTCCTCGTCGACCCGGACGGGGTCGTCCTCGCCTCCCGGACCGTGGCCCACCAGATCTCGCTCCCCCGGCCCGGCTGGGCCGAGGTCGACGCCGACGCCCTGTGGTGGTCCGAGATCCGATCCGTCGCACAGGAACTGACGGCGCAGATGCCCGCCGGGTCCCGTCTCGCAGGGGTCTGTGTGAGTGGTGTCGGCCCCTGCCTCGTGCTGTGCGACGCCGACGGGACGCCGTTGCGTCCCGCGATCCTCTACGGCATCGACAGCCGCGCACACCGCGAGATCGACGCGCTGACCGAGGAACTCGGCGCCGAGGCCATCGTCGAGCAGGCCGGCACGGCCCTGTCGAGCCAGGCCGTGGGCCCGAAGATCGAGTGGGTCCGCAGGGAGGAACCCGAGGTCTTCGCCGCCGCGCGGCGCTGGTACGGGTCGAACAGCTTCGTCGCGGCGAGACTCACCGGCGAGTACGTGATGGACCACCACACCGCCAGCCAGTGCGACCCGCTCTACCTCACCCGGGAGTTCCGGTGGAACGACGAGTGGACGCAGCGCATCTGCGGTCACCTCGAGATGCCTCGACTGGTGTGGCCGCGCGACGTCGTCGGGACGGTCACCGCCGACGCCGCCGTCGCGACCGGCATCCCCGAGGGCACGCCGGTCGTCGCGGGGACCGTCGACGCCTACGCCGAGGCGTTCTCCGTCGGGGCGCGTTCGCCCGGCGACCTCATGCTGATGTACGGCTCGACGATGTTCTGCGTCCAGGTCCTGGACGGCTACCACACCGATCCCGCGCTGTGGACCACCGCCGGGGTGGAGCCGGGCAGCCTGACGTTCGCCGCGGGCACGTCGACCGCGGGCAGCCTGACCACCTGGCTGCAGACCGTCACCGGTGGCGCGTCGTTCGACGAGTTGATGGCCGAGGCGCTCGAGGTGCCGCCCGGCAGCGACGGCCTGCTGTTCCTTCCCTACCTCGCCGGTGAGCGCACGCCCGTCTTCGATCCCGACGCCCGCGGTGTGCTCGCCGGGCTGACCTTGCGGCACGCCCGCGGCCACCTGTTCCGCGCAGCGTACGAGGGCATCTCGTTCGGCATCCGCCACATCCTCGAACGCTTCGACGCGGCGAGCCCGACGGTGCGCACCATCGCCGTCGGTGGCGGACTGCGGAGCCCGATCTGGGCTCAGACGCTGTCGGACGTCACGGGCCGCACGCAGTTGGTCCCCGCGGAGGGCATCGGGGCGAGCTACGGTGACGCGCTGCTCGCCGCCATCGGGACCGGACTGGTGCCCCCGGAGACCGACTGGACCACCCTCGAGCGCGAGATCGTCCCGAACCCGAATGTGCGTGAGTTGTACGACGATCTCTATGCGCAGTGGCGAGATCTCTACCCGGCCACGCGATCCCACGTCCACGCCCTGGGGCGGATCTCCGAGCGCTGAGTGGCACCCGCCCTCGGCGAGGGGTCAGGCCGACGTGTAGCCACCGTCGATCGGGAGGTCGACGCCGGAGATCATCGACGCGGCGTCCGACGCCAGCCACACGATCGCGTCGGACACCTCGTGCGGTTCGGCGAAGCGCTGCAGCGGGATCCGACCCATCAACGGTGCGGCCTTCGCCTCGTCGCCCCACACCCGACGGCCCATGTCGGTGAGGACCACCGTGGGGCACACCGAGTTCGCGCGGATGCCGTGCGGACCGAGTTCCAGGGCCAGCACCTTCGTCGCCATCACGAGACCGGCCTTAGTCGCCGAGTAGGCGTAGTGCTCGGCCAGCGGTGTGAGCGCCGCCGCGGAGGCGACGGTGACGATCGATCCCCGGATGCCGCGCTGCACCATGTCGCGGCCCACAGCGGCGGCGAGCAGTGCGGGGGCGCGCAGGTTCACGGCGACGGTCGCGTCGAAGCCGGGGGCGTCGAGATCGAGCACCGACGCCGGGTGGGACACGCCCGCGTTGTTGACCAGGACGTCGAGACCGTCGAACGCGGCGACCGCGTCGGCGACGAGACGTTCGGGGCCGTCGTCCGCGGCGAGATCCGCCGGGCAGCATGCGATCTCGACGTCGAACTGCTCTCGAAGAGATGTCGCCTGCGCCTCGAGGTCGTCGGCGGAGCGCCCGGACAGCACGAGCCGTGCGCCCGCCGCCGCGAACGCCCGCGCGATGTCCGCGCCGAGCCCGCGGGTCGCACCGGTGACGAGTGTCCGTGCGCCGTCGAGACGGATGTCGCTCACGCGATGACCTCCTGGGGGAGTGCGGCGACGATGGCACCGGCGGTCGCCGGGTCGGTGACCAGACGGCGGTAGTACCCGCCGCGCGCCCCGCCGATGATGGACTCGACCTTGTCGGACCCGACCGCGACGGCGATGGTCACCGGGATCCGTCGCAGGATCTCGAGGTCGATCGCGATGAGCCTGTCGATGCCCTCGAAGCCGACGGGGACGCCCTCGCGGTCGTAGAAGCGCGAACACACGTCACCGACCGCACGTCGCAGTGACGTGGAGTCGGTCGGGACGAACCGTGGGATGTCGGAGCGGCTGAGAGGTGGTGCGCCGATGCCCATCAGGGCGCAGCGGGCCTGCGGCCACAGGTCGAGAACCCGTTGGATGCTCGGGTCCTGCAGCAGGGAGGGGTGCAGGTTCGGGCCCGGGAGCGCCGGCGCGAACAGGTAGGTCGCCCGGCCACCGACGCGATTGGCGACGCGACGGGTGATCTCGTTGGTCTGGTACCACTCCTCGGGCTGGTCGTTGCCGCCGACCGTCGGTGCGACGAGCACACCCGGGAGCGGCGTGAGGTCGAACCGGGACACCTCGTAGACGGTCCGTCCCGACGAGACGAGCAGCACGTCGCCCGGTGCGAGCCCGGCCTCGGACAGTGCACGGGCCACCGCCGGTGCCAGGGTCCCGCCCATCACGTCGACGGCCGACCGTCCCGAGGTGGGCGGCAGTGCGGGGGAGAGGTACACCGACTCGAGTCCGAGCAGGTCGGCGACGCGACGGGAGAGTTCGTCGGCGGGCAGGTCGGACCCGGGCGGCACCACCTCGATGCGTACGATCCCGCACCTCTTCGCCTCCGCGAGCAGTCGCGAGACGGTCGCTCGACTGGTGCCGAGACGGGCCGCGACCTCCGCCTGCGTGGCGTCCTCCTCGTAGTAGAGGCGTGCTGCCGCATAGAGCAGCGCCGGGTCGTAGACGCCGGGGTCGGGCAGGGCCATGGCGATGAGTATGGCACCGCGGCGGATGCCGTGAGCATGTGTTCACGACACCCGCCAACATGAACAGGTGTTCTGAACATTTGCTTGCGCGAGGGATGCGCCGTCGTTAATGTGACTGCCACCACAGATCCGGTGACGCATGACGCGGCTCACCGCGCGAGGAGAAGACATGAGCGAGATCCCCGAGAAGATGCAGGCCGTGGTGTGCCACGGGCCGGAGGACTACCGGCTCGAGGAGGTGGTCGTGCCCACACCCGGCCCCGGGGAGGCCCTGGTCGCCGTCGAGGCGGTCGGCATCTGCGCGAGCGACCTGAAGTGCTACCACGGTGCCGCCAAGTTCTGGGGTGACGAGAACCGTCCCGCCTGGGCCGAGACCATGGTGATCCCCGGCCATGAGTTCGCCGGTCGCGTCGTGCAGCTCGACGATGCCGCCGCGCGGCGCTGGGGCATCGCCGTGGGTGACCGGGTGGTCTCCGAGCAGATCGTGCCGTGTTGGGAGTGCCGCTTCTGTCGTCGCGGCGAGTACCACATGTGCGCACCGCACGACCTCTACGGATTCAAGCGCCGCACCCCCGGCGCGATGGCGTCGTACATGGTGTTCCCTGCCGAGGCCCTGGTGCACAAGGTCCCCGGTGACATCGCCCCACAGCACGCCGCGTTCGCCGAGCCGCTCTCGTGCTCGCTGCACGCCGTCGAGCGCGCGCGGATCCAGTTCGAGGACACCGTCGTCGTCGCCGGCTGCGGCCCCATCGGCCTCGGCATGATCGCCGGCGCGAAGTCCAAGAACCCCATGCGCGTCATCGCCCTGGACATGGCACCGGAGAAGCTCGAGCTCGCGACGAGGTGCGGTGCCGATTTGACGATCAACATCGCCGAGGAGGACGCGATCGCGATCGTCCGCGACCTCACCGAGGGCTACGGCGCCGACGTGTACCTCGAGGGCACCGGCCACCCGTCGGCCGTGGGGCAGGGGCTGAACATCCTCCGCAAGCTCGGTCGCTACGTCGAGTACGGCGTCTTCGGCAGTGAGGCGTCCGTCGACTGGAGCATCATCAGCGACGACAAGGAGCTCGACGTCCTCGGTGCTCACCTCGGACCGAACTGCTGGCCCGCGGCGATCGCGATGATCGAGTCGGGACGCCTCCCGATGGACGAGATCTGCACGCACCAGTTCCCGCTCGCCGAGTTCCAGAAGGGCCTCGACATGGTCGGGTCCGGCCGGGAGTCGGTCAAGGTCTCCCTCATCCCCGAGGCGGCGGTCTGATGGCGTCGCAGGGATCCCCGATGGACCGGCGCTTCTCGCGCCGGGACGTGTTGCGCGCGATAGGCATCGCGGGTGCCGCGGCGGCGACGGTGCCGATCCTCGGTGCCTGCGGTATCGGCGGTCGCGTGAACGAGCCCAACGGCGCGTCGGCGGTCACGGGGGCGTTCGACTGGAAGAGCCAGAAGGGCCAGACGCTCTCGATCCTGCAGACCCCGCACCCGTACCAGCTCTCGTACCAGCCGCTGCTGGCCGAGTTCACCGAACTGACCGGCATCGAGGTGAAGGTCGATCTCGTCCCCGAGGCCGACTACTTCACCAAGCTGAACACCGAACTCGCCGGTGGTACCGGCAAACACGACTGCTTCATGCTCGGTGCCTACTTCATCTGGCAGTACGGCCCGCCCGGGTGGCTCGAGGACCTCGGCCCGTGGATCGCCAACGCCTCGGCGACGAACCAGGGGTACGACTTCGAGGACATCTTCGAAGGCCTGCGACAGTCCACGCGGTGGGATTTCGAGCTCGGCAACCCGATCGGCTCGGGCGGCCAGTGGGCCATCCCGTGGGGCTTCGAGAACAACGTCGTCGCCTACAACAAGGCCTACTTCGACCGCCGCGGCATCAAGCTCCCGACCACGTTCGACGATTTCATCCAGCTCGCCACCGATCTCACCGACCGGTCGGAGAACCGCTACGGCATCGCCACCCGCGGGTCGAAGTCGTGGGCGACCATCCACCCCGGCTTCATGACGCAGTACACGCGTGAGGGCGCCGTCGACTACCGCGTCCAGGGCTCCGACCTCATCGCGGAGATGAACAGCCCGAAGGCGGTCGAGTTCACGAAGAAGTGGACCGAGATGCAGAAGGCTGCCGGGCCGACGTCGTGGACCACCTACGACTACCCGCAGGCCACCGGTGATCTCGGCGACGGGACCGCGATGATGGTCTACGACGCCGACTCCGCGACGTACCCGAAGAACAAGCCGGGCGCGAGCAAGGAGGCCGGCAACCTCGGCTGGTACCCGGGCCCCGCCGGGCCCGACGGCAACTACCGGACGAACCTGTGGACGTGGAGCTGGGCGATGAACGCCCGCTCGAAGCGCAAGCCCGCGGCCTGGCTGTTCATGCAGTGGGCGACCGGCAAGGAGTCGATGAACAAGGCCGTCGAGGGCGGCATCTACGCCGATCCCGTACGGAAGTCGGTGTTCGACACCACGTTCACGCGCATCGCGGCGAACCAGCCCGGCTACCTCGAGACCTTCGAGACCGTCATCGGCTCGTCGAAGATCCAGTTCACCCCGCAGAAGAAGTTCTTCGACACGACGAAGGACTGGGCGGTGGCGCTCCAGGACATCTACGGCGGCGACGACGCGCAGTCGCGGCTGAACAGCCTGGCCAAGACCAACACGTCCAAAGTCAACCTGTAGAGGGCGGGACCACCATGTCAACCCAGACGTCGACGCCCACCGAGGCGTCCTCCGCCGCACCGGATCCGGTGCCCGGCAGGTCGTTGCCGGAGGTGCCCTCCTGGCGCCGACGGCTCCGGCCCTACCTGCTGTCGCTCCCCGCGGTGGCGATCGTCATCGGCATCCTCTACCCGTTCGTGGTGGGCGCCTACTACGCGTTCCTGAACTACGCCGCGGTCAACCCCGACCCGGTCTTCGTGTGGTTCGACAACTTCAAGTCCGTCCTCGGGGACGAGATCTTCTGGTCGAGCGTGCGCACCACCGCGGTCTTCGCGGTCGGTGCGACGCTCCTCGAGACGCTCCTCGGCGTGGGACTCGCGTTGCTGCTCAACAGGTCCAGCATCGTCGGGAAGATCTTCGAGAAGGTGCTCATCCTGCCGCTGATGATCGCGCCCGTCATCGCGGGCGTGATCTGGAAGCTGATGTTCAACCCGCAGTTCGGCATCCTCAACCACGTCTTCGGTCTCGGCAGCACGTTCGACTGGCTGTCGAAGTCGAACGCGCTGTTCTCGGTGATCCTCGTCGACATCTGGATCTTCACCCCGTTCGTCGCGATCCTGGTGCTCGCCGGCATCCGGTCGCTGCCGAAGGAGCCGTTCGAGGCCTCCGAGATCGACGGCGCCGGGTGGTTCTACATGTTCCGAAAGCTGATGCTGCCGATGATCTGGCCGTACATCCTGGTGGCCGTCATCTTCCGGTTCATGGACAACCTCAAGGTGTTCGACCACATCTACGTCCTCACCGCGGGTGGCCCGGGTGTCGCGACCCGCACCCTGCAGATCGGTGCGTTCGAGGACTCGATCATCAACCTCGACTACTCCCGCGGCAGCACCTACATGCTGCTGCTCTGGATCCTCGTGTTCATCACCGCACGCATCCTCGTGGGCGTGCTGGGCAAGGCGCAGCGTCGTGCTGCCGGAGCGGAGTCCTGATGGCCGGCATTCGTGTCCCCAAGCCGCACCTCCCGCGTCGAGAGGAGCTGCTGCCCGGTCGCAAGCGAATCACCGGCGGGTCGGTCGCAGCCGACCTCACCCTCCTGGTGTGGTTCGTCTTCTCGCTGTTCCCGATCGCGTGGATGGTGATCCTCGCGCTGAAGAACTCGGCCGAGCAGACCACGACGTACTTCTCGTTCAGCCCGACGTGGTCGAACTTCGCCACCGTGCTCTCGAGCAAGGGCGAGCGGATGACCAGCGTCGACTTCACCGCGTCGCTGTGGACCAGCGTCCTCAACTGTGGTGGCGCGGTGATCGTCTCGCTGGTGATCGGCATCCCCGCGGCCTACGCGGCCGGTCGGTGGAAGTACCGCGGCAGCGACGACCTGATGTTCCAGATGCTCTCGTTCCGGTTCGCCCCGGAGCTGATGGTGATCGTCCCGTTGTTCGTCATCTACAACCAGGTGGGTCTGTTCGACACCAAGGTCGGCATGATCTGGGTGCTGCAGTTGGTGACGATGCCGCTGGTCGTGTGGATCCTGCGGTCCTACTTCCAGGATCTCCCCGAGGACCTCGAGCAGGCCGCCCTCCTCGACGGGTACACCCGCAGCCGCGCGTTCGTCATGGTCGCGCTGCCGATGGTGCGCCCCGGCATCGCGGCCGCCGCGCTGTTGGCGTTCATCTTCGCCTGGAACAACTACGTGTTCCCGCTGATCCTCGCCGACAGCAACGCCGGCACGGTCACCGTCGCCATCACCAAGTTCCTCGGTGGCGGCGGCCAGGCCTACTACAACCTCACCGCCGCGGCGGCGGTGATCGCAGCCCTGCCCCCGCTGGTCCTGGCGCTGACCATCCAGCGGTACCTCGTGCGGGGCCTGTCCTTCGGAGCGGTGAAATCCTGATGGCCACAATGGAACTGCGCGGACTGCGCAAGACCTACGGAAAGACGACAGCGGTGTCCGACATCTCCGTCGACATCGCCGACGGCGAGTTCTTCGTCATCCTCGGCCCCAGCGGGGCGGGGAAGACGACGACTCTCAAGTCGATCGCCGGGCTCGTCGACGTCGACGCCGGTTCGGTGCACATCGGTGGTGTCGACATGACCCGGGTGGAGCCGTATCACCGCAACGTCGCGATGGCGTTCGAGAGCTATGCGCTCTACCCGCAGAAGACGGTCAGTGAGAACCTGGCGTCGCCGCTCAAATCCGGTCGCACGGGCAAGTACTCGTCGGCCCAGCGGGGCGAGCGCATCGACCAGGTGACCACCACCCTCGGCATCAACCATCTGCTGCAGCGGTTCCCGCGGGAGCTGTCGAACGGGCAACGGCAGCGTGTGGCCCTCGGCCGAGTGCTGGTGCGCCCGGCCGACGTCTACCTGCTCGACGAGCCGCTGAGCCATCTCGACGCGAAGCTCCGCGCGGCCATGCGCGCCGAGCTCAAGCAGCTCGGCCAGATGTCGAACACCACGACGGTGTACGTCACGCACGACTACCAGGAGGCCCTCGCCCTCGGTGACCGCATCGCGGTCATGCGAGAGGGCGAGCTCGTGCAGATCGGTACACCGCAGGAGATCTGGCGACGTCCGGCGGACACGTTCGTCGCCCGGGCGCTCGGTCAGCCGGAGATGAACCTGCTCGACGCGGTGGTCGACGCCGGTGACGGGGGCGCGACGTTCCGCCTCGGCGACGGCAGCGTCGACCTCGCGGTTCCCGCCGGTGCGCAGGTGTCGCGGGGCGACCGTGTGCGCGTCGGGCTGCGTCCGTGCGACCTGTCCGTCGGGGACGGATCCGCGGAGGGAATCCGTGGTCGGGTCCTGCTTGCCGAACGTCTCGGTCGCAACGTCGAACTCACGGTGCAGGCGGGCGGCGAGCAGGTCGTCGTGCTCGTCTCCAGTCGCTCCGGGGTCGGCGAGGGATCCGAGGTGACGCTGACCGTCGCCCCCGACGACATCCACCTCTTCGCCGCCGGCTCCGGCGGCGAGGACACCGCCCGGCTCGACGCCGTGCGGACCAGCAGCATGGAGGCACTCGCATGAGCATCCTGTCCGAACGCCGTCGCGGCGGCGAGCAGGTGACACAGGGCGCGCAGAGTCTGACCCTGTCGGACCTGGTGAAGACCTACTCGGCCCGGGGGCGGGAGGAGTTCCGCGCCGTCAAGGGACTGAACCTGGCCATCGAGCCCGGCGAATTGATCGCGCTGCTCGGACCGTCCGGCTGCGGGAAGACCACGACGCTGCGGATGATCGCGGGTCTGGAGACGGTGACCAGCGGGTCGATCCGCATCGGCGACACCGAGGTCTCGCAGATGCCGGCGGCGCAGCGACGCGTCGGCGTCGGCTTCGAGAGCTACGCGCTCTATCCGCCGATGTCGGTGCGCGAGAACCTCCTCTACGGGCTGAAGGCCCGCAAGGTGCCCGACGCCGCCGCCAAGGTCGACGCCATCGCCGAGCGCCTCGAGATGACCGACATGATGGACCTCCGCCCGGCCGGGTTGTCGAGCGGTCAGAAGCAGCGCGTCGCCCTGGCGCGTGCGCTCGTGCGGAACCCGCCGGTGCTGTTGCTGGACGAGCCGCTGAGCCACCTCGACGCGTCCGCGCGTCAGCGGGTCCGCCGCGAACTCAAGGTGCTGCAGCGCGAGTTCGGCTACACCACGATCGTCGTCACCCACGACCAGGTGGAGGCGCTCTCGCTCGCCGACCGTCTCGCCGTGATGGACGGCGGTGTGGTGCAGCAGTTCGGGACCCCCGACGAGGTCTTCGACGACCCGTCCAACCTCTTCGTCGCGCAGTTCGTCGGCGAGCCCGCGATCACCGTCCTCCCGGGCGTGGCGCGGCATCGCGACGGTCGCGTCGTCGTCGAGATCGGTTCGGGTGGTGGGGCCCTGGCGACCACCGTCGAGTCCGTCGCCGACGGCACCGCGGTGACGGTCGGGATCCGTCCCCAGGACGCGACCGTCCGCGCTGCGGACGAGACGCAGGGTACGGGTGTACCGGCCGCGGCGACATCGGGTGTCTCCGCCACCGTCGCGTACTTCGAGCATCTGCTCGAGTTCGGCCTCGCCACCGCGACCGTGCCCGGGCGCGAGGAGGGCATCGTCGTCGCGACGCCGCCCGAGCAGACGTGGTCCGCCGAGGACCGCGTCGTCGTCGACGCCCCGGCCGAACGCGTCTACCTCTTCGACGCGTCGAGTGGGGAGCGTCTACGGTGACCCGCCTGCACGACGACCCGGCGCAGTTCACCGACGACATGCTGACCGGCTTCCTCGACGTCCACGCCGACCGTGTCGCGGGCGTGCGGGGAGGCGTGGTGCGCGCGACGACCACCCCGCGCGGGAAGGTGGCGGTGGTGGTCGGCGGCGGGTCCGGGCACTACCCGGCCTTCTGCGGCGTCGTCGGTCCCGGGTTCGCCGACGGTGCCGTGGTGGGTAACATCTTCACCTCGCCGTCGGCCGACGACGCGACCTCGGTCGCGCGGGCCGCGCACTCCGACGCGGGCGTGCTGCTCACCACCGGCAACTACGCCGGGGATGTCATGAACTTCGGCCTCGCGGTCACGCAGCTGCGGTCGGAGGGGATCGACGCCGAGTACGTCGCGGTCACCGACGACGTCGCCAGCGCGCCGGTCGGTGAGGAACCGCGGCGACGCGGCATCGCCGGGGACTTTACGGTGTTCAAGTGCGCGTCGGCCGCTGCGGAGGAGGGCGCCGATCTCGCGGAGGTCGTTCGCGTGGCGCGTGCCGCCAACGACGCCACCCGCACCCTCGGTGTCGCCTTCGACGGCTGCACCATGCCCGGCGCGAGCGATCCCCTGTTCACCGTGCCCGTGGGACAGATGGGCGTCGGCCTCGGCATCCACGGCGAGCCCGGCGTGTCCGACGAACCTCTGCCGACGGCCGCAGACCTCGCCCGCACCCTCGTCGACGGCGTGCTGGCCGAGGAGCCCGCCGACCGCACCGGACGGATCGCCGTGATCCTCAACGGTCTCGGACGCACCAAGTACGAGGAGCTGTTCGTCGTGTGGGGGAGCGTCGCGCGCCTGCTGCGCGAGCGCGGGTACACCATAGTGGAGCCCGAGGTCGGTGAGCTGGTCACCAGCCTCGACATGGCCGGGTGCTCGCTGACGGTGATGTGGCTCGACGAGGAACTCGAACGTCTGTGGACCGCGCCCGCCGACACGCCGGCGTACCGCAAGGGCGTCGCGGTGACGGATCGCGGGGAGCGGCGATCCGCCGACGACTCCGCCACCACCGAGACCGTCGACCCGTCGCTGCTGTCCGACGACGACGGTCGCGACGCGGCGGCCCGCATCGCGCGGACGCTGAGAGCGATGGCCGCGATGCTGGCCGACGCCGAGGACGAGCTCGGCCGCATCGACGCCGTCGCCGGCGACGGCGACCACGGCCGCGGGATGGTCAAGGGATCCTCGGCGGGCGCGCGGGCCGCCGACGAGGCGGTCGAGGCGGGCGCCGGTCCGTCGTCGACACTGGCCGCCGCCGGATCGGCGTGGGCGTCGCAGGCCGGCGGCACATCCGGCGTGCTCTGGGGAGCGATGCTCACCGCGATCGGCGCGGCCCTCGGCGACACCGGCAGGCCCGACGGCACGGCCATCGCGCAGGGCGTGCGCGACGGGTACGACGCGCTCATCGCCCTCGGCGGTGCCGCGCCGGGGGACAAGACGATGCTCGACGCCCTCGGCCCGTTCGTCGACGACCTCGAGCGTGGTCTCGCCGACGGCAGCCCGTGGCAGGAGGCGTGGACACACGCCGCCGAGGTCGCCACCACCGCGGCCGCGGACACCGCGCAGTTGCGGCCCCGCGTCGGCCGCGCCCGACCGCTCGCCGAGCGCAGCGTCGGCACCCCCGACGCCGGCGCCACGTCCCTGGCCATGTGCGCGCAGACCGTCGCGTCCGAACTGGCCACCCACACCACAGGAGGTCCGCGATGAGCGAGAAGTTCCGGATCGTCGTCGGTGCCGACGACGCCGGTCTGGAGTACAAGGAGATCCTCAAGCGGGACCTCGAGGCCGACGGCCGTGTCGAGGTGGTCACCGACGTCGGGGTGTCCGGAGACGCCGACCACACCGCGTACCCGCACGTCGCGGTGGCGGCGGCTCGGATGGTCGCGGACGGTGAGGCCGACCGGGCCCTGCTGGTGTGCGGGACCGGGCTCGGGATGGCGATCAGTGCCAACAAGGTGGCCGGGATCCGCGCCGTGACCGCCCACGACAGCTTCTCGGTGGAACGGTCGGTGCTCTCGAACGACGCGCAGGTCCTGTGCTTCGGACAGCGCGTCGTCGGCGTCGAGTTGGCCCGTCGGCTCGCCAAGGAGTGGCTGGAGTACACCTTCGACCAGTCGAGCGCCTCGGCGGCGAAGGTCGATGCCCTGCGGGGATACGAGTCCGGCGGGGACTGCTGAGCGCGGTCCTCCAGTAGGATCGCCGCACGTGACCCTTCGCCTGTACGACTCCGCCGCGCGTGAGCTGCGCGATTTCGAGCCGCTGCGTGCGGGCGAGGCGTCGGTCTACCTGTGCGGCGCGACGGTGCAGGGCGTCCCGCACATCGGGCACGTCCGCAGCGGCATCGCGTTCGACATCCTCCGCCGGTGGCTCGCGCACTCCGGTCTCGACGTGCGCTTCGTCCGCAACGTCACCGACATCGACGACAAGATCCTCACCAAGGCCGCCGACGCCGGCAGGCCCTGGTGGGAGTGGGCGGCCACGCACGAGAGGGAGTTCTCGTCGGCCTACGACGCGCTCGGGGTGCTGCCGCCGTCCGCCGAGCCGCGGGCGACCGGGTTCATCACCCAGATGGTCACCTACATCGAGCGGCTGATCGACCGCGGCCACGCGTACGCGGCCGACGGCAACGTCTACTTCGACGTCCGCAGCCTCCCGGACTACGGGGCGCTGTCAGGACATCGCCTCGACGACGTCCACCAGGGCGAGAGCGCTGGCACGGGCAAGCGCGACGACCGTGACTTCACGCTGTGGAAGGCCGCGAAACCCGGTGAGCCGTCGTGGCCGACGCCGTGGGGTCCGGGACGGCCGGGCTGGCATCTCGAGTGCTCGGCGATGGCGACCTCGCTGCTGGGCGCCGAGTTCGACATCCACTGCGGCGGGATGGACCTCATCTTCCCGCACCACGAGAACGAGATCGCCCAATCGCACGGCGCCGGTGACGGTTTCGCGCGGTACTGGCTGCACAACGGCTGGGTCACCATGGGTGGCGAGAAGATGAGCAAGTCGCTCGGCAACGTCGTGTCCATCCCGGCGATGATCCAGCGCGTGCGACCCGTCGAGCTCCGCTACTACCTGGGGAGCGCGCACTACCGGTCGATGTTGGAGTACTCCGACGGCGCGCTCACCGAGGCCGCCGCGGGATACCGTCGGATCGAGTCCTTCGTCCACCGTGTGCGCTCGCGCTTCGCCGACGTGCAGATCGGTTCGGTCACAGACGGATTCGCCACCGCCCTCGACGACGACCTCGGGGTGCCCGCCGCGCTGGCCGAGATCCACGCCGCGGTGCGCCACGGCAATTCGGTCGCCGAGGCCGGTGACGCGCGGGGCGCCCTCGACGCGGCGTCGTCCGTCCGGGCGATGACCGCCGTGCTCGGTGTCGACCCGCTGGATCCCCGGTGGGAGAGCGCCGGGGACGGCTCGCAGGCCATGTCCGCGCTGGACGTCCTCGTCCGCGCGGAACTCGAGCGGCGCACCACCGCGCGCGCCGAGAAGGACTACGCCACCGCTGACGCCGTGCGCGACCGATTGGCCGCGGCCGGTGTCGAGGTCACCGACACCGCCGACGGCCCGCAGTGGAACCTGAAGGGGCAGTGATGGCCGGCAACTCGCAGCGCAAGGGCGCGGTCCGCAAGACCGGGTCGAAGAAGGGGCAGGTCGCCGGGTCCGGCGGCAACCGCCGTCGCGGACTCGAGGGTCGCGGCGCCACACCGAAAGCCGAGGACAGGCCGTACCACGTCGCGCACAAGCGGGCCAAGGCGGCGAAGAAGGCTGCGCCCACCGGTCGGACCGGACGGCCCGCGGCGCGTCGTCGTGAGGAGGACGGTCCCGAGTACGTCGTCGGGCGCAACCCCGTCGTCGAGTGCCTGCGCGCGGGCGTGCCCGCGACGGCGCTGTACGTCCAGGTCGGTGGCAACACAGACGAGCGGGTGTCCGAGGCCGTCGCGATCGCCGGCGACAAGGGCATCGCGATCCTCGAGGCGAGCCGGGGCGAGCTGGATCGGTTCAGCGTCAACGGATTGCACCAGGGCGTCGGGCTGCAGGTGCCGGCCTACGAGTACGCCCATCCCGACGACGTCATGCGCGCCGCCGTCGACAGCGGCACCCCGCCGCTGCTCGTCGCGCTCGACAACATCACCGACCCCCGCAACCTGGGTGCCGTGATCCGGTCCGTCGCCGCGTTCGGTGGCCATGGTGTCGTGATCCCGCAGCGCCGCAGCGCGAGCGTCACCGCGGTCGCCTGGCGCACCAGTGCCGGTGCCGCAGCACGTCTTCCGGTCGCGCAGGCCCCCAACCTCACCCGCACGCTGAAGGACTGGGCCGCCGGTGGGGCGCAGCTCGTCGGCCTCGACGCCGACGGCGACACCACGCTCGACGACTACGACGGCACCGGTCCGACCGTCGTCGTGGTCGGTTCCGAGGGCAAGGGACTGTCGCGGCTGGTCCGCGAGTCGTGTGACTCGATCCTGTCGATCCCGATGGCCGGCGAGGTGGAGAGCCTCAACGCATCGGTCGCAGCCGGTGTCGTCCTCGCCGAATTCGCCCGCCAGCGTCGAGGCGGTTCAGGGTCCACTCGGGAATGATCGGCAGGACGGCGCACGCCCCTCGTGTCAGGGTGCGCCTCTGGCGGCAAGCCAGTCCGCAGCCACCGGCGACACAGCGCCGAGGCCTCGCATGAACGATGCCATCACCGGGATCACCTCCGCGCCGCGCCGCGAGGCCGCGTGAACGATCCAGTCGGCGGCTGCCTCGGGAGTTATCGCCGGGGCCTCAGCGTAGTCGGCGGTGGGCGCGATCATCGCGGTCCTGACCAGGGGGAAGTAGATGAGGGTCACCGCGACCCCGGTTCCGCGCAGGTCGGAGGCAACTGCCCTGCTGAATGCCGTCAAGGCCCCCTTTGAACCCGCATATGCCGAGAACATCGGCATGGCGCCTATAGGAATCCCGCAGGTCGACACGTTGATGAAGTGTCCGCGGCCCCGTTCCTTCATCGCCGGAAGGAATCCGAGTGTCAACTGAACGGGCGCGAGATAGTTCAGCGCCAGCGTGCGATCGAAGTCGTGGAGACGGCCGGTCGACTCGAGCACATGTCGACGAATGGACCGGCCTGCGTTGTTGACGACGATGTCGGGGCACCCGTGTTTGTCGAGCACGTCCCCGATCATCCGTTCGGTGGCGACACGATCGGACAAGTCGACCGGCCAGGCGGATGCACTTCCTCCGTCGCGATGTATGCGTGCGACGACATCGTCCAACTCGCTGGTGCGTCTCGATGCCACGAGCACGTGCGCGCCGCGCCGCGCGAGACTCGCTGCCGTCGCGGCGCCGATACCTGACGAGGCGCCGGTCACCAACACGGATTGTCCGCTCAAGTCGTCTGCTCGAGATCGCCGGCGCGACAACAGATATGTCCGCGGAACCGCCATGCGGGGTCTGTCGATCACCAGCTGCAGCACGGGGTTGGGAACATAGCGATGGGCCTTCATGCGCCATCACGGTAGCCGACGACGGCGAAGCGCCTTCGCAGACTGATGTCGCCGACTCCGGTACCGGCTCGTCGAAATGCGGCGGCCGCGGGACCGATTTGTGAGAACGTAGGTAATACGCCAAGTACCTGATACTGTGCTGAACGCATTCCAGGGTGACCTGGTCCACTATCGAGACGACGGGAGACGGTGATCACCACTGGAATCGGTGACCGCGCGGTCGACGGTGCGGTGACATTCGGCAGCACCATCGGCCTCGCCGGGCAAGCACTTCGATGGGCGATCGGCGACATCGTCGCCGCGCGCTTCCCGTTCCGTGAGTTCGTGACGCAGACGTGGTTTGTGATCACCGTCACCACGCTCCCGGCCATTCTGGTGGCGGTTCCCTTCGGAGTGATCGTGTCGGTCCAGGTCGGCAGTCTCACCCAGCAGGTCGGCGCGACGTCCATCGCGGGTGCCGCCGGCGGCCTGGGGATCATCCAGCAGGGAGCGCCGATCGTCACCGCGCTCCTCCTCGGCGGAGCGGCCGGTTCGGCGATCGCCTCCGATCTGGGCGCACGCACGATCAGGGAGGAGATCGCGGCGATGGAAACGATCGGGCTAAACCCGATCCGTCGCGTCGTGGCCCCGCGATTCGTCTCGGTACTGTTCGTCGCCCCGCTGCTGTGCATGCTGATCGTGTTCACCGGGCTTTTGGCCGGGTACCTCATCAGCGTCAACGTCCAGGGCATCACGGCCGGTAGCTATGTCGCCTCGTTCGCGTCCTTCGCGTCGGTCACCGACATCGTCGTGGCGCTCGTGAAGTCCTTGATCTTCGGTCTCGTGGTGGTCTCCATCGCGTGTCACCGCGGGTTGTCGACGAAGGGCGGACCGAAGGGGGTGGCCACCTCGGTCAACGCGACCGTGGTGCTCGGTGTGGTCGCATGTTTCGTCATCAACGTGTTCATCACCCAGCTCACCACCATGTTCATCCCGCAGACCATCGGATGAGGACCATCGCGTGACCACCGTTCCATCCAGTAGATTCGCGGCGTTCACTCGGTCCTTCGATCGAGTAGTGGGTCCTCTTGCCGACATACCCGCACAGCTGGGGCACGTGAGCACCTTCGTGATCGACTCGGCTGTCGGCATCAAGCACGTCGCCACTTCCTATCGACGTCAGACGATGCTCTACATCCAGGAGTTCGCGTGGGGACGCGGTGCGGTACTCGTCGGAGGTGGCACCGCCATCGTGCTCGCCATCCTGGGCATCGCGGTCGGCGCGTCGATCGGCATCCAGGGATACGCGTCGCTGGACCTCGTGGGGATGGGGTCGCTGACAGGCTTCCTGTCGTCCTACGCCAACACGCGCGAACTCGCACCCATCATCGCCGGTATAGGGTTCGCGGCACAGGCTGGGTGCCGGCTCACCGCGGAGATCGGGTCGATGCGCATCGCCGAGGAGATCGACGCATTGGAGTCGATGGCTGTCCGGCCGATCCCGTTCGTGGTGAGCACCCGTGTCGTCGCAGCAATAACGACAGTCATCCCGCTCTACATCGTGACCCTCATCCTCGGCTTCTTCGCAGCCAAGCTGGTCGTCACCCAGGTCCACGGTCAGTCCGCAGGCACGTACGACTTCTACTTCAACGAGTTCCTCAAACCGCAGGACCTGGTCTTCTCGCTCATCAAGGTCCTCGTGTTCGTGGTCTCCGTGGTCATCGTGCACAGCTACCAGGGTTACTACGCGACCGGTGGGGCCGAGGGCGTCGGCAGAGCGTCGGGGCGGGCGATCCGCAGCAGTCTCATCATCATCGTCGTGGAGGACATGATCTTGACTCTCCTGATGTGGGGATTCGACTCCGGCGTGCGGATCTCGGGATAGGCGGCGATCAGGTGGCAGTGTTTCAAGACCCGTCTGGCCGCGCTCCGTCGCGCCGGAGCCTGATCGTTCGCGGCCTCATCCTCATCGTCGTCGGGGTGATCGCGGCGTACTTCCTCATCGGGAACGCGAACGGCGACTACACCGACACGTCGACGCTGACGATCAACACGGACACGATCGGCGACGGCCTGAAGAGCGGTTCGGAGGTGAAGTACCTCGGATACACCGTGGGAAAGGTCTCCGATGTCGTGGTCCGTGATCGCGGAGCCACACTCACGGTGGACTTCACGGGCTCGCGCGACGACTTGCAGTTACGACAAGGGTTGAGCGTGAACTACACGTCCGCCAACGCGCTGGGGCCCACCGCGCTGGAGATCCTCGATCCGGGCCGCGGACCGCGCGTGCGCAACGGCGGCACGGTGTACGTGAACCGACAGCAATCTGAACAGACGTCGGTCTCGACCCTGATCCGCAAGATCTCCACCCTTGTCGAGGCGCTTGATCAGCCGTCGTTCAACGCCGTGGTGAAGTTCGTGGTCGACGACTCACAGACGCTCGCGGACACCGGCAAGCTCGTGTTCGAGATCGCGCAGCTGACACGAGAGGTTCAACGGCGGCCGGTGGGCGCCGACCTCGCCATCGCTGCCGACCTGTCCAACGGTGTCGCCGACTTCATGACGCCATTTGTACCTGGCGTGCTGAAGAACGTGGACATCGCAGACTTCTTTGCCTCACAGCAGAACATCGCCCGCACGAAGAGCAACCTGAACGACACCGGAAAAGTCTTGTTCGGTGCGCTGGGCGGCCTGCTGACCAAGAATTACCCGGCACTGAGCTCGCTGCTCGACGTCGGACTCGACCTCGCCAGGCCGGTCGCTCGCTCGGCCTCGGGGTTGGTGCGGACCGTTTACACCATCCCGCAGGTCCTCGACGGCATCGACAAGGCGACGCCGATGGTCGGTGGGCGCGCTCAGCTGCAGCTCGCGTTGGTCGTCCAGACCTCGCCGGCACTGCAGAGTGCGTTGGGGATGGGAGGGCCCACGCGATGACACTTCGATCCATCACACCGACGATTCTCAAGATCGTCGCCTTCGTCGCGGTGATCGGCGTCCTGTCGTACACGATCGTCGCGCTGCTCCAACCGTCGGGCGACGGGTCGATGCATCAGCGCTCGGCGGTCTTCTCCGACGCTTCGGGACTGAAGCCACGCGACGGTGTGCGCCTGGCAGGTGTCAAGGTCGGATATGTCACCGACGTCGAGCTGAGAGGTTCGACTGCAGTCGTCCGGTTCGACCTCGACGACAACGTGTCGATCACACCGCAGACCACCGCGGCAGTCCGCTACCAGAATCTTCTCGGCCAGCGGTATGTCGAACTCGTCGGCGCTGCGCAGGGCTCGTCGGCGAACTCGATCGCCCAAGTGGCTCTGGACAAGACGATCCCCTCGTTCGATGTGTCGACGCTGTTCAACGGCTTCAAGCCGGTGTTCGACACGCTCAACGCGAACGAGATCAACGAATTGCAGTCCAACCTGCTGCGTGTCGCCCAGGGGGATGGCCGCGGTATCGCACCGGTGATGCGGCAGGTCGCGAACATCACCGCCTACGGGACGCAGAGAACGTCGATCATCACCAACATCGTCACGAGTCTCGGTCAGGTGTCCGACCAGCTGAAGGGTCGCTCCGCCCAACTCGTCGAGTTGATCGACAAACTGGGGTCGATCGTCGACGCTTTCAGCCGGGTGAGCGACCGCCTCCGTGCGTCGCTCCGGGAGGTGAACCGCTCGTTGTCGAAGACGGTGCTCAGCGGTGAGCAGCTGGAGTCGACCTACGACGCGAGCTTCGGTGCCATCTACGGCCGACTGTCCCGGGAGCCCGGTGATTCCGAGGCGCTGCTGAACGGCGCGGTGCTGCTCAAGCCGGTTCTCGAGGCTCTTTCCGCGGCGTCGAACGCCACACCCGCAGCAGCCGGCGCAGGGTGTTCTCGAGGAGCCATGACCTTGCCGAGGACGGCGCAGGTCGCGTTGATGGGACAGCGATTGGTGGTCTGCCAGTGAAGTCGTGGTTTCGGACCCGCCCGCACCATCGCCCGGAACGACGGCGAGATCTGATCGTCGCCGGTGTGGTGACGGTGGTCATCGTGGTCGGGTTGGTGATCGCGGGCGTCGTGTACGTTGCGCCGCCGGGTCAGCGCACGTATTCCGCTCAACTGGTCAACACCGGCGGGTTGGAGCCGGGTGATCAGGTACGTATTGCCGGCATACGCGAGGGCAAGGTATCGACCGTCGAGTTGACCGGCACATTCATCACGGTGACGTTCCGGCTGGCAAATTCTGTGGCCTTGCGTTCGGATGCAACTGCGAACGTGCGTCTCATCACCCCCATCGGCGGGCGAGTTCTGGACCTCGACCCGGGGCGCAGTCCGGCGAACCTGGACCGAGCGATCCCCCTCACCCAGACGGGGAGCACCTACGACATCTCCAGCACGCTGGAAACGACGACACCGGTGTTCCGAGATGTGCGTGGTGTCGATCTGCGCAGGACTGCGTCGCTGCTCCAGGGCGCGTTCTCCGACGGGAACACCGACATCCCCGACGCGCTGCGAAACTCGAGCGCCCTGATGGACCTGCTCGAACGCCAGTACGGGCAACTGGACAAGACGGTGGCGCTCTCCGACGAGTACGTGGCGGCTCTGGCCGACCGGAAGCAGGTCCTCGTCGACTTCCTCCGGCAACTCAGCTTCCTCGCCCGCACCCTGGGGCCCGACATCCAGAACGTCCGCGACGGGTTCGACTACCTGCGGCGCCTGTTCAAGCTGCTGACCCGGCCCATCGTCGCGTACCGGGACGGGATCGAGCCGTCGGTGCAGGAGTTCAAGGGACTGTTGACCAAAGTGTCCGATCAGATGCCCGGCTACGCAAATGCTCTGTCGCAGGTGGATCAGATATCCCGGCGACTGAGCGTTCTGTTGGACGCTCCGGTCGGGGGCCCGGCCGCCGAACCCGCGGTGCGGCTGTGTATCCCGAGTGGTGATGTGAGGTGCTGAGAGACATGCAGCGACGACTTCTGCTTCCTCTGGCCGCGGTCCTCGTGCTCGTGGTGGTGATCGTCGGCGTGGTGGTGGCGCGGACGTCGGCTGCCGACGACACACGGGCGCTGTGCGCCGACTTCGGCGACGCGTCGGGGTTGTATCCGGGGAACGCGGTCGCGATGCTCGGCAAGAAGGTCGGAAGCGTCACGGGTATCCACCAGAACGGCGATCAGCCGGGCGTGCGAGTCGACATGAAGATCGACAAGAACGTTCCGCTGCCCTCGGATGTGGGCGCGACGTTGGTGTCACTGTCGATCGTCACCGAGAGGCAGATCGAGTTCTCGAAACCGTTCGCCGGCGGGGCGCGATACGACTCGAACGAGTGCATCCCGCTGTCGCGCACCAGGACTCCGCTGGGTGTCAGTCAGACACTGGACTCGATCAGCAACCTGTCCGACGACCTCGTGCGGGACAACGGCCGTAACACCGACGCTGTCATGCAGTCACTCAAACTGGTCTCCGCGAACCTGCAGGGAACCGCAGGTGATGTCTCCGGCATCATCAAGGACTCGGCGGCCCTCATCGACGACCCCGCCAAGCGGGATGGCCAGATCCGCCGCATCGTGTCTAATCTCGCCAGCCTGACCGGGGTCGCGACGGAGAACAGTACCGAGGTGACACAGCTGTTCGACAACTTCGTCGGTGCGATCGAGGTGATCATCGCGTTCGGTCAGACATTCGGCGCCGCGACCGAATACGCGGGCACCTTCGTCCCGATCCTGTCGCGCCTCGCCTCGGATTTCGGTCCGCCGATCTTCGCGATAGGTGACGCCGCTGTCCCGCTCATCGCGAACGCCGCCAAGCAGCCGAACGTGGTGGCGACAGTCGCGGCACGCACAGCGAAGCTCGTCGTCGATCATCCTGACTCGGAGTCGATTCTGAAGGCCTTTGCGACGTCGGTGCCTCTCGCTCGAGTCGCCGGGGCGTGCGGGTCTCCGGCCGCGCGAGGGGTGTGCCAGACGGCGGCATCGGGTGCAACCATCGCCGGATTGATCGGCGGGCGATCTCGATGATCAGAACAGTGAACGCATCACGGCGCGTAGCCGGTGCTGTAGTCGTCTTTGTCACTCTCGCAGTACTGGTGGCGTCGTGCGGTATCAGCGCTGACAACCCGCCCACCCTGGACGGCTCCGGCGGAGGTGGCTACGACGTTCGCATCGAGTTCACGAGTGCACTGAACCTGCCTGCGCGGGCCAAGGTGCTTTCCGAGGGCGCCGAGGTGGGGGCGGTCGACAGCGTCGACTACGACCGCGGCCACGCGGTGGTGACCGCACGCATCAAAGACAAGGCTGTGTTGCCGGCGGACTCTCGAGCCGAGCTCCGGCAGGACACCCTTCTCGGCGAGATCTACGTCGCGCTCCTGCCGCCATCGCAGCCGTCCACCACCCAGACATTGCACTCGGGCTCGGTGATCCCGTTGTCCCGAACCGCTCCGGCCGCGAATGTCGAGGACGTGATGCGCGGGATGGCCAACGTCCTCGGGGGTGGCGAACTGGGCAAGATCCACACTGCCATCTCGACGCTGAACACGACATTCCCGTCCGACGCCGCCCAGTTCGACGCGTTGTACCGCACCACTCTGCAGACGGTGTCCCAGGTGTCGGCGAACACGGACAAGCTCGACGTCGTCCTGCAATCGGCCGATCGCACGCTCAAGGTCATCCTGGCCGACCCGTCCGGCACCGATCGTATGCTCACCAAAGGCGGCACCAATTTCTACGGACTGGGCTATTCACTGATCGACGTGGCGCTGCTGATCGCGAACCTGCGCGACTTCGCGGTCGCGGCGGGCAGGATCGTCGACCCGGAGTACACGAGGATCAAGGAGTCGGTCGGAGCCATCGCGCCGGTGATCGCGTCGATCGCCAACTCCGACCTGTACAGCAAGACCGTCACGGACAAGGCGACCCGTGTCATCCGCGACAAACTCATCCCGTTCGTGGGCCGGCCGGACGTCAACGTGTCGGATGTCTCCATCGACGGCCGCGACCTTGCGCGACGTGACGCCGGGTCGTTCGTCGCCGTCCTCAGATCGATCGGAATGATGCCGTGAGCCGTAGCACTCTCGCGTCGCTGGTAGCGCTCGCCGTCGTCCTGGTCATAGGTACGGCGTACCTGGTCGTCGACGTCGCACGGGTCGATCCGACCCGCACGTCGTACACCATCTCCGCAAGGATCGACAGCTCGGGTGGATTGCTCGACACCTCTCCGGTGATGTGGGAGGGCGTCCCGGTCGGAAAGGTGACGTCGATCCATGTCGACGGAGCGCAGCTGGTGGTCGACATGTCGATCGACTCGACGCACGAGATCCCCAGGGACACCGTCATGTCGATCCAGAACCTGTCGGTGGCTGGTGAGCAGTATGTGAACTTCGTCCCCTCGAACACGACGACGGCAGGTGGTTATCTCCGGGGAGGCGATGTCATCCCCGCGAGTGCAGTCCACGTCTCGACCTCGGTACCCGAGGTGCTCCCGAAGATGTCCGCGGTCGCCGACGCGCTCGACCCGGCGTCGATCGCGTCGATCAATTCGACGATCGCGGCGGCTGTCGACGGTCGATCGCGAGACCTCGACACCATCGGTGACATGATGCGCCGTCTGGTCGACGTCGTGGGCAAGGACGGGGCGGTCCGTGTCACGGCCGACAACGCCGAGTTCCTCCTCGGCCTCATGTCGAACGTCGGTGGCGTCCTCAGCAGAGCGTCGGTACGCACGCCTGCAGCGGTCGACGGGCTGGCGAGGATCCAGAGGGCGTTCATCGTGTTCACCTCCACGTCTTATGACAAGTGGCCACCCATCTTGAAGCTCGTCGAGAAGTTGAGCGGCTACATCCAGATACTTCAACCCGACCTGTTGACCATCACCCGGGCCGTGAAGCCGGCCACCGCGACCATCGCCGACACGTACGTGGACTTCGGGTCGATCGGAGACCTGCTGGCTCGGACCTTCCCCGCATCGCGGCCGGGGCGGGCACAGGTCCCCGTCGCCGTCCAGGCGGCGCCACGATGACTCGATGCCGAGCACGATCCTTGCAAGCGCGAAGAGGAAGCCGATCATGACAAAGCACGTCGATGTGAGAGAGTCCCCGACCAGCGGCGGCGCCGAAGCGGCGGAACAGGTGACAGCGGCCGACACCGCAGACGAATCGGGTGTCCCACCCGATTCCACCAAGTCCGTCGGGCGCAACGGGTGGTGGCGATCAGCACGCACGCGTGCGACGTGTGCGGGCGCCCTGATCGCTGTCCTCGCGGCGCTGGTAGGGGTGTTCGCGTTCCTCTACTCCGACGCCGACGAGGCGAAATCGTCGATGGAGGATGCGGCCGCTCAGCAGGCTGCTGCCGGCAAGGTGGCAGCCGATTACACGACCAGATCGCTGACCTACAGCTATCAGAACACAGATGCCTTCTTCACGGCGGTGAAACAGGACGCCGGTGATGCATTGGTCAAGCGCTACGACGACGTGAGACCGACGTTGACGCAGATCATGCAGCAGGCGCAGGTGCAGGCCTCCGGCCGCGTGCTGGGGACGAGCGTCAGCGGCGCTGACGGAAAGTACACGGTTCTCGTGTTCGCGAGCCAGAAGACGCAGAACGTCCAGAACCCGCAACCCAGCGAGCTCCCGACCTTGCTGAAGGTCGTTGTGTCCAACACCGGGCGCGGCTGGCAGATCGAGGACTACGGTCCTGCTCAGTGACGCGGCAGACGCCGCAGAAGGGTTCTGACGATGAAGAGCACGATGCAGGACATGTCGCTGACGGTTGCGTCGATACTGCGACATGTGACCACCAACCACGCCACGCGCCGGGTGATCACCTACATGGGAGACGGGCCCGCCCGGACCGCCACCTACGGTGAGATGGAGGAGCGGTGCGCGCGGCTGGCGAATGCGCTGCGACGGGTGGGTGTGACCGACGACGATCGCGTCGCGACCATGCTCTGGAACAACCAGGAGCACCTCGAGGCCTATGCCGCCGTCCCCTCGATGGGCGCGATCCTGCACACTTTGAACATTCGCCTTTCCCCGGCGCAGTTGCAGTTCGTCGCGAACCACGCCGAGGACAAGGTCGTCATCGTCGACAGTTCCCTGATCCCGTTGCTCGCTCCGGTACTGCCCGGCCTCACCACGGTTCGGGTGGTCCTGGTCACGGGCGACGGTGACATCTCCTCGCTCGAAGGCGGCGACGTCACGGTGCTCCGTTATGAGGAAGCGCTGGCAGCTGAGTCGTCGGTGTTCTCGTGGGTCGACCCGGACGAGAGGTCGGCCGCGGGGATGTGTTACACGAGCGGTACCACCGGGGATCCGAAAGGTGTCGTGTACAGCCACCGTTCGGTGTTCCTGCATTCGATGGCAGCGTGCACGGGCAACGCTCTTGCGTTGGAGGAAGCCGATCGCGTGCTGCCCATCGTGCCCATGTTCCACGCCAGCGCCTGGGGCCTTCCCTACGCGTCGTTGATGGCGGGTGCGGAGTTGCTCATGCCCGACCGGTACCTGCAGGCCGCTCCCCTGGCTGACATGATCCAGACACACCGCCCGACGAAAGCGGGTGCGGTGCCGACGATCTGGAACGACGTGCTCCAGTACGGCGCCGCGAATCCGGATGTCGATCTGTCGTCGATCGACCTTGTCGCCTGTGGCGGCGCCCCGGTGCCGCAGTCGCTGATCCAGGGCTTCCGGGATCGCTTCGACGTCCAGATCATGCAGGCATGGGGTATGACCGAGACGTCGCCACTCGCGACCAGCGGGCGCCCGCCCGCGGGGACGAGCCTGGAGGACGAGATGTCGTTCCGCAAACGACAAGGCCGGTCCATCTGCGGTGTCGAGATGCGGCTCGTGGATGACGACGGCCTGCTCGTTCCGCGCGACGACAAGTCGGTGGGGGAGCTCGAAGTCCGCGGGCCGTGGGTCACCGGCAGTTACCACCGCCTCGACGACGACGACAAGTTTCGCGACGGTTGGCTGCGCACCGGCGATGTGGGGCACATCAGCCCGGACGGGTTCCTCACCCTCACCGATCGGACGAAGGACGTGATCAAGTCCGGCGGAGAGTGGATCTCGTCGGTCGAACTCGAGAACCTCATCATGGCCAATCCGGACGTGTCCGAGGCCGCCGTCGTCGCGATGCCGGATCCCCGCTGGCAGGAGACCGCGCTTGCCGTGGTGGTTCCCGCCCCCGGGCGCGAGGTGACGGCCGATCAGCTCCGCACGTGGTTCACGGAGAACTGCCCGCAGGAGATCCCACGGTGGTGGATCCCGAGGAACTGGGCGTTCGTGGATCAGGTTCCCCGTACCAGCGTCGGCAAGTTCGACAAGAAGGTCTTGCGCGCTCAACACGAACGCGGTGAGCTGACCGTCGTCGTGTCCGACTGACTTACGACACGACTGACTGGCGAGGCGACTGTGCCCGTCGGACCCGCCGACGGGCACAGTCGCCTCTCATGGCACTGCGTCAGGACGTGAAGCCGGGAACCGGGTCACGACCGTTCAAGAAGTGCTGCCCGACGTCGGCGATCTTGTAGGACACCGGGTCGTGCAGGCTGTGCGTCCGAATGTTGCGCCAGAACCGGTCTAGTCCGAAGCGCGGGTGGGTACCGCGTGCCCCGATCACCTCGAAGATCCGGCTGCCGATCGACAGCCCCGCCTCGGTGGCCAGCACCTTCACCCCGGATACCTGGACCATCAGTGAGGCGCGGTCGGCGGGCGTCAGAGCGGCACCCTCTTCCCAGACCCGCTGCACGCTGTGCGCGGCGTCGCGGGCCGCCGCGTCCGCGCCCTGGAGCGCGATCGCGAGTTCACCGAAGGTGCGGACGACGTAGGGATCCTGAGTGGCCTCGGTGACACCCGCCGGTGTCCACGGTCGAGCATGCGCAAGTGTGTAATCGCGCGCCGACTCCAGTGCGCCGGTCGCGATTCCCACGTACACGTTCGAGAAGATCAGTTGCACGAGCGGACCGAAGAGGCTGGCTCGTCCGAAGGTGAAGAACTCGGTGATGACGCTGTTCGGTGCTCCGAGAACCTCGTGCGGGAGCACCTCGACCTGGTGGAAGTCGGTCGTCCCGCTGTCGGTCCGCCGCATGCCGAGGGCGTTCCAGTCGTTGTTGGGCCGCACACCCTCGCGATCGGTCGGTATGACGGCGGTGATGATCCCCGACCGCTCGGGTGCATCGTCGTCCTGCGCGACGCCGAACACCAGGAGCAGATCGGACCCCAGCGCTCCGCTGCAGAAGTGCTTGGTCCCGTCGAGCACATAGCCCCCGTCCTCCCGGGGCGTGGCGCGGACCTTCCAGTCCAGGATGTGGCTGTTGTTCTCACTGGACGCGTTGCCTGTCCACGATCCCTCCACCACCCGCCGGTAGGTTGCGTCGCGCTGATCCGGTGAGCCGAGCAGTTCGACGAACGCGGCGCACACCAGGTGGTACCCGTAGAGGTGGCCGAGCGACCCGTCGACCTTCGCGATCTCACGGATGACCGCGAAGACGGTCGGCCAGTCGGCACCCCAGCCGCCGTACTCTTCCGGCACGGCGAGGGAGAGCAGGCCGCTGCGCCGCAGATCCTCCTTCTCGCGGGACGCCGGCCCGCCGTCCCGATCGCGCTCGGCGAGGCCGTCGCGCCACCCCGCGGCGAGCTCGCGGGCCACGGCGACAGGGTTGCCCCGGTGCGTGCTGATGTTCGACGTCGTGTCGTCGGTGAGTGTCATTCGATCTCTCCATTCGCTGCTGAGCGCAGACTTGTCTCGAGGAATTCCGGCGCCGCCCAGCGCTCGAGGTCGATCTCGTGATCGACGAGGTTGTTCTCGACGAGATACCGCTGGGTGTTCGCAAGCGTGGCGAGCGCGTCGTCGCCGAGGGTCGGGACCAGGTGGTCGACGAAGTCGGCGCCGAACCCTCGGAGGACGACAGGCTCGGTCACACCGAGGTTCCGGGCATGGATGCCGATGGTCTCTGCACGGTGTTCCCGAGCCCACGTGCCCGCCTGCACCACCGTGTCCACCAACCGCGCGACGAGTTCGGGGTCCTCGTCGACGAGCTGTGCGCTGACGGTCCAGACACTGGCGTAGTGATTCGCCGCGTCGGCTTCGAGGTCCACCAGCGGCGCAACGCCGGCGAGGTCCTCGAGCTCTGCAGCCCAGGGAAGCCAGCTGAACAACGCGTCCACCTCACCACCGGCGAGGATCGTCGCCTGATGCGCCCCGACGGCGGGGAAGAGGTCGGCGCCGTTGACGCTCGCCGACGCCGCGAGCCGGTCCGGTGGGAGGTCCACACCGGCCACCTCGACGGGAACCAGTTCGACCTGGTCGAGTGTGACACCTGACCGCCGCAGAGTGTTCTGCAACGCCCGCGCCTCCCAGGTGCCGAGCGCCACGAGGGTCTGACGCCACGGATCCAGCTCGCGATAATCTCCGAGCACGCCACGCAGGATGCGTATGGCCGACGCGCACACCCCGACCCGCCTCCCGGCGAGGTCAGCCGGCGAGGACACCGCGGGGTCGGACGAATAGAAGCCCTGCCGACCACGGAAGACCGTGGCGCCCAGGAGCCTGGTACGCCCCGGTGCTCGGAGTCCCTCGCTCACCAGTGGTGGTACCTCTCCGCCGAACCGCGTGTACGCAGGGTGGTCATAGGTGAAGTGCAGAGTGCCCTGCGCCCCACCCAGGACTGCGAGGTCGATCCCGACAGCGGAGAGCAGCTGCGACTCTCGGGCCACCAAGAGACCGTTGGGTACCGGGCAGTTGCTGTACGCGAGTGTGTCGGTGCGGGTCGATGCGCCGGTCATCACGCGTTCACCGCGCTCGGCAGTTCGAGCCCGAGGTGGTCGCGCAGGGTTGCGCCCTCGTACTCGTCGCGGAACACCCCCCGCTCTTGGAGCAGCGGCACCACCTGGTCCACGAAGTCCTCGTACACACCGGGGAGGTACGCGGCGGAGATGATGAACCCGTCGGCCGCGCCTGCGTCGAAGTGCTCCACCAGTGCGTCGGCGATCTGGGTGGGCGTTCCAGCCCACTGGGGTACGAATCCGACGTTGGTGCCGTATCGGCGCCCCAGATCGGCCAACGTGAGGTCCTCGCCGCCTCCGGCAACGGTCGAGAACATCCGGAGCATCGTCGGGATGTGCGCGTCGCCGAGGCTGGCGACGATGTCGGAGTATTTCGTGTCGAGGGGAAATGCCGACAGATCGATACCGCTGTGGCTCGACAACGTGGACAGGCCCACCTCGGGATGGACCAGGCTGTTGATGTATTCGAGGCGTTCGCGCGCGATGGCCTCCGTCTCACCGAGTACCGGCATGACCGCGGTGAACACCTTGGTCGCGTCCGGGTTGCGGCCCGCCGCGGTGACCTGAGCCTTGATGTCCTGATAGGTGTGCTGCATCGTCTGCAGCGTCGGGGAGATGCTGAACACCGCGTCGGCCCACCGACCCGCGAATTGACGGCCGCGGGGGGACAAGCCCGCCTGCAGGAGTACCGGCTCGCCTTGACGCGACGGCGGGATCTGCAGAGGGCCGCGGACGTCGAACCACTTTCCCCGATGGTCGACGTAGTGAACTTTCTTGGGATCGGCGAAGCGTCCACCGACCTTGTCGAGCAGTAGCGCGTCGTCGTCCCACGAGTTCCACAGCTTCCGAACGACTTCCACGAATTCGTCCGCGCGGTCGTACCGGGTGTCGTGCTCGAGATGTGTGTCGATGCCAAAGTTCTTGGCCTCGGAGTCGTTCAACGAGGTGACGATGTTCCAGGAGACCCGCCCGTCCGACAGATTGTCCAGAGTGGCGAGCATCCGTGCGACGTGGAAGGGGGGGTAGTACGTCGTCGAGATGGTCGCCCCGAGTCCGAGGCGGTTCGTCGCCCCCGCCATCGTCGCCACCACGGTGGCAGGTTCGAGGGCAACAGCGCCCTGTCCGCCCAGGCCGATGCCCGTCTGGAGATCGTGGCCATAACTGTCCTCGATCGCGAGCGCGTCGGGGAGGAAGAGCAGGTCGAACTTGCCGCGCTCCAGGGTTTGCGCGATCTTCTTGTAATAGGCGCCGGAGAGGAACTCGTTCGTGGCCGCCAGGTGGCGCCACGCGCCGTGCGCATGGGTGACGTTCCCCGCCGAGAAGAACCCGGCGAGGTGAAGGTGACGGTCTCGGACCGTGGCCATGGAGGAGCCTCCTGTGGAAGTTGGTCGGCCGCCAGTTTCGAACCGTGCGTGACGTCCGGCAACGATTGCGTTCAGGTCGAACGCAACCCGGACGCGCTACAGGAACGAGTCCGGCGCGGCACCCGCGGACGGGTACCGCGCCGGGGAGTCGGCTTCGATCAGGTTGTCAGCGCCCGACGGTCGTGAGATCGCCCTCGGGCAACGTCCAGTCGGTCTCGTTCTCCGGGACGCGTCGGAATCGGTCGAGGTTTCCAGGCCACCAGCTCGCATTTCCCAGCAGTGCCGCGAGAGCGGGCACGACTAGGGTTCGCACGAGGAAGGTGTCGACCAGCAATCCGACACCGATGATGAAACCGATCTGCACCATCACGTCGATCGAACCGACCATCAGTCCGAACATGCTCGCCGCGAAGATCAGACCCGCCGAGGTGATCACCGACCCGGTGTGAGCGACGGTCCGCAACACCCCGAGTCGAGTACTGCCCGTCGTCTCCTCTCTCAGTCGTGACACCAACAACATGTTGTAGTCGGCGCCCACCGCCACCAGCACGATGAACGACACCAGCGGGACAGGCCAGGCGATCCCCTGCCCGAAGACGTGCTGAAGCACCAGCACGCCGATACCGAGAGCTGCCGCGTAGTTGAGCACGACGGTGGCCAACAGGTAGAGCGGTGCGACGACAGCGCGTAGCAGCATCATCAGGATCAGCCCGACGATCAGCAGGGTCGCGATGCCGAGGAGCTTGAAGTCATGCGCCAACAGGCGCTGCACATCGGCGTTGATCGCGGGAAAACCGGCGACCGATGCGCGCGAACCCTCGAGAGTGGTGTTGGGCATGGCATCTTCGGCGACTCGTGACAGCTTGTTGGCCAATGTCATCGCGTCCGCCGTATAGGGGTCGTACGAAGTCTGGACGGCGTACCGAACGGTCTTGCCGTCCGGTGAGATGAACTGTCGGGCGACCTCGCTGAACTGCTTGTCCTTGAAGGCGTCTGCGGGGAGGTAGAACCCGGTGGCGGAGTCGGAGTCGCCGACCTCGCGCGCGGGCGCCCGAAGCTGCGCCGCGACCTGCGACAGTCCACCCAGCAGCTGAATGTTGCTGTCGACGAGTGCGCCGACCCCACCGGAGAGTTGCCGCGCACCGTCGGCGAGAGCGCCCACACCGGTCTCGAGCTGGGACAGCCTGCTTCCAAGGTCCTGGCCGTTGATGGTCTGTAGCGCAGAGTCGAGCGTGGTCAGCGAACCCTGCAGCGCGGCGAGGTCCGCCGCACCGGGTGTGTTCACCGCGCCCAGCTGGGTGGCGAAGTCTGCCAACTTCCCCAGCGACTGGCTCGTCGCGACCTCCCGGAGGTCGGCGGTCTGTGTGCGCAGAGCTGAGCACTGCGGGATCTGCTGGCACCACGGCGCGTCGAGCGCAGACAACGCGGGCGCCACGGTGTCGGCGGCTGATTGCGCCTGACGCGCAAGTCGAGACAGCTCAGGCGCCTGTTGCGAGAACTGCTCGAGGGCAGGAGCCGCACCGGCGAGCTGGTTCACCAGCGGACGGTACTGATCGAGTTGCTCTCCGGCGGAGGACGCCTGACCCAACAGTCCCGACAATGGGGCCAGATTCGTCGCGATCTGTGAGTTCAGCAGGGCCAGGCCGCCGGCGAGCTGCGACGAGCCTGATTTGAGAAGTTGCAAGTCCCCCTTTCTGGCGTCGGCACCGCTGGTCTGTTCGGTGATCTTGCTGCCGATCTGATCGTTTTGCCACGACAACTGTGCCTGCTGCAATTTCTGCCCGGTGGGACGAGTGACGCCGATCACGCGGGTGACGCCTGGGGTCTGTGCGATGCGTGATGCCATCTGATCCAGGTCGGCGAGCCCCTGAGCCGTTCGAAGGTCCTTGGGCGACTCCACGACAAGGAACTCCGAGATGATGATGTCCTTGGGGAAGTGGCTGTTCAACAGCGCGTAGCCCTCGTTGCTCGGTGTGTCGGAGGGCTGCCCCTCGCGGTCGTCGTACGTGATCCGCATCGAGAGTGAGATGAGAGCCAGGCCGATCAGCGCCACCACGCTGACCGCCAGCAGGGGTACGGGACGCCGGATGACCATCGTCCCGACGCGGTGCCAGTACTTCCGCGTGAGGTCACGACGCGGGAGCCCGGCGCCTCGCTTCGCAGCGAATGAGAGTACGGGTGGCAGCAGGGTGACTGTCGCCAAGAATCCGAAGGCGATCGATATAGCGCAGGCCGGTCCGAGGGTGTTGAAGACACTGAGCTTTGCGAATGCCATCGCGAGGAAGGCGAGCGCCACGGTGGCCGCCGAGGCGAGCACGACGCGGCCGATGGTCGCCGTCGCGTGTGCGATCGCGACATCCGGGGCATGACCTGAACGAATGCCCTCGTGATACCGGCTGATGAGGAAGACCGAGTAGTCCACTCCGGCACCGAAGATGATGACGGTCATGAACATCGACGTGAACTGCGACACGGGCATGCCGATCTCGCCGAGACCGGAGAGGACGCCCCGTCCCACGGCGAGGCTCATCCCTACCACCAACAACGGCATGAGAGCTGTGAACACCGAGCGATAGACGATCAGCAGGATCGCTGCGATGAGTGCAACCGTTGCGACGGTGATGACGATGAGGTCCGACTCGCCGACGGCGAGTTGGTCGCTGAACGTTGCCGGCGGACCAGTGACGCGGACTGTGGTGTTCGTCCCCGCGAAAATCCGATTCGCGGTGTCGCGCACTGCTTTCACCGCGTCGGCCGCGTCGGGCCCCCCTAGCGTGCCGGTGACTCCCAGAGGCAGATACCAGGCCTGTCTGTCCTTGCTCAACGCCTGGCTCTCGGTGAGTGGATCACCGAGGAGATCGCGCACCGCGAGGACGTGAGTGGTGTCTGCTCGCAGGGCGGAAACGAGCTCGCTGTACCGGGCGCGCGTGGTGTCGGAGAGGCCGTTCTTGTTCTCCATCGCGACGAACACCGTTGTCTTGGCGCCGCGCTCGCCGAACGCGTCACCCATGCGGTCGAGCGTCTGGAACGACGGGACCCCGGCAGGGATCGGATCGACCGATTGCTGCCGGATGACCGATTCCAGTTGGGGGAACAGCACGGCGAGGCCCACTGCGACGACGATCCATGCAAGTGCCACGACGCCTTTGCGGCGCAACGTGAACCATGCGAGCCGCTCGAGGAGGACGCTGTATTCGCCCGCCTTGTCGGGTGTCCCGCTCGGACGTGAGCGGGTGGGGGACGAACTCGCCACGGGGCGCTTCCTCTCGGTCATACGGTTGGGAACGACGTTGGGCCCGCTCCGCGCCGTCGGTCCGGCGCGACGGGCTCACCTGACACAGGAACTCAGTCGTGGTGCTCGGACTGCGCGATGGCCTCCACTTCTTCGAGGCTGCTCGGCACGTGGTACGGCGGTCGGCTCTTTCCCGAGATCCGATAGCGACCCCAGAAGTCGGGATCCCCGATCACGCACTCGGCCCGCCCTTCAGAGGTGGTGAACACCGCCACGGTCCGATTACCGCCGAGCGTCGCGTCGAGTTGATCGTTCCTCTCGATCCGTCCGTACCAGGTGTACAGCCCGCTCAAGGGCTGGAAGTACCCCTTGATCTTCGCTTGCACCGGAATCTCCGTCCCACGGCAGATCACAGTGCCGTGTCCGGAGAAGTCGAGGTCGTGGTCGTCGGTCACTTCATAGTCCAATCTTCTCTACATCGAGCATTGACAAAGAACGGGGTTCGTGGGGACACTATCAGTATCGGATACCCAGAGTAACGGGTATGAAGTCGAGGTCACTCGGCCCGTACGATCCACGGAGGATGTGAAGCATGACCGTTCAAGACGTGCAGACCAAGCCTGATTTCTCGACTGAGGGGTTGGCCCGAGTCAACGGACGCAAGCCAGTCGACATGGAGCGATCCGCGGGCCGCCTGCTCCGCTCGTCGGCGGAGAAGTTCTACGACGCCGAGATCGACATCGACTGGGATGCCCCCTGGGAGGACGACAAGTATTTCCTCCCCGAGCACCGGGTGTCGCTCTACGGCACGAAGCTCTGGAAGAAGATGAGCGAGGAGCAGCGCATCGAACTCGGGCGTCACGAGATCGTGAGCATCCTGAGCTTCGGCATCTACGCCGAGAACTTGCTGAGTTCAGCCCTGCTTCGCATGGCGGCGAAAGGTGACCTGACCGACCAGAAATCCCTGTATTCGCTCACCGAGATCGGTGACGAATCACGCCACTCGACGATGTTCGCGCGCCTGATCAACAAGACGGGCCTTCCGCCCTACAAGCTCCCCAAGGGCTTCCTGGGCTTCGCCAAGATCCTCCATTTCGTTCCGCTGGGCCCGTCGGTATCGGGTGCCACGCTGCTGATCGAGGAGATACTCGACCGTGCTCAGCGCGAGGCCATGAACGATCCGCGGATGCAGCCTCAGCTTCGTCAGCTGATGAAGATCCACGTCCTCGAAGAAGCGCGACACATCACCTTCGCCCGGCTGGAGATGGTGCAGGGTATGCAGAGTCGCGGGAAGATCTCGCGGGCTTGGCACCGAGGCGTCCTCGCGGTGATCGCGAACCTCGCATATCCGCTTCTCATCAACCCTAAGGTCTACCCGGCCGTCGGCATCAACAAACTGCGCGGCCTCTGGGCGCAGCAGACCAGCCCGAACTACCGGGTCAACATCCAGTTCATGTCCGAACCGATGATCCGGTTCTTCCACGAGGCGGGGATGATGGAGGGAAAGTTCACGATGGCGATGTGGCGCGCCACGCGAAGCCTGCCCGACGACCTTTGCTGATATCCCGAAGCAGTTGTGTGACCGATAGATTCCCGCCCGGGAGTCCGGGCGGGAATTTCTTCGTGCCGCTGTGACGAAACGCCCGGCACCGTCGCCATCCGACCCACTCACCTCGTGAGGAGAAGACTTTCATGACCCCTTCAACCACCACAAAGACGCCGAGCGCGTCCGATGCAGCCGCCCCGTCCGCGAGCGATCCGATCAGGACGAAGGTTCTCATCGTCGGCAGCGGTTTTTCCGGCCTCGGGATGGCGGTGCAATTGCGTCGCCGCGGCTACAGCGACTTCATCGTTCTCGAAAAGGCGCAATCCGTCGGTGGTACCTGGCGCGACAACACCTACCCAGGATGCGCCTGCGATGTCCCGTCGCTGATGTATTCCTACTCGTTCGAGACCCGGGGGAGTTGGTCGAAGGTCTGGTCGTCTCAGCCGGAAATCGAGGAGTACCTCAAAGAGATCTCCGACAAGCGCGGTGTCACACAGAAAATCCACTTCGGACAGAAGCTCGTCTCCGGTCACTGGAGTGAGTCCGAGTCGCGATGGCACCTGCAGACCGAGTCGGGGCGCGAATACATCGCGCAGTACGTTGTGTCGGGCGTCGGCGCTCTACACATACCGAATTACCCCGCGATCGAGGGCATCGAGGACTTCGCCGGTCAGGCTTTCCACTCCGCGGAATGGGACCATTCGGTGGACATCGAGGGCAAGCGGGTGGCGGTGATAGGGACGGGTGCAAGTGCCATCCAGTTCGTACCGTTCGTGCAGAAGGACGCCGGCACCCTCACCTTGTTCCAGCGCACGCCGGCGTGGGTGCTGCCGCGCAAGAACTTCACGGTGCCTGCCGCCGTCCGGACCGTCCTGAGCAAGATCTCGATGTCCCGCCGCCTCGCTCGGTGGTCGGTCTACTGGGGCGCCGAGAGTCTCGCGTTCGGCCTCAACGGCCACTCGAACCTCATGCGCCCGATCGAGAAGGTCGCCAAGTGGAACATCGCGCGATCCATTTCCGATCCCGAGCTCCGGAAGAAGCTGACGCCGTCCTATCGGATCGGCTGCAAGCGGATCCTGGGTTCCAATGACTACTACCCGGCGCTCGCGGCCCCGAACACCAAGGTCGTGACCGACGCGATCGACAAGGTGACGGCCGATTCAGTCGTCACCTCCGATGGTGTCGCCCATCCGGTGGACGTGATCATCTACGCAACTGGCTTTCACGTCACCGACGGATTCGATCAATTGGCTCTCAAGGGATCTCGTGGCGAGGATCTCCCGTCGCACTGGCACCAGACCGGTATCAACACTCACCTGGGCATCACCACCGAAGGATTTCCCAACCTGTTCTTCCTGCTCGGCCCGAACACAGGTCTCGGCCACAACTCGGTCGTCTTCATGATCGAACAGCAGATCAAGTACATCTTGAAGGCCATCGACGCTGTCGAGAGCCGGGGCGCGCAGAGCGTCGACGTGCGTCCGGCTGTCCAAGAACGCTTCAACACCGAGATCCAGGACAAGCTCGCCAACGGTGTCTGGACCAACGGCGGATGCACGAGCTGGTACCTCGACTCCCACGGGGTCAACCGGACGGTCTGGCCGGGATTCACATGGCAGTACTGGAGGGCCACGAAGGATTTTGAATCGTCAGACTACGAGATCGTCTGACGCCGACCTGATGCTGGAAGGACTGGCTACGAAGATGGTGAGACACGACAGTGAGTGACGTTCAGCAGCGCGATTACGACGGCAAAGTAGCCGTGGTCACCGGCGCGGCGTCGGGGATCGGCCGGTCCCTGGCGGTTCAATTGGCGGAGCGGGGTGCGACCCTGGCGCTCTCCGACATCGATGACGTTCGTCTGAAGGAGACGGCGGAACTCTGTCGGGTCGACCACGGATCCACGGTGTCGACATCGGTCCTCGACGTCGCCGATCGTGCGGCGTTCCAGAAGTATGCCGACGGTGTCCAGGCCGAGGCCGGCAAGGTGAACATGGTGTTCAACAATGCCGGTGTCGCTCTGGGCGCCGACGTTGTCGACATGTCCTGGGAGGACTTCGACTGGCTCATGGGCATCAACTTCGGTGGGGTGGTGAACGGTTCGAAAGCCTTTCTGCCGCACCTGATCGCTTCCGGTGACGGGTATCTGGTGAACACGTCCAGCGTGTTCGGATTGATCGGTATCCCGAGTCAGAGTGCCTACAACGCGGCGAAATTCGGCGTTCGCGGGTTCACCGAGGCGCTCCGACAGGAGATGAAGATCAGCCGATACCCGGTGTCGGTCACATGCGTCCACCCGGGTGGTGTCAAGACGAACATCGTGCACAATGCGCGCGGAGTCTCCGAGATGGGCGATTCCGCGACCATTGCATCGATGTTCGACAAGATCGCCCAAAGCACCCCTGAAAGGGCGGCGGCAACGATCCTGAAGGGGATGGACAAGAAGAAGCCGCGCGTTCTCATAGGTGCCGACGCTCGCGGGTTCGACATGGTGGCCAGGGTCGTCGGCCCCCGCTATCAGGACGTCGCGGCGCCGCTCACGCGAGCGGGCTACGCCATCGCTCGCCGGCGGGGAGTCATCAGATGACAGTGGAAGCCGATGCACCTGTTGCTCCTCCGGCGCGGTCGCGGACACTCTCGGTCGCCGGAGTCGTGGCCGAGACGAAGGATTCGGTCACCATCTCCTTCGAGATCCCCGACAGCATGGTCGAGGACTTCAAACACGTCCCCGGACAATTCATCACGATAAAGATCCCGTCAGACCAGACCGGGCATGTGGCGCGCTGTTACTCGCTGAGCAGTTCGCCGTACGTCGACGACTTCGTTCTCCAGATCGGCGTTAAGAGAACAGTTGATGGTTACGCGTCGAACTGGTTGTGCGACAACGCGACCGAGGGTATGGAACTAACGATCCTTCCGCCCTCGGGTCACTTCACGGCCAAGAATCTCGATGTGGACTTCCTCTTCTTCGCCGGTGGAAGCGGGATCACGCCGGTGTTGGCGCTGATCAAGTCCGCCCTCGTCGTCGGCGGGGGCGCCGTGTCGCTGTACTACGCGAACCGCGACGCGGAGTCGATCATGTACGAAGCCCAATTGGCGCAGATCGCCGAGGAGTTCCCCGAGCGCTTCACTCTCGTCCACTGGTTGGAGTCCGAGATGGGCATCCCGTCGGCTGCTGTCGTCGAATCCGCTGTCGACGCGCACAAGGGGTCGCAGATCTACACCTGTGGCCCAGGGGCGTTCATGGACCTGGTCGAGAAGTCAGCCGAGTCTCGCGGTGTCGACCACTCCGCGGTGCACCGTGAGGTCTTTCAGTCGTTGACCGGTGATCCGTTCGACACCGCCACACTCCGTCGGCTTGGCGATGACGACGGCGTGGCGACCGCCACGGTCTACTTGGACGGCGAATGCATCACCATGGAGTGGCCACGCAACACCCCGTTGCTCGACGTACTGCTGTCGAAGGGTCACAACGCCCCGTACTCCTGCCGGGAGGGCGCATGCAGCGCGTGCGTCTGCAAGCTGGTCGAGGGCGATGTCGACATGGTGCAGAACAACATTCTCGTCGAGGATGACATCGCGGACGGTGAGCGGCTCGCATGTCAGGCCCTTCCTCTGACCGATGCTGTGACGGTGAGCTTCGATGACCTCTGAGGTCGCCGGGCTCGCTCCGGTGTCGCGGGATCGTGAGATCGCTTCGTTCGACGGCACGAAGCTGTTCGTGCAAGAGTACGGGCCGGAGGATGCTCCGTTGCTGGTGTTCAGCCACGGATGGGCCTGCCAGGGGCGGTTCTGGCGCCCGCAGATCGAGCATTTCGCACCCAACCACCGCGTGGTCGTCTATGACCAGCGCGGACACGGTTGGAGCGATCGCGGTCGGGTTCCGTTCTCGGCGAGCCTCCTCGCCGATGACCTGGAGTCGGTCCTCCGCGCGGTGGCGACTCCGAGCCAGAAGGCGATCGTCGTCGGCCACAGCATGGGTGGGATGTCCGTGATGAGTTGGGCTGGTGAACATCCGGACTCGGTGTCGGAGTTGGCGCGAGGCGCGATGCTGGCCAGTACCGGGCCGGCAGACCTCGTGAGCCGCTCCACTCTGGTGAAAGCGCCTCGTCGCCTTCGAGTTCGGGCAGAAAGAGCCTTCGCCGCGGGATTGTCCGTCGTGGGTCCCGAGATGCCCGACACACGGTTGTCTCGTGTACTCATCCGTTACGGGACCCTCGGACCGCAGGCGAGCGCCGCTGTGGTCGACGAGTGCGCAGATATCGTGCTGCGATGTCCGCCGCAGGTGCGCGGTATGTGGGGCGGTGTGCTGGCGACGATCGACGTCAGTCGGGGGGTCGACGCATTGTCCGTCCCGGTCACCGTCATCGTGGGCGGCTCCGACAGGCTGACACCGACGGGTCATTCGGTGGACCTCGCTCTGCGCCTCGCGACCCGCGGCCTTTTGCATGAAATGGTGCGCGTCGCGGGAGCCGGGCACATGGTGAATCTGGAGTGCACTCACGAGTTCAACAACGCACTGGAGAGATTGGGTAGTGCAGTGTGACAGGCGTCGTTCATCCCTGGTGCCTTTGATATGATGGCGGGAACATGTCTGTTGTCCGCCGTATCTCGGCAGCCCCCGTAGAGGTCCAGCGTCGGGTTCGTGATGCTCGCAGCACGCGCTGGGACTCTCACCGGACCGTGGTCAAAGCCGAACTGGTCGACGCCGCGATCCGTGCGATCGAGAAGTGCGGCGACGGCGTCAGCATGGACGACATCGCGGCGGAGGCGGGCGCCTCGAAGCCGAAGCTGTACCGACACTTCGGGGATCGAGCGGGCCTGTACTCCGCCATCGCCGCTCGCCTTGGATCGATGATCTGGGATTCGGCGCAATCGACACTGTTCGCCGACACGGAGGGAAGCTCCGTAGACGACTTGTTCCAGTCGTCGATCGCAGCTTATGTGGGACTGGTCGATGACCACCCCGTCCTGTTTCGCTTTCTCATGACGAACCACATGTTCGACGGTGCACAGTCAGCCGACGGAAACGCCGCGGAGCAGTTGCGCTCCGTGATGGACATAGTGTCCGGCGAGTTCGCACGGAGTCTGCGGCGCGTGGGTGCGGACGAGTCTCTCGTGACCCTCGCCGTCGCATCCATCCTGGGAGCGGGCGTCTCCGCCACACGATGGTGGATCGATCAGGGTCGATCCGGATCAGTGAGCCGGTCACTCTTCGCCACCCACATCCTCGAGACCTCTTGGGGCATCATCGACGGCGCGGCTGCGTCAGTGGGTGTTCGTTTCCGTCGAGACGTGCCATTCGGGGATCCGGACTTCGCGCGTCCGCTAGCCGGTCTGTGATGTGTTCGGCTCACTTGCTTTGTCTGCAAGGCTCACTGCGGCCTTCTCTAGCGAATTTCTCAGAGTCTGTTCCGCTTCGGGCAGAGCCGCCACATGGGTGATCACGGATCGAAGTCGCTCAGACGCGTGCAAATCCCTATGTACCGCCGCGCGCGCCACCGCAGTCCATGATGACGCCGCTCGATGGGCGTCGGACGCGAGGTCGGCGGTTGCCTGATCCCCTGTCAGGCGTGCGATCTCATCGCATCCTTCCGCCAGCAGTCGGCGGAACAAACCGCCGCCGGTACCTGCCTTCTCGATGAACGCGCCGAGGCTGAACAGGTGCATCTCGAGTTCGTCGCCGGACAGGGTCTCCCAGCTGAGGACGTCAACGGCGAGAGCGCCGGCCGCGTCGAGGCCGTGCGAGCCCTGCTCTGCGGGGCCTGCGATCGTCGACCCGCTCGGAGTGCTCAAGCTTTCGGCGGATTGTGCGAACGCCTGTGCCGCCACCTCGTGAATCGAAGGAGGCGTCTGCGGCCAATCGATGTGAAACAGCGTGTGTCGGGTCGGCTCAGGGAAGGAGGTCGAGCGGCGCGCGCGTGCGAGTGCGTCCAGTGGGATGCGTTGAAGGTCTTGACGATCGTTGTCGGCGATGTATGCGACGCCTTGTGCCCGATCGTAGCCGACCACCACGATGTCGTGGCGGCTCATGCGCAACTGGACCCGCAGATAGGGGAGTTCAGCGATCTCCGCCCAGACCAGTGCAGGGCGGCCTTGATCGATCTCGCCACGAAGGTTCTCCCAACCCTCGGCCGGGTCGTCGGTGGCGAGCACCTCTACGGTGCCGCCCAGACGGCGGGGGAGGTCGACCTCGAAACCAGGTCCTCGTCCGACCAAGTACACGGGTGGCATCAGCGCGTTTGATCGAATGTAGGTGAGGGAGAGGGCTCCGCCGAGGGCAAAGACGAGGCCCTCGTCGGGTGGTCCGTCGTAGCCGAGCCCGGTCCACTCCATCAGGTCTCGCATCGCACCGGACCCGCAGTGGCCACCCATGCGGTGCGGGTAGGGGTCGATCAACGAGGGGCCGGACATCGTCACGAGTCTCCTGTGTTGGGGCGTGAATGAAATGCATCCTTCGGCAGTGCACGCCTCGCGAGTATCAGAGGGCCGTAGGCTTCTGTGAGGGCCGCAAGGATGTCGTCGAGAGGCAGGTCGTCGAACACACCTCTCTCGCGGACGTACTCCATGTGTGTGGAGCCGTCCGCGGAGTGAGCGTGGAGCAACGCGTCGCTGTCGCCGGTGAAGTCGATCGGGGCAACTCCGAACCGTGCGCACAGCTCCGAATTGAACGCGGGTGTCGCCTTGAGCCACCGGCCGTCGATGTAGACGTGGCTGTACCCGTGATAAACGAAGACGTCGGTTCCCATCAGCTCACGCAGTGTGCCCGTTTGTAGGTGGTTGCGGACGTCGGCGAAGCCGAGCCGCGCTGGGATACGCGCGGCGCGGAATGCGGCGGTGAGCACGACGGCCTTGGGGACGCAGTATCCACGTCCGGATTCGATGATGTGGCTCGCCCGGTAGTGCTCCGGGTCGTCGGAGACGCTGTACGGGTCGTAGCGGATCTCGTCGCGCACCGCGGCGAACAGTCGGCGGGCCTTGTCCCGGTCGGTGTCCGCGGTGCCCACAGCCTCGCGAGTGAAGGTCCGAACGGTGGCGTGGTCTATGTCGAGAAAGCGCGAGCGCGCCAACGCCGCTGCCGGCCTGTTCGCGGTCATGGGGGAGGTGTTCACGAGGTGGCTCCGATCAGTTCGGCCCTGTCGATCGACGAGCGCTGCGCGATCGCGCGCTTGGCAGTCATGAAGTCCTGGGGCCGGTTGATGCAGTCAGCCGCGATCAGTTCGCGGTCGCGGAAGTAGTAACAGGTGAAGCCGCGGTCGTGGGCGGGATCACCGCTGAGAAGTACCTCGTCGTACCCGGTGTTCAGCCCGGCGATCTGCAGCTTCAAGTCGTACTGGTCGGACCAGAACCACGGCAGTGACGAGAGAGCCGAGTCGTTGCCGCAGATGGTGGCGGCCGCGACCTTGGCCTGCTCGGTGGCGGCTGCCACACATTCGAGACGGGCGCGACGGCCGTACCGCTCGATTGGGTGGCTGACGCAGTCGCCGGCCGCGAGGATGTCGGGGTCGCTGCTACGAGCGCGGTCGTCGACGAGGATGCCGTTGTCGACGTCGATGCCCGCAGCTGCTGCGAGCTCCGTGTTCGGAATGACGCCGACGCCGACGATGACCAGTTCAGCGGCCAGCGTCTCTCCGCCGGCGAGGACAACGCCGGCGACGCGTTCGTCGCCGCAGAACCCTTCGACGATTGTGTCGGTCCGTACCTCAACACCTTTCTCGCGATGAATTCGCTCAAAGAATTCCGACACGACGGGCGCCGTGACACGTTCGAGTACGCGTCCTGCCGCCTCCAGGACGGTGACCTCGACACCCAGTGTTCGAAGCGAGGCCGCTGTCTCCAGGCCGATGTACCCGCCGCCGACGATGACGACCCGCGAACCCGGGACCGCGGCGGCGCGGATGGCCTCGACGTCGGTAGCGGTGCGCAGATAGTGCACGCCCGGCAGGTCGGCACCGGGGACCGGCAGTGCGCGAGCTCGAGCGCCGGTGCACAGGGCCAACTTGGAGTAGGGCACCGCGTTGTTGTTGCCGAGAGTGACGGTTCGTTCTGCACGGTCGATCGAGGTCACGGTTGCGTCGACGAGTTGGATCCGTTGCTTGTCGTAGAACTGGTGGCTGCGGATCGCGACGTCGTCGAGATGGCAACCGCCAGCCAGGTATGCCTTGGACAGCGGTGGCCGCTGATACGGCAGGCGGCCCTCGTCGCCGATCAGCAGGATGTCCCCAGCCCACTTCTCTTTGCGCAGATTGGCCGCCAGCTGTGCGCCGGCGTGGCTGGCGCCGACGATCACGACCCGATCAGCGGTCACTTCTCCTGCTTGGGGGTCAGACGGACCATCATCTTGCTGATCCCGCGAACGAAGTTGGACTGCACGTACTCTGGATCACCGACCACCTCGATGTCGTCGAAGCGCTCGAGGAGTTCTTCCCAGAGAATGCGTAACTGCAATTCGGCCAGTCGGTTTCCCATGCAACGGTGCACGCCGAAACCGAACGCGATGTGGTTGCGTGCGTTGGATCGATCGATGATGAGCTCGTCCGGGCGGTCAAACACCCGCTCGTCGCGGTTGCCGGAGGCGTACCACATGACGACTTTGTCGCCTGCGCGGATGAACTGACCGTTGAGCATCACGTCCTTCTTGGCGACCCGGCGCATGTATGCCAGCGGGGTTTGCCACCGGATGATCTCCGACACGGCATTGGGGATCAGATCCGGGTTGGCTTTGAGTTTCTCGAACTGCTCGGGAAACTCGTTGAGAGCCAGCACTCCGCCGCTCATCGAGTTGCGGGTGGTGTCGTTGCCGCCGACGATCAGCAGCACGAGGTTCCCGAGGAACTCCATGGGGCTGTCGTCGAGAAGGTTGTTGGTGTCATCGTTGCTCTGCAGCATGGTGATGAGGTCGAAACCGGGCTCTTCGCCTGCCGCGGTCCGAGCGGCCTTGTCTCGCCACAACGCACTCAAGCCCTGTGCCATCGCGACCATCTCGCGAAAAACCTTGTCGTTGTCCGATGGTCCGCCGTTGGCCTGCTCCATCGACGTGGCCAGATCCGACCACTGGACGAGTTTGTGGCGCTGCTCGTAGGGGTAGTCGAGCAACGTCGCGAGCATCCGCGCGGTCAGTTCAACCGACACGGTCTGGACCCAGTCGAACGGTTCGTCGAGCGGTAGCTCGTCGAGGACCTCCCGGACGCGGGAGCGGATGAGGCCCTCCATCTCGCGCAGGTTCTTCGGTGCGACGACTCCCTGGACGGCGGCGCGCTGCTTGTCGTGCCGCGGCGGGTCCATGGCGATGAACATTGCGATGTCCATGAATCGGGGCGGCCGACCGATGATGATGAACGGTTCGGCGGAGAACGCGTCGTGGTTCTTGTCGACAGCGATGATGTCGGCATGTCGAGTGACCGACCAGAACGGTCCGAAGGGACTGCGGGGCTGGAAGTGAACGGGCGCCTCATTGCGCACCCGCTCGAAGTAGGACCGCCACATGCCCTGTCGGTAGAGAAATGGGTTGCTCAGATCGATGTCGGTGAGTTCGACGTCCTCGACCGGCGGGATGGGGGTCTCGGTGAAGATCTTCTTGCCGTCGGTTCGAGTGACGATCCGGCGGGTCTTGTCATAGACGTGGGCGCCACGGATCTGTAGATCGATCGGGATCATGGACTGCGCTTTGTCGGCGAGGGCAGTTGCGATGCTCATAGACGTTGCTCTTTCGCTCTAGCCGTTCACAACTGGAACTCGGGAAGGCGAACGGTCAGACCGTCCCACTCGTTGCTGGCGGTCATCTGACAGGCCAGTCGCGAATTGGCTTCACGCTCGGGATGCATGCTCAACATGCCTTCTTCGACGTCTGTGCTGTGGCCGACGGTGTCGATCCACGCGCTGTCGACGACGACGTGGCACGTTCCGCATGCCGCCTCACCGCCGCAGTCGCCATCGATGCCCGGTATCGCCTCGTCGACTGCGATCTGCATCAGTGACCTGCCGGGGGTCACCGGCGCGGGGTAGTCCTCGCCGTCGTGGGTCACGTAAGTGATCGTGGCCATGGCCACCTCCTGATTCGTGGGTCGTGGAAGTGAGTGTGCGCGCGGCGGATGTGCCTGATCCAGGCTCGGACGTCGCGATGTCTTGTTAATTTGGCTCATGTGAGCCTTGTCGAGTTGGGGATGCCGCCGCTGGCGTTCGCGCAGCTCGTCGACAGCGGTGCCCTGGGCGCGGCGGAGACGCGGGCGTTCGGACGCATCATGGCCCGCGAGGGCGTCGATCTCGCGGCCGTCATTGCGCGACAGGGCCAGGTACCTGTCCGGTGGTTTCACGAGGTGTATCCGGCGATGGACGCTCAGCAGGGGTTCCGGTTGGGTGTGGCGTTCGCCGAGCACGCCCAGCTGACCTCGTTCGGTCCCCTGAGTTTGCCGCTGGTCAGTGCGGGTTCCGTCGTCGAAGTTGTTCAACTGCTTCAGTTCTTGCCCCTGATATCGACCGCGTTGAGCACCGAGTTCCAGCACGGAGAGTCTGGACTGACGATCGCTCTGGCCGGGCGCACCGACAGCGCCGGCACCGATTGTTTCGCCGTTACCTACGGTGGTCTGGCTGTCCTGCGGTTGGTGGACATGCTCGCCGGTGCCGTCCCTTCCGTGGAGCTTCATCTGACGTGCCAGGCGCCGTCTGACCCGATCGTCGTGGGTGAGGTCGGCCATCGGATCGTTTTCGACGCGCCTGCGGCGTTCGTGCACATACCGGCTGCTGTGCTCCACGACGTGTGCCGTTTCTCCGACCCTGTGGCCTACCGGATCGGTATCGCCGAGCTTCGACGCGTCTACGAACAGCGCAGGCCCAGTTCCTACACGCAGCTGGTCCGCGCACAATTCGACGCCGATCCTGCGCGCGCTGACGGCACTCGTATCGCGGCGGAGCTCTCGACATCGGTGAGCACACTCAAGCGGCGCCTGCACGCCGAGGGCACCACCCTGCGCCGCCTGCGGCAGCAGTTTGTTCAAGAACGAGCGACAGCGCGACTGCTGGATCCTGGCATCGGTGTGGGCGAGATAGCCGCAGAACTGGGGTACTCCGACGTCGCCAGTTTCTCTCATGCGTTTACACGGTGGGTCGGGTGCTCCCCGACTCAGTTCCGCCGCGCACCGGGGAATCAGCAGGCAGCGCCGGGCACCTGAGCAGGTCAGTCCGCGCGGAGGAAATTAACGAAAAAGGTGTCCACCGTGGAGGTGTCGGCGTAGCGCGCGAAGTGCGTGAGGTCGACTTTCACGAACTCGCCGGTGGCGGAGAAGTAGGTCTCGCCCTCCACGGTCCCGCTCGCCCCGATGTGCAGGATGTGATCGACGTCCTCGTCGATCCACGCCGTGAGGCGTACTGGCAGGTGCAGGGGCACCGGTCGGCGGTACTTGACGGTCAACGTGCGCGTGACGGCCGGGGTGCCGGCGATCCACAGCGTGAATCCCATGATGTCGTCGCACGCGGCCGAGATGGCCCCTCCGTGCGCCAGGCCGGGTCCACCAGCATGCTTTTCGGTGAAGGAGTGATCGGCGAAAACTCGGTCCTCGTCGCGGTAGACCTCGAGCTGCAGGCCGCTGGCATTGTCCGGCCCGCAGCCCATGCACGATGGGGAGTGCGCGGGCAGTCTGGCGGGTGCTGACATCACAGTCCTCGAATCGATGCTCGTGCCGGTAGCGGACCGCTACCGACGGTATCGTTGGCAGAATGCCACATCTGTGGTGGACCAACAGCGAGGAGAGCGCGGGTGGCGGTGAGCATCGATGGCCTCGACGACGTCGATCCGCGGCGGGTTCGGTCCCGAAACCGGCTACTCGACGCCACGGCGGTGTTGCTGCGCAGCGGGGGAGTGGAGGCTGTGACCGTCGAGGCGGTCACCAGCGTGTCGCGGGTTGCCCGCACAACCCTCTATCGGCACTTCGGCAGTACCACCGATCTGGTGGCCGCCGCCTTCGAGCGTTTGCTGCCCCAGGCCGATGGCCACGAACTGTCGGGCTCGGTGCGCGAGGACCTGATCCGGTTGATGGACCGTCAGGCGGCCGTGATCGAACAGGCACCGCTACAGGTCACCACGGTCGCGTGGTTGGCGATGGTGCCTGAACGGGCCGGCGAGCAGAGCAACGCCCTTGCCCCACTGCGTGCGCGGGTGGTCGATCACTACCGCGAACCGTTCGACCGAGTACTCACCAGCGCCAGTGCCGTCGACGAACTCGACGATTTCGACCTCACTCTGGCCATCACCCAGCTCGTCGGGCCACTGATCTTCGCCAAACTCACCGGGATCCGGGCCGTCGACGCCGATGACCGCCGCCGCATCGTCGACGACTTCCTGACGGCGCATCGCCGCCTGCCCTGACCGCTCGAACAATCCACGCCCAGTCCGAAGACGAGCGATCGCCGCACGGTTTTCGCTACATCCTGTAGCGTACCGATCCAGCTAGTTCCGTTTCCGGCAGGAGTGGTGTTGATGGTGGTGCACCACCCTTTACGGCGATCGGCCGGCGCGCGGTCGGAACGCGCGGAATACAGCGCCACGCTTGCGCGGGTGGCTCGGTACGCGCTGGCGCACAAGGTTGTCGTCGTCGGTGCGTGGCTCGCGGTGGGTGTGGTGTTGGCGCTGGCGTTCCCGCAGCTGGAGACGGTCGTGCGCCAGCAGTCGGTCGACCCGATCCCTGCAGGGGTGCCGTCGTTTCAGGCATTCGACCGGATGGGCACGGCGTTCGGTGAGAAAGGCGCCAAGACAACGGTGTTCATCGCCATGGAGAACCGTGGCGGCCTCACCCCGACGGTGCGCGCACGCTACGACGAGCTTGTTCGGGAACTTCGTGGCGCCACCGCCGATGTCTCTTCCGTCCGCGACCTGGTGGGGGATCCGACGACGGCGTCACAGGCGGTGAGCCGCGACGGGACGGCCTGGTACCTGCCAGTGGGGCTGACCGGGACGCTGGGCGGCCCTGCCGCCACTCGCGCCCTGGAATCCGTGCGCGACCTCGCCGATCGTTCCTTCTCCGGCACCGGCACCACCGTGCACGTCACCGGGCCCACGGCCACCTTCAGCGATCAGATCGTCACGGCCGAGAAAGACCTCGTGGTGATCACCGTGGCCACGGTTCTGCTGATCGCGTTCATCCTGCTGGTGGTCTACCGGTCGCTGTTCACCGCACTCGTACCCCTGCTGGTGATCGGGATCAGTCTCGGCGTTGGGCGCGGTGTGGTGTCAGCGCTGGGCGAGCTCGGAATGCCCGTCTCACAGTTCACCGTCGCGTTCATGACGGTGATCCTGCTCGGTGCCGGCGTGGACTACACGGTCTTCTTCATCAGCCGCTACCACGAGCGACTACGGTCGGGCGCCGAGCACGCACCGGCACTCATCGACGCCACCGCCACGATCGGGCGCGTCATCCTCGCCTCCGCCGCAACCGTCGCCCTGGCGTTTCTGGCAATGGTGTTCGGGAAACTGAGCGTCTTCTCGACTCTCGGACCGGCATGTGCGATCGCGATCGTCATCGGATTCCTCGCAACGGTCACCCTGCTACCGCCGGTCCTGCACGCCGCCTCCCACCTCGGGTGGGGTGCACCACGCGCGGACCTGACACGGCGCTACTGGAACCGCATCGCGGTCCTCGTCGTGCGGCGCCCCGCCTCGCTGCTGGCAATGACACTGGTCGCACTACTCGCCCTCGGCGCAGTGGCGTTGGGCATCACCATCACCTACGACGACCGCAGCGGACAACCCGCCACCACCGACAGCAACGAGGGCTACGCGCTGCTCGACCGGCACTTCCCGACCAACACCACCGTCCCGGAATTCCTCGTGATCCAGTCCCCGACCGACATGCGTACCGCGAAAGGGTTGGCTGACCTCGACGACCTGGCATCACGAGTCGCGCAGGTCCCGGGAGTGACCCGGGTCGTCGGCGTCACCCGACCCACCGGCAGCCGCCTCGAGCAAGCCCAGCTGTCCTGGCAGAACGGACAGATCGGTGACCGACTCGCCACGGCAGTCAGTGACGGCCGATCACGCACCGGCGACCTGTTCCAACTCCGCGACGGCGCCGACCAACTCGCAACCGGACTTGCCACGCTCGACAGCCAGATCCGCGCCAACCTCACACCGCTGTCAGGGATTCTCGACCAGGCCACGACCGCAGGACAACAGATCCAGCAGTACCGGCCACTGCTCGGCCAACTCCGCACAACCGCACCCGCACTGGACCAACTCACCGCGCAGGCACCGCAACTGGCCACCGCAGCACGGCAGGCATCCGACGCTCTGAGTCTCGTGAGCGCCGCGCGGCCCTTACTCGACAACGCTCCCTGGTGCGCTCCGATCCCGCAGTGCGCCGCCGTCCAGCAGCAGCTCCGGACCCTGAGCACACTGCGGGACTCCGACTTCCTCCCCCAAATCGGCGCACTCTCCGGTCAACTGAGCAACCTGGGCACACCCATCACCACCATCACCACGCAACTCACCACCGCAGTCGACACTCTCGACACCACGCTGGGTGCTGTCACCGCCCGCGACCTCCCCGCTCAGCTCGCCCAGCTCCAGGATGGGGTGAGTCAACTCGCCGCCGGCTCCCGCGCCATCGCCGGGGGAGTGGCCGCACTCGTCGACAGCAACCTGCAACAGCTCGCCGGGATGGCCACGCTCGCCGCGCAACTGCAGACCACCGCCCGGGAAACCCGCGGCTCGGACGCCGCCACAGGCTTCTACCTACCGCCCGACGCGTTCGCCAACCAGAAATTCTCCGACGTCGCCGCGCAATTCGTCTCCCCAGACGGACGCACAGTGCGCTACGCCATCCAGAGCGACGCCGATCCATACAGCAGCCACGCGATCGAACTCACCAACACCATCACCACCGCGGCCCAGACAGCGAAACCCAACACCGCCCTACAGAACGCATCGGTGTCGCTCGCGGGATTCCCCGCCATCAACGCCGACCTGCAACGCCTACTCAGCCACGACTTCCGACTCCTGGCCCTGGCCACCCTCATCATCGTCGGCGTCATCCTGATCGCACTCCTCCGAGCACTCATCGCACCGCTGTACCTGCTGGGAACCGTCATCCTCAACTATGGCGCCGCACTCGGCATCGGGGTGCTGATCTTCCAACACATCCTTCACACCGAGATCGCATGGCCAGTACCGCTTCTCGCGTTCATCGTGCTCGTCGCCGTCGGCGCCGACTACAACATGCTGCTGATCTCCAGGCTGCGCGAGGAATCCCACCGCAGCATCCGCATCGGAGTCCTACGAACCGTCACCAACACCGGCTCCGTCATCACCTCCGCCGGCCTCATCTTCGCGGCCAGCATGTTCGGACTCATGGTCGGCTCGATCGCCATCATGACCCAAGTAGGCCTCATCATCGGTGTCGGACTACTCCTCGACACCTTCATCGTCCGAACCATCGTCGTACCCGCAATCGCCACCCTCGCCGGACCTGCGAGCTGGTGGCCAGGCAAACACGGCGTGACCTGACTCGGGTATGCCATCGGGAGGCTTGGCCGGAGACGTCGACTTTGCGCGCCCATCGGAAGGAAGTGTGCGTCAGACAGAGTCGCGCCCGTCGTCGAGCTTCCTTGATGTCCAGAACGGTGATGCGATGACCACATCGCCATGCTGGAGAATGTAATAAAGTTGTGCCGCAACGCGTTTGATGTGCCGCCGCAGCGTGCGGCACACTGATTGAGCAACCCCTTCGAACAAAGGATTCTGATGTCCACTTCTCGTCGTATCGCGACCACCGGAGCGTTCACCCTGCTCGCCGGTGCCGGCATCGCCTTCGCCGCCGCCCCGGCGTCCGCCGCGCCGCTCGCCTGCCCCGCCCTGCCGAACCAGACGTCGGTCACCGACAACTGCTCGGCCACGTCGTCACCAACCGGCACCTCGGCCGGCATCGGTGACACGAAGGGTGCCGCGTCGGCCGACGCCAAGGCCAATGGCCTGTCGCTGGCGATCGGTCTCGGTGGTGGCAGGGCCACCTCGCAGGCTCAGAACTTCGCCGCACCGGCGGCGATCGCCTCGGGTCGGGGCGCGATCGTGAACCTGACAGGAGTGAAGCCGGGCCTCGCGATCGGCATCGCCGGCCCCGGCGCGACCGTCACCGTCACCGGCACCTCGGCCGCCACCTGCACCGGCGGTCAGGGCTTCGCCGGCGACTTCCAGACGTTCTCGGGTTGCATCAACCTGGGTAATGGTTCGATCCCGCTCGGCAACCGCTGAACGCGCAGCCGTACACATGCTCCGTGACACGGGATGCGGCGTGACCACCCACACTGTGTGACGGGGTGCGCTTCGGTGACAGACGCCGAGCGGTCATCTCACCAAGATCGCGGCGGGGGAAGATGCCGACGATGAGCGTTCTGCAGTCGGTCGGACCGACGATGTCAATAATTGCGTTCTGATGTCGTCGGTTCGGCCGTCCGGCGTCGGGCGCGTGCGCAGCGCATCCCCGACATGTGACCTTCCGGAAGGGTAGAGCCGCCCCCTCTTCGGTCGTGCTCAGCCCGGCAAGACGAGAGAGCGCTATCGTCCCGTCGTGGCGGTCAGCGGCGGCTATCGATGCGCCGGAGACGGTGTGTCTCCACGTGAGTTGGTCTGAGATATCACGGCAGGAACGATCTGAGCCGGACACCGGCGTCGGCCAGCGCCGAGGCGACGGCGCGGGCGTGCTCGATCGCGCCCGGGGTGTCACCGTGCAGGCAGATGGAGTCGACGTCGACCGACACGACCGTCCCGTCGACGGCGACCACCTCGCAGGCGGTCACCATACGGACTGTGCGCGAACAGATCTCGGCGGTGTCGGTGAGCACCGCTCCCTCGGTGCCGCGCGGGGCGAGTGACCCGTCGGACCGATAACCACGATCGGCGAAGCCCTCGGCGATCACGCGGAGTCCGGCCTCGCGCGCGAACCGCGCTGCGACCGAGCCCGGCAGCGTCACCAGCGGCAGGGTCGCGTCGACCGCAGCGACCGCCGCGACGACGGCCCGCGCCTGGTCTTCCTTGTGGACGATCGTGTTGTACAGCGCGCCATGCGGTTTGACGTAGTCGACCCGACCGCCCACCGACCGGGCGATGCCGTCGAGCGCGCCGATCTGGTAGATCACGTCGGCGGCGAGGTCGTCCGGCGCTGCGTCGACGAAACGTCGCCCGAACCCGACGCGGTCGGGGTAGGAGACCTGCGCCCCGATCCGCACCCCGGCGGCGACCGCCGCGGCGCAGGTCCGTCGGAGTCCCGCGGGGTCACCGGCGTGGAAGCCGCAGGCGACGTTCGCCGACGTCACCACCGACAGCAGCGCCTCGTCGTCGCCGAGGCGCCACACCCCGTACCCCTCGCCGAGATCGGCGTTGAGATCGGTCCGCGGAGTGGCCATGAGCACAGGCTAGTGTCGATCCATGGGACACGCTGACACGCTCGTGACCACCGAGAACGGTGTCGTCGACGGGGTCGCGCACGACGGACTGCACTCCTGGCGCGGGATCCCCTACGCCGCACCGCCGATCGGGGAGCGGCGCTTCCGGGCGCCGCAACCCCCGGTCGGCTGGCGGGGCGTCCGTCGCTGCGTCAGCTTCCGCAACGCGGCACCGCAGGCACGTCGCTACACGACGACCGGCATCAACAAGCACCAGCCCGTCAGCGAGGACTGCCTCACCCTCAACATCATCGCGCCGGCGCGCCGCAGCGGTCCGCTGCCGGTCATGGTCTTCATCCACGGCGGCGCCTACATCCTCGGCTCGTCACAGACCTACCGTGGCGACTCGCTGGTCCGGGCGACCGGCGTCGTCTACGTGTCCATCAACTACCGCCTCGGCGCGCTGGGCTACCTGGACCTCACCGGGTTCTCCACCGAACAGCGACCGTTCGACGGCAACCTCGGCCTGCGGGACCAGCTCGCCGCGCTGCAGTGGGTGCAACGCAACATCGCCGGGTTCGGCGGCGACCCCGACAACGTCACCGTCTTCGGGGAGAGCGCCGGCGGCAACGCCGTGACCACCCTGCTCGCGACGCCGTCGGCGGAGGGACTCTTCGCCCGCGCGATCGCGCAGAGCTCGGCACCCGCGCTCACACTCCCGCAGGAGTGGGCGACGACGTTCGCCGAGACCTACGTCGACATCCTGGGCGAGACCCACGACGACCCGGTCGCCGCCCTGCACACCGCGACACCGGGTGAACTCGGTCGCGCCGGAGATCGTCTCGCGCGCAAGGCAGGCAAGCTCGTCCCGGGCGCGCAGCCGTTCGGCCCGACGATCGACGGCGTGCTCCTGCCACAGGACCCCATCGACGCCGCGGCCGACGGGCGCACCCACCCGGTCCCGCTGATCATCGGGACGAACCGCGTCGAGGCCAACCTCTTCGCCAAGGTGTTCCCGGTGTTGCCGACGTCGCCCGGCGCGGTACGCCGGTCGCTGGAGGGGGCCCGTCCCGAGGTCCGGGATGCGATCCTCGCCGCCTATCCCGGCTTCCCGGAACCCGCCGCGTGCCGGAAGATCATGGGCGACATGATCTTCTGGGCGCCCTCGGTGGCGATCGCGGACGGTCACAGCCGACACGCGCCGACGTACATGTACCGCTACGACTACTCGACCCGCATCCTCGACTGGGCCGGCTTCGGGCCGACCCACGCGATGGAGCTGATGGCCGTGTTCGGTCTCCTCACCTCACCGTGGGGGAGGCTGTTCACCGCGGCCGGTGACAAGCACGGTGCGCGACGCGTCACCGAGGCCGTGCAGGCCGACTGGGGATCGTTCGCGGCGACGGGTGCGCCGCGGTCCGGCTGGCCGCGCTACGACACGCAGACGCGGGCGGTACGGATCATCGACGACCCGCTGCGCGTCGAGTTCGATCCGAAGGCGCAGCGTCGCGAGGCGTGGGCCGGGTACCGCTCGTACTCAGAGGTCCCACTCGGCGGGGGGATCTCCGGCGAGGAAGGACAGCATCAGCGGGTTGAAGACGTCGGGTGACTCCAGCGGCAGCAGGTGCGTACCCGGCAACACCGCTGCCCGCGCGTCGCCCAGCGCGTCGACCACGTCGAGCGTGTGCGCGACGGTGACCTCGTCGCGATCACCCTGGATCACCAGCGTCGGCGTCTCGACCTCGGCGAGCGTGGTGAGGTCGATCTCGGGTTCCGACGTGATCATCTCCATGGTCTTGCGATGGATCTCGGGGAAGTGGTCCGGACCGTCGGGGCTCACCGCGTCGTACTCGGCCGACAGGAACCGCATCGTCTCCGAACCGACGAGCAGCGAGTCGGTGATCCCGTCGGCGACCTTGCCGTCGCTGTTGAAGTACTGACCGACGAGCACCATCCGGTCGACCAGGTCGGGGCGTCGCCGAGCGACGAGCAGCGCGACGACCGCGCCGTCGCTCCAGCCGACCAGTCGTGACGGTGCGCCGAGCACGGTGTCGAGGTAGGTGATGGTGTCGTCGGCCATGCGTGAGTAGTGGAACGGTCGCGCGTCGTCGGGGGAGTGGGCGTGCCCGGCGCGTTCCGGAGCCAGCACCCGCCACCCGGACTTCAGCAGTTCGGGGATCTGCGCACCGAACGACGACGCCCCGGCGAACGCGCCGTGGAGCAGGACGACGGGGCTGCCGTCGCCGGAGTCGAAGTGCCAGATCGGGTGGCCCCCGACGTCGACGTAGCAACCACCGTCGACACAGTCGCCGGGCCGGACGGTGCGGCCGTCGTCCTCGGGGGCGGCGGGACCAGGCTGCGTATGGTCGACGGCAGGCCGAGTGGGCATGGCGAACATGCTGGCAGATCCCGGGGAGAGGCGCGGACATCGACATCCGATCGACACCTTGCTCGCGACGGGCGTCGGCGTCTGCGGTCGGGGCCCTCGTGCTGATCGCGGTGTCCGCGTGCGGTTCGCCGGGCGCAGGCGAGACCGCGTCCGCACCGTCCTCGTCGTCTGGTCCGCCGGCCGTCGTCACGTCGTCGCTGTCGCCTGCCGCGCCGCCGTACATCGATCGCGTCGTCTGGGTGGACACCCCGTCGGGCCGCAGCCTGCAGGTGTACCCGACGTCGTCGGGCCGACGCGCCCAGGGCGACGGCGACGCGGCAGAGGCCTGGCGGGAGGTCCTCGCCGACGACCCGACCGCGGGGACGCCCGGCATGCAGGCGCAGTTCGACTGTCACTGGACCTTCGCCCGGCTCGTCGAGCCGGACAAGCCCAGCTGGAACCTCGAACCCTGGCGGCCGGTCGTCGACCAGCAGCAGATGATCGCGGCGCGCTGCAATCCCGGCGGCCCGGAGGTCTGATCCGTCGGCGGTACGGGGACCGTTCGCTACTATCTGCGTATGCATGCAGATAAGAAGGTCTGCCGCCGAACCCTCGCCGACGACCAGGTCGCCCTGATCGTCGAGGTCTTCCGGATGCTCTCCGACGCCACTCGCGTCCAGGTGCTGTGGGCCCTCGTCGACCGCGAGTGTTCGGTCACCGAGCTCGCCGAGAAGGTGGGCAAACCGGCGCCGTCGGTGAGCCAACACCTCGCGAAGCTGCGGATGGCGCGGCTGGTCCGCACCCGCAAGGAGGGCACGACCGTCTTCTACCGACTGGAGAACGATCACGTGCAGCAGATGGTCGTCGACGCGGTCTTCAACGCCGAGCATGCCGGGCCCGGTGTCCCCGGACATCACCGTGCCGACGCGCACGCCGAGCTGCCCGGGGTCGTCGAGCCGATCCGGGACGTGTCGGGGCGATGAGCGACCACGCGCACGACCATCACCATGCGCACGACGACCACGACCATCACCATGCGCACGACGGGTACGACCATCACCGCGCGCAGGGGGTGTGGCGGTTCGTCCCGCACGCGCTGACCCCACACAGCCACGACGCCGCCGACCGCATCGACGACGCCGTCGAGGGAAGTGTGCGAGGCATCAGGGCCGTCGGGATCAGCTTCGCCGTCCTGTTCGCGACCGCGCTGGTTCAGCTGGTCGTGACCCTGCTGTCGGGATCGGTGGCGCTGCTGGCCGACACGATCCACAACTTCTCGGACGCGTTCACCGCGATCCCGCTCGCGCTGGCGTTCCTCGTCGGCCGCCGCTCACCGACCCGTCGCTACACCTACGGTTTCGGACGCGCGGAGGACCTCGCCGGTCTGGTGGTGATCGTCATGATCGCGGCCAGCGCCGTGCTCGCCGGGTACGAGGCCGTCCGGCGCCTCGTCGACCCCCTGTCGCCGACGCACCTGCCGTGGGTCGCCGCGGCCGGGGCGATCGGGTTCGTCGGCAACGAGCTCGTCGCGCAGTACCGGATCCGGGTTGGTCGGGCGATCGGCTCGGCCGCGCTCGTCGCCGACGGTCAGCATGCGCGCACCGACGGGTTCACGTCGCTGGCGGTGCTCGGCGGGGCGGCGGGCACGGCGCTCGGTGCGCCGATCGTGGACCCGATCGTCGGGTTGGTCATCACCGTCGCGATCGCCGGTGTGCTGTGGACGGCCGGTCGGGACGTGCTGCGGCGGCTGATGGACGCGGTCGATCCCGCGGTGGTCGGTGAGGCCGAGCGGGTCGTCGGTGCGGTGCCGGGCGTGCTCGGGGTGGCCGGCGTGCGCATGCGCTGGATCGGCCACCGGATGCACGCCGAGATCGAGGTCGACGTCGACGAGTCGGCACCGCTGAAGGACGCCCACGCCACCGCGCACCGCGCCGAACGCGAACTCGTCGACCACGTCCCCGGGGTCTCGTCGGCGCTCGTGCACGCCTATCCAGGACATCGCGTCGCCTGACGCTCCGCTTCTGGTGGCGTCGCCCGGCGAACGCTCCACTCGTAGGGTCCCCGCTCCACATACAGGGAGTCGCCGGGCCAGACGCTCCACATGTTCGAGGACGCTCCGGATACTTCCGGAGCGTCCTCGAACACGTGGAGCGGGAACCCTGTAGGTGGAGCGCGAACCCTGGAAGTGGAGCGTCAGCTCGCTGGGGCGGTCGTGGCGGCCGGGGCCTCGACGAGCGCGCGTCCCGACGCGCGGCGCCGTCGACTGCCGACGACGCGGCAGACGACGTAGATCAGGAACGAGATCGACGTGATGACCGCCGACGACGGCACGTTCGGGGACAGCGAGAGGATGAACCCGCCCAGTGCGGAGATCTCGGCGAAGACCACCGACAGCACCACGACCCGCGCCGGTGACGCCGTGAGACGCACCGCGGCGGCGGCGGGGGTGATGACGAGCGACATCACCAGCAGCGCCCCGATGATCTGCACGCACTGCGCGACCGCCGCGCCGAGCAGGACCGCGAACACCACCGACAGGGTCCGTGTCGGCAGTCCCAGCGACTCGGCCACGACGGGGTCGGTGCTCGCGAAGAGCAGTGGCCGCCAGATGATCGCCATTACGGCGAGGACGATGGCGGTCGTGACGGCCACGGCGATCAAGCCCTGTGACCCTACGGCGACAACCTGACCGGCCAACAGCGCGAACGCGGTACCGACCTTGCCGTACAGCGACACGAAGAGGATCCCGAGTCCGAGCCCGAAGGCCATGACGACCCCGATCACGGAGTCGCGCTCCTTGGCGCGGTAGCCGAGCAGCCCGAACACGACGGCGGCGACGATCGAGCCGAGGATGCCGCCGACGTTGACGCTGAACCCGGCGAGCAACGCGGCGGCAGCGCCGGTGAAGGACAGTTCGGCGGTGCCGTGCACGGCGAACGCCATCTGCCGCGATACGACGATCGGACCCAGGACCCCACCGAGGATGCCGAGGAAGAACAGTGCGGCCAGGCTCTGCTGGACGAACTCCTTGGTCAGCAGGAAGCCGATGAGCGACGGGTCGAAGACGCTGGCGTTCACCGGCCGGTCTCCGGAACGACCTCGTTGGTGCCCGGCACCTGGCCGGCGTCGACCTGCCCGTGACAGGACGCGTCGTCGGCCCCCACCACGACCAGTCGACCGGCGACCCGGAGCACCTCGACGGGGCTGCGATACAGCTCGGTGAGTGTCTCGGAGGTCATCACGTCGGCGGTCCGTCCGATCCGGAACCGGCCGTCGACGAGGTACACGACGCGGTCGACGAAGGGCAGGATCGGCGTGATCTCGTGGGTCACGAACACCACGGCGGTCGACGCGGCGCGACGGCGGCGGTCGATGAGCTGGGCGACGCGGGCCTGGTTCTTGGGGTCGAGAGACAGCAGCGGCTCGTCGCAGAGCAGGACCGCGGGGTCGGAGGCGAGTGCCTGCGCCACCCGCAGGCGCTGTTGTTCACCGCCTGACAGCAACCCCAGTGGCGCGTCGGCGAATGCGCGGGCGTCGACCTGGTCGATCGCGGCGTCCACCGCTGACCGACGAGCCGCGCGGCGGCGGAACCCGACACCCCATCGCGCGCCGTCGACGCCGAGCCCCACGAGGTCGCGACCGCGCAGGGGGACGTCCTCGTCGTGGGGGCGCTGCTGCGGGACGTAGCCGACGGACCCGGCGACGCGCACCTCACCCGCGTCGAGGCGGTATTGGCCGAGCAGGGTGCGCAGCAGCGACGTCTTCCCCGAGCCGTTCGGGCCGAGGACGGCGATGAACTCTCCGGGCGCGATCGTCAGGTCGAAGTCGCTCCACAGCACACGGTGCCCGAAACTCAGTCGTGCGCCGCGGATCTCGACGGCGGGCGCGGTCACCGGGACCGCGGTGGAGTCGGTTCCGCGCTCACTTCGCGACCGCGGAGGCGATGGCGTCGACGTTCGTCGTCTGCCACGCGACGTAGCTCGACACGCCCTCGGGCAGTGTCTCGGAGATCTTCACGACCGGCAGGCCGTTCGACCCGGCGACCGACAGCAGCCGCTTGGTGGTCTCGTCGACCGCCTGCACGTTGTAGAGCAGGGCGGCGACCTCCTTCTTGCCGATGAGGTCCTCGGTGGTCGCGATCGCCGCGGCGGGCGGATCGTTGCCCGCCTCCACGGCGTCGGTGAACGCCGACGGCGTCGCGTCGACGAGACCCGCCTCGGCGAGGAGGTACGCGGCCAGTGGTTCGGTCTGCGCGACCTTGACGCCCGAGTGGGCCGCCTTGATCTGCGCGGCCTTGCCCTCGAGCTCGTCGATCTGCCGGCCGAACGATTCTGCGTTGGCCCGGTAGGCGTCGCGGTTCGGCGGATCCTTTTCGGCCATGGCGTTCGCGAGATCCGACGCGACGGCCTTCACGACCGCGAAGTCGTAGAAGAAGTGCTCGTTGACCTGTCCCTCGCCGGTCGGGGCGTTCGGGTTCGCCTTCTTGTAGGCGTCGAAGGCACTGATGACGGGGGTGTCGGGGTTCTTCTGCGCCTTGTCCATGTAGGCGTCGTAGTCGGCGCCGTTCTCGACGATGACGTCGGCGCCGCTGATGGTGGCGGTGTCCTGCGCGGTCGGCTCGAACTCGTGGGGGTCGCCGTCGGGGGAGGTGTAGATCGACCGCACGCCGGCCTTGTCGCCCGCGACCGCACTGGCGACCGCACCCCACACGTCGGTCGACGCGATCACGTTCAACGTGCCGGGTACCGCGGGGCCGGTGTTGCCCGAGCATCCCGACGCGGTGACCACCACCGCGGTGGCCACGGCCACCGCCGCGACACCCGCCCGCACACGTCCTGCCCTGTCGCGCAGCCTCATCATCTGGACTCCTTCGCCGTCTCGGTCGGAAATGGTAACCGTTGTCAAGAAGGCCTGCCCGCCCGGGACCCGGTTGCCGGCGCACCCCTCGTCGCGTCGGCCACCGGGTGTGCCGCTACACCGCGACCGTCACGCCGGTCGCGGTGACGTCCATGACGCGTGCGGTCGGGATGTCGAAGAACATCCCGGCGACGAGCACCCGTCCGTCGGCGATCGCCCGACCCACCAGCGGATGTCGCTGCAGTGTCTGCATCTGGACGGCGACGTTGACGATCGCGAGCTGGTCGATCTCGCCGAACCCGGCGTCGGCGGCGCTGCGGGCGGCGGGGTGCCCGCTGCGGAACGCCGCCAGGCTGCCCCGGGCGTTGCGCAGCCACGCGCCGACCGCCCCGACGGGCTCGTCGTCGGCGAGCAGCCCGGTCATCGCTCCACACGACGAGTGGCCGCACACGACGATCGAGCTGACGCCGAGGTGCTCGACCGCGAACTCCAGCGCCGCCTCGACCGACGGGTCGGTGTGGGGCTCGGTGGGCACGAGGTTGCCGACGTTGCGGACGGTGAACAGGTCGCCGGGACCGCTCGAGGTGATGACGTTCGGCACGAGCCGCGAGTCGGCGCACGTGAGGAACAGCGTGTCGGGGTCCTGACGGTCGACGAGGCCCGCCATCAGCTCTCGCATGTGGTCGACGTCGTCGCGGTGATAGCGGTCGACGCCGGTGCGGATGGGACGCAAGGCCGGGCTCTGGCCGTCCGGCGCGAGCGCCACGGCGTCATGCCGAGGACGCGGCGTCGGACCTGGTGGCGACGCGGCGGGGCGGTGGAGGCGTCGGCGAGCAGGGCCATCCCCGTCTCCTCGACGACGACGGTGCCGCCGCCGGCCTCGTGCGCCCAGGTCCAGTCGCCGATCAGCTCCGACGCGGCGTGGTCGAGGAAGTCGGCGTCAATCGAGATGGTGACGTGCGCGCCGGCCGGGACCTCGGCCAGTGCCCGGTTCAACCGGGGGAGTGACAGGAAGCTGAGCGACCCGCGGATCGCGACCTCCCACTGTCGGGAACCGGGCGTGCCGAACGGCTGCGACGTGATCGAGGCGCGGACCACGCGCCACACCACGATCCCCACGGCGAGTGCCAGGCCGATGCCGACGCCCTCGAGCAGGTTGAGGAACACGACGCTGAGGATGGTGATCACGTAGACGACGAGGTCGCCGGTGCGCAGGGCGGTGCGCATGTGGGCGAGCTTCACCAGCTGCACACCGATGACCACGAGCAGGCCGGCCAGCGCGGCCATCGGGATCTGTTCGACGACGGCGGTGAGCATCACCGCGAACACGAGCACCCACACGCCGTGCAGGATCGCCGAGGCGCGCGTGCGCGCACCGGACGCGACGTTGGCGGTGCTGCGGACGATGACGCCGGTGATGGGCAGTCCGCCCGCCATGCCGGAGACGATGTTGCCGGTGCCCTGCCCGAGCATCTCGCGGTTGAAGTCGGTCCGCGGACCGGTGTGCATCTTGTCCACCGCGACCGCCGACAGGAGTGACTCGACGCTCGCGATCAGGGCGACGGTGATGATGCCGAGGACCACCGCACCCCAGTTCCCGGATGGCAGTTCGGGCAGGGCCAGCGCCTGGAAGAAATTGCCGTCGAGCGAGATCCGGTCGACCGAGAGTCCGGCGGCGAGGGAGACCGCGGTGGCGGCGACGATGGCCACCAGCGGGCCGGGCACCTTGCGCACCGATGCCGGCAGCGACGGCCACCCCAGCATGACGACCACGACGATGCCGCCGACGAGCAGTTCGGGCCACGAGACGTCGGCGATCGATCCGGGGAGTGCGGCGACGTTCTCCCACGCCGAGCTCTGCGTGGTGCCGCCGAGCAGCACGTGGATCTGCTGCAGGGCGATGGTGACGCCGATGCCCGCGAGCATCGCGTGCACCACCACGGGCGCGATGGCCAGCGCGGCCGACGCGATCCGGCTGAGCCCGAACAGGATCTGCAGGACACCCGCGCCGACGGTGATGAAGGTGGTGACCTTCCAGCCGAACGTGGCGACGAGTTCGGCGACGACGACGGTGAGGCCGGCGGCGGGACCGCTCACCTGCAGGGGAGCGCCGCCGAGGGCGCCCGCGACGATACCGCCGACGACGGCGGCGATGAGGCCGGCCATCACGGGCGCGTCGGAGGCGATGGCGATGCCGAGCGAAAGAGGAAGTGCGACAAGGAAGACGACGAGCGACGACGGCACGTCGTAGCGGAGGACATCGCGGAGGGACGCCGGCGACAGGGCGGCTGGTCGGTGCATGACCGCAACGTACGGGCGAATTGTTAAAGCGATCTTAAATCGTTTACCAAGAGACATAAATGACTCGGAAGTCTGGAGCGAGCCCGATCGGGACCCCGGCGGGACTGTGGGACGTCACAGGGCCCGGGTGTGACCCCGGCCCTGCGACGGCTCGTCAGATGACGACGGTCACCGCACCGAGCGGTGCGGCATCAGCGCATCGGCGGGGATCACGCCGAACCGCCCTGCGTTGAAGTCCTCGATCGCGTCGACGACCTCCTGCTTGGTGGTCATCACGAACGGCCCGTAGGCGACGACCGGTTCGCGGATCGGGCGGCCGCCGAGCAGCAGCACCTCCATGGCGGGACGGTTCGAGTCCTGGGTGCCCGACGCCGAGACCGTGATGCGGTCCCCGGGTCCCAGCACCGCGAGCTGTCCGCCCGCGATCGGGTGACCGAGCGGGCCGACGGTGCCCTCGCCGGAGAGGACGTAGACGAGCGCGTTGTGGTCCCGCTGCCACGGCACGTTCAGCTGCGCACCCGGCTCGACGGTGGCGTGGGCCAGCGTGATCGGCGTCCGCGTCGACCCCGGTCCGCGGTGGGTGCCGATGGAGCCGGCGATGATGCGGACCAGCGACCCGCCGTCGGGCGACGAGATCAGGCGGGTCTGCTCGCCCTCGATCGACTGGTACGCGGGCGTGGAGAACTTCTCCGACCGCGGCAGGTTGACCCAGAGCTGGATGCCGTGGAAGACGCCGCCGCTCTCGACCAGTTCGGCCGGCGGGGTCTCGATGTGCAGGATGCCGGCGCCCGCGGTCATCCACTGCGTGGCGCCGTCGGCGATGAGTCCGCCGCCGCCGTGGCTGTCCTGGTGGGCGAACTTGCCGTCGATGATGTAGGTGACGGTCTCGAAGCCGCGGTGCGGGTGCCAGCTGGTCCCCTTGGGCTCACCGGGCTCGTAGTCGACCTCGCCCATCTGGTCCATGTGGATGAACGGGTCGAGGTCGGCCTTGCTGACGCCCGCGAAGGCGCGGACGACGGGGAAGCCCTCGCCCTCGTAGCCCCGGGGGCCGGTGGTGACGGAACGGACCGGACGCTCGGTGTCGGTGGGGGCGGGGCCCTCGACACGGTCGAGCGTCAACGTGTCTGCGGTGACTGCGGGCATGGTGGTCCTCCTCGCGGCGCGGTCTGGCGCGCGTCGGTGACGATCGTTGCCGATCGCGTCCCGGTGGGCGGGACACCCGATGTAACCGGACCGCGGTCCGTATTGTTCCCCGGCGTGATGTCGGTCGCGGCCGACCGTGACCGCCCGTGCCGGGTGCCTACTGTGGAGACATGTCCAGCGTGCAGCCCACGACCGCGGGCGGAGCGGCGTCGACAGCCGCAGGGGGTCCGGTGACGGCCGCGGTGCGGTCGGTGACCGGCCCCGACGGTGTCGCCGTCGCCTACCGCGTGTGGGGCGACGCCGCCGACCGCCCGACGCTGCTGCTGATCCACGGGTGGGCGCAGAACGGCGGCAGCTGGGGCGCCGATCTCCTGGCCGACCTCGCGACACGGCACCGGGTGATCGCCGTGGACCTGCGCGGCCACGGCGCCTCCGGGATGCCCGTCACCTCCGACGACCCCGGCGACGGGTTCTCCGCCGACCTCCTCGTCGGTGACGTCGAGGCCGTGCTCGCGGCCGAGGCGGGCGACGACGGGGTCGTCGCCGTGGGGTGGAGTTACGGCGGCCTGGTGATCTGCGATCTCCTGGCCTCGCGCGCCGCGGGCGTGACCGACGGTCCGCCGATCGCGGGTGTCGGTCTCGTCGGGGCCATCACGTCGCTGGGGCGCGGCGAGCGCGGTGGTCGGGTCGGGACCGCGATGCGCGCGGCGCTGCCCGACGCCTACTCCGAGGACCCGCGCACCGCGATCCGCGCGCTGTCGTCGTTCGGGGCGGCGCTCGTCCCGGCCGACCGCCCCGACCTCGGAACGATCTCGCAGTACTTCTTCGGTGCCTCGCTCTCGACCCGTCCCGCCGCCCGCGCCGGACTGTTCGCCCGCACCGCCTCCCACGACGACATGCTCCCGACGCTGGCGATGCCGGTGCTCGTCCTGCACGGCACCGACGACACCGTCGTCGACGTGAGTGCCGCCCACCACGCCGCGGGCCTGCTGTCCGGCGACGTCGACGTCGACCTCTGGGAGGGTGCGGGGCACGCGCCGTTCGTCGAGGACCCCGCGCGGTTCGCCGCCGCGCTGGACCGGCTCGTCGAGCGGGCGGTGTCGGTCGCGTCGGCCGCGGGAGGCGCGCGATGACCCTGCGTCGCGTCGCCGTCCTGTCGGTGCACACCTCACCGCTCGCCCAGCCCGGTACAGGTGACGCCGGTGGCATGAACGTCTACGTCTGGCAGACCGCCCGCGAACTGGCGCGCCGGGGCGTCGAGGTCGAGATCTTCACCCGCGCGACGTCGTCGGCGGACGAGCCCGTGGTCGACGCGGCCGACGGCATCACGGTGCGCCACGTGGTGGCCGGGCCGTTCGAGGGGCTCGACAAGCGCGACCTCCCGACGCAGCTGTGCGCGTTCGCCGCGGGGGTCCTGCGGGCCGAGGCGCTGCACCCGCCAGGCCACTACGACCTCGTGCACTCGCACTACTGGCTGTCGGGGCAGGTCGGCTGGCTCGCCCGCGACCGCTGGCGGGTGCCGCTGGTGCACACCGCGCACACCCTGGCCGCGGTGAAGAACGCCTCGCTCGCCGCCGGCGACGAACCGGAACCGATGCTGCGGCAGATCGGTGAACAGCAGGTCGTCGACGAGGCCGACCGCCTCGTCGCCAACACCGACGCCGAGGCGCGTCAACTCATCTCGATCCACCACGCCGACCCCGCCCGCGTCGACGTCGCGACCCCCGGCGTCGACCTCGACGTCTATCGGCCCGGGTCGCGGCAGCAGGCTCGCGCCGAACTGCGCTCGCTCGGGGTCGATCTCGCCGACGACGAGACCGTCGTGACGTTCGTCGGCCGCATCCAGCCGCTCAAGGCCCCGGACGTGTTGCTGCGCGCTGTCGCGCCGCTCATCCGCGACGGACGGCGACGCATGCGGCTGCTCGTCGTCGGTGGACCGTCGGGATCCGGGTTGGCCCGACCCACCGCCCTCATCGACCTCGCCCGTGAGCTCGGTGTCGCCGAGTCGGTCACGTTCCTGCCGCCGCAGCCGCCGCGCCGACTGGCGCAGGTCTACCGCGCCTCGGACGTCGTCGGTGTGCCGAGCTACTCGGAGAGCTTCGGCCTGGTCGCCGTCGAGGCGCAGGCCAGCGGTGTCCCGGTCGTCGCCGCGAACGTCGGCGGACTCGGCGTCGCCGTCGACGACGGTGTCACGGGCACGCTCGTCGACGGACACGACGTCGACCGGTGGACCGCAGCCCTCGACGCGACACTGGCGTCGCCGGAGGCGGTGACCCGGATGGGTGAGGCTGCGGCGCTGCACGCCCGCCGGTTCTCGTGGGCGTCCACCGCCGACCATCTGCTCGACAGCTACCACCGCGCCGTCGGCGACTACGCCGCGGCGCAGCGCCGTCTCGACGACGCCGCCCGCACCGCCCGATCCGCCGCGGTCGGCGCGACGGCCCGTACGCGACGGTGGGCCCGGCGCCGGGCGGGAATCCGCGCCTGACCGCCGTCGCTGCACATCGCGAGACGGCACTCGACGAGAAGAGGAGCACGACATGACCCAGTCGGTCGATCCGCACCTGCACGGCACGCGGCGTCCCCCGCGCATCGTCGAACAGTCCGACGCGATCCAGAAGGCGCTCGACGAGCGCGGGATCGAGTTCGCGCTCAAGCAGACCGGTGGCTCGGACACCGAGCACATCGTGATCGAGCTGCCCGGTGAGCGGAAGCTCAAGACCACGGTGTTGCTGACGGTCGGGAAGCCGGGCGTGCGCATCGAGGCGTTCGTCTGCCGTCGCCCCGACGAGAACCACGAGGGCGTCTACAAGTTCCTGCTGAAGCGGAACCGGCGCCTGTACGGCGTCGCGTACACGATCGACAACATCGGCGACATCTACCTCGTCGGCCGGATGTCGGCGGAGTCGGTCAGCCCCGGTGAGCTCGACCGGGTGCTCGGGCAGGTGCTCGAGGCCGCCGACGGCGACTTCAACACCCTCCTCGAGATCGGCTTCTACACGTCGATCCGTCGCGAGTGGGCCTGGCGTGTGTCGCGCGGGGAGTCGCTGCGCAACCTGCTCGCCTTCGAGCACCTCATCGACAAGGAGAACCTGCCCACCATCGGCCCCGCCGACAGCGCGCCGGAGCAGTCGGTGACCGCTCTGGCACAGGGGGATCCGCCCGTCGAGGGTCGCGCGGCGGACCCCGACGAATCGGACAGCTGAGAGTCGTCGAGGAACCACGTCGTCACGCCACCGCGCGTTGTTAGGGTCATGCGCATGAGCTTCGCGAGCCCGCACCCCGACGTCACGATCCCCGACTCCAGCGTCTACGACTACCTGTTCGGCGGGATCGAGGAGGCCGACCTCGACCGGCCGGCCCTCGTCGACACCAAGCCGGAGAAGGCGACGACGACCTACCGCGACCTGATCGCCCGGGTCGACGCCTTCGCCGGGGCGCTCGCCGATCGCGGGATCGCGGTCGGGGACGTCGTCGGGCTGCTGTCGCCGAACTCCTCGGCGTTCGCGATCGCGTTCCACGGGATCCTGCGGTCGGGTGCGACCGCGACGACGATCAACGCGCTGTTCACCCCCAACGACATCGCCAAGCAGTTGACCGACGCGAAGGCGTCGATGCTCGTGACCGTCAGCGTCCTCGCCGACGGCGCGAAGGCCGCAGTCGAGCAGTTGGGGCTCGCCAAGGACCGGCTGATCATCCTCGACGGAGAGGGCGAGGCCGCGTCGGGTCACCCGAACGCCGCCGACCTGCTCGGCCCGAACCACCCGGCCCCGGACGTGTCGTTCGACCCGTCGACGCACATCGCGGTGCTGCCCTACAGCTCGGGCACCACGGCGAACCCCAAGGGCGTCATGCTCACCCACCGCAACCTGGTGTCGAACGTCTGCCAGATCCGGCCGTTGCAGGGCATGCAGGCCGACGACGTGATCCTGGCCGTGCTGCCGTTCTTCCACATCTACGGGATGACGGTGCTGCTCAACGCGGCGCTGCACGCGCGGGCGAGCCTGGTCATCATGCCGCGGTTCGACCTGCCGGAGTTCCTCGACAACATCGCCACCGAGAAGTGCACCTACGGCTTCATCGCGCCGCCGGTCGCGGTCGCGCTGGCCAAGCACCCGCTCGTCGAGAAGTACGACCTGTCGTCGCTGCACACGGTGATGTCGGGTGCGGCCCCGCTCGACGCCGAGCTCGGTCACGCCGTCGAGAAGCGGATCGGCTGCCGGATGGTGCAGGGCTACGGGATGAGTGAGCTCAGCCCGGTCAGCCACGTCATCCCGTTCGACGGAGGGAAGGCCATCGCCGGCCACGACGCCGAGCTCAGCTCGTCGGGCTGGACCGTGCCGAACGCCGAGAGCAAGCTCGTCGACCCGGCGACGGGGGAGGAGATCCCGCTGCCGTCCGACGGTCTCAGCGAGACCGGCGAGCTGTGGTTCAAGGGCCCCAACGTGATGAAGGGCTACCTGAACAACGACGCCGCGACGGCCGAGACCATCGACGCCGACGGGTTCCTGCACACCGGTGACCTGGCCCAGGTCGACCCGACGGGCTGCGTCTTCATCGTCGACCGGCTCAAGGAGCTCATCAAGTACAAGGGCTACCAGGTGCCGCCCGCCGAGCTGGAGGCGTTGCTGCTCAGCCATCCGCAGATCGCCGACGCCGCGGTCATCGGTGTCACCGACACCGAGTCCGGCGAGGAGGTGCCGAAGGCGTTCGTCGTGAAGCAGCCCGACGCCGAGATCAGCGCCGACGAGGTGATGGCCTTCGTCGCCGACAAGGTCGCGCCGTACAAGAAGGTCCGTCAGGTCGAGTTCATCGAGGCCGTGCCGAAGTCGGCCGCGGGGAAGATCCTCCGCAAGGACCTCCGCACCAAGGCCTGACGCCCCGCACGACGACGAACGCCCGCCCCGGATGATCCGGGAGCGGGCGTTCGTGTGTCAGGAGGTGGTCAGGCCCGTGTGGCGGGTGCGTGGTGACGGCCGGGGACCGGGGTCCCGTCGGCGCGCAGCTCGCCGTCGAGGATCTCCTCGGCGACGGACTCGTCGGGACGGTCCTTGTTCTCCGCCAGGTCGACGGGCTGCTGTCCGGGCAGGTTCTTCTTCGCGTCACCCGGGATGAGCAGGATCAGCGCGGCGGCGACGAGCGAGGCGATCGCGCCGACGATGAACACCATCTGGAACGCCGAGCGGTCGGGGACCGCGGTCTGTCCGATGCTCACGGTGGAGCTGGCCAGGATCGTCGCCAGCAGTGCCGACGCGATCGAGGTGCCGACGGACCGCATGAGCGAGTTCAGTCCGTTCGCCGACGCGGTCTCGCTGAGCGGCACCGCCGACATGATCAGCGACGGCATCGCGGAGTAGGCGATGCCCACACCCGAGCTGGTCACGATCACGGCGAGCGCGACCTCCCACGGCGACGCGGCGAACGCGATCGCCAGCGCGTAGCCCGCGCCGATGACGAGGGTCCCGATGAACAGCGTGAACTTCGGCCCGATGGAGACGTTCAGCCGCGCCGAGACCGGGGACAGGAACATCATCATCAGACCGCCCGGAGCCATCCACAGGCCCGCCTCGATGATGCTCTGGCCCATGCCGTAGTCGAGGACGCGCGGGATGTGCGGCAGCTGCAGCAGCTGGGGAGCGGCCAGGCTGATGCCCATCAGGGCGAACCCGATGACGATGGACACGAGGTTGGTGATGGCGACGCGCGGGATGATCGAGGTGCGGATGTTCACCATCGGCGAGGTCGCGCGCAGCTCGTAGACGACCCACACGGCGAACACCACGAGACCGGCGGCGGTCAGACCGAGGGTGAGACCGCTCGTCCACCCCCACGACCGGCCCTTGCTGAGCGCCAACAGCAGGCAGACCAGGGCGACGGTGAGACCGGCCGCGCCGACGGCGTCGAACGTGCCGCCCGACCGGGCGGGCGACTCGCGGACGAGCGTCAGCACGAGCAGGAACACCACGGTCCCGAGGGCCGCCGAGGTCCAGAACAGGACGTGCCAGCTGTAGTTCTGCGAGATCCACGCCGCGATCGGCAGCCCGATCGCGCCACCGACGCCGAGCGTCGCGCTCATGGTGGCGATGGCCCCGGGGATGCGGGCCGGGGGCAGCTCGTCGCGCAGGAGGCTGATGCCGACGGGGATGACACCCATCGCCAGGCCCTGCAGACCGCGCCCGACGATCACCGGGATGAGCGAGTCGAAGGTGGCGCTGACGACCGACCCGATCACCATCAGCGCGATGCTGGCGAGGATCACCGAGCGCTTGCCGAACATGTCGGCGATGCGGCCGGCGATGGGCATGACGACCGCCGCCGCGAGCAACGTCGCGGTGATGACCCACGACGCGTTGTCGGCGGAGGTGTGCAGGTAGGACGGCAGCAGCCCGACGATCGGGACCACGAGCGTCTGCATGTAGGAGGCGAGGAGCCCGCCGAAACACAGCACCGCGATGAGCATCGTCGGTGAGGGCGTGCGGGAGGGCTGGAGCCGCAAGGTACTCATTACTTGCATGATGCACGTAATGGCACAATGCAAGCAATTCGGGCGAGGGTGACGTGTGAAACACTGTCCGCCATGGCAACCGGCACGCTGATCCTGATGCGCCACGGCGAGAGCACGTGGAACGAGTCGAACCAGTTCACCGGCTGGGTGGACGTCGCCCTCACCGACAAGGGTCGTGCCGAGGCGAAGCGCGCCGGGGAGCTCCTCGTCGAGCACGATCTCCTGCCCGACGTGCTGTACACCTCCCTGCTGCGTCGCGCTATCAGCACCGCACAGATCGCCCTTGACGCCGCCGACCGCCACTGGATCCCGGTCACCCGCGACTGGCGCCTGAACGAGCGTCACTACGGCGCGCTGCAGGGTCTCGACAAGGCGGCGACCAAGGAGAAATACGGCGACGAGCAGTTCATGCTGTGGCGCCGCAGCTACGACACCCCGCCGCCGCCGATCGAGAAGGACGCGGAGTACAGCCAGTCCGACGACCCGCGGTACGCCGACCTCGCCGAGGTCCCGCTGACCGAGTGCCTGAAGGACGTCGTCGCGCGGATGATCCCGTACTTCACCGAGACGATCGCCGCGGACCTCCGGGCGGGCAAGACGGTCCTCGTCGCCGCGCACGGCAACTCGCTGAGGGCTCTGGTGAAGTACCTCGAGGACATCTCCGACGCCGACATCGCGGGCCTCAACATCCCGACGGGCAACCCGCTGCGCTACGACCTCGACGAGGACCTGAAGCCGGTCCGCAAGGGCGAGTACCTCGACCCCGAGGCCGCCGCCGCGGGTGCCGCCGCGGTCGCGGCGCAGGGTTCCGCGGCGGGAGCCGCTCCGAAATCCCAGTAGCGCTTCATCCTCTGTCGCCGTCGTGCCGACGGGGCTATCGTTGTGTATGGCCGACGTCACAGTTCTTGCACGCGTTGTTCATTCGCTGTCCCAAGAGCGATATGAAGCATTCATCGACGACGAGCTCGTCGGTTTCGTTGACTACCAACCGCGTGACGGCCAGGTCGTCATCACCCACACCGTCGTGTTCGAGCGTCACGCCCACCACGGCATCGGTGCCCAGCTGGTCCGTCACGTGCTCGACGACATCGCCCAGAGCGGCCGCAAGGTGGTCCCCGTCTGCTCGTTCGTGCAGAAGTTCATCGCCGACAACCCCGCCTACTCCGCGATGGTCGCCGCCGCCTGACCGTCGCACCCGGATGTCGGCCGCAAGGGTGCGGTGGACGAAATCCCGGTGAACAGCGCCCCAACTGGGCACACCCGGCTTGTTACGGATGACCGGCCTCGTCCATCCTGTCGGTGTGTCCGCCCGCCCCACCCGCGTCGCCGGTGACCCCGGGGCGACCCCGTGAGCGTCGCTCTCGCGGTCGTCGTCGTGGTCGCGGTGCTGCTGATCGCGGTGGCCGCCGCGACCGGCTGGGTCCTCGGCCGGCGCAGGTCGGGCGCGGAGTCCCGCCGGGCCGCGACGCTGCGCGCGGCGTCGAACCTGGGGCCCGCCGCCGTCGGTGACGACGGGACGGACGCGTCGCTCGCCGACGAACGTCCCGAGGTCCTCCTCGAGCACGGGAACGAGACCGTCGACGGGCGGATGTCGAAGGCCGCGCTGCTCGCGATGATCGTGCAGAGCACCGACACCGGGATCGCCGTCGTCGACGAGCACCGCGACGTCGTGCTGTTCAACGGGCGGGCGACGGCGCTGGGCCTGGTGTCGTCGGGTCTCCTCGACGACGAGGTGTGGCGGACGGCGTCGGTCGTGCTGGAGTCCGGCGAGGACGCCGACGTCGAACTGGTGCCCACGCCGCCGGTGAACGGTTTCGTCTCGACGGCCCGCGCCATCGTCCCGCCCGTCGCGGTGCGATGCCTCGTGCGACTCGTCACCGACGGGACCGAGCGGTACGCCGTCGTCTACGGCACCGACGACTCCGACAACATGCGCCTGGAGGCCACCCGTCGCGACTTCGTCGCCAACGTCTCCCACGAGCTGAAGACGCCCGTGGGTGCGATCGGGCTGCTCACCGAGGCGCTGCTCGAGTCGGAGGACGACCCCGAGGCGGTCCGGCACTTCGGCGAGCGCGTCATCACCGAGTCGGTGCGGATGGGCAACATGGTCAACGAGCTCATCGCGCTGTCGCGGCTGCAGGGCGCGGAGAAGCTGCACGAGATCGACGACGTCTCCGTCGACGAGCTCATCGACGAGGCCGTGCACCGCGCTCAGGTGGGCGCCGAGGCCGCGGGGATCACCCTCGACACCGACCCGCCCAGCGGGCTGTTCGTCCGCGGCGACCGCACCCTGCTGCTCACCGCGCTGAACAACCTCATCGCCAACGCGATCGCGTACTCGCCGGCCAACACGCGGGTGTCGGTCAGTCGCCGCGTCATCACCGACCGCCTCCCCGCGCCGACGATCCCCGGCGCGACGGCCACCCCCACCGACCGTCCGATGGTGGCGATCGCCGTGACCGACCGCGGGATCGGCATCGCCCCGCGCGACCAGCAGCGCGTCTTCGAGCGGTTCTTCCGCGTCGACAAGGCACGGTCGCGGGCGACAGGCGGCACCGGGCTGGGACTGGCCATCGTCAAACACGTCGCCGCCAACCACGACGGTGCCATCACGCTGTGGAGCCGGCCGGGCACCGGGTCCACGTTCACCCTCGCCATCCCGCAGGCCCGTGTCCCCGCCGACGCGGCGACCACCCCGTCGGGCCGCACCGCGACCCGACCCGCGCCCCCACGCACCACCCATCCGCCCCGGACGAACCCGGAACCCCGGGTTCTCGAGACGAAGGAAATCAACCGGTGACGCACGTCCTGATCGTCGAAGACGAGGAGTCCCTCGCCGACCCGCTGGCGTTCCTGCTGCGCAAGGAGGGCTTCGAGACCACCGTCGTCAACGACGGCACCCGCGCGCTCAGCGAGTTCGACCGCGTCGCCCCGGACATCGTCCTGCTCGACCTGATGCTGCCCGGCGCGTCGGGCACGGAGGTGTGCAAGGCGCTGCGGACGAAGTCGAGCGTGCCGGTGATCATGGTGACCGCCCGCGACAGCGAGATCGACAAGGTGGTCGGCCTCGAGCTCGGCGCCGACGACTACGTCACCAAGCCGTACTCGGCGCGCGAGCTGATCGCCCGCATCCGCGCGGTGCTGCGTCGCGGTTCCGACACCGCCGACGAGGTCGACGACGACGGCGGTCTCCTCGAGGCGGGTCCGGTGTCGATGGACGTCGACCGGCACACCGTCGCGGTCCGCGGATCGTCGATCACGTTGCCGCTGAAGGAGTTCGACCTACTGGAGTACCTGCTCCGCAACGCCGGTCGCGTGCTCACCCGCGGGCAGCTCATCGATCGGGTGTGGGGTGCGGACTACGTCGGCGACACCAAGACCCTCGACGTCCACGTGAAGCGTCTGCGGTCGAAGATCGAGGAGGACCCGGGCAACCCGAAGCACCTCGTCACCGTCCGCGGACTGGGCTACAAACTCGAGTTCTGAGCGGCCGTCCGTAGCAGTTCTTCCCGCTCAGCGGGAAGAACTGCTACGGATCCCTCTACTCGGGGGCGAGTTCCTCGTACTTGATGTCGGTCTCGCGTCGACCGGTGGCGGCGGCGGTGGCGGGGTGGACCGCGACGATGCCGAGACCCGCACGGCGACGGCAGATGCGGGCGAGTTCCTCGTATGCCTCGGCGCCGATCAGCTCGGTGAGTTCGGGGGCGTAGGACTTCCAGACCGGGTCCGCGCCGACGTGCGCGTCGGGGGATCCCGAGCAGTACCAGGCCAGATCGTGGCCGCCCTCGCCCCACCCGCGACGGTCGTACTCGGTGATCGTCGTCTTGAGGATCTGCGTGCCGTCGGGCCGCTCGACCCAGTCCTGTTCGCGACGCACCGGCAGCTGCCAGCACACGTCGGGCTTGACCGTCAGCGGCTCGAGTCCGCGCCGCAACGCCATCGCGTGCAACGCGCATCCGACGCCGCCGGCGAAGCCGGGACGGTTGAGGAAGATGCAGGCGCCCTTGTGGACTCGCGTCTTGAGGGCCGGCTCGTCGTCGAGGTCGCCCTCCTCGAGATAGCCCCGCTTGCCGAGCGGGTCCTTGCCGGATCCCTTGGCGTGGAACTGCCAGTCGTCGGGGGTGAGCATCGACATCCCGTGCGCGAGGCGCTTCCTGTCGTCCTTGTCGGATAGATACGCCCCGTGGTTGCAACACCCGTCGTCCGGACGGCCCTCGATGATCCCGTGACACGCAGGCGTGCCGAAGACGCACGTCCAGTGAGAAAGAAGCCACGTCAGGTCGGCGCTGATCATGTGTTCGGGGTCGGCGGGATCGAAGAACTCGACCCATTCGCGCGGGAAGTCGAGCGGGACCTCGGGCGTCGGAGCAGCCGACGTGCCGTCACGAGCAGTCACGGACGACAACGCTAGTCGCCGCAGTGCGGGTGCGCGTCGCCCTCCACCCGAGCCGGAACACGAGGCAGTAGGTTGTCCCCGTGCGACTCGGAGTGCTCGACGTGGGCAGCAACACCGTCCACCTGCTGGTGGTCGATGCGCATCGCGGTGGGCACCCGACGCCGATGAGTTCCACGAAGTCGACGCTGCGCCTGGCCGAACAGATCGGCTCCTCGGGCGAGTTGTCCGCGTCCGGTGCCACCGCCCTCACCGAGGCGGTCGACGAGTTCACCGCCATCGCCCGCACCTCCGGGTGCGAGCAGGTGATGGCGTTCGCGACGTCGGCGGTCCGCGACGCCACCAACTGCGACGCCGTGCTCGACGCCGTCGCCGACACGACCGGCGTCCGTGTGCAGGTGCTGTCGGGGACCGACGAGGCGCGGTTGACGTCGCTCGCGGTGCGGCGCTGGTACGGCTGGAGCGCCGGCCGCATCCTCGCCCTCGACATCGGCGGCGGGTCGCTGGAGCTCAGCAACGGCGTCGACGAGGACCCCGACGTCGCGGTGTCGCTGCCTCTGGGCGCGGGCCGACTCACCCGCGAGTGGCTCGCGGAGGACCCGCCCGGCAAGCGTCGCGTCGCGGTGCTGCGCGACTGGCTCGACGCCGAACTCGCCGAGACCGCCAAGGCCATGGCCGACGCCGGCGTCCCCGATCTCGCGGTCGGCACGTCGAAGACGTTCCGGTCGCTCGCGCGGCTCACCGGCGCGGCACCGTCGAGCGCCGGGCCTCGGGTGAAACGCACCCTGACCAGCAGCGGCCTGCGTCAGTTGATCGCGTTCATCTCCCGCATGTCCACCCCCGACCGTGCCGAGTTGGAGGGCGTCAGCGAGGACCGGGCCGGGCAACTCGTCGCCGGCGCGCTGGTGGCGGAGGCGTCGATGCGCGCGATGGGGGTCGATACCCTGGAGATCTGTCCGTGGGCACTGCGGGAGGGTGTGATCCTGCGCCGGCTGGATGCCGAACCCACCGCGACCGACGCGTTGCTGGCTCCCCGCCCGTCGGTGCCGAGCCCGGGCTAGACACGGCGCGCGCCACCGATCGCGACCACCGACGAGAGCAGAGGACACCGATGGCGAGAGACACCGACCCGGAATCGCGGCCGATCTCGGTCGCGGAGCTGCTCGCGCGCCGTGCCGCCGAGTCCGACGGCGGTGCGCCCGACACCTCCGACGAGTCCCGCCCGGCGGGTCGTCGGCGTCGTGCCGGGGACGGCGGCGTCTCCGTCGCCGAGCTGACCGGCGAGATCCCGCGCATCCGCGGCGGCGCGCACTCCGGGTCGTTCCGTGCCATCGACCCCGAGGAGGCCGCGGCCCCGCGGGACACCGCCGCGCCCACCACCGGCCGGCGACGCGCCCCCGACGCCCCCGCACCGACCGTCGACGAGGACCTCACCGAGGCCGCGCCGTCGACGGGTGAGCTCGCGGCCGAGTCGTCGTTCGTCCCCGACGACCCGTACGTGGGTGAGGCGCCGCGGTCGTCGACGTTCCCGCGGTCCGACCGACCCACCGCCCCAGGCCCCGACGACCGGTTCCCGCGGTCGGAGTCCCCGGCACCGTCCTGGGCGGCGGGCCAGGCGTGGTCGACGCCGACGCCGTCGCACCCCGGTCAGCCGCCGGCCACCCGCGACCTGAACAGCGCCGACGTGCACGCGCGGTTCGCGCGTCCTGCCGAGCCCGAGCGGTCGGACCCCGCGCGGTCGGACCCCGAGCAATCGGACGAGGTCACCGGCATCATCCCGCGGTTCCGTGCCGAGCCCGCCGCCGACGACGACTTCGCCGGGCTCTCGCCCGAGGAGCGCGACCGCGCGTTCGAGAGCTACCGCAACTTCGACGACGTCGACGTCGAGGAGGAGACACCGCGCAAGCGCCGCGGGCTGTTCGGCGCGCTGCGCCGGTCCCGCACCGACGACCAGACCGCGTCACCCGCCGAGGACGAGTCGTCCATCGCCCACACCGAGCTGCTGTCGCGTCCGGCGGAGGCCTCCCGCGACGACGGTCGCCTCGACGTGCGCGACGACACCCCGACCGAGCTGACCGACGTCTCACAGCCGGCGTGGGGCGCACAGGCATGGTCGGACCGACCGGACGCCGACGACGCGCCGCGCGAGACCGCCGCGCGCGACGACGACCTGCCGTGGACCACCCGCTTCGCCGCCGACGACGCGCGTGACGACAGCCGCGCCGACACCGGCGTCGTCGACCTCGACGATGCGCAGCGTCGCGACACCGTCCGTCCCGCGTGGCGCGGCGCCGACGCGACCCCCGCGGACGACGCCGCCACCGCGCCGTCGGCAACCGCAGACGCCGAGGGTCCGTCCCCCGCCCGGCAGTGGGCGACGCTGGGCCTGCAGGTGATCGCGGGACTCGTCGTCGGCGTGGGCCTCTTCCTCGGCTTCACCGAGCTGTGGCGCTGGAACGTCTACTTCGCGCTCGTGCTCGCCGTCGTGGTGATCTTCGGGCTGGTGACGTTCGTGCACGTCGTCCGGCGGAGCTCGGACCTGGTGTCGACGTTGATCGCGCTCGCGGTCGGGCTCGTCGTCACCATCGGCCCCCTGGCGCTGCTCGCGTCGGGGAGCTGACGATGCGCGTGGGGGGACACCGCCGATGAGGGTCGACATCCCGATCGGTCTGTCGACCGCGTCGGTGTACCCGCAGAACACCGAGGCCGCGTTCCAGTACGCCAACGAACTCGGGTTCGACGGTGTCGAGCTGATGGTGTGGGGCGAGTCGGTCAGCCAGGACATCGACCACGTCGCCTATCTGTCCGACCGGTACGCCGTGCCCGTGCTCAGCGTCCACGCGCCGTGCCTGCTGATCTCGCAGCGCGTGTGGGGGCGTGACCCGATCGCGAAGCTCGGCCGATCGGTCGACGCCGCCGCGCAGCTCGGCGCGGCCACCGTCGTCGTGCACCCCCCGTTCCGGTGGCAGCGTCGCTACGTGAAGGGGTTCGCCGAGACCGTCGCCGAACTCGAGGAGCGCAGCGACGTCGCCGTCGCGGTGGAGAACATGTTCCCCGTTCGCGCCGACCGGGTGTTCGGCAAGTACACCGAGGCGGCCGAGCGCATGGCGCGGCGCGGTGGCCCGGGCACGTCGGTGTCGGCGTTCGGCACCTCGATCGACCCCACTGACGACGGCTTCGCGCACTACACGCTCGACCTGTCGCACACCGCCACCGCCGGCCACGACGCGATCGCCATGTTCGAGCGGATGGGATCGTCGCTGAACCACCTGCACCTCACCGACGGGATCGGCGCGGCCGTCGACGAACACCTCGTCCCCGGCGACGGGAACCAGCCGTGCGTCGAGATCTGCCGACGTCTCGCCGACAGCGACTTCGACGGTGCCGTCGTGCTGGAGGTGTCGACGGGGTCGGCCCGGACCAAACCCGAACGCAGTGAGATCCTCGCCCGGTCGCTCGCATTCGCCCGCGAACACCTCGCGCGCGACGTCACACCGGTGAGAGGGGACCGCCCGTGACCGTCTCGGTCACCGACCTCGGTGCGCTGTCGCGCACATCCGGCGACGGCGACGAGATGTCCTTCACCACCGTCGTCGACCCCGTCTTCACCATCGGCCCCAAGGTGCACGGCGGCGCCTTGCAGGTCGTGACCGCGCACGCGGCCGTCGCGGCCGTCGACCGTCCCGCGATGGTGCCCGTCGCGATCTCCAGCGACTACCTGCGCGCCCCCGAACCGCGCGAGGTCGACGTGCGCGCGACCGTCGTCAAACGAGGCCGCCGCGTCTGCCTGGTCGACGTCGTCGTGGCCCAGGACGGACGCGACGCCGTCCGGTCGGTGATCACGCTGGCCGAACCCGATCACGGCACACCGCGTCACGCCGGCGTGCCGGAGATCCTGTCGGCGATGCCGATCGAGCCCGCGGCCGACGCGGTGCCGGTCGCCGGGTCCCCCGTCGCCGACATCGTGCACCTCAGCGCGGCCGTCGACATGTACTACGACCGTGCCTCGGTGCCGGTGATGGTCGGGGAGCGCGGTGCCCCCGAGACGCGGTTCTGGGCGCGGCCCGTCGACGGCGACCCCGACGGCTTCTTCGCGATCCTCACCGGCGACCTGTCGATGCCCGTCGTGATGAACCTCGGTGTGTTCGGCTGGGCGCCCACCCTGCAGATGACCACCTACCTGCGTCGTCGACCCGCACAGGGCTGGCTGCGTGCGCGGGTCACCACCACCGAGGTCGGGCAAGGGTGGTTCGAGGAGGACCATCTCATCGTCGACGCCACCGGCGCCGTCGTCGCGCAGTCGCGACAGCTCGCACTCGTCCCCTCCGAGGAAGGACACGCATGACCACACGGGTCGCCATCGTCGGCGGCGGCAAGATCGGCGAGGCGCTGCTCTCCGGGCTCGTCCGGTCGGGGCACCCGACGCGTGACCTCGTCGTCGCGGAGAAGAACGCCGCTCGCGGCGCCGAACTCACCGAGGAGTACGGCGTGCGCGTCACTGCCATCGCCGACGCGGTGGAGGGCGCGACGATCGTCGTGCTCGCCGTGAAGCCCGCCGACGTCGACGGCGTCCTCGAGATCATCTCCGGTGTCGAGGACACCGGTGAGGTGGAGCGGTTGACCGTGAGCCTCGTCGCCGGGCTGTCGACCCGGCACTACGAGGACGCCCTGCCCGCGGGCGCGCCGGTCGTGCGGGTCATGCCCAACACGCCGATGCTCGTCGGCGAGGCGATGTCGGCGGTGACCGGTGGTCGGTACGCGACCGACGAGCACGTCTCGACCGTCGCGACGCTGCTCGAGTCCGTCGGCAAGGTGATCGTCATCGCCGAGAAGCAGATGGACGCCGTCACCGCGGTCTCCGGTTCCGGGCCCGCCTACGCGTTCCTGATGGCCGAGGCGATGATCGACGCGGGTGTGGGACTCGGTCTGACCCGTGCCACCGCCACCCTGCTCGCCGCGCAGACGATCCGCGGCGCCGGTGTCCTGCTCACCGACTCGGGGTTGTCGCCGGTCGACCTGCGGGCGGCCGTCACGTCCCCGGCGGGCACCACCGCCGAGGCCATCCGCGAGCTCGAGGCGCACGGTTTCCGGCACGCGTTCTACGAGGCACTTCGCGCCAACGCGGGTGCCAGCGCGGCCCTGCGCGCGGCGGCCCCGAGCGCCGAGAACGACGGCTGACCGGCGCCGACAGGGACCGTCGGACGCCTCGGGACGCATATATCGGCCAGATGACCGAGAAATATCGAAAAGGTCACCCACTCACGTCGCATCTTTCCCATGCGCCACGCTAAGCTGCCCTGAGCACGTGCGTGTCTGGTGTCCGCGGGAGGGGAAGCCCGCGGCCGCGACGCGTGCACCGGAGGTCGAAAATTTCATGGCGCCTGCAAACACGCCTGGCGACCGACCCAGCGCCCCCGGCGCCGGGCCGGCGAACAGTGCCGGTTCGGGTACGCAGTTCCTCACCGTCGCGGAGGTCGCGTCCCTCATGCGCGTGTCCAAGATGACCGTCTACCGCCTGGTGCACAACGGCGAACTCCCCGCCGTGCGCGTGGGCAGGTCCTTCCGCGTCCACGCGAAGGCCGTCCACGACTACCTGGAGAACTCCTACTTCGACGTCGGCTGACAGGCGTCTCCGACGCGGGCTGACAGGCGTCTCCGACGCGGCTGATCTCGCCCTCGGCGCCGGCTCCATCGGGCTGTCCTGCACTCGTGGTCACCGCGGATTTCGTCGCGCCCTGACCCCCGGAGTACCCTGGACGACTGTTGCGCTCGCCGGTCCGGTGCGCGCCTGTCCGGTTCGCCGGGCGGGCCCCGCGTCTGCGCCGTGAGTCCGACGAGCCCGAGTACGTGTCCACCCGTGCGAGAACGTGAGGTGCCCCATGGGGTCAGTGATCAAGAAGCGCCGCAAGCGCATGTCGAAGAAGAAGCACCGCAAGCTTCTCCGCCGCACCCGGGTGCAGCGTCGCAAGCTCGGCAAGTGATGTGACCGCCGACCGGGACGTCCCCGGGCGGCACATCGTTCGACCACCCTCCGACCCGTCGCACACGCGGCGGGTCGGAGTGCGTTGCGGCTAGTGTGGCGCCATGAGTGACGCCCCCGCCCCGCCCTCGGTGGTGCTGGTCACCGGCGCCTCGACCTTCCTCGGCGGCTATCTCACGACCCGCCTCGCGCAGAACCCGGCGATCGACCGGGTCATCACCGTCGACTCCCGGGTGCCCAGCAAGGACATGCTGCGACGGATGGGCCGCGCCGAGTTCGTCCGCGCCGACATCCGACGACCCACCATCGGTCGCATCATCGACTCCGCCGGCGTCGACACCGTCGTCCACGCGGCGACGTCGGTGATGGACACCGTCGGGCACACCCCGGCCATCAAGGAACTCACCGTCATCGGCGCGATGCAGGTGTGCGCCGCCTGTCAGCGCGCCCCGTCGGTGAAGCGGGTGATCGTGCGGTCGTCGGGCATGGTCTACGGCGCCAGCGCCTCCGACCCCGCGCACTTCTCCGAGCAGACCCGCGCCGTCGACGAGCCGACCACCGGTTTCGCCCGGGACCTGCTCGACGTCGAGTCCTACGCCCGCGGACTGTCGCGGCGTCGCCAGGACATCGCGGTGACGATCCTGCGGCCGACCGCGATCCTCGGCCCCCAGATCTCCACGCGGATGAGCAACTACTTCTCGTCGCCGATCATCCCCGTCGTCATCGGGTACCAGCCGCGCCTGCAGTTCCTGCACGAGGAGGACGCACTCGCGGCGATCGAGCACGCGACGTTGCTCGGCCGCCCCGGGACGTTCAACCTCGCGGCCGACGGCGTGGTGACCCTGGCCCAGGCGATCCGTCGGGCGGGACGCATCGAGTTGCCGGTCCCCGCGGGCCTGATGGGCACCGTGGCCGGCGTGTTCCGGAACATGGGCATCAACACCCTGCACGGCGACCAGGCCGACTACCTTACGTACGGCCGAGTGCTGGACACCACCCGCATGCGTGCCGAGCTGGGGTTCGCGCCGCGACGCACCAGCCTGGAGACCCTCGACGACTTCATCGCGCGCAAGCCCCTCGAGCCCGTCATCTCCTCCGCGGCGTGGCATCGCCTGGAACAGCGCATCGTCGACACCGCGCGGACCCTCGCCTGAACGCCGTAATACGCGCGTGGTTCAGCGCGAGTCGTCGACACCTTCTACACTGGCAGCGCACGTGTTCGGGGGCGGATGGCGAGCGGGGGACGATGGTGTCGGCAGGGGTGTGACGGTGGCAAAAGGCAACAACGCACCGGACTCTCGCACCGCGAAGGTGATCCAGCTGTACGCGTCACCCCCGGCGTCGCCCACCGACGCCGGTCGTCGTCGGCATCCCTCCCAGCAGCGGTCGGGTCCGGCCCCCACGCGACGGATGGCACCGCGACCGGTGCCCCGGCGGAACGAGGGGCTCGGTCACCCCGACACCGACGGCTTCGACGACGCGGACGTCCACCCGATCAGCGCGGACGTGGTGCCGCGCATCGACGAGTCGGGTCTGCCCGTCCAGCGCACCGGCAGTCCGCTGTTCAGCCTCGGCGGTATCCGATCCGCCGTCGCCGAGTCGGTGGTGTCGGGGGCGGGGTACCTGCGTGAGCGGCTGACCGGCGACTACGAGATCGACGACTTCGGCTTCGACCGGCACTTCACCGAGAACGTCTTCCTGCCCGCGATGCGGGTCCTCTTCGACAAGTGGTTCCGCGTCGAGGTCACCGGTGTGGAGAACCTGCCCACCGAGGGCGGCGCGCTGCTGGTCGCCAACCACGCGGGCACCATCCCCGTCGACGCGCTGATGCTGTCAGTGGCCGTGCATGACCACCACCCGCGGCAGCGGTTCCTGCGGATGCTCGCGGCCGACCTCGCCCTCGAGTCGCCGTTCATCGGTGCCCTCTCGCGGCGCACCGGGTCGACCCTGGCGTGCACCGCCGACGCCGAGCGGCTGCTGCGGTCGGGGGAGTTGACCGCCGTCTGGCCCGAGGGGTTCAAGGGCGTCGGCAAGCTCTATCGCGACCGCTACAAGCTGCAGCGGTTCGGTCGGGGCGGGTTCGTCACCACCGCCCTGCGCACCGCGGTGCCGATCGTGCCGGTCTCCATCGTCGGGTCCGAGGAGATCTACCCCATGCTCAGCGACCTCAAGCCGATCGCCCGGATGCTGGGCCTGCCCTACCTCCCGGTCACCCCGACGTTCCCGTTGCTCGGCCCCCTCGGCCTGGTCCCGCTGCCGGCCAAGTGGCACATCCACTTCGGCAAGCCCATCGAGACCAACCGCTACGACGAGCAGGCCGCCGACGACCCCATGGTCGTCTTCGACCTCACCGACCACGTGCGCGAGGAGATCCAGCAGACCCTCTTCCGCATGCTCAGCCGTCGCGGCTCGGTCTACTTCGGCTGATCCCGGGAGCGTTCCGGCTGGTCGTCCACAACCCGCACCGATGGCCGTCGTCCTGTGCACTGTGCGCGCGGTGACGCTCATCTGTGTTGGTTGTGGCGCGGCCAGCGATGGCGACGTCGGCGAACGATCTCGAGGATGATCTCCTCTGTCCGCTCCCACAGCTCGACGACATCGGCATAGGTCAACCGCAGCGTGATGTACCCGAGCCGCGCGGCCTCACGGTCACGGCGTCGGTCCTCCGTGTACCTCTCGAGACCGGAGTGATAGCGCTCGCCGTCGGTCTCGATGATCAATCGGTCGCCCACGACCATGTCCACGATCCCGACCCGAGGTATCACCACCTGGGTCCGCACCGGGATGTTCCTCGCGCGCAGACGGAGTCGGACCATCGACTCCGTCCCCGACTGCGCCGAGCCGTCGCACCGGCCGAGCAGTGCGCGCACGGCCACCGGGGTGTCGCCGAGGATCGATGCGAGGTCGTCGGGCGTGAAGTGTTTGCGGTTCACGATCGAGTCGCACACCACGACGAGTCCCTCCGCGTCCAAGCAGCGTGCGGCGTGCCGGAGGGCGATCGGGATCTCGTCGACGGGTCCGGTCACCGACTCGGGTCTGCCGTGTTGTGAACAGAACCGCCCGGTGCGGTCACGGCTCGTTCCCGCCCGCGCGTGCACGTCGTCGGAGCGTCCGGGCACCCAGATCCCGCGGTACCGAAGGGCGGACACGCAGCTGAGGACGCCACCGCGTCTCACTGCCTCGACGACACGAGCGTCCGCGTCGGACCGGGCGTACCAGCCACGACGGAGCCGGACCAGTGTCTCGTCCGCCACCGCCCGACGCACGCTGGCCTGCGTCTCGCCGTGCGCGATCAACTCACCCCACGTCACGACCCCGGTGTCTCGCATGACGACAGCATCGGGCCGGGCAGGGACGAATTCGCGGGTGGAGGCGGCTCTGTCCACAATCGACACCGATGTGTGCCGACCTGTGCACAGTGCCCACGCCGACCCTCATAGGTGCGGTTTGTGGACCTGCCGAGGGTGTATCGACTCTCAGTCCCTCAGACGCCGGGCGGCGGCGACGCCGGCACCGCCGGCGGCGCCGAGGAGGACGGCTGTGGGGAGGCCGATCTTGGCGGCCTTGCGGGCGGTGCGGTAGTCGCGGATCTCCCAGCCGCGGACGCGGGCGACGTCGCGGAGGTCCGCGTCGGGGTTGATCGCGACGGCGGTGCCGACGAGGGACAACATCGGGACGTCGTTGTGGGAGTCGGAGTAGGCGGTGCAGCGCTTGAGGTTCAGGCCCTCACGGATGGCGAGGCTGCGGACGGCGTGCGCCTTGCCCAGGCCGTGGAGGATGTCGCCGACGAGCCGCCCGGTGAACGTCCCGTCGACGCTCTCCGCGACGGTCCCGAGCGCGCCGGTGAGCCCGAGGCGGTCCGCGATGGTCTGCGCGAGCTCGACGGGCGTGGCGGTGACCAGCCAGACCTGCTGGCCGGCGTCGAGGTGCATCTGCGCGAGAGTCCGTGTGCCGGGCCAGATCTTGTCCGCGATGACCTCGTCGAAGATCTCCTCGCCCAGGCGGACGAGTTCCTCGGTCGACCGACCGGCGATGAAGCTCAGGGCCTTCTCCCGGCCCGACGCGACGTCGTCGGCGTTCTCGCGACCGGTGATGCGGAACTTGGCCTGGGCCCAGATGAACTCGGCCATGTCGCGGTAGGAGAAGTAGTCACGGGCGGCAAGACCGCGGGCGAAGTGCACGATCGACGCGCCCTGGACCAGGGTGTTGTCGACGTCGAAGAAGGCCGCGGCGGTGAGGTCGGGCGGGACGTCGGTGGGGGTGCCGGGCTCGTCGTCGAGGTGGTCGCCGTCGGCGCGGCCCCGACGCTGCAGGGTGTTGTACGCGGCCTGGGCGCTGGCCTCACCGGCCAAAGAGTGGCGCAGTTCGGCAGCGGACTGACGGAAGCGGCCGACGCGTCCCGACTGTGCGGCACGGACAGCGCGCGACGACACCCAGTTGCTGACGGTTCCGCCGGCGTCACGGTCGTCGTCGGGGGCCGTGGGGCCCTGTGTCGACGACCGCTCCGGATCGTTCTCGCCGGGCGTGTCGCTCACCGGATCGCCTCCTGCTGGTGCGGGTCTCCCAGAGTAGTCGTCGGGCCGGACGCGCCCCGAGCGCCGTCCCGGGGCGGTGGGAGGATTGTCGACGTGGCCGTCACCCTGCTCACCCGCGCCGGCTGTCCGGCCTGCGCACGCGCCCTCGATGACCTGCGACCGCTGTGTGCGGAGTTCGCGGCGGACCTGTCCGTCGTCGACGTCGACGAGGCCGCCGCCGACGACCCGGAACTGCGCGCGGAATTCGGCGACCGACTCCCCGTGGTCCTGCTCGACGGCGTCGAACACAGCTACGGCGAGGTCGACGCACCCCGACTGCGCGCCGACCTCCGGTCCAGGTGAGAGCCGCTTTGTGAACACGTTCACAAGCGGTATACCCTCGGATGCCGAATGCCCTCACCCGGCACACCGTGTGTCCGGGTCGACGCCGGAGGTGACGATGACGCGAGGTCCGCAGTCGTCGTCCCCCGATCCCGACATCGGCGGGCACATCCCGGCCGCGTCCGTCGCGCGGCTCGCCGCCTACCTGCACGTGCTGCGCACGCTGAGCGAGAACGGTGTCGTGGTGACCTCGAGCGGTCAGCTCGCGACCGCTGCCGGCGTGAACCCCGCGATCCTGCGCAAGGACCTGTCCCACATCGGCGCCAACGGCGTCCGCGGCGTCGGATACGACGTCGCGCGCCTCACCGCCCGCATCTCTCGCGCGCTGCGCACGTCGGACACGCACAACGTCGCGCTCGCCGGGGCCGGTCTGCTCGGTCGCGCACTGATCGCCCACACCGGTTTCGGCCGCGGGTTCCGCGTGGTTGCGATGTTCGACACGGATCCGGCCGTCGTGGGTACGGGATTCCGGTCGGAGGCCGTTGACATCACCGTGGCACCGATGTCGGATCTGGCGCGACAGTGCGCCGAACGCGAGGTGGACGTGGCCGTGATCGCCACGCCCGACCCCCTCGCGCAGTCGACCTGCGACGCGTTCGTCCACGCCGGCATCCGCCAGATCCTCAACGTCAGCACCGTGACGCTGCGCACGCCGCCGAGCGTGCACGTGCGCCCGGTCGACCTGGCGCTGGAGCTGCAGGTGCTCTCGTTCAACGCCTCCCGCGACGCGGTCGACCCGCCGTCGCCCGGGGGCCGGATCGATTCCCGCGACGACTGCGGGGAGAAGGTGAGCGTGTGAGCGTCTTCCTGTTCGGCGTGTCCCACCGCAGTGCACCGGTTCCGGTGCTCGAGCGGTTGGCCGTCTCCGACGGTGACCGGCCCAAGCTGGTCGACCGACTGCTGCGTGTCCCGCAGATCTCCGAGGCGATGGTGGTCTCCACCTGCAACCGCGTCGAGGTGTACGCCGTCGTCGACGCGTTCCACCCCGCACTCGAGGCGGTCGGTGACGTCCTCGGTGAGCACTCGGGCATGAGCGTCACGGAGATGACCCGCCACGCCTACGTCCGCTACTCCGAGGCCGCTGTCGAGCACCTGTTCACGGTGGCCGCGGGCCTCGACTCGCTCGTCGTCGGCGAGCAGCAGATCCTCGGGCAGATCCGGGCCGCCTACGCCAGCGCCGACGAGCACTCCTCGGCTGGCCGCGTCCTGCACGAGCTCGCCCAGCAGGCGCTGCGCGTCGGCAAGCGGGTGCACAGCGAGACCGGCATCGACCGCGCCGGCGCGTCGGTGGTGTCCGTCGCCGTCGACCGTGCGCGCGGTCTTCTGTCGGCCGACGGCGGCACCACCCTCGACACGGCGGTCGTCCTCGGCGCCGGCGCGATGGGTGGCCTGGCGGCGGCCCACCTGGCCCGCGAGGGCGTCACCGACCTCGCCGTCGTGAACCGCACGGCCGAGAAGGCGCAGCACCTCGCCGAGTCGGTGCAGGCGCACCAGGGTGTCGCCGCCCGCGCCGTCGACATGGCCGATCTCGCCGACGCCGTCGCCGACGCCGACCTGCTCGTCAGCTGCACCGGTGCAGTCGGCGCGGTGGTCAGCGTGGGGGAGATCCACTCCGCGCTCGCGCGTCGCACCCGGTCGACGCCGCTGGTCATCTGCGACCTCGGCCTGCCCCGCAACGTCGACCCGGCCGCGGCCCGACTCCCCGGCGTCCACGTCGTCGACATCGAGAGCCTGCGCGGCACGCCCGCCACCCAGGCCGCCACCGACGACGCCGCCGCGGCCCGCGACATCGTCGCCGGGGAACTCGCCGACTACCTCGCCCACCAGCGTCAGGCCGAGGTCACCCCGACGGTCACCGCCCTGCGGCAGCGCGCGGCGGAGATGGTCGAGGCGGAGATCCTGCGCCTCGAGACCCGTCTGCCCGGGCTCGACGAGCCGCAGCGCGACGAGGTCGCCAAGGCCGTCCGCCGCGTCGTCGACAAGCTCCTGCACGCTCCGACCGTGCGCGTGAAGCAGCTCGCGTCGACCCCGAACGGCGATCACTACGCCGAGGCGCTGCGCGAGCTGTTCGAGCTGACCCCCGGTGCGGCCGAGTCGGTCTCGGCTCCCGAGACGGGACTCGCCGTCGACGACGCACCCGCCGCGCGGGGAGCCCGGTGACGGGTCGGGGGACCATCCGGATCGGCACACGCGGGTCGCTGCTGGCGCGCACGCAGTCCGGGGACGTCCGGGACGCGCTGATCGAGGCCGGGCACGACGCGGAGCTCGTCGTCATCACGACGGCCGGCGACCTCTCGGCCGAGCCGGTGGAGAAGATCGGCGTCGGTGTCTTCACCACGGCGATCCGGGCCGCCCTGCACAACGGCGAGATCGACGTCGCCGTGCACAGCTACAAGGACCTCCCGACCGCGCCCGAGGAGGGTCTGACCATCGCGGCCGTGCCGCCGCGGGCGGACTCGCGGGACGCGCTGGTCGCCGCGGGTGGACGGGTGCTCGGCGAGCTGCCTCCCGGCTCGACGGTCGGGACGTCGGCGCCGCGGAGGGTCGCGCAGCTTAACGCACTGGGTCTGGGTTTGGAAATCCGCCCCCTACGAGGCAACCTGGACACTCGGTTGGGCAAAGTCGCCGGCGGCGAACTCGACGCAGTGGTGGTGGCCCGAGCCGGGTTGGTCCGCATCGGTCGCGAAGACGAGGTGACCGAGGCATTCGACCCGGTCGTGCTGCTCCCGGCGCCCGCACAGGGCGCACTCGCGGTGGAGTGCCGCTCCGACGATGCCGAACTGGTGAGCATTCTCGCCGAGCTCGACGACGCCCCATCCCGGGCCACGGTCGACGCGGAACGGTCGGTGCTGGCGGCCCTCGAGGCCGGGTGCACCGCGCCGGTCGGCGCGATCGCGGAGGTGGTGGAGTCGCTCGACGACGACGGGCGCGTCGTCGACGAGCTGTCGCTGCGGGCGGGTGTGGCCGCGCTGGACGGATCCGACGAGATCCGCGCCTCCGTGGTCGGACCGGTCGCACGCGCGGTCGAACTCGGTCGGGAACTCGCCGCAGAACTGCTGGAGCGTGGGGCCGCTGAGGTCATGCGCGACTAGCAGCCACCTCGGACGACCCCAGGAGGGGTCAGGAGAGTGCACCGCATGAGCCGCACGAAGAAGGCAAGCCCCGGTCGGATCCTGTTCGTCGGGTCGGGCCCCGGGAACCCCGCTCTGCTCACCGTCCGCGCGCGTGACGCGCTCGCCGGCGCGACCACCGTCTTCGTCGACCCCGACGTCCCCGCGGGCGTGCTCGAGCTGGTCGGCGCCGACGCCCCCGTCGTCGAGCCGACCGAGACCGACGGCGACGACACCGCCCGTGTGCGTCCCGCGCTGGGTGATCCGAGTGAGGTCGCCAAGACCCTGCTCGCCGCGGCGAAGGCCGGCGACGACGTCGTCCGGCTCGTCGCGGGCGACCCGCTGACCACCGACTCCGTCCTCACCGAGGTCTCCGCGATCGCTCGGACGTCGGTGCCGTTCGAGGTCATCCCCGGTCTGCCCGCCGCCGCCGCGGTCCCGAGCTACGCCGGCATGCCGCTGGGCTCCGGCCACACCGAGGCCGACGTCCGCGGCGAGGTCGACTGGGCCGCCCTGGCCGCCGCCCCCGGACCGCTGGTGCTGCACGCGACCGCCGCACACCTCGCCGAGGCCGCGAGCGCGCTGACCGAACACGGCCTGGCTGCGCAGACCCCGGTCGCGGTGACGGTCAACGGCACGACGTGCCAGCAGCGCACCGTCGAGGCCACGCTGGCCACCCTCAACGACTCGGCCGCCGGCCTGCAGGGTCCGCTGATCGTCACCGTCGGCAAGGTGGTGAGCCAGCGCGGCAAGCTCAACTGGTGGGAGTCGCGGGCGCTCTACGGCTGGACCGTCCTGGTGCCGCGTACCAAGGACCAGGCCGGCGAGATGAGCGATCGTCTCGTGACCCACGGCGCGGTCCCGATGGAGGTCCCGACCATCGCCGTCGAGCCGCCGCGCAGCCCCGCGCAGATGGAGCGCGCGGTGAAGGGCCTCGTCGACGGCCGCTACCAGTGGGTCGTCTTCACCTCGACCAACGCCGTGCGCGCGGTGTGGGACAAGTTCGCCGAGTTCGGTCTCGACGCCCGCGCGTTCAGCGGCGTCAAGATCGCCTGTGTCGGTGAGGCGACCGCGGCCAAGGTGCGCACGTTCGGCATCGAGCCCGAGCTGATCCCGTCCGGCGAGCAGTCGTCGCTGGGTCTGCTGGACGACTTCCCGCCTTACGACGACGTCTTCGACCCGGTGAACCGGATCCTGCTGCCGCGCGCCGACATCGCCACCGAGACCCTCTCCGAGGGCCTGCGCGATCGCGGCTGGGAGATCGACGACGTGACCGCCTACCGCACCGTCCGCGCGGCACCGCCGCCGGCGACGACGCGCGAGATGATCAAGACCGGCGGGTTCGACGCGGTCTGCTTCACCTCGAGCTCGACGGTCCGAAACCTTGTCGGCATCGCGGGCAAGCCCCACGCGCGCACCATCGTCGCGTGCATCGGGCCCAAGACCGCAGAGACGGCGACCGAGTTCGGCCTCCGGGTCGACGTGCAGCCGGAGACGGCGTCGGTGCCCGACCTCGTCGACGCGCTCGCCGAGCACGCCGCGCGTCTGCGCGCCGAGGGCGCCCTGCCCCCGCCGCGGAAGAAGGCCCGCCGCACCTCCCGGTCGTCCTGATCCCGGTGTCGGACAGCCCGATCCGTCCTGACATCCGGCCCCGTCGGCTGCGCACCTCGTCGGCGATGCGTCGGCTGGTCGCCGAGACGTCGGTCGAGCCGCGACATCTCGTGCTGCCGGTGTTCGTCGCCGACGGCATCGATGCGCCGCAGCCGATCTCGTCGATGCCCGGCGTCGTCCAGCACACGATCGACTCGCTGCGCGCCGCCGCCGACGAGGCCGTCGCAGCCGGTGTCGGCGGTCTGATGCTGTTCGGCGTCCCGAAGGCCGAGGACAAGGACGGCGTCGGCTCCGGCGCCGACGACCCCGACGGCATCCTCAACCGCGCCCTGCGTGCGCTCCGGAACGACCTCGGTGACGCGACGGTCCTCATGGCCGACACCTGCCTCGACGAGTTCACCGATCACGGGCACTGCGGTGTCCTCGACGACCGCGGTCGCGTCGACAACGACGCCTCCGTCGAGCGGTACGTCTGGATGGCCGTCGCGCAGGCGGAGGCAGGCGCGCATCTGCTCGGTCCGAGCGGGATGATGGACGGCCAGGTCGGCGCGATCCGTGCCGGACTCGACGACGCCGGCTTCCTCGACACCGGCATCCTCGCCTACACCGCGAAGTACGCGTCGGCCTTCTACGGGCCGTTCCGCGAGGCCGTCGCGAGCACCCTCCAAGGGGACAGGCGTACCTACCAGCAGGACACCGCGAACCGGGGCGAGGCGATGCGCGAGCTGGACCTCGACCTCGCCGAGGGCGCCGACATCGTCATGGTGAAGCCGGCGATGAGCTACCTCGACATCGTCCGCGACGTCGCGAACGTCGTCGACGTGCCGGTCGCGGCGTATCAGATCTCGGGGGAGTACGCGATGATCACCGCCGCCGCCGAGCGCGGCTGGATCGACCGCGATGCCGCGATCGTCGAGTCGGTGACCTCCATCCGCCGCGCGGGTGCGTCGATCGTCCTCACCTACTGGGCGACGGAACTCGCGACCCGGCTGCTCTGAGCGCACGACTACCCTGGCGGCCATGTCAGACCGGTTGAGCCCACCGCCGGGCGGGTCCGCGCCGGAACCCGGCGCGAAGCCGACCCTCCCGTCGCAACTGGCGATCGCCACCGAGTTGTGGCTGGTCGTCGTCCTCGGTCAGGCCGTGGCCTACGCCGGCCAGTACCCGACGGCGTCGGACTCGGTCCGGGAGGCCGCGCGCAACGCCTCGTCCGGGGCGTCGGCCGAGGAGATCCGCACGTTGACCTCCACCGGGACGGTGGTGGGCGTCTATGTCGCCGTGGGCGTCCTGCTGTCGGTGCTGTCGTTGCTCGTCGTGTGGCTGGCCCGTACCGGCCACAACTGGGCCCGGATGGTGCTCATCTTCTTCAGCGCGTTCATCGTCGTGCAGACGGTTCTCGGGCTGTTCGGCGACGGTGCCGCGTCCTGGACGACGATCCCCGCGGTGCTCAGCGGCGTCGCGGCGCTCGGTGCGGCCTGGCTGCTGATGCAGCGTGACGTCGAGACCTTCTGCCGCGCGATGGCCGCCTTCCGTAAGGGCGGCGCCGGGGGAGGCCCGCCCTCGGTCGGGCAGCCGCCGTATCCGCAGCAGCCCTACCAGGCACCGCAGCAGCCGTATCAGCCGCCGCAGCAGTCGTACCGACCCCCGATGCAGCCCGGCCTCGACCCGTCGGCCCGGTACGACCCGCACGCCCATGACCCGCAGGGACCTCCGCGGTACACCCCGCCACCCACCGCGCCGGGGTCGTATGGCGCACCCCCGCCGCTGTACCCGTCGTATCCCGAGCGTCGGTCCGACGGGGACGCACAGTCCGGCGGATGGGAACCCGCGCGGGGCGAGAACGTGCGCGAACGCCGCCCCGGCCGACCCGACGACGTCGCCGGTGACCGCCCCGACACCTCGGGCCGCGACGACCGGGGAGAATGACCGCCGTGACCGACAAGAAGCTGCCCGCGGACCCCTCGACGCCCAAGCAGGCGCTGTGGGCGATGCGCCTGTGGATGGCATCTGGTGTGTTGTTGCTCGTGACCGCGGTGTACTCACTGGTCGTCGGGATCGCCGCCGGCAGCGCGTTCCCGATCGGGCTGGCGGTGGTCTGCGTGATCGCCGGCGCGGTGACCCTCGTCCTGCGCCGTCGCGCGGGCGCCGGTGACCCGCGCTGGCGGTCGTCGGTGGCGGTGCTGACGCTCGTGGTGACCGTTCTCGGCATGCTGCTCGCGGTGCTGCTGGGCATCCCCTTCGTGCTGCTGTGCGGTCTCGTCGGCCTGGTGGGGTCGATGCTCGCGTACCGGCCGGCCGCCGAACCCTGGTTCGAGCGTGGCTGAGCAGCCCGACGCCGCCGAGCCGGACGAGGGCGACCCGACCTCCGGGGCGGAGGATCTCCCGGCGCACCCCGAGGCCGATCTCCCCCCGCCCGAGGAGCGCGGCGAGGTGCTGTTCCGCGAGTCGGGCGGCAGCTGGTGGGTGGTGCTCATCGGACCGGTCCTCGTCGCGGCCGTCGTCGCGGTCGAGGCCAGCGGGCCCGGTCGGATCCACTGGCCGGTGCTGTCCATCTTCTTCGTGATCCTGACCGGCTTCTCCGCGCTGCAGGTCTACGCCGCGCGTCAACACGTGAGCGTCGAACTCACCGAGACGACGCTGCGCCAGGGCGTCCGGACCATCCCGCTGTCGGACATCGCGACCATCCACCCCGAGAACCCCGGGGGCGACGCCAGGAAGTGGGAGAGTGCCCCGGCGCTCGGCGAGCTGTCAGGGGTGCCGCGGCGCCGGAAGGGCGTCGGACTGACGCTGACGTCGGGGTCGCTCGCGCAGGCATGGGCCCGTGACCACCAGCGGTTCCGTCAGGAACTCACCGAGGCGCACATGGCGGTGCAGATGGGTCTGGGACCGCGGAAAAAGCAGGACGAGGCGTGACCCGACAGCGGCTGCTCGTCGGGGTCACGCTGGTGGTCGGACTGCTGCTGGTCGCGGCCACGGTCTGGCTGTCGGTCACGTCGGTGCAGACGGCGGCCTACCCGCCGTTGCAACTCGACGGTCGCACGGTGGCGGGCGCCTACAGCCTCACCGAGGTGCGGGGTGACCGCGTCGGGGCGGCGACGGTGTGCGCCGTGGCTGCCGTCGCCGCCCTCGCGTGGTGTGCGTCGGCGATCAGGGCTGCATCGCGACGGTGAGCAGGGCCGGCGGCACGCCGAACGCGTCGACGAGCGTCTGGGCGTGCGGCCGCAGCTGCGCGCACAGCTCGTTGATGCCCCGGCGGATCGCCTTCGCGCGCTCCACCGAGATGTGGCGGTGCATGAGGAACCAGCCGATGTCCGACTCGATGGTCGAGTAGACGTACAGGTCGCAGACCTTCCACAGCAGGTCCTTGGCGGACTTCGAGTCGCACGAGTCGATCGCCGAGATGAAGGCCTCCAGCACGACGCGCTCGATGTGCGCCTGCCCCACCTTGAGGATGTGGTCCTGCGCGTCGTTGAAGACCTCGAACTCATCGGCGTCGTCGGACAGTGCGCGGCGCATGCGGTTCGCGGCCGTGCGCAGCAGGTGGTCCTCACGGTTGCGGAACAGACGGATCTGCGTGCCGCGGTTGGTCAGGTCCGACTGCTCGGGGTCCTCGTCGGAGGAGTCCATCAGCGTCTGCACGACCTGACGGGCGGCCGACTTCTCGAGGAACACGTCGCGCGCCATCCCGGCGATGAACCGTGCCCACCCGCGGGTGTCGTATCCCTGGACCTCCTCGGCGTAGGCCGAGAGGAGTTCCTTGGCGACGAGCTGCGTGAGCACGGTGTTGTCACCCTCGAACGTGGTGAACACGTCGATGTCGCCGCGCATGATCGGCAGCTGGTTCTCCGACAGGTATCCGGCACCACCGCACGCCTCGCGACACACGTTGATGGTGTGCGACGCATGCCAGGTGGTGGCCGCCTTGAGGCCTGCAGCGGTGCTCTCCAGCTGACGCTGACGACCGGCCATCGAGTCGTCGCCCTCGGTGTTCTCCGGGTTCGCCGACTGCACCTCGTGCAGCTCCTCGATCATCTCGTTGATCGCGAACTGCAGTGCGTAGGACTTCGCGACGAGCGGCAGCAGCTTGCGCTGGTGCGCGCGGTAGTCGAGCACGGGGATCTCGTCGTCGCCCGACGGCGCGTCGAACTGGCGGCGCTGCGTGCCGTAGTTGACCGCGATGGCCAGCGCCTTGCGCCCGGCGGCGCCCGCGGTGGCGCCGACGCTCGCGCGCCCACGGATCAGCGTGCCGAGCATCGTGAAGAAGCGGCGGTTGTCGCTCTCGATGGGTGAGGTGTACGTGCCGTCGGGCTCGACGTCGGCGTACTTGTTGAGCAGGTTCTCGCGCGGGATGCGCACGTGGTCGAAGCGCAGGTTGCCGTTGTCGACGCCGGCGAGACCACCCTTGGGGCCGTCGTCACCGATGGTGACGCCCGGCAGCGCGTTGCCCTCCTCGTCGCGGATGGGCACGACGAAACAGTGCACGCCGCGGCTCTCGGGCTTCTCGCCCGGACCCGCCGTGACCAACTGTGCGAAGACGGTCGCGATCCGCGCGTGCTTGGCCGCGCCGCCGATGTAGTCCTTGGTCGCCGACGGCGTCGACGAGTGGACGACGAACTCGTCGGAGTCCTTGTCGTAGGTCGCGATGGTCTCCAGCGCCTGGACGTTCGAGCCGTGGCCCTTCTCGGTCATCGCGAAGCAGCCGAGGAGGTCGAGATCGATGAGCGGCGTGACGTACTTGTCGTGGTGACGCTTGGTGCCGAGGTTCTCGATGGCGCCGCCGAACAGGCCCCACTGCACGCCCGCCTTCACCATCAACGACAGGTCGGCGTAGCCGAGCATCTCGATGGCGGTCACCGAGGCGCCCACGTCGCCGGTGCCGCCGTGCTCCTCGCGGAAGCCGTAGGCGGCGAAGTCGAGCTTCGCCAGCTCCTGCATCTTGGCGAAGGTGGCGTCGCGCGCCTCGTCCATCGTCAGCGTCGGGTCGGGCAGGAGGTCGGCGCGATCCATGTGCTGCCGCGCGTACTCGCGCAGCCCGCGCCAGCGGCCGTCGAGGACGTACTTGAGGTTGTCGACGAGCATCTTCCGATCGGACTCGGCGTCGTCGGTCGTCGAAGCGACTGCCGCGGAGGCCGCGGACGGGTTCTCGGGTGCAGGTGCGACGGTCATGACCCCACGGTAGGCGTGGGCGGCGCGCGGGGGACGGCATCGTTGGTCACAGTTGCCGAGCAAATGCTCACCGGTCACGCCGGCGGATAACAGCCCGATAACGGACACCGCGGTCGATGCCTTGGGCACGCCCCGAAGATGCTGTCGCGGTGCAGGACTCGGTCGAAAATCAGCCGACCGAAGGTCTGGCACTCGTCTATGCCGAGTGCTAAATTGGGTGGCGCAACAGCGACCGGCCCGGCAGGGGCGGGGCCGGATGTCACGAACTGGACACAGGAGGTGTTGTGGCGATGCTGCGCTTCGATCCCTTCACGGAACTGGACACCCTCACCCGTGGACTGCTGAACGGCTCCCAGGCCGGCTCCCCGCGCGTGCCGCGGTTCATGCCGATGGACCTGTGCAAGGTCGACGACCACTACCTGCTCACCGCCGATCTGCCCGGCGTGGACCCGGGCTCGATCGACGTCGACGTGGACAACGGGACGCTGACGCTCTCCGCGCAGCGGACCGCGCGCTCCGACGACTCGGTGCAGTGGCTGTCGGGTGAGCGGTTCTTCGGCACCTACCGCCGCCAGCTCAGCCTGGGCGACAACATCGACGCCGCGGGCATCACCGCGTCGTACGAGAACGGTGTGCTGACGGTGACGATCCCGGTGGCCGAGCGCGCGAAGCCGCGCAAGATCGAGGTCGCCCACAGCGACACCCCGCGCTCCATCGAGGCCGAGTCGGCCTCCTGACCCCTCGCGTGGAGGTGGTCGTGTGACGCGGTGACACCACGCCCGCGGACCCATCCGGTCCGCGGGCGTCGTCGTGTCTGCGGGCCGCGACGTGCAGCGCATGACCTTTCTCGTCGAAAGGAAACGCGGGGGAAACACTTCGTGTGCAGAATGTCCCGGGTTCGTTCGTTCGGCGAAGGGTGACGTGTGGCGGGGTATCTCGCGCGGAGGTTTCTCAACTACCTCGTCCTGTTGTTCGTCGCCACGTTCCTGACCTACGTCCTCGCGTCGCTGACCTTCGATCCGCTGGCCAACCTGCTCGGCCGCAACCCACCACCGGCCCCGGAGGTCATCGCGGCGAAGCGCGCCGCCCTGCACCTCGGCGACAACCCCGTCGTCCGCTACTTCGCGTGGCTGCGCGACCTGCTGACGGGCGATTTCGGCGAGACCGTCGCCGCGGGCTCGGTCAACGACGAACTGTGGCGACGGATCCTCGTCTCCCTGCGACTAGTCGTGCTCGGCACCGTCCTCGGCGCGGTGATCGGCACGCTCATCGGTGCCTACAGCGCCGTCCGGCAGTACAAGCTCTTCGACCACATCGCCACCATTGCGACATTCGTGCTGCTGAGCGTCCCGGTGTTGGTCCTGGCGCCCGTCCTGAAGTACGCGGCCGTCCAGGTCAACGAGGCGACCGGCTCGACGGTCTTCCAGTACACCGGCGAGACGTCGACGACCGTCGCGCCCGGTCTGTGGCCCGACCTCGTCGACCGAGCGCAGCACCTCGTCGTCCCGACGCTCGTCCTGATCCTCTTCACCCTCGGGAGCTACAGCCGCTACATGCGCGGATCCATGCTCGACGAGCTCGGGTCCGACTACATCCGGACCGCACGCGGGAAGGGACTCACGAAGGGCCGCGCGGTCTTCCGGCACGGCTTCCGCACGGCCCTCATCCCGATGGCGACGCTGTTCGCGTTCGGTATGGGCGCGGTCATCACCGGTGCGACGTTCACCGAGCGCGTCTTCGGGTGGTACGGGATGGGCGACTGGCTCGTCTACGGCATCACGAGCCAGGACATCAACATCACCATGGCGGTGTCGTTGTTCTCCGCGCTCGCGGTGCTGATCTCCGGGATGCTGACCGACATCCTCACCGCCGCACTCGATCCGCGGGTGCGAGTGTGATCGCGCCCCGATCCTCGATCTCAGGAGGGTTTCGATGACCGTCCCGATCCGCCCGTCGGGTGACTCCGCCGACCCGGGCGCCGACGCACCCGACGATCTCGGCCCCGTCGGCGAGGTGTCGGCACCCATCAGTCGACGACGGCTGGTGGTGCGCCGGTTCCTCCGCAACAAGCTCGCCGTGTTCGGGATCGTCCTGCTTCTGCTCCTCGTCGTGGCGGCGTTCGCGTTGCCGTCGGTGATCCCCTACGGCTACGAGGAGATCGACCCCTTCGCCCTGAACACACCCCCCACCACCCAGCACTGGTTCGGGACCAACCAGATCGGGCAGGACGTCCTCGCACAGACCCTGCGGGGACTGCAGAAGTCGCTCGTCATCGGCTTCCTCGTCGCGATCATCTCCACGGTCATCGCGGGTGTGGTCGGTGCTGCGGCAGGTTATTTCGGCACCTGGCCGGACCGCGTCCTGATGTGGATCGCCGATGCGTTGCTGGTCGTGCCCAGCTTCCTGATCATCGCCATCGCGAGCCCTGCGTTCCGTGGCAAGAGTTTCCTGATCCTCGTCCTGCTGCTGGCGGCGTTCTCGTGGATGATCACCTCCCGCATCGTGCGTGCGCTCACGCGCTCGTTGCGCGAGCGGGAGTACATCCGAGCGGCGCGCTACATGGGTGCGAGCCCGACGACCATCATCGGCAAACACATCCTCCCGGCGATGGCGTCGATCCTCATCGTCGACGTCACCCTGAACGTCGGCATCGCGATCATCGGCGAGGCGACCCTGAGCTACTTCGGCTTCGGCGTGCAGCGACCCGACGTCTCGCTGGGGACCCTCATCGCCGACGGGACGTCGTCGGCGCTGACCTACCCGTGGCTGTTCGCGTTCTGTTGTGGCGCACTGGTGCTGATCGTCCTCGCGGCCAACTTCATCGGCGACGGACTGCGCGACGCGTTCGACCCGACCTCCGGCAGGGGACAGGCCCGTGACTGACGACACCCCGGTCCTGGCCGTCTCGGATCTGCAGGTCACCTTCCCCAGCGAGGAGGGCACGGTCACCGCGGTCCGCGGACTCGACTACCAGGTCGCCCGGGGCGAGGTCCTCGCGATCGTCGGCGAGTCCGGGTCGGGGAAGTCGGTGTCATCGCTGGCGGTCATGGGCCTGCTGCCCGACACCGCGCGCGTCTCGGGATCCATCGAGCTGAACGGCCGGCAGCTGCTGGGACTCTCGGACAGAGAGATGTCGTCGGAGCGCGGACGGACCGTCGCCATGATCTCCCAGGATCCGTTGACCGCGCTGACCCCGATCTACCGCGTCGGCGACCAGATCGCCGAGGCGCTGCGCATCCATCAGCCGGACCTCAGCCGCGCCGACGCGCAGGACCGCGCTGTCGAGCTGCTGGAGACGGTCGGTATCCCCGACGCACGCAGTCGATCCCGCTCCTATCCCCACGAGTTCTCGGGCGGGATGCGGCAGCGGGTCGTGATCGCGATGGCGATCGCGAACGACCCCGACCTCATCATCGCCGACGAACCGACCACGGCACTCGACGTGACAGTGCAGGCGCAAGTCCTCGATCTGTTGCGGACCGCGCGCGACGTGACCGGCGCGGCCGTCGTGTTCATCACGCACGATCTCGGCGTCGTCGCCGGCGTCGCGGACCGGGTGATGGTGATGTACGCCGGTCGCGCGGTCGAGACGGCGCCGGTGGACGTGCTCTTCGACGAGCCCGCGATGCCCTACACCGTCGGTCTGCTCGGCTCGATCCCACGCCCCGACCGTCCTGCGCAACGGCGTCTGATCCCCATCGAGGGCACGCCGCCCGCACTCGTCGACATGCCGACGGGCTGTCCGTTCGCGCCGCGCTGCCCGATGCACGTCGACGCCTGCGACGCAACGGAACCGCCCCTGGCCGAGGTGACGCCCGGTCACCGAGCCGCGTGCATCCGGGCCGACACCGCCGTCGAGCGTTCTGCCGCAGAGGTGTTCGACGTGGACGACACGACCGGGGCGGCCGAGCCCGACAGCTCGGAGGTCGTCCTGTCGGTGCGCGACCTGCACAAGAGTTATCCGCTCTTCCGGGGGTCGGTGCTGCGTCGTCGCGCCGGCACCTTCGCCGCTGTGAAGGGTGTCAGCTTCGACGTCCGGGCAGGCTCGACCCTGGCCATCGTCGGCGAGTCCGGCTGCGGGAAATCGACGACACTGCTGCAGATCATGGACTTCGCCCGACCCGAGCAGGGTTCGGTGGAGATCCGGGGACAACGGCCGTACGAGCTGTCGCGGGCCGACCAGCGCGCGCTGCGCGCCCACATCCAGATCGTCTTCCAGGACCCGATGGCCTCACTCGACCCGCGGATCCCGGTCGGGGAGATCATCGCGGAGCCGTTGCGCATCCGCGGCGCGGATGCGGGCGAGCGTGCCCGTCGGGTGCGTGAGCTCATGGACACCGTCGGGCTGAGACCGGCACTCGCCGACCGCTATCCGGCGCAGTTCTCCGGTGGGCAGCGGCAGCGGGTCGGCATCGCCCGGGCGCTGGCGACGAAGCCGTCGATCCTGGTGCTCGACGAGCCGGTGTCGGCGCTCGACGTCTCGATCCAGGCCGGTGTCCTCAACCTCCTGCAGGATCTCCAGGCCGAACTGGGACTGGCGTACCTGTTCGTGTCGCACGACCTCGGCGTCGTGCGCCACCTCGCCGACGAGGTGGCGGTCATGCGTGATGGCGTCTTCGTCGAGAAGGGGCCCACCGAGACCGTTTTCAGCGCGCCCCGCGACACCTACACGAAGGCCCTGCTCGCGGCGATCCCGATCCCCGACCCTGCCCGTCAGCGCGAGCGCATCACCGAGGCAGCCGAACTCGCCCAACAGATCTGACCCCGCAGTCGACCCGGCCGCGGTACGAGAAGAGAGGACACACGATGACACGTCGACTACTCCGAGCGGCGATCCCGCTCGCAGTCGCCGTCACCGCCGCCGGGCTCCTGGCCGGCTGCTCGTCGGGCAACACGGGAAACGCGAACGCGCCGGCGTCGTTCGCGGCCACCGCGGCCATCAACCCGCATCCGATCAGCGACCTCCGCCAGGGCGGGAACATGAACTTCCCACTGTCGCAGATCCCGCAGAACTTCAACTACTACCAGATCGACGGAACGCAGGTGGACACCGCGCGCTTCTATCTCGCTCTGATGCCGCGTTCGTTCACGGCGGCAGCGGATGCCTCGCTGTCGGTCGACACGGACTACTTCTCGTCCATCACCGAGAGCACGGTGAACGGCAAGCAGACCATCACCTATGACATCAACCCGAAGGCCACGTGGAGCACGGGCCGACCGATCGACTACACGGATCTCGTCGCGACCTGGACTGCCGACAACGGTAAGGACACTTCGTACCAGGCGTCGTCGACCGCTGGTTACGACCGGGTCGAGTCCGTCGTCCGCGGGTCCTCGGACAAGCAGGCCATCCTGACGTTCGCAGCCGGTAAGAACTTCGGTGACTGGCGCAGTCTGTTCAACCCACTCCTCCCGCGTGAGGCGATGAACTCGCCCGAGGCCTTCAACACCGGCTCGGTCAACACCTTCCCGGCCACGGCGGGTCCGTTCCGTATCCGCTCGATCGCCCCCGGCAAGCAGCGGTTCGTCGCCGAACGCAATCCGAACTGGTGGGGCGCGAACAAGGCCGTGCTGGACACGATCACGTTCATTCCGTTGGACTCGACCGCCTCGGTCGGCGCCTTGCAGAGCGGAGAGATCGACTACTACGAGCTGGGTAGTTCCGCGGATGCGTTCAAGACGGCACGGGGTATCCCGGACATCGATCTGCGCCAGAGCCTCGGGTTCCAATATCGCCACTTCGACTTCAATGGCGCGAACGGTCGCATCACCTCCGACAGGGCGGTGCGCCTCGCGCTGATGAAGGCGATCAACCGCACGCTGATCGCCCAGTCGCAGCTCGGGCAGATCACGTCCAAGCCGACGATCCTCGACAATCACCTCTATGTGAACGGGCAGAAGGGCTATCAGGCCAACAACGGTGACATCACCTTCAACCCCGACCAGGCGAAGAAGGAACTCGATGCCGCAGGCTGGGTGATGGACGGTCAGTTCCGCAAGAAGAACGGCAAGCAGCTCGATCTGCGCGACGTGATCCCGGCGGATACGCCGAACGCCACACAAGAGGCGCAGATCATGCAGCAGAACCTCAAGGACGTGGGTGTGAACCTCGTCATCGACGCGGTCCCGTCGGACGACTTCTTCTCGAAGTACATCCTTCGCGGTGACTTCGACGTCACCCACTTCACCTGGGAGGGAACGCCGTTCACGTCCAGCAGTGACGGTATCTACCGGCTCACCCCGGGGATCACGTTGCAGAACTACGGGCAGATCGGCAGCCCCGAGATCAACGCCCTCGCCGATCAGGCGCTGGCCGAGACCGACGACGCGAAGCGCATCGTGCTGTACAACCAGCTCGACGCGAAGATCTGGCAGGAGGGTCACAGCCTCACGCTGTTCCAGCGGCCGTCGACCTACGCGGTGAAGAAGAACCTGGCGAACTTCGGTGCGCCGGCATTCGGTGACACCGATTTCTCCAAGATCGGGTTCCTGAAATAGCGGCACTGCGTTACCCGCTGGGCGCCGCGGCGATCTGTGTGATCGTCGCGGCGTCTCTCGTCGGGGTCCTGGGGGCGGTTTCGGTCCTCGTCGTCGCGATCGTCGTCGTCGGGACCGCCGGGCGGGTCATCCCCGCGTGGGGGGCGTCCCGCCGAGTGCGTCGCGGGGAGGGTGATCCTGTCACCGTGTGTCGGGTGCGCGTCCAGCGGCGTATGCGATCGCGCGGGTTCCTCGAGACGACCGAGCCCGACGGCCGTACCACGTGGTGGCCGATCGTGTTCCATCCCGACCTGCTCGCGCTGACGCCGGGGGCGACAGCGCGCCGCGCGACGTGGGCAGGTGCGGGCGCGTTCCTGATCGAGCCGGATCTGCTCGTCCTCCCGTCGGGGCGGCGCAGCCGACGCCCGCCGGGAACCCTCGTCGACGCGCCGCGGCTGAACGCCGACGACCTGCGGGCTCGCACAGCCCGGTTCGGGTCGCTGCGACGGCGGATCGTCCTCGATGCGCCCGCCGCGGTCGGAGCGCCCGTCGTCGGTGTGCTGTGGGTGCTCGTCGCCGGAGGCGGCATCGGCGCGTTCGTCGCGGCAACGATCCTGGCCGCGCTCGTCGCGGTGTGGGCCAGTGCGATCGGGGGATCGGATCCGAGCTGATCCGGCTCCGGTGGAACTGATCTGCCTCCGGTCGGGAGCCCCGGTCGACTCAGGCCAACGGCCGAAAGGTGCCCCCGATGGCGCCGGTGCGGGCGGCGTCGGCGATCGCTGCGTCGGCGCGGGTGGAGATGACACCGCTCACGTACGGGATCCCGGACGGCCGCGAGAGGATGCCGATCAGCTGCCCGCCGGCGTGCACGGGGCCGCCGGAGTCGCCGAAGCTGCCGAACAGCAGAGCGCTGAACTCCCGCGGCGCCGTGCGGTCCACGACGCCACAGCGCTCACCCGGGTCGACGTCCCCGGCGCCGTACTTGCAGACGACCTCCCCGACGGTGGGGCGGCCGACACCGCTGATGGCGACCGGCGTGGTGCGGGCCGGGCGGACGACGTCGGTGAACTCGATGAAGGCGTAGTCGAGGGCGTCGAAGACGAACACGCCGTCGCCGGGGAACCGCTTGCTGGTCACCACCGTCCCGACGACGGTGCGTCGGTCCGCGGTGAGGATGCGGTCGCCGACCACGGCGCAGTGGCCCGCGGTGAGCCCCAGCGTGCGTCCCTGCGCGTCGGTGCCGACGGCGGCGAGGGCGCACTGGCCCGGTGACGCGCCCGAGGCCTGCTGGATCACCACGGTGCTGCCGGCGCCGAGGGGAACGGTCGAGGCCGCGTGGGCGGTCGTCGGCACGGCGAGCGATGCGAGCACCGCGAACAGCAGGGACAGGCCGCGTTTCATGACACCTCGGAGATCTCGGTCGTCGATGCGGACACGGTATCCCGCACGGCTGTCAGGTGCAGCCTGATCGACGTGGGGTAGGACGGACCCATGGATCTGCAGTTGACGGGCAAGCGCGCCATCGTGACCGGCGGGAGCCGCGGCATCGGACGGGCGATCGCCCGTGCGTTGGCCGCAGAGGGTGTCGACGTCGTGATCGCGGCGCGTACCGAGGACGCGCTGCGCGCCGCGGCCACAGAGATCGGGCGCGACGTGCCCGGCCGGGTCGTCGCGATACCCGTCGACACCGGCGACCAGGACTCCGTCGATCGCCTCGTCGACCGGACCGTCGCCGAGCTCGGCGGGGTCGACATCCTCGTGAACTCGGCTGCGACACCGTGGAGCGCGGGCCGTCCCACCGACTTCGCCGGTACCACCGACGACGTGGTGCGCGAGGAGGTCGAGATCAAGGTCCTCGGTTACCTGCGGACCGCCCGCGCCGTCGCGCCGCACCTCACCGAGCAGGGGTGGGGTCGCATCATCAACATCAGCGGTCTCGGTGCGCGACAGGCGAAGTCGATCGCGCAGACCATCCGCAACGTGAGTGTCTCGGCGCTCACGAAGAACCTCGCCGACGAGCTGGGACCGCAGGGCATCACCGTCACCGTGGTGCACCCCGGCACGACCCGCACCGAACGCCTCGTCGACCGTCTCGAGAAGCGTTCGGCCGCAGAAGGTGTGACGGTCTCCGAGCTGGAGGCGGAACTGGCGACGAACTCCATCCGGCGCATCGTCGACGCCTCCGAGGTGGCCGACGTCGTGACGTTCCTCGCGTCGCCGCGCGGCGGGGCCATCACCGGTGACGCGATCGCCGTGGGCGGCGGCATCCCGGGGCCGGTCTACTACTGAGGCAGACCGTCGGCGGCCCGACTCTCAGCCGACGCCGACGGGCACGCGTCTCGGCGCTAGCTTGCGGATGATGCACTCGGCGACCTGCCGGACCGCGCTGCGGTCATGGGTGAAGCACCACGCGTAGCGGCGGTTCTCGAGCGGGCCGTCGTCACCGAGGTCCTTCGCGACGACGGTCGCGGTGTACCCGTCGGTGAGGATGACCAACGAGAACTCGCCGGGGAAACCGTCGTCGGGGTCGGCCGGGCCGCGCACGCCGGGCACGGAGAAGTCCCCTGCGCCGATCACCCCGACGAGTGTGTGCTTGCGGGCGAACCCGGCGTAGCGGTCGCCGAACCGGCGCGTGAACGCGTCGGCGTTCTGGGCGGACACGAGCAACAGCCCCGGCCAGGTCAGTGTTGCGCCGATCGTGGCGAGTTCGTCGAAGACACGAGCGATGGTCTCGTAGCGGGCGACGTGGCGGGGGAGCCGGTCGAGGACGTCGGACGGTCGCGTGAGCGGGCGCGGGAGACTCCCGAACAGGTGCAGGGCACTCGCGGCGGACGGGGTCGGCGGCTCGGCGGGCGCCGGCGCAGGTGCACCGAACAGGTACCCCTGCCCCAGCGTCGCGGACGCCACGGTCGCGAGGTGGACGTCGTGCTCGGTCTCGATCCCCTCGGCGATCACCCGCGCGCCGGTGGACACGGCGTAGTCGGCGACGAACGAGACCGTCTCGTCGTGGTGCCGGCTACCGGGCCTGGTCACGACGCTGCGGTCGAGCTTGACGACGTCCGGCAGCGCGATCGGCAGGAATGTCAGCGATTCCGGGTTGACGCCGACGTCGTCGAGCGCGATGCCGCAGCCGTAGCCGCGGGCCCAGTCGATCGCGGTCATCACCGCGCCGGGGTCGGCGAGGAGTTCCCGCTCGGTGAACTCGACGATGATCTGCAGCTCGCGCGACGCGATCTCGCGGAAGCGCTCCGCGGGGAACCGCCACCGCGGCATCGGGCCGAGCGCACGCGGCTCGACGTTGACGAACACCGTGAGCGGGCGGCGGATCCCGGCGTCCAGGGCGCCCTCCACCGCGGCGCGACGACACAACCAGTCGAGATCGGTCAGGACGCCCTGCCCGGCAGCCGCCGCGAACACCTCGTCGGGCCGGGCCTCGGGGACCTCGGGCCAGCGCGCGAGCGCCTCGTACCCGACGACGGAACGATCGGAGAGCTCGACGATGGGCTGGAAATGGGAGGTCACGCGGGACTTCAGAGCGCGCGCAGCGCTCGGCGACGGCCGCATAGCCACCTCCCCACCACCCGTCGACCACGTCACCATTCGCCCCGTTGGGTGACGATTGTCATGAGGTGGTTCGAAGTACGCAACTGTCTGGATGGGCAACTCGCCTCATTCGCCCAGGTCGCGGCACATACCTGCAGGTCAAGGCGGTGTGTCCCCGTTCACTGCCCCGCATTTGGAACACTGGTGGCGTGACTGTCGCGACCACCCGCTCCGCCGAACTGTTCCACCGGGCGACCCAGGCCATCCCCGGCGGCGTGAACTCGCCGGTCCGCGCGTTCTCCGCCGTCGGTGGCACGCCCCGGTTCATCACCTCGGCGCAGGGCTGCCGCATGACCGACGCCGACGGCGCGACCTACATCGACCTCATCAGCTCCTGGGGGCCGATGATCCTGGGTCACGCGCACCCGCAGGTCGTCGAGGCGGTCAGCGAGGCTGCGTCGACGGGGCTGTCGTTCGGTGCGCCGACCGAGGCGGAGATCGCCCTGGCCGAGGAGATCATCGGCCGTGTCGCGCCCGTCGAGCGGATCCGCCTGGTCAACTCCGGCACCGAGGCGACCATGTCGGCGGTCCGGTTGGCCCGCGGGTTCACCGGTCGCACCAAGATCGTGAAGTTCTCCGGCTGCTACCACGGCCACGTCGACGCGCTCCTCGCCGACGCCGGATCCGGCGTCGCCACACTCGGCCTGCCGACGACGCCGGGCGTCACCGGTGCCCAGGCCGCCGACACGCTGGTCCTTCCCTACAACGACATCGCCGCCGTCGAGGAGGCGTTCGCGACGTACCCCGGTCAGATCGCATGTGTGATCACCGAGGCCGCGGCGGGCAACATGGGTGCCGTCGCACCCGTCCCCGGGTTCAACCAGGGCCTGCGTGACGTCACCGCCCGCGACGGCGCGCTCCTGATCATGGACGAGGTGATGACCGGGTTCCGCGTCAGTGCGTCGGGCTGGTTCGGGCTCGACGGCGTCGCCGGCGACCTCTACACCTTCGGCAAGGTGATGAGCGGCGGACTGCCCGCCGCGGCGTTCGGTGGCCGGGCCGACATCATGGGTCACCTCGCGCCGACCGGACCCGTCTACCAGGCCGGCACGCTGTCCGGGAACCCCGTCGCCGTGGCTGCGGGCCTCGCGACGCTGCGCCTGGCCGACGCCGACGTCTACACCGCGCTCGACGCCAACGCCGCACGCCTCGGCGCGATGATCACCGAGGCGCTCACCGCCGAGGGCGTCGCGCACCGGGTACAGTTCGCCGGCTCGATGGTCAGTGTGTTCTTCACGACGGACACCGACACCGCGATCGTCGACTACGCCGGGGTGAAGGCCACGCAGACCTGGCGGTTCGCGCCGTTCTTCCACGCGCTGCTCGAGCGCGGCGTCTACCCGCCGCCCAGCGCCTTCGAGGCGTGGTTTGTGTCCGCGGCGCTCGACGAGGATGCTTTCGGTGTCCTGGCCGACGCCCTTCCCGCGGCCGCTGCGGCGGCGGGAGCTGCCGCGGAGCCGCAGGCGTGAGCGCTCCGAGCGGCACCGAGGTCCAGGGCGTGACACCCGAGGAGCTCCACTGATGCAGCGCACCATCGTGCACATGATGCGGCACGGCGAGGTCCACAACCCCGAGGGCATCCTCTACGGGCGCCTGCCGAACTTCCACCTGTCGCGGACCGGTGCGGCCCAGGCGCAGCGCGTCGCCGACGAGCTCGCCGACCACGACATCACCGCTGTCTTCGCCTCCCCGCTCCAGCGCGCACAGGAGACGGCCACCCCGATCGCCGCCGCGCACGGGCTGGACATCATCACCGACGAGGGGCTCATCGAGGCCGAGAACGTCTTCGAGGGACTCAAGGTGTCCGTCGGCGACGGCGCCCTGCGCCGCCCGCGGCACTGGATGAAGCTGCGTGACCCGTTCACCCCGTCGTGGGGCGAGCCGTACATCCAGCTGGCCCACCGCATGCTGGCCGTCGCCGGCCGGGCGCGGGAGACGGCCCGCGGACACGAGGCCGTGTGCGTCAGCCACCAGCTGCCCGTCTACATCCTGCGGCGGTTCCTCGAGGGCCAGCGGCTGTGGCACGACCCGCGCAGGCGGCAGTGCTCGCTGGCGTCGGTCACCAGCCTCCTCTACGACGGCGACGCCCTCGTCGACATCGTCTACTCCGAGCCCGCCGGCGCGTCCGACCCGCTCGCCACGGGGGCGTGAGCGACGGTCGTGTCGAAGGTCTCGCGTTCCAGGCTGGTCGCCATCCCGCTGGTGGTCGTCGCGCTCGTCGTGGCGCTCGCCGCGTGCGGGACCGGTAAGGACGCCGTCACGCAGGGCGACACGTTCGAGTTCGTCTCGCCGGGTGGGAAGACGACGATCTTCTACGACCCGCCGTCGAGCCGGAAGCGGGTGCGCGACCTCTCCGGCGAGAACGTCGTCACCGGTGCGCCGCTCGGGCTGTCCGACTTCGACGGCAAGGTCGTCGTCATCAACGTGTGGGGTCAGTGGTGCGCGCCCTGCCGCGCCGAGGTCGGTGACCTCGAGCAGGTCTACGAGCAGACCGCGCCGCTGGGTGTGGAGTTCCTCGGGATCAACTTCCGCGACAACCGGCAGGAAGCCCAGGACTACATCCGCAACAACGACGTCACGTACCCGTCGATCTACGACTACCCCGGACGCACCCTGGTGCGGCTGACCACGCCGACGTCGGTGGTCCCGACGACTGTCGTGCTCGACCGCAACCATCGCGCCGCCGCGGTGTTCCTGCGGACCGTCAGCGTCGAGGACCTCGACCCGCTGGTGCGCCGGCTCGCCGCCGAGCCGTACACCCCGCCGGCGACGCCCGCGGGCACCGGCACGTCGGTGGTGCGCGGGGGGTCGTCGTGATCCTCGCGTCGGTGGGCAGCTCGTTCGCCTCGACCGCCGCGTCCGGCCCGATCATCCTGGCGCTCGTCGCCTGCGCCGCTGCCGGACTGATCTCCTTCGCCTCACCGTGCGTCGTGCCGCTGGTCCCGGGTTACCTCTCGTATCTCGCCGGGTTGGTGGGTGCGGAGGCGCCGCCGGTGCGGGCAGGAGAGAAGCCCACGCGGGGTCGCGGGCGCGTCGCGGGCGCGGCACTGCTGTTCGTCCTCGGCTTCACCGTCGTGTTCGTCCTCGCCACCGCGAGCGTCTTCGGGCTCACCTCGTCGGTGCTGGTGAACCGCGAACTGCTCCAGCGGATCGGCGGGGTCGTCACCATCCTCATGGGCCTCGTGTTCATCGGCCTGGTCCCGATGTTGCAGCGTGAGGCACGATTTCATCCGCGGCTGGTGTCGAACATCGTCGGTGCCCCGCTGCTCGGTGCGGTGTTCGCCCTGGGGTGGACGCCCTGTCTCGGACCGACGCTCGCCGCCGTGGTCGCGACCGCGTCGGGCACCGAGGGGTCGACGGCCGCGCGCGGTGTCGCCCTGATCGTGGCCTACTGCCTGGGCCTCGGCCTGCCGTTCGTCCTGCTGGCCTTCGGGTCCGCGACCGCCCTGCGCGCGGTCGGGTGGATGCGGCGGCACGCCCGCGCCATCCAGGTCGTCGGGGGAGTGCTGCTCATCCTCGTCGGCATCGCCCTCGTGACCGGACTCTGGGACAGCTTCGTCACCTGGGTCCGCGACGCCTTCATCACCGACACGGAACTGCCGATATGACCGACACCCAGACGCGGCCCGCCGCGTCGTCGCCCGCCCCCGAGCGGCGGCCGTCCTTCGCCCGCCGACGGCTGCTGTGGCCCGCACGCAACCTGTGGCGGTCGCTGACGTCGATGCGCACCGCGCTGGCGCTGCTGTTCCTGCTCGCCCTCGCCGCCGTACCCGGTGCCCTGCTCCCGCAGCGCGAGCTGAACGCCCAGAAGACGCAGTCCTACATCGACTCCCACGGCCTGGCCGGACGCATCCTCGACCGCCTGCAGTTCTTCGAGGTGTTCTCGTCGGTCTGGTTCACCGCCATCTACGTCCTGCTGTTCATCTCGCTGGTCGGCTGCCTCACGCCGCGCATGATCGAGCACGCGAAGTCGTTGCGCGCCCAGCCCGTCGCCACCCCGCGCAACCTCGCCCGGATGCCGCGCCACGAGACCCGCGAGGTGGCCGGCGAGCCCGAGCAGGTCGCCGCCCGCATCAGCGACAACCTGAAGGGCTGGCGCCGCACCACCACGGTCCGCGACGACGGGGTGGTCGAGGTGTCCGCCGAGAAGGGGTACCTGCGCGAGTTCGGCAACCTGGTCTTCCACTTCGCCCTCCTGGCGCTGCTCGTCGCGATCGCCGCGGGCAAGCTGTGGGGCTACGAGGGCACCCGCATCCTCGTCGCCGACGGGCAGCAGGGCCTGTGCAACACCTCGACCGCCGTCTACGACTCCTTCCGCGGCGGCAACCTCGTCGACGGCACCGACCTCACGCCGTTCTGCATCACGATCGACGACTTCTCGGCGAAGTACCTGCAGACCGGTCAGCCGGACATGTACTCGGCGACGCTGAACTACCAGACCGGGTCCGACCTCGACACCGGTCGCCAGGAGTCGGCGACGGTGAAGGTCAACGACCCGCTGCGCATCGCCGGGGACCGCATCTACCTGCTCGGCCACGGCTACGCGCCGACGTTCACGGTGCGCTTCACGAACGGGGAGACCCGCACGCAGACCGTGCCGTTCACCCCGAACGAGACGGCCACGCTGCTGTCGTCGGGCGCGGCACGGTTCGACACCCCGGCCGGGCTGTACCCGAACCCCGACGACCGGCGGAAGAACCAGATCGCGCTCGAGGGCATCTTCGCCCCGACCGCCGCCTACAGCGGCGCGAACAACACGCTGCTGTCCTCGTCGTTCCCCGCCGCCCGCGACCCGGCCGTCGCAATCCGCATCTACGAGGGTGACACCGGACTCGACACCGGTCGGCCGCAGAACGTGTACTCGCTCGACCAGAACCTCATCAACCAGGGACGCCTGCGGCAGCAGGTCACCTCGGGTGGGTCGCGGCTGGGCACGAACCTGACCGTCGGCCAGTCGACGCGTCTGCCCGACGGCACGACGGTGAGCTTCGACGGCTACAAGCAGTGGGCGTCGCTGCAGGTCAGCCACGACCCCGCGCAGCAGTACGTGCTCATCGCGGCCATCGCGATGCTCGCCGGCCTGCTCGTGTCGTTGCTGGTCAAGCGCCGTCGCGTGTGGGCTCGGGTGTCCCCGGCGCCCGCGGGCTCGGCCCCAGGGGGATCGTCCACAGCCGGTCAACGACTTACAGTAGTAGAGATGGCCGGTCTGGCCCGCACGGATCAGGCCGGCTGGGGCGAGGGTTTCCCCGACCTCGTCGACAAGGTCACGGCCTCCCGGGACGCGACCGACGAGGCCGTCGCGTCACCGACGCCGGCCCAGAAGAGCGAGAGGTGAACCAGGTGCACATCGACGAGAACCTGTCGCGGTACTCCGACCTCCTGTTCGGCACGACGCTGACGGTGTACGTGCTGGCCATGATCATGTTCCTCGCGGCACTCGCGTCGTCGAAGGGGCGCGCCGCCGCGCCCGCCGCCGCCGAGAAGGTGCTGGCGAAGGCCGGCGTCGGGGCAGGCGGGTCGACCGCCGGCCCGGTGCGCACGCCCGGCCGTGTCGTCGAGAAGGAGCGTCAGCCCTGGGGTGACCGCCTCGCCCGGATGGCGTTCCCGGTCGTCATCGTCGGCGCACTGGCCCACGTCGGCTCCATCGTGTTCCGCGGTCTCGCGACCGACCGGATGCCGTGGGGCAACATGTACGAGTTCATCAGCCTCTCGTGCGCCGCGGGCGTCATCGCCGGCATCGTCGTGCTGCGCCGCCCCGAGCACCGGCCGCTGCTGTCGTTCGTCCTCGTGCCCGTCGCACTGCTGATGTTCATCGCCGGACGCTGGCTGTACACGCAGGCCGCGCCGGTCGTGCCGGCCCTGAAGTCCTACTGGCTCGCGATCCACGTGTCGATCGTGTCCGTGGGCTCGGGTGTGTTCCTGGTGTCGGGTGTGGCGAGCGCGCTGTACCTGATCAAGCTGCGCTGGCCCGAGGCCGGGACCGGCATCGGCGGCCGCATCCTCGACCGTCTGCCCTCTGCGGAGGCACTGGACCGCGTGGCCTACAAGACCGTCGTGTTCGCGTTCCCGCTGTTCGGACTCGGGGTGATCTGCGGTGCCATCTGGGCCGAGTCGGCCTGGGGTCGCTTCTGGGGGTGGGACCCCAAGGAGACGGTGTCGTTCATCGCCTGGATCATCTACGCGGCGTACCTGCACGCGCGCGCGACGGCAGGCTGGCGGAACACGAACGCGGCGTGGATCAACATCGCCGGCTTCGTGGCGATGCTGTTCAACCTCTTCATCATCAACCTCGTCGTGTCGGGGCTGCACTCCTACGCCGGACTCTGAGCCCGGCCGGGCGCAGCGCCCGATCACGACGGGGTCGGTGTCAGGACGCCTCGGCCTGCTTCTTGACGACCTTGAGCAGTTCGATGACGGTGTCGATCGTCGACGCGGACAGGTCGCCGTGGCGGAACGCGGCGATGTGGGCACCGGTCTCGGCGGCCATGGCGACGTACTCGCGCTGCTGCTCCACCCGCTTGAGGTCTTCCTCGGGATCGGTGAGGAAGTAGGTCACGCTGATCTCGAACGCGCGTGAGATGGCCTCGACGGTGCGGAACGAGGGCGTCTTGGCCTTCCCGGTGCGCAACTGCGAGATGTAGGCATCCGACAGGGTGTACCCGAGCCGATTCGCCTTCAGGGCGATCTTCTTGCCCGTGTAGGGGATGCCGTTCTCGTCCCGCACCGTGTCGAACAGCTCGTTGAGGCTGTCGGCGAACGGCTTCGCGGTCCGGACGTCGTCTGTGATGGACATGTGGTTGCTCTCCCGAATCCAGACAGGAAAAGGCTTCTGCCGAGATCCCCACGATCCCGGTCACCGAGCCGATTCCTTGACTGGTTGTTGTCGCATGCGAGGCGGAGCACGCCCTGCATGTTTGACGAACTCTACCGCCCGTCGAGCTTTTTGCGGAGTGGTGACGACCACTGTTGTCTCGGGCGGCAATCCGCATCCATGCGGTTCGCCAGCGCAACAAAGCAGCTGGTCATGCGGATGACCGGCTCAGGCGCCGGGATCTCGAATTCGGCCCGTCGGGACGGTCCACCTACAGGGTTCCCGCTCCACCTGCAGTGCGCCCCGGCGCAGACGCTCCACTTTTTCGAGGACGCTCCGGATATATCCGGAGCGTCCTCGAACAACCGGAGCGGGAACCCTGCAACCGGAGCGGGTCAGGCGGCGCCGGTCGGGGCGGGAGGCTCGTCGCCCTTGTCGGCGTCGGAGCCGCCCGTGCGACGACGCTCCTTGCCGAGGTCCCAGAGGAAGTCGGCGTCGTCGTCGGGGCCGATCGGGCCGCGCCGCGGACCCTGCACGTCCTGTTCCGGTTTGAAGGCACGCCACACCAGATAGGCCACCCCGACTGCCACCACGAACGCGATCACATAGACCACCGGACACCTCCACTACCCGTCGTTCCAGGGTACGCGAGGTGTGCCGACGACCCCGGGACGCGAAACGGACCCCGACCGTGGTGGTCGAGGTCCGTTCGACAGATGCGAGTGGTCAGTCGGTGCGGCGGTTCAGCAGCGCGACGACGTCGGCCTCACGGAAGCGACGGTGGCCGCCCGGGGTGCGGATCGCGCCCAGCAGGCCCGAGCTGGCCCAGCGTGCGACGGTCTTCGGATTGACGTTGAACATCGCGGCGACCTGACCGGGCGTCAGCGTGTGCTGGCTCGCCAGCCGCGGGGTGATCATCGACGGTGTCCCTGTGGTCGGATGAACTGCGGTCATGATGCCTCCTGATGCGAGGTCGAACGATGGGTTCACGTTCTGACGCCGTCATGGTTACACCCGAAATGCCAGGTGTTCGAACCGTCAGGGGCTGGTAAACCAACAGTAAAAATCGGACATCGCGGGCGCCGAAGGCCGCGTCGTAGGCTGGCGGGGTGAGCGACACCCCCGATCAGACCCCGTCCGCCGACCGGCCGCAGGACGCCGTCCGCCCCGGTGCGGGCGGGCGTCTCGCCTCCGCGTTGGCCCTGTACACCGTCGTCCGGCTGGCCCTGGTCGTGGTGATCGCCGCGATCATCTACTTCGTGGGGAAGGCCGCCGGGACCGACGTGCCGATCCTCGTCGCCGCCATCTTCGCGGTGATCATCGCGCTGCCGCTGGGCATGATCGCGTTCAAGTCGCTGCGCCTGCGGGTCAACGCCGCCATCGCCGAGGTCGACGAGGACCGTCGCCGCAAGCGGGAGGCGCTGCAGTCGCGCCTACGGGGTGAGTCGGGCTCCCGCCCGTGACGTCGGGTGTCGCCGGGGCCGGCACCTGGACCGACCACCGCGCCGACCGGTCGTGGACGCAGAACGCGATCCGGCTCATCGAGGCCGACGCGACCCGCAGCGCCGACACCCACCTGCTGCGGTTCCCGCTCCCGGCGTGGTCGCAGGCGTCGGGTGGCGTCGATCTGTACCTCAAGGACGAGAGCACCCACATCACCGGCTCGCTCAAGCACCGGTTGGCACGCTCGCTGTTCCTGTACGCGCTGTGCAACGGGTGGATCCGCCCGGGCGCGCCGGTCGTGGAGGCGTCGTCCGGCTCGACGGCGGTGTCGGAGGCCTACTTCGCCGCCCTCATCGGGGTGCCGTTCGTCGCGGTGATGCCCCGCACGACGTCGCCGAGCAAGATCGCCCTCATCGAGCGCCAGGGCGGGCAGTGCCACTTCGTCGACGCCGCGTCCGAGGTCTACACGGCCGCAGCCGATCTCGCACACCGCACGGGCGGGCACTTCATCGACCAGTTCACGATGGCCGAACGGGCCACCGACTGGCGGGGCAACAACAACATCGCCGAGTCGATCTTCGGTCAGCTCGCCGACGAGCGCCACCCGGTGCCGACGTGGATCGTCGTCGGCGCGGGCACCGGTGGCACGTCGGCGACCATCGGCCGCTACATCCGGTATCGCCGCCATCCCACGTGGCTGGCCGTCGTCGACCCCGAGAACTCCGTCTTCGCACCGGCCTACGCGACCGGTGACCCCACGGTCTCGTCGCCGGTGGGGTCGCGGATCGAGGGGATCGGGCGCCCGCGCGTCGAACCGTCGTTCGTCTCGCAGGTCATCGACGCGATGATCACCGTGCCCGACGCGGCCTCGGTCGCCACCGCGCGCCTGGTCAGCGAGGTGCTCGGCCGACGCGTCGGCGGATCGACCGGGACCAACATGTGGGGTGTCTTCGGTCTCGTCGCGCAGATGGTCGCGGCCGGGCGTGCGGGAAGTGTCGTCACGCTGCTCTGCGACGCCGGAGATCGCTACGCCGACACCTACTTCGACGACTCCTGGGTCGCCGCGCAGGGCCTGTCGCTGGACCGGCCACGGCAGATCCTCGACGGGTTCTGGCGCGACGGGTCCTGGCCCGCCCCATGACCGATCCGGGGGGAGCGGCGATCGACGCGGTCGATCTCGTGCGCGAGTACCGCATGGGGGATCAGACGGTCCGCGCGCTCGACGGGCTGACGCTGCGCCTCGACGCCGGACAGTTCGTGTCCGTGGTCGGGCCGTCGGGGGCGGGGAAGTCGACGCTGCTGCACGTCATGGGTGCGCTCGACGTGCCTGACTCGGGCCGGATCACGGTGGACGGCAGCGACATCACCGCCATGGACGACGACGAGCTGTCGACGTTCCGCCGACGTCGCGTCGGGTTCGTCTTCCAGTTCTTCAACCTCGTGCCGACGCTGTCGGCGTGGGAGAACGTCGCGCTGCCGCGCCTTCTCGACGGGACCCCGTTGCGGCGCAGCCGATCCGACGCGGAGGCGCTGCTCGACCGCGTGGGCCTCGGACACCGCGCCTCGCACCGGCCGGGCGAGTTGTCGGGCGGGCAGATGCAGCGCGTCGCCATCGCCCGGTCGCTCATCATGGGCCCGCGCATCGTCCTCGCCGACGAGCCCACCGGCAACTTGGACTCGCAGACGGGCGCAGCGATTCTCGAGCTGCTCGGTGAGGTCGCCCGCGACGGTGCCGGGCGGCTCGTCGTGATGGTCACCCACGACGCGGCCGCGGCCGGCGTCGCCGACCGGACGCTGACCGTCCGCGACGGACGCATCGAGTCGTGACGACCCGCACCCGGGAGACGGCGCAGGCGCCCGTCTCGACGTCGCCGCCGGGGCGCGTCGTGGCGGCACTCGGTCGGCTGCGGGTGCTGAACCTGCGGGAGACACGGACGCACCGGCTGCGGCTGATCACATCGCTGCTCGTCATCGCGGTGTCGTCGCTGCTGCTCGTGGCCGTGCTCAGCACCTACGGCTCGATCACCGACTCGGTGTCGCGGCTGTCGGCCACCATCGCCGGCGACGCGGACCTCGACGTCGGCGCCATCGGGGACGCGGGCATCGACCAGTCGCTCGTCGGCGAGATCCGCCGCGGTGTCCCGCAGGCGCAGACCGTCGCGCCGATCGTGCGGTCGTCGGCCACCCTCGGCACCGACGGCACGCGTGTCGCCGTCCTCGGCGCCGACACCTCCGCCCTGGGGCTCGGTGGCGCGTTGCGGTCGGTGCTGACCTCGGGTGAGGGTGGCTCCGCCCGGCAATTCGACCCGTCGACCTCGGTCGCGGTGGGCCCGGGTCTCGGCCTGTCGGAGGGACAACGCATCCGCGTCGGCGGGGTCGAGGTGAGCGTCGGCGCGGTGGTCCGGTCCGACGCCGCGCGTCCGATCGCGGACGGGCGCTTCGTCGCGGCGTTCCTACCGCTGGCGCAACGCATCACCGGCGAGTCGAACCGTGTCGACTCGATCCTCGTCGCCGCCCGCCCCGGCGTCTCCACCGACGACCTGCGGTCGCGTGTCGAGGCGGTCGTCGAGGGGCGGGCCGTCGTCAACGACCCCGAGTACCGCGCCGCCCAGGTCGCGACAGCCAGTGCGGTCACCCGGGACTCGACGCTGCTCGTCGCCCTCATCTCGGTGGTCATCGCGGCGTTCTTGGTCTTCAACACGATGACGATGGCCGTCGCGTCCCGGCGGCCGGTCCTGGCGATGGTCCGCGCGATCGGGGGTCGGCGCGGCCCGCTGGTGCGCGACCTCATCGCCGAGGCCGGCGTGATCGGTGCCGTCGGCGGACTCATCGGTGTGCCGCTGGGGATGCTGGCCGGACGGTGGATCATCGGGCGGTTGCCGTCGGCGAACGTCGACCAGGTCGACGCCACCGTCACCTACTCGCTCTCCTGGTACGCGCCGGTCGTCGCCATCGTGGCGTGCGTCCTCGCCTGCGCCGCAGCCAGTCTGCTGGCCGCACGGTCGGTGCTGCGGCTGTCGCCGGTCGAGGCGATGTCGCCCGCGCAGGCGGACGAGCGGTCGCGGGGATCGCTGCGCCTCGAGGTGGTCGCCGGCGTCGTCGGGCTGGCTCTCATCGCGGTCGGCTGGCTCATCGCCTACACCGTCACCGGGCGTGCCGTGTTCTCCGCGGCGGTGCTCTCCAGCATCGGTGGGTTGCTCGTGTTCTTCGGTCTGACGCGGCTGATCGTGGCCGCGATCGTCGGGCTGGTGCGACGCCTGGGCGGTCCCGGTCAGCTCGCCGCGGTCACCGCCGAACGCACACCGCGCCGCGTGTGGACCACCGCCATGACGGTGGCCGTCGCGGTCTCGGTCGGCATCGGCACGTCGGGGGCGATGAACGACCTCATCGGGTCGGTGTCCGGTGCGCTCGACGGCGTCGGCGATCCCGACCTCTACGTGTCCACCCAGCCCGTCAGCGACATCCCCGCCGGTCCTGTGCTCGATCCCCGTGTCCGCGAGGCGGTCTCGACCGTCCCGGGGGTGTCGCGGGTGGTCGGGGGCCAGTGGGCCTACCTCAACCTCGGTGCCGCGCGCGTCGTCGTGCAGGGCCTCACGCCGGGTGTGCAGTCGCCGTTCGTGAAGCGTGCCGCGCCGGACGTCGTTCAGCGCACCATCGCCGGCGACGGCATCGTTCTGTCGAAGGTGTTGTCGGCGACGGTGAAGAAGGGCGTCGGCGACGAGGTCCGGCTCGCCACCCCGGTCGGCTATCGGACGCTGCGGGTCCTACAGGTCGTCGACTACCCGGCGATCGAGTCGGGCACGGCCGCGATGTCGTTCGGTCTCCTGCAGCAGTGGTTCCAGCGTCCCGGCGACACGTTCCTGCAGGTGACCATCGCGCCCGGCGCCGACCCGACGGCGGTGCGGACGGCGGTGACCCGGGCGGCTCAGGGCGCGGTCGCCGGCGACAGCAGTGCCGTGCGCCCTTACGTCTATTCGGGGCCGGAGACGCTCGACGCGACCCGCGCGTCGGTCGAGCAGTCGGGACAGTTCACCATCGCCATCCAGTGGATCGTCGCGCTGGTCGCGGCGATCGCGCTGCTCAACACCCTGCTGCTGTCGGTGATCGAACGCCGACGGGAGATCGGGGTGCTGCGGGCGATGGGCGCGTCCCGACGGTTCGCGTCCCGGATGGTCGTCGCGGAGGCCGCCGGCATCGCGGGCGTCGGCGCGGTGCTCGGCGTCGCGAGCGGGGAACTGCTGCACGCCATCAGCGACCAGGTGCTCGGCGTGACCACCGCCGTCTCCATCAGCTACCAGCCGCAGGTCTTCACCGTCGTCTATGTCGCCGCGGCGTTCCTGCTGTGCGTCGTCGGAGCGGTGGTCCCGGCCCAGCGCGCCGGTCGCCTCACCATCGTCGACGCCATCGCAGACGAGTAACCACCCGAGCACTCCCCGCCTCACCCCACCCCCACCCCCACCCCCACGCGTCGAGTGGGCGGTTACAGACGTCGACTGGGCGGTTACCGATGGGCGTCGTCCAACGCCGCCCACTCGACGTCCGGAAACGCCCACTCGACGTCTGGAAACGCCCACTCGACGTCCGGAAACGCCCAACCGACGTCCGGAAACGCCCAACCGACGGGTGATGACGGGGTGGTGGCAACCGGTACGTCAAGAAAGGTTGACAGCGATCGCGTTGTCAACATAACCTGACAGCCGTGCACGGCGAGAACGACGACATCACCACCGCAGCTGCGAGTACGGACCCGGCCCAGGGGCTCGCCGCGGTGCGGGCTCTCCGGACGCTCGCCGACCGCCTCGAGGAGGTCCAGGTCGGCAACGCGCGGGAGCAGGGATGGAGTTGGCAGGCGATCGCCGAGGTCCTCGGGATCAGCCGCCAGGCCGTGCACCAGAAACACTCGACCCCGAAGGGACACTGACATGTTCGACCACATGACCCGCGAGAACAGGCACATCCTGTCCTTCGCCATGGAAGAGGCCGCCGACCTCGGGCACGCCCAACTCGGCACCGATCACCTGATCCTCGGGATGCTCTGCAACGCCCGCAGCGACGTCTACGCGCTGCTCACCGAGCAGGGCTTCACCCTCGCCGCCGCCCGCGAGACCGTCCGGGAGATCCACGGCGACGACGACGGCGCCGCGACGGCGACCGCCGAGGCCGACGCCGAGCAGGTCGACGAGGACCGCGAGGCCCTGAAGTCCGTCGGCATCGACCTCGACAAGGTCGCCGACGCCATCAAGCGCGCGTTCGGCACCGACATCACCGACGGCTGGTCCCAGCGCGGGCCGGAGCGCCGCGGCCGCGGCGGACCGCACCGGCACGACCACCGGGGACACGATCACCGCGGTCACGACCACGGCGGGCGGGGCCGTCGCGGCCACGGCCGCGGACCCTGGGACGGTCCCGACTGTGGACCGGGCGGCCGACGCGGACCGGGTGGGCCCGGCGCCTGGGGTGACGACGAGGCGTGGGAGGCCGGCCCGTGGCAGCACGGCCGGGGACGACGTGGCCCGCGTGGCCGCGGCGGTCCCTGGGGCCGCCCCCGGTTCTCCGCCTCAGCCCGTGCCGCGCTCGGTGAGGCCGTGCGCATCTGCCGCGAGTCCGCGACCGACGACGAACGCGGGGGCCGACTGCGCGCCGAGCACGTCCTGCTCGGGATCCTGGCCGTCGGCGACGAGCAGTCGCGCCGGCTGATCGAGTCGGTCACCACCGTCGACCGCCTGCGCGAGGCACTCACCGCCGCCGTCTGAGGCGGAACGCACTGTGGTCCCGCGGCCGTCGTGGACGGCCGCGGGGCTACATGCTCCCGACGACGAGGCCGACGAACGTCGCCACCGACCACGCCACCATCGCCAACCCGGTCTGCGCGAGCGCCGGGATCAACGCCATGCCCTGCGCGCCCGACCGCACGGGCGCGTTCGCTCGGACGGCCAACGGGACGGCGACCAGACCGAGCAGAGCCCACGGCGTCGCGGCGACGAGGACGAGCGTCGCGACCGTCGGCACCGCCAGGAGGGCCAGATGCGCAGTCCGCGTGCGGGTGTCACCGAGTCGCACCGCGAGCGTCGTCTTGCCCGTGACCGAGTCGCTCGGGATGTCGCGCAGGTTGTTGGCCACCAACACCGCGCTGGAGTAGCTGCCGACGGCGACGGCCGCGACGACGCCGACCCAGTCGATGCGCTCGGCCTGGACGAACTCGGTCCCCAGCACCGCGACGAGGCCGAAGAACACGAACACCGCGACCTCGCCGAATCCCGCGTAGCCGTAGGGCTTCGACCCGCCGGTGTAGAACCACGCCCCCGCGATGCACACCGCGCCGACGACGATCAGCCACCACGCCGACGTCAGCGCGAGCACCACGCCGGCGACGGCCGCGATCCCGAACGCCGCGAACGCCGCCCGCCTCACCGCCGACGGCGTCGCCGCGCCGGAACCGACGAGGCGCATCGGGCCGACGCGGTCGTCGTCGGTGCCGCGGATGCCGTCGGAGTAGTCGTTGGCGTAGTTGACGCCAACGATCAACGCGACGGACACGACGAGCGCCAGCAGCGCCTTCCACCACACCGCACCGTCGAGCCATGCCGCCGCACCCGTCCCGGCGACCACCGGGGCGATCGCGTTCGGGAACGTACGGGGCCGTGCGCCCTCGACCCACTCCTTGGGACTTGCCATGGCGCGATTCTCCCACCCCCCGGCTTACCCTCGATGCACGGACCGACGCGCGCCTGGGCGTCGGCACCGAGCAGCTCCGACCCGCCGACGACGAGGACCCCATGACGACCGTGACCATCGGACTCCTCGGTCCGGTCGCGGTCGACAGCGGCGACGGCATGCAGGCGGTCCCCGGGGCCCGGGCACGCCGACTGCTCGCGGCGCTCGCGGTCGATCCCGGCGCGCTGCGGTCGTCGCGCTCGCTCATCGAGACCGTCTGGGACGACGCCCCGCCGCAGTCACCGCAGGCGGCGCTGCACACCCAGGTCTCCCGGCTCCGACAGGCCCTTCCCGACGGGGTGCTCCTCGCCGAACCGTCCGGGTACCGACTGCTCGCCGACGCCGTGACCACGGACCTCGCCCGGGCGGACGGCCTCCTCGACGCCGGCACCCCGACCGCGCTCGACGAGGCGATCGGACTGTGGCGCGGGACGCCCGGGGACGACCTCGTCGGTCCTCTCGCCGAGGACGTCCGCGCCCGCGCCGACGATCTCCGTCGCCGCATCGACTTCCGCCGTGCCCAGGTGGCTCTCGCCGACGGCGACGCCGACACGGCCCGTCGGCTCGTCGCGGCGCTCTGCGCGGCGGACCCGCTCGACGAGCCCGCGCATCTGCTGCACATGCAGGCGCTCGCGGCCGCGGGTCGCACGGGCGACGCGCTGGCCGTCTTCGCGCGTATCCGGCGGGCCCTGTCCAGCGAACTCGGCGTCGACCCGGGCGCCGAACTCGACGAGCTGCACCGCAGCCTCCTGCGGGCGTCCGGGCCGACTCCCGCGAGCACGCCCGCGCCCTCCCGGCAGGCCCGCGCCGTCGGCCTCCGGGCCGAACCGAACCCGCTGTTGGGCCGCGACGAGGACATCGACGACCTCGTCGCCGCCCTGGCGCGGAATCGCGTGGTCACCGTCACCGGTCCGGGGGGCGCCGGGAAAACCCGTGTCGCCCAGGCCGTCGCGCGCACCGTGCACGAGACCGGGCGGGACGTGTTCGTCGTCGAACTCGCCTCGGTGCGGTCCGACGACGACGTCGTGGCCGCGATCGCGGCCGGCCTCGGGGTGGGGGAGAACGACGTCGTCGCGGCCAACCGCGGTCGTCTGCCGGTCGGTGACCTCGCCGCGCGCGTCGCCGACGCGGTCGCCGGGCGCGGCGTCCTGCTGGTCCTCGACAACTGCGAACAGATCGTCGACGGCGCGGCCCGCACGGTCGCCGACCTCATCGCCGCGGCCGGCGACGTGACGGTGCTCGCGACCTCGCGGTCGCCGCTGATGATCGCCGGTGAGGTCACACATCGACTGCGCCCGTTGGCGATCGAGGAGACCGCGGCGACGTCATCACCGGCCGTCGACCTCTTCGTCGCCCGCGCGACCGCCGTCCGTCCCGACGTCACCATCGACCGCCGGCGGATCGCGGACCTGTGTGCGCGTCTGGACGGACTGCCCCTGGCCATCGAGCTCGCCGCCGCCCGGGCGCGGAGCATGTCGGTCGCCGACATCGCCGACCTGCTGACCCGACGGCTCACGACGAGCAGGCTGTCGGTGTTCCGGAGCGGCGATCGCACGGCGCCGCGACGACATCAGACGCTCGAGGCGGTCATCGGGTGGAGCTGGGACCTGCTCGACGACGACGCGCGGGCCCTGCTGCGGACCCTGTGTCGCTTCCCGTCGGGCTTCACCGCCGACGCGGCGCACCACGTGATGGCCGAGGTCGTCGGCGCCGATGCGGTGGTCGTCGACGACGCGTTGGAGTCCCTGGTGGCGCAGTCGCTGGTGGGTGTCGACGAGGCGGACGGGCGGACGCGCTACCGGATGCTGGAGATGGTGCGGGAGTTCGGCGCCGAACGCCTGGCGGAGACGCAGGACGCGGTCCGCGTCGACGCGGCGATGACCCACTGGGCCTCGGGGTTCGCCGAGACCGCCCGGGACCTGTTCGACGGAGGCGACAACCGCGACGCCGCGGTCATGACGACAGCCGAGAGCGGCAACCTCGTCTGGATCCTCCGGCGGTGCCTCGAGCACCATCCCGACACCCGGCCTCTCGACGCCGTCGACGGGGTGCTCGCGATTTTTCCCGTGCTCGCCGCGAGCTGGGTGGCACGCGGATTGCACGCGGAGGTGCGCGCTTTCGCGCCGCGGGTGGTCGCGACGTTGACCACGCCCATCGCACCCGAGGACGAACGAACCCGCGAGAAACGCCTGGCGGCACTGCTCATGGCCACGGGCCACCTGATGATGATCCGCCCCGACATGAGGGCCGTCGCCCGCGGGATGACCGCACTCCGGACCGCCTACCGACGGTCCGAGATCATGACGCGCCCGGCTGATTTCGCCGCCGCGCTGATGCTCAGCCGCAGACCGTACGAGGGTCTGCGGCTCATCACCAGGGGTACCCGCGCCGACGACCCAGAGGTGCGGACCATCGCGCTGTCGCTGCGGTCCAACGTCGCGGAGAACCTGTCGGATCTCGATGCGGCACTGCGCGACTCACTCGCGGCGCAGGCCCTCGCCGCGGCTCGCGGCAACAGTTGGATGCTCGCGATGGGAGCGACCGAGATCGCCGGGATCCACGGTCAGTCCGGCCGGTACGAGGAGGCCGCCGAGACCTACCGCGCGTCGATCGGCGGGCTGGAGGAGTTGGGGGCCGTCGACGAGGCGAGGCAGGTGCGCTGCTACCTCGTCGCCGTGTTGGCCGGCCTCGGGCGGCTCGACGAGGCGTCCGCGGAGTTCGACATGGTGTCGGGAGGGTGGAAGCCGGGCGACCCGATACCGACCGGCTCACCGGAGACGGTCGGTCTGATGCTCGTCGTCGCGGCCGAACTCGCCTGGCAGCGTGGCGAGTCGGACGCGACAGCCGATCTCGCTCTGACCGTCGCACGGTTCGTCGTCGGGGAGCACCTGCAGAGCTCGGACCCGTCGTATCTGTTGACGCTGAGCGCCGCGATCGCACTCGCCGCCACCTGCGGCCGACCCGGCGAGATCCTGGAGTTCGCACCGTCCCTGGCGGGGATGGTCGGCGGCCACCACCCGGGGGGTGTCGCGGATCTTCCGCAGTACGGCGCTGCGGCCATTGCGGTCGGTGCGGCACGGTGCACCCGCCGGGCCGGCGACCCGTCCGGGCTGCGCCTGTTGGCGTACGGCATCCGCATCGGTGGTCGACGGGATCACCCTGTGCTGCTGCGGATCGCCGACGACCCCGCGACGGTCGCCTGTGTCGACGCGTCGACGTGGGAGGCGACCCTGGCGGACGCGACGAGGATGCCCCGCCGAGACATCGGGCGGGACATCCTCGCGCTGCTCCGGGAGCGGTGATCAGGCGTTGCGCATGTAGGCACGCACGGTCAGCGGGGCGAAGATCGCGGTGATCACCGCGGCGCCGACCAGCGACCACACGACGTGGATGCCGACGTGGCCGCTGTTGGTCAACTCCCGCACCGCGGTCACCAGGTGCGACACCGGGTTGACCTTGACGAAGGCCTGCAGCCAGCCGGGCATGGTCTCGACGTTCACGAACGCGTTCGACAGGAACGTCAGCGGGAACAGCAGCATCAGCGAGAAGCCCTGCACCGCAGAGGCGCTCTTCACCAGCATGCCCATCAGCGCCCAGATCCACGACACCGCGAAGCTGCACACCAGCACGAGCAGCATGGCGCCGAGCAGGCCCAACACCTCGGGGCGCCACCCGATCGCGATGCCGACGACGAAGGTGATGACGGTCGCGATGACGTAGCGCAGGACGTCGGCCAGCAATGCGCCGGCAAGCGGGCTCACGCGGGCGATCGGCAGTGCCCGGAACCGGTCGAAGACACCCTTGTTCATGTCCTCCCGCAGCTGCGTCCCGGTGACCACGGAGGTCGTGATCACCGTCTGGACGAGGATGCCGGGGATGATCACCGGCAGGTACGCCGAGACGCTGCCGGCGAGCGCGCCGCCGAAGATGTAGGTGAACATCAGCGTGAAGATGACGGGCTGCAGCACGACGTCGAACAGCTGCTCGGGGTTGTGTCGGATCTTGAGCATTCCGCGGTAGCCCATGGTGAACGACTGCGCGACGGTCGCGCCGAGGCCGACCGTGCGCGGTGGGTCCGACACCCGGGCGGCCAGGGAGATCTCGTCGGACGTGGTGGGGGACAGGGTGGCGGTCATGCTGCGGTCTCCTCGGTGGCGTCGGGGGTGGGGGTGCCGGTGATGGTCATGAAGACCTCGTCGAGGCTGGGTTTGGCGACGGTCAGCTCGCTGACGGCGATCTGCGCCTCGACGAGCGCGGCCATGACGACGCCGACCTGATCCGGTCGCGGCAGCGGCGCGGTGATGCGTCCGGCCTCGGGGGAGAGGGTCGCCCGCTCGCCGAGTGAGCGTTCGACGACGGTGAGGGTCGCGTCGGCGTCGGCGCGGTCGGTGGGTCGGACGATCAGCGAGTTGGCGCCGACGGAATCCTTCAACTCGTCGGCGGTGCCGTCGGCGATCTTCCGGCCGCGGTCGATCACGGCGATGCGGTCGGCGAGCTGGTCGGCCTCGTCGAGGTACTGCGTCGTCAGCAGCACCGTCGACCCCTGTGCGACGAGGCGGCGGATCGTGTCCCACATCTGCGCGCGGGTGCGGGGATCGAGACCGGTGGTGGGCTCGTCGAGGAACAGCAGCGGCGGGGTGGAGATGAGGCTGGCCGCCAGGTCGAGGCGTCGGCGCATGCCGCCCGAGAACTCCGACAGCGGTCGGGCGGCGGCCTCCTCGAGGCCGAACTCCTCGAGCAGCTCGGCGGCTTTGGTGCGCGCCTGGGCGCGGCCGAGGCCGAGCAGTCGGGCGAACACGACGAGGTTCTCGCGGGCCGTCAGCGTCTCGTCGACCGACGCGTACTGACCGGTGACGCCGATCAGCGAGCGGACGGCGACGGGTTCGGCGACGACGTCGTGGCCGAAGATGCGCGCTGACCCGCCGTCGGGGCGCAGCAGCGTGGCGAGCATGCGGACGGTGGTGGTCTTGCCGGCGCCGTTGGGTCCGAGGACGCCGTAGACGGAACCGGTCGGGACGACGAGGTCGACACCGTCGACCGCACGGGTGGATCCGAACGTCTTGACGAGGCCGCGGGCGTCGATCGCCGGGGCCTGCGTCGGTGTGGGTGTGGTCATGGCGACGACTGTGCGCCCGGGCTCTGTCGTGGCGCTGTCGTCGTCTGTCGTGGGTGCCGGGAGCTGTCACCGACCTGCCCGCCCAGGCGTGACCCCGTTCGGTGGGCAGCAAGAACCGTCTGTTGGGCAGCAGGAACCGTTTGTTGGGCAGCAGGGACATCCTGATGGGCGGTCGGGACAGGGCCGCCGTTTCAACCGCCCAGCGAACGGCTCCAACCGCCCGACGAACGGTTCCGACTGCCCGACGAACGGTTCCGACTGCCCGACGAACGGCTCCGACCGTCCGACGAACGGGTGAAAAGGGCTGTACGCGGGGCTTTTCCGTTTCGCCCGTGTCGCGGCGCCGCTCTCAGAAGGTTCTCAGTGACATCTGCATAAGGTGTCCGACGATGTCGCAGCCCCCGCCCCCGCGTCGTCGGCCCACCGCCGGCGAGCTGGTGCGTGCCCGGCAGGCGCGCGACGGCGGCGTCCCCGATCTCGCCGCGGGGTACCGCAGCGTCCCGGAGACCGACCACGAGCCTCCACGACGGCGCGAGCGCGCGACACCGCACCGCAGGCGGACCACCGCCCGACGCCGTCGGTCACCGCTCACCGTCCCGCGGGGCGTGGCCGCCGCGATGTCGTGCGCGGTCCTCGTCGCCTGCGGCGTCGGATGGGCAGGGGCCAATCAGGTGAGCGGCGGGTTCCACACGTCGAACGCCCTCGGCAACGCGCCCAAGTCGCGCGACGGCGCGGAGAACATCCTGCTGATGGGCCTCGACACCCGCAACGACCGTGACGGCAACCCGCTGCCGGCGGACGTCCTGGCGCAACTGCACGCCGGCGACGGCTCGGAGGGCGGGTACAACACCAACACCCTGATCCTCATCCACGTGCCGGCGGACGGGAAGCAGATCACCGCGTTCTCCATCCCGCGCGACGACTACGTCACCATGGTCAACCCCGACGGCAGCACCGGCATCGACGGCACCGACAAGGCCAAGATCAAGGAGGCCTACGGCCGGGCGAAGGCGCAGGAGGAGGACCAGCTCAGCGCGCAGGGGGTCACCGATCCCGTCCAGCTCGAGACGCAGGGCCGCGACGCGGGCCGCGCCGAGACGATCGCCACGGTCCGATCGCTCACCGGTGTGCCCATCGACCGCTTCGCCGAGGTCAGCCTCGTCGGCTTCTACGACATCGCGAAGGCCCTCGGCGGGGTGACCGTCTGCCTGAATCACGCTGTCTCCGACAGCTACTCGGGCGCGCACTTCGCCGCGGGCGTGCACAAGCTGAACGCCGCGCAGTCGCTGGCCTTCGTCCGGCAGCGGCACGGGCTCGACAACGGCGACCTCGATCGCACCCACCGACAGCAGGCCTTCCTGCTCTCGGTGGAGCACGAACTGCAGTCCTCCGGCGTCTTCTCCGACCTGGGCAAGCTCAGTTCGCTCGTCGACGTGGCGCAGAAGGACGTCGTGCTGTCGTCGGGGTGGAACATCCTCGACGACGCCCAGCAGCTCGGTCAGATCGCCGGGCAGTCGGTCACGTTCACGACCCTGCCGGTGCTGCGCTACGACACCGTCGACGACCAGGACGTCAACATCGTCGACCCGGACGCCATCAAGCGCCAGGTGCAGACCGCATTCGGGATCACGCCGCCGGCGGCCGCGTCGACGTCGTCGACGACGAGTGACGCAGCGGCGCAACAGGTGTCGGGGTCACAGAACCAGGCGTCGTCGGACACCGGTGACGGTGACACCGACAGCACCCCGGATCAGGGCAAGCCCGTCTCCACGACGGCGAACGGCATCCCCTGCGTCAACTGACGACAGGACTCAGAGCTGGTCGAGATCGACGATCCCGTCCTGCAGCGCGCGGGCGAGAAGTGCGGCCTTCGTCGTGGCGGGACGCCCGACTGCCTCGTACTTCGTGCGGATCCGCGCGATGTGGGTGTTCACCGTCGACTCGGCGATGAAGAGCTGCTGACCCACCTCCTCCTTGGAGTCGGCGAGGACCCAGGCCCGCAGGACCTCACGCTCACGCAGGCTCAGGCCGGGATCGGGCAGATCGGTACTCGGGGGTTCGAGCACGGCAGTCATCGGTCTCCTCGGGAAGGCGCCGGAAGCTGGTCTCGGCCGGCGATGATCGAACGGTAACCCCCGAGTCGGACAATCCTCCAGACACCGAGGCCGGTGACCCCGACACTGGTATCACACTTAGCCGCATGAACATTCAGCCCGGCGAAGCAGTTGCACGGCGCATCTGTCGGCCGGAGTCGTCGAGGTCGAGACGCCGGACACCGGACTCGTCGCGGACGATCACAGATGCAGCGGCCGCCCGACCCGGAGGCAGAAGCCGGACGCGGACGTCGCCGCTGTGCGTCGACGCCAGAGCCTGGACGACCGCGTCGGTCACACGTGCGCGCGCACCGACGTCGAGGCCGTCGGGACCGCCGGAGTCGTCGAGGAGGACGACCTCGACACCCCGCGCACGGGCGGATCGCGCCGCGTCGGCGATGGCGGGGTCGTCCAGTCCGGGCGCGCGGAGCCGATCGCGCAGGTGGGCCTCGAGGAGGCGGCACGCGAGGCGGTCGTCGTCGTCGAGGTGTTCGCCGGCGGCGATGCGATCCAGCAGTGGTCGGGCGAGCCGATCGAGTTCGCGCAGCTGTGCGTCGCGCTCGAGGCTCGTCGCCTCGGCTGCGGCCAGTTCGGCGCTGCGGCGCTTCCCTGCGTCCCGGAGGTCGAACACCAGTTTCGCGCCGGGACGCAGCGTCAGGCTGAAGACGGTGGCCATGACAAGGGGGCCGAGATCGATCAGCACGTTGCCGATGTTGTCGAGCGGCCCCTCGCCGAGGAGGGAGAACCGTGCCACGTAGACCGCAAGCATCAGTGCCATTCCGCACCAGGCGCTTCCGGTCCGCCCGCGCACGCACATGAACGCCAACACCATCGTGCCGATGCCGTGCGACCACCCCGACACCGGTGCCGGCAGGTCCCGTCCGCACCCGGCGAGGATGATCGCACACGACACTCCCGGTGCCGACGCCATCGCAGTGGCGGCCATGCGCGGCAACGGATCTCCGCGGACGGCGATCAGGGCGACGGTCGCGCTGCCGGTGATCCCGAGGCCCACGATCATCGCCGCGATCGCGGTCACCGTGCGCGGCGTCACGGCGAGCAGGGCGAACGCGATGCAGGAAAGGTAGACGCCGACCACCCACCGTGCCGCGGGGGTGTGCATCCCGATCAGTGCGCGGGCGTCGCGGGGGGTCGCGTCATCGATCAGCAGCATCGGGTCACCGTCGCCACGTGATCGCGACACGGGTTCCGCGTCCGGGTGTGGAGCTGACGTCGGCGTCGCCGCCGTCGACCTGCCGCATCCGACCGACGATGCTGACGGCGATGCCCAGTCGGTGGGGCGCGACGTCATCGGGAGCGAAACCGCGACCGTCGTCGACGACCGAGACCTCGATCGTGTTCTCGCGCAGATCGACCCGCACATCACGTGTCGGCGCGTGCGCGTGGCGCAGGCTGTTCCGCACGGCCTCGCCGGTCGCCGCGGTGATCGTCTGGACCACTGTGGTCGGGTAATCGACCGTGTCCGGTTCAGCGGGGAGCGAGATGTCCGGGCGCACGGTGTCGTCGAGATCGGTGACGACCGCGCGGAGTCGACGCGCCGCGGTCGCCGCGGAGACGGTCGCGTCCGGCGTCGACGGCGCGGCGAGGTCGTCGAGGTCGTCGAGGGTCCGGCCGGCGAGGGCGCGCACGTCGGTGGTGTTCCCCATGCGCGCGGCTCCCAGCAACGTGGCCATCACGCCGTCGTGGGTGAGCGCGTCGAAGCGGGCTCGTTCGGCTGTGCGCGCCTGTGCCGCGGCGGTCTCGGCCGCCAGTCGATAGGTGGCATCGCGAGTCTGGTCGAGGAGTCGCGCAGTGCGGACCCCGATCACCGTGGCGCACACATAGGGCATCGAATAGGCGAAGGCGAACGCGAGGTCGGGGAGAGGCGCGACACGTACGCCGGCGTCCTTCACCGGTGTGTTGCACACGACGACCGCGGTGGACACGACGAGGAGGTAGACCAACGGTCGGATTCCGGGCTGGAGGCCGAGCGCGACCGCGACGAGGCCCATGAACGTGGCGTACCAGAGCCCCGAGGCGATCGAGGTGTGCACCCCGGTCCAGCCGATGGGGGTGAGCAGCACGGCCACGAGGAACGCGGCGGCCGCGATCTGGGTGGTCCACCGGATCCATCGCTGCGATCCCACGATTCCGGCCGCCCCGATCGCCAACCCGCTGCCGAACACCGCGATCGGGGCACCGATGGCCCACCACGAGCGCATGAAGTCGAACGACGCACCGATGCTCGGGATGCTGATCAGCAGATAGGCCAGATAGCCGGCGCCGACGAAGATCGCGAACTGACGGGTGATGCGTCGTTCCGCGTCCCCGGCCGTCTCCGGCGGCCGCGGCTCGGAGACCTGTGCTGCGGCGGTCCGGTCGACGTCGAGTGCGGCGACCACGTCAGGAGGCGGGGTCGCGGCGGGGCATCGGAAGGAAGCCGTCCTCCACGGCCCGCTTGTAGAGGTCGGTCTTGGTCTTCGCCGGTCGGCCGGCGTTGGCGTACTTCACCCGGATCCGGTCGAGGTACATGTTCACCGTGTCCACGGCGAGGTACGTCAGCTCGGCGACGCGTGCTGCCGACTCGCCGGACGCGTAGAGCTCCAACACCTCCCGTTGCCGGGGCGAGAGATCCACGACGAACGACTCGTCGGCGTCGATGGCGGCAGCCCAGTCCATCGTGGGGACGGACTCGCCCCGTGCCGCGGTGCGGATGGCCTCGAGGACCACCGCGGCCGGGCTCGACTTGCGGACCACACCGAGCACGTCCGCCGACGCCGCCGAGCGCACCAGGAAGGGGTCCTCGGCGGAGGTGTACACCAGCGTGTCGATGCCGTGCGCGTGCAGTGCCTCGACGTTCGCGCGGGGCGAGCTGCCGTCGGGGAGACGCAGATCGAGCACGGCGAGCGTGACGCCGTGGGTGGTGGCGAGGAGATCGTCGACGGTGGGTGCGCCGCCCGCGAACTCGAGGTCGTCGGCGGTGCTCAGCATGTGTTCCACGCCGAGGATGGAGATCTCGTGGTCATCGATGACTCCGATGCGAGGGTGTCGGTCCGCCGACTCTGCCACTGATGGGGGTCCCGTCTCGTCCGCTGTTCTGACGACAGCTCGACCACATCGTGACCGACGTCGGGGCATGTCGTGGCGCCAAAGTGGCCGACACGTCCAGTTTTGTCGTCCGAACAGGGGAGTTGTCCGCACACACGTCCGACGACGGGTCGGCCACCATGGACCCATGACGACCCTCGACCTGACACCCGACGACCTGCTGACGACGACGCGCACCGTGCGCAAGCGCCTGGACCTCGACCGGCCGGTCGGGATCGAGATCATCCGCGAGTGCCTCGAGGTCGCGCTGCAGGCCCCGTCGGGGTCGAACCGGCAGGGGTGGCAGTGGGTGGTCGTCACCGACGCCGAGCAGCGCCGGCGGGTCGGCGACATCTACCGCGAGGAGACGCGGCGTTACCTCGAGTCGAAGTACGCCGCGGACAAGCTGTTCGCCGACGACGCCGAGCGCTCACAGGTGCAGCAGCGCGTCGGGTCCAGCGTGCGGCACCTCGGCGAGACGATGGGACAGGTGCCGGTGCTGCTGGTGCCGTGCATCAAGGCGGGCACGGAGCTGCCGGCGGGCAATCAGGCCGGGCTGTGGGGCTCGCTTCTGCCGGCGGTGTGGAGCTACGCCCTCGCCGCCCGTGCCCGTGGGCTCGGGACGGCCTGGACAACGCTGCACCTCGACCGCCGCGAGCGCGACGTCGCCGACATCCTCGGCATCCCCGAGGGCTATCACCAGGGCGCGCTGATCCCGACGGCGTACTACACCGGCGAGACCTTCAAGCCCGCGCCCCGTGCACCCCTCGACGAGGTTCTCCACGTCGATCGGTGGTGACGACACCCCACCGCCCGGCCTGACGCGTGATCAGTCCTCGGCGTCGGGCACGTCGAGTTCGTCGGGGTCGGCGCCGTGGACGATCTGTTCCTCGTGTCGGGCGCGCTCGTCGAGCTCGTCGGTGTCGGGACGCGCACTCTCCTTCGCGTGTTCGCGGTGGTCGGGGTGCACCTCCTCGCTGGGCACCATGACCTCGTCCAGGGTCGGCTCGTCGGGTGCGCTCACGGGTGCCCTCCCGGGTCGGTGGCGTGCTGCGGGGGAGCGGTGTAGCCCTGGGCGTTCTCGTCGGGCGTGGCCGGTGCGGCGTCCTCGTCCACTCCCTCGGGCGGCGCGGTGTAGCCGGTGGCGTTCTCGTCGGATGTGGCCGGATCGGTGTCGGGCACGGTTCCTCCTCGCGTCGGTGGGTCCGACGAGGAGTACCCCGCCGCCGAGGCCCGAAACGTCCGGCGGGTCAGGTCTCGTCGGCCGTCGACGACGGATGCGGTGTGACCGACACCCCGCCGGCGTTCGGTTGCATGGTCACGGTGGATCCGTCGGCGGCGATGTGTCCGGCGGGTGAGGTCGTGTGCGGCGCGGGCGCAGGAGCGCCTGCGGCGCCGCGACGGCGCACGACGGCGACCACGCCTGCGACAGCCGCGGCGACGACCGCGACCAGCCCTCCGAGGTGTCGACGTGATGTCGGTGGGGAAGAGACGACGGAACGGGACACTGTTCCTCCTCGTGGTGTGGCTGCGACCGTCGGCGAGTGCCCTCGGGACGCGGGCCCGAAACGTCAGGCGAACCGCGCCCGCAACGCCGCGCGGTCGACCTTGCCCGGCCCGCGCAGGGGCAGGGCGTCGACGACGACCACCTCGCGCGGCACCGCGATGCGGTCGAGGCGCTCCCGCACGGCCGACTGCACCGAATCGGCCCGCACCTCAGCCCCTTTCGCGGCGACCACCACGGCCACGACCTTCTCGCCGAGGCGCTCGTCGGGCAATCCGACGACCGCACACTCGGCGACGGTGGGGTCGGCGAGGACGGCCGCCTCCACCACCTGGGGGACGACGGTCAGACCGCCGCTGGTGATGGCCTCGTCGGCGCGTCCGACGATCGACAGCACACCGTCGTCGACGCGGCCGAGGTCGTCGGTGAGGAACTCGCCCGGCTGGGCGAAGGCCGGATGGTCGGGTCGGTTGCGGTAGCCCAGCGCCACCATCGGCCCCGACAGCGCGACACGTCCGACGCCGTCGACCGGCGCATCGAGCCGGATCCGCACCCCCGGCAACGGGATACCGTCGTACACGCAGCCGCCGCCGGTCTCGCTCATGCCGTAGGTCCGCACGATCGGCAGACCCGCGTCGACCGCCCGCGCCTGCAGCGGGGCCGGGGTCGCGGCGCCGCCGACGAGGATCGCGTCGACCTCGCGCAGGGCTGCGACGGCGCTCGGGTCGTCGAGGACCTTCACCAGCTGCGTCGGCACCAACGAGGTGTACCGCCGCGGACCGTCCACGCGATCCAGGGCCGCGACGAGTGCAGCGGGGTCGAAGCCGCCGCCGACGTCGATCACCGTCGGCGTGAAACCCGCACGCAGGCAGCGCAACAGCACCTGCAACCCGGCGATGTGATGGGCGGGCAGCGCGAGCAGCCACCCGCCCGGCCCGCCGAGACGCTCCTGTGTGGCCGCAGCCGACGCGGCGAGGGTCGCCGCGGTGTGCATGGCGCCCTTCGGCACGCCGGTGCTCCCCGACGTCGCGACGACCAGTGCGACCTCGTCGTCGACGGGCTCACCCGCGGCCAGGGCCGTCGTCAAGCGCTCCGTCTCCCGGGAGTCGCCGGCGGGCACCGGCAGCGCGGCGATCGAGCCGTCGACGACTGCGCGCAGACGGTCGGTCGCGCGCAGCACATCCGGCCCCGACGGCAGCGGGAGGAGCTCGAGCAGGCGGACAGCGCTCAGCTCGGGTCCGCCTTCGGCGTCTCGGTGTCGCAGGTCCAGCCCGCGCCCTCCAGCACCGACCGCACACGCTCGATGTCGGCGTCGGCGGGCATCTCGTCGGTCATCTTGGTGATGAGCACGGCGACGTCGACGCGCGTGATCGGTTCGAAGTCCGGGTTCGACGCCGCCTCGGTGGCGAGGTGGTCGGCGATCTGGCGGACCTCGTCGTCGGTGAGCTGGCGACGCAGCAGCGCGACCAGCGGGATGTAGTCACCGGCCGGCACACCGTGGGGGTACCCCGCGCGCAGCCAACCGATGATCGAGCGCATCAGGTGGGAACGGTCCACGACGCCCTCCTCGGTCTCGTCGCCTCCTCGGCGATGGGGGACAGCGCGCGCTGTCTTCTCAGCGCGAGAGTGTGTCCATGGTCCCACAGTCGACGCTGTCGTCGCAGGTCGCGACGGCCGTCGGGTGTCAGTCGGCGGGCTGCGCCAGCGGCCAACCGACCGACGCCAACCGCGAGGCGACCTGGTTGATCTCCTCCGGGTTCGGCTCGGTCTCGATGACCCGGTGGATCGCGCCGCGGATCTGCTCCTCGGTGACCGGCTCGTCGGTGCCGTGCTCCTTGAACACGGTGAGGATCGCGCGGGTCACCTGCTCCTCGTCGAGCGAGCGCTTCAGCAGTGCGAGCAGAGGGAAGTAGTCCTTGGGCGGCACACCCTCGGGGTACCCCTGACGGAGCCACCCGAGGACGGCGTCGAACGTCTTCGCGTCCGCCATCACTTCACCGGTGCGAAGGGGAAGAGGTTCACGCCGAAGTGGTAGTTGATCGTCGTGCGGGTGATCCACAGGATGCCCAGGACGATCACGGCGCCGACCAGCACGAACAGGGCGATGCCGGCGTAGCGGAGCGCGGCGTTCGGGGCGGTGGTGGTGCCGTCGGCGGCGTTGTCCCCGGAGCCGGCCGCGACGAGCCGCAGGCCGACAGCGAACAACGCCGGCAGGCCCGCGCCCAGCACCAGGCCCACAGCCAGCACCTTCAGGATGGCCTCGAATTCGTGCATGTCTCCTCGATCGTGTCGGGGTCGTTGCGGTGGACGGTCAGCGAGACCCGGCGCCGGCCGGGATCTTGTCGTCGGCGACCTCGGCGGGGATGACGCTGTTCGACGTCTCGTCCCACTCGGCGTTGACGTTCGAGCTGTCGACCTTCTGCTGCTGCGCACGCCAGTACATGAACCCGCTGAGCACGGCGAGGATCACGAAGATGACGATCGCGCCGGCCGCCCCGCCGATGACGTTGGCGATGCCGTAGGTGGCGGCGCCGACCAGGCCCGCGAGCGGCAGCGTGGTGACCCAGGCGACGACCATGCGTCCGGCGACACCCCAGCGGACCGACGCGCCCGGCTTGCCGACACCCGAGCCGAGGATGGACCCGGTCGCGACGTGCGTGGTCGACAGGGCCATCCCGGCGGCGCTCGAGGTGAGGATGATCGCGGCCGACGACGCCTCGGCGGCCATGCCCTGCGGGGCCTTGATCTCGACGAGGCCCTTGCCCAGCGTGCGGATGACGCGCCAGCCACCGATGTAGGTGCCGAGCGCGATCGCCAGGGCGCAGGAGAACACGATCCAGATCGGGAGTCCCTCGCTGACCGACCCCGCGGAGAGGTGGCCGGTGGCGATGAGGGCCAGGGCGATGACACCCATCGTCTTCTGCGCGTCACCGGTGCCGTGGGCGAGCGAGACCAGCGAGGCGGTCGCGATCTGACCGGCCCGGAAGCCGCTCTCCTTCTTCGACTCGGCGATCGCCGAGGTGATGCGATAGACGAGCCAGGTGCCGAGCGCGGCGACCGCGATCGCGATGACCGGGGCGAGCAGTGCCGGCAGCACGACCTTGTTGACGATGCCGTCCCAGTTGACCCCCGAGGTCCCGATGGCGGCGATGCCCGACCCGATCAGTCCGCCGAACAGCGCATGCGACGAGCTCGACGGCAGACCGAACAGCCAGGTGAAGAGGTTCCAGAGGATGCCGCCGATGAGGCCGGCAAAGATGATGACCAGTGCCTTCTGGCCGTCCAGCCCGCTGATCAGGTCGCCGGCGTTCGGGCCCTTGGTCTGCTGGATCTTCAGCACGTCCTTGGTGATGGTCGCGGCGACCTGGACCGAGAGGAACGCTCCGACGAGGTTGAGGATCGCCGACAGTCCGACGGCGACCTTCGGCTTGAGAGCGCCGGTGGCGATGGACGTGGCCATCGCGTTGCCGGTGTCGTGGAAGCCGTTGGTGAAGTCGAATCCGAGGGCGGTGATCACCAGCAGCACCAGGATCAGCATCTCTGCGCTCATGCCCGAAATCTTCCGCCCGCACCGTGTGGATGTCCAAACCGGACAGGACGAATACCCGACGCTGACCTGCGGGTTTGGAGTTCTTACAGCGCCAGTTTGCCAACTGTTCATCTTCACAGGGCAGGCGTGCCCGGTACTACCGATCGTCGTTTCGTGTATCGCGTCGCAGCGGGTGGTCACCGGGGACCTCGACGACGACGAGAGTGCGCCCGTCGGGGTCGTGGACGTGCATCTCGCGGAGCCCCCACGGCTCGGTCCGTGCCTCCCGGTCGATCGGGACACCGGCGTCGAGCAACGACCGCTGCGCGTCCTCGATGTCACGCACCTGGAGCCACAGCGAGGTCGACGCCGCGTCGGTGTCCGACTGCAGGTGTGCCGCGACCTCGATCAGCGTCGAGCCGGCGAAGAAGACCGTCCCGCCGGGGTACTCCCGCGCGATCGCCAGTCCGAGGGCGTCGCGGTAGAAGGCCGTCGTCGCCGCGGCGTCCCGCGGTCGTAGGAGGACACGCGCGCTGAGGATCTCCATGCGTGTCGTCTTACCCGATCAGCTGCTCAGCACGTCCTGCATCCCCGGGGCGAGGACGTCGGAGAGGTCCGACCACGGGACGGTGATCGTGACGAGGCCGTCGGCGTAGGCGCCGACCTGGTAGTCGCCGAAGTGGATCTGCATGCCCTCCGGTGACGCGGTCCAGTTGGCGAAGTTCTTCTCGTCGGGCGTGATCCCGCTGCGCTCGTACCGGTCGCCGACGACGGTGCTGGGCAGGATCCGTGCCGCCTCCTGCGACAGCCGTCGCAGGCCGGTGCCGAGGTCGGAGAAGGCGTCGGACAGGGTGATCGGTTTCGCGGTGTCGGCGTCGATGGTCACGGTGGCGAGCAGCGAGTCGCCGTGCGTGCCGGGCGGATTCGCCGTCCAGTAGCTGATCAGCTCGGCGCTGACGACGCGGGAGCCGATGTGGAACGGCCCGGCGCGGTAGCCGTCGCGGAGGGTGAAGTCCATCCCCGAGTAGTCGTCGTCGATCTGATCCTGCAGCGCGGCCCGCATCGACTGGTTGAACTCCGCGGTGACCGCCGGGTTCCCGCCGGCGAGTTGGGGGATGGCGACGTCGTACGACGCCCGCGCGGTCGTGCCGGTCACCCGGGTGCTGGTCTGCGTGTACGCGGCCGCGGCCTTCGAGGATGTCGTCGTCGAGGTCGGGGCGGTCGACGACGGCGACCGGGTGACCGTCACGAGGGTGGTGACCGTCCCGGGGCCCGTGTCGCCGCCGGACGAGCATGCCGCCAGTGTCGACGCCGCCACGGCTGCCGCGACGGCTGCTGTCAGGACTCGTCTCATGCCTCAGGGATAGCCCCTCCCACCCCCGCGGACAAGAGAGCATGCGACTGACGACCATAAGATGAGTTATGGTGATGCCGGTCTCGTCGTCGAGTCGGCGTCGGGCATCATCGTCGACAACGCGGTCGAGACGAAGGGCGGTTGGGCGTGAAGATCGGTATGGCCATCAACTACGCGGGTGACTTCACGGAGACCATCGACAACCTCCTCGAGTTCGAGGCCGCCGGCCTCGACCGTGTCACCGTCCCCGAGGCCTACAGCTTCGACGCCGTCAGCCAGCTCGGCTACATCGCGGCGAAGACGACGACCCTCGAGCTCGCGACCGGCATCCTGCCGATGTTCTCGCGCACGCCGACCAACATCGCCATGACCGCCGCCGGTCTCGACTACATCTCCGGCGGTCGTGCCGTGCTCGGCATCGGCGCATCGGGCCCGCAGGTCATCGAGGGCTTCCACGGCGTGAAGTACGACGCCCCGCTGGGCCGTGCCCGTGAGTACGCCGACATCTGCCGCATGGTGTGGCGTCGTGACCGCGTCGAGTACAAGGGCAAGTACTACACGCTGCCGCTCACCGCCGAGGACGGCGGCACGGGGCTGGGCAAGCCGCTCAAGCTGATCAATCACCCTGTGCGAGATCGCATCCCGATGGCCCTGGCCGCCATCGGCCCGAAGAACGTCGCGCTGGCCGCGGAGAAGTTCGAGGAGTGGCAGCCGATCTTCTTCCACCCCGAGCACGTCGACGTCGCGTTCGGCGAGGCACTGCAGAAGGGCAAGGCCAAGCGCGAGCCCGAACTCGGTGAGCTGAACATCTCGGTGACCACCGCGCTGCTCATCACCGACGACGCCGACAAGGCCGCTGCCGCAAGGGAACTGGTCAGTCACCAGGTGGCGCTGTACGTGGGCGGCATGGGTGCTCGCGGCAAGAACTTCTACAACGACCTCGCCGTCCGCTACGGCTACGTCGACGAGGCCAAGACGATCCAGGACCTGTACCTCGACGGCAAGAAGAACGAAGCGGCGCAGGCGGTTCCGGACGACCTCGTCCGGCAGATCTCGCTCATCGGTTCGCGTGACGAGGTCGTCGACCGGGTGGCGGCGTTCACCGACGGTGGTGTCACCATGGCGCTCGCCACGCCGATGGCGGGCAATCATGCCGACGACGTCGCGCAGGTGCGGACTCTCAAGGAGATCGTGAGCTGACGCCCCGCCGGCGGGGATCCACCTACTGCTGACGACGGGTCAGTGCGCCTCGTTGTAGGCGTCGACGATCACCTTCGGCACGCGGCCGCGTTCGCTGATGTCCCAGCCGTTCTCGACGGCCCAGGCGCGGATGTCGGCGACCGACGCCGCGGCGCGAGCGGCGTCGGACCGACGGGTGGTCCGCTTGCGCGAGATCTTCGCGTATTCCTGCAGCATCGACCGCAGTTCGTCTGCGCTCTCCTGCGATGTCTCGAGCTGGTACTCGGACCCGTCGATGCCGAACCGGACGGTTTCCGGGTCCGACAAGACTTTCCCACTCAAATCGTCGACGACCTCGACAACCGTGATCCGCGCCATTGGTGAATGATAACGCTTATATGAGGTTTATGACAGCAAATTTTTGTGACGAACCACAATTCCCGACTCGTTACATCATCTAATTGTCAGTCTTCTGGATCGGGTGTTGTGTCCGTTCCACGGACTGTTCGACGCGGTAATCAGCAAGATCGATCGTCGCCTCCGAGTGTCACCCGAAGTCGGACAGGCATCTATACAGTCACAACATCTGTTGCACACCGGCGTCGGGGGGTGAGTCGTGGCCGACAGCGTCGCGGAACTCCTCCGTCGATGGTGGACCCGGGAGTTCGAGCACGGGTGGGCGTTCCAGCACATGCGGTCGAGCGGACTCCTGCGGTCGCAGCAGATCGTCGTGGGCATCGGGTGCCTGCTCTTCGGCCTGTCGGGTGTGCTGTCCCTGCCGATGGTCAACCCGTGGGTCCGCGACGGCGCGGGCGCCTGGGTGGTGCTCGTCGCCATCGCGGTGAGTTCCTGTGTGCTGGCGCTGTTCTGGTGGACGCATCCGCGGCCGCGGCTGGTGGTGTCGGGTGTGTTCATCGCCTACGCCGACGCCGCGGTCGTCACGGTGATGGCCATGTACCGAGACGCCTACCAGTCGATGCCGGGGCTGGTGCTGCTGACCGCCGTCAGCGTCTACACGGTGATGCACCACGGCGCGCGAGCGGTGATGGCGCAGACCGTGGCGACCCTCTGCGCCACGGTCGCGTGGGCGTCGTGGGTCGTGATCCAGGGTGGCGTCCCCGTGGTCGACGTGGTCATCCGCTCGCTGATGATCGTGCCGGTGACGGTCTGCATCCCGCTCCTCCTCGTCCCGCTGGTGGCGACGCTCCGGAGGGATGCGAACGGGTCGTTCCGCGACGACATGACCGGTCTGCACAATCGCCGCGGGATGCAGATTCACGCGGGCGAGCTGATCGACCGCGGCGCCGCGTTCTCGTTGCTGCTCATCGACATCGACCGGTTCAAGGTCATCAACGACCGCTACGGGCACGCTGCCGGCGACAACGCGCTCGTGGTGGTCGCCGGCGTGATGCGACGTATCGCACTGCCGGACGCCGTCGTCGCGCGCATCGGCGGCGACGAGTTCGCCATCGTGCTGGAAGGCGATCACCCCATGGCCGCCCGGCTGGCCGAGGGGTTGCACCATGCCATCGCCGCCGAGGGCATCACGGGTTCCGTCCCGCGGATGACCGTCAGCATCGGGATCGCTACGGTTCCGCCCGACCTGCACGGTGACGCGCTCTTCGTCGACCTCGACCAGGTGTTGGTGCGCGCCGATCGCGCGATGTACGCCGCCAAGCACGACGGGGGAGCACGCACGGTCGGGGCCTGAGCCCTCAGCCCGTCGGCGTCCGGTCGCGAGAGGGCAGGACTCGGTGGACCGTCGACGTGCGTGCGCGGGTCAGGTGCCTGCCCAGGACTCCACGGATCCGGGCGACGGGCCACATGGCGATCACCACCGCCACGGCGACGATCTGCGCGACGACCGTCGTCTGATCGGTGCCGATGGCGTAGGGGAGCGCGATGCCGATCGCGCACAGGGTGACGAAGCAGGCGAGGCTGCGCGAGCCGATCGTCGCGACCGGTGCGACCAGGCGTGGTCGGGTGCGTTCGAGACGACGAGCGAGGTGGTAGAGCAGCGTGAACGCCGCCCACGCCATGACGATCCGCCCCGGGGCGCAGTAGCTCTTGCCGAACACCGGGTCGACGATCCCGGCCACCAGGGCACCGGTGTGGGCGAGCAGCAGGACCACGAACGTCACCCACGCCACGACCCGCGCGCGTCGCGATCGCAGGGCGGGGGCGATCCGCTCCCAGTGCCATCCGACGAGCAGGCCGCTGCAGTACAGGGCCTGCCAGGACGCCCACGCGAAGTAGGTCTCCGGGTTCGGCTGGTCGGGGAGACGGCCCCACTCGGTGGCGAGGCTTGTGACGTACAGCGCGATCGACGACGCGACGACCACGTGCCACCACCCGCGGGCGAGCAGCGGAACCCACAGCATCGTCAGCGCCATGATGATGACGTACAGCGACAGGATGTCGATGTTCTCGGGGTTGATCTGCAGCGTCAGCAGCCATCCCGCGATGCGCGATGCCGAATACGCCTCCAGGTCCGGCAGTGACTCGCGCGGCGCCAGGATCCCGGCGACGACGGCGGCACCCGCCAGCGCGATGTGTGCGACGTAGAGCAGGATGAGGCGCCGTCCGACGCGGCGCTCGGCCTCGACGACCGACCGTCGGGCGCGGCGAGAACTCACCATCCCGAGCACCACGCCGGCGAGCAGGACGAACCCCGACGCCCCGTCGACCCCGGGCACGATGTGCACCAGCATCCACAGCGGCGATCCGATGCACAGGTGGCCGATCACCATGCTGGCGATGCAGAGTCCGCGCACCGCGTCGAGCGCTGTTTCCCTCCGGTTCGCCATCGCGTGACCGTAACGTGACGCGAGGGATCCGGCATCTCATCCGGCATCTCGGACCGGGCCGGGTCCGCGGGCTCAGACCCTGGACACCGCCGCGTCGACGGCAGCTGCGACCGTCGGGGCATGGACCGGGGACTGGAAGTCCGCGTGGGCCAGGCCCGTCGAGACCTCCGAGAAGTGCCCCGTCGTCAGTTCCGCCCAGCGGCTCATCGCCTGACGGTTGCCCGACGAACGGATCATCGTGATCGGCGCGGTGACCGCGTCCGGCCGGTGGCGTCGGGTCATGCCGATGGACTGGTTGAGGAAGGCCAGCGTCATCATCTCTGGCTCGAAACGGAGCGGGCCCGCGACCGTGATGGCCCATCGGGCGCGGGCGAGATCGCGCAGTGGCGCCCGCATCGTCTGCAACACCGTGTCGCCGGCGCCGTCGAGCGGCGACGGGGTGAGCAGGGCGTCGAGCAGTACCACCTGCGTCACCTCGTCGTGGTCGCCCTCCATCACCCGGCACATCTCGTGCGCGACGAGTCCGCCGAACGAGAAGCCGCACAACACGTACGGGCCTCGCGGGAGCGCCGCGCGAACGTCCTCGACGGCCCGGTGTGCGGCACGGGAGACGGAACGATCGGGGATCCCGCGACGGTCGAGGCCATGGGCCTGGACGCACCAGACGTCGTGGTCGGGGTGAAGCCAGCGGGACAGTGGTGCGAGCGACACGGCCTGGGCACCGGCGCCCGAGACGAGGATCAGGGGTCGGCCCGGGCCCGGCCGCAGGTGGACGAGATCGGTGGGACCGTCGTCCGGAGCGGCGCCGCGCAGTCGCCGCACGATGTGACGCGGCGTGGGATCGGCGGCGAACTCGCTCATCGGTATGGCGCACCGGAACTCGTCATGGACGTCGGCGAGGAGGCGGATCAGAGACAGCGAGCTGACCCCGGCGTCGACGAGGTCGATGTCCATCGACCGTGGCCGGTGCCCGGCGACCTGGTCGACGAGTTCGGCGACCCGCGCCTCGTCGGAGGCGAAAGCCGCCTGGGTCGGCGTCGACGCGTCGACCCGCACGGCGGGAACGAGACGGTCGCGGGCGATCTTCCCGCCGGCGGTCATGGGAAAGGCGTCGTGGCAGGTCAAAGAGGACGGTCGGTGTGATCGCGCGAGACGGTCCGCCGTGAACGACGTGATCGCGCGGGAGTCGGCCAACGGGCCGGCGACGACGTGCGCGTCCAGGCGTGCGATCCGGTCGCCGTCCCAGGCGGGCACCACGGCTGCGGCGACGACGTCCGGGTGCTCGGACAGGGCGTGCTCGATGGCGCCGAGCTCGATCCGCACGCCGTTCCACTTGACCTGGTGATCGTCACGGCCGGTGATCCTGACGTGGCCGGACGAGCTGAGGAATCCGCGATCGCCGGTGCGGTACATCCGTGTGCCGGTCAGTGGGAACGGCGCCGCGACGAAGCGCGCGGCGGTCGTCACGGGGTCGTCGAGGTACCCGCGCGCGAGCTGGGCGCCGGCGATGTAGATGTCGCCCACCTCGTCGGGCGCGGTCGGGTTCAGCTGCGCGTCGAGAACGAGCAGCGACGACCCGCTGATCGGTGGGCCGGACGAGATCGGTGGCGACGGCGCGCGTTCCACCGCCGTCGCGCTGACCGCGACCATGCACTCCGCCGGTCCGTATGCGTTGACGACCAGTGCGTTGGGGAACACCTGGCGAGCGCCGTCGGCGACCGATGGGTCGAGGCGCTCACCGCAGGAGACGATCTTGGTGACCGACGGGAACGTCGCCGCGCCTGCTGTCGAGGTCAGCATCGACAGCACCGTCGGGACCGCGGCGACGAACGTCACCGAGTGCCGGCTGATCAACCGCAACATCTCCGCGGGCTGTTCCACCGCGTTCTCCGGCGCCACGACGACCCGAGCGCCCGACAACGTGGGCAGCAGCATCTCGTAGAACGACAGGTCGAATGTCGGTGCGCTGCAGAACAGGACCGTCGACTCGAAACCGACGTCGAGCAGGGCGCGGGCCTCGGCCATGTGATGCACGAGTGCGCGTCGCGTGTCGACCACGCCCTTCGGGCGCCCGGTGGACCCGGACGTGAAGACCGTGATCGATGCGGCGTCGGCGGACACCGGTCGAGGACCTCGCTCGCGGGGCGGGGCGTCGGTCCGCAGATGCCGGAGATCGAGGGTCGACGCGCCCGGGAGATCGGTGAGGTCGGAGTGGCCGTCGTGGATCAGCAGCCGGGGACGCGCGCGCTCCACGGTCGCGCGGCGTGTCGAGTGAGGCGCGCGCCGGTCGACGGGGAGGTACACCCCGCCGGCGTGGAGGATCGCGAGCGGCGCGATCACCGACCACACACCACGGGAGACGTCGACGGCGACGACCGCCTCAGGACCGACGCCGGCGTCGTCGAGGCGCTCGGCCAGCGCGAGCACGCAGCGTCGGACCGTGTCCAGATCCCACTCCGCGTGCCCGGCGATCAGTGCCGACCGGTGCGGATGACGGCGGCATGCAGCGTCGAACAGCTCGAACAACGAGTCTGTGGCCGGTGTCGTGCGCGTCAGAACCACCAGGACCCCCAAAGAATATCTATGCCCCCCGCGGCGCCCTCGAAGGATCGCAATCGTGCGATCGTGCAGCGAGGTTACCTGTCTGTCATCTGGCTGTATGTCGACTGTGAAGGTGAATCCGTTACTGCACAACATTTTTCGCTTATCTCGGTATTGACCGATTCGCACGGCTTGCCGTTGCCGGGTGTCGCCGCTCCCGCGATGCGAGAATCGACGTGCTCACCCGCCACCAGGAGGCTGCATGCCGTCGCCGTTCGACCCCGAGTTGCGTTCCTACGACGAGGACCGCGCGATCCACGGCAGTTTCCCGGTGCATCTCCGGGCCCTGATGGCCGCGAAGACCGTCGTGAAGAAGGCCATCGCGACCGGGACTCCCGCGCCGCCGGTCGACAAGCCGTATCGCGTCGTCGCGGTGCTGGGTCAGTCGAACGCCAGCGGAGCCGGGAACGAGGAGCCTGGTGTCACGCCGCCGCCGATACATCCGCTGGTGCACCAGTGGCCCGGGTGTGGGCGGTATCGCGGGCGGAAGATCCTGCTCGCCGAGGATCCGCTGCTGCACGAGGTGCCCGGCGCCGGTGTGGGTTTCGCGACGACCTTCGGGTCACTGCTCGCCGAGGCGACCGGTGACCCGGTCCTGCTGGTGCCGTGCGCCCGCGGCGACACGTCGTTCTATCCGAAGAACGGCTACTCCTGGGATCCCGACAACCACGACGTACGCCACAACCTCTACGACTACTCGATCCAGCAGATCGACTCGGCACTGAAGGAGACAGGCCAGAAGCTCGACTGCATCCTGTGGCACCAGGGCGAGTCCGACGGGCCGTTGTCGGAGCCGGAGGTGTTCCGGCGCCAGTTCGACCGACTGATCGAGGGCCTGCGCGAGCGCTACGGACCCGTCCCGTTCATCCTCGGGCAGCTCAGCCCGGAGTACATGAACTTTGGCCCGCCCAAGCTCGCCGGGATCGACGCCGTCCACCAGGACACCCCAAACCGCTGGGACCACGCCCGGTTCGTCCCGTCGCCGCCCGGGATGCTCAACGGCGCCCCCGGCAGCGGATTGCCCGAGGACCCGCACTTCACCGCCGAGGCCGGCCGCATCATCGGGCGCCGGATGTTCGAGGCCTACCAGGACTTCGCGCGGTCGAGCTGACTGCAGCGAGAACGGCTCACACTGTGGAGTTGTCAAGGTACTGATGCGGTCCTGACCGGTGGTCAGGTGCTCGCAATGTGCTGCCGCTGCGGGTTCTGCGTGTCCGAGTCAGGCGGCCATGGCGTCGAGTCGGAGTGTTCGTCGGTTGTAGGCGGGTTGTAGTTCGCGTCGGGGGTCGACGGTGGCGGGTGGTCGGATCCAGGGGTGGCGGTCGGAACCCATCTCGATCTCCCAGCCGTGCTGGTGCACGGCGACGTGGCAGGTGCGGCACAGCAGGCACCCGTTGTCGCAGGTCGTGGCCCCGCCCTGCGAGAACGGCAGGATGTGGTGGACATCGGTCCACGACGCGGGATTCCCGCACATCACGCACGACTGATCACGCGCCACGATCGCTTTGCGGGTGCGCCCGGTGAACAACCTGGCCTTCGGGGAGATGTCGACCGGCGCGGCGTCGACATCCACGGCGATGCGGGTGACCGACGCGTCGCATGACAGCAGCGACACGGCTTCGTCGGAGACGCTGCCCATCCACTGCAGATGCGCCGGCCCCGCCGGGGTGATCCCGCAACACTCGGCCTGGGTGGCGGGCACGGTCAGCAGGATCTCCGTCTTCGCCGATCCGACGAGCCCGTCGACGCCGAGTGCCCGGGATGCCGCCTCCAGCGCTTGTACGAACGCATCGGCCCGGCGCTGCGGCGCCGGCCGCGGGTCCGGGGTCCCGTCGGGTAGCGGACGAGGCCGTGACGCGGTGTCGATGCACGAGATGAGTCGTTCGCCGGCGACGACGTCGAGGTCGAACGACCCCGCCAACCGGCCATCGTCCCGCTGCGCCCACGACACCTCGTTGAGCGTCGTGTCCTCGGCAACGGGCGTGCCCGCCTCGTCGCCGGCATCTACCGCTGACTCGTGCTCCAGCGCGATGGCGCGCGCTCGGTCGTCGATCTCGACCGGGGACCGGCCCGCCAGGGCGTGCCCGATCAACACCGCCTCGGTCTCGGTTGCGAACTCCGACCCCAGCAGCGACCGGGTGCGCGTGCAGACGTGCCGAACTCCGCGGGCGACGACGTCGGCGTACTCCGCCGAGAGCGATCCGTCCCGCAGGTGCCGCGCCAGCGCCGGCAGATGCGCGATCGCCCGCTCGAGCCGGATCGCCCGCGCCGCCACGACCGGCACACAGCCGTGACGGCGCAGCAACTCCCGCACCGACATCCCCACCCGCTTCGCCGCGCCCCGGCACTCGACCTCCCCGGTCACCCGGGCCAGCAACCCGTCCGCAGCGTTGCGGGCCGCGACCGCCGCACGCACCCCCGCCACCAGCGCGTCATCGTCGGCGGGGATCGCGCACTCGCGGACGGCATCGGCGAGGCGGTCCGCCGCCTCGAGCACTTCGTCGAACATGTGTACGACCGTAGAACTGGCCACCGACACAGGCCGAAAACGGTCGGATCACCGTCTAGGGTCTGTGGACCCAGGGCGATCTGTGGACAGACTTGTCGGACCGTCCCGCTACCTTTCGGGCATCTCGGACTCGCACTCGGCGAATCCCGTTGTCTCGGAGGTCATCATGTCGGTCTGTGCTCGCGTCGCGTCCGTGTTCGTCCTGTCCGTCTCGCTGCTCGCCGGTGGTGTCGGCGTCGCCGGCGCCGTCGTGACGGATTCCTACGACACGACGCGGCAGGTGATGTGCTCCGCGACGGGCGCCGCCGTCGACGTCTCGTACACGAACGCCTACGGGAACACGACGTCGCGGGAGAACGTGTCGCTGCGGGGTCGTCCGATCGGGGGCGGGCACACCTGCATCAGCGTGGACTCTCGGTCCGGCGAGTACGGCGACTCCCTCGGAACGTTGATCTCCGATGAGAGCGGTGGCTACGTCTACTGCGCGATCTACGTCAACGGCGTCAAGGTGTCGGAGTCGGAGGACGACAGCTCGTACTACAGCATGGCGTCCTGCATGTGACCTGCGATTTCTTCGCGGTACCGCGGCTACGGCATCATCGTGGGGTGCGGCGGGCGACTCGGTGGGTGACGACAGTCGTCGTCGGGCTCTCCGCGATCGGCCTGCTCGCCGTCCCCGCGCCCGCCCTGGCACGCAGCGAATCGTGTGCCCCGGTCGTCGTCATCCCGATCCGGGGGAGCGGCGACGGCAGTGTCGGCGCCCGGCGCTACGGCGACATGGTCACCGACGGCTGGGAGGGCGCGACGCTCAGCACCCTCCTCTCCGAGACCTACCGGGATCAGCCGGCGATCCGCGCCGTGCCCGTTCTCTCCGTCGGCCGCGGTTATCAAGCCGTCGGCACCGAGGACGGGATCCGGCACCGCAGCTTCGGCCGGTCCGTCGCGTCGGGTGTCTCGACGGCCGTCGACGCCTACGACTCCGCGCGGGCGGAAGGCAGTCCGGGATGCGCCCCGATGGTGGTCCTCGTCGGTTTCTCGCAGGGTGCAGCCGTGGCCCGCGGAGTCGCCGTCGAGCTGTCGAAGCGGTCGGTGGTGGCCGCGGCCGTACTGATGGGTGACCCGCTGCAGAAGCCGGAGGCCGACGGTGTGATGGGCACCGGCGACCGCGGCGAGGGGATCTGGCGCAATCGGGTCGGTGCGGTGGTCAGCGGCGTCGACGCCCAGGGCGCCGACGCCTACTACGCGATCCGCGGGATGCGCCGCATGTCCGTGTGTCACGTCGGGGATCCGGTGTGCGACTTCCGCATCGGCACCGATGTCTCCGGGCACCCGCACACCACATATCTCGCCGACACCACGCGGTTCCAGACGTCCTCCCGCGCGACGCCGCTGGGACCGTCGGAACTCGACGTCCTCGCCGCGACCCTGCGCGGGGACATCCTCTGGGCCGCCGAGCGCTACACACCGGCGAGCCAGTCCCGCACGAGCTCGACGAGGACCTGACCGCAGCACCGACTCCGACGATCGGTGGGCGGACGCGATCGCATCGTGCATGCTTGATCCATGGTGGGGAAACGGTGGGGTGCCGCGCTCGCAGCTGTCGTCGTCGCGGCGTCGGGTCTGATCGCGACGAGTGGGTCGGCGGGCGCGGACGTTCTCGGGCTGGGCGGTTCGTGTCCGGCGGCGGTGGTGATCCCCGCCCGCGGCAGCGGCGATCCCGTCGCTTCGCAGCAGTACGGCAACAGCCGCAGCGACGGCTACGAGGGCCCGCTGTTGTCGACGCTCCTCGCCGCGACCTATCGGGACGACCCTTCCATCGCGTCAATCCCCGTTGTGACCACCGGCCCCGGGTACCGCGCGGTGTCGGTGCCGGAGGGGACGGCGAACCGCTCGTTCGGGATCTCGATCGCCTCCGGGGTCGCGGCCGTGATCGCCCGATACGACGCCGTCTCCGCCGCAGGTGGATTCGGCTGCCGACCGAAAGCCGTCCTGGTCGGGTACTCGCAAGGTGCAGCCGTGGTCCGAGCGGCGGCAATCGCGCTGGCGCCGCGCCGAGTGGTGAGCGCGGTGATGCTGTTCGGTGACCCTCGGCAGCGGCCGTCCGCGCCCGGTGTCGTCGGCGCGGGGTCCACGGGCAGCGGGGTCTGGCGCGATGAGGGCGTCGCACTGGCGTCCGGTGTCTCGACGGTGGGCATCGAGACCTACTACCAACTCCCCGGGCTACAGCGCTGGGCTCTGTGTCACGATCGGGATCCGTTGTGCGACTTCGGCCCTGACGCCGACTTCGCCGGCGACCCGCACAAGACCTACCTCCAGCCGGACCAGCTGTTCGTCCCGGCAGCGGGGCAGGCGCCGACGTCGCAGACCGAACTGCAGGTCGCGGTCGCCACGCTCCGCGGGTTCATCGCCGGCGCGACCCGGCGGTGACAGATCGACCCACGACGGTCGAGGACGCGGTGCTCTCACGGCACAGCGTGCGGGCGTTCAGCGACAGGCCGGTCCCGCGAGAGACGGTCGAACGTCTCCTGGGCCTCGCTGCGCGCTCGGCAAGCAACTCGAATTCGCAGCCGTGGCACGTCTACGTCCTCACCGGTGATCGCAAGGACCGGCTGACGCGCGCTCTCTGGGCAGCACTCGACGAGGGTCGCTCGGCCACCGATCCGCGGTACGGGTATTAGCCACCGCCGGGCGAGTGGGAGGAGCCCTTCCGCAGTCGCCGGTCCGTCTTCGGCCGCGGGCTCTATCAGGACACGCTCGGCATCGCCCGCGACGACCGTGACGGGAGGGCCGCGCATCATCGCCGCAACTACGCGTTCTTCGGGGCGCCGGTCGGACTCATCATCACCGTCAGTGCCGACCTGGGGGCGGGCGCGTTCGTCGACGCCGGACTGTTCCTGCAGGCGCTCATGCTGCTCGCTCGTGCCGAGGGCCTCGACACCTGCGCGCAGGCGTCCTTCGTCGACTTCGACCCGGTGATCCGCGGCGAACTGGCGATCCCCGACGACCGGATCATCGTCTGTGGGATGTCACTCGGCTACGCCGACGACACCGAGAGGGTCAACGCGTTCCGCTCCGACCGCGAGCCCCTCGACGCCGTCGTCACGTTCGTCGGCGAGTAGCGGATCAGTCGTCGACGCGATCGGCGACGAGGGACACCAGTCGGCAGAACTCGTCGGGGACGGCGGATCGGGGTCGAGGGAGCGCGCTGCTGAGCTGCCCGACAGCCGCGCGCCCCTGGACGTACGCGGTCACCGCCGTCGTGTCCGACTGCGACGAAGGGCCGGTGTACCGCGTGGTCGAGCGGATGACCAGCACGCCGGACGGGCAGCCCTGCGGCACAGGCAGGATCGACGACGACGAGGTGTACGTCTCGGTGTCGGTGCGTTGGCGATAGTCGGGACACCGGTCCACCACTGCGCGTGTCTGCGCGACGGATTCGCCGCCTGTGACGATCGACTGTGCGTACGTCGGGAGCGTCGTGTCCGACGGCTCGGCGAGCACCCCGACCGTCGACGCGCGCAGCTGACGATCGGCCTGGCCGGCGATCACCGGCCCGCAGTCCGCCGGCGTCGTCGAGCCGCCGATGCCGGGCGGCGCCGTGTTCGACAGCCGCGACACCTGATACCCGGCCGGGAAGTCGTCGGCGGTCAGGTAGGGGCTGTCGGGGTTCGTCGTCGACGGATTGCTCACCCGATAGACCACGAACCCCACCACCAGGATCGCCACCGCGACGACGACGATCATGATCCGACGTCGCATCACTGTCGCCCTCCCGTCGATCGATCGGATGATCGTTCCAGTGTTCCAGGGTGCTGTGAACAGTCGACGACATGCGCCACGGACGTGGTCTCCGACCCGGGATGAGGGAGTGGGTCGGGCGGTGTGTGTCGGTCACGAGCACGTCCGCGGCGGCCGAATCCGACGGTCGTCACCTCCGCTGTCCCGTCCGAACGCACTGCGTAGCAACATCATCGACCTTCAACGCGTCGTGCCGCCATTCGTCTCACGCGATCGACGGACGCTGCATCACGCTGCCCCGACTCCCATTTCGCAAGGCTCACTTGATCGTTCGCCTGCCGCAGTAAGTTCGGCGTCCCGCCCCACGTCACTGCGCTGTCCACTGAACATGTGATTGATCATCACGAGCGGGTCTCGATACGGTCACCGGACAGGCCGCTCGGGGGCGGGCGAGAACGACCGTGGGAGACCGAGTGGCCGAGATGAACTGTGCCAGTTGCGATGCGCTTCTTCGTGATGGTGCACCGTTCTGCGACACCTGCGGCACACCCGTGCGCGGTCGAGTCGTCACCGCGCCGGCGTCCGTGTCGCCCGCGGCCTCACCCGTCGACGCTACCCCTGACGAGCGGAACCAGGACGCCCCCTCGCGCACGTCGGACACCCTGCCTGCCGGCGTGGGAGTCCGGGTCGCGTGTGCAGCCATCGACGCCGGTGTGCCCCTCGCCGCTGGTGGACTCGTCGTCGTCGCTGCAGCCGTCACGGGGATCGCCGGGCTGGGGTACGTCGTCGCGCCGCTGGTCGTCCTCGCCCTGGGCATCTGGAACCTGGCGTTCGCCGCGCTCACCGGCGCGAGTTTCGGTCGCGCCGCCATGGGCACCAGGGTTGTCACAGGAGACCCGGACGCCCCCGCACCCGGCCTCTCGCGCGTGTGGGTCCGCGCTCTAGTCGCGTCGCTCACGGGTGGCCTGGCGTGCCTCGGTGTCCTCGGCGACCCGCGCCGACGCGGATGGCACGATCGCGCCGCGGGAGTCGAGGTCATCGACATCCTCAACGGCCCGAACCCGTTCGGCGAACGTCCCGTCGCCCCGGTCCTCCGACGCGCCCGACGCGGTCTGGTCGACGTCTCCTCACCGATCTCGCGCCCCGTCTCGGCCGTCGATCCGGTCGATCAGCCGGCGACGACGTGAGGCTCGCACTGGCGGTGCGCGGCGTCGACGAATCGCTGGTCCGCGTCGCGGCCACCACCGACGGCACCGCGACGGTGCAAGACCTCGCGACCGCCCTCCGCGACGGTGACCCCCGGGGAAGGGTGGACACGCAGTCGGTCACGGTCCGTCTGTGGCGGGACGGACAGGCGCAGTCGACGCTCTCACCGGGGATGCCACTGGTGCAGAGCGGTATCCGCTCGGGTGCCACCGTCGAGGTCGTCGCCGCTCCCTCGGACGATCTCGTGGAGGGGACCGTGCGTGGCCGGTCCGTCGCGATGGTCCGGATCGTCTCGGGTCCCGACGGCGGCAAGGAGTTCCTCGTCCCGTCGGGTGTCAGCACCGTCGGGTCGGCTGCCACCGATCACGTCCGTGTCGTCGACCCGGCCGTGGGGGCCGCACGCATCGTCCTGAACGTCGGCGAGAACATCGAGATCGTCGCGGGTGACCCGATCCGTCTGGGGACGCGGACCGTCACCCGGGCGTTGATCCGTCCCGACGACGTCGTCGGCGTGGGTGGGACCACATTCGTGGTCCTCCCGACCCACCGCTCGGGTCTCGACGGTGATGACAGCGGCATCGAGATCAACCGGTCGCCGCGCGTCGTCGCGCGCTTCGCCGGGATGACGCTGCGCGCTCCCGAGCCCCCGAAGCCACCGCAACCGCAACGGTTTCCCCTCGTGTCGATGCTGGCGCCACTGGCGATGGGACTCGTGCTGCTGGCGGCCACACGCAGCGTTCTGTCCGTCGTCTTCGTGGCCCTGAGCCCACTCCTGATGCTGGGGATGTGGCTCGACGGTCGGATGCAGGAGTCGAAGGCCCGTCGGGTGGGGACGGAACGTTTCACCGCCGCCGTCGCCGCCTTCCGCGCGGACCTCGACAAGCACTCCCGTGTCGAGCGGGCGGTCCGTCTGTCGGAGTCGCCGTCGGCACAGGACGCGATCACCGCGATCCACCGCCACGGTCCGCTGTTGTGGACGCACCGGCCCGAGCACTCGGGCTATCTGACCGTCCGGCTCGGCCTGGGTGAGTGCCCCTCCCGCACGGTCGTGGAGCTGCCCGAACGCGGTGAGGCCGAGGAGTCGCACTGGGCGGCCCTGGTCGACGTCGCCACGGAGTACCGCACCATCACCGATGTCCCCGTCGTCGCGGACCTCCGTTCCTCGGGCGCGCTGGGCGTCTGCGGGCCGCGATCACTGGCCGACGGCGTCGCGCGCGCGGTGCTGGTCCAGCTCGTCGGGCTGCACTCGCCGGCCGAGATGGTGGTGGCCGCAGTGGTGTCCGAGGACAGGGTCGCGGTCTGGGACTGGGTGGAATGGCTTCCGCATCTGGGATCGGTGCACAGCCCGCTCGAGGGGGAGCACGCAGCGTCGACGCCCACGGGCTGCGCATCGCTCATCACCCGCCTCGACGAGGTGGTCCGTCGGCGACGCGCGGATCGCGACGCGCGCGGGATCAACCGCGGTGCGACGTCGCAGGCCGACACGGCGATGCCGCTCGTCGAGAAGCCGATCACGGACGTGCCCGCGATCGTCGTCCTCGTCGACGACGCCGCACCCATCGACCGCGCGCGGGCTGTCCGTCTCGCCGAGACCGGGCCGGACGTCGGTGTGCATCTCATCTGGGTGGCGTCTCAGATCTCGGCGCTGCCCGCCGCGTGCAGGTCGTTCGTCCTCGTCGAGGATGCGGCGTCGGGGTCGACCGCGGGATCGGTCCGCGTGGGCACCCACACGTTCCCGATGGAGACCGAGTCGGTCGGGGTCGATGCGGCGCAGGACATCGCGGTCCTCCTCGCCCCGCTGGTCGACGTCGGTGTCGCCGCCGACGACCGCACCGACCTGCCGTCGTCGCTGCACCTGCTGTCGCTCACCGGGGACGGGATCGCGACGGATCCGTCGGCGGTGATCGCGCGCTGGGAGGCCACCGACTCGGTGATCGACCGCAGCGGGCGTCGTCGGCGGCGTTCGGTGGCGACCGGTCTGCGCGCGCCGGTCGGCTCCACCGGTGCGGACACCTTCTGGCTCGACCTGCGCCGCGACGGGCCCCACGCTCTCCTCGGCGGGACGACGGGCTCGGGGAAGAGCGAGTTCCTGCAGTCGTGGATCCTCGGGATGGCCGCCGAGCACAGCCCCGACCGCGTCTCGTTCCTCTTCGTCGACTACAAGGGCGGCACGGCGTTCGCGGACTGTGTCCGTCTGCCGCACACCGTCGGCCTAGTCACCGATCTCTCAGCGCACCTCGTCGATCGGGCGCTCGCGTCGCTCCGTGCAGAACTGCGCTTCCGCGAGCACCTGCTGAACGTCAAACGAGTCAAAGACCATCGGACGCTGGAGGAGTCGGGTGATCCCGACGCCCCTCCCAGTCTGGTCGTGGTGGTCGACGAGTTCGCGGCGCTGGTCCACGACGTCCCCGAGTTCGTCGACGGGATGGTCGATCTCGCGGCTCGCGGCCGGTCGTTGGGTCTGCACGTCATCCTCGCCACCCAGCGACCCGCCGGTGTCATCAAGGAGAACCTGCGGGCGAACGCGAACCTGCGGATCGCGCTGCGCATGGCGGACGCGGACGACTCGGTGGACATCCTCAACGCGCCCGATGCGGCTCACTTCCCAGCACATGTGCCGGGCCGCGCCGCGGCCAAGATCGGCAACGCGCCCCTGCGGGCGTTCCAGGGCGGATACAGCGGGGGGTGGAGCGCCGGTCGTGGCTCGACGGCTGCGGTCGACCTCACGCCGCTCGCGCTCGGCGACGGACGACCCTGGGCGTCTGAACGATCTGACGACGTCGACAACGACGACCTCGGCGCGCCCGACATGGTCCTCGTCGTGGACACGGTGATCGCCGCTGCGGAACGGCTCGAGATCCCGTCGCCCCGCAGACCGTGGTTGCCCGAGCTGCCGCCGGCGTGTGACGTCCGTGAGCTCGATGCGGAATCGCCGGGGTCATATCCGATCGGGGTCCTCGATCTGCCCGAACAGCAACGCCAGCCGGTCGCGGTCTACACGCCCGAGAAGGACGGCACCATGCTGGTGCTGGGGACCGGTGGGTCGGGCAAGTCCGCCGCCCTCCGGACCGTCGCGGTGTCGGCGACCCTCGCCGAACCCCTCGGCGTGGAGATCTACGGGATCGACTGCGGGTCCGGCGGTCTGCGGATGCTCGAGCCCCTGCCGACGGTGGGCGCAGTCATCGCGCTCGACGACGAGGAGCGGATCGGTCGGCTGTTGCGACGGGTCTGGGCTCTCATCGAGTCCCGGATCGCCGAGTTCGGCACGGCGGTCTCGGGCCTCGCGGAACATCGTGCGGCCGTGCCGTCGTCGACAGACCCGCGGGTCCTGCTCCTCGTCGACCAGATCGGGGCGTTCCGCGACGCCTACGAGGTGTCGACGACCGCGCCCTTCGTCGACCTGCTCACCCGGATCGCCGCCAACGGTCGGGCCGTCGGTGTCCACGTCGTCGCCTCGGCCGACCGGCCGAACGCCGTACCTCCCGCACTCGCCGCCGTCGTCACCCACCGGATCACGCTGCGCCTCGCGGACGAGACCGCCTACACCCTGGCGGGTGTCCGGCCGGGTGCCCTCGACGCCACCGCCCCGCCCGGGCGCGGCATCGTCGACGGGGTCGAGATGCAGTTCGCCACGGCGGGCGGCTCGCAGGACGTCGGACGCCAGTCCGCGGCGCTGCGTGACATCGTCGACGGCCTCGACGCGACGACGTCCGCCCCAGGCGTCGAACGGCTCTCGGAGATGATCTGGCTCGACGAGCTGCCGGCCGAGAGTGGGGGAGAGCCGGTGGTGGGCGTCCGGGACCTCGATCTGCAACCCGCCACCGTCACACCGTCCGGCGTCCTCATGGTGACCGGTCCGCCCGGCAGCGGGCGGTCGACGGCGCTCACGACGATTGTCGCGGCGGCCCGCCGTGCCCGACCCGGTCTCAAGACGATCCTCATCGCGCCGTTCCGGACACCTCTCGCCGGCTCCGATGTCTGGGACGCGGTGGCCGTCGGCGACGAGGCACTCGTGGAGCGCGCCGACATGTTCATCGCCGCGGCCGAATCCGCCCCCGCCGGTGACCTTCTCGCGGTGGTCGAGTCGGCGACCTCGATCCGCGGGGCGGCGGAATCCGAGCTGGCGCGCGTGCTCAAGGTCCTCGTCGACCGTGATCACGGTGTCGTCGGCGAGGCCGAGGTCTCGACCTGGAACTCGGCATTCACCATCGGACCGATCTTCAAGGCCGCACGACGCGGCCTGCTCCTGCACCCGGGCGATCTCGACGGCGACTCGCTGTTCGGGACGCCGGTGCGCCGGCCCCCGACGGGCCCCATGATCCCGGGCCGCGGCTACCTCGTCGAACGAGGTTCTGCGACACGTGTGCAGTTGGCGATCGTCGGCAACTGACGTCCTCGAGAAAGGCTCCACCCCATGGCATTCATCGGCAACGATCCCGGCCAGCTGCGCAACCTCGCGGCACAGCTCAACGGCAACGCGGACCAGATCCAGAACATCCTCACCCAGCTGACCTCGCAGCTGAACAACGTCCAGTGGCAGGGTGCGGACGCCGCCCGGTTCCGCTCCGAGTGGACGGGCCAGCACACCTCGCAGCTGCGTGCGGTCATCAACGCCCTCCACGACGCCTCGCGTACCGCGACCACCAACGCATCCCAGCAGGAGACGGCGAGCGCCTGACGGCGATCGATCCGAGGGGACACCGATGACATTCGACGGCGCGGACACCGCTGCTCTCACGACACTCGCCGGCCAGATGGGCCGCGCCGCAGACGACCTCGACCACGTCGTCGCATCGATGGGGTCGACCCTCGGATCGACGCAGTGGACGGGCGCGGACGCCGCGCGATTCCGTTCGACCTGGGACTCGGACTCCGCCCGCGCATTGCGCGCGGCGAGCAGCGCCCTGCGCGACGCGGGCCGGCGACTGGTCGCCGAGGCGCGCCAGCAGGATCAGGCCAGTGCTGCCGATGGCGGCTCGATCGGCGGTGCGATCGCGGGGGGCGGCGCGATCGCGGGAGGTGGTGCAGCCTTCATCGGTGGCGCGACCGACGGACTCATCGACCGTTTCGACCGGGCCGTTCCGGGCGGCCTGGCGAACCTCGGTTCTCTGGGACTCTCGGCGTCGGCGATGGGGCTCGACAAGGCGTTCGATCTCGTCACGAGAGATCTGAACGTCGGCGCCGGCCTCAGCGCGGCCACCTCCGCATGGCATCTCGGCGAGGCCGCCGGTGCTCTCGCATCGGGGGACTACATGGGTGCTCTGGATTCGGGCCTCCATTCGGCGGCGGACGGTCTCAAGGCGGCGCCCAACCCGACGCTGAACCTAACCGGCTCCGCGCTGGGGATATGGACCTTCGTCGGCGAGGAGGCCGTGAAGGCGGACTTCCCGAACACGTGGGGCCCGACCATGGACTACATCCGCACGAACCCGATGGACGCCATGGGTGGCGCGCTCGACGGGATCACCAACTCGTGGACATCGATTGCAGGAGCGATCCTGTGACGAACCTCGCCTTCACCGACGACGAGGTCGTCGCAGCCGCCTCCTTCCGTGAGAAGGGGTGGCCGACGCCGGTCGCTCTGGCCGACAACGGGAACCCGACTCGGGACGAGGCTCAGGCCGCGGTTCGGCGGGGCGCCCGCTCGTTGCTCGCCCGCGGACTGCTCGCGATGACCGACGGACGGGCCGAGCTGTCGGCCGAGGTGACCGTGCCGCTCGAGCGCATGTCCGACCTGCGCCACGTCGTGGTGTACCCGGCGCGTAGCTCCGACCCGGCACATGCGTTGTATCCGCTGCTCTACGTCCATCCCGCTGTCGACGGCGAGATGGTCGTCGAACTCGACTCGGGCGACGGGATCCGCGGTGTCGCGACGATGGTGACGGACGCCGTGGCCGACCAGCTGATCACCACGGCGAGATCGGTCTTCCGGCGGGAGCAGTCCGGTGACCGACCCGTGCTGCACCTTGTCCGCATTCATCCCGACGGCGCGGAACTCTCCGTCGTCTCACCGGGGGAGATCGTCATCTCGACGATCGAGGCCGACGGGTCCTCCACGCCGTCCGCGGTCACCCCCTTCTTCGACACCGCCATCATCCGAGCCCTCCTCGCACCACTGGGCCTCGAACAGGAAGAGCAACCGGCATGAGTGACACACCCACCGTCCCCGTCCCGACCGCGGCCGCGACCCGACGCCGTCGGACGGTGATCCTCTCGTCGCTGGCCGGCGTCCTCGCGGTCATCGTCGTCGCGGCCACCGTCATGGTGGTGAGCATGCGGCCGGACTCGGGTGCGCCCGATCCCCGGGTCGACCTCGCGTCGGTCTCGACCGTCGGGCCGAATCCGTTCGCCGCGTTGACGAACGCGACCGCCGCGCCGGTGGAGGCCACGCGCGTCGACACCTCACTTGCCCGACCGGCGAGCGGGGCGACGCAGCTCGTCGGAACGACACCCGGGCTGTACGCGGGAAGCGACGGCAGCCGATGCGACCCCGCCGCCTTGGCGCGCTACCTCGGTTCGGACTTCACCCGTGCGCAGGCGTGGGCCGGCGTCTTCGGCATCACCGCCGACCAGATCCCGTACTTCCTCAACAGCCTGACCCCCGTCACGCTCACCGCGGACACCTGGGTGACCAATCACTCCTGGGAGGACGGCGTCGCCCGGCCCTTCCAGTCGGTGCTGCAGGCCGGCACACCGGTGCTCGTCGACTCCGAGGGCGTGCCCCGCGTCCGATGTGCCTGCGGCAACCCGCTGGGTCCGCCGGCGAGTGCCCCGCTGTCCGGGTTCCGGACGTCGGGTGCCGCGTGGCCGGGCTACCAGACCACTCGCGTGGTGCACGTGCAGACCGCCGCTCCTGCCGCTGCGCCCGGACAGGTCCAGGCATCGGCTCCGGCCTCGCTGACGGTGCGCAACGCGTCGACCGGTGACCTCGTCCAGCAGGCCTTCTCCGCGCTGCTGAACCTCGCGTCGCTGCCGCCGCTGGCCAAGCCCCTGCCCACCGCGGCATCGATGAACGTCCCGTTCCGATCGACCGATCCAGCGGTGGCCCAGTCGAACGGCGTCACGACGCAGGGCGTCGCGCTGCCGGAGATGACCCGCGCGGCAGCGGGCGTGACGGTGTCGGAGACCGCCACCTCGACAACCGAGTCGTCTGCGGCGCCTGCGCCGTCCACGGCCGCCGCAGCGGCCGCGACGTCGATCCCGTCGTCGTCCGTCGCGCCCGCGGTGATCCCGCCGCCTGTCGCCCCGGTCGCACCCGTCGCCCCGCCGGTCGAGTCGTCGGCTGCTCTGCCGCCCCCGCCGGTCGAGTCGTCCGCACCGGTCGCGGGGCCCGCGCCGACGAGTGAGCCGCCGAGCACCTCGGCCGGCCCGCTCCCCACGAAGTTCACCGGGACGGGTTCGGGCATCACGGGATTCACCTACGCGGACACCTCCGGGGCGCCGGTCCGGTGTTCGGTGCAGGCCGTCCCGGTGTCGACGCCGACCGAGGTCCCGCCGACCTCGTCCGACCCGTCCGCATCGGACACCCCTGCGCCGGCCCCGGAGACGACCGAGGCCACACCGACGGACGCGACGGTGACGTGCTCCGACGGTTCGACGACCACGGTTCCCCTGACGACCCTGTCGCAGGCGACCGTGCAGTCCTCGACGGACACGCAGGGAGTCTGGACCGTGAGTCTGGGTGGTGCGTCCATCCCGGTCACCGAGGCGACCTGGGGCTGACACCCCGTTCCGCAGACGCCGCCCACGCCCGGACCCGGGTGTGGGCGGCGTCGTGTCGGCGTGCTGCCGCGGCCGCGACGCAGCGGAGCGTTGTGCCACGCTGGTCGGGTGCGTGATCCCAGCGTGTTCCACGCCCTCGTCCTCATGCACCTGCTGTTCGCGGCGGCGCTGTGGGCGCTGCTGCGGCCCAGCGTGCGTGCCGCAGTCGCGTGCGCGGTGGTGGCGATCGCCTGGGTGATCTGGAACGGGCCGATCGAGGGTGCGGTGCTCGTCTCGTTCACCCCGGACCACGGCATCACCGAGTCCGACGTGCTCGGTGCCGTCGCGCTGGTGATCGCGGGTGCGACGGTGGTCCGAGCCCGCCGGTGACCGGGCGCGGTCGCGCACGACGTTCCCCCGCCGTGACCGAGCGGACGACGCGGGTACCGATCCCGCATCTTCAACTCATCGAATGGAATCTGCACGATCGCGGACTCCCGCAGCTTGTACGGTCAGCGGATGAATGCGCGGACGCGGTGGTCGCTGGTCTACGCGGCGGTGGCGGTGCTGCTCACCGTCACGGCCTGCACCGTGCGCGCCGAGCCCGCGCCGGACCCGCCCCGTACCGTGGCCGCCACCTCGAGCGGGTTCACCCTCGACGGTGATCCGTGGTGGCCGTCCGGGATGGACGCCTACCAGTTGGCGACGAACTGGTCGATCAACCGCGGTTGCGGCGCCCAGGTCGATCTCGACGCCTACTTCGGCAGCCTCCCCCCGAACGCGCTGACCCGCTTCGATCTGTTCGCGGCCCTGGCGGTCAACAAATTCACCGGCGCCGTGGACTTCCGTCCCGCCGACGCGGTGTTCGCTGCCGCGGCGCGGCACCACCAACTGGTGCTGCCGGTGCTGGTCGGTGGTGACGGGGCCTGCGAGAGCGGCGAGTTCAAGCAACGTGACTGGTACGTCGACGGGTGGAAGACGGAGTCCGCGTTCGGCGGGATGACCTACCAGCAGTGGCTCACCACCGCCGTCACGCGATGGCGCGGCTCCCCGGCGCTGGCCGGGTGGGAGCCGGTGGGTGAGCCCGAGCCGGGTGTCTGTGGCCGGTCGTGCGCATTCCCCGACCGGACGTGCCCGTCAGATGCCGGCGCGGTGCTCCGCGGGTTCTTCGACACCGCGGGTGGCGCCGTCCGCGCGCTCGACCCGAATCGGCTCGTGTTCTCCGGGCTCGCGGGTGGCGGGCAATGTGGCAGCGCGGGAGACGACTACGAGCTCGTCGGCCGGTCACCCGGTGTCTCCGTGCTGGACTATCACGACTACGGCGCCGACGGTGTGCCGCTGCCCGGTGACCAGTGGAACGGGCTGGGGCGGCGGATCACCCAGGCCAGGGCGGTGGGCAAGCCGATCGTGGTGAACGAGATCGGACAGAACGCAGGATCGTGTGGCACCGTCGACGACCGCGCGACCGACGTCCGTCGGAAGGTGACGGGTCAGCGAGCCGCGGGGACCGCCGGAGCCCTCTTCTGGGCGTTCGTCCCCGACCCACGGAACGACCAGTGCACCTTTGACATCGGTCCGGGGGACCCGCTCTTCGGCCTGGCAGGGGACATGCTCAGTCAGGGGTGACGCGGTAGACCCGCCAGGTGGGGAGGTCGTCGGCGACGTTCGGGAACTCGAGGTCGAGTGACGCGATCCGCGCCCCGTCCCCGTACAGGGTCGGGTAGCGCTGGTTCACCGCGTCGGTGACACCACGGCCACTGCGGGGGACGGCGAGGATGTAGCGGATCCCGAAGCGGGCCGGGTCGTTGAGGATCTGCGTGAAGTCCTGGTCCGACGGGATGACGAAGCGCCGGGGATCCGTGGTCCGGGCGAGGATCGCGAAACCGTACAGCGTGTCCACCAGGACGCTCCCACTCGGGAGTCGCTGTGCATCCAGCCATTCGGCGATCTGTCGTTCGGTGGAGAAGGACTGCGCCACCCGCCGGTCCTTGTCGACGCGAACGCCCGTTGCGGTGGCGTCGTCCAGGACGGTCGCGCGCAAGGCCGCCTCCTGCGGTGCGTAGCGCTGCGACGCCATCAGCCCCCACGCGGACGGCAGGCTGACGGCGGTCGCGGCGATCACGATCGTCGCCACGATCACCTGCGATCGTGCGGTCGGTCGGCGGATCTCGGCGGGCCGCACCCGGCGCCCCGGCCGGCGCGCCGGAACCGGCGACCGAGCTGACAGCGCGAGCATCGCGACAACGACCCCGAGCGGCACGGCCGCGATGTAGAAGCGGAGGAACCCGAACGTCGCGCCGGTCACGTAGCTGGCCCCCTGGAACACGAGCACAGCGCCGAACACGGCGACCGGCACACCGATCGGGGCGGCACGGCCCAGTGTGATCCGTCGTGCGCCGATCACCACCACACCCACGAGCAGGGCGGGGAACAGCAGGAACGCATCGACCACGACGAACGCGATGCGCTGCAGCAGATCCCCGGGTGTGCCGCCGGCCTGGCTCACGATCGCCGAGTTGCCGTACTCGGAGGTGAACTGCGCCAACGCGTTCCCGGTGATCAGCCAACTCGTCGCCGCCCACGCGACGAACGCCACCACCGCAGGTGCGACCACGAGCGCCATGTCGACGACGACCCGCGAGATGCACCACCGCAACGGCCGGAGCGGACTGCGTCGCTGCAGCGAGACGACGCCGACCACGGCCGCCGCCGCAGCGGTCGCGGCGACGGCGTCGTAACGGGTGAGGTAAGCCAGTCCGAGACAGATCCCGGCGGTCACCAGATCGTGCACGTCGTCGGAATCGACCCACCGGATGAGTCGGCGAACGGCCCAGCACAGGAAGAACAGGAACGGCGCCTCGCTCATCCCGTTCCCGCCGTAGAACACGATCATCGGGTGCACCGCGAAGAGGATCGTCAGCGCCACCGTGCAGACGGTGGGCAGACGACGGTCCCGGCCGACACCCCACACGTGGTACACCGCCCCCGCCATGAACACCGCCGACATGACAACGCCCGAGACGGCATCGGCGGTGATCCACGTGAAGGCATGCGCGAGCGCGACTGTCGGTAGCTGGATGAGGGCTGTCAGTGGCGTGAAGACGAAACCGATGGCGGCGACGTGCGGGTCGCGGCTGAAGATGACCGACTGGGCGGACTGCACCCGGGACAGGGCGTCGCCCATGAGGAACTGACGGTCGACGGTGATGAACCACCCGGCGACGAGGAACAGGATCAGCGCCGCGGCGAAGACAGCAGCTCCCGGGCGACGTCGTCGACGCCGCACCGCCTCCGACGTCACGTCTCCGCGACCGGGGACGGGGCGGCGGCGGGCTGCGTCGTGCTGCTCCCGATCCCGTGCGCCGTCTTCTCCCAGTACGACGGGTTGCGGAGCAGTTGCCAGGTCCCCTTGACCGCGGCGATGCCCATCAGGACCCAGTAGAAGGGCACGATGAGCGCAGGCCAGAACAACTCGGGCCTGTCGTCCTCGCGGATGGCGATCAGCGTCATGTACACGGTCGCGGCGTTGCCCAGGATCATCGAGACCAGCGAGGGGTAGTAGATCGCCGGGGGCAGGATCTCGGTGATCTCGGTGGGCTGACCGAGGATCCAGACGATCAGCATGAACCAGAACGCGACGTTCAGGCATGCGATGAGCGGAGTCCCGGCGAAGAGCGTCGCCAACCGGAACGTCCCGACCGGTCCGAGGGTGCGCATCACGCTCACCGGTGTGCGCATGTGCACCAGGAACGTCTGGAGATAGCCCTTGTACCACCGCGATCGTTGGCGGATCCAGTTGATCGCGTCGATGTTCGCCTCCTCCCAGGTGGTGGAGTCGAGCACCGCCGTCCTCATGCCGTGCACCGCGATCCGGATGCCGAGGTCGGCGTCCTCGGTGACGTTGAACGGGTCCCACGCCCCGATCTCGTCGAGGACCCGCCGACGGAGGTGATTGGACGTGCCGCCCAACGGGATCGGCGACCGGCTCGCCATCAGGCCCGGCAGGAGGAACCCGAACCAGAGCCCGTAGTCGGCGGTGAACCACGCGGTCAGCACGTTGTCGCCGGAGTTGTGGAAGTCCAGCCGGGCCTGCACGCAGGCGACGTCGTCGTCGAGCTCGGTGAAGGCGACGGCGACGCGTCGCAACTGCAGCGGGTCGGGGACGTCCTCGGCGTCGTAGATGGTGACGATGTCGCCGGTGGCGAAATGCAACCCGAAGTTGCACGCCTTGGGTTTGGTGCGCGGCTGCGCGGCCGGGACGAGCAGCACGGTCACGGCGCCGCTGCTGATCACGTCGGCCGCCGCGGTGATCGTGGCCTCGTCGTCCTCCTCGAGGAGCAGGAGCACCTGGAGCTTCTCGCGGGGGTAGCGCAGCGACTCCATCGCCGCGACCAGCCCACCGACGACCTCGGGTTCGTCGTAGGCGGGCACCAGGACCGTGTAGTTCGGGAGGTCGTCGTCGGCGAGGGCCAGGGCGGTCTCGTCGGACACGCGGATCGGCCCGCCGGCCAGTCCCCGCCGGAACAGGACGATGCGGTCGATGATCGTGGCGACGTAGGAGAACGTCGCGATGCCGGCGAGCGCGGTGAGGGTGGCGGTGGTCGCGAGCACAAGTCCCGCCACGACGAGCACCGTGACCACGACGAGAGTCCACTTCTGCCACGGCACGAACGCCACCGAAGCGGACAGATGGGGCCGCCCGACGCGGATGCCGTCGATGGAGTCCGTGAGCGCTTCGTCGACGGTGAGGCCGTCCGCGGTGGGCGGCATCGGGACCGCGCGGGGATCGCTGCTCACCGATCGGCCGCCTGTCGCGACGCGGCGGTGGCCACCTGCTGACGGACCATGGATCGTGCTGCTGCGGTGAGCATCTCGCGATCCTTGAACTCCGGGCGCTCGTCCCGGACGATCGCGTCACCCCGCAGCAGGATGGCGAGGAAGTCGCCGGCGGTGGAGAAGGGTGTGAGACGAGGGGTCGGGAACGGGGCACCGTCGCGGTGGTCGTCGACGGCGAGCAGCTGGATGCTCTGGGCGACCGGTCCGTCACTCCACCTCCACGTCAGCCGCGTGTACGTGAGGTAGCGCTTGTCGTCGACGAGGGTGCCCAGCTGCCCGGTCACCCCGTCCCCCAACGGCACCGGGACGGCGGCGCTCATCCGCACGCCGGAGAGGTCGTAGACCATGTAGACGGGGTAGACCGAGAGCAGGATCGGTCGTCGGGTCGTGATGGTGTCGGCGACGATGACGCGACGCCGGCCCTCGAGGTCCCATGCGGGGTCGGAGAACCGTGCGACCAGGCGTTGTCGCGTCATCGACCCACCCTTGCCGTAGAGCCGTCCGGCGAAGTCGTACCGCGTGAGGGCGGTCTGGTCCCACAGGTCGGGGACGACGGGGGGTCCGGTGGTCTGCAGGCCGGCGATCACCGGCCGCGGCGGTCGGATGTTGCCGCTGGGAACGGTGACGACGGCGATGGCCGCGGTGGCGACGAGGAGCGTCAGGACGACACGCCACGACCCCGATGCGACGACGCGTCGCGCCGGCATCCGGACGAGGTTGTTCGTGACGCCGAAGCGACGCACGTCGTCGATGTAGAGGGCGACACCCGAGGTGAGTCCCGCGACGAAAGCGGGCCCCGCGATGACCAGGGCCGGCGAGGTGTCCGGTGCGAGCATCCTCATGACGACCAGGGCCATCGCCCCTGCGCCGCCGGCGGTCACGGTCCCGATGGCGACGCGGGATGCGTTGCGGCCGGCCGCGAGTGCCGCGGACGCGACGGCGATCCCGATGATGACCGTCGACGCGGACGCCGCCGTACCGCCGAGGAGCAGTGTGAGCAGACGGATGGGGAAGGGGAACGTCGCGAGCAGGATCAGCCACGAGCCCCGGTGGCGCAGGGTCGGCCGGGTGCCGAACAGCAGCACGCACGACCCCAGCAGGAACATCCACAGCGCCAACAGATCGAGATGCAGTGTCAGGTACACGTCGGAGAACCGGGCGACCAGCTTGTACTGCACGACCCAGGCCAGTGCCAGCAGGATGACGCCGACGATCCCATCGCTCTGCCTGTCGTGGATGGGGAGCTGTGCGTGGTCTCGGGCGAGCACACCCATCGACACCATGATCGCGCCGCAGATCGCGATCGGTTGGTAGACCATGAGATTGCCGGTCGCCATCTCGCGCGCGACCGCTGCCAGGGTGGAATGGAACGCGATGCCGGTGGCCGCGAGGATCACCACCCAGCGCACGACCATGGTGGCCATGGCACGGCGCGCGTCGAACGTGGGCGTCGACGTGATCGTTACGGCTGGGGGCTGCTCCTGCGGTGGTGGTACGCCGACAGCGGCAGGAGTGTCGAGGCTGGTCATCGCTCGCCCCGACGGCGCACCCGACGCCACACGAACCACGCCGCCCCGGCGACGACGAGGACGGCGGCGACGGAGCCGGCCGTCGCCACGATGACGCCCGAGTCGCTCCCACCGCCGGTGTCGGCGGCGGTGGTGTCCGTCGAGTCCGGTTGTGGGACGAGGACCGGTGTCCGGTCGTCGACAGCCAGCAGGGCGGCTCCGTCGAGGTTCGACCAGCGGCGCGGGTCGGCCGTGAGCCATCGCAGCACGGCGTCGAGCTGCGCGGGGTTGCCGTTCGACGACGCCACCAGGACGCTGCGACCGTTGCTGCGCGTGACCTGCAGCGCACCCAGCTTCACCGTCGGGCTGAGCGTCAACGACTGGCGTCGGCCGGCCTGCGCGTTCGCGGCGAGGGGATCGAGGGTGACCACGTCACCGCGGGCGCTGACGGGCAGGGTCGGGATGTCCCGCGCCGAACCGTCGGCGTCGATGATGACCGCGGGCGTGGACGAGGCCCGGGCCTCGTCGATCGGGACGACGTCGACCCCCAGCGGGGTGACCGTGAGGCTCTGCAGGCCCGCGGCGATGGTGACCGCCCGCGAGACGTCGGCGAGATCGCCACGTGTCCAGGCGAACTGGGCCCGGGGTTGCAGAGCCTGCGGCATGGATCCCAGTCCGGTGGGGATGGGCGGGTCGGCGCGGGTGAACTGGACCGGTGCCGTCGGGTCCAGCGAGATCGAGACACGTTGCGCCTGGCCGCATCCGCCTTGGTCGTCGCCGCGCTCGAGGGACACGGTGACGTCGAGGTAGCGGCGGAGGAGTCGGTCGGGGACGTCGACCCACCGGTCGATGCTGCCCGACGCGGCGGTGGGCCACGACGCGATCGTCGTCGTCCCGGTCCGCACCACGATTCGTCCGCCGCCGTTCGACGGCAGTGGTGTGTAGGTGCCGCGGACCTCGAAGCGCACGTCGTGGGCGGGACCGCCGAGGCGCGTCTGGTCGATGCCGAACCCGATGACCGCGCGTCCGGTCCCGCTCGCCTCGCTCTCGCCGACACCGAGATCGGCCAGGGTGCGGACGGTGGGGGTGATCTGCGGGGCCGTTGCCGACTGGCCGGCGATGGCGGCCGACGCCACCGCGACGGTCGACATCTGCGAGGTGATCAGCTGCGCCTGGGCGAGCAGGTCGCTGCCGCGGCCACCGATCTGCAGGTAGGGCCCGAAGGCGCCGGTGCGCAGCGCGGTTCCGCGGGCTGCGCTCTCGGCGAGCATGATCTGCCGCACCGTCGGGTCCTGCGCGACGTCGGGCGCGCCGGACGCGGGCAGCGCCCGGGTGCGGACGGCGATGGGTGTGGGCTTGTAGCGCCCGACGACAGCGGTGGCGAGGTTGATCGCCGCCGACGCCTCGGTCGGTGACGGCGTGGAGGGTATGAAGAGATCGATCGCGGTGAGCACCGGCGGGAGGAAGTCGGCGACGGTCGCGGGCACGGTTGGATTCCCGGTGTACGCGACCGTCATCCCGACGACTCGGAACGGCGTATCGGGGTCGAAGCGGCAGGTGCCCTCTCCGGTGAGATCGGTCCGCAGGGTGATGTCGGCGGCGTTGTCGGTGACCGGGATCCCCGCGAGACTCCACCGGACCGGTTGGGACGGGTCGGACCCGAGGACCACCCGTGACAGGAACCGGTCGCCGCTGTAGGCGTCGACGGTGCCGGCGGTCACGCCCGGCGGCAGCTGCGCGGTGCCGCGGAGTTCAGTGGGAAGGGTGCCCGGGTCGACGGGGACGGTGAGGCTGTACTGGGCCTGTGGGGAGTCGAACTGCGCGGTCGACGCTGTCCCGACGGCGGAGAGCGGCTGGGGGGCGATGGGGTCCGACGGCGCGGCGAGGGCCGGTCCCGCGGTGACGATCAGTGCGGCTGCAGCCGAGACCACACCCAGAAGCCGTGACCAGACCACCAGGTCCCCATTTCTCGATTGCACATCAAAACTTCGACAAGCCGCACAACAGTGCAAGTAATACACCACGGGTGCCGAGTCGGTGGCCTTACCGATGGGTCAGTTCGTGCTGTATCGCATTGGGGGGGCGAGGATTCCGCACACTACAAGCAATCGGGATGACAACTGACAAATGTGGTGATGTGAATTCAATTCGGCTGGCGGCTGGAATGCGTCGACCGCATCGGGCCGATTCGATCGGCGCCGCCACGCGACAACGTTCGCGGCGAGAAGGAGTTGGGGTCCGAAACGATTCTGAACAGACTGTCCAGATTGGTCACACAAAGAACCGGATCTCTATGTCGAATGACTCGCGCGTGCCGTAGCTTTCATCGTGCAGGCGGCACGGGCCGCGGACTCGCCCCCCCAGCACCAGAGCCCATCGACCCCTACAAGCGCCCCCTATGGCGCGTCGTGGAAACCCCCGGTCCGATTTCATCCCCCTGGCTCGGATCGGGGGCAGGGCGGTCCCACACCTTCGCCCGCGCTCTCGTTCCGCCAACCTTCGACTGCGATTCCTCGACTGTCGAAGGTGCCAACTGGAAGGGGGCGTGTGTGAAGCTCGGCGTGCCTGTTGAGAAGCGCCTCGTGGCAACCGCTTCGATGAATCTGCAGGTTACAGAATTATGTCGAACAGGGCGTGGTCGTTCGCGTCGTCGGTCCGACGATGGCCGCCGATCAGCGCGACCGCCTCGCGCAGGGTCGTGTCCCTCCAGCCATCGACCCCGGGGTCGTACCGCACGACCCCGATGGCGTCGGCCGATTCCGGGAGCGGGCCCGCACCGGATACGAGCAGGACGACGGGTATCTGGTGGCTGTGCGCCAAGGCCAGCGCGTAGCAACCTGCGCGTCCGGTTCTCTCGAATCGCCAGCGCATCGGCGCCTCTGACGACGTCACTCAGCGTCGAGAGGGTCATCTGCGCAAGATCGGACTCGGGGTGAGTGTCGACAATCCAGTCCGGAACCCCGTCCTGGCCGGTCCGCGAGACGCCGTACTCCGACCAGCGTCGACGTCGGTCACCGATCGGCGGCCCGTCATCGGGCGCGATGAGACGTATGCGACGTGCCGTGGGCGTCTGAGCCAGGGACGCGAAACTCATCCCCAAATCGTGCATCGTAAAGATTATTCGGCGGGACGATTCGCCGGACTTTGTGTAGCGACACGTTGATGCTGAACCGGCGGTACATTCCCTGCAATATCGGGCCCGTCGGCCTGATCGGGCTGTGTCTGAGGAGGAGGGCGCCATGGCGCGGTGTCGGACGTTCTGCGGCACGGTGGTCACCGGTGCGCAGGTCCCCGTAGGCATCTTGTTCTTCCTCGCGAAACGAGCAAGGTGATGGTGAAAGCGGGCTCGGTTTGTCGTCCATGAGGCGTGGGAGTGATGGATGAACAAGGCATCAAAGCTGCTACGAATCCTGCGCGTGCCTGAATACCGGACTGCATTGCAGCGACACCGCGTCGCAGCTGCGGTCGAACACGCGGCGGTGCTGAGCGCCCTGGACGTCTCGTCGGTGGTCGATGTCGGGGGCAATCGAGGTCAATTCGCGCTCTTCGCCACACACGCTTTTCCGTCGGCCACGATCACTTCGTTCGAACCGTTGGCCGGCCCTGCCGGCACGTTCGCGGCGCTGTTCCGCGAGCACAGCCGGGTGACACTGCATCAAGTCGCTCTGGGCGCCGAGGCCGGATCGGCGACGATGCACGTGTCCGGACACGACGATTCGTCATCTCTGCTTCCGATATCCGACCATCAGAACGAACTGTTCCCGGGAACCGCCGAGGTCGCGACCGAAGCGGTGACGGTAGGCGTTCTCGCCGACTTCGTGGATACCGCCTCTTTCGACGGGCCTGCGCTACTGAAACTCGATGTACAAGGGTTCGAACTGGAGGTACTTCGCGGCTGCGAATCAGAATTGGGGTCCTTTGACTACGTCTGCGCTGAGGGATCGTTCACCGAGCTGTACGAGGGTCAAGCTCTGGCGCCGCAGATCATCGACTGGCTCGACGACCGCGGTTTCTCGTTGACGACCGTCTACGGCCCGGTGGCCGACGACATCGGCCGGCTGATTCAGGCTGACATGCTGTTCACTGCACGAGATCGCCTCTCGTAGCCATGAGAATCCTGCACGTGGTCACGTTGGTGTCGCCGGACGGTGCCTTTGGCGGACCAGTGAGAGTGGCTCTCAATCTCGCAGTGGGACTTCAGGAATCCGGACATGACGTGGTGATTGCGGGTGCGTGTCGTGGTTTCGACAAGCGGCCCGAACACCTGGACGGTGTTTCCGCGAAGTTGTTTAAGGCGGTGCATTTCTCGCCCGGGATCTCGTTCGCGGGCGTCTCCGCGCCTGGCTTGATGAGGTGGCTACACCGGAACCTGGTCACATTCGACGTGGTGCATGTTCATCTCGGCCGAGACCTTGTGACACTGCCGACGGCGCGGATGGCGCTCAAGCGGGGCGTTCCGTTGATCGCGCAGACCCACGGGATGATCGTTCCGATCGCCAACCCGATCGCCCGATTCCTCGACGTCGTGAGCGTCAAGGACACGTTGCGACGCGCGTCGACGGTGCTCCATCTCAGCGCAGAGGAATCGGCGGAATTGCGGCAACTGACGCCGCTCACGAACTTGTGCGAGTTGCCGAACGGTGTCCCGACCGCCGCGTTCGACGATGTGGAGCGTGCGGACCCGCCCGAGATTATCTTCATGGCGCGAGTGCACCCCCGGAAGCGTCCGGAGTTGTTCGTGAGGGCGGCCATCGAGCTGATCAGAGAAGGTTCGAGAGCGCGTTTCACGATTGTCGGACCGGACGGTGGGGCTTTTGGCGCGGTGGAGCGGTTGATCGACGAGTCACCGCTGACATCGGCCCAGCGCAGTGCGCTCGTCGTGGAACCGGCTCTCGATCACGACGCCGCCCTGCGTCGACTCGCGGCTGCACGTGCGTTCGTCCTGCCGTCGTATCGCGAGCCGTTCGCGATGACGATCCTGGAGGCGATGTCGGTGGGAACACCGGTCATCGTCGGCCAGGGTGGGGGCTTGAGTTCGTTCGTGGATACGTCGGGCGCAGGGATGGTCGTCGACGGGTCGGTCGACCAGTTGGTGGAAGCGATGCGCGTACTCATCTCGCGGGGTGAGGACGCGCAGAGGATGGGCGAGGCCGGCCGAGCCGCGGTCCACGAGACGTACGGGATGTCCTCTGTGGTGTCACGTGTGCAGCGCATCTACGACGACGCCCTGGAGCGGCGCTGACGATCAGTGCTCGCACTGCAATGCGCAACCCGCGACGACAGTTTCTGCGAATTCTTCTGTACGGCAATGGACGTCACTTGCCCGTCCAGTCGACTCGAAGCGCGGCCAGGGAACTTCTGAGCGCGCAGCTCGCTCGCTGCCCGCGCGGGGTCCCCTGATCAACCGATAACCGATGAGGCGAAAGGAGTGCGCGATGCGCAACGTCAAATATAGTAAGCACACGTGAGTTAACGAGAGTGGATACGATGCGCACTGTAACGAATCGTGCAGGTGAGGGTAGCTTTACGGACAACGCCGAGCCTCAATCCGGCGCGCAGAAGATCCGCTCGATCTTGTTCGTTGGCCTCAATTACAAGCCGGAGCCGACAGGGATCGCGGTGTACACGACCGATGCCGCGGAAGGGCTCGCCGCCCTGGGGCATCGGGTCACAGTGATCACGGGATATCCGCATTACCCGCAGTGGCACATGGACCGGCCCTATCTCTTCGGGCGTCGCGACGAACGTGTCCACGGCGTACGGGTGATCCGCGTGAAGCATCCGGTGCCGGGGCGACCGACCCTCCTTCACCGCGCGTTCATGGAGGTCGTGTTCGGCGTGAGGTCGGTTCGTGCGATCGCCTCCGCGCGTGACAACTACGACGCAGTCATCTGCGTGTCACCCGCTCTGCTCGCGAGCGCGATCGTGGTGGCGTGGTTCCGGCGCCGGAGGCACCGACCCGCTGTCGGGTTGTGGGTTCAGGATCTCTACAGCCGTGCGGCGGTCGAGACGGGTGGCGTGGCCGTACGGGCTGCAGCCTGGGTCTTTGCGCTCGAGTTGCGACTGCTGCACGCGGTCGACTCCGTGGCGGTGATCCATCAACGCTTCTCGACCCATGTCGTCGACGCCATGGGCGTCCCGATGCGCAGAACGACGACCATCCGAAACTGGTGCCATTCCGCGCCTCGTCCCGAGATGACGCGTACGGAAGCCCGGGCCTCATTGGGATGGGATCAATGGCAGGGAGCGATAGCGGTTCACGCCGGGAACATGGGTGTGAAACAGAACTTGGATGCGATCGTGGATGCGGCACGCGAAGCAACCAGAATCGGCGCAGACATCACTTTCGTTCTCATCGGCGATGGAAATCAGCGCACCAGACTGGAGAATTCCGCGCGAGGAATGAAGAATGTGGTCTTCATGGACCCCATGGGTGAAAGCGATTTTCGCGCAGCGTTGAGAGGGGCGGATGTGCTTCTGGTCAGTGAACTGCAATCGCTCCGAGAGATGTCACTCCCGAGCAAACTGACCTCGTATTTTCAGAGCGGAACTCCCGTTGTTGCAGCAACACCGTCGGATTCGATCACCGCGAGTGAAATGGCGGAGTCGGGGGCGGGGCTCAGGGTCGAACCGGACGCTCCGCTGGCCATCGTGGAGGCGATCCGCCATCTGGCGGACGACACCGAGTTCGCCAAACGCTGCGCGGAAGCGGCCATGCGACACGTCGATCACGTGTTGGGCCGAGACACCGCGATGACCGTTCTGCAGCACTGGATCGAGTCGCTGGCAGGGCGCGACGCGTCTGTCGTAGCGGCGGCGCGGTGATCGGCTCGTCGATCTCCGTCCTGGTCCCATGTCTCAATGCCGCGACATTCGTCGCCGAGGCCGTGGCAAGTGCACAAAATCAGATGGGTCCCGACGATGAGTTGATCATCCAGGACGGTGGTTCGACGGACGGCACAGTCGACATCCTCAGGGCTGTCTGCGACAAGGACAATCGACTCACCCTCGTGCAGGAGAGGGACTCCGGGCAGTCGGATGCGTTGAACAAGGCGCTCGCGAGAGCAACCAAGGCGTGGGTTCTGTGGCTGAACGCGGACGACGTCATTCTTCCTGGCGCGATGGATTCGGTGCGGCGACGGATCTCAGAAGACCCACGGGCTGAGGTGATCTGCGGAGCGCATCGAATTCTCCGGTCTGACGGGGAGGTCGTCGACGAGTTCCCGGGTCGTCTCCTGACCACCTCGGAGGTTCTCCGCCGTGGGTGCGCAACCTTCTCGGGGTCGGTGGTCATGCGGACAGATCTCCTGCGCTCCGTCGGCGGATTCAGAACCGATCTCCAATGCACGATGGACATGGCGCTCCAGCTGGAAGTGGCCGCACGCACTCCGCGTCAGTCTGTGATCGACGAGCCCATCGGCGCGCTCCGTTTCCATGAGGCATCAAAAACGGCGCGGTTATGGCGCGTGTTCCTCTCCGAGTCCATGCATCTGCGGAGGGCCTACGCCAGCGGGCTGGGCGAGCAGGTGAACGCTGCGACGGGTGCCGCGATCCTGGTTGCGTCTATTCCTGTGTTCCGAATTCGATTGACACCGTCCTACAGGCGAATTCGTCGGCTGGTGGCCGCGAGGTGACGGCAACTCAGGAGCGTCGGGCGAGCTCGGCCAGATCGGCATCGTTGTGGCGAGTCGTTTCTCGCGCCGCGAGCTCGGCGATGCTCGCGGCCACACTCGTGGTTCTCGCCGCGGGGACCTCGGTTGCGCAGTTCGGGATAATGATGGTGGCGTACTCGGCTGCCCTCATCGTCGGGCTCGTGGCGGGGGGCGGTGCACCAGCGCGCGCTCTGCGCACCGGCGGGGGCGCGTCGGGCCGCCGTCTGCTGCCATCACTGTTCGTGTCTCACACTGTGCCGCTGACGGTCCTCGGCGTCGGGATGCTCGCCGTCGCGTGGACCGCCGGCTGGCCGGTCGCAGTTGTGGTCGGACTGACGCTCGGTCTGTCGGACTCGTTTCAGAACTACGCGCAGTCCCACCTCGCCGGATTGCAGATGCACACTGCGACCAGCGCGCTCGTGATCGCTCAACGGGCCGTCCCGTTGGTGCTCGTCTGTATGGCGCCGGAACCGCTGGTCGGCGCGCTCATCGGTTTCGCCGCGATGGGTCTCCTTGCGATCGCGGCACCAGCGGTGGTGGTGGCCGTCGGTGAGTGGAAGGGGATTCGCCCGACGGGAAGCTGGGGGTTCTGGTCCTACTCACTTACCGGGATCCTCTTCATGCTGCAGGTCCCGCTCGTCGGCTGGTTGGGTGCGGGCACGGTCGTGGCGTTCTTCGCGCTCGGTGCGCGGCTTGTCGGACCGGTGACGCTGATATCGGTCTCGCTGTCGACGGTGGTCATCCCCCAGATGGTGACGGCGATCGGAACGCCTCGACTCGACGTCCTCTATCGGCAGTTCCGGCGCCTCTGTTGGGCGTACCTCGTGCTCGTCGTGGCCGGGTCGGTCCCGGGCGCCTACCTCATCGTCGCCGTGCTCGGGCCCCGCTACGACCCCGCGGTACCGTTTCTCGTCGGAATGGCCGTGGGCGCAGGGCTGTCGGCGTGTTCGCAGGCTGCCAATGCGTTGCTGATCGCCGTACACCGACCGTGGCAATCCACTGCTGCGATCGCTGCCGGCGGGGCCGTCTCGCTGGTCATCATCACCGCGCTGTGCGTGAGTGGCCTGCAGCAACACATCTGGGTCTCGCCGATCGTGGGAGAGACAGTCGTTCTGGCCGCGATGTCGCGCGCCGCTCGGGTGGCCCTCGCGGAGGTGAGGACGTCGGCTGAGGCCGACGACACGGTCGCCGGTGGAGTCCCGTGTCGAGCGGAGCCGCAATGCCGCTAGGAGACTTCGCTGTTCTGTTGCGGTGGCGATCGGTGGCGATCGTGCTCGGGTGCCTACTCGTCGCGGTGACGGTCGCGTATTCGGCAGATTCGCTCGTGGGCCGAACGTACGCGGCGACTGCGCGCGTCTATGTCGGCGTCGCCGCTCCGGTTGCGGCACCCGGCCAGTTGCCCACCGTGTCGGCGTTTTCCCGCGATCAGCTGACGGCCTTCTCGGCGTTGGCGGTGGGAAGCACGGTCACCGCCCCTGCGCGCGCGTCGGGGAAACTGGACATGACCGACAGCGAGCTCGCCCGATCCATCGAGATCACCTCACCGACCGAGACGACGCTCGTCGATGTCACCGTCTCATCCGGGTCTGCACGAGAGAGTGCACGGGCGGCGAATGCTGTTGCAGAACAACTGGCCGCCGTCATCGCCGACCCGGGATCCTCGATCAAGGCGCAGGTCGTCGAGCCCGCAGATGTGCCCTCCAACCCAGTTGCGCCCTTCACCCGCAGGAACGTCGGCCTCGCCGCCGTGATCGGACTCGTCATCGGTGCCGGATGGTGCCTGCGGGGCTCACTGATGCGCGAGATCGACACCTCGTGGACACGACACCGGAGGAATGCCTCAACATGATCCGTCGACTGCTTGCCGCTCTTCTGCGTCCGGTCGAGCCCTTCCTCTGGATGCTTCCCCCGTCGCGGCTCAAGAACCGGGCGCTGACGCTGATCGGGCACGACATCGCGGCGACAGCGCGAATCGGCCCTGTGTTGGTCCTCGGGTGTGAACGGATAGTCGTCGGCGAGAGGTCGACCATTGGGCCGTTCAACGTCTTTCGGTCGATGCGGCTGGTCCGGATCGGTATCGACTGCATCTTCGGTCAGCTCAACTACGTAAGCGCCGCGCCGAGTTTTCGGGCTCTGCACCCTGACGCGGGCGGGCTCATCATCGGCGACCTGACGATCGTGACGAACAGGCACTATTTCGATTGCTCGGGGGAAGTCGTGCTGAAGGCGCGGTCAATCGTCGGTGGCGTCCGCACGATTCTGCAGACCCACGAGGCGGACCTCGGACGGTGCACGCAAACAGCGGGACGGATCACGCTGCATGAAGGTGCCATGACGGCGACTGGGTGCATCCTGATGCGGGGCGCCGAGCTGCCGTCCAATTCGATGCTCGCGGCGGGCTCATTGCTGAGGGGCGCCACGAAGAACGGGGCGCCCGCCGAACACCTCTACGTCGGCCGACCGGCCGAGGCGGTACGTCCTCTCCCGCCTATGAAGTACTGGACTCGGACCGACAACGAGATGCCACCCGACCGGGTCGACCTGTGAGTGATGCATGAGCCTGTCGAGTCTGCTTCTGCTTTCCACGGCGGCGATCATCCTCGGGGTGATCTGCAGCCGGTCGCCTGACGATCGCCGTGAGGGGCGGACGTCGGTATTGGTCTGGGTGATGGCGATCGGAGCATGGCCTGTGGTGGTCGCCTATCTGGTGGCGCCTGTCGTCTTCCGCTCTGCCGCAACGCCTGCAGCGGTGGGCTCCGTGTTCTCGCTCATCCAGTATCTCCCAGCGATCGTCGTCGCAGGTTGGTCGTTCGGCCGGGCCGTCACGGTGGGACGCGTGCGCATTGATCCGGTCGTGATGTGTCTGCTCAGCGTGATGGCCTTGTCATTCGTCAGCATCGTGGTGCAGGAAGCCCGCCAGGTGGTGAATCTGGGTGTCGCCGGTCTGTTGCTGGCCGGCTTTCTCGTGCGCTGGCGCAGCGTGGACCTGCCAACGGTGGCGAAGAGCGCCCGGATCGCACTCGCCACCCTCGTGGCCGGTTGCGCGCTGGCGACGTTGGTGACACCCGGCACCGTGATCGACCCATGTCGACAGGACAAGTGCAACCTGGTCGACAACGTCTTGACGTCGCCCTTTGCCGGCAATGGGAATTTCGCGGGATTGGCTGCGGCCGTGCTGTTCTGCCTCGCTGTCAGCGGACTGGGTTGGATCCCGTTGACGCTGACCGCGGCAGGTGCCGCGATCTTCATGGAGGCGGCAGCGAGCCGGACCGCGGTTCTCGGCGTGGCCGTCGCGTTCGCGATACAGCTCGCATTCAAGCTCGTATCGACGGATCGCGCCAGGCGGCTCATCGCTGTCTGTGGCCTCACGGCTGCGGCGGTCTTCTCGCTGCTGCCGTTCTACACCCGGTACATCGACGGCGACTTCGCCTTCCGCGGGCAGCTCTGGTCGGTCGCCAAACACATGGTGGTCGCGAACCCGATCCTCGGTCACGGCCCGTTGTACTGGCAGAGTGTCGGCGCCTCCGCCTTGTACGACGCGAACTATTCACCACACAACGGTTGGCTGGAAGTGGGTGTTGCCCTCGGGCTCGTCGGCTGCGTCGGAATCATCACTGCGGTGGTGCTTCATGTGATCACCAGCGACGAAGCCATCCGGCACGAGCTGATCGCGTACTACGCAGTCGTGCTCACCATCTCGACTTTCGAAGCCGTGTACGTCCCGTACTACCTGGGCATCGTTCCTGCGGCGGCACTTTTGCCGCTCACCGTTTATCAACCGACTCGCACGTTCGTCGCGCGGCGACGACACGGTAATCCCCAACCTCGTCAGAGAACTGTCACAGGAGGTCTCGATGTCACGCCTTGATGCCATACGACGGCGGGTCCTACTTGTCGTGATCGGAGTTGTCGTGGGCGCGCTCGCCGGCGTGGGGTTCTGCTACGCACAGCCGGCGCACTACAGCGCCACCTCTCGTGTGTTCATCGCGGCGGGATCATCGAGTGCGGTGGAGGCGTTCCAGGGAGCGCAGGCTGCGCAGCAGTCAGCACGCACCTACGCGTCCTTGGCGGGCGGTCGCGGCCTGTTGGAGCGCGCCGCTCGCAGAGCGCAGGTCGACATCAGTCCGGCAGCGCTGGCATCGGAACTCACCATCAACCTGCCACCGCTGACAACGGTGATCGACGTGACCGTGAGCGATCGGAATCCGTCGAACGCGGTGGCCCTGGCTCGTGGGGTCAGTTCCGAACTGATCGATCTCGTGCGGGAACTCGAGGCGCCCCCGGCGGGAGGCGTTCCGGCGATCCGTCTTGTTCCCGTGGACACGTCGTCCACGGCGGCGACCCGCGATTCGGTTCTCGATCTCACGGTGATCGGGCTCGCCGGCCTGGCCGGCGGCGTTCTCGGACTGCTTGTCGCTCTGGCGCTCGACGCCATTTCCCGGCGTCGATCAGAAACCGGCCGGCGAGTGGCCCGCCCTGCCCGCCCTGCCGCAGAGACGCCCCAGGACGATCTGCCTGACAACCCTGTGACCGGGGGTAGGCACGGCGCCTCGTCGCCGGAGTCCGCACCCGTATGGCAGGTGCGGACATGACGATGGAGAAGCGACCGTCGCTTGCAGAGCAACAAGAACTGCTTCATGGACTCGATCACGACTACGTGGTCGGTTCCCCGCACCTACGTCATGAAGCGTTGCGCTCCTACGTGGAGGACAGGATCGCCGATGCGGTACGCGGTCAGATCACTGACACGGGACGGTGCCGGGTGCTCGAGATCGGAGCCGGCCACGGTTCGTTCACCGATGTTGCGGTAGGCGCCGGCGCAACTGTGACGGTCACCGAGATGTCCGGTCCCAGCGCGGAATTCCTACGCAACCACTTCACCGGGGATCGCAGTGTCATGGTCGTGTTCGACCCGGACGGCGAGGAAGCACTGCGTCGACCGGGTGAATACGACCTCATACTGCTCATCTCGGTGCTCCACCACATCCCGGATTACGTGACAGCAATCCGCCGGCTCGTCGATGAGCGCCTGGCGCCTGGGGGAGGAGTCCTCACATTCCAGGATCCGCTCTGGTACCCCACCCAGACGCGGGTGGCCAGGATGACGTCGTGGGGTTGCTATTACCTCTGGCGTGTCGGCCAGGGCCACCTCAGCCGCGGGATCCACACGCATGTTCGGCGATTCCGGGGGTATTACGACGACAACGAGCCATCGGACACTGTCGAGTACCACGTCATGCGGGATGGAATCGATCACCGAGGTCTGGTCGCATTGTTGGAGTCGCGTTTCGACCACGTCTCCCTCGACCGCTACTTCTCGACCCAGGCGCCGGTGCTGCAACGCGTGGGAAGCAAAGTGTTTCCGCCCAACACGTTTGCGATCGCCGCCGCCGAACGCCAGCCGTCCTGAGGATGGATCAGAGACACTCGGGTCGGAAGTAGACAGCGTCGATCTGGAGCAGTCGCCCGGTCTCGAGATCGGCGAACCCGGGGATGAACGTCGCCGGGACCATCCCCTGGGAGCGGGCGAAGGAATCACCGTCAGCCATGGCCATGCCCTCGGAGTACAAGGGCACCAGGGAGAGTTCGAGTTGGATGCCGATGCACCGCGTCGACAGGTACTGCGCTCCGCCTTCGATCACACGGGCCTCGAATCCCTGGGTGTCGACCTTGACGAAGTGTCGGTCGCCTGGCGGTAACAGGTCGGCGATCGAGTCGAGGCGTCGGACGGCGACGCGCTCTGTGCCGGACGGTGTGATCTGGGGCGCGGCTCGGCGGTGCGCCTCGAGCATCGGGAGGAGGGAACTGCTCTCCCCGGCGTTGGAGGCGATCGTCATCTCGGCAGTGGTGTCGGCGTCGCCGAGACCCAGCTGGTGCGCAGTCCACACAGCATCACCTGCGCTGGCGCGCTGAAGCCGGGCATACGGCTCCGAGAGTGGCTCGAAAGACGTGATGCGGCCGCCCCACCCGGCATCACGGAGCTCCTGGCCGTACCGTCCCCCGTTTGCCCCGATGTCCACCACGGCTTCCACCCCGGCTGTGGTGAGCAGTCGGGTGAGAAGAACAGTTGCGTCCACGCCGGGATAGCGCACCAGGTCGAATCCGGTCCGTCGAAGTCCTCGGCGGATGCGGTGCGCGATTGTCATCGGACTCTCCTGTTCCGTGATTTCACGACGGTCCTTCCTCTGACGTCACCCATTGGAGAACTACATCCACCGCGGGCTTCGGCGTCCAGTCGAAGCGGTAGAGGCCGAAGTTCAACTCAGGGTTAGTGGGGTCGGGAGACCAATCCCTGCTCGTGTAGAGGAAGACAGGGCCCATTCCGGTTCTCGTCGCGAAGTACTTCAGGGCAGTTCCGATTCGGGCTGCTTGCTCGTCGTCCGTGACGCCGAGGGGTGCAGACCCGGTGGGTTGACCGAATTCGGTCACCCAGATGCGCAGACTCGGCCGTTTGGAGCGATCAATCACTTTTCGGATCGAGTCCACGACCTCGATGCGGCGGAGCGGATCTCGGTTCGGCGCGTCGGGAAACGAGTAGGGATGTACTGCCACCCCGTCGATGGTGTCCTCGTCGACGGACTGCAGAACTCGGTCCACGAAGGGCACGGGTGGATACGCGCCGGGGCCGGTGGTGACACCGCCCATCAGGACTTCGGTGCGCGGTGCGTTGCGGCGGATGGCCCTGCTGGCGGCTTCCAACACGCGCGCGTAGGCGACCGGGTCCGGTGATGCCCAGAAGGCGGGAGCATTCTGCTCGTTCCACACTTCCCACGCCGCGACGTCCTGTCGGAACCGGGCGGCAACGCGGCTGAAGAACCCGTCGACCGCGCCCAGCACGAGAGGTGGTGAAGCGCCGGAGTAGTTCGGCCCGGCGTACCAGGGCGGTGCCGGCCCTATGACATTCGCGAGCACTCGCAAACGGTGCTGTCGCGCCGCAGCAACCGCTTCGTCGATCCGGTTCCACGAGTAGACCCCGGGGGCTGTCTCGATCTCGTTCCAGTTCACGACGATGCGGATCCACTCTGCGCCGAGGCTCCGGATGACAGCGGCTTCTCGGTCGTATCCAGCCGGTGTCCTGTCGGCAAGGGTGGCGATGCTCGCCACTCCCAGCGGGGGGCGGTGATTTTGATCCGCGGCAGGAGCGGAGGCACACCCCGCGGTGACGATGAGTATGAGAGCGACGGGAATCGACAACCAAGCACTCGTCGACGCGCTTGTACGTCTGCGAGACAGATGACGATCCCCGCGCCAACGGTGTCGTCCCTCCCGGTGGTGATTCCCCGGTATCGAGGGAATCTTCACCGCGCGCATCACAGGTGGACTTTGTCGTCTCGCAGCGAGTCGACGTTGCTCCGATACCACTCGACCGTCGCAGCGATACCGTCCTGCAGCGAGATGGCTGGCTTCCATCCGCTGCCGAGAAGCGTGCCGACGTCGATCACTTTGCGAGGCGTCCCGTCGGGCTTTGACGTGTCCCATTCGACACCACCGGTGTATCCGACTGCGTCAGCGACCATTCCCGCGATTTCGGCAATCGTCTGGTCTTCGCCTGTGCCCACGTTGACCTGTTGGGGTCCGTCGAAGTGGTCGAGCAGATGCAGACATGCCGACGCCATGTCATCCACATGAAGGAACTCGCGCCGTGGAGTGCCGGTGCCCCAGTTCGTCACCGACGGAGCCCCTTCGAGTCGTGCAGTCTCGTAGCGACGGATGAGTGCGGGCAGAACATGGGAGGTGTCGGGGGAGAAGTTGTCACCGGGTCCGTACAAGTTCGTGGGCATCGCGGAGATCCAGGAGAGTCCGTACTGCCGGCGAACTGATTGGACGTGCAGGATCCCGGCGATCTTGGCGATCGCATACGCATCGTTGGTCGGTTCGAGCGGCCCCGTGAGCAGCGCATCCTCGCGGATCGGTTGCTCGGCGAACTTGGGGTAGATGCAGGTCGAACCCAGAAACAGCAGTCGCGGTACACGGTGCTCGAGAGCAGCGTCAAGGACGTTGACCTGGATTTGCAGGTTCTGGCTGATGAAGTCGACCGGGAAGCTGTTGTTCGCGGCGATACCGCCCACCTTCGCTGCCGCGAGGATGACCACGTCCGGCGTCGTCTCGGCGAAGAACGCGAACACCGACGCTCGGTCGGTGAGGTCCAATTCGGCGTGCGTCCGACCGATCACCGAGGTAAAGCCTGCTGAGTGTAGCGCCCGGCCGATGGCCGAGCCGACAAGCCCGCGGTGGCCGGCGAGATAGACAGTTGCCGAGCGATTGAGCGGAACTACGCTGGAGGTCGTCATCAGCCCATCACGCCCAAGCAGAAAGAGACGGCCTGTCAATCCATGGCCTTCCCTCGCACTCGAGGGCATCAATGTCAGCATCGACCATAATGCGAGCTAGCTCGGGAGCGTGCACCGTTGCCTTCCACCCGAGGTCGGCCTCGGCCCGACCGGCGTCGCCGATGAGCGAATCGACCTCGGTGGGGCGGAGATATCGATCGTCGAACCTAACGTGCTTCTCCCAGTCCAACCCGGCGTGGTCGAACGCGGTTTGCAGGAACTGTCTCACGGTGCAGGGCGTACTTGTGGCTAGTACGTAATCCTTAGGCTCGTCTGCCTGCAGCATTCGCCACATGCCTTCGACGTACTCCGGTGCGTAACCCCAGTCCCGCACTGCGTCGAGGTTTCCCATGTAGAGGAGCTTTTCTCTGCCCGCCCTAATCCGTGCGACCGCCCTGGTGATCTTGCGCGTCACGAATGTCTCACCGCGACGAGGGGACTCATGATTGAACAATATGCCGTTTACAGCGAACAGGCCGTAGGCCTCCCGATAGTTGCGTGTGACCCAGTACGAATAGACCTTCGCGGCTCCGTAGGGAGATCGCGGATAAAACAGCGTGTCCTCGTCCTGCGGCGGCGGCGATGCGCCGAACATTTCAGAACTAGAGGCTTGATAGAAGCGGCATCTGACACCCGCGACGCGAACTGCCTCCAACAAGCGGATGGAACCTATACCGGTCGTGTCGCCTGTGTGTTCCGGTTCGTCGAAGCTGACACGCACGTGCGACTGAGCAGCAAGGTTGTAGACCTCGTCGGGATCAATCTGCGACAGCAACGTCACTAGGCGAGCTCCATCGCTCAGATCGCCGTAATGGAGGAAGATGCGCGCATTGGGCTCATGAGGATCTTGATAGAGGTGGTCGATTCGCTGTGTATTAAAGGAAGACGACCTCCGGACAAGGCCGTGAACCTCGTAGCCCTTACTCAAAAGAAGTTCAGCAAGATATGAGCCATCCTGCCCAGTGATCCCTGTTATCAGCGCACGCTTACTCATCTTTTCTCCCAGTGATCAATGGATGGTTCGGCCGAGGGCGAGACCGACCCAAGAACAGTTCTATGTGTTCGTCGTTAGCTCCGGCCGTAAGATTCCGGTGCCAAAGCGCACCTCCCTGCGTCCCGGGCTGAATCTCGAACATGGTTTCCCCCGTGGCAACAGAAACTTGTCCTGCTTGTAGGGAACGATACTTCAGCCAGACGTCGTCTGCATCTGGGCACTCAACGCAGGCGCGCTCCAAATCTAGTGGACTGGGGCCCAGCGAGCCCGGCGGATACAGAATCGCGCCAACGCCCGTCAAAAAGACGTCGGCGGACGCCACCATCGGTATGGCCCTTTTCCAGGTAGAATACTCTTTAACTCGCCCGGTCGAATCCCGCTCGATTTGGTAGCCGCGCGTCCCAACCACAGAATGCGGCGAATGGCGGGACACCTCGCGGAGCTTCGTCAGCAGATCTGGTCGGTATATAACGTCGTCGTCCACCGTGATGAGATTCTTGTCTCCAATGGTTCCGTACAAAAATACTTTTTTATAAGAGCGTAGATCTGATTCTGTAAATACAACGCGAACGTCGACATGCGACTTTCGCGACACGCGTTCGAATTGTAGTGGAACGCGATCGAACTGACTTCGCGCGAGAACGATAACGATAGAGTCGGGGGGGTCGAGCTGGAGACAGATCGACTTCAAAGCGCGGACTGCAGAAGGCAGCCTTCGCGGGAATGTCGTCAAGCACACAACTGCTTTACCCTCTCCGACGCTCGTCCGACGCTTCTCTATGAGCGCTTGAATCAAGCAAAATGGAAAGGCGAATACCACCAGTAACCAAGCCGCACACTGCAAGCGATTAAGGATCTTTCGAATCAGATGGGTGCATACAAGTTTGAAATTAGAATTCACGAGGAACTGCTTCCGCCCAAAACCCGCGCAGGATTGCCTACGGCGACCGACATCTCAGGCACATCAGATAGCACCACAGAACCAGCGCCGATTGTTGAAAAAGGTCCGATTGTAACTGAACCCAATATTACAACATTTGCGCCGACGTCCACGCCATCATGGATCGTAGGGCACCCGCCCTTCGGAATCCTCGTGCCCAACGTGGTCCCGTGTCTCAAGGTTACGCCGTTGCCGACGACGCATGCTTCGTTCACCACTAAGCCAAAACCATGCGAGATGGCAAGGATATCACCTACCCGGGTCTTCACGGGTAGCTCTATCCCTAGCATCCACTCGGAAATCAACTGATAGATCAGCGTCGGACCGTATGATCGCCACTTCGGTTTCTCGTTGAAAGGATATCTCATCGCCTGCGCGAAACGAAAAAGCACGAGCAACAGTTGAATTCGCGGCTTTCGCCGATTGACCGAGACGTCCTGAAGTACGAACGCGCGCGACAATTGGGGGTCTCGAATTACAGGAAAATTATTTCCTGTCATCTGCCTCGCCCGGCTTTTGCGCGATCTCTTTGCACGGCACGATATAGTAGCCGGTCGGATATGTTAAAAAAAGGACGCATACGAGACACAATTCGAGCCGAAGTTGCCCCGAGATACCTCATCCGTATCGATTCCGCCTCTCTTCGGTCGGTATTATTGAATGTGATGCTGCTTTGATGGAGGCGAAACGATGCTAACTCGCGATCTAGATAAGAGACGCGGCCTTCTAAACGCAATCGAAGAAAAAGATCCAAGTCCATTCCGTATTTGAGAGATTCGTCGAGCTTCAACGGTCCACCGTCAGGCCGCGGACGGAATAGGGATCCGGGCTGCGGAACGATGTCTTTTCCAAACCTCGTGTATAAAATTGCGAGTCTACCCGGATGCGCCACAAACAAGGTTCGACCTGCACCGTCGATATACCGAACATTGCCGTAGCAAGCAGATGACTCAGGGTGCTCGTCGAGAAAGCGGACGGCGGCCTTTAGGCCGCCGGGAGTAAGTAAATCGTCATCGCCCAGCCAAGCGTAGTACCGCGCACTAGGAGATTCCTCCCACCCGAAGTTAATAGCTCGTGATAGGCCGGGCTCGTCAAGATGTCGTACGCTCACGTTCGCTTTACCCACAACTGACTCGGGTAACGACACCCCTGTGGGACACACGATCGAGAGCGACACTCCAACTCCTTCTTGCTCCAGTATCGAGGTGGCAGACGAGACAAGCCACTCCGGCCGGCTACCGAGAGTAGGAATTACCATCGAAACATCGATCATCGCTTGACCCTACAAGTGATTCGTCGAAAGACGAAGAAAATCAGCCCACTCAGCCCCAAAAGAACGGACCCAATGTGCGCTCGAAAAAATCCGTCCGGTCGCCATGCAAAAACGCTGAAGTCGCCGGCACCAAGTGCCTGCCGCACCATCACTGACCAGAAAAAATCAGCCCGCGGGATCGGGCCGGTCGTTTGCGCATGTTTGATAAGAAAATTGATACTCTTCTCGTATCCGCCGGATCTTGAGATGGAGGTCGCTGCGGTGTGCTGCTGATGAATCTCGACGAGAGGCCAAGCGACAAAGACCGGTCCGCCAGCCTGCGCTTCGATCCGTTGCGCCAAGTCCCAATCTTGGTGCCGTGGAAGGTTGTCGTCCCACCGAATCAAGCACGCAAGCTTTGCTTCAACCACAATACAGCTGCTCTGTAGCAGCGACTCGCCAAATCTCAAACGAGTTCTGGTTAACGCATAGGACAGAATGTCCTCGGTATCGCGAGGCAAACGATAGGGCATCACGGACGATGTTCTTCCACGATTGAAGTTGGCGCCGCATAGAGACCATCGAACACCCGAGTCTCGCATAGCTCCAATTTGAAGGGCCAGCTTGTCCGGTAGCCAAACATCGTCATCGTCGAGATATGCTACATAGTCCGACTGGACTAGTTCGAGGCCCAAATTCCGCGAAGCGGCACCTCCGACCCCGCCCACCGTGGTTATGACGGTAACTTCGCTAGACACCATCTTGCCCACGTCGGTCAGCATTTCTGGCCTGTCGAGCACTACCACCGTCCGAACAACGACTCCTTTCTGCGCTCGTGCACTATCTACCGCGCGACGCAGGGAGTCGCGTCCGACGGTGGGGATGATCGCTGTCACAGTCGGCCCGTTTTCAAGTTCATGGCCTGTCATAAGGTTCCACTTCGCGAGTACTTTCCAGACACAAAAAGGACTGCAAGGAGTAGCGGCTCGAGAAGATAACGTCGACTTAGGCGACGAGGATCATCGGCAAGCCGCCAAAGCCACTCGACACCCAGCCGTGCCAACCACCGCGGGCAGAGCGTTTGCGCTCCGGAAATCTGGTCAATCGCGCCACCTACAAGCGCAATAGTGCATTTCGGCAATTTCTCGTAGTCATTCACTACCAAACTCTCCTGGGTTGGCATGCCTAACCCGAAGAGAACTATGTCGGGGCGAAACCCCTGTAACGCGTCGTAATTCGTGGCCCGAAGCGACGCGAGATCTTCGAAGCCGTTCCAGCCTCTTACACAAGAAGACGGGCAAGCTCGCTCCAGCGCTTTCACTGCTAGCGCGTTCGAAGCTGAGCGAGCGCCTACAACCGCGATCCTAAGAGATTGCTGACGAAATCCGTCTGCCAAGAGCCAGTCGGTCGACCCGATCCGCTCAATGCGTCTGCGTAAACCCCCAATTTGAGACGCGGGCGAGTCACCGGCTGGTCCACATAGTCTGAGTCGGGCGGCGAGCCAAACGGGGAACCCGTCGGCCAGAATCAATGAAGCAAAATTCTCAATTCGAGAAAACCCGGGCACTGATTGACGAAGGTAAAGGCTATGCATGTTGTGTGAACAGATAAGTAGACGTTGGCCCGTGTTTTTCGAAATGGCTTCGACGACATCTTCGGTACCTACCGCGGACACGGAGATACCGAGCAGGGGAAGATACACCCTTGGCATTGGGAACGAGATCCAACCATCGAGCGCCGTCTTCTCCCGCGCGGCGGATTTTTCTTGATAGCGAATGGTATTCATTTCATTGCCCTCCCGCGCCCCAGCTGGTCCGGTGTCGAACTGACCTCATGCAAATTTGGCCTGTTTTTATTTTTCGCAGTTGTGGTGGCCAGCAGAACTACACCAATACCTGGCCATATTAGCCACCCTAAGTATCCGGGTGAGCGCAAGTCTAAAGTTGATTCCGTGATACCGGTGATTAGAAGTGAAACCGTCAAACCCGCACTGATCTTTTGCAGTCTTCCCGGCTGCGCCGCACGCCAAGTTATCGCCGCGAGAAGAACCACGATGGATGCCACAGCGAAAAGTCCGCCGACAGGGAAGTACGTCACAAGCAAATTGTGTCCGTGAAATGCAGTGCGGCCAAGGGGATTGTTGATTTTTGCTATGGATTCATAAAAATCGGGATTAACGCCGAAAATTTCTGCTTGTCTCCACGCCGCAAAACTTCCCGCCCAAATCCGGCCCCGGCCCGTGAAGGAGTCCGGGTCCGACTGGTTGTACACCGGGATTGTCACGACAAGCAATGCGGCAATACCGCTTCCAAGAAGCGCGGCGAATTTCACGTGACGAGCGTCCTTAATAAGTGCGAGGACGAGAACGACCGCTGACGCGGCAAGGGCGGTGCGGGATGCGGTCCAAGCTATACATACCAGGACGAACGCGGCAACGAGTAAGCAACTCAGTCGCGTCCGCATTGCAAGAACGAACGGTAAGCCCAGGGCCAAGCACAATCCCAATGTATTTGGGGATCCGAATGGTCCAGCGAGAAGGGTGTCTCCGATAAGCGCCTTGACGTCGGTCGCGCCGGTACCCCTGACGGTAAGGCCTTCGCCTGGAAAAAAGATGCCGAGTGATGCGGATGAAATTGCTGTCGTCGCAGTCAGAATCCCCAAGGTGCGGCAGAGGGAGATCGGCTGTGGCCTCCCGAGAACGAGGGCTACCCCGAAAAGGAAATAAAGCGGTAGGCCGAGACCGAGGCTAGAGGAGTGCGCGAAGGTTACCAGCAGGATTGCCACCCATGGCGCCAGGAAGACCGATAAAAGACCGATTTTGCTAACTAATCGATTCGTCTCGAGATTAAGTGCAATGACAACGAGCGAAATGAAAAGAACGATTCCGATACAGAGTGTTCGTGTCAAGCGAACCCCCGCGTTGGGTGTGCTCGAGCCGACGGTGAGAATCTGGCGTCCAGCAGGCGAGAGGCTTAACCACGCCGACCCAAATGAGTAGATCCACAGGAAGAAAGTGCTGCAGCTTACCAACTTTGTGTTCAGTGAGTAGTCGCGCGCGCCGAGCCAAATCGCTCCGCCGGCAGCGACAATGGCGACAGCAAAAATGTATGGAGCGATCATGGTATTTTTTCCGATCGAGAACCATGTGCTTCGTACTCACTCGTCTCTGCAGACTGGGGAGAAGGCGGGTGCTGGTCGTTCAGAAAAATGAATGCTAGCCCGGGAGCGGTACCGAGTACAGTGAGAGCAAGAGCGAGGGCAAGCGGAACGGCGGTGGCGCCCAGGCTTGGGCTCATCGCGGCTGTCAGTGAGACCGTTGCCAGAGCAGTAAGTGCGAGTGTTGCCGCTTGGAATCGGACAGCGCGAGCGCCCATCATTGCCATTCCGACCGGCAAATTGACCGCCACGGCAAGAACTGCCAAAGCGTACGCGATCAGTGTGCTGGTAGTGGGAACTGCCTGCCCGGCGGTCGAGATTCGTGTAACCGCGGGGCCTACAAGTATTAGTATCGCGCCCGCCGCTGTTCCGAGTGCGGCGAACGTTGCGATGACAGGCAACACTGCCCCTAAAGCGGGGGCGTCCCGACGTTCACCCCGAAGAGCGGAAAAGTGAGGCCACAGGGACTGACCGCCAGATTGCAGTACGGAGACTATCGGCGAGAACAGCTGGGACGCTGCAACTACGATCGCCACCTGGGTAACCGAAGAAAGGTGAGCAGTCAAAATCCGCCCGCATTGATAGATTAATGGCAAACAGAGTCCGATCATAAGGTTCGCTATGGCGAGCCCGCCTAATCGGGGGGCTGGTGGCGTTGTGTCGGTTTGAACGCTCACTCCAATTTCGATATCGCTGCGAAGCAATTTTCGCGCAAAAAGTATCCCAACTACGCTGAACGTCAACGTTGCCAATTGCGGGAGTGGGATTATGGCCCATAGCGGAAAGCGCAGTAACGAGAACAAGAGTACGGCGATTGCGCCGGTAAGCGCTGCAGCCGACTGCAGCAGTACTACGAATCTGTTTCGCTGTAGCCCAAGCAATATTCGGTATCCGACCCCGGTCGGTACCGCGGCGCCTACACAGCTGAAGGCCAGCGCTGCCGCCAGGTTTGTATCCGACGTGTCAATATTTAGAACAGTCGACCATCTACCCCCGACGGCAATTAACCAGCCTATGGCCACCATAGTGGTACCAATCAGGAAGAGGCGACGAAGAGTTTTCTTTATTGCTTCAAGTATCTGGGTCCTGAAGAAAGTGCGGCGAGAAGCGACAATTTCGGCAATTGCTCCGCCAAGACCAAGGTCTGTGAAAGGAAGAAGAAGGGGAATGGATAGTACAAGTCCGTATAGCGCTAGGGCCTCGGTGTGATACGCGTTAGTTAGATAATGCATTCCCGCAATGGACGCTATTGCTGTGCCTGGCAAGGTGGCCATCTTGATAGTGGCAGATAAAACAACGTCCTTTCGCGTCGCGCTACCGTTCCCGGTCAGGAGATCTCGGATTCGGGTCACTTTGCGAGCAGTCCGCTTAGTTGAGCTGCGCGTTTCAACCATCCGCCAACTTCGATGACTTTCTTGGTGTTCATATCAACGAGGCCCTGATACTTCTCGGCATTTTTTACGAGGGTGCGCACTTGGGTAAGCGGGTCTGCCCAGTCAACGTTCACGACGGGGTCGTAACCGAAGAGCTCTTGCAGCTCGGCAGGGCTGTCACCGAGCACAATGCAGCCTGCGAAAATTGACTCGAGGTAGCGTTGTGTCATCGTGTGGAATGACCCCGCAACTCGCTCGTCAGTGGTGGACCTCGTAAAGCAAACCGAAACCCTCGAGGTAGCAAGGGCGCTCGCAAATGATTGCTGGTCACGAGCAATGAGCGCGCCGCGCTGTTCTTCGACGAGGTATCGGATTTCGGGCTCAAGTGACCGTCCGGCCGCGGCGTGCCAAGTTTCATAGCGCCGTCCGAAATTGACCACCTGCGGTGGCCTACTCGCCAGGTCTCGCCCGCCAGCGAGGCGGGCGAAGTTTACGGCTTCGGGTATATGGATTACGGGGATCTCGAGCCGGCTGCGCAGTGTATCCGCAGCCTGAGAGGAGGTTACGGCTATCGCCTTTGCCCGTGCTCTCCGAAGCTCGATAACCCATTCTTCGACCGCGGGCTCCCACACGTCCCAAGCCAGCACTACCGGCGTCCCGATGACGCTGGCCATCCTAAGCTGCGCAAATTTCGGACCCATCAAGGGTAGGAAGACGTCCGCAGAAGTAGCCGGACCTATTCTCGTCAACTGTTGGATTCGAGCGAGCGCAACATCGTACGGCTTGGTCAGATGAATGCTGCGATAGTGCACGCCGAGTGTGTCGAGTCCCCACTGTGCCGCCTCAAGTGCGTCAACGACGGAGGCGTAGGAGGGCCGGCCCCAATCACGTGGCTGAAGAAGTATGGGCCGTGGGCGGCCCAAGCCTGCGTCTTGTTTCATTTCCTCGGATCCGGCGAGCCAGCCTCACTGCATCGCGCGAGACGTCCACTAAATTGGCGCCAAGTACTTGAAGATCGCAAAGAAGCTTCGCGAACCGCTAGCGTGCGAGCAAGAGAGAGTTGCCGCTTCGGTGCCAGGGCAACGATAGCCCGAATGAGCAGTATCCGCGACTTGACTCGTGCGGACTGTGCCGCGGGTGAGGTTCGACTACAGTTCTGAGCAGTTTGAGTCTTGTCCGTTGGTCAGGTGAGAGCCACGGCCTCTACGTTTGCTTCGCGAATGAGTTTTGTGAAGCACGGACTTGCGCTGCCTCTGGGCAGAATCACGGTGTTAGGAATCGATTTGGCGAAGAGCGGTCTGGTGGCGAGTGGCGACGGCGAACTTAGATCCGCGCTAGGAGCCCTAAGGTCTTGGTGGGTCTGGCTAATTGTTGCAACTCTCGTCGGCGGGGTCGCGGCCTTTGCGTATGCTCAGACGCAAGAGCGGGAGTATCGCTCGTCGGCCTCCTTGTACGTGACGTCAGGGAGCGACAACAATTCGCAGACTGCCTACCAGGGTTCATTAGCGTCGCAGCAGCGCATCAAGTCTTATCAAGACTTGGCAACGTCGGAGGCTGTCTTGGACGCGGCAAGCGCGAATCTGCGCGGCTCTGAATCGTCAGACGAGATTCGTCAGGGGCTGGTAGCCACCTCCAACGTCGACACCGTCGTCCTAAATCTGACTGTAACGCGCACGTCTCCGCAAGAGGCGGCGCGTGTCGTAAATGCTGTCGCTAACGCAATGTCGACTTACGTCCAGAAGCTCGAGACTCCCCTGCCCGGCGCGCGGCCATTGGCAAAGCTTACGGTCGTTACTCCGGGAAAGGTCGAACCAAAGGCGGTTTCTCCGCGCGTCAAACGCGACATTCTGGTTGGCGCCGTTGCGGGGCTGCTGATCGCAGCCCTGTTCGTTCTGGCCTATTCGCGACTGACCAGTCGCTTATCAGTCGAGTCTGACATTCTCGCACTCGGCCTCTCGCCAGTCATTGCGGCTGTTCCTGCCGACCCGTTGCTTAGGAAGCGGGGATTGATTAGTTTTGATGACGGTGCAAGCGCGGCCGCTGAAGCGTATCGGAAACTGCGCACAAATCTGACATTTGCTAACGTCGACCACCCACCCAGGTCTATCCTTGTGACTAGCGCGGTGGCAATTGAGGGTAAGACAACAACTGCCATGAATCTTGCCGGGGCGTTGGTGGAGACGGGTAGTCGTGTGGTCTTGGTAGACGCCGATCTTCGGCGGCCCCAAGTAAATGCCAGGACAGGTCTAGTTGGTGATGTGGGGTTTACAAATTTCTTGCGTGGAGATGCGGCATTGAATGATTTAGTGCAACCCACCCAAGTTGAGGGCCTCTGGGTTCTTGCGTCGGGTCCGAGGCCGCCGAATCCTGCTGAGCTAGTAGCGTCTAAGAGGGCTGAGCAGGCTGTAGCGGAGCTCAGTGAATCTTTCGATTACGTGATTATCGACTCACCGCCGGTTTTGCCCGTAACCGACGCAGTGGTCCTGTCTCAATGGGTGGACGGGGTGCTACTTGTGGTGCGCTCGGGAAGTTCTAAGGCCGCAGACCTCGGAGACGCGCACGAGCAGGTCTCAAGCAGCCACACTCCAGTCATTGGGTTCGTGCTCACCGGAACGCCGGCGGTGAAGGGTCGCTACGGGTACTACGGTATTAGCCCGAAGCGCAAACGGTCCTTTATGCGGGCTGGCCGCCCGAAAGCTATAGAGCAGGTGCTTGAGCCGAAGCGCACGTCGAAGCACTGAGGTCTACTAGCGTGCCGGGGATGCGGCGACAGGCGCTCACCCAGGCCCAACGAGCCCTGTGGGGTCTTCACGCGGAACTGCCAGAAGCGCCGGTTACCGTCGCCTATCACCTCTCACTCACTGGTCCGCTCGATACCGACGTCCTCAGTCACGTGGGGCGGGCGTACGTAGCTAGCCGGGCGACTCTATTCCTCCGGTTCGAGGCCAACGCTGACGGCGTCGCGATGGTGCACGACCCATCTCTGGATGATTCGAACGTCGCCCTCGACTTCCGTGGTGAGGCCGACCCAGTCGCGGCAGCGCGGGAATGGATGTTCGCGGACGCTGCGCAGCCGCTCGACCCAACAGGAGACCGGACCGCGCTGTTCGGGCTGCTGCGCGTCGGCGACGATCGGCACCTCATCTACATGCGTGGGCACCACCTCGTGGCCGACGGCGTGGCGGCGCTTCAGCTTCTCGACGAATGGGGTCGTCTCTACACGGATGCAGTCGAGAATCGGGCGCCGGCGTATCCGCCGCCGGAGGATTTCGGGCCGGCGCTCGAGGCAGACGCTGCCTACCTGACGTCGCCGCGGCGAGAACGCGATCGGGCGTACTGGCGTGAGCAGCTCACCGGGGTGCCGCCCCCGCCGTACCTGAGCAGGCGCACCGGGCCGATCTCGGCGCGCACCCATCGCATCAGCGAAATCGTGCCCCCGGCTACGTCGGAGGCACTTCGTCGTGTCGAAGAACAACACTTAACGACCCTGCCGGCGATCATCGGGATGGCGCTGACGGTCTACCTGTCGCGGATGACCGGGCAGCGCGACGTCCAGTTCGCGCTACCCGTTGCCGCGCGGACCGTTGCAGCGCTGCGGAAGACGCCGCTGCCGGTGTCGAACGTCGTTCCCATCCGGACGCAACTGAGCGACGAGACCAGCGTCGGCGAGGCGCTGCGGGCCACGCAGTCGTCGATGCTCGGTGCCCTACGCCACCAGCGGTATCGCTACGAGGACATCCGCGCCGACCTCGCCGCCGCCGGGACACCTGTTCCTGCCACCCCCGGCGTGGCCGGCCCCGTCCTCAACCTCATGCTCATCAAGCCCACGGTCCGCTTCGGCGACGCCACCGGCACCGTGCAGATCGTCAGCACCGGCCCCATCGACGACATCTCCCTCACCATCTACCCCCGCGCCGGCGCCGACGGCACCCTCGAAACCCAGATCGACCTCGACGCCAACCCGAACCGGTACACCGAGGCCGAGGCGCGCACCCACCACGCTCGTTTCCTTCGCGTGCTCGACGAAGTGGCCTATGCGCTGCTCGACGCGCCCGACACGCTCGCAGTGGACGTACCCCTGCTCGATGAGGCCGAACGGGATTCGGTTGCAACCGTTGCTGGGCCGCCGGCGCCAGCGGTCTCGTCGCTCGCGGAGGTGGCGCCGGAAGCGGAACCGGAGGACGTGGCCGACTCGGTCATCGGGGGGGTGGTCACCGTCGAGCAGGGTCGCGGGGACGCGCAGACCCGCGGGATCTGGACGGCGGCGCGACGGCCCGAGCCGCTGCTGATCGTCGACCCCGACCTGCCGTCCGCGCGTCGGCGCCGCATCCTCGACCTCGTCGAGCAGGCGGCGCTGCCGTCGGCGGGGGGCGTCGATCATCCCGACGTACCCGAGTACCTGGTCTTCACCTCCGGCACCACGGGCGAGCCGAAGGGGGTCGTCGTCCCGCGGCGGGGGATCGGCGCGATGGTCGAGGAACTGCGCACTCGTTTCGCGACAGAGGGGCCGGTTCGTGTCGCGCAGCTGGCGGCACCGTCGTTCGACGCGACCATCTTCGAGCACGTCCTCGCTGCTGCGCTTCGCGGAACGCTCATACCGGCACCACCGGGAACGCTGGTGGGGGCGGCACTCGCCGAATTCCTCAACAGCCACCGCATCACTCACGCCGTCATCACCCCCACGGTGCTCGCGACGATCGCCCCCGACGACCTCGAGCCCGGCATTCTCACCACACTCATGACGGCCGGCGAAGCGCTCCCTGCGGGGCTGGCCGCGATGTGGGCGAGAGGTCGCGACCTGCACAACCTCTACGGCCCCGCCGAGACCACGATCATGGCGACCGCCGCACGCCTCACCCCCGACGCCGACGGCACGGTGGATCCGGTCATCGGGCGACCCATCGTCGGGACCAGCGTGCACGTGCTCGACGCACGCCTTCAGTCGGTACCGCCCGGAGCGCCCGGTGAGCTGTACGTCGCCGGACCGTCGCTCGCCCTCGGCTACCTCGCCGACACCCCGCAGACCGCCACCCGGTTCGTCGCCGACCCGTTCCTCCCGGGCGCCCGGATGTACCGCACCGGCGACCTCGTCGCCTGGGACCACGACCTCACCGCACTGACCTACCTCGGCCGCGCCGACAACCAGGTCCAGATCCGCGGCGTGCGAGTCGAACTCGCCGAGGTCGAATCCGCCGCCACCCTGCACGACGGCGTCGACGCGGCCGTCGCGACCGTCGTCGACGACGCGCTGGTCCTCTACGTCGTCACGCGATCGCCGACGACCGTCCGCGCGGGCCTGCGCCGCCTGTTCGCGGAGCGACTCTCGCCGTCGATGTGGCCGTCGCAGATCCTCGCCGTCGACGCCATCCCCGTCACCGCCACGGGCAAGGTCGACCGGGAGGCGTTGCCGCATCTCACCCCGCTCGACGCCGAGGCGCCGTACCGCGCGCCGGCCACGGCCGCCGAGCGCGACATCGCCGCAGTGGTCTCCGACGTCCTCGGGGTCACGACACCGTCCATGGCCGCCGACATCGTCGACCTCGGTGCCACCTCGCTGAACGCCACCGAGATCGCGACCGCCCTGTCCCGACGGACCCGAACACGGGTGACGGTCCGTGACGTGCTCACCGCGGTGTCGTTGCACGAGTTGGCGACTCGCATCGACGAGGCCATGCCGCTCGCGGTGCCGGAGCGTCCAGCCCACCCGCCGGCGTCACCGCAGCAGACGGCCATGGTGGTGTCGGCGCGGCTGGCGCCGGAGTCGACTGCCGAGGTGCTCGTCGGTTCCGTGATCCTGCGCGGTGCCGGCGCCGACGTGAGCGCGGTCCGCGCGGCGGTCGGGGACGTGGTCGAGCGCCACGAGATCCTGCGAACCGTCGTGCGGGTGGATTCGACGGGCAGTCTGTGGCAGGACGTCCTGCCGGTCAACGACGCGCTTGGGACCGTCCTCGTCGACGCGGTTCTCCCCGACGCCCATGCGGTCACCGATCCGACGATGTCGGTGCCGATGCAGGTTTCGATCCGCGAACACGGCGACAACCTCGTCGTGGCGGTAGCGGTACACCACGCGCTCATCGACGACGCGTCCCTCGACGCGCTCGCCACGGACCTCGGCATCGCCTACGGCGCGCGGCGAGACGGCACCGACCCGGTGTGGGCCGAGGACCCGCTCCAGTACGCGGACGCCACCGCGATGCTGGCCACCGCGCTCGGCGACCCGTCTGACTCAGCCTCGCGGTATGCGCAGCAACGAGACTGGTGGACAACAACGCTCGCGGACCTGCCGGCGCGACCGCGGTTGCCGAGTCCGACGGGACCTGTCGCGGCAGGGGTGGGCCAGGTGGCAATCGTCGTTGCCGCTGAGTCCCTGGGCGACGACACCTACTCCGCCGCGCACGCCGTGCTCGCGGCGGTGATCGCGCGGTTCACCGGCAGCCTCGACCTCACCCTGTCGACGGTCCACTCCGGCCGAGACCTCCTGCCCGCACGCCCTGCCGCCGGTATGTACGTGAACCCGGTCGCGGTGCGGACCGCATTGCGGCCCGGGGTGACGTTCCGGGCCCTGACGACCCAGGTCGCCGACGCTGTGCGCGACGCGCGACTGCACGGCGACATCCCGATCGCCGACGTCGCGCGGGCCGTCGAGCCGCACCGCGCACCCACCACCGCGCCGCTGTCGGACGTTCTCATCAGCTACCGCGGCGTCGACCGTCTGTCCGCTGCCGCAGCGCGGTTCGGTCTCGACGTCGAACTCCACGAAGAGCCGCCGAGCGATCCGCGCGTACCGCTGCAGTGGAACCTCGACCGGCTCACCGACGGTCTGCGCATCACCCTCACCTACGACACCACCGTCCTCGACGAGCCGACCGCGGCGGCCATGGCCGATGCCACCGGCCACGCGTTCTCGGTGGCCGCGACGAATCCCGGTGCGACTCTGCAGGAGCTGGTCCCGGGCGTCCCTGCGGACCCGTGGGTGGCTTCGGCGTCGGACCGCACGATCGTCGACGTGGTGACGGAGACCGCGGCCTCGGTTCTGGACGCGGTGGCCCTCGTCGACGGTGAGGTGCGGTACCGCTACGGCGACGTGGTCGCGGCGGGGCGGATCATCGGGTCGGGATTGGCTGCGCTCGGCGTGGGGCCGGGGGACCGGGTCGCGATTGCCCTTCCCCGCAGCGGCCGCGCTGTCCTCGCCCAGCTCGGCGTCCAGATGACCGGTGCCGCCTACGTTCCCGTCGACATCACCCTCCCGCCCGCACGGATCGCCGCGATCCTCGACGACGCCGCGCCGTCGGTGGTGCTGGGCGATGTCGCGGTCGATGGTCATCGGCTGGTCGCGCTCGAGGACCTCGACGCCGACCCCGACTGGCAGCCCAGATCGGTGACGGCCGCCGCCGAGGCGTACGTCATCTTCACCTCCGGGTCGACGGGGCGGCCCAAGGGCGTGTCGGTGAGCCACCGCGCCGTCGTCGCCATGCTCGACGGCATCGCCGAGAACTACTCGCCGACGGACGTGTTCAGCTGCGTCCACTCCCTGTCGTTCGACTTCTCCGTGTTCGAGATCCTCGCTCCCTGGCGCGTCGGCGGGTCCGTGGTCCTCGCCGACACCGAGACCGCACGGGATCCGGCGGCACTGTGGCAGTTGCTGGTCGACACCGGCGTGACGGTGCTCTCTCAGACGCCATCGGCGTTCGATGTGCTCGCCGCGTACGCCCGAGGTCGTGACACCGGGGCGCTCCGGGAGGTCGTGTTCGGTGGTGCCGCGCTGTATCCGGCGCGGGTCCGCGACTTAGCCGCCGGGACCGCACTGACCAACATGTGGGGCATCACCGAGGGTGCGGTGCACGTGACGTCGGCGCCCGTGGACGTCGACGATGCACGGTCGCTCATCGGGGAACCGTTGCCCGCCATGTCGATCGCGATCCTCGACGCGACAATGACGCCGGTGCCCGTCGGCGTATGGGGCGAGCTGTACATCACCGGCGCCCAGCTCGCCGAGGGCTACGTCGGGCCGGCGGCACGGACTGCGGAGCGATTCGTCGCCGCGCCCGGAGGGACGCGGATGTACCGCACCGGCGACGTCGTGCGTCGGACACACGACGGGAAGGTCGAGTACCTCGGACGATCCGACGACCAGGTGCAGCTCCGCGGCTTCCGCGTCGAGCTCGCCGAGGTTGAGGCCGCACTGCGATCCGTCCCGGGCGTCACCGGTGCGGTCGCGTCCGTGCGGGACACCGATCGCCTCGACGGGGGAGTACTCGTCGCGCATGTCGTCGCCGACGGTGTGACGCCGGACGAGACCCGAACCGCTGTGGCCGAACGCCTTCCGACGTATGCGGTACCCGGACATGTCGTCCTCGTCGACGGGTGGCCGCTGACGTCCTCGGGCAAGATCGACCGCGCGGCGCTCCCGGCGCCGACGTCCGGGTCGCCGGTTCCACTGGACGACGACGAGTCGACGCTTCTCGCCGCCGTGCGGGCCGTCGTCGGGGAGGTGCTCGGGCTCGATCCTGCGGCCATCGACCCGTCGGCGTCCCTGCTGGATCTCGGTGCACAGTCGTTGTCGTACATGCACATCGCGGTGGGTCTGTCGCGGGCAACCGGTCGACAGCCGGCGGTCCGCGACCTGGTCACCGCTTCGACCGTCGCCGCACTCGCAGCGACCGTCGCCTCGGCGCCGCTCGTGGTCGTCGACATCGCCGGGAGCGCGCCCCGCGACTACGAGCCGTCACCGCAGCAGCGCGCGTTGTGGTTCCTCCACCGTGTCGACCCCGAGTCGACCGTCTACCACCTGCCGCTCCGCGTCGATCTCGACCCACAGGTCGGTATCGACGTCATCCGTGCCGCTGCGGCCGATCTCACGGCACGGCATGAGATCCTGCGGACGGTCCTGCTCGACCACGACGGCAGGCCGCTCGCGCGGGTGCTGGCGCCCGGCGACGCGGCCGCGCGCGTCGACGTCGCGATCGCGGGACTCGAGACGATCGACGCCGACCTGACCGACACAGCCGTCGACGATGCGATCCGAACCCCGTTCGACCTCGCCGCGGCGCCGGGGTGGCGGATGCGACTGTGGGACATCGTCACCGACGGCGCGGTCACCGCACGGGTGCTGGTGATCGTCGCGCACCACGTCGTCGCCGACGGGTGGTCGGTGCAGGTCCTCGGCCGGGACGTGCTGACCGCTCTGGGCGCCCGTCTCGACGATCGGGAGCCGGTGTGGGCCGATCCCGTCGAGCCGTACAGCGGTTTCGCCGATCGGGCTGCGATTCGTGGGTCGGCCTCGCCGGAGGTGCTCGACCACTGGCGGACGGTGCTCGACGGCGCACCGACTCAGCTGTCGTTGCCGGGGCCCGCGCATGCCGCCGCGCCGGGGCCCGAGCAGGCGGCACACCTCGACGCGAATGTCGATGCGGGTGTGCGTGACCAGCTCGTCGAGATCGCGGAATCCTGCGGCGCAACGCCGTTCCACCTGGTGCATGTCGTGCTGGCGCAGGTGCTGTCGGGGATCGTCGGTGACTCCGACGTCGTCGTCGGGGTACCCACTGCCGGCCGCGACACCGCAGCCGACCTCGCCACCGTCGGCATGACCGTGCGGATGGCAGTGCTGCGCACCCTGGTCGACGACGGGTTGTCGGTGCGGGAGGCGTTGGCGGCCAGTGCCGCGACGCTCGCCGATGCGACGGGGCCGACCGCGATCGACTACGAGGACCTCGTGACGGCACTCGTGCCGTCGCACGGCGCAGGCCGTCAGCCCTACCTCGACGTGCTCGTCGCGTACGCGGAGAACGTCGTCGATGCGTCGCTCGCCCTCGACGGACCGGTCCGGTCGGTGACTCCGCTGCGGGTGCCGCATGCACGGGTCCCGCTGGAGTTCACGGTCACCGACTCCGGGTCCGAGGGGCTGGCCCTCGTGCTGACCGTCGGGACGTCGAGTGTCGACGTCGGTGCCGCTGAGGTGATTTTGGACCGGGTCGTCGAGGTGCTGGAGGCCATCGCTGTCGGTGGTCCGGACGCGGTGCTCGGTGAGTTGGTTCGTGCTCCCGACGACGCGACGCTTGTCGGACCGGCGGTGGGGTCGGTGATCGACCCGGTGGTTGCGTTCCGCGAGCGGGTTGCGGCCGCTCCCAGTGCTGTGGCTGTCGTCGACGGTGATCGGCGGGTTGAGTACTGCGAACTCGCCGCGGTGGTCGACCAGTTCGTCGCGTCGTTCACTGACGCCGGCGTCGGCGCGGGCAGTCGGGTGGTGGTCACCGGCGAGCGCTCGGCCGCGCTGGTCGCGGTGATGATCGCCGTGCACGAGGTCGGGGCGACGTTCGTCCCCGTCGACCCGTCGTACCCGGCCGAGCGGCAAGCGCAGATTCAGGACGCCGTCTGGCCGGCGGTGCCGATCGAGATCCGGCGCGATCCCGAAGGAGATGTTTTCGGCTGTCAGGTGACATCTTTCGTCGCGATGGGTGCGACACCGGCCGAGCGACAGGCAGTCCCGGACGCTGCGCCCGCGTACGTCATCTTCACCTCGGGCTCAACGGGGATGCCGAAGGGTGTGGTGGTGCCGCGGGCGGCACTGTCGTCGATGCTGTCGGCGACGCTGCCGCTCGTCGACGTGGGCCCGTCGGACGTGTGGACGTGGAGCCACTCGCCGGCGTTCGACTTCTCGGTGTGGGAGACGTGGGGCGCGCTGGTCAGCGGCGGGTCGCTGGTCGTCGTGGACGGAGAGACCGCGCGGGATCCGACGGTGCTGTCGGACCTGATCGTCGAGCGTGGTGTCACCGTGCTGAGTCAGACGCCGACGGCGTTCGCGGGGGTGGTCGACCGGGGTGCGCCGCTCCCGTCGCTGCGGTGGGTGGTGTTCGGTGGTGAGGCGCTCGCGCCGCCGACGCTGGCGCCGTGGGCGTCGCGTCACCCGGACATCGCATTCCTGAACCTGTACGGGATCACCGAGACGACAGTGCATCTCACGCAGCAGACGGTCGACGTCGACGACGTGCGGTCTGTGATCGGTGCCCCGCTGGCGGGAATGTCGGTGCGGGTGCTGGATGCGCGGCTGCGACCTGTGCCCGTCGGCGGGCGTGGCGAGCTGTATGTCGTCGGACCGCAGGTGGCCTCGGGGTATCTGGGGGATCCCGGCCGGACGGCCGAGCGTTTCGTCGCGGCGCCCGACGGGCACCGGATGTACCGGACGGGTGATCACGTGCGGCGGATCGACGCCGGCCGCCTCGAGTACCTCGGCCGCACCGACGACCAGGTACAGATCCGTGGGTTCCGTGTGGAGCTCGGTGAGGTGGCCTCCGCGCTGCGGGCCGCGGACGGTGTCGACGACGCGCGGGCGCTGGTGCGCCCCGGACCGCGGCCAGGTGACGAGACGCTGCTGGGGTTCGTCGTCGGGGACGTCGAGGTCGATGCGGTGCGAGCCGCGGTCGCCGGTTCCCTGCCGGCGCAGTCGGTCCCGGCGACAGTGGTGGCGATCGGGGAGTGGCCGCTCACGCCGACCGGCAAGGTCGACGCGGCTGCGTTGCTGCGTGTCGCCGAGTCGACGGGCGCGTCGGATCGGCCGCTGACCCCGCAGGAAGAGGTGGTCGCGGGCGTCGTCGCCGATCTGACCGGTACTGATCTCGCAGTGCTGGGGCATGATTCGAGCTTCTTCGCGCTCGGCGGGTCGTCGTTGACCGCAGCCCGGCTCGCCGCCGCGCTGTCGGAGGTGGCGGGCACCTCCATCAGCGTGCGGTCGGTGTTCGAGCACCCGACGATCGCGGCGCTGGCCGGACTCGTCGACGCGTCGCACGACGTCGGGGTGGTGCCGGCCCCCGGCCCGGTGCCCATGCCCCGGCCCGATCGCCTGCCGTTGACGCCGCAGCAGGAGGAGATCTGGCTGCAGTGGACGCTCCACCCCGACGACACGGGGCACCACCTTGTGGGGGCGGTGCCGCTGGATCCGTCGGTGGCGGAGTTGCTGCTCGACGAGGGGTCGCGCGCAGAGCTGGTCGAGCGGGTTCGCGGGTTCGTCTCCCGGCACGACGCGTTGCGGACGCGGTATCCCGTCGACGATCTGGGTCCGCGTCAGGAGCTCGTCGACCTCGACGACGTCGTGATCGATCTCGAGCCACGGCGCGTCGACGACATGGTCGAGGTGGTCGCCGAGGTGCTGGCGCCGTTCGACCTCGCCGCCGCGCCGCCGTGGCGGGTGCGCGTCGCCGACACCGGGGACGGGCTCGTCGTCGGCGCGGTCATCCATCACATCGCCGCCGACGGGCACTCGGTCGCCGTGTTGGAGCGGGAGATCGCTGCGCTGGCAGGTGGTTCGACGGACGGCCCCTCGGACTCGGTCGATTTCGCGTCGTACACGCAGTGGTACCGGTCGATGCTCGCCGCCCGCGCGGAAGACTTGCGTCGTTTCTGGTCCGGGGTGTTCGTCGAGCCGATCCAGCCGCTGCGGCTGCCGGGCGTCGCGTCGAGCGTCGGCGAGCGGTCGGAGGAGGCGAGCTCGATCGCCGTCGCGGTGCTCGGTGAGCTCGAGTCGTTGCGGGACTGGGTGATCCATCACCGGACGACGGTGTTCATCGCGGTGCACGCTGCGCTGGCCTCGGTGCTCGCGCGACGCAGCGCGTCGTCGGATGTGGTGATCGGGACGGCGACGTCGGGGCGCGCTGACGCCGCTGTCGCGGATACCGTCGGCATGTTCGCGCGGACGGTGCCGCTGCGCACGGCGATCGACATCGACCGGCCCTTCCGGGAGGTTGTCGGGGCGGTGACCGCCGCCGACCTCGATGCGTTCGCGCACGCCGACCTTCCCGCCGCCGACATCGCGGCCATCGCCGACCCCGACCGCACCACCGCCGGGCGCGCGCTGACCGCGATCGTGCTGTCGGACCTGATGACCGATCGGGACGGCAGCCTGGCCCTGGCCACCGACGTCGAGACGCTCGCGCGGTCGGGGCTGTTGCGGACTGTCTTCGGACTCGACTTCTCCGTCGCGGTCGTCGAGGCCGGACTGCGCATCGCGCTGGTCTACCGGCCCTCGACCGTCGAGGAGTCCGTCACGCAGGGTCTCGTCGACGACGTCGTGCGCGTCCTGTCGGCGGCGCTGTCGGAGCCGGGCGTGGTCGTCGGGGACGTTCTCGTCGACGCAACTGCCCAACGAACGGTTCCTGCTGCCCAACAGACGGTTCCTGCTGCCCAACGAACGGGGGTGACGGGGACGGCCGACAGGGCCGGCCTGGCCGGCACGGTCGGGGGGATCCTGTCGGCTGCAGCTGAGCGGTATGCCGACAACGTGGCGCTCGTCGACGGGGGCCGGGCGTTCACCTACGCGCAGCTCGACGCGTGGGCTCGCGCGATCGCGGCCGCGTTGCGGGTACGCGGCGTCGGCCGGGGGGACGTGGTGGCCACGCACGCACCGCGGTCGGCATGGTCGGTGGCTGCCACCTGGGGCATCAGCTACGCGGGGGCGGCGTTCCTGGCGATCAACCCCGCCGACCCGCCTCTGCGTCGCACCCGAATCCTGTCGGCCGCCACGCCCACCGTCGTGCTCACTGCGCCCGGGTACCCCGTCGACGACGTCGCCGACGCACTCGGCGCGGCAATCGTCGTGCCGCTCGAGGAGGTCCCCGAGAGCGCGCCGTCTGCGCGTGGCCCCGCGTCGCTCGGTCTCGACGACCTGGCCTATGTCGTGTTCACCTCGGGCTCGACGGGGGCGCCGAAAGGTGTGGCGGTCACGCACCGCGGCGTGGCGCCGATGGTGTCGAGCATGCTGGCGGGACTCCCGCTCAACCCGGAGACGGTGCTGTTGCACAACTACGCACCGTCGTTCGATGCCCACATCATCGAATTGATGCTGGGCTTCTCGTCGGGCGGCCGTGTCATCGTGTGTCCGCCGGACGTCATCGGTGGCGACGCGATGCATGAGCTCATCGACGCGGCCGGCGTGAACACGATGTTCTCGACACCTGCCGTGCTGAGCACCCTGGACCCCGCCCGGATGCGGGCGGTTCGACTGATGGGTGTCGGCGGTGAAGCCGTACCCCGGCGCCTCGCCGCCCAGTGGTCGCCAGGCCGGCAGCTCGTGAACCTCTACGGGCCCACGGAGACCACCGTCGTCGTCACCACCGATCTCGACATGGACGACGGGCCCGTCGACGTCGGTCACGCCGTGGCGGGGTCGGAGGCGGTCGTCCTCGACAGTCGTCTCCGTCCTGTGGCCGATCACACCGTCGGTGAGCTGTACATCCGGGGAGCGTCCCTGGCACGGGGGTACCTCGGACGTCCCGACCTCACCGCCGAGCGGTTCGTCGCCGACCCCGCCACACCCGGCACCCGCATGTATCGCACCGGCGACCTGGTCCACCGCCGTGCCGATGGCGCACTGGTCACCCACGGGCGCAGCGACTCTCAACTCGCTGTGCGCGGACTCCGCGTGGAACCAGGCGAGATCGATGCCGCACTCACCTCGATCGACGGCGTCCGCGACGCGCTGGCCGACCTCGTCCGCACCCCGGCGGGAGCGGAGGTGCTCGCCGCCTGGGTTGTCCTCGACACGGGCGCCTCGATGGACGTCGACGAGATCCGTCGATCCCTGCGGGAGACGCTGCCGCGCGGGATGGTCCCGGCACTCATCACCGTCCTCGACGAGTTACCACTCACCGCCAACGGCAAGATCGATCGACGTGCGCTGCCCATGCCATCGGTGCCACGCGGCCGCCCGGCGCGCACGCCCACCGAACTCGCGATCGTCGCGGTGTGGGCCGACGTGATCGGAGTCGACCCCGAGAGCATCGACACCGGAACGGATTTCTTCGCCGTCGGTGGGTCGTCGTTCTCGGCGACGCGGGTGGTCGGCCGGCTGCGGGAGGCCACCGGCCGCGATGTCACCGTGCGACAGATCTTCGACGCGCGGACTGTCGCCGACCTCGCCGCCGAGTTGGACGCGATGCCGGCCCTCGACGCCCGCGGCGTGCGGCCCGTCCACCTGCCGACACCCGCGAGCACCCCGCTGGCCTACCCGCAGCGACGCATGTGGTTCCTCAACCGGCTGGAGCCGACGTCGACCGCCTACACCGTGCCGGTCGTCGCGCGGATCGTCGGATCGGCGGACGTCGAGCGGATCCGGCGCGCGGTGCGACGCGTCGCGATGCGACACCAGAGCCTGCGTACCGTCTTCCCCGACACCGCCGACGGGCCCCGTCAGGTGGTGCTCCCACCCGAGTCCGTCGAACTCCCGGTGATGCTGCAGGGCGGACTCGACAGCGTTGCCCAGTTCGTCACAGCGCCGGTCGATCTCACGTCGGAGACGGCGTTCCGGGCGGCCGTCGTCGAGGACGCGGAGGCGTGGTTTTTGGTGGTCGTCATGCACCACGTCGCGGTCGACGGCTTCTCCCTGCGGACGCTGCTGGGCGACCTGGTGATCGCGTACACCACCGACGACGATCTCCCGTCGCCGGAACTGACGTACATCGACGTCACCCGCTGGCAGCTCGGGCGCCTCGGCGATCCCGACGATCCCGACTCGGAATACGGCCGGCAGCTGCGGTTCTGGCATCAGAATCTCGCCGGCATCGGAGAGCCGCTCCGACTGCCCGGCCACGACGACGCCCGCAACGGTCCCGGTGGACGGGTGGTGGTCGAGCTGCCCGACGCCCTCACCGCGCAGGTCACCGCCGTTGCCCAGGAGGTGGGTGCGTCCGTCTTCCACGTCGTGCACACCGCGGTCGCAACGGTTCTCGCGGCGTGGAACCACAGCGCCGACGTGGTGGTCGGCGCCCCGGTCCTCGGGCGGGCCGATCCTGCGATGGAGCCCGTCGTCGGGATGTTCGTCAACACCGTCGTGCTGCGCACAGCCCTCGAGGCTGGGCTGGCGGTGCGGGAGGCGATCACCGCTGTCCGCGACGCCGACCTCACCGCGACATCCCACGACGGTGTGCCCTACGACGCCGTCGCCCGCGCTGTGCGTCCCGACCACCGCGGCAGCCACGACCCACTCGTCTCGGTGCTCGTCGTCCAGCAGGAGGCGCTGGCCGTGCTGGACCCGGCGCTCATCGAGCAGGGGATCACGCTCGGGGACAGCCGGATCGAGCCGGTCGGTGACGTGGACACCCTGGTGGCGGCGAAGTTCGACCTCGAGGTGATCCTGGCCCCGCAGCCGTCGGGCGGGCTGCAACTGATCGTCCTGCACGCGGCCCCGGTGCCGTCGTCGACGGCGCAGGCGCTCGCCGACCACCTGGTCGGGCTCCTCGCCGCCGTTGCGCAGGCGCCGGATGCGCCGTTCCCCGCGATCGATGACGGCCTGTCCGCGGTGCAGCCGTCGAGTCCGGTCGTGGTCGAGAGGGCCGACGAGGACACCGTCGACGTGTCCGTCGTCCGGGCGGTGTTCGCCGAGGTGCTCGACGTCGCGACGGTCGGACCCGACGACGACTTCTTCGGCCTCGGCGGTACGTCGCTGTCGACGACGCAGGTGGTCGCCGCGCTCGCACGCCGGACCGGCCGTCGTGTCCCGGTGTCGGAGGTGTTCGCGCACCCCACGGCGTCGGGTCTGGCCGCGGCACTGGCCGGGACGCCGGAGACCGCGGGGGACCCGGTGGCGGCTGCGCTCGCGCGCGTCGTCGTCGCCGCAGCGGTGCGCCCGTCGACACCGGTCCCGATGACCACCGCGCAGCGGCGGATCTGGTTCGCCGACAGGCTGCTCCGCGAGCAGTCCGCCACGGCGGTCTACGCGGTGCCGGTCGTCGTGCCCGTACCGGCCGGTGTCTCCGACGACGCGATCGCCGCCGCCGTGCACGCCGTGGTGGACCGGCACGAGCCGCTGCGGACGGTGTACCCGATCGTCGACGGTCAGCCGTGTCAGGTGGTGCTGCCGTCGTTCCGGCCGGAGGTGCTCACCGTCAACCTGAGGGGTCGGTCGTGGCAGGACGCGATCGCCGACCCGCCCGCCGCGCTGCTCGGGCACCTCGCGGCCCCGTTCGACGTCACCGCGGAACCCCCGGTGCGGGTGGCCGTCGTGGTGGCCGGCGACGAGCGGCTGCTGGTCCTCGTCGCGCACCACCTGTCGCTCGACGGGCAGTCGGCGGGACTCCTCGTCGCCGACCTCACCCATGCGCTCGCCGGACGATGGCTCACACCGCTCGACGTCACCTACCGCCAGTGGTCGCTGGCGGAACAGTCCATCCCCGTGGCGGTCCGGGCCGCGGAGCGGGCGCGGGTGGTGGCCGCGCTCGACGGGTGGTCGGGTGTGCTCGACATCCCGACCGACCGGCCACGCACCGGGGACCGGTCGCTGCAGACCGCCGCGGTGCGCGTCGCCCTGGACCCGGCTGTCGCGGACGCGATCGATGCCCGGGCGCGGCTCGCCGGGGTCACCGCGTTCCACCTGTGGCACGCGGCACTGGCCCTCACCCTCGCGGCGGCCGTCGGGACCGACGACGTCGCCGTCGGCTCGCCGGTCTCGGTGCGGTCGCAGCCCGAGATCGCCGGTGTGGTCGGGATGTTCGTGTCCACGGTCGTCCTGCGCACGCGTGTCCGTCGGTCCGGCACCGTCGACGATCTGCTGCGGGACGTCCGCGACGCCGACACCCCGGCGATCGCGTCGACGCTCGTCGGATTCGACGAGGTGGTCGCCGCGATGCGGCCTCCCCGCGATCCGGGGCGGCACCCGCTGGTGCAGGTGCTGCTGTCTCTCGCGCCGGATGTGCTGCCCGCGTTGCCGATCGGTGCGGCCGACGTCGACGCGGCCTCCGCACCCTCTGAGTTCGACCTGCAGTTCACCATCGCTCCCGACGGGTCGGCGATCGTCACCTACGCCACCGCCTTGTTCGACCGCGCCACCGCGGAGGCGTTCGGCGAGCGCTGGCTGCGCGCGGTGACCGCCCTCGTCACGCTGCCTGCCGGCTCACCGCTCGACGCAGTCGACCTACGCAGCGCCGCCGAGGTCGCCCGTGACGCCGTCGACCGGTCGGTGTTGATGCAGCGGTCGGAGGTCACCCTGCCGGGTGTGTTCGCCCGCGCGGCGTCGTCGTTCCCCGACGACATCGCCGTCGACGACGGCGTGGTGCAGCTGACCTACTCCGACCTCGATCGGCGCTCTGCTGGGGTGGCGGCGCGACTCGTCGACACGGGGGTGCGGCCCGGCGACCGGGTCGCGATGATGCTGCCGCGGTCGGTGGCGTCGGTCGTCGCCACCTGGGCGATCACGCGTATCGGTGCGGTGATGGTCCCCGTCGACCCGCTGTTCCCGACCGACCGTATGGCGCGCATGACCGCGATCGCCGGCGTCACGGTCGCCGTGGTCGACGGACCGGCCCCCGACGGTGTCGTCGCCGTCGGTGTGGACGTCGACGACGCAGACGTCGAGATCGGCTGGGCCGCTCCGCACATCGACGCCGCCGCCTACGTCATCTTCACCTCGGGCAGCACGGGGACACCCAATGCCGTCGTCGTCACGCATCGCGGGCTGTCGCTGTTCGCCGACCCCGTCGAGTCGCGGCTGACCTCCGACGACCGCGTCGCCCACCATGCGTCGCCGAGCTTCGACGCCTCGGTGATGGAACTGGTCCGTGCAGCCGGCTCGGGCGCGCGGTTGTCGGTGATCGCGCCCGACCGCGTCGGCGGGGAGGCTGGGACCGCCGAGCTGGCCCGGCTGGGTGCGACAACGCTGTTCACGTCGCCGACGGTGCTGGCGACGCTCGATCCTGCCGTGCTGCCATCGCTTCGTCAGGTCGAGGTCGGGGGTGAGGCGGTACCGGTCGACCTCGTCCGACGGTGGTCGCAGGGGCGGGCGGTCGCGACCGTGTATGGCCCGACCGAGTCGACGATCATGGTCTGCTGGGCGTGGTTCTACGAGCGACCCGTCCCGGGGCCGATGGTGGGGACACAGGCCGACAGCATCGGGATCGCCGTGCTCGACCGACGCCTGCGACCCGTCCCCGACGGCTGCATCGGCGAGCTGTACCTCCTCGGACCCGCGCTGGCGCAGGGCTACGTCGACGCCGCGCTGACGGCGTCGCGGTTCGTCGCCACCGACGACGGCGCCCGGATGTACCGCACCGGCGACCTCGTGCGACGTACCGCGGCGGGTCTGGCGTTCGTCGGCCGCGCCGACCAGCAAGTCCAGATCCGTGGTGTTCGTGTGGAACTCGGTGAGGTCGACGCTGCGGTGCGGGCCGCCGGGGCGGCGCAGTCGGCGACGGTGGTCGTCGCCGGGCCGGCGGGGGACACGCTGATCACGTACGCCGTCGCCGATCGGACGGGCGGCGAGATCCGCGCGTCGATGGCCGCGCTGCTGCCGTCCCACCTGGTGCCCGCGCAGGTGATCGTCGTCGACGACCTCCCGGTGACGCCGGTCGGGAAGCTCGACGCCGTCGCGCTGCCGGCGCCCGAGTGGGGTGGGACCGGAAACGCCCCGCGGACCGCGACCGAGGAGGCAGTCGTCGCGGCGTACCGCGCGGTGCTCGAGGACGCCTCCATCGGCGTCGACGACGATTTCTTCGCCGTCGGCGGCACGTCGTTGCAGCTGATCCCGCTGGTCACGGTCCTTCGAGAGCGGTTCGGCGCCGACGTCGGGTTGGCGGCAGTGGTGTCGCACCCGACCCCCGGGACGCTGAGCGCGGTGATCGACGCCGGCGGCACCGACGACATCCCCGCCGAGATCGCGGCGCTGCTGGCCCACGTCGTCGACCTCACCGCGCCCCACCCCGGGCCGCCAGCCGCCGAGCGTGCGGTAGATCCCGCCGAGCGTGCGGTAGATCCCGCCGAGCGTGCGGTAGATCCCGCCGAGCGTGCAGACGTTCCGCTGTGGCTCGTCCACCCGGCGAGCGGACTGGCGTCGACGTATGTTCCGCTCTCGGAGGCCGTCGGGGGCACGGTGTTCGGCCTGCAGATCCCCGACCTCCTCGACGGCGACACGTCCGCGCCGTCGAGCGTCGACGCCCTCGCCGTCGCGCATCTCGCGGCGGTCCGCGAGCGGCAACCGCACGGCCCGTACCGATTCGGCGGGTGGTCGGTCGGCGGACAGATCGCCCACGCCATGGCCCGACTGGCCGTCGAGGCGGGCGAGACCGTCGACCTGCTGGTCCTCCTCGACGCGCGGGTCGGCGTCGACGTGACCTCGGCCGGTGAGGACGTCGCCGCGATCGACCCCGCGACGGCCGACGCGCTGCGCGCCGCCGACCCCCGCCGCTTCGACCGCTATCTGTGGCGCGTCGAGGACCTCATCCGATCGGCCGGGGAGTTCGCACCCGAGACCACCCAGATTGGCCGGACGGTGCTCGTCGTCGCGGCCGACACCGACGACGCCGCCGTCGACCGCTGGCGGCCCGCTCTGCGCGGCGCGGTGACCGTCCTCGACGTCGACGCCACCCACGCCGATCTCGGCGAGCCCGCGACGATGCGCGCGATCGGTGAGATGCTCGCCGACGTCACCACCACACACGCCGACAGCCACGGGACCGACCGAGACCAGGGGGAGCGATGACCGCCCAGACCACCACGACGCGACGACCGCGGCGGCGCCGGCGCACCGTCCTCATCGTGGTGGCCGTCGTGCTGTTGATCGTCATCCTGGCGCTGGCGTGGATCGCATACCGGGCCGTGTCGGCCAAGAGCGACCTCGAGACCGCACGCACGCAGGCGTCCGCCGCCCGTACCGTCGTGCTGGACGGCGACGTCGCGAAGGCGCAGCAGGCCGCCGCGGCCGCGGAGTCGGCAGCGTCGAGCGCGCACTCCAAGACCCACGACCCGGTGTGGTCGGTGGCCGCGGCCATCCCTGGTCTCGGCTCACCGCTGAAGTCGGTCAGCGACATCTCCGACGTCGTCTCCGACCTGTCGACACAGGTGCTCAAGCCGATCGCCACCCTCGCGACCACCCTCGACCCGAGCCGGTTGCGCAGCGGCGACAAGGGCATCGACACGACGCTGCTCGCCCAGAACCAGCAGCAGCTGGGTCAGATCGCCGACGCCGCCGAACGCATCGACGCCCGCGCCCAGTCGATCGACGGGTCGTGGCTCGGCCAGGTGTCCGACGCCCGAACACAACTCGCGTCGCAGACGCAGAAGACCAGCCGCTTCATCCGCGGCACCGACACCGCCGCGCAGCTCCTCCCGCCGATGCTGGGCGCCACCGAGACCCGCCGCTACTTCTTCGCGTTCCAGACACCCGCCGAATCGCGCGCCACCGGTGGACTTCTCGGCGCCTACGGCGTGGTCAGTGCTCGCAACGGCCGGGTCGACGTCGACAACCTCGGTGCGAACACGACGCTGCGGGCACCGGCGCGACCGATCAACCTGGGCGACGACTTCACGCTGAACTACGGCATCAGCCGCCCCTACACGGACTCCCGCAACAGCAACGCCAGTGCGCACTTCCCGTACGCGGCGCAGATCTGGATGTCGATGTGGCAGCAGCAGTCCGGCGAGCGGCTCGACGGCGCGCTGGCCACCGACCCGATCGCGCTGAGCTACCTGCTCAAGGCCACCGGGCCGATCCGGCTCGACGACGGCGAGCAGATCACCGCCGACACCGTCGTGCCGGTCACCTTGTCCACGTCGTACCAGCGTTTCGGCGGCGACAACCCCGCTCGCAAGGCGTACCTGCAGGAGATCGCTGCGAAGGCGATCACGTCGGTGAGCGCCGCCCGCGGCAACACCGGCGCGGTCCTCGAGGCGCTGGGCCGCGCTGTGCACGAGCGTCGGCTGATGGTCTACAGCACCCGCGCGAACGAGCAGGCGCTGCTGGAGAAGTCGGGCCTGGCGCACAACGTGATCGAGACCAGCGCGCCGTACGCCGAGGTGGCCATCGGCAACCTGGCCGGCAACAAGATCGACTACTACCTCAAGCGCGACATCGCCTACCGCTCGTCGACCTGCACCGGCAACACCCGAGAGTCGACGGTGACCGTGAAGCTGATCAACACGGTGAAGGACCTGTCGTTGCCGGCATACGTGATCGGCGGGCTCGGCAACCCGGACAAGCGGATCACGCCCGGCACGAACTACGCGAACATCACGCTGAACGCGACGAACGGGTCGGTGCTCAAGAGCGTCACCGTCGACGGTCAACCCACGTTGTACGGCAGCGGAACGGAACTCGGGCACATGCACGCCACCGCGCAGGCGCGGGTGAAGCCCGGTGCGACTGCGACCGTCGTGTTCACGGTGATCGAGCCGACGTCGGCGAAGGGTGCTCCGATCGTGCCGGTGCAGCCGCTCGTCGACACCCCGACCGTGTCCGTCGATGTGCCGCGATGCAAGTGACGTCAGCAGCCCGACTGGAACGCCGCCCGGACGAAACCGGCGGTCTGGTAGACGTACATCCACGCCCAGTAGGTGAGCGGCAGTCGCTCGCGGTAGTCGACCATCACGAGATCCCCTGGGAAGCACCGGCCGATGATGAAGTCGGATCGGGTGACGTGCGGGCTGAACGTCACCACCATCGCCGAGCGCCAGCCGTTGCGCTGTGCCTCGTCCCGCAAAAACCGTGCCTCGCCGCGCGTCGTGCGCGGCTGGGGGTCGAAGCAGACGACCCGAACGCGGTGCGGGGTGTCGCAGATGGCCTCCATGTAGGTGTCGGGGCGGGTGTAGGGGTCCGACACCAGGACCGTCCTCGCGAGCCCCTGGTCGGCGAGGGAGATGGCGTACTCCTCCCGGCCGTCCTGGCGACCGCCGAGGACCATGATCACGTCGACGCGCTTCGGGTCGTCGGCGACGGCGGGGAACACGAACAACGGCAGGCCGACCAGCGCCAGGAACACCACCACGGTCAGGACCGCGACGACGGTGCGTCGAGCGATCCGCAGCATGCGACGACGATAGCCAACCCCCGCGGGGGTCGGCCGGGTGCGAGACGGTCCTCACAGGGGCCGACATGACGCTCGAGGTCGACGACCTGACCGTCGCGTTCGGGGACGCGGTCGCCGTCGACGGGGTGTCGATGTCGGTGCCGGCGGGGTCGGTGATGGCGCTGCTGGGGCCCAACGGCGCCGGCAAGACGACCACGGTGCGGACCATCGCCACGCTCGTCCGGCCGGCGTCGGGCATTGTGCGCGTCGCCGGGGTCGACGTCGTCGCCGAACCGCACCGCGCCCGCGGGCTGCTCGGGCTGTCGGGGCAGTACGCCACCGTCGACGACTCGCTGACCGGGCGCGAGAATCTCGCGATGATCGCGCGGCTGTCGGGATTCGGTCGGCGGGCGTCGGGTCGTCGGGCCGACGAACTGCTGGAACGCTTCGGTGTCGCCGACGCGGCCGGCCGTCGGGTGCGGACCTGGTCGGGTGGGATGCGCCGCAAGCTCGACCTCGCGGGCGCGCTGGTCGCCGGGCCGCCCGTCGTCGTGCTCGACGAGCCGACCGCCGGCCTGGACCCGCCGAGTCGCGAGACGCTGTGGGAGTCGGTGCGCGACCTCGCCGCCGAGGGCAGCACCGTGCTGCTGACGACGCAGTACCTCGAGGAGGCCGACCGTCTCGCCGACGACGTCACCGTCATCCACCGCGGGGCGGTCGTCGCACGTGGCGGACCGGAGGAGCTGAAGCAACGGTTCGGGACGTCGACGGTGACCGTGCGGCTGGCGTCGGATGTCGACGCGAGGCGCGTCCACGAGGCTGTCGGGGACGGGTACGTGTCCGTCGAGGTGGTCGGGGACGTGGTGACCGTCGAGGCGCTCGACGGGGCCGAGGCTGTCGCTGCCGTGGTGTCGGCGCTGGCGGTCGCGGGGATCGCCGTCGCCGAGGCGTCGGTGCGCGAGCCCTCGCTCGACGACGCGTTCCGCTCGCTGACCGTCGACGGCGGGGCGTCGTGACGGCCGCGGTGGTGCGCGATCGGGGAGTGGTGCCGTTCCTCGTCGACTGCGAGGTCGTCGCGGTGCGGAACCTGCGGATCATCGCGCGGAACCTGCAGATGCTGCTCGGGGTGGTGCTGCAGCCGCTGATGTTCGTGCTGCTGTTCTCGTACGTGTTCGGTGACGCGCTCGGGGGAGATCGCTACCGGGAGTTCCTGATCGGCGGGATCATGGCGCAGACCGTCACGTTCAACGCCGGGTACACCGCGCTGGGGTTGTCGGAGGATCTCGCCGCCGGGATGGTCGACCGGATGCGGTCGCTGCCGATGTCGCGGATGGCGATCATCGTGGGCCGCACCGTCTCCGACCTGACGATCAACGTCGTCGGGCTGGCCGTGATGACCGCGGCGGGGTACGCGGTCGGGTTCCGGATCTCCGAGGGGTTCTGGTTCGCCGTCGGGTCGTTCGGGACGGCGCTGGTGTTCGGGTTCGCGCTGTCGTGGGTGGGCGCGATCATCGGGCTGGTCAGCGCGTCGGCGCAGGCCGCGCAGACCCTGCTGATGACGGTGGTGTTCCCCGTCAGCTTCGTGTCGTCGGCGTTCATCCCGTCGCGGCTGCTGCCCGAGCCGCTGCGCTTCCTCGCCTCGTGGAACCCCGTCACCGCCGTCGCCCGCAGCTTCCGCCAGGGCTTCGGCAACCCGATCTCGGCCAATCCCTCTGTGCGCGAACCGATCACCTGGGCATCCCAACACGCCCAGGCCTACACCATGATCTGCTCCGCGGTCATCCTCGCCGTCGCCGTCCCCATCGCCACCCGGATCCTCGATCGGCGGTTGTCGGACCGGTGAGTCGTCACAAACGTCTGCTGGGCGCGAGCAGAGGGCATATTGCCCTCTGCGCACCTATGCCGGACGTTTCTGACGGCGGTCGCGATGTCTGTCCGCGGCGATCAGGCCGAAGAGGTCCCGACCGGCGGTCGCCCAGTCGACGAAGACGTCCTTGTAGGTGACCCGCCAGGTCGCCTCGCCGCGGAGGACGGCGGCACGGTCACGGTTGCGGTCCTTCTGGTAGGTCTCGATGCCGGTGTGGTGTTCGACGCTGTCGCACTCGATGAGGATGCGTCCGACGCGGAGGTCGACCCTCCCGACCGTCGGCACATCCGGCTGCACCTCCACCACGACCCGCCTCGACTGGAGACGGAACCGCACCGCGGACTCCGTTCCCGATTGCGACCGTCCGTCGCACCGCGCCATCAACCGCCGCATCCGCGCGGAGACGACACCCATCTGCTCCTGCAGGCGAGGGATCGTCAGCGTGTGCTTGTTCAGGGCGGAGTCGACGACGATGACCCAGTCCTCGTCGGTCATGCACAGGGACGCGCAGGCCAAGGCATCGCCGAGGCTGTCGATGGCCGAGGTGACCGGCTGCACCCCGCCGGGCAGGCGACAGCTGCGGTGCGTCGACAGGTGCTTCGACGCGCGGAGGTGCACCCGATCCGAGTACCCCGGCGGCATCCAGAGGCCGCGCACGGCCAGCGCCGACACGCAGCTCAAAGCGCCACCGGCACGCACCGCCTCGACAACCCGCGGCGTCGCATCGGGCCCGGCGTACCAGCCCCGCCGAACCGGGGTCAGGGCGCCTGCGGCGACCAGCCGACGGAACTGCGCGGTGCCGTGCATCTCGACCAGCTGCTGCCGCGAGTACACCCTGGTGTCCACGTGCATTGGACGCGAGAAATCCGCCCGCGGTTCCGATTCCCGTCACAAACGACCGCTCCAGGCGAGCAGAGGGCGATATGCCCTCCTGGCGCCCATGCCGGACGTTTGTGACGACCGCCGGTCAGTAGTAGTACGGGAACGCGGTCCAGTCGGGGTCGCGCTTCTCGAGGAAGGCGTCGCGGCCCTCGACGGCCTCATCGGTCATGTAGGCCAGGCGGGTGGCCTCGCCGGCGAAGACCTGCTGGCCCATCAGCCCGTCGTCGGTGAGGTTGAAGGCGAACTTCAGCATCCGCTGGGCGGTGGGGGACTTGCCGTTGATGGCGCGGGCCCACTCGACGGCGGTGTTCTCCAGGTCGGCGTGGTCGGCGACCTCGTTCACCGCGCCCATCCGCTGCATCGTCTCCGCGTCGTAGCTGCGGCCGAGGAAGAAGATCTCGCGGGCGAACTTCTGTCCGACCTGCTTGGCCAGGTAGGCGCTGCCGTACCCGGCGTCGAAGGACCCCACGTCGGCGTCGGTCTGCTTGAACCGCGCGTGCTGCCGCGAGGCGATGGTGAGGTCGCAGACGACGTGCAGCGAGTGCCCGCCGCCGGCCGCCCACCCGCCGACGACGGCGATGACGACCTTCGGCATCGTGCGGATCAGCCGCTGCACCTCGAGGATGTGCAGCCGACCGCCCTCGGCGGCGACGCGCGCCGAGTCCACGGAGTCGGCGGTCTCGCCCCCGGCGTACTGATATCCCGACCGCCCGCGGATCCGCTGGTCGCCACCGCTGCAGAACGCCCATCCGCCGTCGCGCGGGCTCGGTCCGTTGCCGGTCAGCAGCACTGTCCCGACGTCCGGTGTGCGCCGGGCGTGGTCGAGGGTGCGGTACAGCTCGTCGACGGTGTGCGGGCGGAACGCGTTGCGCACCTCCGGACGGTCGAAGGCGATCCGCACGATCCCGTTCTCCCGACCGTCCCCGGTGTGGCGGTGGTAGGTGAGGTCGGTGAGGTCGTCGAATCCCTCGACGGCCGCCCACTGCTCGGGCTGGAACGGGGACTCGGTGGCGTCGCTCATCCTGTCGAGCCTAGTGACGCGCCTGCGTGGTCCCCGACGCGCTACCGATAGCGTGAGGCGATGAGTGAGACCGGTGCGACCACCCAGGACGACGCGCACGAGGGCGGCTTCCGCACCGACATGGCCATCAACACCGACCGCGGCGGCCCGCGGTACGGGGAGTTCGTCGACGCGGTGCGACTGTTCATGGACCGGGTGCGCGCGGCCGAACCGAGCGAGGAACTCGTCGACCGCATGATCGCGTCCCTCGCGCTGATGAACGACGAGCTCGGCGCGGTCGCGATCGACGAGTGGAACGCACCGTCGGGCACACGTATCGACCTGCCCGCGCGCGGCAACATCACCCTCCCGCCCTACGAGGTCAGCAAGGCCGACGAGACCGGTGTCGAGGCGACGGTCCGCTTCTCCCGGTTCCACCTCGGTGGCAACAATGCCGCGCACGGTGGCTACATCGGTCTCGCATTCGACGATCTCCTCGGAATGACCGGCGCACTCTCCTCCGGAAAAGTGACCAGAACCGCCTATTTGACGGTGAATTATCGATCGATAACGCCGCTTTATCGCGATCTCACTGTTCGCACGGGAATCGACCGGATAGACGGACGTAAAATCTTCGTCACCGCGACAATGCACGACGGTGACCGACTGTGCGCCGAGGCAGACGGGCTGTTCGTCGCCCTCAAGCCCGGCCAGCCCTAGCAGGGCTTTTCCGCCCGTTCATCCCGACGTCGCGACAGCGTCACATCGACCTGCTTGTCCGTCGGATGCGTGAGTTCCGCCCGATCGGTTGCGGGTGACGGTCGGAGAATATAGGTTCAGCGAGTCGGGTCGAAAGCAGTTGTCATGCGTTCATCTGACGCGCGATGTGGCGCATTCGAATTACTTGTCATCGTCGAAATATTGGCATGATGCAAGTAATTCGCGGTGCACGTCCGGGGCCGAAAGGCACTGGGGTGTTCGTGATGTGAGGGGAGCGTGATGACGGCCGAGACGAGCGCCCGCGAGCGGATCACCGGCCGGGTTCCCGCGCGTCGCACCATCCGACCCCGTACCCGGGAACGCCTCACCACGTGGGCCGACCGGTACCGCCGACGTCTCCTCGTCACCGACGCGATCGTGGTGGTCGTGGCCGTCGTCGCAGCGGAGATCGCCCGCTTCGGCACCGAACTCACCATCCCCGTCGCGCGTCTCGAGATCCCGGCCGTCCTCGTCGCCACGCTCATCGCGGGCCTGTGGGTGGTGCTGCTGAACATCACCCGCGTCGCCGACCTGCGCATCATCGGCAGCGGACCGACGGAGTTCAGTCGCGTGGTCAGCGCCAGCCTCACGCTGTTCGGCCTGCTCGCCATCGTCGACCTGCTGCTCAAGCTGAACATCGCGCGCGGCTTCATCGCGCTCGCGTTGCCGCTCGGGACGGTGGGACTGCTGCTGTCCCACTTCCTGTGGCGCCTCGACCTCAAGGCGTCCCGACGTCGTCGCGCCTGCCTGAACCACGTACTCGTCATCGGTGGCGAGCGCTCCGCGCGGCCGCTCATCGCGCACCTGGCCCGCAACCCGCAGCTCGGTTTCGAGGTGGTCGGGGTGTGCCTGCCGACGCCCGGCACCCGCACCGAGATCACCATCGGCGACCACAGCGTCCCCGTCCTCGGTGACTTCTCCCAGGCCGGCGACGCGGTCGTCGCGTCGCGGGCGACGACGGTCGCGGTCACCTCCGCCGAGGTCCTCGGGCACTCCGCGATGCGCGAGTTGTCCTGGGAGCTCGAGGGTCTGCACGTCGACATGGTCGTAGACCCCGGTGTCGTCGACGTCGCCGGACCGCGGATGCTGGTCCGTCCCGTCGCGGGGCTGCCGCTCCTGCACGTCGAGAAGCCGACCTATCAGGGCGCCAACCGGATCATGAAGGCGACCGTCGACCGGCTCGGGTCGCTCGCCGCGGTGATCCTCGCCGCGCCGGTCCTCATCGCCTGTGCGATCGCGGTCAAGCTCGACTCGCCCGGTCCGGTCTTCTACCGCGCCGAGCGGGTGGGGCTGAACAACGAACCGTTCTCCATGTGGAAGTTCCGGTCGATGTGCGTCGACGCGGACGCGAGACTCGCCGCCCTGCAGGCGCAGAACGAGGGCGCCGGTCTGCTGTTCAAGATGCGCGACGACCCGCGGGTCACCCGCGTCGGGAAGTTCCTGCGCCGCTACAGCCTCGACGAGCTGCCGCAGCTCTTCAACGTCCTCGGCGGATCGATGAGTCTCGTCGGTCCGCGGCCACCGCTGCCGTCGGAGGTGCAGCGCTACACCGGACCCATCGCCCGACGGATGCTGGTGCGGCCCGGGATCACCGGCCTGTGGCAGGTGTCCGGCCGTTCCGACCTGAACTGGGAGGAGTCGGTCCGGCTCGATCTCAGCTACGTCGAGAACTGGTCGATCGCCCAGGACATCGCGATCCTGTGGCGCACGATCCGCACGGTGGTCTCGAGCCGCGGGGCCTACTGACCCCGGAGGCCGATCAGCCAGTCGGCGAGCCGCTCGATCAGCGGGTCGAGTTCGGCTGCGACGCGGTCGAACTCCTCGCGCGGGCGCCCCATCGGGTCGGCGATGTCGAGCTCGGGCCGGTTGCGATCGCCGGGGAAGCGGGTGGCGGCGAGATCGGCTGTGCGAACGGCGATCGCCTCGTCGAACTCTCGGGCCACCGCGATCCGCTTCCATCGCACCGGCGCCTTCGTCGTCGCCGCGTCGCGGTGCTCGCGGGACATGCCCAGGACGAGGTCGGCCTCGTTCAGCATCGCCGGTGTGAGGTAGCGGGCCGCGAACCCGTCGGTGGCGATTCCCCGCTCGGCCAGGACCTCCGCGGTCAGCGGGTGCACGGTGTGGTCGACGAGAGCGGCGACCCCGGCACTGCTGACCGACACCGCATCGGAATGGTCGCGGAGTCGGTGTCGCAGTAGGTATTCGGCCATCGGCGACCGGCAGATGTTGCCGGTGCAGACGAACAGGACGCGCGGCGTCACGGCCGGGTCAGGCCGTGGTGGTGGCGCCGACCGGCCCGGCGGTCAGCGTCATGCCCGCGCCGCGCAGACGGTCGACCAGGGCATCGCCCATCGCCGCGGCCGGGGTGAGCACACCGGTGAGGTTCGGCAGCTTGTCGCGGTCCAGGGCGAGGGTCAGCGCGCTCTCGCCGAGCATCACCGCGGTCGCCTTGTACCCGGGATCACCCTTCGCCGAGACGCGCGACGAGAACCGCTTGCCCGTGGTCGTCGTCGTGTAGACGTCGCAGGTGAAATGGCCGGTCTCGCGGGCCTTCTCGCTCGGTCCGGATCCGGGGGAGGGGAGGATGCGGTCGAGGACCTTGCGGGTCGGCGTGAACGCCATGGCCGCGAGGAACGCCCCGAGTCCGCCGGCGACGGCGCCCGCGGCGATGGTCGAGACGACCGGCAGCGACCCCACCGACATCACCTCGGAGTACCGGAACCGCTCGCCATAGGCGTTGTCCAGCAACGCATTGCTGCGTCGGACGATGCGGGTGTTGTGCGACGCCATGACGAACGGCGCCAGCGTGCCCTTCAGCGACGGGTCGACACTCGACGCCGGGACCAGCTTGGTGTCGCTGGGTTCGCCCTCGCGACGCAGTCGCGCCTCGCCCGGGCCGGTCGACAACGCGTGCTTGTCGAGAAGGGTCCGTCGGGTCGCCGGGTCCTTGGCCTCCTGGGCGATGACCCGCATCGAGTCGATGGTGCCGCCGGAGACCCCGCCCTTGAACGACTTCACGACGAGGGTGGTGTCGGTCATCTCGCCCGCGCCGGCCTCCTCGACCGCGCGATGCAGCAGGTAGACGCCGATGTCGGAGGGGATGGAGTCGAAGCCGCAGGAGTGGACGATGCGGGAGCCGTTCGACGCGGCCTGCTCGCCGAACTTGTCGATCGACAGGCGCACGAAGGGGACCTCACCGGTGAGGTCGACGTAGTCGGAGCCGGCGTTGACCGTCGCGGCCAGGACCAGCTCGCCGTACTTCAGGTACGGCCCGACCGTGGTGCACACCACGCGGGTCCGCGCGGCCATCGCGTCGAGCGACGACGGCGAGTCGGCGTCGGCGACGATCAGCGGCCAGTCGTGCGCGGACTCCGGCAGGGTGCGGCGGACCGACGCGAGCTTGGTCTCGCTGCGCCCGGCCAGCGCGACACGGGTGCCGGCGGGGGCGTGGCGGGCGAGGTAGTCGGCGGTGAGCGCGCCGACGAAGCCGGTGGCTCCGAACACGACGACGTCGAATTCCCGGGACGAATCGGTCATGGTCGCGACCCTACTCGGGACGCGCCGACGCCCTGGAGGGCCTCAGACGTGCGCCGGTTCGCGCTGATCGGGCGCGGTCGCGTCGTGACGACGCGTGCGCCAGCGGTGGTACGCGCGGGCGGCAAACGGTGCGACGAACAGCATCGTGAGCACCCGGACGATCTGCGACGCGAGCACGAACGTGATGTTCGAGCCCGACGCGGCCGCCGCCGCGAGCACCGCGTAGATGCCGCCCGGCGTCGTCGCGAGGTAGCTGTCGAACATGCTCTCGCCGGTCCAGACGCTCAGCGCCGCACCGAGTCCGGCGGAGCCGACGCCGATGAGCAGGATCAGGGCGACCGCGTGGGGGAGGATCTTTCCGATCGCCTTCATCGCGGCCATGGTGAACCCGAGGCCCGCCTGCCAGCCGATCACGGCGTAGGCGGCGGTCACGAGGATCGTCGGCACGGCGGCGGGCCCGGCCCAGCCGGTGAGCTCGGCGACGACGGTGACGATCAGCGGCCCGAGCAGTCCGGCGGCGGGCAGTCGTATCAGCTTCCCGACGGTCAGTCCGATCCCGATGCCCACCGCGAGCAGGAGCAGGCCCCACGCCTGGTCGGTGAGACCGGCGTCGGCTTTCGGCGACGACGCGCCGGAGGTGTGGGCACCGAAGACGAGCGTCGCGACGATCGGCATGGTGACGGTGACCAGCCCGACGCGGACGTACTGGACCACCGCGACGACGCGCTCGTCGCCGCCGAGTTCGCGGGTCAGGGCCACGAGTCCCGACGCCCCACCTGCGACGAGGGCGAGTGATCCGGTGAGCGAGTCGACGCGGCGGTTGAGGCCCAGCAGGGCGCCGCCGCCGACCGAGAGGACCAGCGTGCCGAGTGCGATCACGACGACGGGCAGCCACGAGGACGCGAGGCCTCCGAGGACGTCGGGCTGGACCATCGTGCCGATGTAGACGCCGAGGACGCCCTGTCCGGCGATGCCCCAGGCCCGCGGCATGGGCGGCTTGGTGGGGGCGTCGTCGTCGGCACCCGGGCGAGCTGTCGGGGCCCAGCCGAGCAGTGCCAGCGCGGCCGCGACGACGAGGCCCGCGAACAGCGCGGCGGAGGGGACGTGGAGCCGGTCGAGTCCGAGGGTCGCGATCGCCGTGACGGCGACGAGGACAACCCAGCGGACCAGCATGATGCCAAGGCTACTCTTGGTATCTCCGGGATGTACACCCGAGACACCTCGTCTTTCCCGGCGCGATGTCGTCTATTCTCTTGTCATGTCCGATGTCGATGCGACGCGGCTTCGCGAGGCCGTGATGGGTGTCGGCCGGGCGGCGCGACTGCACCGGCCCGACCACGGCCTGACGCTGACGCAGGTCACCGTCCTCGGGTATCTCGACCGCCTCGGTACGACGACCGTCGCCGAGCTCGCCGACCGGATGCACGTCCGCGTGCAGTCCCTGACGGTGAGCATGAACAAGCTGAGCGACGCGGGCCTGATCGCGCGCACCACCGATCCCGAGGACCGTCGTCGGCAGCTCGTGTCCCTGACCGGCGACGGTGTGAACCTCCTCACCGAGGACCGCGCCGAGCGCGACGTCTGGCTCGCCCGGGCCGTCGAGGAGCAGCTCGACGAGACCGAGCGTGGCCTGCTGATGCTGTGTGTGCCGCTGCTGGAGCGGCTCGCGTCGACCGAGGCGATCGGTGTGCCGAAGCGACCGGGTGACACGTCACGTCGGGCGGACGCGCCGTCGGGGGTATCTACCCTGGACTGATGAACCCGTCCACGCTGCAAGCCCGCGTCATCGTCGACGAGATGGTGCGTGGTGGCGTGCGGGAGGCAGTTCTGTGTCCGGGGTCGCGGAACGCGCCGCTCGCGTTCGCCCTCCACGCGGCCGATCGGGCCGGTCGTCTCCGACTGCACGTCCGCATCGACGAGCGGACCGCCGGCTACCTCGCACTGGGTCTCGCCGTCGCGTCGAGGAACCCGGTCCCGTTCGTGATGACCAGCGGCACCGCTGTCGCCAACGTCAGCCCCGCCGTGTTCGAGGCCAACTACGCCCGCGTCCCTCTGGTCGTGATCAGCGCCAACCGGCCCTATGAGCTGCTGGGGTCGGGCGCGAACCAGACCATCGAGCAGTTCGGGATCTTCGGCACGCAGGTGCGCGCGGCCATCAGCCTCGGCCTCGCCGAGCAGGACCTCGACACCAACTCGCAGTGGCGGTCGGGTGTGTGCCGTGTGTTGGCCGCCGCCCGCGGCGCGCGGACCGGCAACGCCGGCCCGGTCCAGTTCGACATCCCGCTGCGCGAGCCACTGGTACCCGAGCAGGGTGTCGGACCCGACGACGATCTCGGGGTGTTCGCGGGCCGCGCGGACGGAGCCCCGTGGACGACCGCGGCCGTCGGCAAGCTCGACGTCCCGCTCGACATCGACATCACCGAGGACACCGTCGTCGTGTCCGGACACGGCGCGGGCGTACGACCCGAGCTGGCCGGGATCCCGACCGTCGCCGAGCCCACCGCCCCCGCACCGGAGACGCCGCTGCACCCGTTGGCGCTGTCGGTGCTGCGGCCCAAGCAGGCGATCATCTGCGGGCGGCCGACGCTGCACCGGCAGGTCTCGAGGCTCCTGGCCGACCCCGAGGTGCGTGTCTACGCGCTGACCACCGGCCCACGCTGGCCCGACGTGTCGGGCAACGTGCTGGCCACCGGCACGCGGGCCGTCGTGGCGGGCGCACCGTCGGAGGACTGGTTGAAGGCCTGCGACGACGCGCAGCAGCGAGCGGTCGCATCGGTGGACGCCGAACTGGATCGTGAGGGCCCCGCCACCGGACTGCACGTCGCGCGCACGGTGAGCGCCGCGATGCGACCGGGCGACCAGCTGCTCGTCGGCGCGTCGAACCCGATCCGCGACGTCGCGCTGGCCGGGCGGGTGTCGTCGGAGGTGCGGGTGATGTCGAACCGTGGCGTCGCCGGGATCGACGGCACGAACTCGACGGCGATCGGGACCGCGCTCGCCCACGACGACCGTCGCACCGTCGCCTTCATGGGCGACCTGACGTTCCTGCACGACGCGTCGGGCCTGCTCATCGGGCCGGGTGAGCCGCGGCCGCGGGACCTGACGATCGTCGTCGCCAACGACGACGGCGGCGGGATCTTCGGCCTGCTCGAGCAGGGGGAGCGACGGTTCTCCGGCGAGGGCTGGGACGGCGCGTTCGAGCGGGTCTTCGGCACCCCGCACCACGCCGACATCGGACGGGTGTGCGCGGGCTTCGGGGTGCCGCACCGTCGGGTGGAGCTGACGGACCTGCCCGCGGCGCTCGGCGAGGAGGGCGGCGGTGTCCGCGTGATCGAGGTCCCCACCGACCGCGACCGCCTCCGCGACGTCCACGCGGCCATCTCAGCCGGGATCCGGTAGGTATCTGCCCGCTCGGCGCGTAGTTTCTGCCCGCTCGACGTGCATCTTCTGCACGCTCGGCGGCTCGGGCCGCCGACTCGACGGGTGACCCCGGGCTGACCTCGCCGAGCGTGCCGATACTCGCCGCCGAGTGGACCGATAGCGCTCGCCGAGCGTGCAGTAGATGCCGCCGAGCGTGCGGAAAAGTCGCTCCGAGCGTGCACAGGGTGCGCCGGTATCGTGTCGCGCATGCCGACTGCGCTGCGACGGACGCAGATCGCGCTGCTCATCGTCGGCGCGATCGTCACCGTCATGATGTGCGTCGTCGTCGCCGGGTGCTACCGCGACGACGCGGCCATCGACGCGCACAAGGGCACCGCCGTCGCCGACGTCGTGACCGCCGGCGCCACCAAGTCGACCGTCCGGTTCTACACACCCGACGGCGAACTCCGCAGCCCGCGGCTGGGCATCTTCTACCCGACCGAACTGACCGCGGGCCAACGCATCAGCGTCGAGTACGACACCCGCAACCCCGACACCGTGCGGGTCGCGGGGCGCGACGCGAGCCTGTCGATCGTGCCCGCGCTGTCGGTGATCGGGTGGACGTGGGCGGTCCTGCTGGCCGTGATGGTGGGCATCGCGGAGTACTCGCGGCGACGACGGCGTCGACCGGACGCCCCCGACGACGTCGACGACACCGTCGGGGAGACAGCGGGTGAACCGGGCACAGACAGTTCACCCGCCATTCCGGACGGGGTCACGTCGGAGAGCGATCCGGGTCAGGTGCGCTCACCACACTGAGGGCCGTGCGTACAGCCATCGTGACGGAGAGTTTCCTGCCGAACACCAACGGCGTCGTGAACTCGGTCCTGCGGGTGCTCGAGCACCTCGACCGTCGCGGACACGACGCCATCGTGATCGCGCCCGACACCCCGCGGGGCACCCCTCCCGCGCCGCGTGAGATCAACGGCGTCCCTGTCCATCTCGTGCCGTCGGTGAACGTCCCCAAGATCTCGTCGCTGCCCGTGGGCATCCCACACCGGATCCTCTACCGGGCGCTCGCCGACTTCGCGCCCGACGTCGTGCACCTCGCGTCCCCGTTCGTCGTCGGCGCCGCCGGCGCGCACGCCGCGAACCGCCTGGACATCCCGACGGTCGCCGTGTTCCAGACCGACGTCGCCGGGTTCGCCGCGAGCTACGGCATCGGACTGACGACGCGGGCCGCGTGGGCGTGGACACGGCGTCTGCACGCCTCGTGCGATCGGACGCTCGCACCGTCGTCGGTTTCGGTGAAAGCTCTGCAGGACCATGGTGTCCCGCGCGTATTCCGTTGGGGCCGCGGTGTCGACGCCGAGAAGTTCTCGCCCGACCGCCGCGACGACGCACTGCGCGCCCGGTGGAGCCCGACGGGGGCGCCGATCGTCGGGTTCGTCGGCCGCCTCGCCCCCGAGAAGCACGTCGAACGGCTCGCGGTGCTGGCGGGACGACGTGACCTGCAGATCGTGATCGTCGGCGACGGGCCGGAACGCGCCCGCCTGCAGCGCCTCATGCCCGGCGCGGTGTTCACCGGCGAGCTGTCGGGACTCGAACTCGCCGCGGCCTACGCCAGTTTCGACGTCTTCGTCCACGCCGGCGAGCACGAGACGTTCTGCCAGGCCGTGCAGGAGGCGCTCGCCAGCGGTGTCCCCGTCGTCGGACCCGACGCCGGCGGGCCGAAGGATCTCGTCGCGCCGATGCGGACCGGCTACCTGCTCGACGTCCCGTCGTTCGAGCAGCGACTCCCGGCCGCCGTCGACGCGCTGCTGGATCCGACCGTCGGCCCGGCGTTCGGCGCCGCCGCCCGACGGAGCGTGGCCGGGCGCACCTGGCCGTCCATCTGTGACCAGCTGCTCGGTCACTACGAGGCCGTCGTCGACCGCGCCGGCAGCCTCGGCGTCGCCCGCCGTACCGCCTGATCTGCACGCTCGGCGGGATCTACCGCACGCTCGGCGGGATCTGATGCCCGCTCGGCGGGATCTTGTGCCCGGTCGGCGGGCATATCCGCCTGCACGGGGGTGACCATCGGCACGTTCGGCGGGGCGATCAGCGGGCAGTACCGTGGTGACATGAGTGCAGCCACGTCCCGGGCGGGCCTGGACAAGCAGCCGTCCGAGGTCGCCGCGATGTTCGACGGCGTCGCGCGCCGTTACGACATCACCAACACCGTCCTGTCGTTCGGTCAGGACCGGTTGTGGCGCAAGGCGACCCGGGAAGCTCTGGCGCTGACCCCCGACGACGTCGTCCTCGACCTCGCCGCCGGCACAGCCGTCTCCACCGAGGAACTCGCGACGTCGGGTGCGCGCTGCGTCGCCGCCGACTTCTCGCTCGGCATGCTGCACGCCGGCTCCGCACGGCCGGTACCCAAGGTGGGCGCGGACGCGCTCAACCTGCCGTTCGCCGACGGGTCCTTCGACGCCGCGACCATCTCCTTCGGCCTCCGCAACGTCAACGACGTCGACGTCGCGCTGACGGAACTCCGCCGCGTGCTGCGCCCGGGTGGGCGCCTGGTGATCTGCGAGTTCTCGACGCCGGTGTTCGCGCCGTTCCGCACCGTCTACATGGAGTACCTGATGAAGGCACTCCCGGCCGTGGCGACACGGGTCTCCAGCAACCCCGACGCGTATGTCTATCTCGCGGAGTCGATCCGGGCCTGGCCGGACCAGGAGGCCCTGGCCCGCCGCATCGCCGACGCCGGGTTCACCGGGGTCCGCTGGCGCAACCTCACCGGCGGGATCGCCGCGCTGCACAGCGGGATCGCCGCGTAGTCAGCTGAACGGCGGTCGATGGTCGACGACCGTCGACACCCTGCCCGCGGCGTGCCAGGCGCGGGCGACGAGGTCCTTGTCCTCGGCGGTGATGAGGTTGCCCATCACGCGGACGACCATCGACATCAGCGCCTGCGACCGGATGCCCGGACGGCCCAACACGGGCACCGCCTTCGGCACGGTGAGCACCCCCGCCAGCCGGCGGGCCGCGGAGAACGCCGTCCCGTAGTGCTCGGTGAGCAACGCCGGCCAGTCGGTGGTGTGATCGGGCTCGCGCAACCGTTGCGCGGCGAATCGTCCTGTCTCCAGGGCGTAATCGATGCCCTCGCCGTTCAGCGGGTTCACGCACGCCGCGGCGTCGCCGACGAGCATCCAGTTCCGGCCCGCGACGTTCGTGACCGCACCGCCCATCGGCAACAGCGCCGACGCGATGCGCTGCGGCGCACCGTCGAGCTGCCACCGGTCCCGTTGGGACACCGCGTACTGCGTCAGCACCGACCGCAGCGCGATGTGCGCCGGTCGTCGCGACGTCGCCAGCGCGCCCACCCCCAGGTTCACCGTGCCGTCGCCGAGCGGGAACACCCAGCCGTAGCCGGGCAACAGTTCGCCGTCGGCGCCGTGCAGTTCGAGGTCGGAGCCCATCCACGCGTCGTCGGATCTGCCCGATGTGACGTACGACCGTGCGGCGACGCCGTACGCGGTCTCGCGATGCCACTCGCGGCCCAGCGCCTTGCCCAGCGGGGACCGGACGCCGTCGGCGACGATCACCTGCTTCACCCGGATCGAGGACGGACCGTCGTCGCCGACCACGTCGACGGACTGCACGGCCCCGTCGCGGAGCTCCGCCCCGACCGCACGCACACCCGACACCATGCGGACGCCCCGGTCGAGAGCCACACGGCGGACGGCGTCGTCGAGCTCGGTCCGCGCAACGGCGCTGCCGTGCTCGGGGAATCGTCCTGACGGCCACGGAACCCGTTGCGCCGCACCCCAACCGCGCATCGCCAGCCCGACGATCTGCGGCCGGTCGGCCAGGTACCCGGCGAGGCCGAGGTGCTCCATCTCGGCGACCGCGCGCGGCGTGAGGCCGTCGCCACAGGTCTTGTCGCGGGGGAACACCGCCGCGTCGAGGAGCACGACGTCGTGGCCGGCCGCGGCGGCGTACGCGGCGGTCGCCGAACCACCCGGCCCCGCGCCGACGACGAGGACGTCGGCGGACGCGGGGACGGTGTCCCCACGGCCGGAGTCGGTCTGCGCCGATGCGACATCACTCACCTGATCCAGTATCACCGACGGCGCGCGTGACCCATTACCCTCGGGTGCAGGTGCCCGGTGGGCCCGAGCCGCGCCGCGGCGGAGGAGCAGACGAACCGGGCCGACGAGATGGAGCTGTGCCGTGTACACGCGCAAGGCGCGCCGATGAAGACCACCTTCGCCGGCATCGAGATGGGGTCGGCCGAGTTCGCCCAGGAGATCGCCGGCTCGCTGCGCCGTGTCGAGGACCTGCTGATCTCCGAGCTGTCGTCCGGTGAGGACTTCCTCACCGAGGCCGCCACCCACCTCGCCAAGGCCGGGGGCAAGCGGTTCCGACCGCTCTTCGCCCTGCTGTCCGCGCAGTTCGGACCGCAGCCGCGTGCCGACGAGGTGATCACCGCCGCGACGGTGATCGAACTCATCCACCTCGCGACGCTGTACCACGACGACGTCATGGACGAGGCGACGATGCGCCGCGGTGCGGTGAGCGCGAACGCACGATGGGGCAACAGCGTCGCGATCCTCGCCGGTGACTTCCTGTTCGCGCGGGCGTCGCGGCTGGTGTCGACGCTCGGGCCGGACTCGGTGCTGATCATCGCCGACACGTTCGCCGAACTGGTCACCGGTCAGATGCGCGAGACCATCGGGACCACCGCCGGCGCGAGCGCCGTCGACCACTACCTGAAGGTCGTGTGGGAGAAGACCGCGGTGCTCATCTCCGCCGCCGGACGGTTCGGCGCGATGACGTCGGGGGCCGACGCCGAGACCACCGACCGGCTCGCGCGCCTCGGCGGGATCGTCGGGACCGCGTTCCAGGTCTCCGACGACATCATCGACATCAGCTCCGCGTCGGGGGAGTCGGGCAAGACGCCAGGGACCGACCTGCGCGAGGGCGTGCACACCCTGCCCGTGCTCTACGCCCTCGACGACCCCGAGTGCGTCCGACTGCGCGAGCTGTTGCTCACGCCGTCGGGGGAGCGGCGGCCCGTCACCGACGACGCCGAGGTCGACGAGGCGCTGTCGCTGCTGATCGCGTCGTCGGGCATGAGCCGCGCCCGCGAGACCCTCGCCGACTACGCCGAGCAGGCCCGCGCCGAACTCGACGTCCTCCCCGACAACGACGCGAAGGCCGCGTTCAGCTCACTCGTCCGCTACACCGTCGAACGCAGCGGCTGACCGGCGGGAACCGTGCGTCGCGCCTGCTCGTTGACCCGATGACCGGACACCCCGGATCTCTCGACCATCAGGAGCACACGCCATGCACGGCCACGCCAACGGACTGAAGACGGTTCTGCTGCTCGGCGTCATGTCGGCGATCATCGTCGCCATCGGTGCCGCGTTCCGCAGCCCGGTGATCCTGTTCGTCGCGGTGATCTTCGCCGTCGGCATGAACGCCTACGTCTACTTCAACAGCGCCAAGATGGCGCTGAAGGCGATGCATGCGCAGCCGGTCACCGAGGTGCAGGCGCCGGTGATGTACCGGATCGTGCGCGAGCTCGCGACCACCGCGCGCCAGCCGATGCCCGCGCTCTACATCAGCCCCACGGAGGCGCCGAACGCGTTCGCGACCGGGCGCAACCCGAAGAACGCCGCGGTCTGCTGCACGCAGGGCATCCTCGGTCTGCTCGACGAGCGTGAGCTGCGGGCCGTGCTCGGCCACGAGCTGAGCCACGTCTACAACCGCGACATCCTCATCTCGTCGATCGCCGGTGCTCTCGCCGCCGTCGTCTCCGGTCTGGCCAACTTCGCGATGTTCGCGGGCATGTTCGGCGGCAACCGGGAGGGCGGGACCAACCCGTTCGCGTTGATCCTCATCTCGCTGCTCGGCCCGATCGCGGCGACCGTCGTGAAGCTCGCCGTGTCGCGGTCGCGGGAGTACCAGGCCGACGCCTCCGGTGCCGAGCTCACCGGCGACCCGCTGGCGCTCGCGTCGGCGCTGCGCAAGATCTCCGGCGGGGTGCAGGCCGCGCCGCTGCCGCCCCAGCCCGACCTGGCCGCGCAGAGCCACCTGATGATCGCCAACCCGTTCCGCAACGGGGAGCGCATCGGTCAGCTGTTCTCGACGCACCCGCCGATCGGCGACCGCATCGCGCGCCTCGAGGAGATGGCGCGCGGGCGGTACTGACGTCTACCGGTAGTTCACGAACTGCAGGGCGATCTCGAAATCCTTGCTCTTCAGCAGCGAGATGACGGCCTGCAGGTCGTCGCGCTTCTTGCTCGAGACGCGCAGTTCGTCGCCCTGCACCTGCGCCTTCACGCCCTTGGGGCCCTCGTCGCGGATGGCCTTCGAGATCTTCTTGGCCTTCTCGGTGTCGATGCCCTGCTTGATGGAGCCGGTGATCTTGAAGCCCTTGCCCGACGACTGCGGGTCACCCGCCTCGAACGCCTTCAGCGAGATGTCGCGGCGGATCAGCTTCTCCTTGAACACCTCGAGGCCCGCCTGCGCGCGCTCCTCGGCGTCGGAGGTGATGACGATGGTCTCCTCGCCCGACCACTCGATGCCGGTGTTGGTGCCGCGGAAGTCGTAGCGCTGCGACAGCTCCTTCGCCGCCTGGTTCAGGGCGTTGTCGACCTCCTGCCGATCGACCTTGCTCACCACGTCGAACGATGAATCAGCCATGGGGGTCAGGGTAACGACCACCCCTTGCTCGGTTCGACGCAGTTCGCACGGGATGTCGTCGGTTCGCCCGCGATGCTCGCGGTTCGCCACCGAGCAGACGTTTCGCCCGCTCGATCTCCCGGGCGAAACGCCACCCCGGTGGCGAGATCGGCCGTCCACAGGTGTCCGCCGGCGCACAGACGGCGACGGTCGCGGCCCGTCGCACCTGATCGACGTCGTGGGACGCGATGACAGTGCCGCCATGACCATCGATCTCGTGGCCTTGCCGTCCGCCGTCCGACGCAGTCGGCTCCTGGAGTTGGGTGCCGGCCCGGCCGACATCGCTGCCGCCGTGTCCGCCCGCGAGCTCGCCGCCATCGGCGGCGGGTATTACGCACCGCGCCGCCTCCTGGGCGGCTTTCCCGAGGAGCGCCACCTGGTGCTCGCACGGGCGCTGGCTCGGGACGCCGCAACCGGGGTGGGGCTGGCGAACGTCAGCGCCGCCGCGCACCACGGGCTGCCGATCCCCGACGCTGATCTGTCGCGGGTACAGCTCGGCAGGCCCGGGGCGGGCGCGTCGGGGAGCAGGGCGAGCGGGGTCCAGCTCATGCACCGGAACGTCGACGAGTCCGATCTCGTCTTCATCGATGGAGTGCTGGTGACGACCGCTGCACGCACCGTCGCCGACCTCCTGCGCACCGCGCCGACGCTCACGGCGGTCGCCGCGGCGGACGCGGCGCTGCACCGGGGTCTGTGCACGGTGGACGAGGTCGCCGCGCAGTTGGAGCGGGGGCGGCACGGCTCGCGTCGGGGCCTGATGCTGCTCCGACGGACGGACCCCGCCTGCGAGTCTCCGGCTGAGACGCGCAGTCGGTTGCTCGTCGTCGACGCCGGCCTGCCCGTACCGCGGACGCAGCAGGACATCTGCGACCGGTCGGGCACCTTTCTCGGCCGGTGTGACTTCCTGTTCGACGGCGACCTGATCGGTGAGTGCGACGGCGAGGGCAAGTACTTCGGCCGGTACTCCGACCGCACGGTCGAGGACGTGCTGGAGGACGAGAAATACCGCCAGCAACGGTTCCTCGACGAGGGTCGTCGCCTCGTCAGGTGGAGTGCACGGGAGGCCCGCGATCAACCGCGTCGGGTCGTCGCGAGGATCGCCCGGGCGCTCGGGTGGTGAGTCTCGCCACCGGGTGCCGGTCTCGCCCGCGCAATCGGGCGGGCGAACCGTCGTCCGGGTGGCGCAGCGACCACATCGCGGGCGGCGCCGTCAGATCGCGGGCGAGCGCGGACCGGATCCGGCGAAACTACCGGCGACGTGCGGTTTTCGCGGGGGCGGGGGTCACGTTGTACTGTTTCGTGTCGTCGCGCGGAAGGCTTCGCGCGGCGCACGGCACGTTGCCCGAGCGGCCAAAGGGAGCGGACTGTAAATCCGTCGCGCAAGCTACGAAGGTTCGAATCCTTCACGTGCCACAGCCGAGGTCACAGCGATTTGGTCACCCATCGCAGCGGTGTGTAACCTCGACACGGCTCTCAGGGCGGTCCGCTGCCCTCGAGGACCGGCCCCCTTAGCTCAGTCGGCAGAGCGTTTCCATGGTAAGGAAAAGGTCAACGGTTCGATTCCGTTAGGGGGCTCGCTGGACTCCCGGGACCACCCCCCCGGGGTGCCATGGCGGTGTAGCTCAGTTGGTTAGAGCGAACGACTCATAATCGTTAGGTCGCCGGTTCGAGTCCGGCCATCGCTACCCCCTGACAGACATGCGAAAGGCGAGAGAACAATGGCTTCCTCGACCGATGTGCGGCCGAAGATCACCCTGGCCTGCGAGGTGTGCAAGCACCGCAACTACATCACCAAGAAGAACCGTCGCAACGATCCCGATCGTCTCGAGATCAAGAAGTTCTGCCCCAACTGTGGCAAGCACCAGGGGCACAAGGAATCGCGCTGACGATCCCCACTCCGTGACCATCGCCCGTTCGGGCGGTGGTCACTTCGGGTAGAGCGGCATGCGAGCAGACAGGGGTTTCGGGTGACCAACGCGAGCGACACGTCCATCAACTCGGTCGAGGACCGGCTGGCCATCATGGCCAACCAGACCAGCCTGTCGCCCGAGGAGATCGCCGAGCGCACCGCCGCCCAGGTGGGCTTCCACTACACGGTGGAGGACTACTACGAGGTCGGCCGCGAGAAGGTCCGCGAGTACGCCCGCGCTGTCCAGGACGGGCACCCCGTCCACTGGAACGAGGCCGCCGCCAACGCCAACGGCCACCCGACGTTGATCGCCCCGCTGTCGTTCGCCGCCATCCCCGGCATGATCGCCCAGCGCCGCCTCTTCGAGGAGATGGTGGAGGGCTGGGACCTGTGGAAGATGATGCAGACCGACCAGCGTCTGGTCTTCCACAAGCCTGTCGAGGTGGGCGACCGCCTCATCTGCGTCGTGTCACTGGACTCCTACCGCCAGATGGGCGGCGCGGACATCATGGTGACCAAGAACCAGATCCACAACCAGCACGACGTGCCGGTGATGACGACGTGGACGACGCTGGTCGCCCGCGCCGGTGAGGCGCCCGATCCGTCGTTCATGACGACCGTCGCGCACACCATGCTCGTCGAGGGCGCCTTCTACGACCACGGCCGCACCGTCCCCGACCACAGCGGGTTCTTCACCGAGCCCGACCCCGTCGTCGACCCCAAGCCCTACGGCGCGATCAGCTTCGACGACGTGTACGTCGGCCAGGAGCTCGAGCCGCGCACCGTCAAGCTCACCCGCGGAAACCTGATCAACTACGCGGGCGTCGCCGGTGACCCCAACCCCATCCACTTCAGCGACGAGATCGCGAAGATCGCGGGGCTGGAGACCGCCGTCGCGCACGGCATGCAGACGATGGGCATCGGCGGCGGGTACCTCTCCGCGTTCATCGGCGACCCCGGCGCGGTCTACGAGTACAACGTGCGGTTCACCAGCCCGGTGTACGTCCCGGCCGACGGCTACGGGCAGATCGACCTCACCGCCAAGGTGAAGTCGCTCGACCCCGAGACCCGTCGCGGGCAGATCGCGATGGTCGCGAAGTCGAACGGCAAGAAGATCTTCGGACGCGCGTTCGCCAACGTGCAGTTCTCCTGAGACGCGCGGGCGCGCTCGCCGACCCCTCCACCCCTGCTGACATGGGCGGATTGGAGTTGGCGGAGGCGCGTGTCGTACACTCAAGTGTCTGTGGTCCTCACGCTGCGCGCTGCCATCATGGCGGCGCGTTGGTCATGTGAGGGCCGAGATAGAGGGGCGTAGCTCAACTGGCAGAGCAGCGGTCTCCAAAACCGCAGGTTGCAGGTTCAAGTCCTGTCGCCCCTGCACCCGGTCGGCACCGTCCGGCCGTCCCGCCAGACGACGGAGAGGATCACGGTGAGCAAGCGCGATAGGGCTGCCCGCGCCAAGGGGGCCGCCGATGCCGACGCCACCGACGTCGAGGCGACCGAGGCCGGCACCGACGCCGCCGAGTCCGCCGACGACCTGCGCCCCTCGGGCAAGCGGTCGTCGACGCCGCGCGGCAAGCGTGGGGCGGCGACGGTGGGCGGTGGCACCTCCGACGCGAGCTCGGGTGGTGGGGTCGCCCTCAAGGAGCGTCCCGACGCCGCACCGGAGAAGGAACGTCGCCGCAACCCGTTCGCGCGGCTGTGGGTGTTCCTCACCCAGGTCGTCGCCGAGATGCGGAAGGTCATCTGGCCGTCGCGTCAGGAGATGATCCAGTACACGATCATCGTGCTGATCTTCGTGATCATCATGACCGCGTTCATCTCGGGGATCGACCTCGGGTTCGCGCGGCTCGTCCTGTGGTTGTTCGGCTGACGCGTCCCGCGCGCGACACCACGACGAGCTGCGAACGAGCGAGCACACAGAGCAACGAAAGGGAGCGTGGGCTGCAGTGAGCACCCCCGAGAACGACCCGGCCACGGCCGGTGAGGACGTCGTCGAGACCGAGGCGATCCAGGACGCCGATCGCGAGATCGTCGAGTCCGACGCCGATCCGACCGACGCCCCCGTCGACCCGGAGGCGGCCGCCGAGCTGACCGACGCGGTCGCCGGGTCCATCACCGAGCCCGTCGAGTCGGACGCGACCGACGCCGCCGCCGACGAGCCGGTCGAGGAGGTCGACCCCGTCGAGGAGCTCAAGAAGGAGCTCCGTCGGGCGCCGGGTGACTGGTACGTCATCCACTCCTACGCCGGGTACGAGAACAAGGTGAAGGCCAACCTCGAGACCCGCGTGCAGAACCTCGACGTCGGCGACTACATCTTCCAGGTCGAGGTCCCGACCGAAGAGGTCACCGAGATCAAGAACGGCCAGCAGAAGAAGGTCAACCGCAAGGTGCTGCCGGGCTACATCCTGGTGCGCATGGAGCTCAACGACGAGTCGTGGGGCGCCGTCCGCAACACCCCGGGTGTCACCGGGTTCGTCAGCCAGGTCGGCAACAAGCCGTCGCCGCTGTCGCTCAAGGAGGTCCTGAAGTTCCTCCTGCCGCGCGTCGAGGCGAAGAAGGCGACCGCCGGCAAGTCGGGTGCCGCCGCCGAGGGTGTCGAGGCCGCCGCGGCCGCGTCGACCATCGAGGTCGACTTCCAGGTCGGCGAGAGCGTCACCGTCATGGACGGGCCGTTCGCGACGCTGCCCGCGTCGATCTCCGAGGTCAACGCCGAGCAGCGCAAGGTCAAGGTGCTCGTCTCGATCTTCGGTCGCGAGACGCCCGTCGAACTCGGGTTCGGTCAGGTCGAGAAGATCTGACGGGCCCATCCACACTTCGCGTCTCCAGCGGACGCGGACGCCTGTGCGTCACCCGGTGCGATCGGGTGCCTGACACGGGCACACACGAGGACAACAAAAGGTAAGAGAGATGCCCCCCAAGAAGAAGAAGCTCGCCGGGATCATCAAGCTCCAGATCCAGGCCGGCGCGGCGAACCCCGCCCCGCCGGTGGGTCCGGCGCTCGGTCAGCACGGCGTGAACATCATGGAGTTCTGCAAGGCCTACAACGCGGCCACCGAGTCGCAGCGTGGGTCGGTCATCCCGGTCGAGATCTCGGTCTACGAGGACCGTTCGTTCGACTTCAAGCTGAAGACGCCGCCGGCGTCGAAGCTCCTGCTGAAGGCCGCGGGCCTGCAGAAGGGTTCGGGTGAGCCGCACACGAACAAGGTCGGCAAGGTCACCATGGACCAGATCCGCGAGATCGCCCAGACCAAGCAGGAAGACCTCAACGCCAACGACGTCGAGCAGGCCGCGAAGATCATCGCGGGCACCGCCCGGTCGATGGGCATCACGGTCGACGGCTGAGCGACACCAGAACAAGAACATCCGTGGGAGGGCCGGCTCGGCCCGTCAACCACCGATCCGCGTGAGCTGCGGAGAAGGAACTGAGCAATGAGCAAGAAGAGCAAGGCATACCAGGCCGCGGCCGAGAAGGTCGATCGCGAGAAGCTGTACAGCCCGCTGGAGGCTGCAGCGCTGGCCAAGGAGACGTCGTCGGCGAAGTACGACGCCACCGTCGAGGTCGCGATCCGTCTCGGTGTGGACCCCCGCAAGGCCGACCAGATGGTCCGCGGCACCGTGAACCTGCCGCACGGCACGGGCAAGACCGCCCGCGTCATCGTGTTCGCCGTCGGTGACAAGGCCGCCGAGGCCGCCGCGGCCGGTGCCGACGAGGTCGGCGCCGAGGACCTGATCGAGCGGATCCAGGGCGGGTGGCTCGACTTCGACGCGGCGATCGCCACGCCGGACCAGATGGCCAAGGTCGGACGCATCGCACGCGTCCTCGGCCCGCGCGGCCTGATGCCGAACCCGAAGACCGGCACCGTGACCCCCGACGTCACCAAGGCCGTCAACGACATCAAGGGCGGCAAGATCAACTTCCGCGTCGACAAGGCGGCCAACCTGCACTTCGTCATCGGCAAGGCCTCGTTCGACGAGACCAAGCTGGCGGAGAACTACGGTGCCGCGCTCGACGAGATCCTGCGCGCGAAGCCGTCGGCGGCGAAGGGCCGGTACCTGAAGAAGGTCACCGTCTCCACCACCACGGGCCCGGGCATCCCGGTCGACCCGTCGGTCACCCGCAACTACGCGGTGGCCGCGGAGGCCTGATCTCCCGCAGACACCGCGACAGCCGCGTCGGATCCTCTCGATCCGACGCGGCTGTCGTCGTCTGTGCTGCCGCCGTGGAACCGAACCGCCTCTGACGGAGTCGAATGGACATGCGAGACGACAAGAACCTGACCCGCATCGCGAACCTGCTGCGGCAGGCCGAGGGCACCGACAACGAGCACGAGGCGGCGACGTTCCTGCAGGCGGCGCAACGCCTGGCGACCGCCGCGTCGATCGACCTCGCGGTGGCCCGTGCGCACGACCCGGCCGCCGCGCGGTCGGGACCGACGGTGCGCCAGATCGCGATCGGGACCGCCGGCAAGCGCGGACTGCGGACCTACGTGGCTCTGTTCGTGGCGATCGGGCACGCCAACGACCTCAAGGTCGACGTCGCCCACAACTCGACGTTCGTGATGGCCTACGGCTTCCCCGGTGACATCGACGCGACGGAGACGCTGTACTCGTCGTTGGTGGTGCAGATGGTCACCGCGAGCGACGCGTACCTGAAGTCCGGTGCGTACAAGGAGGAGGTGGCGGCGAAGGTCGTCACCGACAGCTCCGGGTGGCGGACCCGTCGTCGGGTGGAGTACACGCCGCTGTCGCCGATCACCGCGCGCCTGAACTTCCAGTCGGCGTTCGCCGAACGGATCGGCACCCGACTGCGCGAGGCCCGCGACGCCGCGCGCGCCGAGGCGGAGGCCGCCGATCGGGGTCGCTCCGGCTCGACCCAGATCGCGTTGCGCGACAAGGAGATCGAGGTCGTCGACTACCACCGGGCGGAGTCGACGGCGCGCGGCACCTGGCGCGGCTCGAGTGCCTCGGCCGGGTATTCCGAGGGCGCCCGCCGCGCGGGTGACCGCGCGGGCCGTCGGGCGAGGATCGGGGAGCAGGAGCGCCTCGGCGGGCCCCGGGCCGCGCTCGAGGAGGGCTGACCGCGCGGGCCATGTCTGGCGAGATTTCGTGAGGCGCACTATCGTTCTGGCCCATGGGCGCAGGTGCGTGTGACCCGTTCGCCGAGCGGCTCACGCGTCTGATCGCGCTCGCCGGTTCCCCGACCCTGGCCAAGGTCAGCGCGGCCGCGAACCGTGTGCCCACGACGGGTCGCCGTCGCGCGATGACCCCGCAGCGCATCAGCGACTGGCGGCGTGGCCGCCACCTCCCCGCTGATTTCCCCACCCTCGAACCCGTCCTCGTCGTGTTGATCGCGGCGGTCGATCGGTCGCGACCCGACGTCGAGCCCGAGATCGTCAGCCTCGGGGCCTGGCGTGAGTTCTTCTCGGTCGTGACGGCGCCCGAGTCGACCGCGGACGGGGCCGAGGGACGACCGACGATCCCCGCGGGACGGTCCCCGTACCGGGGCCTGGCCGAGTACACCGCCGACGACCATCAGGTGTTCCACGGTCGGCGGCGAGCGGTCGAGGAACTGGTCGGACGGATCCGAGCGGTCGCGGCGGACAGGGCGGCGCCTGCGGTCCTCGCCCTCACCGCCCCGAGCGCTGCGGGCAAGTCGTCGCTGCTCAGTGCAGGACTCATCGGGGCCCGTGCCCTCGACGACGACGGTCCCACAGACGGCGCCACGCGGTGGCGGTACCTGCGCGTCGAGCTCGGCGCCGATCCGGGCGCACAGATCCGAGACGCGGTCTCCGACGTCGTCCACGAGCGGACCGTGCTCGTCGTCGACCGGCTCGAGATGATCCTGGGCGAGGCGGACGCGTCCCGGCGGCGCGCGTTCGCCGACGCGGTGACGGCCGCGGCGACGGGGGGCGGCTCGCCGCGGGTGGTCGTGGTGGTGACGGTCCGAGCCGACCTGTTCGGTGCATGCCTACGGCTTCCCGGACTCGGCGCGCTCCTGGCCGAGCGCTCGATGATCCTGCCGCCGATGAGCGACGCCGAGCTCCGCGAGGTCATCACCGGACCGGCACGCGACGCCGGCCTGCGGGTGGAGGCGGGGCTCGCCGATCTCATCATCACCGACGTGCACCGCGCGACCGCCGACGACGACCGCGCCGGTCGCCTGCCGTTGGTGTCCCACGTCCTCGCCGCGACGTGGACGCGGCGCACCCACGCGACGCTCACCGTCGCCGGTTATCGCGCTGTCGGGGGTGTCGCCGGTTCGGTGTCGCAGGCGGCGGAGGACGCGTGGGCACGGCTCGACGACCCCGGCCGGGCCGTCGCGCGGTCCGTCCTCATGTCTTTGGTCCATCTCTATCCGGGTGGTGCGACCACCGTCGACACCGACAAGGCCGCGCTCATCGCCTCGTTCGACGACACCGCCCGGGTCCGGAAGGTCGTCGACCACCTCACCGACGCCCGCCTCGTCACCGTCAGCGCGGACCGTGTCGGACTCGTCCACGAGTCCCTCCTGGTCGCGTGGCCGCGCCTGGCCGAGTGGATCGACCGCGATGCGGAGATCGGGCCGCTGCGGCAGCGCGTGCTGGCGGACGCCAGGGCGTGGGACGCACACGGCCGCCAGCGCCACTTCCTCCACGTCGGCGCCCGATTGGCCCAGGCCGCACCGCTTCTCGACGACCGCGATCGCAGCACAGGGCCCCGCAACCGACTCCTCGACGCGTTCCTCGCCGCCTCGGTACGGCGCGACCGTCGGATCCGACGGGTGCGGCGCGGTGTGACCGCGTCGATCGCGGTCCTGCTGGTCGTGGTGTCGGGGGTGGCTGCCTACGCGGTGCTCGTCGGACAGCAGGCGGTCGAGGCCCGCGGTCGGGCCGAGTCCATCGGACTGCTGGCGACCGCCGACAGCCTGCGCGCCGACGACCCGTCGACCTCCGCCTACCTCGCCGCGGCGGCCTACCTCGACCGGCCCGACGACGACGCCCTCGCCCGCCTCTACGCCGGCGAGACGATGCCGATCGCCGGGGCGACCGAGGCGCACCGGGGCACCGTCTACGACGTGGCGGTGAGCCCGCGCGGCGACGTCGTCGCCAGCATCGGCTACGACCGCGCGGTCCGGCTGTGGCGGATGGAGCCCGGATCGGGCACGCTGCGTGCCGCGGCGGCGATCCCCGACGCCCACGGCGTGTTCGGGACGTCGGTCGCGATCGACCGCGCGGGCACCCTGCTGGCCACGGCCGGTGGCGACGGTGCGGTCCGGCTCTTCGACATCTCCGACCCGTCCGCGCCGAGGGAGCGCGGACGCGTACGGACAGTGGGACCCGCCGCCTACCTGGTGCGGTTCGCGCCCGCGGGCTCGGCACTCGCGGTCGCGACCGACGCCGGGAGGGCGCAGGTGTGGGACGTCAGCGATCCCGACGCGCCCCGGCAGGTGTCCGACCTGGTGACCGGTGACGGTGCGGCGGTTCGCGCGGTCGCGTGGTCACCCGACGCGCGCACCCTGGCGACGGGAGGTGACGACCGCGTCACGCGACTGTGGGATGTGACGACGCCCGACGCCCCGCGGTTGCGCACCGTCGTCGCGGCCGACATCCGCCGCACCGTCCACGCACTGGCGTTCAGCCCGGACGGCACCCGGCTCGCCGTCGGCGACGACGACCCGTCGGTCCTGGTGTACCGCCTCGACGACGGGCCCACGCCGCGTCCCGTGGGTGCGCCGATCGTCGCCAACACCGATGCCGTCTGGTCGGTGATGTTCGCGCCGGACTCGCGGACCCTGGCCGTCGGCAGCTACGACGGGACCATTCGGCGGTGGGACACCGACGACGTGACGCGTGAGATCGGGCAGCCCATGTCGACCACGTCCGGGGCGGTCGCCGCCATCGCCTACACCCCCGACGGGTCCCGCATCGTCGCCGGCGGATCGGACGGTCGGATCCGTGTCTGGCGCCCGCCGCCGACCCCCGTGCTGGTCCACGACGGCGCCATCGCCGGACTGGCCGTCGCGCGCTCCGCCGGTGTCGCCGCGACCGTCGGCACAGACGGGCGGCTGCGCCTGTCCCGGATCCGCTCGGACCCGCCGACTCTCGCGCCCCTGTCCTCGCTCGAGATCGGTGTCTCCGACGCCGAACCGGACGTCGCCGTCCGTGACGACGGCGCGCTCACCGCGGTCGCCGGCGGTGCCGCGAGCCGACTGACCCTGTACGACACCGTGAACCCCGCCGATCCGCGGAATGTGGGATCGTCCCTGCCGCTGGCGACGCGGTACCTGCAACGCGTCGGCGCGATGACCGACGGGCACCTGGTCGTGGCCGACTCCGACTACAGCGTGCGGGTCGTCGATGTCCGCGATCCCGCCCGGATGGCGTGGGCGAGTCCGTCGATGGTGGGCCCGGGATCGTTCGTCGAGTCGATCGCGACGAGCGTCGACGGGCGGGCGGTCCACGTCGGCTTCGCCGACGGCTCGATCCGCAGCTGGGACGTCACCGACGCAGCGCGCCCGCGTCCCGCGCGAGTGCTGCTCGGCCACCGCGGGCGTGTCCGGTCCCTCGGGGTGTCCGGCGACGGCCGGGTCCTGATCTCCGGCGGCGACGACCAGACCCTCCGGGTGTGGGATCTGGCGTCGGGCACGGGGTCGACGCTGTCGGTGCCGGCCGCGGTGGGCGCGCTGGCCCTGTCCCCGGACGGCTCGACGGTGGCCGCTGCCACCGCCGACGCCGGTGTCCGGCTGTTCCGCACCGCCGGTGCGGCCGCCCTCGGCCCCGTGTCGACCACCAGCATCGCGGCGCGGTCGGCGGGAGCGACGTCCGAGGTCGCGTTCGACTCCCGCGGTGGGCTGGTCGCGGCCGCCGGCCCGACCGTGGCGCTCTGGTCACTCGACGGTCGTGCCGACCTCGCCCGCATCTGTGCGGGAACCGCGGGCACGGTCACGGCGCAGCGCTGGAAGGCGCTGGCGACGGGATCGATTCCTCAGCCCACGTCCTGCGGATGACGGTCCAGGGGCGCAGTGGACGCCGACCGCAGCCAGGAGCTTGTTCCCGGCAGCGCGATCGCGGCCAGGATCACCAATCCGCAGAGCACCTGCAGCGCGCGCGGTGAGGTGAGCCACCACGGGCCGCCGTCGAGGACCCAGTAGCCGTATCCGACGACGGTGATCAGGCCGTAGGCGAGAACCACCATGACGGCGTGCGACGACCGCTCGACGACGTACTCCACGAGTCGGGTGAACGAGAACACCCAGAACAGGGCGAACACGCAGCGAACGCCGATCCCGATGTAGATGCCGAGCACCTCGCCCGGGGGTGCCTCGGCGCGGGTCGCCCAGCCGTGGTCGGCGAGAAACCAGTCGACGTAGGCGGGGGCGAGCACGACCGACACGGCGAGTTGGACGAGGGACAGCGCGAACAGCGCACACACCGAGGCCAGGATCAGACGGATCCCGATCGCGTCGGCGGAGCGCCACCCCGTCCTGAGGGTGGTCACGAACTTGCGCATCACGGCCTCCGGGACGGGGCGGTCTAGGACTTGTGCACCGTCTCGGCGCGCCACCAGATCCCGATGGCCAGCAGACCCAGGATCACGGGCAACACGATGTAGACGGGGGAGGGCGCCCCACCGACGACGATGGCGACGAGAGCGATGACGGCGAACAGGCCCAGGATGCCGGCCTTGGCGTACTCGACTCCGAGTCGGGACATTGCTGCGACTTCCTTTCCTCCGTGCGGCGACGACGCCGCGACGATGTTGTTAGTCTGACAAACTTTGCGGGCCGCGTCAGGTCGGGACCGACGCGACGGTCGGTGTCCTCGACGTCCCCGGACAGTCCAGGAACCTCGACACCAGGACCGGCTGCAGCTCCGAGGTCGACGGCCCGGGCCGTGACGTGAGCAGCAGGAACTGGACCTGCGCCGGGTCCCCGAACCGGGACGCCGCGCGGATCACGTGGTCGGCGAGGAGGCGGTACGGCGGCGACGACGCGATGGCGTCGAAGTCGCCGTCGTGGGAGACGGCCAGCATCTTGAGCTGCTGGGTCGCGTCGAACAGCGCCTTGGGACCGCGGGTGCCGGGGTTCCACAGCGGCGCCCACCACGGTCGGTCGACGCTGAGGTCCACCTCCTCCCACTCCGCCGTCGGCGAGCCGTCGGCGCCGGGACGCGCGAACAGGTGGATGTCGTCGACACCCGGGTTGGGGCCGAAGAACCGCCAGGTGGGCATCTCGCCTGCCCAGGGCGCGATGCGGCGTGCGGTCGCGTGCTGGTCGGGGAGGTTGTCGATCGCGGTCAGCACGAGGTGCCCTGCGACGGTGCCGACCGCGGCCCGGGCCATCAGGTCGCGAAGTGGGGTCATGACGCCACCTCGACGGGGGTCGCGCTGTACACCTCGTCGCACCACCGCCGGACGTGGTCGGCGACGACCTCCGCGTGGCGTCGAAACCCGAGGATCGACCGGTGCCCGGCGCCCTGCACGACGTGGTGGGTCGCGCCGAGGTTCTCGGCCAGCTCGCGCTGTGCCCGCATGTGCGCGGTCGAGCCCTCGTGGCTGTTCGACGCACTCACCACCAGCGTCGGGGGCAGCGGGGTACGGGCGAGCGCTGAGGCGACCTCCGACATCCGCCTGTACTCCCGCGTCGCGGTGCGCACGGTGCGGGTGTCGACGACGAACCGGGCGAAGCGCTGCTGCACCGACGCCCGGTGGTCGACCTCGTCGAGGACGGGATTTGCCACGGTCGTGGTGCCGAGCACGGCCCCCACCATCTCGAGGTGCATCGACTGCACGATCCGTCCGCGGCGCTCGGGACTGGACCACACCGCGTCGAGGAGCGCGGGGTCGGTGCTGTCGACCAGGCACACGCCGACGACGCGTCGAGCCAGGTCCGGTGTGCGGGCAAGAGCATCGCGCACCGCCATCCCGCCGATGGAGTGTGCGAGGAGCAGGACCGGTCGGGAGTCGTCGAACTCGTGCCGCAGGATGCGGTCGACGAGCGCGCCCGCGTCGGACGTCGAGGTCGTCGCGCCGTAGCCGGCGCGGTGGTAGGCGACCACGCTCGACGACGTCGACAGCGCCTCGGCGACCCAGTCCCAGCACTCCAGCGGGGCGCCGAGTCCGTTCTCGCACACGATGATCGGGCCGTCGTGGAGGGCTCCCCAGGTCCGGTACTCGACGGGTCCGCGACCGAGATCGCGAACCGTGTTGCCGGATCGCGCGTGCTTCCGCAGCTCGCGCTCCGACCGGCGGTGGCTCGCGGCGCGTGTGGCCCACATTCCGAGAACGCCTGCCAGCCCGCCGCCCAGCAGCGTCTCGACGCTCATGCCGCCACCTCCGTCGTGGTCTCGGCCCCGCCGCGCAGCAGGCGGGACACCGACGCCGTCGGGGTCGTCCCGCGTGCCTCGAGCACGTACTCGGTGGCCGGATGCGTCGCGGAGAACGCCCAGATGAACCGTGGGAGCCCCATGAAATGGCCGATCGCGAGGTGGAACACCTTCGCGAATGCGAGGGTCGGGCGGCTCAGCCGCTCGGGGAGCAGATAGATGACCGGGAACGCCGTCTCCCACAGGATGGTCTGCCAGCACACCAGCGTGCCGAGGAACGGGAACCGGTCCAGCAGGCGACTGACGCGCGGGTCGCCGTACATCGAGGTGCGCATGACACCCGCGAACGCCCGGCCCGACCGCCAGTCGGAGGACACCAGCTTGATGAGCCCCGAGGCGGCGTAGGAGATCGCGAGCTGTGCGTTGACGGCGCGCAGGAAGAGGTCGTCGGCGCTCTCGGGGTCGGCGACGACGGCGCTGATCGCGTCGTAGCCCTGGATGACGCGCTGCATCTGGTCGGATCCGTCGCGGCCATAGGGGTTGCGCTGGGCCGTCAGGTTCGCGACGGCCGTCGAGGTGACGGCGGTGGCGACGCGGACGGCCCGGCGATCGGCGAAGGCGAGCGTGGCGAGCCCGCAGACCAGGTTCGCGGCCGACAGCGCGGTCGCGGTGCGCGGGTGGTCGAGGATCGTGGCGAGTCGACGACTGCGACGCGCCAGTGGTGCATCGGTGGCGACGGCCTGACCCCGCAGGATCCCGTCGTCGGCGTAGAGATGTGTGCGGGCGAGCGACTCGGCGGCGTTCACCGTCTGGCCCACGGCGGCGACACGGCGGACCCGTGCGGCGGCGTGCGCGGCGCTGCGAACGGACATCCTCACTCCTGAGGTCGATGGACTGGTCGATCCGGTCGCACCTCCCGGGTCGCGGTCGATCGGCCGCGCCCGGGAGATGCGGTCTCCGGTCAGCTGTTCGCGGCGTTGACCGCGTTGACGACCGCGGTGGTCGCGTTCAGGGTCGCGGTCACGAGCGCGATGTCCTCGGGCGTGGTGACGACGGTGGCCGGCGTGGTCATGACGGGCGCCGAGGCGTCGGCGCCGGTCAGGCCCGGCTCGATGTCGGCGAAGGCGCCGTTGACGGTCGCGGCGAGTGCACCGTTGGCGAACTGCATGGACTTCTCCTCCACGTGTGTGTCCTCGTCGCCTCCGGCGATCGGCCGGTGGCGGCCACCGCGTTCGGCGGCGAGCAGACGATCCCCCGAACGGGCGCACGGTTTCCAGACTCGTGCGTCATCGCCGCAGCTCAGAGTGTGTGCCCGAAAATCCGGACCGGCGCCGCCGGTGGTCCGTCGTCGGTGTCCGGGGTCGCGGGTACGGTCCCGCGCATGGTGACCGACTCCGGCCGCGCGGCTCTCTACGCCGCGGAACGCATGGCGCATCTCGTGTTCGAGACGGCGGGAACAAGCACGCAGATCGGCGGCGTCACCGTGACCGTCCCGCCGGAGGCGCGGTTCGCATCCGTGGAATCCGTCGCCGACCACGTCCGGCGGGTCCTGGCGCGACAGTCGATCCGCGACCGGTTCCCGCGCGCCGCCGAGCCGGTGAGCGTGCGGGTACGACGCGGGCCCGTCAGCGCGCACTACGAGGCGGGTCCGCCCGCGGTGATCGCCGTCCCGGAGGACGCCGACGGTCGATGGGCGCTGCGCGAACTCGTCGTGTTGCACGAGCTGGCGCACCACCTCGACGACAGTGGGGGAGCGGCCCATGGCCCGGGCTTCGCGGCGACGCTGATCGACCTCGTCACCGACGTCGTCGGGCCGGAGGCGGGATGGATCTATCGGACCCTGTTCACCGAGAGCGGCGTGCCCGTCGGGTGATGCCCGCTCGGCGGCGATCTTCCGCACGCTCGGCGGGGAGTTTCCGCACAGTGATACTCGATGGGCCCGGTTCAGGGGTGGGTCTGGCTCATTTCTGCACTGACACGACCTGGCTGTTGTCCTTCGAGCGATCGGTCGACTCGCCCTTGGGCCTGGGCGCATCTGTCCGGGGCCGTCAGCGTGCTCCCGGCCGGTCCGGGTGTGGCTTGATAGGAGCCTGACGACACACGGCAATGTCTCGTCACTGTTCTGTCCACCCGGCCCGACCGGTCGCGTGCGGCCCACCTCCTAGCCCAAAGGTGACCCATGGCCAGCATGACAAAACCGCCGTCGGAAAGCAGTGCCGATCGGGTGTTCGTCGGGATCG
>NZ_JAMTCG010000006.1 GCF_024171725.1 Williamsia serinedens
AGCCCCGCGAAATTCGCCCACCTCTGCGGAGCAGCCCCGATCCACGCCTCCTCAGGCACCCGCACCCGGTACCGCCTCAACCGCGGCGGCAACCGGCAAGCCAACCGGGCTTTGCACACCATCGTCACCACCCGACTGCGCACCGATGAACGCACCCGCGCCTACCTCGCCCGACGCACCACCGAAGGCAAAACCCGACGAGAGATCACCCGCTGCCTCAAACGCTACGTAGCCCGCGAGATCTACCACCACATCGCCGCAACACCCGTCCCGCTCGCGGCTTGACTCTTATAGGAGCATCGCTCGGGGAGTCGCCAGCCGGCTACAGCTACGCCGTGAGGATGCGGATCGCGTCGACGAACTGGCCGGGGAGTTCCTGCGGCGGGTTGTGACCGCAGGCCACCTCGCGGACCGCGCGGAGATCGGTGACGTGCGCTGCGTGGTCGGGGCGACCGTACAAGGCGGCGACGGTGTCCTCGGTGGGGTCGACGACGACGGTCGGCACGGCGATCACCGGGGCCTGCGCGAGCGCGCGTTCGGTGTCCTCGTAGGCCGGGTCGCCGTCGACCAGTCCGTAGCGATGCCGGTAGGAGTGCACGGACACGTCGACGAAGTCGGGGTTGTGCAGATCGGCAGCGCTCGCCGCGAACTCGGAGTCCCCGAAGCGCCACGTCGGTGACCACTCGGTCCACAGGATCTGCGCGAACTCCTCGCGGTGCTCGGCCAGTCCGGCGCGGCCGCGCTCGGAGTGCAGGTACCACTGGTACCAGTAGCGCTTCTCGAGATGCGGTGCGACCGGGGTGACGGCGGCGGAGGCGATGTCCTGGACCAGGTATCCCGACACGCTGACGAGCCCCGACACCAGCTCGGGCCACAGAGCGGCGACGACGCACGCCGCGCGGCCGCCCCAGTCGTAGCCGACGACGACCGGCCGGTCGAGATCGAGCGCCTCGATCAGCGCGCGCAGATCATGCCCGAGCGCCGCCTGCTGTCCCGATCGCATCGTGGCGTCGTCGACGAACCGCGTCCCGCCGTACCCACGCAGGTGCGGGACGACGACGTCGTGACCGGTGTCGACGAGCAACCGTACGACGTCGTCGTATCCCCGTGCGCTGTACGGGAACCCGTGCAGCAGGACCACGCTCCGACCGTCACGGTCACCGTGGCGCTCCACCGCGACGTCGAGGACACCGGCACGCACCGTCGAGGACTCCATCCCTCGAGTGTGCCGGACGAGCTACTCGTGCAGCGTGATCGCCTGCGTCGGGCACTCGGCGATCGCCCGACGCACGGTGTCGACGTTCGCCTCGACGGCGGTGTCGTCCGCCTGCACCTCTCCGGAGTCAGCGAGCTCGAAGACGTTCGGCGCGGCCATCTCGCAGTTGCCCGACGCGCAGCACACGTCGCGGTCGATCGTCACGTGCATCAGCAACCTCCGTCAGAGCATCCGGCGGAGCAGCTTCACCGCGCGGTCGCTGTAGGGCGGGTAGATCAGGGACAGGTCCGGCTTCGCCGGCTTGGCCAGCACCGCCTTGCGGTGACTGAGCGCCTCGAACCCCCACTTCCCGTGATAGGCACCCATGCCGCTGGCCCCGACGCCACCGAAGGGCAGCTGCGGGATGAGGCAGTGCATCGCGATGTGGTTCACCACGGCACCGCCCGACGGGATGGAGTCGATCATGCGCTGCGCCAGCGCCTTCGACGACGTGAACACGTAACTCGCCAGCGGCTTGGGTCGGCCGTTGACGAACGCGATCGCCGCGTCGGGTGAGTCGATCGTCAGCACCGGCAGGATGGGCCCGAAGATCTCGTTCTCCATCAGTGCGTCGGCCGGGTCGGGGTCGACGACGATCGTCGGCTCGATGCGGCCGTGGTCGCGGTCGATCCCGCCGCCGAGGGCCACGCGGCCCGTGGTCTCCTGCAGGTAGGACGCCAATCGCTCGAACTGGCGGTCGTTGACTATCTGCACTGTCGGCTCGGTCTTGTCGGCGCGGAACTCGGCGATCGTCTCGCCGATCTTCGTGACCAGGCTGTCGACGACGGACGGGTCCGCGAGGACGTAGTCCGGCGCGATGCAGGTCTGCCCGGAGTTGAGCAGCTTCGTCCAGGCGATGCGACGGGCCGTGACGTCGAGATCGGCGTCGGCGGCGACGTAGACCGGGCTCTTGCCACCGAGCTCCAGGGTGATCGGGGTCAGGGTGGGCGCCGCAGCGGCCATGATCTTCTTGCCGACCTCGGTGCCACCGGTGAACACCGCGTGGTCGAACCCGAGAGCGAGCAGATCCTGGGTGACCTGCGCTGCGCCCTCGACGACGCGGAAGGCACGGGCGTCGAGGTACTGCGGCACGAGCCGCGCCAGCACCGCCGACGACGCCGGCGCCAGCTCGGAGGGCTTGAGCACCGCGCAGTTGCCCGCCGCGATCGCCGCGACCAGGGGCCCGAGCGTGAGGTACACGGGGTAGTTCCAGGGGCCGATGACGAGCACGACGCCGAGCGGCTCGTACTGCACCCAGCCCCGCGCGGGTAGCTGCGCCAGGGGCATCGACTGCTTCTGGCGCTTCATCCACTTCTTGAGGTTCTTGCGGGCGAAGGTCGCCTCGCCCTTCGTCGACGCGACGTCGCCGAGCCAGGCGTCGAAGCCCGCACGGCCGAGGTCGGCGTCGAGCGCGGCGACGATCTCGTCCTCGCGCTCGTCGAGCATGCGCTCGAGTGCCGACAACTGACCGGTTCGCCACGCGATGTCGCGGGTGACCCCGGTCGAGTGATACCGCCGCAGCTCGGCGAGCAGGTCGGGGTCGACGCGGTCGCCGTCGAGGGCGGTGGGGTCGGTGGTGGGTGCAGCCATGGTGTTCCTCTTCTCTCGCGTCGGCGCCGGGTCAGATCTCGGGCGCCGGGACGACCCCGCTCAGGACGCCGCCGGTGAGACCACCGTCGACGACGAGCGCGGTGCCGTTGACCCAGCGCGCGTCGTCCCCGACGCACAGCAGGACGGCGTCGGCGATGTCCTCGGGCTGCGCGTGGCGACCCAGCAGGGCACGGACCCCGTCGAGCACATCCTTGCCCATCGACGCCTCGAAGTCGGGCAGAATCGGCGTCTCCACCGGCCCGGGCATCACGGCGTTGATGCGGATGCCGTGCTCGACGAGCGGCACCGCCATCGACAGCGCGTAGACCGTCGCGACCTCCTTGGAGAAGGTGTAGGCGTTGCCCTCCTGCGGGTTCTCCGCGAACCACCGTGCCCCGTCGGCGAACGACGCGGTCGCGAGCACCGCGCGGATCTGCTCGAGCCGCGCCGGCCACATCGCACCGGCGATCGAGGACACCACCACGACGGACCCGCCGCGTCGGATGCGGCCCACCAGGGCGCCCGTCAGATGGCGCACGGCGAGGGCGTTGACGGCGAACACCTGGTCCCCGGGCGCGGTGCCGGGGATCCCGGCCACGTTGATCAGACCGTCGACGTCACCGACGGGCAGGGCGGCGACGGCGGCGTCGATGCTCGACGGGTCGGCGAGGTCGACCTCGGTGTGGCTGGTCAGTTCGGCGGTCGGTGGTTTGCGGTCGAGACCGTGGACCTGCGCGCCGGCGGCGAGCAGTCGACGCGCGACCGCCTGCCCGATGCCGGATGCGGTGCCGGTGACGACATAGGTGCGGTCGGTGAGGTCGCTCATGGGTGTCTCTCCTGGAGGTCCGGGGTCAGCGAAGGGTGTACGGCATGGCCCGTACGGCGTGGACGAAGTTGCCGACGAGGGGCTCGGGCTCACCGAGCGTCAGACCGGGTGCCCGGGTGATCAACTGCCCGAACAGTTCCCGCAACTGCGTCTTGGCCAGGAAGGCGCCCATGCAGTAGTGCGGTCCGCCGCCGCCGAAGCCCAGGTGCGGGTTCGGCGACCGCAGGAGGTCGAACCGATGCGGGTCGTCGAAGACGGTCTCGTCGCGGTTGCCCGACGGGTACAGCAGCAACACCCACTCCCCCGCCCGGATCTGCTGTCCACCGAGCTCGGTGTCCACCAGGGCGGTCCGGCGGAACGTCATCACCGGGGTGGCGAACCGCACGAACTCCTCGACCGCCGTGGGCATCACGCCGTCGAGGTCGTCGACGAGGAGCTGCCGTTGATCGGGGTTGTCCTGCAACACCTTCGCGGTGAGGCTGATGGTGTTGCGCGTCGTGTCGTTGCCCGCCACGGACAGCAACACGAAGAACGCGGCGATCTCGTCGTCGGTGAGCTTCTCGCCGTCGACCTCGGCCTCCACCAACGCGGTCATGAGGTCGTCCTCGGGGTGCGAGCGACGTGCGTCCGCGAGGTCGAGCGCGAGACCCAGCAGGGTGACAAGCGATTCGGCGAGGATCTCGCCCGGCTCCCGACCCGCGGCCACGTCGGGGTCGTTCCAGGAGACGAGTCCGTCGGCGTGGTGGGCGCCGATCTCACGCTGCTCGGCCGGCAGACCCATCATCTCGTAGATCGTCCACATGGGCAGTCGCTTGCTGACCGTGGAGACGAAGTCGCCCTCGGGCTGGTCGAGCAGGTCGTCGACGATCGCGACGCCCTGTCGGTGGATCTGCTCGGCGATGGCCGCGACACGACGCGGCGTGAAGGCCGCACTGACCAGCCGGCGGAGCGAGGTGTGCCGCTTGCCGTCCATCGCGAGGAACGACATCGACGCCTCGAGCATGTCCTCGGGCACCTCCTCGAACATCACGCCCTGAGCGGAGGTGAACAGCTCGGGATGCTTGCTGACGTAGGTGATGTCGGCGTGGCGCGACACCGCCCACACACCCGGCTGCTCGGGCACCATGAGACCGCCCTCGACGGGCCGGTGCCAGCTCACCGGCGCCTCGGCACGCAGCCGCGCGAACGTCGCCTCGCGCTCGTCGGCCGACGCGGCCCAGAACGACAGCGGCGAGATGGAGTCGGGATGGAAGGTCCGGTCGACGGACGGTGCACTCATGCGGGGCCTCCTCAGGCGACGACGAGGTCGTCGCGGCCGTCGGCGCGCAGGCGCTCGACGTAGACGGGGAACAACTTCTTCGACAGCGGGGCGAGTTTGAGCAGCGTGCCGATCTCGCCCGAGACGGTGATGCGCTTGCGCGCCATGGCCATCGGGAGGTTCACCTTCCCCTGCCAGTACGCGTTGCTCACGGCCGACGACATCGCCATGGTCGCGGTCGCCGCCGGGGCGTCGGGGCCGTCGTCGTGCACGGTGCCCGAACCGGTGTCGATGACGAGCCGCGCGTCGGGCTCGGTGCACTCGACGGCGAGCACGATGCCCACCGCGGCGAGCTTCGGTCCGAGCTCGGGGTCGGCGAAGGCGGTCTCGAAGATCCCGCCGATGTAGCGACGCACCTCCTCCGCCGTCGCGAATCCTGCTGCCTCTCTGGTCGCCACCGGGTCCTCCTCGGGGTCACATTCGTCGTCGACCATGACGTGGGTCACAGTAACATAAGTCATGTTATGGCAACCATGCCGCAGTGGGCGTCGCTCTATCGTGGGGACCATGGCGACCGGCGCGGACGAGACCGCACTCGACGACGACGCCCTGCTCGGCGCGCTCAAGGCGTTGGCGAACCCGGTGCGCCTGCAGATCGTCCGCTGGCTCGACGATCCCCACGACGCCTTCGCCGAGTACGAACCCGTCGCCGACCGTGATGTCGTCGGCGTCTGCGTCACCCACATCCAGGCCAAGGCGGGACTCGCGCAGTCGACGGTGTCGACGTACATGGCGACGCTCGAGAAGGCCGGGCTGGTGGAGTCCACACGCGTGGGGAAGTGGACCCACTACCGACGAAGCGAGGAGCGGTTGCGCTCACTCGAGAAGGCGCTGCACGATCTCTGATCGACATATCGCGAAACATCGATATGATCTTGGGGTGACCTCCCCTCGACGCGCCCTGCTCGTGCACGCCCACCCCGAACCCTCGTCGTTCAGCTCCGCCCAGGCCGACGCCGCCGCCGCCGCTCTCGCAAACCGTGGGCTGATCGTCGACCGCATCGACCTCCACGCCGATCGGTGGCAGCCCGTGCTCGACCGACACGAGTTCCCCGCTGCGACAGACCCGTTCAAGCCGCAGGCCGAACAGATGCGCGCGGTCGCGGCCGGCACGCTCGCGTCCGATGTCCGCCACGACCTCGACCGTCTCCTGGCCGCGGACCTGCTCGTGCTCTCGTTCCCACTGTGGTGGTTCTCCGTCCCCGCCATCCTCAAGGGCTGGATCGACCGCGTGTTCGTGGTGGGCGCGACGTTCGGCGGTGACCTCGGACTGTTCGAGGCGGCCGCCTTCGCCGGCCGTCAGGCAGTCCTGTCCGTCACGACAGGGGGTCCGCCCGCGTCGTTCGCGCGAGGAGGGGCCTTCGGAGCCATCGAGGACTTCCTCTACCCGATACACCGCGGCGTGCTCGAGTTCGTGGGATATCGGGTCCTGCCGCCGGTCCTCACCTACGGCCCCGCCCACCTCACCGACGACGATCGTGTTGAGGCGCTGCACGCTGTGTCGGAGGCGTTCGCGACCATCGGCGACTGCGTGGCCCGAACGGGCGACATGACCGTGACGGCACAGTCCTACCCCTAGGCTGGGAGGATGCCCGCCACGACGACACGCCTCGCGTATCTCGAGACGGGTCTGTCGATCCTGGCGGACCTGGGTTACGGCGGACTCAAACTGGCCGAGGTGTGCCGACGGCTCGGCGTGACGTCGGGGTCCTTCTATCACTTCTTCGCGAACTGGGGCACGTACACGACGGAGCTCATCGCGCACTGGGAGAGCGAGAGCAACACCGCACTCATCCGCCACGTGCGTGCCGAGGAGGACCCCCGCCGGCGGATCGACATCCTGCGCGGCATCGCCCTGTCGCTGCCGTATCACGCCGAGGCGGCGATCCGGACCTGGAGCAGCCTCGACCCGGATGTGCGCGAGGTCCAGCAGCGGGTGGACGAGTCGCGGTTCGAGGTGCTGGTCGAGTCGGCCGAGTCCATCATGGGCGACCGGCGGGGTGCGGAGCTCTTCGCCAAGTGGGCGATGTACCTGCTCGCCGGCTACGAGCAGATCACGCTGCCCGACGACCCCGACGCTCTCGCCTGGCTCTTCACCCAGGCGGAGGGGTTCCTCGTGGGTCGGGCGGCGAAGCCCTAGGTCGCAGGGTCAGGCCGGGGCCAAAAACGCCTGCAACGCAGCGGAATAACTGGTGACGTCGCGGGCTCCCATGACCTCCCGCGCACTGTGCATGGCGAGCTGCGGCGCACCGACGTCGACCGTCGACAAGCCGGTGCGCGTCGCGGTGATGGGGCCGATGGTGGAGCCACAGGGCAGGTCCGCGCGATGGACGTAGCGCTGCAGGGGAACTCCCGCGTCCTGACACGCGATCGCGAAGACGGCCTCCCCCGTCGCGTCGCTGGCGTAGCGCAGGTTCTGGTTCACCTTGAGCACCGGACCGCCGTTGACCGCGATGGTGTGCGAGGGCTCGTGCCGCTCGGGGTAGTTCGGGTGCGTCGCATGCGCCATGTCGCCGGAGGCGCAGACACTGCCGGCCATCGCGGCGAGGAACGCGTCCCGATCGTCGCCGCGGGCCATCACGATCCGCTCGAGGACGGTGATCAGGAAGTCCGACGCCGCACCGCGATCCGAGCCGCTGCCGACCTCCTCGTGGTCGAACAGCGCGAGCACCCTCGTCGCGCCCGACGACGACGTGCGCTCGCCCGCGTCGAGCAGTGCCCGCAGGCCCGCGTAACAGGTCCCCTGGTTGTCGAGGCGCGGTGCGCTGACGAGGTCACGCTCGGCCCCGACCACCGCGCTCGGTGCGAGATCGTGGGTCATGAGTTCCCACCCCAGGACGTCGTCGACGACGACACCGGCGCGGTCGGCGACGGTCTCGAGGAAGCCGGCACCACCCGGGATCCCCCACAGCGCGTTGACATGTCGCTGCGGGTCGAGGGAGACGCCCTTGCGGTCCTCGGACAGGTGGATGGCCAGCTGGGGCACGCGCAGCACGGGGTCGTCGATGCGCAGGGGGATCTGGCGGATGCCGTCGGGTCCGCGTACCGCGAGACGCCCGGACACCCCGAGGTCGCGGTCGAGCCAGGAGTTCAGCCACGCGCCGCCGTACGGTTCGAGACCGACCATCGCCAGACCGGCCGACACGTACTCCGGATGCTGCTTGACCCGCAGGTTGGGACTGTCGGTGTGGCCGCCCACGATGCGGAAGGTGCTTCCCCCGCCCCGCGCGTCCCACGCGATCACCGACCCGCCGCGGACGACGAAGAACCGTCCCGCGGAACCGATCCCGGCCCAGGCGTCGGTCTCGTGCAGCTCGGTCCACCCTGCATCACGCAGGGTGTCGGCGACGGTCGCGCAGACGTGGAACGGTGACGGCGACGCGTCGACGAACCGACAGAGCCCGTCCGCGTCGGCTGTGCTGGTGATCATCGGATGGGGATCGTGCTCAGGCGGTGGCGAGCACTGCGTCGAGGGCCGAGTAGAACAGTCCGAGGCCGTCGTCGCTCGGGCCGGTCAGCGGCTCGGTGGCGTGTTCGGGGTGCGGCATCAGCCCGACGATCCGCTTGTCGGCGCTGGCGATCCCGGCGATCGCGTTCAGCGAGCCGTTCGGGTTGTCGCCGGCGTAGCGGAACACCACGCGGCCCTCCCCCTCGAGTTCGGCGAGCACCTCGTCGGACGCGACGTAGCGACCCTCCCCGGACTTCAGCGGGATGAGGATCTCGGCGCCCTGCTCGAACCGGCTGCTCCACGCGGTGTCGGTCGAGACGACCTCGAGCCACTGGTCGCGGCACACGAAGTGCAGACCGATGTTGCGGGTCAACGCACCGGGGAGCAGACCGGCCTCACACAGCACCTGGAAACCGTTGCAGATACCCAGGATCGGGGTGCCTCGGGTGGCTGCTTGCACGACGGCGCCCATCATCGGGGCGAAGCGGGCGATGGCCCCGGCGCGCAGGTAGTCGCCGTAGGAGAACCCACCGGGCACGACGACCGCGTCGACACCCTGCAGGTCGGCGTCGGCGTGCCACAGCTCGACCGGTTCCGCCCCGGCCAGGCGGACCGCGCGGCTCGCGTCGATGTCGTCGAGCGTCCCGGGGAAGGTGATGACGCCGATGCGGGCGGTCACGAGTCGACCCGGCTCACGACGAAGTCCTCGATGACGGTGTTGGCCAACAACTCCGAGGCGATGCGCTCGAGGGTGACGTCGTCGACGTCGCCGTCGAGGTCGAGCTCGAACCGCTTGCCCTGCCGAACGTCGGCGATCCCGGAGAACCCGAGGCGCCCCAGCGCCCCGACGATCGCCTGCCCCTGCGGGTCGAGGATCTCCGCCTTGGGCATCACGTCGACCACAACACGCGCCATGGACACACTCCCGTTCGTCACTCGTCATCCCAGGGCCCGCGGGCATCGGTGCACGTCACGGCCGACCGGGGATCAGCGGTCACTCTACCGGCCGACGGTCGCCCGCCCGCGTCCCGGTGAGGGGTCAGGCGGCGGTGTGACCTGCGCGGGTGAGGGTCAGCTCGCGATAGGTGGCCGGCGTCAGCTCGTGGTGGCGGGTGAGGTCGACGCAGTCGAGCAGGGTCTGGCGCGCGAGCGGGGTGGCGAGGTGCTTCCCGGCGATCGACAAACGGACGTGCCCGCCGCGCCGCGCGGTGCGGTTGGTCGCCGCGACCACCATGCGGCACCACCAGGGGTCGACGCGGAACCCGTCGCCGAACCCCAGCACGCGCGCCCGGGTGCTCGAACCCGTGACCAGGTCGTCCCATCCCGTGAAGCCCAGGTTGACCCGGAACCCGGCGCGCGGCAGGGCGGTGAGGGCGCCCGGGGAGGCGGTCCAGCGGGGCGCGGCGAACAGGCGGGTGCGCAGCCCGCAGGTCTCCAGCACGCGGTCGGCCGCGGCCAGACGGAGACCGGCCTCGTGGGCGTCGATCACGGCGAACTCCCCGCGGCGGCGCTTCGTCGGGGCCTGGTCGTAGCCGTGCAGGACCACGGCGTCGTCGCCGGAGCGGCGTTCGCGCAGCCAGTCGACCGTGGCCGCGTCCTCGTGCAGTCGGTAGCCGTGCTTGAGTCGCGGCGACACCAGCAGCGAGACGGGGACCTCGCGGGCGGCGAGGTCGTCGACGAGGACGCGCACATCGGCGAGCGTCTCGGCGCGGATGCCCGAGACGGAGACATACAGTCGGCCGGCCATGCCGTGGAGTGTGGTCGCCGCAGGTGAGGCGACGGTGGCGACGACGTGTACGGGCGCCGAACGCCGGGCGTCAGCGGGTCAGGACGCCCTCGATCGCCTCGATGACCTCGGGGGCGTCGGGCTCGGTCCGCGGCCGGAACCGACGCACGACGGTCCCGTCGGCGTCGACGAGGAACTTCTCGAAGTTCCACTGCACGTCACCGGCCTCGCCGTCGGCGTCGGCGGTCTTGGTCAGCTCGGCGTACAGCGGGTGCCGGTTCTCGCCGTTGACCTCGGTCTTCTCCAGCAGCGGGAAGGTGACCCCGTAGGTCGTCGAGCAGAAGGTCTCGATCTCCTCGGCCGTGCCCGGTTCCTGACCCATGAACTGGTTGCAGGGGACGCCGACGACGGTGAGCCCGCGATCGCGGTAGTCCTCGGCGATCTTCTCCAGGCCCGTGTACTGCGGGGTGAGGCCGCACTTGCTCGCGACGTTGACGACGAGGACGGGTCCGTCGAACTGGCCGAGGGTCGCGTCCTCGCCGCGCAGGGTCTTCACGGGGATGTCGCTGATGCTGGTCATGGCGACGAGCGTAGCCACGGGCATGCGTGCGCCGAACATCGCTCACCGAGTGATCGCGGTCTCACAGGCTGGCGTCACGTGACCGATGGCACAGTCACTTGCGCTGGCGTCGATAGTTGCGTGCGGGTTAGCTTTTTCCCGTGCACACGACGGGTGAGGTGACGACCGAGGCGACGTTCGACGTCCTCAGCGAGTTCCTCAGTCGTCTGCTCACGACCGCCGAGGTCGACGCGATCGACGGGCTCGCGACGAGCGACATCTCGTTCGCCCACTTCCGCACCCTGATGGTGCTGGCCGGTCGGGCGCGGGCGCTCTCGCTCGCCGAACTGGCCGAGATCCTGCACCTGTCTGTCGCGGCGACCGGTCGGAACGTCGACAAGCTGGTCGGGATGGGACTCGTCGACCGTCGGGAGGACCCGTCCGACCGCCGGGTCAAGCGTGTGTCGCTCACCGACGAGGGGCACCACAGGGTCACCGAGCATCTCGACCGCAAGGAGGACGAGTTCCGGAATTTCCTGGACCGTCTGCCCGCTGCACTCCGCGACGACCTCCATCAGGTCCTGCACTCGATAGTCACCGGGGACTATCTCGCCGATCCCGATCCGGTGTTCGTACACCGACGTCAGAAAGCGACACGATGACAACCACGCAAGCCCCGTCGACGCCCGCCGCCGACTCGGCGCCCGGCCTCGACGCCCGCACCCTGAAGGTCGCGGCCGTCGTCGTGCTGGGTGCGATCATGTCCATCCTCGACACCACGGTCGTGGCCGTCGCCCAGAACACCTTCCAGCAGGTCTTCTCGACCTCCGCGGCCAACGCCGCGTGGACGGCGACGGGCTACACGCTCGCGCTCGCCGCGGTCATCCCGCTCTCCAGCTGGGCGACCGCGCGGTTCGGCACCAAGAACGTCTACATGACCTCGCTCGTGCTGTTCGTGATCGGCTCGGTGCTCTGCGCCTTCGCGTGGAACATCGGCTCGCTGGTCGCGTTCCGCATGCTGCAGGGCGCAGGCGGCGGCATGCTGATGCCCGTCGGCATGATGATCCTGACTCGCGCCGCGGGCCCGGAACGCGTCGGCTCGATCATGGCCGTCCTCGGCATCCCGATGCTGCTGGGGCCGATCGCCGGCCCGATCCTCGGTGGCGTGCTCATCGAGTACGTCTCGTGGCACTGGATCTTCCTCATCAACGTCCCGATCGGCATCCTCGCCATCCTCTACTCGGCGTGGATCCTGCCCGGTGACGAGGAGAAGTCGCGGCCGTCGTTCGACTTCGTCGGACTGTTGCTGCTGTCGCCGGGTCTCGCGGTGTTCCTGTTCGGTGTGTCGTCGTCGAACGAGGCCGGCACCTTCCTCGCGGCGAAGGTGTTGATCCCCATGGCGATCGGCGCCGTGCTCATCGTCGCGTTCATCACGCACGCACTGCGCGGCAAGAAGCCGCTCCTCGACCTGCGGCTGTTCACGAACCGCACCCTGAGCATCACGATCATCACGTTCACGTTCTTCCTGATCGCGTTCTTCGGTGCGTCACTGCTGTTCCCGCAGTACTTCATCGGCGTCCGCGGCGAGTCGACGCTCATGGCCGGTCTGCTAGTCGCCCCGCAGGGCATCGGCGCGATGATCACCATGCCGATCGCGGGCCGCATGACCGACAAGATCGGTCCCGGCAAGTTCGTGCTCACCGGCATCGTGCTCATCGCGATCGGGCTGGGCGCGTTCATGTTCCTCGGCTCCGACACGTCCTACTGGCTGCTCGGCGGGGCGCTGTTCGTCCAGGGTCTCGGCATGGGCATGTCGATGATGCCGATGATGTCGGCGGCGCTCGCGACGCTGAAGGCCGAGAGTGTGGCCGACGGCTCGACGCTGGTGAACGTCGTCCAGCAGACGGCCGCCTCGATCGGTACCGCGGTGATCTCGGTGATCCTGGCCAGCAACCTGAAGTCGCTGGTGCCGCCGACCCCGTCCGCCGCCGCGGGCGCCTTCGGCGACACGTTCGTCGTCGCCGTCGTGCTCATCGCGATCTGCCTCGTGCCGGCCTTCTTCCTGCCCCGCAAGAAGATCGCCGTCGCGAGCCCGGACGGCGAGCCCGCCGCCCCGGTGATGATGCACTGACACACCCGCAGTCGACGACGGGCCCTGGCACACGCCGGGGCCCGTCGTCGTCTCCGGCCGCCTGTTGGGCAGTTGAAGCCGTTCGTTGGGCGGTAGGAGCACACCCGGCGCGACAACGTGCGTCCCGACTGCCCAACAGACGGTCCCAACCGCCCAACAGACGGCATGACACCCGGCTTGGGGCGGGGTGAGCGTCGAGGTGCCGGTCAGAGGGCCTTGGTCTGGCGGAGGACCCAGGCGTGCTCGAACGCGACCTCTTCCCACTGCTTGTAGCGACCGCTCACACCGCCGTGGCCGGCGGTCATCTCGGTCTTCAGCAGGATCGGGGCGTCGGAGGTGGTGTTCGCCTGCAACCGCGCGACCCACTTCGCCGCCTCGGTGTACATGACGCGCGTGTCGTTGAGCGAGGTGAGCGCCAGGATCGACGGGTACGCCTTCGCCTCGACGTTCTCGTACGGCGAGTAACTCTTCATGTACGCGTACACCTCGGGGTCCTCGAGCGGATTGCCCCACTCGTCCCACTCGATGACGGTCAGCGGCAGCGACGGGTCGAGGATCGACGTCAGCGGGTCGACGAACGGCACGACGGCCAGGATCCCGCTGAACAACTCCGGCGCCATGTTCGCGACCGCACCGATCAACAGCCCGCCCGCGGAGCCGCCCTCCCCCACCAGCTGCGAGGGCGTGGTCGCGCCCGTGTCGACGAGATGCTGTGCGGCGTCGACGAAGTCGGTGAAGGTGTTCTTCTTGGTGAGCGTCTTGCCGTTCTCGTACCAGTGACGACCCATCTCGCCGCCACCGCGGATGTGGGCGACGACGAACACGACGCCCCGGTCCAGCAGCGACAACCGCGCGATGGAGAACGCCGGGTCCATGCTCGCCTCGTACGAGCCATAGCCGTACAGCAGCGTCGGAGCAGGACGTTCGACGCCCCGCCTCGAGATCACCGACAGCGGCACCTGCGTCCCGTCGCGGGCGGTCACCCATTCGCGCCGCTGCTCGTAGTCGGCGGGGTCGTACCCGCCGAGGACGGGCTGACGCCGCAACAGGATCCGCTCGCCGGTGCGCAGGTCGAGGTCGAACACCTCCGACGGCTCGATGAAACTCGTGTACCCGATACGCAGTCGCGGCGCGGTCCACTCCGGGTTCGAGGCGAGGCCCGCGGACGAGATCTCCTGGTCGAACTCGATCTCGTCGAAGGCGATCTCGTCGTCGACGCCGACTCCGGCGAGGTCGGCGACGGCGATCCGCGGCGTCGCCGCCCGCCGGTAGCTGAGCACCAGGCGGTCCGCGAACGCGTCGACGCCCTCGATCCGACGCTCCGTGTCGTGGGGGACCACCACCCGCGTCGCCGTCGGGTCGTCGACGGGTGCGGAGAGCACCTCGAAGTTCTCGGCGTTCTCGTTGTGGGTGATCAGGAACCGGTCCTCGCCCCCGATCACGGCGTGCTCGACGTCGTACTCGATGCCGTCACGACGCGGCCAGACGACCCGGAACTCGCCGGTCGGGTCGGACGCGTCGAGGACGTGCACCTCGGACGTGATCTTCGACCCGAGCGCGATCACCAGGTACCGATCGCTCCGTGTGGTCCCCATGCCGACCCAGAACCGCTCGTCGGGCTCGTGGAACACCCGCACGTCGTCGGTCCCGGCCCCGATGTCGTGGCGCCACACCGTGTCCGGGCGCCACGCGTCGTCGACGGTGAGATAGAAGACGTGCCGCCCGTCGGCCGACCACGTCGCCCCGGGAGCGGTGTTCTCGACGGTGTCGGAGAGCAGCTCGCCGGAGGTGAGGTCCTTGAACCGCAGCGTGTACCGCTCGTCGCCGACGACGTCGACGCCGTAGGCCAGCAGGGCGCCGTCGTCGCTGACCGAGAACGAGCCCAGCGAGTAGAAGTCGGTGCCCTCCGCCTCGACGTTGGAGTCGAGCAGGACGGTCTCGCCGTCGAGCGGGTCGTCCCCGACGGTCGGCGGATCCCAGTCGTCGTCGCCGCGGATCGGGCAGCGGCAGCTGATCCCGTACTGCTTGCCCTCGACGGTGCGCGAGTAGTACCAGAAGCGGCCCCGGCGCACCGGGACCGACATGTCGGTCTCCTTGGTGCGCGCCTTGATCTCGCCGACGATGGTCGACCGCAGGTCGGCGAGTTCGGCGGTGTCGGCCTCGGTCAGCGCGTTCTGCGCCTCGAGGTAGGCGATGACCTCGGGATCGTCCTTGTCGCGCAACCACTCGTACTCGTCGACGACCACGTCGCCGTGGTGTTCGCGGGTCGTCGGGACCGTCTTCGCGGTCGGCACCGCGGGTCGCTCGGTCACAGCGCACCTCCCGGCCACTGCGCGAACGACCGGCCCGAGATCGTCTCGTACGCCTCGACGTACCGGGCGCGCGTCCGCGCGACCACATCACCCGGCAGCGGTGGCGGTGGCACGGGACCTGTTCTGTCCCAACCCGACTCGGGTCCCGTCAACCAGTTGCGCACGATCTGCTTGTCGAAGCTCGGCTGCACGACACCCGGCGTGTGGATCCCCGCGTCCCAGTACCGCGACGAGTCCGGCGTGAGCACCTCGTCGGCGAGCACCAGCGACCCGTCCGGTGCGAGACCGAACTCGAACTTGGTGTCGGCGAGGATGATCCCGCGGCTCGCCGCGAGTTCCGCGCCGCGCATGTAGATGTCGAGGGTGGCGTCGCGGAGCGCGCGGGCGGTCGGCTCGCCCACCCGCTCGACGACACCGGCGAAGTCGATGTTCTCGTCGTGGTCGCCGATCGCGGCCTTGCTCGCCGGGGTGAAGATCGGCATGGGCAGGCGCGAGGCCTCCTGCAGGCCCGGCGGCAGCGAGATCCCACACACCGATCCGGTCGCGCGGTAGTCGAGCAGACCTGACCCGGTGAGGTAGCCGCGGGCGACGCATTCCACCGGCAGCATCGGCAGTTTGCGCACCACCATCGACCGCCCGAGCTCGGCGGCCGGGATCCGCGGGTCGTCGGGTCCGCCGACGAGGTGGTTGGCGATGCCGAGCGTCTCGAACCAGAAGAACGACATCGCGGTCAGGACGCGCCCCTTGTCGGGGATGAGGCTGTCGAGCACGTGGTCGTAGGCGGAGATGCGATCCGTCGACACCATGAGCAGCGTGTCGGCGTCGATCTCGTACAGCTCGCGGACCTTGCCCGACGCCACATGGCGATAGGACTCGAGGGTGGGACGCATGGCCCAAGGCTAGTGGTGCGCGGACCGCGACCACCGCGCCTACCCTCGTCACGCATGACGACGCCCGAGGTGTCCCCACCCGCCGTGCGCATCCGCTACTGCACGCTGTGCAACTGGCTGCTGCGGGCGAACTGGATGTCGGCGGAGCTGCTGTCGACGTTCGGCACCGAGCTGGGGTCGCTCACCCTCGTGCCCGACACCGGCGGCGTCTTCACCGTCGAGGTCGACGGCAGCCCGGTGTGGGACCGCTCCGTGGACGGCGGCTTCCCCGACGCCGCCGAGCTGAAGCGCCGCGTCCGCGACGCCGCGTTCCCCGACCGCGACCTCGGGCACGGAGAGACGCGCACGTCCTGATCTGCGGGGAATGCGCGCCCGCACCGTCGTACGTTGCACCGGGGGTCCCCTGCCGACCCGAGGAGTCCCCGTGACCGACACCGACACCGCCCTGCACGACGTCCTCGTCGATGCCTTCACCCGCGCCGACGACGCCGTTGCCTCGCTCACCGACGGTGCTTCCGCCGCCGTCCTCACCCACCGCGTCGACGCCGACGCCAACACCATCGCCTGGCTGATCTGGCACTCCGCGCGCGTTCTGGACGACCACGTGACCGGCCTGACCGGCGGGGAGCAGCAGTGGCCACAGTGGCGTGACCGCTTCGACCTCCCGTTCGACGACTGGGCGACCGGCTACGGCCAGAGCAGCGACGAGGTGGCCGCCGTGCCCGGCGACGGCGACCTGCTCGCCGGCTACTTCCACGCCGTGCACCAGGCCGCGCTCGACTACATCCGCACCCTCACGCCCGACGAGGTCGAGCGCATCGTCGACGAGAACTGGGATCCGCCGGTGACCGCCGGCGTCCGGCTGGTCAGCGTCCTCAACGACATCACCCTGCACATCGGGCAGGCGCAGTTCGTCGCGGGGATCGCCGAGCGCGCGGGGATCTGACGCACGTCGGCCGGGGCGGTTCGGATCCACGTCGACGAGACTCCGCGGCGAGCGGGCGAATCCGCGCCGAACTCGGCGCGGGTTCGTCCACTGAACGCGGGTTCGCGAGAACGGCGCGGGTTCGCGAGAACGGCGCAGGTTCCCCGGCCCACCCACGACTCCGCGGCGAGCGGGCGAATCCGCGCCGAACTCGGCGCGGGAAGGTGAGTAGGCCGCCGGTGCACATGCCGGGCACGGCGAGGCGTGGCAGAAGTGCGCGCATTGCCACCGATCACCGATCGTCGGAGACGACTCGCGAGCGTGAGCTACAGGATCGGCGCGGGGGTGTAGCGCGCGGCGTCGGGGTACTGGGCGGCGAGCCGCCCGACGGCGGCGACGACGTCGGCCACCTGCTGCTCGGCGGCTCCGATGAAGGCGTGCTTGTCCGCCAGCGCTGCGTCGAGGGCCGCACGGTCGAGCGGGAGGCGGTCGTCGGCGGCGAGGCGGTCGAGAAGGTCCGGTTCGCGGCCCTCCTCGCGCATCGCCAGCGCGACGGCCACGGCGTTCTCCTTGATCGCCTCGTGCGCGGTCTCGCGTCCGACGCCGGCGCGCACCGCGGCGATGAGCACCTTCGTGGTCGCGAGGAACGGCAGGTAGCGGTCCAGTTCGTTCGCGATCACCGCCGGGTAGGCACCGAACTCGGCGAGGACCGTCAGGAACGTCTCCATCAGCCCATCGACGGCGAAGAACGCGTCGGGCAGGGCGACGCGGCGCACCACCGAGCAGAACACGTCGCCCTCGTTCCATTGCGCCCCAGCGAGCTCCGCGGTCATCGACGCGTATCCCCGCAGCACCACGGCCAATCCGTTCACCCGCTCGCAGCTGCGCGTGTTCATCTTGTGCGGCATGGCCGAACTGCCGACCTGACCCGGTTGGAAGCCCTCGGTGACCAGCTCGTGGCCGGCCATCAGCCGGATGGTGTGCGCCATCGACGACGGACCGGCGGCCACCTGCACCAGCGCGGACACCACGTCGTGGTCGAGCGATCGCGGGTACACCTGACCGACCGACGTCAGAGATCGCGAGAAGCCCAGGTGCGCAGCCACTCTCGACTCCAGCGACGCCAGCTTCTCGGTGTCGCCGTCGAACAGGTCGAGCATGTCCTGCGACGTGCCCATCGGACCCTTGATGCCGCGCAGCGGATACCGGCCGATCAGTTCGCGCAGCCGGGTGAGCGCGATGAGCAGTTCGTCGACAGCGGACGCGAACCGCTTGCCGAGCGTCGTCGCCTGGGCGGCGACGTTGTGGCTGCGACCGGCCATCACGATCGACGAGTACTGGGCGGCGCGGTCGGCGAGGCGGGCGGCCACCGCGACACCGTGGGCGTGCACATGCTCGAGCGAGCGCAGGATCTGCAGCTGCTCGACGTTCTCGGTGAGGTCGCGGCTCGTCATCCCCTTGTGGATGTGTTCGTGGCCGGCGAGCGCGTTGAACTCCTCGATGCGCGCCTTCACGTCGTGACGGGTGACGCGCTCCCGCTCGGCGATGGAGGCGAGGTCGACGTCGTCGACGACGCGCTCGTAGTCCTCGATGACCCCGTCGGGGACGTCGACGCCGAGGTCACGCTGGGCGGTGAGCACCGCGATCCACAGCCGCCGCTCGAGGACGATCTTGTGCTCGGGCGACCACAGGGTCACCAGCTCGGCCGAGGCGTAGCGCCCGGCCAGGACATCGGTGATGCGCGGCTTGTCAGACACGCGGCTCATTCTGCCCCGCCGCGGGCCGGGCACCCCAATCGCGACCGGGTCAGCGACCGCTGGGTGCGAGCGCGTCGACGACGTGGGTCAGCGCCTCGTAGGTCGCGGCGTGCACGTCGTCGACCGAGTCCGACAGGGCACGGACCACCGCACCCTCCTCGACCGCCATCAGCTGGGCGATGGACGCGGTCGCCACCGTCCGGCCCGACTTCTCCAGCACCTCGTGGTGCAGCTCGCCGAGCAGCTTGCCCCGGTTGACCAACAGCGGGCGTAGACGTGGGAACCGTTGTGCCAGAACGACGGTCTCGCAGCGGGTGGTGAGCAGCTCGCGGTCGTCGCCGACGAAGACGTCGGCGAGGGCCTCGGCCGTGGCCTCGCAGCCGCGCCGACGTCGGGTGAGATGCGAGGTGCGGTCGCGGATCGCGTCCATGTCGTCGTGACAGACGTGGGACACCGCCTCGACGACGAGATCCTCGAGCGACTCGAAGTAGTACGTGGTCGAGGCGAGCGGCAACCCCGCGCGATCGGCGACGGCGCGGTGACGGACGGCGTCAAACCCGCCCTCCACCAGCAGATCTCCGGCCGCCGCGATGAGACGGGCACGACGTCGCAGACCCTTGGGAGTCGCTGCTGACGTCATGGGGGACATGCTGCCAAACCGCGGGTCACCGGCGACGCGTTTTCGCAGGTCTGATGACCTTCGGCGGCGTGTTGGCCCCGGCCACGCCGGAGCGGTCAGCCCCGCGTCAGCACCGGCGCGAGCAGTTCGAGTCCCCGGGCGATGTCGGAGCGGTCGCCAGCGAAGCTGAGACGGATGGTGCGCGAGCCACGCACGGTGTCGAAATCGACTCCCGGGGCGATCGCGACACCGGTGGATGCGAGCACCTGCCGGCACCAGGCGAGGCTGTCGTCGGTGACGTGGCCGACGTCGGCGTAGAGGTAGAACGCGCCGTCGGGAGGGGCGATCTCGGTGACCCCGAGGTCGGCGAGCCCGGCGATCAGCGCATCCCGGTTCGCGGTGTAGCGGGCCACGTGGGCGTCGCACTCGGCGAGCGACACGTCGTCGAACGCGGCCACCGCGGCGATCTGCGACAGCGTCGGCGGGCAGATGGTGAGGTTCGCGGTGAGGCGTTCGACGGCACGCCGGTACCGCTGCGGCACCAGCATCCACCCGAGCCGCCACCCGGTCATGCAGAAGTACTTCGACATCGACCCCATGACCACGGCCTCCCGCGAGGTGGACCATGCGCACGACGTCGCCGGCGCTCCCGGGTGCTCGATGCCGTGGTAGATCTCGTCGGAGATGAGCAGGGTGCCGCGGTCCTCGCACCACCGCGCCAGCGCGGCGAGGTCGTCGGGCGGGATGATCGTGCCCGTCGGGTTGGCGGGGCTGGCGACGATGAGGCCCGCCGGCGGTTCGCCGAGCGCGTCGAGCATGTCGACGGTCAGCCGGTAGTCCGCCTCCGCCCCGCAGTCGAGTTCGACGACCTCGCATCCCAGCGCGCTCAGCGCGTTGCGGTAGGCGGGATATCCCGGGCGCAGCAGCACGACGCGATCGCCGGGCGAGAACGCGGCCAGGAAGATCAGGGTGAACGCGCCCGACGACCCCGTGGTGACGATGACGTCCGACGCGTTGACGTCGAGTCCGTACCGACGGCGATGGTGACCGGCGATCGCGCCGCGGATGGCGGCCGTGCCCGACGACTCGGTGTAGCCCAGCAGGTCGGCGTCGATCGCCTCCCGGACCGCGCGCCGCACCGGTTCCGGCGCCGGCGTCGACGGTTGTCCGGCCGCCAACGAGACCACCTCGAGGCCCGCGTCACGGCGTGCCGCACCGGCGGCGAGCACGTCCATGACGTGGAACATCGCGATGTCGGAGCGGGCGGACGGCGCGGGCGCGAGCGGGCCGGGACGCGGGAAGGCCATGGGTCGCACTGTAGGCGAGAGCCGGTATCCTCTGGACTCGTCACGAGCCGTTCGACGACGCCCCGCAGGACGTCGTCGGATCCTGCCGGAAGAGGGGTATGCGCGCAGTCGACCGACGCACCGTCCTGGGTGCGGGCGCCGGGATCGGCGCCCTGCTCGCGCTCGGTGCGTGCAGCCGCGACGACGACGGGACCCCGCGCCGTCAGGCGCAGACGCGCACGCAGGACGAGGTGTCGCCGGAGTCCACGCCGACCACGACCTCGCGACCGGGTGACCCGGAGCTGATCACCGGCAGTTTCCGCTCGACGAAGATGCTGGGTCGCGAGACGCGCTGGATCGTCGCCCGGCCACCGGGCGTCGTCGGGACGCTGCCGGTCGTCGTCGTGCTGCACGCGCTGAACACCGACGAGAAGACCGCGTTCATCTCCAGCCTGCAGATGCACCGCTACCTGGCGCAGTCGGTCGCGGCCGGCACGGCGCCGTTCGCGCTGGCCGCCCCGGACACCGGTCGGAACTACTACCACCCGCGGCTCGACGGGACCGATGCCGCGGCGATGGTCGTCGACGAGTTCCTGCCCATGCTCGCGTCGAACCCCACCCTGGGGCTCTCGACCGAGCGGATCGGCCTGTACGGGTGGTCGATGGGCGGCTACGGGGCGCTGCGTCTCGGCGCGATCCTCGGCCCGCGTCGCGTGGCGGCGATCGCGGCGAGCTCGCCCGCGCTGTGGGGCGACCCGCGGACGTTCCCGCCGCGGGCGTTCGACAGTCCCGAGGACTACCGCGCCAACTCCCTGTTCGGCCAGCAGGGTGCGTTCGCGCAGATCCCGCTGCTCATCGACATCGGCGCGAGCGACCAGTTCTACCTGTACACGCGGCAGTGGATGGCGGGACTGCACCCGCCCGCGGCGTTCTCGACCTCACCGGGCGGCCACAACAACCGGTTCTGGCGCAGCGTCCTGCCCGACCAGATGGCCTTCCTCGGCCGCAACCTCGCCGCCTGACCTCGTTCCCACTGCCCAACGGATCGTTCCTGCTGCCCAACAGATCGTTCCTGCTGCCCAACAGACGGCGGTTCCCGACGTCGAGTGGGCGGTAACGGACGTCGAGTGGGCGGTAACGGACGTCGACTGGGCGGTTACGGACGTCGACTGGGCGGTTCCCGACGTCAGGGGATGGTGATACGGCCTTCGAGGGCGGCCAGACCGATGTCGGTGCGGTGGTGCGAGCCGGCGAGACGGATCCCGGCGACGCGGTCGTAGGCCTGCGCGCGGGCCGCGGCGAGGTCGTCGCCGACGCCGACGACCGCCAGCACCCGACCACCCGACGACACGACCGACCCGTCCGCGTCGACCTTCGTCCCCGCGTGCAGCACACCGTCGACGTCGGCGCCGGTGATCGTGTCACCCGTCCGCGGGGTGCCGGGGTAGTTCTCCGCGGCGACGACGACGGTGACCGCGGATCCCTCGCGCCAGCGCAGGGGGCCGAGCTCGGCGAGACGGCCGGTGGCCGTGGCGTCCAGCGCCTCACCGAGCGGTGACTCGAGCAGCGCCAGCACGGCCTGCGTCTCGGGATCGCCGAAGCGACAGTTGAACTCGACGACCGCGGGCCCGTCGGCCCCGATCGCCAGGCCGGCGTACAGCAGACCGCTGAACGGGCAACCGCGAGAACTCATCTCGCGCGCGACGGGCTCGACGACGTCGTCGACGATCCGCTGGACCATGGCCTCGGGCAGCCACGGCAGCGGCGTGTAGGCGCCCATGCCTCCGGTGTTCGGGCCCTGGTCCCCGTCGCCGACGCGCTTGTGGTCCTGCGCGGGCAGGAGCGGGACGACGTCGGTGCCGTCGACGAGGCAGAACAGCGACACCTCGGGGCCGTCGAGGAACGATTCCAGCAGTACCGGGTGACCAGCTTCGAGCAGGTCGGCGGCGTGCGCGCGGGCGGCGGCTCGATCGGCCGAGACGACGACCCCCTTGCCGGCGGCGAGTCCGTCGTCCTTGACGACCCACGTCGGGCCGAAGCGGTCGAGCGCCGCGTCGAGATGTGCTGGGTTGTCGACGATCTCGCTGTGCGCGGTCCGTACGCCCGCAGCGGCCATCACGTCCTTGGCGAACGCCTTCGAGCCCTCGATCCGCGCGGCGGCTGCGCTCGGACCGAACGTCGCGATCCCCGCCTCCCGCAACGCGTCGGCGACGCCGAGCACCAGGGGGACCTCCGGCCCGACGACCACGAGGTCGGCGCCGATCTCGCGGGCGAGGGCGACCACGGCGTCCGACGAGGCGACGTCGACGGGATGGTTGGTGGCGATCGAGCGGGTACCGGCATTGCCGGGCGCGACGTGCAGGTCGTCGACGCCGGGGTCGGCCGTCAGGCCCAGGAGCAGGGCGTGTTCGCGTCCACCGGATCCGATCACCAGAACTCGCACGGGGGTGGACTCTACCGTCGCGTCCCGGGGCCTACCCCGACCGCAGGCGCAGGAGGGCCTCGGCGCGGTGCCGGGTCCCGACCGCCTCGTCGACGGCGACGATCCCGACCGGCGCGACGGCCGCGACGACCAGCGCCCACACCACCGACATCCCGGCGGCCGCGGCCGCGACGGCCACGCCGAGGATCACCAGCCCGGCCAGTGTCAGCGCGGCGTTGAGGACGTCGAACTCGACCAGGTACGAGTACGTGAGGGTGAGCATCACGAAGTAGACGGCCAGGGGCACGGCCACCGCCGCCACGGCCACCTCGGCCCCGATGTCCGCGTGGTGTTCGAGGTACAGGGCCGCGACGTGCAGTCCGGCACCGACGGCCGCGATCGCCATGAACACCAGGATGTGCGAGTACCCCCAGGCGAAGCACTTGGACCGGTCGGCCTCCAGCGCGTCCCCGGCGGGCACGACAAAGTAGATCCACCACAGCGAGAACGTGATCGCCACCCCCGCGAGGCCCAGCACAGCCGTCTCGACGGTCCAGCCCTGCTCCGCGATCACCGACTGCAGCGCGACCGCCGTCCCGACGATCCCCTCCCCCAGGGTGATGATCGCGAGCAGTCCGTACCGCTCGGCGATGTGGTGCGGGTGCCACGGGGTCGGCATGCGCCGTTCGGCCACGAACGGCCCTGCCAGCTCGACGCCCACCAGCACGACGGTCGCGATCGCGGTCGGGAGCAACGACATCTCGAGGACGATGACGACCACCCATCCGACCTGGGCGACGAGGATCGCGGCGGCGTACGTCAGGCAGGTGCGGCGGTACTGCTCACTCTGCGACGCGGCCCGCAGCCACTGCACCAGCATCGCCACACGCATCACGACGTACCCGAGCACCAGGACGCGGTTGTCGAGGTGGTCCCCGGAGTCCAGCGACTCGAACACCGGCGCGATGCCCAGCGACAGGACGAGCACCCCGCCCATCTGCACCATCGTCACCACGCGGAACACCCAGTCGTCGGTGTCGAAGGCGGAGGCGAACCAGGAGAAGTTGATCCAGGCCCAGATCGTCGCGAACGAGGAGAAGAGGAATCCTGCGACCGCTGTGCGGTAGTGCCCCTCGGCGAGGTACTCCGCCACCTGCACGCCGGCGACGGAGAACGCCACGACGAACGTCAGGTCGAAGAACAGTTCCAGGTCCGACGCCGTCCGACCGTCCTCGTGGTGATCGCGGCCGGTCATGCGACGGATCCGGTGCGCCACCGAGGGCACGGTTCCAGCGGTCATGGGTCCTCCCGGTCAAAGACGTCGCGTCGACGATCGGGGGCCGAGCCCCCGGGTGACCGTATAGCGGACGACCGCGCGGCGCGGATCAGACCGCGGCGGAGGGAGCCTCGGGGTGGCACGTCGACGCGGCGGCGCACAGCGCTGCCGTGTCGAGGCGGAACGACCGCCGCCACCGCCACACGCGCGACCAGCGGGACCAGGACATGCCGACCACCCTGGCGCGGCCGGACGGGTGGCACCAGGGTTGGCGTCAGCGTGATCGCAGCATCAGGCGACGACGCGTGCGACGAAGGCCGCGATGTTCTCCCGGACCCGGGCGATCTTGCTGTCGACGTCGAGGTCGTCGCGGTACTGCTTGCCCAGCGACGGTGTCCGAGTCCCCCGCGCGTAGGCCGGGCAGGCGAGGTCGGAGCAGATGTAGGCGCCGACCGAGTCGCCCTTGCGGCCCGCGGCCCCGGCCTTCGCGGCCGTCATGAGCGCGACACCGCCCGACGGGTGGGTGGTCTGACAGATGGTGCACATCTGGGCGCGTCGCGAGGAGCCGGATGCGTGCCGCAGAGCGACGCCTGTCACGCCGTCGTCGCCGGGAACCACGACGTAGGAGCGCCCCGCGAAGGTGGCGTCGGACCAGCCGAGGAAGTCGAGCGCGTCCCAGTCGAGGGAGTCGAGATCCGACGGGACCGACATGCGCTTGGCGTCGCCCTTGGAACAGTTGACGAACGACGACCGGATCTCGGCCTCGGACAGCGGGAGCATGGTCTTTCCTCACACGACGGGACACCGTCGTCCGACGGTGCGCGGACGACGCTATCGGCGCGGCCCTGAGCACCACAAAGGGATTTTCGTCGCCGGCGGGCCGCCTTGCGTTCATCGGACGCCAAACCCTTCTGCCCGGCCCCGCACCGCGACACCGTGGGCGGCGTCAGTTCACTTTCTTGGGCAGGAGAACACACATGGCATCCACCACCCGATCCGCCGCGGTGATCGGCGCCGGGATCGCCGGGACCACAGCGGCTCTCGGCCTCGTCGACGCCGGGTTCGACGTCACGCTGTACAGCGACCGCGACCGGAGGTCGCTGCGTGACGACGTCCCGCCGACCGGCACGGCCGTCCTCTTCGGCAAGTCGAAGGACTACGACGCCTCCATCATCGAGGACCTGTACTCCGTCGGGAACACCAGCGGGATCAGTGCGCGGCTGTACGCCGGGGACGGCGCCGACCGCGCCCAGGTGTTGGAGTTCAACCCCGACTTCCACTACGACACGCAGGCCGTCGACGTCCGTCTGCGCTCCGACGACCGGCTCGGCCGGTTCCTGGAGCGCGGCGGCAGGTTCGAGGTGCGGTCCGTCGACCCGACGGTGCTCGACGAGATCGCCGGGTCGCACGACCTGACGCTCGTCGCGACCGGCAAGGGTGGTCTCGCGCAGCTCTTCGGCGTCGACGAGTCCCGAACCGTGTACGACCGGCCGCAGCGCCACCTGCTCCAGATCGTCCTGAAGGGACTCGACCAGGGCGAGGACGTGTTCGCCTACCGCAACCGCGAGGGTGGCAAGCACGACCTCTACAACCTCGACGCCGACAACGGCGAGGCGTGGCTCGGTCCGTACCTCCACAAGGACGAGGGCGTCACCTGGGCGTTCCTCGGTTTCGCGAAGCCCGAGGGCCAGTGGGTCGACCGATTCGCCGGCGCGACCGACCGCGAGTCGGCGCGACAGATCGTGCTCGATCTCTACCGCGACTACTTCCCGCACGACCTCCCCGAGGTCGAGAAGCTCGAGATCGTCGAGTCCGACGAGAAGTCATGGGCGAAGGGCGCGGTCACGCCGGTCGTCCGCAATGCGACGGCCACCACCGCGAGCGGTCACGTCGTCGCGGCGATCGGTGACACGGCCATCGCCGTCGATCCCGTCGCGGGCCAGGGCGCGCAGAACGCACTGGTGCAGGTGTCCGAGCTGGTGAGAGCGGCTGCCGCGCACGACGGCCCGTTCACCGCGGACTGGCTGTCGGAGCGGTTCGAGGAGTTCTGGGAGCTGCGCGGACACGCGGCCGTCGAGGTCACGCGCCTGTTCCTCGGACACCCCGACTACGCGGAGCACCTCGAGCTCGCGTTCCCCGCGGCCGCGGTCAACACCGACATCGCGTCGGCGCTGTTCGGGCTGCTGTCGGACCCGAACCCGTTGCTGACCTTGAAGACCCGCGACGACATCCTCGGCTTCATCTCCGCCGTCGCCGGCGAGCCCGCCGAGGACGTCCTGGCGAAGTTCAGTCCCGCAGGCGACTTCACGCGCGCGGAGCCGGTCCCGGCCTGAGCTCTCCCCTCACGCACACCGCCCGCGACGAGCAATCGTCGCGGGCGGTGTCGTGTGCACGGTCGATGGGAAGTACTGCACGTGCGACGGGATCTGGTGCACGCTCGGGGCAGTAGGCAGTAGGCAGTAGGCAGTGAGGCGGTCAGGCCGGCAGGCCCCAGGCCTTCGCGAGGAGTTCGTAGGAGCGGAAGCGGTCGCGCTCGTCGTGGGTGATGCTGGTGACGACGAGTTCGTCGGCACCGAGACCCCGGGCGAGGGTCTGCAGACCGTCGACGACGGTGTCCGGCGACCCGACGATCTGGGTGCGCGTCCGGTCGGACACCACCGCCAACTGATCATCGGTGAGCGGTTGTGCTGCAGCGGGATACGGCTGCGCGCCGCGCCCGGTGCGGATGTCGTACACCCAGCTGCCGAAACCTGCGGCGAGGTCGCGGGCGGTCTCGTCGTCGTCGGCGACGACCACATCCGCCGACGCGATCACGTACGGCTCCGACAGGTGTTCCGACGGCCGGAACGCGGCGCGGTAGGCCTCGACCGCGTCGAGCGCCCCGGACGGGACGATGTGGTACGCCGCGACGAACGGCAGGCCCCGCTCCCCCGCCACCCGGGCGCTCTGGCCACCGCTGCTGCCGAGCACCCACACGGCGACGTCGGCCTCGGCGGCCTGCCAGGACCGCAGCGGCGCCGGGGTGTCCGAGTTCGGCGGCGTGACCGCATAGGTGCCGTCGAACATCGCCAGCACGGCGTCGACGGCATCGTCGAAGTCGGGGATCTGCGAGCCGGGGAACACGAGCGCCTCGGTGGACGCGGCGATGGTCGGCGACCCGAGCAGTTCCTTCGGGATCGGGAACGGCGCCGGGATCAGCAGACCGTCGACGACGCGGTCCTCCTCCGGCGGCCCCGACGGCGGCTTCGGGGCCTTCGGCCCCGTGGACTCGGCGCGCCGTTGCACCGACCGCCCCAGCCCGAGGTCGAGACGGCCGGGGTGCAGGGCGTCGATGGTGGCGAAGGCCTCGACGGCGGCGACCGGCGTGGTGAACCCGATCAGCACAGCCGCGGACCCCACGCGGATGGTCGAGGTGTTCGCGGCCACCAGACCGACGAGCGTGGCGGGCGACGCTCCCGCGACGGCGGCGAAGTGGTGCTCGGCCAGCCAGTAACGTCGGTAGCCCCACTGCTCGGCTGCGACGGCCAGGTCGACGGTCGTCCGAAGGGCCTGGGCCGCGGTCCCACCCTCGGGGATCGGCGAGAGGTCCAGCACGGACAACGGCAGGGGTGGGGCAGAGGTCACCTGATCATGTCTAGCGCGCATCGGCGTCGTCGCGCCCGGGTTCCGGTCACCGTGATCGCATGTCCCGTCCGTGGGATCAGCTGTGCCACCGTCGTGGTTCGCATCGAGGAGTGACGACGAGGAGTCCCGGTGACCGATTCGACTGACCACATCCACCTCGTGGTGGCCCTGGAGGGTGCCGGCTGGCACCCGGCGGCCTGGCGCGAGGAGACCGCACGTCCGGACGAACTGTTCGGCGCCCGCTACTGGGTGGACCTCGTCGCGACCGCCGAACGCGCTGCGATCGACGCGGTGACCATCGAGGACTCGTTCGGTCTGCGACCGACGAAGCGGCGTGACCTGGAGCCTCGCACCGACCTGGTGTCGGGCCACCTCGACGCTGTCCTGCTGGCCAATCGCCTCGCGCCGACGACGTCGCACATCGGGTTCCTGCCGACGGCGGTGGTGACGCACACCGAGCCGTTCCACACGTCGAAGGCGATCGCGACGCTCGACCACGTGAGCAGCGGTCGCGCCGGGGTGCGACTGCAGGTGTCTGCCCGGCCGCACGAGGCGGCGCTGTTCGGGCGTCGGACATTCCCCGAGGGATCGGCGTCGGATCCCACGGACCCCGCGAACGGCGCCCTCGTCGGCGACCTGTTCCGCGAGGCCCACGACTACGCGGAGGTGCTGCGCCGGCTCTGGGATTCGTGGGAGGACGACGCCGAGATCCGCGACGTCGCCACCGGACGGTTCGTCGACCGCGACAAGCTGCACTACATCGACTTCGAGGGTCCGTGGTTCTCTGTGCGCGGGCCGTCCATCACCCCACGGTCCCCGCAGGGCCAGCCCGTGATCGCGGCGCTCGGCCACCAGGCGGTGCCGTTCGAGTTCATCGGCGAATCCGCCGACATCGGGTTCATCACACCGCGTGACCTCGACGAGGCGGCCGACATCGTCGCGGCCGTCGACGCCGCGCACCGTGCGGCCGACCGGAGCGATCCGGTGCGGGTTCTCGTCGACCTGCTCGTCGTGCTCGGTGACACCACCACCGCGGCGCAGGACCGTCTCGCTCGTCTCGACGACCGTTTCGGGTCCCCTGTCCGCTCCGACGCCGAGATCGTCGTCGGCACCGCCGCCGACGTCGCCGACCGCATCGCCGAACTGACCGCGGTCGACGGGATCTCCGGCGTGCGCCTCCGTCCCGCACGTCTTCCCGACGACCTCACGCGCATCGCCGACGATCTCGTGCCGGAGCTGCGCCGCCGCGGACTGTTCCGGGACGAGTACGCCGAATCGTCACTGCAGGAACGGTTCGGACTGGACCCCCACCCCGCCAACCGCTACGCGACGACAGGAGGCGCGTCGGCATGACCAAGCAGGTGCACCTGGCGGCCCACTTCCCGGGCGTCAACAACACCACGGTGTGGAGCGACCCCGCCGCGGGCAGCCACATCGACTTCTCGTCGTTCGTCCACTTCGCGCAGACCGCGGAGCGGGCGAAGATGGACTTCCTGTTCCTCGCCGAGGGACTCCGACTGCGGGAGCAGAACGGGAAGATCTACGACCTCGACGTCGTCGGCCGCCCGGACACGTTCGCGATCCTCTCCGCGCTCGCGGCGGTGACGACGCACCTGGGCCTGGCGGGCACCATCAACTCGACGTTCAACGAGCCCCTCGAGGTGGCACGACAGTTCGCGACGCTGGACCACCTCAGCGACGGGCGTGCGGCGTGGAACGTGGTGACGTCGTGGGACGAGTTCACCGGGGAGAACTTCCGCCGTGGTGGGTACCTCCCGCAGAGCGAGCGGTACACGCGCGCACAGCAGTTCCTGCAGGTCGCCACCGAGCTGTGGGACTCGTGGCGCGACGACGACATCGTCGCCGACAAGCAGTCGGGTCGGTTCCTGGCCCGCCCGGACGTCGGCTCGTTCTCGCACACCGACTCCCAGTTCGACATCGCCGGCCAGTTCCCGGTGCCGCGCAGCCCGCAGGGCCGGCCGGTGATCTTCCAGGCGGGTGACTCCGACGCCGGGCGCGACTTCGCGGCGCAGCGCGCCGACGCGATCTTCTCGCGCCACGCCACCTACGACGAGGGCCGTGCCTTCTTCGCCGACGTGAAGGGCCGCCTCCCCGGGTTCGGGCGGCGCCCCGAGGACCTGCTGATCCTCCCGGCCGCGACCTTCGTGCTCGGCGACACCGACGCCGAGGCCGCCGACATCGCCCACGAGGTGCGGCTGCAGCAGGTCAGCGGCGCGACGGCGATCGCGTTCCTCGAACAGATGTGGAACCGCGACCTGTCCGACCACGACCCCGACGGGCCGCTGCCCACGGTCGACCCGGTGCCCGGTGAGAACACCGTGGCCCGCGGCCGCGCGAGCGTGCGTCACCATCGCGACCCGATCGAGGTGGCACGCGAGTGGCGTGCGATCGCCGAGGCGAAGAACCTGACCACCCGGGAACTGATCGTCGAGGTGACGAGTCGGCAGAACTTCGTCGGGTCGCCGCAGACCGTCGCCGACACCATCGACCGCTTCGTGCAGGACGACGTCTCCGACGGGTTCATCCTCGTCCCGCACATCACCCCCGGTGGGCTCGACCGGTTCGCCGACGACGTCATCCCACTGCTGCAGGAGAAGGGCGTCTACCGCACGGAGTGGGAGGGCACGACGTTGCGCGACAACCTCGGCCTGACCCACGCACCGGTCACCGGCTGAACCGACCCGCGCGGCTAGGGTTCCGCGCATGCAGCTACGCCACGACGTCATCGGTGACGGTCCGACGCTCGTCCTCGTGCACGGGGTGATCCACCGCCGCCAGGCGTGGTCAGTGGTGGCCGATCTCCTGGCGCCGTATCGCCGGGTGGTCGTCGTCGACCTGCCGGGGCACGGCGAATCCGACGACTTCGACCAGCCCGGCAGCGAGCGGATCGCGATGATGCTCGACGAGCTGAGCGCGTTCGTGCAGCAGGTCGGGGACGGCAGCGGCCCCGCGCATGTCGCGGGGAACTCGCTCGGCGGGTACCTCGCGCTGTGTCTCGCCGCGCGGGGTGAGGTAGCGACGGCGACGGCGTTGTCGCCGGCCGGGTTCTGGCGCGGTCACGGTGAGCAGTCCCGCGCGATCGGACGCTTCACGGCCCTCCGCGCGGCGGCGTCGACGATGGGTGAGCGCGCACCGTCGCTGTTCCGCAGCCGACTGGTGCGCTACCCGTCCCTCGCACCGTTCTTCGCCCACCCCAGCCACGTCTCGTACGAGAACGCCGTCGTCGACCTGAACTCGTTGCGCACCAACACCGCACTCGACGACGGCATCGACGCGCAGTTCGTCTTACCGTCCGTCACCGATCCGTCGGTGCCGGTCACCGTCGCCTGGGGCACGCGCGACCTGATCCTGCCCGCGCGGCAACGACATCGGGTGCGCGACCACTTCCCACAGGCGCGCGTCATCACGGTCCCGGGTGTCGGCCACGTCCCCATGACCGACAACCCGGAACTGATCGCCTCGATCCTGCTGGCCGGGAGCACCGTCCCGACGGCGGGTTTTACTTCGGGTCGGTGAGGTCGTACAGGGTGACCGACCCGACCGTGCGCGGTGTGTAGTTCGCCTCGACCCACGACCGGATGTCGGACGCGGTGCCGCGGGCGTTCATGCCGCCGCCGAAACCACCACCGCCACCGATGAACCAGTGGATCTTGCCCTCTCGCACGTACTGCTGGAACTGCGCGAGTGTGGGCGACGGGTCGCTGCCGTTGAAGCCGCCGATCGGCATGACCGGGTCCTGCGTCGCCAGCTGATAGCCGGACGCCGAGTTCGACCCCACGGCCGCCGCGACCCAGGTGTAGCGGTCGGCGTCGCGTTCGAGCAGCGCGGTGAGTTCGGCCGACGGTCGCGATCCCTCCAGGAGACCGCCGCCGGGACCACCCATGCCACCACCCATCGCCTCGGCGAACGCCGCGAACGGGTTGGCCGCGTTCTGGCCGCCCGGACCCGTCTGGCCGCTCAGCCGGCCGGGCTGACCGGGTTGCCCGAACTGGCCCGGCTGACCGAACTGCCCTTGCTGCCCCCCGAACTGCCCTTGCTGCCCGCCGAACTGGCCGGGCTGACCGAACTGCCCGCGCTGGCCGAACCGGCCCGGACCACCGTGCCCACCGGGGCCGAAGCCACCGGCGACCCGGGGTCCGGCGCTGATGATCGACCCGCTCACCGACGTCGACACGGTGTCGATCGCATAGGCGGCGGGGCCGGCGAGCCCGAGGATCACGGCGAGCGCAGCACCGATGGCGGCGACCCGCGGAATCCGTGTGAGCAGTACGGCGATCGCGGCGACGATGGCGCCGACGAGGACCACCCATCGCAGCCACGGCACGAAGTCCGCGGACCGGTCGAGCAGGACGTAGGCCATGACCCCCGTCGCGACGACCGACGCGGCCAGCACGATCCTGGCCCAGACGCGTCGTCGCTCCTGCCAACACATCCATCCGGCGGCGCCGACGACGCCGGCGACCGCCGGTGCCAGCGCCACGGTGTAGTACGCGTGGAAGATGCCCGACATGAAGCTGAAGGTCAGGTAGGTCACGACCAGCCACAGGAGCATCACGACGAGCAGTGCGCGACGGAGGTCGGTGCGGGCGGCGCGGCCGCAGATGACCAGGGCCGCGACACCGAGGATGATCGCGGCGGGGATCAACCAGGCGATCTGGCCGCCCTGTTCGGGCTGGAACATCCGCCAGAAGCCGGTCTCACCCCACATGCCGCCACCCCGACCGCCTCCAAGACCTCCGGCGGGGAAGCCCGCGGCGCGGGCGAACTCGCTGAACGCGGCCCGGTTGCCGCCTCCGCCCGGCAGCGTGCTCCCGGTCTCGTTGCCGGTGAGGCGCCCGAATCCGTTGTAGCCGAACGTCAACTCGAGGATCGAGTTGTGCTGCGACCCGCCGATGTACGGGCGCGAGTCCTTCGGCCACAGCGTGACGGCGAGAACCCACCAGCCGGCAGCCACGACGAGCGCCAGCCCGGCGGCGAGCAGATGGCCGATGCGCTTGACCCAGGTGTGCTGCCCGAACGCGAGGTAGGTGAGGGCGAGCGGCGGGATGACGAGGAACACCTGCAACTGCTTGGTGAGGAACCCGAACCCGACGAACACGCCGGTCAGCACCATCCACCGGATGCGGCCGTCCTCGATACCCCGCATCGTCGCCCACACCGCGGCCAGCATCAGGAGTACGAGCAACGCGTCGGGGTTGTCGAACCGGAACATCAACGCCGCCACGGGCGTCAGGGCGAGCGCGAGCCCGGCGAGCAGGCCGGCCTGCCAGCCCGCGTACCGGCGGACGATGACGTACAGCAGGGCGACGGACGCCACGCCCATCAGCGCCTGCGGCACCAGGACCGACCAGGAGTTCAGACCGAAGATGCGGACCGCGATGCCCGGGATCCACAGGGACATCGGGGGTTTGTCGACGGTGATCGAGTTCGCGGCGTCGGACGAGCCGAAGAACCACGCCTTCCACGAGACCGAGCCGGCCTGGATCGCGGCCGCGTAGAACGAGTTGCCCCAGCCGTTCGCGGACAGGTTCCACAGGTACAGGATCGCCGTACCCGTGAGCAGGGCACCGAGGCCCCACCGGTCCGGTCGGGCGAGGCGGCGCCCCGCAGCCGGGGTCGGCTGCGGGGCGTCGATGCGGGTGGTGTCGAGGGTGTCGGTCACGGTGTCGCTCCGGCGGGGACGTCGTCGTCGCCGTTCTCCCGGAACACCCAGCGCAGGGCCACGAACCGGGTGAGGGTGGCGACGAGGTTGGCGATGATGAGGACGGCGAGCTGCACGTGCTTCGACGCACCGGGTGCCGTCGTCTCGAGGATCCACAGTGACCCGGACGTGAGTGCCCAGCCGAAGACGAACACCACGAAACCCTGCAGGTGGTGACGGGCGGCGCCGTCACGCCCCTTCACACCGAAGGTGAAGGCACGGTTGGCCGCGGTGTTGCCGACGGCCGTGACGAGCAGCGCGACGAAGTTCGCGGCCTGCGCGCCCATCACCGGGTGGAGCAGCAGGTACAGCACCGCGAACGCGATCGTGGAGATCACGCCGATCACGGCGAAGCGGACGAGCTGCCCGACCATCCCGCGCGGCACGCCGGCCACCTGCGGGTCGTCGAACCGGTTGCGTCCCAGCGTGCGTCGGAGGTCGGCCACGGGGAGGTCACCCTTCGCGAGGGCGCGTCCGACGCGCCAGCAGCCCTGCAGGTCCTTGACCGCGGTGTCGACGATGTCGACCTTGGAGTTCGGGTCGTCGACCCAGTCGACGGGCACCTCCGCGATGCGCAGGCCGACACGCTCGGCGAGCACGAGCACCTCGGTGTCGAAGAACCAGCCGGTGTCGGCCACGTAGGGCAGCAACGCCTTCGCGACGTCGCCGCGCATCGCCTTGAAGCCGCACTGGGCGTCGGAGAACTTCGCACCCATCGTGGTGCGCAGGATCAGGTTGTAGCTGCGGGAGATGAACTCGCGCTTGGCGCCGCGGACCACCCGCGACGAGCGGGACAGCCGCGACCCGATGGCCACGTCCGAGTGCCCGGACAGCAGCGGGGCGACCAGCGGCATGAGTGCGTTGAGGTCGGTGGACAGATCGACATCGCAGTAGGCGACGACGGTGGCGTCACTGGCGGTCCACGTCGCGTTCAGGGCGCGACCCCGGCCCTTCTGGTCGAGATGGACGACGCGGACGCAGTCCATGGTCTGCGCGAGCTCGACCGCCACCGCGAGCGTGGCGTCGGTGCTGGCGTTGTCGGCGATCGTGATGCGGGCCGAGTACGGGACGCGCGTCCTGAGGTGCTCGGCGAGGCGCTCCACGCACGACGCGAGGTCGGCCTCCTCGTTGTAGACCGGGACCACGACGTCGAGCGCCGGGGTCCTCGGGGTGCGGTCGTGGACGACCGTCATCGCGGGGGCGCCGGCTCCGTCGGGACGCGACGCCCCGGCTGACCGGTCGATGGTCTCTGCTGTCATGCCAGAGACTCTCGTTCCCGCCGCTGACGTGCCTCTGCGCGCAGACTGTCAGATTCCTGTGAGCGCTCCCGGCGGCGTCGATCCGGTCATCGCTGTCCGATTCCCGCGCCGAGACGACGCGCGGGGGTCACGGTGACCACGGACCCACGCCAGGACGCGGATCTCGGACAGATCGCACGGTCGCCGGGTCTCAGTCGGCGGTGTGGGCGTCCTCGCCGGCGGCGCGCAGGGCCGCGCGGATCTTCTCGGCGGCCTCGTCGAGCGCGGCGGGATCGGGGTCCTTCTCCGCGTTCGCCAGGTCGAACGTCTCCAGCGAGTGGGCCGGGAAGACGTGGATGTGCAGGTGCGGCACCTCGAGGCCGGCGATGAGCAGGCCCATCCGGGGCGCGTCGAAGGCATCGCGGGTGGCCCGGCCGATGGTCTGCGCGACCGTCGTGAGGTGCGCGAACACGCCGGTGTCGACCTGCTCCCAATGATCGATCTCCTCGCGGGGCACCACCAGCACGTGACCGGGGGTGACGGGGTTGATCGTCAGGAAGGCGACGGCGGTGTCGTCCTTCCACACGAACCGTCCGGGGATGTCCCCGTTGATGATCATGGTGAAGACCGATGCCATGCGCCGATCGTAACGGCGCGACCGGTCGCCTCAGTCGGTGCGCGGGATGCGGACCCAGAAGGTCGCCCCGCCGCCGGGGGTGTCCTCGACGCCGACGCGGCCACCGTGTGCGTCGACGATGGCCGCGACGATCGACAGTCCGAGGCCGCTGCCGCCGGGCGCACCGCCCCGGAAGCGTGACGAGTCGCCGCGGTAGAAGCGTTCGAAGACACGGCTGCGGTCCTCGGGGCTCAGCCCCGGACCGGTGTCGACGACCTCGATCAGCGCCCACGACTCCTCGGTGCCGACGCGCGTGACGATGGACGCCTCGTCGGGCGTGTGCCGGATCGCGTTCGTCAGCAGGTTGCTGAGCACCTGGGTGAGTCGCGGCGCGTCCCCGACCACCATCGGGACACCGGGACCGTCGATGATCTCGACCGAGATCTCGCGCCGGGGCGCCGTCGCGCGCGCGCTGTGCACCGCGTCGGACGCCAGCGAGAGCAGATCGACCGGTGCTCGCTCGAGCGGTCGCTGGGCGTCGAGCCGCGCGAGCATCAGCAGTTCCTCGACGAGCAGTCCCATCCGACTCGCCTCGTGCTCGATCCGCGACATCAACTGGTCGGTGTCGGTCATCGCGCCCTGCCGGTAGAGCTCGGAGAACCCTCGGATCGACGTCAACGGGGTGCGAAGTTCGTGACTGGCGTCGGCGACGAACCGGCGCATCAGATCCTCCGAGGCCCGGGCCTGCTCCTCCGACGCCGCCGTCTTCGCGAACGCCGTCTGGATCTGGTGCAGCATCGCGTTCAGCGACATCGCGAGGCTGCCGACCTCGGTGTTCGGGGCGGACTCGGGGACGCGGTGGTCCAGGTCGCCCCCGGCGATCTGTTCCGCGGTCTCCTCGACGCGACGCAGCGGCCGCAGGCTGGTGCGGACGAGGACGTACCCCAGGCCGCCGACCACGACCATCACCGCGAGCCCGATCCCGAGCTGCAGCCAGATGAGGCGCTGCACGGTGTCGACGACGTCGGTGAGCTTCACCGCGACGATCGAGGTGCCGTACTCGTTGACCGTCTTCACCACCCGCCACTGCGTGGACGAGCCGTCCGCCGATCCGACGGTCTGCGGTGAGGTCCGCAACCGGTCGATGTCGCCGAGTGCGGGCGTCCCACCGACGTCGTTGACGGTGAACTCTCCGCCGTCGGGCCGGATCACCTGGATCCAGTACGGCGACGGTGGGCGACGCTCGTCCTGAGGCGGGCCGAGGCGGTCGTTTCCGCGGGGCCGGGCCCAGCCGTCGGCCGCACCCATCAGCGCGTTGTCGGTGCGGTCGACGAGACGGTTCTCCATCGCCGACGTCACCGACACCCCGGAGACGAGGAGTCCGACGGCGAGCACCACCACCATGAGCGCGACCAACGACACCCGCAGCGGGATGCCCCGACGACGTCGGGTCTCGCCGGACGTGCCCGGCGCGATGAGCGCAGGAGCGGTCACCGCGGCTCGCGCATCACGTACCCCACACCCCGCAGGGTGTGGATGAGGCGCTTCTCCCCGGTGTCGACCTTCCGGCGCAGGTAGGAGACGTACGACTCGACGACGTTGACCTCACCGCCGAAGTCGTAGTTCCACACGTGGTCCAGGATGCGCGGCTTCGACAGCACCGTGCCGGCGTTGATCATGAAGTAGCGCAGCAGAGTGAACTCGGTCGGCGAGAGCGCGACCAGTTCGCCGTTCTTCCACACCTCGTGGGTGTCGTCGTCGAGCTCGATGTCGGCGAACGTGATCCGGCTCGGCTCGGGCTCCTTCTCGCCGAATCCGCTGCGCCGCAATATCACCCGCAGTCGGGCCACGACCTCTTCGAGGCTGAACGGCTTGGTGACGTAGTCGTCGCCGCCGATGGTGAGTCCGGTGATCTTGTCCTCCATCGAGTCCCGCGCGGTGAGGAACAGCGCGGGGGCGTCGACGCCGTCGGCGCGCAGGCGACGCAGTAGCCCGAACCCGTCCATCCCGGGCATCATCACGTCGAGCACGAGGGCGTCGGGTCGGAAGGATCGTGCCTTGTCGATCGCGGCGGGCCCGTTCGCCGCCGTCGCGACGTCGAAGTTCTGGAACTTGAGCGACACCGACAACAGCTCGAGGATGTTGGGCTCGTCGTCGACGACGAGGACCCGGGCACCGGAATCAGACATGCTGCCACCTTCCGCCGTCGCGCTGGGCCGAGCCTGCGAGGAACCTGCATGGTTCCTGTGAACCCTCACCAGGGTCGCATGCGGTGCGGCCGGTCAGAACAACGTCGGCTCGCCGAACCCGGCGACACCCTCCGCGGCCAGTATCGATCTCTTGGTCGCGACACCGCCCGGCGCGGAGAACCCGCCGATCTCGGTGCCCGCACCGAGCACCCGGTGACACGGCACGACGATCGGGAAGGGGTTGCGTCCGAGCGCCCGGCCGACGGCCTGCGCCGCTCCCGGAGCCCCGACCCTGGCCGCGACCTCGCCGTAGGTGAGCACCGCCCCGCGCGGGATGGCGCGCAGCACGTCGTACACGCGCCGGTCGAAGTCGGGCAGGTCGTCGTCGGCGACCACCACGTCGAGCAGGTCGACGTCCTGTCCGGCCAGCAGGGCGGACATGCGATCGGCGACGTCGACGATGCCGTCCGGCGGGTCCGCGACCGGCACGTCCAGGTGGGAGACGACGGCCGCGGCGTCCCGGTCGGGCAGGGCCACCGCGGTCACGCGACCCTCCCCGTCCCAGGCGACACCGCAGGGCCCCAGGACGGTGTCGACGACGTGGCACCCGACCGACGCCGTCACCGCGACACGGTCTTCATGAACGGCGCCGGGTAGCCCGGGGTGGCCTTCACCGGGCCGAGCCATGCGGCCATCTCCTCAGCCCGACGACGGAGCCCGGCGGCCGCGCGCCGGGGGATCGTCTCCAGCAGGTGCAGTCCCACACCGCCGTCCACCTCGCGGTACCACCCTCCGACGATGTGACCGTCCCACCACACCGTCTGGCCGCCGTTGCCGTTGCGGTCGAACAGGTGCTCACCGTGCGGGGCGAGGTACCAGTCGCGCTGCTTCCATCCCATCGTCGTCGGGTCGAGTTCGGGCAGCAGGAACCCGTCGCGGTCGACGGGCTCGACCGGTTCGAGGTCGTCGGGGAGGAGATACCCGACCGCCCACTCCCCCGGTCCGGTCTCGACGTCCACCTCGACCGCCCCGACCGTCGCGAGCGCCTCGCGCACAGCGGCTTTCGTCGACCCGAGCCACCACACGATGTCCGTCTCGGTACCCGGCCCGAAGGCACGCAACCACCTGCGGACGAGCGCCGCGTGGCCGTCGGCGACGGTGCCGTCGGGGATCGGGCCACCGAGCCAGTGCTCCATCGCCGACCACCGTGGCCGTGACACGTGCCAGCCACCGGTGTTGACCCCGCGGACGATCTGCCCTGCGGCACTCATCATGTTCAACACGCGCGGTCCCATGGGGATGGACCCGCCCCAGCTCTTGTCGCCACCCACCGACACCCGGCCGTCGAGCTGCGGGAGTCTTTCGCGCAGTTCGGCCGACGTCGCGTCGGAGCCGTCCGCGAGGTGGTCGCGGACGGCCGTGGCGGCGGTGTCGATCCACGCCTCGGGGTCGTCGAAGTCAGGACTGCGCCGCAGGTCCCGCAACATGTTGGTGCGTTCCGACGCCGCGACCCGCGGGCCGACGGCGTGCACCGCGTCGGCGAGCGTGTCGCGGTCGAGCACGAACGCGGTACGTCGCATGCAGAGGTGACGGACCAGCGACCGGTCGGCGTAGAGCGCGTGCTCGACGTCGGCCGGGGTGATGCCGTCGATGCGGGCCCAGGCGGCGAGGAACACCGTCGGCGGGCACGTGGCGTGCAGGGCGACGATGTCCCCGGCGAGCCGGACGACGGCCTCGGGTCCGGAGGAGTCGTCGGCGGACAGCCGCGTCCCGCGCACCAGATGGTGCCGGCGCAGCACCCGGGCGCGGCGCTGCGCGATGTCGACGCGGGGCCGCGCGGCGGACATCAGGCCGGCGGGGTGGCCGCGACCGCCTCGATCTCGACCAATTGGTCGTCGTGTGCGAGAACGGTGACACCGAGCAGGGTCCCGACGGGCTTGTGGTCACCGAAGGCCTCGACCACGGCGTCCCACGCGACGACGAGATCGGCCTGCAGACCCTCGGCGACGTAGACCGTCACCTTCGCGACGTCGGTGAGGGCCGCTCCGGCATCGCGCAGCGCAACCTCGAGGTTGGCCATGCACTGCCGCGCCTGCGCCTGCACGTCCCCGGGCGCGACGGTCGCACCGTCGGTGTCGATCGGTGCGGCGCCGGCGGTGAAGATCACCGATCCGGGCGCCGCGGTGGCGGTGTGCGACCACCCGCCCGCGTAGAGGGATCCCGACGCGGCGACACGGACGTGCGACATGGCCTCACCCTACGACGCGCCCCCGACGCCCACGGTGTCGCACGGATCGGACAGCGGGTCGCAGCCGCGGGATAGCGCCGCGTCCCCGGGGCGCAGCAGGCTCACAGCATCCATGTCACACGTGAGGGAGCCCGACGATGAGCGAGCAGCAGGTGCCGGCGACGATCGCCACGGCGTTGTCCGAGGCCGACGAGAGGTTCAAGCAGTTGGACCATGCACTGGCAGCGCTGAGCGATGGTGACCTGCACCGCGCGCACCGGGACGGCGGCTGGACGGTGGCGCAGGTGGTCTCGCACATCTCGATGTGCACGATCCTGTGGCTCGGCGACCTGAAGCGCGTCGAGAACGACCCCGACCTGGACTTCATCTTCCGCGAGGAGGTCGGCCACGACCTCCTCGGCTACCCGCAGCCGACGGTCGAGCTCGCCCGACGACAGCTGGCGAGCACCCGCCGCACCATGTCCACGGCCGCCGGCGCGGTCGGACCCGACGTGCTGGCCCGCACGGTGACCATCCCCGACCTCGGGACGATGACCATCGAGGAGTGGTCGCCGCTGATCATCGGCCACGCCGCCGGGCACGTCGACCAGGCATTCGAGATCATGCGCGACCGCGAGCTCGCCGTCGGGGTCGTCGCGTGAAGGCGGCGGTGCTGGTCGGCATCGAGCAGGTCGAGCTGCAGGAGCGCCCCGAACCGGCGGCGAAGCCCGGCTGGGCGGTCGTGCAGGTCGAGTCGGCGTCGTTGTGCGGCACCGACTCCCACCAGTACGACGGCCGGATCGACACGCCGTTCCCGCGTGTGCCCGGCCACGACTTCTCCGGCCGGGTTGTCGCGATCGGTGACGGCGTCGACACGACCTGGATGGACCAGGCCGTCGCCGTGAAGCCGTCACTGCCGTGCGGCGACTGCCTGGAGTGCGCGCAGGACAAGCCGTTCGACTGCAAGAAGAAGAAGCTCATCGGCCTGTGGTCCGACGGCTGCATGACCGAACGCATCGCCGTCCCGGTGGTCAACCTGATCCCGCGCCCCGACGGCGTCGAGGCGTGGCAGGCATCGCTCCTCGAGCCGATCGCGGTGGGACTCAACACCGTCGACCGCCTGCGCATCCTGCTCGGCGAGACGGTCGTCGTCCTGGGACAGGGGCCGATCGGTCTCGCACTGACCCGGTTGTGCGCGCTGTCGGGCGCCGGGCGGCTGATCGTCACCGACGCGCGCGAGGCGCCGTTCACGGTGTCCCGGGCCTACGGCGCCAGCGACTGCCTCGACGTCACGCAGGTCGACGCGAAGAAACGCATCCTCGAGCTCACCGACGGCGTCGGTGCCGACATCGTCATCGAGACGTCCGGTTTCCCGGCGTCGTCGGCGATGGTGCTCGACCTGGTGCGCAAGGAGGGCAAGGTCGCCCACATCGGCTGGGCCAACGACCTCCCGCCGCTGCCCGTCATCCCGATCATGGCCAAGACGCTGACGGTGTTCGGCGTCGGCGGCAACGGCGGTCGCGGTCAGTACGAGCGCGCGCTCGAACTGGTCCGCACCGGACGTCTGGACCTCGATCCGGTCGTGACGCACCGCTTCTCGCTCGACGACGTCGCCGAGGCGTTCCGCGTGGCGTCGTCGAAGCAGGACGGTGCGATCAAGGTGATCGTCAACCCCTGACCGCGACCGTCACCCGGCGGCCCGCTTGTACGGGTCGGGCGGGAACCAGCCGCGGGCGACGAGACGCTCGCCCCACGGCTCGAGGTACCCGACGACGCGGTCGAGGTCGCCACCGATCGCCGCGATCGCCGGGGCGACGGAGCGGTCGGTGGCCTCCTCCAGGTCGTGACGAGCCTCCTCGCCGGCCGGGGTGAGCCTCCCGTCGGCCAGCCATCCCCGGTCGGCGAGGGCGGCACCGGCTCCGGCCATCGCTTCGTCGGACCATGCGCGGGACGCCGTGTAGGCCAGCGGATCCCAGCCGACCCACAGTTCGGTGAGATGGTTGGCGGCCACCCCGTCGATCCCCGCGGCGACGAGCGCGGCGAGGTGGCCGTCGCCGCGATGTTCGCGCAGGATCGTCGCGGCGTGCCACACCTGGCCCACCGGGTCCTCGGGCCAGGGCAGCGCCGTGAGTCCCGCGTGCAGCGCGCGGCCGGTCGGGTCCGCGGCGTCACACCCGCGACGGAGGATGGTCGCGATCTCGGCGACCTCCGGCGCGTCGGCGTCGTCGCCCAGCACCGCGCGCAGGGCGGCCACCGCGCCCGACTCCTTCGCCGCGCGGATCGCGGCGAGGTCAGCGACGCCGCGTGCGTCGGCGAGCACCCCGCTGACCAGACCCGGTTCGAACACCCCGAACGCCGCTGCGGCGACGGACGGTTCCGCATCGCCCAGCACGCACGACCGGCTGTAGACGTAGCCCTGCAGGAAGTCGAGACCGAGTGCGGCGTACGCGTCGTACGCGGGCTCACTCCAGAAGCAGACGGTGGCGATCGGCTCCAGCGCATCGCGCAGGGTGCGGGCGGGGCTGGTGAAGCCCAACGGCCGCACCTCCCCCTCACGCGGGGTGAAGAAGGCGGCCTGGGCCTCGGCGTAATCCATGCCCGGCAGCCTGCCCGCGGCCCGTCGTCGGACACCAGAGCTGCGGCGACAGTCTGCGCGCATCGGTCACGACGGTGCAGCCGACGGCTACGGCGTCCCCGTCCGGCTCCGGCACGCTCGACCACGTGGACCCGACCCGAGATCTCGACCCCGACGTCCTCGACCCGCTGCGTCCGCTGGCCGGGCTGCGCGTCGTCGAACTCGGCAACTACATCGCCGCGCCGACGGCCGGACGGCTGTTGGCCGACTTCGGCGCCGAGGTCGTCAAGGTCGAACGTCCTCGGACCGGTGACGAGCTCCGCGTGTGGCGGCTCCATGCCGGCGACACGTCGCTGCTCTACCGCACCATCAACCGCGGCAAGCGCTCGGTCGAGATCGACCTGCGCACCGACGAGGGTCGCGCGGTGGTCCTGTCGCTGGTGGCCTCGGCCGACGCGCTGCTCGAGAACTTCCGTCCGGGCACCCTCGACCGCTGGGGCCTGACTCCCGAGGTCCTCGCCGAGGCGAACCCGGAACTCGTGGTCGCACGGGTGTCGGCGTTCGGCCAGACGGGTCCGATGTCGCAGCGCCCCGGGTTCGCCGCCGTCGCAGAGGGGTTCGGCGGGATGCGCGAACTCGTCGGCGACCCGGACCGCCCGCCGGCGCGCGTGGGTGTCTCGATCGGCGACTCCATCGCCGGGCTCTACGCCGCGTTCGGCGTCACGATGTCGCTCTTCGACCGGGAGCGACGACGCGCCGCCGGCGCCGACGTCGTCACACCGCAGCAGCGCCACATCGACGTCGCGCTGCACGAGGCCGTGTTCTCGATGATGGAGTCGCTCGTCCCCGATCACTCCGCGTTCGGCGTCGAACGACAGCGCACCGGCGGGCGCATGGAGGGCATCGCGCCGTCGAACGCCTACTCCTGTGCCGACGGGGCATCGGTCGTGATCGCCGGGAACGGCGACTCGATCTTCGTGCGGCTCATGCGGACCGTCGGCCGCGACGACCTCGCCGACGACCCCGACCTCGCCGGCAACGCCGGACGGTGGGCGCGCCGCGACGAACTCGACGCCGCCATCGAGGCGTGGACGCGGACGATGCCGCGCACCGAGGTGTTGCAGCGCCTCGACGACGCGTCGGTCCCGGCCGGCCCGATCTACCGCGCGGCCGACATCGTCACCGACGAGCAGTACCGCGCACGGGCCATGGTGCAGGAGTTGCCCGTGGACATCGACGGCGAACAGCGACAGGTCGCGTTCCCCGGGGTCGTCCCCCTGCTGGGCGAGGCGTCGCTGCCGCTGACCCATCCCGGCCCCGACCTCGGCGCCGACAACGACTGGCTGCGGCGCGAGCTGGGCCTCGACGGAGGTGACGCACCGCTCGGCTGACCCGCCTGAGCTGGTCCGATCCGGTACCGCAGGCGTGCCCCGGTAGTGTGATCGGGGTCACCTGAGGGGGAACGTCAGCAATGTATCGGGAGTACCTCGGCGCGGACCAGGTCATGGCCACCCGCAGCCTGGAGGAGGCGCGCGACGCCGTCACGCGTGTCTACCTGCCGCACGACCTGGTCGGTGCGTCCGAGACGCTGGACATGCGGCTCAACGCCGTCAGCGACCAGGTGCTCACGCTGGGATACCTGACCTACCAGGCCGAGACCGAGCTGCGGATGCCCGCGGCGCAGCAGTGGTATCACGTCAACCTGCAGATGACCGGGGAGACCTGGGCGCGGCGCCACGACGGCGGGACCGAGCACACGCCGGCCGGGGCGCGCGGTCTGGTGCTGAACCCGGAGCAGGCGAACACCGTGCGATGGTCACCGGACGCGGAGCAGCTCATCCTCAAGGTCTCGCGCGGCGCGCTCGAGTCGCACCTGTCGAGCCTTCTGGGTCGGCCGGTCACCGAGGTCGTCGACTTCGACTTCGGCCTCGACCTCACCACGCCCGCCGGACAGACGCTGCTGCGGTCGGTGCAGTTCCTCGCCCTGGAACTCGACCGTCCCGGCGGGGTGCGCGACCTGCCCCTGGCTCGGCGGCAGCTGGAGTCGTACGTGCTGACCGCGCTGCTGCAGGCCGGTCGGCACCAGTACACCGACGCGCTGCACGGCCGTGAGGACTCGGTGAGGCTCGGGCGGCTGGCCCCGGTGATCCGTCACATCGAGGAGCACGCCGACACCGAACTCACGCCGGAGTCGTTGGCGCGCATCGCCTGTGTGAGTGTGCGGACGCTGCACGCCGCCTTCGCCGACCAGCTCGGCGAGACGCCGATGGCCTATGTGCGCCGGATCCGACTGGGCCGCGTGCGCTCGGACCTCCTGCACGCCGACGCCCAGCGCACCCGCGTCACCGACATCGCGATGCGGTGGGGGTTCTTCCACCAGAGCCGCTTCGCGCAGCAGTACCGCGAGCAGTTCGGCGAGCTGCCCAGCGTCACGCTGCACAGCTGACGCGCTGCGGGCAGCGGACGCTCGCGGGCAGCGATCGGATAGAGCGGCGCCATGCGCACTCGTAGCGTCGAGTCATGACGATCGCGCCGGGTACCGCCACCGACCTGCAGCACTTCGGGATGTTCATCGACGGGAAGCAGGTCGACGCCCTGTCGGGCCGGACCTTCGAGTCGCAGAACCCCTACGCCGGAGAACCGTGGGCGACGATCGCCGACGGCGGACCGGAGGACGTGGACCGAGCCGTCGCGTCGTCGCGGACCGCGTTCGAGGGTGAGTGGCGCGAGCTCGGCGGGTTCGGCCGGGCGCGGGTCATGCGGCGACTGGCCGACGCCATCACCGACAACGCCGAGCGGCTGGCCCTGCTCGAGGTCAACGACTCCGGCAAGCTGCTGCGTGAGATGCGTGGCCAGTTGAACGGCCTGGGCGCCTGGTACTCCTACTTCTCCGGCCTCGCCGACAAGCTCGAGGGCCGCACCGTCCCGCAACTCGCACCCCAGACCTACTTCGGCTACACCCTGCGCGAGCCGATCGGTGTCGTCGGCGCGATCACGCCGTGGAACAGCCCGCTGCTGCTGCTCACCTTCAAGCTCGCCCCGTTGCTCGCCGCCGGGTGCACCTGTGTCGTGAAGCCGTCGGAGCACGCGCCCGCGTCGACGATCGCGTTCGCCGAGGTGCTGCACGAGGCCGGGCTGCCCGCCGGTGTGCTCAACGTCGTCACCGGGTGGGATCGCTCGACCGGCGAGGCGCTCGCGTCGCACACGGGGATCGACAAGGTCGCCTTCACCGGGTCCACCGCCACCGGGGCGAAGGTGGCGCAGGCCGCCGTCGCCAACATCAACCGGGTCACCCTCGAGCTCGGCGGCAAGTCACCCCAGGTGGTGTTCGCCGACGCCGACCTCGACGCCGCCGCCAACGGTCTGGTCGCCGGTGTGTTCGCCGCGACCGGACAGACCTGCATGGCCGGGTCGCGGCTGATCGTGCACGAGTCGGTCCGCGACGAACTCGTCGCGAAGGTCGTGGCGCGGGCGGAGACGATACTGCAGGGCGACCCCACCCAGGCCGACACGGAGATGGGTCCGGTCGCCAACCAGCCGCAGTACGACAAGGTGCTCGGCTACCTGCAGGGTGCCCGCGACGAGGGCTGGACCATCGCCACCGGCGGCGAACCGAACGACGACCTCGGCGGGCTCTTCGTGAAGCCCACGGTCGTCGTCGCAGAGCACGACGCCACCATCGCGCGCGAGGAGGTGTTCGGGCCGGTGCTCACCGCTTACACCTTCCGCGACGAGGACGAGGCGATCCGCCTCGCCAACGACACCCCCTACGGTCTCGCGGGCGCGGTGTGGACCAAGGACGTCCACCGCGCCCACCGGATGGTCGCCGCGATCAAGGCCGGCACGGTGTGGGTGAACGCCTACCGCGTCGTCGCGCCGAACATGCCGTTCGGCGGCTACGGACTCTCGGGCATCGGCCGCGAGAACGGTGCGGCCGCGGTCGAGGAGTACTTGGAGACCAAGTCGGTCTACATCGAGCTCACCGGCGGCACCCGGGATCCGTTCACGCTGGGCTGACCGCCCGCACGACTTGCCGAGCCCCCTCCCGCGGTCCGTAGCCTCAGCGGGTGAGGCAGCGACGATGAGCGACGACCGGACCCGACGCGAGGTCGGCAGCAACGACGGACCGCTGGAGAACGAGCTCGAACGCAGCTTCTCCACGATCGTCACCGAGGGCGCCGAACGCCTGCACCGCACGACGCGGACCGTGCTCATCACCGGCCTGTTCGGCGGCATCGAGGTCGGCATCGGCGTGATGGCGCTGCTCGCGGTGCTGCACGAGACCGGCAACCACCTGCTCGCCGGACTGGCCTTCTCCATAGGGCTGATCGCGATCCTCCTCGCGCACAGCGAGCTGTTCACCGAAGACTTCCTCATGCCCGTCGCCGCCGTCGTCGCGCGCGACGGCCGCCTCCGCGACCTCGCCAAGCTGTGGGTGGGGACGTTGGCCGCGAACCTCGTCGGCGGGTGGGTGGTGATGCTGATCGTCGTGCACGCGTTCCCCGAGTGGTCGTCGGTGCTGTCGGAGTCGGCGCACCACTTCGTCGACGCCCCGCTGGGTTGGCAGTCGGTCTGTCTGGCGATCCTCGGCGGCAGCACGATGACCCTGCTGACCCGGATGCAGCAGGGCACGGAGTCGATGCCGGCGAAGCTGGCCGCCTGCGTCGGCGCAGCCTTCCTGCTCGCAGGTCTGCAGCTGTTCCACTCGGTGCTCGACTCGCTGCTGATCTTCGGCGCCGTGCTGTCCGGCGCCGACGTCGGCTACGGCGACTGGCTGTCGTGGTTCTGGTACACCGTGCTGCTGAACATCGCCGGTGGCGTGGTGCTGGTGACCGCGCTACGGCTCGTCCGGACAAAGGAACTCGTCGCCGAGGAGCAGCGCGACGGGCGACACTCGGACGCCTAACAGCGCCGGGAACGGTGAAGCAGATCACGGCGTCCGATCGCTCGCGACAGGAACCCGGGCGGGTCCCCGAACCGTTGAGCTCGGTGGGTTTCGCCCGTGGCGCGTCGGGCCATACGGTGTGCGCGGGAACGGCGGGGCCGCTCGATGAGAGCCCCCCGTCGGGATTGAACCGACGACCGCTCGCTTACAAGGCGAGTGCTCTACCACTGAGCTAGGGAGGCGAGGTTTTCGTGCGTGAGTATATCGGCCGGATGATGCGACCCCTGGCCGGATCCCGCCGGGCCACGATCGACACGATCGAGCCGCTCACCTCCGCGCTCTCCCCCCGCAAGCCGGTCGACCTCACCGACGACGCCGCGGTCACCGAGGTGCTCGACCTGGCCATCAAGGTCGGCTCGGTCCTCCTCGACTCCGGCACGGGTGCGATCGACACGCAGACCCAGATCCGTTTCGTCGCAGGCATGTTCGGCGTCGAGCGGTGCGAGGTCGACGTCACGTACAACACGATCGTGGTGAGCGCCCGCCGCGGCTCCGCGCTGCCACCGGTGACCGCGATGCGCACTGTGCACTACCGCTCGCTCGACTTCACCCGCCTCGCCCAGGTCGATCGTCTGATCCGCAAGATCCGCGGCCTCGCGGTCACGCCGTCGGAGGCGCACGCCGTCATCGACGAGATCGTCGCCGCACCCCACCCCTACAAGCGGTGGATCGCGACGGCCGCATGGTCGATGCTGGCCGCGTCCCTCGCCGTCGCCTTCGGCGGTGGCGCGTGGGTCGCAGTGGTCGCCTTCCTCACCACCGCCGTCATCGACCGGGTGAACCGCGTCCTGAACTCCTACGGCACACCGATCTTCTTCCAGCAGGTGACCGGTGGGTTCATCGCCGTGATCCCGGCGGCCGTCGTGTTCCGGTTCTCCGAGAGTCTCGGGGTCGCGGTCGCGCCGACCCTGGTCATCGCCGCCGGTGTGACGGTGCTGCTGTCGGGACTGTCTCTGGTGGGTTCGGTGCAGGACGCGATCACCGGCGCCCCCATCACCGGTGTCGCACGCTTCTTCGAACTGCTCATCATGACCGGCGGCATCATCACCGGCGTCAGCATCGCGCTCCGACTGCTCGAGGCGACGGGCATCATCCTGCCCACGATCACCAGCACCACCTCCCTGGGCATCTCCGACGCACCCGCCCAGATCACCGGTGGCGGCATCGCGGCGGCGGCCTTCGCGCTCGCCAGCTACGCCGAGCGCCGCGCGCTGCCGGTCGCGTTCTTCGCCGGGATCCTCGGCACCGCGGTCGTCGTCCTCGGCGCGATCGTCGGGATCGGGAGCGTCATCGCCTCGGGCGTCGCGGCCGTCGCGGTCGGGTTCCTCGGTGGTCTGCTGGCCCGTCGCGCGCTGACGCCACCGCTGGTCGTCGCGGTCGCCGGCATCACGCCGCTGCTGCCCGGTCTCGCCATCTACCGCGGCCTGTACGGCGTCCTCAACGACCAGACCCTCGACGGGTTCACCGCCCTCGCCGCCGCACTCGGGACGGGCGCCGCGCTGGCGGCCGGCGTCACCTTCGGTGAGTTCATGGCCCGCACCCTGCGTCGGCCCCGCATCCCGACCCGCCGGACACGCGCCCTGTTCGGTGCGCGGTCGGCGTTGCGGCCGAAGCGGTTCACCCGTCTCGACCCCGAGACGCAGCAGCCCGACGAGACCGCGCGCGTGCTCGACACCGACCACCTCATCGAGGTGCACACCGGTGCGCTCAGCGGCATCCGTGAGCGTCTGGAGGCGGAGGCGGCAGCCGATCCCCCACCGCCGGTCGAGCCCCCGCGGGCCTGGAGCGCGGCCCCGCCGCGACCGCTGTCGCAGCGGCACCGTCGGTCGCCGGGCGTCCCCCGCGACCGAGTAAAGTGACACCCATGCCTGCGAAGACCAGCGACAAGACCGAACTCGGCGACGAGGACCTCGGTGCCGTCGCCGACGAGACGGCGAACGCCGCACGTCGCGTCGTCGCCACCTACGCGACCGATGCCGAGGAGTGCCGGATGCTCCTGTCGATGCTCGGTATCGCACTCGACGACAACTGATCAGTGACCGCGACCGGCGAGGATCAGACCGACCGCAGCGCTGACGTCCCCGCGGAGATCGCCGAGACGGCCGACTTCGTCGTCGTCGCCAACCGACTCCCCGTCGACAAGGAGACCCTCCCCGACGGCACCGTGCGGTGGAAGCGGAGCCCCGGCGGTCTGGTGACCGCACTGGAACCGATCCTGCGGTCGCGTACCGGCGCGTGGGTCGGCTGGTCCGGTGTCCCCGACTCCGCCGACAACCCCGTCGTCGACGGCCTGCAGTTGGTGTCCGTGCCGCTCTCGGCGCAGGAGATCAACGAGTACTACGAGGGCTTCTCCAACGCGACGCTGTGGCCGCTCTACCACGACGTCCTCGTCAAACCCGAGTACCACCGCGAGTGGTGGAACGCCTACGTCGAGGTCAACCGGCGGTTCGCCGAGGCGGCGTCGGAGATCGCGTCGCACGGCGCGATGGTGTGGATCCAGGACTACCAGCTGCAGCTGGTGCCGAAGATGCTGCGGATGCTCCGGCCCGACCTGCGCATCGGGTTCTTCCTGCACATCCCGTTCCCGCCCGTGGAACTGTTCATGCAGCTGCCGTGGCGCACCGAGATCGTCGAGGGCCTGCTCGGCGCCGACCTCATCGGCTTCCACCTCCCCGGCGGTGCGCAGAACTTCCTGTACCTCGCGCGTCGCCTCGCCGGCCAGGCGACGTCGAAGGGGACCGTCGGTGTCCGGGCCAAGTTCGGTGTGGTCCAGGTCGGTTTCCGCCACGTCCGGGTGGGTGCGTTCCCGATCTCCATCGACTCCGGCGCACTCGACGCGATCTCGAAGTCGAAGAAGATCCGCGACCGCGCCGCCGAGCTGCGGCGCGAGCTGGGGAACCCGAGGACCATCATGTTGGGCGTCGACCGCCTCGACTACACCAAGGGCATCGACGTCCGCCTCAAGGCACTGTCGGAGCTGTTGGCCGAGGGACGCGTCGACCCCCGCGAGACGGTGATGATCCAGCTCGCCACCCCGAGCCGCGAACGCGTCGACAGCTACATCCGCATGCGGGCCGGCATCGAGCAGCTCGTCGGCAACATCAACGGCACCCACGGCGAGGTCGCGCACCAGGTGGTGCAGTACCTGCACCGTCCCGTCGACCGCGACGAGCTCATCGCCTTCTTCGTCGCCGCCGACGTCATGCTGGTCACCCCGCTGCGCGACGGCATGAACCTCGTCGCGAAGGAGTACGTCGCCTGCCGCAGCGACCTCGGGGGCGCACTGGTGCTCAGCGAGTTCACCGGTGCCGCCGCCGAACTGCGGTCGGCGTACCAGGCCAACCCGTACGACCTCGACGGCGTGAAGGACGCGATCGTCAGCGCGGTCTCGCAGACGCCCGACGAGGGTCGTCGCCGTATGCGGGCGCTCCGTCGTCAGGTCCTCGCGCACGACGTCAGCCGGTGGGCGCAGAGCTTCCTCGACACCCTGGCCACGGTGAACGAGACCACCACGAGCGAGAACCGCGGCATCGACCTCGTCGGCGAGGACGGCGACCCGCGCGAGGACGACTGAACAGCTTCTGCGAGATCGGTGACTGATTGGGACCGTTCACGATGTCGGCCCTAGACTTCACCCGGTGAGTGCCCAGGATCTTGCACCCGAGCTGCGCCGAGCGCTCAAGGACATCGCGCGCACTCCGCGACTGCTCGTCGCCTCCGACTACGACGGGTGCATGGCACCGATCGTCTCGCGCCCCGAAGACGCACGGCCCAACCCGGATTCGGTCCGCGCGATGCGCGCCATCGCCGACCTCGACTCGACCACAGCGGCCGTCATCTCCGGCCGCGCCCTGCGCGATCTGGCGACGCTGTCCCGCCTGCCCGCCGAGGTCCACCTGGTCGGCAGCCACGGCAGCGAGTTCGACATCGGCTTCGTCCACGAGATCGGCCCCGAGGCGCAGGAACTGCTGAGCACCGTCGTCGGCGAACTGCAGGCCATCGCGGTCGACTACGACGGCGTGACCGTCGAGACCAAGCCGGCCAGCACCGCGATGCACGTCCGCAACGCCGACGAGGTCGACGCCGAGGCCGCGCTGCACCGCGTCCGCACCGGCCCGGCCACCTGGGACGGCGTGCAGGTCACCGAGGGCAAGGCGGTCATCGAGCTCGCGGTCATCCGCACCGACAAGGGGCAGGCGCTCGACATCCTGCGCCACCAGGCCGGCGCGGGCGCGGCCATCTTCTTCGGCGACGACGTCACCGACGAGAAGGCCTTCCGGCGTCTGCACGGCCCCGATTTCGGTGTGAAGGTCGGCGACGGTGACACCCTCGCGACCTACCGCGTCCCCGACACCGACCACGTCGCGACCGCGTTGGCGTTCCTGTACGAGGAGCGGCGGGCGTGGCTGCGGGGCGAGAACGCCGCCCCCATCGAGCGGCTGACGATGCTGGCGTCGCCGCGCACCGTCGCACTGGTGACCCCGGATGCCAAGGTCTGCTGGATGTGCCACCCCGAACCCGACGCCGCCGCGCTGTTCGCCAGCCTGCTGGGCACCGTCGACGCCGGCGAGTTCGGCATCCGACCGCACGTCGAGGGCGACCGCCGCGCCCCGCTCCCGCAGAGCCAGCGCTACGTCGACGGCACCATGACCGTGGCGACCCGCTGGGCCGGTCTCGAGGTGATCGACTACCTCCCCCATGACGTCGCACCGGGCCGCACCGACCTCATCCGCGTCGTCACCGGGTCGGCGCCCGCGCTCGTCGAGTTCGCGCCGCGTCCCGAGTTCGGCCAGACCAGCGTGCAAATCGAGCCGGTCGAGGACGGGCTGCGCGTCTACGGCTCCAACGACCCCATCGTGCTGCGCGCGCCGGGTGTGGTGTGGCGCGTCGACACCGAACGCTTCTACCAGCGCGCGACGGCCGTCGTGGACCCCTCGTCGGGGCCGATCGTCTTCGAGTTGCGCTGCGGCACCGACTACATCGGCGAGGAGGAGCGCACGGAGGCGCAGCGCCGCGCGATCGCCGAGGAGCACTGGCGGTCATGGGCCGACGGCCTTGTCCTGCCACCCCGCAAGCCCGACCTGATGAAGCGGTCGGCGCTGACCCTCAAAGGCCTCGTCCACGCCGACTCCGGCTCGATCATGGCCGCGGCGACGACGTCACTGCCGGAGGAGATCGGCGGCGTCCGCAACTGGGACTACCGCTACTGCTGGCTCCGCGACGCCGCGCTCACCGCGTCGGCGCTGGTGTCGGTGGGGTCGCTGCACGAGGCCGAGGGCTACCTGACGTGGCTCTACCGCGTGCTCGGGACCATCAGCGGACCCGAGTGGCTGCACCCCCTGTACACGCTGCACGGCGGGGGCCTGCCGCCCGAGGCCATCATCGACTCGCTGCCCGGATACGCCGGGTCGCGGCCGGTCCGCGTCGGCAACGCCGCGAACCAGCAGGTCCAGCTCGACGTGTTCGGTCCCATCGTCGACCTCATCGGTCACCTGGCCGAGGCGCGCTCCGCCGGTGGCACCGAGACCCCGCTGACCGACGCCGACTGGGATCTCGTCGCCAACATGGTGTGGGCGGTGGAGCGTCGGTGGTTCGAGCCCGACCACGGCATCTGGGAGATCCGCGGCAACCCGCGCCATCACGTGTACTCGAAGGTCATGTGCTGGATGACCGTCGACCGTGCGATCGCGATCGGTGAACGGTTCGGCCGCGAGATCGAGCCCGGGTGGCCGGTCCTGCGCGACGTCATCGCGGCACAGGTCCTCGACCAGGGGTGGAACCCGACGGTGAAGTCATTCACCGCGGCCTACGACGGCACCGACCTCGACGCGGCCACCCTGTTCATCGGTCTGGCCGGGTTGATCTCGCCGGACGACCCTCGGTTCACCCAGACCGTCGAGGCCACCGAGGCCGAACTCCGCAGCGGCGCAACGGTGTACCGCTACCACCACGACGACGGCCTGCCCGGCGGCGAGGGCGGTTTCCACCTGTGCGCGGCGTGGCTGGTCGAGGCGTATCTGCTCATCGGCCGTCGGTCCGACGCCGAGGCGCTGTTCGACCAGCTCGTGAAGGCCGCCGGCCCGACCGGGTTGCTGTCGGAGGAATACGACCCGGTCGCCGAGCGGTCGCTGGGCAACCACCCGCAGGCCTACAGCCACATCGGCTTGCTCCGCTGCGCCGCGCTCCTCGGCGCCTGAACCCGCGGCCAGTTCGCGTTCCCGCGTCGTCCTCGTGAACCCGCGCCGTGCGTGAAGCGGGAACGCCGAGTCGGCGCGGGAACGGGGCCGATCCGACGGACCCGGACCGACGCCCCCTGTACGTTCGATCGGTGACGACCCCCGAGCCGCCTGATCTCCACGACTCCGACTGGCGGATGGACTTCGAACTCAACCGCTACATGTTCGAGGCCTACTGCCTGACGATCGTGACCGACTTGTCCATCGACGAGTTCTTGGCCCTCGTCCCATCCGCGAGGGTCGTCGACGAATGCGACTACGAGACCCTCGAGGACCGAGGGATGGACATCTTCAGCGAAATCGGTGGCGGAGCGGGCCTCCTCCAGGTCGGATCCTCGGTGGTGATGTTCGAGCCGAACGGCTACCGCGGCGTTACGACGGATCTGATGATCGCGGTGTCGATCGGCCGCACGGTGGTGAGCGACCTAGGGAGTCGACGTACCTCAGCGTCGACATCCCGATTCCGGCCTAGGTCCGCGCCCCGTCAGCGAATCCGCGCCGAGCATCGCGCGGATTCGCGAGCACGCCGCGGGAACGCACAACCGCCGCGGATTCACGAGATCGGCGCGGGTTCGTGAGATCGGCGCGGATCAGCCGATGCTGATCTGCTGCTTGCCGTCGTCGATCGGCAGGTCACCGGAGACGGTGGCGATCACCTGCTGGCCGTTCATCGTGATGGTGCCGCGGTGGTTGTCGAGGAAGGCGGTGTCGGCGGCGTCGCGACCGGTCGCGATGCGCACCAGGCTCTGCCGCGGCGCGAGACCGGTCGCGTCGACGACGACCCACCGGTCGTCGATGATCGCCTCGGCGACGGCGTGGAAGTCCATCGGGTCGCAGCCCGGTGCGTAGACCGCGACGAGCCGGGCGGGGATGTTCAGAGCCCGCAGCAGGGCGACGACGAGGTGCGCGTAGTCGCGGCAGACCCCGGCACCGGCGAGGAGGGTGTCCGCGGCGCCGTCGATCGGATCGCTGGACCCGGGCAGGTAGCTGAGCCGTCGGGCGACGAACCGGGTCACCTGCTGCAGCAGGTCCGCCGGGTCGTCGTCGAGGTCGAACTCGCCCGAGACGTACCCGAAGAACTTGTCCGCCTCCGCATAGCGACTGGGGCGCAGGTAGACCGAGCTGTCTCCGACCTCCACCGGGACCGGATCGGCGGGCGAGGTCACCGACGCCGAGTAGTGCACCAGCACCGTGCCCGAGTCGACCGAGAACCGATGGATCCGTGTCCCGCACTCCGCGACGATCTCCGTCGGCGTGACGTGGGAGCCGTCGACGGTGATGGAGAGCGACTCCTCCACCTCGAGCCCGGGCAGCTTCGCGACCGCGATCTGCAGTTCGAGCTCCGTGGCCGCCTCCACGGTGAGGTCGAGCATGGCGGAGACCTCGCGGGGCGGGGTGGTCACGTCGGACACGAGAGCCTCCTGGGCGAGCGGATCGGTTCGGCGTGACTCCCCGACTGCTGCACGGCGTCCACCCTGAGCGCAACCGTAGTGCCGCGCGCGACGATCCGTAAACTCGGTCGGCGTGAGCACCGACACCTCCTCCCCCGACCGTCGCGTCGCCGTCGTCACCGGCGCCAGTTCCGGCATCGGCGCCGCGACCGCGAGAACCCTTGCGGCGCAGGGTTTCCACGTCGTGATCGGCGCCCGCCGCACCGACCGACTGGAGAGCCTGGCCGCGGAGATCGGCGCGACCGCCCGCTCGCTCGACGTCACCGACGACGCGTCCGTCGCCGCCTTCTGCGACGGACTCGACCGCGTCGACGTGCTGGTGAACAACGCAGGCGGCGCGAAGGGGCTGGCGACCGTCGCCGAGGCCGACCTCGACGACTGGCGCTGGATGTGGGAGACGAACGTGCTCGGCACGCTGCGGCTGACCCGCGCCCTGCTCCCCGCGCTGGAGGCGTCCGGCGACGGGCTCGTCGTGACGATCACGTCGATCGCGGCGCTCGAGGCGTACGACAACGGCGCCGGCTACACCTCGGCCAAGCACGCGCAGGGCGTGCTGCACCGCACCCTGCGATTCGAGTTGCTGGGTAAGCCTATTCGCCTCACCGAGATCGCCCCGGGCATGGTCGAGACGGAGTTCTCGCTCGTCCGGTTCGACGGCGATCAGGAGAAGGCCGACGCCGTGTACGACGGCCTCACGCCGCTGACCGCCGACGACGTCGCCGAGGTCATCGGCTTCGTCGCGTCACGACCGCCGCACGTCAACCTTGATCAGATCGTGCTGAAGCCGCGCGATCAGGCCAGCGCCCGCCGCAACGTCCGGACGGGCTAGGTCTCAGCCCGTCGGGCCCTGCGTGGCCGGCTGCGGGGTCGTCGTCGAGATCCCCGACAGCTGCGGGGCACCCGACGGGGTGGCCGGCGCAGACGACTGCGTGACCTCACCCTCCAGCGCTGACATCGACTTCCAGTCGTCCCAGCTGATCGTCCAGTCGTAGATGTCGCCGTCGGCCTGCGACAGCTCGATCCGGGTGTTCGTCACCTCGACCGGGTCGCCGTAGATCGCCGTCTCGAAGTAGCGCTGCGCGTTGTCCAGCGACAGGTTGATGCAGCCGTTGGTGACGTTCGACGACCCCTGCACGCCGGTGGTCTCCGGGTTGGCGTGGATGAACTCGCCGTTGTTGGAGATGCGCACCGCGAACCGCTCGCGGATGTTGAAGTACCCAGCGGCGGGGTTCGACATGTAGAAGTCCTCGTGCTTCTCGCTGACGACGTGGATGCCCGACCGCGTCACGTTGCGGTCGAGGTCACCGCTGCCGTAACTGCACGGGAGCGTCATCAGCACGGATCCGTCGCGGACGACGTCGATCTTGAACGAGGTCGCGTCGGCCTTGACGATCTGCGACCGGCCGATCGTGAAGTCGGAGGTGACGTCGGCGGCACCGTAGGCGCCGTCGCCGTGGTCGAGGCCGTAGAGCTTGCCGACCATCGACACCTTCGTGCCCGGGGCGAAGTACTCCTTCGTCCGCCAGTGGGCACGCGAGCCGTTGTCCTCCGGCAGCCAGGCCCAGCTGCCCTCGGTCTCGGGGGTGGTCTTCACCGTCAGGGCCTTCTCGACGGCCTTCTTGTCGGTGACGGTGGAGTCGAACTTGAGGATCAGCGGCGCCGCGATGCCGACCTCCTGGCCGTCGGCGATGTTGATGACGACGTTGATCTGCTGCTGCGGGTTCAGCGTCGTGAACGACCCCTGCACCGGGACGGTCTTGCGGTCCTCGCCGATGGCCGTGCCCGACCACGTGTACGTGCCGCCGTAGCCCAGGGGCTCGGAGATCGTGTAGGTGGTGCGGTCCTCCGAGAGCGCACCGGTGACGACGGTCCCCCGCTGGTTGGTCAGCTTCACGTCCGGGTTGAGCTGGCCCTTCTCGACCGTGACCGAGAAGGTCGCCGTCGGGCTCGGCGCGTCCTTGTCGTCCAGGGCGGGGGTGAAGGTGAGCTTGGCCGTCGGCTCGGCGCTCTTCGACGCGGCGGCGCCGGTCGTCGAGCTCTTGTCGCCGGTGGAGCAGGCTGCGGCGGCGACACCCGCGGCGCCGACGGCGAGTGCGGCGAGTGCGCCGCGCCTGGTCATCTGTGCACGGGAAGCGGCAGTCATGTTCGCCGAGGATACCGGGAGTTCGGGGTGCCCCCGACCGGCGTCGCAGGTGGTGGCGCCGCGGGAGACACGCCTCACAGGGCCGATCGGTCACACGGAGCAGCCGACCAGCACCGGTTCGGGGTGCAGTCGGACGCCGAAGGCGTCCTCGACACCGTCGCGTACGCGTCGGGCGAGCGCGACGATGTCCTCGGCCGACGCCGCCCCGCGGTTCGTGAGGGCCAACGTGTGTTTCGTCGACAGCCGGGCCGCGGCGTCGGCGCCCGGGAAGCCGCGGGAGAACCCGGCCTTCTCGATCAGCCAGCCCGCCGACAGCTTGACCCCGCCGTCCGCGGGATAGCGCGGCATGTCCGCCGAGCCGGTCCGGGCGCGGACCGCGTCCTCGACGGCGGGGAGGTCTGCCTCGGGCACGACCGGGTTCGTGAAGAACGACCCGGAGCTCCACGTGTCGGGGTCGTCGGCGTCGAGCACCATCCCCTTGCCGCGGCGCAGCGCCAGCACGGCCTCCCGCGCGTCGGCCACCGGGGCACGCTCCCCCATCTCGACGCCGAGCACGCCGGCGAGCTCGCGGTAGCGGATCGGAGCGCTGACGCCGTCGTCGGTGAGGCGAAACGCGACGGTGAGCACGATGCGTTCGTCCCGGTGTTTGAGGGCACTGGTCCGGTACCCCAGGCCCAGCGCGGACGGCGCGACCCACGATCGCTCGCCCGTCGTGCGGTCGAGCAGTTCGACGCCGTCGAGGACGTCGGCGATCTCGACGCCGTACGCCCCGACGTTCTGCACGGGCGTCGCGCCGACGGATCCCGGTATGCCCGACAGGCATTCGAGCCCCCCGAGACCACGGGCCACCGCATCGGCCACCGTCGCATCCCAGTCGGCACCGGCACCCACGGTCATCCGCACACCGCCGTCGGGCAGCGTCTGGACCGCGACGTCGGCGTGGGAGACCTTCACGACCGTCGCGTCGACCCCGTCGTCGCCGACGAGCAGGTTGGAACCGCCCCCGATGACAAGGACGGGTTCGCCCGCGGCGTCGAGGCGACCGAGGGTGTCGACGAGCTCGTCGGCCGAGGACGGTGTCACCAGGCCGCGGGCGGGTCCGCCGACGCGCATCGTCGTCAACGACGACAGCAACACCCCGGACATGGGCCAACGGTAACGTCTGCAGATCATGGCGACGAAGCTGCAGCACCCGGTCACCTATCCCCTGAGTCTCGACCGCGTGCGCGCCGCGGTGAGCGACCGCGCGTACTGGGAGGCCCTCGCCGCGAGCGTCGAGAAGTCCCCCGGGGAGGTGAAGTCCGTCGACGTCAGCGGCGACCAGGTCACCGTCGAACTCACCCAGCGCATCCCGTCGGACAAGCTGCCGTCGGTGGTGACGTCGCTGGTCAGCGGCGATCTCGCGATCGAGCGCACGATGAGCTGGACGTTCTCGTCCGACACGGCCGCGCAGGGCACGTTCCACGCGACCGTGCCCGGGACGCCCGCCACCACCGAGGGGTCGTTCTCGCTACGCGAGGACGGTGGGACGACGGTGGCCGAGTTCGACGGGTCGGTGACCGTCCGAATCCCGTTGGTCGGCGGCAAGATCGAGAAGCTGATCAGCCAGAACATGCTGACGCTGTTCGACGCCGAGCGCGACTTCACCGTTGCGTGGGACGACGAGAAGGGCTGACCACCCCCGGGTAGCGTGAGCGCCATGGCGCGTCGTCTCAGCTACTCGGCCCGGTATGAGCACCCGGCCGAGACGGTCTACCAGGCTCTGTCGTCCCGGCAGTTCTGGGACGACCAGATGGTCGAGTTCCGCAAGCTCACCCCGCAGTCCGACGTCGACAAGTTCGTCGTCGACGAGAACGGCATCGACCTGGTGCTGGTGCAGACCCTGCCCCGATCGGACCTCCCGTCGATCGCGAGCGCGGTGATCAAGAAGGACATGGTGATCACCCGCACCGAGAAGCTGGGCCCGTTCCACCCCGAGAAGACCGAGGGCACCTACACCGCCGGCATCCCCGCCGGTCCCGGCAGCCTCACCGGCGTGCAGGAGTTGTTCCCGACGGAGTCGGGGTCGACGCTGCGTCGGACGACCGAGGTCAAGGTCTACGTGCCGTTCGTCAACGGCAAGCTCGAGCAGCTGATCCTGGTGAACCTCGTCGACCTGTTCCGCGGCGAGGCCGAGTTCACGGCCGACTGGATCGCCGCCAACGCCTGAGGTCGACCGTGCAGCCGGGTGACCGTCGCGGTGTCGACGGTCAGATCACCCGGGGCACGACGAACGTCGGTCGTCTCCGACGCGTCGACAGGTGGATCGCCGCCCGCGCGGAGATCGTCGACGTCCTGCGGTCCGCCGGCCGGCCGCTCGTCGTCGACCTCGGGTACGGCGACCGCCCCGACACCGCGGTCGACCTGCACCGACGTCTGCGCGCCGTCGTCCCCGGGGTCGCGACCGTCGGGTTGGAGATCGACCCCGACCGCGTCGTCGACGACCGGGACGGCGTGCGGTTCGCCCGCGGCGGTTTCGAGCTCGCCGGCCTGCGACCCCATCTCGTGCGGGCGTTCAACGTGCTCCGCCAGTACGACGAGTCGCAGGTCGGCCCGTCGTGGGCCCGGATGCAGGCGGCGCTCGCGGCGGGCGGGCTGATCGTCGAGGGCACATGCGACGAGATCGGTCGCCGCTGCACGTGGGTCCTCCTCGACGCCGCCGGCCCCCGCACGCTCACCCTGGCCTGGGATCCCGCCCACACCGACCGGCCGTCCGACGTCGCCGAACGGCTCGTCAAGGCGCTCATCCACCACAACGTCCCCGGCGAGCCGATCGGTGAGCTTCTCGCCGCGGCCGACCGGTGCTGGGACGCGGCGGCCGCCTGGGCCCCGTACGGCCCACGGTTCCGGTGGCTGCGGGCGCGCGAGGCCCTCGCCGCCTCCGGCATCCCCTGCGAGCGTCCGCGGCGGCGCGAACACGACAACACCCTCACGGTCCCGTGGTCCGTGGTCGACCCGGCCGGAAACTAGGCTCGACCCCATGCGAGTGGCGATGGCGCAGGTCGCGGCGGGCACCGACCCGGCCGTCAACCTCGAGACCGTCCGGGTGCGGACCCGCGAGGCGGCCGACGGCGGGGCCGACCTCGTCGTCTTCCCCGAGGCAATGATGTGCCGCTTCGGGGTGCCGCTCGGCCCGGTCGCCGAACCCCTCGACGGTCCGTGGGCCGACGGCGTCCGTGCCGCGGCGGTCGAGGCCGGCGTCACCGTCGTGGCGGGGATGTTCACCCCGGGTGACGAGCACGCCGGGCGACGTCGCGTGGTGAACACCCTGATCGCGGCCGGCCCCGACGGGTCGTCGACGGGCTACGACAAGATCCACCTCTACGACGCCTACGGCTTCCGCGAGTCCGACACCGTGGCGCCGGGCGAGACGACCCGCACGATCACCGTCGCCGAGGTGACCGTCGGGCTCGCGACCTGCTACGACATCCGCTTCCCGGGCCTGTTCACCCGACTCGCCCGCGAGGGCGCGCAGGTCGTCGTCGTCCCGACGTCATGGGGGTCGGGCCCGGGCAAGGTCGAGCAATGGCAGGTCCTCACCCGCGCACGCGCGCTCGACAGCTCCACCGTCGTCGTCGGGGTCGGTCAGCCCCTGCCCGCCGACCCCGCCGTCGCCGACAGCACCGCCCCGACCGGTGTGGGGCACTCCACCGTCGCCGACCCGTACGGCCGGGTGCTGGTCGAATACGATGACGCCGAGCATCTCGGTGTGCACGACCTGGACCTCGAACCCGTGCAGCGCGCCCGTCGGGACATCGCAGTCCTCGACAACGCGCGTCTGTGAGAGGGTCCCTCCCCGTCGGGTGACGGCCGCGTCTCTCACCGAACCCTCACCGAAGTCTCATCTGTGCCGCCCGGACGGCAGGCACAATCGACCCCGATGACCCAACCCAGTGATCCTTCGCATCCCGAGTCCGATCCGTCGGCACCGAACACCGAGCGGATCCCCCAGCCGCAGCAGTCGCCGCAGGCCTGGTCGCAGACCCGTCCGTTCGACACGTCGTCGTACCCGTACTCCGATGCCCAGCCCGTCGCCGACGCCCGGCCCGGTCCCGACGCGCGTCCACGCCGCCCTCGCCGGAGGGTGGCCATGATCGTGGGCGTCAGCACGCTCGTCGTGCTGCTCGTGCTGGTCATCGCCGGCGTGGGCAGCGAGTTGTACCTGCGGAACGCGACGAAGGACTGCCTGCAGAAGTCGTTCTCGAGCCTGACGGGCTCGTCGACGTCGGTGTCGCTGAGCAAGCAGCCCATGCTGGTGCAGTACGCCACCAAGAAGGTGCCCTACGTCCAGGTCGACTCGTCCGGGGACAACGGGCAGGCCATCGAGCTGCACGGACGTGCCGACGACATCACCGGCCGTTCTGACGGCTCGACGCTGGGGTCTCTCGCCGCGACGGGCAGCGTGCCGTTCTCGCGGATCGTCGCGTTGAGCAAGCAGGGTGCCGCGAGCGGTCAGAGCGGCCAGTCGTCGGGGGACTCGACATCCGGCGACTCGTCGGGTCTGGGCGGACTGTTCGGCGGGTTCACCCTGTCGAACGTCACCGGCAACCCGTCCACGGGCACCATGACGATCGACGCGACGGTCACCGTCGCGATCATCCCCGTCCCGGTCAGCACCGAGATCAAGCCGGTCGTCACGAACGGCAAGCTCGAGTTCCAGGTGGTCAAGGCCAGTGCGTTCGTGTTCGGTGTGCCGTCGGGGTTCGCGCAGACCATCGTCGACGGTGTCTCGAAGTCGCTGTTCCCGCCGCTGTTCGACGAGCTGCAGTTCCAGAAGCTGTCGGTCACGTCGCAGGGTGTCGACTTCGCCGTCCGCGGCTCGAACGTCGCACTGGACCAGGACTCCCTCGGCGCCACCGGGAACACCGGGTCGCAGCAGAGCACTTGCTCTGTTCTATGACGGCGACGAAGAAGTCAGGCACGAAGAAATCCGGGGCGTCGGGTCCCGACCCGCTGTGGCTGTTCGCCGACCAGCTCGGTCCGCACATCCACTCCTGCGACGACCACAAGGACCGGCAGGTCCTGCTGATCGAGTCGACCGCGGCGCTGGCGCGTCGCGGCGGACATCGGCAGAAGGCGCACCTCGTCCTGTCGGGGATGCGTCACCTCGCCGCCGAACTCGGCGACCGCGCCGAGTTCTGGCAGGCCGAGGGCTACCGCGACGCGCTCGTCGAGTTCGGACGGCCCGTCGTGGTGCACGAACCGTCGTCGCGGGCAGCCTCGCGCTTCGTGCACGCCCTGCACGACGAGGGACTGGTGTCGGAGATCCTGCCCAACCCGACCTTCGCGCTGTCGCGGAAGGACTTCGAGACCTGGGCCGGCGAGGGCGAGAACTTCCGGATGGAGAACTTCTACCGGGACCAGCGCCGTCGCTTCGACATCCTCATGGACGGCACGTCGCCGGCCGGCGGGAAGTGGAACTACGACGCGGAGAACCGGGACAGCCCGCCGAAGCGAGAGACCCTCGGCGTCGACCCTCCCTGGTGGCCGGAGGAGGACGACATCGACGAGGAGGTCCGTGCCGACCTCGACGCCCTCGTCGACGACCGGCCCGACGTGCGCTTCACCGGGGTCGACGGGCCACGCCAGTTCGCCGTCACCGGCGACGAGGCGCAGAAGGCGCTGCGCACGTTCCTCGACCACCGTCTGGCGACGTTCGGACGGTGGGAGGACGCCATGATGGGCGGCGACTGGACGATGTCGCACTCGCTGCTGTCGGTGCCGCTGAACCTGTCGCTGCTCGACCCGCTCGACGTCGTGCACGCCGCCGAGTCCGCGGCCCGCGACGGCTCCGTCGACATGGCGGCGGCCGAGGGCTTCATCCGGCAGATCATCGGGTGGCGCGAGTTCATCTGGCACCTGTACTGGCATTTCGGCCCCGGCTACATGAAGAAGAACGAACTGAAGGCGCACACCCGCCTGCCGGACTGGTTCACCGACCTCGACGCCGACGCCGTCACCGCCCGGTGCCTCTCCGACGTGTTGGCCGGCGTCCGCGACCGTGGCTGGGTGCATCACATCCCGCGCCTGATGATCCTCGGCAGCCACGCCCTGCAACGCGGCTACGACCCCGCCGAGCTGACCGAGTGGTTCCGCGCCAACTTCGTCGACGGGTTCGACTGGGTCATGCCCGTCAACGTCATCGGCATGAGCCAGCACGCCGACGGTGGGCGGATGGCGACCAAGCCGTACACGTCGGGGGGCGCCTACATCAACACGATGTCGGACTACTGCGGCGACTGCGCCTACAACCCGAAGGTGCGTGTCGGGGAGAACGCATGTCCCTTCACCGCGGGTTACTGGCAGTTCACCCACCGCCACCAGAACATGCTGAAGGCCAACAACCGGACCGCGCGGTCGGTGGCCACCATGAACCGGCTGAAGGATCTCGACGAACTGTTGGAACAGGAACGCGCCCGCGACGAATTCTGACCCGATGCTCAGGTTGCCGCGTTAGGCTCGGCACTCCCGGCAGCCGCCGACCGTGGCTGCGGGACCGTGACCGACCGACGTGCTGACACGAGGTGGCAGACGATGAGGAACGACGCACACAACCCCACTGCGCTGGCGATTCTCGGCTATGCGGGGGTGATCTACGCAGCGGTCGCCGTCTTCGTGGTGACGCTGTTCGGCGCCTCCGCGGTGGACGGTCACGTCGGTCAGTGGTCCTTCCCGGTCGACCACTGGATCCTGGCCACGAGTGCCGCGACGGTCGTCGTCGGCATCGTGCTGTCGGGCGTGCACACGATGCTCTACGAGAACCCGCTGCACCGCGGCCGCATCTGACACCCTTGCGCCCAGCGCGGGCGCAACCCTCGACCTCCGGTGAGCGACGCTCGTAGCGTCGGCCGTCGTGTCCACACACGACAGTGCCCACGCGTCCGCCCCGCAGGTCGGCGTGGACGCCACCGACACCCGACACCTGCGCCTCGTGATCGCGTCGGCGCTGCTCGGAACCACCATCGAGTGGTACGACTTCTTCCTCTACGCGACCGCCGCGTCGCTGGTGTTCAACACCCTCTTCTTCCCCGACACCGACTCCTACGTCGGGACCATGCTGTCGCTCGCGACGTTCGCCGTCGGGTTCCTCGTCCGGCCCATCGGCGGGATCGTGTTCGGACACGTCGGGGACCGGATCGGCCGCAAGCGCACGCTCGCCGTCACGATGCTGCTGATGGGGCTCGCGACCGCGTCGATGGCCGTTCTCCCGACCGCCGCGCAGGTCGGGGTCCTCGCGCCGATCCTGCTGTTGGTCCTGCGCATCGTGCAGGGATTCGCGCTCGGCGGTGAGTGGGCCGGCGCGGTCTTGATGGCCGTCGAACACGGTCCCCGGGGTCGCACCGGGTTCTTCGGGTCGATCCCGCAGATCGGCCTGCCGCTCGGGCTCGGGCTGGGGACCGCAGTGTTCGCGGTCCTGCAGACCACCCTCGACGCGGCCGACTTCCTCGCGTGGGGATGGCGCATCGCGTTCGGGGTGAGCCTCGTCCTCGTGATCGTCGGGTTCGTCGTGCGGCTCGCCGTCGAGGAGACGCCGTCGTTCCGCGCCGCGGAGGCGGCGGAGGTGACCGTCCGGACGCCCATCACGACGCTGCTGAGCGACCGCACCCTGCGCCGACCGACGATCCTGGGCCTGCTGTCCCGGTGGGCCGAGGGCGCGGCGTTCAACACGTGGGGCGTCTTCGCGATCACCTACGCGACCGGCACGCTCGGCATGGCGAAGGTGCCGGTGCTCTGGGCCGTCACCCTGGCCTGCGCGGTCATGGCCGCGGTGATCCCGCTGTCGGGACGCATGGCCGACCGCATCCCGCCGACATGGATCTTCGCCAGTGGCGTCGCGCTGTACGGGGTGGCCGTGTTCCCCGTGTTCGCGCTCTTCTCGACGGCGGACATCGTGTGGTTCGCCGTCGGGTTGGTCATCGTCTTCGGGTTCGTCCACGGGTGGTTCTACGGCGCGCAGGGCACGCTCTACGCGCTGCTCTACCCGACCCAGGTGCGCTACACGGGCATCTCGTTCATCTACAACGTGGCCGGCGTGTACGCCTCGGGGCTGACCCCGCTGATCCTCACCGCCCTGATCCACGCGGGCGACGGCAGCCCGTGGCGCGCCGCGGCGTATCTCGCGGCGACAGGAGCGATCTCGGCGGTGGCGACGGCGTTCTTGCGTCCCGGGGAACCGGAGGCGACGCTGCGTCGACCCGTGGAGCACCCGGAACCGGTGACCGTCGGCGCATGACATCCTCGGTGGGTGACTCTCACCCGCCGACAGGTCGCCGCGATGGTCGACCACACCCTGCTCGCCCCCGAGGCCACGCGCGACGACGCACTCGCCTGCGTCGCCGAGGCCGTCGACCTCGGCGTGTACGCCGTGTGCCTCTCCCCGTCGATGCTGCCCATCGACACCGGCGCGGTGACACCGTGCGTCGTCGCGGGATTCCCGTCGGGCAAACACCATTCGCTCGTGAAGGCATCCGAGGCCCGGTTGGCCGTGGACTCCGGCGCCCGCGAGATCGACATGGTGATCGACGTCGGCGCGGCCGTCGCCGGGCTCTACGACGAGGTGTTCGCCGACGTGCTGACCGTCCGTGAGGCCATCGGCGCCGACGTCGTCCTCAAGGTGATCATCGAGTCGGCGGCCCTGCTGGCCGCCGTCGGCCCCGAGGCCGTCGCCGAGACGAGTCGTCGTGCGGCACAGGCGGGTGCGTCGCTGGTGAAGACCTCGACCGGTTTCCACCCCGCAGGTGGTGCGAGCGTGCAGGCGGTCGAGGTGATGCGCGCAGCCGTGCCGGCCTCGGTCGGGATCAAGGCATCGGGCGGGATCCGGACCGCCGAGGCCGCAGCCGATCTCGTCGCCGCCGGAGCCACCCGACTCGGCCTCTCGCGCAGCCGCGACGTCCTCGCGGGCTTCCCCGACGACTGAGTCGGGAACCCGGCTCACACGCGGGTGGCGCGATCCTTCGTCCGGTCCAGGACATCGGTGAGCAGCCGGTTGTAGGCGTCGTGCTCCTCGATGTTGGCCATGTGCCCGGTGTGCGGCAGCACGAGGTACTCCAGCAGGACGTCCTGCTTCTCGAGCTGAGCCACGATCGCGTCGGAGTGCTTACGCGGGGTGAGGCGGTCGTCGGTGCCGACGACGACGGCCGTGGGGACGTCGAGGTTGAGCACGCCCTGCCAGACGTCGAGGTCCAGCATCGCCGCGCCCCATCGGGCCCGTGCGCGGGCGGGACACTCGCTGACCATGTGGTCGCAGAACTCGACGTGCGCGAGGCGCGACTGCGTGTTCAGCGCGATGTACTGCGCGACCCGCGGCGATGCGGTGGTGTGCGGCAGCGGGATCGGGGCCGTCGCGACCAGCCGGCCGACGGCGCGTTCGAACGGCTTGGTGTACCGCGGCAGCCCCTCGGGGACGACGGCGAGGTTCTGGATGATCTCGACCGCGGCGGTCGAGGTGAGCACGACCGCGCGGGCACGCGACGACACGGACCCGGGAAAGTCCTTGGCCCAGGCCATCACCGACATCCCGCCCATGCTGTGCCCGGCCACGAGGGCACGTCGCCCGTCATCGGTCACCGCCGTCACCACGGACTCCAGGTCCGCCCCGAGGAGCTTCGTGGACAGCCGGGTCTTCCCGAGCGGCGTCCGGCCGTGGCCGCGCTGGTCGTAGGCCACGACGCGGTAGTGGTCGGAGAACGCGTTGATCTGGGCGTACCAGTGCTTCGTCGAGCAGGTCCACCCGTGGGCGAGGACGAGCACCTCGCCGTCGGGTGGTCCGTACGCCTCGACGTGGATCGGGTTGCCGTCGGCGACCGATCGCACCGGGATGATGTCGGGCGCGACCGCCGGCGTGTCGAGCAGCGCGTCGGGTCCGTCGTCGACGGGCGGCGGCGACGTCATCGCCGTCCGCAGCAGCGCACCCAGGATGGTCCCGACCGCCGCCGTGCTCGCCACGGCGGCGAGGCCACCGCCGATCGCCACACCCTCCACCGCGTGCCGCGTGGAACGCCTCATCGAGTCCTCCGCTTTCCTGGGTCCCCGGGCATCGGGGCATGCTGGGTCGTCAGGTCTGGGTGTCGGCCTCGAGGATCTCCGAGGCCTCCCCGATCGCCGACGAGATCTTCGCGTCGAGGGCACGACGGAACTGGCTGTCCACGATCTCGTGGGCCATGGGCCGCACCGCTCCGATGAGGTGGGCGACCTTCGCGACCTCGGTCTCCTCCATGTCCAGGAGACGCCCGTCGTCGCCGAAGTACTTGTCGGTGATGATCGCGACGAAGTTGTCGGCGATGTCCTCGATGTCGTGCTGGATCCGTTCCCACTTGCGCAGCAACGGTTCCAGGTCGATGCCGGCCTTCACCAGCACCTCGGCACCCTCGAGGAGTTCGGGACTCTTCACCGCGTACTGGGCGCCCTCCTTGGCGAGCAGACCCAGCTTCTGACTCATCGCGATGGTCTTCTCGTCCGCGCCGAGCGTCTTGCGCAGTTCGGTCAGCGTGATCGTCGCGGCACGTTTGAACGTGCGCCAGCGGCCGCCCCGCGGCTCGCCGTGCAGGACGTGCTCCACCTTCATCCCGTAGTGCGCGGCGAGGAGCAACTCGCTGATCGTCGCGAAGGTGTACCCACGCTCGAGCAGACGGGAGATCAGATTCAGACGGACGAGGTGTTCGGTGGAGTACCAGCCGGTGCGACCCTTGATCTTGGGCGGTGGCAGCAGCCCGCGGTCCTGGTACACGCGGATGTTCCGGACGCTGACGCCCGACACCTCCGCGAGTTCGTTGATCCGGTACTCGGCCACCGGACGAGTCTATCGGTGCAGGTGCCCCGCACCCGTGACCGTCGGAATGACAGGTCACATGATCGAACCGCGGCGCAGCAACCAGGCGCCGGGCCCGCCGACGAGTCCGCACTCGTCGAGGAACTCGATCGTCTTCGCGCAGCCGTTGCGCTTGCGGTCGTTGTAGAAGGTGTTGCGACGGGCGGCACGCACCGCCTCACGCCGGTCGAGCCCGGCGGCCTCGTACACCTTCGGGTTCACCAGGCAGAAGACGACCATGTAGACGGTGATCGCGAGCGTCAGGCGGGTCATCGCACGCCGGACCGGGTTGAGCTCGGCGGCGATCCGCTTGGTCTCCTCGCGCGCGAAACGGATGTGCCGCGCCTCCTCGAGGACGTGGATCCTGCTGACCGTGCGCGTGATCGGCTGCACCCGGTCGTCTTTCATGAAGTCGCGCTGCATCATGTCGAGGATCTCCTCGGCGGCGAGCGTGCCGCCGAACGCCAACGACCCGGACGCCAGCGCCTTGAACGGCCGTGTCAGCAGTTCCACCCACCACGGACGGCGGTAATTCGGGATGCCGAAGTGCTCGGCGGCCTTGGCGAACATCGTCGAGTGCCGGCACTCGTCGGCGATCTCGGTGAGCGCGAACTGGAAGTGCGGGGACGCCGGGTCCTGCTTGTACGCGTCGCGGATGAGCATCTGCATGAGGATGATCTCGAACCAGATGCCGGTCGCGCTGATGCTCGCGGCCTCGTGCTCGGTGAGCGTGATGCGCTGCTCCTGCGTCATCGAGTCCCACAGCTCGGTGCCGTAGAGGCTGCACCATTCCGGCGTCATCCCGTACAGCGTCGAGTGGTCGACGGGGGCCTCCCAGTCGACCTCGATCAGCGGGTCGTAGGACTTGCGGGCCGCCGACGCGAGCAGTCGACGGGCGACGTCCTCACGGTCGTTCAGCTTCTGACGGGGGCTCTGCGGCTCCACGGCGACGGTCATGTCGGCGCTCCTTCGCGGGCTGGCGCACCCGGTGTGACGTGCGCCATCTACCGTTCCACGATGCACTGTGACACTGACCGTTGTCAAGGTTATGCGACAACATGCGTTGTCTCGGTCCGCGACGGCCCCGACGGCCGCCGGGGGTTCGTCAGACCTTCCGGAACCAGCGCTTGTTCTGGATGCTGTCGACGCGCGGACGGACGTCGACCAGGTAGATCAGCACCGCGACGATGCCGATGATCCCGAGGAAGCTGAGCAGACCGAAGAACCAGATGAACAGCGATCCGACCACGAGGATCGACACCCAGATGACCTTCGACTGGCGGTCCACGGCGGGGAACGCGTCGGGCCGTTGCGTGGCGGCGTGCACGAGCGCCAGCAACGCCGCGGCACCGCCCACGATGGTCAGGATCAGGACGATGATGTTCTGCCCGTAGGCGAGGAACTGCACGACGTTCACGATGTCAGCGTAATCGGACACCCGCGCACACCGGCGGACGCCGAACGCACCGCGCCCCCGGCGTCAGCCGGGGGCGCGGTGTGTGTCGGTCGATCAGACGGCGATCAGTTCGCCGACTTCTTGGCCGGGGCCTTCTTCGCCGGGGTCTTCTTGGCCGGCGTCGACTTCTTGGCCGTGGCCTTCTTGGCGGGCGACTTCTTGGCCGGGGCCTTCTTGGCCGGGGTCTTCTTGGCCGGCTCCTTCAGGTCCTCGAGCTTCGCGGCGGGCGAGTCCTTCGATCCGCGCGCCTTCGCCTCGACGGTGCCGGCGGCACCGGACACCTTGCCCGACGCCAGGTTCGCGAGCTTGGCGGCACGCTCACCGACGGCGCGGGTCTGCGACGAGATGGTGCCCAGGGCGTCCTCGGTCAGGTCGACGGCGTCGTTGTAGGCCTTCTCCGCGCGGGAGACGTTCTCCTGGAACTCCGGCTGCTGACGCAGACGCTCGACGGTCTCCTCGCCGCGCTCGGCGAGCGAGTTGTAGATCCCCGTCGCGACCTCGATGTAGGCCTCGGCGACCTTCCGCAGCTCCTCGCTGGTGAACCGGGTGCGCAGCTCGTCGATGTTCGTCCGAAGCTCCTCGATGTTGGTGGGGAGCTCCTCGGGCAGCGACTGGATGCGCTCCCGGGTCCCCTCGATGCGACCGCGCGTCTCCTCGACACGGGCCTGGGCGGTCTCGGTGGCCGACTCGGCGCGCTCGCGCAGCTGCCCGAGCACCTCGGCGACCTGCTGCAGAGCCAGGTCACCGGCACCGACAGCGGCGTAGATCGGGGTGGCCAGGCCACGCTCGTTCTTGCTCATGGTTCTCCTCGCTTGATCTCGTGATGACCGACCCGGCAGGTCGGTGGACGTCATGCTGTGGTCTCGACGGACCCGTTCTCCTTGCGGAACGACTCGTAGATCTCGAGCAGCATCTGCTTCTGCCGCTCACTGATCTGCGAGTCCGCCAGCAGTGCGTCTCGCACGGGACTCGCGGCTCGTTCCTCGAGGATGCCGGCCCGCACGTACAACACTTCGGCCGACACACGCAGACCCTTGGCGATCTGCGCCAGCACATCGGCGGAGGGCTTGCGCAGCCCTCGTTCGATCTGACTGAGGTACGGGTTGCTCACCCCGGCGCGCTCCGCCAACTGACGCAGCGACACCTCGGCGGCCTCCCGCTGGGACCGGATGAACGAACCGATGTCCTGGGCGGCGTTGACGACACCCTCGACGGCGCGGCTGGCAAGCTCCTCGGCATCGACATCGTCGGACGTCGTGTCGGGATCGTGCGATTCCGAACCCATCGGTTCCTCCTCTCGATTCCGTCCACCACGGTAAACAGCAGTGCTAGCAGATGCAAGCACTCCTGCTAACACGTTGCCGACGTCACATCACGCGACCTCCCACCACCCCTCAGGCGTAGGCGCCCGCGGCGATGTCGTCGAGCAGTCCGCGACCTCGGGGCTCCCACCCCAGCGCCGCCCGGGTGGCCTCACTGGACGCGGCCATGTAGACGTGGGCGAAGAACCCGCCGACGAACGGCCCGATCTGCTCGGCCAGGACGTCGGCGGGAAGCGACCGTGCCGGAACACCTTCCGCAGCGGCGACGGCCTCGGCGATCTCCCGGGTCGGTATCCCCTCCTCGGCCACGGCGTGCAGGATCGCCCCCGCCGCACCGTCGGCGACGGCGAGCCCGACCAGGCGTGCCGCGTCGTCGCGGTGCACCGCGGCCCAACGGTTGCCACCGTCACCGGCGTACCCCGACACACCGTGCCGGCGGGCCGCAGCGGTGACCGTGGCGATGAACCCGTGGTCGCCGACCCCGTGCACGGTCGGCGCGAATCGCACGACGATCGGCGTCACGTCCCGGTCGACGAGGTCGAGCACGAAGTTCTCCGCACCGCCGCGCGGCGAGTCCGGGCCGTGGAACGGGGACCTGTCGTCCTCGGTCGCCGGTCGACCCTCCGCCAACGCGGCCAGGCCGCCCGCGATGATCAGACGTCGACCGCTCCCGGCGAGGGCGTCGCCGAAACACTCCACCGCCGCGCGCTCGGCCGCGAAGGATGCCGCCACGTTCGACCAGTCATGCTTCATGGCCAGGTGCACGACGGCGTCCGCGGCATCGGCGCCGCCGCGGAGGGAGTCCAGGTCGTCGAGGTCGCCCCGCAGCGGCGTCGCGCCGCCGTCCTCCACCGCCCGCATCGACGCGTCGGACCGGGCCAACCCGGTCACCGCGTGGCCGTCCTGCAGCAACTGCCGCACGACGGCCGACCCGATCCACCCCGATGCCCCCGTGACGAAGACCTTCATCTCGAACTCCCTCAGTGATGTCTGATGCTGACATCACTGACCGTACGCTCGATGTCAGCCTCTGTCATCACCTGATGTCGGGACCTAGGATCGGCGACATGGCACGGTGGCAACCCGGCGCGGCCGAGCGGATGCGCGGCGCGGCACTCGACCTCTTCGTCGAGCGTGGCTACGACGCGACCACCGCCGCGGACATCGCCGCGGCCGCCGGACTCACCGAGCGGACCTTCTACCGGCACTTCGCCGACAAGCGCGAGGTGCTGTTCTGGGGGTCCGAGGAGTTCGAGGCGTCGTTCACCGACCCGATCGACGCGCTCTCCCCCGACGTCGGCGCCATGGGCGCGGTGGTGGCCGCGGTCGTCGGCGGGGCAGGGCGGTTCACACCCGAGCGACGGGAGTTCGCCTCGCTCCGCGCCGGCGTCGTCGACGCGACACCCCCACTGCGGGAGCGCGAACGGGACAAGATGGCGCGACTCGCGACGGTGATCGCCGACCGTCTGGTCGCGCGCGGTGTCCCCGCCACCGACGCGCAGCTGGCAGCCCACAGCGGGGTGACCGTGTTCACGACGGCGTTCGCGCGATGGGTCGCCGGCGACGCGCGGTCACCGGAGGCGCTGTGCGCCGACCTCTTCGACGACCTGGCCCGGCTGACGGATCAGCTGAAGAGCAGCACCGAGACGGTGTAGATCGCCAGGCCGGCCAGTGAGCCGACCACGGTGCCGTTGATCCGGATGAACTGGAGATCGCGACCGACCTGCAGCTCGATCTTGCGGCTGGTGTCGTCGGCGTCCCATCCGCGGACCGTCTCGGTGATCACCGAGATGATCTCGCGGGAGTAGTTCTGCGAGACGTGCCGGGCCACCCGGACGGTCCACATGTTCATCTTGTCCTGCAGCACGTCGTCGGCGCTGATGCGCGTGGCCACGCGTATGACGCCGTCGGCGAGCGCGGCACGCAGACGGCTGTCGGGGTCGTCGAGGGCCTGCTCGAGGACGGCCTTCGCCGCCTTCCACGCGGTCGACGCCGCCCCGGCGACCTCGTCGCGGCCGATGAACTCGTCCTTGATCTCCTCGACCTTCGCGATGGTCTCCGGGTCGTTCTGCAGGTCGTGGGCGAAGTTCACCGCCAGCTCGCGCAGGGCACGGCGGATGTCGTGCTCGGGGTCGGCGGCGATCTTGGCCGTGTACTCGACGAGTTCCCGGTGGATCCGCTCCCCCACCAGCAGGTTCACGAACTTGGGCGCCCATGCCGGGCCGTCCTTGTCGATGACGCGGTCGATGAGGGGCTGGCTCTCCTCGGCCCATCCCCGCGCGCGCTCACACAGCATCTGGATGAGCGGTTCGAGGCGTTCCTCGGCGATGAGCTGCTCGAGGACGCGCCCGGCCGGCGGACCCCACTGCGGCTCGGCCATCCACCGCATCCCCGCGACGATGAACGCCTCGACGTCCTCGTCGGCGAGCATCTCCCCGGCGAGCCCGATCGCCCGCGACGCCTCGTCGCTGATCCGCGGCGCGTTGGCGGGGTCGGCCAACCACCGTGAGACACGGTGCGGCAGTTGCAGCTTCTCGACCTGCCCCTCGATCACCGACGGCGTCATGAAGTTCTGCTCGATGAAGTCGCCGAGCTGGTCGCCGATCTGGTCCTTCTTCCGCCGGATCAACGCGGTGTGCGGGATCGGCAGGCCCAGCGGCTGCTTGAACAGAGCGGTCACCGCGAACCAGTCGGCCAGGGCACCGACCATCCCCGCCTCCGACGCCGCACGGACGTAGCCGACCCACGCCGCGACGTCGGCGCCGTCCCGCGACTCGAGGTAGCGGGTGACGAGGTACACGATCGCGGCGAGGGCGAGGAAGCCCGTCGCCACCACCTTCATCTTCCGCAGGTCGCGACGCCGTTGCGCGTCTCCTGCGGTGTCGCCGCCGAGACCGGCGATACCCGACGGGGCGGCCTGTCTGTCCTGCAGCGGGGTCGAGGTCACCCGCACAGTCTTACCCGAATCGGGCGCGACCATCCCCCGGTGTGCCCGGCACCACCGTCGACCGGCGGGTACCCGGCGCGCGACGGATACGCTGAGACGATGCCGAGCCGTCAGTCCACCGCCGCGGCGGCCCGTGCCGCGATCACCGCGGCGGCCGCGGCGACCAAAGGACTCGAGGCGGCACTGCGGGCCACCGCGGACCCCGCCGAGGGCGGGCTGGTCGACGGACGCAAACAACGGTGGCAGCGGCACAAGGAGGCCCGTCGCACCGAACTGGTGGACGGCACGTTGGCCGCCGTCCGCGAGCACGGGCCCGAGGTGGGCATGGACGAGATCGCCGCGCACATCGGCGTCTCCAAGACCGTGCTGTACCGCTACTTCACCGACAAGAACGACCTCAACACCGCGGCGATGGTGCGGTTCATCGAGACGGTGTTGCTGCCCCGGCTGACCGAGGTGCTGGTCGACGACGTCGACGAGTACACCCTCACCCGCACGGTGATCGCGGTGTACGTCGAGACGATCTCCGACGAGCCGGAGATCTACCAGTTCGTCACCAGCTCGAAGTCGGCCAGCCCGAGCGTCCTCGCCGACTCGGAGAAGCTCATCGCGGAGGTCGTCGCGTTCGCGATGCACGCCCGACTCGGCGATCGCGGCCTCGACACCGACGGCTTCCAGACGTGGTCGTATGCGCTGGTCGGTGGGGTGCAGCTGGCCACGCACTGGTGGATGCAGGACCAGGCCCTCCCGCGGTCGGCCCTCGTCGACCAGCTGACCATGCTCGTGTGGACGGCGTTCGTCGGCATCGTCGAGGTGGGCGGGTCCGCGTCGGAGTTCGCGCGACGGGACCACCCGCTGCCGCAGTTCCCCTCCGACGCGACGGCACCGCCCGCCTGACCCTGGCGCGGGCCGTCCTCTCGCTACAGTGCTGCCATGGGCGACGACGACGCCGGCGGCTACACGGGTCCGGCGAGCGTGACCGTGGACGGGCGGGTACCGGTCGAGGTGTCGGTCCAGCTGGTCGGTCACTTCGACCCGATCGCCGGGCGCTACGCGTGGCAGGGCCGCATCCGGGGTCTCGCCGACGCACTCGCCGACACGGCGGCGATCTCCGACGGCACGCCGGTGTCGGTCGAGACGCCGCACGGCGTCGGTGAGGGAACGGTGTCGACGCAGGACGTGTTCGGCGGCCACATCGTCACCGGGGTGTCGGCACCGCCGTTCGCCCAGCTGCCCGACGACGTCGACCGGTGACCGACCCGATCGCCCGCGTCGCCCTGGTGACCGGGGGCGCCGGCGGTGTGGGCCGTGGTGTCGTGACGGCTCTTGCGGCAGCGGGGTGGACGGTGTGGTTCACCGGGCGGGGCGGGACCACGCCCGAGGATCGCCTCGGCAGACTCGCGGCCCGGGTGACCGCAACCGGCGGCGACGCCCGACCCGTCACCTGCGATCACACCGACGACGCCGCCGTGAGGGCGGTGTTCGAGCAGATCGCCGCCGAGAGCGGCCGTCTCGACCTGCTCGTGAACTCCGTATGGGCTGCGCCCGACGGGTTTGTCGGGTTCGACGCACCGTTCTGGGAACGTCCGGTCACCGACTGGCGCCCACTCGTCGACGTGGGCCTGCGGGCCCACTACGTCGCCTCGGTGCACGCGGCGCGGACGATGGTCGCCGCGGGGAGCGGTCTGGTCGTCAACATCTCGTCGTTCGGGTCACGGGGACACCTGCACTCCGTCCTCTACGGGGTGGCGAAGACGGGCCTGGACAAGATGGCCGCCGACATGGCCGTCGAACTGCGGGGCACCGGCGTGAGCGCGATCAGCCTGTGGCTCGGCCTGATCCGCACACGCATGCTCCTCGCGTCGGGGCTCACCGAGTTCGCGGGCTTCTCGCTCGACCGCGCCGAGGACCCGACGTTCGTCGGCCGGGTCGTCGACGCCCTCGCCCGCGACCCGTCGATCGCCGACCGCAGCGGCGCGACGCTGATCTCCGCCGAGGAGGGGCGCGCCCGCGGGATCACCAACGACGATGGGACACAACCCGACTCCCACCGCGACGCCTTCGGTGGTGGCGGCCTGTTCGGGCCCGGCGGGACGGCCACGACAGTAGGGTGAACCGATGTCCTCCAGCGACGCACCCCTGTCCGTTGACATTCTGCGGCCGTCCGCGATGGGCCCCATCGCCGACGTCGACCCCCGGGACACACCGGGTTTCGACGGGGGCAAGTCCGCGGGAAAGGCGATCCGCAAGGCACGCGGCGAGGTCCTCGCCGACCTCCAGGAGCGTCTGTACGCCCACGGACGCAGCGGCGACCCGCGGTCGGTGCTGCTCGTGCTGCAGGGCATGGACACCTCGGGCAAGGGCGGCATCGTCCGGCACGTGATGGGCATGGTCGACCCCCAGGGCGTCAGCCACGCCTCGTTCGGCAAGCCTACCGACGAGGAACTGGCGCACCACTTCCTGTGGCGCATCCGGAAGAAGGTGCCCGCCGCGGGACAGATCGGGGTGTTCGACCGCTCGCACTACGAGGACGTCCTCGTCGTGCGCGTGCACGAGCTGGTCCCCCACGACGTCTGGGCGTCCCGCTACGACACCATCACCGAGTTCGAACGCGAGCTGGTCCGCACCGAGACCACCGTGGTCAAGGTGTTCCTGCACATCTCGCACGACGAGCAGCGCGACCGGCTCGCCCGCCGACTCGACCGGCCCGACAAGTACTGGAAGTACAACCCCGGCGACGTCGACGAACGCCGGTACTGGTCGGCCTACCAGGAGGCCTATCAGGCCGTCCTGGACCGCACCGACATCGACGAGGCGCCCTGGTTCGTGGTCCCCGCCGACCACAAGTGGTTCGCGCGGCTGGCCGTCACCGAGATCCTCATCGAGGCGCTGTCCCACCTCGACCTGCGATGGCCTGCACCCGATTTAGACGTCGACGTGGAGAAGAAGCGGCTCGCGGAGAGCTGAGCGCGCGGCACCAGGAGCGGACCGACGACCAGGCCGGTCACCAGGGCCGTGAGATGTCCGAGGTTCGTCACCCCGGGATCGACGACGAGCGCCGTCGCGGCCACGGCGATCACCACCGAGACGAACGCGCGGCGGTGCCGGGGCGAGACGTACTGCGCCGCGCCACCGACGAACGCCATCAGCGCGTAGCTGACACCGATGTCACGCATCGTCATCTGCGACGACGACGTGAGACCGAGGGCGATCGCCACCCACAGCGCGCCCTGGCTCACCGCCGTGCCGATCAGGTGGCCGGCCAGACCCATCGCGGCCCAGCGGCGTACGCCCAGACGACGCTCCATCGGGATCACGACGATCGCGAACATGGCCGCGTAGGGCAGCCACCACGCGCCGTCGAGCCATCCGAGACTGGTCACCAGCACGGTGACCGGATCGGACCCGAGGTGCCGGAGATCGGTCGACGAGTTCTCCAGCCAGGCGGCGACCTGCTCGGTGGTGCCGACGTGCTGCAGGACGGTCGTCGCCAACAGCAGCGCCAACCACGCACACGACGCGGGTGCGGCGCGGACCACGCGGAGGAGACGGTCGATCATGACCCCACGGTGACGCGCAGCCCGCCGTGTCGGCTGGACGCTCGCTGTGAGGTCGCTGCGGACCCCGGCTCAGTTCTCCGACGCGGCGAGCAGCCGACGACGCTGCCGACGGGCGGCGGCGACCATGTTGCGCAACGACGGCTCGAGCTGCCAGTAGTGACGGGTCTTGAGGCCACCGTCGGGGTTGACCCACAACCGTTCCGGGTCGATCGCCTGCACCGCACGCTGGATGCGCTCGTCGATCTCGTCGATGTCGGGGATCGCAGCGCTGCGGCTCTCGTAGACACCCGGGCCGACGCCGCGCTGGATCGGCGTGCCCGAGTTGACCAGCTGATCCAGCACCCAGTCGATGGACCGCGTGGCGACGATCGAGGTGACGTCGGCGTCGAGGGCGTCGAACGCCTCGACGACCTGCGCGATGCTCGAGTACCCGAGGTGGGTGTGGATCTGGGTCTCCGGCTTGGCCCCACCGACCGCCAGCTTGAACGCGGCGACCGCCCAGTCGAGGTACCCCTCACGTCCCCGCTCGCGCAGCGGCAGCAGCTCCCGGATCGACGGCTCGTCGACCTGGATGATCTGTATGCCGGCACGTTCGAGGTCGGCCACCTCGTCGCGGATGGCGAGCGCGAGCTGCTCTGCCGACTCGTAGAGCGGCTGGTCCTGGCGCACGAACGACCGCGCGAGCATCGTGACGGGACCGGTGAGGATCCCCTTGACGGGCTTGTCGGTGAGCGACTGCGCGTAGGTGATCCACTCGACGGTCATCGGGCCCGTGCGCTTGATGTCGCCGTACATGATCGGCGGTCGCACACAACGGGATCCGTAGACCTGCACCCACCCCATCCGGGTGGCCACGTAGCCGTCCATCAGCTCCGCGAAGTACTGGATCATGTCGTTGCGTTCGGGTTCCCCGTGCACGAGGACGTCGAGCCCGATGTCCTCCTGCAGCGCGATCACCCGGGCGATCTCGGCCTTGACCTCGCCCGCGTAGTCGTCCCACGAGAGTCGGCCCTGGCCGTAGTCGTAGCGCGCCTTGCGCATCTCGGCGGTCTGCGGGAACGAACCCAGGGTGCACGTCGGCACCGGCGGCAGACCGAGCACGGCGTCCTGGGCGACCTTGCGCTCCTCGTAGGGCGCACGCTCACGCTGGTCGGGACGGATGTTCGCGACCCGTTGACGGACATCGTGTTTCAGCTTGAAGTCGACCTTGGTGGGTCGGGTGTACCAGTGCTCGGGGGCGCCGTGGGTGACCGCCTTCGCCAGCGCGACCACCTCGCCCACCTTCTGCTTGGCGAAGGAGAGTCGGTCCGCGACGTCGCCGGGGATGTCGGGCTCGATGAGCTTGTCGACGGGGACGTGCATCAGCGAACACGACGTCGACACGACGATGTCCGGGATCTCCTTCTTGATGGCGAGCAGGAGATCGAGCTTGCCGCCCTTGGCCGCCTTCCACACGTTGCGACCGTCGATGACGCCGGCGTAGAGGCGCTTGCGCCGGAGTCCGGGGATGGCCGCGAGCTGCGCGGGGTTCATGGGCGCGCTGATGAGGTCGAGTCCGATCGCCTCGACACGCGTCGCGGAGAGCGCCGGGAGGGCCGGCCCGAGGTCGCCGTACTGGCCGGTGACCAGCAGCCGCGGACGTGAGGCCACGCCGGACAGCCGATCGTAGACCCGCGACAGGAGCTGGATCTCCTCGACCGTGCGGTCGAGGGTGAACGCCGGCTCGTCGAGCTGGACGCACTTGGCGCCCTGCTTGTACAGCGCGTCGAACAGCTGCAGGTAGACCTCGACGAGGTCGTCGACGCGGTCGAGCGGGGCGAAGCCCTCGGGTGCGTCGGGTCCGGCCTTCGACAGCAGCAGCAGGCTCAGCGGCCCGTGCACGACGGGCCGCAGCTCGATGCCCTCCGCCTTCGCCCGCGCGTGCTCGTCGAGCAGTGCGTCGGCGTTCAGCGTGAAGGTGGTGGCGGGACTGATCTCGGGCTGTCGGTAGTGGTAGTTCGTGCCGAAGTACTTGATCAGCTCCAGCGGCGGGAAGTCCGGCTTGCCGCGCGCCATCGCGAAGTAGAACTCGAGCGGCTCGAGCTGGTCCTGCAGCGGACGGAAGCGCTCCGGGAAGGCACCGAACAGCAGCGCGTCGTCGAGGACGTGGTCGTAGAACGAGAAGATGTTGCCCGGCACCTGCTCGAGACCCATGGCCGCGAGCTCACGCCACGTGTCGTCCTGCAGCTCACGCCCGGCCGCCTCCAGCTCGGCGAGCGACGTGCCGCGGTGCCAGTGGTCCTCCAGCGCCCGCTTCAGCTCCCGTCGGGCCCCGATCCGGGGATACCCCAGGATCGACGACCCGTACTCGACCGCATCCGACGCGCTGGTCATCGACACACCTTCCTCGCGAACTGTTCTCGCTCCACCCGTCGACCCACCGACCGCGACGGTGGCGGGCTCTCGCCCGCCACCGTCATCGCCTCAGCGTGCCGCAGCGGCGGCGTCGGCGTAGGGGTAGAACCCATGTCCGGCCTTCTTGCCCAGGCGGCCGGCCTCCACCATGCGCAGCAGCAGCGGCGGCGGCGAGTACAGCGGCTCCTTGAACTCCTCGTACATCTTGTCCGCGATCGCCTTGACCGTGTCCAGTCCGACGAGGTCGGTGAGCTTCAGCGGGCCCATCGGGTGGGCACAGCCGAGCACCATCGCCTTGTCGATGTCCTCGACCGTCGCGAAGCCGCTCTCGACCATGCGGATGGCCGACAGCAGGTACGGGACCAGGAGTGCGTTGACGACGAAGCCGGAGCGGTCGGTGGAGCGGACCACCTGCTTGCCCAGGACGTCGGCGGCGAACTGCTCGGCGCGCGCGGTCACGTCGGCCGAGGTCATCAGGGTGGTGATGAGCTCGACGAGCGGCAGGACCGGCACCGGGTTGAAGAAGTGCATGCCGACCACGCGGTTCGCGTTCTCCGTCGCCATGCCCAGCTTCATGATCGGGATCGACGAGGTGTTCGACGCCAGGACCGCGGTCGGGTCGGTGACGACCTTGTCGAGCTCCTTGAAGATGGCGGTCTTGACGGCCTCGTCCTCGACGACGGCCTCGCACACCATCTGACGGTCGGCGAAGTCACCGAGATCGGAGGTGAAGCGCAGTCGCCAGGACGCCTGCTCACGCTCGCGTTCGGTCAGCTTGCCGCTGCTGACACCGCGGTCGAGGGACCGCAGGATGCGCGACCGGCCGGCGGCGGCCAGCTCGCGGGTGGACTCGTAGACCAGGACGTCGGTGTGGGCACGGGCGCACACCTCGGCGATCCCGGCCCCCATCTGACCGGCACCGATGACGCCGACCCGCGAGATCTTATCGCTTGCCATGGATGGCTCCTCGACTCGAGAAATCGTTGTGTTGCTGGGGTTTACCCGTGCCGCGCGATGCCGCGACACAAGACTGTCACATCGGGACCCGATACGGATCGGGGTGGGCACGACGAGTGTCGTACCCACCCCATGTCCGTCTCAGGTCACCTCGACCGGTTCAGGTCAGTGGAACTGGCCCTCTTCGGTGGAGCCCTTCAGCGCGGTGGTGGAGCTGGTCGGGTCGACCGTGGTGGCGATCGAGTCGAAGTAGCCCGCACCGACCTCACGCTGGTGCTTGACGGCGGTGAAGCCCCGCTCCTCAGCGGCCTTGAACTCACGGTTCTGCAGGTCGACGAAGGCGGTCATCTGCTCGCGGGCGTAGCCGTACGCCAGGTCGAACATGCCGTAGTTGAGCGAGTGGAAGCCCGCCAGGGTGATGAACTGGAAGGTGAAGCCCATCGCGCCGAGCTCGTTCTGGAACTTCGCGATCGTCGAGTCGTCGAGGTGCTTGCTCCAGTTGAAGGACGGGCTGCAGTTGTAGGACAGCAGCTGGTCCGGGTACTCCGCCTTGACGGCCTCGGCGAACTTGCGCGCCAGCTCGAGATCCGGGGTGCCGGTCTCCATCCAGATGAGGTCGGCATAGGGCGCGTAGGACTTCGCACGCTCGATGCACGGCTCGATGCCGTTCTTCACGTGGTAGTAGCCCTCGGCGGTGCGCTCACCGGTGACGAACTGCTTGTCGCGGTCGTCGACGTCGGAGGTGATGAGGGTCGCGGCCTCGGCGTCGGTACGCGCGATGACGACGGTGGGGACACCGGCGACGTCGGCGGCCAGGCGAGCCGAGTTCAGGGTGCGGACGTGCTGCTGGGTCGGGATGAGCACCTTGCCACCGAGGTGGCCGCACTTCTTCTCCGACGCGAGCTGGTCCTCCCAGTGGGTGCCGGCGGCACCCGCGGCGATCATGGCCTTCTGCAGCTCGTAGACGTTCAGCGCGCCACCGAAGCCGGCCTCGCCGTCGGCGACGATCGGCACCAGCCAGTTGTCGATCGAGGTGTCACCCTCGACGCGCGAGATCTCGTCGGCGCGCAGCAGGGCGTTGTTGATGCGACGCACCACGTTCGGCACCGAGTTCGCCGGGTACAGCGACTGGTCGGGGTAGGTGTGGCCGGAGAGATTCGCGTCACCGGCGACCTGCCACCCCGAGAGGTAGACGGCCTTCAGTCCGGCGCGGACCTGCTGCACGGCCTGGTTGCCGGTGAGTGCGCCGAGGGCGTTGATGTAGCTGCCGTCACCCTTGGTGACGCCGTCCCACAGGATCTCCGCGCCGCGGCGGGCGAGGGTGTGCTCCTCGACGACCGAGCCCTGGAGCTCGGCGACCTGCTCGGCGGTGTAATCGCGCTTGACGTTCTTCCAGCGGGGGTTGGTGTCCCAGTCCTGCTGGATCTCCGCAGCCGTCCTCGGCTTGCCGACGTTGCTCATCTGCACTCCACTTTTCTCGTTGCCGACGTCGTGTCGGCGGCTTCCTCACAGGCGCGGCCGCGGCTCGTCGGACCGGACTCCGGGTGGTGGTCCCGGTGCCCCGATCCGGTGGACGGTTCTCGGTTTCGCAACCCTCCGACGTCGGGTCCGCGGCGCCTGCACAGAGAGTGCCACACCCCAAACGTGCTGGTCCACACCTTGCAAGTGCCACATTCGGCCACATCGCGGCGCCCTTTTGCAAAACCTGCGAAGATCGATGTGTGAAAGAACCACGGTCCGGCAGTCAAAAAGTACGCGCGTACTGCGTCGATGGGTCGGGTCCGGTGCACCCCGGCGCGGACGCCGCGGACCGCGATCGGAGTGCGCCGAGCCGGCCCGCGCCGCCCGAGAGTGGCCACAGTCACACCCGGGCCCGCGCGCGGACCGGACGAATCGGGTCGTCGACGCGACGTAGCCTGGCCCCCGTGGGCAGGACCTTCGTCGGATCCCGGGTGCGTCAGCTCCGGTCGGATCGCGGGCTGTCGCAGGTCGCCCTCGCCCAGACCCTGGGCATCTCGCCGTCGTACCTGAACCAGATCGAGCACGACGCGCGGCCGCTCACCGACCCGGTGCTGGTCAAGATCAGCGACGCCTTCGGGGTCGACGCGGAGTTCTTCGACTCCCAGGACGACGTCCGGCTGGTGGCCGAGGTGCGGGAGGTCCTGCTCGACCCCGACGTCGAGGCGTCCGCGGACCTCGCCTCGGCCGCGGCCGACGTGGTGCGGGCGCACCCGGACGTCGCGCGGGCGATGGTCACCCTGCACCGGCGCTACCGCACCACCACCGACCAGCTCGCCGCCGCCACCGACGACCGGGGCGACGGATCGATGCGCGGATCGATCACGGCCCCGCACGAGGAGGTCCGCGACTTCTTCTACCGGCGCCACAACTACCTGCACGAGCTGGACACGGCCGCCGAGGACATGACCACCCGCATGCGGATGCACTCCGGGGACGTCCGCCGCGAGATCTTCGACCGGCTCGAGACCGTGCACGGCATCAACATCGTCCGCCGGGTCGACATGGGTGACACGCTGTTGCACCGCTACGACCCGGAGCTCCGGCGTCTGGAGATCTCCCGCCACCTGTCCGCCGGCCAACGCACCTTCAAGCTGGCGACCGAGCTCGCCTACCTCGAGTTCGGCGACCTGATGGACGGCCTCGCCGACGAGGGGAACTTCACCAGCGACGAGGCGCGCAGCCTCGCCCGGCTGGGTCTCGCCAACTACGCCGCGGCGGCGATGGTGTTGCCCTACGGGCAGTTCCACGGGGCGGCCGAGGACTTCCGCTACGACATCGAACGCCTCTCGGCCTTCTACCAGGTGTCCTACGAGACGATCTGCCACCGGCTCTCGACGCTGCAGCGCCCGGACCTTCGGGGCGTGCCGTTCTCGTTCGTCCGCGTCGACCGCGCCGGCAACATGTCGAAACGACAGTCCGCCACGGGGTTCCACTTCTCGTCGTCCGGCGGCACGTGCCCGCTGTGGAACGTCTACGAGACGTTCGCCTCGCCGGGGAAGATCCTCACGCAGATCGCGCAGATGCCCGACGGGCGCGACTACCTGTGGGTCGCGCGCACCGTCGAACGACGCGCCGCGCGGTACGGACAGCCGGGCAAGACGTTCGCGATCGGACTGGGGTGCGAGCTCCGGCACGCCGGCCGGCTCGTGTACGCCGACGGCCTCGAGATCGGACCGCAGGCACAGGTGACGCCGATCGGGGCCGGCTGCCGCGTGTGCGAGCGGTCGAACTGCGCGCAGCGCGCCTTCCCGGCGCTGGGCGCGACCCTGCAGATCTCGGAGCACCGCAGCACCATCTCGCCCTATCTGGTCGACTGACCCCACCCCGCTCCACCGATCGGCTCGCCCGCGAGCCCGAAAGGCCGTCGATGACCCCCCGCATCCCGCCCGGCAGGCTCCGCGAGCTCGGTCCGGTCAACTGGGCCTTCTGCCGCATCGCCTCCCGCGTGGTCGGCGTCCCCGACATGCACATCTTCTCGACGCTCGGGCGTACCGGCGGACTGTTCCGCGGCTGGTTGCACCACTCCGCGCGACTGATGCCCTTCGGACCGTTGAGCCGCCTCGACACGGAGATGGTGATCATCCGCGTCGCCGCACTCCGCGAGTGCGGGTACGAACTCGACCACCACCTGCGCCTCGGGCGTCGGGCCGGCATCGACGCCGACCTCGCCGCGCGGATCCAGAAGGGCCCCGACGCGCTCGAGTCCGAGCGGTCGCGGGTCCTGCTCACCGCCGTCGACGAACTCGTCGCCGACCGCGACATCTCCGACCCGACGTGGGAGGCACTCAGCCGCCACCTCACCGAGCGCGAACGCATCGGGCTGCTGCTGCTCGTCGGGAACTACGACTCGCTCGCCACCACGATCTCGACGCTGCGCATCGAGCGTGATCGGTGACCGACCCGGCCGTACGCCAGGCGGTCCGCGACCTGCTGACCGTCCCGGTCCGCGACGAGTCCGCCGGCTACCTCGACCTGCTCGAACCGGAACGGTCGGGCCGGTCACCCAGCCAGCGCCTGATGGAGAATTCCGTGTTCGCCGCGGTGTACGAGCGCGCCTGGCGGCCCGTCTTCACCCGCCTGTTCTCCCTCGGCGGCACGTCCACCCTGGTCGCGGGGCGGGCGCTCACCGGCCGCCTCGGGCGCCCCGGTGACCGCCGCGTCCTCGACGTCGCCTGCGGGCCCGGGAACTTCACCGACCGGTTCGCCCGCGACCTGACCGGCGACGGCTTCTGCGTCGGGCTGGACTTCTCCACGCCGATGCTCGCCCGCGCCGTCGCCGACAACGACGCACCCCGCGCGGTGTACGTCCGGGGCGACGCCCATCACATCCCCTTCCCCGACGGTTCCTTCGACAGCGTCTGCTGCCTTGCGGCGCTGTACCTGATCGGCGACCCCCTGCGCGTCGTCGACGAGATGGTCCGTGTCGTCGCCCCGGGTGGTGAGGTCGCCGTCTTCACCTCGGTGCAGACGACGCTGTCGTCGGTGCCGGGAGCCCGACAGGCATTGGGGATGGGCGGGTTCCGCATCTTCGGCCGAGACGAGATCACCGACCGCCTGACCGCGGCGGGCATGCGTGACGTGCGACAACAGATCACCGGCCAGGGCCAGTACGTCCTCGCCACCGCTCCGCACGACGATTGAGACAGACCGGCCGAGACGACTCTTCCGTTCCGATACTCAACAGATGTACTGTGATCGGAGTCGGGCACACCGGGGAGGGCGTGTCCAGTTGGGGGTCCAGCATGCAGGTCGATTCCGTCCACCCCGCCGGGGGTGGTCCGTCGGAGTTCGCGACGCTCGCGCGCGCGTGCCGGGACCGGTGCGACTGGGACGAGGTCCTCGGCACGATCGTCCGGACCGTCGTCGCCGCTGCCGTCGCGGGCGGGCCGCCGAGGTCCGGGGACACGACGCTCGCCCTGACGCGTCAGGCCCGCACCACCCTCGACGTGGCCGTGCGCCGCACCCTCGACGACGTGTCCTTCCGCCGACCGCACCTCGTCGACACCACGTCCTGCCGCCGGATCCGCGGGGCGATCGCCGACTGGTCCCGGGCGGGTGTGCCCCTGTCGTCCACCGTCCGGGTCATCGGGGCCGCCGTCGACGCCGCCGCCGACGCGGCCACCCGGGGGGCCGACGACCTCACCGGGCTGCTCGCGAGCACGGCGGCGATCCTCGCGGTCCGTCGGTCGCTGCTCGCCGAGGCCTCCGCCATCCACGCCGAGGCCTCCGCGCTCGAGCAGGCGCCGCCCGACCGGTCACCGCGCGAGCAGTTCGTCAGCGCCGCCGTCCGCGGCGCGGTCGACATCCGCCGCGCCGCCGAGTTCGGCCTGCCCGTCTCCGACCGCTGGCAGGTGTTGTCCCTCGCGGTGCTCGACGCCGACGGAGGGGGTCCGGCCGCGACCACCGTCCGACGGGGTGTCGCCGACGTCCTCGGCTCGTCGGTGTTGTCGATCCTCAGCGAGGCCGGCGGGACCGTCGTCGCACCGATCTCCCGCGAGGGCGACCGGTTCGGCGCCTCGACGACGACCGCACTCACCCGCGCCATCGGGTCGCCGCTGCTGTGCACCCTGGTCGTCGGTGAGGCCTCCGAGGTGCCCGAGCTCGTGGGGCGGGCCGACGAGTTGCTGGACCTCGCGCGGTCCATCGACCGCGCGCCGGGGCTCTACACGATGGACGACCTGGTGATCGAGTACCAGATCACCCGTCCCGGCCCTGCGCGCGACGCCCTCGCCGCGCTCATCGCACCGCTCACCTCCCAGGCCGATCTGCTCGAGACGCTGCGGGTCCACATGTCGTGCGGGATGAACCGACGCGAGACCGCTCGCCGACTCGAGGTGCACCCGAACACCGTCGACAACCGCATGTCCCGGGTGGCCAGCGCGATCGGTCTCGACCTCAGCCAGCCCCGCGCCATCACCCAGGCGCGGTCGGCCATCCTCGCCTACGACGCGGCGGGTGCGCGATAGAGGTGTAGTTCGAACAACCTACGCGGAGTAGACCGTTCGACCGATTGTACGAATGACCGACGTGACTATCGTCATGCCTGTGCCGATCTCGATTGTCATTCCCGCGTACAACGAGGGGAGCGCAGTACGTGCATGCCTCGAACGCGCCAGCGCCCAAGGCCCTGACGTGGCCGAGATCGTCGTCGTCGACAACAACAGCACCGACGACACCGCCGATCACATCCGTTCTGCCGCAGAACACGACGACAGGATCCGCCTCGTGAGCGAGCCCCGAGCCGGTGTCGCCTTCGCTCGGTACACCGGATTCTCGTGTGCGTCACAGGATCTCATCGCCAGTGTCGATTGCGACACCATCCTGGACGCAGGGTGGGCCGGAGCGATCACCCGGGTGATGGACACCCACCCCGAGGTGGTTGCCGGTACGGGGCCCATGGTCATGCACGACCTCCCCTTCCAGAACCGCTATCGGCGTCGGAACAACCGTCTTCAGGCGAGGGCCGAAGCAGCCTTGGCGGCCGGTGGTCCGCTGCGCGTGCCCGCGCTGTCCGGGGCGAACTCGGTCATCAGGGCGGGTGCGTGGAAGGAGATCCAGGACGACGTCAGTCATCGTCCGGATCTCTTCGAGGACCTCGACCGTAGTCTCCTGCTCCACGCGCGCGGCCACGACACCGTACTGATCCCCGGGATGACCGCCACGGTGTCCGGCCGACGACTGCTCTCGGGCCCGGCATCGTTCATCAGGTATGCGGCGTGCGGTCCGCGAACCTACGCGCACCACGGCAAGTGGGGAATGGCCGTTCTGGCGACCGCCGTGAACACGCTTGCACTGGTCCGCACGATGACACTCCTGCCCGCCAACCGCGCCTGGGACCCCGACCGCGAATGCTTCTCGCTGGGCCGGATGTTCGGGCGGGGCATCACGATTCGCGCATCCCCGATCGGCTGACCGTCAGAACCCTCGGTAGTCGCGCATCGACATCCGGGCACCGTGGCGTTCGGGCCGGGTCCCGTACAACTCGATGAGCCGCACGACGCGGTACCGCTGCCCGCGGTAGGGCTCGAGGAGTTCCAACATCCCGGCGTCGTCGACGGGACGGCCGATCAGCGTCTGCCCCACCGTCTTGCACACGTGGTAGTCGCCGACCGGGACCACGTCGGGATCCCCCAGGGCGCGACACCGCACCTCGGACTCGGTCCATCGACCCACCCCGTGCAGCGTGCGCAGGTGCTCGTGGTGACGTTCCACGTCGAACGCGACACCGCGGCGGACGGTCCGCATCCGCACGGGTTCCGCGCCCGCGAGGTGCCACTCCCACGACGGGATCGACGCCCACTCGTGCTGTGGCGGGCACACGTGCATGTCGGGTGCGCCGGGTGCGGGTACCCCGAAGCGGCGCACCAGGTGTCGCCACGCCCGCCACGCCTCCTTGCCGACCACCTTCTGCTCCAGCACCGCGGGGACGAACGCCTCCCACACCCGATCGGTACGACCGAGCCGGATGCCCGAGTGCTCTCCGCGACGCACCAGCTGCGCGACCACCGGGTCACGCGCGACGAGGGCCGAGGGGTCGTCGTCGGCGCCGAGCAGCGACGGCAGGTGGTCCAACAGCCAGTCGGCGCCGGGCCCCCAGCCGTGTCCGGTGACCACCCCCGACCTCCGCGTGATCGCGAGGGTGCCCGGCCCGTCCGGGGTGTGACTCGTCCGCCAGATCGAACCGTCGGGGCGGACCCGATGGGTCGGGTCGGAACCGCCGCGCTTGTGCAGCGCGAGCGTCCGACGGATGTCGAGCGGGAACGACGGCGTCCACTCGCGGACGCGGTCGGCCCCGTCGATCACCGGCGTCAGAGGTTGATCATGTGGCCGATCGCGCCGTGGAAGGTCTCCTGCATGGCCTCGGACATGGTCGGGTGCGTGTGCACGTTCCGGGCCAGTTCCTTGGCGGTGAGGTCCCACTTCTGCGCGAGCGTCAGCTGCGGCAGCATCTCGGAGACGTTGTCGCCCACCAGGTGCGCGCCGAGCAGCTCGTCGTTCTTCGTGTCGGTGATGAGCTTGACGAAGCCGCCGGGCTCGCCGAGGCCCTGCGCCTTGCCGTTCGCGGTGAACGGGAACGACGTCGCCTTCACCTCGTGTCCCTCGTCCTTCGCCTGCTGCTCGGTGAGTCCGAAGGAGGCGACCTGCGGTTGACAGAAGGTGGCGCGCGGCATCATCCGGTAGTCGCCCAGCGGCATCGTCTCGACGCCGGCGATGGTCTCCGCGGCGACGACGCCCTGGGCCTCGGCGACGTGGGCGAGCATCAGCTTGGCGGTGACGTCACCGATCGCGTAGATGCCGTCGACGTTGGTGCGCATGAACTCGTCGATCGCGATGGCGCCGCGCTCGGTCAGCTCGACACCGGTCTTGTCGAGACCGAAACCCTCGACGCGCGGTGCGAAACCGACGCTCATCATCACCTTGTCGACGGTGACCGAGTCGTCGTTGCCCTTGGCGTCGGTGTAGGACACCTCGACCTGCGACCCCTGGTCGTCGACCTTGTTCACCTTGGTCGAGGTCAGGATCTTCACGCCGAGCTTCTTGTACTGCTTGGCGAGTTCCTTCGACGAGTCGGCGTCCTCGTTGGGGAGCACGCGGTCGAGGAACTCGATGATCGTCACGTCGACGCCGTAGTTGGCCAGGACGTACCCGAACTCCATGCCGATGGCGCCGGCACCGACGATCACGATCGACTCCGGCAGCTCGCGCGTGAGGATCTGCGACTCGTAGGTGACGACGTTGTCCGACAGCTCCACGCCCGGCAGCAGCTTGACGTAGGAGCCGGTGTCGATGATGACGTTGTCGAACGTGACCTCGCGGTCGTCGCCCACCGTGATCGCCTTCGGCCCGGTGAACACGCCGTAGCCGTCGATCTCGGTGATCTTGTTCTTCTTCATCAGGAAGTGGACGCCCTTGACGATCCCCTCCGACACCTTGCGGCTGCGGTCGAAGGCGGCGCCGAAGTCGAAGGAGACCTCACCGGAGATCCCGAAGGTCTTCGCCTGCGTGTGGAAGATGTGCGCGAGCTCGGCGTTGCGCAGCAGCGCCTTCGACGGGATGCACCCGACGTTGAGGCAGACACCTCCCCAGTACTTCTCCTCGATGACGGCGACCTTCTGGCCGAGCTGGGCGCACCGGATCGCGGCGACGTACCCACCCGGACCTGCGCCGAGGACAACTGTGTCGAAGTGTTCTGCCACGCGCTCAGCCTACGTTGCGACACCCGCCACACGCAGTCGGGATCGCGCAGGGCGAACACCGTCCCGACGTGCGTTTCTAGAACATGTTCTCGTTCCTGGGTTACCGTCGACGGATGGCCGTCTCCCCCTTCAGCCCGGCGCGCCTGGGACCGCTCACGCTGCGCAACCGCCTCATCAAGTGCGCCACGTTCGAAGGCCGCACCCCGGACGCACTCGTCACCGACGACCTCGTCGACTTCCACCGTGAGATCGCCGCCGGTGGCGTCGCGCTCACCACGGTCGCCTACCTCGCCATCAGCCCCGAGGGCCGCACCGACCGCCACCAGATCTGGCTGCGTGAGGACGCCTCGCCCGGCCTGCGACGACTCACCGACGCCGTCCACGCCGAGGGTGCGCTGGTCGCCGCGCAGATCGGTCACGCCGGCCCGGTCGCCAACCCGCTGTCGAATCGCGCCCGTGCCCTGGCGCCGTCGCGCATCCCGGCACCGATGGGCGTCGCGCCGTCGTCGATGGCGGTGTGCCGACGCCCGTCCACCGAGGAGATCGCGGGCCTCATGCGGACCGCGCGGCACGGCGCGCGCATCGCCGTCGACAGCGGTTTCGACGCGCTCGAGATCCACCTCGGCCACAACTACCTCGCGAGCAGCTTCCTCAGCCCGCTGCTGAACCGCCGGAAGGACGCCTACGGCGGGTCCGTCGTCGCCCGTGCGCGGTTCGCGCGGGAGATGGTCGCCGCCGTCCGGGAGGAGGTGGGCGACTCCGTCGCGGTGTGGGCGAAGCTGAACATGTACGACGGGGTGCCCGGCGGACTGATGCCCGACGAGGCGTGCACCGTGGCGCAGCTGCTCGAGGGCGACGGCCACCTCGACGCGATCGAGCCGACCGCCGGCAGCTCGCTGCTGAACCCGATGTACCTGTTCCACGGGGACGCCCCGCGCGCCGAGTTCGCGGCGACGTTCCACGGTGTGCTCCGGTGGGGGCTGAAGGCGGCCGGGCCGTTCTTCCTCAAGAGGTACCCGTACCGCCCCGCCTATCTGCTCCCGCTCGCCCAGCAGCTGCGAGAGGCGGTGTCGATGCCGCTGATCCTGCTCGGCGGCGTGACCGACCGGGCGTCGATGGACCTGGCCCTGTCGCAGGGGTTCGACTTCGTGGCCATGGGTCGCGCGCTGCTCCGCGAACCCGACCTGCCGCTGCGCATCGAGGTCGACCCGTCGACGACGTCGAAGTGCATCCACTGCAACCGGTGCATGCCGACCATCTACACCAGGACCCGCTGCCCGCTGCGGCCCGAGACAGTGCCGCTGGTCGAGGAGAACACGACAATCACCGCGTAACCCCCGCGCGGCTGGCGAGCGTGTTCCCGCCCGGCGCACACTCGGGTCCGTGATCCGCCCGCTGACCGTCGAGACCGCCCTCACGACAGGCCATCTCGACCTCGTCACCACGGCGGTGTCGGTTGCCACACTGGGCGCCTACTGGTGGGGGTGGCGACGGTCGCAGGTCACGCTGGGCCGCGGTGTGGTGTTCAGCCTGCTCGGCGTCGGGGTGTGGATCGTCGCGACCGCGAGCTCGGTCGGCGCGTACGCCGACACGCTCTTCTGGGTGCGGGCGCTGCAGGTCGTGCTGCTGCTGCTGGTCGCCCCGTTCGGACTCGCGCTCGGCATGCCGCTGACCGTGCTGCGCGACGCATGCGCGCCGGCGGGTCGCGCCCGGTTCGACCGCGCTCTCGGCTCGCGCGCCGCCCGCGCGCTGACCCACCCCGCGGTCACGTCGGGGGTCATCCTGGTCACCCCGTGGCTGTTCTACCTGACGCCCTGGTACACCGCGGTGCTGCGGGGTGATGCCCTCGACGTCGCCACCCGGCTGCTGTTCGTGCTCGTGGGTCTCGGCTACTTCGTCACCCGACTCCAGCTCGACCCGGTACCGCATCGCCGCCCGCAGTCGCTGTCCTTGCTCATCACGCTCGTCGAGACCATCGGCGACGGGCTGCTGGGCGTGGTCCTGTGGCAGGGTCCCGACATCGCCCACGCGTACTACGCGGCGCTGGACCGCGGGTGGGGTCCGTCGCCGCGTACCGACCAGATCATCGGCGCCGGCGTGCTGTGGATACTCGGCGACGTCGTCGGGCTGCCGTTCCTGCTCGCGCTGTTCGGACGGTTCCGCGCGGAGCAGGAGTCCGTCGCCGTCGAGGTGGACGCCGCCCTCGACGCCGCCGACCGGGACGCGGGCGTCGAGCCGACGGACAGCGCCGCCCCGGGACCCGCGCCCGCCGGCCTGTGGTGGGAGGCCGACCCCGAACTGCGGCGCCGCTTCGGGCGCTGATCGCCACCGCTGCCACAATCGAGCGGGTGACCGACACGAGCACCTCTGCCCCGACCACGCCCGACACCGGCGACGACCCGTACGTGTGGCTGGAGGACGTGACCGGCGAGGACGCCCTCGACTGGGTCCGCCGGCACAACCAGCCGACGGTCGACGCACTCACCGGCTCGCAGCGCTTCGCCGAGCTGGAGGCGGGCGCGCTCGAGGTGCTCGACACCGACGAGCGGATCCCCTACGTCCGACGGCGCGGCGAGTTCCTCTACAACTTCTGGCGCGACGCGACGAACGTCCGCGGGCTGTGGCGTCGCACCACGATGGAGTCCTATCGCACCGACAGCCCCGACTGGGACGTCCTGATCGACCTCGACGAGGTCGCGCGGGTCGACGGCGAGAACTGGGTGTGGCAGGGCGCGACCGTGCTGCCGCACAGCTGGGACCGCGCGCTGATCTCGCTGTCCCGCGGCGGCGCCGACGCGGCGGTGGTCCGCGAGTTCGACCTCGTCGAGCGGACCTGGGTCGATCCCGACGGGCCCGACGCGGGATTCACTCTGCCCGAGGCGAAGTCGGACATCGGCTGGGTCGACCGCGACACGGTCTTCGTCGGCACCGACTTCGGTGTGGACGACGACGGGGTGCCGACGGTGACCGACTCCGGGTACCCACGGGTGGTCAAGAGGTGGCGCCGCGCGACACCTCTCGCCGCGGCCGAGGTCGTCTACGCCGGCGAGACCTCCGACGTGGCCGTGCAGGTCAGTCACGACCACACGCCCGGCCACGAGCGCGATTTCGCCGTCCGCGCCGTCGACTTCTTCCACCAGGAGACCGTGGAGCTCCGTCCCGACGGGCCCGTCGTCGTCGACGTCCCCGACGACAGCCACATGTTGATCCGCAAGGACTGGCTGCTGGTCCTCACCCGGTCGGCATGGGATCGCGACGACACCACGTATCCCGCCGGGACCCTCGTCGCCTTCGACTACGACGACTTCCTCGCCGGCACCGCGACCGGCACCGTGCTGTTCGCGCCCGACCCGCACACCAGCCTGCAGGACGTGCGGTGCACCGGGACGCATCTCGTCCTCGTCACCCTGCACGACGTGCAGACGGAGCTGCACACGCTCGTCATCGGCACCTGGGAGCACGGCGAGATCGCGGGCCTGCCGGAGCTCGCCACCGTCTCGGTGATCGACACCGACCCCGACGACAGCGACGAGATCTTCCTGTCGGCGAGCAGCTACACCACGCCGCCGAGCCTGCTGCACGGCACGAGCCACGGACCGGTGTCGGTCCTCAAGCAGACGCCGGCGTTCTTCGACGCCGAGGGGATCTCCGCGTCGCAGTTCTTCGCCACCTCCGACGACGGCACCGCCATCCCCTACTTCGTCGTCCGTCGCGACGACGTCGCGCAGGGCCCGACGCTGCTCTACGGCTACGGCGGGTTCGAGATCTCGCAGACGCCGGGCTACGCGGCCATCGCCGCCCGCAGCTGGGTGACCCGCGGCGGCGTCTACGTCGTCGCCAACATCCGTGGCGGCGGGGAGTACGGGCCGGAGTGGCACACCCAGGCACTGAAGGCCGGTCGTCATCTCGCGTACGAGGACTTCGCCGCCGTCGCCCGCGACCTCGTCGCCCGCGGCATCACGACGCACGAGCGGCTCGCCGCCCAGGGCGGGTCGAACGGGGGCCTGCTCATGGGCGTGATGACGACGAGCTACCCGGAGTTGTTCGGCGCCATCGTGTGCCAGGTGCCGCTGCTCGACATGCGCCGCTACCACCTGCTGCTCGCCGGTGCGTCCTGGATGGCCGAGTACGGCGACCCCGACGATCCCGAGCAGTGGGCGTTCATCCGCGAGTACTCGCCGTACCAGCGGGTGCGCGCCGACGTCGACTACCCCGCACTGCTGGTGACGACGTCGACCCGGGACGACCGCGTCCACCCCGGGCACGCGCGCAAGTTCACGGCACGTCTGGAGGAGCTGGGCCACGACGTGCGGTACTACGAGAACATCGAGGGCGGGCACGGTGGCGCCGCGGACAACCGCCAGGCGGCGTTCAAGTCCGCGCTGGCCTACGAGTTCCTCTGGCAGACGGTGGGTTCGGTGTCAGCGACGTCGCTCGAGGACGAGTGAGGAGAGGACCCCGACCGCGATGACCGCGATCCCCACGCCACCCGTGATCAGCGCGGTGTGCTGCAGGTCGTCGCCGGCGCGGTCGAGGATGATCCGCGCGACCTGACGCGGCGACGAGTCGGTGCCGGAGAACTCGTCGAGCGCGCGGTCCCGGAGGATGCCGGTGGCTCCCCAGCTGACGGCGCCGGAGATGACGGCGCCGACGCCGAGCATCGCGAGCGTGACACCGCGTCGGCGGGCGATCACCAGCGCGAGCAGCGCCGCGACGATCGCGACGGCGAGCGCGAGCCACCCCGTGCGCGTGACCTGGTCGCCGGTGTGCGCGTACCGGCCGGCCTCGAGGCCGCTGCGCTGCGACTCCCCGAGCGGGATGCGGATCGGGCCGTCGACACGGATCGACGACGGCAGTCCGAACCGCTGCACCACCCGGTTCACCATGTCGGTGAGGTCGAGCTCGAGCACGTTCGACCGCTCGGCGTCGGTGGTCGGTTCGGTGAAGAGGAAGTCGTGCTGCTGCCCGAGCACGTCGGCGAAGTCCGGTGGGAACAGGTCGCTGCGCGTGTACCGCTGCGTCGCGGGCGCGACGAGGATCTCCGGCGCCGACGTCTGGTCGGTGATCTGCCGGGTCAGCTCGTCGGCGATGAGGTCCTGGATCTGCCGATCGTGGGCCATCGGCTCGACGAACGCGACGAACCCCTGCCGGTCGACGATCCGCTCGTGGGTCCACAGGGCCGGCAGCGCCACCACCATGGCCACGATCGCGACGAGGACGGCGAGACCGGAACCGAACGTGCGCACCCGGCCCACGCTACCGAGCGCGTTCCGCGGAACGCCCGGACGGGCTCTCGAGGATGGAGGGGGCCACCGCGTCGTGGTCAGCGAGCACCCGAGGGTGGCTCGACGACAAGACACACGACGCGATCACCCTCCATCATCATGACCGGTCACCCCACGCGACGCAGGAGGTCGGTGCGGGCGTTCCGCGGAACGCTCACGCTGCGGCCACCTGCTCGGCCTGTTCACGTCGCCAGGCCCACGCGGCGTAGAGGACTTCGGTGGTGTAGCCGAGGTCGAGTTTCCCGCCGTTGACGGTGGTCAGTCCGTCGACGGGGACTGCGGTGTCGGGCCTCCACCCGGTGGGTGCGGTCATCGCCGGTGCGTCCCGGAGCAGGGACCCGTCGGGTGTGTGGAACGTGAAGAGTTGATGCCCGCGCGCGACGATGCCGAACTCCCCACGGTGCAGAGCCCGGTGATGGGTCGAGCAGAGCAGCACGATGTTGTCGGGGTCGGTGGTGCCACCGTCGCGCCAGAACGTCACGTGGTGGGCGTGCAGGTGACGCGTCCGCCCGCATCCCGGGTGGCGGCAGCCACGGTCTCGCTGGAACACGACCTGCAGCAGACGTCGGCTCGGCAACCGCCGCTTTCGTCCCCACCGCAGGACGACGCCGTGGCGACCTCGCTTGTCGGTGACGCGGCGAACTGATCCACCGCACGACGCCTCGTCGACCTCACCGTCGTCGAGGGCAGGTCCGCCGTCGAGATGAGGATTGCTCGAGTTGCCGTCGGCGTCCTCGGTGGAGTGGACGAGGATTTCCGCTCCGGGCACGAACTCGGGCACCGACACCGCGTCGGCGACCGTGTCGGCCATCGCGATCACTGCCTCGGCGATGTCGGACGGGACACCGCGCCACAGATCGGCGCGCGACGCGGGCTCGCCCGGATCGATCGGCGGCGTACCGCTGTCCGTAGCGGCGGGAAGGTCGACGTCTGTGTGCGTGCGGGTGCGTTCGTACTCCGCGCGGGTCACTCCGGCCAGGAACCGTGCCCCGTCGAGCGGGGCGAGACGCATCGTCACCGACAGCGTGCCGTCGTCGTTCCAGCGCCATCGGCCCCGCGACTCGACCGCACCGGACTCCCGTTCCTCGTCACGCCGGTCGATGTGCCGGAGCGAGCGAACCAGCCGTTCGACCTGTGCCGCCGTCGCAGACAGCGCGACGTTGCGCAACTCCTCCTCGCGGTCGGGAGTGGCTACGCGGGTCAACGCCCGGATCTTCGAGTACGACAGCGTCCCCTGGGCGAAAGCCGAATGCAGCAGGGGCAACTCGGTCAGCGCATGCGCGACACGCAGATGATCCTGGGCGGCCCGCTGTGACATCCCCGCCTTCCACGACAACCAGTGCGCGCACGACGCGATCCCGTGTCCCGACCATCCGTGGCGGGTGTCGAACTCGACCAGCAGATCGAAGAACCGCGCCGTCAACGCTGCGATCTGCCCCGCGTACCCCACGATGCGCTCACCGAGCTGCGCGTCGCTCAATTCCTCCATCGCGGTGTCGTCGAACATCGAACCCACCGCGTGCAGCGCCGTCACCGACATGAGTCCCCCTCATCCCGAACCGATGCCGCCACCGTACAAACGTGCACCGACAATCCGAGCGTTCCGCGGAACGCCCCGGGGCCGGGACTGCCGCCTATTCCCCCAGCAGGTCGCGGGCGCGTCCGACGATCAGCGGGTCCGGGGTGCCGACGATCGTGTCGTCCTTGCCGTCGTAGTCGAAGAGGCTCAGGACGTGGCGCATCGCGTTGACGCGCGCCCGCTTCTTGTCGTTGCTCTTCACCACGGTCCACGGGGCGAGGTCGGTGTCGGTGGCGGCGAACATCTCCTCCTTCGCCGCGGTGTAGCGGTCCCACTTGTCGAGCGACGCGAGGTCCATCGGCGAGAGCTTCCACTGCCGCACCGGGTCGACCTGACGGATGGCGAAGCGCGTGCGCTGCTCGAGTGCGGTGACCGAGAACCAGAACTTCACGAGGTGGATGCCGTCGTCGATGAGCATCTGCTCGAACAGCGGGACCTGGCGGATGAACCGCTCGTGCTGGGCGTCGCTGCAGAACCCCATCACCCGCTCGACACCGGCACGGTTGTACCAACTGCGGTCGAACAGGACGAGTTCGCCGGCGGCGGGCAGGTGCGACACGTAGCGCTGGAAGTACCACTGGGTGGACTCGCGCTCCGACGGCTTCTCCAACGCCACCACACGGGCGCCGCGCGGGTTGAGGTGCTCCATGAACCGCTTGATGGTGCCGCCCTTGCCCGCCGCGTCCCGTCCCTCGAACAGGATGACGTGGCGCGCGCCGGTCTCCTTCGACCACTTCTGCAGCTTGAGCAGTTCGATCTGCAGCAGGCGCTTCTCGGTCTCGTACTCGTGGCGCGCCATGCGCTCGTCGTACGGGTAGTCCTCACGCCAGGTGTCGACGACGGCGTGGTCACGACTCACGATGAGCCGCGGGTCGTCGTCGTCGCTGTCGTCGACGGTGAACCCGGACGTGTCGGCGAGGTCGACGACGCGGGCGAGTTCGTCCCGCCCGACGGAACGGCTCAGGTCGACGAGGTCGGCCCGTGGGGCATCGATGAGTTCGCTCACGCGCGTGAATGTAGGACGCGCAGGCGACGTGGTGGTTGCGGGCGGGTGAACGCCGCGCTCAGCGCACGCTGTTGTTCAGGTAGTTCCGGCCGGTGCCGATGCAGTACTTGCCGGTGACGCTGTCGTAGGCGGCCGCGAAGCCACCCGAGCAGCGCACGCCGTCCGGGCCGGCGTAGGTGGTGCCACCGATGCCGGCGATCGCGACGGTCAGGCCGCCGTTGCGTGCCTGGGACAGCGCGAAGCCACCGGGGCCGAACGTCACCGAGTAGGCCGTCGAGTTGTTGCTCGCCCCGGCCAGCGCCGCCCCACCGGGAACGGTGTTGTACGCGTTGGCATGTCCGCGGTTCGCGGCGGCACCGATGGCACTGCCGGCGCCCGACCGGTCCTCACCGTGCGCCGACGAGGTCGCGTCGGACTTGGCCCCGCACGAGCCGTCGCCGACCACCCGGTTGACCTGGTTCGCACCGACGGTGTCGCAGACGAGCGGTGCGGCCGACGCCCCGCCCGCACCGATGGTCCCCAGCACGCCCATGGCGCCCGTGCCGATGACACCGACGACGGCCGCGCGCAGCGCGACACGACGACGAACGGCTTGACCGGAATGCCCGAACATGAACCACCTCAATGAATCTCGATGCGACCGACGGACGACCACCGTCAGGGACAGGTGAACAGTACCCGCGTCACGGCAGCGTCGAGGTGGGGACACGCATCGATCCGGTCACGACCGGCACGCGGTCACGACGAGCGGCGCTCGGCCTCCGCGGTCAGTCCCTTCTTGGCGGTGTCGAGGGCCTTCTTCTGACCCTGCTTCACGACGAGGCCGGGCAGCTTGATCTTCAGGTCGACCTCGAGCTCGAAGTCGACATGGCAAGAGTCCGCGGACTTCTCGGTGACGGTGTACTTCCCCTTCTGCGCCTTGAGCTGATCGCTCTCGACGAGCTGCCAGGAGCAGCTGTTGTCGGTCCAGGAGTACTCGAGGACCTCGTTGTCGGTGACTCCGGACATGCTGACCTGCAGCTTGACCTTCTTCGGTCGACCGTCGTCGTCGGTCTCGAGGATCTCGGCGCTCTTGTGCGGACCCGACCAGTCGGGGAGCGACTCCACGTCGAGAAGGATCTCCATGATGACGGAGGCGGGCGCGTCGACGTCGAAGTCGGTGGTTCCGTGGACAGCCATGGGGAGAAGTTACCCCGTGCGGTTCGCGCCGCTGTGCGGAACGGCGACCGCGCTACTCGCGGTCCTCGAGGCGGAGCGGCCACGCCTCGTCAGGGATGTCGTGGATGGTGCACGGCTGATCCGCGGCGGTGAACCACCCGCGGAAATGCATGATCTCGCCGAGGGTCACGTTGCGCACCGTGGCGTCGAGTCGGAAGCGTTGCTCCTCGTCGTCCCACTCCTCCACGTAGCGCATCGAGGTGGAGAAGAGCCCCCGCATGCCCAGCTTCATCCCGCGGCTGAGCATCTGCATCGGCTCGCTCTCCAACACCAGGGATCCGCCCTCGCCGACCCGGGGGTTCAGCGGGATGAGCATGTCGGGTCCGTCGCCGAAGTAGTCGACGAGACCGCCGGAGCCGTTCACGAGCAGCGAGTGCAGTCTCTGCTCGCCGGTGGAATAGGCGAACCGACGGATCACGGCGAGGTTCTCCCGACCCCGCTCGTCGCGGTAGCAGTAGTTGTCCATGAAGAACGGCACCAGTCGGCTGGTGGTCGTCGGCATGACGTTGCGTCGTCGGAACATCCGCAGCACCGGCGGGGTCAGCTTCGACGTGCAGTAGACCGACTCGACGATCCCGCTCGTCACCTGGGCTATCCCCGACGTCGAGTCGACGCCGTACCGCCACTGGATGTTCGGGTGCAACTTCTCGAAGTCGCCGCCCAGGGCAGCGCGGTACACGGGGGTCATGCTGCATCCCCGCCCCGCCGCGACATGGTTGTGCAATCTACTACCGCCCCCGACGCCCCGGAAGCCACTCGTGCACCACTGATACCTCACGCGTGCACCACCGTCGGCGGAATGAGCACCCCCGACGGTCGTGTTGTCCGCCACATGAGCGCAACCGTCGTCGCCACCGCCTTCGGGGGACCCGAGGTCCTCGCCGTCCGCGATCTGGATGTCACCGACCCGGGGCAGGGTGAGGTGGTCGTCGACTTCCACGCCGTCGGGGTCAACCCGGTCGAGTACAAGACGTACAGCGGCGCGATGGGGTCCGACGAGTCCACGCTGCCCATGCGGCTGGGCAACGAGGGGGCGGGCGTGATCGTCGCCGTCGGACCCGACACCACCGGCCCGGCCGGTCCGCTCGCCGTCGGCGACGAGGTCGTCGTGTTCCGCGGCGTCGGGACGTACTCCGCGCGCAGCGTGCAGCCGGCGTCGGCGGTCGTACCGAAGCCCTCGGCCCTGTCGTGGGAGGTCGCGGCGGGCATGCTGCTCACCGCGACGACGGCCCACGACGGCCTCGAGGTCGTCGGGATCACCGCCGACGACACTCTCCTGGTCCACGGGGCGAGCGGCGCGGTGGGTCTGGCGGTCGTGCAGTTGGCGCGGCTCGCCGGCGCCCGGGTCATCGGGACCGCGCGGGAGGAGAACCACGGGTTCCTCCGGGAGATCGGTGCCGAGCCGGTCGCGTACGGCGACGGTCTGCTCGATCGGGTCCGCGAGCTGGCCCCCGACGGGGTGACCGTCGCCTACGACGCGGTGGGCACCGACGAGGCGGTCGACGTCTCGCTCGCGCTGGTCGAGGACCGCACGCGCATCGTCACCATCGCGGCGTTCGGGCGCGCGGAATCCGACGGGTTCCGCAGCATCGGAGGCGGCGACCCCGAGAGCAGCCGCCGGCGCGACGCCGCACGGACCGATCTGCTCGCCCTCGCCGCCGACGGGCGCCTGCGCACCCCGATCGCGCGGACGTTCGCGCTGAGCGACGTCACAACGGCACACACCGAGCTCCAGCGGTCGCACCCGATCGGCAAGTTCGTCCTCCTGCCCTGACCGTCGGCCCGGTACGTTCGCCCGCAGGGGCATCACGGCCCGCCGACACCCGGGAGATCCATGCCGCTCACCGAGCAGCTCCAGGCGAAGCCCGACCACGGTTACGTCTTCACCACGCAGTGGCCGGTCCGCACCAGCGACATGAACGAGGCCGAGGTGCTCGGCGCGGACTCGGTGGCGCGGTACCTGCAGGAGGCCGGCGCGCTGCATCTCGCCGACGGTGAGGCACTGGCCGACCACCAGTTCTGGATCGCGCGGCGGACGGTCATCGACATGATCGAGCCGATCAGCTGGCCGAACACGGTGACGGTGTCGCGCTGGTGCTCGGCGCTGTCGAACCGCTGGTGCGACATGCGCGTCCGCATCGAGGGCAATGGTGGCGGCCTGATCGAGACCGTCGGGTTCTGGATCAACATCAACATCGAGACCCGCGGGATCGGTCGCATGAGCGACCACGTCATCGAGCGACTCTCCACCACCGCCGACGACACCCGACTGCGCTGGAAGCCGTCGATCCGCGAGCCGATGCCGCCCGAGTCGGACCGGACCTTCCAGATCCGCCGCACCGACACCGACCGCTTCGGTCACGTCACCAACGCCATCTACTGGCAGATGGTCGCCGAGGTCTACCCGGAGGTCGCCGACCTCATCACCGGGCCGCACCGGCTCGTCGTCGAGTTCGACACCCCGATCATGGTCGGCGAGGAGGTCCACATCACGTCCGCGCCGATCGACACCGGTGTCCTGATCTGGATCTCGGTGGGCGGCGAGTGCCGGTCGCACGCGTCGATCACACGGTTGCCAGACTGAGGGGCGATGCCTCTCACCGATCGCCTCGTCGACCTGCCCTCCGAGGGCTACGTGTTCCACACCTCGTGGCCGCTGTCGAGTGCCGACATCGACCAGCACGAACGTCTCAGCGTCGACGGTGTCGCCCGGTACCTGCAGGAGGCGGGTGCCCAGCACCTCGTGGACGCCGGCGCCTTCGAGGCGCACAAGTTCTGGATCGTGCGGCGCACCGTCGTCGACGTGATCCGTCCGATCACCTGGCCCGACACGGTCCAGCTGTGGCGCTGGTGTGCCGGGATCTCCCCGCGGTGGTGCTCGATGCGGGTACGGATCACCGGCGACGGGATCGACGGTCAGCCGGGCGGTCTCATCGAGACCGAGGGCTTCTGGATCAACATGAACATGGAGACGAAGTCGCCGGGACGCATGGAGGACCGCTTCTTCGAGAAGCTCGCGACCACCACCGACGAGCGGCGCCTGCGCTGGAAGGCCTGGCTCTCCCAGCAGCCGACGTCCGACGACGGACCGGTGTTCGCGCTCCGTCACGCCGACACCGACCGCCTCGACCACGTCAACAACTCGATCTACCTGCAGGCGCTGCGGGAGGTGTTCCCGGAGGCGGGAGCCCTCGTCGAGCACCCGTATCGGCTGGTCATCGAGTACGACAAGCCGATCACCTACGGCGAGACCGTGCGCATCGTGTCCGAGTGGTTCGACCACGAGACCGGTCCCGGGATGCTCGTCTGGCTGACCGTCGACGGCGACGTCCGCGCCCGCGCGTCGATCACCCCGCTGGCCGCCTGACCCTTGTGACGCCGTAGCAGTACGCGCATACTGTTTACAAGCAGTACGCGCGTACTGTGAGACGAGGAGGCGACATGTGGGATCCCGCGCAGTACCTGACCTTCGCCGACCACCGCGGCCGGCCGTACGGGGAATTGATCGGCCGGGTCGGTGCGTCCTCTCCGCGAACGGTCGCCGATCTCGGTTGTGGCCCCGGCAATCTCACCGTCGGCCTCCGTGATCGATGGCCGGACGCGCGCGTCGTCGCGGTGGACTCGTCCCCGGAGATGGTCGCGGCCGCACGCGATCGTGGCCTCGACGCCCAGGTCGCCGACGTCGCGACGTGGATGCCCGCCTCCGATGTCGACGTGGTCGTCTCGAACGCGACCCTGCAGTGGATCCCGACGCACCGCGAGCTGATCGCCCGCTGGGCGGAGGTCATGGCACCCGGGTCATGGCTGGCGTTCCAGGTGCCGGGCAACTTCGAGGCACCGTCCCATCGCGCGATCCGCACACTCGCGGCGTCGGCGGCGTGGCGCGATCGCCTGGGCGGGCTCGAGTTGCGCGGCGGCGAGACGGTCGAGGACCCGGTCGGTTACGCGACGATCCTGCGGCGAGCCGGCGCCCGCGTCGATGCGTGGGAGACGACGTATCTCCAGGAGCTCGAGGGTCCCGACGCGGTGCTCGAATGGGTCACCGGGACCGCGCTGACACCCGTGCGCGACGTCCTCGACGACGCGGGATGGGATGCCTTCCGCGCCGACCTCGCGCCCGTCCTGCGCGACGAGTACCCCGAGCACGCCCCGGGCCGGACCTGGTTCCCGTTCCGCCGGGTGTTCGTCGTGGCGGAGATCGTCGGATGAGGGCCGCACGGCCTCCGCTGTGGCGCATGATCCCCTATGCCTATGGCGCGCGACTCGACCCCCAGTACTCCCGGTGGGTGACACATGACCTGGCCGGCAGGGGCGCCGGCGCGCGGATGGTCGCACGATGGGCGGTCCCCTGCCTGGTCCTGCTGACCCCGTTCCTCGTCCTGCCCGCCGACGCGATCGTGAAAGCCATGCTGACGCTGCCGATCCTGATGCCGTACGTCTACTTCTCGATCGCACTCAACCGGGTGTACCGGCGGCATCGTCTGGCGCAGCACGGACTCGACCCCGCACTCGTGGACGCGCGCGAGCGCGCCCGCAACAGCCGGTCGGAGCAGGAGTACCTCGCCAAGTACCGGGGTGCGTGAGCGCACCCCGCACATCTCAGACGAACTCGGCGCCGGCGGCGACCATCTCCTCGACCGCCGCGGCGCTGGTCTCCTCGGCGACGCCTGCGACGAGATCTCGACGGACGCGGACCGCGACACCACCGCCGAGGGCGTCGAGCGCCGACGCACGGACGCAGTAGTCGGTGGCGAGACCGACGACCTCGACCCTGTCGATCCCCCTCTGCCGCAACACGTCCGCGAGTGACGTCCCGTCGTCGGTGGCGCCCTCGAACGCCGAGTACGCGGGCTCACCGCGGCCCTTGTAGATCTCCACCTCGACCGAGGACGTGTCGAACGCGGGATGGTAGTCGGCGCCGTGGGTGCCCGCGATGCAGTGCGGCGGCCAGGTGGTGACGAAGTCCGGCTTGCCCTCCAGGACGATGTGACCCCCGTTGTCGGAGTCGGCGTCGTGCCAGTCACGGGACGCGATCACCACCGCGTAGTCGTCACGGTGGTCGCGAAGAAGTGCGGTGACGCCCTCCGCGACGGCGGTCCCGCCCGTCACACCGAGCGCTCCACCCTCGGCGAAATCGTTCTGGACGTCGACGATCAGCAGTGCGGTTCCCACGTCGCCCGACAGTAGTCGGCGAGACACCCCTTGCCTGATGACCGCTCGGTCAACAATAATGACCATATGGTCAACAAGACGTCTTCGCTCTCGGCTCTGCACCGGGTCGTGTACTCGTACACCGCGGTCGCCGCCGCGACGATCGTCGTCCTCGCCGTGGTGTCGGGCGTCGCACCGCGCGAGGCTCCCGCCGACGCCTGGGTACACGCGGTCGTCGTCGGCGTGTTCGCCCTGGTCCTCCCGCTACGCCTCCGCGGCGTCCGCGCCGGGAACCGGGGCAGCCTGCGCGCGGTCGGCATCATCTCGGGGGTCCTGGTGGTCGTGAACGTCGCCGAGGCCCTGGTCCCCGACTTCGTCCCGACGTGGATGCGCGTCGAGATGGTCGGCATCGCCGTCCTGATGGCCGCATCCGTGGCGCTGGTCGTCCGTGTCGCCCTCGCACGGGACAATGACGGCCATGGCCGGATCGACGTCGGGCTCCCGCGTCCGTGACTCTCCCCGGGTGCGCGTCCGCCTGAGTGCCGAGGAGCGTCGGTCCCAGATCGTGGCCGCTGCGGTGGCGGTGATCGCGGAGCGGGGTTTCGCCGCCGCGACGGCGACCGAGATCGCCGCCCGCGCCGAGGTGGCGAAGGGTCTCGTCTGGCGGTACTTCACCGACCGCGACGACCTGATGCGGCGGACCGCCGAGCACCTCGACGAGCAGTTGCGGGCGGAGGTGGTGGGCCGCCTCGATCTCGACGTCCCCGCGACCGACGTCGTGCGACAGGCGCTGCGCCACCTCGCGTCCCTGACGAGGACACATGCCGCGGAGCTCCGCGCCCTCGACCAGATCATCCACACCATGCTGGCCCCCGACGGGACACAGGTGCTGTCGCTCGACGACTACGAACGCGGGTACCGCCTGCAGGAGGAGCTCTTCGCCCGCGGGATCGCCGAGGGGTCGATGGCCCCGGCCGACGTCCGTGTCATGGCCGTCACCTACCAGGGGGCGATCGACGCGATGATCGCCTACCTCACCGCCCACCCCGAGGTGGATCCCGACGTCTACGCCGAACAGCTGGCCGACATCCTCGTGGGCGGGATGGCGGCCCGATGAGACACGCCGCGCGTCACGGACGGAGGCGGACCACCTGCGGGTCGTGATCGGACACCTGATCCGGGAACTCCGCGTTGAGGTGCACCACCTCGTAGCGAGCGGTCGGACGCACGGACCGGCTGACCAGGATGTGGTCGAGGACCTGCGAGACACCCGAGAACACGTAGGTGTACCGGCGGTCACGCGGCAACGTGGTGATCAGGTCGGTCAGCGCGCCGCCCGACGTGAGCGTCTGCAGTGCCGGACTGAACGGGAAGTCGTTGAAGTCACCCGCGGACACGATCGCCGCACGCGGGTCGACGGCGAGAGCCGCACGGACCCAGTCGTTCTCGATCCGGGCCTGCGCGTCGCGCTGCGTCTCCGACGACCGTGCCGGCGGCTGGAACCGTCCGTCGGCGGACTGGTCGCCGCCCTTGGACGCGAAGTGGTTGCCGATGACGAACACCGTGCGGCCCCGGAACGTGAACTCCCCCACCAACGGCTTGCGGCTCGTCGTCCATGCGGTGTTCGACGGATCGATGCGTCCGGGCGACTGTGAGAGCTGCGCGCGGCCACCGGCGCCCCGCACCACCGTCGTCGCCGTACTCGACGTCGCGGCTCCTCCACGGTCGACGAAGGAGACGCGCGCCGGGTCGAACAGGAACACGGTCCGGATGTTGCCGCCGGGCTGTCCACCGTCGGCGTCGTTCGCGGGATCGATGCTGCGACTGTCGTACCGCGGCCCACCGGCGGCGGCGATCGCGTCGATGAGACGACGGACGGTGCGGTCCGCGGCGGTGGTCCCGTCGTCGCGGGCACCCGAGTTGTCCTGCACCTCCTCGACGGCGACGATGTCGGGACGAGCCAGGTTGCGCACCACCCCGGTCGCGAGCGCCGCGTACTTCGCGTCGCTGTCACCGGGCGCGAGGTTCTCGACGTTGTACGTCGCGACCGAGAGCTCGCCCGGCAGCGCGGCGCCGGCGACGGTCCGGCCCAACCCACCCGGCACCACCGGCGGGAGCGACGGCGCGTCGACGGTGAAACCGCCGAACGACGACCAGTCGACGACGCCGGTGAGCGGCCCGGCGAATCGGTCGCCGACGGTCAGGGTCGGCTTCGCCCCGTCGAGGGCGGTGACGTGCACCCTCCCGGTGGGGAGGTCGTAGCCGGCGAGCAACGCACCACCGCGGTAGGTGTTCTGGGAGAACGGCTTCGACGTGACGTAGATGTCACCGTAGGTGTTACTGGGGGCGATCACCCTCGGTGTTGGGATCTGCACGCGCATGCCCTCGTGCGCCTCCCAGAACTCCTGGGCGGACCGTCGCGGCACCGCCCTGCCGATGGTCTCGACGTCACCGACGATCGGGGGCGCGAACCGGTTCGGGACCGTCGACGGCCCGATGACGACCGGCGCGGGCAGCGCGACGCCCCGCGCACGGGTGTCGACGGTGGGCGCGGTGATCTCGGTGACCGACAGGTTCGCCGACGACGCACCGCCGGAACGGAACTCGGTGACCGTCCCGCCCACGGTCACGTCGTCGCCGACGGCGACGGTCGGCGCGGTCCGGTCGGTGACCACGAACACCGCATCCGACGTCGAGTCGTCGCGATCGGGTGTGCGCGACTGGATCCAGAACCCGCGCGGCGACGACGTGCGGACCGTCGTGACGACACCCTCGACACCGGACACCGCCCGACCGGCGAGCGGCGAGGTGAAGCCGGTCCCCTGGATCGCCTCGATGGTCGTCGGCGCGGACGGCGCAGCCGATGCCGTGGGAGCGGCCACACCCACGGCGACCGCGATGACGGCAGGCACGACCCACGCTCTGATGCTCACGCGCCGAGATGTTAGCCATGCTGATCACCCGTCAGGTGAACGCCAGGCGAACACCACCCCGCACCGGGAACAGCGTGCGCGGGTTCTGCAGCTGCGCAACCGGTTCGATCACCTCACGGCCCACGACACCGGACCACACGACGGGCCGTCGATGCGGCACGCGGGTCGTCGCGGATCGCGAGAACCGATACCGACCGTCGACGACCCCGAGCGCGAGCCGGTCCGGCTCGTCGGGAAGCGGGACGACCACGGTGTCCCCGACCTCGACGTCGGACACGAACTCGGCGAGCACACGAGTCGCCTTGGTCGGTCTGCGTGGCGGGTCGTGGGCCCGGAGCAGCGCCCGCAGACCGTCCGCGGTCCCGTCGCCCGCGTCGACGTCGATCCCCGACGCGGTGCCGAGGCCGACGATCCGTCGCCGGCGGAACTCGGACCAGGCATCCGCGTCCTCCGCACGGAGAACCCACACGTGCGAGGCCGGCGGGACATCCAGCTCCGCGACCGCAGCAGGAGGCTCCGGCCAGAAATACGGCAGGTCGTCGGGGACGTCGTCGCCGAAGAGCGGTCGATACCGATCGGGATCCTTGCGCACCAGGGCAGCGCGATGGCTGAGGTGGAGCCGCTCGTCCCCGAGCCAGGGCGGCATCAGTCCGTCGTCGGCCATGTCCCGCTGCGTCCGCCCCACGACGTCGGGGGCGAACTCGGCGATCATCGCCGCGGTGGTGTCCGCGCGGCCACCGTCGGTCCAGATCTGCGCGACGTCGAGTCCGTAGCGGACGAGGCCCGGGGTGAACCCACGCCACATCCGGACCGCCGGATGCGTCGACCACCCGTAGTCGTACAGCTCGAGCGAGCGCACGACCTGCACCGTCTCGACGCGTTGCTTGCCGAGCCGCGGGACGTCGAGGACCTGTGCCGACCGGAGGAAGTCCGCGTACGGCAGGAACGTCTGCATCCTTGACGACTACCCCGCCGCGGGCCGACTCACCCGTGCGACCTCGACCCGTCCCGCTCGTCGCGGACCTGCTCGAGCGCGGAGGTGAAGGTCTCCGGCGCCTGCGCACCCGAGATGCCGTAGCGGCCGTCGAGGACGAAGAACGGCACGCCGGTGATCCCGTACGCCCGGGCCTGCTCGATGTCGGCGGTCACCGCGTCGGCGTAGGTGCCCTCCTCCAGCGCGATCAGGACCTCGTCGCGGTCGAGGCCCACCTCGGCGGCGAGATCCGCGAGCTCGTCGTCGCGTCCGAGGTGCCGGCCCTCGGTGAAGTAGGCGGCGAACAGCCGGGCGGCGAGTTGGCGTTGCAGGCCATCGGCTTTCGCGAGGTGCAACACCTCGTGGGCCTTGCGCGTGTTGGTGTGGCGGAGAGCGTCGAAGTCGTAGCGCACGCCGTCCTGCGCACCCGTCTCGGTCATCTGCGCGAGCATCTGGCGTACCTGGGCAGACGGAAGACCCTTGTGCTGCACCAGGAAATCGACCTCGGAGCCGTCGAAGTCGACCGGGGTGTCCGGCGCGAGCTCGAAGCTGTGGTAGGTCACGACGACGTCGTCTCGCCCGTCGAACTGCGCCAGCCCCGCCTCGAACCGGCGCTTGCCGAGGTAGCACCACGGACACGCGATGTCCGACCAGATGTCGACGGTGACGGGAGATCCCATCAGCGCAGCGACGTCGTGATCGGTGCCTGCGGGGCCGTGGTGACCGAGGTCCAGCCGGTCCGCAGGTATTCGACGATCGCCGCGTCGACGACGGGGTTCGACCGCCCGAACTGGCCGTGGTCGCCACCACCGACGGTGATCAGCTGCGCACCCATCCGCGCGCGGTGCTCGAGGCTCGGACGGTACGGCGTCTGCGGGTCACCGAGTGCCTGGAGTTGCAGTGGCCGCACCCGCAGCCCGGTCCCGGTGATCGCGACCGGGCGCGCCGACGGCGCGACGCCCGAGCAGAAGAGCCCCGACGCGAACAGCAGGGCCGGTCCGCCCACGGGATCGGTGATGAGGAAGGTGTCGAGCAACGACGCCGGTGCCAGCAGCGGGTTCGCCGGCACCGCGTTCTCGTTGCACAGGATCGTGTTCTGCATCGCCACGGAGTTCAGCTGCTCCCTTTGCGACTCGGCGGACATCGCGCGGGCCCGCTGTGGGCCCGCCACGATCCGCTGCGCGACGAGCGGCCACGCGTTGCGATCGGGGGCGGCGGCCCTCGTGAGTCCGACCAGGGCCGACGACGACTGCCGCTTGCCGGTCACCAGACTCGCGAGGAAGTTCTCGGCCTGGGCGCGGGCAGGACCGGTCAGGTTCTGCCCGGTGATGTAGGCCTGCACCTGCGACCGCAGCCCGGGCGGGACGTCACCCACCCGCGCGGGCGGCGGTGACACCGACGGCGGCACCCCCGCCTCGGCGGTGACCACGCGACTCCACGAGCGGTAGACCGCCAGCGGCGTACTGCCGAGCCGATAGATGTCGTCGTGGTCGGCGATCCAGGTGAACAGGTCGGTGATGCGCCTCTGGTATCCCGGTGTCTGCGCGGTGAGGAGTGCGTTCCACTCGAGACGGGGATCGACGGCGGAGTCGAGGATCAGGCGGTCGGTGTGCTGCGGGTAGAGCGTCGCGTAGGTCGACATCAGCGTCGTGCCGTAGGAGATGCCGAGCAGGTCCACCCGGTCGCCGAGACCTAGTTGTGTTCGCGCCGACTCGATGTCGCGGGCGGTGTTCGCGGTCGTGATCGTCCGCGCGTAGCCGGGGGCGGTGCGGTCGCAGGCGGCGCGCAGCGCCCCTCCGGCGGCCAGATAGGACGCGGCATCCGACGGTGACGGTGGCGCGCAACGGAGTTCGCCCGCGTCGATGAGACCGCGCGGCTGCACCGCGACGAGGTCGTAGGAGTCCCGCAGCGCCGCAGGCGTGGTCAGGAGGGAGAACATCCCGATCGCGTCGCCGCCCGGACCGCCCGGGTTGCCGATGAGAACACCGCGCCGCTCGCCGCGCGCGGGCAGCTTCGACACGAGCACGTCGATCGACCCGGCGGACGGACGCGCGTAGTCCTTCGGGACGCGGATCGTCGCACAGAGGGTGTCCTTCGACGCGCCGTGCAGTGCCGGGCACGGACCCCAGGTGGCGGGAGCCGCCTGCGCGATCGCGACCGGGGCGAGGACTCCCGCCACGACGGCCAGCACAGGGGCGATGACGGCGACACGGGCTCGGCGCAGGATCACGGCGCTCACCGTATCGGTCGGGGCGGTCGACGGCGCGTCGGATCGGGCGTACCGTCGGGTCATGACCGATTCGAACACGAGTTCGACGTCCGGGACCGACGAGGTCCTCGGCGCCGACGCAGGCAACACCACGGAGAAGGACCCGCAGGACTGGGTCACCGGCGACGAACCCATGACCGGGGCGCAGAAGAGCTACCTGGACACCCTCGCACGCGATGCCGGGGAGACGCTGTCCGCCGACCTCACCAAGGCCGAGGCGTCCGCCGAGATCGAGCGTCTGCAGGGTAAGACCGACCGGGGCTGAACCACGTCCCGCGACCGTTCCCACCTGACGCGACCGTCGCAACGGTCGCACAAGGGGGTTCGGGTCGCGGGAGCACGAGGCCGCCCGACATCTGCTCAGCGTGGTGAGAACCCTCGTCGGACGGCGCCCGGTGCACGACGGTCGGAGGACGGCGTCACCCGACGCCGCGGTGTGCCGCGTCCCGTGGGCGGGCACATCCCGCCGACACCGGGAGGACCTCGCGCATGGTCACCTCGATCGCCCCGGCGCACACACCGCTACCTGTCGCCGACACCGGTCCCGAGCCGCCGAGGGCCGTGCGCCGCCGGACCGACGGATGGCGGCGCCAACGCTGGACCGTCGTCCGCGCACTGTCGCCCGTGGCGCTGCTCGTGCTCTGGCAACTGGGCAGCGCGCTGCGCCTCATCCCCGAACGGATCCTGCCCGCGCCGTCGCTGATCCTCGACGCCGGTGTCGATCTCGCGCGCAGTGGGGAGCTGACCGACGCGCTGGTGGTGTCGGGGACACGGGTCGCCGAGGGCCTCGTCCTCGGTGGGGTGGTCGGCGTGGTGCTCGGCTCCCTCGTCGGGCTGTCGCGGCTCGCGGAGGCCACCGTCGACCCGCCCCTGCAGATGATGCGCGCACTCCCGCACCTCGGGCTGATCCCGCTGTTCATCCTGTGGTTCGGCATCGGCGAGACGCCGAAGATCCTGCTGGTCGCGCTCGGTGTCGCGTTCCCGCTGTACCTCAACACCTTCTCGGCCATCCGCCAGATCGACCGCCGTCACCTCGAGACGGCTCAGGTCCTCGGTTTCTCGTGGCGGCAACGGTTCTCGCGGGTCATCCTCCCGAGCATCGCGCCCCAGCTGCTGGTCGGGCTCCGGCAGTCGCTGGCCATCGCGTGGCTGTCCTTGATCGTCGCCGAGCAGATCAACGCCGACGCCGGCCTCGGGTTCATCATCAACCAGGCGCGCGACTTCCTCCGGGTCGACACCATCATCTTCGGGTTGGTCGTCTACGCGCTGCTCGGCATCGTCACCGACGGCATCGTGCGGGTCCTGGAACGACGGGCCCTGCGCTACCGGGCGGAGCGCGCGTGAGCGCCCCGGTGGACACCGCGGTCGCCTCGCTGGTCGGCGTCGACAAGTGGTACGGCGATCACCAGGTGCTCGACGGTGTCGACCTTCATGTCGACCGCGGCGAGATCGTCGCACTCGTCGGACGGTCCGGCTCGGGGAAGTCGACGATCCTGCGTGTGCTGTCCGGACTCTCCGACGACCACAGCGGCGAGACGCGCGTCGCGGGCAGACCGGCGGTCGCGTTCCAGGAACCGCGCCTGTTCCCGTGGCGGACCGTGCGGCAGAACGTCTCCTACGGCCTCAACCCGTCGGGCGTCACCGGACGTGCCGCAGAGCAGGCCGCCGACGCGACGCTGGCCGAGGTCGGCCTCGACGACAAGCGCGACGCCTGGCCGGCGACGCTGTCCGGAGGGCAGGCCCAACGTGCTGCTCTCGCACGAGCTCTGGTCGGCGAGCCCGAACTCCTCCTCCTCGACGAGCCGTTCGGTGCGCTCGACGCGCTCACCCGGTTGACGATGCAGTCGCTGCTGCTCGACCTCTGGCGTCGACACGGGTTCGGCGTGTTGCTGGTGACCCACGACGTCGACGAGGCCGTCGCACTCGCCGACCGCGTGCTCGTCCTCGACGCCGGCACGGTGACCGACCACGTCGACGTCGACCTCCCCCGCCCCCGCGACCGCGGGACCCCGGGTTTCGCCTCGCTGCGAGGCCACCTGCTCGCCGCACTCGGCGTGCACTGATCGACCCTTCACCCACGACCGGAAGTCTCGAATGTCCCTGCGCTCGTCCCTGTCCCGCCCCATCGGAGCCGTCGCCGTCGTCGTCGTCACCGCGCTCGCCCTGGCCGGGTGTGTGTCTCGCGACTCCGACGCACGGTCGTCGGCGCCTCCGTCGACGGTCGACGCGAGCAACCTGTCCGCGGTGACACTGAACGTCGGTGACCAGAAGGGTGGCACGCAGTCGCTGCTCGAGGCCTCCGGCCAGCTCACCGGCCTGCCCTACCGGATCTCGTTCTCCACCTTCACCTCCGGACCACCGCAGGTCGAGGCGGCCACCGCGGGACGTATCGATTTCGCGGTGACCGGCAACACGCCGCCGATCTTCGGGGCGGCCGCCGACGCCCGGATCAAGGTCGTCAGCGCCTACGCCAACAACGCATCCGGCGACCAGGTGCTGGTCCCCGCGTCGTCGCCCCTGCGGTCCGTCGCGGACCTGCGGGGCAAGCGGGTGGCGGTGGCCAAGGGCAGTTCGGCCAACGGACACATCCTCCTGCAGCTGAAGAAAGCCGGCCTCTCCCCCGCCGACGTCCAGCTCATCTACCTGCAGCCCGCCGACGCGCTGACCGCCTTCACCGCCGGGCAGGTCGACGCCTGGGCCATCTGGGATCCCTACACCGCGATCGCGCAACGCCAGAACGGCGCTCGAACCCTCACGACGGCCGAGGGAGTCGCGAACGGGTACGGCTTCGGGATCGCATCCCAGCAGGCGTTGGCCGATCCCGCGAAGAACACCGCCCTGGCCGACCTCGTCGGCCGCATCGCGAAGGCCTCGGCCTGGGCGAAGACAAACCCTGCGGAGTGGGCGGCGAAGTACTCGGCGGCGGTGAAGATCGACCCCGCAGCCGGTGCGGTCGCCCAGACCCGCAGCCTCCGGCCCGCGATCGCACTCGACAGCACGGTGATCGGCTCGGAGCAGCAACTCTACGACGCCTTCGTCGACGCGAAGCAGATCCCGCGCGGGAAACCGTTCTCCGACTATGTCGACACCCGATATGCCGATACCGTCACGGAGGCCACCCGATGAGCGCACGCGTCTTCTGGTTCCTGCCGACCGCCGGTGACGGGCGGTCCATCGTGGGCGCTTCGCATGCCTCGTCACACCGGGTGGAGCCCGCCGGGTTCCGGCGACCGAGCCTGCGCTACCTCACCGAGGTGGCCCAGGCCGCCGACCGGCTCGACTACGAGGGTGTGCTGACGCCGACCGGGACCTGGTGCGAGGACGCGTGGTTGACGACCGCGGCGTTGCTGCAGAGCACGCGGCGTCTGAAGTTCCTCGTCGCGTTCCGTCCTGGGCTGACGCCCCCCACCCTCGCGGCGCAGCAGGCGGCCACGCTGCAGCGGATGTCCGAGGGGCGGCTGTTGCTCAACGTGGTCACCGGTGGCGACGACGCCGAGCAGCGTCGCTTCGGGGACTGGCTCGACCACGATCGCCGGTACGCCCGGACCGACGAGTTCCTCGATCTCGTCCACCGGATCTGGACGCAGGAGTCCGTCGACCACGAGGGCGAGTTCTACCGTGTGGCCGACGCGCGGGTGTCGGAGGCGCCGGATCCGCTGCCGGAGTTCTGGTTCGGCGGGTCCTCGGAGCCGGCGTTGTCGGTGGCGGCCCGTCGTGTGCAGACGTACCTGACGTGGGGCGAGCCGCCGGCCGACGCGAAGGCCAAGATCGACCGCGTGCGTGCGCTCGCCGACGCGGAGGGCCGTCGGCTCCGGTACGGCATCCGCCTGCACACCATCAGCCGCGACACGTCAGCCGAGGCATGGTCTGTGGCGCAACGACTTCTGGACGAGCTGCCGCAGGAGCGGATCGCCGAGGCGCACCGTCTGCACTCGTCGTCGCAGTCGGAGGGGCAGCGCCGCATGGCCGCACTCCACGGCGGGTCCACCGACTCCCTAGAGATCTACCCGAACCTGTGGGCGGGCGTGGGGCTGATCCGTGGTGGCGCGGGCACCGCGCTCGTCGGCAGCCACGACGAGGTCGCCGACCTCATCGGCGAGTACCACGACGCCGGGTTCTCCGAGTTCATCCTCTCGGGCTACCCGCACCTCGAGGAGGCGTACCACTTCGCCGAGGGGGTCCGTCCCATCCTCGACCGCCGCGGCATCACCGCCCCGGCACCCCGTCGCGCCGCCTGACCGTTCGCGCAGGAGTGCTTCGGCGCGCGAAAGTTTCTTGACCCGTGCCGATCACACGTCGTACGTTCGGTCGGCTGACGTCGATCCGAGCGTGACCTGCCGGACCCCGGTCGTCGGAGTCACTCCGCGAACGATGACCACGGGAGCTTCTGTGCGCACACTCGCCTGCCTCGTCGCGACGGTGATCGCGGTGGCACTCGGCGCAACAGCCCCGTCCCACGCCGACACAACGCGACCTGCAGGGACCGCCGTCGCAGCCGCGGCCGCCCCGGGTCCGTTCGGGGTGCGGTCGACGACGACCGTTCACCCGTGCGTCGGCACACGTGCGGACGGGCAGAACAGCCAGGCGCGCCGCGACGGTGTGTTCACCCCACTGCAGTGCACCGACGCCGCCCCCATCGGCACCGGGCCGGGCACCGGGGTGAACTTCTACTTCCCCGAGGTGGTCGGCGCGCGACCGCTCATCGTCTTCAGCGGTGGATACGGGGCGAACCCCGGCTACTTCGACAGGATCGCCCGTCACTGGGCGAGCCACGGGTACGTCGTGGCGGTCTCGTACCAGCTGGAGGAGCTGGTGCCGTACAGCGCCTTCCGCGGCCTGCGTCGTGCCGTCGAGGTCGACCGCGATCGGTCGTCGCCGCTGTTCGGTCGGATCGACCTGCGATCGGTCGTTCTGGCCGGCCATTCCTTCGGCGCGACCAATGCACTGCACGCGGCGGACCTCATCGCGCTCCGAGCGCGGGGGATCGATTCACCGTCGGGGTTCACCGTCCCGGACGGGGTGCGCGTGGTCGGCGTGCTCGCGATCGGCCCGGCCGTCGGCACGGTGACCGATGCGGTCGCGCTCCCCACGCTGGTCGTGGGTGGGACCCGCGACTTCGTCGCACCACCACGCGAGATCCGGCGGAGCTACGACGCGATCCACGCCGGACCCGCGTGGTGGGCCATCCTGCGGGACACGGCCCACCTGATCACCCTCGGCCCCGTCGCCTCGAACCCCCAGGCCGGGATCGAGACTGCGTTCCTCGACCACGTCACGACGGGTGCGTACTGTTCGGTGTTCGCCGGCCGGGACTGGCCCGGCGACCCTCGCATCGTCGACGCGGCGCGGAACGCCCGTGCGCTGCAGGAGCGGTGCCCGGGCACGTCGGGCGGTGCCCCGACCCGATGACTGCTCGCGTCCTCGTCGTCACGTCACCCGCCCGCGGGCACCTCTACCCGATCACCGACGCCATGCTGACGCTGCGCGATCGAGGACACGACATCCACATCGTGACGCTGGCGTCGGAGGTCCCGATGCTGAGGGGTCTCGGCTTCTCCGCGGAGCCCCTCCCGCCCGAACTCAACGACGCCGAACTCGACGACTGGCGGTCCCCGTCGAGACGGGACCGGGTCAGGTCCATCGTCTCGGAGGTGATGTCGCGGCTGCCCGCCCAGTTCACGCTGACCGAGCGGCTCGTCGCCGAACACCGACCCGACATCGTGATCGCCGACTTCAACGCCGCCGGGGCACAGTTCGCGGCCGAGCGAGCCGGTCTCCCGTGGGTCGTCTGGTGTCCGACGTTCCTGCCCCTGTTCAGCGGCCGCGGGCCCATGGTGGGCACCGGCATGCTGCCGGGATCCGGGCGGCGTCACCGGGTCCGTGACGAGGTCATGGCTGCTGCCGGACGCGCCCTGTGGGATCTGCTGTCCCTGCGGCCGATGAACGAGGCACGGGAGTCGGTGGGGCTCGAGCCGCTGCGACACTCCGACGACCTCGTCCGGATCGCCCCTCTCGCGATCAACTTCGTCGGGCCGCCCATCGAACACAGGCGCTCGGACTGGCCGGACACCCTGCACCTCGTCGGGCCGTCGCTCTGGTCGCCACCGGCCCCCGAACACCCGGACATCGCCGCCATCGACCGACCGGTGGCGCTGGTCACCTGTTCCACCGAGTTCCAGAACGACGCCCGGTTGGCCCAGACGACGCTCACCGCACTGGCCGACACGGGACTGCACGTGGTCGTCACGTGCGGCGACACCCATCCGGCAGGTTTCACAGCCGGGCCGAACGCCACCGTCCTCCGCAACGGACCGCACGATCAGATCCTCGAGAAGGCCGTCGTCGCCGTCACGCATGGTGGACTCGGCATCACCCAGAAGGCCGTGGCGCGCGGGGTCCCCGTCGTCGTGGTGCCGTTCGGGAGAGACCAGCACGACGTCGCCGCGCGGTTCGCGGCCACCGGCGCCGGGATCCGGATGTCGCCGGCCGACCTGACGCCGACGGCGGTGCACGAGGCCGTGCTGTCGGCGTTGGGCCGGACGTCGGCGGCGCGAGCGGTCGCCGCGCAGATGGACGCCCGCGCGGGGGAGCGTGCCGCGGCCCTCATCGACGACCTCATCCGCCGCGCCGCCTGACCCCCTCCCCTGAACGCCGAAGGCCGGCCACCGCGAACGGTGACCGGCCTCCGGTTGTCTGGTGAGTCAGACGGACGGGCTCAGAAGCCCATGCCGCCCATCTCGTCGCCACCCGGCATCGCCGGCGCCGGGTTCTTCTCCGGCTTGTCGGCGACGACGGCCTCGGTGGTGAGGAACAGCGCCGCGATCGAGGCTGCGTTCTGCAGCGCCGAACGGGTGACCTTCACCGGGTCGTTGATGCCGGCGGCCAGCAGGTCCTCGTAGGAACCGGTGGCGGCGTTGAGGCCGGTGCCGGTCGGCGAGTTGCGGACCTTGTCGGCGACGACGCCCGGCTCGAGCCCGGCGTTGACGGCGATCTGCTTGGCCGGGGCCTCGAGCGCGACGCGCACGATGTTGGCACCCGTGGCCTCGTCACCCTCGAGCGACAGACCGTCGATGGCGGCCTCGGACTGGAGCAGGGCGACGCCACCACCGGCGACGATGCCCTCCTCGACCGCAGCCTTGGCGTTGCGGACGGCGTCCTCGATGCGGTGCTTGCGCTCCTTGAGCTCGACCTCGGTCGCGGCACCGGCCTTGATGACGGCGACGCCACCGGCCAGCTTGGCCAGGCGCTCCTGCAGCTTCTCGCGGTCGTAGTCGGAGTCGCTGTTCTCGATCTCGCCACGGATCTGGGCCACGCGACCGGCGATCGCGTCGGAGTCACCGGCGCCCTCGACGATGGTGGTCTCGTCCTTGGTGACGACGACCTTGCGCGCGGTGCCGAGCAGCTCGATGCCGGCGCCCTCGAGCGAGAGGCCGACCTCTTCGCTGATGACCTCGCCACCGGTGAGGATGGCGATGTCGGCGAGCATGGCCTTGCGGCGGTCACCGAAGCCCGGGGCCTTCACGGCGACCGACTTGAAGGTGCCGCGGATCTTGTTGACGACCAGGGTCGACAGGGCCTCGCCCTCGACGTCCTCGGCGATGATCAGCAGCGGCTTGCCGGCCTGGATGACCTTCTCCAGCAGCGGCAGCAGGTCCTTGACGGTCGACACCTTGCCCGAGACGAGCAGGATGTACGGGTCCTCGAGGACGGCCTCCTGGCGGTCGGCGTCGGTGACGAAGTAGCCCGAGATGTAGCCCTTGTCGAAGCGCATGCCCTCGGTGAGCTCGAGCTGCAGGCCGAAGGTCTGAGCCTCCTCGACCGTGATGACGCCTTCCTTGCCGACCTTGTCCATGGCCTCGGCGATGAGCTCGCCGATGGACGCGTCGCCGGCGGAGATGCCCGCGGTCTGAGCGATCTGCTCCTTGGTCTCGACCTCCTTGGCGCTCTTCAGCAGCGACTCGGTGACGGCCTCGACGGCCTTCTCGATGCCGCGCTTGAGACCCAGCGGGTTCGCGCCGGCCGCGACGTTGCGCAGGCCCTCACGCACGAGCGCCTGGGCGAGCACGGTGGCGGTGGTGGTGCCGTCGCCCGCGACGTCGTCGGTCTTCTTCGCGACCTCCTTGACGAGCTCGGCGCCGATCTTCTCGTACGGGTCCTCCAGCTCGATCTCCTTGGCGATGGACACACCATCGTTGGTGATCGTGGGGGCGCCCCACTTCTTCTCCAGGACGACGTTGCGACCCTTGGGGCCCAACGTCACCTTCACCGCGTCGGCGAGGCTGTTCAGGCCCCGCTCGAGGCCGCGGCGGGCCTCCTCGTCGAACGCAATCTGCTTGGCCATCGTGAAGTGATCCTCCGATAGGGGGTGACACTGAAGTTCGTTGGCCGGACTCGGTGCCCGCGACGGACGACCGGGTATCAGCAGGACCCGCTCTCACCGTCCCGACCTGGCACTCACGGTCCGCGAGTGCCAACGCCTTTTCTAGCACTCGCCCATGGTGAGTGCAAGGTCACCCGGGCCGGTCCACAGACCACACCGATGGGGTCCGGCCCATGCAATACGTCCACCCCACGGTGTATCGGTGTGGGTTGTGGACGGTCGCCCCGTGGCTCAGCCCGTGTTCTCCCGGAGGAACGCGATGTCGTCGCGGGTCGGCTTGTCGACGATGTCGGCGTAGTCGTCGTGCTTCTCGACGAAGGCCTTGAACAACGGACACACCGGGACGACGTGGGTGCCGGCGGCGCGCATGGTGTCCAGGGACTCGCGCACGAGGATCGTGCCGAGTCCGCGACCGCCGTAGGCCTCGTCGACCTCGGTGTGGAAGAAGATGCGTCGACCCGCGTGGTCCCGATAGTGCGCGGACCCGACGACGACGCCGCCGTCGAGGGAGATCTCGAACCGCTGACGATCGGGGGCGTCGGCGACGACGACCTCGGCGCCGGTCTTGTCGACGGTCATGACTCCGCTCCTCGGGGTCGGGCGCGCGGGTCGGGGTTCACGCGCGGGCGCAGTGTCGTGGTGGGCAGCGTCGGGGCCGGGATGCGCGGCTTCGGGCCGACATAGCCCTCGACGGTGCCGAACCGGTCGGCCGCGGCCTCCCACTCCTCGCGGTACGCGGCGATCTCGTCGTGCGTCCGCCCCACGAAGTTCCACCACATGATGATCTCCTCGCCGAACGGCTCGCCGCCGAGCACGAGCACCCGGCCCGGCTCGTCGCCGGAGTTCTCCACCGCGATGCGGTCCGCCCCGACGCCGACGTAGCCCAGTTCGGCCCGGTCCAACGCCTCGCCCTCGACGGTGATGACGCCGCTGTCGACGAGGACACCGTGCTCGAAAGCCGAGTCGACGTCGAGGACGACGGTCGCGCCGGGATCGACGACGAGTTCGGCGCCGACGAGCGGGGTCGCGGTCGGCACCGGCGACGTCGATCCCGCGAGCGAGCCCAGGAAGACGCGCAGCGACCCACCGTCGACCGCGACGGCCTCCGGCGCGTGGTGGTGGAACGCGCGATCGCCGGTGCGCACCGCGTCCGGCAGGGCGAGCCACAGCTGTGCGCCGTGCAGGACGGTGGTGTCCGGCGTCGACACCTCCGAGTGGCTGATGCCGGCGCCGGCGGTCATCAGGTTGATCTCGCCGGGCCGCACCATCGCGTGCACGCCCGCGGCGTCGCGGTGCTCCACCTCGCCGGAGAACAGCCAACTGACGGTCGCGAGCCCGGTGTGCGGGTGGGGCGCGACATCCATCCCGCCGGTCGCCGACACGTCGTCGGGTCCGTAGTGGTCGATGAAGCACCAGGCGCCGATCAACGACCGTTGCCGTTGCGGCAGCGTGCGGCGCACCGGCATCGCCCGCGGACCGCCGAGCGGCACCTCACGGGCGGTGATCACCTCGACCGCGACGCGCGGCCCGGGCACGCAGTCCTCCACGACGGGATCGACCTCGAGATTGCTCATGACCCCTGCCCTCTATCGTGCGTTCGGACACCGAGTTTAGGTCCACCCGAGACACGAGGGGCGCGCCGTGACACAGCCACACGTCTACATCGACAAGCAGTCACCGGCGGTCTACCGCGCGTTCGGTCAGGCGGCGACGGCGGTCACCGACGCGGCCCAGGCCGCCGAGCTGTCGCGCACACTCGTCGAGCTGATCAACGTCCGTGTCTCGCAGATCAACGGGTGCGCGTTCTGCCTGGATCTGCACACCCGCCGCGCGATCGCCGCCGGCGAGACGTCGAACCGTCTCGCGACGTTGCCCGCATGGCGCGACACGGAGTTGTTCGACGACGTCGAACGCGCAGCTCTCCGACTCGCGGAGGTGGTCACGACCCTGCCCGACCACGACACCCAGGAGCGCGAGTACGAGCACGCGCGGTCGGTGCTGACCGACGACCAGGTGGCCGCAGTCATCTGGGTATCGATCACCATCAACGCCTACAACCGCGTCTCGATCCTCAGCCGACACCCCGTCCGGCAGTAGAGATCAGCGGCCGGCGGGAACCCTCGTGCTCATGGCCAGCACGTCGTCGACGAGGTGGTGGGCGTACTCGTCGTCGACGTCGAGCCCGAACACCACGTGGTGGTACAGCGGCGCGATGACGTGCTCGAGCACCTGTCGCACGCTGGGGACGGTCTCGCCGCGGTCGGCCGCACGGGCCAGCATCAGTTCGGCCTGCTGTTCACGGACGTCCCAGCACGGGCACGCACCCGGCGTGCCGACGCGCGCACCGACCATCGCGCGGAGGTAGACGATGCGCTGCGGCCGCGTGATGTCGGTTGCGATGATCGACGCCCACTCCCGCAGGTCGCCGACGATCGTGCCCGTGTCGGGCAGCGGTTCGTCCCCGGTGAGGGCCGCCACCGCGACCTCCGACAGCAGAGCGTCGATCGATCCCCAGCGGCGGTAGACGCTGGTCGGGTTGACCCCGGCGCGCTCGGCGACCTGGGGGACGGTCACCGAGTCGCGGTGCCCCTCGCTGACCAGCTCACCGACCGCGGCGTAGACGGCCGCCTGCACGCGGGCGCTGCGGCCGCCCGGGCGGCGGGTTCGACGGTTCGGTGTGGACATGCGACCATTATTGCAAACGAGTTGGCGTTAGCGGCGCGGCTGGGCTACCGTTCTGAAAAGCAAACATCATTGCTTTAGTGAGACCCGGAGGTCGAGATGCCCCGCTTGCCGCGTCCCGTCGCGTTCTGGCTGGTCGCCGTCACCACGGCGACGGTCCTGCTGTCCTCGGCCGCGCCGTCGCCGCTCTACCCCGTCTACCAGCAGGTGTTCGGCTTCTCGGCCTTCACGTTGACGGTGGTGTTCGCGGTGTACGTGATCGCGCTCGTCGGCACGCTGCTCACGGTCGGGTCCATCTCCGACCACATCGGCCGACGTCCGGTCCTCGCCGCGTCGATCGTGCTGCTCATCGTCGCGATGGTCGTGTTCGTCGAGGCCGACGGCACGGGCATGCTGCTGACCGCGCGCATCCTGCAGGGCCTCGCGACCGGCGCGCTGACGGGCACCGCGAGCGCGGCCCTGGTCGACCTCGCGCCGACACCGCACGTGGGCTCGATGATCACCACCGCCACCCCACCGCTCGGGCTGGCCACCGGTTCGGTGTTGGCCGGCGTGCTCGTGCAGTACGCACCGTTGCCGCGCGAGCTCGTCTACATCGTGGTCGGGACCGCGCTGGCGGTCATGCTGGTCGCCGTCGCGTTCCTGCCCGAGACGTCGCCCCTGCACGGGTTCGACTCCCGGCGACACCTCGCGACGACGCTGGCGCCGTCGATGTCCGTGCCCGGCGAGGTCCGCTCCACCTTCCTCGCCGCCGCACCGGCGATGGCGGCGACGTGGGCACTCGGTGGGCTCTACCTGTCGCTGGGCTCGTCGATCGCGGCGAAGGTGCTGGGCGTGACGAACCACGCCGCCGCGGGGGCGATCCTCTGCTCGTTCTTCGGGAGCGCGGCGACCGCCGCCGCTTTCGGGACGCGGCTGCCGTCGCGGGTGGCGATCGCTCTCGGCTACGGCGCGCTGGGTGCCGGCGTGCTGGTCACGATGGCGGCGACGCTGCTCACGTCCGCGCCGCTCTACGTCGCGGGGTCGGTCATCGCGGGCATCGGCTTCGGCACGACGCTGCTCGGTGTCATGACGACCATGGCCACCGCCACCGCGCCGAGCGATCGTGGCCGCGTCTTCGCGGCGGTGTTCGCGCTCAGCTACACGGCGTTCAGCGTCCCGGCCGTGGTCGCCGGCCTGCTCGCGACCCACGTCGGCCTCACCCCGACCGCGGTCGGGTACGCGCTGTTCATCGTCGGTCTCGTCGTGATCGCCGCCGCGGCGGCCGTCCTGACGGGTCGCCGAGCAGGCGCCGACGAGACCGCCGAGGACGTCGAGACCGAGCTCGCGGAGTGCGCGGCCTGACCGGTCAGGCCGTCACCCGGGCGAGGAACGCCAGCAGCGCCTCCCGGGCGGCACGCTGGCCGAGCGCCTGACCGAGGCGATCACCACCGAAGGCGATGCCGCCGGTCCACTGCGCCGCGGTCGGGAACTCGCCGAACCGGATCAGGTGCCCGGCGCCCGGCAGCACGACGAGCCTGTCCTCGTCGAGACCCCGACCGCGGACCAGGGCGTGCGCCATCCGCGCCGACGGCCACAGCGCGTCGTCGGCCCCGGCGATGCAGAGCACCGGCACCGGGACACCCGCACCCAGTGACGGACCCTCGGGGAGAGGGGTGTCGGTGGCGAGATCGAGCCCGGCGGCGTAGGCAGGCCAGAGGCGGAGCAGGCTCGGACGCCGACGGGCGATGTCGCGTCGGACCGTCGCCGCCTCCGCCACCAGCTGCGGCATCAGCCGTCCGGTCGGGACGGGCACCGCGGGCACGGGCGCGCCCGACCATCGCCACGACGGGGTCTCCGGGATGTCACCGTCGGGACCGACCGCCTGCCAGCTGACCGACGACGGGCTGACCAGGACGAGGCCGGACAGGACGGTGTCCCGGATGGCCGAACCGGCGAGCGCGACCGCGGCCAGCAGACCCTCGGCGCCGCGGGAGATCCCGATCGCGACGACCTGCAACGGGTTGGCGTCGTCGAGGGCGCACGCCTCCGTCAGCGCCCGCGTGAACCGTTCGAGCGGGACGTCGACGACGGTCGCCTCGTCCGGCGCGGTCGGCTCGTCGGCCCACGATCCCGCGACCGCCAGGTGGCCGCGCGAGGCCAGCATCGCGACCGTCGAGCGCTGCGAGTCGACACCGCCCTCGGACCCGCCGAAGCAGAGGACGACGGGCCACCCGGTGGCCGGGCGCTCGCCGGGAGGCCGGGCGACGACGGCCGGCCTGCCACCGAGGTCGACGTCCTCGACGCGCACGCCGTGGTCGCCGTGGGATCGGGTGACGGAGCGCCGCAGCACATCTCGTCCGTCCCGACGAATCGTGACGGTCACCGACCAGGCCTCGGCCGGCGGGACGAACATCTCGTCGACGAGGTCGTCGGTGGACTCGGGTCGCATCGCCCAGATCGGCGCGGCGGGGTCCGCGACCGGCCAGTCACCCTCGCGCGGCGCGTCGCGGCCGGTGTCGACCGTCCCGTCGGTCGACGCACGGAACCGCGCCGACGACGTCCACCGTCGCCCGACCAGGTCGACGCCCGCGCACTCCAGATCGACGTCGGCGTCGGGGTCGAGTCCGGTGACCGTGACGACGAACGCGTCGTCGTGACGACTCTCCTCGGGCAGGTCCAGCGCCATGGACTCGTCGGTGATGTCCGGCGGGGCCGGAGGTTGATCGACCGGCGTCGCCGGCCGGGACCGCGCGGCCACCGTCGACGACTGCTTGTCGAACCACGGCGGGAACGCGCCGGACACGGCGCCCGCGAGACCGAGCACGACGAACGGGATGACCCAGTAGCAGACGACGGACAGCGGACGGTCCGCGTCACGGACGGTGGCGCTCCCGTCGACGAGCGGTGGCACGAACGACACCAGCGTCATCACGGCGAACGCGCCGACCCACATCCAGGTCATCGCGAGGGTGATGGCGCGGAACCCGTCGGTCCGGGCGGTGGCCTCGTCGACCGCGTCCGCGGCGTACTCCCGCACGAACGGTCGGCCGACGAGCACCCCCGCCAGCGCCACGAGGAACAACCCCAGGTTGCCCAGCGGCTGCAGCCATCGCTCCAGCACCGCGTCGTCGACGGTCAGCGCGACGATCAGCAGGACGACGAAGACGGCCGCCGTCCCCACGTCGAGGGATCGCCACCGGTGGTCACGCGACCGGCCGAGCGCGACCGCCAGGACGGCGCCGGCCGTCGCACAGGCCACGGCGACGACGAAACCCGTGTTGCCCACGAGCACCCAGAAGAGGATCCACGGCGCGAACCCCAGGACGAACGACACCCGACACCCACCTCTCGCTCGCCCCCTGTCCCCATCACATCGCATCGGCCGGGTCGAGATGCCCGGATCGGGCGTTGCCGACCTGCGACCTTCTCGCCGGGGCCCGATACGGGGTCGTGCTTCCGGCGGAAGCTACCCGGGAGTATCAAGGAGGTATGCACCTGCAGCTCACGCCCGACGAGGCAGCTTTCCGCGACGAGATGCGGACGTTCTTCACCACGAAGATCCCCAAGGAGATCCGGGAACGGTCCGCCAAGGGCGCCCTCAAGTTCCCCGAGGACATCGTCACCACCCAGCGCATCCTCAACGAGGAGGGCATCGCCGTCCCGAACTGGCCCGTCGAGGTGGGCGGCAAGGACTGGACCCCGGTGCAGCGCCACATCTGGCAGGACCAGCTGAACCTGGCAGCCGTGCCGGAACCGCTGGCGTTCAACGCCGCGATGGTCGGACCGGTCATCGCGCAGTTCGGCTCGCAGGAGATCAAGGACCGCTTCCTGCCGGCGACGGCCAACCTCGACATCTGGTGGTGCCAGGGCTTCTCCGAGCCCGAGGCCGGCTCCGACCTCGCGTCGCTGAAGACCAAGGCCGTCCGCGACGGCGACCACTACATCGTCAACGGTCAGAAGACCTGGACCACGCTGGCGCAGTACGCCGACTGGATCTTCTGCCTGGTCCGCACCGACCCGGATGCCCCGAAGAAGCAGGCCGGGATCAGCTTCCTGCTCATCGACATGAACTCAGAGGGCATCGAGCGCCGCCCGATCCAGCTGATCGACGGTGGCCACGAGGTCAACGAGGTCTGGTTCACCGACGTGCGCGTGCCCGTGGAGAACCTCGTGGGCGAGGAGAACCAAGGATGGAGCTACGCCAAGTTCCTGCTGTCGAACGAGCGTGGCGGCATCGCCCGCGTCTCGTACAACAAGATCCGCCTGGCCCGGGCGAAGGAGCTCGCCGCGTCGATCACCACCGCGAACGGCACCCTTCTCGACGACCCGCACATGCGTGCGCGCTTCGTCGAGCTCGAGAACGCGCTGCTCGCACTCGAACTCACCCAGCTGCGGGTCATCGCCTCGGAGACCGGTGGGAAGCCGAACCCGGCGTCGTCGGTGCTCAAGCTGCGCGGCAGCGAGATCACGCAGGACGTCACCGAGCTCATGACCGACCTCGCCGGCAACGACGCGCTCACGGTGTTCGACCCTGCCGTCGACGACTCCGAGTGGGCCCACCTGGCCATGCCGACCTACCTGAACACCCGCAAGGTCTCGATCTACGGCGGGTCGTCGGAGGTCCAGCGCCAGATCATCTCCTCGGGCATCCTCGGCCTCTAGTCGCCGACCCACCCGACCTTTCCCCCACGAGACCACACGAGAGGGTCACTCCCCCATGGATTTCGAACTGACCGAGGAGCAGACGCTCCTGCGTGACACAGCCCGCGAGGTGCTCGGGCGCGCCTACGACGTCGAGAAGCTGCGCGACGTCGCCGAGACCGACCGCGGCTGGAGCGAGAAGGTCTGGGGTTCGCTCGCCGAGATCGGCATCCTCGGACTCCCGTTCTCCGAGGAGGACGGGGGCGCCGGTGCCGGCTTCGCCGAGACCGCCGTCGTCGCAGGCGAGTTCGGGCGTTCGCTCGCACCCGAGCCGTTCATCACGGGCATGGCCACCCCGGGCGTCGCGATCGCCGCCACCACCGACGACGCGCTGCGCGGCCAGATCGTCGAGGCCGTCGCGGGCGGGGAACTCGTGCTCGCCTATGCCCACGAGGAGCCGGGTGACCGCTGGCCCGCGGCCGCACTGTCGACCACGGCCACCGCGTCGGGCGACGGACACACGCTCACCGGCACCAAGGTGCCCGTCCTCGCCGGTGACGTCGCCGGGAAGATCGTCGTGACCGCCACCCTCGACGGCGCACCGACGCTGTTCGTCGTCGACGCGGACGCGTCGGGGGTCACCCGCACCCCGTTGCGCACCCACGACCGCCGTCGGGCCGCGCGCATCACCTTCGACGGCGCGGCCGCGACGCATCTGCCCGTCGACGACGCCGCCGCGGTCATCACCAAGGCCGAGGTCGTCACGCAGACCCTGCTGTGCGCCGAGGCCGTCGGCGCCATGGAGCAGGCGCTCGACCAGACGACCGAGTACCTGAAGTCGCGCAAGCAGTTCGGCGTCCCGCTGAAGACGTTCCAGGCGCTCACGCACCGTGCGGCGAACATGTACGTCGAGCTCGAGCTCGCCCGGAGCATCAGCACCTACGCCACGATGCGGCTGGCCGACGACGACGTCGACCCGGCCACCGCCTCACGCGCCAAGCTGCAGATCTGCAAGTCGGCGCGGCTGATCGGGCAGGAGACCATCCAGCTGCACGGCGGCATCGGCCTGACCGCGGAGTACCCGGTGGGCCACGTCGTCAGCCGTCTGACGGCGATCGCGCGCACCATCGGGACCGCCGACGACCACCTGCGCGTGCTGTCGGACTCGGTGGCCGACCACGACATGCTGACCCTCATCTAGGGGCACGCACGCTCCGTCGGGGGCGAGGTGTGGTACCGGGTACCGCTGGTTACACTCACCTCGCCCCGCGACGAAGGAGTCACCATGGCCGCCCCGCTGATCGAACAGTCGACCGAGATCGCCGCCACCCCGGACAAGGTGTGGTCGATCGTGTCGGACCTGAAGCGCATGGGCGAGTGGAGCCCGCAGTGCCGCAAGGTGATCGTGCGCGGCGGGACCGTCAAGCTCGGCGCCAAGACCATCAACGTCAACAAGCGCGGTCTGCTGGTGTGGCCCACCACCGCGAAGGTCGTGCGGTTCGAGCCGAACAAGCAGATCGCCTACCGGATCGCCGAGAACCACACGGTCTGGGGCTTCGAGATCACCCCGACCGACACCGGCGTGCGTCTCACCGAGCGTCGTGAGGCGAAGAACGGCAAGACCACGAAGGTCTCGTCGACGCTCGTCGACCTCGCCTTCGGCGGCAACGACTCGTTCGAGGCCGAGCTCGAAGAGGGCATGCGCGAGACCCTCGTCAAGATCAAGGCGGCGGCCGAGCGCGGCTGACTCCCGACGAACTCTCAGATCTCCAGGGACGCGACGAGGTCGGGGAGATCGGCGACGGAGTCGATGACGTGGTCCGGGACGGGACCGAACTCGTCGGCGAGCACACGGTCGAGCTCGTCGGCGCGGAACTTCCCCGTCCGCACCAGCACTCCCCGCAACGCCGACGCCTGCGCACCCAGCACGTCGTTGTGCAGGTCGTCACCGACCATCACCACCGACGTCGGCTCCATGCCGAGCACCTCGACCGCCGACCGGAACCCGATGGGCGACGGCTTCCCGATCGCCCGGATCGACTGCCCCGCAGCCTTCTCCAGACCCTCGAGGTAGACGCCGGTGTCGATCTTGATGCCGTCGTCGGTCGACCACGTCATCGACCGGTGCATCGCGACGACCGGGATCCCGTCCAACATCATCTGCAGCACGCGCGACATCGCGTCGTGGGTGAACCCGTCGCCCGCACCGCCCAGCACGATCACCTCGGGGGCGTCGTCCGGCCCGTCGACGATCTCCACACCCGACATGTCCTCCGCGATGGGGCCTTTGTTCAACACCCACACCCGACGCCCCGGGTACTCCGCACCGAGGAATTCCGCCGTCAGACGCGCGGCCGACAGGATCTCCTCCGCACCGACGCGCAGACCGCACGCACTCAGCGACTCGGCGATCTGATGCCGCGACTTCGAGGTCGTGTTGGTCAGGAACATCCGCGGGACACCCTGCCGCTCCAGCGCGTCGAGGGCCTCCACCGCACCGGGCAGCGGGCGCCACGAGGTGACCAGCACCCCGTCGATGTCCAGCAGCAACCCGACCATGACGCGAATCTAGTCGCCCCCTGTACGGGCCGCATCGCGCCCGTCACTGGCATGCTGAGTCCCATGCCCCCGACGCCGGATCCGGCCGACACCACCACCGCCACGACGCCGCTGCGACCGGTCGTCGACGACCTCATGGGGCGCGCCCGTACCGATCTCGCCGAGCTGGTCGCGTTCCCCTCGGTGCACGGGGCGCCGGGCCGCGAGCAGGCGTGCCAGGACGCGGCGACCTGGGTGGTGGACGCCTTCACCGAGGCCGGCGTGCCGTGTTCGTCGATCTGCACGGTCGACGGCAGTCACGCCGTCATCGGCCACCACCCCGGGCCCGAGGGGTCGCCGACGGTCCTGCTGTACGCCCACCACGACGTGCAGCCCGCCGACGACGCCGACTGGGCCTCCCCACCCTTCACGCTCACCGAGCGCGACGGGCGCTGGTACGGACGCGGCGCCGCGGACTGCAAGGGCAACGTCGTCGCACACCTCACCGCGCTGCGCGCCCTCCGCGACGACGACACGGCAGGCTTCCCGGTGGGGATCCGCGTCGTCGTCGAGGGGTCCGAGGAGGCCGGTGGCGAGGGACTCGACCACCTCGCGCGGGACCAACCCGACCTCTTCGCCGCCGACGTGGTCCTCATCTGCGACACCGGCAACGTGAGCATCGGGACACCGACGCTCACCACCAGCTTGCGGGGCGTGGTGAACGTCAAGGTCAAGGTCGAGACGCTTGCGTCCCGGGTGCACTCCGGCCAGTTCGGCGGCGCGGCGCCGGACGCCCTGGCCGCGCTGATCGCGGGACTGGCGAGCCTGCGAGACGCCGACGGGGACACCACGGTCGACGGACTCGACGCGACCGGCACCTTCGACGGGGCTCCGTACGATCCGGACACGTTCCGCGCCGACGCCACCGTCCTCGACGGCGTCGACCTCCTCGGGTCGGCCCCTCCCGCCGACATGGTGTGGGCGCGTCCGGCGGTGACGGTGATCGGCATCGACGCGCCGTCGACACAGAACGCCGCGTCGGCGATCGCCCCGCACGCCGCGGCGATGCTCAACCTGCGGGTGCCGCCCGGGATCGACCCCGCTCGGGCCCGCGACGCGCTGGAAGACCATCTGCGCGCCCACATCCCGTGGAACGCGCGCGTCACGGTGGAACCGGAGGCCGCAGGCGCGCCGTTCGCCGCCGACACCAGCGGCCCGGGGTACCAGGCCCTGACCGCGGCGATGGAGGAGGCCTACGACCGTCCGGTCGTGCGCTCGGGACAGGGTGGCTCCATCCCACTGTGCACGGTGTTGTCGGAGATCTGCCCCGGCGCCGAGATCGCGCTGCTCGGTGTCGAGGAGCCCCGCTGCCGCATCCACGCCGCCGACGAGAGCGTCGATCCCGACGAGATCGCCCGCACCGCACTGACGGAGGCGCTGTTCCTGCGGGGTCTGGCGGCGACGGACACGTCCGCGTGAGCGGACACGACCACCCGCTGCGGCCCGGCGAGACGCTGCGTCCCGTCGCCGACCACGCCCGTCGCGTCGCGGACCTCATCACACCGCGACCGCCGGTGCGGGTCGCGCTCCCCGACGCCCTCGGTCGCGTGGTCGTCGACGACGTCCACGCACCGATCTCGTTGCCGGGCTTCGACAACTCCGCGATGGACGGGTACGCCGTCCGTGCCGCGGACATCGCGGGTGCCACCGACGACTCCCCCACTCGTCTGCCGGTGGCGCAGGACATCCCGGCCGGGCGGACCGACGTGCTGACGTTGTCCCCGGGGACGGCCCACCGCATCATGACCGGTGCACCGATGCCCGACGGCGCGGACGCCGTCGTGCAGGTCGAGTACACCGACGGCGGCACGGACACGGTCGCGATCCGTCGCGGTGTCGACGCAGGGACGTCCGTGCGCCGTGCCGGTTCCGACATCGCCGCGGGCGACCTCGCGCTGCCGGCGGGGACCGTGCTCGGCGCGCCGCAGATCGGCCTGTTGGCCGCGCTGGGGATCGGTGACGTCGTCGTCCCGGACCGGCCCCATGTCGTCGTCCTGTCGACCGGCAGCGAGCTCGTGGCCGCCGGACAACCGTTGCAGCACGGGCAGATCCACGAATCGAACGGCGCCATGCTGTGTGCCGCCCTGACCGCGGCCGGGTGTCGCGCCACGGCCCTGCACTTCGTGCCCGACGACGTCGAGGAGTTCCGCGCGCATCTCGACGCCGTCGTCGACTCTCCCGATCCGCCGGACCTCGTCCTCACCTCCGGCGGCGTCAGTGCCGGCGCCTACGAGGTGGTGAAGGACGCGCTCGCCCGCGACGACGTCGAGTTCGTCAAGGTCGCGATGCAGCCCGGCATGCCGCAGGGCAGCGGCCGCTACACCACCGCGATCGGACGCAGCGTCGCGATCGTCACGCTGCCCGGCAACCCCGTCAGCGCGCAGGTGTCGTTCGAGATCTTCGTCCGCCCGCCCCTGCGCGCCGCCCTGTCGCTGCCGCGCGACCGCCCGCGGACGACGGCCGCCCTCACCGACGACCTGCGATCACCACGCGGCAAACGCCAGTTCCGCCGGGGCGTCGTCGAGACCGCACCCGACGGTGTGCTCCGCGTCCACCCGATCGGACCCCCGTCGTCGCATCACCTGCGCTATCTGGCCTCGGCGAACGCCCTCATCGACATCCCCGAGGACGCCGACGACATCGCGGCCGGGGAGTCCGTCGCCGTGCTCCTGCTGGACGACTGGGCACGCATCCCGACGCCCGACGATTCCGCGCGCCCGCAGACGAGCCGTTAGGCTGGCGGTCCGAGAACCCGCGCCGAGGCCCGGCGCACCGGCGAGGAAGGGACGGTCGAGGCACGTGGCACGACGCCCGAAGCCCACCGCCTCCGCCGTCCCCGGAGCCCCCGCCGGCGATCGCGGCCGGCTGACGCGCCACACCCGCGGGCTCACCCACGTCGTCGAACTCGTCGGACACACACTGCCGCCGGTCCACCCGGCCGGGCTGCCCTTCGTCGCCGCGCCCGCCGCACTGGCGCTCGCGGGCCGCAATCGTCGCTGGATCCGCACCCCGGCCCTGGCCGCGTCCGTGGCGTGCGCGGCGTTCTTCCGCCACCCCGACCGTGTCCCCCCGACCGCCACGGGGGCCGTCGTCGCGCCCGCCGACGGGGAGATCACGCTCGTCGACGTCGCGCTGCCGCCGCCGGAACTGGGCCTCGGCGCGGAACCGCTGCCGCGGGTGTCGACGTTCCTGAGCATCCTCGACGTCCACGTCCAGCGCAGTCCCGTCGCCGGTGAGGTGGTCTCGGTGACGCACACCCCCGGACGGTTCCTGTCCGCGGACCTGCCCGAGGCGAGCGCGGAGAACGAGCGCACCTGCATGCACCTCCGCACCGACGCGGGCACCGACGTCGGCGTCGTGCAGATCGCCGGCCTGCTCGCACGACGCATCGTCAACGACAAACGGCCCGGCGACCGGGTCGGGCTCGGCGAGACCTACGGGCTCATCCGCTTCGGGTCGCGCGTCGACGTCTACCTGCCCGCCGGGACCCAGCCGGAGGTGCTGCCCGGCCAACGGGCGGTCGGTGCAGAGACCGTCCTGGCGAGGCTCTAGTGGTCCAGCAACGGGCCGCGCGCCCCGAGGCGTCGCGACGCAGATCGGGCGCGCCGTCGTCGCGACTGCGACGACCGGGGCGCACCGGCGGCGACCGCCGCGTCCCCGACCTGACCGCCGGCCGGCTCCTCGTCCCGTCCGGTCTCACCGTCCTCGCCATCTGCGCGGGTCTGTCGGCGGCACGCTTCGCCCTCGACGGCCGCGTCGACCTCGCGGTCGGGATGATCGCGGCCGCCGCCCTGCTCGACGGCGTGGACGGCCGGATCGCCCGTCTGCTCGACGCGACCACCCGCATCGGCGCCGAGCTCGACTCCCTCGCCGACGCCATCAACTTCGGCGTCGTGCCGGCGCTCACCGTGTACCTGCTTCTGTTGCGGGGACAGGACGCCGGCTGGGTCATCGTCCTGATCTTCGTGTGCGCCATCGTGTTACGGCTCGCGCGGTTCAACATCCTCGACGACGACGTGACCGCGCCCGAGTACACGAAGGACTACTTCACCGGTGTGCCGGCGCCGGCGTCGGCCATCATCGCGCTGCTGCCCGTCGCGTGTGAGCAGCAGTTCGGGACCGGGTGGTGGACGTCGACGCCCGTCGTCGGGGCCTGGGTGCTGATCACCGCGGGCCTGGCGGTGAGCCGCATCCCGACCGTCTCGATCAAGACCATGTCCGTCGCACCCCGCAACCTCGTCGGCATCCTCATCCTCGTCGCCATCGCCGCGGCGCTCCTGGTGACGTTCCCGTACCTGCTGATGCTGCTGCTCATCGCGGGCTACCTCGCGCACATCCCGTTCGCCTGGCGGGCCAGCCGGTGGGCGGCGAAGCGTCCGCACACCTGGGACAAGCCGCCTGCCGAGCGGCGCGCCGAACGACGGGCCGCCCGGGGGCGGGACCGCACCCGACCCATCCGGTCCCAGGCGCGCCTCGGGCTGCGGCGGCCGGGCCGGCCCTGACGCCGACCCGGCGCCGCCGTCAGCTCGTGGCCGACGACGCCGTACCCGACCCCGTCTGACCCGACCCCGTCTGACCCTGCTGCGTCTGACCCTGCTGGATCTGTCCGGGCACACGGCCCGATCCGGTCTGACCCGACCCGGTCTGACCCGAGCCGGTCTGGCCCTGCCCCATCTGGCCCATCGGCCCGCCCATCTGGCCGCCACCCATCTGGCCCATCTGCCCGCCCATCTGTGTGACGCCCGGCGTGGACGACGACGAACCCGCGTCGCCCGCCCAGTAGCCGAGCCCGAACCCGGCGGCCATGAAGGCGATCGCGATGCCGACGCCGCCGGCGATGAGGGCGTTCTTGAACTCGGTGGAGCGTCGTCGCATCGAGTCGGCGAAGCCGGCGGACGCGGGCTGCGCCATCGGTGCGGGGGCCGGATGGGACGGGAAGGTCTCGGTGGACATGGTGTGGCCAATCGGTCGGCGGACGCGCCCGGCGCGCCCGGTCTGTCGGACAAGCGGCTTCTCGCCGCCCGTCGACACGATGCGCAGCCCCACTCCGCGGGTGCTGCCACCGACCTGTCAGGTCGCTGCGAACGGCCTCAGCCGCGGGTCACCTGGTAGAAGACCGAGTTGCCGCCGCCGGCGGCACCGGCGACCGCGCCGACCTCGACGGTGTACCGGGTGCCCGACTTCGTGGCGGTGAGGACCACCACCTTGTTGCCTCCGTCGGTGGTCCGCTGCTGCACCGCGTAGCCCGCCTTCGTCAGGTCCGCGACCGCGTCGTCGAGGGCGGTCGTCGCGTTGGCCGGGCCCTGCACCGTGAGGTTCCAGCCCTCGTCGGCCGTCCCGCCGGTGGACAGGAGCGGCCCGTCGAGGACGGGCACGTCCGACCTCGGGAAGTCCGACGGCAGCGACAGCGCCGACGGACCGGTCGACTCCGACGGTGAGCCCGACCCGGAGCCGCACGCACCGAGCAGACCGCACACGGCGACGGCGACGGCAGCGATCAGGATCGTCGTGCGCGAGAGGACGTGCCGCGGGGCGGCGGTCGATGTGGCGTGCATGGTGTCCCTCCGTTCGGTGAGGCAACCTACCGGCAGGCGGCCGGGCGCGTCGGGCCGACACCTCGGCAAACGGACACGGACGGTAGAGTCGTCACCGCGGATGAGCAGCGGCGTCGGCCTGCGCGGTCCGTGACACCCCGCCCACGCCGGACGAGACGAGGTGCCCCCCGTGTTCGCGATACTGCTCGCCCTCGCCGTGACGGCAGGGCTGGCACCCGCGATCATGACGTGGCTCGGGCGGCGCGGTTTCTACGTGCTGGCACTGGCTCCCGCCGCGGCGACCGTCGTCGTCGCGATGCGCTGGCCCACCGAGGATCACCCCTGGACCGAGCGGATCTCCTGGGTCCCCGCGCTGCGGATGGACATCGACCTGCGGATGGACACCCTCGGCGCGGTCATGTCCGTGCTCGTCCTCGGCGTCGGCGCCCTGGTCCTCTGCTACTGCGCGGAGTACTTCGACGAGGTGAAGCGGCGCGTCGCCGGTTTCGGCGGCGAGATGGTGGCCTTCGCCGCGGCCATGTTCGGTCTCGTCGTCAGCGACAACATGATCGTCCTCTACATCTTCTGGGAGGCGACCACCGTCCTGTCGTTCCTGCTCGTCGGCTTCTACGCGCAGCGCGCGACGTCCCGGCGCGCCGCGACGCAGGCACTGCTCGTCACCACCGCGGGCGGACTGGCGATGCTTGCCGGGATCATCGTCCTCGGCGAGCGGGCCGGCAGCTATCTGCTGTCCGACGTCATCGCCTCGCCGCCGTCGGGCACCGCGGTCACCGTCGCGATCGTGCTCATCGTGATCGGTGCGCTGAGCAAGTCGGCGATCGTGCCGTTCCACTTCTGGCTGCCCGGCGCGATGGCCGCCCCGACACCGGTCAGCTCCTACCTGCACGCGGCGGCGATGGTGAAGGCCGGCATCTTCCTCATCGCACGGCTGGCGCCGGGTTACTCGCACCTGCTGGCCTGGCAGATCCTGTGCGTCGGCCTCGGCGGGCTGACGATGATCCTGGGCGGCTGGCGGTCGCTGCGGGAGTTCGACCTCAAGCTGATCCTCGCCTTCGGCACCGTCTCGCAGCTCGGCTTCCTCATGATCCTGGTCGGCGTCGGCGACGCGAACGTCGCGCTGGCCGGGGTCGCCATGCTCGTCGCGCATGCGCTGTTCAAGGCCTCGCTGTTCATGGTCGTCGGCATCATCGACCACCAGACCGGTACCCGCGACGTCCGCAAGCTCGCCCGACTCGGCTCGGCGGCACCGGCTCTCGCGATCATCGCCGCGCTCGCGTCGGCGAGCATGGCCGGTCTGCCGATCACGATGGGCTTCGTCGGCAAGGAGGCCGCACTGGCCTCCCTGCTGGAGTACCGCGGCGTCGGCGGCTGGGAGGGCGGTGTCCTCACCGCGGTCGTGGTCGTCGGGTCGGTGCTGACGATGGCCTACACGGTCCGATTCCTGTGGGGCGGGTTCGGGCGCAAGGTGCAGAGCCGGCCGAGTGCGGCGGTGGCGCGCATGCACCGGCCGTCCCCGGCGTTCCTCGTGCCCGCCGGGCTGCTCGCGGTGGCCGGCGTCGTCGCCGGGTTCCTCGCGTCGCCGCTCGGCGACATCCTGGAGCGCTACGCGGTGACGCTGCCCGCGAACGGTCACGAGATCGAGCACCTCGCGTTCTGGCACGGGCTCACCCCCGCACTCGGACTCACCGCGGTGGTGATCGTCGGTGGTGTCGCGACCTTCGTCGTCCTGCGCGCCCGCCGTCGCCGACTCGGGTTCACCACCCCGCCGCTGGGCAACGCCGACCGCATCTACGACGCCGTGCTGCGCGGCGCGGACGTCGCGTCGCTGGCGCTGACCCGCGTGACGCAGACCGGTTCGCTGCCCGTGACGCAGGGCGTGGTGATGGTGACGCTGGTGGTCACCCCGCTCGTCGCCCTGTTCCTCGGCAACCGGAACCGGTTGTCGGTGGCCGGGTTCGACTCCACCATCCAGGTCGTCGTCGGCGTCATCATGATCGCGGCCGCGCTCGCGGCGACCATCCTGCGCAACCGTCTCGCCGCGACCCTGATCGTCGGCGTCACCGGCTACGGCTGCGGCATGATCTTCGCGTTCTACGGCGCGCCCGACCTCGCCCTCACCCAGTTCCTCGTCGAGACCCTGAGCCTCGTCATCTTCGTGCTGGTGCTGCGGAAGCTGCCGGCGGAGACGGAGAAGCGACACCTCACCGGCTTCCGACCGCTGCGCGCGCTGATCGCGCTGGCGTTCGGCGGACTGCTCGTCGTGATGGGCCTGTTCGCCGCGGCCGCCCGCAGCACCCAGGGCGTCGCGGTCGACCTCCCCAAGGCCGCCTACGAGTACGGCGACGGCGCCAACGCGGTGAACGTCCTGCTCGTCGACATCCGCGCCTGGGACACCCTCGGCGAGGTGTCGGTACTCCTCGTCGCGGCGACCGGTGTTGCGTCGATGGTGTTCCGCCACAGGCGGTTCGGCGCCGCACCGCGCGTCGCCGACGCGGCCCGCCACCAGGGTGCCGACCCCGACGGCGTCGCCGCCGGCGACACGTCGTCGACCCCGCCCGAACCCCCGATGCCGTTGGCGCGCACCACCTGGCTGCGGGGCAGCGAGCTGCGCGACCCGCGTCACCGCTCGATGGTCCTCGAGGCGACCACACGCCTCATCTTCCCGACGATGGTGGTGCTCTCGATCTACTTCTTCTTCGCGGGCCACAACTCCCCCGGCGGCGGTTTCGCCGGTGGCCTGACGATGGGCATGGCGCTGGTGCTGCGCTACCTCGCCGGAGGTCGGTACGAACTCGGCGAGACCATCCCGTTCGACGCCGGTCGCATCCTCGGCGTCGGTCTCGCCTTCGCCGCCGGCACGGCGATCGCGTCGGTCGTCATCGGCGCGCCGGCGTTGTCGTCGGCGACCATCGAGATCACGCTGCCCGTGCTGGGCGACATCAAGTTCGTCACGGCGCTGTTCTTCGACCTCGGCGTGTACCTCATCGTCGTCGGCCTCGTGCTCGACGTGCTGCGCAGTCTCGGCGCCCGCCTCGACATCGAGGAGACGGCGACGACGGCGCAGGCCGGTCACACCACCGAGGTGGTGACGAACGCATGAACGTCGACCCGAACCCCGTGAACCTCGGCCTGTTGATCGTCGTGGGTCTCGTCGCCGCGTGCGGTGTCTACATGTTGTTGGAGCGCAGCCTCATCCGGATGCTGCTGGGGCTGCTCCTCGTCGGCAACGCGGTGAACCTGCTGATCATCGTCACGGCCGGGAGCATGGGGAACCCGCCGATCTACGGGCGCACGTCGGACAACCGCCCCGCCGACGCCGACCCGCTGGCGCAGGGCATGGTCCTCACCGCCATCGTCATCACGATGGGTGTGGCGGCCTTCGTCCTGTCGCTGGCCTACCGCTCGTTCACCATCAACACCGACGACGACGTCCCCGACGACCCCGAGGATCGCAAGGTCTCCGCGCAGTCGCTGTCGGGTGCGCCCGACCGCGACCGCAGCGACGACCCGCTCACCGGCGTCGACACCACCGCCGGCGACATGTTCGACGACGAGGGGAACCCCCTGTCGGAGGAGGAGATCCGCGAGCGCAAGCGCAGTCGGATCGAGGCCGACCTCATGCCGTCCGACGAGGACTCCGACACCGACGACCTCATCGACGACGAGTCCCTCCTCGACGAGGAGAAGAAGAAGTGAGCGTCGACCGGTCGTGGTTCGCGATGCTGATCGTGCTGCCGACGCTGCTGCCGTTGATCGGTGCGGCCCTGACCCTCGTGATGGGCCGCAGCCCGCGGGTGCAGCGCGCGGTCACCATCGTCGCGATCACCGGCGCGTTCGTCGCGTCGTGCCTGCTGCTGTACCTGACCGACCGACACGGGACCTACGCCCTGCACGTCGGGGGCTGGGACGCCCGCGGCACCGACAACGGTCCGTTGGGCATCACGCTCGTCGTCGATCAGCTGTCCGCGCTGATGCTGGTCGTCTCGACGATCGTGTTGCTCTGCGTCGTCCTCTACGCCGTCGGGCAGGGCATCCGGGACGGCACGTCCGAACAGCCGGTCTCGATCTTCCTGCCGACCTACCTGGCCCTGACCGCGGGCGTCTGCAACGCGTTCCTCGCCGGTGACCTCTTCAACCTGTTCGTCTCGTTCGAGGTGCTCCTCGCCGCGAGCTTCGTGCTGTTGACCCTCGGCGCCAGCGCCGACCGCGTGCGTGCCGGTGTCTCCTACGTGATGGTCTCGATGGTCTCGTCGTTGATCTTCCTGGCCGGGATCGCCTTCGCGTACGCCGCGACCGGCACGCTGAACCTCGCGGAGATGGCGATACGGCTGCAGGACGTACCCGACGGCACCCGCACGGCGCTGTTCGCGGTGCTGCTGGTCGCCTTCGGCATCAAGGCGGCGGTGTTCCCGCTGTCGACGTGGCTGCCCGACTCGTACCCCACCGCACCGGCACCGGTCACGGCCGTGTTCGCGGGCCTGCTCACGAAGGTCGGTGTGTACGCGATCATCCGCGCGCACACGCTGCTGTTCCCGGGCGGCTCGATGGACGCCGTCCTGCTGATCGCGGGCCTGCTGACGATGCTCGTCGGCATCCTCGGTGCGATCGCCCAGGCCGACATCAAACGGCTGCTGTCGTTCACGCTCGTCAGCCACATCGGGTACATGATCTTCGGTGTCGCGCTGTCGTCGAGGTTCGGCCTGTCCGGCGCGATCTACTACGTGGCGCACCACATCCTGGTGCAGACGACGCTGTTCCTGGTCGTCGGTCTCATCGAACGTCAGGCGGGGTCGGCCTCGCTGCGCCGCCTCGGCGGTCTCGCCGCGAGTCCGCTGTTGGCGGGGCTGTTCCTCATCCCGGCACTGAACCTCGGTGGCATCCCGCCGTTCTCCGGCTTCATCGGCAAGGTCGCGCTCATCGAGGCCGGCACCCAGGACGGCAGTGTGCTGGCGTGGGTCCTCATCGCAGGGTCGGTCGTCACGAGCCTGCTCACCCTGTACGTGATGGCGCGCGTGTGGACGAAGGCGTTCTGGCGTCCCCGCGCCGACGCCCCCGAGGGTGACCTCGCCGACATCGGCCCGTCGGCGCTCGTCGACGAGGAGGGCGACATCGCGTTCGGTGACCGCGCGGACGTCGGCGGCATGCCCGTCGGCATGGTGGTCCCCACGATGATCATGGTCGTCGCAGGAGTGGCCCTGACCATCTGGGCGGGACCGATCTTCGACTTCGCCTCCACCGCCGCAGGCGATCTGAGCGATCGCGGCGTCTACCTCAGCGCGGTGTTGGGAGGTCCGCGATGACCCGACCGATGGGACCCACCCCGACGAAGGGCCGTGTCCGCGGCTCGCTGCACCACCTGTGGCGGGTGGGCTTCATGTACTTCGCCTGGTACACCACGCGGGCCGGGGTGTGGGTGAAGAACCACGTGCACGTGCTGACGTGGTTCGGCTCCGACGGCCGCGAGGTGGCCGTCCGCCTGTGGACCATCGCCTGGCTCACCTTCGTGTGGGTGCTGTTGTGGGGCACCATCTCCTGGGCGAACATCCTCGGCGGCATCGCGGTCGCCGTCGTCATCCTCACCCTGCTGCCGCTTCCCCGTGTGCCCGTCGAGGGACGCATCCACCCCGGCACGGTGCTGCTGCTGGTCCTGCTGTTGATCCGCGACTTCTTCGTCTCCAGCGCCGAGGTGGCGTGGTTGGCGATCCGACCGGGTCGGCCCCCGCTCAGCGCGGTACTGCGCGCGCGGGTGGCGATCAAGTCCGACCTCGTGCTGACCCTCGCCGTCGACTACATCAACCTCGTCCCCGGGACGATGGTCGTCGAGATCGACCACCGTCGGCGGCTGCTGTACGTGCACCTGATCGACGTGTCGTCGCAGAAGAAGGTCCGCGACTTCCACGCGCAGATGGCCCGTGTGGAACGACTGTTCGTCCGGGCGTTCGAGCGTGACAGCGAGTGGCATCCGAGCCCGTACCACGGCATCGACGACGAGTTCCACCGTCCGTTGCCGACCCCGCCCGCAGGAGGTGATCACCGATGACGGTCGTCTGGGTCGCCGCCGCCGCGATGTTGCTCGCGGCCGCCGCGATCACGATGGTGCGGGTGCTCGCGGGACCCGGCACGCTCGACCGCCTCGTGGCGCTCGACACGCTCATCGCGCTGTCGATGTGCAGCCTCGCCGGATGGGCGGCCTACAGCCTGGACTCGACCGTCGTGCCCGGTGTCGTGGCGTTGGCGCTGCTGAGCTTCGTCGGCTCGGCGGCCATCGCCCGCTTCCGCGTCCGCGACGACGTCGTGCGCGTCCTGCCGCCCCGCGAGGAGACCGCCTACGCCTCCGGCGAGGGCCACGACACCGTGGCCGGCACGGACGTCGACACCGACATCACCGCCGCCGGTCACGCCGACAGCGCGCTCGACGAGGCCGACGGCATCCCCGAGCGGAAACGGGACACAAGGAGCGACAGGGACGGGGGCCGCGCGTGATCACCGACGTCGTCGTCGCCGTGCTCGTCCTGCTCGGTGCGCTCCTGGCGCTGACCGCCGCGATCGGCGTCCTGCGGTTCCCGGACACCCTGACGCGGATGCACGCCACGACGAAGCCGCAGACGTTCGGTCTGCTGCTCGTCCTCCTCGCCGCGATGATCCGTCTGTCGGGCAGCGTCGACTTCGGCATGCTCGTGCTCTCCGGGCTGTTCGCGCTGATCACCGCCCCCGTCATCGCCCACCGCATCGGCCGGCTGGCGTACCAGGAGCAGCGGGTCGCCGACGCGGAGCAGCAGGCCCCCCGCGGTCGCGACACGTGAGCAGGTCGGCCTCGACGGGCGTCCCACCGATATGTGTTCGTATGGACGCTTTGCCCCATCGTGAGCATCGGTTATGGTTCACGTCACAGAAACGTCGCGTCACGCTGTGGGGGATGGCTGGCGACGACCGACCGGGGAGGGTCATCACGTCATGACGTCGAACAGCGGCGCCGAGGAATCACGTACCGGAGGGCTGACCATCACCGTCGCGGGTCGCCCCGCGTCCCGGTCGCTGGCGGACATCAACAAGTTGGCCACCCAGATGGTGGGGCACTTCGCCGACAACGTCGCGCCGTGCCACACGCTTCCGGGCGAGCAGCTGCACGGTGACGTCACCGCGGTGACGCAGACGTGCCTGCGGATGGCCGTCGACGTCCTCGACCAGGGCACCCTGCCGGACGAGGCCCAGCTCGCCCACCTGCGGGAGGCCGCGGCGCAGTGGGCCCGCGAGGGCGTGCCGCTCGACACGATCATCCACACGTACCACGAGGGCATCAAGGTCGGTTTCGACCTCATCGCCGCGCAGGCGTCCCCGGACGACTTCTCCGAGCTGATCCCCGCCTTCCGGCTGGTGATGGGCCTGCTGGACACGTTCACCGTCGCCGTCTCGACGGCGTACGTCGAGGAACACCACCTCGTCGCCGGGCAGCACCACTCCGCGACGCAGACCCTGATGTCGGCGCTGCTGGCCGGCCACACCGCGTCGGCGGTCGCGCGGCAGACCGGACTCCCGGTGGCGCAGAACTACCAGGTGGTGTCGATGGCGATCGCGCCGCACCCCGACGAGCTCGACCCGCGCGTCAACACCAAGATCGCCGCCCGCCGCAAGCTCCGTCGCGTGCAGTCGGCGATCGGCTCGCTCTTCCACGGCCGCGCGCTCACGCTGCTGTCGAACAAGGGCGGCACCGTGCTGATCCCGGCCGACACCGACATGCCGCGGCTGACGTCGGCATTGCTCGAGGAGATCAGCGCGACGGCAGAGGCGCCCATCATCGCCACCCAGGCGACCGGACCCACCGACACCATCCCGACGCTGTCCGAGGAGACCCACGAGCTGATGGACCTGGTGCGGGCCATCCGTCGCCCGCCGGGTCTGTACCAGATGCAGGATCTCCTCATCGAGTACCAGATCACCCGGCCCGGGCCGGCGCGCGATCACCTCGCCGCCACCCTCGCGCCCCTGGAGAACCATCCCGAGCTGCTCGAGACGCTGCGCGTCCACCTCGAGACCGGCCTCAACCGCAAGGGCACGGGCCGACGGATGCACATCCACCCGAACACCGTCGACTACCGTCTGCGCCGCATCACGCAGACGACGGGGATCGATCTGGCTCTGCCCGAGGGCATCTCGCGGGCGCACATCGCCCTGCTCGCCCTCGATCTCGAGCAGCAGGCGATGCGCCCGTCGTCCTGACCGCTCGTCGCGGTCAGCCGCGGTCGAGTTCGGCGACGACCGCGGCGACCACGTCGAACATGCTGCCGGTGCGTTCCAGCACAGCGCGCTGACGCTGGTACGACGCCTTGCCCGTCACGATCGACCACACCGAGGCCAGCTCGTCGGTGCACCCCAGGCGGGCGGCGGTCGGCGCGAGGCGGGTGAGGATGTCGGCGAGATCGTCGGTGACGAGGCGCTCGGAGCAGTCGGCGTCGGTGATGATGACCGCGTCGAGGCCGTAGCGGGCGGCGCGCCACTTGTTCTCCTGCACCAGCCACGGGGCCATCTCGCGGGGCAGGGTGCCGGCGGTGAACTGGTCGTCGAGATCGACGACCAGGCAATGGATCAGCGCGACGATCGCACCGAGCTCGGTCAGCGAGGACACCCCGTCGCAGACCCGGACCTCGACCGTCCCCAACCGGGGCGAGGGTCGGATGTCCCAGCGGACCTCGTTGATGTCGTCGATGATGCCGGTGGTCTTCTGGTCGGCGACGAACGCCTCGAACTGCTCCCAGGTCGTGAACTGGAACGGCAGGCCGGCCGTCGGCAGCTGCTGGAACATCATGGCGCGGTTGCTGGCGTAGCCGGTGTCGGTACCCGACCACATCGGCGACGACGCCGACAACGCCAGCAGGTGCGGGTAGAACGCCAACAGCGCGTTGACGATCGGCAGCACCTTCTCCTGGCGGTCGATGCCGACGTGCACGTGCACGCCCCAGATGAGCATCTGTCGACCCCACCACTGCGTGCGTTCGATCAGCTCGGCGTAGCGGGGTGAATCGGTCAGTTGCTGCGTCGACCACTCCCCGTAGGGGTGCGTACCGGCCCCGAAGAGGTCGACCCCGATCTCGTCGGCCATCTCCGACACGATGCGCAACGTCCCGCGCAGGTCGGAGATCGCCTCGCCGGTCGTCGTGCACACGCCGGTGACGAGTTCGACGGTGTTGCGCAGCAGCTCCCGGTGGACGCGCTGCTGCAGGGCCGGGTCGTCATGGGCGACGACCTTCTCGAACAGCGCCGCCGCCGAGTTCGACAGCTCGCCGGTCACCTTGTCGACGAGGGCGAACTCCCACTCCACCCCCAGCGTCGGGGCGGGCGAGCCGCTGAACTCGATGTGGTCCCGCTCGACCGGATGTCCGTCCGGGGCGGGCGGGGCGGTCACCCCTGCTCGATGACCCCGCAGGCCACCCGCGACCCGGCGTCACCGGTCGCGAGGGTCTCGCTGTCCGGGGCGGGCGCGTAGCGGGTCGGGATGTTGGCGAAGTTGTCGGGGCCGGAGTGGATGATGATCGCCTTGCCGGTGATGTCGGACAGGGTCACCGCGTCGGTGGTGGTCACCGTCTCGCCGCGGCCGTTCTGGTCGACCTGGATGGAGACGAGGTCACCGCTGGAGGGATGCCCGGTCCGACCGTTCACCTGCAGGTGGCCCCCCGCGGAGAGGAACGCGCCCGGAGCGCCTCCGGTCGGGGCGGTGCTGTTGTTCTCGCACTTGCCGACCGAGTGGATGTGCATGCCGTGGAAGCCCGGGGTGATGCCGCTGGTGACGGTCACGTCGACGCGGACGCCGCTGCCGGCGGAGGTGAACCGGGCGGTCCCGACCTGCGTACCCGACGGCGAGATGAGCGAGGCGGTGAGCGCCGAGCCCGACTCGGACTGGCCGGAGGCCGCGGCGGACCCGGACGTGCCGTTGCCGGACTCGCCCTCGCCCAGACCGCCGGGCGCCTGGTCACCGGTGATGACCGGCGGGGTGGTGCCCGGCGTCGACGAGGGATCCTCTCCCGGGCTGCAGGCGGCGAGGACGGCACCCACGGCAGCAGCCGAGGCCAGGGCCGCGGTGACGCGACGAGCGAAGCGGCGGTGGGTCGGCTGGAACGTCATCGCTGGTGGTTCTCCCTCGCGTGCAGGCGCCGGGCCTGGCCGGATGTGTCCCGGCGATCATATCGGGCGGGTCTGCCCCGCCCGGCCACCCACCTAGCGCGTGAGGACGACGACGGCGATACCGCCGCGACACTGTGTGAACGCCGACGGTCGAGCGTCGATGCTGGCGCCGCCGTCGAGGTCGGACGCGATCTGCTGCGCCTGCGTCCGCTGCGAGGGCGTGTAGAAGACGGTGTTCTCGGTGATGCTCGAGGTCGACAGGTTGCCCGGCGCGCTGGTGCGGTAGCCCTTGGCCTTCAGGGCGTCGGTGACCTCGACGGCGAGGCCGGTGATGGTGCCGGCGTTGAAGACGCAGACCAGCGGGCTCGACGCGGAGGCACTGCTCTCCCCCGCCGCGCCGGGGGTCCCTGTCGACGACGCGGTCGACGACGTGGACGGGGCCGCGGTGGTGCTCGGTGTCGCCGACGAGGACGCGGCGGCGGCCTGCAGCTGCGCCTCGGGGTTGCTGTCCGACGTGGCCGCGGAGTGCCAGCCCAGGCCGACGAAGACGATGGCCACGGCCAGCAACAGCATCGCGCCGGCCCGCAGCGGCAGGCGGTTGGAGTCGCGTTCCGGCGTCGTCACGGGCGCCACTCTACAAAGAGAGTCAGGTGATCTCGAAGCCGAGACGACGCGCCGCACGTGCCTTCTGGCGGCTGGCACGCAGACGCCGTAGCCGCTTCACCAGCATCGGGTCGACGGCGAGCGCCTCGGGACGGTCGACGAGGGCGTTGAGCACCTGGTAATAGCGCGTCGCGGAGAGCCCGAAGAGTTCCTTGATGGCCTCTTCCTTGGCGCCGGCGTACTTCCACCACTGCCGCTCGAAGGCGAGGATGTCGTGTTCACGGCGGGTCAGGCCGTCCGGGCCGACGACGTTCGCGTCGACCTGTTGGCCGTCGGGATTCTGGGGTGTGGTCGTGTCGGCGGGGGAGGGCTGGCCTGCCGACCCCTTCTGGCTACGCGCGGTTGCGCCGTCCATCTCGCTCCCTCGAGGTACACACTGCGGACACACCGGGTGCGCGACACGTCTGTCCCGACCGAGTTACACCGATGTGTTTCACGGATCATCTAAGCACGGTCGGAGGCGGATTCCCGGGTGCGCCGTGCCGGGCGGACGCGCCGGATGTGCCGAGTAATCTCCCCCGCATGGCGATTCTCCCGATCTGCATCGTCGGCGAGCCGGTGCTGCACGAGCCCACGGCGACGGTCGAACTCGACGCCGACGGTCGCCCGCCGGCCGACGTGGTCGCCCTCATCGACGACATGTACGAGACGATGGACGCCGCACACGGTGTCGGTCTCGCCGCCAACCAGGTGGGTGTCGGGCGCCGGTTCTTCGTCTACGACTGCCCGTCCGGCGAGACGCGTGCGTCGACCCGCCGCCGCGGCGAGGTGATCAACCCGGTGCTCGAGACGTCCGAGATCCCCGAGACCATGCCCGATCCCGACGACGACGAGGAGGGCTGCCTCTCGGTGCCGGGTGAACAGTTCCCGACCGGTCGCGCCGACTGGGCGCGCGTCACCGGCGTCGACCGCACCGGCGCCGAGGTCGTCGTCGAGGGCACGGGGTTCTTCGCGCGGATGCTCCAGCACGAGACCGGACACCTCGACGGCAAGCTGTACGTCGACGTCCTCATCGGACGCAACGCGCGCGCCGCGAAGAAGGCCATCAAGCGCAACGGTTGGGGCACACCGGGTCTGACGTGGACGCCGGGCGAGGACCCCGATCCGTTCGGCCACGACGACCCCGACGACGCCGACGAGTGACCGTCGGGGCACCCGGCGACCGGGTGGTCGTCCGCTACGCGAAAGGCGAGGGCGCCCCGGGTGACTGGCGCCGGGACCCCTCCGCGACGCGATCGGATGTCACCGGCACCCTGGTGTCCGTCGACGCCGACGCGATCGTCGTCGACCGGGACGGCGAGCGGATCACCGTCCCCGGCGATCTCGTCCTCGCCGTCCGCGTCCTGCCGGACCGGGCTGTGCGCACCAGCGAGATCCGCGAACTCGAGGCGGCGGCGGCGCACGGGTGGCCGGGCACCGACCGGGAGACCGTCGACGGGTGGCTCCTCCGCGCCGGTGGCGGCTACACGCGTCGCGCGAACTCCGCTGTCCCCCTGAGCTTCGGGGCTCGCGCCGACGTCGCGATCCTGTCGGTGATCCGCCGGTGGTACGACGACCACGGCCTCCCACCCCTCGTCACGGTGCCGGACCGGGTCCTGCCTCCGGGTACGCCGGCCGACGGCGTCCCCCAGATACGGGTGGTCGCCATGACCCGCGACATCCCCGCGGGCCCTCGGCACGTCGCGGTACCCGTCGACCTCTCCCCCACACCGTCCGACGCGTGGTCCGAGACGGTGATCGGTCGGCGCGACGAGGTCGTGGACCGCGCGGTCGCGGTCGACGTCCTGCGGTCCGTCGTGGACGGCACGCTGCTGTTCGCGTCGGTGGTCGTGGACGGGGTGGTCGTCGCGACGGGTCGCGGCGCGATCACCCGGTCCGCCGAGGCCGCCGCCCCGTGGCTCGGGTTGTCCTGTCTGTGGACCCACCCCGACCACCGAGGTCGCGGCATCGGGTCCGCGGTGATCACCACCCTGATGCACGCGGCCCGCGGCACCGGCTGCAGACGCACCTACCTGCAGGTCGAGCAGGACAACGTCGCCGCGATCCGGCTCTACCGCCGCCTGGGCTTCGCGCGGCACCACGGGTACGGATACGTCCTGCTCTGACGGTCACACCCGGTTCTCGGTCGGCTCACAGTCGGTGTCCAGGTTCGGCGAGCACCGTGGGCGTCACCACCACGAGAACACAGGAGCCCGCCATGATCGCCACCGCACAGTTCACCGGTCTCGGAACCGACATCGCGGTGTCGGTCACCGAGCCCGCCGCGCTCGACTCCGCGACGCGGGAGGTCGCCCGCCACGTGCACAACGTCGCGCTCACCGTGGATCGCACCGACCCGGGCGCGGAGATCCACGCCGTCGACGCCGCGGCCGGAACCCCGGTCCTCGTCAGTGCCGTGCTCGAACAGATCGCCACCCGTGCACTGCATTTCGCCGACATCACCGACGGCGCGACCCAGTCGGTCCGGCGCAGCTCGATCCCCGACGACCGGTTCCTGACCCGGCTGCGGTTCACCTCCGACGGCACGGCGCCCATCGTCGTGACCACCGACCCCGTGGTCCCGGTGTGGCACCGGCCGCGCCTCGGCGGCGGGATCCTCGAGGTCCCCGTCGACGTCCGCCTGGAGTTGATGGCAACCGGGCGCGCCTTCCTCGCCGACCACGCCGCGCACCGCGTCGCCGACCGTCTGCAATGTGGCGTGATGGTGACCGTCGGGTCGGTGAGTGCGACCGCAGGGCACCCGCCTCTCGGGGGTTGGTTCCTCGATTCCGGGAGTCCGTCCCCGGCGGAGATCGCCGACGGCCGGGCGTGCGCGGTCGTCACCGCCGCGGACATCGCCCACCTCCCCCGCGGGCCATTCGAGCCTCGACCACACAGCGACCTCTCCGTCGTGCGGGTGGTCGCCGCCGACGCCGGGACAGCCCAGGCCGCCGCGGTCCTCACCCACGTCGACCCTGTCCGCGCGCAGGCGTGGGCCGAGGCGGAAGACATGCACGTCGTCACCACCCCGATCCACGTCCCTCACGCCGCGGCATGACCCGGTGAATCCGGTGCGCGAGACAAGTGCTCGTGGCCGGTGGGCGTGCGGATCAGGGCTTCGTGGGTGCCGTCGTCGGTGATGGCGGTCGTGACCTGCCAACCGGAGTTCTCTTTCTGTCGGTTGTGGGTCCGACACAGGCCGTTGCCGTTCACGCTGTCGGTGGGCCCGCCGTCGTTGTGGGGGTGGGCGTGGTCGATCTCGGCGATCGGGGCGTCGCAGTAGGGCATCCGGCACGACACGTCGCGGCGGGTGATGAACCGCCGCAGGCCGGACGGGAAAATCCTGGCCCGAGATTCCATCGCGACGAGCGCGCCGGAATCCGGGTTCGCGAACAGCCGACGCAGCGTGACCAGCGCATCGGCGTCGAGGGCGTCGGAGATCAGCGACCGCGCAGTGTCAGCCGGGATCGGCCCGTAACCGGGAACGTCCGCCGCGGCGTCGGAGAACCCGACGAGCGCATCACCGGTGATCACGACGTCGACCGCGACGGGCAGGTCCTCCACCGCGGCCTTGCCGGTGAGTCGTTCGAGGAGGGTGTCGGCCATGACCTGCGCGTGGGTCCGGTCGCCATCCCCGACAAGCGCGTCCGCATGCTGCTTCACTGCGGCGTACGCGGCGATACCTGCCTTCATGGGCAACAGCGCTGAGAGCTGCACCATCGCATCGGGTTTCGGACGCATGGTCACCCGGCGGTCCTTCGGCGCGCTGGCGTTCCGGTCCACCACGGCCTGCGGATCCCGAGCGTAGGCAATCCGCTTGGCCAGCGCCTCCAACGCCCGGTCCCCGACACCGTCGAGGGTCGCCGGGTCGGCGCACAGCGCCTGGTCGACGACCCGGCGGTCTTCGACCTGCAGGTAGCCGGTCTCGCGGACCAGGATGGTCGCTCGCCACTCCGACAGCGACCCCTCTCGGAGCCGGGCGAAGGTGTTGGGCATCTCGCCCATCGCCCGCGCGAATCCGAGGTGTCGGCTGCCGGCGTTGCCGGACACCCGCCGAGCCAACGCCACCTCCGCCGACAACCCCCGACACCGCCGCTCGACCGGCACCCCGGCCTCCGCCTCGGCTGCCGACCGCAACTCCTGCAGACGCAGCGTGTCCGCGGCCTGGCCGGCGGCACAGGCCGCCTTGATCGACTCCATCAACGAGATCCGGTCGACCGTCTCGGACTCATCGGCAGCGACCGGCAAATCGGCGAGCACAGCCATCACCGACCGCAGCGCTTCGCGCGCGTCGACGATGCCGGTGAGCTCCATACGGACATGTCTACACAAGGGTTCCGACAACAGTTGCCGACGAAAGACAGCTGTGCACAACATTTTTCGGCACTGCAGTCACACGATTCCGCGTCTCGTCGTGCCGACTCGGCATCGCGTCGTCGCGATGTCGTCTATGCTCACGTCCAGGTGCACCGGAACCCGAGGCCTTCGCGCATCGGTTCGTCGACTTTCCGGTGGTCATGTGATCTCTCGTACGTCATCGTTGACCGTTCAGATCGATCCCTGGGAATACTGTTGTTGCCGAACGCCACCCGCGATCGATGACCGGGTCTCGGGACAGCTGATCGCCCAGCCCGGCAACGGCATCGCCGACCTGCGCCCTCTGGGATGGGACGCAAATCGCGGGCTGGTGATCGTCAAGGGTGGGTCCGCCTACTGGATGAGGGATGGCGAGAGCCCCGACGATGGTGTCACGGTCCTCCTCACGTGGCAGCCCGACGATGCTCCCGGGGTTCGCGCGTCCGGGATCGTCAGCGGCCTGGTCCAGACCTTTCGCCATGTCGATGACGACATCGCGCCATTACGTCGCCGGGAGGTCCAAGAGTCAGAGACGTTCCGCGAACCACTCGTCGGCTCCGACGGCTACACGCTGGTGGGCCTCGTCGCGACGCTCACCGACCTCGACCTCGTCGAACCCACCCTCGCCGAGGTCGCCGCGCATCGAGCCACGCTCCGACGAGCGCGCTCCACGGCGCGGATGTCAGCCCCCGCGACATACTTCGGCCAGGCCATCCCCCGCCCGCACGATCGGATCACCGTCGACCTCGACGACCCCCGGGTCGCCGTCACACCGGCCGAGCCGGTGCACGGCACGATCACCGGCGTGGTCACCCACGTCGCGGTGGCCACCCCATCAAGGTCAGGGGCATTCACCATGCTGTCCTCCGTCGCGGCGGACACACCTGCAGACGACGTACTCGGCGACCTGTTCATCACCGTGGTGCTGGACGAGGAATCGTGACCGAACTCTGGTTCCTCGAGGATCTCGAGCCGTTCCCGGACGCTCCCGCTGCCGGCGACGTCTTCTCTCCGACCACGTTCTGGCTCGATGCCGGGAGCAAGGTCTATGAGTCCCCGGTCCCTGCAAACATCTGCGCGCGGGTGACAGCCAGGGTCGGACCGAGGTCACACGGCGACCTCACCGAGTGGGTCGCCGAGTTCGACGGCGGTTTCCAGACGATGCTGCGCGGTGACCACAGACCGGGCATCGTCGAGCTCCACGGCTGCTTGATGTGGCCCCACGAACCGCGTCGGACGCGCAACAGGTGCTCCCGCCGCCCAACAGACGGTTCCTGCCGCCCAACGAACGGAATGGCCAGGACGGGCAGGGATGGCCGGCCCGGGTCGTAACCTGACAGCGATGACGCTGCGCATGCCTCCGCCGATCGATCCCGGGCCGCCCGAGCCGGGACCTCCGGACCCCGGTCCCCCGGACGACGAACGACGTCGTCGGACCCGGATCCTCGTCGGGGTCGCCGCGCTGCTCGCGCTCATCGTGATCGTCCTGTCCATCGGCGTCTCGTGCCGCGGCGACGACAACCCGACGCCCGCCGGGGTCACGACGGTGACCAGCACGGTCCCGACCACGACGCCCGAGCCGACGACGACCACCACGACGGACGAGACCACCACCACGACGACCGCCGAGGACACGCCGACGCAGCAGCAGCAGCAGGCGCCGGCCGGTCCGCAGCAGGCGCCCGGACAGCAGAAGAAGGACGACAAGCAGCAGAAACCCGGGAACGGTGGCCCCGGCGGACCCGGAGACGCGGGAAAGGGTGCGGCCGGACCGCCGAGATGAGATCGTGGCCCGCGTGGTGCACACCCTTCATCGCGCGGGCCTGAGAGCAGGACGCGCGGCGGTGGCCGCGCTCGCCGCGACCGCCGTCATCGGCGTGGCCGGGGCCGTCGCCCCCGAGAGCGTCGCGCCCACAGCCGGTGTCGCCGCGGCGGCACCCGCACCACGCGCCGTCGGCAAGACGATCGGCTACAACACCGGCATGCCCGGCCAATGCACCTGGGGCGCGATGAACCAGTTCCGAGCCTACAGCGGCCGGTACGCGGCGCTCGCCGGCAACGCCAAGGACTGGTACCGGAACGCGCGCGCGACGGGATGGTCGACATCACTGTCGCCACAACCGAACTCGATGGTCGTGTTCCAACCCGGCGTCCAGGGCGCGAGTCCGTACGGCCACGTCGGATGGGTCGACCGCGTCGTCCGCACACGAAACGGTGTGGCCGTCCACATCTGGGACATGAACGGGCCCGGCGGGCCGTTCAGCACGCGATGGTGGTGGACCACGAACACGCCCGGGATGAGCTACATCCTGGCGCCACCGCGCTAGGCACTCCGTCGCGTCAGAAGCTGGAGTGCGGCGCCCCGATCCCCGGATCGATGGTGACCGGTCCCGCGGCGCTGGGTGTCACGGGGAAGTCGAAGATCGCCGTCGGCAGGTACACCGTCGCGCAGGCGTTGGGGATGTCGACGACGCCCGACAGTCGACCCTCGATCGGTGCGGCGCCGAGCAGGAGATACGCCTGCTCGGGTGAATAGCCGAACTTGGTGAGGTAGTCGATCGCGTGCAGGCACGCCCGCTGGTAGGCGAGATGCGAGTCGAGGTAACGCTGTTCGCCGTCGAGGGTCACCGACGTCCCGGAGAAGGCGAGCCACTCCGAGAACTGCGGATCGGTGGTGCCGGGCAGGAAGATCGCGTTCTCGGTCACCCCGTAGGTGGCCATCCCGTCGGGGATGATCTCGACCCGCAGGTCGATGAACCCACCCATCTCGATGGCGCCACAGAAGGTGATCTCACCGTCGCCCTGCGAGAAGTGCAGATCGCCGACGGAGAGGTTCGCGCCGTCGACGAACACCGGATAGAAGACCCGCGTCCCCTTCGTCAGGTTCTTGATGTCCTGGTTGCCGCCGTTCTCGCGCGGCGGCGCCGTGCGAGCCGCCTCCGCGGCGGCCGCGTCGAACGCGTCACCGGTCAGACCGCCGAGGATGGCGTCCTTCGGCAGCGGCGGCAGCGCCAGCGGCGGGACGCGATCGGGATCGGTCGCGATGAGCGCGGCCTCACGCGTGTTCCACGTCGACAGCAGGTCCTTCGACGGCGCCGTGCCCATCAGGCCGGGATGGACGATCCCGGTGAACTCGACGTGCGGGACGTGCCGTGAGGTGCACCGCTGACCGCTGAAGTCCCAGATCGCCTTGTACGCGTCGGGGAACTGCTCGGTGAGGAACCCACCGCCGTTCAGTGTCGGGAAGATCCCCGTGTAGCCCCATCCCTGGCCGGCCAGCGGCCCCGAGTCCTCCTGCGGGATCGGCCCGAGGTCGAGGATGTCGACGATCAGCAGGTCGCCGGGCTTCGCACCCTCCACGGCGATCGGCCCCGACAGCACGTGCACACCATCGAGCGGGGCATCACGGATGTCGTCGGCGGAGTCGTCGTTGACAATCGCCCCGTCGAACCACTCCCGACAGTGCACGCGGAACTCGTCGCCGGGCTTCACCGTCACCGCCGGCGGGATGTCCGGGTGCCACCGGTTGTGGCCCACCTTCTCCTGATCGGTGAAGGACCGTGTCGAGTCCAGCGGGAAGATCAACTCGGGCATGGGGACTCCTGTCGGTGGGTGGACTCGGGGACTGCGATCTAGGGCCGCGGCAGCCGTCGGTGCCGAGGGTCGGTGGTGACGCGACGGGTGGGCCTGCCGCCGCCGGGGACCGACGCCACGACAGCCGGCCGATCGGCGGTGGCGCCCGTCGCGTCGAGCAATCGGGTGGCCAGCGGATCCGCGCCTGACGCGACAGTGGTGATGACGCGGCGCGCCGATGCTCCGCATGTCGCACAATCGATCTCGTCCGGCACCGCGGCCATCGTGAAGGCGCGGTCGACGTCGGGACACGTCGCGCAACGGAACACGTACAGCGGCATGCGACTCCCGTCGTGGTGGTTCCCCGAACGCTACGACCGACGGTCGGACCTGTCCACCGGTGCGGCCATCTACCCTCGGTGGGCATGCGCATCGCGACGTGGAACGTGAACTCCATCCGGGCGCGGGCGGAGCGCGTGGTCGACTGGCTCGAGCGCTCGGATGTCGACGTGCTCGCCATGCAGGAGACGAAGTGCTCCGACGACCAGTTCCCGACGATGACCTTCCTGGCGGCCGGGTACGACGTCGCCACCGTCGGTCACAACCAGTGGAACGGCGTCGCCATCGCCTCGCGGGTCGGCCTCGACGACGTCGCCACGGACTTCCCCGGACAGCCCGGATGGGCGCGCGACGCCGAGACGACACCGGCGCAGGAGGCACGCGCCATCGGTGCGACGTGCGGTGGGGTGCGGGTCTGGAGCCTCTACGTCCCCAACGGTCGCGCCCTCGACGACCCGCACTACACGTACAAGCTCGAGTGGCTCGCCGCGCTGCAGGCCGCGGGAACGGGCTGGCTGGCCGACGCCCCCGACGCACCGATCGCTCTGACCGGCGACTGGAACATCGCGCCGACCGACGACGACGTGTGGGACGTCGAGTATTTCGCGGACAAGACCCACACGTCGGCGCCGGAGCGCGCGGCGTTCCAGGCCGTCGTCGACGCGGGGTACAGCGACGTCGTCCGGCCCTTCACGCCCCGGGAGTTCACCTACTGGGACTACACCCAGCTGCGGTTCGCCCGTCGCGAGGGCATGCGGATCGACTTCGCCCTGTGCTCACCGGCGTTGGCCGCGCGGGTCACCCACGCCGCCATCGACCGACAGGAGCGCAAGGGCAAGGGCGCCAGCGATCACGCGCCCGTCGTCGTCGACGTCGACTGAGCGGCGGGCAGCGCCGGCCGACGGGACGGCACGACCACGCCGAGGACGGCTCGACCAGTGGCCGTGGCCATCGTCAGGAAGTCGAAGTAGTCGCGCCACAGCGTGATCCGACCGTCGCGGACCTCGAAGACACCACACACCCAGAAGGTCATCACGAACGGACCGAACGCCACCAGGTCGGTTCGCTCGTTCATGACCGTCCCGGTCGGGTCCCCGGTTGCCCGGTGCACGACGACGTCGAAACGACCGACACGGACGAATCGCCGGAACAGCGCGATCGTCCTGCGGGACGTACGGATGCTCGGCAGACCGACGTTCTGGTAGAGCAGGTCGTCGTCGAGGAGTCGTGCGGCGCGATCGAGATCGGCCTCGGCAAGGGCGTGGAGGAAGTCGTCGACGACCCCGACCGCACCCCTCGGACCGGTCAGACGGCGACCGCCGCGTACGACGGGTGGGTCGTGAGGAAGTGCCGGGTGAAGGTGCAGACGGGACGCACCCGGGCACCCGAGTCCACGACGTACTGCAGGACCCCGGTGGTCAGCCGCGACGCCAGTCCGTGCCCCGTGAACTCGTCGTACAGGACGGTGTGCAGCACCGTCAGGACCTTCTGTCCGCCCACGTCCTCGACCGAGTAGCCGAGCACGCCGACGAGATCCCCCGCCACGTAGAGCTCGAACCGATCGCGCTCCGCGTTGTGCCTGACCTCGGACAACTGGTGCAGGATCGACTGCGCCGACTGTTCGGGCCTCTTCTTCCGCCTGACGTGCATCGCCACCTCCTCGAGGTCGTCGTTCATCGGTGTGACAGCGATCACAGTAGCGCGAACTACACCTACGTAGGCGTAGTTACGGAACTGTTCGGTCATTCGTGACCACTTCGAGTCGAGCTCTCTGGGGTCGGTCACAGACCGGTCGCGGACCGTCACACCCATCAGACGCACGCGACGTCCCACCGGTTCCCCACCGAGCGCGTACGCTCGCGCCGGGGCCCGACGCGGCCCCGCGACAACTGCACACCTTCCACGGGGGCTCTCACGGACCGAGGGCTGAGATGGCGGCAGGCGGCCGCCGACCGAATGAACCTGACCGGGTAATGCCGGCGTAGGGAGCACTCGATGACGACCGATTCCGTCACGTCCATCACCACCGGGCCCATCCGAGGGAGCCACAAGCACCACGAGTCCGTCGACGGCATGTCCGTGCCGTTCCGCCGGGTCGAGCTGTCGAACGGCGAGCACCTCGACCTGTACGACACGTCGGGTCCGTACACCGACGCCACACCGCACACCGATCTCGACGGTGGCCTGCCACGGACCCGTGACACGTGGACCCGTCCCGATCCCGTCGACGGCGCGTCGACCCAGTTGGCCTGGGCGCGAGCCGGTCTCGTCACCCCGGAGATGCGGTACGTCGCCGCCCGCGAGGGCGTGGACGTCGAGCTGGTGCGCTCGGAGGTCGCCGCGGGCCGCGCGGTGATCCCCGCCAACCACAACCACCCCGAGTCCGAACCCATGATCATCGGCAAGGCGTTCGCGGTGAAGGTCAACGCCAACATCGGCAACTCGGCGGTCACGTCGTCGGTCGCCGAGGAGGTCGAGAAGATGGTGTGGGCGACGCGCTGGGGCGCCGACACCATCATGGACCTGTCCACCGGCGACGACATCCACCTGACGCGCGAGTGGATCATGCGCAACTCACCGGTGCCCGTCGGGACCGTCCCGATCTACCAGGCGTTGGAGAAGGTGAAGGGCGACCCGACGAAGCTGACGTGGGAGATCTACCGCGACACGGTGATCGAGCAGGCCGAACAGGGGGTCGACTACATGACCGTGCACGCCGGCGTGCTCCTGCGGTACGTGCCGCTCGCCGCGCACCGGGTCACGGGCATCGTTTCCCGCGGCGGGTCGATCATGGCCGCGTGGTGCCTCGCCCACCACCGGGAATCGTTCCTGTACACCCACTTCGACGAGCTGTGCGAGATCTTCCGTCGGTACGACATCACCTTCTCGCTCGGCGACGGGCTGCGCCCGGGGTCGATCGCCGACGCCAACGACGAGGCCCAGTTCGCCGAGCTGCGGACGCTCGGCGAGCTGACCGGCATCGCGAAGAGCCACGGCGTGCAGGTGATGATCGAGGGCCCCGGACACGTCCCGATGCACAAGATCGCCGAGAACGTGCGGCTCGAGGAGGAGTGGTGTGAGGAGGCGCCGTTCTACACACTCGGGCCTCTCGCGACCGACATCGCGCCCGCCTACGACCACATCACCTCGGCGATCGGTGCGGCCATGATCGCGCAGGCCGGGACGGCCATGCTCTGCTACGTGACCCCGAAGGAACACCTGGGCCTGCCGAATCGGGACGACGTGAAGGTCGGCGTGGTGACGTACAAGATCGCCGCGCACGCAGCCGATCTCGCGAAGGGACATCCCCGTGCCCAGGAGCGAGACGACGCCCTGAGCTGCGCCCGGTTCGAGTTCCGCTGGAACGACCAGTTCAACCTCGCCCTCGACCCGGACACCGCCGTCGAGTACCACGACGAGACGTTGCCCGCCGAGCCGGCGAAGACGGCGCACTTCTGTTCGATGTGCGGACCGAAGTTCTGCTCGATGCGCATCTCCGCCGACGTCCGTGCGTTCGCCGAGGAGAACGACCTGCGAACCCAGGCCGACATCGACGCGATGCTCGCCCGCGAGATGGACCGCAAGTCCGACGAGTTCATCGCGAGCGGCAAGAACGTCTACCTACCGATCGAGCCCGTCGGCTGACGATCACGCTCTGGCGGGTCAGTAGTTCGCGACCCGCCAGAGCGGGTTCACCGGTCCGTGGCCGGCGCCCAGCGGGTACGACCACCGGATCGACTCGCTGACCCAGCCCTTGGCGAAGCGGGCGGCGTCGGGCACCGACATACCGTGCGCGAGTGCGCTCGTCATCGCCGACGCGAGGGTGTCGCCGGCACCGTGGTCGTGCGGTGTGTCGATCCGTTCGTAGTCGAGTCGCAGGAAATCGGTTCCGTCGTAGAGGATGTCGGCGCTTCGCGGGCTCGAGCGCAGGTGACCGCCCTTGACGATCGCCCACTGCGCACCCATCTCGTGCAGCGCGACCGCGGCGGCACGCTGGGTCTCGTCGTCGACGACCTCGATGCCGGTGATGAGGACGACCTCGTCGAGGTTGGGGGTGACAACCGTCGCGATCGGGATGAGACGCTCACGCAGGGCGGTCATCGCCTCCACCGCGAGCAGGCGGTCGCCGTGCATCGAGGCACAGACCGGGTCGACGACGAGCGGGATCGGACGGTCCCGGCCGATACCCACCTCGGCGGCGACGTCGACGATGGCGTCGATGATCGCCCCGGTCGCGAGCATGCCGGTCTTCACCGCGTTCAGCCCGATGTCCTGTGCGACGACACGGATCTGGGCGGCCACCGTCTCCGGTGGGATGGTGTGCACACCGGTCACGCCCAGCGTGTTCTGAACGGTGACCGCGGTGACGGCGACGCATCCGTGCACCCCCGCGAGAGCCATGGTCCGCAGGTCGGCGGCGACGCCGGCACCACCGCCGGAGTCGGTGCCGGCGATGGTCATCGCGCGGACGGGTGTCTGTCCGAGAGGTGCGGTCGGCAGCAGTTCCACAGGGGTGAATCTACGCCGACCGCACCGGCCTCAGGCGTCGCGGCGCTGGGTGACCGCGATGCCGGCGCCGAAGATCAGCACCGCCCACAACGCGAAGTACAGCAGCGATCCGTAGGGACCCCACGGGTAGTCGATGCTGTCGCCGACGGCACTCTCGCTGATGAAGTGCGCGCCGTTGTTGAAGGGCAGGTACGGGCTCACCGCCGGACCGACCTTCGGGATGATGCCGATGATCCCCTCGAGCGCCAGCGACCAGATCAGCAGGATGACGATCGCGCCGGCGCTCTGCCGCACGAGCGCGCCGATCCCGAGTCCGATGAGGACACAGAGGACGGCGTAGACCGGGATGCCCCAGTACTGGCGGACCGCCTCGGACCCGCCGAGGTCGATGGCCGATCCCGCGTCGCCGGCGAGCGACGTCCCGAGGACGATGGTGACGATGCCCAGGATCAGCGTGACGACGCCGGCGAGTCCGCCGTAGACGATCGCCTTGGCGCCCAGAACCAGCTCGCGTCGCGGGATCGCCTGGAACGTGGTGCGGATGGTCCCGAAGCGGAACTCGCTGGTGACCGCGAGGACGGCCATGATCATCAGGACGATCACGCCGATCTGGGACACACCGATCGAGAAGGCCGACGGGTCACGCAGGTCGGAACTGCCACTGGCGTCGCTGCCGGCGATGACACCGATGAGAACGGACAGCAGGATCCCGAGGACGACGACGATGCCGACGCACCAGTAGGGCGATCGGGTGCTGAGCAGTTTGATGCGCTCCGCGTCGATGGCGTGGCTGATCATCGTGCGCCTCCCTGCGGGCCGGTGGTGCCCGAGTACTGGACCTCGCCCGCGGTCAACGACATGAAGACCTCCTCGAGCGACGCGACGCTGCCCGAGAGTTCGTGCAGGACGATGCTGTTCGCCGCGGCCAGCTCTCCGACGCGGTCGGTGGTGGTGTCGGGGACGGTCATGACTGGCGAGCCGTCGGACTTGGGTGCCGGTCGCAGACCCTCGGCCTCGAGGATCCGATGCAGTTCCGGCAGTTGGGGACTGCGCACGGTGACCGTCCGCTGTGCCTGGCTGGTGAACTCCTCGACGGAGCAGTCGGCCATGAGTCGACCCTTGCCGATGACGACGAGATGGTCCGCGGTGAGCGACATCTCCGTCAGCAGGTGGCTAGACACGAGGACCGTACGACCCTGCGCGGCGAGCGCTTTCATGAACTTGCGGATCCAGACGATGCCCTCGGGGTCGAGGCCGTTGACCGGCTCGTCGAAGAGCAGGACACCGGGGTCGCCCAGCAGCGCCCCCGCGAGACCGAGACGCTGCGACATGCCGAGGGAGAACCCGCCGGCGCGCTTCCCGGCGACCGCGGTCAGCCCGACGTCGGCGAGCACCTGGTCGACCCGCTGGGTCCCGATCCCACTCGCGGCGGCCATCCACCGCAGATGCGATCGGGCGGACCGGTTCGGGTGGACCCACTTCGCGTCGAGCAGCGCACCGACCTGACGGAGCGGGTCGCTGAGTTCGCGGTAGGGGACACCGTTGATGGTCGCCGTCCCCGAGGTCGGGTTGTCGAGCCCGAGGATCATCCGCATCGTCGTCGACTTGCCCGCGCCATTCGGTCCGAGGAAGCCGGTGACCATGCCCGGCTTGACCTCGAACGTGAGGTCGTCGACGGCGCGGGTCCCCCCGTACGTCTTCGTCAGTCCTTGCACCTTGATCACAGCGGCGACTATGCCAGCAGTCGCCCGGCCGGGCATCGGACGAAAGGATGGAACGCGCTCGACCCCGCGTGGATGCGCCGAGTGTGCCGAAACTGCACGTCGACCGTGCCGACAACAGCCGCCGACCGTGCAGAAGATGCGCGCCCACCGTGCGGTGGATGCCGACGAGTGTGCACAGCACGCGGCGAGCCACGGGCGGCTATGGGTCGACTGCACGGTCGACGACATCGAGTGCACCCTGGGCGGGATCTGGCGCACGCTCGGTGGTCGGTTTCGGCCCGGTCGGCAGTGCTTTTCGGCACGGTCGGCGGTGGGTTCCGGCACGGTCGACGGTGTCAGCCGGGCGTGGGTGTCCAGTCGAGGTCGGGCGACGACGCGTGCGCCCAGAAGCGACGCGGGATACGACCGGCGTGCCGGGCGAGATGCCCGGCCTCGACCGCGCGCGCCATCGCGGTCGCCATCGCCACCGGGTCGTCGGCGCGGTTGACCGCCGACGCCAACAGCACCGCGTCGCAGCCGAGCTCCATCGCCAGGGCCGCGTCACTGGCCGTGCCGATGCCTGCGTCGAGCACGATCGGGACCGACGCCGCGGCCACGATCATCTCGATGTTGTGCGGGTTCGCGATCCCCAGACCGGTCCCGATCGGTGAGCCGAGAGGCATCACCGCCGCGACCCCCGCGTCCTGGAGCCGGGCGGCGAGGATCGGGTCGTCGTTGGTGTAGGCGAGCACGGTGAACCCGTCGGCGACGAGGTCGTCGGCGGCGTCGAGCAGCTCGATCGGGTCGGGCAGCAGCGTCCGGTCGTCGCCGGCGATCTCCAGCTTCACCAGGTCGGTCCCGAGCGCCTCGCGGGCGAGCTGAGCGGTGAGCACCGCCTCGGCGGCGGTCCGCACCCCGGCCGTGTTGGGCAGGATCTCGATGTCCAGAGACCGCAGCAGGTCGACGACGCCGCTCGAGCCGCCCTCCCCCGCGCGCCGCATCGCGACCGTCGTCAGCTGTGTCCCCGACGCGACCAGCGCGCGCCGCAGCAGGTCGTGGTTGGCGGCGCCGCCGGTGCCCATGATCAGGCGCGACGAGAACTCCCGACCGCCGATGACGAACGGCCGAGCCGGGTCACCCACCCTGCACCGCCGTCAGCACCTCGATGCGGGCGCCGGCGGCGACGCCGTCATCCCAGGTGGACCGCGGTCGCACGCTGCCGTCGACGGCCACCGCCACCCCCTGGTCCGGCAGGTCGAGCCGCGCGAGCAACCCGGTGACGGTGATGTCGGCGTCGACGTCGTGGTCGACGCCGTTCACGGTGACGGTGATCAAGCGAACCTCCCGGGGTCGAGGGTCTGCGACCAGCGCTCGTCGGGCCGGTCGTCGAGGATGCCGACGGCGATGTCGGCGGTCAGCGGCGCCAGCAGGATGCCGCCACGTCCGTGACCGGCCGCGACGACCGTCCGCTCGTCGACCCGACCGACGAGCGGCAGCCCGTCCGGGGTGAGCGGCCGGAAACCCGCCCCGACCTCGTCGAGCCGGTACTCGACCAGCCCCGGCATGAGGTCGGTGACGTCGCGCAACAAGTCGCCGACACCGCCGGCGCGGGGCGCGGTGTCGTGGCGGTCGGACACCTCGTACTGCGTCGCGCCGACCACGACCCCGTCGGGGCGCGGGACCACGTAGACCGGTCGCCCATGCCACCGCGCCCGCACGACGACCGTCGGCGGGGGCGGCGCCGTCGGCGGGCGACGCAACCGCAGCACCTCGCCCTTCTCGATCCGTATCGGCGTCGACGGGACGAGGGCGGGCAGCCACGCGCCGTTCGCGACGACGACCTGGTCCGCGTCCAGCGCGGACAACTCGGTGACGGTGTGGCGGCACACGCGGACGCCCACCTCGGCACACGCATTCGACAGCGCCGCGAGGACCGCCCGGTTGTCGACGGCGCCCTCGCCCGGCACGAGCACTCCCCGACGGACGCCCGCCAGACCCGGTACTCGCGAACGCACGTCGGAACCGGCGACCGTTTCGACGACGGCGCCGTGTGACGCCGACCAGTCCACGACCGCGGTCAGCTCGGCGAGATCCGACCGGTCGGCACCCACGAGCACCGTGTCACGCGCGACGACGACGTCGGGCGCGTCGAGATCCTCGACGGCCTCCGCCCAGCGGTGCGATGCCTCGGCGGTCAGCGCGAACGCCTCGTCGTCGCCGAAGCGCGCCTCCCCGACCACGCCCAGCATCCCGGCGGCCACCTGCGAGCCCGACGCGGCACGACCGTCGTCGACGAGGGTGGTGCGCCACCCGGCGCGCGCGGCCCGCCAGGCGATCGCGGACCCGACGACGCCGCCACCCACGACGGCGAGCGTCGGTGACGATGGAGCGAGACCCATGGCGGTGGAGAACCTTCCTTCGCCGGCATTACCCGGATCAGGTGTGACGGTCGGCGACGGATGGTGTCGCGATCTCAGCCCGGCCGTTCCCCGAGCCCCCGTGTGTGTCGGTTCGCCAGCCTACTCGCCGACGATCGGCCACTACGGTGGCTGACCGTGGACCTCCGCGCACGACTTGACGACGCCCGGCTCTACCTGTGCACCGACGCCCGCCGCGAGCGCGGCGACCTCGTGGAGTTCCTGGACGCCGCGCTGACCGGCGGTGTCGACATCGTGCAGCTGCGTGACAAGGGATCCGTCGGCGAGCGGGAGTCCGGTGCGCTGGAGGCCCGGCAGGAACTCGAGATCCTCGCGACCATGCGCGACGTCGTCGACCGCCACGGCGCGCTGCTCGCCGTCAACGACCGCGCCGACATCGCCGCCGCGGCAGGCGCCGACGTGCTGCATCTCGGACAGGACGACCTGCCTCCGTCGGCCGCGCGCGGGATCGTCGGGCCCGACGTGATCATCGGCCGGTCGACCCATGACGCGCCCCAGGCCGACGCCGCCGACAGCGACCCGGACATCGACTACTTCTGCGTCGGACCGTGCTGGGCGACGCCGACGAAACCGGGTCGCGCGGCGGCCGGCCTCGATCTCGTCGACCACGCCGCCGACACCGCCCGTCGGCTGCCCTGGTTCGCGATCGGGGGCATCGACGCCGACCGCACGCCGACCGTGCGCGACCACGGCGCCCGGCGGATCGTCGTGGTGCGCGCGATCACCGCAGCGCAGGATCCCGAGGCCGCGGCGCGGCGACTACGGGAGATCGTGCTTGCCGACGGCACGGACCCGGGTCTAGCCTGATCGCACCATGACACGCGCACTCGTAGTAACCCGCCGCAGCGGGGTCTGACACGACCGACCCCCCGTCTGCGGGTCGTCAGCGCGCTCTCTCTCCACTCGGTCACCCTCTCCCCGCGCCGCGGCGCGATGACAGAAGACCATCGTCATGACCACACTTCTCGACCACCGGTCCACCACCGCTCCCTGCGCGTCCGCGCACTTCCCGGGGCTGCTCCCTCGGGCTGTCCGCGCCGACGCCGACGCCCTCAGCTGGGAGTCGTTCTCTGCGACCTACGCACCCGACGGGGGCACACGCCTCGGCAGCTGGCACGCGACGTCCACCCGCAACGACCTCACCGAGTACCACGCGACGATCGCGACCGCGGACCGCATCTGGTCCCTGCGGGAGACGGCGACCGGGCCGCTGGCCGCGGTCACCGCGATGCTCCACGCGACCGGGGTCTGTGTGGAGATCACCGGGCTGCACCAGCAGCGGATCGGCGCGCAGACCGCGATGCTCGTCGAGGTCGAGCGCGACGGCCGCCGCGCCTGGGGCCTCGGGATCGACGACGCCGGGGACCGGGCCGGGGTGATCGCGCTGCTGCACGCCCTCGACCGCACGGCCTGAGCTACAGCGTGCGGAGCCGATCGCGCAGGGTCGGCCAGGCGCGGGCGAAGGCGGGGTGCAGGGGCAGGGTGTCGACGGTGTCCTCGCCAACCCATCGCAGTTCCGTCGACTCGACGTTGGCGACCGTCGACAGCGGTTCGGGCACCTCGGCGATCACCGTCGTGTAGGTCCAGCCGCCGGGCGCGGTGTGCGTGACCACCTCGTCGCGGACGGTGAGCGCCGCGGGGGCGATGCCCGCCTCCTCCCCTGCCTCGCGGACCGCGGTGTCGACGGCGGTCTCGTGGCTGTCGCGGGCCCCACCCGGCAGCGCCCACGTCCCGCCCTGGTGCGACCACAGCGCCCGGTGCTGCAGAAGCACCGCCCGACCGCCGCCGTCGACGGGCGCCCGCAGCAGCAGGCCCGCCGCGCCGTGGAGACCCCAGTAGCGGGCCCCGTCCGGGTCGAACACCCAGCCGTCTCCGTCTCCACGCACGCTCGCCCGGCCTCCCTCACCATCGCGGGCCGTCGACAGCAGGCGGCCCTGCGAACCCACGGTAATGACCCCGCGCGGGTTTAGAGTCGACCACAACCGCACGCACGACCCGGCGGCGGTGGTGAGGCGACGAAAGAGGTACCGGTAGTGACCGGCGACGCGGCGTTCCTGCGCTCCCGGCTCACCCGTGGCGGCGAGGACCACCTGACCCCACGACGCGGCGACCGGGCACCGCGTCTCACCCGCGACGAGCGTCGCGAACTCCTCACCCTCGCGCGCGAGCAGGCACGGTCGCCGCTGGCAAGTGTCCGTCGCCTGGCCGGCACCACCCCGGGGCGGCTGCTCCTCATCACCGCCCTGCTGGTCCTCGTCACGCTGGTCAGCGGGTGGTACGCGTCGGTCTCCCTGGACGCCCGCACCGCCGCCCTGCGGCAGACGATCACCGACACCGAACCGATCGCCGAGTCGTCGCAGATCCTCTACAGCAATCTCTCCATCGCCGACGCCGCGGCGAACGCGGCGTTCATCTCCGGCGGTCTGGAGCCCGCTGCGCTGCGCGACCGCTACGCGAACGCGATCGCCACCGCATCCCGCGCGCTCATCGAGGCCGCGGGCGGGACCGCTGCGGAGAACGACGCGGTGCGCACCGACCTCGGGACCCTCGCCGAGGAGCTGCCCGTCTACACCGGACTCATCGAGTCGGCGCGCACCAACAACCGTCTCGCGAACCCGGTCGCGTCGGCGTATCTCGGTGAGGCGTCGAACCTCATGCAGACGACGATCCTGCCCGCCGCGGAACGCCTGTACGCGGCGCGGACGGCGGCCCTCGCGGACCCGCAGAACCGCTTCACCGACCCGCCCTGGCTCGTCTACAGCACGCTCGCGGTGGTGCTCATAGCGCTGATCGCCACCCACCGGTACCTCTCGCGGCGTACCCGACGCCGGTTCAATCTCGGTCTCGTCGCGGCGATCGTCGTCACGGTCATCGCGATCCTGTGGGTCCTGGTCGGCTCGTTGCTGTCGGTGTCCTCGGTCGACACCGCCGAGCGGCGCGGCGCCCAGCCTCTGCAGGAGCTCACGTCGGCGCGCATCCTTGCCCAGCAGGCACGGTCGTCGGAGACGCTGTCGCTGGCACGCCGAGGCGACCAGGACGCGCTGCAGCGGCAGGTCGGGCGTGCGTTCGCCCAGATAGACACCGCGCTGAACGACTACCGTGACCGCGTGGGCGACGACTCCGACCGGACCATCGTCGCGCGTGCGCAGAGCGCCCTCGGCGCGTGGCGGGACTCCCACCAGGCCGCGATCGACATGTCGTCCTCCGGTGACATCGCCGGTGCCACGGCCATGGCCGTCGGCGCGGCACCCAACGGCGCGGCCGCGGCCTACACCGCGCTCGACGAATCCCTCATCGACGGCATCCGGTCGACCCGGACCACGTTCCGCGACGACATCAACACCGCGCGCGTCGAGATCGGTTACGCCGGGACCGGCGCCCTCGTCCTCGCCGTGATCGCCGCCGTCGTGACCGTGCTCGGGATGATCCCCCGCATCCGGGAGTACCGGTGAGGTCCCGCACCGCGCGGAGCAGGGTCCTGGCGGTGCTGGTGCTGCTGCTCACCGCGGTGACCGCGGCAGCGTGCATCCGGGCGCCGGCCCCACCGGAGGAGCCACCCACCGCCGAGGCCCTGACCCCGACGCCGCCCGGCCTGGTGACCAACGCCCCACGCGAGTCGGTCACCTCGCAGTCGTGCGACACCGGGAGCCTGCGTCCCACCCCGCTGCCGCCCGTGGGGCAGATGCCCCGGGGGTCGACGATGGAGCAGATCTTCCAGCGCGGTCGGCTCATCGTCGGCCTCGACATCGGGTCGAACCTGTTCAGCTTCCGCGACCCCATCACCGGCGACATCCAGGGCTTCGACGTCGACATCGCCAAGGAGATCGCACGGGCGATCTTCGGTGACCCGAACCGCGTGGAGTACCGGATCCTCACCTCCGACGACCGCATCACCGCCCTGCAGGACCGTGACGTCGACGTCGTCGTGAAGACGCTGAGCATCACCTGCGACCGTCAACAGGAGATCGCGTTCTCGACGGTCTACTACGAGGCGAGCCAGCGCATCCTCGCGCTGCGCAACTCCACCATCACCTCCGCGGCCGACCTGGCCGACAAGCGGGTGTGCGCGGCACGGGGCACGACGTCCATCGCCCGGCTGCAGGCGCAGGTGCCCAGCGTGCGCATGTCGACGGTGTCGACGTGGGCGGACTGCCTGGTGGTGCTGCAGCAGGGCGGGGTCGACGCGGTCTCGACCGACGACGCGATCCTGGCCGGTCTCGCCGAGCAGGACCCCTACGTCCACGTGGTCGGCGCCAGCCTCGGTGACGAACCGTACGGCGTTGGCATGAACAAGGATTCACCCGATCTGGTCCGGTTCGTCAACGCCGTGCTGGACAAGATCCGCGCGGACGGGACGTGGTACGAGATCTACAATCGGTGGCTCTCCATCCTGGGGCCGGTCTACTTCCCGCCCCAGCCGCGATACCGGGACTGAGAGCGAGGTGACTCAGCGCGTGCGACACGACGACCATGCCGACGTGGCGACGCAGGCCGCCGTCCCCGACCTCGACGTCGCGACCCAGGCCGCGGTCCCCGATCTCGACGTGGCCACCCAGGCGGCCGTCCCCGACGTCGGCACCCTCGCCGCCGACGTCGCGTCGGACACCGACCAGACCACCGACGACGCCGGCACGCGGGTGCCGCCGAACGCACAGGCACTGACCAGCCGTGTGACGCGCAAGCGCCGTCGACTCGGCACCGGGCTCGTCGACGTGACGTGGGTCCGCGACATCGAGCCCGACGACGCGGTGATGGAGAACCCCGTCATCCCCGAGTCCAAGCGCAAGTGCTGGCAGTGCGGTACCGATCTGACCGCCGAGGACCTGCCGCTGACCGGGTCGTGTCCGAACTGCGGGGTGCGGTACTCCTTCGTGCCGGGTCTGGCACCGGGCACCATGGTTGCCGACCAGTACGAGATCCGCGGGGCCATCGCCCACGGTGGTCTTGGGTGGATCTACCTCGCCGTCGACCGCAACGTCGCCGACCGCGCCGTCGTCCTCAAGGGCCTGTTGAACTCGAAGGACCGCGAGGCGCAGGCCGTGGCCTTCGCCGAGCGACAGTTCCTCGCCGCGGTGTCGCACCCGAACATCGTCAAGATCTTCAACTTCGTCGAGCACACCGACGACCACGGCAACACCTTCGGCTACATCGTGATGGAGTACGTCGGCGGTGCGACGCTGAAGTCGCTCACCGCGCCGAGCGGGGAGTCGGGCGAACGGACACAGATCCCGCCCGAGGAGGCCATCGCCTACGTCCTCGAGATCATGCCCGCGGTGTCGTACCTGCACTCCGCGGGTCTGGTGTTCAACGACATCAAGCCGGAGAACATCATGATCGGCGGGCAGGAGGTCAAGCTCATCGACCTCGGTGCCGTCTCGGCGGTCAACGGCTACGGACACCTCTACGGCACGCCCGGTTTCCAGGCACCCGAGATCGTGTCCACCGGGCCTCAGGTCGCCACCGACGTGTACAGCATCGGCCGCACGCTCGCGGTGCTCGCCGTCGACATGCCGATGGAGAACGGCCGCTACCTCGACGGCCTGCCCTCGGCCGAGGAGTCACCGGTGCTGGCGGAGAACGAGTCGTTCCGTCGACTCCTGTTGCGCGCCACCGACCCCGACCCCGAGGAGCGGTTCGCCTCGGCGGACGAGATGACCGGTCAGATGGTCACCGTGCTCCGCGAGATCGTCGCACGGCACACCGGCGTCCCCCGTCCCGCGCTGTCGGCGGTGTTCACCCCGCAGCGCACCACGTTCGGGACCGACCTCATGCTCGGTCCGGTCGACGGCTTCTTCGACCCGGTCAACTCCGAGACGTTCCTCGACCCCGACGACATCGCGGCCGCACTGCCCGTGCCGCTGGTCGACCAGTCCGATCCCGCTGCGGGACTGCTGACCTCGGCGGCCCTGTCGGAGCCGAACCAGACGCTCGACACCATCCGCTCGGCGAAGCAGGACGGGCTGTCGTCGCTGATCGGCACCGATCCCTCCGACGACCACCCGTCCCTCGAGGTCGACCTCGCCGAGGCCCGTGCCTACATCGAGCTCCGAGACGTCGACACCGCGCTGGGCCTGCTCGACATCACCGCGCGACACCACCAGCACTCCTGGCGCATCGAGTGGTACCTGGGGCTGTGCGCCCTGATCAACGGCGAGGCGCAGCTCGCACACGACCGGTTCTGTGCGGTGCTCGCGGCCATGCCCGGCGAGGTCGCGCCCAAGCTCGCCGTCGGGGCCACCGCGGAGCTGATGGGCCGATGGCTGCGTGCCGAGTCCAGCGACGACGCCCGCGACCTCGCCGACCGCGAGGCGCAGGTGGCCCGCTGGTTCCGGATCGCGCGTGACGAGTACTGGACACTGTGGCAGACCGATCGCGGCATCGTCACCGCCGCATTCGGACTGGCCCGCATGCGGTTCGTCGTCGGTGACATCGCGGGCACCGTCGCGGCGCTCGACGAGGTCCCCGCCACCAGTCGCCACTTCAACACCGCCGCGTGCACCGCGGTGCTCGCCCTCGTGCACGGCCGCCCACCGGAGGCCGTGACCGGTGATCAGCTCCGGGAGGCGGCGCGCCGGTTGGCCGCGATGCCCGAGACCGAGCCGCGCAAGCCGCGGTTGTCGATCATGGTGCTGGGAACCGCGTTGGGCTGGTTGGCCGTCCACCCCGACCGCGCCTCGGACGGGATCAGCCTGCTGGGGTTCCCGTTCACCGAGCACGGTCTGCGCGAGGGCCTCGAGACGTCGCTGCGCCGCCTCGCCCGGTCGACCGTCGACCGCAAGCAACGCTTCCGCCTCGTCGACCTCGCCAACGTCATCCGACCGCGGACGTTGTTCTAGATCGCCGACGGGCTCAGGTGAACAGGAGCTTGCCGATCTCGGCACCCGCCCGCTCGATCTGCGGCAGCTCCGACTTCGACCCACTCGCCGCGAGCACCCCACCTCCGGTGCTGCGGAAGAACACGCCGTTGACGTGCGCACTCAGGAACAGCACGACCGACGCGACGAGCAGGACCAGACCGAAGAGCACTCCGATGCCTCCGAATCCACTCGCGAACCCTCCGCTGAACAACATGAGCGCGAACAAGGCACAGCCCACGGCGTAGACGATTCGCGACGTGGACGTCGCCGTTCCCGACGAGATCTGCGAGACGTGGCGTAGCGGGATCTCGCGCTTGATGTACCCGTGTTCGATGAATCCGAAGATCACGTGCGGTGTGTGCACCATGACGCGCCGATCCGTCACTACGACGGTGGTCTTGATGTGCGACAGAAACATTCGGGGCGTGAACTGCTGCTCGAAGCGGACGACTTCATCGGACTGCAGTTCGGGCCGGGAGAGCGAGGTGGTCATGTGGTTCCTTTCACGACGATCTGATGCGGTCAATCTGTGTAGACGGTCGTGCCCTCCGCGGGGGCGGTACGGCTGATCATCTTCGCGAGGCAGTGGTCCCGGTCGAAACCGTTCGACCGACACCACCCCACCGCCGCCGCCGGATCGGGGAACGACTGGTCGGTGACGGTCACGAGCAGACCGGGCGAGGTGAAGACGCTCCATTCGTCGCTCTGCAGCAGTCGGGCACCGCCGAATCTCGCTGCCAGCTCGGCGAACTCCGCGAGTATGGACTTGCTGTCCCAGACGCGCCCGTCTGCCACGAGGCCCGCACGTTTCGAGCTCAGTTGCGCAACCCACCGGCCTTCGTCCTGTGCAGCGACGACGTCCCGATCGGCGGCCACCCGCGCCGCGAGCCCTGCCGCCGCACTGGACTCGGTGTCCACGCCGGCGGGGGCGAGTTGTGTCGAAGCAGTGAGTCGCACGGCGCTCGGGTCAGCAGCGGGAAGGTAGGTCACGGTTCGCGGGCTCACCTGCGTCACGGCGACCACGGCGGACTGGAGATCGGCGGTCGCGTCGGGCAGATCGAAGTAGGAACCCGGCGGGAAGACGAGCTCGACCTGCCGCGGCGTCCCCGTCAGGGCCACCGGCGTCGAGGACAGGTCGAACGACGCTGCCGCGACGAGTCGGGATCCCTCGGTCACGACGACTCCGGTCTCGTCCGACGACAGGATGTCCCCACCGGTACAGGGTGTCGACATGGTCGCATCCAGGGTCAGTCCATCCCCGCCCGGTGCGATGGTCGCCGGCCTGACCTGAGGTCCCGCGCCGCACGTCCCGACGCTGGAGGACGACGCGCCCTCCGCGTCGGCCGCCTCGGGCGGGACCACGCCCGGCGACGCGGCCGAATGCTGCCCCCACGGCGCCTCGGATGAGAGCCACCAACCACCCGTCGCGATCGCGACCACGACGACCGCGACCGACACCACGGCGATCAGTCGCACGCGCATCGTGTCGTCTCGACCGGGTGCCGGCAACTGACTGGTCGCGGGAGACGCGGGGCGCGCCGCGACCTGTGGCGACACCACCGCGTCACGGGTGATGGGTGACGCCTTGACGAGAGAGACCGACTCGGCGGCGCCGGCGCCGGCGCCCGGCGGCAACGGGTCGACCGGTCGCCACGTCATCCAATCGAGGAGGAGTTCGCCCGAACTCGGACGCCGATCTGCTTGCGTCACCGGACCTCACTGGAACCACATCGACACCCGGAGGCAGGCGCGCGATTCCGGTGCACATGTCTAACACCGTCGTCGCCCGGACGGCGTCACACGTTCGGACGAACCTGTCGAGGCAGAACCACTCGCGTCGACGGACGGTTGCCCATCACCGGCCCGGTCAGGACGACAGCGCCGCGGTGATGCTCTCCCGCACAGCGCGGTTGGACTCGTCCCGGTCGACGGCGGTGATCTGGCCCGGCCACTTGCGGTACAGCAGACCCGGTTCGGACCGGTGACGTCCCACGCACTGCGCAGACAACCGCGCCAGCAGCGCCACGTCCTCGCTGCGGGGAAGAGCCGTGTATCCGCCCGCGGCCCAGAACAATCGGCGCCGCACGGCCAGGGTGCACACGTGCACGTCGAGCGTCTCCGATCGACGCCACTGCTCGACGATCTCACCTCGGGCGATGTCGCGGTCACGCCCGCCCGTCGCGAAGGCCCGGGTCGTCCCGTCGGGCAAGAGGTCTAGGGCCTCCGAGGTGCACCAGCCGTAGCGCGGATCGCTCAGCGTCCGGACGTCGGCGGCGAGCGCCCCGGGCAGCAGGACGTCGTCGGCGTCGAGGTTGCGCAGCACCGAGCCGGTGGAACGGGTCGCGGCGACGTTCCGGCACAGACCCGGTCCGCCCGGTCGACCTGAGTGGACGACCGTGATGCGCGGATCGTCGGGCAGTTCGAGATCGATCACCCCCGGCGGACCGTCCACGCAGACGATCCACTCGAGCTCGACGCCTGCCGGGAGTCGCTGCGCGACGACCGATTCGACCGTTTCCGCGAAGTGGTCGGCGACATCGGGTCCGAGTGCGGTGAGCACGCTGAGCACCGATATCACATGAGCAATGGTAACGACTTCGGTGCGACTCCGCTGGTCAGGCCTCGACGACCGACTCGCACACGAAGCGGCGCACCGTCCCCGGCACCGTGGCCCGACACATGGTGTACACCGGCTCGGCCGAGAGCTCCGCCCGTACGGTCACCGCGAGCGCCGGACCGTCGCCGCCGTCGAGGGTCACCCGGGTGACGCCGTCCCCGGCGTGGACGGCCAGCGGCCGCCACGCGTCGATGCGATCGTCCCCGGTTCGCTCGCGGGCGAAGTGCTGCGCGGCCTGCACCTCGTGGGTGAGGCAGGTCCGGCCCCGTAGATGGCGACCGTCGACCCGACCCTTCTGGTACAGCCGCACCAGCTCGACGGCGTCGGTGGTGTCGACCCGTCCGTACGACAGCCCTTCGGGCAGTACCAGCATCGTCGCCGCGAAGCGGTCGCCGCCGAGATGCGAGCACTCCCAGGTCTCTTCGGGGAACGCGGCGGCGAGGGCCGCGGTGGCAGCGCGTCCGCGGACCGCGCAACAGCGGTCGTGTTTGCCGTGCGCGCAGACCGCGACGAGCGGCCTCTCGACCGGGTCTGCGGCGGCGCCGTCGAGTGGGATGTCGAGGTACGCCTCGGGGCGGTCGACCTCACCGCCGACGATGGTCGACTCGTCCAGGCGGGTGTCGGCGATGAACCACCGCCACCGGCGTGTCCCGGGACGGCGTCCGTGACGACGGATGGCGACGATGCGCATGGACGCGGCCTCGGCGCGGCGGACGATCGCCAGCCCGAGCGCCGGGTCGATCACCGACGGCGACTCGATGAAGGCCGACGGACCCCACGGCCCGCACAGTTCGAGCAGCAGCCATCGACCGCCGGCCGATGCCGTCGCGAACATGGGTTCGTCGGCGGACAGGGAGCGGTCGCTGCAGGGGAAGGTCACCGGAACCGACTCAGGAGGTGACCGGCACGACCACGGCCTCCCGCAGGAGCCGACGGATCAGCACGGCGGAGTCGGCGTCGTCGAGACCGGGGAGGGACGCCACGTCGGCGTCGCCACCGTCGACGAGGTGCCTGATCGCCTCGGCGCAGATGGCCGGGAACGAGATGGTCCGTCCGGTGAGGTGGAGGTGGACGCGGTCGGCGTCGTCGGACATCGTGGCGATGAGACCGTGCCGCAGACGTACGCGCTGGGCGGCGGGATCGGCCATGGCCTCCAGCGTGGCCAGCGGGCGGACGGCGACCGGTCGTGTGCGCGTGGCCATCTCGCGGGTCAGATCCGTCGCGACACCGGCACCCCACTCGTGGGCACGGTCGCGCAGCTCGTCGGCGAACGCCAACAGCGCCTTCGTCGCCTCCGCCTCGAGGGTGGCGTGGTCGGTCGGGTCGATGCCGATGGGCAGCGACGTCCGCAGGTCGCTGACCTGCCTGGCAACGCGATCGACCGCAGCGCGGACCACGTCGACGCGGGTGAGTGCGGGGACGCCGATGGTGAGATGGATCGACGTCTCGTCGGTGGTGCGGGCACTGTGCAGCCATCCGCGGGGGAGGTACAGCGCGTCGCCGGGCGCGAGCGTGGTGTCGATGTGCGGGTCGCCGGCCACGCGGTCGGCGATGGCCTCGCGGTGATCGGTCCACGGCTGCGACGACAGCGGGCTCTCGACCACCGGCTCGTGGATCGTCCAGTGCTTGTGCCCGGCGATCTGCAACACGAACACGTCGTGCACGTCATGGTGGGAGTCGAAGCCCCGACTGCCCGGAGGGGTGATGTAGGCGTTGGCCTGCACGGGGTGTCCGAGGTCGTCGACCAGACCGCGGACGAAGTCGATGATCGGCGGCCACAGCCGGTGAAGTCCCTGCAGAACGATCGATGCACCGTCGGCGAAGGCCGCGAGTGCCTTCGCGGAGTCGACCTGGTCGCCGATCTCGGCACCGACGCCGGCCGGGGAGAGGAACTCGTCCCGCGCGAGCAGGGATCCGTTTTTGGCCATCCGGATGAACGGGGCACGGACGCCGCGTTCGGCCAGGAGCTCGTCGACAGCCTGCGTCGAGAGGAGGTCGGCGAAGTCACGCGGCAGGTCCGCGGCCCGAGTGAGAAGAGGCCGGACACCCCAGTGACTATTGCCGAACGTCGCGGGATCGACAGCGACGCACCGGCTCAGGGTGTCCGACCTCTGCATCTCTCAGCTCTCGTGGTGGTGCCGACGATCAGGCGGTGCCGTCGGCGCCGCCGTCGTGGCCGTTCGGGTTCGAACCGCCGTCGGCCGGGCCCTCGCCTTCGGACGCGGTGCCGTCGGCGCCGCCGTCGTGACCGTTCGGGTTCGAACCGCCGTCGGCCGGGCCCTCGCCCGCGCTCGCGGTGCCGTCGGCGCCGCCGTCGTGACCGCCCGGGTTGGAGCCGCCGTCGGCCGGGCCTTCGCCGCCCGCGCTCGAGGTGGTGATGTCGTTGTCGTCGAGTGCCATGGTGTGCCTCTCCTCGTTCGCTCGTCGTCGAGTGCGAGCGGCCGGGCCGCTCACCTCATCTCTACCACCGCTGCCGTCGGCCGCAGCCTGTTCGGCGAACCGACGCAGACCGACACGGAGTACCCCGCGGTGTCCGGATCAACCTCGCCGGGACCGGCGGGCATTCCCGGGCACGAGGACGTCCGTCGTCACCCGGCTCGGACGAGCTCCGCGGACTTGCGGGCGATGGCGAGTTCCTCGTCGGTGGGGACGACGAGAACCGCGACGGCCGCGTCGTCCGGCGAGATGCGGCGGGCCTGTCGGGACCGGACGGTGTTGGCCTCGGGGTCGACCGCGATGCCGAACCCCTCGAGGCCCGTGAGGGCGTCGGCCCGCACATTCGACGCGTTCTCGCCGACGCCGGCGGTGAAGACGATCGCGTCGACGCGACCGAGGTCGACCATGTAGGCGCCGATGTACCGACGCAGGCGGTGGATGTAGACGTCGTACGCCAGACGAGCGCGCTCGTCCCCGTCGTCGATGCGGGCTGTGATGGTCCGGAAGTCGTTGTCCCCGCACAGACCCTTCAGGCCGGCCTCTTTGTTGAGCATGGTGTCGACGGCGTCGACGTCCATGTCGGCGACACGTTCGAGGTAGGCGACGATCGCTGGGTCGAGATCGCCACTGCGCGTACCCATCACGAGTCCCTCGAGGGGCGTGAGACCCATGGTGGTGTCCACCGCGCGCCCTCCGCGGACCGCCGACGCCGACGCCCCGTTCCCGAGGTGCAGGACGATGAGGTTCAGCTGGTCGGCGGGCCTGTCGAGGAAGTCGGCCGCTGCGCCGCTGACGTATTCGTGCGAGGTCCCGTGGAACCCGTACCGGCGGATGTCGTACCGCTGCGCGATCTCGTCGTCGATCGCGTAGGTGGCCGCGTGCGCCGGCAGGTCGTGGAAGAACGCGGTGTCGAAGACGGCGACCTGCGGCACCTCGGGGAAGATGTCCCGCATCGCGCGGACCCCTGCGAGGTTCACGGGGTTGTGCAGCGGCGCGAGACTGCTCAACTCGTCGATGGCCGCGACCGCGTCGTCGTCGAGCACGACAGGCTGACTGAACCGCCTGCCGCCGTGGACGACCCGGTGCCCGACCGCCAGCAGCCGCGTCGACCGCAGGTCGGTGCCCGCCTCGGCGAAGAGGTCGAGGGCGGTGTGGAGCGCGGCCTTGTGATCGGCGACGGCACCGTGGGTCTCGTGCGTGGCACCACCCTGCTCGTGACTGGCCGACGCGTCGTCGGACCCGATCCGCTCGACGATGCCCGTCGCGATGCGATCTCCCGAGTCGGGTTCGACCAGCTGGTACTTCAGGGACGACGACCCTGCGTTGAGGACGAGGACGGCGTCACTCACCGCGACTCCCCCAGCGCCTGCGCCTGGATGGCGGTGATGGCGACCGTGTTCACGATGTCGGACACCAGCGCGCCGCGGGACAGGTCGTTGATCGGGGCCGCGAGCCCCTGCAGGACAGGACCGATCGCGACCGCACCCGCGCTGCGCTGCACCGCCTTGTAGGTGTTGTTGCCGGTGTTCAGGTCCGGGAACACGAGGACGGTCGCGCGTCCGGCGACGTCGGAGTCGGGCATCTTGCTCTTCGCGACACTCGGTTCGACGGCGGCGTCGTACTGGATGGGACCCTCCACCGACAGGTCGGGATCGCGGTCGCGCACGAGTTCGGTTGCCTCGCCGACCTTGTCGACGTCGGCGCCCGACCCGGATTCACCCGTCGAGTAGGACAGCAGCGCCACTCTCGGTTCGATGCCGAACTGGGCCGCCGTCGCGGCCGAGGAGATTGCGATGTCGGCGAGTTGTTCGGCGGTCGGATCGGGGACGATTGCGCAGTCGCCGTAGGCGAGAACACGATCGGCCAGGCACATGAAGAACACGCTGGAGACCGTCGACACGCCCTCGGTGGTCTTGACGATCTCGAAGGCCGGCCGGATCGTGTGTGCCGTCGTGTGCGCGGCGCCGGACACCATGCCGTCGACCATCCCCGCGTGGACCATCAGGGTCCCGAAGTACGAGACGTCGGTGACGACCTGGTGCGCGCGGTCGAGGTTGACGCCTTTGTGTGACCGGAGATCGGCGTAGGTCTGGGCGAACTGCTCGCGGTACTCCGACGTCTGCGGGTCGATGACCTGCGCGTCGGACAGGTCGATACCGAGTTCCTGTGCGCGCGAGTGGACGTCGTCGACGTTGCCGAGCAGGGTCAGGTCGGCGACACCGCGGCGCAGCAGGCGCCCGGACGCCCGCAGGATCCGGTCGTCGGTGCCCTCGGGCAGGACGATCCGCTTGCGATCGGACTTCGCGCGCGCGACGAGCTGGTACTCGAACATCTGCGGGGTGACGACGGTCGGCGCGGACAGGCGCAGCTTGTCGAGCAACGACTCCGAGTCGACGTGGTTCTCCATCAGGGTGAGCGCGGCGTCGATCTTGCGGACGGACTCGACGCCGACGCGGCCGCGCGCGAGCGCCGCGGTGCGGGCGGTCTCGTAGGTGCCCTGATCGCAGGTGATGATCGGCAGCGCCGGCCGGAGACCCTGCACCAGCGACTCGATCATCGGGTGCGGCGTGATGCCGCCGTTGAGGATGATGCCCGACAACTTCGGGAACCCCTGTGCGGCATTGGCTGTCACCAGCGCGAGGAGCACGTCGGAGCGGTCGGCGGGGGCGATGACGGCGACGCCGTCGGTGAGGCGCTCCAGGATGTGCTCGGCGGTCATGCCGCCGACCATCACCGACAATGCCTCCCGGTCGAGCAGTTCGGGGTCGCCGCTGTAGAGCTTCCCGTCGAGTGCGGCCATGAGTTCGGACATGGTGGGCGCGACGAGCACGGGGTCCTCCGGCAGCGCCCACGCCGGCAGGCCGGTGGCCTCGAGTCGCTCGCGGATCGTGTCGAGGTCGTCGGGGGCGCACCGGTTCGCGATGAGGGCGACGGCCTGCGCGTGCTCGCCCCGGACCTCGGCGAGGCAGACCTCGGCGAGCGACACGATCTCCTCGGGGGAGCGGTCGGCCGCCTTCAGCGCCAGTAGCATGGGGGTGCCCAGGTTCGCCGCGATCCGTGCGTTGAAGCTGAGTTCCGACGGGCTCGCGACGTCGGTGAAGTCCGAACCGATGACCAGCACCGAGTCGCACTGCTCCTCGACGGCGTGGAAGCGGTCGACGATCTCGGCGAGGGTGGCCTCGGGGTCGGCGTGGACCTGCTCGTAGGTGACGCCGATGCAGTCGTCGTAGGAGAGGTCCACCGAGTCGTGCTCCATGAGGAGTTCGAGGATGTAGTCGCGCTCCCCCGATGCGGCGCGGGAGATGGGTCGGAACACCCCCACTCGCCCACCGGTGGCCGCGAGCAGGTGCAACGTCCCGAGCGCGATGGTCGACTTGCCGGTGTCCCCCTCGGGTGACGCGATGTAGATGCTGCTCGACGTGCCGGGGAGTCCGTCGGGACTGTCTGCGCCCATGGCCACAGCCTAGGGGCGTGACCCGATCGAGACGCGGTCGCGCCCGGATCGACTGTTCGTACTCTCGACCGGCGGGCGCTCGACACGTTTCACTGAAGCGATGCGACGGTTTGCTACGTCAATGTCGACGGCGATCGCGGTGGCGGCCGTGCTGGGTGCGCTCGCCGCGCCGGCCGGAGCCGCACCGGCCGACCGCGTGGTGTCGGTCGTCCCGATGGCGGCGGCGCCCGCCTTCACGACGATCTCGGCGGTGCGGAAGTACGCGGTCGACCACCCCGACGCCCGGCCCGCCGGCACCAACGACCCCGGCTGCCGACCGTCCGCGGTGCATCCGCGGCCCGTCGTCCTGCTGCACGGCACCGACTCGAGCGCCTATGCCGACTTCTCCGGTCTCGCCCCGACCCTCGCCGGCCAGGGCTTCTGTGTGTACGCGATCAACTACGGCGGAGCCGTCGGCGCCACCACCTTCGGGACCGAGGACATCCGGCTCGGCGCCCCCGCCGTCCGGGCCTTCGTCGACCAGGTGCGGGCCTGGACGGGCGCCGACCGTGTGGACGTCGTCGGGTACTCCCAGGGCGCCACGGTCGGGCGGTACGTGGTGAACAAGCTGGGCGCGGCCGCCGTCACCGATCGGTGGATCGGGCTCGCCCCGCCGAGTCACGGCAGCACGTTCTACGGGTTGGGGTTGCTCACTCGCATCCCCGGTGTGTCGCGGCTGGTGTCGCCGAAGCCGGTGAACCCGTCGATGCTGCAGCAGGTGACGGGGTCGAAGTTCCTGCGCGAACTGAACACGCCCACCGAGACCGTCCGCGGAGTCCGCTACCTGACCATCCGCACCGCGGTCGACGAGGTGATCCAGCCGTCCACCAGCGGCATCCTGCGCGACGGTGCCGCGCGCGACGTCGTCGTGCAGGAGCGCTGCCCCGCCGACATGACCGGCCACTTTCGCATGCCCTACGACGCCGTGGCCCAGAACCTGGTGATCGACGACCTCGGCGGCACCCCTCTCCCCGGCGCCTGCCGGCCGGTTCCCCTCGGCGAGGGCATCGGCGACGTGATCCTCAACGCCCGGCGCTGACCGAGTCGCTCAGAACGGCGGCGGGTTCGCGTCGTCGGCGCGTTCGACGGCGCGCAGGTGTGCGGCGCGTTTCTGTGTGCGTCGGGTGGCGAGTGTGGTTCTGGCGGGGTGGTTCTGGGGTTTCGCAGGTGGTCCGAGGGCGGGGAAGATGTCGAGGGCGGTGTAGGCGTTGCCGAGGAACATGTGGCCGGTGGGGGATTGGAAAAACGCCTCACCGAGGGGTGACTGGTAGTCGCGCCATCGTTTGTCGAAGGTCTTGACGCGGTGGTGGAACCGGCACAGCGGTTTCAGGTTCTCGCGCACCGTCTCGCCGCCAGTGTGCGGATCGCGGTGGTCGAACGGGTCGGTGTGGTCGAGGTCGACTGACCACGCGGGTGCGGAGCAGCCGGGGAAGGTGCAGCAGAGTTCGCCGGCGCGGACGAGGGCCTGCAGTTTCTTCGACGGCACGTAAGTCGATGCCGATGTCGCGGCGCGGGCGGGGTCGTCGCGGCGGAGGAATTCGCGCTCGGCGTCGGCGAGGAGGGCGCGCATGGTGTCGGCGTCGATGATCCCGCGCCCGTCGAGGTAGCCGGGCTGGTCGTCCAGACCGAGCACCGTCGACAGGTTGACCACGATGTGGAAGAAGGGCTGCGCCGCCGTGACGGGCGGTGCGATCGGCTGCGGCGCAGGCTGCTCGACGGCGGGCGCAGGGTCGACCGGCGCGTCGACGTCGACATCAATCTCGGTGTCGGTTGGCCCGGTGCAGGTGGCGCAGCCGCAGGTGAGGTGGTCGACGCCGGCGGCGAGCGCGGTGAGGGCGTCGGCGCGGCGCTGCGCGCGGGTTCGAGGATCACCGGAGTGCACGGAAGCGGCCATGGCGGTGAGGCGGGCGTCGATCGCGGCGGCGTCGGTGATCGGCAGGGACGCCGACACCCGCGACGCGCCGGGCTGGAACCGGTCGGGACGGATGGTGACGTCCCGGTCGGCGGCAGCGCGTTCTTTCCGGCGCAGCAGGGCATCGGGGTCGACCATCGCCACGATCGCATCCACCATCGCGCCGAGGCGTGCCCGGGACAGGGGTGGCCGGTCGAACAGGGCTTGGGCGATGTGGGTGTCGAGGATTTTCACCAGCTCTGGGTCGACGACCAGCTTGGTGCGGGTGCAGATGAGCAAAAACCCGGCCAGGTCGATGCGTCCCACGGCGAGGGCTTGGCCGGTGAAGACCAAGCGGTAGCGGGCGGTGTCACCGGCGGTGATGATCTCCCGCGCCTTCGCGGCGGGCACGTTGAGGACGGCACCGACTTCGGCGGTCGCACGCTCCATCCCGTCGGGCCCGAACTCGGCCCGCGGATCCCGACCGGCGAAGTGCTCCATCCCCGCGGCCATCAGCTCGTCGACCGAGACACGTTCACCGGAATCCCGCTCGGCGACCTCGATCAGATAGTCCTCGCACCGTTCGTCGAAAATCAGGCTGGCAGCGCACAGCATCCGGTAATCCGCCGAGGCGGTGATCGACCGGCAATGCGCGAGGACCTCGACGAGCTCAGCCGCGGAGTTCTTGTCGTCGGCAGCCAGCGATGCCACCACACCCGAGGTGTCGTAGGTGGCCCCCGCCTGACTCATGCACCGAACATACATTCGACCACCGACAAAGATGGGCGAACGCGATCGCGCCTGTGCACAACATGATCAGCTGTCTCCGACCCGAGACAGCTTGTAGTGCAGTCGCAAGGCGGTGAGCGGACCGACTGACAGACGGTGGTCCGTCCGGAGCGTGTACTCGTCGTCGCGATAGACCAGGAACTCCTCGCGCAACGGAGCCCGCGACGCGAACCATCGATCGCCCGAACAAACGGTGATGTATGCGCCTTCGCAACCGAACTCGCGAGAGCGCGACAGCAGTCGCAGGGCGCCGCCGTCGACAACGGACGGACGGAGGAAGACCTGGACAGAACCCATCTCGAGCGGGAACGCGACCTTGACATGGGGCTGATCGTCCTCGGCCCCCGGCAGGGTCTCGACTCCGTAGAAGCCGCTGTACACGGGGCTTCCGTCGCTGACCAGCGTGCGCAGCCACGCCGCGCCGCGACGAGAACCGTCGGCCCGACGGACGACCCGGACAGTACTGGTCATCCCCCGGCTCACCGACATCGGTGAGGTGGGCAGTGCGAGCTGCCGGACACGGCGCCCGAAGAACCTGGTGACGAACGCTCCGCCGGGTGCGAACACCGGATTCCATTGCGACCAGACGTCCATCGACCACGCGGACGTCCGCTCGTAGAAGTCGCGCACGAGATCATCGAGGTCCGCGGCCACGAAGCCGGGGCCATCGAGCGCGGCCATGTCGGCCAGGAGACCGCCGGCTCCCGGATCGTCGACGAATCCTGCCGCGTCAAGATCGTCGAGCCAGGAGTCGCCCGCACCGCCGAGCCGATTCGAGGGGGCTTGCAGCCAAGCGTCGCGGGAAGATCCGGGGTCGATCTCCGTCCCGACCGTTCGCCAGAAGAGTCGCGTCGAGAGGTCGACTCGTGAGCTCAGCCGGCGTGCCGTCATGGCCCAGAAGGTTAGATGCGGACAGTGCCGGCTGGCATCCTCGACCAGTGGTCGTGAACGTCGCAGCTGATCCCGGGCCCGTCGCTGGGCTTCGATGGGAGTGGGCCCGCGGCGCGGACCCCACGCTGCCCGCCGAGCCCGACAACGAGTTCGTCGCCGCAGTCCGCGACTGGATGGCGGACCCGACGCGCACCGTGTGGACGGCGGGCGAGGACCCCGTCGGGATGGTCTGCCTGACCGAGTACACCCGGATGCCATCGCCGTCGGACGCGGCGGGCGGCCGGTGGGGTTACCTCGGCCACCTCTATGTGCGGCCCGAGGCGCGCGGTGGCGGCGTGGGCGACGCGCTGGTCCGGACGGTCGTCGCCGAGGCCATCGACCGCGGTCATGCGAAGGTCGTCCTGTCGCCCAGCCTCCGGTCGATTCCGCTCTACCGACGCTGTGGGTTCACCGACGACAACGACCTGATGGTCTGGCGGCCCTGACACGACGACGGTTCCGGTGCCCGCCCGTGTCGCTGAGCGACACGAACGCGCACCGGAACCGTGGGTCGGGCCGGGTCAGGTGAGGGCGTACACCGTCTGGCCGCCGACGGTCGTCGCGGTGTAGTTCGCGGCGACCCACTGCGCGATCTGCGTGGCGCTCGAGCTGCTGCCGCCCGGGCCACCAGCGCTACCACTGCCGATGTAGTAGGCGATCTTCCCGTCCTTCACGTACTGGATGAACTGCGCCAGTGTCGGTGTGGGGTCGCCGCTCCAGCCGCCGATGGCCATGACCGATGTGCCGCTCGCGATCTCGAGTCCCGACGCCGACTGCGAACCGTTCACGGCCGCAGCCCACGTGGTCGTCGTCGACTTCAGCAACGCGGTGAGTTCCGACGACGTCGCACCGCCCATGCCCATCCCGCCGGCACCGCCACCCGACTGCCGCGTCGACGCCGAACCCTGCTGCGCCGAACCCTGCTGGGTCGGCGTCGAACCCTGCTGACCACCGGCACCCGACGGCGGCGTGCCGCGCTGGGCGGAGCCGCCCGAACCACCAGGGCCACCGCCCATCCCGCCACCGGGACCGCCCATGCCGGACGCCTGCGACGTCGAGACCGCCGTCGGGATCGATCCCGTGTGCTCGGTTGCGGCGGTGGCGATCCCGAACGCCGCTGTCGCACTGAACCCGACGAGCGCACCGAGGATCGCCATGGTCGCGACGAGCTTCTTCCACCGCATCTGCCCACCGACGACGACGCCGAGGGCACACACGGCAGCGACCACACCGATCGCCCACCGAGTCCACGTCGGGCCGAAGTCGTTGCGTGACAGCAGGACGACAGACCATCCGGCCGCGAGCGCGATCATCGCGGCCAGCGCGAGACGACCGTCGAGACGGTCACGCAAGCGCCACGCGAACGCGGCACCGAGGCCGACGAGCGCTCCGATCGCCGGCGCCAGAGCCACCGTGTAGTACGGGTGGATCGTGCCACTCATGTAGCTGAAGATCAGGCCGGTCACGACGAGCCAGCCGCCCCACATCAGCAGACCGGCCTTCTCCCCGCGATCCAGACGGGCGGTCTCCCGCACGCGGATGAACTGCCGCACCACGAGATACAGACCGAAGACCAGCACGAACAGTGCGACCGGGAGCAGCCAGGAGATCTCGTTGCCCATCTCCGAGCCGAACAGCCGGTCGAGGCCCGTGGAGCCGCCGAAGCTGGACCCGGCGGCGCCGTTGCCGCCCATGCCGCCTCCGCCACCGTTGCCACTGCCGCCGAGGATGCGCCCGAGCCCGTTGTAGCCCAGCACGAGATCCATCACCGTGTTGTTCGTCGACCCACCGATGTACGGCCGCGACCCGGCGGGCCACAGCGCGACGACGAGCACCCACCAACCGGCCGCGACGACGAGCGACACCGCCGCGACGACGAGGTGCGCCAGCCTTCGCAGCCATCCGGTGTTGGCCAGCAGCAGGTAGGCGAGACCGAACGCGGGCAGCACCAGCAGGCCCTGCAGCATCTTCGTCAGGAACGCGAAACCCAGTGCGACGCCGACGAGTGCGAGCCACCGCCCGGACCCCGCCGTGACCGCACGGATGAGGGCGTAGCCCGCGGCCACCATGAGCAGCACCAGCAGCGCGTCGGGGTTGTTGAATCGGAACATCAACGCGGCGGCCGGGGTGAACGCCAGCACCGCCCCTGCGATGGTCGCGGCGATGGTGCCGAGCCGCTGGTCCGCGATCGTGCGACGGATCGTCGCGTAGAGCAGCGCCACGGCGGCGACGCCCATCAGCGCCTGCGGCGCGAGGACCGCCCAGCTGTTCATCCCGAAGATCCGCACCGACAGGCCCGTCACCCACAGCGACGCCGGAGGTTTGTCGACGGTGATGAAGTTCTGCGCGTCGAGCGACCCGAAGAACCACGCTTTCCAACTGGTCCCACCGGCCTGCGCGGCGGCCGCGTAGAAGCTGTTGGCGTACCCGTTCATCGACAGGTTCCAGAGATAGAGCACCGCGGTGACGACCAGCAGGATCGGCAGCGGTGCACGCGTCAGCACGCGGGAGCGGACAGGTCGGGACGACTCGAGGGCAGCCCGATGGCGACCACCATCGGGCTCCGATCCGGCGGGCGGGCGGGCCCGGTCGACGAGGGTGGTCATGAAGCCTCCGTAGGACGGCGACCGGCACGTGCCGGTCGGTGAGGTCTTCACGATGTCCGTTCTGCCTCGATCGTCCCTGCGCGGAGGCTGGGAGGTGGCTGGGAGCGTCCGCTGGTGGGAACGTGGGGTGATCGGCGACCGGGTCGACAACCTCGGGCGGCGGTCGCCCCGGACCACCCGATTACACGGTCGGCGAGCACTTCATCTCGTGCGGCGGGCGCCCGATGGGACGCGTGCTGCACGTGGCCCCGGGAAGGGAGTTCACCGGGGAGATCGCGGGCGCGACGATGTCCTACGAGCTGATTCCCCAGGGTGATTCGACCCGACTGCTGCTGAAGGTCGTCATGGCGCGGGGACGTCCGATCGCGCCTCTGGTGTCGGTCGGTGACCTCGTCATGGCCCGACGACAGCTGCTGAACCTCACGCGTCTCGCCGAGGGGTGACCGCTCAGCTGCCGGCGATCGCAGCCTGGTCGCCGACACCGGAGACCGTCGCCCGCAACGCAGCGACGGTCGAGGCGTAGCGCGAGGACTTGATCTCGCCGAGTGTGCGGCCACGGGTGTTCTGGTGGGTCCGCCCGTAGGTGATGGCGGCGGCGAGCACCTCGTCGGCCGCGACCGCCGCGTCGGCGATCCCGAGATCGCGAGCCAGTTCTCCGCCGTAGCGACGGCCCGTCATGAGCATCTCGTGGGCGGGGCGCACCGGCAGCCGGTCGGCCACGAGCAGCACGCTCCCCGGCGCGTAGCTCGCACCGATGGTGATGCCGGGCATGCAGATGTAGCCGCGATCGGCCCGCATCACCATGTGGTCGTGCGCGATGGCGACCAGCGCGCCGCCGCCGAACGCGTGCCCCTGCACGGCGGCCGCGGTCGGCATCGGGAAGGTCAGCAACCGGGCGAGCAGCTCCTGGACGCTCTGGGTGTAGGCGTCGACCTGGTCGACGTGCTCGAGCACCCAGGCGGTGTCGAGACCCGTGGAGAAGAACTTCCCCGCGCCCGTCGTGACCAGCGCGGCGGGTCCCTCCGACGCGAGGACCTCGTCGAGGAGCTCGTTGATCTGCGCCACCTGCGGCGGCCCGAGGACGTTCTCGGTGTCGGTCGCCCCCTCCTCGTTCAGGTGGAGCACGAACACGGTGTCGTCACGCGTCAGGTGTGGCACACGCCCGACCCTAGTCGGGCACGCGCACCGGGGGCGGTGTGTCGGCGACAGCGGTCTCGGGTGCTTCCCCGCCCCGCTGCCGGGGGCGCCGACGACTGATCGCGACACCACCCAGGCACAGCGCACCGCCGATGAACCCGAACACCGTCGGCACCTCGCCGAGGGTCAGCCACGACAGGCCGATCGCCAGGGCCGGGACCACCAGCGACGTCGCGGCCAGCTTCCCCGCGTCCGTGCGGGTGAGGGCGTAGGCCCAGGTCGTGAACGCGATGGCCGTGGGACCGATCCCCAGGTACACCACCCCGAGCACCGCCGACGTGGGCGCCGCGGCGATCTCCTGGACGCTCAGCGGAGCGAACGGGACCGTCGCGAGCATGCCCGCGGCACAACCCACCCAGGTCGCGGTGATCGAATCGACCTCGTGCAGAGCGGCTTTCTGCATCAGGACACCCGACGCGTACAGCACGGCGGTCACCAGTCCGAGTCCGATGCCGAGCATGTCGTTGCTCCCGCCACCGCTGCCACCGACGGCGATGACGACCACACCGGTGAACGCGATCGCCATGCCGATGACCAGCGGCCGGGGGAAGCCCTCCCCGAAGAACAGCCCCGCCGTCACCGCCACCAGGATCGGGGCGAAGTTCACCAGCAGCGACGCGGTGCCGGCGTCGAGATGCCGCTCGGCCCAGTTGAGCAGCACCGTGTACGCCCCGAACCACAGGACGCCGTACCCGACCACCAACAGCAGCGACCGCCCGCGGGGGAACGGCCGACGATTGCGGGAGGCGATCAGCAGCAGCACCGCGGTCCCGACCACCAGTCGCAGGAACGCCATCCCGCCGGGCGAGAAATGCCCTCCCGCAGAGCGGATGACGACGAACGACGACGCCCAGAGCAGCATCGTGACGGCGGCGGCGAGGACAGGCAGAGTCCCCGCGTCGAGACGACGGGTCATGGGTCGAGCCTCGCCGACGGACCAGGCCGCCGACAAGCGAGTTCCGGACACGGACCGCACAGTGGCTGCCAGATCACGCCCCGTCCGGTCACCCTCTGCCGACGAACTGCGCGATCCGCTGCGCCATGGCTTCCGGGTCCCACATGTGCTGCGCCCCCGGGACGCGCTCGGATCGCCCGTCGACGGCGGCAGCGGCGATCGCGTCGGCCGCCTCCGGCATGCCGGGGAAGGTGTCGGTGCCCACGACCGCCAACACCGGCGCCGTCACCGGCGCGAGGACACGGTCCAGTGGTTCGGCACTGACCGCGACGAGTGACCGGCCGTCGGCGCGGAGACTGCCCACCTGCGCCACGATGCCGTCCCAGATGCCGGCCTGCTGAGCCATCTCGATGAACTCGGCGGGCATGTCGCGCATGTACTGGCGCTGCGCCCCGTCGCGGTCCCCGATGTCGAGGCGACGCTCGAACTCGTCGATCCACTCGCGGGTGTCGGCGCCGTCTTTCATGAACGGCGCCTCCCACAGCACGAGCCCGGTCACCGGCAGGCCCGCCCGGGCGGCCTCGATCGCGATCGCGCACCCGGACGAATGACCGCACAGCACAGCCGATCCCCCGGCCGCGTCGATCATCGCGGCGACGGCCGCCAGTTCGCGTTCCAGCGTGATGTCCCCACCGGCGGGGCTCTCGTTGCGACCGAGACGGTCGTACACGATCGACGAGACACCCCGCTGCGCGAGCAGCGTCGCGGTCGCGGTGGTACCCGGGTCGCCCGCACGGTGCGGACCTGCGCCCGCGATGAAGACCACCGCGGGTCCCCCGCTGCCGTGGTGGTCGAAGGCGACGCGGTCACCGAGGGAGGTGATCGCGAACTCGGTCATGACCCAGGAAACCATCCCTGCGGCGACCTAGCCGCTCGTGACGGTCAGCTTCCGCAACCGCGGCTCGAGGTCCTTCGCGAAGTTGTCGAGGAAACGCTGCTGGTCGTGGCCCGGCGCGTGGAACACCAGGTGGTTCAGGCCCGCGTCGGTGTACTGCTTCACGGCCTCGACTGCCTCGTCGGGATCGGACGCGACGATCCACCGCTTGGCGACCTGCTCGATGGGCAGCTCGTCGGCGAGGCGCTCCATCTCCGTCGAGCTGTTCACGCTGTGCTTCTGCTCCTGCGTCAGCGACAGCGGCGCCCAGAACCGCGTGTTCTCCAGCGCCAGTTCGGGATCGGGGTCGTAGGAGATCTTGATCTCGATCATCCGGTCGATGTCGTCGATCGACCGCTCCGCCTTCTCCGCGCCCTCCTTCACGGCCGGGATGAGCTTCTCGGTGTAGAGCTCCATGCCCTTGCCCGAGGTGCAGATGAACCCGTCGCCCTGTCGCCCGGCGTACCGCGCGACGACGGGGCCACCGGCGGCGACGTAGACCGGGACGGGCTTCTCCGGGATGTCGTACATGTAGGCGCCCTGGGTAGTGTAGTACTCGCCCTCGAAGTCGACCTTCTCGCCGGTCCACAGCTCGCGCATCAGACGGATGGACTCGCGCAGGCGGGCGAACCGCTCCTTGAACTCCGGCCACTCGCCGGTGAACCCGGTCGCGTACTCGTTCAGCGCCTCGCCGGTCCCGACGCCGAGCATGATCCGGTTCGGGTACATGCACGCCATCGACGCGAAGGCCTGCGCGATGACGGCGGGGTTGTAGCGGAACGTCGGGGTCATCACCGACGTGCCGATCTGGACGCGCTTCGTGCGCTCACCGACCGCGGCCATCCAGGCCAGCGAGAACGGGGCGTGACCACCCTCGTGGCGCCAGGGCTGGAAGTGGTCGCTGACGGCGACGGAGTCCATGCCCGCCCCCTCGGCAGCGACAGCGATCTCGACCAGTTCCCGCGGGTCGAACTGTTCCGCCGACGCCTTGTATCCGAGCCTGAGTTCCTGAGCCATTGCTTCACCTCGCCCTTCGACGATCCACCGCCGCGTCCACGACAGCTCCACCGTAGCCCGACCTACGGAGCGAGTGATCCGTCGGGCAGCGGCGCCGCCGGCAGGTCCAGCCGGAACACCGCGCCCGGCGGGTCCGTCGACACCAGCACCACCTCGCCACCGTGCGACCGTGCCAGTCCCCGCGCCACGGCCAGTCCCAGGCCCGACCCGCCGGAACGGCGGTCGCGGGAGTCGTCCAGACGCACCATCCGCTCGAACACGCGGTCGCGGTCGGCGGGCGGGATGCCGACGCCGGAGTCGGCGACGACGAGGTGCACCCAACCCGGGGAGGCGTCGACGGTCAGCTGCACCCGGCCGCCCGTCGGCGTGGCCTGGCAGGCGTTGTCGACGAGGTTGGCGACGATCTGCGCGACCCGAACCGGGTCGGCGAGTGCCGGTGGCGCGGATCCCTGCACCGTCAGGGTCAGCTCCGGGTGCAGCAGGCGCACCCGGTCGGCCTGCTCGCGCGCGATCGCCCCGATGTCCGTGGGTTGCGGCGACAGGGTGATCCCGCTGTCGATGCGCGCCATCTCGAGCATGTCGTCGACGAGCCGTCCGGCGCGTCGGGTCTCCTGGATCAGCAGCAGGGTGAGGCGCTCCCGCTCCTCGACGGGGGTGTCGCGGTCGGCCTGCAGCAGCGTCTCGGCGACCGCCTGCACCCCGGTGATCGGTGTCCGCAGTTCGTGCGCGGCGTCGGCGACGAACTGCCGGACCGCCTGCTGCGCACCGCGTTCGCGCGCCTCGGCACCCTCGAGGGAGTCGAGCATGTCGTCGAAGGCCGCCGCGGTGCGGCCGAGTTCGGTGCCCGGGTCACGGGGGCTCAACCGCTCGCCGCGGTGCCCCCGGGCGATCGACCGCGCCAGCGAGGTCATCGCGTCGAGCGGTGCGAGCGCGAACCGCATCCCGACCCACAGCAGGCCGACGGTGACCACCAGCGCGGCGGCCCCGGCGATCACCATCCCCCAGAGCAGTCGGGTCTGGACGTCGTCGAGCAGTCGACTGTCCACGGCCAGCACCAGGCGTGCGCCCTGCGCCCACGCCCTCGTCGACCGCAGCTCGATCACCCGTCGCGCCGCGGAGTCGTCGTCGGGGAGCCGGGAGCCGTAGACGCGACCGTCGGCCAGGATCACCTGCGCTCGGACCGAGCGGTTGTCGACCCGCGACAGCAGCGCCTGCGGGGTGGCCGCGGTGCGCGCGATCTGCCGCGCATACGAGGCGCGGTCGGTGAGCAACCCGTCGACCGCGCGGTCGGAGGCGGTGGTGAACAGCGTGACCCCGATGACGACCATCGCGACGAGGACCACCGCCAGCACGATCGCCGCCAGCGCCGTCACCCGCAGACGCAACGACCCACCCGACCTCACCCGGGCTCACCGCCTGCGGTGTCGGCGCTGTCGAGGCGGTACCCCAGGCCGCGTTCGGTGTGCAGCAGTCGCGGCCCGTGGGCCTCGAGCTTGCGGCGCAGGGTGCTGATGTTGACCTCGACGAGGTTCGGGTCGTAGTGCTCGTACCCCCACACCGCGGTGAGGATCTGCGTCTTGGTGACGACACGTCCGCGACGTCCCGCGAGGAACACCAGGACCCGGAACTCGGTGGCGGTCAGGGAGATGGGTGTCCCGCCGCGCCGCACCGAGGCCGCCTCGGGGTCGATGACGAGGTCGTCGACGAGGATCGTCGACGCCACCCGCCCGCGCCGTCGCAGGACGGCGGTGACGCGGGCGACGAGCTCGGCCATCTCGAACGGCTTGGAGACGTAGTCGTCGGCGCCCTCGGTCAGCCCGTGCAGCCGGTCGGCGACGGCGTCGCGTGCGGTGACCATGAGGATCCCCGCGTCGCTGCGGCGCCGCACGATCTCGAGCAGGGCGAACCCGTCGGAACCCGGCAACATCACGTCGAGCAGGACGGCGTCGGGACGGAACTCCCGGAGGTCGTGCTCGAGTCGGGCACCGTCGGGACGGGCCAGCACGCTGTGACCCGCGTCGACCATCGCGGTCTCGATCGCGACCCGGATCGGCGTCGAGTCCTCGACCACGAGGACGCGGGCGCCGCCCGGTCCACCTGCACGGGGCTCGTCCACGTGCGCCGATTCTGCCAGCGGCCGACCGGGACGAGGGGTCAGCTCGGCGCCGTGGTCGACGCGCCGCCGCTGCTCGGCGCCGTGCGGGCCACACGCTTGACCACCCGGGTCGCCTCGACCGTCGTGCCGGACCGCGTGCCCGTCGCGACGATGCGGTCACCGACGGCGAAATCCGACGCCTGCGCGGGCGCCTTCGCGGTTCCGAACTTCGTGTCGGACCCGATGGTCACGGTGAACGGGTCCCCCTGGGTGGTCTGGATGGTCCAGGTCGACCCGTTGATCGCCGTGATGGTGCCGGCGACACCGCGGGACTTCCGGGCGTGTTCGCCCTGCTGCGCGTGGGTGCTGTCCGGCGTCTGGGTCTCGGCGACCGTGGTGCGGACCGGCTGGGCCGTGTCGGTCGACGCCCAGCCGATCAGCCCGCCGACGACGCCGCCAACGACGAGAGCCGCGGCACCGGTCGCCGCGAGGGTGCGGCGCGACACCAGTCCGTGGCGGGCGGGCGGCGGAGGGGGTCCGTCGACGGGTCCGCCCTGCTGCGGGGGTCCCTGGGGAGGGAATGGCGGAGGCGGCCCGGCGGGCGAGGCGTAGGGGCGGGTCTCGTCGACAGGCGCCTCGTACGGGGCCCGGTCGGCCGGCTGCTGCGGATCGTGCGGTTCGGTCATGACGGCCACGGTAGGAACGCGCCCCGCCGCGCGGCTGAAGACCGACTGAGAGTGCGGAAGGCCTGCTCACGGCAGTCTGAAGGACTGCTGAGGATCGGCCCACCGGTCTGGAACGCACGGTCCGGGTGCTCGCAGACTCGACTCCGTGATCCCCTCCCCCGACTGGACAGCCGCCGCACGGGTGGTCCGGCGACTCGGGTTCGGTGCGACGGGCGCCGAGGTCGACGCCGCGGTCGCCCGCGGCATCGCGGCCCATGTCGCCGACGCCCTCGGACCCGGCGACGATCCCGGTGTGGCGGCGACACCCCCACCGTCGTTCCCACCGGTCCCGACGACCGCCGACAGGACCACCGCACAGAAGAAGGCCCGCAACACCGAGATCCGTGCACAGGACCAGACGGCGACCACCTGGTGGCTGAAGCGGATGGTGCTCGCGCAGCGACCCGCCACCGAGAAGCTGACGTTCTGCTGGCACAACCACTTCTCGACGTCGAACGACAAGGTGCACGACGCCGCCGCGATGATCGCGCAGAACGAGAAGTTGCGGTCGATGGGACTGGGCACCTTCCGACCCCTCGCCTACGCGATGCTCACCGACGCCGCCATGCTGCGGTGGCTCGACGGGGGACGCAACGTCGCCGGCTCCCCGAACGAGAACCTCGCTCGGGAGTTCATGGAGCTCTTCGCCCTCGGCCACGGCAACGGGTACACCGAGATCGATGTCCGCGAGGGTGCTCGCGCACTCACCGGGTGGCGGGTGACGGCGGACCGCCGACCGCAGCTCATCCGCCGCCGGCACGACGCGGGAACCAAGACGGTGCTCGGAGTGACCGGGAACCTCGACGCGGCGTCGTTCTGCGACGCGGTGCTCGACCACCCGGGTTCCGCCGGGTACGTCGCGACCCGGTGGTGGCAGCAACTGGCCTCCGCCACACCGCCCTCGAGCGGGACGCTGAACCGTCTCCTCGACGCCTACGGTGCGCGTCGCGACCTGCGTGCCCTCATCACGGCGATCGTGACCGACCCCGAGTTCGGCCGTGGCTCCATCGTCACCTCCCCCGTGGAATGGGTGGTCGGGGCGCATCGCGCACTGGCGCCCGAGCCGACCTCCGCCGACCTCGCGGCGATGAGCACGACCCTGAAGGACCTGGGGCAGTTGCCCTTCCATCCGCCCAGTGTGGGGGGCTGGCCCGCCGGACGTGCGTGGTTGTCGACGGCGGGGACACAGACCCGCTGGACCACCGCCATGCGCCTGGCGGCTCATCCGCAGGTGACGACGATCCACGACGCGGCACCGGCCGATCGCGTGGACGCCGCCGCGCACCTCCTCGGCGTCGGGTCGTTCACCGACCGCACTGCCCGGGTTCTCGCGCAGCATCGTTCGGACCCGGTGACACTCACCGCCGCGGCACTCAACAGTCCCGAACACCTCGCCGTCTGAGGCAGTCTCATCCACATCGGAGTCACCGCATGAAGTCACCCACCATCGACCGCCGCCGGTTCCTCCTCGGGTCCGGTGTCCTGGCCGCGCTCGGCGTCGTCGGCGGCGTCACGACCGTCACCTGGGAGGATCTGACCTCGGCCGCCCACGAGCGTCCACGAGCGATCGGCGACGGGGTCGTCGTGATCGTCACGATGTACGGCGGCAACGACGGCATCAACACCGTGATCCCGTACGCGGACAACGCCTATCACGACAACCGACCCGAGCTCGCCTATGCGCCGCAGGACGTCCTGCACCTCGACGACCGACTCGGCCTGAACCCGGCGATGACCGGCCTGGCGAAGCAGTGGCAGAACGGGTCGCTCGCGATCGTGCGCGGCGTCGGCTACCCCGAGCCCGATCACAGCCACTTCCGGTCGATGGACATCTGGCAGACCGCCCGACCGCAGTCGGCGGTGCACACGGGGTGGATCGGCCGCTGGCTCGACGCGACCGGCGACGACCCCTTGCGGGCGGTGTGCGTCGGGCCCGTCCTGCCGATGCTGGCCATCGGCGAGACGACGACCGCTGCCGCGCTGAGCACCTCGGGGCAGGGTCTGGCGACGTCGGCGGTCGGCACGCTCACCTCCCTGGGGGCGGATCAGTCCGGCGACTCGCCCGCCGAGGCGATGGTGTGCTCGTCCTACCGCGCAGAGAAGACGATGACGTCGACGTTCGGGCCTCTGCTGGCGGGCACGCAGAAGCACACGGCATCGGGGACACAGGGCGCGAAAGGCAGAGGCGGCTCGTCGCTGGCCGATCAGCTCGCCACCGTCGCGACGTGCGTCAAGGCCGGTGTGCCGACGAAGGTCTACTCGGTGAGCATCAGCGGCTTCGACACGCACGCGGACGAACGCGAGACGCAGCAGCGACTGCTCGGACAACTCGACTCGGCGCTCTCGGGCTTCCTGACCGAGATGGCCGCCGACCCGCGTGGTCGCGATGTCGTGGTGATGGCCTACTCGGAATTCGGTCGTCGGGTGAAGGCGAACGCGTCGGAGGGCACCGATCACGGCACCGCGGGCCCGGTACTGGTCGCCGGCGCGCCCGTCCACGGCGGCTTCTACGGCGACGAACCGAGCCTCACCGACCTGGACGACGGCGACCTCAAGGTCACCACCGACTTCCGCGACGTCTACGCCGAACTCATCGATAGAGCGCTCGGCGGGGACCCGACCCCGGCGGTCGGGCCCGGACGCAAGCCCATCGGCTTCCTGTGATCGGTCCGATCAGCGCGGAGACGCCGTCCTCGTCACCGTCGACCGGCCGCGCAGCTGCACGGACTCGCCGGGCGACCACCGTTGCGTCTCGTCGGTCCTCGCCGCCTCCAGCGCGTCGGCGGACGCGATGGCGGGCGGTGAGGTCGTCTTCGCGAGATCGCTGAGCCGTGCCGCCTCGTTGACGGGGTCGCCGATCACCGTGTACTCGAACCTGTTCGCGGCACCGACGTTTCCCGCCAGGCACGTGCCGAAGGTCACGCCGATCCCCGCCGCGAGTCCCCCGGCGAACGGCATCTGCTCGGCGAGCTCCCGCGCGGTCCGCAGCGCCGCGGTGGCGGCGTCGTCGTGGGGCAGCGGAGCGCCGAACACGAGCAGCGCGGCGTCGCCCTCGAACTTGTTGACGAACCCGTCGTGCCGGTTGGCGGTCGTCACGACGCAGTCGAAGAACTCGTTGAGCATCGTGACGATGTCCTCCGGCGACTTCTCCTGGGCCAGCGCGGTCGACCCGACCACGTCGATGAACAGCACCCCCACCTCGCGGAGCTCACCACCGAGCGTCGGCTCCTCGGCGATCGCCCTGCTGGCGACCGCGTCGCCCACGTGCATGCCGAACAGCTCGCGGATGTGTTCGCGTTCCCCGAGCGTGGCCACCATCCGGTTGAAGCCCGTCTGGAGTCGGCCCACCTCCGAGCCGTCGTACACGGGCACACGGATCTCGTAGTCGTTGCCCTCGACGCGGGTCATCGCGGTGATGATCTGGGTGATCGGGTCGGCCACCGACCGGGCGGTGAGCGTCATGCCGCCGGCGCCGACGCACAGGGAGATCACCGACAGCGCGAAGACGGCACCCGCGATCGAGTCCCCGGGGCGGATGACGACGTCGAGCAGGCTGCCCAGGGCGATCAACCCGGACCCGAGCAGCGGGACGACGGTCGACAGCGCCCACATCGCGATGAGTCGCGACGTGACGCCGGGGGCGGTGTGCTGACTGGGGACGCCGCGGATCATCACCTCGGCGGTGAGCGGGCGGAGGGTGCGCTCGGCGACGACGTAGCCCATCGCGCACGTCGCGGTTCCGCCCAGGCCCACGGCCAGCACGATGATGACCAGCAGGCTCGCCCCGCCACCCGCGATGGCGTTGACCGCCACGAACACGACGAGTCCGACGAGCCAGAGTGTCGCGGTGACCACCACCTGACGCGCGGGGAGGCGGACCACCGTGTCGTACTCGACCTGGCTCGGGACCCCACCCCGGACGACCCACGGGAACGTCGGTGCGGCCGCGCGGACCCCGAGGGCGAAGCCGATGACCACGGCGACCGGCAGGAACGCGCCGAACGTGACGAAGTTCCGGACCGACAGGACGCTGCCCGGGTTGATCGGCAACGGGAGGATGAACCGGATCAGGCCGAACACGATGAACGCGCCGATGACGTTCGCGGAGACCATCCCCACCGCGTAGAGACGCACGGGTCCGCGCGCGAACACGCGGGCCAGCATCTCGCCGCGGCCGGAGGGCATGTCGACAATGGACGTTGTCACGAAATCATTGTCGGGGACCGGCCCCGGGAGCGTGACTCCTTCGCGCGAGTCCGGGTCACCGACCGACGGCGTCGGACAGCGTCGTGAGTCTGTCGATCTCGTCGTCGCGCAGGCGCAGCGAGGTCGACGCCAGGAGGCTCGGGAGCTGGTCCAGGCGGCTGACGCTGGCGATCGGCGCGACGATGCCGGGCCGGGTCAGCAGCCAGGCCAGCGCCACGGTCGCGATGGTCGTCTCGTGGGCGTTCGCGATCTCGTCGAGCGCGGAGATCACCTCGAGCCCGGCGTCGGAGAAGTAGCCCTCGGTGAGCTTCTCGCGCGGCGTGTCGGCGAGATCCTCCCTGGTCCGGTACTTGCCGGTGAGGAATCCCGACGCCAGCGCGAAGTACGGGAAGACGCCCAGGTCGTGCTTCTGGGCGAGGTCGCGCAGGGTGGGCTCGTAGGACCTGCGGTGCACGAGGTTGTAGTGCGGCTGCAGCGCGATCGGGGCGGCGAACCCCTCGCGACTGGCGATGGTCACCCACTCCTCGATCCGCTCCGGGGAGAAGTTCGAGATGCCGACGTGGCGGACCTTGCCCGACCGGATCAGCTCGTCGAAGGCCGCGAGCGAGTCGACGAGCGGGGTGTCGTCGTCGGGGCGGTCGTAGTGGGCGTAGTAGAGGTCGATGTGGTCGGTCTGCAGTCGCTGCAGTGACGCATCGGCCGCAGCCCGGATGGTGTCCGGCGCGAGCCCGAGGAAGTCGGGGTGCTGGCTGACCTTGGTGGCGATGACGACGTCGTCGCGGTTCCCCCGGGCCGCCAACCACGATCCGATGACCGTCTCGGACTCACCGCCGTGGTTGCCCGGGGCGAAGGCGGAGTACGAGTCGGCGGTGTCGATGGCGTTGCCGCCGCCCTCGAGGAACGCGTCGAGGACAGCGTGCGACTCCTCCTCGTCGCTGGTCCACCCGAAGGTGTTCGCGCCGAGCATCAGTGGGAAGACGTCGAGGTCCGACGAGCCGATCGTTGCCATGGCGTACAAGAACGTCCCGGTCGACGGGGCCATTCCCGTCGGCGATCGTCGTGTTCACCCGTCGCGAACAGCGTCGTCCGGACCAGACTTCATGTCCGCTTGAACGCTTACAGTCGGCTGCATGTCCATGGAGTCGGTCGCCTACAACACGATGTACCGCGGCCTGTCCGCCAGCCGGAAACCGTCGAAGCTGCCCAAGGGGACGCGACGGTCCACGGTGCGGCGGATCGCGGCCTTCGCGCGGCCGCACCGCCGCAAGATCGCGGTGTTCCTGGCACTGAGCGTCCTGACCGCCGTCCTCACGGTGGTCACACCGATCCTCGCCGGCCGAGTGGTCAACCAGATCACCGGTCACGGCTCGACGGCCACCATCACCTGGCTCGCGCTGGTCATCGCCGGCGTCGCGCTCGCCGAGGCCGGCGTCGGGATCGTCGTACGGTGGCTGTCGGCGTCGATCGGCGAGGGACTCATCCTCGACCTGCGGCGCACCGTCTACGACCACGTGCAGAAGATGCCCGTCGCGTTCTTCACCCGCACCCGGACCGGCGCCCTCGTCAGTCGGCTGAACAACGACGTCATCGGCGCCCAGCGCGCGTTCTCCGACACCCTCTCCGGCGTCGTGTCGAACATCGTCACGCTGGCGTTGACCCTCACGACGATGCTGCTGATCTCCTGGCAGATCACGCTTCTCGCGCTGGTGCTGCTGCCGGTGTTCGTCGTCCCGGCGCGGCTGATGGGCCGTCGGATGGCGGCGCTGTCGCGCCAGGCCGCCGAGTACAACGCCCAGATGTCGACGCAGATGACCGAACGCTTCTCCGCGCCCGGCGCCACCCTGGTCAAGCTGTACGGCCGGCCCGACGAGGAGTCGCGACGTTTCTCCGACCGCGCCGCCCAGGTCCGCGACGTCGGCGTCGCGCGCGCGATGTCGCAGTCGTATTTCGTCACGGCGCTGACACTCGTCTCCGCGCTGGCGCTCGCCCTGGTCTACGGTCTCGGCGGGGTGCTCGCCGTCGACGGTCACCTGAACGCGGGCGCCGTGGTCTCCCTCGCGTTGCTGCTCACCCGGATGTACGCCCCGCTCACCGCGCTGGCCAACGCGCGCGTCGAGATCATGAGCGCCCTGGTCAGTTTCGAGCGCGTCTTCGAGGTGACCGACCTCGTCCCGCTCATCGACGACAAGCCCGATGCGGTCGCGGTCCCCCAGGGCCCGCTGTCGATGCGCTTCGACGGGGTGCGCTTCGCCTACCCGTCGGCGGACAAGGTGTCGCTGGCATCGCTCGAGGAGGTCGCCGCGCTCGACACACGCGGTGGCGTCGAGGTGTTGCACGACATCTCCTTCGAGGTGCCGGCCGGTGAGATGGTCGCCCTCGTCGGCAGCTCCGGCGCCGGCAAGTCCACCATCGCGCAGCTCGCGACCCGGCTCTACGACGTCGACGCCGGGGCGGTGCGGGTGAACGACCTCGACGTCCGCGACGTGACGTCGGCGTCGCTGCACCGCGCAGTCGGTCTGGTGACCCAGGACGGCCACCTCTTCCACGACACGGTCCGCGCCAACCTCATGCTCTCCAACCCGACCGCGACGGACGACGAGATCTGGGCGGCCCTTCGACGCGCCCGCCTCGACGAGTTGATCGCGTCGCTGCCCGACGGCCTCGACACCGTCGTCGGCGAGCGCGGCTACCGCCTGTCCGGCGGCGAGCGTCAACGACTGACCATCGCACGACTGCTCCTCGCGGCGCCGTCGGTCGTGATCCTCGACGAGGCGACGGCACACCTCGACTCGACGTCGGAAGCCGCTGTGCAGGAGGCGTTGTCCGAAGCTCTTGTCGGACGCACCTCGATCGTCATCGCACACCGCCTGTCGACGGTCCGCGCCGCCCACCAGATCCTGGTGTTGGAGGCCGGTCGGATCGTGGAGCGTGGGACGCACCTGTCGCTGCTGGCCCGCAACGGCCGCTACGCCGAGCTCTACCGCACCCAGTTCGCCGACGACCCCGACGCCCCGGCCGTCGCCGCCGCGCAGGTGTGACCGGCGGTCAGGCCGGGTAGCCGGTCACCTGTCCGCTCCACGACAGACAGGTGCCCCATGACCTCCATCGCCCACCGGCCGATCGACGAACTCGGCGGGCCGACGAGTGTCCTCGTCCGCCAGCGCACGGACCACGTCGAGCTCGACCACCTGATCCGTGCCGCGCACGAGAGTCACGGCGTGGAGCGGCAGAAGACCGTGAACCGGCTGTGCCGGTTGGTGTTCCCGCACGCGTTCGCCGGGGAATCGGTGCTCTGGCCGGTCATCCGTCGCGTCGTGCCCGACGGCGAGGCGCAGACCCTCGAGATCGAGCGGGAGCACCAGCAGATCAACGAACTGTTCACCGAGCTCGAGCGCACCGAACCCGACTCGATCGCCTACGACGACCTGTTCGCGCAGATCACCGACCTGCTGCGCCAGGACGTCCGCGACGAGGAGGACTCGCTGTTCCCCGAGTTGCGCGACGCCCTCGACGACCGTGACCTGCGTCGGCTCGGATGGGTGTGGCTCGCGGTCCGACGGACGGCGCCGACACGTCCGCACCCCGTCGTCGCGCGCCGCCCACCGGGCAACGCGCTGGCCGCGCTCCCCCTGACGGTCATCGACCGGTCGCGCGACGGCCTCGACCAGCTCGCCCTGCGGGCACCGTCGCGTCTGGCGGCGCGGGCGAGCGCCGGTCTGGCGTCACTCGCCGGCGGTATCGAACGCATCGGCGTCCTGCGCGTCGGCGAACGCCCCGACACCCACATCACCGACACCCATTCCGCCGACGCGGACTGACCCACCCACCCGTCCACCCGCTCGGCCCGACCGACCCGCTCGGCCCCACCGACCCGCTCAGCCCCGTTCGTTGGGCAGCAGGAACCGCATGTTGGGCAGCAGGAACCGTTTGATGGGCAGGTGGGACGTGCTCCCGGGTCCAGCCGCCCAACCGATCGCTCCGGGTGCCCAACGAACGGTTCCGGGTGCCCAACGAACGGCTCCGGGTGCCCGACGAACGGTTCCGGGTGCCCGACGGGCGGGCCGTGGACGGTGCCGGGTCGCGTCAGCGGGGGTTGACCAGCAGCAGTTCGACGTTGTGGTCGGCGGCTCCGCCGAGGCGTTTGGCCTCGTATCCGATGTCGTTGTAGGAGAACTCGCGGTACATCGACGCCAGGCCGGTGATCGAGTGGTCGGCGTAGTCGACCGAGTACGGCGCTGCCGACTCGATCAGCGTGCAGAACAGCGACAGCGTGCCGTCCTTGTTGTCGCACACCTCGAGGATCCGCGCGTTCTGCGGGAAGTCGATGTGCGACGCGGTGTTGATCTCCCAGAAGCTCTGCGCCGGAGTGGGTCCCACGTGCGGGGTGATCCTGTTCTCGTGGGTGTGCCCGTTCACCCACGCGACGACGTTCGGGAACCGGTGGAAGAAGTCGACGAGCTGCTTCCCGGTCCGTCGCGGCTCCAGGGGCCGTTCGGGGTCGGGGATCGGCAGTTCCATGGTGTCGCTGGTGTGGTGACTGAACGCGACGAACAGCGTGTCCCGATTCGTGGTGATCAGCCGCTGCATCCAGTCGAGCTGACCCTGCCCGATCGACCCATCGGTGAACCCGGCGTGGTTCGTCGTGTCCATCGACAGCCCGACCACGCCGGGCGCGATCTCGAACGAGTAGTACGTGACCCCCGATTGCGGTGCATCTGCGGCGAATCCGTGTCCGACGGGACCGGGTCCGGTGTAGCGCGGTCGGAAGTGCTCGGCCATGTACTGCCGCGGCGTGAACGGCGCGCGGCGGGCGTCGGGGGTGACCTTGCGGATCGGCCCGGACGCGACCTGCGCGGCGAACACCTTCCCGGCCTCGCGCGGGTCGACGCCGAACACGCGTGCCATGGCGTCGATCTGACGTCGGTCCTGGGGGAGGTCGAGCTTGATGTCGCCGGTGTACAGCGCGTCGATGAACCCGATGCCGCTGGGGAGCGTGCCCTCGACACTGTCGTCGTGGTTGCCGAACACGCTGTACCACCGGGTGTTCAGGCCGGGACTCTCGATCGACCGGATGCTCGACGAGAGCAGCCCGGGCACCTGCGGGAAACCCTTCTGCTTGTAGATGTCGTCCACCGCGGTCTCCGGCTGCCAGTACAGGGTCGAGCCCCAGACCTGGACGCCCTCGTACCGGTTCGGGTCACCGGTCGACGGCTGGAACGTCCCACCCGAGAACACGGTGAGGAACCAGTCGAGCTCGGCGAACTCGTGGTTGTCGGTGTTGTCGCCGGTGGACACGACCGCGTCGAACCGACGCCCGGTGAACGGCGACGACCCCAGGGCGTTGATGCGCTCGACGAGGGTGATCGCGCCATGCGGGCCGAGCTTCTCGTGGGGCCGGAACGCCGAGCCGTTCTGCAGGTGGATGAACTCGGCGCGGACCGGGCTCTCGGCGTCGACGATGTGGATGTCGGTGGTCTGCACGACGGAGGCGAGGCCGACACGGCGGTCGTCGCGACCGGCCTTCGGCGCCGCGAGCTCGGACCGCACGATCAACGGCCATCCCGCCCCGGCGACGAGCTTCCGGTACTGCTTGGGCCCGGTCGCGGCCGGGACGCCGACGACGTCGAGCGTGGTCCCCGCGATCGACGCCGCCCGCGACACCGCCGGCTCGGCCCAGGCGAACGGCGACAGCTTCGTGCCCAGGTACGCCGCGGCGGCGCCGATCCCGGTCGCCTTCACGAATGTGCGGCGGTCGAACGTCCTGCGCCTGCGGTCCATGGGTGTCCCTCTCGTCTGACGGACACAGCCCCGGTGTGCCCAGGGGGATACTGCCCTACCTCCGGGCCGATCGTCGGCGATCAGCGCACGCGGAGTCCGTCGAGCAGGACACCGACCATGCGACGGGCGTCGTAGCGGCTGTCCGTGCCGGCGCCGATGCACAGGCTGCCGACCCCGCGCATGACCTCGATGGCGCCGACGTCGCCGCGGACGTCACCGGTCGCGACCGCCGCCTGCAGGATCTGGTCGCAGACCGGCACGAGACGGTCCAGGAACCAGGAGTGCAGGCCCTCGAACGCGGCGTCGTCGGACCGCATCGCCTCGGCGAGTCCGTGTTTGGTGACGAGGAAGTCGACGAACTGGTCGATCCATCGGACGAGTGCCGTGTGCGGCGACGGGCTGTCGCCCAGCAGCCGCGGACCGGCCTCCACGAGCGCCTCCACCTGATGCCGGTAGACGGCGACGATCAGGTCGGTCCGGGTCGGGAAGTGCCGGTAGATGGTTCCGACACCCACGCCCGCCCGGGCCGCGACGTCCCGGACCGGCACGCCGACACCGGACTCGACGAACGCAGCCGCGGCGGCGTCGACGAGAGCGTCGGCGTTGCGACGCGCATCGGCTCGCTTGCGCGGTGGCGGTTCGCCGGTCATCCCTGTCCTCTCAGTGAGTCTTGTCAAACGGAACACTGTTCCGTATCGTCGGTCCCGTGAGCGGAACACCGTTCCGCTTCACGGCCAGGATGCCAGACCCACCGTCTGGAATCCACCACGTCAGGGAGAAGAGACCACCATGCAGTACCGCACCCTCGGCCGCACCGGCGTCACCGTCAGCACCCTCGCCCTCGGGGCGATGAACTTCGGCGCCATCGGTCGCACCACACAGGACGACGCGACCGCCATCGTCGACGCGGCACTCGAGGCCGGCATCAACGTCATCGACACCGCCGACATGTACAGCCAGGGCGAGTCCGAGGAGATGGTCGGGCGGGCGATCGCCGGACGACGCGACGACATCGTGCTCGCCACGAAGGTGTTCAACCCGATGGGCGACGAGCGCAACCACCGGGGCAGCTCGCGCCGCTGGATCACCACCGAGCTCGAGAACAGCCTCCGCCGGCTCGGAGTCGACCACGTCGACCTGTACCAGATCCACCGCGCCGACCCGACGACCAGCGACGAGGAGACGCTGTCGGTGCTCACCGACCTCCGACAGGCCGGCAAGATCCGGTACTTCGGTTCGTCCACCTATCCCGCCCACCGGATCGTGCAGGCGCAGTGGGCGGCCCGCGAGAACCACCTCGGACGCTTCGTCACCGAGCAACCGCCGTACTCGATCCTGCAGCGTGGCATCGAGTCCCACGTGCTGCCGGTCACCCAGGAGTACGACATGGGGGTGCTCGCGTGGAGCCCGTTGGCCGGCGGCTTCCTGTCGGGGGCTATCCGCGCCGGTCAGGAGATCACCACCCGCCGATCGACCCTTCTCCCCGACCGCTTCGCCGGCGACTCCCCCACCACCGTCGCGAAGGTCGACGCCGTCGAGAAGCTGGTCGCCCTCGCCGACGACTCCGGTCTCACCCTGATCCAGCTGGCCCTGGGCTTCGTCACCGCGCACCCCGGCATCACCAGCGCGATCATCGGACCGCGGACGATCGACCACCTGCGAACCCAGCTCGCGGCAGCCGACACCGTGCTGTCCGCGGACGTGCTCGACGCGATCGACGAGATCGTCGCCCCCGGTGTCGATCTCGCGCCCGACGAGAAGTTCGACACCCCGCCGTCGCTGCTCGACGCCTCGCTGCGGAGGCGCTGACATGGTCTCGTTCGGCTTCATGACGCCGCCGCAGAACGCGGGGTACGCGGAGATCGCACGGGTGTGGACCGAGGCCGACGCGATCCCGGAGATCGAGCACGCCTGGCTGTTCGACCACCTGATGCCGATCGGCGGCGACCTCGACGGTCCGATCTTCGAGGGATGGACGTTGCTCGCGGCGCTCGCCGCGCAGACACGTCGTCTCCGACTCGGACTGTTGGTCACCAGCAACCGGATCCGCCCGCCGGCCCTGCTGGCGAAGATCGCCACGACCGTCGACGTCGTCTCCGACGGGCGGCTGGACTTCGGCATCGGTGTGGGCTCGCGCCCCGGCGTCCCGTGGGCGCGCCGCGAGTACGACGCGTTCGGCCTCCCCTACGTCGAGACGCCGGAAGCCATCACCGCACTGCGGGAGGGTCTCCCGACGATTCGTCGCATCTGGACCGAGGACACACCGTTCGACGTCGCCGGGGAGGTGGTCCGCGTGACCGGGGCGTTCCAGAACCCGAAACCCGTGCAGGCACAGGGCCCGCCGATCATGGTGGGCGGGCGGTCGTCGGCGGTGCTACGGATCGCCGCGGAGCACGCCGAACTGTGGAACATCCCGGGCGGGGACCTCGACGACGCGATCTCCCGCAGCCGGCTGCTGGACCGGTACTGCATCGAGGCCGACCGCGATCCCGCCGCTGTGACGCGGTCCATCCACCTCGGTGTGTCGCTCGATCACCCGGACGACACCCGGACCGCGATCGACGCGGCGATCCACGCAGGGTTCACCCACGTCGTGCTGGGGCTCGGTGCTCCGTACCGCGAGGGTGTCGCCGAGTGGCTCGCGCAGGAGCTGATCAGACCCTTCCGGTGACTGACGCGGTGTCCGTTCATCGATCGAATGCGCGCGGATCGACGGGACCACACCGCCGTGGGCGCCTACCGTGCGTGCACCCGGATCGGGACACCCGATCGGCGCATCCCACTCACGAAGGACACCGATGTCTCCTCGTCTCCGCACCCTCACGTTCGCCGTCGCCGGCGCCGCTGCCGCCCTGGTCGCCGTGGCGCCTGCCGGCGCCGCGCCGTCGACCTTCCCGACGAACCCCAACGCGTGCGTCGGGGCGAGTTCCACCACGGCCAACGCCCAGCTCCAGGACGCCAGCCCGTCGAAGTTTCGCAGCGACCAGGCCCGGGCCGACGACGGTCAGCCCGGTCGCGCGGACAGCGTGGCCGTCATCCCCCAGTGCAAGGCAGCGGGGCTCGACCGCGGGAACTGAGCCGTGTCGGGGCGGCGGCCGTGATCAGCGGTCGTCGTCCCCGCGGGCCTCGGACACCAGCGTCGCGGCCTGGACCAGGCTGAGGCCCTTGTCCGCGCGGCGCAGGGTCCGGATCTGCGCGACCTCGCCGTGGATGGGTTCGATCACGGCGCGCACCTCGTCGATCGTCCAGTCGCGCGGCTTCGGGGTCGGCTTGAGGCGGACCACCACCACACCCAGATTCGCGACGATGACCACCGCACCGATGACAACCCATCCCCAGCGGCGGTCGTCCCACCAGCCGCCCATGAGGTAGCCGACACACCCGATCAGCACCACGGAGCCGATCAGGGTGAGGCTGTTCGCGAGGGTCTTCATCCCCTTCTCCATGGGCGCCACCCTAGCGACACCGTCCACGGCAACCCCCTCATGCCCGATCACGCCGAAAAGCGGATCTTTCCGACAATGCCTCACGCCGAGTCATTTAGTGCCCCTAACATACGGACACCCTCCTTGCGGTGGCCGACCCGGCGCCGCGGTCCGTCGAGAAAGGTCCCCACTCCATGACATCGTCGACTCGTGTGCTGGGTGCAGTGATCGCATGCGCCCTGGCCGTCGGGCTCACCACCGCGCTCGGATCGGCAGCGCACGCCGCGCCCGCCGATCCCGCGGTCCCCCACAAGAAGCTCGCGTTGCGGGACGGGACGCTCGACATCCGGCGCGGACACGCCGCGCGTTCCGCACCGCAGGCGACCACAGCGACCGTGCCGTCGTACACGACGACGAACGTGGACGCGACCACGAAGAAGTCGTACACAGCACACTTCGTCGGCGCCGCCCCGTCGGCGAACACGACCTCGACGGTCACCGTGAACATCGTCCCGCTGAACTTCAGCTTGGCGAACTCGAACGGCACCACGACCGCCGTCGACGCGACTGCAGCCGCGAAGTCCGTCGCCGCCAGCCCGATGTTCACGAACGCCACGACGAAACCCGCCGGCGAGACCACGCAGTACCTCGACGCCTACGTCCGGGCGAACGCGAACAAGGTCGGGTCCGCCTACCACCTTCTCCTCAACCCCGTGGTGAGTTCACCTGTCTCCGTGTCGGTCCCGTCCGGTCAGTGGAAGCAGGTGGGTGGTGAGTACGGTGTGCTCGACACGACCATCGAGAACGCGGTGACCTCGAACGGCGTCTCCGGTCGCTACCCCGCGACGCAGCTCACGATGTTCGTCGCCCCCGACGTCTACGGCGACGACGGTTCCTTCACCGGCAGTGGGTTCGGCGGGTACCACGACCAGAGCGGCAACTACACGTTCGGCTACAGCGACGTCGAGGGCGGGAACACCAACCTGCAGGCCTTCTCGCACGAGATATCGGAGTGGGCGATGGACCCGTTCGTCGGCAGCAGCCAGATCAACCAGGTGCCCGGCGCCTCGGTGTCGGGGTACGGATGCCTGACGAACCTCGAGGTGGGTGACCCGGTCTACACGTCGACCTTCACCCAGACCGTCGGGGCGACCACGTGGACGCTCGAGGACGAGGTCTACGTGCCGTGGTTCTTCCACACCTCGCCGTCGACGTCGTACGGGAAGAAGTACTCCCTGCTGGGGATCTCCTCGCCCGCGGCGGCCTGCTGATCCCTGTCACCGGGCGCGTCAGCGGAACGCGTCGCGCCCGGTGAGGGCCTTGCCCACGGTGAGCTGGTGCATCTCGCTGGTGCCCTCGTAGGTCAGCACCGACTCGAGGTTGTTGATGTGGCGGATCACCGGGTACTCCAGCGTGATGCCGTTGGCGCCGAGGATGGTTCGGCACTGTCGCGCGATCTCGATGGACTCGCGGACGTTGTTCAGCTTGCCGGTGCTGATCTGCTCCGGCCGGATCTCGCCGCGGTCCTTGATGCGACCGAGGTGGACGGCCAACAGTTGGCCCTTGCCCAGTTCCAGCGCCATGTCGGCGAGCTTCGCCTGCGTCAGCTGGTAGCCCGACAGCGGCTTGTCGAAGACCTCGCGGTCGGCGGCATAAGAGATCGCGGTCTCCAGGCAGTCGCGTGCGGCGCCCAGCGAGCCGAAGACGATGCCGAACCGGGCCTCGTTCAGACAGCTGAGCGGGCCCTTGAGACCGGTCACACCCGGGAGCATCGCCGACGCCGGCAGCCGGACGTCTTCGAGCACCAGCTCGGAGGTGACCGACGCACGCAGCGACAGCTTGCGGGTGATCTCCGGGGCGCTGAATCCCGGTGTGTCCGTGGGAACGACGAAGCCACGGATGCCGCGCGGGCCCTCCTCGAGGTCCGTGCGAGCCCACACCACGGCCACATCGGCGACGGAGCCGTTGGTGATCCACATCTTCGAGCCGTTGAGCACCCAGTCGTCGCCGTCGCGCTTGGCGTTGGTGCGCATGCCACCCGGGTTCGACCCGTAGTCGGCCTCGGTCAGACCGAAGCACCCGATGGCCTGACCGGCCGACATCTTCGGCAGCCACTCGTCCTTCTGCTCGTCGCTGCCGAAGGCGTGGATCGCGAACATCGCCAGCGAGCCCTGGACGGACACGAAGCTGCGCAGACCGGAGTCGACGGCCTCGAGTTCCTGGCACGCGAGGCCGTAGGTCGTGGCCGACATCCCCGCGCAGCCGTAGCCGGTGAGGTGCATGCCGAAGAGACCCAGTTCGCCGAGTTCCCCGGCCAGCTCACGCACGGGAAGGTGGGCCTTCTCGAACCACTCGCCGACGTGCGGGCGGAGCTTCTCGTCGCCGAAGCGGCGCACGGTGTCGCGGATCTCCCGCTCGTCGGCGTCGAGGATGTCGTCGAACGCGAACAGCTCACCGATCGTCTGAGCGGACATCAGCGGTCACTCCCTCTCGTGGTCATCTCGACCCACACTAACCCCGGCACAATGGGCTGATGGCCGACCGCGAATCCAAGGTGTGCGAGGTGTGCGGGCGACCGTTCACGAACCGGAAGCGGTGGAACTCCCGCGGGCAGTGGGACGAGGTCCGCTACTGCTCGCAGGCCTGCCGGCGCGCCGCCCGCCGACGGCGACGAAGCGGAGACCGTCCCGCGTCCTGACGGGTCAGAAGACCGTCCCGACGTCGGACGGGATGATCTGGTCGATTGCCCACTCGGCGATCGCCGCGATGGTCATGGACGGGTTGCACGCGGCGGTGTTGCCCGGCATCAGAGCACCGTCCAGGACGTAGAGTCCACGGTGCCCGTTGACGCGTCCCTGCAGGTCACACACGACGTCCATCGGTGCGCCGCCGAGCGGGTGCCACGTCGACGGGTAGGGGACGAACGTGTCGAACAGGACCGACGACGGCCCGGCGATCCGCTTCGTCAGCGGGGTGATGCGGGTGTCCTGCAGGACGTGGTCACCGTTGCGCGGCCAGCGCAGCACCGCCTGGTCCTGGGCGCGGTCCCACACGAACTTCCCACGGGCGTCGCTGACGCCGTAGCCGACCATCATCGTCGTCCGCGGGTCGGTCCCGAGGGTCGGGATCGACGCCTGGATGACGGTCGCGGCCCTGCGGGGGTCCCCGTCCCAGTCGAGGCTGCCGAACACGACCGGCCCGCCCTGACCCTGCGCGCCCATCGCGTCGGCGAAGTCGGTCCAGGTGTAGATGCGGTCGCCGTTGCTGCCCCACCCGGTGCCGAGGCCCGCAGGCAGGTCCGGGACGGTGTCGTGCGCCTGCGCGCGCATCAGCAACTTGGTGGTGTTCATCGTCCCGGCGGCCATCACCAGTGCACGCGTCGTCATCTCGACGGTCTCGAGGGCCTGACCCGACGACGAGATGCGGTTCGCACGGACGGTCCAGCGGCCGTCCTTCTCGCGGATCACGTCGGTGACCTCGTGCTGCAGGCGGAGGTCGAGCTTCCCGGTGGCCTCGGCCTGCTTGATGTAGGTGACGTCGACGCTGTGCTTGCCGCCGTTGTTGACCCCGATCGCACCCATGCCGTTGGTGTACGAGGGCCTCATCTCGCCCCGCAGCTCGGCCAGCGCGTAGCTCCAGTCGATGGGCATCGGGATCTTCGACACCGGCAACCCGGCCTTGATGCAGTGGTCGCGGAAGACGCGGGGCGCCAGGTACTGCGGCGAGTCGATCAGCGCGTCGGGTGCGGTCTCGATCCGCAACATCGACGCGACGCGCGGGTAGTACGTCCGCGCCAGCACCTCGTAGTCGAGGCGCGACGGGAACTGCGTGTAGAACACCGACTCCTTCGGCTGCAGCGTCATCCCCTGGTAGACCAGCGATCCGCCACCGAGCCCGGCCGCGCAGAGCGCCGACATGTTCTCGCCCGCGACCGCCTCGATGAGACCGACGTACGGGTCGACCACGAGAGGCCGGCCGAAGAGCGTCGGCGCCGAGCGGTACCAGAGCATCCGCTTGTCGGGGTCGGTCGGCGTCGCGAAGGTGTTCGCGTTCGGTCCGGTTGCCCACCGTCGCCCGCGCTCGAGCATCGTCACGGGGACCCCCGCCTGGGTGAGGCGCAGCGCTGTGACACCGCCACCGAACCCGGACCCGATCACGACGACCCGGTGCTCCTCGCGACGGACGGGGATGCGTCCCGGGCGCGGAGCCGTCGGCTCGGCAACCGCCCTGCCCGCGACGCCCGCGACGGCGACGGCACCTGCGGCGGCGCCGACCCCCGCCATGAACGTCCTGCGCCCGAATGCACCCACCGTCGACCCCCGTCTCGTCCGTGACCTGTGTCACGCGAGAAACTAGACAGTGGTGGCCACGAGTGTCAATTTCGTTGAGACGTGCCCCAGAGGGACATCGCCGGCCCTATCCACCGCATCAGGAACGCCGCGAGGTCGTCGTCGGCCCGGTCCGGGCTCTCGAAGAAGACCGCGAAGAGCCCCGCCGCGAGAGCGATGTCGACGATGTCGTCCCATCGGTCCGACAACTCCGGATGACGGAGAGCCATGGGCGCCAACATCTCTCGCGCGACCGGGCGGGCGCGGTCGACCATTCCCGCGTCCAGGAGCGGGTTCTGACCGGACGACCCCTGCAGAACAGCGAGGACCGGATGCGCATGGACGACGGCCCGCCCCCGGACGATGACGGCGACCAGTTCACCGGCAGGGCCGGGGTGTGTCGGGTGCACATCGCGCATCTCGTCGAACACGGTGCGCACCAGGTCGGCGACGGCGTCGGAGATGAGCTGCTCTCGGGTGCCGAAGATGGAGTAGACGGTCTGCCGTGACACGTCGGCCGCACCCGCGACCGCGACGATCGACGCGGCGTCGAACCCGCCCGACCCGATCAGTTCGAGGGTGGCGTCGATGATCTTCTGCCGCGACCGCACCCCAGCATGATCCCATCGGCGGTGTCGACCGGGGGCGTGTCAGCCCGCGTGGCCCCGCGCCGCGTCGAACTCGGCGGCCTTCGCCGAGCGCATCGCCTCCTCGATGAAGCCGCCGGCGATGGCGATCGCCTCCAACGACTCGGGGTGCCGCCCGTTCAGGACGGGGAACGCGTGGACCTGCCACCGGAACCGATGACACACGGCGATGCCGCCCGCGGCCTCGATCCGCTCCACCAGTTCGATGATGTCGGCCTCGAGCATCTCGTCGGCCGCGCTGATGATGAGGGTCGGCGCCAGGTGCTCGGTGGGGAGGTCGAGGATGCGACGTGTGCCGCGCAGCGCGATCGGTCCTCGGTCGAACAGCTTCGCCAGCACCGCCATCTTCGACTTCGGGAGGTAGGCGTCGCTGCGGCTGCTGCGGTCGGGGTTCGACGCGAGGTCGAGGTCGAGCAGCGGCGAGAAGCCGACGAACGCATCCGGCGCCGGCAGCCCGTCGGCGACGGCGAGTTCGGACACCTTGGGGGCCAGGAACCCGCCGGCGGAGTCACCGGCGACGACCACGTGGCGGTAGCCGCGCTCCAGGATCAGTTCGCGATAGGCCATGTAGGCGTCGTTGACCGACGTGCCGACCCCCGCCTCCGGCAGCTGCCGATACGCGAGCGAGAAGACCGGGAGCGACGTCGTCCGCGACAGGCGGGACGCGACCGATCGGTGCGTCGCCAACCCGCAGACGATGAACGCGCCACCGTGCAGGTACAGGATCGCGGTGTCGCTGTCCCGCCGACTCGGTCCGGACGGGACGATGTACTCGGCCGGACGGCCGGCGAGCTCGATCTCCTCCCCCACCACGCCCTTCGGCTTGGGTGCGAGCGCCAGGGGCGCGTCCGCGAGGTACAGGAACCGCATCGTCTGCGTGGTGAGCGGGAAGTACTTCAGCAGGGGCCGGATGAACAGACGCGTGCCGAACCACAGGGCGTACGAACCGCGGCTCGGGTTGTCATGGGTGATCACCGGCATGGAGTCCTCCTCCGGTGTCTCGCGGTCACCCGCGGACGCAGAGGAGTCGCGTCGGGCGCCGTCTTCTCGGCGATGCCCGCGCTCGACGGCGCCGACACCCTCGCCGGCAGTGCCTGTCGAGCTCGAGACCCCTGCCGGTACTCACCTCGCAGTGTGCCCCGATGTGGTCGCCGCTACACACGTTTTGTGACGAGTCAGGGTGTCGCGTCCCCTGGTTGTGCACATCACCTGAGGCGGGCCGGGTGGCCCGGACCCGCGGACCGGCGCGCCCTCGTCGGCGCGTCCGGCGACCTGATGGGAAACTTCTCGACGGCGCGTACCCGCCCGAGCGCCTCGGGCCGAGCAGCGGAAAGGACCCCGGTGGACGTCACCGCCACACCGTCGCGACACCCGGCACCGTCGGAGCCCGGTCCTCCCGCACCACCGCAGTTCCTGGCCTCGGCGTCGGCACCGGCGCCGCGGACACTGATCGACGTCCTGCGCGAGACGGCGCAGGCGCATCCGCAGGCCGCCGCGGTCGACGACGGTGAGGCCGTCCTGAGCTACGCCGAACTCCTCGAGGCGGTCGAGGAGGGCGCGTCGTGGATGGCGGCGCAGGGCATCACCCGCGGCGACCGCATCGGCATCCGCATGCCGTCGGGGTCGCGGTCGCTGTACCTGTCGATCCTGTCGACGCTCGCCGCGGGCGCCGCCTACGTGCCCGTCGACGTCGACGACCCCGACGAGCGCGCCGATCTGGTGTTCGGCGAGGCCGGTGTCGCGGCCGTCGTCGACGCGAACGGCCTGCACCGGTCACAGTCGGTGCGCGACCGCGTGGTCCCGGCGGACGTCGCCACCTCCGACCTGGCGCCCACCCCCGCCGACGACGCCTGGGTCATCTTCACCTCGGGATCGACCGGGACACCGAAAGGTGTTGCGGTCACCCATCGCAACGCGGCCGCCTTCGTCGACGCCGAGGCACGGATGTTCCTCCGCGACGACCCCATCGGCCCCGGCGACCGTGTGCTCGCCGGCCTGTCGGTGGCGTTCGACGCGTCGTGCGAGGAGATGTGGTTGGCCTGGCGCCACGGCGCGTGTCTCGTGCCCGCACCGCGCTCGCTGGTCCGCAGCGGCATGGACCTCGGACCGTGGCTCGTCGCCCGCGACATCACCGTCGTCTCCACCGTCCCGACGCTGGCAGCGCTGTGGCCGGCCGAGGCCCTCGAGGCCGTGCGGCTGCTCATCTTCGGCGGCGAGGCGTGCCCACCCGAGCTCGGTGAGCGCCTGGCCGTGCCCGGCCGCGAGGTGTGGAACACCTACGGCCCCACCGAGGCGACGGTCGTCGCGTGCGCGGCGCCGTTGACCGGGCGGGGACCGGTGCGCATCGGGCTGCCCCTCGACGGGTGGGACCTCGCCGTGGTCGATCCCTCCGGCCGGCCCGTCGCCGAGGGCGAGACCGGGGAGCTGGTCATAGGTGGTGTCGGTCTCGCGCGCTACCTCGACCCGGCCAAGGACGCCGAGAAGTACTCGCCCATGCCGACGCTGGGGTGGGATCGCGCGTACCGCAGCGGCGACCTCGTCCGACTGGAGCCCGAGGGGCTGGTGTTCGCCGGGCGTGCCGACGACCAGGTCAAGGTGGGTGGTCGCCGGATCGAACTCGGCGAGATCGACAACGCGCTGCAGCACCTGCCGGGTGTCGGCGGCGCGGCCGCCGCGGTCCGGAAGACCGCCGCCGGGAACTCGCTCCTCGTGGGTTACCTGGTCTCCACCGACCCCGACTTCGACGTAGACGCCGCGCACGATCTACTCGTCGAGCAGCTCCCCGCGGCCATGGTCCCCCGACTCGCCCTTGTCGACGAGTTGCCCACCCGCACGTCGGGCAAGGTCGACCGGGCGGCACTTCCCTGGCCCCTCCCGGGACCGGCCGGCGGCGACGGCGACGACGACCTCACCGCGACCGAGCGGTGGGTCGCCGACCGCTGGACCGCTGTGCTGGGTGTGACGATCGCCGCCGCCGACGTCGACTTCTTCGCCGAGGGTGGCGGCTCGCTGGCCGCGGCCCAGCTCGTCACCGCGCTGCGGGAGCGCTACCCGGAGGTCACCGTCGCCGACCTCTACGACCACCCCCGTCTCGGGGCGCTCGCCGAGATGCTCGACGACACGAGCCCGCAGACGAGCGCGGTCGAGGCCCGCGACGTCACCCCGACGCCGAGGCGAGCGGGGATCGCGCAGATCCTGCTGTCGGTGCCGCTGACCACCCTCACCGGTCTGCAGTGGGCGACGTGGCTGGGCGTCGCGAACAACGTGGCCGCCCAGCTCACCGACGTCCCGTGGCTGATCTCGGTGAACTGGTGGGTGCTGCTGGTCGCGTTCGTCGTGTTCATCACGCCGGTCGGCCGGATGGCCATCGCGGTGGCGGGGTGTCGCCTGCTGCTCGCCGGCGTGCGGCCCGGTCGGCATCCGCGCGGCGGCGGGGTGCACCTGCGCCTGTGGGTGGCCGAGCGGCTCACCGAGGCCAGCGGCGCCGCCAACCTCGCCGGTGCCCCCTGGATGATCTACTTCGCCCGCGCGCTCGGCGCGGAGATCGGCCACGGCGTCGACCTGCACACCCTCCCGCCGGTCACCGGGATGCTCACGCTCGGCGACGGCTCGTCCGTCGAACCCGAGGTCGACCTCGCGGGCTGGTGGATCGACGGGGACGTCGTGCACATCGGGGACATCGAGATCGGCGAACGCGCCACCGTCGGTGCGCGGTCGACACTGCTGCCCGGCGCGCGCGTCGGCCGCGACGCCGTCGTCGACCCCGGGTCCGCCGTGATCGGCAAGGTGAAGGCGCGCCAGCGGTGGGCGGGGTCGCCCGCGGTCAAGATCGGCAAGGCGACCACGCACTGGCCCACCGAGCGGCCACCGCGTCGGAGCTGGTGGGTCCCCGTGTACGGCCTGTCGTCGGTGGTCCTGGCCGGGGTGCCGCTGGTGGCGTTGGCCGCCGGGCTGGGGGTCATCGCGAGCTGGGCGATCCACGCCGACCGGCTCCGCGACGTCGCCCTGCGTGCACTGATCCTGCTGCCGGCGGCCACCGTCGTCAGCCTCCTGGTGTTCGCGGCGATCACCGCACTCGGTGTGCGGGCGCTGTCGATCGGTCTGCGGCAGGGGTACCACCCGGTGCGGTCGCGGATCGGGTGGCAGGTCTGGGCCACCGAACGCCTCATGGACTCCGCGCGCACCTACCTGTTCCCGCTCTATGCGAGCCTGCTCACGCCGGTCTGGTTCCGACTGCTCGGCGCCGACATCGGCAAGGGCACCGAGATCAGCACGGCACTGGTCATCCCGAAGTTCACCTCGGTCGGCGACGGCGCGTTCCTCGCCGACGACACGATGGTCGCCTCCTACGAGCTCGGCGGCGGCTGGGTGCACATCGACGAGGCGCGGATCGGCAAGCGCGCCTTCCTCGGCAACTCCGGGATGACCGGCCCGGGGCGCAAGGTCCCGAAGAACAGCCTCGTCGCGGTGCTGTCGGCGACGCCCGACAAGGCGAAGTCCGGGACGAGTTGGCTCGGCAGCCCGCCCGTGCGGCTGCGCCGCGCCGTCGCCGACACCGACAGCTCGCGCACCTTCGACCCGCCGCGGCGACTGAAGGTGGCGCGCGCCGCCGTCGAGACCCTGCGCCTGATCCCCGTGATGATCAGCTTCGGGCTCGGACTCTTCGTCCTGATCGGCCTGCAGTACATCGCGTCGCAGTCGGCGTTCTGGGTGGCCGGTCTCGTCAGCGGACTGGTGCTGCTGGTCGCCGGCGCCTCGGCCTGCTGCATCGCCGCGGCCGCCAAATGGGCGGTCGTCGGGCGCATCTCGGCGGGTGAACACCCGCTGTGGAGTTCGTTCGTGTGGCGCAACGAGCTGTCGGACGCGTTCGTCGAGACCGTCGCGGCCCCGTGGTTCGCCAACGCCGCGACCGGCACGCCGATCCTGAACCTGTGGCTGCGCATGCTCGGCGCGACGATCGGTCGGGGCGTCTGGTGCGAGACCTACTGGCTGCCCGAGGCCGACCTCGTGACGCTCGGCGACGGCGCCACCGTCCAGCGCGGCTGCGTCGTGCAGACACACCTCTTCCACGACCGCGTGATGGCGATGGACTCCGTCACCGTGGCGGCCGGGGCGACGCTCGGCCCGCACTGCGTCGCACTCCCGGCCTCGGGGCTCGGCGAGTCGGCCACCGTGGGTCCGGCGTCGTTGGTGATGCGCGGTGACGTCGTGCCGGCGCACACCCGATGGCAGGGCAATCCCATCGCGCCCTGGTCGGGGCGGTGACGCGGCGGCACAGACGAGATCTGCCCCGAGAAGCGACCCCGCGGCTCATCGCCGTCGGGAGTGCCTCACGGGGCAGATCTCAGCGGGTGCGGTCTAGGTGCGCGCGCGGCGGCGGTTGAGCAGGTATCCGTCGACACCGGTCCGGCCGGTGTTCACCAGGCCGACCGCGACGAGGGCGGCGATGAGGGCGAGCGGGAACTCGTAGCCACCGTCGCTGTTCCAGAAGCCCTTGTCGGCGTGGACGGTGATGATCGCGCCGGCCATGTCGACGATGAGCAGGATCGAGACGAGCGGGACCAGCACGCCGACGATGAGCAGGATGCCGCCGACGAACTCGACCCACGTGGCGTAGTGCGCGCTGAACTCGGGGAACGGCACGTCCATGGCCCGGAATCCCTTCTCGGTGGCCGAGATCCCGTTGGTGTGCAGCTTCTGCCACCCGTGCATGATGAAGATGATCCCGAGGATCACGCGGGCGACCAGTGACGTGAGACTCCGTGACGAATCCATGGGGCGGGTGTCCTCTCGGGGTGGTGTGCCGGTGTCCGGTTGGTCGGACTCGACCCGCCGGGGACGCTACCGTGCGGTCGCGACGAAGGGAAGCCTAACCGGTCCGCGGTCCGTTTACGCGCCAGGGCCGACGCCGACGACCCCGCCCGTCCCGCGAGCCTCACTACCGCCGGGTAACGTCGTGCACCACAGCAGCGCGGCCGGCGAGCGGAGGATCGGTGCCGGGCAAGTCCCACAAGCATGGTTCGGCCACGACCGGCGGGCCCCTTCTCGGTGACCCCACCGACGGCATCGACCCCTACCTGCCCGGCAACGGCAACCTCGGTTACCGCGTCAGCCGCTACGAGCTGGACCTCGAGTACAAGGTCGCCAGCAACCGACTGTCCGGCACGGCGACGCTGACCGCGACGGCCATCGCGCACGTCGGCCGGTTCACGGTCGACCTGGCGAGCCACCTGTCGGTGTCGAAGGTGAGCGTCAACGGGTCCCGCCCGTCGCGGTACACGCACCGGTCGGGGAAGCTGTCGATCACCCCGGCGCACGCACTGCCGCCGGGTGCGGCCATGACCGTCGAGATCAAGTACGGCGGGTCGCCCCGGCCCATCCGCGGGCCGTGGGGCGAGGTCGGCTTCGAGGAACTGACCGAGGGTGCGCTCTGTGCGAACCAGCCCAACGGCGCAGCGTCGTGGTTCCCCTGCGACGACCACCCGGCGTCGAAGGCGTCGTACCAGATCGCGATCACCACCGAGTCGCCGTACACGGCCGTCGCGAACGGCACGCTCGTCCGCAAGCGCACCAAGGCCGCGATGACGACCTGGGTGTACGAGCAGGTGGAGCCGATGGCCACCTACCTCGCGACCGTCTCGATCGGGCCATACGAGAAGAAGTCGTTGGCGCGCAAGCCCGTACCGATCTGCGCGGTGCTCCCGTCGCGACTCACCGACACGTTCGCGCACGACTTCGGTCGCCAGCGCGAGATGATGACCGCGTTCTGCGACATGTTCGGGCCCTACCCCTTCCCCGAGTACACCGTCGTGGTCACCGACGACAACCTCGAGATCCCGATCGAGGCGCAGGGGATGTCGACGTTCGGCGCCAACCACTGCGACGGTCGCCGCGGGTCGGAGCGACTGGTCGCCCACGAACTCGCCCACCAGTGGTTCGGCAACTCCCTGACCCTCACCCGCTGGCGCGACATCTGGCTGCACGAGGGGTTCGCCTGCTACAGCGAGTGGTTGTGGGCTGAACGGGCCGGCGACGACACCGCCGACGCGCTGGCGAGGTCACACCACAAGCGGCTCGCGTCGCAGCGCCAGGACCTGCTGCTGTCCGATCCCGGCGCCGAGAAGATGTTCGACGACCGCGTCTACAAGCGTGGCGCACTGACGCTGCACGCGCTGCGGCTGACCATCGGCGACGACGCGTTCTTCGACCTGCTGCGCGACTGGACGCACGAGTACCGGTACAGCTCGGTCACCACCGACGACTTCGTCGGGGTGGCGGCCCGCCACACGGACCTGTCGCTGACGGAGTTGTGGGACGCCTGGCTGCACTCGACGCCGCTGCCGGATCTTCCCGACGCCTGACGGGTCACCGGCCGCCGAGCGTGCCACAACCGGTCGCCCAGCGTGCGGTAGATCCCGTCGGCCGTGCAGAAAAGACACGCCGAGCGTGCAGTCGTTCCGCTACGGCGGATCGAGTGCACACTCGGCGGTGATTTTCTGCCCGCTCGGCGGAATCTACTGCACGCTCGGCGCGCGATGTCGGCACGGTCGGCGGGGTCACCCCCGCGAGGTCAGGACAGCTGGTCGGACGGGAGGGTGTGCACCGCAGCCTCTTCCGCAGATGCCGCACCTGCGTCGATCCCGGCGTCGGAGGCGACCTCCTGGTGCGTGGTGTGGTCCACCCCGCCGTCGGGTCCGACGAGTCGGCCCGAGCGGTCGTCGCCGGTCTCCGGGTCGTACTCCTCGATCTCGTCGATGTCCTCGGTGATGTCGTCGTCGTTCTCCGGCACCCGCGGCGTCGTGTCCTCGTGGAACGCGACCTCGGTGGCGGGATCCGGCTCCTCCTCGGCGAGGTGCTGGTCCAGCGACTCGCCCTCGCGCTGCTCCTCGGCGGTCAACCCGTACCGCGTCGCCGGGCTCGGCTTCTCCGGCGGGGAGATCCCCTCGTCGAGGATGTCGTCGACACCCCGGTCGTCGAGGGTGTCCTCGGGTTGCAGCTGGTCGTCGGGGTCGTAGTTGTAGTCCCCGTCGGATCCCTCGGAGATGCTCTCGACGTCGTCCTTCATGTCGTCCACCCTGCCACGCACGACGCGGGCCGGGCCAGCAGCTCAGTCGACCGCGATGCTTCGCAAGAATTCCGTGACCGACTCGGCGGTCGGTAACGATCCGGACTCGCGCGCCTGCGACAGCGTCGGGGCCGCGGTGTCCTTCTCCGACAGGCGGAACTCGAGGGCCGACCCGTCGCGGGCCGTCGTGGGCCAGGTGATCCCGACCTCGGGGTCGAGCGGGTGGATCCCGTGTTCGCCGCTCGGGTTGTAGCCGGTGGAGCAGAGGTAGGTCACGGTGCTGTCGTCCTCGAGGGCGCAGAACGCGTGCCCCAACCCCTCGGAGAGGAAGATCGCCCGCCGGTCGGTGTCGTCGAGGAGAACCGAGTCCCATTGCCCGAACGTCGGCGATCCGACGCGGATGTCCACGACGACGTCGAGCACGGCCCCGCGTGGGCACACGACGTACTTCGCCTGACCCGGAGGCACATCGGCGAAGTGCACACCCCGCAGCGTCCCCGCCGCGGACACCGACAGGTTGACCTGGGCGAGGTCGAGTCGTCGCCCGGTCGCCTGCTGCAGTGCGTCGGCCTTGAAGGCCTCGAGGAAGACACCGCGCGGATCACCGAACTGGCGCGGGGTGACCTCCCAGGCACCGTCGATCGACAGCGGGCGGATCTCCACGCCTCACCGCCCCCGCTCGAGCAGGCCGAGGAGGTAGTCGCCGTAGCCGGACTTCCGCAGTGTCTCCGCACGCTGCCGCAGGGAGTCGTCGTCGATGAACCCGCGCCGCCAGGCGATCTCCTCCGGCACGGCGATCTTCAACCCCTGCCGTTGCTCGACGGTCCGCACGAACGCACCGGCGTCCTGCAGGTCGGCGAACGTGCCCGTGTCGAGCCAGGCGGTGCCGCGTGGCAGCACGTGCACCGACAACCGGCCCTGCGCGAGATACGTCGCGTTGACGTCGGTGATCTCGAGTTCCCCACGGGCGCTGGGCTTCAGGTCACGCGCGATCCCGACGACGTCGTTGTCGTAGAAGTAGAGGCCGGGCACCGCGTAGTTCGACCGCGGGTTCGTCGGCTTCTCCTGCAGCGCAACGGCCTTGCCCTCGTCGTCGAAGTCGACGACACCGTACGCGGACGGGTTCGCGACCCAGTAGGCGAAGATCGCACCGCCGTCGACCGAGCCGAACCGCATCAGCTGGTTGCCCAGACCCGGCCCGTAGAAGATGTTGTCGCCCAACACCAGAGCCACGGAGTCGTTCCCGATGTGGTCGGCGCCGAGGACGAACGCCTGCGCCAGACCGTCCGGTGACGGCTGCACCGTGTAGGTGATGTCGACGCCGAACTGACTGCCGTCACCGAGGAGGGCCTGGAACGACGCCGCGTCCGTCGGGGTGGTGATCACCAGGATGTCGCGGATGCCGGCGAGCAGCAGCGTCGAGAGCGGGTAGTAGATCATCGGCTTGTCGTAGACCGGGACCAGCTGCTTGCTCACGCCCAGCGTGATCGGATGCAGCCGAGACCCCGTGCCACCCGCCAGGATGATTCCCCGCATGACGATCACCCTAGATCAGCGGACAGATGTCCGCGTGTCGTGTGCCCGGAGGACGTCGCGGCCGCGCGAGGACGCCCCCTGCGCCGGTACTGTCGCCGCATGCGTGTGCTCGTCACCGGCGGAGCCGGGTTCATCGGCGCGAACTTCGTGCTGCGATCGGTGGATCAGCGTCCCGACGTCCGGATCACGGTGCTGGACAAGATGACCTACGCGGCCAACCCCGACACGCTCGCCTCCGTCGCCGACCGCGTGCGCGTGATCACCGGCGACGTGGCCGACGCCGACCTCGTCGACGGTCTCGTCGCCGACGCCGACCTGGTCGTCCACTTCGCCGCCGAGTCCCACAACGACAACTCGCTGTCCGACCCGTCGGCGTTCGTGCAGACCAACCTCGTCGGCACGTACACGCTCCTCGAGGCGGTGCGGCGGCACGGCACGCGGTATCACCACATCAGCACCGACGAGGTGTACGGCGACCTCGAGCTCGACGACCCCGCGCGGTTCACCGAGTCGACGCCCTACAACCCGTCGAGTCCGTACAGCTCGACGAAGGCCGGCAGCGACCTCCTGGTGCGCGCCTGGGTCCGGTCGTTCGGCGTCGCGGCGACATTGTCGAACTGCTCCAACAACTACGGGCCGTACCAGCACGTCGAGAAGTTCATCCCGCGGCAGGTCACGAACGTCCTGAGCGGTGCACGGCCGAAGCTGTACGGCGCCGGCACCAACGTCCGCGACTGGATCCACGTCGACGACCACAACGACGCCGTCTGGACGATCGTCGAGCGCGGCGAGATCGGCCAGACCTACCTCATCGGGGCCGACGGGGAGACCGACAACAAGACCGTCGTCGAGAAGATCCTCACGATCCTCGGACATCCCGCCGACGCCTACGACCACGTCACCGACCGGCCCGGCCACGACATGCGCTACGCGATCGACTCGACACGTCTGCGCACCGAACTGGGCTGGAGTCCCCGCTACACCGACTTCGACGCCGGCCTGCGCGCGACGATCGAGTGGTACCGCGACAACGAGGACTGGTGGCGTCCGGTCAAGGACGGGGTCGAACGGAAGTACGCGGTCACCGAACGCGTCACCGGCTGACCGCGCCGGCACCGAGCAGTCGCAGCACGCCGTCGATCACCTCCGGCATCGGCGGGGTGCCGGTCGAGTGGCCGAAGAGCGTCGGCTGCGCCGACCTCAAGAACGTCGCGCTCACCATCAGGAAGGCCGCGGCGTGGGTGTCGACGTCGGACCCGACGACACCGCTCTCGCGCAGGCCGTCGAAGTACTGCGTCATCGCCGCGACCCCGCGGTGGGGGCCGAAGTCGTTGGCGGTGACCACCGCACCCACCTCGTCCCGGACCGCGGCGTCGCCGTGCGCCGCGATCAGCACCTCCAGCGCGTCGTCCAGGAACGCGCGCATCGCGACGGCGTACTCCTCGAGCACCACCCGCACGTCGTCGAGTCCGCGGGCCGCGGCCGGGTCCAGGTCGTTCTTGAACGCGAACAACGGACGCAACGCCTCGGAGAAGACAGCGGCCAGCAGGCCTCGTCGATCGGTGAAGTGGTAGAAGATCGACCCCTCCGACACGCCTGCGCGGGACGCGACCTCGCGGGTGGTCAGCCGCGCCACACCCCGCTCACGGAGGACGTCGAGCGCGGCGGCGACCACCTCGTCACGCCCTATCGCAGGAGGTCTGCCGCGCCGCGCCATGGGGCCACGATACCGACCGGAAGTCAATTCTTGAGTATCCACTCAGAATGTGCGATGTTTCCTGAGCACGTACTCAGACCTGGAGGCTCCATGGCCCGGAAGTGGCTCACCCTGACCGCCGTGTGCACAGGGGTGTTCATGCTCCTGCTCGACGTCACGATCGTGAACGTGGCGCTCCCCGACATCCAGTCCGACCTCGACTCGAACCTGTCGGACCTGCAGTGGGTCGTCGACGCCTACGCGCTGTCGCTGGCGGCCCTGCTGCTCACGTCGGGGACCATCGCCGACATCGTCGGCCGACGTCTCGTGTTCGCGACCGGGATCGTGGTGTTCACCGTCGGGTCGCTCGCCTGCGGTCTGGCCCCGAACATCCTGACGCTCATCGTGGCCCGGCTCGCCCAGGGCGTCGGCGGCGCGATCATGTTCGCCACCGCCCTGGCCCTGCTCGCGCAGGCGTTCCCGCCCCGCGAACGCGGCACCGCGTTCGGCGTCTTCGGCGCGGTCACCGGTGTCTCGGTGGCCGTGGGTCCGGTACTCGGCGGCGTGCTCACCACCGGCCTGTCCTGGCACTGGATCTTCTTCGTCAACATCCCCGTCGGCGTGGTCGCTCTCGTCATCACCCTCGTCGGCGTGGACGAGTCGAAGGCGCCCGGCACACATGGCATCGACTGGCTCGGATGTGTGACCTTCAGCGCCGCACTGGCTTTCCTGGTCTTCGGACTGATCCGCAGCCACGCCGACGGCTGGGGCTCGCTCCAGGTCGCCGGATCCCTCGCCGCCGCCGCGGTGCTGCTGGTCGTGTTCGCCGTGGTGGAGCGGATGGTCACCGAACCGATGGTCGACGCCTCCCTGTTCCGGGTGCCGACCTTCACCGGCGGACTCATCGCGGCGTGGGGCATCTCGGCGGCCATGTTCTCCCTGCTGACGTACATCGTCATCTACCTGCAGGGGACGATGGGCTACTCCGCGCTGCAGGCGGGGCTCTACTTCCTGCCGTTCTCCGGCCTGGTGTTCGTCTCGGCGGCGGTCGCCGGTCGACTCTCCGACAAGGTCCCCGCCCGGTGGCTCATCACTCCAGGCTTCCTGCTGGTGGCCGTCGGCCTCCTCCTCATGCGGGGCACGGACCCGACGGGCGGCTGGACGCAGTTCATCCCCGGGTTCGTCGTCGCCGGCATCGGCACGGGACTGATCAACGTGCCGCTCGCGTCGACCGCGGTCGGCGTCGTCGAGCAGGCGCGCGCCGGCATGGCGTCGGGGATGAACTCGACGTTCCGGCAGATCGGCATCGCGACCGGGGTCGCGCTTCTCGGCAGCCTGCTCGCCTCACGGATCAGTTCCGACGTCCAGCAGAACCTCGCCGGGACACCGCTGGCCGCGCGGGGACGGGACATCGGCGACGCGGTCGCGAACGGTGCCGCCGGACAGGTGATCGCGGCGGTGCCCCCGCCGTTGCGCGAGCTCGTCGCCGACCGCGCCGGTCGCGGATACGCCGACGCCCTCGACCTCATCCTGCTCGTCGCGACGTGCATAGCGGTGGCGGCGGCGCTGTGTTCGGCGCTGCTCATCCGGTCGAAGGACTTCCATGCGGCCCGCGTCGAGGCGGACAGCGACGCGGGGCTCGCCACCGCCGACTCCTGAGACCGGCCCGCACCGGGCGATCTCCGCGAAACGCCTCCTTCGGGCGCCGTGACCGGGCAATACTGAGACCATGACAACGTCGGTTGGTGTGGTTTTGGCGGCACCGGGGTCCGAAGGCGGCGGCGCGGCGCTCGATCAGGTCTTCGGTATGAGCGCGGCCGCCGCCGTCGTCTCGTTGGCCCTGCTGTGGATCGGCTGGCGCCACCGCACCCGCAGGATCACGTGGCTCTCCCGGCTCGGCGCCTGGGCCGGACGGATCGTCAACCGTCCCGGGTGGGCGGCGCTGCCCGTCGGCATGTTCATCTCGACGATCGTCTGCGCCCTGTTCGGTTTCCTCTGGGACGTCAGCCTGCACGTCGGCAAGGGCCGCGACGCCGGGCCCCTGGCGAACCCGGCCCACTACTTCATCCTCGTGGGCCTGTTCTTCCTCTTCATCGCGGGGATGCTGTCGATCTTCCTGCCGTACGAGCGGCCCGGACGTGCGGCCATCCGCATCACCCGCCGGTGGTACGCGCCCGTCGGTGGCGTGCTGCTCGCCGGATGCGGGCTCTACGCACTCATCGGGTTCCCGCTCGACGACATCTGGCACCGCATCTTCGGTCAGGACGTCACCCTGTGGGGGCCCACGCACCTCATGCTCATCGGTGGCGCGGGCATGTCGTTGATGGCGCTGCTGCTCCTCGAGCGCGAGGGGCGATCGGCGATGGGCGACGCCGCCCCGAAGGACTCCCGCGGGGTGTGGCTGATGCGCTGCACCGCGTTCGGCGGACTCGTCATCGGTCTGTCGGTGTTCCAGATCGAGTACGACTTCGGCGTCGAGCAGTTCCGACTGGTGTTGCAGCCGATGATGATCGCGGGCGCCGCGGCGTTCGCTCTCGTCGCCGCCCGCATCACCCTCGGGCCGGGTGCCGCGCTGATCGCCGCTGTCTCGGCCGCTCTCATCCGTGGCGCCGTGGCGCTCGTCGTGGGCCCCGGGCTGGGCGCACCGATCAACTTCTTCGCCCTGTACGTCGGCCCGGCCCTGGTCGTCGAACTCATCGCGCTGACACCCCTGATCCGACGCCCGGTCCTCTTCGGCGCTGTCGCGGGGCTGGGCATCGGCACCGTCGGCCTCTGGCTGGAGTCGTTCTGGATCGACGGCGTCTACCACTACCCGTGGCCTCGCAGCATGTGGGGCGAGGCGCTCGCCATGGCCGTCCCCGTCGCCGTCGGCATGGGTGTGTGCGGCGCCCTGATGGGCATCGTCCTCACCGGGAACCGTCTGCCACGGCCGAAGCTCGCCGGCGTCGCGGTGGCGGTCACCGTCCTGATCATCGGCGGTGCCGTCGCGAACGGCCTGCGCGTCGACGTCCCCGCCGACGCCCGCGCGTCGATGACCCTGACGCCGGCGGCGTCGGTGGACGGCGAGACCCGCGCCACGGCCGTCGTCGCCATCTCCCCCACCGACCTCGTCTCCGACGACCCCGAGTGGGTGACGATCCTGTCCTGGCAGGGCGGCCTCGACAAGTCCCGCGGGCTGCTCATCGACCCGCTCGAGAAGATCGGACCCGGGCTCTACCGGTCGACGCAGTCGTTCCCGACGTCCGGCTCGTGGAAGACCCTGCTGCGCGTCCAGGACGGGACGACGATGACCGCCGTGCCGATCTACCTGCCGGCCGATCCCGGCATCGGCGCGCAGGAGGTGACGGCCGACCCCCAGATGACCCGACCGTTCGTCAAGGAGATCACGATCCTCCAGCGCGAGAGGACGTTCGACTACCCCAGCTGGCTGTACGGCGCCGCGTCCCTGGTGGTGCTGGTGTGCTCGATCATCCTCATCACGGCGCTGGCGTGGGGCGCCGCGCGGATCAACCGCGCCGACGCCGCGGGGGTCCGCGCCCGGGACACCGAGCCCGAGCCGGTCGAGCCGCGCACGTGATCCTCGCGACGCACTCGCTGCTGCTGGCACTGCCCGCGTTCGTCCCGGCCGTGTTGCTGGTGGGGGTCATCGTGACCGTCGCCGTGCGGGACCGCCGGCGTGGCGACGACGACGGCGAGGAACTGCCGCTCGAGGACTGGGGCGGTGGTCGCGACACGCTGTCCGACGCCGATCCCGACCTCGACGACCGACGATGAGCGACACCACCGTCGTAGCGCATGGGCTGGGCGCGGAGTACCTCCCTCTGCCCTACACCTACGCGTTGATCGGCGGGGCGTGGGCGCTCACCGCGTCGTTCGCGATCGTGGCGTTCGCATGGAGGACACCCAAGCTCGACCCCTCCCGGGGCGGGATCGCGCTGCCGCGGTGGGTGACCCGCGCGGTCGACAACCGCGGGGTGCGGCGGACGGTCGCACTCCTCGCCCTGGTGGTCACCGTCTGGGTGGGCGTGGCCGCGGTCGCCGGACCCGACGACGCCGAGTCGAACCCGCTGCCGGGGGTGTTCTACGTCCTGCTGTGGGTGGGCGTCGTCGTCCTGTCGGTACTCGTCGGGCCCGTGTGGCGCGTTCTCTCGCCGCTGCGGACCCTCACCGCGCGGGCCCGGCGACGAGCCCCACGCTCCTACCCCGCCGCCTGGGGCCACCGGCCCGCCGCCCTGGGGTTGTTCACGTTCGTGTGGCTGGAACTCGCATCCCCTGACCCGGACTCCGTTCTGGCCGTGCGCATCTGGCTCGCGGCGTACGTCGGGGTGCTGCTGCTCGGTTGGTGGTTCGTCGGCGATCGCTGGTTCGCCCGCGCCGACCCGTTCGAGACCTACAGCCTCGTGGCGTCACGCCTGGCTCCGTTCCGCCGGGACCCCGACACCCGCCGGGTCGTGTTGGGGAACCCGCTCGCCCACCTGACGACACTCCCGCGCCGGCCGGGGATGGTGACCGTGATGGCGGTGCTGTTGGGGTCGACGGCATTCGACAGTTTCTCGTCGTTCCCCCTGTGGCGCCGATGGATCGACGACCTCGGGGAGGGATCGGCCGGCGCGACGCTGGTGTCCACGGCCGCGCTGCTCGTCTTCATCGGCGTGGTCGCGGGGACGTTCTGGGTCGCGACCCGTGCGACCGGGGGCGTGACGCGGGCGCAGCGTGCCGAGTTGCCCGGGCGGATGGCGCACACCCTGATCCCGATCGTGGTGGGGTACATCCTCGCCCACTATCTGAACTACATCGTCGAGCGCAGTCAGGCTGTGATCGCGCAGCTCGGCGATCCGCTCGGCCGCGGGTGGAACGTGCTGTGGCTGAGTGACATCCACCCCGAGTACGTCCTGACGGAGCACCCGACGGTGTCATCGACGCTGAAACTGGTGTTCGTGGTCGGCGGCCATATCGCCGCGGTGGTCAGCGCCCACGACGCGTCTCTACGCCTGCTGCCCCGTCGACATCGTCTGACGGGGCAGCAGGCGCTGATGCTCACGATGGTGGCCTACACGTTCCTGGGGCTGTATCTCCTGTTCGGCGGTTGACCGGGCGTCAGCTCGCGGTGCGCGCGAGTTCTCGATCGTCGGATCGCTCGGCGGCGTCCATGCCGGGCCGGCGATTCGCGCCGTACGCACCGATCCACCGCCCGACGGCGTCGACGCGGTTGCCGACACCCGACAGGTAGTAGAGGTGCACCGCCAGCCACGCGCCCCACGCCGGGAGGCCCGTCAGGCCGACGTTGACCGGCGTCTGCAGCACGGCCTTGCCGCGACCGATGATCGACATGCTGCCCTTGTCGAAGTACCGGAACGAGGTGCCCGGCCCGATCTTGCGGGTGATGGTGTCCGCCGCGTGCCGGCCCTCCTGCATGGCCACCGGGCTCTGTCCGGGGTAGCCGTTCAGCGTGGTCATGTCGCCGATGGCATAGATGTCCGCGTACCCACCGACGGTCAGGTCGGGGTTGACCTCCAGACGCCCGGCGCGGTCGGTGCTGCACCCGGTCGCGTCGGCGAGGACCTGGGCGAACGGCGACGCCGCGACACCCGCGGCCCAGATCACCGTGTCCGCGGTGATGCGACGGGTCGCCGAGCCCTTCTCGATGTCGACCGTGACCACACCGTCGTCGATGTCGGTCACGAGCGACTTCAGCACCCGTCGACACCGGCCTTCTCGAGCGAGTGTCGCGCGTACCGACTCAGGCGACCGCCGTACGCGGGCAACACGTCGTCGACACCCTCGACGAGGGTGATGGTGACGTCAGCACGCTGGTGACGCTTGGCGAGCCCCGCGATCTCCCCGGCGAGTTCCACGCCGGTGGCCCCGGCTCCGACGATGACGTAGTTCGAGGCGGCGCGGTCGTCGGGTCGGGCGAAGTTGCGGACGAGCTGCTCGCGGAGCCGGACCGCGTCGTCGCGTGTCTTCAGCGCGAACGTGCGGTGCGCGTACTCGTCGCGACCGAAGTACGACTGCGAGGCGCCCGTCGCGGCGATCAGTGACGAGTAGCCGACCTGCCGCTCCCCGTCCTCGGACCGGTAGGTGACGCAATGCGCGTCCGGGTCGACGGCGGTGACGCGGCCCTCCACGACGGTGATGCGGTCGGAGAGGACGTCACTCGCCGCGGGCGAGATGGTGTCGGCGTCGAGGACACCGGTGGCGACCTGGTACAGCAGCGGTTGGAAGAGGTACTGCGCCGCGGCCGAGATGACGAGCACGGACTTGTCCGAGCGCGCGAGCCGTCGGGCGGCGGCGACACCTCCGAATCCCGATCCCACCACGATCACGTCGTACTGCGGTGTGCTCACCTGTGGGCTCATCTCGGGGCTCCTCTCGCATCCGATGAACTGTTTCGTCATCGACAACGTCCATCGTCGGCACGGTTACTCCCCACCACCAGCGCATTCTCGCGATGACATCTATCGATGTCTTCGATCAATCGCTAGTCTCGACCCGTGGAGCTCCGCCAACTCACCGCGTTCGTGACCGTGTGCGGTGACCTGAGCTTCTCGCGCGCGGCCGAGCGCCTGTACATGTCGCAGTCGGCGGTCAGCCATCAGGTCGCCCGTCTCGAACGCGATCTCGGGGTGACGTTGTTCGAGCGCTCCACCCGCTCGGTCGCCGTCACCGAGCCGGGGCGACGCCTGCTCCCGGTCGCCGAACAGATCCTGGAGCTGGCCGATCGCGCCCGGGCGGTCGTGCGGGAGCGCGCGTCGCGGATCCGCCTGGCCGCGAACATGTCGTTCGCCGAACGCGCGCTCGCGGCCATCGCCGCGGTGCGCGAGGAGAAGTCCGACGTCGAGATCGAGTTCGTCCTCAAGGACTTCACCCAACGTGTCGACGCGGTGGTGTCCGGGGACGTCGACGTCGCGCTCATCCGGGGCGAGCTGGTCGACGACCGCGTGACGGTCCACCGCCTGTGGGTGGAGGACCTCGTCGTGGCCGTCGCGCGCCGACATCCGTTGGCCGGTCGCGACAGCGTCGACCTGTCCGAGCTCGCCCAGTTCCCGCTCCTGCTCCCCCCACGACGGCAACAGATCCTGTTGCACGGCATCGTCGACGCGGCCTTCGGTGACGCGGGGTTGTCGCCGCGCCTCGGCGACCCGGTCGCGGCCGATCACACGGCCACACTCGATCTGGTGAACCGCCCCGACGCGTGGACGGTCCTCTATGACGAGCCCCACGCCCAGGCCATCGCCCGCCTGCGGGAGAGCAGCGGCCGACTCCGGGTACCGGTGTGCGCGATCGTGCGGGGCCGGCCCGGTGACCGCAGGCCCGCCCCGGAGGAACCGGTGGTGGAGGATCTGCTGGAGGCGTTGCGCCGCTACGGGAACCGACGGTGACGCTCGACTGGCCGCGGCACATCCCGACGCTGACCGACGGCGTCGTGTGGTTGCGCCCGCTGGAGCCCTCCGACGTCGACGCGGTGTACACGTGTGCGTCCGACCCTGCGTCGCAACGCTTCACGACCGTCCCGAGTCCGTACCTCCGGAGCGACGCCGTCGAGTTCGTCGACCGCGCCTCGGCGCAGGTGTGGCCGGGCTTCGAGGTGGCGATCACCGGCGACGACGACGCGCTGGTGGGCACGTGCGGTCTGCGCATCCGCGACGAGGACTCCGACGTCGTCGCGATCGGCTACATGGTGTCGCCGTCCGCGCGGGGGCGCGGGATCGCCACCCGGGCAACGCGTCTGCTGATCGACCACGCCTGGTCGCTGGGCGCCCATCGCGTCGCGCTCGACGCGTTCGCCACGAACACCGCGTCCCGGCGCGTCGCCGAACGGTGCGGGATGACGCAGGAGGGCGTGCTACGGGAGGCACACCTGGGCAACGGCGGGATCCGCCACGACGTGGTGCTCTACGGTCTGCTGCGATCCGATCCCGACGTGTCCCCCAGCGACGGCGGCGGCGTCCGGTAGGTCGCGGGCGTCCGCGACATGCCGATCGGGTTGCGGACGGTCGGCGTCGCGCCGTCGGGGAGGTCCACGGTCGGCTCGATGTCGACGGTCCTGGCGAAGGCGACCGCCTCGGCCATGTCGTTGATCGGCCCGGCCGGCACGCCCGCCGCGGTCAGGGCGTCGAACCAGTGGTCGGCACCGTGCTCGGCCAGCGCGGGCAGGAGCAGGTCGACGAGGGCCTCGTGGTGGGCGACGCGATCGCTGTTGGTGCGGAACCGGTCATCGTCGGCGAGGTCGGGGACAGCGAGCGTCTCCACGAGTCGCCGGAACTGGGTGTCGTTGCCGACCGCCAGGGCGAGCGGCCGATCGGCCGTCGGCAGCACCTCGTACGGGACGATGCTGGGATGCCGGCTGCCCATCGCCGACGGCACCACGCCGGCGGCGAGGTGGGCCGTCGTCTGGTTCGACATCGACGCCAGCGCGACGGAGAAGAGGTCGAGGTCGATGCGCTGACCCTCCCCGGTCCGGTCTCGGTGCCGCAGGGCCGCGAGGATCCCGGCCATGGCGTGCACCCCCGTCAGTACGTCGACCACGGCGACACCCACCTTGACGGGCGGGCCGTCGGGTTCCCCGGTGATGCTCATCAACCCGCTCATCGCCTGGATCAGCAGGTCGTACCCCGGGATCGCGGCACCGGCGTCCCGACCGAAACCCGTGATGGCGCAGTAGATCAGATCAGGCTTGAGTGCGACGAGGTCGTCGTAGCCGAGCCCGAGTCGCTCCATCGTCCCGGACCGGAAGTTCTCGATCACGACATCGGCCCGCGCGACGATCTCGCGGGCGGCGTCGCGTCCGGCGTCCGTCGACAGGTCGAGGGCGACGGAGGACTTGTTGCGGTTCACCGACGCGAAGTAGGTGGCCATCAGCGCACCGCGGTGGTCGTCGACGTACGGCGGACCCCACGAGCGGGTGTCGTCGCCCGTGCCCGGGCGCTCGATCTTCACCACCTCGGCGCCGAGGTCGGCCATCAGCATCGTCGCGTACGGGCCGGCCAGCACCCGACTGAAGTCGGCCACCACGATCCTGTCGAGCGCACCCGCCATCGGCCTCTCCTGCCTCCCGAGCCCGACGCGACGTCGCCGAGGTGCTCTGCGCCTACCGTAGGTGGACGTCGTCACGTCCCGAGAAACGAGGACCCCGTGATCGCCCGCACCCGTCGCCTGTCCGTCAGCCCCCTGCGCCCCACCGATGTCGAGGAACTCGTCGACATGGTCACGCTGCCTGAGCTCCACCGCATGACCGGCGGCGCACCGGCCGACCGCGACGAGGCGCGGGGCCGCGTCGAGCGATGGCTCGCCGGGTCGCCGAAACCCGGGATCACCTGGATCAACCACGTCGCCCGCCTCGAGGAGACCGGCGATCTCGTCGGCCACTGCCAGGGGACCATCGTGCCCCGTCGGGGCACGATCGCGACCGACTGCACGCTCGGGTACAGCGTCCACCCGGACCACCAGGGCCACGGCATCGCGCACGAGATGATGCGTGCGTTCGTCGGGCTCGTCGTCGAGACCGATCGACCACATCAGTTCCTCGCGCACATCGCGCCCGGGCACACGGCCTCCGAACACGTCGTCGCAGCACTGGGACTGACGGCGACGGATCACCTCGACCGCGCGGGCGAACGGATCTGGGCGTCGGCCGAGAGGGTGTGACCCGATCCAGGTTGCACGACAAACACTTGTGGTTTCACAATGGTTGCCATGGGTCAAGAACTCGACGCGCGTCGCAAGACGATCATCCTGGCGACCTGCTGCCTGAGCCTGCTGATCGTCTCGATGGACGTGACCATCCTCAACGTCGCGCTGCCGGACATCCGTCGCGACCTCGGCGCCTCCGTGTCGGGGCTGCAGTGGGTGATCGACATCTACACCCTGACCGTCGCCAGCCTGCTGCTGCTCTCGGGCGCCACGGCCGACCGGTTCGGCCGTCGCCGCGTCTTCCAGATCGGCCTGACCGTCTTCGCCGTGGGATCGCTGCTCTGCAGCCTCTCGACCAGCGTCGACATGCTGATCGGCGCACGGTTCCTGCAGGCCATCGGCGGGTCGATGCTCAACCCGGTGGCCATGTCCATCATCACGCAGGTGTTCACGGGCAAGCAGGAACGCGCGAAGGCCGTCGGCGTCTGGGGTGCCGTGGTGGGGATCTCGATGGCGCTGGGCCCGATCGTCGGCGGCGTCCTCATCGACACCCTGCGCTGGCAGTCGGTGTTCTGGATCAACCTGCCGATCTGTGCCGCGGCGATCGTCCTCTCGGCGATCTACGTCCCCGAGTCGAAGTCGGCGACCGTCCGTCGCCTCGACCCGGTCGGTCAGGTCCTCGGCATCGTCTTCATGGCGACGATCGTCTCGGGCCTCATCGAGGGGCCGAACATGGGCTGGGACGACCCCCGGACCGTCGCGCTGTTCGGCGTCGGGGTCGCGGGTCTCGTGGCGTTCGTCGCCTGGGAGCTGCGACACCACTCCCCGTTCATCGACGTGCGGTTCTTCCGCAGCGTGCCGTTCTCGACGGCGACCGTGGTCGGGATCATGGCGTTCGCCTCCTACGGCGCGTTCCTCTTCCTCATGTCGAGTTACCTCCAGAACGTGCGTGGACTCTCGGCCATCCACGCCGGTCTCATGTACCTGCCCATCGCCGTGGCCACGCTGGCGTTCTCGCCGCTCTCGGGCCGCCTCGTCGGCCGCCACGGCACCCGTCCGTCGCTGATGTGCGCGGGTGTGTTGTTGACGGTCGGGTCGGCGCTGCTCACCCTCTTCACGCCGACGACACCGCTCTGGCAGGTGCTCGCGACGTTCTTCCTGTTCGGCATGGGCTTCGGCCTGGTCAACGCACCGATCACCACGTCGGCGGTGAGCGGCATGCCGCGCGAGCGGGCGGGCGCCGCGTCGGCGGTGGCCTCCACGAGTCGTCAGCTCGGCACGAGCCTCGGCGTCGCCATCAGCGGCTCGGTCGCCGGGTCGGCGATCGCCGCGACCGGCACCACCTTCACCGACGCCATCGCGCCGCTGTGGTGGATCACCGCCGGGTTCGCCGTCGCGATCCTCGCGCTCGGCGTCGTCAGCACCACCGCGTGGGCGCACCGGACCACCGATCGGATCGCGTTCCTGTTCGGCGACGAGGAGGAGGAACCCGACCCCGCCGCGCGGGTGCCGGTGAGGGTCTGACATGCGATCTCCGTCGAGCACCCGAGACGCCGACGCCGCACCGACGACACCGGCCGACGAGGCGTGGCAGCGCATGGCGCACTTCGTCATCGACAACCGGGGGACCTGGAAGCGCGCGGTCACCGAGCGGACCGGTCTGGCCTTCAACCAGATCCGGCTGCTGCGGCGCATCGCGGCCCGGCCACGCTCCCTGTCCGAACTCGCCGACGCCGTGGGGATCGACGCCCCGGCGGCGTCGGTCGCGGTGACCCAACTCGAGCGCGACGGTCTCGTCGTGCGCGACGTCGATCCCGCCAACCGTCGGCGCAAGATCGTCTCCGTCACCGACGACGGTCGACGCGCCCTCGAGGCGGCGATGTCGACCCCGGACCCCGCGCCGGCGGCGTTCGACGCCCTCACCGACGAGGACGTCGACACGCTGCGGCGCATCTTCCGACGACTCGACGGCGCCCCGGCCCCCGACCTCTGAGCCGACCCGGTCAGTCGCCCGGTCGCGCCGCCGCCCGCACCCGCTCCGCCTCGCGCACGGCGCGGACGTTCGACGTCCCCTCGCGCGAACCCGCCAGTTTGGCGGCTATGTGGTCGCGCACGGTGATCGGCTCGTAGGCGGCGGCGTCGTCGAAGCCGGGAAGGGTACCGATCACCGCGTCGGGGTTGCCATCGTGGAAGAACGCCGCGGATCGACGACGCCTGACGGTGCCGTCGACGATGGGCGGCTTCACGCGGTGCAGCGTGGACATCCAGCGGTCGCCCGTGAGACGCGCCGTGAGGTCGCCGAGGTTCACCAGCAGCGCCCCCTCGACCGGCGTGACGTCGTGCCATCGGTGGTCGGAACCCAGGACCTGCAGGCCCGGGACCTGATCGGCCCACAGCACGGTGACGATGCCGAAGTCGGTGTGCTCGCCCATGCCGGTCAGCTCCCCGTCGAGGGTGAGCTCGCCCTCCGGCATCGCGTAGTTGTTCATGCGCAGCACGTCGATGGAGTGGTCGGTGATCGACGGGAAGAACTCCTCGGACACACCCAACGCCGCGGCGAAGACAGCGGTGAGCGTCCGCGCCACGCGCGCGGCCTCGTCGAAGTACGTCTGCACCTGTGACCGGAAGCCCTCGACCTCGGGCCACACGTTCAGTCCGTAATCGGACTCGGAGAGCGCCGGATCCGGGAACGACCGGGCCTCGACACCCACGTTGTAGGCCTCGAAGAAGTCGTTCATGCCCGACGCCGACGCGACGCCCAGGCTCAGCGACAGCGACTCACTCTTCGGGGGGCTGTAGCCGCGGTTCGCGCCGGCCACCCGCCAGGTCCGCTTGACCTCGAGCGGCAGACCGAACAGCGTGTCCATGGCGTCGGCCAGACCATGCGTCACCGTGTCCGGGATGCCGTGGCCCCGGATCTGCATGAACCCGACGCGACGGCATGCGTCGTCGACCGCCGCCACGACGGCGTCTAGTCGTGTGGGATCGTCGCCGCGGACGACGGCGCCGATGTCGATGACGGGGACGTCGAAGTCGACGTCGCGGGAGTCGTCCATGTCAGATCCTCGCCGACCGCGCGCCCTCGCAGTTCGCCGACGCCGCGGTCCGAGTGTGCGCGCACAACGGCCCGACCGCATCTCGGACGCCGGCCACTTGGTTGCGGCGGCAATCAGTCGCGGGACGCGCCGACCGTGCCCTCGACCAGGTGATCGCGCACCTCGCCGAACACCTGACCCATCCGTTCGACGTCGCGCGGCGACAGGCAGTCGAAGAGGTGGTCACGTACGGCTGCCACATGACCCGGGCTGGTCTCGACCAGTTTGCGACGTCCCGCGTCGGTCAGTTCGGCGAGCTGCCCGCGACGATCGTCGGGACAGGGCCGACGTGTCACCCAGCCGAGCGCCACCAGACGGTTGATCGCCCTGGTCACACCGCTGCGCGACGCCATGGTCGCGTCGGCCAGCGACGACATCCGCATCCGTCGGTCCGGGGCCTCGTCCAGCGTCACCAGCAGTTCGTAGTCGGTGAGCGACATGCCGGCGTCCCCCTGCAGCTGCTGGTCGAGCCGTTGCATCAGCACGCGGGTGGCCTCGAGGTACGCGCGCCACGCGCGCTGCTCCCCCGCCGACAACCACCGCACCTCGTCCATGACGTCCAGTCTAGGAAGAACTAGTTGACAGCGCAATCATCTCCGGTAGCGTGAGACACGACAGAGTTCGACGTTCGAGGAGAGACGAGGACACCCATGACGAAGCTCGCGATCATCTACTACTCGGCGACCGGCCACGGCACCACGATGGCGAACAAGCTGGAGGAGGCCGCGAAGGCCGCGGGTGCGGAGGTGCGCGTCCGCCACATCGCCGAGACCACCGACCCGTCGGTGTTCGCGGAGAACCCGGCGTGGACCGCGAACTACGAGGCCACCAAGGACCTGCCCGCCGCGACCGGCGAGGACATCGAGTGGGCCGACGGCGTCATCCTCGGTTCGCCCACCCGGTTCGGCAACACCGCCGCGCCGTTCCAGGCGTTCATCGACACCCTCGGCGGACTCTGGGCGCAGGGGAAGCTGGCCAACAAGGCGTACGCCGCGTTCACCTCCAGCCAGACCCTCCACGGCGGCCAGGAGGCCACCCTGTTGGCGCTGTACACCACGCTCATGCACTGGGGCGGCATCATCGTCGCCCCCGGGTACACCGACGGCCTGAAGTTCGCCGACGGCAACCCCTACGGCGTCGGCCACGTGACCGGTCCAAACAACACCGAGGAGCTGGCGCCGGAGACCGTCGCCGCGCTCGAGCACCTGGCCCAGCGCGTCGTCACCTTCGCCGGCAAGCTGGCACAGTAGGACCCACCATCGCGGCGGGCGTCCCGACCCCGGGACGCCCGCCGTGTCGTCTCCCAGCGAGGTTCGCATGACTGCACCTGCACCCGTCGTCGACGTCCGTCGCGCGGCCGACCGCTTCTCCACGCGGATCGGGTGGCTCGACTCCCACCACTCGTTCTCGTTCTCGTCCCACTACGACCCGGACAACACCCACCACGGTCTGTTGCTGGTCAACAACGACGACATCGTCACGCCCGGACAGGGTTTCGACACCCACCCGCACCGGGACATGGAGATCGTCACCTGGGTCCTGCAGGGGTCACTGGTCCACCAGGACTCGATGGGCCACTCCGGCGTCATCTATCCCGGTCTCGCACAGCGGATGAGCGCCGGGACCGGCATCCTGCACTCGGAGAAGAACGACTCGTGGCGTCTGGGCACCGCCGCCGGCGACCACGCGTCGGTGCACTCCGACCCCGTGCACTTCATCCAGATGTGGGTCGTGCCCGACGAGTCGGGGATCACCCCCGGCTACGAGCAGCTCGAGATCGACGACGAGCTGCTCTCGGGCGGCCTGGTGACCGTCGCGTCGGGCATGCCCGAGCACGTCGACCACTCCGCCATCCGCATCCGCAACAAGTTCGCGGCGATGCACGTCGCCCGGCTGCAGCCCGGCGCCGCGCCGGTCACCCTGCCCGACAGTCCGCTCGGCCACGTCTTCGTCGCACGCGGCGAGGCCGACATGGAGGGTGTCGGTCCGCTGCACGAGGGAGATGCCGTGCGGCTCACCGGATCCGGCGGCCGGCGTCTCTCCAGCGCGACGGGCGCCGAGGTCATCGTGTGGGAGATGCACGCGACCATCGGCTGATCCGACTACAGCGGCAGGTGGTCGGCCACCGGCCGCGTCTGCAGGTCGGCGTGGCGGAACGACTCGAGCCCCATCACGGTGCGCAGCAGCTCGATCGGCATCTCGAGGAACGGTCCGAAGTCGCCGACCTGCGTCGCGTGGGCGACCATCGCGGCGCGCTTGGCGTCGATCGCCGCGGTCACGTCGATCTCGACGGTGATCTCCGACGCCGGCACCCCGAACGACTCGATGTCGAGTCCGGGGTCCTCCTCGGTCCAGCGGGGGTTCGCCTTCATCATCTCGCGGAACCGGTCGCGGTTCGCGACACTCTCGAAACGGTGTGGCGTGTCTGCCATCTCGGCCGCCGCGCGACCGACGTGGTGCACGGCGACGTGGTCGGGGTGTCCGTAACCACCGTTGCTGTCGTAGAAGGTGACGACGTGGGCCGATTCCTCGACGAGGATGTCCGCGAGCCGGCGCGCGGGTTCGTCGACCGGCAGGTTCGAGAACGCAGCCGGGTTGTCGTTGTCGGCGGTTCCCGCCATCCCGGAGTCGGCGTAGTCGAGCATCACGAGCCGGTGCACGCCGAGCGCCTCGGCCGACGCCTCGAGTTCCTTCCGGCGCCGGGACAGCAACGACTCCCCGGGCGCCAGGAGTCCGTCGGGCACCTCGCCGACGGCCCCGTCGGTCGCCGTCACCAGCACGACGCGATGTCCTGCGTCGGCGGCGAGGCGGATGGTCCCGCCGGTGGAGAACACCTCGTCGTCGGGATGGGCGTGGAAGCACACGAGAACGCTCACCGGGCAAGCGTAATCAGCACGCCCGACCGTCACCCAGCGGCCGTCGCCCGGCCGAGGAACGCCGCGAGTCCATACGGCGCGGAGTCCCCGATGCAGAGGTCCAGGATCTCCCGGGCGTCGCGGCCGGCGTCGGCCGTCCGGGCGAACATCGCGGTCTCGTACTCGGCGAGTGCGGCCTCGCCGTCCTCGGGATGCGCGGCGATCGCGAGGGCGAGCTGGGCGCCGTCGAACATCGCCAGGTTGGCACCGTCGCCCGCGGGAGGCGCGAGATGCGCCGCGTCCCCGACAAGGGTGACGCCCGGGACACGATCCCACCGGACCCCCTCCGGCAACTGGTGGATCCGCCGGACGACTGGCGCGGTGTCCGTGTCGGTCACGAGGGCGAGGAGTTCCGGGGCCCACCCGGCGAACTCCTCGGCAACCCGGCCGAGGACGTCGTCGGAGGCCTCGAGCGCGTCGACCCAGTCCGAGGGTCGTCGTAGCTGCACGTAGGCGTGCAGGACGCCGCCGGACTCGCGATGGGTGGAGATGCCCTCACCGGGTGCCATGGCGAACATCCCACCGCCGCCCGCGAGAGCCGCCGTGGCCCGATGTCGCTCGTCGACGTCGTGCAGGTAGGTCTCGACGAACGTGACCCCCGTGTACTCCGGCGACGCGTCGGTGAGCAGCGATCGCACGCGAGACCAGGCGCCGTCGGCGCCGACGAGAAGGTCGGTCTCCACCGTCGAGCCGTCGGCGAAGCGGACCTCATGGCGACCGTCGCCGCGAGTGCTCACCGACGCCACTTTCCTGCCCCATCGCACCGTCTCGGCGGGGAGGGAATCGAGGAGCAGTCGTCGCAGATCGCCGCGCAGCACCTCGGGTCGGCCGCTCGCGACGTCGTCCGCGTCGGCGGGGTCGTCGACGAGGACGGTCGCGGCGCTGTCGAGAACTCGGGTGGCCTGCCCGCCTGCGTGGATGATCGCCCGGAACCCGTCGGTCAGACCGGCCGCCGCGAGCGCGACCTGACCGTCCTCCTCGTGGATGTCGAGCTGACCACCCTGGGTCCGGCTCTCGGGCGACGGCTCGGCCTCGTAGACCGTCGCCGCGTTGCCGTGGACGTGCAGGACGCGCGCGAGGGTCAGCCCGCCGAGCCCCGCCCCGATGATCGTGATGGTGTCCATGTCCGCCTCCTGCCGCCGCGCCTGGAACAGCGTTCCAGTGTCGGCGTCGAGTTTGGAACGGCGTTCCAGAAATGTCAAGATGGGCCATGCCACCACGGGGACGCCGCACGGAATCGCTGTCGAAGGACGCGATCGTGGCCGCGGCGACGGAGATCCTCGACGCCGACGGAGAGACCGCGCTGACGTTCCGCGCCCTCGCGTCACGCCTGGACACGGGTGCCGGCGCGATCTACTGGCACGTCGCGAACAAGGACGAGCTCCTGGCCGCGGCGACGGCCGACGCGGTCGATCGGACACTGGCCGGCGTCGACGACACCGACGACCCGCGAGAGGCGTTGCGTCTCATCGCCGGACGCGTCTTCGACACGGTGGACGAGCACCCGTGGGTGGCGACCCACCTCTCCCGCGGACTGGGTCAGCCGGGCATGGTCGCGGTGCTCGACGCCATCGGCCGTCAGGTCGACGCTCTGGGCGTGGCGCCGGACCGGTTGTTCGACACGGCGACGGCACTGCTCAGTTATGTCCTCGGCGGGGCAGCCCAGAACGCTGCGAACGCGCGGCGTCACGCGCAGACCGGGGAGGTGCCGTCGCGCACCGCTGCCCTCGGCCAGGAGGCGGACCGGTGGGCGGCCTTCGACGACGAGCGCTACCCGTTCGTCCGGGCGATGGCGTCGTCACTCCGTGACCACGACGACCGTGAGCAATTCCTCGCGGGGGTCGACCTCATCCTCGCGGGGATCGACGCCCAGGATGGGCCGGCAGTCGGCCGTGGCTGACGGTCAGGACCGAGTGGATGTGGAGCCGCCTGCGAGAATCGAACTCGCGACCTTTTCATTACGAGTGAAGCGCTCTACCGACTGAGCTAAGGCGGCGTGCCGCCCGGAGGCAGCGCCGACCAGTGTATCGACCGTCGCGCACCCCGACCAAACCGCGTCGGGGCGCCAGGTCAGCGACGCAGAGCGGTCGCGATCGAGGCGACCATCGCGTCGACCGCGAACTTCGGCTTCACGTTCTGGTCGAGCACCTCGCGGCACTCGAGCACCGCCTCGACGCACCGCAGCAGCCGCTCGGGTGGCGCGTAGGCGGCCATGCGGTGGGTCTGGTCGGCCATGTCGGGATGCATCGCGGCGACGGGTGCGCCGTAGGCCGCGACGACCGCGTCGCGGAAAAGCGCGGCGAGGTCGACCAGGGCGCGGTCGAGGACGTCGCGCTGCAGACGCGTCCGTCGCGACTTCTGCTGCCGTTCCAGGTCTTTCAGCACACCGGCCGAGCCGCGGAGCGCACCCGCCGATCCCTTGCCGGTTCCGCCGGCGCCCAGCGCGGTCCTCAACTCCTCGGTCTCCGCCTCGTCCATCTCCGCGCTGATCGACTTCGCGACCGACTCGGCGGTGCGCACCAGGTTCTCGGCGTCGCCGTACACCGTCGACTCCCGGGTCGCGGCGCGGGCGAGCCCGAGGGCCTGGGTGCGCTGGCTGCGTGCCTGGTCGTCGGTGGCGAGCCGTCGGGCCCGCCCGACGTGGCCCCCGCACACCGACGCCGCCCAACGCGCGGTCTCGGCGTCGACGCCGTCGGCGGTCAACACGTCGGCGATGGCGGACACCGACGGCATGGTCAGCGGGATGTGGCGGCAGCGGGACCGCAGGGTCACCGAGATGTCCTCGGGGTCGACGCTCGGCGCGCAGAGCAGGATCACCGTGCGCGACGGCGGCTCCTCGACGACCTTCAGCAGGGCGTTGGCCGCCTGCTCGGTGAGGCGGTCGGCGTCCTCGATGAGCACGACCTGCCACCGCCCGGTCGCGGGGCGTCGTGCTGCGATCTGCACCGTCTCCCGGATCAGCTTCACCGAGATGCTCAGACCGTCGGGGACGATCCGGCGGACGTCGGCGTGGGTCCCGCTCATCACGGTGGAACAGGCGTGGCAGTGGCCGCAGCCGACGACGTCGGGGTCCTCGCACTGCAGCGCGGCAGCGAAACACTGCGCGGCGACGGACCGGCCGCTCCCGGGCGGACCGGTGAACAACCACGCGTGCGTCATCGAGCTTCGGACGGGCACCGTCCCCGCACCCGAGTCGTCGGAGAACATCGAGACCGCGCCGTCCTCGGCGAGCGCGATGTCCGACGACACCGCGCGGGCCGACCGCGCGGCGGCGGCGAGCTCGTCGACGACGTGCTGCTGCCCGACGAGGCGGTCGAACACCGATGTCACGCGGGCCAGCCTAGCCGCGCCCACCGACGGGCCACACCGTCCTCGCGCGGGTGCGACCAACACCGGTGGAGGCCACGCGTGGGCGGCTACCGTTACATGCGTGGTCGAACGTCAGTCGCGTGCGCGCAGGGTGATCCACCTGCTGCGCTGGCTGGCGCACACCCCGTGGCCGATCCTCGCGCTCGACCTGCTCCGGGCGAACATCATCGGCGCCCTGTTCACGTTCGCCTTCCTCCGGTTCGGGATGCCGTACGAGTACACGGTCCGGCTCGACGAGATCAACGGCTACAACCAGGCCGTCTTCGTCGGCTACCTCGTCGCGGCCGCGTTCGTGGGTGGGTACCTCAGCATCCTGCTGACCCTGCCCGTCCTGGTCTGGCACCGCCGGCGCAGCCGCCTCGACAACGACTTCGCGCGACGACGGGCTCTGCGTCTCCCCGTGCTGCTCACGCTGGTCAACCTCGCGTTGTGGGCGGTCGGCGGGGTGCTGTTCGCCCTGCTCAACGTGCAGGCCTCGGGGTCGACCGCGCTCGTGGTGTGGATCGCCTCGTCGATCGGCGGGTTCGTCTCGTGCGTGCTCGGCTACATGCAGGCGGAGAAGGTGTTGCGTCCCATCACCGTCTCGGCCATGGCCAACGACCCGTCGAGCACGCCGATAGCACCCAGCGTCACCGGGCGCATCGTCCTGTTCTGGTGCATCAGCGTCGTCGCCCCGCTGCTGTTCGTGGTGCTCCTGGTGATCGGCCAGCAGACGGGTGTCATCACCACCGACGCGGCCGGACTGCAACGCCCGCTGCTGTGGCTGGTCGTCGCGACCGTCCTGTTCGGCCTGATCGGGCTCATCCGGCTCGTCGGTGCCATCGCCGACCCGATCAAGGAACTGCGTGAGGCACAGCGCGCGGTCAGCGCGGGTGACCTCGACGCGTCGGTCCGCATCTACGACGGCAGCGACATAGGTCTGTTGCAGGCCGGTTTCAACGACATGGTCTCCGACCTGCGGGAGCGACAGGAACTGCGGAACCTTTTCGGCCGCTACGTCGGTGAGGACGTCGCGCGCCGTGCCATCGAGACCGGCACGGAGCTGGGCGGCGAGGAGCGCTACGTCGGCGTCCTCTTCGTCGACATCGTCGGGTCGACGCGACTGGCCGTCACCCGACCGCCCCGCGAGGTGGTCGACCTGCTGAACGAGTTCTTCCGCGTGGTCGTCGAGACCGTCGGACGCCACGGCGGCTTCATCAACAAGTTCCAGGGCGACGCCGCCCTGGCGATCTTCGGTGCGCCGCTGGACCTCGCCGACTTCGCCGGACAGGCGCTGGCCGCCGCCCGGGAACTGCGCATCGAACTCGAACGCACCCTGGGCGAGACGGACGTGGGCATCGGCGTCTCCGCCGGCAAGGCCATCGCCGGGCACATCGGGTCCGAGAAGCGGTTGGAGTACACCGTCATCGGCGATCCCGTGAACGAGGCCGCCCGTCTCACCGAGTTGGCCAAGGACGAGGCGGCTCGTGTCCTCGCCTCGGCCCGGGCCATCTACCTGGCCTCCGACGCCGAGGCCGAGTGCTGGGACATCGGCGAGAGCGTCGAACTCCGCGGGCGCGGCATCGAGACCCGTCTGGCGCGACCGAAGTTCGCCCTCGTCGTCGATGACGACGAGGACACCGACGACGACACCGACGGCGTGGTCGACAGTGCCGTCGGCGCGTCCCTCACCCGCGGGCCGACGGGCACGCGCACCGGCTCCGGTACGGGCGACCTGACCGGCGAGGCGGAGGACGAGGACGACGACGAGGAAGCCCGCTCGCGGCGATGACGCCGAGGTGTGCGCGTTCGTCCCTCAGTCCCCGTTGATCCGTCCGGCCCCGGCGCGCTTCGCGCGGTAGAGGAGGGCGTCGGCGCGGTCGAAGCAGTCCGACACGGTCTCGTCGTCACGCAGGGTGGTGTGACCCGCGCAGAAGGTCTGCCCATCGGGCACGACGGCCGCCAGGCGCATCAGGACGTCCGCGGCCGCGGTCGCGTCGGCGTGGGGCAGTGCGATCGCGAACTCCTCACCGCCCCACCGCGCGACCACGCCGGGTGGCTCCACGGTGGCGACGGCCCCGTGTGCGAACTCGACGAGGAGCCGGTCGCCGGCGTTGTGGCCGTGGGTGTCGTTGTACGCCTTGAACCGGTCGAGGTCGACGACGGCCAGCGACAGGGTGCCCACCCGGACCGGTGCGGCCTCGAACTGCGTCAGCCGGTTCTCCCAGCCGCGGCGGTTCAGCAGACCGGTGAGCGGATCGGTCCAGGCTGCCGCGACCAGGCTCTCCTCGGCGCGCCGACGCTCGGTGGTGTCGTGGATGACGGCCATCGTCCAGGCGCGCCCGTCCGGACCTGTCACGGGGCTGGCCGACACCCACCCCCACCGGACGGTGCCGTCCGGGTGCACGTAGCGCTTCTCCTCGCGGTGGGAGTGTCCCCGCTGTGCAGCGGCGGCCAACTTCACCTCCATCGCGTGGTGGGCCGCGATGTCGTCGGGATGGGTGAACTCCCGCGACGACCGCCCCGCGATCATCGACCACGGGCGGCCGACCATGGTGCAGTACGCGGCGTTCGCCGCGGTCAACAGCCCCTGCTCGTCGGCGAGTGCCATCGGCACGGTGCTCGCCTCGAACATGGCGCGGAACCACCCGTCGTCGAACGACGCACTGGTCCCCGCCCGGTTCCCGTCATCCCCCACGGATGCCCCCCACCCCGACTGCGGCGTCTGCTCGTCAGCCGGTCGACCCCGCGCCGCCGGTCTTCTTCGCCGCGGTCTTCTTCGCGGCGGTCTTCTTCGCGGCCGACTTCTTGGCGGTGGTCTTCTTCGCGGCCGACTTCTTCGCGGCGGTCGTCGTCGTCGCGGACTTCTTCGCCGTGGTCTTCTTGGCGGCGGCCTTCTTCGCGCGCTTGGGCGCGGGCCCGCGCGCACGACGATCGGCCAACAGCTCCATCGCCCGCTCGGGGGTGATGGTGGCGACGTCGTCGTCCTTGCGGAGGCTCGCGTTGGTCTCACCGTCGGTGACGTACGGACCGAAACGGCCGTCCTTGATCACCATCGGCTTCTCGCTGACGCTGTCGTTCCCGAGCTCACGCAACGGCGGCGCGGCGGCCTGCCGCCCCCGACGCTTGGGCTCGGAGTAGATCTTCAGCGCCTCCTCGAGGGTGATCTCGAAGATCTGTGACTCCGTCGTGAGCGACCGGGAGTCGGTTCCCTTCTTCAGGTACGGCCCATACCGGCCGTTCTGCGCGGTGATCTCCTCACCCGACTCGGGATCGGTGCCGACGACCCGCGGCAGCGACAGCAGCTTGAGGGCGTCGTCGAGGGTCACCGACGCGATGTCCATCGACTTGAAGAGCGAGCCGGTGCGCGGCTTGGGCCCGGCCTTCTTGGCCGCGGTCTTCTTGGCCGCCTTCTTCGCGGGAGCCGCCTGGGTGGCAACGGCTCTCGTCGCGGTCGCGGTGCCACCGCACGACGCCACGGCGGGCTCCCCGCCGTCGAGGGGCGTCGGCGCGGACGGGCCACCACCGATGTCCGAACCGTCGCCGTCGTCCGAACTGTCGTCGTCGCCGTCGGGATCCGGCAGGATCTCGGTGACGTAAGGCCCGAAACGGCCTTCCTTGGCGACGATCTCGTGGCCGGTCGCCGGGTCGACACCGAGCGTGCGACCCTCCTGCGGGGTGCTGAAGAGCTTCTCCGCGACCTCGAGCGTCAGCTCGTCGGGCGTCATGTCGTCGGGGAGGTTGGCGCGCTGCAGGTCCGGCTCGGCGTCGGGTGCGGCGACGTTGCGCTCGAGGTACGGCCCGAACCGGCCGACGCGCACATGGATCGGCCGACCCTGCTCGTCGTCGAACAGCTTGATGGAGTTGATCTCCCGGGCGTCGATCTCCTCGAGGTTGACGCCGACGAGCTTCTTCAGCCCGCCGTCCTCGGCGATCTCCGCGTCCGCGTGCGACCCGGACGTCGACCCGCCGAAGTAGAAGCGCGACAACCAGTCCGTGCGGTTCTCCGACCCCGACGCGATCTGGTCCAGGTCGTCCTCGAGCGAGGCGGTGAAGTCGTAGTCGACGAGACGACGGAAGTAGGCCTCGAGCAGGCCCACGACGGCGAACGCGATCCACGACGGGACCAGAGCGCTGCCCTTCTTGTGGACGTACCCGCGGTCCTGGATGGTGCCGATGATCGACGCGTAGGTCGACGGGCGGCCGATGCCGAGTTCCTCGAGCACCTTCACCAGCGACGCCTCGGTGTAGCGGGCGGGCGGGTTGGTCGTGTGTCCCTCCGCCTGCAGGTCGGTGCTGGTGAGGTGCTGGCCCTCGGTGAGGGTCGGGAGGCGGACCTCGTCGTTGTCGGCCTGGCCGCCGGCCTGCTCGTCGACGGTCTCGACGTAGGCGGAGAGGAAGCCGGGGAAGGTGATCGTCCGGCCCGACGCGGCGAACGTCGCCCGCTCACCGGTGGTGGCGGTGCCGCTGATCCGCAGGCTCATCGTGGTGCCGCGCGCGTCGGCCATCTGCGACGCGACGGTGCGCTGCCAGATCAGCTCGTAGAGGCGGAACTCGTCGGACTGCAGGGCCGACGCCACCTGACCCGGCGTGCGGAACGACTCGCCAGCGGGACGGATGGCCTCGTGGGCCTCCTGGGCGTTCTTGACCTTGCGGGTGTACTGCCGCGGCGAGGGGTGCACGTAGTCGGCGCCGTAGAGCTCACGCGCCTGGTCGCGGGCGGCGGTGATGGCCGACTCCGACAGCGTCGTGGAGTCGGTACGCATGTAGGTGATGTAGCCGTTCTCGTACAGCCGCTGCGCCACACGCATGGTCCGGTCGGAGGTGAACCGCAGCTTGCGCCCGGCCTCCTGCTGCAACGTCGAGGTCATGAACGGCGCGTAGGGGCGCCGGGTGTACGGCTTCTCCTCGACGGAGGTGACGGTCATGTCCGCGCCCTGCAGACCCTCGGCCAGTGCGCGGGCGCGGGACTCGTCGAGGACGACGACACCGTCGGACTTCTTCACCCGGCCGGTCGCGTCGAAGTCGCGGCCGCTGGCGACGCGGGCGTCGTCGACGGAGACGAGTTTCGCGCCGAACGTCCGCGGGGTCACCTCGGCACCGGCGTCGAGCGTGGCGGCGATGTCCCAGTAGCCGGCGGAGACGAACGCCATCCGCTCGCGCTCCCGCTCGACGATGATGCGCGTGGCCACCGACTGCACGCGGCCCGCCGACAGCTTCGGCATGACCTTTTTCCACAGGACCGGCGACACCTCGTAGCCGTAGAGGCGGTCGAGGATGCGGCGGGTCTCCTGCGCGTCGACGAGGTCGGTGTCGAGGTCGCGGGGGTTGGCGGCGGCGGCCTGGATGGCCGACTGGGTGATCTCGTGGAACACCATGCGTCGGACCGGGACGCTGGGGCGCAACGTCTCCAGCAGGTGCCACGCGATGGCCTCGCCCTCGCGGTCACCGTCGGTGGCGAGGTAGAGCTCGTCGACACCCTTGAGGAGCTGTTTGAGTTCGCTGACCGTCGACTTCTTGTCCGGGGACACCACGTAGAGCGGCTCGAAGTCCTCGTCGACGTTGACCCCGAGGCGGGCCCAGGGCTGTCCCTTGTACTTGGCGGGGACGTCCGCGGCGCCGCGCGGGAGGTCGCGGATGTGGCCGCGGGAGGACTCGACGACATAGTTCGACCCGAGGTAGCCCGCGATCTTGCGCGCCTTCGTCGGTGACTCGACGATCACCAGACGACGCACGTCGCCCCGTGACGGGGACGTGGTGTCGCTGTCTGCCACGGTGTCTTCCCGCGCCTTTCCTCATATATGTGTCGGCACGCTGCCGACCGCGGCGCCGGTTGCTGACCGGCGCACTTCTGGCCTGTTCTACCCCATACCCGACTCATTTGGCACAACGCCGGACGGGTCCCGATCGTTTCCGGCGCCACCGACACCCGGCGGGTCGCCGCCCACGACCATCCACAAAGCGCAGGTCAGGGCCGTCCGTGTGGTCCGCTCAGACGGTCGGCCACGCGGCGAACGCGGCGGGGTGGTCCGGCGGGGCCCCGATGCTCTCCACGAGGCGGCTCAACCGCCGGCGACCGGCGATGCGCAGGCCCGGGCTGGCGCCGCGCGTGCCGACGAGCGTGGGGGCGATGCCCGCCCGCATCAGAGCGGTCGCGAGCGGCGCGTGGGTCTCGGGGGCGTGCGGGTCGAGGCCGAGGGTGTAGCGGCCCTCGTCCGGCCGGCCCGCGGCGATGGTCCACAGCCGCAGCGCCCGCGGCGACGGGACCCATCCCGCCGGCATCGTCTTCACCGCACCCGTGATCCAGGCCCGTGTGAGCGACTCGAGCGCCTTGCTGGTCTCGGTGCGCGCCATGGAGGAGCCCTCGTCGGAGACCGCGGTCGACGCGCGGGCGCCACTGCGCTCGATCTCGTCGACGAGCGCCTCCGCGCGCCACGGTGCCGCCACGACGATCGACACCCGGCTCCCCGCGGGCGTGTGGCTCGACTGTCCCTGCGCCGCAAACAATCCCGCGAGGTCGGCGAGCGAGGGCTCGTCGGTCTCGGCGGAGAAGAAGGACAGCTGACCCACGGGTGGGACACTACCCCGGCGCCGTGGGCCCGACCTGCACGGACGTCGCCGTGACGTGGCCCGGACAGACGTCGCCCCCGACACCGCACGGGTGCCGGGGGCGACGACGAAGAGTCACGGTCGCAGTACCGCGGGACCGGTGGTCACCGCCAGGACCGAGAGACCCTCAGAGTCCGCGGACGCCGGTGGCCTGCGGACCCTTGGTGCCCTGACCGACCTCGAACTCCACGCGCTGGTTCTCCTCGAGGGTGCGGAATCCCGACCCCTGGATCTCCGAGTAGTGGACGAACACGTCGTCGGAGCCCTCATCGGGTGCGATGAAGCCGAAGCCCTTCTCCGCGTTGAACCACTTCACAGTCCCCTGTGCCATGTACTGCTGTCCTCACTGCTCACAGATTGCGGCGTGACGTGCATCGCGCCGGGTCCGTTCCGACCGCCATACCTACTCCGCGACGTTTGCGGACCAGCCGCGCACTAACCTTTGGGTACCACGTCCGCAACACGTTCCCGAGGGAGCACGACGTCGTCGGACCGACCCCCGGGAGCTGCGACCGGGGACAGTCAATCACGAAGGAACCGATCCCGTCAGTCAGGAAGTCGCTCTGAGCGCAACACTGTCACATTTCAACTGGTCGACACCTGCCGGTCATGGTGTCCGACAACGCCGTCGCGCCTGATGACCCTCCCCGACACCTACGGCGGAGGCCTGCTGCGGCGCAGCCTGGCCGGCGTCGACGAGTCCTTGTCACCTGTCACATACACGACCGTGATCAGTTCGCAGACAGCACAGTTCGCCCCCTGGCCGGAGTGGGCGGATCCAGCCGTCGTGGAGGCGTTCCGCGAGCGCGGCGTCTCGCGGCCGTGGACCCATCAGATGACGGCAGCCGACCACGCCCATGCGGGACGACATGTCGTCGTGGCCACCGGGACCGCGTCCGGCAAGTCGGTGGCCTATCAGTTGCCGGTGCTCACCGACCTCGTCGCCGACCCCCGCGCCACGGCTCTGTACATCTCTCCGACAAAGGCGTTGGGTGCCGACCAGATCCGTTCGGTGAGCGCATTGATCGCCGGCCGTCCCGAATTCGCCCACATCGCACCGTGTTCCTACGACGGTGACACCGAACCCGATGTGCGGCAATGGGCCCGCGAGCACTCGCGGTGGCTGTTCACCAACCCCGACATGCTCCACCTCGGTTTCCTGGGGTCACCCGGGCGCTGGCGTCACTTCTTCCGGCACCTGCGCTACGTGGTCGTCGACGAATGCCACCACTACCGCGGCGTTTTCGGCGCGCACACGGCGCTCGTCGTGCAGCGGGCGCTGCGCATGGCGCGGCTGTACGGGGCACAGCCGACGGTCGTGGCCGCCAGCGCGACGGCGGGTGATCCCCGGGGCGCGTTGAGCAGGCTCATCGGTGACGACTGCGTCGCGGTCACCACCGACGGCTCGCCGCACGGGGAGCGCACCGTCGCGTTGTGGGAACCGGGCTTCACACCCGGGGTGACCGGCGAGAACGGGGCCCCCGTCCGACGGTCGGCGGGCGCCGACGCCGCCCGCATCCTCGCCGACCTGGTGGTCGAGGGCGCCCGCACGCTGTGTTTCGTCCGCAGCCGTCGCGGGGCCGAGATCGCCGCCCTGAGCGCGCGGCACCTGCTCGCCTCGGCCGATCCCGAACTCGCCGATCGTGTCGCGGCCTACCGGGCGGGTTACCTGGCCGACGACCGTCGCGCGCTGGAGGCCGCACTGTCCGACGGGACCCTGCTCGGCGTCGCGACGACCAACGCCCTCGAACTCGGCGTCGACATCGCCGGTCTCGACGCTGTCGTGGTCGCCGGCTACCCCGGGACGGTCGCGTCGTTCTGGCAGCAGGCGGGTCGGGCCGGCCGCCGCGGGGAGGGCTCGCTCGTCGTCATGGTGGCCCGCGACGACCCGCTCGACACCTACCTGGTGCACCACCCCGAGGCGTTGCTGGGCCGCCCGGTGGAGGCCGGCGTGTTCGACCCCGCCAACCCCTACGTGCTGGGTCCCCACATGCTCTGCGCGGCGACCGAGGCCCCGCTCACCGAGGACGACGTCGCGCGCTTCGGCGCCGACGCCGTCGTCGCCGACCTGACCGGGCGCGGACTGCTCCGCCGACGGGCGGCGGGCTGGTACCCGGCTGCCGGACTCGAACCGCACGCCGACGTCGACATCCGCGGTGGCATCGGCGGTCAGGTGATGATCGTCGACACGACGACGTCACAGTTGCTCGGCACGGTCGACACCGGCCGGGCGATGTCGACCGTCCACGCCGGTGCGGTGCACCTGCACCAGGGACGGACGTTCGTCGTCGACGAGCTGGACCTCGAGGAGGGGTTGGCGCTGTGTCACCCCGAGGAGCCCGACTGGACGACGTCGGCGCGGGAGACCACGTCGACCGACGTCACCGCCGTGCTGGAGTCGTTCGACGCCGGGGCGCTACGGGTCGCGTTCGTCGAGGTCGACGTGACCCATCAGGTCGTCGGCTACATGCGGACCCTCGTCTCCGGGGAGGTGCTCGACGTCGTCGAACTCGACATGCCGCCGCAGACCCTGCACACCCGATCGGTGATGTACACGCTCACGCCGGAGTCCCTCGAGGGCGTCGGTGTCGAGGCGGCCCGGTTCCCCGGCGCCCTGCACGCCGCCGAGCACGCCGCGATCGGGCTGCTGCCCCTCATAGCGACCTGCGACCGATGGGACATCGGCGGCCTGTCGACGAACCTGCACCCCGACACCGGGTTGCCGACCGTCTTCGTCTACGACGGCTACCCGGGCGGGGCGGGGTTCGGTGAGCGGGGTTTCCGTGCCTTCCGGACCTGGATCCGCGCCACCCTCGACGCGGTGACGGCCTGTCGCTGCGAGTCGGGATGTCCGTCGTGCGTGCAGTCACCGAAGTGCGGCAACGGCAACGACCCCCTCGACAAGGCCGGGGCGATCAGCGTGTTGCGTCTCGTCCTCGACCTCGCGGGCCCCGGCGACTGATTCGCCGGGCGTCTCACCCGGTGTCCTCCGTCGGGCCGGCCCGCGCCCGGGCGTGGGCGTCGCGGGAACCGAACGGTCCCAGCGCGATCGGGACGGTGGTGCGCACCGACACCTCCGACCCGTCCACCGTGCAGTCGGTGACGCGGACCGCGTTGGCCGTGCCGATCTCCCGCGCGGCGCCGCAGGGATCGGGCTCGGCGAGCAGGGCCCGACCAGCCGCCGCCAACGCAGCGAGATCGGCGCCGTTCTGGGCGCGGTGACGGGCGGCGGTGGCCGCGCCGAGGTACACGATCAGCACGATGACACCCACGAGCGCGGCCACCACGAACGCGCCGAGGACGGTGACCGAGCCGCGATCGCCGTCGACGAGACGCCTCACCCGGCGCCCGCCGGCTCGCGCACCGCGACCGCGGTCGCGCCCAGGTTCACACCGGGCAGCAACGGCGACCGCGCGTGGACGCGGGCGGTGACCCGATCGGCGTCGACGGCCAGTCCGACGTCGGCGCCATTCGGCGCCACCGACCGCCCGGCGTCGAGTGCTCGCGGGTCGTCGGCCGCCGCGAGCCGCGCCACCTCCCGCGCGGCGTCGATGCATCGGACGTGCGTCGCGGTCGCGGTCACCACGCCGACGCCGAGGACCACCACGGCCACGATCGCGGCGATCGCGAACGCCGCCTCGACGGTCACCATCCCCCGGTCGTCACGTATCGCCACGACGAGAGACCGTCGTCCCCGTCCTCCTCGACCCACCATGTCCGTTGGACGCAGCGGTCGGCGATCCGGTTCCGCTCGTCCCGGCGTCAGTCGCCGACGACGGTGGTCATCGCCCGACCGCCTCCGCGCTGCTTCGCCTCGTACATCAGCGTGTCCGCGGTCCGCAGCGCCGGGAGCACCACGCCGAGGCCGGAGCCGGCGACGGTCGGCGCCGGGATGATCGCGGCGCCGACGCTGATCGTGCACCCGATCGAGCGGTCGTCTCCGACCACGTGCGGCACGGTGTCGATGCGGCGCCGCAACTCGTCGGGCACACCCGCCAGATAGACGGTGAACTCCTCGCCGCCCGTCCGGGCCAGCACACCGTCACCGACCGCCGTGGACAGCGTGCCGGCGATGCGCCGGAGCGTGCGGTCGCCCTCGTCGTGGCCGTGGTTGTCGTTGATCCGCTTGAAGTCGTCGACGTCGACGACGAGCACCGCGACGGCGTGCCCCGCCGCCGCGGCGGTCGACCACAGGGGTTCCACCGACACGTCGGCCCCGCGTCGGTTCAGCAGGCCGGTCAGGGGATCGCGGATCGCCTGGCGGGAGTCCGCGGACAGCGTCGACCACGCGAAATGCGCCACCGCGGGGATCCCGTCGACCGCGGCCAGGATGACGATCGTCCCCGCGATCACGGCCCGCGTGTCGAACGTCCCGGCGGCCTCGAGCCGGAGTGCGCAGACGACGATCACCACCGTGACGTAGGCCGTGTGGACCAGCAACCATCGCGAGCTCACCAGGAAGGTGCACAGCGCGCTGTTCACCACGAAGAAGACGCAGGCGAACGCGCTGATCATCGGCGTGTACAGGAACAGCACCGAGGTGAGCCCGACGTCGGCGAAGATGCCGAAACCGACCAGGCAGACCCGCGCGTGGCGGGTGAGGAACGACTTGCGGACGAACAGGAGCCCCACGATCACGACCATCTGGACCGCGAAGACGATCCACACCCAGACGACGCCGGCCGACGTGCTCGGCCCCTCCTCGCTGCCGAGCAGGAGCATCGCGCAGATGGCGAGGAGGGCGGTGTTCCCGGCGAGGATCGCACGCATCGGGTGGTAGAGGGGGCGCAGCGAGTGGTGCTCGATGACGTACCGGTAGTCGAAGTCGTCGACGAGCCACCGCCACAGCAGTTGGCGGAAGGACGGCCGTGGCGTCGGACCCGCGGCAGCGCGGCGCACGACGGCCTGCGAGTTCATGCCGACGCCTCCTCCCGATCGTCATCCAGGCACGCGTGATGGTGCGGCCACCCACTCACCATCGTGGCCCGAGACAGCGGGGTCACACGCGGAATCGGCGCGATCGCAGGGCCACGACCCGGCGTGAGCGAACCGGCGGTGCTTTACTCCCGGTGTGACCAGCACCCCTGGCGACGCGGCCGACACGGCCGTCCCGGCGGTCGCCGTCGTCGTCCCCGCCCACAACGAGGAACGTCTGATCACCGACACCCTGCGTGCGCTCGACCGCCAGCGGTTCAGCTCGGTCGTCCACCGGCACGTGCTGCACGGCTACCGGGTGATCGTGGTCGACAACGCGAGCACCGACGGCACGGCCGACGTGGTGCGGTCGTTCATCGACGCGGGGACCTCGGTGCCGATGGAACTGGTGTCCGAGCCGGAGAAGGGCACCGGGTGTGCCGCCGACACCGGTGTGCGCCGCGCGATACATCTCGGCGCGAGCTTCGTGGCGCGGACCGATGCCGACACGTTGCCCGCACCCGACTGGTTGGCGAACATCGTCGCGCCCCTGCTCGAGGGGTACCGGCTCGTCGGGGGACGGGTGCAGGCGCGGTCCGACGGGGGCACCTCGGCGACCGTGTTCAACGCCGTCGGGGCGCTGTGGCGGGTCGGACACGCGGTGGAGTGGGCGCGGACACGCCGCGCGGCGCCGCACGAGCGTCGGAGCTTCGCCGTCGTCGGCAACAACATGGCCATCGACGCCGAGATGTACGAGCAGTCCGGCGGCTTCCCCCGCACGCGCATCGAGGACGCGCACGAGGACGAGGTCTTGCACCAGCGGGTGCGCGCGCTCGTCGGCGGTGACGGGATCGCCCTCGCCACGCGCGCGGTCGTCCGCACCTCGCTGCGACGTCTCGACGAGTACGGCACCCGGGATTTCGTGTCCTGGTACAGCTCCGACGGTGACGACAGACCAGATCGCGACGCCGACATCCGCTGACCTGAATCGGCGCTGCGACCCTGCTTCACCTGTGTTGTACTGAACTAATGACGAGCGATCAGTCGCCGGTTGCCGTGATCGTCGCCGCGTTCGACGAGGAGAAATACATCCTCGACACGCTCCGCGCGCTCGACGCACAACGCTTCGACTCCGTGCTGCAGCGGAGGGTCCTCGACGGGTTCCGCGTGATCGTCGTCGACAACAACAGCACCGACCGCACCGCGGACATCGTGCGCGAACACATCGACAGCGGGCCTCGCTTCCCCGTCGAACTCATCTCCGAGAAGGAGAAGGGCACCGGGTTCGCGGTCGACACCGCCACGCGCTACGCGATCGCGACCGGCGCGGTGTTCATCGCCCGCACCGACGCCGACACCCTCCCCGAGCCCGACTGGCTCGCGGAGATCATCCGCCCGCTCTGTGCCGGGAAGCGACTCGTCGGCGGCCGGCTGCGCGCCCGCACCGACGAAGGTGTGGTCAACACGGTGTTCAACGTCATCGGCAACGGATGGCGGCTCGGCCACCTGGTCGAGTGGTACCGCACCCGCAACGAACCCGACGCGAACCGCCGGAGCTTCGCGGTCTGCGGCCCCAGCATGGCGTTCGACGCCGAGATCTACGAGCGCAGTGGCGGTTTCCCCCGCGCGGCGATCGACGACCTCGACGAGGACCTCACCTTCGAACGCCGGGTGCGCGCCCTGGTCGGTGCCGGGGGGATCGCACTAGCACCTGAGGCGGTGGTTCGAATCTCGTTGCGCCGGCTGCACCACTTCGGCGTCCGCGGCTTCGTCGCCTGGTACGGCGAGAAGAACCGCGACACCACGGGCAAGACCGTCGACATCCGCTGAGCGGGAGGGGCTCCCGCGGCGGCATCCATCCCCGCCGCGGTCACCGCTCCCCCCTCAGCCGACGCTGGTGTTCAGCGCCTTCGTCACGATCCCCGTCAGCGCCGACACGATGTTGTCGCCGGTGACCACCGTGTAGAGGATGGCCCCGAACGCCGCGGCGGCGATGGTGCCGATCGCGTACTCCGCCGTCGACATGCCGTCGTCTGCGGCCGCAGCCTCCATCACACGGACCTGCGCGGCCTGTATCCACCTGTGCTGCATCTGTTCTCCCCTCTCGTGACCGACGGACCGTCCGTCGGTCTGCTCCGCGGACCGCTGCGTCACAGCACCCCTCCGCGCAGGACCGTCCCGGCCAGCCCGACGACCACCGGCACGATGCCGAGGCAGACGAACGCCGGGAGGAAACACAGGCCGAGCGGACCGGCCACCGCGACACCCGCCCGTTCCGCGGCGGCCGCGGCGGCATCCTGGGCGCTCTCCCGCTCCGAGCGGGCGAGCTCCGCCAACCCGACCACGGGCGACGAGCCGGCGCGTGCCGACCGGCGGGCCATGGCGCACAACGACACCGCCGCCGGGGAGGCGTCGGCGCCGGGCTCCCACGCCTGGACGGGATCGGCACCGAGCGAGAGCAGTTCGGCGGCGCGGTGCAGCGTGGTGGCGAGCTCCGGGGGCGCGGACCCCGCGACGACCCCGGCGGCCGCGCCGACCGGCATCCCGGCACGCAGGCACAGCGCGAACAGGTCGTAGCCCGCCGCCACGGCGAACGGGTCGGTCCGATGCCGCGTCACACCGAGCCACCGCGGCGATCGGTCGGCGGGAGGCGGCGGCACCAGGCGGGCGATCACCCAGCCACCCGACGGGGCGAGCATTAGCGCCACCGCGGCGGCAATGCCCGCCGCCGCCCACCACGGGCTCACGGGGTCATCACCTTGTCGGTGATCCGCTGCGTCCACGCCAGCCCCGCGACGACGAGCGTCACCCCCACCACGAGGAGGATCCCACCCAGGCCACCCCCGAGCAGCACCGCGACCGGGCGGGCACCCATGGCCTCGCCCAGCAGCACGCCGAGCACGGGCAGTCCGGCCAGGACGGCCGCGGTCGCCCGGGCACCCGCCAGAGCCGCGCGTGTCCGCTCGGCGAACCGGCGACGCGCGACGAGGTCGTCACGGACCGACTGCACGAGATCGGCCATCGGCAGGCCGTGGTCCTCCGCGGTGCGCCACGCCACGCCGATCCGTGCCCAGGCGTGCGACCGCTCCCCGCCCACCGACTGCAGCCCGGCGGCGACGTCGCCGCCGAGTTCTGCGCGCCCGGCCATCGCCGTGACCACCTCGAGCGTCGGCGCGACACCCTCCGCCGACGGCCTCCGCGCGAGATCGTCGGCGGCCTGCCGACACGCGCGGGCCGGATGCGCGCCGACCGACATCTCGGCGACGATCACCGTCACCGCGTCCAGGACGGCGTCGAGCTCGGCGTCCCTCGCGCGCTCACGTCGTCGCCGACGTCGGTGTCGGAGAACTGCGGCGGTGACGATCCCGGCGGCGACACCTGCCGCGGTCCCGACGACCACGAGAGAGCCGACAGCACAGGCACATCCGCCGACGACCCACCCGTCGATCCGCGACGACCGCCCGCGCGCCCCCGGGCGACCGTCGTCACCCGTCGCGGCGTGCACGCGCCGTCGGGGCACGCCCACCGGCCACAGTGCCACCACCGCGGCGAGCGACATCCACAGCGCCGCCGCCGTCACGACGCCTCCGTCGACGGACGCGACCGACGCATCCGCGACCGCAGATCGGCTGCGGCGTCGGTGAACCCGGTGTCCCGTCGCCACACCGGGCGCGTGCGGACCCATCCGTCCGCACCGCGATCGAATAGTCCGATCTCGGTGATCCCGCGGTGCCCGTCGGGGTCACGCGCGACGGCGACGACCACGTCGACCGCGGCGGCGAGCTGACTGTGGACCGCGGGACGATCCATCCCACCCAGCGCCGCGAGTGCCTCGACACGCGCCGGCACCTCCTCGACCGAGTTCGCGTGCAGCGTGCCGGCACAGCCCTCGTGACCGGTGTTCAGCGCGGTCAGCAGGTCGACGACCTCGGCACCGCGGACCTCGCCGACGACGATGCGGTCGGGACGCATCCGCAGGGCCTGACGGACGAGGTCCCGGACGCCGACCGCCCCCACCCCTTCGACGTTGGCGGTCCGGGCGACCAGACGCACGACGTGCGGGTGCGTCGGCGCGAGCTCGACGGCGTCCTCGACGCAGACGATCCGTTCGGCGGGATTCACACGGCCGAGCAGTCCGGAGAGCAGCGAGGTCTTCCCCGCACCGGTGCCGCCGACGACGAGGAACGCGAGGCGCGCTGCGACCATCTCGTCGACGAGGTCGACGATCTCGGCGGGGATCGCACCCCGCGACACGAGTGCGGCGAAGTCGAGCGTGGCCGGCCGCAGCACGCGCAGCGACAGACACGTGCCGTCGACGCTGATCGGCGGGATCACCGCGTGCAAGCGCACGCTGTAGCCGCGTCGACCGACGTTCCGCAGCTGCCCGTCGACCCATGGCGCGGCGTCGTCGAGGCGTCGGCCGGCCCCCGCGGCCAGACGCACGGCCAGTCGACGGACCGCCGCGTCGTCGTCGAAGACGACGTCGGTGAGGTGGAGGCCGGCACCGCGGTCGACCCAGACCTGGCGCGGACCCACGACGAGGACGTCGGCCACGTCCGGGTCACCGAGGATCTCCTCGAGCAGTCCGGCGCCGACGAGTTCGGTCTGCAGGAAGCGCAACGCCTCGAGCAGATCGGTGTCGCCGAGGACGCCCCCCGACTCCGCCCGGATCGCCTCGGCCATCACCTGCGGGGTGGGCTCCGCGGCATCGCCGGCGAGACGCTCGCGGACGCGGGCGAGCAGCGCCGTCCGGGCTGCGACGTCGGCGGTCATGCGGCGACCTCGGTCAGGTCGAGTACGTGGTCGAGGACGGCGTCGGCCGCGCGCGCCAGGGACGACCGTCGCGCGAGGGGCAGACGCCCCGACTCGAGCCCCTGGACGATCCGTGGGTCGGACCGCACCGCGGCGATCAGGTCCAGCCCGACCGTGGAGGCGACGACGGACGCGCTGAGTCCGCCCGGTGCTGGGCCCCGCACCACGAGCCCCGACCGGTCCGTGACCGGACGCCAGCGTTGCGCCATCTCGCAGGCGGCGGCGCACCCCCGCACGGTTGCCGTCGTGACCACGACCACCAGGTCGACCACCTCCACGACGGCGAGCGCGACGTCGTCGAGGCGACGCGACAGGTCGACGACGACGGCACCACCGGCGGTCCGGGCGGCCTCGACCACCGCGCGGGCGGAGTCGGCCCCGACGTCGTGGCCGATGCCGCGCCGGGGCCCGAGGACGGTGACGCCGGCGGCCGTCCGCGGGAGCGCCGCGTACAGGCCGGCGGCCACCACCTGGCCACTGTCGACGGTGAGTTCCGGCCACCGGAGTCCCGGCGACTCCTCGACGCCCAGGACGAGGTCGACCCCACCCCCGAGATCGTCGAGGTCGACCAGGAGGGTGTCGCCGACGAGGTCGTCCTCGGCGGCGCGCGTCGCGATCGCGGCGGCGAGGACGCTGGCACCCGCCCCACCGTGTCCGCCGACGACGGCCACGGACAACCCGGGCCCCCGTCGCGGGATGCGCAGTCGGCTCAGCACGCCGACGACCGCGTGGTCGCCGTCGGGCAGGACGTGGGCGTCCTCCGCGCCCAACCGCACCGCGGCCCGCCACAGGTCGGCCCCGATCGGTCCGGACCCGACGACCACGACACCGGGACGCCGCGGCCAGCCCGCGTCGGCGACGGCACCTGCCGACGACGGGTCGAGGACGACGGCGGTCGCGTCGGCCCAGGCCCGACGGCCGGTCGTGGGGTCGGCGGAGACCACGCGATAACCCGCGGCCGCGGCGCACCGCGTCACGTCGTCCAGGAGGGCGTCGTCGACCATCGCGACGAGCAGATCGACCGATGCGGGCGGGTGCGTCATGGGGAGATCGTCACCGGCGGATCTCTCATCCTGCGCCCCGTACAAATGCTGGGTTAGGGTTTCTGTTGATCGGCGCGAAGATGTGCACGACCGGCCGGCGGTCGCCGGCCGACAGGAAAGCGAGACGGCCGAGAGAAAAGGGCCGGAAATAGAGGACGACCCCGGCCAGGGGGGGAGGAGGCCAGGGTCGTCGCGTTTCAGCCCCGGGGGGTCGGGCTGAAAGCCCCGGATGAACCGGGTGACTCAGACTATACACACCCACACCCCGAAGATTGCAACCCCGAGCATCGGTTACCGGTGGGTAATTTATACCGCCTGACCTGCACGAGCCTCGCGTGTGACCTACCGGGCCGTAAGTTCGGTCATCCCCGCCGACGCCCTCGACGGCGGGCGCGGCGACAGCCCTGCCGGCGCAACCGCCCGGACGTAGGCTGATGCCGTGAACTCGGCGTCCTCGGGATCCGAACAATTCGTCACGCCGTCGTCGGCATCGCCGGTCGCGGCATTCTTCGACCTCGACAAGACGATCATCGCGAAATCGAGCACCCTCGCATTCTCGCGACCCTTCTTCGACGAGGGATTGATCAACAGACGCGCGGTCCTGAAGTCGAGTTATGCGCAGTTCCTGTTCCTGCTGACCGCCGCCGACCACGACCAGGTCGACCGGATGCGGCGACACGTGACGCAGATGTGCACGGGATGGGACGTCGAGCAGGTCCGGACCATCGTCGGGGAGACACTCCACGACATCGTCGAGCCACTGGTGTTCGCCGAGGCCGCCGAACTCATCGCCGGCCACAGGGCGCGCGGGCACGACGTGGTCATCGTCTCCGCGTCCGGTGTCGAGATGGTCGAGCCGATCGGCCAGATGCTCGGCGTGTCGACGGTGCTGGCCAGCCGTATGCGGGTGGTCGACGGTCACTACACCGGCGACATGGACTTCTACTGCTACGGCGACGCGAAGGTGACGGCGATGCGGGAGCTCGCCGACCGCGTCGGCTACGACCTCGCGAACTGTTTCGCCTACTCCGACTCCGTCACCGACCTCCCGATGCTCGACGCCGTCGGCCACCCGACGGCGGTGAACCCCGATCGGGCGCTCCGACGGGCCGCGTCGTCACGCGGATGGCCCGTCGTGTCGTTCAGCCGACCGGTGTCGATTCGCAGCCGGATCCCGCGCCCGTCCCGCCCGTCGACGCCGGGAGGCGCGGTCGCGCTGGGGGTCGGCGCCGTCGTGGCAGGTGGTCTGACCTACGCGGTGCTGCACCGCGGCAGGTCGCGGTGACGAGATCGAGACGACCTCGCCCACACCCTTGATGTGACCGCCGTCACGGTGTAGAACTGGTGGCACGGAAGGCACCGACGGCAACGTCCACTTCGGAAGAGAAGGAGTGGATCCCCGGGCAGGGGCCTCCCAGCACGGACACCGAGCACCCACGCGGAGCGCGCCGCGAAAGGCAGAAGTGTTGCGGGCCTGCGACTTCTCGGCAGGTGGATGTTCCCGGTCAACCCTTGGGTGGGAGCCGCGGACATGACACCCCGACGAGTTCGCCGAGGCCACCCACGCAACCCACCCAGCACGCTTGGTAACTCGGGTCCGTGCTCGCAGGCCCTGCGATCTCCTCAGATCGCAGGGCCTGCAATGGTTTCCGGGCCAGGTGGCACGGCGTGACGGATCAGCGCCGCGCCTCGGCGATCGAGCGAGCCTCTGCCGCACCGCTTTCCAACGCCTGCATGTGCATGAGCAGCCACGCCGAGAGTCCGTCGGCGGTCCCCGACGCGAACCCGGTGACGCCCGCGCGATAGTCCTGCACCCGCCGGAGCCACGTCACCTCCGGCACGCCGAGGCAGTGGGGGTCGAGGCCGGCGGCCGCGCCGGCGAGACGCGCCGCCGCGCGGGCGACGACGCCGTTGACCGTCGCGAAGGGTGCCATCGCCATCAACTCGCCGTGCACGACCGCGGTCAGGACAGGCGCGGGTACCGACGTCCCGCCGGTCACCAGATCGGCCAGGAGTTCGAGCCGCTGCGACACCCCCTCGTCCACCCGGGGTCGGCCGAGCTGATCGGGGTCGTCGACGACGTCGGCCGCTGCGAGGAGGTGCAGCCGGGCGAGGGCTTGCAGCGGGGCGCGCGTCCACACCGCCGTCAGCGTGTCGAGCGACTCGCCGGTGAGGGCGAGGGTCACCCGCAGCGCCCCTGCGAGGACGGGATCGGCGACGTCGTCGTCACGTCGCGCTGTGACCACGGCCCCGTCGATCGCGGCCGACGACTGCGCCGCACGCCAGGACGCCTCGACGGACGAGTCCAACCATCCCCGCAGGTTCACGGGGTGACGGTGCACGGCCGCCAGGGCATCACGGGCCGTGTCGGCGGCTGTGGCGACACCGGGTAGGTCCACCAGGGGCGCGAGGGGGTCGGGACTCACGGGCACAACCCTAGTGAGCCGCCGGTGGCCACCCGCTGCGACGTCTCAGCGCAGCAGCGCGGCACCCGGGATGGCGTCGAGCAGGGTGCGGGTGTAGTCCTGCTGCGGGGAGTCGAACACGGCGTCGGTGGTGTTCTTCTCGACGACCCGACCCTGTTCCATCACGACGACGTCGTCGGCGATCTGCCGCACCACGGCGAGGTCGTGCGTGATGAACAGGTACGTCAGCCCGAGATCGGCCTGCAGCTGGTTGAGCAGCTCGAGGATCTGCGCCTGCACCAGCACGTCGAGCGCCGACACCGCCTCGTCGCAGACCACCAGCTCGGGCTCGAGTGCCAACGCACGGGCGATCGCGACGCGCTGTCGCTGTCCGCCCGACAACTCGTTGGGGAATCGACGCATCACCGACGCGGGCAGCGCCACCTTGTCGAGGAGGTCGCGCACGCGCGCCTCCCGTTCCTTGGCCGACCCGATCTTGTGGATGCGCAGCGGCTCCTCGATCACGCGGTAGATCGAGAACAGCGGGTCGATGGACCCGTAGGGGTTCTGGAAGATCGGCTGCACGCGCCGCCGGAACGACGCGGACTCCCGTCCCGTGTACGACCGCACGTCGCGACCGTCGAACTCCACGGTGCCGCGCGTCGGCTCGAGCAGTCCCAGGACCATCTGCGCGACAGTCGATTTACCGGACCCCGACTCGCCGACGATCGCCGTCGTCGTGCCCCGGCGAATCGAGAACGAGACGTCGTCCACCGCCAGGAGCGTCGACGACTTCCACGGTGCGCCACCCCGGATCGAGAACTCCCGGGTGAGACCCGAGGCGACGACCACGTCGTTCCCGGCCTCGGCGGGAGCTATCCCCTCGGCGGCCTCTGCGGCCTGCTCGACGATCTCCGCGCGCTGTTCCCTGATCGACCGGCGCGTCGAGGCCAACGACGGCGCCGACGCGATGAGCCGTTTCGTGTACTCGTGCTGCGGATCCCGGAGGATGTCGAGAGCCGGGCCGCTCTCCACGACGCGTCCGCGGTACATCACCACCAGGTGCGACGCGCGCTCGGCGGCGAGGCCGAGGTCGTGGGTGATGAGCAGCACCGCCGTGCCCAGGTCCCTGGTCAACCCGTCGAGGTGGTCGAGGATCTGGCGCTGGACCGTCACGTCGAGCGCGGAGGTCGGCTCGTCGGCGACGAGGAGCTTCGGTCGGCACGACAGTCCGATCGCGATGAGCGCGCGCTGCCGCATACCGCCCGAGAACTCGTGCGGGAACTGGTTCATGCGCTTCTCGGCGTCACGCATACCCGCCTCGGCGAGCAGCTCGGCCGCACGCTTCTTCGCCGCGGCCCCCTTGGCGACGTTGTTCGCCTCGAGCGCCTCACGGACCTGGAACCCGATCCGCCACAGCGGGTTCAGGTTCGACATCGGGTCCTGCGGGACGAGCCCGATGTCGCTGCCGCGCAGGGCGTCGACGTCCTTCTTCGACGCCGTGGTCAGCTCGGCGCCGTCGAACACGATGCTGCCGCGGGTCACGCGGCCCGTACCCGGCAGCAGGTTCAGCACCGCGTTGGCCGTCGTGGTCTTGCCCGAGCCGGACTCGCCGACGATGGCCACGGTCTGACCCGGGTAGACCGTCAGGTCGACGCCGGAGACGGCCTCGGTGTCACCGAAGGCGACCGCGAGGTCTCGGACGGACAAGATCGGCTCGGCGGCGGTCGGGGCGCCGCTGTTCTGCTCGCTCATCGGGTGCGGGCCTTCGGGTCGAGGGCGTCACGCAGGGCGTCACCCATCATGATGAACGCGAGCACCGTGAGGGCCAGCGCCACAGCGGGATACAGCAAAATCGGGTTCCCCGACCGGAGCAGGCTCTGCCCCGCCGAGATGTCGATCCCCCACGACACGCTGGTGGCCGGCAATCCGATGCCGAGGTACGACAGCGTCGCCTCGGTCACGATGAACACGCCCAGGCTGATGGTGCAGATGACGATGATCGGGCCGAGGGCGTTGGGCACGACGTGCGAGACGACGATCCGCGCACGGGAGGCACCGAGCGCCTTGGCCGCGGTGATGAACTCCTCGTTGCGGATCGAGATCGTCGCGCCGCGGGCGATGCGCGCCACCTGCGGCCACCCGAACACCGCGAGGATCGTCACCACCGTCCAGACGCTCCGGTTCGCGAACATCTGCATGATCACGATCGCGGCGAGGATCAGCGGCAGCGCGAAGAAGATGTCGGTGACGCGCGAGATGATCACGTCGAGCCATCCGCCGAAGAACCCGGCCAGGACACCGAAGGTCGTGCCGATCACGAAGACGATCAGGGTGGTGACCACACCCACCACCACCGACGCCCGGGCGCCGTAGATGGTGCGGGCGTAGATGTCACAGCCCTGCAGGTCGGTGCCGAACCAGTGCGCACCCGACGGCTTCTGGAGGCTGAGCGACCCCAGGCACAGTCGCGGGTCCTGGTGGGCGAACAGGCCCGGGAACAGGCTCACGACCACGACGATCAGGATCATCACGGCCGAGACGATGAAGAGGGGCCGACGACGTAGGTTGAGCCAGGCGCCCTTCCAGAACCCGGCCGACGAGCCGGTGTCGACGACGGCGTCGACCGCGAGGACCTCGGCCTCGGACGCACCGGCGACGAACCGGTCCTGGTGCGGGTGGGTGGCGGGGACGCCCGCCTGTGCGGCGTCCGGATCGCGGTCAGGCATAACGGATCCTCGGATCGATGAGGGCGTACAAAAGGTCCACCACCAGGTTGGCGATGAGGTAGATCAGCACGAGCACCGTGACGATGGAGACCACCGTCGGCGCCTCACCGATCTGCACGCTGCGGAACACGGTCTGGCCGATCCCGTTGATGTTGAAGATCCCCTCGGTGACGACGGCACCGGCCATCAGCGCGCCGAGATCGGCACCGAGGAACGTCACCACGGGGATCAGCGAGTTCCGCAGGATGTGGACGGTGACCACGCGTGGCCGGCCCAGCCCCTTGGCCGTGGCGGTACGGACGTGGTCGGCGCCGGCGACTTCCGCGACGGAGTTGCGGGTCAGCCGCAGGATGTAGGCGATCGACACGAGCGCCAACACGAACGCGGGTAGCAACAGGTTCTGTATCGAGGTGTTGCCGCCGACGGTCACCGGGGCCAGACCCCACTTCACACCGATCACGAACTGGGCCAGGAAGCCGAGCACGAAGATCGGGATCGCGATGACGATGAGGCTCGCGACGAGGACCGTCGAGTCGAACCAGCCGCCGCGGCGCAGGCCGGCGATCACACCGATGACGATGCCGAGCACCGCCTCGATGATCAGCGCCATCACGGCGAGCTTGATCGTCGTCGGGAAGGTCTGCTGCATCACGTCCAGCACCGGCCGACCCGAGAAGGACTGGCCGAAGTCGAACGTGAAGATGCCCTTGAGGTAGATCCAGTACTGCTGGAAGAAGCTGTCGTTCAGGTGGTACTGCTCGCGGATCTGTTCGCGCACAGCGGGTGTCAGGGGACGCCCGCCACCCAGCGCAGCCGTCGGGTCACCCGGCAGCTTGTAGACCATGAAGTAGAGGAGCAGCGTCGCGCCGAAGAAGACGGGGATCAGCTGCAGGATCCGCCGGGCGGTGTACCAGAGCATGTTCGGTCACTTCCTTCGCAGACACACCTGCGTCCTCCCGGCCCGGTGGTGCCGGACGGGAGGACGCAGGGCGTGGTGTCAGCTCTTGGTGATGTTCTCGAAGTCGGCGAGGCCGGACCAGGTCATCGGCGCGTTCACGCCCACTCCCTCGCCGGCGTTGGCGACGTAGTCCCACATCGGGATGACCGGGAGGTCGTTGAGCAGGATGCTCTGCGCCTGACCGGTCAGCTGGTAGGACTGCTCCGCCGACGGGGCCGCCTCGGCCTCACGCAGCTTCGCGTCGAACGCGGCGTTCGAGTAGTCCACGTCGTTCGATCCCGCACCGGTCACGAAGATCGGCTCGAGGAACTCCAGCATCGACGGGTAGTCGCCCTGCCAGCCGGTGCGGAACGCCGACTTGATGGTCCGCGCGTTGACCTGCTGCCGCAGCTGCGAGAACGTCGCGATGGCCTGCGGCTGCGCGTCGATCTTCAGCACGTTCTTGATGCTGTTGACCGTCGCCTCGACCCACTCCTTGTGGCCACCGTCGTAGTTCGACGCCAGCACGAACGTCCCACTCCACGGCGAGATCGCGTTGGCCTGGTTCCACAGCTGGACGGCCTTCGTCGGGTTGTAGTCCAGGTTCGACTCGTTCGGCAGGTTGCCGTTGAAGCCGGGCAGGGTCCGCGCCGTGAAGTCCCGCGCGGGGTTGCGCGAGCCGGCGAAGATGTTGTCGGTGATCTGCTTGCGGTCGATCGCCAGCGAGATGGCCTGGCGGCGCAGGATCCCCTCCTGGCCCGAGAAGTGCTGCAGCGTCTCCGGGATCGCGACGGTCTGGTTCTGCGCGGTCGGCTTGGTGATCGCGCGATCGCCCAGATCCTGCTTGTAGGTACGCAGGGCACTCACCGGGATGGTGTCGAGGAAGTCGAGGTTGCCCGACTGCAGATCGCTGTAGGCGGAGTCGAAGTCGAGATAGAACTTGAACACCAGGCCCTTGTTCTTGGCCTTGTTCGCGCCCGGGTACTGGTCGTTGGGGACCAGCGTCGCCTGCACGTTGTGCTGCCAGCTCTGCAGCTTGTACGGGCCGTTGCCGACGGGGTTCTCACCGAACGCCTTGATGTCCTTGAACGCGACGTCGGGCAGCGGCTTGAACGGGGTGAACCCGAGACCCAGCTTGAAGTCGATGGCGGGGTTCTTCAGCGCGACGGTGAAGGTGTAGTCGTTCACGACCTTCAGACCGGACATGGTCTTCGCGGTCGGCTTCTCCGCGGCGACCGCGTCGTAGCCCTCGATGGGGGCGAAGAAGCTCTGCTGGCGCTGCGCGTTCGGGGTGTAGGCGCCGAAGTTCCAGGCGTCGACGAAGTTGTGCGCCTTCACCTCGGTGCCGTCGGTGAACTTCCATCCCTTCTTGATGGTGATGGTGTAGTTCTTGTTGTCCGTCGTCTGCAGCGTGTCGACCATGCCGGGCTGCGGGTTGCCGTCGGCGTCGTAGTAGTAGAGACCGGTGAACAGCCGGTCGACGATGCGACCGCCGCCGTTCTCGTTGGTGTTCGTGGTGACCAGGCCGACCTCCGGCTCACTGCCGTTGACGGTCACCATCCCGCTGTCCGACGACGAGCCGCCGCAGGCGGCGAGCACGCCGGCCCCGATGACCACTGCACCGGCGACAGCCGCCAGCTTCTTGAATCTCACCGTGTTGATCTCTCTTCTCGAACGCTGCGCGACGCCCGGGTCCCGGCCGCCGGAGGAGTCCACTCCCCGTGCACCTGGTGGACGCACGGAGGTCATGGACTCGGCAGACGATACCCAGGTGAATCACAGGTCGTCTCGGTGAGTGGGAAATTGCGTGGCCTACGCATCGGTCGGTCCGGACGGCAACCGGACCATTCGGGCACGCGGCGTCGTCGAGGGTGACTGCAACGCGAATCCAACGTGACTACCCTCACGATGACGGCGATCGCCCGACCCGACCGAGAGGTGACAGCAGATCATGTCCAGCGCAGGCCAGTCCGGAACGGAATCGGCGACCGCCGAGCACCCGAAGGCCTACCCGCCGCCGGAGGAGTTCGCGGCCTCCGCCGTGGCGACGGCGGATCTGTACGACGAGGCCGACGCCGACCGCCTCGCGTTCTGGGCGAAGCAGGCCCGGACGCTGCAGTGGGACACGGAGTTCACCGACACGCTCGACTGGTCGAACGCCCCGTTCGCGAAGTGGTTCGTCGGCGGGAAGCTGAACGTCGCCGCGAACTGCCTCGACCGTCACGTCGACGCGGGCAACGGTGACCGGGTCGCGATCCACTGGGTCGGCGAGCCCGGCGACACCCGCGATCTCACCTACTCCGACCTGCTCGGCGAGGTGAGCAAAGCCGCCAACCATCTGACCGAACTCGGCCTGCAGCCCGGTGACCGCGTCGCGATCTACATGCCGATGGTCCCCGAGGCGATCATCGCGATCCTCGCGTGCGCGCGTCTGGGCCTGCCGCACTCGGTGGTGTTCGCCGGGTTCTCCGCCGCGGCGTTGCGCTCCCGCGTCGACGACGCGCAGGCCAAGCTGGTCATCACCACCGACGGACAGTTCCGTCGCGGCAAGCCCGCTCCCCTGAAGGCCGCGGTCGACGAGGCCCTCGGGACCGGGGACGACGCCGCGCCGTCGGTCGAGCACGTCCTCGTCGTGAAGCGCACCGACCACGACCCCGATCTGAACTGGGTCGACGGGCGTGACCTGTGGTGGCACGAGACGGTCGGGAACGCCTCGGATCAGCACTCCTACACCGCGTTCGACGCCGAGCACCCGCTGTTCCTGCTCTACACCTCGGGCACCACGGGCAAGCCGAAGGGCATCCTGCACACCTCCGGTGGCTACCTCACCCAGATCGCCTACACGTTCAAGAACGTGTTCGACCACCGGCCCGAGACCGACGTGTTCTGGTGTGGCGCCGACATCGGGTGGGTCACCGGGCACAGCTACCTCGTCTACGGCCCGCTCTCCAACGGTGCGACCGAGATCGTCTACGAGGGCACCCCGAACTCGCCGAACGAGCACCGGCATTTCGAGATCATCGAGAACTACAAGGTCACGACGTACTACATCGCGCCGACGCTGATCCGCACGTTCATGAAGTGGGGACGCGAGATCCCCGACGCGCACGACCTGTCGTCACTACGACTGTTGGGCAGTGTCGGCGAGCCGATCAACCCCGAGGCGTGGCGGTGGTACCGCAGCGTCATCGGCGCCGACCGATGCCCCATCGTCGACACCTGGTGGCAGACCGAGACCGGCGCGATGATGATCTCGCCGCTGCCCGGCGTGACGCACGCCAAGCCCGGATCCGCGATGCGGCCTCTGCCCGGTATCAGCGCCAAGATCGTCGACGACAACGCCCAGCCCGTCGCCGCGGGCGAGCAGGGCTACCTCGTGCTCGACCAGCCGTGGCCGTCGATGCTGCGCGGCGTGTGGGGCGACGACGACCGCTTCCGCGACACCTACTGGTCACGCTTCGCCGAGCAGGGCTGGTACTTCGCCGGTGACGGCGCCCGCTACGACGAGGATGGCGCCCTGTGGGTGCTCGGCCGCATCGACGACGTCATGAACGTCTCCGGCCACCGCATCTCGACCTCCGAGGTCGAGTCGGCACTCGTCGGGCACTCCGGTGTCGCCGAGGCCGCGGTCATCGGCGCCGCCGACGAGACCACCGGTCAGGGCATCGTCGCGTTCGTCATCCTGCGCAGCGGTGTCGAGGACCGCGGCGACGCGATGATCGACGAGCTCAAAGCCCATGTCGCCAAGGACATCTCGCCCATCGCCAAGCCGCGGGAGATCATCGTCGTCCCCGAGCTGCCGAAGACCCGCAGCGGCAAGATCATGCGACGCCTGCTCAAGGACGTCGCCGAGGGCCGCGAACTCGGCGACACCTCCACCCTCGTCGACCCCACCGTCTTCGAGAACATCCGCCGCCGGAACAGCTGAGCCGGGGGCGCACCGCGCACAGGCATCGCTCGCGAACCACCCGGTTCGCCACCACGGTCCGGTCTCGCCCGACGAATCCTGCGGGCGAGACCACCGCGCCGTGGCGAGGCGGGCAGATCGCGGGCGAGACGGGGTCGGCTGGGCGTATCCAAGCCGTTAAGATGGTTCGCGGTGTGCCGGGAAGTCTGGTCGGCGATCGTGCCGCCGACCCCTGAAGGACCCGCCATGTCGCTCTCCTCGACGCTGTCGAAGCTCTCTCCGCCGGGCCCGGGTGAATTCGCCCGCTATCTCCGCACCGAGACGTTCGGCGGCGTCGTCCTGCTGGTGGCCGCGGCGGCGGCCCTGCTGTGGGCGAACTCGCCATGGTCGGATTCCTATGTGGCACTGCGTGATGCGCACGTGGGCACGTCGTTCCTGGGTCTGGACCTGACGGTCGGCCACTGGGCTCAGGAGGCCGTTCTCGCGGTCTTCTTCTTCGTCGCCGGTCTCGAGCTGAAACGCGAGATCGTCGTCGGCGAGTTGTCCAGCCTGCGCCAGGCCGCACTCCCGATCGTCGCGGCGGTCGGTGGGGTCGTCGTCCCGATCGGGATCTTCCTGGCCATCGCGCACGGCACCCCCGGCGCGGACCGGGCATGGGCGATCCCCGCCGCCACCGACATCGCCTTCGCACTCGGGGTGCTCGCTCTCGTCGGGTCGCGGATCCCCTCCGGCGCACGGGTGTTCCTGCTCGCTCTCGCGGTCGTGGACGACCTCATCGCGATCGTGATCATCGCCGTCGTGTTCACCGCCTCGATCAACTGGTGGGCCCTGGCCATCGCTGCCGCCGCCTGCGCCGTCTACGCCCTGGCCCAGCGTGCCCGCATCCGGTCGTCGTTCCTGTACGTCCCGCTGGCGGTGGTCACCTGGATCGCGATGTATCAGGCCGGGATCCACGCGACCATCGCCGGCGTCGCCCTCGGCCTGCTCACCCGCGTCCGCACCGATCCCGGCGAGGAGTGCTCCCCCGCCGGTCGGCTCGAGCACCGGATCCAGCCGATCTCCGCGGCCGTCTGCGTCCCGCTGTTCGCGCTGTTCGCCGCCGGCGTACCACTGACCGCATCCGCTCTCGGTGACCTCACCGGCGACCGCATCGCCATCGGCATCGCGGTCGGCCTCGTCGTCGGCAAGACGATCGGCATCTTCGGGGTGTCGTTCGTCGCGATCCGGATGCGGTGGGTCGCCCGACCCGACGGGCTGTCGCTGCGAGACATGCTCGCCATCTCGATCCTCGGGGGCATCGGGTTCACGGTGAGCCTGCTCATCGCCGAACTCGCCCTCCCGCCCGGCGAGGCCGACGCGGCGAAGGCCGCCGTGCTGCTCAGTTCGATGGCGGCATCACTGGTCGGCGCTGCCGCCCTCATCCGCCGCGGCCGCGTCCACGCGGCCCTCGACACGGCGGGGACGTAGCGCGACCCATATCCCGATCCCGACGACCAGCGCCCAGAACGCCGCTCCCACACCGAGGAACGTCGCACCCGACGCCGCGGTCACGAACGCGGCCAACGCCGCGATGGTCTCGTGGGGGCGCGCGGCGGACCCGTCGGGACGCGCACCGACCGCCGCCGCGAGGGCCGCGGCGAGCGTCCCGAACAGTGCGACCCCGGCGACCGCCTGGATCACCCCGTCCGGGGCGAGCGCGACGATCGTCGCCGCGGCCGCCGACAGCGCGCCCAGGACGAGGTAGACCCACCCGGCGGTCACCGACGCCACCCACCGTCGCGACCTGTCGGGGTGGACGTCGGGTCCGGCGGCGAGCGCGGCCGAGATCGCGGCGAGGTTCAGCGCGTGCACACCCACCACCGACCCGACGACGGTCGCGGCCCCGGTGGCCGCCATCGACGACCGCCACGGGACGGCGTACCCGAACGCCCGCATGATGGCGACGCCCGGGATGTTCTGTGCCGCCATGGTCGCCACGACCAGCGGCAGCGCGACACCGGTCACCGCGGCGAGCGTGAGGTGCGGCGTGGCGAACTCCAGACGGGGCACGAGATCCGCGACGGCGATCGACCTCCCCGGCCGGATCAGGTCGATGCCGACGACGACGGCCGCCACCACGAACGCCGACGGCACCGACCACCGCGGCGCGAACCGGCTGAGGACCAACCAGACGACGAGGACCGGCGCGACCGACAGCGGATGGTGGACCAGCGCGGTGACCGGTGCCGTGCACAGCGGCAGGAGCACGCCGGCCAGCATCGCCTGCGCGACGCGAGTGGGGATCCGGCGGATCAGGGCGGCGAGCGCGGGCACGAAACCCGTGGCGACGATCAGCACACCGCAGACGGCGAACGCCCCGACCGCGGCCGGCCACCCACCGATGTCCCCGCCGACCCCGGCGAGCACCGCCGCACCCGGGGTCGACCACGCGAACGCGATCGGCATCCGGTACCGGAGGCCCATGCCGATCATCACCACGCCCTGCAGCACACAGGCCGCGACCAACCCCGACGCCGCCTGCGCGGGAGACGCGCCCACCGCGCGCAGGCCCGTCACCACGACGGCGAACGAGCTGGTGAACCCGACGAGGGCGCACACCACGCCCGCGGCCATCAGCCCCGACCGATCTCCCCGCAGCATCTCGACACCCGTTCTGTCGACGGAACGTTCTGTTCGCGGAACACCATGACACACTGTGGTGGTGGACCGCGACCAGACGTCCGCCGCCGTGGGGCGGCGCGTCCGTGCACTGCGCACGGACCGGGGACTGAGCCTCTCGGAGCTGGCCCGGCGGGCGGGGATCGGCAAGGGGTCGCTGTCGGAGATCGAGGCCGGGCGACGCAACCCGACCATAGAGACGCTCTATGCCCTGTGCGCGCCGATGTCGGTGCCGATGACCGCGCTGGTCGGCGACGAACCCGCGGCGTCCGGCGACCACCCGCACACCCGCGGCGGAGGGATGACGTCGGTGACCCTCGACGTACGGCACCTGTTCGACCGCACCATCGAGGTGTTCCGGCTCGAGTTCGCCGCCGGCGCCGACCACACCTCGCCGGCGCACGGCCCCGGCGTCGTCGAACACATCACCGTCGTGGCAGGGACGCTGTCGGCCGGTCCGACCGACCGGATGCGCACCGTCGCGGCGGGGGAGTCGACGTCGTTCCGGAGCGACTCCGCGCACCGCTACCGGGCGGGCGACGAGCCGACCGAGGCCGTCCTGGTGATCATGACCCCCGCCGACCCGGAGCAGCCCCCGGCGGGCATGGCACGATGAGACCTCAGGATGGCGGTCCGCCGCCCCACCGAAGGACGACCTCGATGAAGGGATCCCCGTGAGCCTGGACGACCGTGCCCCGACCGCCGGCGATCGAGCCGTCTCCTCCATCCCGCTGAGCGACCCGCACGATCCGGCGACCCAGTCGATCGGTGGCCTGGTCAAGGACGCGACGGCGCACATGTCGACGCTGCTGCGCGCCGAGGTGGAGCTGGCCAAGGCCGAGATCGTCGGCGAGGCCAAGAAGGCCGCCATCGGTGCGGGCCTGTTCATCGTCGCCGCGGTGATCGCGCTGTACTCCAGCTTCTTCCTGTTCTTCTTCCTCGCCGAGTTGCTCGACGTGTGGCTGCCCCGCTGGGCCGCGTTCGCGATCGTGTTCGGCATCCTCGTGATCATCACGGTGATCGCGGCCATCGTCGGGTGGATCTTCTTCAAGAAGGTCCGCGGGCCGAAGAAGACGATCGAGACGGTGAAGGCCGTCCCGTCGGTGGTCCCCGGTTCCGGCAAGGGCGCCCCGGTCGATCTGCCCGGTGGGGCGGGTGTCGCGCCGCGACGGTGACGCCCGACCGTTTCCGCCCGACCTCCTGAGATGACCGCGCCCGACCCGTCGACCGTGCGGATCGAGGGTCCCTGGATCGACCTCGACGTCCGCGCCAACGGGATCCGTTTCCACGCGGTCGAGTGCGGTCCGTCGCGCCTCGATCGGCCGCTGGTATTGCTGCTGCACGGGTTCGGCGAGTTCTGGTGGAGCTGGCGTCATCAGCTCGCCGCTCTCGACGCCGCCGGCTACCGGGCCGTCGCGGTCGACCTGCGCGGCTACGGCGACACCGACAAGCCGCCGCGCGGCTACGACGGGTGGACGCTCGCCGGCGACACCAACGCCCTGATCCGCGCGCTCGGGCACACGCACGCGTCGCTGGTGGGTCACGCCGACGGCGGGCTCGTCTGCTGGGCCACGGCGACCCTGCACCCCCGCGCGGTCGACTCGATCGCGACGCTCGCCTCCCCGCACCCGCGCGCCCTGCGGCGGGCGGTGCTCCGCGACCCCGGCCAGCGCAGCGCGTTCCTGGCCGACTTCCTCGGCAACCAGCTGCCCCGCCGCGCGGAGAAGACGCTGACCCGCGACGACGGCGCCTTCGTCGCCCGCATGTTCATCGAGCGGTCGACGGTGGCCTGGCAACAGACGTCGGAGTTCGTGGAGGTGGTTCGGCGCAACCGGTCCGCCATCCAGATCCCCGGCGCGGCCCACTGTTCGCTGGAGTACCGGCGCTGGGCGTTCCGGTCGCAGTTCCGTCGCGACGGGGCCACCTTCATGCACCTGATGAACCGCCGACTGAGCATCCCGGTGCTCGCCCTGCGCGGGGCCGACGACAAGTACATCGGCGCCGATGCGGTCGCCGCCGCGCGCTACTACGCGTCGCGCCTGACCTACACCGAGGTCCCCGACGCCGCGCACTTCGCCCACCAGGAGAACCCCGGCCGCACCTCGGAGCTCCTCGTCGAGCACCTGGACACCGTCGACCGCTGAGGGCTCGGCGCCGCCGGCGGATCAGCTCAGGCGTTCACGCAGGACCGGGTGTCGACGGGCTCGGTGAGGTTCTCCGAGCGCGCGAGGTCGTCGGAGACCTGCTTGGCCGTCAGCACGAACCCCGTCTCGCTGCTGGTGTCCTCCGCGGCCCCGAACACGACGCCCAGCACGCGGCCGTCGGTGTCGATGAGCGGTCCGCCGGAATTGCCCTGCCGGATGGACCCGCGGACGGTGTACACCTCGCGGCGCACCTGGCTGTCGCGGTAGATGTCGGGACCGGACAGGTCGACGACCTCGCGGATCCGCTCGGGACTCGCGGTGAACGGGCCGGCCTCGGGGTACCCGAGCGCGATCGCGTCGTCGCCGGTGGACGCGGGACGGTCGACGAACTGCAGCGCGGGCGCGGTGAGCCCGGGGACGTCGAGGATCGCGATGTCCGTCGACGGGTCGAACAGCACCACGGTGGCGTCGAGCGTGCCGTCGTTCGACTCGACCCGCAGCGTGCGCGTCCCCGCGACGACGTGGGCGTTGGTCATCACGCGCTCGGGCGAGACCACGAACCCGCTGCCCTCGAGCGCCTGGTTGCAGCTCGGCGCGACGCCTTCGATCTTGACCACGCTCGGGCGCACCGACGAGACGACGGGCAGCGTCGTCAGGCCCTGGTCGGGCGGGTCGACCGAGACGATCGGGGTCCGGCCGAACGGCCCGATGACCTGCGGGAGGCCTGAGTCGTCGAGCAGGGCGCTGAAGTCGCTGGGGAGGTCGCGCAGCCACTGCGGGGCGACGTCGTCGACGCCGCCGAGCACCTGCGACCCCCGCACCGCCGACGCGATCTGCGGCTCGGCCGAGCTGCTCACGGGGATCGCCAGCAACCACGCCGCGATGAGCACCGCGACGGCCTGCAGCACCGACCCGATGACACTGTCGACCCGCCGCACGCCGACCGAGCGGATGACGCTGCGGGCGGCGCGACCGAGCACCATCCCCGCCGCCTCACCGACGAGCACGAGGGCGACGAGCAGCGCGACGCCCACGAGCAGCCGCCAGCGGCGGTCGTCGATCTGACCGATCACCGTGGGCGCCAGCATGATGCCGGCGATCGCCCCGAGGAGCACGCCGACGAACGCGAGCGCCGACGCGACCGCGCCCTGCCGGTACCCCGATCCCGCGGCGAGCAGCGCGATGACCACGACGACGATGTCGACCCAGGTGGAGCCGCTCATCGTTGTCCCGCCTTCGTCAGTTCGTCGTTCAGGTCACGGATGTCGTCGGCGTCCCACGGTCGGGTCCAGCCCCCGGCGTCGAACAGTGCGGCGAGCAGCCCGCCGGTGAAGCCCCACACCAGCATCCCGTCGACGGCGAACGCCGGTCCGCGGTAGACGCGACCGCCCATCACCGATCGCTGGACCTGGAACCGGTGCGCGGGGTCGAGGAGATCCGCGAGGGGCACCCGGGTGACCCGGGCGGTCTCGGCGGTGTCGACGACGCGGACCGGCGTCGCCTCCGGCGACCACGCGAGCACGGGGACGACGTCGAACCCGGACGGCGGGACCGGGAACGACCGCAGCCGCGCCACCGGCGTCACGTCCTCGGCGATCAGACCGGTCTCCTCGGTGGCCTCGCGCAGCGCGGTGCCGATCGGGTAGTCGTCGCCGGGGTCGCGCGCACCGCCGGGGAACGCGACCTGACCGGCGTGGTTGCGCAACGTGCTCGCCCGCTGGGTCAGCAGGACCGCGGCGTCGGCGGGCGGGGTGGCGTCCTCTCCGAACCCGCCCGTCATCGCGATCAGCACCGCCGCCGCTCGACGGCCGGGCTTGAGCGCGGCCAGGAAGCGGGTCCGGTCGCCGCCGCGGTTCTCGACCGCCGATGTCACCGCGTCGACGTCGGCCGCGAGCGACCGGAGCCACGGCGGGATGGTGTCGAGAGGGACGAGCGGGCCCGGGGTGTCCCCGGCGTCCGACTCGTCCGGCACCGACGGGCCGCTCACACGCGGACGCCGAGATCACGGGCGACGGCGTCGGCGACGTCCTGTTCGCCCTCGAACACCGTCGGGAGGACCTTCGCGACGGTCCCGTCGGCACGGACGAGCACCGACACCGGGAACACGCGCGGGATGCCCAGGGCCGCGGCGACGCGGGCGTCCGAGTCCACGACGGACGGCAACCGCACGCCGATCTCGGTGAGCAGCGCCAGGGCGAGCACCGGGTTCTCCGATCCCTCCTTCGCCTGCACTGCGAGGACGGTCATCGACGAGCCCGCGCGTCGTGCGAAGGACTCGATCGTGGGCAGTTCGCGACGGCAGGGCAGGCACCACGGCGCCCAGAAGTTCACCAACATCGGCCTGCCCGCGGTCGCGGCCCCGAGGTCGACCTCGCCGGGCGCACCGAGGCACGGCGCGGTGACCCCGCGCAGCACCGACGACGCGGGCGCGGCACCGGTGCCGACGGGACACGGCGCGAGGGCGGCGCGTGACCGCGCGGCGGCGAGGTCGTCGGGACTCACCGACGCCGTCGCACCGGGGATGGGTCCGGCGCTCTGTGCCGTCCCACCGGCGTCGAGGGAACTGCCGCCCCCGCCGCGGGGCCAGATGGCGACGATCAGCGCCACGACCACGACCAGCAGGACCACCGACCACCGAGCCGACGCGGGGATCCGCGACAGACGTGAGGACACCGGCGTCACACCCCGGCCAGCGCGAGCAGGTGCTCGGTCTCGGGACCCTTGACCAGGGCTGCGGCGACCTGCGGATCGGTGGGCCCCTCGCCGAACGACGGGCAGTCGGCGGCCAGCACGCACACCCCGCAGGCGGGCTTCTTGGCGTGGCACACACGGCGGCCGTGGAAGATCACACGATGCGACAGGTCGGTCCAGTGCCTGCGCTCGACGAGCTCGCCGACGGCGTGCTCCACCTTGACGGGATCGGTCTCCTCGGTCCACCGCCAGCGGCGCACCAGACGTCCGAAGTGGGTGTCGACGGTGATCCCGGGGACGCCGAACGCGTTGCCGAGCACCACGTTGGCCGTCTTGCGACCGAAGCCGGGCAGCGTCACGAGGTCCTCGAGCCGGCCGGGCACCTCCCCGTCGAACCGCTCGAGCAACGCCTGCGCGAGGCCCATGATCGACGTGGCCTTGTTGCGGTAGAAGCCGGTGCTGCGGATGTACTCCTCGAGCTCGGTGCGATCGGCGCCCGCGTACGCCTGCGCGTCGGGATACCGGGCGAACAGCGCCGGGGTCACCATGTTGACCCGGACGTCGGTGCACTGTGCGGACAGGATGGTCGCGACCGACAGCTCGAGCGGCGTCGTGAAGTCGAGTTCGCAGTACACGTGCGGGAACGCGACCTGCAGTGCCCGGTCCATGCGTCGCGCGCGGCGCACCAGCCCGGTCCGTGTCTCGGTCCCCTTCTCGGCTGCGGTGCGGCGCCGGGACGCCGGCCTGCGCGCGGGCGCGGAGGGCGCGCTGTCCGGCTCGTTCACGGCGACCAGACTACTGAGGGCGCCTGAAGGGGAGTTCAGGTGCGGCGCCGGAGGTAACACTTGTGTTCCGGAGGGCGTTTTCGTTGCCTCGCCGAGACCTGCGATGTGTTTACTGCAAGCCATGCACGGACTGGCCGTACTGCTCTTCCCGGCAGTGCTCATGCTGTTCGCCCTCGCCATGGAACGCATGGAGAACGGGGTCGACCAGAACAGCGTGCACCGCGAAGAGGTGGAGGAGTTCCTCGCCGGAGCCGCCACCCCCGACGCCCTGCCCACGCCCGCCGACGACGAACTCGCGGGTCGCCGCGACACCATCGAGTTCGACGTCCCGTCGTCGTTCGGACACGCCGTCGAGGTCCCGGTCCACCGCGCGGGCTGATCGCCACACACCCACCGCGTCGGGTTCACCGCCTCCCCGGGCTGTTTGGTCGTAGACTTCACATGCCCGCGAGTGACACAGTCAACACTTCGCGGCGACGGGCGTGCGACGACACCGCCGCCGAACGCGATGAAAGGGACGTACGTGGAGGAAGTACTCGCCAGGGCCGGCATCTTCCAAGGGGTCGAGCCCAGTGCGGTGGCCGCGCTCACCAAGCAGCTGCAGCCCGTCGACTTCCCGCGCGGCCACGTCATCTTCAACGAGGGCGAGCCGGGTGACCGGCTCTACATCATCCTCAGCGGCAAGGTGAAGGTCGGACGCCGTTCCGCCGACGGTCGCGAGAACCTGCTGACGATCATGGGCCCGTCGGACATGTTCGGTGAGCTGTCGATCTTCGACCCCGGCCCCCGGACGTCGTCGGCGACGACGGTCACCGAGGTGCGCACCGTGTCGATGGACCGCGACGCGCTGCGAGCGTGGATCGCGGATCGCCCCGAGATCGCGGAGCAGCTGCTGCGCGTCCTGGCGCGGCGCCTGCGTCGCACCAACAACAACCTCGCCGATCTCATCTTCACCGACGTCCCGGGTCGCGTGGCCAAGCAGCTGTTGCAGCTCGCGCAGCGTTTCGGCACGCAGGAGGCGGGCGCCCTGCGCGTCACGCACGACCTCACCCAGGAGGAGATCGCCCAGCTGGTCGGCGCCTCCCGCGAGACCGTGAACAAGGCACTGGCGGACTTCGCCCAGCGCGGATGGCTGCGACTCGAGGGCAAGAGCGTCCTCATCGCCGACTCCGAGCGTCTGGCCCGTCGCGCCCGCTGACGCCACGCCGGACCGGGTGACAGCGGTGTCCGGCGTGTGGATCCGTGACGCCTCGGCCACGGAGATCGCCGCGGCGATCCGTGCCGGTGAGGTCACCTCGCGGCAGGTGGTGCGGTTCCACGTCGACCGGCTGCGCGCCGGCTCGGCACTCACCTCCGTCGTCGCCGATCGGTACGACGCCGCTCTCGACGAGGCCGACGCCGTCGACGCTCGGATCGCGGCCGGCGAGTCACCCGGCGGTCCGTTGGCCGGGGTGCCGTGCACGGTCAAGGAGTCGATCCCGGTCGTCGGGATGCCGCACACCGCGGGGCTCGCGAGCCGTCGGTGCATCGTCACGACCGACGACGCACTCGCGGTGCGTCGACTACGCGACGCCGGGGCGATCGTCCTCGGCGTCACCAACACCGCCGAACTGTGCCTGGGCATCGAGAGCACCAACAGCGTCCACGGACGGACCCGTAATCCGTACGACGAGCGTCGGGTGTCGGGAGGGTCGTCGGGCGGCGAGGGCGCCGCGATCGGCAGTGGCGGCAGCCCGTTCGGACTCGGTGGCGACACCGGCGGGTCGATCCGGATCCCGTCGTTCTACTGCGGGGTGTTCGGGCACAAGCCCTCCCCCGGCCTGGTGCCCGCGAACGAGAGCGTGCCGTCGCTCGCCGGTGACGCCGAGCTCGACACCCTGGAGACGTTGGGGCCCATGGCCCGTCGCGCGACCGACCTCATGCCGCTGCTGCGGATCCTCGCCGACGACGACGGGACCCGCTGCGGTGACGTCGATTCCGTCGACCTCGCCGGTCTGACGGTGGTGGTCCCGACGCGCTCGTCGTTCGTGCGGCCGATGAACCGCGCCGTGCGCGACGCGCGGGATTCCGCAGGCCGCAGCCTCGCCGACGTCGGGGCCGACGTGCGATGGCAGCCGATGACGGCGATGCGGCGGGTGATCGCGAGCTACCTGATGGAACTGCGGCGCCACGCAGGCATGCCGGTGATGTCGCTGTTCGATTCGCTGTCGGAGACACCGGGTCGCCACCTCACCCCGGCGGTCCTCCGCGCCGACAGCCTCCAGCTGCGATTGGCGATGATCGGCGATCGCATCCCGGAGCTGCTGCCCAAGCCCGGTCGTGACCTCCTCGACCGGTTCGCGCGCGACCTGAAGGACGAGGTGTTCGGCGCCGTCGGCGACGGCGTCATGCTGCACCCGCCGCTCCCGGCCCCCGCGCCGCTGCACCACGGGACCCTGGCGCGCCCATGGCTGTTCGGCGGGGCAGCCATGTTCAACATGCTCGGGATGGCCGTCACCGAGGTACCCCTCGGCTTCGACCACCGCGGTCTGCCCGTCGGCGTGCAGGTGGCCGCCGCGCCCGGCAACGACCACGTCACCATCGCCGTCGCCCACCACCTCGAGTCGGTCTTCGGCGGCTGGGTCGCACCCGAGGACGTCACCCGCGCCTGAGATCTGTCCCGACAGCACCCTCCGACGGCACAACGTCATCGGACCGGCCTGTGGGGACAGATCTCGGCAGCGTCAGGCCTGATCGACGACGGCGACGTCGGAGGCGCGGAACGAATAGCCGTCCTGATGCGCCGGCTCCCAGTCGAACTCGACGCGCTGGTCGCGGACCAGTGAGCGGTAGCCGTCGCCGCGGATCTCGCTGAAGTGGGTCCATGCGCCACCCGGGGTCTCGGGCGCCTCGACGACTCCCCATCCCTCCTCCGGCCGCCACACGACGACGACTCCCGTCGAGCGCCGTAGCGGAGGCCGGGGTGGAACGGGCGGCAGATCGTTCGGGTCGACCTCACGCATGATCGCGACGCCGTCCTCGCGCGTGGCACTCATCCACAGCGCGGACCGGAAGGCACCCGTGGACGGAGAGTCCGGACCGTCACACCGGCACGGCCACACGTCGGTGACCTCGTACCCGTCGCCGTCGTCGTCTCGCCGCCAGTAGAAGTCGACGGGCTCGCCCGCCTCGAGGCCGTGCATCCCCATACCGTCTGGGGAGTCGACGGTGATCGCCTCGCACCGGATCGACCACCCGGACACCACGACTCCGCCCGGGATGTCGGACGAGTCGATGATGCCCTGGCCCTCCTCGAAGTCCCAGGAGCGGATGGTGCCGGTGCTCCTCATGCGGCAGAACCTTAGACGGAGACGGTTGCATCGTCGCCGGGTTTTTCCGAAAGGGGTCGGCGTCAGCCCGCGCCGGGGGTCCATCGGCGTTCGATGTCACCGAAGCGCCAGATCGCGGCGGCGAGAAGCCAACTGGCGACGAACAACCCGACGACGATGTAGCCGACGTACTCCAGATCGATCGCACCGATCCAGGCGAGCGGACCCGATGTGACGCCCAACTTCTCGGCAAGCAGGCCGATCAGCTCGATGCCGCCGATGCCCAGTGCGACCGCCACCGACAGCGCCGTGACGGTGACGTTGTAGAAGATGCGGCGGGCGGGCCGCGCGTGCGCCCAACCGTAGGCGTAGTGCATGACCGCGCCGTCGATGCTGTCGAACAACGACATCCCGGCCGTGAACAGCACCGGCAGCGTGAGGATCGCGTACCAGGGCAGACTGACCGCGGCCGTACCGGCGAGCACGAGCAGCGACACCTCGGTGGCGGTGTCGAACCCCAGCCCGAACAGCAGCCCGACGGGGTACATCTGCCACGGTGCGCGGATCACCCCGAGGAACCGGCCGACGACCCGGTTGATCGCGCCGCGCTCGTTCAGTCGGGCGTCGAGCTGCGCCTCGTCGAACGCGCCGTGCCGCATGTCGCGCACGATCTGCCGGATCCGCAGCAGCACGACGAGATTGAGCACGCCGATCACGATGAGGAACACGCCCGACACGCTCGTGCCGAAAACACCGGTCACCGACTGCAGCGTCGACGACTCGTCGTCGACCTGCGACGCGAGGGCGCGCACTCCGGCTGCCAGCAGCACGCAGAGGCCGAACACGATCGTCGAATGGCCGAGAGAGAACCAGAACCCGACCGTCAGCGGCCGACGCCCGTCGACGACGAGCTTGCGGGTGGTGTTGTCGATGGCGGCGATGTGGTCCGCGTCGAACGCGTGACGCATCCCGAGCGTGTACGCCGTGATCCCCAGCCCGATCCCGAACACCGCACCGCCGGTCATCCGGTGATCCCCCGACGCCACCGCCACCAACGAGGCGAACCCGACGACATGCAACGCGACCACGACCACCGCCATGCCGATCAGCGGCCGCAGATCCGACCGCAGGAACCCGCCTAGGGGTGGGACCGGCGTCTGCACGGTCGTCGTCATGGTTCTCGCTTCCGTCGTCGGCCTGCGAGATTCGTAGCACCTCACGCGTCGTGACGCATGCCGGACGCGGCCACCGCGGCGATACGCTCGGCGCATGCGTATCGCCGTCGTGGGCGCCGGCCCCTGGGCGCTCGAGACCCACTACCCGGCCCTCCTCGCACATCCTGACGTGGAGGTGGTCGGCGGATGGACCCGACGACCGGAGGCTGCGGCCGACCTGCCCGTCGATCGGTTCGACACCGTGGAGGCCATGCTCGACGCGACCGACGCCGTGAGCCTCGCCGTGCCGCCCGACGCGCAGGCGGGGATCGCGCTGCAGGCCATACGAGCGGGCAAGCACGTCATCCTCGACAAGCCGATCGCCGGCTCGGTCGAGCAGGCCGCGGAACTCGCGGACGCCGTCGACACCGCAGGCGTCGCGTCGATCGTCACGTTCACGCGTCGCTTCGCACCCGAGACCCGTGCGTTCCTCACGGCGGCACAGGCCGGTTCGTACGGCGGCGGTCTCGGCCGGTGGGTGTCGGGCGCACTGCTGGGCGGCCGCTACTCGTCGTCGCAGTGGCGCAAGGACGGCGGGGCGCTGCTCGACGTCGGACCGCACGTCGTCGATCTTCTCGACGCGGCACTCGGCGAGATCGTCGAGGTGATCGACGCCCGGCTCGTCCCGGACGATCTGTGGCACATCACGTTCCGACACGAGACCGGTGCGACGTCGGCGGTACAGCTGTCGCTGCGTGTCCCGGCCCGCCCGACGGTGACGGAGTTCTCGGTCCACGGACGCGACGGCGTGGTGACGCTCACCGACCGGTCGACGTCGTCGGTCGACTGCTTCACGACCCTGATCGACGAGTTCCTCGCGTCGGCGCGTGACGGCTCGCGACATGAGTGCGACGTCCACCGCGGCCTGCACATCCAGCGCATCCTGGGCCGCGTCCTCGACGCGGTCGGATGACGACGGACCCCCTGACGGCCTGGGCGCGTCAGGAGGTCCGTCGGTCCGTTGACGCCGACCCGCTCCGGTCGGGGGTCGAGAGCGGGGCGATGTCACCGGCTGTCCGCTGGTGCGAACGAGGACGAACGTATGGTCCGACCCTGACGATCGGATGCGACGAGCCTGTACGGCCGCTGTGCGTTCGGGCGGACGTCACGCCAGATGGTCTCGCGCCGCGCCGAACGCCACCCCGATGCGCCGGATGGCGTCGTCGCGGCCGCGCGTGTTGCGTTGCGACGGATGCGGGGCGGACACCACCGGCAGGAGGGGTCGCCCGGGCGCGGCGGTCAGATACGCCATGTACCCGGCGAGCGCAGGACGCCCGAGGGTGAGCACGACCTCGACAGCCGTCGCGACGGACAGGACCTCCTGCAGCATCGCACCCGCCTCGGCCAGCTCACCGGCGTCGGGAGTGCGGGCCCGGCCGGCGTCGTCGAGCACCGCCCAGGGCACGATGTTCCACTTCAGGCAGTCCGCCCGCGCCGGACCGTGCTCGTCGCGCAGCGACGAGAGCAGGCGGTTGCTGGAGTCCGGGTTGTCCTCCGAGCAGAACCCCGTGCCCCCGACCCGCATCGTCCTGGGCGCCGGCGACTCCATCAGGATCAACACCCGCGCGAGGACGCCGCCGTCATCAGGATCGAACCAGGGCACTGCGGGATGAACGCCACGCCAGTCGTCGACCAAGGCGTTCAGGGGTGCGACGTGCCGATCGCGGACACGGGCTCGTTTGTCCTCGATGCGGCCCCTCGCCGCGGCGTCGTCGACCATCCGTCGATGCTGCCACGCGGCATGATCGCTGGCGTGCGCGACGGCACTGCGGCGAGAATGACGGGGTGAACTCCGATGGGCCCACGGAACTTGAGCGGACGTGACGTCGTATGAACGGCAGCGGCGGCCCGTCCCGCTGCTGAAGAAGCGGCTGCCGTCCGGACAGGGGTCCACGGTCCAGCCGAACGTGACCAGCGACGGAGATACGCCCCTCACCGTCCGGTTCTGGGTTCTCGTCGCTCTGGTCGGGGTCGTGTCCGGTGTCGTCGGTAGCGCGCTCATGAAGCTGCTGTTCGCCGTGGAGCATCTGGCGTTCGGTGTCGGCAGCGACGGCCAGGGATTCACTGCAGCGGTCGAACGCGCGAGCGGATGGGAGCGTGCGACCCCGGTCCTCATCGCCGGGGTGATCGGTGGTGTCGGCTGGTATCTGCTGCGGCGATTCACACCCGGGATGTCATCGGAGGCCGATGCCGTGTTGTGGGCCGGCACCGACCGCCTCTCCTTCCGCCGCAGCGCGGGGACATCCGTGCTGTCCGAGGTCGTCATCGGCCTCGGCGCATCTCTGGGTCGCGAGGCCGCCCCGAAGTTGATGGGTGCGGTGGCGGGCGGTCTCATCGGCGAATGGGCTCGACTGACAGACCCCCAACGCCGCCTGCTCATCGCCTGCGGAGGCGGCGCGGGTCTGGCTGCCGTCTACAACGTGCCGCTCGGCGCCGCCCTGTTCACCGCAGAGGTGTTGATCGGATCGGTGACACTGACCACGGTGATGCCCGCGGTGGGATGCTCGGCCGTCGCAGCTGCGGTTGCGTGGGTTTTCCTGTCCGACGAGCCGATCTATCCCGGTGTCGTCGACCACGCCGTCGATGGCCGGCTGCTCGTGTGGGCGGTGATCGGGGGTCCCGTCATCGGCGTGTTGGCTGCCCTCTACATCCGCGTGATCGGCTGGATCTCCTTCCATCAGGCCCGTGGGGCGTGGGTGATCGTGGCGATGCCGGTGGTGTTCGCCGGACTGGCGGGTCTGGCGGTCGTCTATCCGCAGCTCTACGGCAACGGTCGGTCGATCGCTCACGACGCGTTTCTCGGCCTCGGAAGCCTAGGCGTCCTCGCAGCCCTCGCCGTGCTCAAGCCGGTCGTGACAGCCCTCTGCCTCGGGGCGGGCGCGTCCGGTGGCCTGTTCACCCCGGTGCTGTGCACCGGTGCCGCGATCGGCGCGGTCGGTGGGGTGCTGTTCGGACATCTGTGGCCCGGGAGTCCGATGGGCGCCTACGCGATGATCGGGGCGGCCGCCATGATCGGAGCTGCCATGCAGGCACCCTTGGCGGGGCTGGTGCTGGTGGTCGAACTCACCCACAGCGGGTTGCCCATCATGGTGCCCATGATCATCGCGACAGTGCTGGCGACGGCGGTCACCCGCCGCATCGACGGCTACTCGATCTACTCTGCGCGCATCGCGGGTCAGGCGCCCGTCGACCCCGTGCTGTCTCGCCCGTCCGGTGGTGACCCGCGGTGACCGAGGACCGTCGGCTGAGCCCCCGCATGCCCGATCTCGCCGCGCTCGAACTGCTCGCCGCCGTCGCCCGCACCGGCAGTCTCGGTGCTGCCGGACGCGAGTTCGGGATGACGCAGCAGGCGGCCTCGGCACGAGTTCGGTCGATGGAGGCCCAGACCGGCGTCGTACTGGTGCGGCGATCTCCTCGGGGATCGACCCTCACCGAGCACGGGGCCCTGGTCGCCGAGTGGGGCACCGCGGTGCTCGCCGCCGCCCATCGCGTCGACACCGGCCTGGCCGGCATCCGCGGGGAGTCGCGTGACCACCTCACCGTGGTCGCCAGCCAGACGATCGCCGAGCAGCTCCTGCCGCGATGGTTGGTGTCCTCACGCGCGGCCGCCGTCGATGCGGGCCTGACCCCGCCCGAGGTGACCCTCACCGCGAGCAACAGCGACGGCGCCGTCGACGCGGTTCGTGGCGGTCGAGCCGACCTCGGCTTCGTCGAGGCACCGGACGTGCCGTCGGACGTGCGCGACCGGGTGGTCGCCCACGACGAATTGGTGGTGGTCGTCGCGCCGACGCATCCATGGGCCGCGCCCGAGACCACCGTCGACGCGGCGACCCTCGCTCGCACACCCCTCATCACCCGCGAGGCCGGGTCGGGGACTCGGCTGTTCCTCGACGCCGCGCTGCGGACCGTGAACGGCCCGGACCGCACGCCCGTCGCCCCCGCCGCCGAGATGCCGACCGCGTCGGGGGTGCGCGCTGCCGCCGCGGCCGGGACCGGGCCCGCGGTGATCAGTCGACTGGCCGTCGAGGACGACCTCGCGATGGGTCGCCTCGTGTGTGTCCGGACGGCGGGACTCGACCTGCACCGGCCGTTGCGTGCGATCTGGCTGGGAGGGGCGACCCCACCCGCCGGTCCCGCCCGCGATCTCGTGGAGCACATCGGCCACAGCACGCACACGATCCGCAGAACGGGGAGATGATCTGACCATGTGGAACAAGCGCGCCGACACGGTCGTACACGAGACCGAGCCCTACAACGCCGAACCGACGCCCACCGCGCTCGCCGAGGGATTCCTCACCGACGAGGACGTGTTCTACAGCCGCAACCACGGCCCGATCCCCGACATCGATCCGGCCGGGTGGCGGCTCACGGTGGCCGACGGCCACGGGATGAGCCGCTCGTTCTCGCTCGTCGAGCTCCGAGAGGAGTTCGACGAGATCTCCGTCGTCGCGACGTTGCAGTGCGCCGGCAACCGGCGCGCCGGACTCATGGCGGTACGCGAGATCCCCGGCGAGGACCCGTGGACCCAGTGCGCGACGTCGACCGCACGGTGGAACGGCGTGGCCCTGGCCGATCTACTCCGATCGTGCGGCGTCGAGGAGAACACCCCGGGCCACGTCGAGTTCGTCGGCCCCGACGTCTCCGATCTGGCGACACCGCCACAGCGGTACGGCAGCTCGATCGAGCTGACCAAGGCGATGTCGGCGGAGACGCTGCTGGCGTGGGGTATGAACGGGCAACCGCTCCCCCGGGTGCACGGCGGCCCCGTACGCGTGGTCGTGCCCGGTTACATCGGAGCGCGATCCGTCAAGTGGGTCGACGAGATCACGCTGCGAGACAGCCCGTCCGACAACTGGTTCCAACGTGTCGCCTATCGGGTGCTCCCCTCCGACGCCGACCCCGACTCGGCGGGACCGGGCGACGGGATCTCACTCTCGTCGGTCGCGCTCAACTGCGACTTCCTCCATCCCGACCCGACGACGACCATCCACGGGGACGAGGTGCGGGTCGGTGGGTACGCGTTCGCCGGCGACGACCGAGCGGTCTCGCGCGTGCAGGTGTCCACCGACGACGGCGCGACGTGGATCGAGGCGGAACTCGCGGAGTCGCAGGGCCGGTGGGCGTGGCGCCATTGGTCGGCGGTCGTACCGCTCGACGCGCCCGAGGTGGAGCTGTGTGTCCGCGCCTGGGACGGCGCCGCGGCCACGCAACCGGCCTCGGCGGCCGAGCTGTGGAACCCCAAGGGGTACGTGAACAACTCGTGGGGCCGGCTCACCCTGCACCGGCCCCCAGCCACAACCTGAGTTTGTGACCTGACAACGCCGCGGTCTCTACCTGCGCGGATGGCGCGCGCCGAGACTTGTTGCATGACCACCGCCACACGCTCCCATCTGCTGACGACGGCCCGTCCCGCACGCCGAGCCGCGTCCGCGCCGCAGCGGCTGCCCCGCGTGTTCGGCGATCTCGGTCGACCCGGCCAGATGCTCGAGCACATCACCCCCAATTGGTACGCCTCGGTGATGGGGACCGGCATCGTCGCGAACGCGGCCGCCACCCTGCCGCTGCAGGTCACCGGCCTGCACACCTTCGCCACCGTGGTGTGGCTCATCGCCTCGACCGCGCTGGTCGCGCTGACCGTCGCCTTCGCCGCGCACTGGACGCTGCACCGCGGTCACGCCCGCGCCCACGCCGCACACCCGGTGATGTCGCAGTTCTACGGCGCGCCACCCATGGCGATGCTCACCGTCGGGGCCGGGGCCATCACTCTGGGACCGCCACTCATCGGCTCGAGTGCCGCGGTGTGGATCGACGCGGTCCTGTGGACCGCGGGCACACTCACCGGCCTGGCGACCAGCGTGTGGATCCCCTTCCGCATGATCACCACCCACGACCACGACTCGGCCATGGCCCTGCCGGCCTGGCTGATGCCGATCGTCCCCCCGATGGTCTCGGCGTCGACCGGTGCGCTCCTGCTCGACCACGTCCCCGCAGGCCAGCCGCGACTGGCCCTGATCGCGGCCTGCTACGCCATGTTCGGCCTGAGCCTGTTCCTCGGGATGATCACCATGACGATGATCTACTCACGGCTCGTCCACGGCGGGATGCCCGCAGTCCAGGCCGCCCCGACCGTGTGGATCACCCTCGGGATGATCGGCCAGTCGATCACCGCCACCAACCTGCTCGGCACCCACGCGGCAACGGTGTTCGTCGGGAAGCAGGCCATCGTCGCGACCGGACTGCACGTGTTCGGCATCGCCTACGGATTCGCCATGGGCGGCTTCGGGATCCTGATGTTCGCACTCGCCACCATGCTCACCGTGCACGTAGCACGCCGCGGCCTGAGCTTCTCGCTCACCTGGTGGAGCTTCACCTTCCCCGTCGGCACCTGCGTCACCGGCGCGACCGCCCTCGGCACCGCAGCCGGCATCTCGGTGATCCACGCGATGGCGGTCGCCCTGTACGTGGTCCTGCTCGGCGCCTGGGCAACAGTCGCCACCCACACCATCCGCGGGACGATCACAGGACGAGTCTTCCTGCCCGCCTGAGCGGGCATACTGACCGGATCCACAGCGACACCCTGTCGAGAGGACACAGCCATGAGCGAGACCCAGCGTCGCCTCCAGCGTGAGCGGCGGACCGTCCCGGTGATGTGGGCGGCCATCACGATGGCAATGGCCGGGATGGTGACGTCCTGCCTGGCGCTGATGGCCCTGGCGGGCGGCGAGACGGTCTTCTGGGTGGTCATGGCGATCGTCACGGTCGGGCTCTTCGGAGGCGCTTACGGGTTCTACCGCTTCGACCGGAAGACCACGGAGGACCCATCGACCCGTCGCGACATCGTCCGCGCGCGCAGGGCGAAGTATCTCAGCGCGTACGGCCGCGGCAGGAGGGGCAAGGAATCGCGCTAAGGTGTTCACCACGGCGATGGATCCCGCCGGAGCACATGCTCGACCCGCCGGACGGCTGATGGTTCCTACCCAGGTCGATGACGGGTGGGCAGATGGTTCGAGATGACCCCGGGCGGTTCGATTCTCTTCCGATCGATCCCGACTCCGAGGCTCCGCCGGGTCGGCGATTCCACCTGACGGGCGAGGCACTGCTCCTCGTCCTGGTGGGCGGCGCGGTGGGCACAGCTTCGCGCTACGGGGTAGAGCTGCTTCTCCCGCACAGGGGAGTCGGTTGGCCCACCGGCACCTTCGTGATCAACCTGGTCGGCGCTGCCCTCCTGGGCGCCCTGCTGGAATCCCTCACCCGGCTGGGTCCCGATTCCGGATGGCGACGACGAGCGCGCGTGCTCGTCGGGACCGGCGGGTGTGGCGCCTTCACCACCTACAGCACACTGGCTCTCGAGACATCGCTTCTCGCCCGTGACGGTGCGACGGCCACTGCTGCCGGGTATGCGATCGGCAGTGTCATCGGGGGCATCGTCGCCGCCTGGCTCGGCATCGTCCTCGCCGCCTCCGTGGCCCGACGATCGGAGGCCGGGTCGTGACCGTCGTGCTCACCGTCCTCGCCGGCGCCGTCGGTGCGGTCGCACGCTTCGTCGTCGATGCCGAGATGAAATCGCGGTGGAAGTCGACCGTGCCGTGGGCGACGATCGGCATCAACGTCAGCGGATCGTTCGTCCTGGGTGTCCTGGCGGGGGTCGCGATGTTCCACGCCGCGGCACCCGCGTGGCAGACCGTGCTCGGTACCGGTTTCTGCGGCGGCTACACGACATTCAGCACAGCCAGTTTCGAGAGCGTCCGGCTCGTGCAACAGCGGGAGCATTCCGCTGCCGCGATCAACATCGTCCTGACGCTCGGCGCATCGCTGGTCTCCTGCGCAGCAGGCCTGTTCGCGGCGTCCGCGCTGTGAGGACCGATTGGGCATCAGGAAGGACCGCACTGTGAACGGCAACCCACCTCTCGACATCGAACGCCATCGAACCGTGACGAGCGGAACCGGACACGAGAGCACCACGACGTCGTTGGTGGTCGGATGGGACCACGAGTCCGCCAGCGGGTCGGCACTCACGTTCGCGATCGACCTCGCCGCCCGGCTCGACGCCCACCTGCACGTCGTGCACATCGTCGACATCGACGACCTCCCCGTCGACCCTGACTCACCGGATTGGGAGGACGAGGTCCGCCGAGCACTGGACCGACAGGCGCACGACGCGATATCCGCACTCGCCGGCGTCACCAGAGGGTGGACCTATCACTGCGCCCACGGCGACCCCGCACGGCTTCTCACGGAAGTCGCACACGACAGCGCCGCGCTGATGGTCGTCGTGGGATCACCGCACAGTGGCCTGCGCTCCTTCCTGGAGTCGCTCGGGTCTCCGTCGGTCATGCACGACCTGATAGGTCGCCACGACCTCCCCACCCTCGTGGTGCCACGCGACACCGACGAGGATGATCGATGACCCGGCTCATCTTGGTCCGGCACGGACGCACCGTCCTCAACGCCGAGGACAGGCTCCGCGGTCTCGCCGACCCCGAACTCGACGATGTCGGTGTGGCACAGGCGCAATCCGCGGCAGAGCTGATCGTCCGCGCGGCCCCCTCCGCCGTGTGGACGAGTCCGCTGGACCGCGCGGTGCGGACCGGACACATCGTCGCCACGGTGTGTGGCGTCGAGCAGCATTCCGACGCACGGTTGAACGACCGTGACTACGGCCGCTGGACCGGTGTGCTGCGTTCGGAGGTCATCGAACGGTTCGGACAGATCGACTCCGCACCGGGGGTCGAGCCGCGGGCAGACGTCCTCGCGCGGTCATGGCCCGCGGTGGAGGACGCCGCGAGGAGTTCGGACGACGGACCCGTGGTCCTGGTCAGCCACGACGCCGTGTTGCGTCCGATCCTGGAAGCGATTGCCGGCACAGCGATTCCGGAACCGATAGCGCCTGGGTCCTGCCACATCATCGCAGTCGACGGCGGTCGATGGTCGATCGAGGCGTTCGACTGGGGCAGCCCTAGCGGCCACTGAGAGGGCGACCGCTCAGAGGACGACACCACGATCCCCGGCGTGTTCGGCGCCGCCGATGAGCCGACCTCCGCGAACAACAGGCCGCATGTCGGCGTCGAAGTCGTACACCAGCGGAACGCCTGTTGCCACACGGCATCGCGAGAGTTCGGTCTGATCGAGCGTGTCGATGGTGACCATCAGCGCACGCAGCGAATTGCCATGGCCGACGACAACGACAGTCCTGCCCGCCTCGAGGTCGGAGCGCACCTCGTGCTCCCACACACGTCGCGTCCTGACCACGACGTCACCGAGGCTCTCGCTGAGAACCCCCAGTGTGGACAGGCGATCGCACGGCCATCGATCACGTGTCAGGCGGGCGAGATCCACCGCAGTCAACGGTGGTGGTGGCGTGGACAGGGAGTTGCAGAACTCCCCGAACAGCGTGTCCCCGACCTCCGCGTGCACCTGCGACTTCGATCTCCCCGTGAGCGAGCCGTAGTGCCTCTCGTCGAGATCGCGGCGGTGCTCGATCGTGACACCCCCGCCGACCCGGCCGATCTCGCCCACGACCGACGCCGCGGTCTCCGAGCACCTCGCCAGAGTCGACGTGTACACGACCTCGGGGATGATCCCGGCGTCGACCAACGTCCGCCCGAGGTGGCCGGCGTCGACGCGCCCGCGAGCGGAGAGCGACACGTCGAGCCATCCGGTGAACACCCCAGCCGCATTCGCGACACTCTCGCCGTGTCGCGCCAGCACCAACCGAGCGCGCGAACTCCTCAGGAGAGGCACCCGTAGCCGAATGACGGTTCCGACGCGGCGATCTCGAGCAGGCGGTTGTACTTGGACACACGCTCCCCCCTGGCCGGCGCGCCCGACTTCAGCTGGCCGCATCCGCTCGCCACCGCCAGGTCGGCGATGAACGCGTCCGGGGTCTCGCCGGACCGGTGACTGATCATGGCCGCGAAGCCGCGGTCTCGGCACACGGCCAACGCAGCTGACGTCTCGGAGACGGTCCCGATCTGGTTGACCTTGATGAGGGCCGCGTTCGCCACACCCGCGTCGGCTGCGGCAGCGATGGTCTCCGCGTCGGTCACGAAGATGTCGTCACCGACGATCTGGACCGAGTTCCCCAGGCGCTCGGTGAGCAACTTCCAGCCGTCATCATCGCCCTCCGCGCATCCGTCCTCGATCGACCAGATCGGAAAGGCGTCGACCAGATCCGCGTAGAGATCGACGAGGTCGGACGAGGACAACCTCTGTCCGGCCACCTCGTAGGTGTCACCGTCGTGGAAGCCGTTCGCCGCGGGATCGATCGCGATGCACACACCGTCGCGGCCGACCGACAGTCCGGCGGACTCGACGGCTCCCACGAGAAGCCCGCACGCCTCGAGGGGGTCGTCGATCGCCGGCGCGAAACCGCCCTCGTCCCCGAGACCCGAGGACAGCCCGGCACGGCGAAGTTCGGACCGCAACGCCGCGTACACCTCCGCACCCCACCGCAGCCCCTCCGAGTAGTCGGTCGCACCCAGAGGGGCGATCATGAACTCCTGGAAGGCCAGTCCGTTGTCGGCGTGGGCGCCGCCGTTCAGGACGTTGAAGTGGGGGACCGGCAGACAGGGCTGGGTGTCGTCCGGCGAGAGGAACCGGTAGAGCGGGACAGACGCATCACGCGCGAACGCTCTGGCCGCAGCCATCGACACCCCGACGATCGCGTTGGCACCGAGACGCGACTTGTTCGGCGTACCGTCCAACCTGCACAGGGCGCGGTCCACCTGCTGCAGGTCCGACCACTCGCGACTGGTCAGCAGATCGCGGATCTCCGTCTGGACATTTCTCACCGCTGTCGTCACACCGCGGCCTCCGAAACGGTCAAGGTCGCCGTCGCGGACCTCCACGGCCTCTCGCGACCCGGTCGACGCACCGGCGGGCACACCCGCGACGAATCGTCGCCCCGACCCGTCCGTCACCGACACGCTGACGGTGGGTGCCCCACGAGAATCCAGGATCTCGGCTGCGTCGACATGCGTCAGTCTCACGACACGGTCCGATATTCATGCTCGAAGCTGCGCCGCTCGGCGTCGTGGCGCGACCGCTCGTGCGACGTCATCAGATCCGACGGGAGTCCGTGCGCCCTCAGCCGCCCCTCTCGTTGCGGCTTCATGTACGCGACGGTGTAGAAGGTGCCGAGGATGGCACCGAGCGCCAACGTCGCGAGGCGGAGCACCCACGGCCCCGGGAGGAACAACGCCGCGACGAAGAACGGCGAGAACACCAATTCATTCCGCAGTATGTGTCGAACGGCGGCGTGCGGTCCCGTCAGATCGTTGCGCACCCAGTCGATCTGCTCCGGCGGGAGAGTCCTGCCGACGACGTAACCGAGCCACTGCGCGACGCCGGGCCGGTTCATGGTTCCCACGTCGCTCACCTCCTCCTCGACAACGGATGTGCTGACCTCTCGATGGTGCGCGTCGTGCTCGCCTCAGCGGAAGTGGCAAACCGTTGTGCACTGACAAGGTGAGGTTGTGGCCCTGTGACACAGACATTCCCCGACCGATCGGAGGTACGCTCCGGCGAATGGGCACATCGCAGCATCCCGCCTATGGGATCCGCCGCGCAGTATCCGATTTCGCCTCGGTGATCCTGTGCGACAACCCGGGGATGATGGAACTCGACGGCACCAACACGTGGATACTGCAGGCCCCCGGGAGCCGGGAATGTGTCGTCGTCGATCCCGGGCCCCGCCGCCATCGCGACCACCTCTCCGCCGTCGCCGACGCCGGAGAAATCGCACTCGTACTGATCACACACCGCCACGGCGACCACACCGACGCCGTGAAGCGGTTCCGGAAGATGACGAAGGCACCGGTGCGCGCACGCACCGCCGAGTTCTGCCGCGGTGCCGCGCCACTCTCGGACAGGGAGATCATCGAGGTTGCAGGTCTACGGATCACCGTTCTCCTCACACCCGGCCACACGGCCGACTCGACGAGCTTTCTCGTCGAACACATGGCACACGGCGATCCGTCCGTGATCGTCGCCGAGCCACCGAGAGTGCTCGGACGAGCGATGGTCACCGGCGACACCATCCTGGGCGCCGGGACGACCGTCCTCGACCCGACGGACGGGACACTGGAGGATTACCTCCATTCCCTGAACCGACTCATCGTGGAGGGCGACGGTTGCGCCCTCCTCCCCGGCCACGGACCCGATCACCCTGAGCTGATCCCGATCGCCCGCTACTACAAGAAGCATCGGGAGGACCGTCTCGACGAGATCCGCCGTGCGCTGACCGAGATGGGTACGACCCCGGACGCGGCCAAGCCGATGCGGGTCGTGCGCAAGGTCTATCGCGACGTGGACAAGAAGCTCTGGCCTGCGGCCCGCATGTCGGTCAAGGTGCAGCTGACCTATCTGCGCTCGAACTGATCGACGGTGTTCAGTCGGCCGCGACCTCGACGATCAGTTCCACCTCGACGGGTGCGCCGAGGGGCAGTTCGGCGACACCGACAGCCGACCGCGCGTGATGGCCGGCGGTCCCGAAGATCTCGCCGATCAGGTCCGATGCGCCGTTGAGCACACCGGGCTGCCCGGTGAACCCGGGCGCCGACGCGACGAAGCCGACTACCTTGACGACGCGCACGACCGAATCGATGCCGACGAGTCCATGGACCGCGGCGAGTGCGTTCAGCGCGCACAGCCGAGCGGCCTCGGTCGCCTGCTCGGGACGGATGACGCCCTCGGCGCCGTCGGACACCTTGCCGTGCAGGGTCAGCTCACCGTCGGCCATCGGGAGCTGACCGGAGGTGTAGACGAGCGACCCCGTCTGCACCGCGGGGTAGTAGACCCCGAGCGGCGCGACGACCTTGGGCAGCTCGATGCCGAGCTCGGACAGCCGCTGCGACCAGCTCACCGCTCAGCCCTTCGGGCGCTTGAGGTAGGCGACGTGCTGCTCACCGGTCGGGCCGGGAAGAACACTCACCAGTTCCCACCCGTCGGTGCCCCACGTGTCGAGGATCTGCTTCGTGGCGTGGGTCAGCAGGGGGACGGTCGCGTACTCCCAGCGGGTGAGCTCACTCATGGCGCTCACCCTATCCGGCGGGCGTGCCCCGCATCACCCGCCGATCGGTGATCAGCGCACCTCCCGCGTCGATATCCTCGGGGACGTGGTCCCACAACCCGCGACCGATCCGCAACGAGGCGTGACCGATCTCCACAAGGACGTCACCGCGTCCGGTGACGCCTGGCCCGAGAGCGCGCGCACCGCACGTCTGCACTTCGTGTCGGGGAAGGGTGGCACGGGCAAGACGACGCTCGCGTCGGCGCTCGCCCTGGCGCTCGCGAACGAGGGCAAGAAGGTGCTTCTCGTCGAGTGCGAGGGCCGTCAGGGCATCGCCCAACTCTTCGACCTGCCGCCGCTGCCGCCGACCGAGACCAAGATCGCGACCGCCGAGGGCGGAGGACAGGTCCACGGCCTCGCCCTCGACATCGAGCACGCCCTGCTCGAGTACCTCGACATGTTCTACAACCTCGGTTTCGCCGGCCGCGCGATGCGGCGGATCGGCGCGATCGACTTCGTCACCACGGTGGCGCCGGGCCTGCGCGACGTCCTCATCACCGGCAAGGTGAAGGAGTGCGTCATCCGCGTCGACGACCGCGGACGCCCCGTGTACGACGCGGTCGTGGTCGACGCGCCACCGACCGGCCGCATCGGCAACTTCCTCGACGTCACCACCGCCATGCGCGATCTGACGAAGACCGGACCCATCCGGAACCAGAGCGAGGGCGTCGCCCAACTGCTGCACTCGGAGAACACCGTCGTCCACCTCGTGACGCTTCTCGAGGCGATGCCGATCCAGGAGACGGTCGAGGCCGTCGCCGAGCTGCGCGGCAAGGACCTCCCGGTCGGGGCGCTCATCGTCAACCGCGTCGCGCCGCCGCACCTGTCGGAGGACCAGATCGACGCGGTCGCCGAGGGCGACGTCGACGGCCCCGCACTCGCCGACGCGCTCACGGCGTCCGGGCTGACCGTCACCGACGCGGATCTGCAGGGTCTGCTGACCGAGTCCATCGAGCACGCCAGCCGGGTGCAGGCCCAGCAGGTGGCCAAGGCCCAACTCGACGAGATCGACATCGCCGCGGTCGAGATCCCCTCCTTCGACGACGGCGTCGACCTCGGCCGCGTCTACGAGATCGCGGCACTGCTGCGACAGGCAGGTGCGTGACATGGCAACCCAGAAGCTCCGGATGGGCAGCGTCCTCGCCGACAGCGCGACCCGCGTCGTAGTGTGCTGCGGCGCCGGCGGCGTCGGCAAGACGACCACCGCGGCCGCGATGGCCGTGCACGCTGCCGAGCAGGGACGCCGCGTCGTCGTGCTCACCATCGACCCGGCGCGCCGCCTCGCGCAGTCGCTCGGGATGACGGAGCTGACGAACACCCCGCAGCCCGTCAGCATCGAGGGCGCGGGCTCGCTCGACGCGATGATGCTCGACATGCGGCGGACCTTCGACGAGATGGTGACGCAGTACTCGTCGCCCGATCGCGCCGAGGCGATCATGAACAACCCCTTCTACCAAACGGTGGCCACGTCGTTCTCCGGCACGCAGGAGTACATGGCGATGGAGAAGCTGGGGCAGCTGATCGCGCTCGACAAGTGGGATCTGATCGTCGTCGACACCCCGCCGTCGCGGAACGCACTCGACTTCCTCGACGCACCGGCACGGCTCGGGTCGTTCCTCAGCGGGCGTCTGATGAAGGTGTTGCTCGGCGGCGGTCGCGGCGTCGGCCGTGTGGTCACCGGAGTCGTCAGCCTGGCGATGCGAGGCGTCTCGACGATCGTCGGCGGCGACACCCTGCGCGACGTGTCGACGTTCGTGCAGTCGCTCGACGCGATGTTCGGTGGGTTCCAGGACCGCGCGACGACGACCTACAACCTGCTCAAGCGCCCCGGCACCCAGTTCGTGGTGGTGGCCTCGGCCGAACCCGACGCGCTGCGGGAGGCCGCGTTCTTCGTCGAGCGGCTGTCCGAGGAGTCGATGCCGCTGGCCGGTCTCATCCTCAACCGCACGCACCCGAACCTGACGTCGGTCAGCGCCGATGCGGCCCGATCAGCGCTGGAGTCGGCGACCGATCCGCTCGCGCGCGCGGTGCTCGCGATACACGCGGAGCGGACCACCACCGGTCGGCGCGAACTCCAACTCCTCCAGCGGTTCACCTCGTCGCACCCGGGGGTGCCGATCGTCGGTGTGCCGTCGCTGCCGTTCGAGGTGGCCGACATGACCGCCCTGAAGGCGGTCGTCGAGCAGATCGTCGCGGAGTAGCGGTCGGTCAGACGGCGTCGGCGTGACGCCGGCGCTGCAGTTCGAAGAACTCGCCCCACGAGGTGACCTCGGGGTGCTGGCGCAGGAGCGCGCGACGCTGACGCTCGGTCATGCCGCCCCAGACGCCGAACTCGACGCGGTTGTCGAGGGCGTCGGCACCGCATTCGAGCTGTACCGGGCAGTGACGGCAGATGGTGGCCGCCTTGCGCTGCGCGGCGCCGCGCACGAACAGTTCGTCGGGGTTGCCTCCGCGGCATCGCGCCTGGGACACCCACGCCAACCGTGCTTCCGCTTCTCCGGTGGACACTGCCGCGTTGGCCATCATCGAACCCCTGTCTGCGGTGGTCGAACACGTCGCCGACGATCGTGCGTCACTTTCGCGGGCAACTGTTACGTGAGTCACATTCGGTACATCAATCTAGGTATTGGCGTCCGCTAGCGTCAAGTCCGGAAATGGGACCGCCGTGCAACCCGGATCGAGACGGGCGTGCCGCGCGCCCGTGATCGCCGCGTCGACGGGGCCTCTCATCTGAGACCCGTATCCTGTGCCTCGTGTCCGATGCCACCCGCCGCCCCGAGCGGTCCCGTGCGCTCTGGGTGCTCCTCGGCTGCTGTGTGCTCGCCGGCGTGCTCGTCGCCGCGCTGATCTTCCCGCTCGCGGGTGGTCTGGGACTGCTCACCACCAAGGCCGCGACGACGGTCGAGAACTCGTCGTCGGAGCTGCTCGACGGGACCGTCCCCGAGGTCACCACCATGACCGACTCCACGGGACGCCCCATCGCCTACCTGTACGACCAGCGTCGCCAGCAGGTCGCCTACGACGACATCTCGCCGGACATGATCCGCGCGATCATCTCGATCGAGGACCGTCGCTTCCTCGAGCACGACGGCGTCGACTGGAAGGGCACCATCCGCGCCTTCCTCAAGAACTCGTCCTCCGGCGAGGTGCAGCAGGGCGCATCGACCCTGGACCAGCAGTACGTGAAGAACTACCAACTGCTGGTGCTCGCGCGCAGCGAGGCCGATCGCGAGGCGGCCACCGCGACCACCCCCGCCCGCAAGTTGCGCGAGGCCCGGATGGCGCTGACGCTCGAGCAGACGCTGACCGATCAGGCCATGCGCGACAAGAACATCGACCGCGCCGCGGCCAAGCAGGAGGCGAAGAAGGAGATCGTCACCCGCTACCTGAACATCGTGCCGTTCGGCAACGGCGCGTACGGGATCGAGGCGGCGGCGCAGACCTACTTCGGCAAGCCCGCCAAGGACCTGACGGTCACCGAGTCGGCGATGCTCGCCGGCATGGTGCAGTCGAGTTCGGCGCTGAACCCCTACACCAACCCCTCCGGTGTGACCGACCGTCGGAACCTGGTGCTGGACACCATGAAGCAGAACTTCCCGCAGCGGGCGGCGGAGTTCGAGGCCGACAAGGCGCAGCCCCTCGGTGTGCTGCCGCAGCCGCGATCGCTGCCGCAGGGCTGCATCTCGTCGGGCGACAGCGGGTTCTTCTGCGACTACGCGCTGCAGTTCCTCGCCGAGAACGGCATCAGCCGCGACGCTGTGCTCCGCGGCGGCTACACCATCCGCACCACGCTGGACCCGCAGGTGCAGCAGGCGACGAAGTCGGCCGTGCAGGCGGTCGCCGCGCCGGACCTGACCGGCATCGCCGACGTCATGAACGTCATCAAGCCGGGGAAGAACTCCCACGACCTGCTCGCGATGACGTCGAGCCGCGAGTACGGCCTCGACGCGAACCGCGACCAGACCGTCCAGCCGCAGCCCTACTCGATGGTCGGTGACGGTGCCGGGTCTGTGTTCAAGATCTTCACCGTCGCCGCGGCGATGGAGAAGGGCCTCGGGACGTCGGCCACGCTCGACGTGCCGACCACCTACCAGGCGAAGGGCATGGGCTCCTCGGGTGGCGCGAACGGCTGCCCCGCGAACACCTACTGCGTGAAGAACGACGGCCGCTACCCGCGGACCATGTCGATCACGAACGCCCTCGCGCAGTCGCCGAACACCGCGTTCGTGAAGCTGCTGCAGCAGGTCGGCGTGCCCTCCGCCGTCGACATGGCGGTCAAGCTGGGCATGCGTTCCTACGCGCAGCCCGGCACCTCCGGCCAGGGCGACCTGAGCCTGGCCGACTACGTCAAGCAGGGGAACTTCGGTTCGTTCACCCTCGGGCCCAACGCGGTCAACCCGCTGGAGCTGGCGAACGTGGCCGCGACGTTGTCGTCGGGCGGCGTGTGGTGCCCGCCGAACCCCATCGCGTCGATCACCCAGAAGAAGCGGGACCGCTACGGCAACACCGTGATCGGGTCGAACGGTGAGCCGGAGACCACACAGGTCGCCTTCAACCCGCCTGCGTGCGAGCAGGTCGTCCCCGAGGGCCTGGCGAACTCGCTCGCCAACGCGCTCTCCGCCGACGATCGCGGTGGCGGCACGTCGGCGGCGTCGGCACGCTCCGCGGGATGGAACCTGCCGGTCTCGGCGAAGACGGGGACCACCGAGGCGCACCGCTCGTCGGCCTTCCTCGGGTTCACCAACAACCTCGCCGGCGCCAGCTACATCTACGGCGACTCGACCAGCCCGGAGGACATCTGCTCCTCGCCGCTGCGCCAGTGCTACGGCGGTGACCTCTACGGCGGTCTCGAACCCGCCCGCACCTGGTACAACGCGATGCTGCCGGTGGCGAACAAGTTCGGTCCGACGCAACTCCCGCCGACCGATCCCCGGTACGTCGACGGCAGCAACCAGGGCCGCGTCCCGAACGTCGTCGGCCTGACCGCCGATGCGGCGACAGAACGCCTCCAGGACAACGGGTTCAAGGTCGACCAGGAGACGACGACGAGCGCCGAGTCGGAGGGCACCGTGGTCGGGACGGCGCCCACGGGGACGGCGATCCCCGGCAGCACCGTCACGATCTACGTGAGCAACGGGCAGGGCCAGGTGTCCCGGCCCGACCCGGGCCCGCGTCTGCCGCCGACGACCATCCAGATCCCGGGCATCGGGCCGATCGTCATCCCCGGCGGCTGACGGCCGGCCTCAGCCCAGCGCGGCGCGCACCGCGTCCGACAGGCGCTTACCGTCGGCGCGCCCGGCGGCCGTGGCCTTCGCGATGCCCATGACCTGACCCATCTGACGCATGCCGGGCTTCTCGCCGAGGTCGGCGGCGACCTGGTCGACGGCCTCGGCCACGAGCGCCTGGAGGCCGGCGTCGTCGAGCGGCTCGGGCAGGTAGCGCTCGATGATCGCCGCCTCGGCGCGCTCGGCCTCGGCCAGTTCGCCGCGCCCGTTCTCGTCGTAGATCGCCGCCGACTCCCCACGCTTCTTGGTCTCGCGCATCAGCACTGCGAGCACCTGCTCGTCGGACAGCTCAGTGGCCGTCGACCCCGACACCTCCTCGGCCCCGATCGCCGCGACCAGCATCCGCAGGGTCGCCGTCGTCGCGGTGTCCCGGGCCTTCATCGCCGCCGTGAGATCGGCGCGGATTCGTTGCTTCAGGGGTGCATCGGCCATGGCGCCAACGGTAGTTGCCGTGTCGAGCGGTTTCGTCCCGCCCGCGTCGTGAACCAGAGTCTCCGTCGTCGGATGGCCGGTCTCACCACCGGTTGATGGCAGTGATCGCGTCGCGGGACGGGGAACGGTCGCTATCCTGGCCTGATGGACGCGTTCGATCCGGTGCGGCGAGTTGTCGGGGCCTCGCCTGAACGACTCACCCGCATTCAGCAGACCGCAGCGATCACCGCCGGCGCCGCGGCGGCGGGACTCGCCTACGCCACGCTCATCGAGCGCAATGCGTTCGTGCTCCGGCACCAGACGATGAACGTCCTCGAGCCGGGGTCGAGCACGCTGCGGGTCCTCCACATCAGCGACATCCACATGCTCCCCGGACAGCGGCTGAAGCAGGCGTGGATCTCGGAGTTGGAGGCGCTCGAACCCGATCTCGTCGTCAACACCGGCGACAACCTCGCGCACCCGCAGGCGGTGCCCGCCGTCATCCAGTCGCTCGGCGGGCTGCTGTCGCGGCCGGGTCTGTTCGTGTTCGGCTCCAACGACTACTTCGGGCCGACGCCGAAGAACCCGATGAAGTACTTCAAGACCGACCACAAGCGCAGCCACGGCGCGCCGCTCCCCTGGCAGGACCTGCGGGCGGCGTTCACCGAGCGAGGCTGGCTCGACGCGACGCACACCGTCCGTGAGCTGGAGGTCGCCGGTGTCCGTGTCGCGGCCGCGGGTGTCGACGACCCGCACATCGGTCGCGACCGCTACGAGACCGTCGCCGGCCGGCCCAACCCGCTCGCGCACCTACGTCTCGGGCTGACGCACTCGCCCGAGCCGCGTGTGCTGGACCAGTTCGCCGACGACGGCTACGACCTGGTCATGGCCGGCCACACCCACGGCGGTCAGCTGTGCCTGCCGTTCGTCGGGGCGCTGGTGACGAACTGCCACATCGACCGGTCCCGCGTGAAGGGCCCGTCGAGCTGGGGTGCGTCGATGAAGCTGCACGTCAGCGCGGGCCTCGGCACCTCTCCCTACGCGCCGGCGCGTTTCTGCTGCCGCCCCGAGGCGACGCTCCTGACGCTCACGCCGGTATCGCATGGCGATGCGGAGTACGACGAGGAGCAGTCGGTTCCGCCTCTGGCGGAGACACGACGGGGCTGAGTCCCTCGTCGTAGCCGACGGCGTCGTCGAGCTCCCGCTCGAACGCGTCGTCGGTGGTATTCCCTCGCGTCACCGCGCGGAGGAACAGTCCGACGCCTCCCACCAACCAGACAGCGAGAACGGCGAACGCCGTACCGCTGCCGTGTCCGCCGAAGAACGCCACCGATCGCATCGCGCTGCCCATCGCGCCCGGAGGCAGGAGCTGACCGACCGTCCCCCACGGTTCGGGGAGCAGTCGCGGTGAGCTGGTGAGTCCGGACAGCGGGTTGCCGAGGACGACGAGAGCGACACCGGCGACGGCTGTGCCCGCGAGACCGCCGGCCATGCGTAGTCCGATCACCGCGAACGTCGTGGCACACAGCGAGAACATCGCGGTCCACGCGACGGGCCAGAACGCGTCGTCGAAGGTGCCGACGACGAACCGCAGAACGGCGGTGAGGGCGAGGCCACCGACGACGGAGAACCCCAGCGCCGCAGCCGCGATCGCGTGCGACCTGCGCGCGACCATCATGATCACCAGCGCGCCGATCCACCCTCCGAGAGCCAACGGCAGCGCTCCGGCTGAGAGCCCGATCCCGCGCGGGTCGCGGTGGCCGAAGGGCTGGACGTCGACGGCGGTCGCCGGCAATCCGCGGGCGTGGGCGATCGACGCGCCGATCCCCTCGACGACGGTGGCCAGCGATGGGCTCCCCGCGGTGGTTACGAGGGTGACGACGCGGTCGGGTCCCACGACGACGGCGCCATCGACCCGGCGCTCGGCGATGTCGGTGCGAGCGTCCTGCTCGGTGGCGGGCAACTCGGGTTGCAGCGCGCCCGGGTCCCCGGCGTCGAGCCCACCGGCGATCTGTTCGGCGACGCCGCGGTCGGCGACGATCCCGACCCGCACCCCGTGCGGTCCCGAATGGACCGACGGCAGTGTGAACGCGAGCAGCAGCACCGACAGCAGTGCCGTCACCCCGACCACCGCGGCGGCGGGTCGCGCCGCGCTCTTCATCCCGGCCATGCGAGCCCCCTTGAGATACGTACCGTTTCTTGTTGGACTGACGCTAGCCGGTCGCGATAAGATACGCAACGTTTCCTACAGGGAGGTCGGATGGCGGGCACACGTCGACGAGGCGAGGAGCTCGACGCCGCGATCCTCGCCGCCGTCGCCGACGAACTCCGCGAGTCGGGGTACGGCGGCCTCACCTTCGAGGGCGTCGCCCGTCGCGCGGAGACGAGCAAGTCGGTGCTCTATCGGCGGTGGCCCACACGGGTCGACCTGGTGGTGGCCGCGCTGATCGACATCAGCGAGGCCGCCCTGCGACCGGTCGACACCGGATCGATGTCCGAGGACGTACGAGTCACGCTCCTGTCGGTGCTCGACCGCTTCGACTCGATGGGGCGGGGTGTCGCGCTCGGCGTGTTGGCCGAGGCCGCCGAGACGCCCGGCGCGACCCCGCTGCAACTGCTGCGGGACAAGGGTGCCGCTGTCATCGACTTGATCCTCGAGGCGGCCCGAGCGCGCGGCGAGATCGGCCCCGAGCCCATCCCCGACCGCATCCGCTCGCTGGCCTTCGACCTGGCGCGCTACGAGTTCATCGTCAACGGCGATCTCAGCGAGGCCGCCGTCGACGACATCGTCGACACCGTGTTCTGCCCTCTCGTGCACGCGGCCGCCGACGGCGTGACAGGCGATTTAGTCCGACGACGGTTCGGGCGGTAGTCTGTGCGAGGCCGTCCGCGAGGACGACCGCGGGGTGTGGCGCAGCTTGGTAGCGTGCCTCGTTCGGGACGAGGAGGTCGTGGGTTCGAATCCCGCCACCCCGACAGGACAGCAGTCCACAGATGTGTTGGTTGAGACACAGCAGAAGAGGCCCTGACCAGGGAAACCCGGTCAGGGCTTCCTCGTTTCCCCGGCAGTGGCATCGGCACCCATCCGCCGAAGTCCGTCACCCTCCGGGCTCGTATGGGGGAGCGACGCCCCACCCCCACCTGGGCACGGGCGCCTGCTCGATCGGCTGCGCGCCCGGCTGCGAGTTCGCCATCGCCAACCGGGTGCCCCACTCGACATAGGCGAGCAGTGCCGACCGGAACTCGGGATCGTCCGGGAGGCCAGCGTCGTCGGCGGCGATGCTCATGGGTTCGACGAATCGGCGACGCTGCTCGGCGGTGATCCCCAAGTCGATGTGGTGCGCGAGCATCGTGGGGTACCCGCCGTGCTCGCTCGTGTACCGGGGTGCGCCGCCGAACACCTCCACCCACCACCCGGTGACATTCGCCCGATGTACCTCCGACACCCCGCCCGGGAACATCGGGGCCAGGAGGTCGTCGCGTTCGACGCGGTCGTAGAACGCATCGAGAAGTCGGCGCAGCGCGTGCTCACCGCCCGCCCACTCGAGCAAGGTCTGAGTCATCCTCCGATGAGAACACCGGTGGGGAGCCGTCGTCGTCGAATCGGTTCGGTGGCGCCGCGGATCAGTCGATGATCACGTCGAGTCCACGTTCACGGAGCCCCGCGAGTCCGGCTTTCATCGCCTCGATCTGTTCCGGCGTGTGGCCCGTCCAGTCGGTCAGTTCGCCGACGACGCGGACGGGGTCGAGGGTGCGGAACGAGCGCGTCGGGTTGCCGGGGAACTTCTTGTCGGTGACGTTGGGATCGTCCTCGACCTCCCCCACCGGCTCCACGACATAGATCCGTGGCGGTCCGTCGCCGACAGCCATCTCGGCGCCCCACGCTGCTGCGTCGAGGGTGTGCGTCATGTAGACGTGCCGCAGCGGCGCCTCCCGATAGTTCGACCGATGGCCCGGGATCAGGAGATCGCCGACCGCGAGGTCGGCCCGGGTGCCGTGCAGGTACGCCCCGGACTCGTGGATCTCGAAGGGTGTCGGAGGTGTGGTGGTCATGTGCTCTCCCCATCGCTCGGCTGACGTGCGCCGGAGCAGTCTGGACCACCGACGGGGTCTTGCCGCAAGCCTCGGGTGCACCCATAATCTGAGGTGGGACGGGGGACCGCGGCCGACTCAGCTGACGATGTCCTTGCGGTCGAACCACCACCACGAGGCACCGAACAGGATCGCCGCGTAGATGAGTGAGATCCCCACACCGCGGGCCATGTCCTCCCACACCACCGTCGGGCCGAGGGCGTCGAGCCACGCGAACTGGTAGTGGGTGGGCAGGAACTGGCGGTACGGGTCGAGCGCGGAGATCGAGTCGAGGATGTTCGACAGGATCACCAGCATCGTCGCGCCACCGACCGCACCGAGCGGCGCATCCGTGACGACGCTGAGCAGGAACGCGAACCCGGCGACGACGAGCGACTGGATCAGGGTGTAGCCCACCACGATCGCCAACCGCTGCAGCGTCTCGGTGCTCGTGAACTCGCCTCCGAGCGGCGATCGCGCCGGACCCCATCCGAAGAACAGTCCGCCGACCACGTAGGCCCAGACCGGCAGCAGGATGAGCACCACCGCACTGGACGCCAGACCCACGATCAGCTTCTGCCGCAACAGATGTGAGCGCCGAACGGGGATGACGAGCAGGTACCGCAGGGACGACCAGCCCGCCTCACTGGCGACGGTGTCCCCGCAGAACAGCGCGACGAGCACGGTCAGCAGGAACGAGCCGGCGGCGAACTCGGTGAACAGTGCGAAGTTCGCGCCACCGGCGGTCGCGAGCGAGTACAGCGCCGACGTCTGGCGGCCACCGCCGCCGGAGTCGGACCCGCCCGGTGACCCCGGGTCGTCGGAGCTCAACGAGAATGCGATCGCGATGATCGGCGGGAGGAGCACCAGAAGTGCTGCGGCGACCTGTGTCCGACGACGCCGCAGCTGACGTACCGTCTCCACGCGCAACCGCAGCGTCCGCCGCGGGCGGACCTCGACGGGCTGCACCGGCCCGAGGGCGTCGAGGCGGTCGTGGACACCCTTGCGGGTCGCGGCCGTCGTCGTGGTCTCGTCGGCGGTCATCGTGACTCCCCTCCGATGAGATCGAGGAACGCCTCTTCCAGGTGGCGACGGGACTCGACGACGGTCGACTCCACGCCGGCGTCGGCCAGGATGCGTTGTGCCGCATCCACGTCGGCGACGGCCAGAGTCGATGTCGCCGCGCCGGCGAGCTCCGCGACGGAACCCGCCGTCACGAGCCGACCCTTGTGCATCACGACGACGTGGCTGCAGGTCTGCTCGACCTCGGAGAGCAGGTGACTGGACACGATGACCGTGCGCCCGGTGGCTGCGTAGCGCCGCATGACCTCCCGCATCTCGGCGATCTGCGGCGGGTCGAGACCGTTGGTGGGCTCGTCGAGGATGAGCAGCTCCGGGAGTCCGAGCATCGCCTGCGCGATGGCCAACCGCTGCCGCATGCCCTGGCTGTACTTGCGGACCTTCCGGTCCACCGACGCCCCGAGACCGGCGATCTCGAGCGCGGTCTCGACGTCGGCCTCCTCGCGGGGGCGGCCGGTCGCGGCCCAGAAGAGATCGAGGTTCTCGCGGCCGGAGAGGTGTGGCAGCAGGCCGGGGCCCTCGATGAACGCGCCGACGCGAGCCAGGTTGTCCGACCCCGGTCCGACGGTCTCGCCGAACAGCCGGATGAACCCGAACGTCGGGCGGATGAGACCCACCATCATCCGCAGGACGGTGGTCTTCCCGGCGCCGTTCGGGCCCAGGAGTCCGACGACCTGCCCGCGTTCGACGCTGAAAGACACGCCGTCGACGGCCCGGTACGAGTCGCCGTACTCCTTGACGAGGTCCTCGACGACGATCGGCGGGACGTCGTCGGACGTGCTCTCGGCAGCCGACGTACGGCGTCGCCTGCCCGCGAGGAGGATCCCCGCGACGAGCAGGAGGAGGGCGACGATGCCCGCGACCGGCCAGCCCCACGGGAATGCCGCCGCGGTCGCGCGGCCCTGCAGCGTGGTGAGCGCGAGGGTCGGCGAGTCGAGACCGACGGTGTAGCTGCGCGCGTCCGTCGGCAGGCGATAGCCGAGGTCGGTGGTCGAGACCTGCACCGCGACACGGTGTCCGGCAGCGACCGTGCGCACGACGGTGGGCAGCGGGACCGTGACCGTCGTCGCCTGTCCCGGCGTCAGTCCCGTCAGACGGACGGGCGTGACCAGGCCTGACGGCTGGGTGCGCGTCCCGTCCGGCGCGACGTCGACGAGGGAGACGAAGAGGAGCGCATCGGTGGTGGACCGGGGCGTGACCCGCAGCCGCACCGACGACGACCCGCCGACGAGCGTGTCGGAAGCCATCGGCGCGGAGGCGAATCCGCCAGCCTGTCCCGGGATGGCCGACAGAGCAGACCCGCCGGTGAGCGAACTCGCCGTCGACAACAGGCTGCCGATGCCGGGGACGGCGGTGATGGCCGACGGCGTCCCGCCTGCCGGCGCATCGAGCACCTGCGGCGGACCGAGCATCGGGACCTGACGGGTCTGCTGCACCGAGGCCAGCGACTCCCCCGACAGCTGCCGCGGAACCGACCGGCCGGTCTCGGTCGAGATCGACCCGTCGGGGACGGTCGCGCTGAAACCCGCACTCGGCGTGCGCCGCTCCCGCAAGACCTGGGTGAACCAGCTCTGCGCGTCGGCGGTCGGGTCGCCCCCGGGCTGGTCGTGGCCGCCGGAGCGCCAGACCATCCGCACCGGCGCGCGGATGCCGGCGGCGTTGCGGACGGCCTGGTCGAGCGGGAACAACGAGTCCTGCTGTCCCTGGCTGAGCAACGTCGGGACCGTGATGCGGTTCAGGATCGTCGACGGACTCGACGCCTCCATCAGCGCGCGCAGCGCGACGGTGGGTTCACCGGCGGCGGCCGACGCCTGATAGGCGGCGCACACGTCGGGAGCGAACTTCCCGCAGCCGTCGGACGTGGCCTGGCGTGCCGCCTGCGAGAACAGCTGACCGGCCCATGCCTGCTTGAAGACACCGGCGGTGTCACCGCCCGCCGTCGGGAACAGGGCCTGGGACAGGCTGTTCCACGTGATGTCGGCCGCGACCGCGTCGACACGACGGTCGTAGCCGGCCGCGAGCAGTGCCAGGGCGCCGCCGTACGACGCGCCGGCGACGCCGACCTGCGGATCACCCGGACCGTCCTTCTCGACCTCGGGCATTGAGGCGAGGCGGTCGATCACACGCCGCGCGTCGGCGACCTCGTAGTCGGGGCTGTCGAGGTGGATGAGTCCGCCCGACGCCCCGAACCCGCGTGCCGAGTACGTGACGACCACGAACCCCTGCTGCGCCAGCGACCGGGCCTGGGATGCGACATCGTCTTTCGTCCCACCGAATCCGTGGGCGAGCACCACCGCCGGCGCCGGTGTGGTGGCGGGCAGGAACACCGAGGCGTCCAGCGACACGGGCGTCGAGCCCTCTGCGACGCCTGCAATCGTCTCCGCACGCTCTGTGATCCGGGGGCTGTCGGACCCGCGGGTCGCAACCACGGATGCGATCGCCGCGACCAGCACGACGACGACCGCAAGGGCGATCAGCAGACGCCGACGACCGCGGAGCCGGGAGGAAATGCTGGCGATGGTCGATGCCTCTCGTCGGTGGGCGAGTCACCGCTCGACCGCTGACCATCGATGGTAGGCGCGCGCCCGGGGACCGCCGGGTGATCACGGGATGATGCGAGCCTCCCGGTAGCGGGCGATCGCGTCGGCGAAACTCTGCGGGGTCGAGCGGAAGCCGAGGAAGCCCGCCTGGCGGCTCTTGGTCATGTCGGTGAGGCATTCGATGTCGCGGCCGAGGTCGCTGTCGGTGTGCCACCACGACGCGAGCCGGGTCACGTCGGGCTCCACCAGGTCGTACTTCTCGGCGATCGCCCGCCACTCGTCGGGGGCGTCGCCCATACGGTCGTCCAGCGGCTTCGGCTCGCCGTCGAACCCGACGGGCTCGACACCGAAGTGCTCGGCGATCTGCGGCCACAGCCAGCGCCACCGGAAGACGTCGCCGTCGGCGATGTTGAACGGCTCGTTCTCGCCCTCGGCGTGCGTCGCGGCCCAGATCATCTGCTCGGCGAGCAGACCGACGTCGGTCACGTCGGTGAGGCCGTTCCACTGGGTCTCCGAGCCGGGGAAGACGAACGGGCGGTCGTGCTCGCGGCAGAGGGTCGCGTACACCGACAGCGTCAGCGCCATGTTCATGGCGTTGCCGACGGCGAACCCGACGATGGTGTGCGCGCGGTGGACGCTCCACGTGAAGCCCATCCGCTCGGCGGCGGCGAAGACCTCGTCCTCCTGCGCGTAGTAGAAGTTGTCGTTGTCCAGGCGCGGCTCCGACTCGTGGAACGGGGTCTCGGCGGTCACCGCCGTGCCGTAGTCCTCGAACGGCCCCAGGTAGTGCTTGAGGCCGGTCATCAGCGCGACGTGACGCACCGACCCCGCCGGCTCGAGCGCGGTGAAGACGTTGCGGAGCAGTCGGCTGTTGACCTCGATGTTCTCCTTCTCGGTGTCCTGCTTCATCCACGCGACGAGGAACACGACCTCGGGCGCCACGTCGCGCAGCGCGTCGGCCAACTGGTCGGGATCGAGGAGATCGGCCGCGATCGGCGTGACCCCGTCGACGGGAAGCGTGTCGTGGCGGGAGAGGCCATAGGTGGTCCATCCGTCGCCGACGAGCTGCGAGCAGAGAGCCTGTCCGGAGATTCCTGTGGCGCCGACGACAAGGGCCACCCGGGGTTCACGATCGGTCATGTGACGGTGCAGCACGCACGACCGTCGGCTTGTTCCGCCACCTACCCTGTTCTCGTGACGACACAGCTCGACGACCGCGCCGACGACCGGATCGACCCCGACGAGGTCGGCCCGCCCGCGCCGGGGGCCGTCGCGTCGTGGATCGTGCTGATCACCGGGGTCATCGGTCTCGTCGCCGCGGCGACACTCACCATCGAGCGCTTCAAGCTCTTCGCCGATCCCGGGTACCGGCCGAGCTGCAGCATCAACCCGATCATCTCGTGCGGATCGGTGATGACCACGGATCAGGCCGCGTTCTTCGGCTTCCCCAACCCCATCATCGGCATCGCGGCGTTCTCCGTGGCGATCGTCGCGGGGTTGCTCGCCGTCGCGCGCGTGGCCCTGCCGGCGTGGTTCTGGGTCGGACTCACGGCGGGCACCGGCGTCGGCCTGGTGTTCATCGGCTACCTGATCACGCAGAGCCTGTACCGGATCGGCGCCCTCTGCCCCTACTGCATGGTCGTGTGGGTCGTCACGCCGCTGCTGTTCGTGACCGCCGCCCAGCTCGCGGCGACGGCGCTCGGGCGTCGGTCACTGATCGAGGCGGCCGGATGGCTCCGACCGCTGCTGATCATCGTCTACGCGGTGGTGGTGGCGATGATCGCGGTGCGGTTCTGGTCGTACTGGTCGACCCTCATCTGACGACGCTGTCCCCAGCGCCGACCGATGACAGACCAGACGCTGCACATCGCGGCGAGCTGCTCACGGTTCAGAACGGCGTAGCCCATCGGACGACCTCCCACTCGACTGTGACGCAGGTTACACAAGCGAGTGCTTGGTCGGTGGGCTTTTCCACGTCTCGACGATCGGCGCGAGTTCGGTCGGGGTCGAGCCGTGGAGGATGACGGCGTCGCATCCGAGGTCGAGTTGCCCGCGGATGGCGTCGACACACTGCTCCGACGTGCCCACGGCTGCGTTCTGCAGCCACTCCTCGGGCAACAGCCCCGCGGCGTGCTCGAGCTGGTCGGCGGTGGCGGCGATGTCCAGACCGGGGATCGAGGACACGACGGGGTCGGCGAGGAATCGCTGCAGGACGGCCTGATCCCACCCGTTGGTCCGCACCAGCAGGTCGCCGTACCCCTGGAGGTAGGTGCCGAGCCGACCCACCGTCTTCCGCAGTCGCGTCGCCTCGGGGACGTGGTCGCCGACGGTCGCGAGGCACGACCACACCCGCACCGCGGCCGGGTCACGGCCCGCCTTCTCCGCGGCATCCTTGACCGTGCGGACGGCTCGCTGCGTGGTCTCCGGCGTGAAGTAGGTGTGCAGGACGACCTCGTCGAAACACCGGCCGCCGAGTGTCAGCGTCTTCGGTCCGAAGGCGACGAGCGCCAGGGGTAGGTACTCGTCGAGGGAGGAGTCCAGATGGAGGACAGGGACGCTGGCCGCCGGGCCGTCGTGGCCGACGATCGCCTCGCCGCGGAACAGTCGCCGCAGCAGGCCGGCCGCGTCCTCGAGCCCACCGGTGGTGATCGGCGACAACCCGTACAGGTCCTGCAGTACGGGGATCCCGCGTCCGAGACCCAGGACGAACCGACCGCCCGAGAGGTCCCGCAGCGTGCGCGTGGCGCCCGCGGTGACCATGAGGTGTCGTGTGTTGTGGTTGGTCGCCGCCGTCGCGATCGTGATGCGGTCGGTGACGGCGACCGCCGCGCCGGCGAGCGCGATCGCCTCCTTGCGGTTGTAGCGCTCGGAGACGAACGCGGTGCCGAGGCCGAGGCTCTCGGCCGCGCGCGCCTCGTCGAGGATGTCGCGGCTCGAATCGGGCTGTCCCGCCAGCAGATAGCAGCCCAGCTCGGGATGGACGGTGGTCACGTCAGCGCCGCGACGAGGTCGAGGGTGCCGTGATCGCGGATCGCCGCGCAGCCGCGGGTGAGCATCGCGGCGGCCATCTCGTCCCCGCGGTCGGTGGACACGGAGAACGCGAAGCCGAGCGTCGTGATCAACGGGACCTGCAGCATCGCGAGCCGGTGGTCGCGACGGCACTCCTCGAGGTCGTGACCGACGACGCCGTGCGCGAGCAGCGCGTCGTGGTACTCGCGCACCACGTCGTCCTCGATGTCGGCGCGGGCCTCGGGTTCCACCGACGTCGCGACGAAGAAGGCGAGGTCGCGGGCGGGCAGACCCACCGCGAGCGTCTGCCAGTCGACGACGGTCACCGACGACCGGTCCGGGGCGAACATGAGGTTGTCCAGCCGGTAGTCGCCGTGTAGGACGCTGAATCGCGTCGGCTCCGCCAGCAGCCACGGGGCGATCGCCGGTGTCACCGCACGAAGTGTTGCCCTGTCGGCGTCGTCGAGACGGTCGCCGATGCGGTCGATCGTGGTGTCCACCGCGATGCCGACGATGTCGGCCAGACCCTGCGCCCCGGCCCGGTCGGGGCGGCCGAGGACGATGCCGGGCAACGCATCCCACGCCGGATCACACCATCGCGGGCCGTGCAGACCGGCCAGTGCCCATGCGGCGAGCACCGCCTCGTCGCGGGTGCAGCCCGCGAGCTGATCACCCTGCTCGGCGGGCGCGAGATCGTCCATCAGCAGGACGAACTCGGCACCGTCGCCGTCGATCGCGATGTGGTGGCAGGTCGGCACCGGCACCGCCACGGTGTCGGCGACACGGGTGTAGAAGGTGTGCTCGGAGCGGTAGCCGAGCGCCACCCGCTCACGGACGGCCGCGTCGACCGACGGCAGTTTCACGGCGAACGACGACGGGAGCCCGCCGTCGGCACCGTCGCGCCAGGTCACGTCGAGGCGGTACGTCGAGCCGGTCTGACCGGTACCGACGACGGCGTGGGTCACCCTCTCCACGGTCACGGGTGCGTCAGGTCGTGAGAGAACCGTCGTCAGCCATTCCGCGGTGACCTGGGCGATCTCGCCGGGTATCGGAGTACGCACCTCCCGATGATGGACAACTGTCCAGACGGCCGTCCGCCCAATGTCGGATCCCGTGACCCATCCGTGACCTCGACCACGACCGTGTACCGGTTGTCCGGCTCCGCTTGTCCGTCGCCCGCGGGACGCGCACAGTCACCGTCGAGGGTGTGTCGCCGCGGGAAGGAACAGCCATGGACCCGATGACCGCGGAGCCGGACACGCGAGCTCCCGACACGCGACCCCTCGACGTGCATGTCGCCATCGCCGACATGGCCCGGCGCCTGGCCGCCGGCGGTCCGCGTGAGCTGTCCACCGTCCTCGACGACCTGGTCGCGGGCGCGGTGCACAACATCGACGGCGCCGAGGAGGCGAGCATCTCCATCGCCGGCCGCAAGCGGACGCTCGTCACCGAGGCCGCGACCGGCGAGCTCGCGCAGCTCCACTCCGAGATCCAGAACAGCAACGGGCAGGGCCCCTGCCTGTCGGCGATCTGGGACCAGCCGGTGGTGCGCATCGACGACCTGCGGGACGAGACGCGGTGGCCGCAGTACACCCCCGACGCACGTGCGGCGATCCCGTTCCGGTCGATCCTGTCGCTGCGGTTGTTCACCGCTACGGACTCGTTCGGCTCTCTCACACTGTTCGCGACACCACCCGAGGCGTTCTCCCCCGACGTCGAGGAGATCGCGTCGATCTTCGCCGCGCACGCCACCGCGGCGTGGGCGTCGGCCGTCCGTGGGGCGCAGTACGCGGACGCCCTGGCCAGCCGCGACATCATCGCCCAGGCGAAGGGCATGGTGATGGAGCGCTTCCACATCGACGCCCTGGCCGCGTTCGCTCTGCTCAGTCGGCTCTCGCAGGACACCAACACGCGTGTCATCGACGTCGCCCGTCAGCTGATCGACGCCGAGACCGCGGATCCCGCTCCGGCCTGAACCGCCAGGCTTTCGGTCGCTCTGATCCGAACCCCACTTCGGTGGGACTCGCCGCGGCGGCACGGTGTTGGCTTGATCGGACACCCGGTCCCGACGCCGAGGAGAGCCCATGACCGCCGCGGCGCCACCTGATCGCCACGTCGACGAACTGCGGATCCTGGAGGCCGAGGCCGTCCACATCATCCGCGAGGTCGTCGCGGAGCTCGAGCGACCGGTGCTGTTGTTCTCGGCCGGCAAGGACTCGATCGTCCTGCTGCGACTGGCCGAGAAGGCGTTCCGTCCCGCACCGATGCCGTTCCCGGTGCTGCACGTCGACACCGGCCACAACTTCGACGAGGTCGTCGAGTTCCGGGATCGGCGGGTGTCCGGCGCCGGGCACCAGCTCATCGTGGCGTCGGTGCAGGACTCCATCGACGCGGGCCGTGTGACGGAGGTCGGCGGACCCTCCGGGTCCCGCAACCGGCTGCAGACGCGAACACTGTTGGACGCGTTGGAGTCCGGACGGTTCGACGCGGCGTTCGGCGGCGCACGTCGCGACGAGGAGCGCGCCCGCGCGAAGGAACGTGTGCTCAGCTTCCGCGACGAGTTCGGGCAGTGGGACCCCCGTGCCCAACGTCCGGAACCGTGGGCGCTCTACAACGGCCGCATCCGGCGCGGCGAGCAGGTGCGGGTGTTCCCCCTCAGCAACTGGACCGAGGTCGACGTGTGGCGCTACATCGCGCTCGAGGGACTCGAACTGCCGTCGATCTACTTCGCTCACCGACGGGAGGTCTTCGAGCGCGACGGCATCCTGCTCGCCACGTCCCGGTTCACCGCGCCCCGCGACGGCGAGACCGCACGCGTCGAGACGGTCCGCTACCGGACCGTCGGCGACCTGACGATCACCGGCGCGGTGCGCTCGGACGCCGCCGACATCGATGCGGTGATCTCCGAGATCTCCGCCGCGACCGTGTCCGAGCGCGGCGAGACCCGCGCGGACGATCGGACGTCGGTCGCGGCGATGGAGGATCGCAAGCGGGAGGGGTACTTCTGATGGCAGCACGACGCGAACTGCTCCGTCTGGCCACGGCCGGCTCGGTCGACGACGGCAAGAGCACCCTCATCGGTCGTCTCATGTACGACACCGACAGCCTGCCGCTGGACCATCTCGAGGCGGTCCGACGCGACGGCGTCCCCGATCTCGCCGCGCTCTCCGACGGACTGCGCGCCGAGCAGGAGCAGGGCATCACGATCGATGTGGCGTACCGGTTCTTCTCGACCGAGGCGCGCAGCTACATCCTCGCCGACACGCCCGGACACGAGCGGTACACGCGCAACATGTTCACCGGCGCGTCGACGGCCGACGTCGCGGTGCTGCTCGTCGACGCGAGCGCGGGCGTACTGCGTCAGACACGGCGTCACGCACGTATCGCGACCCTTCTCGGTGTGCCACACCTGGTCGCCGCGGTGAACAAGATCGACCTCGTCGACTTCGACGCCGCACGTTTCGCCGAGGTGGAGAGCGAACTCCGTACCCTCGCAGAACGTCTCGGCGGCGTCGAGGTCACCGTCATCCCGATGGTCGCGCGCGACGGTGACAACGTGGTGCACCGCTCGGACCGCACGCCCTGGTACGACGGGCCCTCGCTGCTCGAGCGACTCGAGTCCATCGACCTGTCGGCACCCGCGGCGCGCAGCGATCATCTGCGCCTGCCGATCCAGTGGGTGTCGCGTCCCGTGCCCGGTGAACGACGTCGCTACACCGGTCGGCTCTCGACCGGGACCCTTCAGGCGGGCGACGACGTCGTCGTACTGCCCTCCGGTTCGCGCAGCACGGTGACCGCCGTCGACACCCTGGACCCCGACCGGTCGGTGGCCGTCGCACCCCTGTCGGTGTCGGTGGAACTGGCCGACGACATCGACGTGGGTCGTGGCGACGTGCTCGTCTCCGACGGCTCGGGCGCGCACCGACCGGTGTCGGCCCGTGAGCTCGAGGCGACCGTCTGTTGGTTCGGCGAGACACCGCTGCGCGCCGGCGATCGGCTCGCACTCAAGCACTCCACGTCGACCGTGCGCGCCACGGTGCAGACCATCGCCGACCGTCTCGATCCCGAGACCCTGGAGACCCAGGACTCCCCGGTCGAGTTGGCGCTCAACGACATCGGCTCGGTGACCATCCGCACCAGCTCCGTGGTCGTCGCCGATCCCTACACCACCGACCGGGAGGCGGGCGCGTTCATCCTCATCGACGAGTCGACCAACGACACCGTCGGCGCCGGGGTGATCGACGTGGCACGCGAGGTGGTGCCCGGTGCGCAGACGCGCAACGACATCGTGTGGCACCCGTCGGCGCTCGACCGCGGACACCGGTGGGCCAGCACGGGCCAGCGTGGCGCCACGATCTGGCTGACCGGCCTGCCCGCCTCCGGGAAGTCGACGGTGGCCGTCGCGCTGGAACGGGCGCTCGTCGAGTCGGGCCGCACCGCCTACCTCCTCGACGGCGACAACGTGCGACACGGGCTGTCCGACGACCTCGGCTTCTCGGCGGGTGACCGCGCGGAGAACATCCGCCGGGTCGGCCACCTCACCCGGCTGCTCGCCGACGCGGGCGTCGTCGCGATCGCCTCGTTGGTCTCGCCGCTGCGGTCGGACCGCGCGGTCGCCCGCGCCCTCAACGATGCGGCGGGCCTGCCGTTCGTGGAGGTCGCGGTGACGACCCCGCTCGCCGAGTGTGAGCGCCGGGACCCGAAGGGCCTCTATGCCCGCGCCCGGGCGGGCGAATTGACGGGGCTCACCGGCGTCGACGCACCGTACGAGCCGCCGGAGAACCCGGAGGTGTCGGTGGACACCACCGGTGTCGACACCGACGAGATCGTCGCCACCGTGCTCGACCAGCTGGCGCGGGTGGAGGCGGCGAAGGGCGTCCTGGCCGCGCACTGAGAACGAGAACACGTTCTCGTTGCCGGTGCTAGCGTGCGGACATGGCACGGATCGGCGACTTCGCACCCGACGACCTGATCGGGTGGATGGGCCTGTCACCGACGATCGGCGGGGCCCTCGGTGGATACGCCGACGCCGTGTACCGGCACGGCGGGCTGGCTCCGCGGGTGCGGGAGATCGCCCGCATGGTGATCGCTCTCGACAACGAGTGCGAGGTCTGCCGGAACACTCGCACGACGGACGGTGAGGCCGCCGGCCTCGACGAGTCGTTCTACGACCATGTCGACGACTGGCGGACGTGGGACGGATACACCGACGTCGAGCGGGTGGCCGCGGAGTTCGCCGAGCGGTTCGCGCGCGACCACGTCGGCCTCCGCGAGGACGACGACTTCTGGGGTCGGGTGCACGCGCTGCTCACCGACGAGGAGATCACCGACCTGACGCTGTCGTGCGCACTGTGGCTGGGGCAGGGACGAGCCCTCCGCGTCCTCGACGTCGGTCAGGCCTGCCGACTCACCCTGTGATCGGTGACCGGTAGTCGATGACGCGGATGATCCACGGCTCGCGCGGCTCGGGTGGTCGTGCTTCCGAATGGTGGTCGGCGAGGATCAGTTCGAGTCGGTGTTCGATGTCGGACCAGTCGGGGTCGGGTGGTGCGGTGTCGTCGAGGATCCGGTCGGGCCGGTGCAGGTGGTTGGTTCTCGGCGGGTCGGAGGTGCCGTTGGCGACCCATCCGTATTTCCCGCGGTCGGAGCCGTCGGTGATTTTGACGGTTTTCCAGCCTCCGGGTCCGTGGTGGACGGCCCGGTTGTGCGGTCCGCAGGCGGGGGCGAGGTCGGTGATGTCGGTGTTTCCGCCGTTAGCCCAGTCTTGTTCGGCGTGGTGGGCTTCGGTGTGGGAGAACGGGCGCGGGCAGCCGGGTTTCGAGCAGCCGCCGTACTCGGCGAAGGTGGCGAACCGCTGCGACTCCGACGCGAGACGCTTGGCCCGCCCGAAATAGAGCGGTTCGCCGGTGTGGTCGTCGAACACCGCCAGATACATCTGCGCCTGCGCGGCCAGTCGCACGATCTCGCTCATGGGTAGATCGGTGCCAGTCGTGGTGTGCCCGATCCCCGCGCGCTCCCGCAGTTGGGCTTCGCTGATGGAGACGACGATGTGCGGTGGCAGACCTCGGTGTGAGGCGCCGTACAGTCCGCCATCTGCGGCTGCGCGGAGTAATGCGTTCAGGGCGTCGTGGTTGCGCTGCGCCTGGGTCCGGCAGTCCCGTGACGCGGCGTCGCGCAGCTGATCCTGGTCAATCCCGTCGCCGTCGGCGCCGCCCTTGGGTGACAGCTCGTCGTCCGGGTTGTTCATGCCCGGCTTGGCCCACGCCGCGAGGAGCACCTCGAACAGCGCGCGCGTAGTCGGGTCGAGCGTGGCGGACAGTTTCGACATGCCCAGCGTGTCCTGCGCACCCAGCGACAGCGACCGGTTGCGGGCCCGGTCCCGCTCGTCGGGCAGATCGCCGTCGGGGTCGAGGTGCGACAGGATCCGGGCGCCGGCGCGGGTGATCTCCCGCGGCGAGTGGTGGCGGGCGATCTCCGCGAGCTGCTCCTCGGCCAGGTCCCGCATCTCTGGTGGTGTCGCCGCCGGCACCTTCGCCATCACGTCCAGCACGGCGTCGACGTGTTCGTGGTTCAGCGCGCCGTCGGCCATCGCGTCCGCGGTCTCAGGACACCTTGGTGGAAGCTTCTCCCCGGTCATGGCGTGCATCTCGGTCAACTGCGTGACCTGCCGCAACCGCCTGCGCGGGTTCTGGATACGCAGACGCTGGCCCACGAATTCGTCGAGCTTCGTGCACTGCACCGACCGGAACGCTTCCCGATCACTCACGTCCAGGATTCGCTGCAGCCCAATCGAACCCATCTTCCGGACGGCGTGCTCGTGGGTGATCGCCAACTCCGCGACCTCGAGCTCGCTACACGCGTCGGAGGTGCGTTTTACGATTCGATCCAGCAGGACGTGCAACGCGGCGTAGTCGTCGATCAGACTGTCGCTCACGACGCACCTCCCCCGCATTGAAACTGTACAGACATCATAGAACGTGTGTTCGAGGTGCGCCGTAGTCTGAACAGGTGATCTCTCGGCGAGAGGCTCGCCGGCTCAATCCCATTCGCCGAGTCAGCACACCTGTCAACACTGAGGACGCCTGGTCCTCCGCCGATGCTGTGGTCACGAACCATCACCGGTCTGTTGTCGAGTGACAGGTGGCTGCGGACCACGCTGTTTGAATGCCGTCTCGCGGGGAAATCCCTGCGCCGTGACCGCTGACCCGGATGATCCGCGCAAGCCCGACTCGCCCACGGAGCTGACGAAGCCCTCGATGGTCTTCACCCTCCGCAAGACAGCGCGCGAGTTCTCGCGGGACCAATGCACCGACATCGCAGCGGGTCTCACGTACTACTCCGTCTTGTCGCTGTTCCCGGCCCTGGTGGCGCTCGTGTCCCTGCTCGGTGTGTTCGGGCAGGGACAGCGGACGATGGACGCGGTCCTCGACGTGATCGGTGACCTCGGGTCGGCGTCGGTGGTCGACACCCTTCGGGACCCGGTGCAGCAGTTGGTCGACGCACCCAGCGCAGGATTCGCCCTCGTGATCGGCGTCCTCGGCGCGCTGTGGTCGGCGTCGGGGTACGTCGGGGCGTTCGGACGGGCGCTGAACCGGATGTACGAGATCGAGGAGGGCCGGCCGATCTGGAAGCTGCGGCCCGCGATGCTCCTCGTCACCCTGGTGGCGGTGCTGATGACGGCGGCGGTGGCCTTCATGCTCGCGGTCAGCGGGCCGATCGCCCGGTCCGTCGGCGACCGTATCGGCCTCGGCGACACCGGTCTGCTGGTCTGGAACATCGCCCGGTGGCCGGTGATCCTCGTGTTCGTCGTGACCGTGGTCGCGATCCTCTACTGGGCGACGCCGAACGTGCGGCAGCCGAAGTTCCGGTGGATCAGCGCGGGAGCCCTGCTCGCCATCGTCGTGTGGATCGTCGCGTCGGCGCTGTTCGCCGTCTACGTCGCGAACTTCGCGAGCTACAACAAGACCTACGGCGCGCTCGCCGGTGTCGTCGTCTTCCTGCTCTGGCTGTGGATCACCAACCTGGCGTTGCTGTTCGGCGCCGAGTTCGACTCCGAACTCGAACGCGCGCGGGAGCTGCAGGCCGGGCTGCCCGCGGAGGAACACGTGCAACTGCCGCCGCGGGACACCGCCGCCGCGGAGAAGAACCACGCGAAGGACGAACAGTTCGTCGAGCGCGCGCGTCTGCTGCGCCAGTCCCGCGGCCGCGAGGAGTGATCAGGCGGACTCGATGACCGGCGCTGTCGCGGCGGTGATCTCGGCGCGCGAGGTGTCCTTCAGCGACACACCCGACCGCCCCAGTCGGCGGGCGCCGTCCACCAGCGACGCGGTGATGCGCGCCGCCGTGGCATAGCTCTGGCCGTCCGGCGGGTGGATGTTCGAGATGCAGTTGCGGTCGGCGTCGCTGCACCCCGGGCGAGCCCGATGGGTGAGGTAGATGCCGAGGCTGTCGGCGACGGACAATCCCGGACGCTCGCCGATCGCCACGACGAGGGTCTGCACGCCCAACGCCTCGGCGACGTGGTCGCCGAGTGCGACCCGCGCCTGCGTGGCGATCACGGGTGGCGCGATCGAGAACCGTTCGGACAACGCTTCCTTCAGGGCGAGGACGAGACCCTCGGCGTGGTCGACCAGTGCGCGCGGCGAGAGCCCGTCGGCGAGGACGATCCCGATGTCGGCGTTCGTCGACGGCACCGACGAGAGGTCGTCGGGGAGCCGTCCGAGGTCGGGCCTGCGCAGGTACTCACCCCGCGAGGACGCCTTGCTGGTGACCACCACGGGATCACCGAGCCCGCACCCGGCGATCGTCGCGACGAACGATTCGACGTCGAGCGGGTCGTGCACGGCGTCGCGAGCGGCCGCGTGCGCCGCCCGGAACTCCAGGACCCGGTGCGACGGCAGCGAGTTGCCGGCCCGACCGAGACCGATCCGGGCCTGGGTGGTGAGACGCAGGTCCGCCCAGGCGTCGGTGGTGTCCGGCCGGCTCACCCCTGAGTCGCTCATCGCGCGACCGTCAGCGATCGCAGCGGCGACGTCCCGACGTCGACGGGCAGGATCCGACCGTCCTTGTCGGCCATGCCGAGACCGGCCAACCACGCCTCGAACTCCGGCGCCGGACGCAGGTCGAGCGCCTGCCGGACGTAGAGCGCGTCGTGGAACGACAGGCTCTGGTAACCCAGCATGATGTCGTCGGCACCCGGGACCGCGATGACGAACGCCGCACCCGCGACCCCGAGCAGGGTGAGGAGCGTGTCCATGTCGTCCTGGTCGGCCTCGGCGTGGTTGGTGTAGCAGACGTCGACACCCATCGGCAGGCCCAGCAGCTTGCCGCAGAAGTGGTCCTCGAGGCCGGCGCGGATGATCTGTTTGCCGTCGTAGAGGTACTCGGGCCCGATGAACCCGACGACGGTGTTGATCAGCAGCGGGTCGAGTGCCCGGGCGACGGCGTAGGCACGGGTCTCGAGCGTCTGCTGGTCGACAGGCTTGCCGCCGGTGCCGATGTGCGCGTTCGCCGAGAGCGCCGATCCCTGGCCCGTCTCGAGATACATGACGTTGTCGCCGACGGTGCCGCGATGCAGGGATCGCCCGGCCTCGTTGGCCTCCAGCAGGATCGACAAGTCGACACCGAAACCCTTGTTCGCGCCCTCGGTCCCGGCGATCGACTGGAACACCAGGTCGACGGGCACACCCTTCTCGATGAGTTCGACGGTGGTGGTGACGTGCGAGAGCACGCAGGACTGCATGGGGATCGCGAACCGCTGCCGGATGTCGTCGAGGAGGTACAGCAGATCCGATGTGGCCTCGGGTGAGTCGGTGGCCGGGTTGATCCCGATGACCGCGTCGCCGCACCCCATCAGCAGGCCGTCCAGGGTGGCGGCCGCGATCCCCCGGGGGTCGTCGGTCGGGTGGTTCGGCTGCAGGCGGGTCGCGATGCGGCCCGGCAGCCCGATGGTGGTGCGGAACGCCGACACCACCGAGCACGCCTTCGCGACGAGGACGAGGTCCTGGTTGCGCATGATCTTCGACGTCGCCGCCACCATCTCCGGGGTCAGACCGGGGGCGATGGCGGCGAGGCGCTCGGATGCGTCTGCCCGCGTGGAGGTCTCGAGCAGCCAGTCCCGGAAGCCACCGACGGTGAGGTGCGAGACGGTCTCGAACGCGGCACGGTCGTGACCGTCGACGATGAGCCGGGTGACCTCGTCGGTCTCGTACGGGACGACGACCTCGGAGAGGAACGTCGACAGCTCGACGTCGGCGAGTTGCCACGCCGCGGCGGCGCGTTCGGCGTCCGACTCGGCCGCGCACCCGGCGAGTTCGTCGCCGGACCGCTTCGGCGTCGCCTTCGCCATGAGGTCGACGAGACCGTCGAACTCGTAGGTCGTACCCGACAGGGTCTGGGAGAACCTCACCGCAGGTCCTCCTCCGCCCGGGCCAGAGCGGCGAACTCCTCGTCGGGCGACGCGGCGACGAGACGGTGGCGGCTGTAGAGGGCGAAGTACGCCATGAACACGGCGAACACCCCGAGGCAGCAGAGCGCCGCGACGGTGTCGACGAGGAACGTGGCGATGACCGCGATGACGGCGACGACCAACGCGAAGCCCGTCGTGACGACACCGCCCGGCGTCCGGTACGGCCGCGGCATGTCGGGCTCGCGGCGACGCAGGACGATGTGACTCACCATGATCAACACATAGCTGAGCGCGGCACCGAACACGGCCATGTTCAGCAGGAGCGCACCCTCACCGGTGAGCGAGAGCAGGAACCCGATGACGCCGGGGACGATCAGCGCCAGCGTCGGCGTCTTGCGGGAGTTGGTGACCGACAGCGCCGTCGGGAGGTAGCCCGCCCGCGACAACGCGAACAGCTGCCGCGAGTAGGCGTAGATGATCGAGAAGAAGCTGGCGACGAGGCCGGCGAGCCCGATGTAGTTGACCACCGTCGCCATCGACGAGCCCCCGAGCGCCTCGACGAGCGGGTTGCCCGACGCCGACATCGCATCCGCCCCACCGGCCCCGGTCGTCAGGATGAGCACGGCCACGCAGGTGACGACGAGAACGCCCATCGCCGCGATGATCCCGCGCGGCACGTTGCGTTCGGGGTTCGCGGTCTCCTCGGCCGCGAGCGGCACACCCTCGATGGCGAGGAAGAACCAGATCGCGAACGGGATGGCCGCCCAGATGCCGATGTAGCCGAACGGGAGGAGGTCCGACGCACCGGCGGCGTCCGTCGGCACGATGTTCGTCAGGTTGCCGAGATCGAACTCGCCGACGGCGCTGACAGCGAAGACGATCAGACCGACCAGGGCGATGCCGGTGATCACGAACATCACCTTCAGCGCCTCGCCCGCGCCGGACAGGTGGATGGCGATGAAGATCGCGTACACGACCAGGTACACCCACCACCCGTCGGTGATGCCGAAGAGGTTCAACGACTCCACGTACGCACCGATGAAGGTCGCGATCGCCGCCGGTGCGATCGAGTACTCGATGAGGATCGCGGTCCCGGTGGCGAAACCACCCCAGGGTCCGAGTGCCCGTCGGGCGAACGTGTAGCCGCCACCGGCCGCCGGGAGTGCCGACGACAGCTCGGCCATGCCGAGCACCAGGCAGACGTACATCGCGGCGATGATCACGGCCGCGATGGCCAGTCCGCCGAAACCGCCCTCGGCGAGGCCGAAGTTCCACCCCGAGTAGTCGCCGGAGACGACGTAGCTGACACCGAGCCCCGCGAGCAGCAACCACCCGGCCGTCCCGCCCTTGAGTTGTCGCTTCTCCAGATAGTCGGAGTCGGGGGCGGCCGCGGCCGTCGGTTGCGTACGGATCGGTTCGTCGACGGACACCGTGTCACTCCTGTGCTCGGGCGACCCGCGTCGGATGTGCGCGGTATGTCGTGTGTCCAGGGACAGTAGGACCACCACGTTGCAGTGACGTTGCGACAACACGTCGATCGCCCACCTGGCACTGTGACCCGTACAGGGGTGCGGGGCGACGACGCCCGGCTACCGGCGAGTAATCTCCCTCACACCGAACGCGGCGGAGCCCGAGGGGCGAGAGCGGACCGACAGCATGGACCACGACAGCACGGCGACACCGGACGCCGCGTTCCGTCGTCTCGTGGAGTCGTCGCCGGACGCGATCTGTGTCCACGACGGAGAGGTGGTCCAGTACGCCAATCCCGCGGCGGCCGCCATCCTCGGTGCGGTGTCTCCGGCCGAGATCATCGGCCAACGCATCGACGGCTTCATCCACGTCGACTCCCGCCGGGTCCTGTACGACCGGATCGAGGACCTGTTGGACGGCACTCCCACGACATCGACGGTTCTGGCGCAGGTCGTCCGCCCCGGAGGACGGGTCCGCACGGTCGAGGCCCGATCGGCGCCGACGACCTGGGACGGCGGTCCCGCGATCATGTCCTCGGTGAGGGACCTGACCGGCCAGTCGACCGCAGAGGAGTCCGCGCGGGTCGCGGAACGGCGCCTCGCCGAGATCGTCGACAGCCTCGTCGACGGGGTGGTGGTGCAGGACCGTCGCGGTTACGTGCGATCGATGAACCCGGCCGCCGCGCGTCTCCTCGGTGTCGAGGCCGACGAGGCGATCGGCACCGACTTCCCGGCGCTGCTGTGGGAACGCGGTCTGGTCCGCCGCACCGACGGCAAGATGATCACCCCCGCCGAGCTCCCCCACCGCAGGGCGCAGCAGACCGGCGAGCCCGCGAGCTTCGATCTCGAGATCACCCGGCGCGACCGGACGGTCGTGATCATCCGGGGGACGACCACGCTCGTGGGTGTCGACCACACGCGGCTGGTCATCTCGTCCTTCGCCGACGTGACCGCCGACCGCGAGGCGGAGGCGCGCCTGCGCTACCAGGCACGGCACGACTCGCTCACCGGCCTGCCGAACCGGCAGCACGTCGTCGAGGAGCTCGCCGAGGCCGTGCGTGACCCGGCACGCGACTGCGACCTCGGCGTCCTGTACCTCGATCTCGACGCCCTCAAGGCCGTCAACGACACCCTCGGACACAGCGTCGGCGACGACCTGCTCACCCGCGTCTCGGCGCGGCTGGCATCGGTCATCCCGAGCGGCGGCGTCCTCGGGCGCGTGGGTGGCGACGAGTTCGTCGCCGTCCTCCGGGGTTCCGCCGACGACGTCGAGGACGTCGCCCGGGCGTTGCACGGCGCGCTGCGCGGCACCATCGGCCTCGAGGGCCGCGCCGTCCGCATCACCGCGAGCATCGGCGCGGTCGCCGTCCCGGTCGACGACCACCGCTCCATCGACGACGTGCTCCGCGACGCCGACTACGCGATGTACGAGGCCAAGGGCTCCGGCGGCGACCGCACCGCCTGGCACCGCCGACCCGGACGCCCCGACTGACCCTGGAGGACGCGCAGCGGCGGGGACTGTCGGAGGCTCGGGGTACAACGGGCGGATGCCCGGCACACCCGCGACCACCCGCCCCGTGGTCTCCGATCTCCTCGACGTCCGCACCCTCTGGGCCGAACCTGGCGCGCTCGAGAGCCCGCGGGGGCAGCAGGTGCGGGCGCGCTTCCCGGACGCCGACGTCGTCGAGGTCGCGTCGCACTGGAACATCCCCGAGCTGCACGGCAACGCCGGCAGCGTCGACCGCTGGGTCCGCACGAAGGTCGAGAACCTGGTCGTCGGGGAGAAGAAGTCGCTCTCGGCCCGACCGAACGGGCGATCGACCGACTTCGTCGCGCCGTCCACCGCGAACGGCTGCGCGTTGGCGTGCGCCTACTGCTACGTGCCGCGGCGGAAGGGCTACGCGAACCCGATCACCGTGTTCACCAACATCGACCGCATCGTCGGGTACCTGCGGCGCCACGTCGTCCGGCAGGGGACGAAGCCGGAACCGAACCAGTGCGACCCGCAGGCCTGGGTCTACGACATCGGCGAGAACAACGACTGCTCGGTCGACGCACTCGTCAGCGACAACGTCGCCGACCTGATCCGGGCGTTCTCCGAGATGCCCGCGGCGAAGGCGTCGTTCGCCACCAAGTTCGTCAACCGGTCTCTGCTCGACCTCGAGCCGTGCGGGCGCACCAGGGTGCGGTTCTCGCTCATGCCCGACCGCGACTCCCGCCTGCTCGACATCCGGACCACCCCCGTCGCCGACCGCATCGCCGCGATCGACGACTTCGTCGCCGCCGGCTACGAGGTGCACCTGAACCTGTCCCCGGTCGTCATCCGCGACGGGTGGCTCGAGGACTGGCGGGAGCTGCTGCTCCAGGTCGCCGACGGCACCGGCGCGGCGTTCCGGGCGCAGGCCGCCGCCGAGGTCATCTTCCTCACCCACAACGAGCAGCTGCACGAGGTCAACCTCGGTTGGCACCCGAAGGCCGAGGACGTGCTGTGGCGACCGGACATCCAGCAGCCCAAGCGATCCCAGAACGGCATGACCAACGTCCGCTACCGCAACGACGTGAAGCGTCGCGGCGTCGACGCCCTCTGCGACCTCGTGGCCACGACGACACCCTGGCTGCGCGTGCGCTACGCGTTCTGACCGATCTCCAGTCCGGTCACCTGCACCGTCGCCGTGGGCAGCGGCAGCGCGATCAACGCGGCGACGTTCTTCTCGGGGACGCCGAGGGCGCGCAGCACGTGCCCGGTGACGGTGTCCGTCGCCTCGGCGTCGTCACGATCGGGTTCGTCGAGCAGCAGCTTGGCCAGCGCGAGGGTGGCGCCCGAGACGACCGTCAGCGCGAGGTCGAGGTCGGTGACGACGAACCTGCCGGCCTCGACGGCCGCCCCCACATCGCGGCGGGCGCGCGGGAGCAGGCCCTCGTCCGCGGTGAGCATGCCCAGGCCGCGGTTCACGATCACCCTGCTCAGTTCGGGGAACTGTCGGTGGAGTCGTCCGGTCAGTCGGAAGCTCTGGGTGAACGCCACGGCAGGGTCGTCGATGTCGGCGGTCAGGCCGTCCATCATCGCGCCGTGGACGTCGACGACGGCCATCACCGCGGTGTCGAACAGTTCCTCTTTCGTCGCGAAGTGGTTGTAGAACGACCCCGTCCCCACGTCGGCGACGGTGGTGATGTCGAGGACCGACACCGCGGTCCGCCCCTCGGCGAGGAACTGCTGCGCCGCCCGGATGAGCGCCTGGCGGGTCTGCTGCTTACGACGCTCGGAACGACTCGCCGCACCGTCGCCGCTCACCGGTCACTCCTGGTCATCGGGTCATCATCGCACGATCCCAACTGTGACGATGTCGTCAGATCGCCTGGCGTCACCGCTGCTCGTCAGCGGTGCTTGGCCAGTTCGAGGCGCGCGACCATGCCGAGGTGCACCTCGTCGGGGCCGTCGGCCAGGCGGATCGCCCGCGCCGCGGTCCATGCAGCCGCCAGCGGGGTGTCGCTGCTCAGCCCGCCCCCACCGTGGATCTGCATCGCCATGTCGATCACCTGCTGGGCCATCGTCGGCACCGCGACCTTGATCTGCGACACCTCCGAGAGAGCGTTCGTCGGGCCGCCCTCGTCGAGCTTCCACGCGGCGTTCAGCACCAGCAGTCGGGCGGAGTCGATCTGGATGCGCGCCCACGCGATCCGCTCCCGGTTGCCGCCGAGGTCGATCAACCGCTTCCCGAAGGCCGTCCGGTCCATCCCCCGACGGATCGCGCGCTCGAGCGAGGCCTCCGCGAGTCCGATCAGACGCATGCAGTGGTGCACGCGTCCCGGACCGAGCCGGCCCTGGGCGATCTCGAACGCCTTCCCCGCGCCGGCGATCACGTTCTCGGCCGGCACCTGCACGTCGGTGAAGCTCACCTCGCCGTGGCCGTAGGGCTCGTCCCGGAAACCCATGGTGTCGAGCAGTCTCTCGACGACGACGCCGGGCGCGTCCCGGGGGACGAGGATCATCGAATGACGGTGGTGGCGGTCGGCGTCGGGGTCGGTGACCGCCATGACGATGAGGATGCGGCAGTCGGGGTGACCGACACCGGTGGACCACCACTTGCGACCGTTGAGCACCCAGTCACCACCGTCGCGGACGGCGGTCAGCTCCATGTTCGTCGCGTCCGAGGACGCCACCGCGGGCTCGGTCATGCAGAACGCGCTGCGGATGTCGCCGGCGAGAAGCGGTGCGAGCCACCGCTCCTGCTGCTCGACGGATCCGTACTTGAGCAGCACCTCGGCGTTGCCCGTGTCGGGCGCGTTGCAGTTGAACGCGTACGGCGCCATCGCCGATCGGCCCATCACCTCGGCCACGGGTGCGTAGTCGACGTTGCTCAGCCCGGCGCCCCCACGGGTCCCGTAGCGCTGCGCCCATGGACCCTCATGACCCGCCGGGAGAAAGAGGTTCCACAGACCCTCGGCGCGGGCCTTCTCCCGCAGCTCGGCGAGGACCGGCAGCGGGGTCCACGGATCACCGCCGTTCGCGCGCACCCCCGCGAGCTCACGGTGGTAGCCGTCCTCGATCGGGTCGATCTCGCGGGCGACGAACTCGGAGACGGCGTCGACGAGGTCGGCGGCGCGTGGCGACGGGGCGAAGTCCATCCCCCGAGGCTATCGACCGCTCAGTTCTCCAGGAATCGGTCGAGGATGGCGTGGACGGCGCGGATGACGGTCGCGCGGTCGTAGGTCTGCACGAAGTCGAAGGTGCGGTCGAGGTCGCTGCCGTCGTCGTGGCGGTCACGGGCGGCGAGCAGCGCCGAGAAGTGCGGCGCCAGAACCGCCACGTTCCACTCGTCGGCGAGCGGGTCGTCGGGGTCGAGCGCGGCGTGGACGACGGCACCGTCGGCCATCGGCTGCACCCCGACGCCGTAGACACCGGCCAGAGCGGTGGTCTGCGCGAGACGATCCCACCGCAGCGCCGTGGCGACGGTGAAATGGCGGGCGTGCTGGAACGTGCCGAGGACGACGACGGCCCCGCCGCTCGCCGCGGCCTGCGCCTCGAGCGCCTTGCTCATCTCGATCAGCAGACGCTTGCTCCCTCGCCGCGCCCGGTGCGACCCGGCGCAGAGGGAGTACGGCGTGGTCGGTTCCGCCGGCTCCGCGTGGGCGCGCGTCGTGATCGTCAGCGGCGCGCGAGAACCGGTGACCGTCCTCGGATGCTCGACCGCGGGGAACATCGCCCCCATGCCGTGGGTCGCGCCCAGGGTCTGTGCGACCTGCCGGTGGCGGGGTGAGTCCACGCCGTCGGCGATGACGACGGTCGGCGTCTGTTGCACGTGCGCGGAGAGCGCGTGAACGAAGGCGCCGAGGCGTTGCGACGACCCGATCTGCATGACCTGTCGGTCCACGACCACGACGTCGGGTTCGATGAGCGCCAGCAACGTCATGGCGCTGTCGTCGACACCCAGTCCGTCGACCCAGACGGCCCGCCCGGCACCACGCGCGGCGTGTACGGCGGCGATGGTGCGGTGCGGGTGGTGCAGCAGATCCTGCGGTCGCACGGACACGGCCGCCGTGTCGACGGAGTCGTCGTGGGTGGCCGCGGTGGTCGACAGCAGGTCGATCGTCACCAGCAGCGGGACGTCGCCCGCACCCGCGACCGGGGTGATGGTCCGGGCGACCGCGAGCCGGGTCGCGTCGACAACACGCTCCAGACCCATCTGGCGTGCGGCGTGCACCAGGGCGTGGGGTTCTGCGATCGCGGTGCCGGGTGGCCCGGAGACCTGGACGGACACGGCCGCGACGGCCCCGTCGGACAGTCGGTGGATCGGGGCGAACCGGGGGTGGAGCAGGTCGGCCCAGGTGCTCATCTGGTCGTCGGCCTCGATCTGCCGCCGACGGGTGTCGTCGGCGGTCACGGTCGCGACCGAGCAGGGCCGTGCGCCGGGATCGACCGGTGACGAGGTGGTCGCATCCCGGTCCCCCTTCCTCACGACTCCTCCGAGTATATGGTTTCCACGGAAACCAAATCCGTCGATGAGGAGAATTCCTCACGCAGGCTTCTTCGGACTCACCGACCGTCCAGACGGCCACCGGAGGTGTGATGTACGACGGGACGGTCGCGGCCGAACTCTTCGACCACCTCGTGCGCGCGCAGATCCTGCTGTGGAACGCCGTCGACGGGCGGTTGCGGGACGTCCACGACCTGCCCCTGAGCTGGTTCGAACCGATGCGGGTCGTGGCCGGTCGCGACCACGCACGGGTCCACGACATCGCCACCACCCTGCTCATCACCGACGGCGGGGCGAGCAAGCTCGTCGATCGCATCGCCGCGGCCGGGTACCTCGACCGCCACCGCCATCCCGACGACGGCCGCGCGACATGGCTCGAACTCACCGGTTCCGGCCGGGCCGTCCTCACCGCCGCCGAGAAGACGTTCCACGACGAACTGGCCCACCGGCTGGGGTCGACGATGTCGGTCGAGCGCCTGCGCGAGATGACCGACGCGCTCGCGTCCGTGCGCCGACAGGCGGCGGATCCGGAGTCCGTCGGGCCCCGTCCTTGAGGCGGATCAGCCCCGGCGACGACGCCGACGAGCGGTCTTCGTCAGTTCCTCTGTGCTGGTGAGCTTCACGCGCGGACGACCGGCTCCGGCGCCCCGCTCCCGCTCGACGCGGTCGATGGTGCGGATGCCGCGCCGTCGGATCGGGGTGACGCCGCGCTTGCGGAGGAATGCCTCGAGCTCGTCGGCGTCCCGGTTGGGCGACGGGACCAGTCCGTCGGCGATGTCGTCGACGACGGCGGTCACCGTGTCCTCCGCGCACGCACGGTTGGCCCCGATACCGCCGGACGGCCCTCGCTTGGCCCACCCGACGACGTAGGAGCCGCGCACCACGTCGTCGCCGTCGACGACGCGACCGTCGTGGCTGGGGATGAGGCCGGCGTCGGGGTCGAACGGCAGGCCCGCGATGGGCCTGGTCCGGTAGCCGATGGAGCTGATGAGGTTGTCGGCGGCGATGTCGTACTCGCGCTCGCCGGACCGGACACGCACTGCCGTCATGGAGCCGGCATCGCCGATCACCTCGACGGGACGGGTGCCGAACACGAACACCACACGGCGTCGGCCGGCCTGCGGGGGTCCGGAGAACTCCGACGGGTCGACCTCGTCGGCATCGAGGGTGACCACCTCGACGTCGGGCATGGCTGCGAGCGCGGCGAACTCGGCCTTCGTGTAGGCCGCGGTCTCGGGTCCGCGGCGGCCGAGCAGGACGATCTCCGACGTCGCGTTGTCGTCGAAGAACGGCAGCGACCGGTCCGCGATGTCGGTGCGACGCAGCGCATCCGACGAGGTGTGGAACAGCCGGGCGATGTCGAGCGCGACGTTGCCGGTACCGACGAGCACGGTGCGGCCGACGACGCCGGGCCGCAGCGGGTTCTCCACGTCGGGGATGCCGTTGTACCAGGCGACGGTCTCGGTGGCCGACGTGCTGCCGTGCAGGTCCTCACCGGCGATGCCGAGGCGACGCGGTTCGGACGCACCGACCGCGTAGACGACGGCGTCGAAGTGGTCGGCGAGGTCCTGGGGAGTGATGTCGACGCCGACCTCCACCCCACCGAGCACGGTGACCCTCGGGTCGCGCAGGTGCAGGTCGAAGCCGTGCATGATGTTCTTCGTCGCCGGGTGGTCGGGCGCGACGCCCGAGCGGATCAGACCGCCGGGGGTCGGGAGCTTGTCGATCACGGTGACCGACGCCGTCGTGCGGTTCAGCAGGGTGCGCAGCGCGTAGCCCGCCGACGGACCCGTGCCCACGAGAGCCACGTGCAACCCCTCGGGCAGCCGGGGGATACGCGCGTACTGGGTCTGCGTGGGTCCGGCATCGACCTCGGTGTCGCGGTAGTACGCGGCGTTGACCTCGGCGAAGTGTGCGTCCTTGGGACCCAGCCGGTCGATCGGGAAGATCGCGTCGACGGGGCACGCATCGGCGCACGCGCCGCAGTCGATGCACTTCTCGGGGTCGATGTGCAGGATGTCGGCGGTACCGAACCCCGGCTCACCCGGTGCCGGGTGGATGCAGCCGACCGGACAGACGGCCACACACCCGGCGTCGCTGCAACACGACTGGGTGATCGCGAAAGCCACTGCGCGCCGCGATCAGAGGATGTGCGCGCGGCGGTACCAGTACGCCGCGGGGCGGGTCAGCAACCCGACGCTGTCGAGGAACTCCATGAGGTGCTGGCAGCTGCCACGCATCATCGAGTGGAAGTGCGCGTTCTTCTGGCGCGCCGCCATGGCCTGCTTGCGGTCGAGACCGGCGTTCACGTACGCCTGCGGCGAGTGCAGGCTGCCGACGATCACGAAGCCGGCGATCGCGATGATGAGCGCGCTGATCTGACGACGCAGCCAGCCCACACCCTTGAGCGACTCACGCACCTCCTCGCGCGCGAACTTCATGTGGCGCGACTCCTCGAGGACGTGGATCTCGTTGATCGTCCGGACGAAGGGCAGGACGCGGTCGTCGTTCATGCAGCCGCGCTGCAGGACGTCGAGGACCTCCTCGGCGACGAGGATGCCGGCGTAGGCGACCTCCTTGCGGGCGAGGAGCTTGAAGCCCTGACCCAGGAAGCCGACCAGCTTCGACGGCCGGTAGGAGGTGCCGACGAGCTTCTCGGAGCCCTTGGCGAACATCAGCGAGTGGCGGCACTCGTCGGCGATCTCGATGAGCGACCACTGGAACTCGGGGCTGTGGTACTCGCCGAGGTACTGATCGCGCAGCACCATCTCCTGCAGGATCATCTCGAACCAGATGCCGTTGGAGGCGACCGACGCGGTCTCGTGCTTGGTCAGCTCGATCTGCTGCTTCTCGTCGAGGCTGTTCCACAGGTCGGTGCCGTAGAGGGTGCACCACTCGGGGCTGCACCCGTACTTCGTCGGGTCGAGCGGCTCGTCCCAGTCCACCTCGGTCATCGCGTTGCGGGAGAGCCGTGCGGCGGAGGCGATGAGGCGGTCGGAGACCTCCTGCGGTCCCTGGTCCAGCCGGGAGTCGGCGACCGCGCCCTGCGGCTGCGTTCCGTCCTGCGCGACCGTGTTGTCCGCGATGACCGTCATCGTGCACCTCCGTTGTGGGACGACCTCGTCGTCGTCGATCGTGACAATTTCTGTTGTCGTCAACGCTCGTTGTCACGATACGACGGTGGTGCACATGTGTAAACCCACTGCGAGGCGGTCACCCGACAGCACCCGCAGTGAACTACGTCACAGGGTGTCGGTGTGTTCCCGATCGCGCGACAACGGCGGGTGATCGGCGTGGACCAGCCGTTCCGCGACCTCCGACAGGCGCGTGTTGGTGTTCTGCGAGAGCTTCCGGATGAGGTCGAAGGCGCGGACCGCGTCGATGTCGAACCGCTCCATCAACATCCCCTTGGCCTGTCCGATGATGTCGCGCGACGCGAGCGCGCTGCGGAATTGTGACGACCGTCGGGCGCCGGAGATGGCGACGGCGGCGTGGGTGGCGAGGATGTGCGCGAGGTCGCGCGTCTCGTCGTCTAAGGCGTGCGAGCGCTCGGAGTAGAGGTTCAGCGCACCCATGTCCAGGTCGGACACGTAGAGCTGGATCGACAGCGACGACCGGACCGGCAACTCGCCGAGGATCGCCGCGGTCAACGACGGCCAGCGGCGTTCGGCGTCCATGTCCGGGACCTCGATGGTCTCGTGTTCCCAGACCGCCTCGTAGCACGGGCCCTCGTCGTGGGTGTGCTGCAGCGCGTCGAGACGCTCGGGCACCGGGCCGGTCGGGGCCGTCGACTCCAGGTAGGGCTTCTTGACGCCGCGACGCCGGCTGACGAGCGTGATGCCGGAGTGGTCGACCGCGGGCAGCAAGGTCACCGCCGCGTGCGTCACCTCGGCCAGGACGGCCGACGGGTCGATCCCGCGCGCCTCGATGCCGTGCAGTTGGCGCGCGAGCCGCGCGATGGCGGTGTGCACCTCGAGATGGTCGTCGTACAGGTCCGGCGCGGTGTCCCGCCGGTCCGACTCGTCGTCCACGGTGTGCACCATCGCCGCTCCCCACGTTCTCGGGTTCCTGGTCGGGACGCGGTCTACCCACTGCGACGGCGTCCTAATCCACGTGACGACGGCGGGCGGGCTCAGGCATGCAGGTAGTCCGAGGGTCGGAGACGGCCCGCCCGACGACGGTAGGACCGCATCGACCACTGCCAGTTGTGCGTGTCGTGTCCGTCGCGGTCGTGGTACCAGTTCCGACACCCGGCCCAGACCGTGCGGTGCTCCGCTGCGCGGACGTTCCGTCGGAAGCGCTCGTGGACCTCGGGACGCACCTCGAGCGCCGCACCCGATCGTCGGATCTCGTCGACCGCGTCGAGGATGTGGGCGGTCTGGGTCTCGAGCATGAAGACGATCGACCCGGCACCGAGATTCGTGTTCGGGCCGTAGACGAGGAACATGTTGGGGAAGCCCGGCACGGACAGGCCCAGGTGGGCCGACGCCCCGTCGCGCCACGCGTCGGCGAGCGTCGACCCGTCACGGCCGGTGACCGACACCCCCGTCAGGAACTCGGTGGTCGCGAAACCCGTTGCGAGGACGACGACGTCGCAGGGATGGACGACACCGCCGACGACGAGCCCGTCGGCCGTGAGTCCCTCGACCGCGCCGCTCACGACCTCGGCGTGTCGACGTTGCAGCGCGGGGTACCAGTCGCTGGACACCGTGATCCTCTTGCAGCCGATCTCGTGGTCGGGTGTCAGTCGCGCCCGCAGGACCGGATCGGGCACGGCAGATCGCAACTGGCGCAGGAACAATCGGCGCATCAGGCGCATCGCCTGCGGGAACCGCCAGAACGCGAGCGTGAACGCCTCGAACGCCGTCCAGATGCCCACGCGAGCGACCGCTGCGTACCCCGGGATCGCGCGGTGCGGCGACCCGTAGTCGGCGTCGGGTCGGGCGAGCACGTACGGCGCGCTCCGCTGGACCACCGTCAGATGGGCTGTCTCGTCGACGATCTCCGGGACGACCTGGACCGCGCTCGCGCCGGTCCCGACCACGGCGACGTCCCTCCCCCGCAGGTCGACGTCGTGGCGCCAGCGGGCGGTGTGGAACACCGGACCCGGGAACCCCGCCGCCGCGACGGCCTCGGGGGTCGCCCAGCCCGGGACGGACGGCACCGACAGCTGGCCGACCGCCGGGACGAGGACGTCGGCGACATGGACGGTCCCGTCGTCGAGGTCGAGATGCCAGGCGCCGTCACGCCACGCCGCGGCGACGACTGTCGTCGACAGCCGGATCCGGTCGCCGATGCCGGCATCGGCGACACACCGACGCAGGTAGGCGTGGATCTCGGGGCCGGGCGCGAACCGGCGTGACCAGGCGACGGTGCGGGCGAACGAGTAGCTGTAGATGTGTGACGGTGCGTCACACGCCGCGCCCGGGTAGGTGTTGGCCTGCCACGTGCCGCCGACGTCGTCGGCCTGCTCGAACACGACGAACGACCGGTGTCCACGGGCGGCGAGACGCAGCGCGACGCAGAGTCCACCGAACCCGGCCCCGATGACCGCGACCCGCGGCTCCGACGACATGGTCGATGATGGACACCCATCTGGACAGGTGTCAACGGCGGGCGGCGTGGGTCAGCGCGAGGGCGACAACACCAGCGAGGCGATGACCCGCTCGACGCCCTTCTCCTGGTCGATCTCCCGGGAGTGCGTGATCCGGGACATCGGCGCGGCGATCCTGGCGCCGCCACCGATCGGCTGGAGTTCGACGAAATCGACCGGGCTGTGTCGCACGGCGACGACGGTGCACACGCACCGCCGCCCGTCGGGCAGAGCCACCGACACGAGATTCCCCTTGAGCATGAACCGCTCCTCACCCGCCTCGCGGCGCGGTCGGGTACCGACAGTGCCGACGCCCGGTGATCTCGTCAGCGTCGTCGCCGTGACATACCCGTCCCGTCGGCGACGAAACGTCGCGGACCGGCCACTACTGATAGCTGATGTAGTCCGGCGACGGCGCGAGCGCGAGCACCTGCGCGGGGTTCATCACCCCGATGTCCTGGCGGTAGAAGACCTTGAAGCCGGGGTGCATCCGCGGGTCGGCGAGCTCGGCGTACTTGCGGACCTTGGTCCCCGTGGTGCCGAACCCGTCCGTGTGGGCGATGAGCGCCAGCTCCGGCGGGGTGAGGACGCCGCCGCGGCCGGTGATCATGTCCGGGGTGAACTGGTGCAGCACCAGGGGCTTCTGCGGCAGGGCGCCGCGACGGGTCAGGTCGGCGAGCCACGTCACGACCCCGTTCACCTCGCCCCCCGACACCGTTCCGATCTGCGTCCCGGGCACGACGCCCGACGGCATCCGCCACTCGGCGTCGAGGGCCAACCCAACGTCGGGTTGCGTCAGGAACCGCGTCCACCGCTGCACCTGGGGCAGGAACGGGCACTGGCCGGGCTGCACGTCGAGGACGAGCATCTGCCGGTGCGCACGGGCGGCGGCGAGGTAGCGGTCCACGTCCGCGTCGGCGATCGGGTGCGAGTAGCAGCCGCCGGGTCCCGGCGTCGGGTCGGCGACGGTCACGATCATCTCCATGACGGGCAGCACCGGCCGGCCGGGCCGCGCGTACGCCGCCGCCTGCTGTTCGAGCCGGACGGCGGCCTGATCCGGCGTGCCGACACCCAGGGCGCCCAGACCACCACCGTCATCGGTGCCGTACAGCGCGACGAGCCGCTGCCCCGGGAACAGGACGCGTCCCCCGCGCGGCAGTTCGGGTGGCGTCGGCGCGGCCGCGCTCGATGCGGACTCGACGCGTGGAGACGAGTCCGCGGGAGGCGCCGGCGTCGACGCACCGCACGCCGCGGTGCCGAGGAGAAGGGCCGCCGCGGCGGCGGCGACGGCACCACGGATCGCTCGTGTCCCACCCACGGTCGGCGATGGTGCCACGCCGCGGGACCGTCCCGGGGTGGTGGGGCGGGTGCGGCGGGTCAGACCCCGGCGACGCCCGCCGGGCGGAGGAGGTCGTCCGGCGTCAGCTGCGACACCTGGTCGACGAACCACGGGCTGAACGCCCACGGCGTCCGTTCGACGGCCGCCCAGACGTCGACGACCGGCGACCACGTGTGTTCGGCCACCTCGTCCGCGGCGGGACGCACCTCGCCGACCGGACGCGCCGTGAAGACGGGGCAGATCTCGTTCTCGACCACGCCGCTGGCGTCGACGGCGCGGTAGCGGAAGCCGGGCAGGACGCAGCGCAGGTCGGCGACCCCGAACCCGAGCTCTCGCGGGGCGTAGCGATGGATCGCGTCCGGGACCGCCTCCTCGGGTCGCGGATGCCCACAGAAGGAGTTGGTCCACACGCCGGGCCATGTCCGCTTGCTCAGTGCGCGGCGGGTCATCAGGATCCGGCCGGCGTCGTCCACCACGTGGCAGGAGAAGGCGAGGTGCAGGGGCGTGTCCGCGGTGTGGACCGTCGTGCGGTCGGCGACGCCCGTCGGTGCGCCCGATTCGTCGGTGAGGACCACCAGATCTGCGTTCATGTCTCCCGACCGGTGTCGTGCGTGATGTTTCTGGACTGATCGTACAGAGACTGCGCGGGACGCACCGTGCACGCGTGCGACGTCCGCGACCGAACCGAGACCTCCCCGGTGCTGTCGTCACCGTTCGGCCGCACCTTCGCGCCCGGGCCGTCCGCGCCTCGTCAGGCCCCCCGGGTCGCTCGTAGCGTGGCGATCGTGACCGAGCCCGAGAATGTCCCCGACCTCGAACCCGGCGGCGGTGTCGCACCCGGATCGACCCCTCCCGCAGCGGAATCCACGACCTGGGTCCGCGACGACGCGGACCCGGACGTGACACGACGGTTCCCCCCGGGCGGCCGCACCGGCAAGATCCTCGCGGCCGCCCTGGTGCTGGTGCTGCTCGCGTTTCTCGTCGCCGCGGCGATCGGGGTGGGATTCAACTACGCGACCTGACAGCACCGTCCCGGACGAACCGGTCATCCGACCGATTGACCGCGGCGCCCCCGCGTGACCTTTGTTACCGTTAACAGGTTCGCGATCGCGGATTGTGATCAAGCATGCGCAGCACCGCAGGTGCGCGCTCGTCCGGGGGAGATGCCAGCGTCTGGGTGGGGAGTGATCCGGCGGATGCCCGCGCCGGTCACGTGGGTTCCGACTCGCGACAGTGCGATCGACGGGCCGGTACGGGTCACCACCACGATGGCGTGTGTCAGCTTCGCCGGGTGGGCGGCCCTGGCAGCAGGATCGGGACTCGCGGCGACGGCCACGAACACCCGCCTGCTGTGGTCGCTGGTGGCCCTCGCCCTGTGCCTAGCCACGACGTCGGCCGCCACGCCGTCGACGTTCGAGGGCCGCGGGGCCGTGGCGTTCGTCGTCGCGGCGGACGTCGGCATCGCGCTGGGCGTGACGGCCGTCGCGGACGAGACGCTCGCGATGATGGGGTGTTCCCTCTTCCTCTTCGTCGGTGCGTTCGCCGGCCTGCTGGTCGGGCGACTGGCGTTCCTCGCACACATCGCCATCTCGGTGGGGTGTCTGGTGGCGGTCGCGAGCTCGGCGACGCCGAGTGGGCGCACCACGATCCTGCTGAGCCTCGCGACGTGGCTCGCGCTGGGCGTCCCGTTGACCGTCCGTGCACTGTGGGGTGACCTGCGCCCCCGTGCACAGCTGGCGTACACCGACTCCCTGACCGGCGCGGCGAACCGTGCCGGACTCGAGCGCAACTTCGCGTCGCTGCAACCGATGGCGCACCGCCGTGGTCTCGCGGTGGCCGTCGTCATCGCCGACATCGACCGGTTCAAGACGGTGAACGACGTCCACGGGCACGCCATCGGCGACGCGGTCATCGGCGAGGCTGCGCGGCACCTGTTCGAGCATTTCGGGGCCGGTGCGACCGTGGCCCGGCACGGCGGCGAGGAGTTCACCGTGCTCGTCGCCGGGGTGCCCGGGGAGGTCCGGTATCGCGTCGGCGCGTTGCCCACCGTCACCCCGGGCGAGCGCGGTCCGCAGGTCACCATGAGCGTCGGTGCGGCGTGGTGCTCCGTCGAACCGGGATCGACCGACTCGTTGTGGCGTGCTGTCGGGGTCGCCGACGCCGCGATGTACGAGGCGAAAGCCGGCGGCGGCAACGCCTGCGTGCACCGGCTCTGACCCGGTCCGCGGTTTCCGCCCCGGTGCGGGCGGGTAACCGCCTGCGCATGACCGAACCCGAACAGACACCCGATCTCGAGGTTGGCGGCGGCGTCACCCCCGGCGACACACCGCCCGCAGAGGCCACCACCTCGGGACTGTCCGAGCCCGAACCCGATGCACGTCACCGCTTCTCGACGACCGGCGTCGCCACCATCGTCGCCGTGGCCCTGCTCGTCATCGTCTTCGGTGCGGCCGTCGTCGCGATCATCTACGAGATCGCGGGCGGCTGAGCGCGTCTCACGCCGGTTCGCGCAGCTTGCTGAACGACACCACGACGTCGCGGCCGTCGGGACGATCCGCACTCGTGACGTCGACGTGGTCGACGGACGCGTTCACCAGCTGCCACCCGACACCCACCCCGAGTCGACGACGGCCCGTCTGGACCACGCCGCGGATCTCGCCGTCCGCGGCGTGCGGTCCGGTCACCACCGAACACGTCAGGGGGTGACGGTGGTCGGACCGCTCGACGATCTGCTCGCAGATCTCCGTCACCGCCAGCACCAGGTCCGACGTGGTCTCGACGCTGAAGTCGACGCGCAACAGCAGCGTCTCGAGCATCGCCCGGATGAGTCCGACCCGGTGCGGCGCGACCGTCACCGTCACCATCGCCGACGACCGCGTCCAGTCGTCGTCCACGTGGACTCCTCCCGTCGCGGGCTCCGTCCCACCGCTGCCTGGCGGTGGTCGATCGTCGGTCCGTCCGGCGATACCCGACCCCCGCCGGGGCGAAACGTCGCCGGGTGGGCCGTGTTTGTCACCCCTGAATGGGGGGTAACCCAACGGCGCCCGTGACGACGTGAGGGAGACGATGACTTCGCTGTGGCTCGAGAACCGTTCCCGCCCTGCCACTCCTGTGCAGGTCGCCGATCTGGACGGGTCCCGCTTCGACCATGTCGTGGTCGGGGCCGGGATCACCGGCATGGTGACGGCCGTCCTGCTGGCCCGCGCCGGCGCGAGCGTCGCGGTGCTCGAGGCGCGCCACCTCGGGGCGGTGACCACCGGGCACACCACCGGCAAGGTCAGCCTGCTGCAGGGCACGCGCCTCTCGACCATCGCCCGTCGCCACGACCGCGACGTCGTCGCGGCCTACGTCGACGCCAACCGTGAGGGCATGGAGTGGCTGCTGCGGTTCTGCGCCGACCGCGACCTCTCCGTCGACCGCGAGACCGCCCTGACCTATGCCACGGACGAGGACTCCGCCGACACCATCGTCGCCGAGCATCGCGCCGCCCGGGCCGCCGGGCTCGCCACCGAGATCGTCGCCGACACCGACCTCCCGTTCGACGTCGCCGCGGCCGTCGCGTTGCCGGACCAGGCCCAGTTCGACCCGATGCCGGTGCTCGATGCCCTCGCCGACGACCTCCGTGAGCACGGCGGAGTGCTGATGGAGGGGGTTCGCGTGCGAGGGACCGGGTCGCCGCTGCCCGGCCTGCCCGGCGTGCTCCCCCGCGGCGACGTCACGATCCGCACCGATCACGGCCGGGTGCGCGCCGCGACGATGACACTGGCCACCGGCATGCCGACACTCGACCGCGGCGCCCACTTCGCCCGCCTCACCGCACAGCGGTCCTACGGCGCGGTCTTCTCCCTCGACGAGGAGCGCATCCCCCGCTCGATGTCCCTGGCCGCGGGATCTCCGTCGGTGTCACTGCGGTATGCGTGGCGCCCGTCGCCGCACGGCTCGGAGCGGGTGCTCCTCGTCGGCGGGTTCGGACACGAGACGGGTCGGGCGTCGTCGGAGCGATCGCACACCGACGAGCTGATCCGCTGGACCCGGGCCACCTTCCCCGGCGCCGAGATGCAGAACCTCTGGTCGGCCCAGGACTACTCGTCGGTCGACGAGCTGCCCGTCGTCGGACCGGTCGTCCCCGGCGACGACCGCATCCTGGTCGCGACCGGGTTCGCCAAGTGGGGCATGACGAACGGGGTGGCCGCGGCGCTGGCGTGCAGCGGTCGGATCCTCGGGGGCAACCACCCATGGGCGCGGGTGTACCGCGCGTGGCGGCCGTCGCAAGTGACCTCGGTCGCCTCGGCGGCACAGATGAACGCACAGGTCGCCCGACACATGGTCACGGGCTGGGCGACCGCGGTCACCCGCAGCGCCGACCGGACCCCGTCGGCCGACGGTGACGCCACGGTCGGGCGCTCCGGCGTGCGTCCCGTGGGTCGGTGCCGCGTCGACGGCGCCGAGAAGAGCGTCACGCCGGTCTGCACGCACCTCGGCGGGATCCTGCACTGGAACGACAGTGAGCAGTCCTGGGACTGCCCGTTGCACGGTTCGCGCTTCGCCCCCGACGGCGAGGTGCTCGAGGGACCGGCCACGCGCCACCTGCCGTGAGGTGACCGGCCGGGCCCGGCGTCAGGCCGCCCCGGCCGTCCAGTCCTCGTCGACGGACCGGTCGCGGACGCCCGCCCGCAGCCGGTCGAGTGTGGCCGACAGGATCCGCGATACGTGCATCTGCGAGATCCCGATCTCGCGGGCGATCTGCGACTGCGACATCGAGTCGAAGTACCGCAGCACCAGGATGCGGCGCTCGCGGGGCGGCAGGGCGTCGATGGCCGGACGCACCGACACCAGCTCGTCTATCTGTCCGATCCGCTCGTCGCGGCTCCCGAGGGTCTCCCGGATGCTGGGGGTCGCCGAGTCACCGCCGAACTCCGCGTCGATCGAGGTCGTGTGGTACGACGCGCCGGCAACGAGCCCGTCGATGACGTCGTCGATGGCGAGGCCGGTCTCGGCCGCGATCTCCGACGGCTTCGGTGACCGACCGAGGCGCTGCGACAACGCGTCCGAGACGCGCGTGATCTGGAGGTAGTTCTCCTTGGTGCGGCGCGGGACCCGCATGCACCACGCCGCATCCCGGAAGTACCGGCGCACCTCGCCCATCACCGTGGGCACGGCGAACGACAGGAAGTCACTGCCCCGTTCGGGGTCGTACCGGTCGATGGCGTTCACCAGGCCCACGCGAGCGACCTGGACCAGGTCGTCGTAGGGCTCGCCCCGCCCGCCGAACCGGCGGGCGACGTGATCCGCCAGAGGGAGGCACCGCGCGATGACACTGTCGCGCAGGCGTTCTCGATCTCGACCGCGTGCGGCAGCCACCTGCGAGAGAACGTCCGGCACATCGGAGTAGTCGTCGTCGTGACTGCGCGAACGCGCGGAGGTCGGTGCGACGGAGCGATCGGGAGAATCGTTGGAAATCATGAATCACCCTGTTTCTGGGTTGATCTCGGATTCGGCGCAGAGTCCGTCGACGACCTGTCCGCGTCCCGTGGGAACGCGGACACAGCCGACAGGATGGGGGTGTGCGCATTTCTCGCGCCGACGACCGGTGAGATGCAGGGCTTCCAACTGAACCGTGCGTCCGATCTCTTCTCGATAGTGGCACGTTCGGGCCGAGATGAACACCCTCGACCCCGCCGAATCGGGTCACGAACGGTCACCGAAACGCTCCGACCACCGCGGATCGGGTAACGATCGCGAAACAGATCGCGCATGCGGCATACGTTGACCGCGCACGACGACGGGCTGCGTGGCTCATCGCATGCGTGCGTCGTCGGCGCACGCGGGCGCGACGACGCGCGCCGCGGGTTCAGCCGGGCAGGGTCTCGCCGCCGATCGGCGCGAGCACCTCGCCGGAGTAGTACGAGGACATCGTCCGCGCGGCGAAGAAGACGAACGACGGCGCGATCTCGTCGGCATGCGCCGCTCGCCCGTACGGGACCTGGGCGCCGAACTCCGTGACCTGCTCCGCGGGCATGGTCGCCGGGATGAGAGGTGTCCAGACAGGGCCGGGCGCAACGCAGTTGACGCGGATGTCCCGCTCGAGCAGCGACTGCGCGAGCGAGTAGGTCAGGGCCGTCACCGCACCCTTCGCGGCCGAGTAGTCGATGAGCGTCTTGTTGCCCCGCAGCCCGTTGATCGACCCGGTGTTGATGATCGCGCCACCGCCCGTCAGATGCTCCACCGCCGCGCGGGTGACGTGGAAGAAGCTGTGGATGTTCACGTCGAACGTGCGATACCACTGCTCGGGGGTGAGCTCGAGGAAGTCGTCGACCGGGTTCTGGAACGCCACGTTGTTGACCAGGATGTCGAGGCCGCCGAGGGTGTCGACCGTCTGGGTGACGAGGTCCCGGCAATGCTGCGGATCAGCGAGGTCACCCTCGATCGCATGCGCCTGCCGGCCCTGCGCGGTGATGAGATCACAGGTACGAGAGGCGTCTGCGGGCTCGGCGAGGTGGGCGATGACGACGTCTGCCCCCTCCTTGGCGAACGCGACCGCCACTGCCCGGCCGATACCGGAATCACCACCGGTCACCAGAGCCCGCTTGCCCGCGAGCAATCCGCGTCCCTCGTAGTCGCGCATCTCGTCACGGGGCTTCTCCGACATGTCCTCGGTGTGACCGGGGTAGTCGATGGTCTCCTCGGGGTGCTCGCTCATACCGGCACGGCTGCCCCGTCGGGCCGTCGTCGAAACCTGCTGCGCCGACGGGTGTCAACCGTGACCAGGTTTCGTACACGACCGTGCGGGAAGCCTGCCGGGTGTCCGCGGCCGAGGCCGACGCTGCGGCGGTCAGCGGTGTCGGATGACACCGAACCACCGTTCCTGCTGGAGGACGATCGTGACCACACATCCGGGCGCAGCCCATCCGGGTGCCGGCGTGACCCCCGACCTGCGCCGGTCTCCCCTCCGACTCGCCTCCGCGGCGGTCGGTGCCGTTTTCCTGGTGGTCGGGATCCTCGGCTTCATCCCCGGGATCACGACGGACTACGACATGCTCAGCTTCGCGGGGCACCACTCCGGTGCGAAGTTGTTGGGCGTCTTCGCCGTGTCCGTCCTGCACAACATCGTGCACCTGCTGTTCGGCGTCGCCGGGCTGGCGCTGTCGCGCACCGCGGCCACGTCGCGTGCGTTCCTCGTCGGCGGCGGCGTCATCTACGCCGTCCTGTGGATCTACGGGCTGGTGGTCGACGAGACGAGCTCGGCGAACTTCGTGCCGCTCAACACCGCCGACAACTGGCTGCACTTCGCATTGGCCGTCGGGATGATCGCGCTGGGACTGCTCCTCCCCGCCGCCCTCACCCCGGGCACCCGGACCGTGGACCGTCGCACGACCCGCTGACATCCACCCTCACGCGCCACGACGACACCGCGGAAACCTCTGCGGCGAAGGGACTCCCATGTTCACCCACACCGACCACCTGTAGTTCGACGTCGCCCCCGAGAAGCCGGACCCCGTCTACGCGCGGAAGCTCCAGGAACTGCTCGGCGGCACCTACGGCGAGATGACCGTGACGATGCAGTACCTCATGCAGGGCTGGAACTGTCGCATGAAGGGCAAAAACAAGGACCTCATCATGGACGTGGCCACCGAGGAGATCGGCCACGTCGAGATGATCGCCACCATGATCGCGCGACTGCTGGAGGGCGCGCCCGCCACCGAGTCGACCATGAACGCGGCCGCGGACCCCGTCGTCGCCGCCGTGCTCGGCGGGATGGATCCGCAGCAGGCGATCGTCAACGGCGGTGGGGCCATGCTGGCGAACAGCAACGGTGTCCCGTGGCAGGGCAGCTTCGTGGTTGCGAGTGGGAACCTGTTGACGGACTTCCGATCCAACGTGTCGGCGGAGTCGCAGGGCCGCATGCAGACCGCCCGGCTCTATCACATGACCGATGACCCCGGCGTCAAGGACATGTTGAAGTTCAACCTCGCCCGCGACACGTACCACCAGAACATGTGGCTCGCGGCCATCGAGGAACTCCGCGCCGACGGGTACGAGGACGTCGTCGCACCCAACGCCCTGCTCGACGAGGAGCACGCCGAACACGCCACCTCCCTGTGGCACCTGTCCGACGGTGCCGACGCCGACAAGGGTCGATGGGCCCGCGGGACGGCACCGGACGGTCGGCACGAACTGGGCTTCCTCGCCGACCCGCGCCCGCTGGGGAACAAGCAGGCGGGTCCGCCGCCGGACCCGAAGCTCTACGCCACCTACGACGGTGCGATGGGCGAGCCACAGTCGGCGCAGCTCGGCACCGAGAAGGGCGTGATGGGCAAGCTGAAGGACGCGGTCGACCCGACCTGACGCGGATCACCCCAGACGCTGTGTGCCACTCGAGGAGTGGCGCACCGCGTCTGTCGTCGTGTCAGCGGGGCAGCGCGCCGAATGCGACCGTGAGCAAAACGATCGCCAGCAGCAGCAGCCCGGCGATCACGAGCACCCCACCGTGGTCGCCCAGGAGCAGGCGTTCGGGGTCGAACGCCTCGACGAGGTCGGTGTCGGTCGCGGGCGTGGTCGTACCGGTCGGCGCCGCAGCGGGGATCGCTGCCGCCGTCGGCGCGGGCGCGGGGGCGGCCATCGCGGCGTCGAGGGTGGTCATGCCCTCGTCTCCGGGATCCGGCGGCGAATCGGTGAGCGGGTGCATCGGGAGTCCCTCCAGCGGATGGGGCGGCCGGACTCCGGTGTCTGCATCCGACGGAACGAGTTCGAGCCTAGATACCCGATGGTTTCGCGAACGAATCCTGAGCAGGTCCGGTTCCGGATCGATACGGGCACGATCGCAGATAACGGAGCGGTAACGGGGTGCCCGCGCGACACGGTGCTCTCACCAACGTGACGCGACCGAATCGGGGTTCGGGGGTTCCCCGTTGGAACAAGACCCAAACATGACGCATCGTCGCCGGTCGTTGACCGAACCCCCTCGCAAAACCCCCATGATCGTGAGCACAGCTTCCTACCGTCTGTGAGCGTCGACCGGGCACACCGGCCGGCGATCACCCACAGACAACCGGGGAGTCCCATGACCATCACGAACAGCCGCCTGCGGCGGGCCGCCGTGGCCTGTATGTCGGTGGCCGCGGCCGTCGGCATCACCGTCGGTGCCACCGGACCCGCCACCGCCGCGCCGTCGGTGCAGCAGCTGGCCGACGTCATCAAGACCGGCCTCAAGTCACCGAAGACGTCCAGCAACCTGCAGGCGCGTCAGCAGAACGTCACCACCGCCGCCGCACCGACCGTCATCCCGACGGGCACCGACAGCACCTCCAGCGAGACCGTCGGCGTCGGCCCGCGCCAGACCCGGTTCATCCCGGCGTTCGCGTACTCGGCGTTCCACCCCGACGCCGCACCCCCCGGGGCCAACAACTACAGCTGCAAGCCGAAGTCGGGCCAGCGACCGGTGGTCCTCGTGCACGGCACGTGGGAGAGCGCGTACGACAACTTCGCGATGATGTCGCCCGACCTCACGACGGCCGGCTTCTGCGTCTACACCTTCAACTACGGCAAGCTGAACATCACCAACGGTGGCGGGGTCATCTCGCTCATCCCGGGTGCCAACGGCACGGGGGACATCCCGACGTCGGCCGGCCAGCTCGCCGCGTTCGTCGACAAGGTCCTCGCCCGCACCGGCGCGTCCAAGGTCGACATCGTCGGCCACTCGCAGGGCGGCGTGATGGCCCGGCAGTACCTGAAGTTCAACGGTGGCCAGGCCAAGGTGCAGAAGCTCATCACCCTGGGTGCGACCAACCACGGCACGACGCTCGACGGGATCGGCGCCCTGGGCCGGACCATCAACAACCTCGGCATCGACGTCCTCGGACTCGCCTCGCTCCCCGTGGGTGTCGCGGGCATCCAACAGGTCGTGGGGTCGGACTTCATCAACAACGTCAACGCCGGCGGCGACACACTGCCCGGCATCGACTACACGATCATCCGGACGAAGTACGACGAGGTCACCACGCCGTCGGAGTCGACGTTCCTCACCGCGGGCCCCGGCGCGACGGTCAAGAACATCACCCTCCAGGACGGATGCCCCATCGACTTCTCCGATCACGTGTCGATGTCCTACTCGCCGCGGGCGATCACCCTCGTGCAGCAGGCCCTCGACCCGACCACGAAGCTCGTCTGCACGGTGAACGGGTTCATCACCGGCTGACGATCCCCCACTCGACCCACTGCGCCCGGCCGTCTCCCCCGACGACCGGGCGTGGTGCGTCTTGCGCCACACACTGTGTAGTTGTCATGGTCCTGATGCGGTCCTGACCGGTGGTCAGGTGCGGGAAATGTGCTGTCGCTGAGTCGTTGTCAGGCGGCCATGGTGTCGAGGCGCAGTGTTCGTCGGTTGTAGGCGGGTTGTGGTTCGCGGTGTGGGTCGACGGTGGCGGGTGGCCGGATCCAGGGGTGGCGGTCGGGTCCCATGACGATCTCCCAGCCGTGCTGGTGGACCGCGACGTGGCAGGTGCGGCACAGCAGACACCCGTTGTCACACGTCGTGGGCCCGCCCTGGGAGTGGAAGACGATGTGGTGGACATCGGTCCACGAGGCGGGGTTGCCGCACATCACGCACGACTGGTCACGCGCGACGATGGCTTTGCGGGTGCGGCCGGTGAACAACCTGGCGGTGGGTGAGGTGTCGATCGGCGCGGCGTCGACATCCACGGCGATGCGGGTGACCGAGGCGTCGCATGACAGCAACGACACCGCCTCGTCGGAGACGCTGCCCATCCACTGCAGATGCGCCGGCCCGGCCGGAGTGATCCCGCAACACTCATCGTGGGTGGCGGGTACGGTCAGCAGGATCTCGGTCTTCGCCGATCCGACGAGCCCATCTATCCCGAGCGCTCGGGACGCGGCCTCGAGCACTTGCACGAACGCATCCGCCCGCCGCTGCGGCGCCGACCGCGGATCCGGTGTGCCATCGGGTAGCGGTCTAGGCCGTGACGCGGTGTCAAGACACGAGATGAGCCGTTCGCCGGCGACGACGTCGAGGTCGAACGACCCGGCCAACCGGCCGTCGTCGCGTTGCGCCCACGACACCTCGTTCAACGTCGTGTCCTCGGCGACGGGCGTGCCCGCCTCGTCGCCGGCATCCACCGCTGACCCGTGCTCCAGCGCGATAGCCCGCGCCCGGTCGTCGATCTCGACCGGGGACCTGCCCGCCAACGCGTGCCCGATCAACACCGCCTCGGTCTCGACCGCCAACTCCGACCCCAACGGGGACCGTGTGCGCATGCAGACGTGCCGAACTCCGCGGGCGACGGCATCGGCATACTCGCCCGACAACGATCCGTCCCGCAAATGCCTTGCCAGCGCCGGCAGGTGCGCGATCGCCCGCCCGAGCCGGATGGCCCGCGCCGCCACGACCGGCACACAGCCGTGACGGCGCAGCAACTCCCGCACCGACATCCCCACCCGCTTCGCGGTACCCCGGCACTCGACCTCTCCGGTCACCCGGGCCAGCAACCCGTCCGCGGCGTTCCGCGCAGTAACCGCCGCACGCACCCCCGCCAACAACGCCTCGTCGTCGGTGGGCATCTCGCACTCGCGGACGGCATCGGCGAGGCGGTCCGCCGCCTCGAGCACTTCGTCGAACATGTGTGCGACACTATCTGCGCTGACAGACATCAGCAGCCCCGATCAGGCTGGATCTCCGCAATCTGGGGAACCAGCGGGATCTGTGGACAACCCCCTCCGCGAATGCCGCCGCGTCCGCGATCGGCCTGTGGGAGGCGGGACCGTGGCCGGGCAGGATTCCGGCACTCGACCTCCCCGGTCACCCGGGCCAGCAACCCGTCCGCGGCGTTTCGCGCAGCGACCGCCGCACGCACCCCCGCCACCGGCCGCGACACCGCAGCGGCCCCACGATCTGTGGAGGCACATCGATCTGCGGAGTCCATTCGGTAACGCACGCGTGCCCCGTGGCGATGGATGGTCGGACACCTGCCGCGTCAGGGGGTGCGGCAGGTGTCCGTCACACGCGATGCCCGCCGGCGCGGCTCAGGCGAAGACCGCCACGGTCTGGGTCGCCACGAGCACGGCGCGACGGTCGGCGTCGTACACCCGCATGGTCTGGTGGGAGTAGCCGCCGGCGGCATGGTCGCCGTCGGAGTCGATGAGGAACCATCCGGACCCGTCGACGAGGTCGTCGCGGCAGACGTGGACGTCCCAGGTGATGGTGCTGACCGGCGCCCAGTCCTCGAAGACCGCGGTGGCCGCGGGAGGCAACGCGTCGCCCAGTGCTATCAGCGCGACGTATGGGTCGACGCCCGCCGCGTCGCGATGGCGCACCCAGGCGAGGTACCGCGGCGCACCCGCGGGATCCAACGGCCCGCCACCGCCGGCGCGGCGCATGTCGAAGTTGACCGCGAACGCGGGACGCGGGGCGTCCGCGTCGGCGAAGGGCGGGCAGGAGTCCGCATCGGGGACATCCGGGGCGTGCAGCAGGTCGTGGACCACCGCGCTCGGTCGCGGCCGGGCGAACACCACCGTCGACTGCGCGGCGACCTGCCCCTGGCTGACGGCCTGCACCGACACGCTCGACACCGAACGCCCCTGACGCAGAACGGTTCCCGTCAGAGCCACACTGTCCGTGGCGGGTGCCGTGAAGGCGAAGTGCCCGGACCGCAACGGCGTTGGGTCGTCACCGATCGCCTGACGTGCGGCCGTCACCGACAGCGCCGCGGTGAGGCCTCCGTAGGCCGTGCGGCCCTGCGTCCAGGTGTCGGGCACGGCTACGGGGGTGGTCGCGTCGACGCGGGACACGATCTCGGCGAGTGACGTCATGGTGAACCACCCGATCACACCGATGGGCCGGCCATCACGGCCGGCCCATCGATGGGGGTGATGCGGTGCTGCTCAGTCGCGCGAGGGCATGTCGAACATCACGCCGTCGTTGCCGTCGCTCTCCGGCCCCGCGGCAGGGTGGCTCGCGGGCATCCGGCCCCGGTAGGCCGCGGCCTCGCTGACCCGACCGTCGGCCCCGGAGTGCTCGGGACGACGGAACGGGCCCGGCTTCGGCCGCACCTTGCCGCCCGGGAACGCGAGACGCAGGATGGTGCGCTGCACGCTGCCCCACTGCTTGAAGAACGGACCCGTGTTGTACGGCAGGTCGTAGCGCTCGCAGATGTCCTTCACCTTCGGGGCGATCTGCGAGTACCGGCTGCTGGGCATGTCCGGGTAGAGGTGGTGCTCCACCTGGTAGCTCAGGTTGCCGCTGGCGATGTGGAACAGCGGGCTGCCGTCGATGTTCGCCGCACCCACGAGCTGCCGGACGTACCAGGCACCACGGCTCTCGTCCTTCGCCTCCTCCTTGCTGAAGGTGTAGGCCTGGTCCGGGAAGTGCCCGCAGAAGATGATCCAGTTCGACCAGAAGTTGCGGATGATGTTCGCGGTGAAGTCGGCCCAGAACGTCGCGACGAAGGTCTGCTCCGCGGCGACGAGATTGTCGTCGGCGAGGCGCGCGAGGGCGCGGGTGGGCTTGCTGTCGACGCGGCGGAGCAGCTTGCCGAACTTCGAGGTGCCCCGCTGCGGCACGCGACCGGCGGTGAGACCGTGCGCGAGCACCACCGCGCCGGCGCTGATGAGCGGCCAGCCGATGTAGTCCTTGACGACCTGCCGACGCATCTTGTAGCCGATGCCGCTCAGGTCCTTGAGCATCTCCTTCGCGGACTTGTCACCGCGTCGGAACGCCTCGAGGTCGAGATCGTGCAGGGCGACGCCCCACTCGAAGAAGGCCATCAGCAGCACGTTGTAGAACGGCTGGAAGAGGTAGACCGGATGCCACTTCTGGTGCGGGTCGATCCGCATGATCTCGTAGCCGAGGTCCTTGTCGAGCCCGCGGATGTTCGTGAACGTGTGGTGCACGTAGTTGTGCGAGTGCTTCCAGGCCTCGGCCGTCGACGCCGTGTCCCAGTCCCACACCGACGAGTGGATGGACGGGTCGTTCATCCAGTCCCACTGGCCGTGCATGACGTTGTGGCCGATCTCCATGTTCTCGAGGATCTTCGCCGCACCCAGGGCGACGGTCCCCACAGCCCACGCCGGCTTCGACCGGGAGTTCAGCAGGACCACGCGACCGAGCGCGGCGAGCTGACGCTGCGCGGCGATCACCGACTTGATGTACGCCCGGTCCTTGTCGCCGAGGTCGGCGTAGACCTCGTCGTGGATGGCGTCGAACTCCTTGCCGAGTCGTTCGATGGTGTCGGCGTCGAGATGAGCCAGTGGGCTGATCGGCTCAGATCGCTCGGTGGTGGTCATGGTGGTCCCTCCGTGGTGTGGTGCGCCGGTGGTGGCGCGGTCGTTCGGGGCTGGCCCGGGACGGGTGGCGTGTCGAACCTGTCGGCAGGGGTCTGGTCGCCGGGGCGACCTACAGGTCGATCTCCACGTCGCCTTCGGCACTGTTGACGCAGATCCGGATGGACTGTCCCTCGGGCGAACTGACGTCGCCCGTGCGCAGATCCCGGATCTGACCCTTCTTCAACACTCCGGTGCAGGTGTGGCAGATGCCGATCCTGCATCCGTACTTGAGCTGCAGGCCGGCTTCTTCACCTGCGGCGAGAATGGGAACACCTGGCTCGACGTCGAATTCCTCGTCCGACTTGAGCATGGCGACGTGACCGCCTTCGCCCTCGCCGGGTGTGGCCGAGAACGTCGGCTGGAACCGCTCGAGGTGGATGTGGTCCTTGACCCCGTTCTCCTCGTAGAAGTCGACGAGGTCGTCGAGGAGCTCGCCCGGCCCGGACGCCATCGTCTCGCGCTCACGCCAGTCCGGGCACAGGTCGTCGAGGTCCGCGGGCTTCATCCGCCCCTCGTCGCCGGTGACCCGCAGGTGGAGCTGGAAGCCGTCGTGCTCGCGGTCGAACCTCTCGAGCTCCTTGCTGAACATGGTCTGTTCGCGCGCGTGGATCGAGTGGATCGCGACGATGTCCTTCATCTGGTCGAGCCGGTCGAGCTCACGCATCATGCTCATGATCGGCGTGATGCCGCTGCCCGCGCTGATGAAGAGCATCTTGTCCGGCAGGGGGTCGGGCAGGAGGAACGTTCCCTCGACGTCGCTCAGTCGGACGATCTCGCCCGGCTTGATCCGCTCGACCAGATACGGCGAGACCGTCCCGGACTCGACGAGCTTCGGCGAGACGCTGATGAGTCCGTCGCGCGGCTCCGGGTCGGAGGTGAGCGAGTAGGCGCGCCAGTGGAACTTGCCGTCGATGACGAGCCCGAGGCGGACGTACTGTCCGGGCTTGTGTCCCTGCCACTCGTAGCCGGGACGGATCCAGACGGTGGCCGCGTCCGTACCCTCCGGCCGGATCTCCTCGACCCGACCGCGCAACTCCTTGGTCGTCCACAGCGGGTTGATGAGCTCGATGTAGTCGTCCGGCTCGAGAGGGCTGAACAGGGCACGGATGCCCTTGAGGAAGAGTCGACGCGCAGGGGACACCTGTGGTGTCGCTCCCCGTTCAGCCATGCTGCACCCCTTCGGACTTCGGTCCGTCTTCGTCAACGCGCTGTGGGCGCGGCGGTCGGCTGAGCACGTTCACCCCCTCCACAACTCGTTGTGACGCTCGTCTCTTCCCGAGAGTACAAGTGTTCACGGGTGCCTGCCGCGCCTTGACGGCATCGAGGGCAGAATCGGACAGGCGGTCGAGTGCCGCCGGCGTGGGTCGACCACCGCACGCCGACCGCCACCGACGAAGGGCCACGCGTGCGCAACCGATTTCGGGTCCGACGGCGGCGGACGCGCCTCGCGTCGTGGGCGTCACGGATGGACCGCGCCGTGTTCCTGGCGGTCGCCCGGACCGACTCCCCCGTCCTCGACGTGACGATGCGGCGGCTGACGATCGCCGCCAACTTCTCGCGACTGTGGTTCGGCATCGCCGCGCTCCTCGGCATCTCCCGGGTGGGGTCCGCGCAGCGCGCTGCGGCGCGCGGCGTCGCGAGCGTGGCGGTGAGCAGCCTCGTCACCAACCAGATCGCGAAACGCATCTGGGGTCGACGCCGTCCCGTCACCGACGCGGTGCCGCTCGCCCGCCTCGTCCCCACCCCGACGTCGGGGTCCATGCCGTCCGGGCACTCGGCCAGCGCCGCGGCGTTCACCGTCGCCGTCGCGGTGGAGAACCGGGCGCTCGGCGTCGCGCTGGCCCCGCTGGCCGGGGCCGTGGGTCTGTCCCGCGTGGCCACCGGCGCGCACTATCCCGGCGACGTGGTCGTGGGCCTCGCGACCGGCGCGGGGATCGCCTGGGGACTCGCCCGGGCGTTCCCGCCGCTGTCGGTGCACCGTGAGCGCGCGCCCGAGCCCACCTGGATCGACGTCCCGCCCCGACCGGACGGCGACGGCGTGGTGATGGTGGTCAACCCCGCGTCCGGAGGGGGTACCGGAGCCCGGGTGGCCGATGTCGTCGCGCGTCGACTCCCCGCCGCACGGATCGTCACCCTCGACGAGGGCGACGACCTCTCCACCGTCCTCGCGGACGCGGCCCGCGACGCACGGGTCCTCGCCATCGGCGGGGGCGACGGCAGCGTCGGTGCCGCCGCGGCCGCCGCGAGGTCGGCCGGTATCCCGCTCGCCGTCGTCCCGGCGGGGACCTTCAACCACTTCGCCAAGGACATCGGGTGTCCGACCGTCCACGACACCGTGGTCACCATCCGCGAAGGACGTGCTGCCGCAGTCGATCTCGCCGTCCTCAACGACGACACCGCGTTCGTCAACAACGCGAACATCGGCACCTACCCGCAGTTCGTGCGGTACCGCGAACGGTACGAGCGCCGGGTCGGCAAGCCGGTCGCCTCGCTGATCGCGCTGCTGCACGTGCTGCGCCGGGAGCGACCCGTGCGGCTGCGGCTCGACGACCGCGAGGTCGCCACGTCGATGTTCTTCATCGGGGCCTCGACCTACGAGACGCCCGGGTTCGCCCCGGCCCACCGCCCGCACATGGACGACGGGGTGCTCGACGTCCGCGTGCTCGACGTCGGCATGCGGTGGGCGATCCCCCGGATCATGCTCGCCGCGGCCATCGGTCGCCTCGACCGGTCGCCGCTGTACCGGGAGGCCCGGGTCTCCGAGCTCGACGTCGTCTCGCTCGACGGCCCGACCGCGGTCGCGCTCGACGGCGAGGTCCGCACCCGCTGCGAGACCGCGCGGTTCCGGGTCGACCACCGTGCGTTGACCGTCTACGGCACGTTCGACCGCGACTGAGCCGCGCCCGACCGGCCGGACCGCCCGGGTGTTTCACCCGTTGCGGCACCGGGTATGCCAGGGCGCGTGGACATCCATCGGCGTATGGCCGAGCTCGCGCGAGAACTGCACGCGGTGCCCGAGTCCGCGCCGGACGCGCTGGAGACGGTGCTCGTCGCGGTGACCGCCGGCGCCCTCGACAACGTGGCCGGCACCGACCACGCCGGGGTGCTCCTCGTCGACGCCACGCGGCGCACGCTGACCACGGTCGCCCCCACCGACGACATCATGGTCACCCTGGACCGTCTCCAACAGGAGACCGGCGAGGGACCATGTCTGGCCGCGGCGTCCGAGACCACCGCCTCCGACGACACCGTGGTCTGGGTCGACGACATCGCGAACGACCCGCGGTGGCCCCGCCTCTCGCGGCGGATCGTCGACGAGACGCCGGCCCGGTCGAGCATGTCCTTCCGGCTCTTCACCCACCAGGGCACGCTGGGTGCCCTGAACCTGTTCTCCGACACCGCGAACGCCTTCGACGAGGACAGCCGGGAGATCGGCCGGGTGTTCGCGACGCACGCCGCGCTGGCGATGTTCCGCACCCGTCAGCAGGGCGAGTTCCGCAGCGCTCTCGCCAGCCGCGACACCATCGGTCAGGCGAAGGGGATGATCATGGAGCGCTTCGGTGTCGACGCCATGCAGGCATTCGCCCTGCTGCGCAAGCTGTCCCAGGACGGCAACGCACCGCTGGCCGAGGTCGCGCGACGGCTCGTCGACGCGGGCTCGGAGTCAGCCGGGGACCAGCGGCCCGGGGGTCACGCGACCCGGTGATCCTCCGGGCGGAAGTCCCGGGCCAGTCGACGGAACGTGAAGCTGAAGCCCGGGTACGTCACCACCACGTGACCGTCGGCGGACTTGTACCAGGAGTTGCACCCGCCGGCCTCCCACACGGTGCCCTTCATCTCCCGGTGGATCATCTCGGTGTAGCGCCGCTCGGCGTCCTCGGTGACGTCGATGGTCCGCGCTCTGCGCGACCGCACCTCGTCGATGGCCGTCATGATGTAGTCCATCTGCGCCTCGATGAGGAAGATGGCCGACGTGTGACCGATGCCGGTGTTCGGGCCGGTGACGACGAACAGGTTGGGGAACGACGGGATCGTCGTGCCCAGGTAGGCCCGCGGGAACGGTGACCACGCGTCGGCGAGCATGCGCCCGTCGACGCCCTTGACCGGATACGAGACCAGGCCGTCGGCGAAGTCGTACCCGGTCGACCAGACGATGACGTCGACGTCGACGTGCTCGCCCTGCGTCGTGACGATGCCCGTCGGGGTGACCTCGGCGATGCCGTCGGTCTTGTCGTGCAGGGTGACGCTGTCGCGCGCCAGAGCCGGGTAGAGGGTGCTCGAGAGGATGACCCGCTTGCAGCCCAGCGTGTAGTCGGGGGTGAGCTTCGCGCGCAGCTCCGGATCCCGGATCGTCCTGCGCAGCAGCCGTTTCGCCGCCGTCTCGTAGACGAGGTGGATCGCCTGACGCGAGTACTTGAAGCCGATGATGCGCGTCTCGAGGTTCCAGTAGATCGCCGAGCGGAGGATGTTGTTGACCCACGGCCGGGCGAGGAACCGCGCGAGCCGCGGACCGAACGAGACGTCGTGGCGGCGCAGCACCCAGTGCGGGGTCCGCTGGAACACGTGGAGGTGCTCGACGTCGTCGACGATCGCCGGGATGACCTGTGCCGCACTGGCACCGCTGCCGACGATCGCGACACGCTTGCCGGCCAGGTCGACGTCGTGGTCCCAGTCGTTGGTGTGGAACGCGGGGCCCGCGAACGTGTCCCGGCCCGGGAAGTCGGGCACGACAGGGGTGCTCAGCGGGCCGGAGGCGTTGACGACGAACTGCCCACGGAAGTCGCCTGCGGACGTGCGCACCGTCCACGCGTCGTCCTCCCACTCGATGCCGGTCACCTCGGCACCGAGGACGATGTGGCGGTCGAGGCCGTGTCGTGCGACGACGTCGCGGGTGTAGTCGGCGAGCTGGTGTTGCTTCGCGAACAGCCGGTCCCAGGGGTAGGGCTCGCCGGCGATCGAGTACAGCGGTGACGGGACGTCGACGGCGGCACCCGGGTAGGTGTTCTGCGTCCACGTGCCGCCGACGAAGTCGCGGCGTTCGAGGATGACGAAGTCGTCGATGCCCCGGTCGAGCAGGCGCATGGCGGCGCACTGCCCGCCGAACCCGCTCCCGACGATCACCACGGTGTGTTCGCGCATCGACCTCTCCCGGTTCGCCCGCCCCGAGGGCAGGGTATCTGACACGCCCGCGTTCCCGACGCGCATCCCGTGACGTCCCCCGGGCGGTAGCATCGGCGCCCGTGGGTGACGCGCCGACAGCTGTGGACCGACGTACCGGTGGCCGCCGGTACGGGGGCCGGTCGACCGCTGCGCGCGTCGCCGAGCGCCGGGCCGCGTTGCTCGAGGCAGGCCTCGACCTCTTCGGCACCGAGGGCTATCAGCGGGTGTCGGTGAAGCAGGTCTGCGATCGCGCCGGACTCACGCAGCGCTACTTCTACGAGTCGTTCGACGAGCGCGAGGCGTTGCTGCTCGCCGTCTACGACGAGATCGTCGACGACGTGGGCCGTCGCACCGTCGACGCGATCGACAAGACGCTGCCGACGATCGCCGAGCTGGCGCACGTCGCGCTGGCCGAGTTCATCGGGTACCTCACCGCGGACCGTCGTCGTGCACGCGTGATGCTGCTCGAGGTCGTCGGCGTGAGCCCCGCACTGGATGCGCGCCGACGACGCGTCATCGGGGACTTCGCCGAGATCATCGTCACCGCGGGGATGGCGCACGCGGGGCTGTCGGAGACCACCGACGAGTTCCGGCTCAGCGCGATCGGGCTCGTCGGGGCGGTGAACCAGCTCCTCGTCGACTGGGTGCTGGGTGAGGCCACGGCGGACCCGGCCGCCATCGAGCACGTCTGCACGCGACTGTTCTCCGCGGCGTTCGCCGAGCTGTTGCCGCGCTGACCGCCGTCGCGATCTCAGAGGTCGTCGAGCTGCACCAGGCCGTCCTGCAGCGCCCGGGCGAGCAGCTGCGCCTTGGTCCGCGCCGGGCGCCCCACGTCGGCGTACTTGCTCCGGATCCGGGCGATGTGGGTCATGACCGTCGCCGGCGCGATGGTGAGTGCGGAGCCCACCTCGTCCTTGCTCTCCGACTGGATCCACAGGCGGAGGACCTCCGCCTCGCGCGGACTCAACACAGGCCGCGGCATGTCCCTCATGACGCCCCCCTCACGACGAGAATTCTCGGTTCCCGGTGTCGAAAATACACGCCGTCGGAGACACGTTTCCGCAGGCAGACGGCCTGATTGCGTGCAACTGCACGGTTTGCAGAAAAATTGCACCCACGCCCTACAGTGCACCCCGCGGGGGTGTGCAGATCGCGTCAGGTCAGAACCGACTGCCGGTGAACGGGGCGGCTCGCTCGCACACCGCGGGACGCGGGTGGACCGGGTCGAGGGCGTTCAGGACGAAGGTCGCGGCCCGGCGCGAACCCGCCAGTCCCGCATGCTCCGTCAGGTCCTGCGGACACCCGTCCTGGACGACGATGTTCGTCACGTTCGCCCCGCCGGGCACCAGACCGGAGGTGTACGGGACGACGGCCTCGTCGTGGATCGTCGCGATGTTGGTGTAGGTGATGCCGGGGTCGTACAGGCCACCGGCGTGCAGGCCCCGGATGGTCGGCGAGTTCGGGTCGAACTCGCCGCACGCCGCGCAGACGGGCAGCGGCCCGGTCAGGAGTCCGCGCTGCCGCGCGAGGTCGAGCATCGACCCCGCACCCGCGGGCGACGTCCCGTCCCACAGGGCGGCCAGGGACACGTACCTGCCGATCTTCCCGGCGCCGGCCCCGCTCTTCACCCACAGCGCGGGGATGAGCGTGCCCTGGGAGTGGCCGACGACGTCGACGCGTGCGGCACCGGTCGCCGCGAGCACACGTTCGGCGAACAGCCCGAACTGTCGGGCGCTCTCGCGCATCGGGCCCATCCCGCCGATCGCAGTGATCGGCCAGGGACCCGGCAGCGCGCCGTAGGTCAGCGCGAAGACGCAGTATCCGGCGTTCTTCAGCAGCGGGACGTAGGTGCCCCAGTTGGTCTGCCGCGACCCGCCGGTGCCGTGCACCAGGATCACGGGGTCCGGGTGCTCGGGGCTCGGGCGGCAGGCGAAGTCGTTCGAGCCCGGCAGTGATCCGCCGGGATGGGCTAGCTCGGGACCCACGCCCGAGAAGAAGTCGTAGGCGACCGGCAGCGGGGCCGCCTGTGCGCCGACGGTGGGGCCGGCGACGACGGCGACCGCCACCGTCACCGCGAGCACGACTCGGCGGAGGATGACCATCGACCGAACCTAGCAAGTGCTTGGTCGGCGTACCCGGCGTTCGGTGGGCTCAGCCGGCGGCGTCGGCGGGATCGCCGAACCGCAGGTCGACCGGACGGTCGGGGCCGTCCCAGAGGTGCAGACGCTCGTACTCCGCGGCGATGGTGTCCGGGTCGTAGGCGGTGCCGGGTGCCACGGGTCCACACACCGTGACCGTGGAGGACCGGACGGCCGGGCCGAACTCGGTGTCGAGGAGTCTGGCGAGTGCACGCAGCGCGGCCTTGCCCAGCGACAGACTGGTCAGCTGCGGCAGCGGCTCGGGCATCCCGGCCGTCAGCAGGTAGCTGCCGCCGTCGGCCGCGGCCATGCGGGGCAGCAGCGACGACGCGGTGGTGACCGCCCCGCCGACGTTCACGGCGAGGGTGTCGCGCAGCGAGTCGGCGTCGAGATCGGCCACGGTGTCCTGACGGATCACGCCCGCGTTGTAGACGACCAGCTCGGGCACGCCGAGCCGGTCGACGAGATCGTCCAGCGCGCCGCGCAGTGCGCTCTCGTCGGCGACGTCGGCCGTCACACCCGCCGCGGACGTCGGCAGCCCCTCGAGCAGGGTGTCGATCGTCGACGACGACCGCGCGAGGACACCGACGCGGTGACCCCGGTCGGCGAACCGTCGCGCCACCGACCGTCCGATACCGGGGCCTGCGCCGACGACGAACACCGCTGCGGGCATGGAGATCTCCTGACGTCGCGCCGACGCCACCACGCTACCGACGGCGCAGGAGACCTCCCGATCGCTCAGCCGCGGGCGTCGACGGCTGCTTGCACCGCGTGCTCGTCGGCACCGCCGGGGACCTCGATGGCCCGTTCGCCGTCCAGCGACCCGTTCACCCAGCCGTCGCCATCGGATTCACGCCAGTCCATGAGCTTGCCGTCGGCGTCGAAGGCGAGCGCCGCGCGGTCCGGGTACTGCTCGGTGATCTGCGCGATGCGCTGCGCCAGCGTGCTCTCGACGGCCATGGCCGACGGGGTACCCCCGTACCCCGCAGTCGAAACCCGCTGATCAGGCCTCGTCGGCGTCGGCGGACAGGTCGTCGACCGTCACACGCGGCATCGTGGTCACCGCGTACAGCGTCCGGACGAGGTGGACGACCGTCAGGATCCCGAACACCGCGGTCGCGACGCCGCAGAGGATGAGCAGCACCAGCGATCCGAGCCCGTCACCCTGTGCCGCCACCACGGTGCCGGCGGCGCCGAGCACCGCACCCACCGACGCCCATGCCGCCGCGACGAGACGCGGTCCGACGGTGCCGGCCGAGAACAACCGCTGATAGATCCGGACCTCGAACTCGTCGACCGCGGCCCGGTGCACCGGGTCCGTGCCGGCCAGTGATCGCAACCGCTCGACCACCGCCGCCTGGTCCTCCAGGCGACGGGCGTCGCCACGGCGGTGGGCGACGAACGCGCCTGCGGCCACGACGGTGACCACGACCAGGACCACGGCGGCTGTTGTGCTGCTCACGCAGGTCACCGTACAAGCCGGGAGACCGAGCGCTCGGCCGGTGCGTCGCGGGCGGCGTCGATACGATCCGGCTGGAGGATGTGACGGGCGATCGGAGGACGGCGTGGGCCGACCGGAGGCGACGCGACGGGCGGTGCTGCGTGGGCTCGCCGCCGCCGGCCTGCTGGGCGCGGTCCGGCCCGTCGCGGCCTGGGCGGACACCGGATCCGCGTCAGGGCTCGGACCGTTGGCCGCGGTCAGCGGAGGCGGCCTCACCACCCCGCTCGACCCGGGATGGACCGCGGCCACACGGATCTTCAACAGCCGGTTCGACGACGCCGCGCCGCTCGCCGTCGTCGCCCCGACCACGGTGCAGGAGGTGGTCGCGACCCTCGGTGTCGCGCGCGACCTCGGGCTGCGGGTCGCGGTGCGCAGTGGGGGCCACTCCTACATCGGCGCGTCGGCGGCCGGTGGTGCGGTCGTGCTCGACCTCCGGCGGCTGACGGGCGGGATCGTCGTCGACCCCGAGACCGTCACCGTCACACCGGGTTCCCAGCTCGGCCCCCTGCAGCGGACTCTCGCGCAGACGGGCCGTTCGGTGCCCGTGGGGACGTGTCCGACGGTGGGTGTCGGCGGATCGACGCTCGGCGGCGGGATCGGGATCGATTCCCGGACAGACGGTCTCACCTGCGACCGCCTGGTCTCCGTCGACGTCGTGCTGCCGTCCGGTGAGGTGGTCACCGCCACAACGACGGAGAACCCGGACCTGTTCTGGGCATCCCGCGGGGGCGGCGGCGCCGTGGGTGTCGTCGTCGCCATGACGTTGCGGACCGCGAGCGCCCGCGACAGGGATGTGGTCGCGATGACCTTCGCCGACGCCGACGCACCCGCCGCAGTCGCCTCGGCTGTGCGCTGGACGGCGAGGCAGCAGCGCGACGTGTGGGCGACGGTGACCATCGCCTCGACCGGGGTGGACGACGTCAGCGCGACGGTCCTGATGATCACCGCGAAAGGCCAGGGCACCTCCGCCGCAGCAGATCTCGTGCGTCTGGTCGGTGCCGACCCTCGTGCGGCGCAGACGACCAGCCTCGACCCGACGGGCACACTCGACTTGTTCGCGCGGTACTCGTCGCAGACGCCGCATCCCTTCGTCGGCGGGTCCGACATCCTGCGGACGGTCGACGAGACGACCGCGATCGCCGTGGTCGACGCCGTCCGTGCCCGGCGCGCGACGGGCCACGCCGCGTCGGCCATCGTCGATCCGCTCGACGGTGCGGTGACGGATCTCGGTGCGGCCGACACTGCGTTCCCGTGGCGTGGCCACACGGCGGTCGTGCAGTGGATCGTCGACCCCCTCGCCGCCGACGACACCGAGACCGACGCCCTCGCCTGGCTCACCGACTGCCACGCGAGGGTGGCCGATCGCTCCGACGGCGGATACGCCAACTACGCCGAGGCGGGGGCGCCGGCGGACCGGTGGTTCGGGGCCAACACGGCCCGCCTGGCCGACACACGACGGCGACACGACCCGGACGGCCGGATCGTGTCGCCGTGGTTCGACTGAGCGCCGGCGGTCACCGGCGCGGACAGGTCAGACGTGCGCGTGGACGGTCTGCTCGATGTTGCCCTTGGTGGCCTTCGAGTACGGGCAGAAGGCGTGCGCGCCCTGCGCGAGCTTGTCGGCCGTCTCCTGGTCGAGACCGGGGAGGGTGACGTCGATGGTGGCGGTGAGCCCGAAACCGCCGTCGGCCGGGTCCTTGCCGATCCCGATGGTGACGTTCACGGTGCTGTCGTCCGGAGCCGGGGTGCCCGCCTGCTTCGAGGTGGCGTGCAGGGCGCCGAGGAAGCACGCGGCGTAGCCGGCTGAGAAGAGCTCCTCGGGGTTGCTGCCCTCGCCGCTGCCGCCGAGCTCCTTCGGCGGACGGAGGTCGAGGTCGATGTTGCCCGTCGCGGAGTACACCTGGCCGTCGCGTCCACCGCCGGTGGCCTTGGAGGAGATGGTGTAAGCCGGATCGATGCTCATCTGCAGTCCTTTCGGTCGTCGGTGCCGCGCGGGACACGCGGCTCACCGCCATGAGCCAACGCTGGGTCACGCATGGGGCATTCCCTGCAGGTGAGGGTGACCTCAGTAGCCGGTCGTCCGACCGGGACGCAGACGCATCGGCGCGGGCAGCCAGAGGTTGACGTCACGCCGGAAGGTGAACAGGGCCGACAGCACCAGCAGGCCGAACTGGACCCACGCGATGACGGTCAGCACCGTCGGGACCTGCGGGTAGTCGAAGAGCAGGTCGACGCCGACGGGGATCGCGAGCAGCGTCACCACGACGACGGTGACGTAGAAGTTCCGACAGTTGCGGCTGTGGTGGCGGGCGATCGCGACGAGCAGCGGGTACTGCACGGCCAGCGCCACGAGGATCCCGACCAGCAGGACCGGCGGGACCGTCGACGACAGGGAGTCGATGTTCGACGCGGGCGCGGCGTTGCGGGGGTCACGGACGACGCCGTCGGCGAGGCGGGCCCGCAGGGCGTCGCCGATCGTCCCGAGCGCGACGAAGCCGTAGACGGCGGAGACGAGCCCGAGGGCCGCCTGCGCGTACCAGACGGTCAGCGCATGACGCAGTGAGGCCGGCGGCGGACCGGGGTCCTCGTCACGCAGGTGCTTGTCGGCCGACGTGCGACCCGCCGCGATCTCGGCCATGTCCATCGCGTCGAGCTCGGCCATGCTCGGCACCCGGTCGGGCGCGCCGTCCGGGTCGGGTTCTCGTGCCGTGCTCATGACCCCAGTGTGGCACCCGTCGCAGGAGCCACCGCCGTCACCGCGCGACGAGCAGTTCCGCGATCTGGATGGTGTTCAGCGCCGCGCCCTTGCGCAGGTTGTCGCCCGCGACGAACAGGGCCAGGCCACGGCCGTCCGGCACACCCGGGTCGACGCGGAAGCGTCCGACCAGCGACTCGTCGATGCCCGCGGCGTCGCGCGGCGTCGGCACATCGACGACCTTCACGCCGGCCGCGTCGGCGAGGATCTCCTGCGCCCGCTGCGGTGACAGCGGCCGGTCGAACTCGGCGTTGATCGACAGCGAGTGGCCCGTGAAGACGGGCACGCGCACACAGGTGCCGCTGACGAGCAGCTCGGGGATGTCGAGGATCTTGCGCGACTCGTTGCGCAGCTTCTGGTCCTCGTCGGTCTCGAACGAGCCGTCGTCGACGATGGCCCCCGCCAGCGGCAGGACGTTGAACGCGATGGGGGCCACGTACTTCACGGGGTCGGGGCCGGTGACCGCCGAGCCGTCGTGGACGAGCTTCTCGACGTCGTCGATCCCCGCGCGCAGCTGCCCGGCGAGTTCCTCGACGCCGGCGAGCCCACTGCCCGAGACGGCCTGGTAGCTCGAGACGATGAGGCGGCGGAGGCCGGCCTCGTCGTGCAGCGGCTTGAGGACCGGCATCGCGGCCATCGTGGTGCAGTTCGGGTTGGCGATGATGCCCTTGGGCGGGGTGTGGGCCAGATGACCGTTCACCTCGGAGACGATCAGCGGGACCTCGGGGTCCTTGCGCCACGCCGACGAGTTGTCGACGACGGTCACGCCCGCGGCGGCGAACCGCGGCGCCTGCTCACGGGACATCGTGGCGCCGGCGGAGAACAGGGCGACGTCGAGGCCGGAGGGATCGGCGGTCGACGCGTCCTCGACGGTGATCTCACCGTCGCGCCACGGCAGCTTCTTGCCCGCCGACCGCGACGACGCGAAGAACCGCACCTCGTCGGCGGGGAAATCGCGCTCGGCCAGCAGGGTGCGCATGACGGCACCGACCTGACCGGTCGCGCCGACGACACCGACACGGATGCCCATGGCTCAGCGCCCCGTTCCGGCGTGGACGACGGCTTCCTCGTCGCCACCCAGGTCGAATGCGGCGTGCAGCGCGCGCACGGCGTCGTCGAGTTCGCTGTCGCGGGTGAGCACCGAGATGCGGATCTCCGAGGTGGAGATGAGCTCGATGTTGATGCCGGCGTTGCTCAGCGCCTCACAGAACGTGGCGGTGACGCCGGGGTGGCTCTTCATCCCCGCGCCGACGAGCGACACCTTGCCGATGTGGTCGTCGTAGAGGATCTCGGAGAACCCGATCTCGTCCTTGAGCTTCATCAGCTTGTTCGTCGCGACCGGGCCGAGCTCGCGCGGCAGCGTGAAGGTGATGTCGGTCTTGCCGGTGTCCACCTTGGAGACGTTCTGCAGGACCATGTCGATGTTGATCTCGGCGTCGGCCACGGCACGGAACACCTTGGCGGCGTAGCCCGGCCGGTCGTCGAGACCGACGACGGTGATCTTGGCCTCGCTGCGGTCGTGTGCGACACCGGTCAGGATTGCGTCTTCCACGGGGATGTCCTCCATCGATCCGGACACGATGGTCCCGGGCTTGGTGGTGTACGACGAGCGCACGTGAACGGGAACGTTGTAGCGGCGGGCGTACTCGACGCAGCGGAGCATCAGCACCTTCGCGCCGCACGCGGCCATCTCCAGCATCTCCTCGAAGGAGACGGTCTCGAGGTGCCGCGCGTCGGACACGATGCGCGGGTCGGCGGTGTAGATGCCGTCGACGTCGGTGTAGATCTCGCAGACGTCGGCGTTCAGCGCGGCCGCGAGCGCGACGGCGGTGGTGTCGGAGCCGCCGCGGCCGAGGGTGGTGACGTCTTTGGTGTCCTGCGAGACGCCCTGGAAGCCCGCGACCAGGACGATCTTCCCCTCGTCGAGGGCACTGCGGAGACGACCCGGCGCGACCTCGATGATCTTCGCCGAGCCGTGGCTGCTGGTGGTGATCACGCCGGCCTGCGATCCGGTGAACGACTGCGCGTGCGCGCCGAGCGAGCTGATGGCCATCGCGACGAGGGCGTTGGAGATGCGCTCACCGGCGGTGAGCAGCATGTCCATCTCGCGGCCGGGCGGCGACGGGCAGACCTGCTCGGCGAGATCGAGCAGTTCGTCGGTGGTGTCGCCCATGGCCGAACACACCACGACGACGTCGTGGCCGGCCTTCTTGGTCTCGACGATGCGCTCGGCGACCCGCCGGATCCGCTCGGCCGACGCGACGGACGACCCGCCGTACTTCTGCACCACGAGTGCCACGCCGGCGTACCTCCACGCGATTCGTTCCTCGGGTCGCCGATGCGCGCCACGATGCGCGTCGTCTCGGCGATGACGCGCCACACACTACCGACCGGCCGAGAAGGGCAGATCGGGCGCTGCGCCTCGTCGCCGGAGCGGCGTCCGTGCCGGATCGGCTTACGATCTCTGCCGTGGCGACCACAACCACCGCGACCGTCGACGACGCGGGCGAGACGACGACGCGGCCCGGCGGCGCCGTCGCCTGGCTCGCGGGCCGGGACTGGGTGCTCCCGGTGGTCCTCTTCCTCGCCGTGCGGGCGATCGGGGTCGCGACGCTCGCGCGGTTCACCGACCTGCGCGGCGGGTCGCTGAGCGCCTCGCTCTCGGCGTGGGACGGCAAGTGGATGCTGGCGATCGCCGAGTACGGCTACGACGGCGTCCCGTACACGCAGGCCGACGCCCACGGGTACCGCGACGCGAACACGCCGTACGCGTTCTTCCCGGGCTACCCCTACCTCGTCGGCCTGGTGGCCGACATCCCCGGCGTGTCGGTGCTCGGCGCCGCGATCGCGGTGAACATCGTGCTCGGCGCGGTCGCGGCGGTCGGTGTGGCGCGGCTCGGCGCGCTGTGCGCCCGACGGATGTCGGAGCGGCCGAGCGGTCGCGGGTGGTTCACCGACAACCTGCGCGCCCGCACGCGGGTGTCGATGCTGTGGAACGAGAACCCCTCGCCGACCGGCGATCCCGACCCGACCCGCGTCGGGCTCATCTTCGTCGTGCTGTTCGCCGCCGCGCCGATGGGCATCGTGCTGTCGATGGCGTACACCGAGGCGCTCTTCTGCGCGTTGGCCGTGTGGGCGCTCCTCGGGGTGCTCGAGCACCGCTGGATCCTGGCCGGGCTCATGACGCTCGGGGCCGGCCTCACCCGGCCCACGGCCGTCGTGCTGATCGGCGTCGTCATGCTCGCGGCGCTGCTGGCGCGTCGTGACGGACCGTCGACGTGGATCGCGTTCGTGCTCGCCCCGCTGGGTTACATCGGCTATCTCGCCGTCGTGTGGCACCAGACCGGCAGTCCGACAGGGTGGTTCACCATCCAGACGCAGGGCTGGGGGACGGAGATCGACTGGGGCCGCAGCACCTGGGACTTCGTCAACTACTCGCTGGTGAACTCGTCGGAGGTCGCGCTGGTCGCGACGGCGTGGATCACCGTCGCGACAGTCGCACTCGTGGCGGTGGCCGTGTGGGAGCGCCTCCCCTGGCCCGTGCTCGTCTACGGGACGCTGGTCGTGGTGTCGATCGGCGCGTCGAGCGGGCTGATGATGAGCCGACCGAGACTGCTCCTGCCCGCGTTCGTGCTGCTGGTGCCGGCCGCGATCGCGTTGGCCCGCAGTCGACCGTTCACCCAGGCGTGGGTGCTGGTCGCGGTGGTGGCGCTGAGCTCCTGGTTCGGTGCGCACATGCTCACGGTCTACCCGCACGCCATCTGAGCCGTCGGACCTCACCGCACCCCGATCCACCCCGGGCCGGGGAAGCCGTGCCGCTCGGCGGCGGGCTGTTCGTGCGCGGCGATGCCCCGGACCTCCTCCCGGATGCGATCGGTGTCGGGGCCGAGGTCGGTGATGTGACCCGGGTACGAGTCGAGAGTGGGCAGGCCCTGGGCCCGGCGGCTGCGGCGGTCGGTCAGGGCGAGGACCACGACGAACAGGACGGTGACGATCAGGAAGGCGAGAAATGTCATGGCAGTTATCCTGCGACCGCCGATTTCGTGCCACCAGTGGCAGCGATGACACCCCCGGTAAATTTTCTGCCATCATGGTGACGTGCTGAAGACCGTCGCGGTGATCGTCCAGGAACCCGTCGCGCTGTTCGAGTACGGCGTGATCCACGAGGTGTTCGGGCTCGACCGCACCGACGACGGTGTCCCGCCGTTCGAGCTGCGGATCTGCTCCCCGACTCCCGGCGTCCCGCTGAGCAGCGGCAACGGGGCGTCGGTGATCGCGCCGCACCCGCTGTCGGCTGCGCTCGACGCCGACCTCGTCGCGATCCCCGGCGGGAGAACCGACGTCGATCCACCCGTCGAGGTGCTCGAGACGTTGCGGGAGGTCGTCGCCCGCGGAGGTCGGTTGTTGTCGGTGTGCTCGGGGGCGTTCGCCATCGCCGCGACCGGCCTGCTCGACGGAAAGCGATGCACCACGCACTGGCGACACGGCGAGCTGCTGGCCGAACGGTTCCCCGCCGTCCGCGTCGACACCGACGTGCTGTTCGCCGACGAGTACCCGATCATCACCAGCGCCGGCACCGCGGCCGGGATCGACGCCTGCCTGTACGTGGTGCGCGAGGAACACGGACCGGTCGTCGCCAACGCCATCGCCCGACGCATGGTGGTGCCGCCGCACCGCGACGGAGGCCAGCGGCAATTCGTCGCCGCGCCGGTCCCCCGCTGCTCGGACGACGGGTTCGGCGCCATTCTCGCGTGGATGGTCGAGAACCTCGACGCCGACATCGCCGTCGAGGATCTCGCCCGCCGGGCCCACATGTCGTCCCGCACCTTCGCCCGCCGATTCGTCGACGAGGTCGGGACCACCCCGCACAAGTGGCTCACCGAACAGCGCGTCGGCCATGCCCGGACGCTGCTGGAGTCGACCGACATCGCCGTCGAACAGGTCGCCACCCAGGTCGGATTCGGCTCGGCGACACTGCTGCGGCACCACTTCACGTCATCGGTCGGGTTGTCCCCGACCGCCTACCGCCGCCGCTTCGGCTGCGGAGTCGCCGACGCGAGCTGAACCGGGTCTCGCCCGCGGATTTCTGGTTCCGCCACCCGACTGCGGCTTCGCCCGCGTGATCTCTCGGGCGAACCGACACTGTGGTTGCGAAAACCCGGCTGGGGACGGGGAGTGGGTGGCCAGTTTGCATGCCGGCCTGCCGTTCGCACTGTCCGATGACGTTCGCACGCCGCATGCATCGTGCGAACGACGCAAGGCCGTGCGAACGCACGCCGGCCATCGGGCTCGCGCCGAGTTGGCGAACACTCCGCCACAGCCACGGTCGTCGTTCGACGGCGTGATCGGATCTGGTCCAAGGACTGAGCAAATGTTCGGATTGCCCGGGAAATCCGGCGAACGTGTGATCGACTCGAATGCGGTGACGGCGAGGTGGCACGGTGAACGGCGAGCCCGTCCGGCGCACGTCAGCGTGGTGACCCGCCGCGCCGATGAGATGTGATCAGCACTCGACAGGGGCCGACATGGCGACACCCGGGGACAACTACGGACGTCCGTACGATCAAGGCCCGCCGACTGAAGGCTTCCCCCCGCCGACCGGGGCATATGCAGCCCCCGCCTATTCGGCTCCGCCTCCGCCTCATCGGGGCGGCCCCCCTGCCGCCCTCGTGGTGCTCCTGACCTTGTTGGTGGTCGTGATCCTGGGGCTCGTCGGCGCCGGGGTCTGGCTTCTCGTGTCGAACCGTTCATCAGGGCCAGCCCAGACGGCCGCATCGACCTCGACTGCGACCGTGACCGCGTCAGCCCCCGCAGCGAACGCTCCCGACACCGTTCAGGCGCCCGCACCGGTTCCGGCCCCGGCCCCTGTAGCCGGCCCTCCCGCCGGGAGTTCCGCATGCGGCTCGACCTACGGCAATCTCAACGGCTACACGCGTTCTGCGGTCGGGTCGTCGGTCACTTCGTGCCCCTTCGCGGAGGAAGTGCGCTACGCGTATGCGGTCAGCGGCCCGCGCGGCAGCAACAGAGTGGTGACGGCGGTGAGCCCGGTGAACGGGACCGCCTACGACATGAACTGCGTCGCAAACTATGCAGTCGTGACCTGTGCCGGCGGGAACAACGCGATCGTCTACATCTATTGATGCGCCGCCTCGCCTCAACCGTCCTCCTCCTCGCTGCAGTCGCCCTCGGGGGATGTGCGACTAGGGATTCGACTCCAGCCCCGGTCACGGTCACGACCGTGACGGTGACACCGCCGTCTACGACTGTTGTGTCCGGCGCCACGTCGTCGTCCGTTCCAGCACGCGGGCCCGGCGTACCCAACTCGTCGTTGGCTTCGGCATTTGCGCAATGGGCTGAGGGAGCACCGGGGCGGGTCGCGGTCACCGTCGCAGCGGTGGGCGCCGACACGACCTCCACGTTGCTCCCCGCGACGGGCACCGACGTCGCATGGTCGACGATCAAGGTGCCCCTTGCGTTGGCCGTGGCGCGGGATGGCGACTCTGCGATGTCCACGAGTATCGAGGCGGCGTTGACCCAGTCGGACAACTCCGCTGCAGAGGAGCTGTGGAGCAGTCTGGGTCCACCGTCCACAGCTGCCGGTCGCGTCGGCGAGATTCTCCGCGACGGCGGCGACTCCACGACCGTTGTCCAGAGCCAGCGTCTACGACCCGGTTTCACCGCATTCGGGCAAACATCCTGGTCGCTCCCTGCACAGGCGAGGTGGATGGCCGCACTGCCCTGCTTGGCTGACGCGAACGCTGTTCTCGACCCGATGAAACGGGTCATCCCATCTCAACAATGGGGCCTCGGCATCGCCGACGGTGCGGCACTCAAAGGTGGCTGGGGGCCGGACCCGTCGGGAACATATCTTGTTCGACAGATGGGGATCCTGGCCACCGGTCGGGGCAGCACTGCGATCGCCATCTCTGCGCGGGCAGACGACGGGACTTTTGCCTCCGGGACTCAGCTCGTGACGTCCGTTGCGCGATGGCTGATCGCCAGACAGGGCCGGCTACCCACGGGCAACTGCGGGTAGGTCGTCTGGTTTCGGCGGCGAGTTCGGGGAATCGGTGGTGCGTTCGCACGCCTGCCTGCCGTTTGCATGCTCCGGTGACGTTCGCACGCCGCATGCACCGTGCGAACGACGTGAGGACATGCGAACGCACGCCGACCACGCGAACGTGCGACGCATTCCCCTGTCCTGGCTGGTTTTCGGTTCTTCGCCCGCCACCTCACCAACTCGCCACTACAGCACGGGTTCGCCACCGAAATCCCCCGGGCGAACCCGGGCCACGGTGGCGAACGCAGGAAAGTGCGGGCGAGATCAGCCCCGAGCGCCGCGCGCGACCACCTCGAAACCGATGCAGAGCATCTCGACACCGCGGTCGAGACGTCGGCGCATGTCGGTGAGGCCGACGTCGCGGCCGGCTCCGACGAGGTCGGCGATACGCGGGGGCGGTTCGACGGGTGGGGTGCCGTCGAGCACCTCGTCGAGGCCACCGCGGGCGGGGTCCTGGTCGGGCCCGGTGGTGCGGACCAGATCGGCGCTGACCGCGGTGAGCGCGACGCCCTGGATGTAGCTCCACAGGGTCAGGGTCATCTCCGCGGCGCCGACGCGGTCGACGCCGAGCTGGGAGAACCCGGCCATCATCCAGTCGAGGCAGTGGAGGCTGGCCGCCCCCATGCTGTGTCGCGGCGACGAGTACGCGAGGACCACCCACGGGTGGCGGGTGTAGAGGTCCCAGTCGGTGTCGGTGGCGACCTGCACGCACTCCCTCCAGGTGCGTCCCCCGACGGCCGCGCGGTCGTCGGACGGGTCGTCGGCGGCGTGCTCGCCGTAGGGGTAGGGGAACCGAGCGCCGATCTCCTCGGTCATCGCCATGAGGAGGGCGTCCTTGTCGGCGACGTGCCGGTACAGCGACATCGCGCCGACCCCGAGCCGGTCGGCGATCTTGCGCATGCTCAGCGCGTCGAACCCCTCGACGTCGGCGATGTCGATGGCCGACGAGACGATCGCCTCGCGGGTCAGTCGCCCGCCCGCGTCGCTGTCGCTCACACCTGGCTCCTTCCCGGAATGCAGGCCCCCGTGAACTCGTTTGCGTACACCGTACTCACTGGGTATGTTCGCACCGGTAAGAGTCCCGCGTACGCCGTACGCGCCTCGACCCCGACCACGAGAAGGAGGCGATCACGATGAGCACCATCCACCACCCCGCGGAGGCCGACGTCCGTCGTGACGCCGCCGTCCCGACGATGCGCACCTGGATCGGCCTGGCCGTCATGTGCTTCCCGGTGCTTCTCGTCGCCATGGACTTCTCGGTCCTGTACCTCGCGATCCCGACCATCACCGACCAGCTCGCCCCGACGGCCGCACAGCAGCTGTGGATCGTCGACATCTACGGGTTCCTCATCGCCGGGCTCCTCATCACCATGGGCAACATCGGCGACCGCTTCGGTCGACGCCGCGTCCTGCTCAGCGGCGCGATGCTCTTCGGTGCCGCCTCGGCCGTCGCGGCGTTCGCGCCGAGTGCCGCCGTGCTGATCGGCGCCCGCGCCGTGATGGGCGTCGGCGGTGCGACGCTGCTGCCGTCGAGCCTGTCGCTGATCTCCAGCATGTTCCCCGACGCGCGGCGACGCTCGCTGGCCATCGGCATCTGGACGGCCTGCTTCGCCGGCGGGTCGGCGGTCGGTCCGGTGATCGGCGGGGTCATCCTGCACCACTTCTGGTGGGGCTCGATCTTCCTGCTCAACGTCCCGGTCCTCGTCGCCCTGCTGGTCCTCGCGCCGAAGCTCGTCCCCGAATACCGTTCGGGCACAAGCGAACCGTTCGACATCCTTGGTGTCGTGCTGTCGCTGGCGGGCATCCTGCCCGTGGTCTACGCGGTGAAGCACATCGCCTCCGACGGCCTCGACACGACCGGCGTCGTCGTCGGTGTCGTGGGCGTGGCCGCGCTCGTCGCCTTCCTACGTCAGCAGCGTCGTGCCCGGCACCCGCTGCTGCAGATCGAGCTGTTCCGCCTGCCGCGGTTCTCCGCGGCGGTGACCTCCGCGCTGACCTGCATGATGACGCTGGGTGCGCTGTCCTACCTGACCGGCATCTACCTCCAGTCGGTGCTGGGCCGCGACGTGCTCGCCGCGGCGCTCGCAGGCCTGCCGATGGCCGTCGCGGTCGCGGTCTTCTCCCTCGGCGCCTCCACGGTCGATGCCGTGCTGGGCACCCGGGCCGCGTTCGTCCTCGCGCTGCTGGCGGCCGCCGTCGGCAACGCGGGACTCCTCCTCGTCGGCACCGGCACCCCGCTGTGGATGTACCTGGTGCCCACGACAGTCGCCGGCGTCGGATACGGCATCGTGTTCAGCCTCGTCTCCGAGGTCGCCGTCGGCTCGGCCCCGCCGGAGCGGGCCGGTGCGGCGTCCGGCATCAGCGAGACCAGCTTCGAGCTGGGCAGCGCGCTCGGCCTCGCGCTTCTCGGTTCCCTCGCCACCGCGGTGTTCCGCGCCGACGACGGCGGTCGCGGTTTCGCCGACACGCTCGGGCAGACGCTCGACCGTGCCCGGGCGATCGGCGACGGCTCGCTGGCGAGCGACGCCCGGGCGGCGTTCGTTGACGGACTTCACATTGCCGTCGGCGTCTCCACGGTGCTACTCGTGGTGCTGGCCGCGGTGATCGCGGTGGTGCTCCGTCGGCGCGACCCCCGCGGCGTCTGAGCACCGAGGTCGCCGGGTCTGCCCGACGGCGTCACGACGACGGGAGGGCACACATGCACGAACTGTTCGAGAAGCGGTGGAGCGCACGGGGACTGGACGCGTCGGCGACCATCTCCTCCGACGATCTGCGCGACATCCTCGAGGCCGGTCGCTGGGCGCCGACCTGGGGATCCACCCAGCCTGTCCGATTCGTCGTGGGTGTGCGCGGTGACGAGACGTTCGACGGTCTCGCGGAGACCCTCAATCGCGGGAACGCCTGGGCGACGGCGGCGTCGGCGTTGATCCTGGTGACCACGCGCAACGACGTCGAGGACGAGAACGCCACCACCTACGGCGCCGTCGACCTCGGTCTCGCGGTGGGCCAGATGGTGATCCAGGCCGTCTCGAGCGGACACGTCGCCCACCCGATGGCCGGGTTCGAGGTCCCCGCGGTCATCGAGAAGTTCTCCATCCCTGCCGCAGAGCGGCCGCTGGTGCTCCTCGCCGTCGGCACCCTCGCCGCCGACACGTCGACGCTCGACCCGAAGATCGTCGAGAAGGACGCGCGCGAGCGAACCCGCCGCCCGCTGGAGGAGATCGCCTTCGCCGGACAGTGGGGCCTGCCGTTCCGCGGCTGATCCGCTCATGACCTCCCCCGCAGCCGCCGACGTGCCCGCGCCACCCGCGCGGCCGTCGGTGCTGCGCACCTTCGTCACGGTCGACGGGATCGGCAGCAGATGGCCGGCGGCGGTCCGCGCCGCCGCGGCGTTCGCACTCCCCGCCTCGATCCTGCTCGGCGCGGGACTCGGTCGTACCGCGCTGCTCGCGGCGCTCGGCGGGTTCGCGGTGCTGTACGGCGAGAACCGCCCCTATCGGATCCGATGGCGGGTCATCCTCACGGCGGGTCTGGCGCTCGTTGTGTCGGCCGGATCGCTGGGCGCGCTCGCACACGTCGCCGGCGCGACTCCGTCGACCGCGGCGTCGCTCGGACTCGTGGCCGCGTCGGTCGTGCTCTCGGCGCTGGTGGTGTTCGTCGGCAACGCGCTGCGCATCGGCCCACCCGGCCCGTTCTTCCTCGTCCTGACCGGGGGCGTCGCCCTGTCTGTCGTGCAGCACGGCGTGAGCCCGCTCGAGGTCGTCGCGGTCACCGCGGCGGGTGTCGCCGGGTCACTCGTGGTCGGGATGGCGCCCGCGCTCGTCGGTCGCCGGGCGCCGGAGGCGGCCGCGGTCGCCGCCGCGACGACATCGGTGGAGGCGTATCTCGACGCCGGGGCATCCCGTTCGTCACACCTCCGCCAAGGTGCGGGCGGCGCCCTGTTGCAGGCGTGGAGTGTCCTGCACGACGGTGCGCAGGTCGACGGCCCGCTCGCCCGACGGCTGTGGGAGGCACACCACCGCGTGCACACCGGTACCGACCCGGACCCGGGCGACCCGGTGGCGATGGCGCCGCTGCCTCGTCCCTCGATCGCCCGTCGACTCCGATCGGCGATCCACGTCGACAGCCCCGCGGCGGTCGCCACCGTGCGGGTCACGGTCGCGGCGACCGTCGCAGGTGTGGTGTCGGTGCTGTGCGGGCTCAGCCGACCGGACTGGGCGATCGTCGCGGTCGTCCTGGTGCTGCAGCTCGGCCCCGACCGCATCCGGGGCGCACTGCGCGGCGCCCACCGTCTCGTCGGCACCACCGCCGGCGTCGGCCTGTTCGCGCTGATCCATCACCTCGCGCCGGGTCCGGTCGTCCTCGTCGTGCTGCTCGCGGTTCTGACGTTCCTCATCGAGCTCGCCGTCGTCAGCAACTACGGACTCGCGGTCATGGCGATCACCCCGCTCGCGCTGTCGATGTCGGCGTCGGGTCCGGCGATCGCGACGCCGGCGCTCGACCGCATCCTCGAGACGGTCATCGGCGTCGCGGTAGGCATCGGTGCGCTGTGGGTCGTCGCGCCCCGCGCCCACCGTCGGACCACCCGCTTCACCCGTGCCCGAGCGCTCACCGCGATGGCCCGGCTGCTCGACGTCGTCTCCTGGGCACCCGTCACATCCCCGACCGCGATGGAGCGTCGTCGAGACGTCCAGTGGTCGCTGATGGAGGCCGAACTCGCCGCGGGCGCGGCCGCCGTCGACGAGCCCGCCTTCGCCCGCGACGACTGGCCACGGCATGTCCGCCTCCGCGCGACCGTGCACGAGCTGCTGGGTCTCTGCTGGCGTCGAGGGACCGCTCCCTCGATCGACGACGACGAGACCCGCGCCCTCCGTGACGCGGTCGCCGACCTGTCCGTCGACGCGGTGTTGTCCCCGTCGCGGGGGCGGGGGTAGGGTCTCCGCTCGTGCGGCGTGCTCTTCTCCTCGGCTGCCGCGGCGGGGTCTGATCGGACCGGCTCCTCGCCGCGGGATCCCTGCGTGTGCCGGTCTCCTCCCCCACGACCGCTGACACGAAACCGGAGATCCACCCCATGCCCGCAGCAGACAGCTTCACGTCGGCCGCCAGCCGCATCGTCGAACCCAACGGCCCCATCCCCGCCGACCAGCCTGCCTGGAACACCCAGCGCGGCTCGGCGATGCCGTCCCATCGCTACCGACCGTTCGCCGACGAGGTCGAGACCATCACGCTCGCCGACCGCACGTGGCCGGACAAGGTCATCGATCGCGCGCCGGCGTGGTGCGCCGTCGACCTGCGTGACGGCAACCAGGCACTCATCGACCCGATGAGCCCGGCGCGCAAGCGCCGCATGTTCGACCTGCTGGTCCGGATGGGCTACAAGGAGATCGAGGTCGGCTTCCCCTCGGCCAGCCAGACCGACTACGACTTCGTCCGCGAGATCATCACCGACGACGCCATCCCCGACGACGTCACCATCCAGGTGCTCACCCAGTGCCGCAAGGAACTGATCGAGCGCACCTTCGACGCCTGCCGCGGCGCGCGCAGCGTCATCGTCCACTTCTACAACTCGACCTCGGTCCTGCAGCGTCGCGTCGTGTTCCGCGCCGACAAGGCGGCGATCACGAAGATCGCCACCGACGCAGCACATCTGGTGAAGTCCGAGGAGAAGAAGTACCCCGAGACGCACTGGCGCTACGAGTACTCGCCCGAGTCGTACACCGGCACCGAGCTGTCGTACGCCAAGGAGGTCGTGGACGCAGTCAGCGAGATCATCACGCCCACCCCGGACGACCCGATGATCGTCAACCTGCCGGCGACGGTGGAGATGGCGACCCCGAACGTCTACGCCGACTCCATCGAGTGGATGCACCGCAACCTGGCCCGCCGTGACTCGCTCATCCTGAGCCTGCACCCGCACAACGACCGCGGGACCGCCGTCGCCGCAGCGGAACTGGGCTACCAGGCCGGCGCCGACCGCATCGAGGGCTGCCTGTTCGGCAACGGCGAGCGCACCGGCAACGTGTGCCTGGTGACGCTGGGCATGAACCTGTTCAGCCGTGGTGTCGACCCGCAGATCAGCTTCTCCGACATCGACGAGATCCGTCGCACCGTCGAGTACTGCAACCAGCTCAACGTCCCCGAGCGTCACCCCTACGGTGGTGACCTGGTCTACACGGCGTTCTCCGGCAGCCACCAGGACGCCATCAACAAGGGCCTCGACCAGATGAAGGTCGACGCCGACGCCGCCGGCGCCGACGTCGACGACATCACCTGGGCCGTACCGTATCTGCCGATCGACCCGAAGGATGTCGGCCGCAACTACGAGGCGGTCATCCGGGTCAACAGCCAGTCCGGCAAGGGCGGCGTCGCCTACATCATGAAGGCCGACCACGGGCTGTCCCTGCCGCGGCGTCTGCAGATCGAGTTCAGCCGGGAGATCCAGAAGATCACCGACGGCGAGGGTGGCGAGGTCAACCCGAAGGAGATGTGGGACGTCTTCGCCGAGGAGTACCTGCACCCTGTCCGGCCGCTCGAACGGATCAGCCAGCGTGTCGACGCCTCCGAGGTCGACGGCGGGGACGACACCATCCACGCGGTGGTGAAGGTCGACGGCGTCGAGAAGGAGATCAGCGGCACCGGGAACGGTCCCCTGGCCGCGTTCGTCGACGCCCTGGGCACCGTCGGCTACGACATCCGCGTCCTCGACTACAGCGAGCACGCCCTGACCTCGGGCTTCGACGCGCAGGCGGCGAGCTACATCGAGACCGAGATCGACGGCGAGACAGTCTGGGGCGTCGGCATCGCGACCTCCATCACGACGGCGACGCTGCGGGCGGTCGTGTCGGCGGTGAACCGGGCGCACCGCTCGGCAGCCCCGGAGAACGGCGAGCAGGCCCCGCGTACCTGGGCGCCGTGAGCGGCCGGGTCACCCGGCCGACGACGGCCGGGTGACCCCGACTGCCTGCGTGGCCCGTTCGCGGAGCTCCACCTTGCGCACCTTGCCGGTGACGGTCATCGGGAACTCGTCGAGGATCTGGACGTACCGCGGGATCTTGTAGCGGGCCAACCCTTCTCGGCAGAACTCCCGCAGCGATTCCGCTGTGATCTCATCGGCGCCCGGTCGTAGTCGCAGACAGGCGACCAGTTCCTCGCCGTACTTGGCGTCGGGGATCCCGACCACCTGCGCGTCGAGGATGTCGGGGTGGCGGTAGAGGAACTCCTCGATCTCGCGGGGGTAGATGTTCTCGCCACCGCGGATGACCATGTCCTTGATCCGGCCCGTCACCGCGACGTAGCCGTCGGTGTCCATCACCCCGATGTCGCCGGTATGCATCCAGCCGTCGGGATCGATCGCCTCCGCCGTCATCTCGGGGTTGTCCCAGTAGCCGAGCATCACCGAATACCCACGGGTGCACAGCTCCCCGGGCTCCCCGCGCGCGACGCGCTCGCCGGTCGCGGGGTCGACGATCGCGACCTCGAGGTGCGGCCCGACCCGCCCGACCGTCGAGACGCGCTTCTCGACGGGGTCGTCGACGCGGGTCTGCAGCGACACCGGCGACGTCTCCGTCATGCCGTAGGCGATCGACACCTCCGACATCCCCATCCGGTCGATCACCTGCTTCATGATCTCCATCGGACACGGCGAGCCGGCCATGATGCCGGTCCGCAGCGAGGACAGGTCGACGTCGCCGAAGCGCTCGTGCCCGAGTTCGGCGATGAACATGGTGGGGACCCCGTAGAGCGACGTACACCGTTCGGCGGCAACGGCATCGAGGGTCGCGCCGGGGTCGAACGCCGGCGCGGGGATCACCATCGTGGACCCGTGGGTGACGCACGCGAGGTTGCCCATCACCATCCCGAAGCAGTGATAGAAGGGCACCGGGATGCACACACGGTCCATCTCGGTGTAGCCGCACAACTCGCCGACGAAATACCCGTTGTTGAGGATGTTCCGGTGACTCAGGGTGGCGCCTTTCGGCGACCCCGTCGTGCCCGACGTGTACTGGATGTTGATCGGATCCGTCGCCGCGGTCGCCTCGCGCGCCCCGGTGACCTCGTCGGCGTCGACGGAACGGCCCGCGTCGACGAACTCCGTCCAGCTGTCTGTGCCGATGAAGACGGTGCGCTCGAGGGTCGGCACCTCAGGGGCGACGGCCGCCAGCATCGCCGCGTAGTCGGACGAGCCGGCGGACGGTGTGGCCACGACGAGGCGCGCAGTCGACTGCCCGAGGACGTACCGCAGCTCGTGGGTTCGGTATGCAGGGTTGACGGTCACCAGGATCGCGCCGACGGTCGCCGTCGCGAACTGCACCAGGGCCCATTCCGCACAGTTGGGCGCCCAGATGGCGACCCGATCACCCTTGCGGATGCCGGCGGCGAGCAGACCCGCGGCGACCTCGTCGACCGCCGTCCGCAGCTCGGCCCACGTCCACCGGCGGCCGGTCGCGACCTCCACGAGCGCGTCGCGGTCGCCATGGGCGGCGGCCGTCTCCGTGAGAACCGCGCCGATGGGCTTCTCGATGAGCGGTGGCTCTGTCGGCCCCGCGGCGTGACTGGTCTCCGGGTGATCGCTGGCCTGCATGCCGCCCGCCTCTCGGTCGCATCGTTGCGTTAAGCGTCGCTAACCGAAGCGTAGGCGTGACGGCGACCAGGGGGGCCGGTCTCGCCGGATCGACCGGGAGTTCTCAGACGTCGTCGGCGTCGACCAGGCGGAAGAACGTGCTGTCGCTTCCGTCGACCTTCTCCTCCTGGTAGACCAGCGCCAACCCGGCGTCGTCGAAGGACTGGAACCACTCGTCCCACTCGACGTGTCTCAGTTCGTCCTCACCGGCCCCGCCCGGGAAGTCGAACCGCAGGACACCCACCTCTTCCCCGGACTCGGTGCCGCGCACCACCGCCGGCGTGCCGTCGTGGTCCTCGACCCACTCGCGGATCTCGTCGTGGTCTGTGGTGGTGCGGGTCGTCGATGCCATCGGTCCTCCTTCGTCGGTGACCCGGGGCTACCCGGACGTCGTTGACGGTGAAACACGGTCTTGACGGCTCGGGGACGGTGACGCAGACTGCTGCGATACCTGTTACTCGGGGTTATAGACAGAAGGGCGGTGTCGACGATGACACCAGAATTCGACGCGGTGATCGTCGGCGCGGGGTTCGGTGGCATGGGTGCGGCCATCGCATTGCAGGAGATGGGGTACTCGCGGCTGTCGATCCTCGACCGCGAGGACGACCTGGGCGGCACCTGGCACGTCAACCACTACCCCGGTCTCGCGGTCGACATCGCCTCGGTGACCTACTCCTACTCGTTCGCCCCGAACCCGAACTGGACCCGGCTGTTCGCCCCGGGCGCGGAGCTGAAGCGCTACGCCGAGCACATCGCCGACACCTATGACCTCCGCCATGCCATGCGGTTCGGGGTGCTCGTCGAACGCGCCGAGTGGGACGACGACGCGCAATTCTGGCGCGTCACGACCGCCGACGGCGAGGAGATCACCGGGCGGTTCCTCGTCACCGCGACCGGGTTCCTCTCGCAGCCGCACACGCCCGACTTCCCCGGCATCGACTCCTTCACCGGCGCCGTCCTGCACACCACCCGTTGGGACGACGCACACGACGTGAGCGGTGAACGGGTCGCCGTGATCGGGACCGGCGCCACCGCCGTGCAGCTCATCCCCGAGATCGCCGAGCGCGCAGAGGCTCTCACCGTCTTCCAGCGCACCCCGATATGGGTCGTGCCGAAGATCGATTTCCCCATCCCGCCGGTGGTGCGGCGTCTGTTCGCCCGCGTTCCGGCGACGCAGAAGGCTGCTCGGAAGGTCAACGACGCGCTGCTGGAGGCGTTGATGATCGTCGGAGTGCTGCACTTCCGGCAGGCGAAGCCGATGAACAAGGCGGCAGCGCTGCTCGCCAAGGCACACCTGCGGCTGTCGGTACGCGACCGTGCGACACGGCGTGCCCTGACCCCCGACTACGACTTCGGCTGTAAACGACCCACGTTCTCCAACAAGTACTTCCGCGCCTTCAACCGTCGGAACACGCGTCTCGAGACGTCACCGATCGAGCGCTTCGACGCCGACGGCATCGTCACCGTCGACGGCCGGCACACCCCGATCGACACCCTCGTCCTGGCGACCGGATTCAACCTGTGGGACGTGAACTTCCCGGCCCTGCAGATCATCGGCCGCGAGGGTCGCGATCTCGGCGCGTTCTGGCGCGACAACCGGTTCCAGGCGTACGAGGGCATCACCGTCCCCCGCTTCCCGAACCTGTTGAGCCTGAACAGTCCCTACTCCTACAGCGGGCTCTCGTACTTCACGACCATCGAGTCGCAGATGGGCCACATGCGTCGCCTGCTCGGCGAACTGCAGCGTCGTGACGCGGTGTCGTTCGAGGTGACCGAGGAAGCCAACGACGCGTTCCTGACCGAGGTCACCGAGCGCCTGGGCGACTCGGTGTTCTACCGCGGCCAGTGCTCCACCGCGCGCAGCTACTACTTCAACCAGCACGGCGAGGCCGCACTGCTCCGCCCGACGTCGACGACTGCCTCGTTTCGGGCCGCGTCGACGTTCCCGCTGAGCGACTACGAGTTCCGTACACCCGCGACCGTGTAGCGCCGCGGCTGCCCGGACGCGGCGACCGCCTCGCACAGCGATCGCAGCGCGTCGGCCACCGAGGCGTTGACCGGGCGGTCGAGAGCCTGTGGCCTGTGCAGGATCTCGTACACGCGGGCTGCCCGGACGCCGGCCAGCACGAGCTGGTGGACCGCCGGATGCCGCACCGCGAACCGCGGGATCAGCGCGACGCCGTGACCATCGGCGACCATCGCCTCGATCACCGCGAAGTCGTTGATGCGGTGGACGACTCGTGGCTGGACACCGGTGATGGTGGCCAGTGAGAGCAGGACGTCGTCGACGGGGAAACCGCCGCGCACGCTGATCCAGTCCTCGTCGGCGAGGTCGTCGAGGGTGACCTCGTCCTGCCCGGACAGTCGGTGACCCGGCGGGACGACGAGATCCACCGGCTCCCGCATCACCACCGACGAGCGGATACGCGGCGACCGCACCGACGGCGCGCGCTCGTCGCGGTGGGTGAGGACGAGATCGTGATCGGCGAGGGTGTCGGGCGCCGACGCGTACGGGACGTCGACGTCGGTGGCGACGACGGCGACGCCGGACGCAGCCATCCGCGAGAGCAGACCCGGCAGCAGCAGCGCGGCGGCCGACGGGAACATCGCCAGGCGCACCGACCCGACGGTAGTCCGGGCGTGGGCGGCCATCTCGTCCGCCGCACGGTCGACGGCGGCGATGACGTCGTCGGCGCGGAGGACCAGCGCCCTCCCGGCGTCGGTGAGACGCAGGCCGCGGCCGTCCTGCTCGAGGAGGTCGATCCCGGCCTCGCGACCCAGCACCTTGAGCTGCTGGGACACCGCCGACGGGGTGAGCCGCATCGCATCAGCGACGGCACCGACGCTGCCGCGGTCGGCGAACTCCCTGAGAAGCCTCAGTCGGTGCACGTCCATGTAGCGAATCTACACATATGGGTAACGACTATTCGATTGTGCTGAACTGCCGACAGACCCCACGATCGGACCCATGACCACTCGGGATCGCCTGATCGGACTCACGGTCGTCGTGGTGTGGGGACTGAACTTCCTCGCCATCCACGCCGGCCTCGAGCACTTCCCGCCGTTCTTCTTCGCCGCGCTGCGCTTCGCCGTGATGGCCGTCCCGGTGATCCTGTTCGTCCCCCGACCGCAGGTGCCGCTGCGATGGCTGCTTCTCTACGGCACCGGGTTCGGCGTGGTGCAGTTCGCATTCCTGTTCCTCGCGATGGCGACCGGGATGCCGACGGGTCTCGCATCCCTGGTGCTGCAGTCGTCGGCGCCGTTCACGGTGATCCTGGGCGTCCTGCTGCTCGGGGAGCGGATGTCGGTGCGGCAGGTCGCGGGGATCGGCGTGGCCGTCGGCGGGATGGTTCTCATCGCCGTCGACCGCATCGGCCACGGCGCCACCGCCGGCCTGCTGCCGATGGTGCTGACGTTGATCGCCGGCCTGGGGTGGGCGTTCGGCAACCTCGGCAGCCGACTCGCCAAGGCCCCGAACCCGCTGCATCTGACGCTGTGGATGTGCGTCGTCCCGCCCATCCCGCTCTACCTCGTGAGTCTCGCCGTCGAGGGTCCGGGCGCTGGTGTCGACGCTGTCCGCACCATCGGCGACCACAGCGGCCTTGTCGCACTGGTCGGCCTGGCCTACGTCGTGCTCATCGGGACGATCGCCGGGTCGGGCCTGTGGACCTTCCTCATGGGCCGCTACCCCGCGAGCACCGTCGCGCCGATGTCGCTGATGGTGCCCGTGGTGGGGATCACGGCCTCGTGGATCGCACTGGGTGAGGCGCCGTCGCTGCTGCAGGTCACCGGCGCCGCGATCGTCATCGTCGGCTGCGTGGCAGGGCTGATGGCGCCGAGAACACGCCGGTCCGCTGTGACAGACTCGTCGCCATGTCCGACGCCCACGCTCGATCCCGGGCACGCCTCCCCCTCCGCACCCGGACAGCCCTCGCCGCTGCCGCCGGAGCCCGGTGGGCATCGCAACGAACCGGTCGCGGCAAGGGGTCGATGATCGGTGGCCTGATCGCCGCGCGGATCGACCCGTCGATCATGCAGCGGCTGGCCGCCGGCAAGCGGACCGCCGTCGTCACCGGGACCAACGGCAAGTCGACGACGACGAAGATGACCACCGCCGCGCTCGGGACCCTGGGCGAGGTGATCAGCCAGGCGGACGGCGCCAACATGGACGCCGGGATCATCGCGACACTCACCCTCGGCCGCACCGCTCCCTACGCGGCCATCGAGGTCGACGAGCTGCATGTCCCGCACGTCAGCGACGCGGTCGACCCGGAAGTGCTGGTGCTGCTGAACCTCTCGCGGGACCAGCTCGACCGCGTCGGCGAGATCACCATCATCGAGAAGCGTCTGCGGGAGGGCATCGCTCGGCATCCCGACATGGTCGTCGTCGCCAACTGCGACGACGTGCTGGTGACGTCGGCGGCCTACGACGCGCAGAACGTCGTGTGGGTCGCCGCCGGCGGCGGGTGGGCGAACGATTCGATCAGCTGCCCCCGCTCGGGCGAGCCGATCGTGCGCGACGGCGACGACTGGTGGTCCAGCGGAACCGACTTCCGGCGCCCCACGCCGACGTGGTGGTTCGACGACGAGTCCATCCATGGACCCGACGGGTTCACCGCGCCGCTGCGCCTGACGCTGCCGGGGAAGGCCAACCGCGGCAACGCGACCCAGGCTGTCGCGGCTGCTGTCGCGATGGGCGCCGACCCCGCCGCTGCTGTCGAGGCGGTCGGGACCGTCGGTGAGGTCGCGGGTCGTTACGGGGTGCGTCAGGTCGGTGAGCACTCGGTCCGGATGCTGCTGGCCAAGAACCCGGCCGGGTGGCAGGAGGCCTTGTCGATGATCGACCCGGACGCCTCCGGGCTCGTCATCGCCGTGAACGGCCAGGTGCCCGACGGGGAGGACTTGTCGTGGCTGTGGGACGTGCGCTTCGAGCACTTCGAGAACAGCGCCGTCGTCGCATCCGGTGAGCGTGCAGCGGATCTCGGCGTGCGGTTGTTGTACGCGGGTGCCAAGCACACCACGGTCGACGAACCGCTCGCGGCGATCGCGTCGTGTCCACCCGGCCGCGTCGACGTGCTCGCCAATTACACCGCGTTCCGCGACCTGGGCGTCGCGATCGACCGCATCGAGCGCAGCGCGGGGGTTTCTCGTGGCTGACACCTCCACCCTCCGTATCGGTCTCGTGCTCGGTGACGTCATGGGCACCTACGGTGACGGCGGCAACGCGCTTGTGCTGCGCCAGCGGGCGCTGATGCGTGGCATCGACGCGGAGATCGTCCAGATCACCCTCGACGACCCCGTCCCCGACTCGCTGGACGTCTACACCCTCGGCGGCGCGGAGGACTATGCACAGCGCCTCGCGACTCGGCACCTGTTGCGGTACCCCGGTTTACAGCGCGCCGCCGAGCGTGGGGCGCCCGTGCTCGCCATCTGCGCGGCGATCCAGGTCCTGGGCCACTGGTACGAGACGTCGGCGGGGGAACGCGTCGAGGGCATCTCGATGCTCGACCTCACCACGAGCCCGCAGGGCAAGCGCAGCATCGGCGAGCTCGTCGCCGAACCGATCCTCGACGGACTCACCGACACGCTCACCGGCTTCGAGAACCACCGCGGCGGAACGGTTCTCGGTCCGGGCTCGAAGCCGCTGTCACGAGTGTCGGCCGGCGACGGCAACAAGGCCGGCGATCGCTTCGACGGCGCGGTGACCGGATCCGTGATCGGCACCTACCTTCACGGTCCTGCGCTGGCGCGCAACCCGCAGTTGGCCGACCACCTGTTGTCGCAGGCGGTCGGTTCTCAACTGCCGCCGCTCGACCTCCCCGAGATCGACCGCCTCCGTCGAGAACGTATCGCGGCCGGGCGTCGCTGAGCGCGCCTCCGCCCGTTCGATGCCACATCTACGGGGTTGACGCTGTACCCGCAAGGTTGCGGCCTCGGTTGTGAGTCAGCGCAACGTGCCACACGTGAGGATCTGTCGCTTCTCGGCCATAAACGCCAATAGATCACCCGAACAGTGCCGATCACCGGTTGTGGTACCGCGACCGCCGGGGTTCATACGGATGCCTGACGGAGTTGCAAGGGGCTAATCGGTCGTTACGTAAACGCCTGTCGTGCACGGGATCGTCGCAGCGCGGCGCCGAAAACACAGATTATGTCAGCTAGCCGCTCAAAAGACCCGGGCTGTCACGGGTCTCGTGGGTTTCGAACACTGGCTTTAACTGGCGGTGCGGCTCATTGCGTGTTGCTTGGGCTGACGGAGTCTGCGACGCTTGCCGAGCACCGCTCGAACCATGCTCGCGTGAGAATCAGTTCGTCCGTCTGGTCTTGTCGACCACGTCGAGTGCCCCATAGCGTTACTGACCACGCCGTCAGAATCGACCTTCTGGTCACGTTCAGATCGTTCTGCAAGTCGGTGTCGTCTAGTACGAGTGCTACCGCCGCGATGAAGTGTCGCGAATGACCATGGGAGTCGGCCGACCATCCGATGTTGCGGACCCCCAGCGCGCAGTTGACTATGGCGTTTCGCAGTCGATGACGGTGGTCGTCGAGACCTGGGTCTGTTGGGGAGGTGAGTACTGGATCCGCTGACGTGGACGTAGGAGTGGGGTTGAACGCGTAGGTCCAGGCCGTGACGCCTGACTCGAGGGGCACCGCTACCCGCGAGTATTCGTCGGGTCGGAAGGCGTCTGAGTCGGCGAGGTCGGCGTCGGTGACGTCGTACACAAAGCCGTCGATGCGGGAGCCTGCACCTCCCAAGACGGCTGACAAATGCGTGTGGGTGCCGCTGCGTTCGATTACCACCTGGTCTGTGACGGTGACTTCGAGCAACTCGTAACCGACGACGCAGTCTGGCGTTCCTGTCAGCGCACGACCGAACACCGCGGCCTGCACCGCCGGACGCCGCAACTCGCCATAGGCGAACAGCTGGCAGGTCACCACGTTGGCTCCTTACTGCTACGGGGCTGGACGAGGGTGGGCCGGCTTCCGGGTGTGCGTTGCGGGTCCTGTCGTAGGTATTCGGAGTCGGCCGCGTAGTGGGTTGGTGTCACGCATGGAGGGCGGCGGATGCTTGTGGACCCGACTGCCTCTTTCGGTTCCGCTCAAGCGCTGTCGGCCCGACCTTTCGTCGTGTCTACAAACCCGCGCCGAAGGGCGTGTATTCGGCGCGGGAGGCGGTGCGGATGGGCTGAAAAAAACCTTCTCAGGAATGGTTCTCAGGTCGGATGTTGTGTGTTTAGGTCGTCGCACGACCTCCAGTTGCGGGGCCGTGTCAACATGGTGGCCGGTCGGCTGCCTGCCACCTCTGGGGGAGTCCCATGTTCGATCGGAAATTCGTCGCCTCGGCGATCGCCAACAGCGCCGAAAACACTGTCGATCGCCGTCGCTTTATGCGCGCAGCTGGTCTGACAGGACTCGGCGCTACCGCCGCGATGGTGGCCGGCACCGGCATCGCGCAGGCGGGCGGCCCGCCCATCCCACCGCAAGTCGGCGCCTTCGTGCCGCCGCCTGTCGGACCCATCACCGACGGGGCGATCCTCAACTTCGCGCTGAACCTCGAGTACCTGGAGGCCGAGTTCTACCACCGTGCGGTGTTCGGCACGGGTCTGCCGCCGAACCTGCTCCCGGGCAAGGGCCGCTTCGGGCAGGTGACGGGTGGTCGCAAGGTCTCGTTCACGACACCCGCCGTCGCCGCGTATGCGAAGGAGATCGCGCAGGACGAACTCGCCCATGTCGCGTTCCTCCGCAAGGCTCTCGGTGGCGCCGCCGTTGCTCGCCCCGCCATCGACCTCGACGCCAGCTTCACCGCCGCCGCGAAGGCGGCAGGGTTGGTCAGCGGCAACCAGAAGTTCGACGCGTTCGCGAACGAGGAGAACTTCCTGTTGGCGTCGTTCGTCTTCGAAGACGTGGGCGTGACCGCGTACAAAGGTGCTGCACCGCTGGTGCAGAACAAGACCTACCTCGACGCGGCCGCCGGCATCCTCGCCGTCGAGGCCTATCACGCCGGCATCATCCGGACCAGCCTCTACAACAAGGGTCTGATCGAGGAGGCCAACGCGATTTCCGACGCCCGCGACAGCCTCGACGGGCCACAGGACGACGATCAGGGCATCACGCGCAACGGTGTGGCCAACCTGGTCCCGACCGACGCGAACGCGATCGCGTTCGGGCGCACCCCGTTCCAGGTGCTCAACGTCGTCTACCTGAACCCCAAGCCGGCGAACCGCGGCGGGTTCTTCCCCGCGGGTGTGAACGGTGAGCTGAACTTCAGTCTCTGAGGCGTTGGCGGTTGCGCGTTCATGCTTCAAGCCGGGTCCGGGTCGGTGCCGTCGTGTCCATCGTCGTCCGTGGCGCGGTGGCGTCGCGCGATCAGCACGATTGCGAGTGCCCAGACGACGAGTAGTGCGATGGTGAGGCCCCATCCGTAGGGCCGGTCGAGCAGTGTGCCGTTCTGCGCGTTGCCGGGAGCCCGGGTCGACTCCGACCGCGGGTACACCACGGGTAACGCGAGCAGAACGATCAGGAGCGTCGCGGACGCAGCGGCCAGGATCGGCGCCCACCATCGCCGCGGGAGCACCCGCCGTGCGCTGTGTCCAGCGGCCAGGCACAGGGGTGCGAAGACGGCGTCGTGGGCCAGAAGCCCGGCGATGAGCCACACCGCGATCGAGGTCTTGTCTGCGGTCGGCATCGACCACAGCAGTGAGACGCCGTACCACCCCATGGGTAGAGCTGCGGCGATGAGCAGCACTCGGAGTACTCGCGTGGTCACAGGACCTCGATTCGGCTGAGCCACTTCGTCTGCAACACTCCTGGCCGGTTGGGGGCGATCAGTCGACACGGGAATCCGTGATCGATGGTCAGGGTCTCGTCGTGGAGTTCGAGTGCGACGAGTGTTGCTGGGTTGCGGACGAAGTTGGCGGGGAGAACGCTGACCCCGTAGAGGCCGCGTTCGAGAGAGACGAATCGAACGTCGCGGTCGGTGCCGCCGCCGACGATGCCGATCAGGTCTCGCAGACGAACCCCGCGCCATCGGCCCTGCGCGCTCCACCCCTCGACGCAGGCGATGGGCAGCTCACTGGTGTGCTGGGGCATGCGCCGCAGGTCATCAAGTGACAACGAGCGCGTGACCCCGTTACTGGCGACGGTCAGTCGGTAGTCCCCGGATTGGGCTGTGTCAACGACACCGGCGGCGGAGGCGGTCCGGTTGATCGGAACGCCCTGGGGGCCTTCCCCGGATCGGGGCGCGAGGAACGAGATCCACCGCAGGAACGGGATCGTCTGCCCGGCGAATGCGAGCACCGCAAGACCAGCCGCGGCGACACTGCCCCGCAGTATCGCTCTGCGCGACAGGCCGGCCGACCCCCCGCCCCTGTGCGGGTCGATCAAGCGGGCGTACGCGGACGGTGGTGGGTCGCGTGGCACGGGGTTGGCGGAGGTGCTGTCGGTGGGCTCGCTGGCCGGGTCGTCCGGTGTCGGTGGGCGCGTCATGACGGCGCCCCCACGCGATGACGACCCTGCGGCGCGTTGTCGATCGGTGCTGTGGCATCGACAGGGCCCCGGAACGCGGCGTGAATGATGGGCAGCTTCACCGCTATATGCACCAGCAGTGCCGCAACGACGACGTAGGACATCGCGTAGTGGGTGGTCGTGAAGAAGAACTTCCACGGGTAGAACTGGGCGGTGTTCATCAGTCCGGTGAACAGCTGAAAGATCATCGAACTGACCAGCACCGCAATGGATCCCCTCTCGAGCAGCCGCAGCGGGCTGCCTATCACCGGCCGTGCGAACATTTTCGGGAAGACCAGCTGCAGTTTGACGAGAATCAGTGGAATGGCCGCGGTACCGGTGATGACGTGAAGCCCCTGGCTGACGCGATACAACCACGGTGGATCGGAGGGAAAGTAGAACCAGCTCGGCGGGTGCTGAATCCAGTGACTGGTCAGACCCGTGGCGAAACAGATTGCCACGCAGACACCGAGCATTACCCCGACCCGGGCGGTTACCCGCGGACTACGCACCGACCTGTCATCGGTGGCCGGCGGTGGCCGCCGAAACGCGACCGCACGCAGCACATTGATCAGCTCCACGGCACGGTCGGGGCGCGAGGGACGACGTCGCACCCGCACCTCCTCAGGTCCAACCCTCATCGCCCGACGTATCAGGAACGTCAGCCGTCGGGCGTAGACATCCAGTCGAGAACCACCGCGACGTGATGCGACGCCGGTGGCAGCCGGGGCCGCCACCTCATCGACGGGGGTGTCCCCGCCCGGGGAATCTGCGTTCACACAAGGTGTTCGCAACCGCCGTCACGGCAGCTTGGTCGGCGGCGCTCATTCGTTACGAGCGTGATTGACCCCAAATGCGGCACGCAGCGGCCTTTGCGAGGGTTCGGGTGGTTGATGCGTGCTCTCACCAATCCGCTCTGTGGGTCGCGTCGAATTACGGTGATACATCGCGCAGGCGAGCACTTCGACACTGTGATTCGCGGGTCTAGTCAGCGCCCGTGGCCATGCAGGTCGGTGCACTGTCTGCGCAGGCGGAAACTCAGGACTGCGGGCCGCGAATCTCGTTGGGAGATCGGTCGCGGTCCGCACGTGGGTGGCCCGGCGGACCCGGGCCACCCACACCCTCGGAACGGTCACATTTGTTGGGAGACCAAGCCGAACCGTCGACGGCTCCGAATGAACCATCAACGCCCCGCTGACAGCCAAATCGGTGGACGCGGAATATTCGCGGCGGTCCGCGTCGCGAAAATCGATTGTTAGGAACATCTCTCATGAGGATCTCGTACCGCAAGACCGTGGTCGCCGCGGCCATCGCCGCCGTGGCGATCCTGCCCGCCGCCGCCTGCTCCAGCGACGACTCGTCCTCGGGCAGCTCGTCGACCGCCGCATCGGCCTCCGCCCCGGAATCGTCTGCCGCGCAGAGCACCCCGGCACCCGTGGCCACCGTCCCGGCCCTCACCGGCCGCGACACCGCCGTCGCCCTCGACACCGGCTTCACCGACGCCCTCACCGCCCTCAAGCTCACCCCCGGCGTGGTCGGCGGCGCGAAGCTCGAGAACGGATCGCTGATCTTCCCGATCACCGGCGGCAACGTCACCTACTACACGCCCGGATCTATCCAGCCCTACGTGCAGGGCATCATCGACCACAAGGGTGCAGGCTTCTCGCTGACCGGTGGGGGCAAGACCGTGGACATCACGAACCTGACGATCGACCCCGGCACGTCCAAGCTCATGGCCGACGTCAGCGTCGACGGCCAGGTCGCCGCAACCCAGGCGATCGTCTTCGATCTCGACGGCAGCACCCTCAAGCCGCTGCAGACCAACCCTGACGGCACCGCCGTCCTCGAGGGCACCCGCGTGCTCATCTCCGACACCGCCGCAGGCCTGCTCAACCAGACCTTCAACACCGACGCGGTGAAGGCCGGACTGCTGGTCGGCATCGCGAAGATCACCATCAACACCAAGTGACAGGCCCCCGGGACATCCGGGACAACTGATCACCTCATCGGCCGCCGGGACACTCCCGGCGGCCGATGACGTTGTCGCGGTGAGGGCCGCGGTATGACCACAGGCCAGGTGTGGCACCGCGCCAACAGCCCCCGATCCTGTGCCAGGGGGAGGGCAGGTCGGAGGCTGCTGTCGAGCGACGCATCAATGGCGCCGTAGGCGAGGTGCTGGGCGGCGGGGGGACACGGCCCGTGTGTTGTCTATATATCTAAGTATCTGGCACGCGTGATCGATTTGGCGTGGATTGCCGCAGTGCGGGAGGCGGTGCCGCGGCTACGGGCTCAACGCACGGCACCTGGGTGGGCCATCGGCCCCCTGCAGCTGGGTGTTGCCAGATCATGCGGGCGCTAAACAATGTGCAATGGGCATCAAATGATGGCCATATTGGCCAGCACGAGACGGCGCGGACATCCGACGGGCGTGCGTACGATTGCGCTGACCCCGGCCGACCCTCCCAGCAGTACGTCGGCCGCGGGTGGCCCCCGATTAGCTACCGGGGTTGGAAAGCGCTCCCGGGCGGCCGCCGGTGGCCTACCAACTCGGGGGAGGGTGGTAGGTCGCCGGCGTGTAACTATGACCAGTGAAACCACCCGGCGATGGACCTCACTTTGGCTCCAGCTAGGAGCAACAGCGCGAAGTCCGAGTCTGTCGTGGTGCGTGGGTTGCCAATTCCTGATTTCACACAGAAACCGGTTGCTTCGACTGGTGTTTCCGCGCGCGCCGATAATTTGAGTTATGTCATATGGGTGCCGAAATTCGCTGCCCCATCGTCGTTCTCGGTCATGTTAGCGATTAGTTCGCTCGCCGTATCTCGGCCAGCGACTCGAGGTAGGGCAACCAGCTGGCCCTTCTGCACCCTCAGGCGTCCAACACCCGACAACGCTCCCGGGTGCGGTCGACGGCGAACCAGCCGGTCTCGAAGTCCTGCCACCGGCGCAGGTGTGGTCGGACCGATTCCCCGTCCCGCGCGACGGCGCGTTCCAGCCGAGCCTCGCGATCCTCACCGTCGATCCACAACGACATCGCGACGCGGTCCGCGACACGACGTCGCGCCGACGTCACGCCCTCGATGACGAGCAACGGCTCCCATCGCCGCCACACGCGAGGTCCCGGTTCTGCGGTGTCACCCGACCACACGCGGGGTCGGTGCCGGAAGTCGTGGCCGCGTGAGAACGCTTGCAGCACCTCGCGTTCGAGCTCCGGCCACCAACCGGCAGGGTCGTCCCAGGTCGCGAACTCGTCGGTGCGGACGAGCGCCGCGGGGGTCTTGCGGGCAGCCAGCGCACGCATCAGCGCGTCGGCGAACGTGGACTTGCCTGCGCCCGACGGTCCGTCGATGACGACGATGCCGGTCTCGAGATCGGCGGCGACGGACGCCGCTGCGGCCTCGACGTCGAACGCGGTCACGTCAGGATGCGACGACCCGACAGTGCGCGGCCGAGCGTCAGCTCGTCGGCGAACTCGAGGTCGCCACCCATGGGGAGACCCGAGGCCAAGCGGGTCACCGACAGACCGGGGAAGTCCTTGAGCATCCGCACGAGGTAGGTGGCCGTCGCCTCGCCCTCGGTGTTCGGGTCGGTCGCGACGATCACCTCCGTCACGTCGACACCGTCGGTCTGATTCGCCAGACGTCGCAACAGTTCTCGGATGCGGAGCTGGTCGGGCCCGACACCGCCGAGCGGGTCGAGCGCGCCGCCGAGCACGTGGTAGCGACCGGTGAACTCCTTGGTCCGCTCGATCGCCTGGACGTCCTTCGGTTCCTCGACGACACAGATCTTCGTCGCATCGCGGCGGGCGTCGGAGCAGATGCGGCAGAGCTTCTGAGCGGAGACGTTGCCGCACTCGGCACAGAAGGTGACGTTGTCGCGGACGTTGCCCAGCGCCGCGATCAACCGATCGATGTCGGTGCGCTCACCACCGAGAAGGTGGAACGCGATCCGCTGAGCACCCTTGGGACCGAGCCCGGGCTGCTTCGCCAGCTCGTCGATCAGATCCTGGATCGGCCCCTCGTACACCGGCCCGTCACTGCCCCAGACCCGGGCCGCCGAAGCCCGGGATGCCACCGCCGAGCCCACCGGCCAGCGGGCCCATCGTGCTGGCGGTGAGGTCGTCGCGCTTCTTCGCCAGGTCGGACAGAGCGCCGACGATGAGGTCCTGCAGCGTCTCGACGTCGGACGGGTCGACGACGGAGGGGTCGATGGTCACGCTGGTGACGTCGCCCTGGCCGGTGCCGGCGACCGTCACGCGGCCGCCGCCGGCGGTGCCCGTCAGCTCGGTCTGCGCGATGCGGTTCTGCGCCTCCAGGAGCTGCTGCTGCATCTTCTGCGCCTGCTCGAGCAGACCTGCCATGGGGTTCTCGGGATCCACGTCGACCAGGGTAGTGCGCGAACCCGACAGCTCAGCGGACCAGGCGCTCGACGTGGTCGGCGATGTCCTCCAGCGTCATGCCGTCGGTGGGCTCGGCGACGAACGACAGCACGTCGGCGCCCCCGAAGATGCGCGCGGCGCGTGGTGTCAGCGCGAACTCGAAGCGGTCGTCGACGCGCCGCCAGTCGACGATCCCGCCCGCCAACGGCGACGAGACCCCGGTGGTCAGGTGGTAGGTCGGCGCCGAGTCGGTGACCGGTGCCGGCAGGTCCCGCTGGATCTGAAAGCACTCGCCGCTCTCGGTGTCGAGGAACACGACGGCCTCGATCCCGTGCCGCTCCAGGCGGTCGTACGACGCGACGATCACCGACCCATCGTCGCACCGGGCTGACGCGGTGGCCTCGACAGCCGGTTTCGGCACGGTGGGCGGGCAGTTTTGGCCCGCTCGGCGGGCAGTTTTGGCACGCTCGGCGGTCAGCGTCGGGAGACGAACTCCCGACGGTGACCGGTCAGCGGGTCGTCGAAGGCGAGTCGGCGGGCGACGAGGCGCAGCGGTCGGGTGAAGTCGCCGTCGTCCGGCAGCGCCGCGAGGTCGGGACGCACGTCGGGGTAGAGCGGGTCGTCGACGATCGGCATGCCCAGCGACGCCATGTGCAGCCGCAGCTGATGCGTGCGACCGGTGACCGGCGTCAGCCCGTACTCGGCGAGGCCGGACTCCGGCCCGGCACCGACAACCTCTATCCGGGACCGGGCGTTCACCGGCCCGTCGACGACGCGGGCACGCAGGTCGCCGGCCGTCTTCTCGATGCGGTTCGCGACCTCACACGGCAGCGACAGCTCGTCGGGCGGCTCGGGCGCGATCGCCCGATACTCCTTCTCGACGCACCCCTGCGCGAACAGCTCCTGGTAGGGGCGCCGGACCTCCTGGCGGCGGGTGAACAGCAGGACACCGGCGGTGAGCCGGTCCAACCGGTGCGCCGGGCTGACGGCGTCGTCGCCGAGCAGTCGCCGCAGGCGGACCAGAGCCGTCTCGCCGACGTGCGCACCGCGGGGCATGGTGGCCAGGAAGTGTGGTTTGTCCACCACGACGATGTCGTCGTCGGCGTGGAGGATCTCGAGGTCGAACGGGATCGGCGTCTCGACCGGCAGGTCGCGGTACATCCACAGCGGCTGTCGGGCCCGAACAGCCGCCGCGGGCTCGAGGACCCGCCCGTCTCCGCCGACCACCTCGCCGTCGGCGAAGCGGGACAGCAGGGCGTCGTCGGACAGGTCCGCCAGCGACGACGCCGCGCGCAGGGCGTCGAAAGCGGTCCCGTCGGAGCGGGGGACGATCCGGGTCGCGTCGACACCGTCGCGGGCCGGGAGTGGCACCGGACGGCGTCGACGGGCCACTACTTCTCCAGGTGCGACTTCAGGTTGCCGAGCAGCGCGGCCTGGATGCGGTTCAGGCCCTTCGGCGCGAAGGTCTTCTCGAAGAAGCCGCCGATGCCGCCGGCGCCCTGCCACGACGTCGTCGTCGACACCGACGAGCCCGACCCGCTCGGCGTCACCGTGTAGGTGGTGACCATCGTCGAGTTGGCGTCGGTCTCGGCGATCGTCGAGCCCTCGACGGCCACCGTGGCCTTCACGTTCCGCGACCGCTTCTTGGTGGCCTGCAGCGTCCACTGCGCGACGGTGCCGGTGCCCGAGGTGCCGCTGACCACCTGGTAGTCGAGGTACTGCTCGGGCAGGATCTGCGGGCGGACAGTCGCGTAGTCGGCCAGGGCGGCCAGCGTCGCGTCGGGCGCGGCCGCGATGTCGATCGACTGGGTTGCGGTCACCTGTGCCACGTCGTCACTCCTGCGTCTTCTCGGGTGCGTTCTCGGGACACAGGGTACGGGGGCCGCTCAGCCCCGCTGGATCGTGACCGGGACGTTGAGGGTCTGCGCGACGACGCAGTAGCGCTCGGTCAGCTCGAGCAGCTTGTCGACCTTCGCGTCGTCGGCGTCGGTGTCGAAGGTGAACGTCAGGCCGATGTCGGACATGCCGACACGCGCCTCCCGATCGGTGCCGAGCGTACCGCGGGCGTCGAAGGTGCCGTCGGCGCGGACCGAGACGTCACGGACGTCGATCGACATGGCCGTCGCGACGGAGCGGAAGGTGACGCCCGCGCATCCGACCAGGGCCTGCAGCAGCATGTCGGCCGAGCAGGCGTCGCTGCCGTCGCCGCCGGTCGTCGGGTGGAACCCGGCGCGCACCGGGCCCGACCACGTGGCGACCGTGGCGGTGATCCCCGGGTCGGCGAAACTCCCCTCCGCGTGCACGTGCGCGACGGCGGCCGACGGGTCGGTCTTGTAGGTGTCCTTGAGCGGCTTCTGCAGCTCCCGCAACGACGAGGCATCCATGCTGCGATCGTGCCATGGGGTCCGTCTGGCACCCCTCTGCCCAGGGTCCTAGGCTCAGCGGTGATGACTGTCGACGGTGCGGGGGCGAACGGGCGGGAGATGGGCTGGGAGGCCTTCTCCCGCGGCGTCGCCACCCTGCAGGCGAGCTACCGAGCGATCCCTCCGGACGCCACCGTGCGCCTGGCCAAGAAGACGTCGAACCTCTTCCGTCGACGCGCCGCCAACCCGCACCCCGGTCTCGACGTCTCCGGCCTCGACCGCGTCATCGAGGTGCACCCCGACGAGCTGACCGCCGACGTCGCCGGGATGTGCACCTACGAAGACCTCGTCGCGGCGACGCTCCCCTACGGCCTGGCGCCGCTGGTCGTGCCGCAGCTGAAGACCATCACCCTCGGCGGCGCGGTCACCGGTCTCGGCATCGAGAGCACCTCGTTCCGCAGCGGCCTGCCGCACGAGTCGGTGCTCGAGATGGACATCCTCACCGGCAGCGGGGACATCGTCACCGCCACACCCGACGGCCCCGACTCCGCGCTGTTCTTCGGTTTCCCGAACAGCTACGGGACGCTCGGGTACGCGACGCGCCTGAAGATCCGGCTCGAAAAGGTGCAGCCCTACGTCGAGCTCCGCCACGTGCGGTTCACCGACGTCGCCGAGCTGCAGACGGTGATGGACCGCATCGTCACCACCCGTGAGCACGACGGCGAGCGCGTCGACTACCTCGACGGCGTCGTCTTCACCGCGACCGAGAGCTACCTGACCCTCGGACGGCAGACCGATGTCGCCGGAGCCGTCAGCGATTACACCGGCATGGACATCTACTACCGGTCCATCCAGCACTCGGCCGCGCAGTCGCCGATCCGGGACCGGCTGACCATCCACGACTACCTGTGGCGCTGGGACACCGACTGGTTCTGGTGCTCACGGGCGTTCGGGGCGCAGAACCCCCGCATCCGACGGCTCTGGCCGAAACGGTTGCTGCGCAGCAGCTTCTACTGGAAGCTCATCGGCCTGGACCACAAGTACGACATCGGCGACCGGCTCAACGCGCGCAAGGGACTGCCGCCGAGCGAGCGCGTCGTGCAGGACATCGAGGTGCCCATCGAGCGCACCGCCGAGTTCGTCACCTGGTTCCTCGAGAACATCCCGATCGAGCCGATCTGGTTGTGCCCCTTGCGCCTTCTCGATCCGCCCCCGCCCGGCGCGGACACCGCCCGGCCGTGGCCGCTCTACCCGCTGGAGCCGCACCGCACGTACGTCAACGTGGGGTTCTGGTCGGCGGTGCCCATCGAGCCCGGCGCACCCGAGGGTCGTGCCAACCGCCTGATCGAGACGACGGTGTCCCGACTCGACGGCCACAAGTCGCTCTACTCCGACGCGTTCTACGACGAGGACGAGTTCGACGAGCTGTACGGCGGCGAGCCCTACCGCCTCCTGAAGAAGCAGTACGACCCCGGGTCGCGCCTGCTCGACCTGTACGCGAAAGCCGTGAGACGACAGTGATGGTGACTCGATGACCACATCCCGCGAGCGCACCCGCGCCGACCACGCGAGCACGCGGACGCTGCTCGACCCTCCGAAGATGTCGTTGGCCGAGATCGTCGAGACCATCGCCGGCGGAGACCTGCAGGTCCGCGTGACGGCGTACGACGGCAGCACCGCCGGTCCCGAGGACGCGCAGTACGGGCTCGATCTCGTCACGCAGCGCGGCACGACCTACCTCGCCACCGCGCCGGGCGATCTGGGCCTCGCCCGCGCCTACATCGCGGGTGACCTCCGCATGCACGGCGCCCCTCCCGGGGACCCGTACGAGGCTCTGAAGGCACTGAGCGACACCGTCTCCTTCGCGCGACCGGACGCTCTGACGCTCGCCGCCATCGCACGGTCGCTGGGACTCGAGCACTTCAAGCCCGTCGCGCCGCCGCCCCAGGAGGCGCTGCCGCGGTGGCGTCGTATCGCGGAGGGGTTGCGGCACAGCAAGACCCGCGACGCGGAGGCCATCCACCACCACTACGACGTGTCGAACACCTTCTACGAGTACGTCCTCGGTCCCTCGATGACGTACACCTGCGCCTGCTTCCCCGAGCGCGACGCGAGCCTGGAGACCGCGCAGGACAACAAGTACCGCCTGGTGTTCGAGAAGCTCGGACTGAAGGCCGGTGACCGTCTCCTCGACATCGGTTGCGGCTGGGGCGGGATGGTGCGGTACGCCGCACGGCAGGGCGTGCATGCGATCGGTGCGACGCTGTCGGCCGAGCAGGCGGCGTGGGCGCAGAAGGCCATCGCCGACGAGGGGCTGTCGGAGTTCGCCGAGGTCCGTCACAGCGACTACCGCGACGTCACCGAGAGCGGTTTCGACGCGGTGTCGTCGATCGGCCTGACCGAGCACATCGGTGTCGCGAACTACCCGTCGTACTTCGGGTTCATGCGCGACAAGGTCAAGCCCGGCGGGCTGATGCTCAACCACTGCATCACGCGTCCCGACAACAAGGGCAAGCACAAGGCGGGCGCCTTCATCGACCGGTACGTCTTCCCCGACGGTGAGCTCACCGGCTCGGGCACCATCATCAGCGCGATCCAGAACCTCGGCGGGCTCGAGGTGATGCACGAGGAGAACCTCCGCGAGCACTACGCCATGACCCTGCGCGACTGGAACCGCAACCTCGTCGAGAACTGGGACGCGGCCGTCGCCGAGGTCGACGAGTCGACCGCACGCCTGTGGGGCCTGTACATGGCTGCCTGCCGGATCGGGTTCGAGCGCAACGTGATCCAGCTGCACCAGGTGCTGGCGGTCAAGCTCCACGACGACGGGTCCAACGGCCTGCCCCTGCGGCCCTGGTGGAGCGCCTGAGCTCAGCTCTCTGAGATCTGGGCCCAGACGCCAGCTCGTCGGGCCAACTCCCCGACCGTGCAATAGATCCCGTCGACCGTGCGGTAGATCCCGTCGGCCGTGCAGTCGATGGCGCAGCGGTCAGAACGAGTGCACGCTCGGCGGATTGGCGCCGAGGCGATCGATGCGCGCTAGTCGATCCGACGGGCTCCGAGTTCGGACTGCAGGAGTTCGAGGGCCATCGTGTCGGGATCGTGGTGCGGGTCCGGCTCACTGTCGCGGGCGTCGGCGATCATCTCGTCGCGTTCGGCATCACTGAGATCCTCGTCGGCGACGGGTGGTTCCGGTTCCGGCGCAGGCTCTTCCGGCGGGGGCTCGTCGTCGTTCGACGGGGGAGGCGCGTCCGCGGACCGGCCTCGCCGGGTGTACGTCGGCGTCGCCGCCTTGGCCGGCCGGTTCCCTCCGCCCCGTCCCGAGGGCGGTGCCGCAGGGACAGCGTCGGCGGGCATGTGCAAGCACCTCATCGACCAGTCGCCACCGAAGATCTGCCCCATCGCCGCACCCACCGCCGACGACGCCCGCGCATCGGACAACCGCGCGACGAGCGGTGCGGTGTCGTGACTGATGACGAGCGTGTTCCCCTCGACGGCTCGCACGACGGCCGCCGACAGCATCACCTGGATGACCTTGTCGTTCTCGCCGACCTTGGCGCGGATGTCGCCCCACGCGGCGCGAACAGCGTCGACGTCCACCGCAGCGGCAGCCGGCGCGGACTCGGCGGACGGCTCGGGTGCGGGTTCCGGCTCTGGTGCCGGCTCGGGCTCCGGCGCCGCCTCGACCCTCGGCTCCGGCTCGGGCTCCGGCGCAGGCGCGTCCTCCGGTTCGGGCGCAGACTCGGGTTCTGGCGCCGGTTCGACGGCCGGCGGCGCCTCGGCGGCAACCGGCTTCGGCGTGGGGACGGGCTCGGGCTCTGGCGTGGGGACGGGCTCGGGCGTGCGGACGGGCTCGGGCGTCGGGACGGGCTCGGGGGCTGCGGCGTCCGGCTGGGGCTCGGGGGCCGGGACCTGCTGCGACTTCCGGACGAACCGCGAGCCGGGTTCCGGTCGTGACGGATCGGCCGGAGCCGCGACGGGCGGTGGCGTCGACACCGACGCCGAGGGCACGGCAGCACCGTCGCGGACCACGGTCGGCGCGACCGCGGGTGCACCGCCGGCCAGCTGCGCCTCGATCCTCTCCAGTCGCTGCAGCACCGCCGACTCCTCGTCGGTCGCCGCGGGCAGCAGCATGCGCGCGCACATCACCTCGAGCAGCAGCCGGGGCGACGTCGTCCCCCGCATCTCACCGAGCGCGGCGTTCACCGTCTCCGCGTAGCGGGTCAGGGTGGCCGGACCAATCCGCGCGATTTCCTCGCGCAGGTGCTCCAGCTGGTCGCCCGGCGCCTCCACCAGGCCACGATCGGCCGCGTCGGGAACGGCCTGCAGCAGGATCAGGTCGCGGAAACGCTCGAGCAGGTCGACGGCGAACCGACGCGGATCGTGTCCGGCGTCGACGAGGCGCTCGACCGCCGAGAACAGCGCGGCGCCATCACCGTCGGCAAGGGCGTCGACCGCGGCGTCGATGAGGGCGACGTCGGTGACACCGAGCAGCGCGAGTGCCCGCTCGTAGGTGACGCCGGTGTCGTCGGCGCCGGCCAGTAGCTGGTCGAGGACGCTGAGCGAGTCACGCGGGGAGCCACCACCGGCTCGGATGACCAGCGGATACACCAGCGGGTCGACGGTGACGCCCTCACGGGCGCAGATCGATTCGAGCAGGCCCCGCATCACCGGCGGCGGCAGCAGGCGGAACGGATAGTGGTGCGTCCGCGACCGGATGGTCGGCAGGACCTTCTCGGGCTCGGTGGTCGCGAACACGAAGATGAGGTGCTCCGGTGGCTCCTCGACGATCTTCAACAGCGCGTTGAAGCCCGCCGTGGTGACCATGTGTGCCTCGTCGACGATGAACACGCGGTACCGCGACTCGGCGGGGGCGAAGAAGGCCCGGTCCCGCAGTTCGCGCGTGTCGTCGACACCGCCGTGGCTGGCCGCGTCGAGCTCGATCACGTCGAGGTTGCCCGGACCGCCCGGAGCCAGCGCGACACACGACTCGCAGACGCCGCACGGCGTCGACGTCGGGCCCTGCACGCAGTTGAGCGACCGGGCCAGGATGCGCGCCGACGACGTCTTGCCGCAGCCGCGCGGCCCGGAGAAGAGGTAGGCGTGGTTGATGCGGCCCGAGTCGAGTGCACGGCACAGTGGATCGGTCACATGCTCCTGGCCGACGACCTCGGCGAATGTCGACGGTCGATAGGTCCGGTACAGCGCCACGGGTAGAGACTACCGGCGGGCTCCGACGCCGATCGGGGCCGGAGCGACGACCTGTGGACGACCCGCCGGGCGCAGGCAGACGACGATCGTCACGACGGCCGTGGCCGCGAACGCCCAGAGGTACGGCTGCGCCGCGAACCACGTCAGCGCGGGGTGCACCGGGTTCATGAACAGCCCGATCCCGTAGAAGGGCCGCAACGCGCCCACGCCCTCCGGCACGAAGTACTTCCAGATGAACGCGTCGAGCACGACGGCGAGCGGCACGAGCACGAGGGCGACCGCGACGAGACGCCGTCCGTCGGTCCAGGCGCGCAGCACCAGGTCGATCGCGATGACGAGCAGCGGGACGAACCAGACCCAGTGGTGTCCCCAGGAGAAGGGCGACACCGCCGTCGTCGTCATGCCGGTGAGGGTCAGCGCCAGCAGCTCGTGACCGCGGCGGTGGGCGAGGAACGCGGCGCCGAGCCCGAGTGCCGCGGCGGCCAGGCAGCAGCCCAACCACAGGGCCGTGTTCGGATGCGGGGTGTCGAGGAGACGCGCGAGCGCCCCCCGCACCGACTGGTTGGCCGGGTTGCCGGCGACGCCGACGCGCTGCGAGTCGAGGACCTTGTCGGTCCAGAACATCCACGACTGCCGCGGCATCACCAGCACACCGACGACCACCGTCGCGACACCCACGACCAGCGCCGTGGCAGCTGCGCGCCACTGGCGCGTGACCGCGAGATACACGACGAAGAACGCAGGGGTCAGCTTCACGCCGGCGGTGAGCCCGACCGCGAACCCCCGCAACCGGGAGTCCGGCCCGCGGAGCAGGTCCCACAGCAGGGCCGCCATGAGGAACAGGTTGATCTGCCCGAACCAGACGGTGGTGCGCACCGGCTCGAGCACCGACGCGACGGCCGCCGTCGCGACGGTGAGGAGCAGGAGCATCCCGGACCGTCGGTGGCCGAGGGAACGGAAGCTCGCCCACACCACCCAGAGCAGCGCGACCACCTCGAGCGCAAGCCATGTCCAGCCGGCGGCGTTCTTGCTCATCAGCGCGAACGGTGACATCACGACGGTCGAGAACGGCGGGTAGGTGTACTCCATGTGGCCCAGCACCATGCCGTCGTAGATCGGCAGCCCGTCGAGCAGTCGGGACCCGCCGGCGCGGTAGACGCGGAGGTCCAGCTGGTTGTTGAGCAGCCCGAAGACCGGTGCGTCCCAGGGGATGTAGCGGTACTGGACAAACACCGCGAACCCGGCGACGACGACCAGTAGTCCACCGAACACCGTGCTGCGGGGCAGCACTCGGGCAGCGGGCATGGTCACGCGTTCGAACTCGCCTCGATCGGTGGGTCTCGGGCGTCTGTCAGGCTATAACGTGAGTCCCCCTCCGCGGGCCGTCGGCGCGCGACTCATCGACCAGGAGTGCACCGTGCCGTCTGTCCTCGTCACCGGAGCCGGCCGCGGCATCGGTCTCGCCACCACCCGACGTCTCGCCACGGCGGGATGGACCGTGTACGCCGGCGCCCGGTCCGCTGCGCAGCGCGCCGAGCTCGCCGACATCGAGAACGTCGTGCCCGTCGAACTCGACGTCACCGCCGAGACCGACGTCGCCGCACTCGCCGACCGCCTGCCGGACCATCTCGACGGTCTCGTCAACAACGCCGGGATCGCGGTCCACGGACCGATCGAGGCGCTGTCTCGCGCCGACGTCGCCCGCCAGCTCGACGTGAACGTCGCGGCGCAGGTGGCGGTGACGCAGGCGGTGCTCCCCGCGATCCGCGCCGCCCGAGGACGGATCGTCTTCGTGTCGTCGGTGAGTGGACGGGTCGCGACACCCGGCACCGGCATCTACTGCGCGTCGAAGTACGCCGTCGAGGGGCTCGCCGACGCGCTGCGCATCGAGTTGCGGCCGTGGCGCATCGGGGTCTCCCTCGTCGAGCCCGGGCCGACGCGCACGGACATGTGGACCGGGGTCTTCGACGACTTCGACGCCGCCACCGCGGCGATGAGCGAGGAGCACCGGAGCCTGTACCGCCGGCAGATCTCCGGGATGCGCCGGCTGCTGCCGGCGATGCAGCGCAGTGCGGTCGACCCCGACGTGGTCGCAACGCGCATCGAGCACGCGCTGACGGCGCGTCGACCCCGGCGGCGCTACCTGTGCGACACGGCCAGCCGGGCGCAGGTGGTCGCGACCGGGCTGACGCCGCAGGCCGTCACCGACCGCGTCATCTCGCTGGCGACCCGCTCGCGGTGACCGCGTCGTCGGCGTCGACCCGGCTCTCGGGCACGCGCACGACCAGGAACGTCACCACCGCCGTGACGACGAGGATCCAGAGGTACGGCGCGAGGGTGAACCAGCGCAGGGTGTCGATCCCGTCCTTGAAGAACAGGCCGGTGTAGAGGGCATAGGGGTGCTCGACACCCACGTAGGTCATCGCGCCGCCGATCCGGGTCCGCCAGGCGAACGCGGTGAGGACCAGTGCGGTGACGCCGATCGCCGATGCCGCGGCCACGGTGCGCCGGCCGCCGAGGACGTGGTGCACACCGATGACCGTCAACGGGACCAGCCAGACCCAGTGGTGCCCCCACGACATCGGGGACACCGCACAGGAGGTCATGCCGACGAGCGTGATCGCGAGCAGCTCCTGACCACCGCGGTGCGCCCGGTGGGCGGCGGCGAACCCGAGCACCGCGACGACGGCCGCGAGGATGAGCCAGATCAGGGTCGACGGGTGGTCGGTGCGACCGAGGTTGGCGATGAGACCGCGCAGCGACTGGTTGCCGACGGTGTCGGGGGCGCCGACGCGCTTGGAGTCGACGAACGTGCCGGTCCAGTACTGCCACGAGTCGCGCGGCATGACGGCGAACGCGAGCGCGATGGTGCCGACGAATCCCGCGACGCTCGTCACCGCGGCGCGCGACCGGCGGATCAGGAGCAGGTACACGGTGAAGACGAGCGGGGTCAGCTTGATGCCCGCCGCGATGCCGGCTCCGACACCCTGTAGTCGGGAGCCGTTCGGCCGCAGCAGATCCCACAGGATGATCGCCATGAGAAAGATGTTCACCTGGCCGAACCAGATGGTGCTGCGCACCGGCTCGAGCAGCGTCGACACCAGAACCAGCGCGCCGGCGACCACCCGCAGGCGCCACGTGATGTCGCGACCCAGCGCGCGGAACGACATCATGATGACCCAGTAGAGGGCGGCGAAGATCAGGACCGTCCAGACGATCCGCGCCACGAGGAACGGGACCGCGGCGAACGGGGCGAACACGAGCACCGACACCGGCGCGTAGGTGTAGTCCATCTGCCCCAACAACTTCGCGTCGTAGAGGCGGCCCCCGTCGAGGACGGTCTGTGCGCCCGCGCGGTAGACGTCGAGGTCGAGCTGATTGTCGAAGAGACCCCAGAACGGTTCGTCGTACGCGGTGATCAGGTGCTGCAGCCAGATGGACAGCAGCCCCAGCGCGACCGCGACGACGACGGCTCCGGTCCGGACGTCGGGCAGTGCGCGTCGACCGGTGGTCTTCTCACCGGTGGCGGTCACCGGCGTCAGTTCTCCGCGGAGGCCAGCAGGCTGTCGGCCGCGGCGAGGAGGACACACGTCGCCACGCCGTCTATCGCCGTCTCGAGGTCGGACAGAGAGGGGAAGGTCGGCGCGATCCGGATGTTCCGATCGTTCGGGTCCTGCTTGTAGGGGAACGCCGATCCCGCTGCGGTCAGCGCGATCCCGGCGTCCTTGGCGAGCTCGATGACGCGGGCGGCGGTGCCGTCGAGGACGTCGAGGCTGACGAAGTAGCCGCCGTCGGGGTCGGTCCACGACGCGACCTTCGACGCGCTGAGACGCTCGTCGAGGATCCGGGCGACGAGCGCGAACTTCGGCGCCAACAGCTCCTGGTGCTTGAGCATGTGCGCGCGGACGCCGTCGGCGTCGCCGAAGAACTGCAGGTGGCGCAGCTGGTTCAGCTTGTCGGGTCCGATCGTCGACACCGACTGGTTCTGCTGGTGCCACGCGACGTTGTCCGCCGACGCCCCGAGGAACGCGACGCCGGCACCGGCGAAGGTGATCTTCGACGTGGAGCCGAACACGTACGGCCGGTTGGGGTTGCCCGCCTCGGCCGCCCACTGCAGGATCGGCAGCGGCTCGTGGAACTCACCGGTGAGCGTGTGGACCGCGTAGGCGTTGTCCCAGTAGATGCGGAAGTCGGGCGCTGCCGGCATCGTCAGCAGCGAGCGCAGGACGTCCTCGGTCACCGTGGCGCCGGTGGGGTTCGAGTACATCGGCACCAGCCACATGCCCTTGATCGAGTCGTCGGCCGCGGTGAGGGCCGCACACTGCTCGACGTCGGGGCCGGTCGGCAGCATGTCGACCATGACCATCTCGATGCCGAGCTTCTCGCAGATGGCGAAGTGACGGTCGTACCCGGGCGACGGGCACAAGAACTTCACCGTCTGCCGCGACCACGGGCCGTCGGAGTCCGGGGTGCCGTGCAGCAGGGCCGCGACGGTCAGGTCGTACATGATCTCGAGGCTCGAGTTGTTCGCGGCGACGAGCTGGTCCGCGGGGACCGCGAGCAGCTCCCCGAAGATGCGACGCAGGCCCGGCAGTCCGGTGAGGCCGCCGTAGTTGCGGCAGTCGGTGCCGTCAGGGTCGCGGAAGTCGTCACCCGGCAGCGAGAGGATCGGCGTGGAGAGATCGAGCTGATCCGGCGCGGGCTTGCCGCGGGTCAGGTCGAGGGAGAGTCCGGCCGCGCGGAGCTTCTCGTAGAGGTCGGTCAGCTCGTCGCGGGTAACGCCCAGCTCGGCGGCACTCATCGAGTGGTAGTTCACGCTGACCTCTCACCGACCCTGCGGCCGGGCAGTCCCGGAAGATAAGGGGACCCCGCGCACCCGAGAGAGCCCGCTGACCCTTGCTGCCTTCCGGCCCTGGGGGAGTTCACAGGATGCACGCCGCGCGGGATCCGTGTGCAAGTGTAGACGCCACGCCCCCGTCGCCCGAATTCGTCGTGTGACCAGCGCCGTTGTGACCGTCGACCGGCCCGCGGCTATCATCTTGCCCACTGGAGGATTCGCCTAGTGGCCTATGGCGCTCGCCTGGAACGCGGGTTGGGTTAACAGCCCTCGGGGGTTCGAATCCCCCATCCTCCGCAGAGAAGCACCCGGTCTCGACCCGCACGGTCGAGGTCGGGTTTCTTCGTCTGGGTGGTCATTCGCGCGACATCTTCGTTCCTGAAGGATTTGTGTGGTGTCGAGAATGCGCGGTGACCCGGCAGCGACGTTCCCGTGACTCCTCTGTGACCATCGCGGACCTGAGTCGTGTCGGCAGGTCACGACCATGGCCTGTACACGTGTTCATCCAGAGAGGGTTCTTCATGTCCACCACCACTCGTCGCATCGCCACCGTCGGCGCGTTCAGCCTGTTCGCCGGTGCCGGCATCGCCTTCGCAGCCGCCCCGGCATCGGCCGCCCCGGTCGCTTGCCCGGCGCTCCCGAACCAGACCTCGGTGACCGACAACTGCTCGGCGACCTCCTCGCCCACGGGCACCTCGGCGGGCATCGGTGACACCAAGGGCGCCGCGTCGGCGAACGCGAAGGCCAACGGCCTCTCCCTGGCGATCGGACTCGGCGGCGGCAAGGCCACCTCGCAGGCGCAGAACTTCGCCGCACCGGCAGCGATCGCGTCCGGCCCCGGCGCGATCGTCAACCTGACCGGCGTGAAGCCGGGTCTGGCCATCGGTATCGCCGGCCCGGGCGCGACCGTGACGGTCACCGGCACCTCGGCCGCCACCTGCACCGGCGGCCAGGGCTTCGCCGGCGACTTCCAGACGTTCTCCGGCTGCATCAACTTCGGGCAGGGCCCGATCCAACTCGGCAACCGCTGACCCACGGCGGGACGACGACCACCGCGACGGTTCTTCGGCAGGGGGACCGTCGCGGTGGCGTGTCCGGCGTCGGCGTCAGAGACGCGCGGCGTCGAGGTGTGCCTGTGACGCGGCCTTGAGGTGCGTCAGATCCGACGCCACGGTGGCCAGCGTGAAGCCCTCTGCGAGGCGTTTCGCCGCGACTTCACCGGAAGCGGTGTGGATACCGGCGGTGACGCCGGCGGCCGCGGCGGCGTCGCGCACGGTGGCGAGCGCCGCCTCGAACTCCGCGTCGACCAAGGTGTCCGTGGTGGACGTCCCGCCGACAGCGAGTCGGAGATCGGACGGACCGACGTAGACGCCGTCGACCCCGTCGACCGCGCAGATCTCGGCCACGTTCGCCAGACCGCCTGGCGTCTCGATCATCACGAGCACGACGGTCTCGGAGTCGGCCTGCGCGGGCGTGGGCCCGACCCGCAGCTGCGACCGCATCGGCCCGTAGGACCGTACGCCGTGGGGCGGGTACTTCGCGGCGGCGACCGCCGCGGCCGCCTCCTCGGCAGTGTCGACGAGCGGAACGATCACCCCGGCGGCACCGGCGTCGAGCGCGCGGCCGATCGGGGTGGGGTCGTTCGCCTCCACCCTGATGAGGCCGACGGGGCCGCGGGCGGCGTCGATTGCCGTGAGGCCACGCACCATCCCCTCGTAGCCGATGAGACCGTGCTGGAGATCGAGAGCGATGTAGTCCCAGCCGAGGTGGGCGAGCCACTCCGTCGAGACCGGGCTGTCGATGACCGACCAATAGCCCACGATGCGGTCACGCGCCCGGACGCGGCGCGCGAAGGCGGCTGCGGATCCGCCTTCGCGGACATCGGCGGCGCTCATCGGTTGTACGCCGGCATCGGGCCGCGCAGAGCGGCGCCCACCTCGTCGCAGGCGGCGACGACGTCGTCGGGCAGCGGTCCCCTAGACAGCGCGTCGAGGTTGGATCGCAGCTGACCGACGGCAGATCCACCGAGGAGGATCGACGATGTGACGGGGCGCGAGATCAGCCACCGCAGGGCGAGCTCCACCATCGGGATCCCCGCCTCCCCGGCGATCGAGGTCAATGCGGCGATCGCGTCGAACAGGCCCTCGTTCCAGTATCTCTCGCGGTACATGGCGGCGAGGCGCGAGTCGCCGAAGCGACCGTCCTCGGGTGTGGCCGTGAACTGATGCCGTCCCGTGAGGAGTCCACCGCCCAGCGGGTTGTAGACCATGGTGGCGATTCCGGCGGTCGCCGCGAACTCGACGTACTCGTCCTCGACTCGGCGGGCGACGAGGTTGTAGAGCTGTTGCGCGACAACCGGTTCGGGCGCACCGACCTCGCCGGCCACGCGCACGACGTCGCCGATCTGCCACGCGGCGAAGTTCGAGACGCCGAGGGCGCCGACCTTCCCCTCGGAGACCAGCTCGGCCACCGTGCTCAGCGTCTCCGCCAGCGGCGTCGCACGATCGGGCTGGTGGAGATAGAAGAGGTCGACGCGGTCGACACCGAGGCGCGACAGGCTGCCCTCGACACACGACCGGATCGCTGGGGCGGACAGCAGCGCGTGGTCGCCGGCGTCGGGATGCGGCATCCCGGCCTTCGTCGCGATCACGACGTCGTCGCGGCGGCCCGCGAGAATCCGACTCAGCAGCCTCTCGGTCTCGCCGCCTGCGTAGGCGTTCGCGGTGTCGATGTGGCGGATGCCGGAGTCGAGCGCGAGATCGACCATGGCGGCGGCCGTGTCGGCGTCGACGGTGTCGCCGAAGGTCATGGTCCCGAGCACGGGCCCGGTCAGAGCGAGAGATGAGGAATCGATGAGCGTGGCGGGCTGGGTGGTCACAGGGCGGCTCCGGCGGGGACGGCGGGACGGGAGACGATGTGGCGCGGCTTGATGCCGGTCATCACCGTGGGATCGAGGGCGGCCGAGCGCAGCGCGGCCGTGTACGGGTTGATCGGGCGAGCGAGGACGTCGTCGGTGACACCGGATTCGACGATGCGACCCTTCGACATCACCACGACGGTGTCGCTGATCTCCCGCACGACACCGAGGTTGTGCGAGATGAACACGTAGGTGATACCCGACTCGTGCTGGATGGCGCGCAGCAGGTCGAGCACCTGCGCCTGCACGGACACGTCGAGCGCGCTCGTCGCCTCGTCGCAGACGAGCAGGTCGGGATCGCTCGCGAGGGCCCGCGCGATCCCGATGCGTTGCCGCTGACCGCCGGAGAACTCCGACGGCCGACGGTCCAGGGCCGACGACGGCAGACCGACCTGGTCGACGAGTTCGGCTGCGCGTCGGCGCCGTTCGGCGCGGCTGCGGACACCGCGCACCTGCAGCGGCTCAGCGACGATCTGCGCGGCCGTGAGGTGGGGGTCCAGTGATCCGTAGGGATCCTGGAAGACCATCTGGATGCGCGCGCGGAACGGCCGTAGGGCCCGCTCCGACAGGCCGGCGATGTCCGTGCCGTCGAAGGTGATCGACCCGGCGCACGGCGTGACGAGGCGTACCAGCGACTTGGCGATGGTCGACTTGCCGCACCCCGACTCGCCGACGATGGCCAGCGTCGAGCCGCGGTCGACGTCGAACGAGATGTCCTGCACAGCACGGAAAGCGCCCTGCGGCGTGTGGTACTCGACGGCGAGGTCGCTCACCGAGAGGAGGGGGCTCATGCGGTCGCTCCTGCCGTGACGGGTTCGCCGGGGAGACTCCACGGGCCGAGCCGGGGGACGGCGTCGAGGAGCTTCTTGGTGTACGGGCTCTGCGGGGTGTCGACGATGTCGTCCGCGGGGCCGGCCTCCACGAAGCGGCCCTCCTTCATGACGTGGATGCGGTCTGCCACGAGCCGGGCCACCCCGAGGTCGTGGGTGATGATCAGCATGCCGACACCCGTGCGCTCCTGCAGTCCCATGAGCAGGTCGAGGATCCCGGCCTGCACCGTGACGTCGAGGGCGCTGGTCGGCTCGTCGGCGACGACCAACCGCGGCGAGGAGGCGAGCGCCGCGGCGATCAGGACACGCTGCAGCATGCCGCCGGAGAACTGATGCGGGTACCTGCCCAACTGGTGCTCGGGGTTCGGGATCCGGACCTGACGGAGCAGCTCGACGCACTGCTCGCGCTGCGCTCGCCGTCCACGGACGCCGCTGTGCGCGACGGCCTCCCGCAGTTGGGATCCCACCGTGTGCACCGGGCTCAGCGCGGCCATCGGATCCTGCGGGATCAGTGCGATCTCGCGACCCCGGACCTCGTGCAGTGCGTCGGCGTCGCCCAGAATGTCGCGGCCCCGGTAGCGGACCGCGCCCGAGCGCACGGCGAGGTCGTCGGGGAGCAACCCGAGGACGCCCATCGCGGTCGTCGACTTCCCCGATCCGGACTCGCCGATGACGGCGACGGTCTCCCCGGCGGCGATGCTGAACGACACGGTGTCCACGGCGCGGACGACGCCGGTCGCGGTGATCAGCTCGACGCCGAAGTCCTCGACACAGAGGAGCGGTTCGGTGCTGTCCGTGTCCGTGACGTCGGGGGTGATGTGCGGTGTGGCCATGTCAGCTCTCCTTCCGGGTGGCGAATCGTCGGGACGGTGAGAGCACCTGCGCCACCAACGATCTCTTCGTGCGGGGACCCCGCTCGCGCAGTCCGTCGCCGAGCAGGTTCACACCGACCACGAGGAGCACGATCGCCAGGCCGGGCAGGGTGACCAGCCACCAGGACGTCGTGATGTAGTCCTGCCCGTCGGAGATGATCCGACCCCAGGTGGCGAACGGCCGCTGCGGGCCGGCGCCCAGATAGCTCAGAGCGCTCTCCAGGAGAACAGCCTGCGCGAGGAGGAGCAGCACCACGAGGGTCGCCGCCTTCACGATGTTCGGGATGACGTGGCGGACCAGCGTCGCGACGCTGCCCACGCCGAGCACCTTCGCCGCTGCGACATAGGGCTTCTCGCGTTCGACGAGCACGAGCGATCGGGTGAGCCGAGCGACCTCGGGCCACTGCGCGATGGCGATGACGAAGGTGATGACGGGGATCGACGGACCGAACAGGGCGACGACGAGCAGCAGCATCATCAGCAGCGGCAGGGACATCTGCGCCTCGAGCAGGCGGCTGACGACCGCGTCGACCCAGCCGCCGAAGTAGCCGGCCAGCGAGCCCAGCACGATGCCGATCAGTCCGGAGACGATGACCGCCAGGATGCCGATCGCGAGCGACACCTGCCCGCCGTAGAGGATGCGCGCCAACAGGTCCCGACCGAGCTGGTCGGTGCCGAACAGGTGGCCGTCGGTCAGCGGCGGCAGGCGCCGAGCACCGAGCTGCGTGGTGTCGGGGTCGGCGATGGGCAGGACCCGCGCGAACGCGACGGGAAGGATGACCGCCAGTGCGCAGATGCTGCCGATCCAGATCTTGAGCCGGCTGTCGCGGGAGCGCCGTGTGGCGGCGGCCTTCTTGACGTCGGCCGGGGTGACCGCGGACGGCCGCGGCTCGGTGGGACGTTCGATCACGGTGGTCATTTGCCGGTTCCCTTCCCCAGGCGGACACGGGGGTCGAGCAGTGGATAACAGAGGTCGACGACGAGCTGGACGGTGATCGCGAGGACCGCGGTCACCAGCACGGTCGCCTGGATGAGGGGGTAGTCACGGGTCTCCAGGGCGCGGACCACCAGCGACCCGACGCCGGGCCACGCGAACACGACCTCGACGACCACGACGCCGTTGAGAAGCGCCGCGAAGCGGGTGCCGAGCGCGGTGACCACGGGGATCGCCGAGTTGCGCATCGCGTAGCGCCAGGTCAGGCGACGTCGGGTCAGCCCCCGCGCACGGGCCACGGTCATGTAGGGAGAGGCGAACGCGGCCGTCATCTCCCGCCGGACCATCCGCGAGATGAGCGCGATCTGCAGCACGGCGACCGTGACGGCCGGGAGCACGAGACCCGACCACGAGGTGAAGCCGGCGGCCGGCAGCACGGGGACGACGACCGCGAACACGGTGAGCAGCATCAGCCCGGTCCAGAAGTCCGGCATCGACTGTCCGGCGATCGTCAGGACGTTCGCGCCCAGCTCACGACGGGAGTCGGCGTGCCGGGACATCCAGACACCCAGCGGGACCGCCACCACGATCGTCAGCAGGATCGCCGCGACCGCGAGGGTGATCGTGTAGGGCAGCCGGTCGAGCACGACATCGAGAGCGGGCGCCTGGAAGGAGTACGACGTACCGAGGTCGAGCGTCGCGACGTCGCGGAGGTAGATGAAGTACTGGGTGATCAGCGACTGGTCGAGCCCCATGCTCGTCCGGAGACGGGCGATCTCCGCCGTCGACGCGAGGGGGCCCGCGATGGACCGGGCCGGGTCGCCCGGCGCCATACGGATGAGGAAGAAGACCGTCGTGATGGTCAGCCACACCGTCAGCACACTCTGTGCGAGGCGGGTCACGACGTAGCGGGCCGTCGCCGAGCGCAGCACGCCCAGTACCGCCCCGGGCGTGACCGGGGTCGGCCGGCGTTGCGGTGTCGTCGGCTGCGCGACGTCGGCCGTGGCGGTCACGCCGCACTCCTGGCGTCGGTCGGGCCGACGACGGTATCGGTGCCGTCCATGGGTTCACCTCCGGAACAGGCCGCCCGGCGGGCGGTCGCCGCGCTCGCACGCGGCAGATGACTGTTGCGCAGCTCACACTGTCGCACGCTCACGATGGCACGCTGTGCGCGCTTTGCGCAAGAAAAAGTTGACAGTTGCGCGATCTGCGCATCACGGCGTAACGTCCGCTGTGCTCGGCGTCACATCGACGCCCGGCGACGACGCCCGGTCCGCCCGGCGCGATGTCGACCACCATCGTCTGCGAAAGGGACGCCGATGACCGGATCCGTCCTGCACCAGCCGTTCTCCCGGCGCTCGCTGCTGCAGACCGGCCTGGCCCTCGGGGCCGCCGGCGTGACCCTCGGCTCCGTCGGGGCCTGCGCGACGCCGACCGGCAAGCCGGGTCCGCGCACCGTCAGCCTCGCCCTGAACCGGTCCATCACCAGTCTGGACAACAAGTTCAACCAGTTCGACGCGGCGGTGACGGTGCAGCGCGCGGTCCGGCAGCCCCTGGTCACCCTCGACCGGCAGCTCAAACCCCAGCTCGTCCTCGCCGACCGCTTCGAACTGGTCTCCCCGACCCGCTGGATGGTCCACCTGCGCCCCGGCATCTGTTACTCCGACGGGTCGCCGGTCCGCGTGGAGGACGTCGCCACCGCCCTGCGCTGCTACAGCGAGGTGGACGGGTCATTCGTCGGCGGCTTCTTCCCCGAGTGGCCGACCGTCGGGAAGATCGACGAGTCGACCTTCACCCTCGACACCCAGCGCCCGGTGCCCGTCCTCGACTACCTGATGAGCAACATCCTGATCACGCCGGCGGCTGCCAACCAGCCGCGCGAGCTCCGCGGTGGGGTCGGGTCCGGGCCGTACGTCGTCACCGCGGCGGACTCCGGAGTCGGCAACTACACCCTCAGCCGCAACACCCGGTACTGGGGACCCGCCCCCCGCGTCGATTCGGTCCAGGTCCGGTTCATGCCAGACGAGTCCAACCGCGTGGTGTCGCTGCGCAGCGGCGAGGTCGACGTCATCGACTCCATCAGCCCGGACTCCGCAGATCAGCTCGCCGGGCTGTCGGGTGTGTCGATCGAACGGACCGACGGCGTACGTCTGAACCAGCTGTTCTACAACTTCCGCAAGCCGAAGACGCACCCGCTGGCCGACGCCCGCGTGCGCAAGGCACTGACCTACGCCATCAACGGACCGGCCCTCATCGACCAGGTGATGCAGGGCGCCGCGACCGAGGCTGTCGGCGTCATGCCGATGACGCTGGACGGGGCCATCGAGACCGGCCGTTACGTCTACGACCCCGCCCGGGCGCGGGCCGAGTTGTCGGCGTTGGGTGTTCGCGATCTCTCTCTCAAATTCATCTGGGAGAGCGGCGAGTTCGTCAACGACACCGACATCATGGAGTCCGTCGTCCAGATGCTCGGCGCCGTGGGCGTGCGGGCCACCCTCCAGCAGTTCGAGCCCGGCGGCGACATCATGTCGTGGCGTCAGGGCAAGGCCGGCGACTGGGACGTGCTGGGCAACGGCTTCCCGGGCCCCACGGGTCTGGGGCTGACGATCATGCAGGGCATGTTTGCGGGCACCGCCGAGAAGGAGCGCACCGGGGACACCTACCAGGGCTACGTGTTCCCCGAGATCACCGCGACCATCACGCAGGCGTCGGAGACGGTCGACCCGGTACGGCGCGACCAATTGCTCGCCCGCGCACAGCGCCAGGTCGCGGCGACGGCGCCCTACCTGTGGACGTTCGTACCGAAGGTGATCCTGGCCCGCCGCGATCGCGTCGGTGACATCGGTCTGCGCCCCACCAACTCCTACGACCTGTCTGCGACCGACCTGCGGGTCTGACGCCGTGGACGACCACACCGCCGAAACCCCAGGAGATGCCGTGAACCGTACCGCACCGACCCTTCCCGTCGCCGCCGCCGGCGACGCCGACGGGAAGCTGCGTGACGTCGACGGCCTCCGCGTCGACGCCCTGCTGCCCGCACCTGCGGTGCAGAACCACGCCGCGAACCTCTGTGTCCTCCCCGACGGCACGCTGGCCTGCGTCTGGTTCGCCGGGACCCAGGAGGGCGTCCCGGACATCAGCGTGTGGATGTCCCGGCTGGAGGCCGGATCCGACGCCTGGACCGAGCCCGTCCAGCTCTCGGACGACCGCACGCGCAGCGAACAGAACCCGGTCCTGCACGTCGTCGACGACCACGTGGTCTGGCTGTTGTGGACGTCGCAGCGCGCCGGTGACCAGGACACCGCACGCGTCTGCCGACGGATCTCTCACGACGGTGGAAGAACGTGGGGCGACGGCCACGTCCTGATCCGCGAGACCGAGGCCGGTGGTGTGTTCGTCCGGCAGCCGATCATGCGGCTGCCGTCGGGACGGCTGCTGCTGCCGATCTTCCACTGCGTGAGAGTCCCCGGCAGCCGCTGGGTGGGAGACCGGGACGACAGCGCGGTGCTCATCTCCGACGATGCCGGCGCGACCTGGCGAGAGGTCGCCGTCCCCGACAGCGTCGGGTGCGTCCACATGAACATCGGCAGGCTCTCCGACGGCACCCTGGTCGCACTGTTCCGGAGTCGGTGGGCGGATTCGGTGTACCGCAGCGTGTCCCACGACGACGGCGACACGTGGGTGACCCCTGCGCCGACCGAGGTCCCGAACAACAACTCGTCGATCCAGTTCGTCGTCCTCGACGGCGACCGGCTGGCGATGGTCTTCAACGACAGCAGTGCCGCGGACGCCACCGCGCGTCGGCTCTCGCTCTACGATGAGATCGACGAGGACGGCGGCCTGACCGCACCCGGTGAACCCGGCGAGGCGAGATCGACCGACGTGGAGACCACCGGCCGTACCGCGTTCTGGGGCGCGCCTCGAGCACCGATGACCCTGGCCCTCTCCGACGACGGGGGCGTGACCTGGCCGCACCGTCGCGACATCGAGACCGGCGACGGCTACTGCCTCTCCAACAACTCACGGGACGGCCTCAACCGTGAGTTCTCCTACCCGAGCATCGTCGCGACCGAAACCGGTCTGCACGTGGCCTTCACCCGCTACCGCCAGGCGATCGAATACGTCCGCCTGCAGGCGAACTGGGTCTCCGAGGAGACCGCGTGACGACCCGACGCGCTCTGGTCACCGGGGCCAGCTCCGGTATCGGTGCTGCCGTCGTCGGCGCGCTGGTCAAGCGGGGGTGGCACGTGGTCGGTCTCGCGCGACGCGACCTCGACCCGTCGGTCACCGTCGACGGGACCGTGACCGGTGTCCGTTGCGACGTCGGCGACCCCGCTGCTCTCGCCGACGCTCTCACCGCGGCCGGGCCCGTCGACGCCGTGGTCCACGCCGCCGGATTCCAGGTGTCGGCTCCTCTCGGCGAGCTCGACCTCGACGCCGGCGCGAGCATGTGGCGTGTCCACGTCGGAGCCGCCGAGCAACTCCTCGACAGCGCTGCCCGGTCGATGCCCGACGGCGGTCGCGTCGTGCTGATCGGTTCGCGCACCATGACCGGCGCAGCCGGCAAGGCGCAGTACGCCGCCACGAAGGCGGCGCTGACTGGGCTCGCGCGGTCCGCGGCAGTCGAACTCATGGGCAGGCGGATCACGGTGAACGTCGTGGCGCCGGGCCCGACCGCGACACCGATGCTCGACGACCCCGCCAGGTCCGCGACACCGGTCCGCGTGCCACCGATGGGTCGACTCATCGAGCCGGCCGAGATCGCGGCCACGGTGGCGTTCCTCCTCGACGAGCACGCCGGGAGCATCACCGGCCAGACGCTGGTCCAGTGTGCGGGGGCGTCGCTGACATGACCGCCGAGACCACACCGCGCACACTCGTCCTCGCCGACGACCTGACCGGCGCCACCGAGGCCGCGATCCCGTTCGCCGACCGCGTCGGCGGCGTCCGTCTGCACCTCGGTACCCAGTCGATCGACGCCACCTCTGCGGGAACGGACGTCGTCGACCTGCACACCCGCGGACTCGACGACGCCGACGCGCGCGCTGCGGTCGAGGCCGCTCTCGACGGTGTCGGCGATGAGGTGCGCGTGATCGCGAAGGTCGATTCGCTGCTGCGCGGTCGTCTCGCTGCGCATGTGGCCGCTCTCGCCGGGCACCGCCCCGTCGTCGTCGCGCTGGGTGTGCCGTCGACCGGTCGCGCAGTCCGCGAGGGTGTCGTCCATGTCGGCGACGTCGCACTGCACGAGACGACGCTGTGGGCCGCGGAACCGTCCGCCGCGCCGACGTCCGTGACGGAGGCGCTGGGCGACATCCCGTCCGTCGTGGTCGCCGCCGGTGAGTCCGTGGGCAGTGACCTCGCAGACGCGCTGCGATCGGGTGCGGTCGCGATCTGCGACGTCGAGACCGACGCCGACCTTGACCGCATCGTCTCTGCAACAGATGAACTCGGTCCGGTCTGTCTCGTCGGGACCGCGTCCCTCGCTCTCGCTGTTGCGCGCAGGATGCCGGCTCACGAACAGGCGGCCCATCCGACACCTGCGTCACGACCGGTCCTCGTCGCCGCCGGAACCGCCGACTCCATCCGTGTTCCGCAGGTGCGGGCACTGGTCGACGCCGGCGCCGCGCACAGAGAGCTCGACGCCGACGACCTCCTCGCGGATGTCGCACTGGCGCCGGCGATCGCGGCCGCACTGGCGGCACACGACGTCGTGGTGGTGACAGTGGGTGGTGCGATCCGTCCTGAGGCGTCGGCACGGATCAGACAGGCACTCGCCGACGTTGTCGCCGCCGTCGACCACGCCCGCCCGTCGCACCTCGTCCTCACGGGCGGGGCAACCGCCCGGGCCGTGGTCGACGCGGTGGGCATCACCGATCTGTCACCGCTCGACACCGTCGAGACGGGGGCCGTCGTCTCCCTCGCCGGTGACGGGTCGCGTCTCGTCGCCACGAAGCCGGGTTCTTTCGGTGACGCCCACACACTGCTCGCGCTCGTCCGCCGGATGCAAGTCATCGCCGACACGGCATCCGGTCCCTCCGCTCTCGTTCCGCACCAGGAAGGTTCACCCATGACCGTCGATCTCACCAGCGAATTCGTCTCGTCCGCAGAGGGTTCCGACGGTGATCTCCCCGTCGTCGCCGTCACGATGGGTGACGCGGCCGGCGTCGGTCCCGAGGTGGTGGTCGCGGCGCTCCTCGACGACCGCGTGCTCGCCTGGTGCCGACCGGTCGTCATCGGTGACCTCGGTCGGCTGCGTGCAGCCGCCGACGTGCTTGGGCTCGAGCCCGAATTCGTCACCGTCGACGTCGAGGACGTCGCCACGGGACCGACCGGAGCCGGGCGCATCTGTGTCGTCGACCTCGGACTCATCCCCGCCGATCTGCCCTGGGGGCAGCTGTCATCCGTCGCCGGCGACGCTGCGTACCAGTACATCCGGGTCGCGTCGGAACTCGCCGTCACGGGTGCGGTGCAGGCGATCTGCACGGCACCGCTGAACAAGGAAGCGCTCCACGCCGCCGGTCACATCTACCCCGGGCACACCGAGCTGCTGGCGCACCTGACCGGCACCGAGGAGGTGTCGATGATGTTGTCGACGCCGAAGCTGCGGGTCATCCACGTGACCACCCACATCGGGTTGCTCGACGCGGTCGCGCGCATCGAGCCGGGGCTCGTGGAGCGGACGATCCGTCGCGGCCACGAGGCGCTGCAGCGCTCCGGCCTCCGCGAGCCCGTCATCGGAGTGTGCGGCATCAACCCGCATGCGGGTGAGAACGGGTTGTTCGGATACGGCGAGGAGGACGCCAAGATCGTTCCCGCCGTGGAGGCGCTGCGCGCCGAGGGGATGGATGTGCACGGACCGCTCCCCGCCGACACGGCGTTCTTCCTCGCCGGCCGCGGTGACTACGACCTGATCGTCGCCATGTACCACGATCAGGGCCATGGTCCGGTGAAGGTGCTCGGCATCGAGGCGGGCGTGAACATCACCGTGGGACTGCCAGTGATCCGTACCTCCGTGGACCACGGGACGGCGTTCGACATCGCCGGTACCGGGAAAGCCGAAGCCGGGAGCATGGTGGAGGCGATGCGACAGGCTGCGGAGCTCGCGACCGGCGCCGCTGCCCCGCAGTAGCGCGCGGCGCACGTAGAGTCCGGTCATGCCGATCCGTGAGTCGGAAGCCCGTCGCGCCGATATCGTCCGTCAGGCACGGTCGGTCGGTCTCGCCGGCGTCGACGACCTCGCCGCGCAGTTCGGGGTGACGCCGTCGACCATCCGCCGCGACCTTGCTCATCTGACATCGCGCGGGCTGATCGCCCGGACGTACGGTGGCGCGATCGCGCTGGAGTCGACGCGTGAGTCGTCGCTGCGGCAGCGGACCGCAGAGAGTTACGACGCCAAACGGGCGATCGCGGCGTGGGCGGCGAGCCAGGTCCGCGACGGGGAGACAGTCATCGTCGACGCCGGTACGACCGCCGGCGAGGTGGGTGCACACCTCCGGGACACCCGGGACGTCACGGTCATCGCCGCGGGTCTGACGGTGCTCGAGGCTCTCGTGGACGCGCCAGTGCGTATCGAGTGCCTGGGCGGGACACTTCGACCGTTGACTCAGGGTTTTGTCGGTCCGCTGGCAGAGGCGACGCTGACCCGTCTCACCGCCCACCATGCGTTCCTCGGTGCCGACGCCGTCCACGCCCGGTTCGGCATCTGCGAGGCGGAGTCCGCGCAGACCCGGCTGAAGGAGATGATGATGGAACGCGCGGACCACGTCTGGGTGCTCGCCCACGCGGCGAAGCTCGGCCAGAAGCCCTTTCACGCGTGGGCGGCTCTTCCCGCCGGGGCCACCCTGGTGACCGATTCCTCGGCTCGCGAGGAAGACCTCGCGCCGTTCCGGTCCGCGGGTATCGCGGTGGTCGTCGCACCGGACATCGTCGAGCGGTCGGCCTAGTCAGCTCGTCGTCGTGACCGGCGTGCGGTAGTCGATGACGCGGATGATCACCGGGTCGGGTGGTTCGGGCGTCGAGGTGTGTTCGGCGAGCATCAGTTCCAGCGCGTGTTCGATGTCGGACCAGTCGGGATCGGGTGGTGCGGTGTCGTCGAGGATCCGGTCGGGCCGGTGCAGGTGGTTGGTGCGCGGTGGGTCCGTGGTTCCGTTGGCGACCCACCCGTACTTCCCACGGTCGGGGCCGTCGAGGATCTTCTCGGTTCGCCAGCCGCCGGGCCCGTCGTGCACGGCCCGGTTGTGCGGTCCGCACGCCGGCGCCAGGTCGGTGATGTCGGTGAGTCCACCCTTGGCCCAGTCCTGTTCGGCGTGGTGGGCCTCGGTGTGGGAGAACGGGCGCGGGCAGCCGGGTTTGGAGCAGCCGCCGTACTCGGCGAATTTCACGAACCGCTGCGACTCCGACGCGAGCCGCTTGGCGCGCCCGAAGTAGAGCGGTTCGCCGGTGTGGTCGTCGAACACCGCCAGATACATCTGTGCCTGGGCGGCGAGCTTCACGATCTCCGACATCGGCAGGTCGGTGCCGGTGGTGGTGTGCCCGATCCCGGCGCGCTCGCGGAGTTGGGCTTCGGTGATGGAGACGATGATGTGCGGCGGTAGTCCGCGGTGTGAGGCGCCGTAGAGGCCGCCGTCGGCGGCGGCCTTCAGGAGCGCGTGGAATGCGTCGTGATTGCGCTGCGCTTGCGTCCGGCAGTCCCGTGACGCCGCATCACGGAGGGTGTCTTGATCGATGCCCTCGTCGTCGGCGCCACCTTTGGGTGACTGGTCGTCGTCGGGGTTGTTCATGCCTGGTTTGGCCCAGGCCGCCAGCAGAACCTCGAACAACGCGCGCGTCGTGGGATCCAGCGTCCCCATCAGTTTCGACATGCCGAGGGTGTCCTGGGCACCCAGCGACAGTGACCGGTTCCGGGCGCGATCCCGCTCGTCGGGTAGGTCCCCGTCGGGGTCGAGGTGCGACAAGATCCGGGCGCCGGCGCGGGTGATCTCCCGCGGTGAGTGGTGCCGCGCGATCTCGGCGAGTTGTTCCTCGGCCAGGTCCCGCATCTCCGGTGGTGTCGCGGCCGGCACCTTGGTCATCACGTCGAGCACGGCGTCGACGTGTTCGTGGGTGAGGTCGCCGTCGGCCATCGCGTCCGCGGTCTCAGGACACCTTGGTGGAAGCTTCTCCCCGGTCATCGCGTGCATCTCGCTCAATTGCGTGACCTGCCGCAGCCGTTTGCGCGGATTGGGGATGCGCAGGTGTTGCCCGACGAACTCGTCGAGCTTCGCGCACTGCACCGACCGATACGCCTCACGATCGGAGACGTCCAGAATGCGCTGCAGGCCAATCGACCCCATCCTGCGCACAGCGCACTCGTGCGCGATCGCCAACTCCGCGACCTCGAGTTCGGTGCAGGAATCCGACGACGCCTGTTCGATCTCGTCCAGCAGGGTGTGCAGCGCCGCGTACTTCTTGATCAGACCGTCGCTCACGCTGCACCTCCCCCGTTCGAAGCGATGTCAGGACTGTAGAACAGGGGTACGACAATCACCGTCGCGCGTTTCAGGGACGCTCGACGACATCCGTCCAGCCGGCGACTCGGCACTGCCCGAAGGTGTTGTCACCCGCGCTCAGAACGGTGCCGTCGGCGCGGAGTCCGAGCGTGTGGGCGGATCCCGCCGCGACCGCGACGAGGTCACTCCAGGCGTCGATGTCGCACTGGCCTCTGCTGTTGTCACCGACGGCCATCGCCCGGCCGTCGGTCGTCACAGCGACGGAGTGGTGACTCCCCGCCGCGATCCGGATCACGTCGCGCCATCGATCGACATCGCATGCGCGGGAGGACCGATCACCCGTGGCGCGGACACTGCCGTCGCCACGCAACCCGAGGGTATGGAGACTTCCGGCTGCGACTGCGACGAGGTCACGCCATCGCGAGACCTGGCATTGTCCGCGCCGATCGTTCCCCGTCGCGAGCGCCGTGCCGTCCGACCGGACCGCAACCGAGTGCCAGTCGCCACCGGCGATCGCGACGACCTTCGTCCACGGAGACACATCGCACTGGCCTTCTGCACCCCGTCCCGTCGCGACGACGCGGCCTCCGGCGAGGACAGCCAGCGTCGTCCGCCACCCGGCCGCCACCGCGACGGCGTCGCGCCACTCCGAGACCGCGCACTGGCCGTCGCCATCCCAGCCGGTGGCGACAACGGAACCGTCCGATCGCAGGCCGACCGTGTGCGAGCGACCGGTGTTCCGCGCTGTGTGGACGTTGCCCGCCGCGACGGCGACCACATCGGTCCACCCGTCCACCCGGCATTCGCCCGCGCCGTCATTCCCGACCGCCACCACGGTCCCGTCCGTCCTGAGGCCCACGGAATGTCGCCTACCCGCGGCGAGAACCTGACCGGTCACGCCCCGGGCCTCCGTGCACAGACGATCGCCCCCGGCAGTTCGGACGAAGATTCCGCGTCGACCCGAATCTCGACGACCACGTCCAGGCCCGCCGCAGCGGTCATCGCTGTCAGTTCCTCAGGCCGGGCGTGGCCGATCATGCTCGACGAGAGGTCGATGCCGACGACATCGACACCATGGTCCCGAAGAAGGCCGGCGACACGGCCCGGTCCGCAGCCCGCATCCAGCACCGGCCCCACATCACGGACCTGCTCGGCGAACGCCTCCAGCGCAGCGCGGTGCCACGGTCCCGGGTCGCCGACCAACTGCACGTAGTTGTCGGCAACCGCGTCGTACGAGGCGCGGACCGCGTCCAGATCCGAAGGTGACTCGACGTCCACGCCGCGGACGGTAACCCACCTCTGGACACCCGGCGAACGGACGACGTACGCTACACACAGTTATCGGCCATTAACTGAAACGAGGAGGTCGTCGTGCCGGTCGACCGCGCGCTGAACCGCGCCGAGCACGAGCGCCTCGTCGCCGAACTCCGCGACCGCACCGCGGCCGCTGCCCTCGGCGGTCCCGAGAAGGCCCGGGAGCGCCACGTCGCCCGCGGCAAGCTCCTGCCCCGCGACCGCGTCGACACCGTCCTCGACCCCGGCAGCCCGTTCCTCGAACTCTCCCCGCTCGCCGCGACCGACATGTACGACGACTCGTGCCCGGGCGCAGGCATGATCGCCGGCATCGGGCGGGTCGCCGGGCGCGAGTGCATGATCGTCGCCAACGACGCGACGGTGAAGGGCGGCACCTACTACCCGATCAGCGTCAAGAAGCACCTGCGGGCACAGGAGATCGCCGCCGCGAACCGCCTTCCCTGCATCTATCTCGTCGACTCCGGCGGTGCGTTCCTGCCGATGCAGGACGAGGTCTTCCCCGACCGCGAGCACTTCGGCCGCATCTTCTTCAACCAGGCGACCATGAGCGCGAAGGGCATCGCCCAGATCGCCGCGGTACTCGGATCCTGCACCGCCGGTGGCGCATACGTGCCGGCGATGAGCGACGAAGCGGTGATCGTCCGCGATCAGGGCACCATCTTCCTCGGCGGACCACCGCTGGTGAAGGCGGCGACCGGCGAGGACGTCACCCCCGAAGAGCTCGGCGGCGGGCTGCTGCACTCGCAGACGTCCGGAGTCACCGACCATCTCGCCGCCGACGACCGAGATGCCCTTCGCCGTGTGCGATCGATCGTCGCCACCCTGGGCCCGCGGGAGCCCGCCCCGTGGGAGGTGCACGAGACCCACTCCCCCGCAGCCGATCCCGCCGAGCTCTACGACGTGGTCCCCGTCGACCTCCGGACCCCCTATGACGTCCGTGAGGTGATCACCCGACTGGTCGACGGACGTCCTGACGGCACCTCCTCGTTCGACGAGTTCAAGGAGCTCTACGGCACCAGCCTCGTCACCGGGTTCGCGCGCATCCACGGCCATCCCGTCGGCATCGTCGCCAACAACGGCGTGCTCTTCGCCGAGTCGGCACTCAAAGGCGCCCACTTCATCGAGCTCTGCGACAAACGATCGATTCCATTGCTGTTCCTGCAGAACATCTCCGGGTTCATGGTGGGCCGCGACTACGAGGCGGGTGGCATCGCCAAGCACGGCGCGAAGATGGTCACCGCGGTCGCCTGCGCCCGCGTGCCGAAACTGACCGTGGTCATCGGCGGGTCCTACGGCGCGGGCAACTACTCCATGTGCGGACGGGCGTATTCGCCCCGCTTCCTGTGGATGTGGCCGAACGCTCGTGTCTCGGTGATGGGTGGCGAGCAGGCGGCATCGGTGCTGGCGACCGTCCGCGGTGACCAGCTCGACGCCGCCGGCAAACCCTGGTCCGACGAGGACGTCGAGGCGTTCAAGGCCCCGATCCGCGAGCAGTACGAACGCCAGGGCAACCCCTACTACTCCACCGCCCGACTCTGGGACGACGGCGTCATCGACCCCCTCGACACCCGCCGCGTCGTCGGACTCGCGCTCGGCGTCTGCGCCAACGCGCCGCTCGAACCCGTCTCCTACGGCGTCTTCCGGATGTGACCACCATGACCCGACAGATCCGTTCCGTCCTCGTCGCCAACCGCGGCGAGATCGCCGTCCGTGTGATCCGCACACTGCGGGACATGGGGATCCGCTCCATAGCCGTCTACAGCGACGCAGACGCCGACGCGCCCCACGTCCGCGCCGCAGACGACGCGGTCCGGATCGGCCCCGCGCCGTCACGCGAGAGCTACCTCGACATCGACGCCGTGATCGGTGCGGCTCGGGTGACCGGTGCCGACGCAATCCACCCCGGATACGGATTCCTCTCGGAGAACGCCGCTTTCGTGCGCGCCTGCTCCGCGGCCGACATCGTCTTCATCGGCCCGTCCACCGAGGCGATCGCCGTGATGGGCGACAAGATCACCGCCAAGGCCACGGTGACCGGCCACGGCGTCCCCGTCGTCCCGGGGATCTCGCGCCCCGGCCTCACCGACGACGACCTCGTCGCCGCCGCGCCCGAGATCGGATTCCCCGTCCTGGTGAAGCCGTCGGCCGGGGGTGGCGGCAAGGGCATGCGTGTCGTCGACAACGCCGAGGACCTCCCCGCAGCGCTGGCCGGCGCCCGGCGCGAGGCCGCAGCATCGTTCGGCGACGACACCCTCTTCCTGGAGCGGTTCGTCCACCGTCCCCGGCACATCGAGGTGCAGGTGCTCGCCGACGAGCACGGCACCGTGATCCACCTCGGCGAGCGGGAGTGCAGTCTCCAGCGCCGCCACCAGAAGGTCATCGAGGAGGCACCGTCGCCGCTGCTCGACGAGGCCACCCGCGCGCGGATCGGTGAGGCCGCGTGCGCGACGGCCCGCAGTGTCGGCTACACCGGTGCCGGAACCGTCGAGTTCATCGTCTCGGCCGACGCCCCTGACGAGTTCTTCTTCATGGAGATGAACACCCGACTCCAGGTGGAGCACCCGGTCACCGAGATGGTCACCGGTGTGGACCTCGTCGCCTGGCAGGTGCGCGTCGCCCGCGGCGAGCCACTTGCCCTGGCCCAGGACGACATCCGGCTCGCCGGCCACGCGATCGAGGCACGGGTCTACGCCGAGGACCCCGCAGCGGGGTTCGTCCCCACCGGTGGCACCGTCGCGCAGGCGCGTTTCGCCTCCGGCGTCGGCGTGCGCGTCGACGCCGGGATCGCCGACGGCACGGTCGTCGGCGGGAACTACGACCCCATGCTGGCGAAGGTGATCGCCCACGCCGACACCCGGGACGAGGCGATCGCCCGCCTCGACGGCGCACTCGCCGACACCGCGCTGCTCGGCATCGGCACCAACGTGGACTTCCTCCGCTTCCTGCTCGCCGACGCCGACGTCCGGGCGGGTCGTCTCGACACCGCGCTCCTCGACAGCGTCGCCGCCGGATACGAACCGACGGTGGTCCCGGATGACGTCCTCGTCGCACTCGCGGCCGTGGATGCTGCCGCAGGCTGGGACGCGTCCGACGACCCCTGGTCCCGCTCCGACGGTTGGCGTCTCAACGGTCCGGCGTCGGCGCAGACCGTCCGCCTCGGGTCAGGGGACACCGTCCACACCGTCGCGACGCGCGGTGAGCCGAGTGCGCTGGCCGTCGTCGTCGATGGTGAGGAGCACAGGGCGACAGTCGGATCGGCGACAGGTTCGCACGCGATCGTGACCGTCGATGCCCGGCGTCGCGAGTACGCACTCGCCGTCGACGGCACCGTGACGTGGGTGAGTAGCCCCGGCGGCACGTGGGCGGTCCACCGGGTCGACGAGGAACGCAGTACCACGACGAGCGCCGCCGCCGGCGACACCGATGTGCGGAGTCCGATGCCGGGCAGCGTGATCGCCTTACCCGTCGACGCGGGGTCGACTGTGTCGGCCGGGGCCGTCGTCGCGGTCGTCGAGGCGATGAAGATGGAGCATTCGCTCACCGCGGCCGTCGACGGTGTCGTCGACGTCGTCGTGTCGGTGGGCGATCAGGTGAAGGTCGGCGACGTGCTCGTGCACGTGCGACCGGAGGGAGAACAGACATGAGCGGGTTCCTGAGCACGGAGGACCTCCCCGAGGACTACCGCGACCTGAAGGCCACGGTCGCCGACTTCGCCCGGACGGTCGTCGCACCCGTTGCCGCACAGCATGATCGCGACCACACGTTCCCGTACGACGTCGTCAAGGGCATGGCCGACATGGGCCTCTTCGGGCTGCCCTTCCCCGAGGAGTACGGCGGTATGGGCGGCGACTACTTCGCGCTGTGCCTCGCGCTGGAGGAGCTGGGCAAGGTCGACCAGAGCGTCGCGATCACCCTCGAGGCGGCGGTCTCACTGGGCGCCATGCCGATCCACCGATTCGGCACCGAGGAGCAGAAGCAGGAGTGGCTGCCTCGCCTGGCGTCCGGGCAGGCGCTCGGCGGCTTCGGACTGACGGAACCCGGGGCGGGCAGCGATGCCGGGGGCACCACCACGACCGCCGTCCTCGACGGCGACGAGTGGGTCATCAACGGCGCCAAGCAGTTCATCACCAACTCCGGCACCGACATCACCGCACTGGTCACCGTAGCCGCCGTGACCGGAACCGATGCGGCGGGCCGCAAACAGATCTCGACGATCATCGTGCCCAGCGGCACCCCGGGTTTCGAGGTCGGACCCGCCTACGACAAGGTCGGCTGGAACGCGTCGGACACCCACCCGCTGTCCTTCACCGATGTCCGCGTCCCGCGGGAGAACCTCCTCGGCGAGAAGGGCCGCGGCTACGCCAACTTCCTCCGCATCCTCGACGAGGGACGTATCGCCATCGCCGCGTTGGCGGTCGGCGTCGCGCAGGGCTGTGTCGACGAGTGCGTCCGCTACGCCAAGGAGCGCAGCGCGTTCGGCCGTCCCATCGGCGACAACCAGTCGGTGGCCTTCACCATCGCCCGCATGCAGGCCCGGGCGTACACCGCGCGCACGGCCTACTACGACGCCGCCGCTCTGATGCTGTCGGGCAAGCCGTTCAAGCGTCAGGCGTCGATCGCGAAGATGATCGCGTCCGAGGCGGCCATGGACAACGCCCGCGACGGCACACAGGTGCACGGCGGCTACGGGTTCATGAACGAGTACACCGTGTCCCGGCACTACCGCGACTCGAAGATCCTCGAGATCGGTGAGGGCACCACCGAGGTCCAGCTGATGCTGATCGCGCGCGACCTGGGCCTGTAGCTCTATGCCCGGTCGGCGACGACGCGGGGGATCGCGTCGACGAACCGCTGGAGGGTCAGGCCGACCACCGGCCGACCGACCGCGACGCCCAGTCTGGCGACCGGGTTCTTCGGCGCCATCGCGGTGATCCAGGTGAGGCGGCACCCGCGTGACGTCGGCTCGATCCGGTAGTCCTCGAGGAACGCCGACAGCGCGGTCGACGACGACGCGTCGAACCGGAACACCAGTCTCTCGCCACGCTCCCAGACGAGGAACTTCTCGTACCCGGTCAGCCCCGCGACCATCTGCACGGTGCGCTCGGACCCGACGCCGTGGGGTTCGCCGGTCGTCCACCGCGCGTGACGGACCACCTTCGCCCACCGCGGGAGGGCGTCAGCGTCGACGAGGACGTCGAACACCACCTCGGGGGACGCGTCGATCTCGACGCTGCTGTCGAACCGCACCGGTGCGGTGCCGGCCCAGTCGGCGTCGACCTGGTCCATCTCGTGTCGTGCAGCCATGGGGTCATCGTTCCCGGTGACGCCGCGCAGGTAAACCGCCACGGCGCGGGAGAACGCTCGTTCTCACATCCTGGGACACGAGGAATGACCACCGGAGAACGCTCGTTGTCCGGCGCATGACGAACCTCAGCGACAAGGCCACCACCCTCCTGCAGCTGCACCGGCCCGGCGACCCGGTCATCCTCCCCACCGTCTGGGACGCCTGGTCGGCGAACCTCGCGGTCGACGCCGGCTTCACCGCACTGACCGTCGGGAGCCACCCGATCTCCGACTCCATCGGCAAGCCCGACAACGAGGGCCTCACCTTCGACGAGGTGCTCACCCGCATCCGCCAGATCACCGCGGCCGTCGACGTTCCCATCTCCGTCGACATCGAGGGCGGTTACGGCGAGGACCCGAAGCGTCTGATCGAGGGGTTGGTCGACGCCGGCGCCGTCGGCCTGAACATCGAGGACACCGTGCACAGCGAGGGCGGTCGGCTGCGTGAGGCGCAGGAGCACGCGGACTTCGTCGGCGCACTGCGCGCCGCGTCGGACGCGACGGACGTCCACGTCGTCATCAACGCCCGGACCGACCTGTTCATCAAGCAGGTCGGCGACGAGGCCGACCGGGTCCAGCGGGCCATCGAGCGACTGAACCTCGCCGCACAGGCCGGGGCCGACGTCCTCTACCCCGTCGGGTTCCACAGCGACGACGTCCAGAAGCGCCTGACCAGCGAACTGACCCTGCCGGTCAACGCGATCGGCCATCCCGCGAAGAACGACAAGCAGTCGCTCGCGGCGCTGGGCGTCGCCCGCGTCAGCTTCGGCCCGCTGCTGCAGGCGACCCTCGCCGAGCGTGCGACGGAATTGCTGCACCGCTGGAACTGACGGTTTCCTCACCTCAGAGCGATCGTTCATCTAGACTCGGTTCACAACCGATGTTGAGGATCGAGGTGTTGGGTGGACGATCGCGAACCGGCGGCGGTGACCCGTCGAGCCGTCCTGTCGACGGCAGGGCGGGTCGCCGCCGCGACGTCTGCGGGCATCGCGAGGATGAGCGTGGGTGACGCGGTGGCCGCGGCGACCCCTGGATCCGACACCGCCCGTCTCGTGGACGTGCACGCGCACTTCCTCCCCGACTTCTACGTCGCCGCGGCCCGGCGGGCGGGGATCGCCTTCCCGGACGGGATGCCGTTCTGGCCGCAGTGGTCGGTGGAGGAACACCTGCAGCTGATGGACACGAACGGCATCGAGAGGTCGATCCTGTCGATCTCCTCGCCCGGGGTGCACTTCGGCGACGACGCGGCCGCACGGTCACTTGCCCGGCAGTTCAACGACTTCGGGGCCGGCGTCGTCGCGCGACACCGCGGTCGATTCGGCCTGTTCGCATCGCTGCCGATGCCGGACGTCGCGGGAGCGGTCGCGGAGGCACGTCGCGCGCTCGACGACCTCCGCGCCGACGGTGTGGCGCTGCTGTCGAATGCACGGGGCATGTACCTCGGAGACGTCCGCATGGAACCCCTTCTGGCGTTCCTGCACAGTCGTCGCGCTCGGGTCTTCGTTCACCCCGCGGCGCCGCCGAACGCCCAGTCGGTGTCGCTGGGTTATCCGATCCCGTTGATGGAGTTCCTCTTCGACAGCGCACGCGCCGCGACGAACCTGGTCCTGCTCGACGTCGTCGACCGCTACCCCGGCATCCGGTGGGTCTTCTGCCACGGCGGCGGGGTGCTGCCTCTGGTCGCCGATCGTGTCGACTTCTTCCGACGACAGTTCCACGCCGACGGCCTGGGTCGCCCCATGCCGGACGTGCTGCGGGACCTCTGGTTCGACACGGCCGGCACGCCGTTCCCCCGTGTGATCCCCACGCTGACGTCGATGGTGGGTACGCACCGGGTGCTCTACGGCAGCGACCACTGCTTCACGCCCGCGTCGGCTGTCGCCGAACAGATCCGGTCGATCGAGACCGCTGCTCCGCCGGGCGGTTTCCCCGGCTGGCGATCACTCACCCGGGCGAACACCGACCGGTTTCTGCGCTGACCGGTCAGGACGACGGGCGAGCCTTCTCCGCCATCGCGGCCGCCTTCTCCGGCTCGGGGGTGGTGCGGTTGTCGGCGGCCTCCTGCTTGGTGGCGTCGTCGCCGCCGACGACGTGGTCGTCACCGGCCATCACCGCGGCGAAGCCCTGTGCTGCGACCTGCGTCTTGTCGTTCTTCCAGCTGTTGTCGCCGTAGACGGTGTCGCCCATCCCGGCGTTGGCGTGGAAGTCGCTGTCGGTGGCGCCGGGCAACAGTGCTGTCACGGTCACCCCGGAGTCGCGCAGTTCCTCCCGCAACGATTCCGCGAACGAGAACCCGAACGCCTTCGACGGGCCGTAGACGGTCTCGTACGGCGTGGGTGTCGTCGCCGACACCGACGACACGATGAGGATGCGCCCCTGGCCACGCGGCACCATCTGCTGCACCACCCGCTTGGCGAAATGCACCGTCCCGCTGACGTTGATGGCGATCAGTCGCAGTTCGTCGTCGAGGTCGGTGTCGACGAACGCCCCGCCGAGACCCACGCCGACGTTCAGCACGGCGAGGTCGACCGGCCGTCCGAGACCGACGACGAACTGCCAGAAGCTCTCCACACCGTCGTAGGTGGATGCGTCCGCGCGATGCGCCCAGGCATCCACACCGAGCTCGCGCAGGGATGCCGCGGCGGCGTCCACCTTCTCGCTCGACCCGGACACGGCGACGTCGAAACCGTGCTGCGCGCACTGTCTCGCCAGTTCCAACCCGATACCGGAGGAACCTCCGGTGACGACGGCCAGCGGTCGATCCTGCGCCATGAGCGACTCCTCCCACACGGGGGTTCGTGACATCGGCGGTCGTCTCCACCATCGACGTCCCACGGTATTGCCGTACGGTGAGCCCGGCCAGCACCAGCGGGGGTCGGCCGGCTAGGCCGAGACCGCCCCGAGTTCGATCGCGAGGACACCGACGACGATGAGTCCGATGCCGGCGAGCATGCGGCGGGTGAGCGGCTCGGCGAACAGGTAGCGCGAAGCGACGGCCGTCAACGCCACACCGGCCGCCGCCCAGATCCCGTAGGCGACACCCAACGCGAGACCCGCACGCAGCGCACCGATCAGCGCGAGGAAGGCGACGACGTAACCGACGGCGACGGCGACGTAGAACGCACGGCGGCCGGTCGCCGCCGCCCGCAACGACAGCGTGCCGAGCACCTCGGAGACGATCGCGAGGAGCAGGAAGAGGTAGGCGGCGGTCACGGTGTCGGCTCGCTCGAGCCGGTCTCGACCAGCAGCACGCCCGCGATGACGAGGGCGATCCCCACGATCATCACCGGGGTCAGGGCCTCGTCGAAGACCAGCCAGGACAGGACGGCGGTCAGGGCGACGCCACCCGCTCCCCAGATCCCGTAGGCGACGCCCAGCCCGAGACCCCGTTTCAGCACCAGCGTCAGACATGCGAAGGCGACCACGTACCCGACCGCGACGACGACATAGAAGGCCGGATGCGTCTGCGACCCCTTCAACGACAGCGTCGCGGCGACCTCCGCGACGATCGCGCCGGCAAGGATCAACCACGTCATCCCGCGACCCCATCATCTTCGGCGTCGCCGCACCAAGTCGCGGCGCGCTCACTACTCTCCTGCGCATGAGCGACACCGGGATCCGACTGACCGTCGAACTCCAGAAGCGCGGGCCCGCCGCAGCCATCGTGCTCACCGACGAACAGGTCGCGGCGCTGGGCTCGACGAAGACCCCGCCGGTCCGGTTCACGATCAACGGCCAGACGGTCGACGGGCGTGTCGGCCGCATGGGCGGTGAGAACCTGCTCGGCCTCAACAAGGCCGTCCGCACCCGGCTCGGCGTGGAGGCCGGCGACACCGTCGACGTGCTCGTCGAACCCGACGCCGCGCCCCGCGAGGTCTCGCTCCCCGACGACCTCGCCGCCGCACTGGACGGCGAGCCCGGACTGCGCGCGGCGTTCGACGCATTGGCCCCGTCGCGGCGGAAGGAACACGCCCGCTCGGTCGCCGATGCCAAGAAACCCGAGACGCGCGAGCGGCGGATCGCTGCGGTGCTCGACGCGGTCCGCGGCTGAGTCAGTCCGGCCGCGCGTCAGCCGTTCCGAGAACGGCCGCAACGGGATCGAGCCAGGGGTCCGACGTGCGACGCAACAGGTAGGTCGTCAACGTCTCGCGCATGTCCTCGACCGGCAGCACCGCGTACTCGGTGCGGTCGAGGGATGCGGCCGCCTCCGACTCCAGCGGCACGACGGTGAACGCAGCCGTGCTGCGCAGGAAGATGAGCATCCCGCTGATGTCGGTGAACTGGGCGTCGGTGTCGATCACCGCCCCGACCGCGGCGAGTCGATCGGTCCTCCCGGCACCGAGATCCCAGTGCCGCGGCCCCTGGATGTAGCGCATCCCGGCGAGGTCGGCCGTCGTCAGCGACGCCCGCCCCGGGAATCGAGACGCGTCGACGACCACCCCCAACGGCTCGCTGTAGAGCACACGCGACGACACACTGTGGTGCGTCGTACCGACATGCGCGATGGCGATGTCGATCGTCGAGCTCAGCAGCGCCGACTCCATCTCCAGGGACGGCATCTGCCGCAGGGAGACAGCCCACTGCGACTCCAGGTCGCGGATGGCGTCGCCGAGGGCCCTGCGGTGCCGTGGGTTGAGCACGTCGGGCACCGCGAGTCGAACCTGCTCACGCGCCGCGCCCTGCCCGACGAGCCGGGGGATCGCGTCGAAGTCGGCGACGACCGACGTCGCCAGCGGCAGCAGCGCCTCACCTGCAGCGGTCAGCCGGGTGTGATGCGTCGAGCGGTCGAACAGCGGCGTACCGAGTTCCCGCTCGAGGGTCCGTATCCGCTGGCTGAGCGGTGGCACCGACATGTTCAACGACTTCGCCGCGCGGGTGAAGTTCAGTTCTCGCGCGACCGCGAGGAAGTAGCGCAGGTGGTGCATCTCCACCGGTCACACGGTACCCGCGGTGTTATCGCTGTGGACATACCGACCTGAGTCGATCGGACATTCCTTTACCGCAGGTAACTACCTACCGTCGAGGACAGAGGCAGAGAACTTCGGACGAAGGAGCGCACATGACCGTCCCGCAGCAGAACGAGTCCACCGGCCCGCTGGCCGGCGTCACCGTCGTCGACATCTCGACCGTCGTCATGGGTCCGTACGCGACCCAGATCCTCGGCGACTTCGGTGCCGACGTGATCCGCATCGAGCCGCCGTTCGACACCGCACGCACCTCGCCGGCCAACACCGGCCGCAACCCCGGCATGGCGCCGCTGTACATGCAGGTGAACCGCAACAAGCGCAGCGTCGCACTGAATCTCAAGGACCCCGAGGGTCTCGCCGACCTGTTCGCGATCCTCGCCGACGCCGACGTCCTCGTCACCAACATGCGCGCCGGCGCCCTGTCGCGGCTCGGTCTCGACTACGACGCCGTCCACGAGCGCTTCCCCCACCTGATCTACGCCCACGCACAGGGTTTCGCACCCGGGTCGTCGCAGGGCAACCGCCCGGCGTACGACGAGGTGATCCAGGCCGTGTCCGGACTGGTCAGCCTGCAGGACCGCGCCGGTGACTCGCTGCAGTTCATGCCGACGTTCATCGCCGACAAGACCGCTGCGCTGTACCTGCTCAACGGCATCCTCGCAGCGCTCTACCACCAGCAGCGCACCGGTGAGGGCCAGCACGTCGCACTCGCCATGGCCGACGCGATGATCGCGGTGAACCTCGTCGAGCACATGGCGGGCGACGTGTTCGTCCCCGCGGCAGGCGATGTCGGCAACCCGCTGAGCCTCACCGGGGCGCACGCCGCGATGCGGACCAAGGACGGCGGCGCCATCGCCGCCGTGCCCTACACCAACGAGGCCGTCCGCAAGCTGCTCATCGGCGCCGGGCTCGACGAGGACGCGGCCGACCCGGCCTGGGACTCGCCCACCATCGACCGCCCGGTGTTCACCGCCGGGATCGAGAAGGTGCTCGCCCACTCGACGAACAAGACCACCGCGGAGTGGGAGGACTACCTCACCGCCAACGACATGCCCTACGGCGTCGTCGTCGACATCGCGGACCTGCCACAGGACCCCTACGTCCAGGAGATGGGTCTGATCACCGAGATGGAGCACCCGACCGAGGGCACCATCCGCGTGATCGCCAACCCGTTGCACTTCTCGCAGACCCCCACCGGCTTCTACCGCCACGCCGAGCGTGCCGGCACCAGCACCGACGAGGTGCTGAACAGCGTCCGCACGAACGCCTGATCACCGAACAATAAAGGGAGACAGTGATGGACCTCGAACTCTCGCAGTCCGACATCGAGTTCCGCGACAGCCTGCGCGAGGTGTTCCTCGGGGAGATCCCCGCCGACATCCGCCGCCGCAGCGCGCTGAACCAGACCACCCACGTCGACATCGTCACCAGCCAGCGCATCCTCAACAGCCACGGACTGGCCGTACCGCACTGGCCCACGGAGTGGGGCGGCAAGGACTGGACGGCGACCCAGTCGCACATCTACGGCTCGGAGATGCAGCGTGCGGGCGTGCCCCAGCCGCTGGCGTTCAACGTGTCGATGGTCGGCCCGATCATCGCCGAGTTCGGTTCGCAGGAGCAGAAGGAGAAGTTCCTCCCGGCGACGGCGAACCTGGACATCTGGTGGTCGCAGGGGTTCTCCGAGCCGGAGGCCGGCTCCGACCTCGCCTCGCTGAAGACCACCGCCCGCCGCGAGGGTGACCACTACGTTCTCAACGGCCAGAAGACCTGGACCACGCTCGGTCAGTACGGCGACTGGATGTTCGTCCTCGCGCGCACGAACCCCGATGCCCCCCGCAAGCAGCAGGGCATCTCGTTCCTGCTCCTCGACCTCACGACGCCCGGCATCGAGCGCCGTCCGATCCGCCTGTTCGACGGCAGCGCCGAGGTCAACGAGTTCTTCTTCGACGACGTCGTGATCCCCGCCGAGAACCTCGTCGGCGAGGAGAACAAGGGCTGGAGCTACGCCAAGTTCCTGCTCGGCAACGAGCGCAACAGCATCGCCCAGGTGGGCACCGCCCAGCGGATCTACGCCGACCTCGCCGCCTCGGCCCGCGAGACCGACACCGGATTCGGCTCCCTCGCCGACGATCCCGCCTTCCGCGGCGAGATGCACGCGATCAAGACCCGGCTCCTCGCCCTGGAGGCGACGCAGCTGCGCGTGACCGGCGCCTCCGAGAACGGGCAGGCCAGCCCGGTCTCGTCGCTGCTGAAGATGGAGGGCACCCAGACCCTGCAGGAGCTCACGCGCCTGCGGATGTCCGCGGCCGGGTCCGACGGCGCGATCGTCGACGCCGACGGCGACCTCGTCGCCGATCCCGCCGCCACCGCCTCGGCGACGCAGTATCTGAACCTGCGCAAGCTGTCGATCTTCGGCGGGTCCAACGAGATCCAGCGCGGCGTCATCGCCAAGACCATCCTCGGACTCTGAGTCCCACCGGCTCTAGGAGAAGAACCATGAATCTCGACCTGAACGACGACCAGCAACTGCTGTTCGAGACCGTCGACTCCGCCGTCGGTCGCGACTACACCATGGGCGGCCGCGCGAGCGCGACGTCGTCGGACCTGGGCTGGAACGCCCGCACCTGGTCCACCCTCACCGAGCTCGGCCTCACCGGCCTCACCATCGACGAGGACCACGGTGGCGTCGGCGCCGGACCTGTGGAGCTCTACGCGAGCCTGCAGGCCATCGGCCGCCACGCAGCCACCGAGCCGCTGCTCGACGGTGTCGCCCTTCCCGGCTGGATCATCACTGATCTCGGCGACGCGACCCAGCAGAAGGAGCTCCTCGGCGCGCTCGCCGCCGGCGAGACCACCATCGCCGTCGCCCACGCCGAACCCGATCGCGCATGGGATGCAGCACCCGCGACCACGGTGACCGTCACCGAGGACGGCACGGCCAGGGTCTCCGGCGTGAAAGCACCCGTCGCACATGCCGATCAGGCGTCGCATCTGCTCGTCACCGTCGTCGACGCCGAGGGCTGCACGCAGGTCGCTCTCGTCGAGACGTCCGCGGCAGGGATCACCCGTGCCGACGGCCGCACCGCCGACTGGAGCCACGCGTCGCAGGTGACGTTCACCGATGCACAGGGCGTCCTGCTCGGGGACGGCACCGCAGACGCCGCCGCAGCCCTGCGTAGCGCGTTCGCCCGCGCCCGTATCGCAGTCACCGGCGAGGCGGTCGGTCTCATGGAGTCCGGACTGCGGCTCACGGTCGACTACCTCAAGACCCGCAAGCAGTTCGGGGTCCCGCTGTCGACCTTCCAGGCGTTGGTCCACCGCGCTGTCGACGTCTACGCACAGGTCGAGCTGGCCCGATCGATGGCGCTGCGTGCGACCGCGGTCGCCGAGGCCGTCGTCACCGGCGCGGCGGACACCGACATCCTCACCGAGACCGCGGACGACGCGTTCGTGTTCGTCGGTGACGCCGCGATCGCCGTCGCCGAGGAGATCGTGCAGCTGCACGGCGGCATCGGCATGACCTACGAGTCGGAGATCGGCCACCACGCCGCCCGTCTGGTCGGCATCACTGCCACGCTGGGCGGTGTGGAGGCAGCGCGCCGACGGGCTGTCGCGTCCGACGCGGCGCTCCGGGCGCCGAGCGCGCTGCTCAACAACGCCGACGCAGCCTGAGAGGAGGGCAGACGTGTTCGACCATCTGCTCGTCCTCGACATCGTCGGCGGAGCCGTTCGCCGTGTCGATCTCGACGGCGCCCTGAGCACCGTCGTCGGTGACACCGGTCCGGCACCCGACGGCATCGTCCACGACCCGACGACCGACCGGATCTTCTGGACCCTGATGGGCCCGCCGTCCGGGCGCGACTTCTCCGCTCGCTCAGGCGGACTGCGGTCGGCCCGCACCGACGGATCGGACGTCACCACCGTGCTGCCCGACGGTGCGATCACCACCGGCAAGCAGCTCGCCATCGCCGACGGCCACCTCTACTGGTCCGACCGCGAGGGAGGCCGCATCACCCGGGCCCGCCTCGACGGCAGCGACGTGACGGACCTGGTCGTCCGACCGCGCGACCCCGGGACCGGAGCGGTCGACATCCACGACCAGTGCGTCGGCATCGCGGTCGACACCGTGTCCCGTCATCTGTACTGGACGCAGAAGGGTCCTGCGAAAGGTGATGCCGGCCGGATCTTCCGGGCCGGACTCGACCTTTCCGAGGGCCAGACCGCGGAGAACCGCACCGACATCGAGACCCTGTGGTCCGACCTGCCCGAGCCGATCGACCTGTGGTTGGACGACGCGTCCTCGACGCTGTTCTGGACCGACCGCGGCGCACCGCCGTTCGGCAACACGCTCAACAGCGCACCCGTACCGGCTGTCGGCGAGTCCGGCGTCGAACCGACCGTCCTCGCCAAGGAGTTCGCCGAGGCGATCGGACTGGCCGTCGACGCCCACGCCGGTGTCGCGTACGTGACCGCACTCGACGGAACCGTTCGCGCGGTGCCGATCAGGCCCGACGCCCCGCCCGAGCGCGTGGTGGCGGCAGTGTCCGGCAGCGCGTTCACCGGCATCGTGGGGGTGGCGTCATGAGCCGCCGTGAGAACAGACCGACCATGGCGATCGTCGGAGCCGGTGTCATCGGGCTCTCGTGGGCGCGCCTCGCCCGGGAACACGGGTGGGCCGTCGCCATCACAGACCCTCGGCCGGATCTCGCCGAGATCGTGGCCGGCGAATTCGGCGAGGACCCCGAGGTCCGTGTCACCGGCGACCTCGCCGACGCCGTTCGCGACGCGGATCTCGTCCAGGAGAACGGGCCCGAGCGTCTGCCGATCAAACAACAGCTGTTCGCCGAGATCGGCGCTGCGGCACCGGCCGGCGCCGTTCTCGCGACCTCGAGTTCGTCGATCACCGCGTCGGAGATCGCCTCCGACCTCGAGGCCGACGTCGCAGCGCGCCTGCTCGTCGGACACCCGTTCAACCCTCCGGAGCTCATGCCGCTCGTCGAGGTCCTCCCGGGCGCCCGCACCGCGTCGGCTACCACCGACCGTGCGGTCGCGCTCTACCGCGATCTGCACCGCGAGCCGGTCGTCATCGCGAAGGAACTCCCCGGATTCGTCGCGAATCGGTTGCAGGGGGCCGTCTCCCGCGAGGCCCGCTATCTCGTGCAGCAGGGCGTGGTGTCCCCCGGCGATCTGGACACCATCCTGCGGAACTCACTCGGCCTGCGCTGGGCGACCATCGGGCTGTTCGAGGGCAACGTCCTCGGCGGTGGGCCCGGCGGCATCCGCCACCTCATCGAGGGTGTCGGTGCGCAGACCGGCAGCATCGAGTTCGGTACACCTGCGACGGATCCCGTGTCGATGGAGGCGCTCATCGAGTCCGTCGAGGACACCTACGGCTCAGGTGACGAGGTCTACGAGGTGCTCCGCGCCCGACGGGACCGCCGGACCCGCGCCGTGCTCGCCGCGTTGGCCGACGACGGTCACGCGACGACGAGTTCCGATCCAGCGAGTCGGTAACGCCATCCGGCGGGCGGATGTGAGTCCGCCCGCCGGATGATGTCGGATGTCAGGCCGGAACCGCCGTCCCGCGATGGATCTCGTCGACGTCGCGTGCGCGCGCCTGGCTGCCGTCGCCGGGATCCTTGTGGAACTTCCCGTCCTTCATGATCCCGACGATCCGGCCCCGGTCCTGCAGGACCGTGATGTCCTCCAGCGGGTCTCCGTCGATCAGGATCATGTCGGCGTAGAAGTTCGGCGCGATTTGCCCGAGTTCGTTGGGCATGCGCATGATCTGCCCGCCGAGCGCTGTCGCCGACAGCAGCGCCTCCTTCGTGGTGAAGCCCAGGAGATCGACGAAGTGCTGGAGGTCGCGGGCGTAGGTGCCGTGCGGGGTCCAGGCGAAGCCGTAGTCGCCGCCGGGGAGGATGCGGATTCCGCGGGCCTTCATCTTCTTGAGACCGTCGATGGCGCATTCGAGTTCGTGCTTGTAGCCGGCCGCCTCGGCGGCTTCCTGCGGGTAGCCGAAGTCGGCGGCGTCGTTGAGGGTGGCGATGAGCCAGTTGATCCCCGGCGCGACGAACAGTTCGTCCTTCTTGGCCTCGAGCATGTCGAGGCCTTCCTCGTCGACGAACGAGGCGTGGTAGACGATGTCGACCCCGTTGCGGACGGACATTTTGACCGACTCGCCGGAGCGGGCGTGGGTGCACACGCGCAGTCCGCGGCGGTGGGCCTCGGTGGTGGCGGCGAGGACCTCTTCGTCGGAGAAGTAGTTGTCCTCGGCGTGCTGGTTGCCGGTGATCTCCTCACCGGACATGCTGAGCTTCACCAGGTCTGCGCCCATGGCGACGTTGCGGCGGACCTGCTTGCGCATCTCCTCCGGGCCGTCGGCGAAGGCGGTGATGCCGTCGACCAGCGCGCCGCCGGTGACGGCGATTTCCTGACAGTTGGCCAGATAGCGGGGTCCCGGGATCTGTCCGTCGTTGATGGCGTTGCGGATGACGACGTCGAGGCGGGGTTTGGCGGCGGCTGCCCCGACGCACATGGTGTAGCCGCAGTCGATGTAGGTCTGTGCCGAGCGTGCGGACAACAGTGTGTGCTCCTCGACGCCCATGGTCCCCAGTCCGGGGAGGTCCGCGGAGTTGGTCCAGGAGAAGTGGGTGTGGGCGTCGCAGAGTCCCGACATGAGGAATTTCCCGCCGCCGTCGACGACGCGGACG
>NZ_JAMTCG010000007.1:0-305884 GCF_024171725.1 Williamsia serinedens
AAAACCCACGGCATCCACTGACAAACACCGCAGGCAAACAAAAACTTCACCAACAATTGTCGACACACTATCGAGTTCTCAAAGAACACACACCCGCACGTTCCGCCCTCGTCGGGGTTCCCGTGGGAGCTGCCAGATGAGCGCGCTGTCTCCAGCGGTTTCGATCTGGGGTTCTGCACCTCGCGCTAGCGGTTCCGGCGGGCTCTGAGGCCCGGCGGTGTTTTCCCTCGCTGCGGTGCATGGAAGAAGTTACACAGACGCGAACACAGCGTCAAATTGCCTGGTCAGCGGCCTGTGTTCGGTTACGTGCCCGTCAGGACGTGCACTCCGGCCACCGTCCGCTTGCCTCGACGCAGCACCAACCACCCGCCGGGGAGCAGGTCGTCGACACCGGGCTGCCAGTCCGTGTCCTCGATCTTCGTGTTGTTCACGTACGCACCGCCCTCCCCGATCACCCGTCGGGCGGCCTTGTTCCCGTCGCAGAGGCCGGTCGCGACCAACAGGTCGACGATGGTGCGCGGGTCGTCGGGAGCGAGCTCGACGGCACCGGTCTCGCGCAGCGCGCCGGCGACCGTCCCCTCGTCGAGGCCGGACAGGTCGCCGCGCCCGAACAACGCCTGGCTCGCCGCCTCGACCGCGGCGGTCTGCTCGGCACCGTGGACGAGTGTCGTCATCTCCGCGGCCAGGCGCTTCTGGGCCGCACGCAGGTGAGGTGACTCCGCGGTGGTCTTCTCCAGCTGCTCGATCTCCTCGCGGTCGAGGAAGGTGAACCACCGCAGGTAGCGCACGACGTCGGCGTCGGCGGTGTTCACGAAGTACTGGTACCAGGCGTACGGACTGGTCATCGTCGGGTCGAGCCACAGACTGCCGCCGCCGGTCGACTTGCCGAACTTCGTGCCGTCGGACGCGGTGACCAGCGGGACCGTGAGTGCGTGCAACGCCGTCCCGTCGATCCGTCGGGCCAGATCCACGCCGGCGACGATGTTCCCCCACTGGTCGGACCCACCGATCTGCAGCTCACACCCGTGCAGGCGGTTGAGCTGAACGAAGTCGTTCGCCTGCAGGAGCATGTAGCTGAACTCGGTGTAGCTGATCCCGTCCCCGGCCAGCCGCCGCTTGATGGTGTCGCGCGCGAGCATGACGTTCACCGAGAAGTGCTTGCCCACATCCCGGAGGAAGTCGACCACCGACAGCCCGCCTGTCCAGTCGAGGTTGTTGGCGACCACCGCGCCCGACGGTGAGTCGTCGATCGTCACGAACCGCTGCAACTGCGCGTCGATCCGGCTCGCCCAGTCGCGCACCGTGTCCGCGGTCTGCATGGTCCGCTCCCCCACGTCCCGGGGATCACCGATCATCCCGGTGGCGCCTCCCGCCAGGACGACGGGCCGGTGCCCGGCGAGTTGAAAGCGTCGCAGGGTGAGCAGGGGCACGAGGTGTCCGGCGTGGAGGCTGGGGCCGGTCGGGTCGAACCCGGCGTAGAGGGAGAGCGTGCCGCGCGCCACCCGGGCACGCAGCTCGTCGATATCGGTCGACTGGGCGATCAGCCCGCGCCACTGCAGGTCGTCGATGATGTCGGTGCTCACCAGTCCGATCTTTCCGCATCCCCGCACGACGCCGAGCGGCGGGCGCGCACGGCCGCCGAGCCGGGTCGCCAGGCCGACACGGCGGGGTGGCCGTCGACCCAGAACCGCCAGGGGCGACCGGTCGCGACGGTCAACCCGACCCGCGGGCCGCTGCGGACCCGCGCGTCGGCGACGGTCTCACCGCTCAGCAGCCGCATGTCGGAGCCGGGTCGCAGGACGTCGCGTCCCGAGTCCGCCAACCCGACGCCGAGCGCCGCACCGAGGTTGCCGGGGCCCATGGCCCAGCGGTCCTGCGGCGGGACGACCCCGGATCGGGACCGCCGACGGTCCGCGACGACGTCGTGACCGGCGAGCACCTCGGCCGAGCGCAGCAGCACGGCTCCGCCTTCCCCGTCGGACTCGCAGGTGATGTTCACGCACAGATGGATGCCGTACGAGCGGTACACGTAGGCGTGACCGGCCGGGCCGAACATCACCGCGGCACGCGGGGTCGGGCCACGGAAGGAGTGGGCACCGGGATCGGGGTGCCGACCGCCCTCGGGGCCGCCGTAGGCCTCGGTCTCCACGATCCGCAGCGCGACGGGACCGTGGTCGATCACGCATCCGAGCAGCCGACGGGCCGCGGTGACCGGGTCGACCGCGAGACGCGACCGTTCGACGCGGACCGCCGTCACCTCAGCGGGTCGACCGCGCCATCAGGGCGTCGTGTTCGGTGTCGTCGACGGGTCGCGCCTCCGGGATCAGCAGCACCGGGATGCCGTCGTCGACGCGGTAGACCACCCGCAGGCGCGGGTTGTACAGGACCTCGTCGGGCCCGGTGTCGGTGTCGAGGTGCAGGAGGGGTCCGTGGTCCTGCGGGCAGACCAGGCGTTCGGTCAGGAAGGCGTCGAGCGGCATGGTGTCAGTCTCCCCGTCGGTGCTGCGGCGGCCGCGATCGGGCTCAGGACGACTTGGCCTCGGTGATCGCGTCGCCCTGCGCCGACCAGCCCTTCTCGTCGGCGACGGTCCGGGTGAGACGGCGGTAGCGACCGTTCTCGTCGCGGTACCAGACGCGTGCGCTCGGCCGCGGGATCCCCTCGGCCCGGAAGCAGTTCGGGACCGGTCGGTAGGAGTGGCTGAGCGGGATCTCGTCGACGGCCCACACGATGTGCGGCCTCTCCGACGCGGGCAGACCGGCGAGCGCCAGGCGCAGCGACGACACCGTGAGGTTGGCCGTGTGCCGACGCGGCGACACGACGGCGACCGCGAGTTCGTGGTCACCCACGGTCGTGCCGTAGACGACGACCTGGTCGACGTCGGGATGGCGAGACAGCGCGGCGATGATCGGCTGCGGGTACACCGGTCCCTCATCGCTCTTGACCACCCCGTTCACGCTGCCCATCAGCCAGTGGTCGCCGTCGATGTCGCGGCGCACGAGCTGACCGGAGGTCTCCCAGCGGTCGTGGGAACCGAAGACGTCGCGCAGGACCGTGGCACCGGTCTCGTCGCGCTGGCGGGTCTGCGCGAGCAGGACGCCGACCTCGTCGACGTGCGCCTCGCGGACATATCCACGGGCGTCGAGGTGGAAGCGCTCCTCCATGACGTCCCACGCGGCCACCCGGACACGGTTGGTCTCCGGCAGCGGGCGGCCGATCGAGCCGATCTTCACGCCCGAGACGTCACCGAGGATCGCCGCGCCGTCGGCCGTGGCGAAGAACTCCATCACGCCGGCGTCGGGGAACCGCGCGACGACGTCGTCCCAGAGGCCGGCGGGCATGCCCGACCCGATGAACAGACGGATCGGGTTGTGCTCGGTGATGGCGAGGTCGGGGTCGCGGACGATCCCGTTGAGCATGGTCCAGGTGTAGGAGACGACGGTGATGCCGTAGCGGTACACCTCGCGGGCGAAGCTCTCCGGACCGATGCCCGACGACAGCGCGATGCGGGCGCCACCGACCACCGTGCCGCCGAGCGTGGTGAGCAGACCCGACGCGTGGTGCAGCGGGGTGAGGCAGTAGACGGTGTCGTTGCCGCCGATCGCCGCGGCCGAGGCCGCTCCGAACGCCGACTGCGCCCAGCGGTGGTTCGTGACCGGCCACCGCTGCAGGGTGCCGCCCGACGTGGTGAAGAAGATGAACGCGAGGTCGCCGGCGAGTCCGGGATCGGGTCGGAACCACGACGGCAGCTCGACCTGGTCGGGGTCGATCTGCTCCATGTCGACGACGGCGTCGCCGTCCGCCTCCGGGATCGCACGGGTGTCACCACCGCCGAGCACGAGGACACGCTCGGCGTTGCCCATCACGTGGTCGAGGCTGTCGGGGTCGGCGACGACGACGGTGACGTCGGCCAGGGTCAGCATCGGGTCGAGGGCGGCGTCCGGCGGCAGCGGCACGACGACCGCACCGAGACGCGACAGCGCCGCGATCGCGACCAGCGCACTGGGACGGGTCTCCATCATGACGCCGACGTGCTGGCCCGGACGCACACCGCACGCGATGAACCCGCGCACGACGTTGTCGACGCGACGGTTCACCTCGATGTGGCTCAGCACGCGGTCCTCGAAGAGGAACAGCTCCCGGTGACCGAACCGCTCGGCGTTCTCGGTCATCAGCTTGCCCAGCGAGATCCGCGTGCCCGGCTGGATCTGGCCGAGACGCACCAGACGGGGAAGCGTCCGCACCGACTCGCGGAGGACGGCCTGCGAGGTGCGGCGGAAGGAGTCGGCGGCGTGTGCGAGCTCGCGGCCGACGCCGGCGCTCGCGTCGGCGACGGCACCGATGCCGTGGGTGACCCGCGACGTGATGCTCACACCGGACCCGGTGGAGTCCTGCGGGTTCTCCTCCATCGGGGCGATGTCGGCGGGCTGGTCGTCGAGGCCCTCGCGCCAGCGGATCCACTGCGACACGGTCGGCCAGCTCTGCGCGCCCGCGACGGAGCCCACGACGAGCCCGAAATGGCCGACGGGCAGGACGGACTCGTAGACCTCGGCGCGCGGTGCGGCGCGCTTGATGCCCCGGACGGCGAGCGGCTGGCCGATGTCGTCGGCGCTGCCGACGAAGGCGAGCACCGGGCTGGTGACCTCGGCCAGGGTGACGAGCCGGTCGCGGATGACGAAACCGCCGGACACCATCCGGTTGTGCACGACGAACTGGCGCAGCAGTTCGGCGATCGCGGGCCCCGACCACGCGACCCACCCGTCGTTCTCGAGGAAGCGTCGCTGGTCCTCGCGGGGCAGCAGGGCGTTGCGGTCGTGCAGCTGGCGGAGGAAGTCGATGCGACTGCGCGCGGCCTTCACCGGGTCGAGCATCTGGAAGCCGGTGCGCGCGAGCCAGCCGGGGATGGCGAGGCGGTTGAAGACGTTGTCGGCGAACACCTCGGCGAGCGGCGCCATGATGTTCGCGGGCAGACCGAGCGGGAGCGCGGCGAGCACGTCGACCGGGCTGCCGAAGGTGACGAGGCTGGCGATGTCGCGCGACCGGCGGTAGGCGGCGGTCTGGTACGCGAACATGCCGCCCTGCGAGTAACCGATGAGATGGACCGGACGCCCGGTCTCCTCACGGATGAAGTCGACGATCTCGTCGAGCGCGACGATGTGGTCGGCGAGGGTGCGCTCCATCCCGCCGGCGACCTGGTCGGGTGAGCCGAAGTCGACGACCCACGGGTCGATGCCCGCTGCGTGCAGGATCGACACCGCGCCGTTGTGCCGGGTGACGTCGTAGATGTTGGCCGACACCATCATCGGATGTATCAGCAGCACCGCCGGGCCGTCGGCGACGTCGTCGGGGAAGTACCGCCGCAGGCGGTACATCGACGACGTCTCCTCGACCCGGAACGGAGCCGGGGTCGTCCCGGTCTCCAGGCCACCCATGCGGATGACCTCGAGACCGTTCTGGGCGGTGGCGACGACCCGGTCGAGTGCTCGACCGAGGTTCGGGATGCCCACCACGCGACAACACCTCCTGCGTCAGTGACTGCACGCGCTCATGACGCCGAGCGGCGCCGCGACGGTGTCACTCTACTTGCGGTCCGACGCCCGGCGTACCCGTTCCCGCAGGGTCTGAACGTGATCTGCCAGGGCGGTCCGTTGTTCGCCGACGCGAACCCCGGCTGTACCGCCCCGCGCCGAGCGGGAGGCGATCGACCCGTCGACGGTGAGCACCTCGCGCACCGCCGGCGTCAGGTGCTCGGAGACGGCCGCGAACTCCTCGTCGGACAGCTCGTCGAGCCCGACCCCGCGGGACTCGGCGGCCCGGACGCAGGCCCCCGCGACCTCGTGGGCGACACGGAACGGGACGCCCTGCCGGACCAGCCACTCGGCGATGTCGGTGGCCAGGGTGAAGCCGGCGGGCGCCAGCTCCGCCATGCGCTCCGGGTGGAACGTCAGCGTGCCGACCATGCCGGCGACCGCGGGCAGCAGCAGCGTCAGCTGGGCCACCGAGTCGAACACCGGCTCCTTGTCCTCCTGCAGGTCGCGGTTGTACGCGAGCGGCTGCGCCTTGAGCGTCGCGAGCAGGCCGGCGAGGTTCCCGATGAGCCGACCGCTCTTGCCGCGGGCGAGTTCGGCGACGTCGGGGTTCTTCTTCTGCGGCATGATCGAGCTGCCGGTGGACCACTCGTCGGCCAGGGTCGCGTAGCCGAATTCCGAGGTGGTCCACAGGATCACGTCCTCCGACAGCCGCGACAGGTCGACCGCGATCATGGCGAACACGAAGGCCGCCTCGGCGGCGAAGTCCCGCGAACTCGTCGCGTCGATCGAGTTGTCGGCGGCCGCGTCGAAGCCGAGGTCGGCGGCGATGCCGTCGGGGTCGAGCCCGAGCGACGACCCCGCGAGCGCGCCGGATCCGTACGGGGACACCGCGGTCCGTCGGTCGAGGTCGAGGAGACGGTCGACGTCGCGCGTCAACGGGTGGGCGTGCGCGAGCAGGTGGTGGGCCAGCAGCACGGGCTGCGCCGCCTGCAGATGCGTCTTGCCCGGCATGACCGCGTCGGGATAGGTCGCCGCCCGGTCGATCAGCGCGGCACACACGTCGAGGACGCCCTCGGCGACGACGACGATCGCGTCGCGCACCCACATCCGGAACAGGGTGGCGACCTGGTCGTTGCGCGAGCGACCGGCCCGCAACCGGCCGCCGACCTCGGGCCCGACACGCTCGATGAGGCCGCGCTCGAGCGCCCCGTGGACGTCCTCGTCGGACTCGGCCGCGGTGAACGCCCCGGAGGCGACGTCGGCGGCGAGGTCCTCGAGACCGCGCAGCATGGTGGCCAGGTCGTCGTCGGAGAGCAGTCCCGCGCGGTGCAACACCCGGGCGTGGGCCTGCGAGGCGCGCACGTCGTAGGGCGCCAGCGCCCAGTCGAATTGCGTCGACTTGCTCAGCGCCGCCATCGCGTCGGCGGGACCACCGGCGAACCGACCACCCCACAACGCCCCGGTGTTGGTGCCGTGCGGGGTATCGCTCATTCCCCGGACTCCACGTTCCCGACGTCGGAGAGTGCCTGCGGGGCCACGGCCCCACGGTCGCGTCGTGCGGCGATCTTCGACGACAGCCCGTGCAGCTGGACGAAGCCCTTCGCGGCCGACTGGTCGAAGGCGTCGCCCTCGTCGTAGGTGGCGAGGGTGAAGTCGTACAGCGACTCCCCGCTGCGGCGGCCGTTCACGTCGATCACGCCGGCGTGCAGGGTGAGCCGGATGTCGCCGGTGACGTGTTCCTGGGTGTGCTGGACGAAGCTGTCGAGCGCGGACTTGAGCGGCGAGAACCACAGGCCGTCGTAGACCTGCTCGGCCCAGTCCTGGTCGACGTGGCGCTTGTAGCGGCCGAGCTCGCGCTCGAGGGTGACGTGCTCGAGCTCCTCGTGGGCACGGATGAGGACCATCGCGCCGGGGGCCTCGTACACCTCGCGGCTCTTGATGCCGACGAGTCGGTCCTCGACGACGTCGAGGCGGCCGACCCCGTGCCGACCGGCACGCTCGTTGAGCTCCTGGATCGCCTGCAGCACCGACACCGGGCGGCCGTCGATCGCGATCGGGCGACCCTTGTCGAACGAGATGGTGAGCTCGTCGGGCGCGGTGAAGTTCGCCGACGGGTCCTCGGTGTAGTCGTAGACGTCCTTGGTCGGGGCGTTCCACAGGTCCTCGAGGAAGCCGGTCTCCACCGCACGACCCCAGACGTTCTGGTCGATGGAGAACGGCGACTTCTTGGTCACGTTGATGGGGATCGCGTTCTCCTCGGCGAACGCGATCGCCTTCTCGCGGGTCCACGCGTAGTCGCGGACCGGTGCGAGCACGTCGAGTTCCGGTGCGAGCGTGTTGAACCCGACCTCGAAGCGCACCTGGTCGTTGCCCTTGCCGGTGCAGCCGTGGGCGACGACGGTGCCGCCGTGGGCGCGGGCGTTCTCGACGAGGTGCTTGACGATCAGCGGGCGGCTGATCGCGGAGACCAACGGATACCGGTTCATGTACAGCGCATTCGACTGGATCGTCGGCAGGCAGTAATGCTCGGCGAACTCGTCACGCGCGTCGACGACGACCGCCTCGACGGCGCCGCAGTCGATGGCCCGCTGTCGCACGACCTCCATGTCCTCGCCGCCCTGACCGAGGTCGATGGCGACGGCGACGACCTCCTTGCCGGTCTCGCGACCGATCCAGCTGATGGCCACGGAGGTGTCGAGGCCACCGGAGTAGGCGAGGATGACGCGTTCAGCCATGGTTGTCTGCAGCTCCTGATGTGTCGGTGGTGGTCGGTCGGTGGTGGGCCCGGCTCACGCCAGGCCCTCGAGCATGCGGGCGATCTCCGCGCCGGTGACGGGGTCGCGGGCGACCACGAAGATGGTGTCATCCCCGGCCACGGTGCCGACCACCTGAGGCAGGCTGGCACGGTCGATCGCGCTCGCGAGGTAGTGCGCGGCACCCGGCGGGGTCCGCAGGACGGCCATCCCGCCGCTGTGGTCGGTCGAGACGAGCAGGTCGGCGAGCAGTCGGGACAGGCGGTCGGTGCCGCCGGACACCCCACGGACGGGTGACCCGTCCTCGGGGACGACGTAGACCCCGGCACCGCCGTCGGCCGCGCGCAGCTTGCTCGCGCCCAGTTCGTCGAGGTCACGGGAGATGGTCGCCTGGGTGGCCTCGATACCCGCGCGCACCAGCAGCGCCTGCAGCTCGGCCTGGCTGTGGACGTGGTTCTCGGCCAGGATCGCGACGATCGCCGCGTGGCGTCCGGCGCGGGTGTGCGACAGCCGACCGGCCGGGGTGGTCGGCGGCTGCGCGCCGTGCTCGAGCGCGCTCACCGCGCGTGCTCCAGCAGCCAGACGAGCAGCGCCTTCTGTGCGTGCAGGCGGTTCTCCGCCTCGTCGAACACGACACTGCGAGGGCCGTCGATCACCGCGTCGGTGATCTCGTCGCCGCGGTGCGCCGGCAGGCAGTGCAGCACGATCGCGTCGTCCGCGGCCGAGGCGAGCAGGTCGTCGTTCACCTGATACGGCCGGAACGGGCCGACGCGGTCGAGACCGTCACCCTCGTCACCCATCGACGTCCAGGTGTCGGTGACGACGACGTCGGCACCCTCGACCGCGGCATGCGGGTCGGTGAGAACCCGTGCGGTGGCGCCGGTCTCGGCGGCGCGGGCACGAACGGCCTCGAGGACGAACGGGGCGGGGACGAAGCCCTCGGGCGCGGCGACGGTGACGTCCATCCCCGCCGTCACGCCGCCGAGCAGCAGCGAGTGCGCCATGTTGTTGGCGCCGTCGCCGAGGTAGGTCATCGACAACCCCGCCGCGCGACCCTTGTGTTCGACGATCGTCTGCAGGTCGGCGAGCACCTGGCACGGGTGGAATTCCGTCGACAGCGCGTTCACCACCGGAACCGTTGCGGCCGCGGCCATCTCGTCGAGTCGCTCCTGACCGAAGGTTCGCCACACGATGGCGTCGACGAACCGCGACAGCACCGTCCCGGTGTCGGACAGCGTCTCGTCGCGACCCATCTGGGTGCTCTTGCCGTCGACGATGACGGCGTGGCCGCCGAGCTGGGCGATGCCCACCTCGAACGAGAAGCGGGTGCGGGTCGAGTTCTTGTCGAAGATGACCGCGACGCCCTTCGGCCCCTCGAGCGGACGGCGGGAGAACGGGTTCGCCTTGAGCTCGGCGGCGAGCGCGAGGACCTCGGCCTGCTCGTCGGGGGTCAGGTCGTCGTCACGGAGGAAGTGACGGAGGGTCATGCGTCGTCCTCCGCTGCCGCGTCGAGGATCCCGGGGAGTGCGCCGACGAAACCGCGGGCCTGCTCGTCGGTGAGGACGAGCGGCGGCGCGAGCCGGATGACGTCGGGCGCGGGGGCGTTGACGAGGTACCCCGCGTCACGGGCGGCGGACTCGACCGCCTTCGAGCGGGCCGCGGTGAGCACGATGCCCAGCAGCAGTCCCGCGCCCCGGACGTGCGACACGAGCGGGTGCCCGAGATCCTCGACGCCGGAGGCGATGGTCTTGCCCACGGCGGCCGCGTGGTCGCCGAGACGCTCGGCGTCGACCGTGGCGAGCACGGCCAGCGCCGCCGCGGCGCAGACCGGGTTGCCCCCGAAGGTGGTGCCGTGCTGGCCCGGGGTGAGCAACTCGGCCGCGGGTCCGGTGGCCAGGCAGGCCCCGATCGGCAGTCCGCCGCCGAGCCCCTTGGCCATGGTCACGACGTCGGGGACGATGCCCGCGGCCTGGTGGGCGAAGAACGGTCCGGTGCGGGCCACGCCGGTCTGCACCTCGTCGACGACGAGCAGCGCACCACGGTCCGCGGTGAGCGACCGGGCTGCGGCGAGGTAGTCGGCGGGCGGGACGACCACACCGCCCTCCCCCTGGATCGGTTCGAGGACGACCGCGGCGGTGTCGTCGTCGACGACCGCGGCGAGTGCCTCGATGTCGCCGTAGGGCACGAAGGTGACCCCGGCGGGCATCGGTTCGAACGGCGCACGTTTCGCCGGCTGACCGGTCAGGGCGAGCGCGCCCATCGTGCGACCGTGGAAACCGTTCTCGGTGGCGACGATCCGCGAGCGGCCGGTCCGGCGCGCGATCTTGAAGGCGGCCTCGTTGGCCTCGGCGCCGGAGTTGCAGAAGAACACCCGACCCGGCACACCCCACCGGTCGAGCAGGGCCTCGGCCAGGGCGACCGATGGCTCCGACACGTAGAGGTTCGAGACGTGACCGAGGGTCTGCAGCTGGCGGGTGACCGCCTCGACGACAGCCGGGTGGCCGTGACCGAGCGCGTTCACGGCGATCCCCCCGAGCAGGTCGAGGTACTCGCGGCCGTCGGCGTCGACGACCACCGCCCCCGACCCGTGCGTCAGCGCGAGGCCGGGCGTCCCGTAGTTGTCCATGAGCGCCGCCGACCACCGGCCCCGCAGGGTGTCGGTGCCCGCGGTCGTCTCGCCTGTCGAGGTCATGACGCGCCTTCCATCGGGTCGGGCGGTGGGACGGGATCGGGCAGGATCATGGTGCCGATCCCCTCCTCGGTGAACAGTTCGAGCAGCATGGAGTGCGGCACGCGGCCGTCGATGACATGCGCACGCGGGACCCCGCCCTGCACCGCGCGCAGGCAGGCCTCCATCTTCGGGACCATGCCCGAGTCGAGCTGCGGGAGCAGGGTCTCCAACTCGGAGGCGACGATCTCCGACGCCAACGACCCGCGGTCGGGCCAGTCGGTGTACAGACCCTCGACGTCGGTGAGGACGACGAGCTTCTCGGCACCCAGCGCCTGCGCGAGAGCAGCGGCGGCGGTGTCGGCGTTGATGTTGTGCACCACGCCGTCGGCGTCGGGCGCGATGGAGGAGACGACGGGGATCCGTCCCGCCTCGATGAGGTCGGTGACGGCGCCGGGCGTCACGGTGGTGACGTCGCCGACGAGCCCGATGTCGGTGGCGACACCGTCGACCGCGACCGTCCGTCGCGTCGCGGTGAACAGGCGGGCGTCCTCACCGGAGATCCCGACGGCGTGGGGGCCGTGGGCGTTGATCAGCCCCACGAGTTCCCGCCCGACCTGCCCGAACAGGACCATGCGCACGACCTCCATCACCTCGGGCGTTGTGACGCGGTAGCCGCCGCGGAACTCCCCGGTCAGACCCAGCCGCGACAGCATCGCCGAGATCTGCGGGCCGCCGCCGTGGACGACGACGGGGTGGATCCCGCAGGTGCGCAGGAACACCATGTCCTGGGCGAACGCGGCCTTGAGGGTGCCGTCGACCATGGCGTTCCCGCCGTACTTGACGACGATGACCTTGCCGGCGAAGCGCTGCAACCACGGCAACGCCTCGGTGAGGACGTGGGCCTTCGCGAGCGCCGACAGCGCGGTGGTCTCGGTCGGTGCGGTGCTCATGACGAGTACGCCGAGTTCTCTTCGACGTATCCGTGGGACAGGTCCGTGGTCCGGATGGTCGCCGCCGCGTCGCCGACGCCGAGGTCGATCGTGAGCGCGATGTCCGCGCCGGAGAGGTCGACCTCACGGGCGCCCGGCACGCCGGTGGTCGCGCGGTAGACCTCGGTCCCGTCGAACGCCACGGTCAGTCGGTCGACGTCGAGGGCGACCGGAGCCATCCCCACGGCCGCCACGACCCGCCCCCAGTTCGGGTCGGACCCGAAGAGCGCGGTCTTGACGAGGCTGTCGCGGGCGACGGTCCGGGCCGCGGCGACGGCGTCGTCCTCGGACGCCGCGCCGGAGACCGTGATCCGGATGCGCTTGGTGACGCCCTCGGCGTCGGCCATGAGCTGGTCGGCGAGGTCGTCGCAGGCGGTGAGGACGGCGGCGGCGAACTCGTCGGGGTCCGGGACGATCTCGCTCGCGCCGGAGGCGAGCAGCAGGACCGTGTCGTTGGTGGAGCACGAGCCGTCCACGTCGAGCCGGTCGAAGGTGCGGGCCGTCGCCGCCCGGAGCGTGGCGTCGAGCGCCGGCGCGTCGACGGCGGCGTCGGTGGTGAGCACGACGAGCATGGTGGCCAGCGACGGCGCGAGCATGCCCGCACCCTTGGCCATGCCCCCGACGTTCCACCCTGCCGGGTGGTGCACCGCGACCTGTTTCGGGACGGTGTCGGTGGTCATGATGGCGTGCGCGGCGTCGGTGCCACCCGACAGCCCGCCGCCCATGTCCTTCACGATCGCGTCGACGCCGGGCAGCAACGTGTCCATCGGCAGCCGGTCGCCGATCAGCCCGGTCGAGCAGACGGCCACCTCGCCCGCACCGGTCTCCGTGCCCCAGTTGCTCAACGCCGCGGCGACGGCCTCGGCCGTCCTGTGCGTGTCGGTGAAGCCGTCGGGACCGGTGCACGCGTTCGCGCCCCCGGAGTTGAGGACGACGGCGCGCAGCCGGCCGGACGTCAGCACCTGCTGCGACCACAGGACGGGCGCGGCCTTGATCTTGTTCCGGGTGAACACGCCCGCGGCGGCGTACTCGGGACCCTCGTTGAACACGAGCGCAAGGTCGGGGCGACCGGACGCCTTGATGCCGGCCGCCATGCCCGCGGCACGGAACCCGAGCGGCGCGGTCACACCCTGACCACGGACCACGGTGGACCTCGTCGACGTCGTCACGGCGCGACCCCCACCGTCGTGAGGCCCTCGGCCTCGTCGAACCCGAGCGCGATGTTCATCGACTGCACCGCAGCACCGCCCGTCCCCTTCGTGAGGTTGTCGATCGCTCCGACGACGACCAGCGTCTGGGCGCGCTCGTCGACGGTGACCGACAGCGCGACCGAGTTCGACCCGATCACCGACCCCGTCGTGGGCAGGGCGCCGTCGGGCAGCAGGTGGACGAACGGCTCGTCGGCGTAGGCCTTCTCGTAGACCGCCCGCACCTCGTCGGCCGACGCGGTCGTCCGCGCCGTGCAGGTCGCGAGGATGCCACGGGCCATCGGCGCGAGGACCGGGGTGAACGACACCGCGACCGGCTCCCCCGCCACCGCCGACAGCGCCTGCCCGATCTCGGGGTTGTGCCGGTGCGCGCCGCCGACGCCGTAGGCCCGGGCCGACCCGATGACCTCGGAGGCGAGCAGGTCCACGCGGGTGGACCGGCCGGCACCGGAGGTGCCGCTCACGGCGACGATCGTCACCGCGGAGTCGACGATCCGCGCGGCGACGGCCGGTAGCAGGGACAGCACCGACACCGTCGGGTAGCAGCCCGGTACCGCGACGCGCGTCGCGCCGGACAGCACCTCGCGGGCGCCGGGGATCTCGGGCAGTCCGTACGGCCATGTCCCCGCGTACGGGGTGCCGTAGAACCGGGTCCACTCCTCGGAATCGGTCAGCCGGTGGTCGGCGCCGCAGTCGACGACGAGCGTCGCGGGAGGCAGCTTGTCGGCCAGCGGACCCGAGGCACCGTGCGGCAGGGCCATGAACACGACGTCGTGGCCCGCGAGGACCTCCGGGGTCGTGTCGTCGAGGACACGGTCGGCGAGCGGGAACAGGTGCGGCTGGTGCTCGCCGAGGCGTGTGCCCGCGTTGCCGCCGGCGGTGAGCGCCCCGATGGTCACCTCGCCGGAGACGACGCGGGGATGCCCGAGGAGCAGCCTCAGGATCTCCCCGCCCGCGTATCCGCTGGCGCCGGCCACGGCGATCGAAGTCATGTGGTCATTATGCAGACCACTGCAACTCTATTCAGCGGCGGGGTCGGCGCGCGCTCAGCGCAGGCGGGCCCCGACCGCCGCCTCCGCGTGCGCGACGGCCGCGAGCCGGGCCTCACTCGCCTCGTCCTCGGTCAGCGTGCGGTCCGGCGCCCGGAAGCGCAGCGCGAAGGCGAGGGACTTGTGCCCTCCCCCGAGACGCTCGCCGGTGAACACGTCGAACAGCCGGATCTCCTCGAGCAGCGGTCCGGCACCCCGGGCGAGGGCGTCCTGCACGTCCGCCGCCGGCACCGCGGCGTCGACGACCACCGCCACGTCCTGCAGGACGGCGGGGAACGCCGAGAGTGTCGGCGCGGGGAGGTCGGCCCCGACGGGCAGTGCGTCGAGGTCGATCTCGACCGCGCACGACCGGGCGGGCAGACCGGACGCCTCGATGACGCGGGGGTGCAGCTCGCCCGCCCAGCCGACGTCGACGGGGCCGTCGGGACCGTCCACGACGACGCGGGCACAGCGACCCGGATGCCACGGCAGGTGGTCGTCGGCGACCATCCGCACGGCCACGCCGGACGCCTCGGCGACGATGCGGGCGGCCTCGAACGCGTCCGATGGATCGACCGGGCGCGCCGGCCCCCACGGACCTGCCGGCTCGCGGTTGCCGGCCAGCACGACGGCCACCGCCAGCGGCTGACGCGGCAGGGAGGCGTACAGCTCGGCGATCTGCTGGTCGCTGGGCCGCCCGGAGACGTCGACCGGGCCGACGGGGTGCGCGTTCGCGTCGGCGAGCACCACCTGGCCGATGGTGTACAGCGCGACGTCCCGCTGACCACGGGTGATGTTGCGGACGGCCATCTCGACCAGGTTGGGGATCAGGGTGGTGGCCAACTCGGAACGGTCGGACTCCAGCGGGTTGAGCACGCGCACCGTCGCCCGACGCGGGTCGTCGGAGGGCAGGCCCCAGGCGTCGAAGACGTCCGCGGGCAGGAACGGGAACGGGAGCACCTCGACGTGCCCGGAGACCGCGAGTGCCTTGCCGATGGCCCGCCGACGACGCTGCGTCGCGGTGAGACCCCGGCCGGCGGGGGCGCTGGGCGCGACGGCGGGGATCCTCTCGAGCCCCTCGAGTCGCAGCACCTCCTCGACGAGGTCCGCGGGGCCACGCAGGTCGGGCCGCCACGACGGCGGCTCGACGGTGAGCGGACCGGTCCCGGTGACGGTGCACCCGACCTGTTCGAGCCGGCGGACGGTGGTGCCCTCGGGGTAGGCGACGCCCGCCACCCGGTCGGGGAGGTCGGCGTCGACCACGATCACGCTGCCGGGCACGTCCACGCGCACGTCGGTGAAGGTCGGGTCGGCCTGACCCCCGGCCAGGTCGACGAGCAGCTCGGCGGCCCGCGCGAGCGCGACCGGGGCGAGTTCGGGGTCGACGGAGCGCTCGAAGCGCTTCCCGGCCTCGCTCGAGAGGCGGTGACGCCGTCCGGTGCGGAAGACAGCGACCGGGTCGAAGCGTGCGGACTCCAGGATCACGTCGGCGGTCCCGTCGGCGACCTCGCTGTGGGCGCCGCCCATCACGCCGGCCAACGCGATCGGCCCGGACTCGTCGGCGATGACGACGTCGTCGGGGTCGAGGGTGCGGTCGGTGCCGTCGAGGGTGGTCAGCGTCTCGCCGGCGATCGCCCGACGCACGGTGATGGTGCCGGTGACCCGGGCGGCGTCGAACGCGTGCAGAGGCTGACCCAACTCGAGCATCACGTAGTTCGTGACGTCGACGACGGCGGAGATCGGTCGGACACCGGCCACGAGCAGACGCTTGCGCATCCACCACGGCGACTGGGCGGTCGGGTCGATCCCACGGATCACCTGCGCGCAGTACCGCGTCGCCGACGACGCCTCGTCGATCCGGACGCCCGGGGAGGTCTCGCCGCCGGGGGACGACGCCGCGGCGATCGTGCGATCGGCGGGATCGACGAAGGGCAGGTCGAAGCTCGCCGCGAGTTCCCGTCCCAGGCCGCGGGCGCTGAACGCGTACCCGCGGTCGGGCGTGACGTTGACGTCGATGGCGCAGTCGGCCAGTCCGAGGACGACGCGCGCGTCGTCGCCCGGTGTCGCCGAGCCCGGTTGGAGCACGAGGATGCCCGAGTGGTCGTCGCCGACGCCGAGCTCGCTGACCGAGCAGATCATGCCGTCGGAGGTGCGGCCGTAGGTCTTCCGCGCGGCGATCGCGAAGTCACCAGGAAGCACGACCCCGGGCAGGGCGGCGACGATCAGGTCGCCCTCGGCGAAATTGCGGGCACCACAGACGATCCCGCGCGGCTCGCTCTCCCCCACCTCGACGCGACAGAACCGGATGGGCTTCTTGAAGCCCTCGAGCTCCTCGATCTCGAGCACCTGCCCGACGACCAGGGGCCCGGTGATCTCCGGGAAATCCTCGAGCGACTCGATCTCGAAACCGACGCGGACGAAGGCGGCGTCGAGCGCGGCGGGCGTCGCCGCGAAGTCGGGCGCACCGCCGCGCACCACGTCGACCATCCAGGACTGGGTCACACGCACTCGGGTTCGACCTCTCTCAGGGTTTCTGCCACAGGGGATCTCGGGGACACGGTGTCCGGTGCCGCGTCAGACGGCGGGACCGAAGGGCAGCGTGAAGCGCACGTCGCCCTCGACCATGTCCCGCATGTCGGGCAGGTCGTTGCGGAACTGCAGCGTCCGTTCGAGGCCCATGCCGAAGGCGAAGCCGGAGTGGACGTCGGGGTCGATGCCGCTGGCGCGCAACACCGCCGGGTTGACCATCCCGCAGCCGCCCCACTCGACCCATCCCGGCCCGCCCTTCTTGGCCGGGAACCAGACGTCGACCTCGGCCGAGGGCTCGGTGAAGGGGAAGTAGTTCGGGCGCATGCGTGTGGTGGTGTCGGGGCCGAAGATCGCCTTGGCGAGGATCTCCAACGTGCCGCGCAGGTTCGCCATGGTGAGGCCCTTGTCGACGGCGAGGCCCTCGACCTGGTGGAACACCGGCGTGTGGGTCGCGTCGAGTTCGTCGGTGCGGAACGTGCGCCCCGGACAGGCGACGTATATCGGCACCTCGCGCTCGAGCATGGTGCGGACCTGGACCGGCGAGGTGTGGGTGCGCAGCACCTGACGGGAGCCCTCCGGTGCGATGTAGAAGGTGTCCTGCATCGACCGCGCAGGGTGATCCGGCAGGAAGTTGAGCGCGTCGAAGTTGAAGTGCTCGGTCTCGACCTCGGGCCCCTCGGCGATCTCCCACCCCATGCCGACGAACACGTCGGCGACCTGCTCGGCGATCACGGTGATCGGGTGGCGGGCACCGAGGGGGCGGCGCGCCGTCGGCAGCGTGACGTCGATGGCCTCCGCGACCAGCACGGCCGCGTCGCGCTCGGCGACCAACTGCTCGCGGCGCGCGTCGTGTGCGGACTGTGCCCGCGCGCGTGCCGCGTTGACCTCCTTGCCCGCCGACGACCGTTCATCCTTCGGCAGCTCGCCGAGCCGACGGCGTGCAAGCGCTATCGGCGACCGGTCGCCGAGGTGCTCCGTCTTGGCCTCGGCCAGCTCGGCGAGGTCACGGGCCGCGGCGAACGCCGCCTCGGCCGCCTCGGCGGCCGGGATCAGGTCCAGGCTGTCGGTGGTCACGACGGGACGGGCTCCTCGGAGATCGGTGGTGGGGTCGCCGACGGACGACACGATGAGCCTATCGGATGCGCGCACCCGGATTTTCGGCGCCGCGGCGCAGGTCAGGACGTGTGTGCGGCGTGGACGCGGGCGCTGACGTACAGGCACATCGCGGCGGCGGCGGCGATGTTCAGGCTCTCCGCCCGACCCCGGACGGGGATGGCGACGCGGTGATCGGCGGACGCGGCGACCTCCGGCGACAGCCCGTGCGCCTCGTTGCCGAACACCCACGCGACCGGTCCCGCCAGCAGACCCTCGTTCCCGGCCGCATCGAGGTCGTCGAGGGACAGCTCGCCACCGGCGGCGGTCGCGAGGACCGTGTGACCGGCCTCGCGCAGTCGCGTCAGGACACCCGCGACATCGCGGTCACGGACGATCGGCAGGTGGAACACCGAGCCGGCACTGGCCCGGACGCACTTGCCGTTGTGGACGTCGACGGCGTCCCCCGCGAGCACGACACCCGCGCACCCGGTGGCGTCGGCGGTGCGGATCAGGGTGCCCGCATTGCCGGGGTCGGCGAGGTCGACGGCCACCACGACGGCGCCGTCCCGCCCGGCGGCGACGACCGCGTCGACGTCGGTGTCGAGGGCGGTGCACTCGGCGAACAGGCCCGGCGTCGTGGTGGTCTCGCCGAGCTTGTCGGCCGCACGCGGGGTGATCACGACGATCTCGATCCCGGCGGCGCGGGCGTCGTCGAGGATCGTGACGAACGAGGTCACGTCGTCCTCACGGACGAGGACGGTGCGGACGGCACCGACGGCCAGCGCCGAGCCCACCGCGTTCGCGCCCTCGACGAGGAACACTCCCCGGTCACGGCGCTGGGCGGCGCGATGCAGCTTGGACAGCGAGACGACCCGGGTGGATCGCTCGGTCAGAGCGGTCTCCACCACGGGTCGTCCGGTGTCGTGCTGTGTGCTCGGCGTCAGGCCGCGGGGGCGTTGACGTCGGCCGGGAGTGCCGTGCGGGCGACCTCCACCAGGCCGGTGAAGGCCTCGGGGTCGCTGACGGCGATCTCGGCGAGGATCTTGCGGTCCACCTCGAGGCCGGCGATCTTCAGGCCCTGGATGAAGCGGTTGTAGGTGATGTCGTTGGCGCGGGCCGCGGCGTTGATGCGCGCGATCCACAGCTTGCGGAACTCACCCTTGCGGGCGCGACGGTCGCGGTAGGCGTAGGTCAGCGAGTGGAGCTGCTGCTCCTTCGCCTTGCGGTAGAGCCGCGACCGCTGGCCGCGGTAGCCCTTGGATGCCTCGAGCGTCGACCGACGCTTCTTCTGGGCGTTGACCGCCCTCTTCACGCGTGCCACGTGCGTACCTCGTTACTTCTCGGCCGACCGCCGCGGCGGTCGGATGGGGATGGTGAGCGCGGGGCTCAGATGTTCAGGAGGCGCTTGATGCGCGGGGCATCGACCTCGGCGACGACGGCGGTGCCGTCGAGCCGGCGGGTGCGCTTGGTTGGCTTGTGCTCCAGCAGGTGGCGACGGTTCGCCTTCTGCCGCTGGATCTTGCCGGTGCCCGAGACCTTGAAACGCTTCGCGGTCCCCTTGTGGGTCTTCGCCTTCGGCATGGTGATTCCTCGACTTCTTCGTGTGGTGCTCGTCTGGTGCTGGTGCTGGTGCGCTACTGCGCGGGGCCGGCCGGGCCGGCGTCGCGGGCCTCGGCGGCCTTCGCGCGTGTCTTCGCGCCCTTGTGCGGGGCGAGCACCATGGTCATGTTGCGTCCGTCCTGCTTGGCGGACGTCTCGACGAACCCGTACTCCCCCACGTCCGCGCCGAGTCGCTGCAGCAACCGGTAGCCGAGCTCCGGTCGCGACTGCTCACGCCCGCGGAACATGATGGTGACCTTGACCTTCGAACCCGCCTCCAGGAAGCGGATGACGTGGCCCTTCTTGGTCTCGTAGTCGTGGTCGTCGATCTTCGGCCGGAGCTTCTGCTCCTTGATGACCGTCATCTGCTGGTTACGGCGCGACTCGCGCTGCTTCTGCGCGGCCTCGTACTTGAACTTGCCGTAGTCCATGATCTTGCAGACCGGCGGACGGGCGTTCGGCGCCACCTCCACCAGGTCGAGATCGGCCTCCAGGGCCAATCGCAAGGCATCTTCAACACGCACGATGCCCACCTGCTCCGAGTTGGGTCCGACGAGTCGGACCTCCGGGACGCGGATGCGCTCGTTGATGCGGGTCTCTGTGCTGATGGGGCCTCCTCGTTAGTACTTCGGTGGTGCGGGACGTCGCCGGGTCCCCGGGACTCCCGCGTCGTGCGACGCGTTGCTCGTCGAACGCCCTCAGCCAGCGAAAAGGCCCCGTCCGATCGGCGATCGGCGGGGCCCGCACTGACCGGTCGGCAGCGTCGAGCGGGTCTGCAACCCACGCACGTGCCACCTCCAACAGGAGGCACCGCACCGGTATTCCCAGGTGGGAGGCGATGCGGTGACCGGACCGTACGACTGCGGCGATGCCGTGTCGGACGGTGGGAGCGGGCTCCACTTGCAAACCCCGGCTCTCACCGGGGCGGTCTGACGTGGAAGTCTAACAGTCATGTCCGAGAATCCCCATTCCGAGGATGTCCGGGAGCTCGCGGACGTCCCGGCCGTCGAGGTGGTCACCCGCTCGATCGTCATGCTCATGAGCGCGGCGGCCGAAAAGCTCGGTCTCGCCGACGATCCCGCGGCCGGTGCCCGCGTCGACCTCGACGAGGCACGCAAGCTCATCACCGCGCTCGCCGGCCTGGTCACCGCCGCTCTCCCCGACCTCGGCCTGCACGCCGCGCCGATCCGCGACGGGCTGAAGAGCCTGCAGCTCGCCTTCCGCGAGGCCAGCGCCGTCCCCGACGAGCCGGGTCAGGGCCCGGGCGAGAAGTACACCGGCCCGGTGCGCTGACCCCGGCGCGTCAGGCCGACGCCCGCGCCCGGGAGCGGGCGGTCGCGCCGTTCTTCGTGCTCTTCGTCGCCTTCGCCGCGGCCTTCCGCGGACGGGCGGCCGGCTTCTCGGGCGTGAGGATCTCTCGCAGGAACCCGCCGGTGTGGCTCTCGGCCACGCCCGCGACCTGCTCCGGGGTGCCCTCGGCGATGACTCTGCCGCCGCCGGACCCGCCCTCGGGGCCCATGTCGACGATCCAGTCCGCGGTCTTGATGACGTCGAGGTTGTGCTCGATGACGATCACCGAGTTGCCCTTGTCGACGAGGCCGTTGATGACGTCGAGCAGCTTGCGGATGTCCTCGAAGTGCAGGCCGGTGGTCGGCTCGTCCAGGACGTACACCGTCCGCCCGGTCGAGCGCTTCTGCAGCTCGGACGCCAGCTTCACGCGCTGCGCCTCACCGCCGGACAGCGTCGGCGCGGGCTGCCCGAGCCGGACGTAGCCCAAGCCGACCTCGTCCAGCGTCTTCAGGTAGCGGTGGATCGAGGTGACCGGCTCGAAGAACTCGGCGGCCTCCTCGATGGGCATGTCGAGCACCTCGGCGATCGTCTTGCCCTTGTAGTGGACCTCGAGCGTCTCGCGGTTGTACCGCGCACCGTGGCACACCTCGCACGGGACGTAGACGTCCGGCAGGAAGTTCATCTCGATCTTGATCGTGCCCTCGCCGGTGCACGCCTCGCAGCGACCGCCCTTGACGTTGAAGCTGAAGCGCCCGGGCTGGTAGCCGCGGACCTTGGCCTCGGTGGTCGCGGCGAACAGGGTGCGGATCTTGTCGAACACGCCGGTGTAGGTCGCCGGGTTGGACCGCGGCGTGCGCCCGATCGGCGACTGGTCGACCTGGACGAGCTTGTCGAGGTGGTCGAGGCCAGTGATGCGCGTGTGCCGTCCGGGCACCTGCCGCGCACCGTTGAGCTTGTTGGCCAGAGTGGTCGCCAGGATGTCGTTGACGAGCGTCGACTTGCCCGACCCCGAGACACCCGTGACCGCGGTGAGGACGCCGAGCGGGAACGCCACGTCGATCCCGCGCAGGTTGTGTTCCCTCGCGCCGATCACCTTGAGCTGCCGTTTGGTGTCGACCGCGCGCCGGTGCCCGGGGATGGGCAGCGTCTCGCGACCGGACAGGTAGGCGCCGGTGAGCGACTCGGTGTTGGCGAGCAGTGCGGCGTAGTCGCCGCTGTGGACGACCTTGCCGCCGTGCTCGCCGGCGCGCGGGCCGATGTCGACGATCCAGTCGGCGGCGCGGATGGTGTCCTCGTCGTGCTCGACGACGATGAGGGTGTTGCCGAGGTCGCGCAGGCGGGTGAGCGTGTCGATCAGGCGGCGGTTGTCCCGCTGGTGCAGACCGATGGACGGCTCGTCGAGGACGTACAGCACGCCGGCGAGGCCCGATCCGATCTGCGTGGCCAGCCGGATGCGTTGCGCCTCACCGCCGGACAGCGACCCGGCGGCCCGTGAGAGCGACAGGTACTCGAGACCGACGTCGAGCAGGAATCGGATGCGGGCCTGCACCTCCTTGAGCACGCGGCCGGCGATGGCCTGCTCGCGCGCGCCGAGGGTGAGGTCGGTGAGGAAGTCGGCGCAGTCGGCGACGGACAAGGCACAGACGTCCGCGATCGACTTCGTCCCGAACCGCGGGTGGTCGAGCGTGACGGCCAGGATCTCCGGCCGCAGACGCGCTCCCGAGCAGACCGGGCACGGAACGTCGCGCATGTAGCCCTCGTACCGGTCCTTCATCTGCTCGGACTCGGTCTGCTCCATGCGACGGTGCAGGAACTTCATCACCCCCTCGAACTCCGTGTAGTACGAGCGGGTGCGGCCGTAGCGGTTGCGGAACCGCACGTGCACCTGGTGGTCGCTGCCGTTCAGCAGCGCGCGACGGGCCTTGACCGGCAGGCGGTTCCACGGCGTGTGCACGTCGAACCCCATCTGCTCGGCGAGGCCGGACATGAGGCGCAGGAAGTAGTCGGCGTTGTGGCCCGTGGACCACGGCGCGATGGCCCCCTCGGCGAGGGTCATCTCCGGGTCAGGGACGACGAGGTCCTCGTCGACCTCCTTGCGGATGCCGAGGCCGTCGCACTCGGGGCAGGCTCCGTAGGGCGAGTTGAAGGAGAACGATCGCGGCTCGAGGTCGTCGATGGCGATGGGATGTCCGTTGGGGCAGGCCATCCGCTCGGAGAACCGGCGCTCCCGCTCGGGGTCGGACTCGTCGAGGTCGACGAAGTCGAGTACGACGATCCCGTCGGCGAGACGCAGACCGGTCTCGATGGAGTCGGTGAGGCGCTGCTTGGCGGAGGCCTTGACGACGAGGCGGTCGACGACGACCTCGATGTCGTGCTTCTCCTGCTTCTTCAGCGTCGGCGGCTCCGTCAGCGGGTGGACGACGCCGTCCACCCGGACGCGGGAGAAACCCTGCGTCTGCAACGAGGCGAACAGGTCGACGAATTCACCCTTGCGGGTCCGCACGACGGGCGCGAGCACCTGGAAGCGGGTGCCCTCGTCCATCTCGAGGACCTGGTCGACGATCTGCTGTGGCGTCTGCTTGGCGATGGCCGCGCCGCACTCCGGACAGTGCGCCGTCCCGGCACGCGCGTACAGCAGACGCAGGTAGTCGTAGACCTCGGTGATGGTGCCGACCGTCGACCGCGGGTTGCGGTTGGTCGACTTCTGGTCGATCGAGACCGCCGGCGACAGACCCTCGATGAAGTCGACGTCGGGCTTGTCCATCTGGCCGAGGAACTGGCGCGCGTAGGCCGAGAGCGACTCGACGTAGCGGCGCTGGCCTTCGGCGAAGATCGTGTCGAAGGCGAGGCTCGACTTCCCCGACCCCGACAGCCCCGTGAAGACGATGAGGCTGTCGCGGGGGAGGTCGACGTCGATGCCGCGGAGGTTGTGCTCGCGAGCTCCCCGCACGATCAGACGGTCTGCCACTGGTTGATCCCCTGCTCTCGTGTGCGTGGCGCGTGGATACACGGCCCTGACCACTCTAGGTGTGACCACCGACAGGACGCGTGGCGGCCGGATCGGCCCCGGCGAGGGCACCTCGCACGGCGTGGACCGCCGGTAGGTTGGCCCCATGACGGCTCCGCAGGTGACCATCTCCGACGACTACACCGGCGACGTGGGCGACCAGTCCGGCGCGCACCGGCTGACGCTCCCCTCGGCGACCATCACCAAGATGTCGGTGGGCCCGATGGACAACAACGTCTACCTGGTGACGTGTTCCCGCACCGGGGAGCAGTTGGTGATCGACGCGGCGAACGACGCCGACCGCATCCTAGGACTGCTCGAGGCGTCGCCGGGTCACCTGTCCGCCATCCTCACCACGCACCAGCACTTCGACCACTGGCAGGCGCTGGCGGCCGTCGCCACGGCGACGCGGGCCCCCACCGCGGCGGGTCGGATCGACGCGCCGGAGATCCCGGTCGCCGCGGACCGCCTCGTCGACGACGGCGACGTCGTGGAGGTCGGGGAGCTCCGGCTGCACGCCATCCACCTCGTCGGACACACCCCGGGGTCCATCGCCCTCGCTCTCGAGGTCGACGGGGCCACCCACCTGTTCACGGGCGACTGCCTCTTCCCCGGCGGCGTCGGGAAGACCTGGGAGGCAGGCGATTTCGAGCGTCTGCTCGACGACGTGAGCACCAAGCTCTTCGACCGTTACGGCGACGAGACCAAGGTCCACCCCGGTCACGGTCTGGACACGACCTTGGGCGCCGAACGTCCCCACCTGGGTGAATGGCGCGAACGCGGCTGGTGAGGCGTGTCGGGACCCCTCGCGCGGGGGGTCGCTGCCGGTAACGTCGTGCTCGCCCTGCCGTTGCCCGAGCCCCGGACCTCGGCGCGTGACCCCGCCTGCCAGGAGGCCATCAGTGTTGATCCGCCGAATTGCCCGTCCGATGCTCGCGAGCGTGTTCATCGCCTCGGGCGTCACCGCGCTGCGTCATCCCGAACAGTTCGCCGACACCGCCCGGCCGTTCGTGAAGAAGTCGCAGGAGACGCTGCCGGACGACATCACCGACCCCCTGCCCGACGACACCGAGTCGTTGGTGCGCATCAACGCGGCCGTCCAGGTCGGTGGCGGCGTCCTGCTGGCCACGGGCAAGATCCCCCGCATCGCCGCACTCGCGCTCGCGGGCTCGCTGGTGCCGACGACGCTGGCCGGTCACGACTTCTGGAACGAGCCGGACGCCGAGGCGCGCAACGCCCAGCTGATCCATTTCCTCAAGAACGTCAGCCTGCTCGGTGGTCTGCTCATCACCGCCGTCGACACCGAGGGCAAGCCGTCCGTCGCCTATCGCGGACGCAAGGCCGCCGAGCACGCCGCCGACGCGGTGACCTCGGCGATCCCCTTCGTCGGTGACGACGACGACCGCTTCGAGCAGCTGCGGTCGGTGGCCGCGGACCGCGCCGGCCACCTCGCGGAGTTCGCCAAGGACAAGGCGCCCGTCGTCGCCGAGGCGGCCAAGGAGCGGGCCATCCCCCTCGCCGAGGCCGCCAAGGAGCGCGCCGTCCCGCTCGCCGAGGCCGCCAAGGAGAAGGCCACCCCCATCGCGGAGTCCGCCGCCGAGCGCGGCGCCGAGCTCGGCCGCAAGGCGGCCAAGGCGGCACGCAAGCGTGCCGAGGAGGCGCAGAAGGAAGCGTCCAAGCGCGCCGAGGAGCTGGCCAAGCAGGCCTCGAAGGAGCGCGACAAGCTCGCCAAGAAGGCGTCGAAGGAGAGTGAGAAGCTGGCGAAGAAGGCCCGCAAGCGCGGTTCCGAGCTCGCCGACGCGGCGGCCGATCGCGGTTCCGACCTCGCCGACCGCGCCCGCGACCGCGGGTCGGACCTCCTCGACACCGCGAAGGACCGCGGCGCCGACCTCGCCGACCGCGCTCGCGACCGCGGCGCCGATCTGGCGGATTCCGCCCGTGACCGCGGACCCGACCTGGTGCAGCAGGCCCGCGCCCGCGCCGAGGCGCTCGCCGCCCAGGCGCAGGACGAGGGTGTGCACCTGAGCCGTCGTGCCCGCAAGCGTCTCGAGAAGGCGGCCTCCGACCTCGGCTGACGCCGTCGTGTCCCCCGGTCCGGCGTGCACTGCGCGCCGGACCGGCACGGCCACCGGTCCCGGTCGGTATCCTCGAGTGCCCGTGACCCACACCGATTCCCGCGGACACCGCGGTCTCCGCGCACCAGCTCTCCACGCATGAGTCCCACCCGATGACCCAGACGACGCCCGACGCCACGACGGCGGAACAGGCACATCTCGACCACGTCTACGGACGGCTCGACCGGATGCGGGCGGCCACCAACCGCCGCCTGCGCACCGCCCTCACCGAATCCGACGGCACACCCCAGTCGCAGTCAGAACGCGAGTCGTACGAGCGCATGTACTCCGACGACCTCGCGAAGTTCGACGCCGCCGAGCACAACCTCTACTTCGGACGTCTCGACCTCGAGGACGGCGAGGTTCGACGGATCGGTCGCATCGGGATCCTCGACGACGACGCCGAGGACACCACGCTCCTCCTCGACTGGCGAGCGCCGCTCGCACGACCCTTCTACCTCGCCACCCCGGCGGCACCCGAGTCCGTCGCGGTGCGCCGCCACGTCCGCACCCGCAGTCGACGCGTCGTCGCCGTCAACGACGAGCGACTCGACGCCGGCGACCTCGACGCGACCACCCGCGGCGACGTGGTGAACGAGGCCGCCCTCATCGGCGCGCTGACCGCGGCGCGTACCGGCGAGATGACCGACATCGTCGAGACGATCCAGCGCGAACAGGACGAGATCATCCGCTCGTCGCACCGCGGGGTCACCGTCGTGCAGGGCGGGCCGGGAACCGGCAAGACCGCGGTGGCGTTGCACCGTGCCGCGTACCTGCTCTACACACACCGGGATGTGCTGTCGCGCAGTGGCGTCCTCGTGGTGGGCCCCAACGACGACTTCCTGCGCTACATCGGCCAGGTGCTCCCCAGCCTGGGCGAGACGGGCGTCCTCCTGGCCACGGTCGGGGATCTCTACCCCGGCGTCCGGGCGGTCGGTCACGACACCCCGGACGCGGCGGCCCTCAAGGGCGAGCTCGACATCGTCGACGTGCTGCGGGATGCCGTGCGCGACAGGCAGGTCCTGCCGTCGGAGACCATCACCGTCTCGTTCGACGGCTACCCCCTGAACATCGACCGCACCGTGGTGAAGCGGGCGCGGGGTCGCGCTCGGTCGACCCGGCGACCGCACAACCGGGCCCGGTCGGTGTTCGTCCGGGCCGCCCTCGACGCCCTCGCCGAGCAGCACGCCGCACGCATCGGGTCATCGATCGTCGACGGCAGTCAGTTGTTGAGCTCCGGTGACATCGCGGACATCCGTGACGAGATGGAGCACGACGACGCGATCCGTGCGGCGCTCGACGGGCTGTGGCCGCACCTGACCCCGGAGATCGTGCTCGACGAACTCCTCCACGACGACGACCGCCTGCGCGCCGCCACCCGCGACGCGGGCGTCCGCCGAGCGCTCCTGCGGGCACCGGCGACGCTGGGCCGGTTCACCGTCGACGACATCCCCCTGCTCGACGAGCTCGCCGAGATCATCGGGTACGACACCGGTGAGGACGAGCGTGAGGAGCAGGCACGCTTTCGGCGCAGCCTGGCCGAGGCCCAGGAGGCACTCGACATCCTCACCGGGTCCGCGCCCCAGGATCTCGAGGACGAGCTCGATCCCGAGATCCTCATGGCCTACGACCTCATCGACGCCGAGCAGCTGGCCGCACGCCAGACCCGTCGCAGCTCACTGACGACCGCAGAACGCGCACAGACCGACCGCACGTGGACGTTCGGCCACGTGATCGTCGACGAGGCACAGGAGCTGTCGGCGATGGCGTGGCGGATGATCATGCGCCGCATCCCGAACCGCTGGATGACCGTCATCGGGGACACGGCCCAGACCGGCGCCCCGGCCGGTACCCGGTCCTGGGGCGCGGTGCTCGAACCCTATGTGGCACAACGGTGGCGCCGACACGACCTGACGGTCAACTACCGCACACCCGCGGAGATCATGGAGCTCGCCGCCCGGGTGCTCGCCGAGATCGACCCGGCGGCACAGGCCCCCCGGTCGATCCGGCGTGCCGGGACCCGGCCCGAGATGCGTCGGGTCGCCGCCCCGGACCGGGCCGCCGCGGCGACCACGGCGGCGCGGATGGACGACGTGGAGGGGATCAGCGCGATCATCGTGCCCGACGAGCTCGCGGACGAGATCCGGCACGCCGCGGGTGACGTCGACACGCGGGTGCTGAGCGTGGCCGACTGCAAGGGCCTCGAGTTCGACCGGACGGTCGTCGTCGAACCGTCGCTGATCGTCGGCCAGTCGGCCCGAGGGCTCAACGACCTGTACGTCGCCCTCACGCGCGCGACGCAACAGCTGACCGTCGTCCACACCGGGTCGCTGCCCGCGTCCCTCGCCACAGACGACTGAGCGTGGGCGGCTCTGCCGCCCACGCTCGGTTCGCGATGTCCTGGTGTCAGACCGTGTGGACGATCAGCACGTCGCACGCCGACTTGCGCGCGACGTCGGCCGGGACCGATCCCAGCAGTCGCCCGGCGATCGAGTTCAGGCCCTTGTTGCCCACCACGAGCAGGTCGGCCTTCGTGTCGCCGACGAGCTGCAGCAGCGCGTCGACGGGCGCGCCCTTGACCGGCCGGGTGTTGACGTTGGCCGTCGCGGCGCCGGCCTTCACGGCACGCTCGCGCGCGGTGCGCAGGATCTCCTCCGTCGGAGAGCTGCCGTGCACCTGGTACGCCTCGTCCTTGAGGACGTCGGACATCGAGTTGACGTCCTTGCTCTCGTGCGGGAAGAAAGCGCACGCGATGACCAGCTGCGCCGAGTCGCCGACGATGGCGCCGGCCCGCTCGACTGCCTTCATCGACGACTCGGAGCCGTCCGTACCGACGACAACCGTGGTGTACGCGCTCATCCATTCCTCCGTCTGATCAACGATGACCGATCGCTCGCGGTGTCCGCAGATCGAACACGCACTCGGACCGGACAATAGTGGCACGACGAGGGGTTTGTCCCGACGTTCGTGGCGATCGACACACCGGCCCGACGGGCGTGTCAGCGGATACCGGCGGCGTCCATCCCGCGGAGTTCCTTCTTCAGATCGGCGATCTCGTCACGCAGTCGACCGGCGAGCTCGAACTGCAGATCGCGCGCGGCCGCCATCATCTGGTCGGTCAGCGACGCGATCAGGTCGGCCAGCTCCGCTCGCGGCATCGCCGAGACGTCACGCTTCTCGATGACTCCCGAGCTGCTCCCCGACCGACCCGGTTCGCCCTGGGCGCGCCGACCTCGGCTCGAGTTGCGGCCCGACCCGCCGACCTCCAGGCTGTCCTCCGCCTCGCGGTACACCTGGTCGAGGATGTCGGCGATCTTCTTGCGCAACGGCTTCGGGTCGACACCGGCCGCCTCGTTGTAGGCGATCTGCCTCTCGCGACGCCGCTCGGTCTCGTCGATGGCGTTGCGCATCGAGTCGGTGATCTTGTCGGCGTACATGTGCACCTCGCCCGAGACGTTGCGGGCCGCGCGGCCGATCGTCTGGATGAGGCTGGTCGTGCTGCGCAGGAAGCCCTCCTTGTCGGCGTCGAGGATCGCGACCAACGACACCTCCGGCAGGTCGAGACCCTCGCGGAGGAGGTTGATCCCGACGAGCACGTCGTAGTCGCCCGATCGCAGCTGTCGCAGCAGCTCGACGCGTCGCAGCGTGTCGACCTCGGAGTGCAGGTACCGCACCCGGATGCCCATCTCGAGAAGATAGTCGGTGAGGTCCTCGGCCATCTTCTTCGTCAGCGTGGTGACGAGCACGCGTTCGTCGCGTTCGGACCGGGTGGTGATCTCGTGCACGAGGTCGTCGATCTGCCCCTTGGTCGGCTTGACCACCACCTGCGGGTCGACCAGGCCGGTCGGGCGGATGACCTGCTCGACGAACTCGCCTCCGGACTGGCCCAGTTCGTAGGGCCCGGGCGTCGCCGAGAGGTAGACGGTCTGACCGATCCGGTCGACGAACTCGTCCCAGGTGAGCGGGCGGTTGTCGACGGCGGAGGGCAGACGGAAGCCGTACTCGACGAGGTTGCGCTTGCGGGACATGTCGCCCTCGTACATGCCACCGATCTGCGGCACGGTGACGTGCGACTCGTCGATGACGAGGAGGAAGTCGTCGGGGAAGTAGTCGATGAGGGTCGCGGGCGCGGTGCCCGGACCGCGGCCGTCGATGTGGCGCGAGTAGTTCTCGATGCCCGAGCAGAACCCGACCTGACGCATCATCTCGAGGTCGTAGGTGGTGCGCATCCGCAGCCGCTGCGCCTCCAGCAGCTTGCCCGCCCGTTCCAGCTCCGCCAGACGCTCCTCGAGCTCCTTCTCGATCGACTCCATCGCCCGGTGCATCCGCTCGGGTCCGGCGACGTAGTGCGTCGCGGGGAAGATGCGCAGCGAGTCGACCTTGCGGATCACGTCGCCGGTCAGCGGATGCAGGTAGTAGAGCGCCTCCACCTCGTCGCCGAAGAACTCGATGCGCACCGCGAGTTCCTCGTACGACGGGATGATCTCCACCGTGTCGCCGCGGACGCGGAAGCTGCCGCGGGTGAAGCTCAGGTCGTTGCGGGTGTACTGCACGTCGACGAGGAGCCGCAGCAGGGCGTCGCGGTCGACCTGGAGACCGACCTCGAGCTCGACCGAGCGGTCGAGGTAGGACTGCGGTGTGCCCAGGCCGTAGATGCAGGACACCGAGGCGACGACCACGACGTCACGACGCGACAGCAGGCTCGACGTGGCCGAGTGACGCAGCCGTTCGACGTCGTCGTTGATCGACGAGTCCTTCTCGATGTAGGTGTCCGTCTGCGCGATGTACGCCTCGGGTTGGTAGTAGTCGTAGTACGAGACGAAGTACTCGACCGCGTTGTTGGGCAGCATGTCCCGGAGCTCGTTCGCGAGCTGCGCCGCGAGGGTCTTGTTCGGCGCCATGACCAACGTCGGCCGCTGCACCTTCTCGATCAGCCACGCGGTGGTGGCGGACTTGCCGGTACCGGTCGCGCCCATCAGGACGACGTCCTTCTCACCCGCCCGCAGTCGCCGTTCGAGCTCGGCGATGGCCGTCGGCTGGTCACCGGCCGGCTGGTGCTCGCTGACGACCTCGAAGGTCGCCTCGGACCGTTCGATCTCCCCGACAGGACGGAACTCGGAGTGGGCGACGATCGGGTGTTCTGCCGCGAATGCCATGCATCCCAGGGTAGGCGCGGGGTCCGACATCCGCGGTCTGCCCTGCGCGAACGTCCCCGGCGGGCGATAGGGTCCGCCGATGGAGGCTGCCCACCCCCCGAAGCGGGAGGTGTTCGACGTCGCGGGACGCACGAACACCGACAACAAGGGGATCGTCCGACCGGTGCAGGTCTACGAGCGGACACCGTTCGGGCTCTACATGTCACGCGCGGCCGACCATCCCCGCTTCGACCACCTCGAGTCGTGGCTCCTGCCCGATCTCGGTCTGCGGGCCAGCATCTTCCACTTCGTCGGCGGTCACCGGTCGGATCAGCGGCTCTACCTCGACGTCGGACGGTTCAGTGGTCCCGACGAGCACGGGAGGTGGCACGCGGTGGACTGGTACCTCGACCTCGTCGACGTCCCGGGGCGCCCACTGGAGCTGCTCGACGTCGACGAACTGCTGGACGCGCACCGCGTCGGGCACCTCGACCTGGCCGACGCGACCGCCGCCGTCGAGATCGCCACGACCACGCTGACCGGGGTGGCCGCGCTCGGCCACGACGTCGACCGCTGGTTCGTCGAGCAGGGGTGCCCGCTGCGCTGGCGGGACGCCTGAGGGGGCTCTCAGCCGACGGTCACCACGCGGACGGTCACCGGACGCCCGGGGTCCGCGGAGCCGTGCACGTGCCCCTCGCCGTCGACGCGCGGGAACCCCGCCTCGGTCAGCGGGGCGATCAGCCCCGACGCGGCCTCGTCGTCGGCGACCGCGAGCCGCAGGCCGACACCGTCGACGGAAGAATCCCGCTCGATCGTCTGTGCCCGCTCCCCGACGACCGCACGGAGCCGGTTCGTGACCCGCTCGGCGATCCCGTCCGCCTCGGGACCCGACGGCCGCGACACGGAGGACTCGGCGACGACGCCCGCGCGCACGTTGGCCTCGAACGGGATGAGCCGGTCGTCCCACAGCCGGGTCGCCGCGTCCGCCACGGCCTCCGGGGCACCGGAGTTGTCCACCCAGACGTCGGCCACCGCGCGACGCTGCTCGTCGTCGGCCTGGGCGCGGATGCGCGCCGCGGCGTCGTCGGCGGGCATGCCGCGCTGTTCGGTGAGACGCTGCAACCGGGTCTGTTCGTCCGCCCACACGATGACGACGAGATGGAACATCGGCGCGAGACCACCCTCGACGAGCAGGGGGATGTCCTGCACGACCACCGCGTCGTCGGGAGCCGACTGGATGAGCTCCCAGGTGCGCGCGCCGACCCGCGGGTGGGTGATGGCGTTCAGGCGCTTCCGACTGTCGTCGTCGACGAACGCGCGCGCGGCGAGCGCGGCGCGGTCGAGCGCGCCGTCCGGGTCGAGGATGTCCTCACCGAACGCGGCGACCAACTCGGCCAGTCCCTCGGTGCCCGGGGCCACCACCTCCCGGGCGATCACGTCCGCGTCGATCAGGTAGGCGCCGCGTTCCGAGAAGGCTCTGGCCACCGTCGATTTGCCCGCGCCGATGCCGCCCGTCAGTCCGACTCTGATCACCGGGCCAGTGTGTCAGACGGCGCCCGGGCGGCACCCGTCAGCGCGGGACGACGCCCAGCAGGTACGACAGCTGCGTCACCAGCGGGTTCAGGTTCAGCTTGTCGGGGTCCTTCTTGGGGGTGCCGTCCCACGGCTGCCGGACACCGGGGTCGGCGAAGGCGGCGTTCTGCGCGCCGCGGACGTCGGTGGGGTTGCCCTGCGCGACAGCGCACCGGGCGTCGGTGTTGAACGGGAAGTCGTCGTAGTTGATGTCGAAGTCGGGGTTCTTCCGCTTCTCCTCGGCGATGATCTGCTGCGTCTTCTCGTAACCGAGGGTGCACGACGGGGGGTTGTTCGTTTCCAGCGTGGTGCCGAAGTGGATGGTGCCGTCACCCGGAGCGGTCGAGTAGCTCGCGGACGAGATGGCCGAGAGCTGTCCGAGGGCGGGGCCCACGCCGTAGAAGGCGCCCTTCACGTTCCGGACGTCGCTCGCGAGGTCCCGCAGCGCGGTGGTGATGTCTCCCCCGCTGCGTTCGAGCAGCGCCGACAGCTGGGTCGCCAAGGTCTGACCGGTCGTGAGCAGACGTCGCAGGTCGGGGTCGCTGGAGGCGAGTTGGGCGGTGACCAGGTCCAGACTGCGCGACCAGGTCAGGATCTCGTCGGACTGCGCGGCCTGCGTGGTGAGCACCGTGTCGGAGTTCCGGATCAGCGAGATGGTCTGCGGCAGGTTGTCGTTGCCCGACCTCGACAGGTTCGCCAACGAGTCGACCAGCGTGCGCAGGTTCTCGCCGTTGCCGTCGAACGCCTTGCCCAGCTCGGTCACCACGGTCCGCAGATCGTCCAGTGGCACCGACTGCGTGAAGTCGACCGCGGAGGAGAGCACGTCCTGCACCGGCACCGGGATCGACGTGTTCGTGATGACCGATCCGTCGGACAGCGACGGACCCTCGACCGACGCCGGCCGCAGATCGACGTACTGCTCGCCGATCGCCGAGCGGTTCGCGACGACCGCCTGCGCCGAGGCCGGGATGCGCGGACCCCCGGAGTCGAGCGCGAGATCGACGCGCACACCGTCGGGCCGCAGCGACAGCGCGCCCACGCGGCCGACGGGCACACCCTGGTAGGTGACCTCGGCGTTGGTGAAGATCCCGCCGGAGTCGGCGAAATCGGCGTGCACGGTGTAGATCCCGGCGCCGACGAGGTGGTCGAGCTTGACGTAGCGGATCCCGACGAGCGATCCGAAAGCCACTGCCACGACGAGGATTCCCACCAACTGCCAGATCTGCAGTCGCGAGACCATGTTCACGGGCGGACGGTCCTGTCATGCGTGGATGTGTCGTCGATCGGCGCGACACGGACGTCCGCGGTGACGAGTCGGCGCTGCACGCCGACGCTCAGAACACTCTCAGGTGACAACGATCGTTGGCAAGGTCGGCGCGGTCCGAACCGTCCCGCGAGGGCCACGACTGCCTCACACCCCGATCGTCGTGTGACCTCGATCACGACGACGGCGCCCCGACCCGTGCGGGTCGAGGCGCCGTCGGGGACGTGCCGAGATGTCAGGCGTTGCCGGACAGCTTCTCCCGCAGAGCGGCGAGCTGCTCGTCGCTGGCGAGCGAACCGCCACGCGGGGCGCTCGACGAGCCGCCGGCCGAGCCGCCGGTGGACGTCGACGACTCCGAGGAGTAGTCGCTGGGGGCGTTGGCCGCCTCCTCCGCCGCCTTGGCGAACTTCTCGATCTGGGCGGTGTGCAGCTTGTGGCGACGCTCGGCCTCGGCGTACCGGGCCTCCCACGCCTCACGCTGCTTCTCGAAGCCCTCGAGCCATTCGTTGGTCTCGGAGTCGAAGCCCTCGGGGAAGATGTAGTTCCCCTGCTCGTCGTAGCTGTCGGCCATGCCGTACTTCGACGGGTCGAACTCCTCGGTGTAGTCCTCGTTGGCCTGCTTGAGGCTCAGCGAGATACGACGACGCTCGAGATCGATGTCGATGACCTTGACCATCGCGTCGTCGTTGACCGCGACGACCTGGTCCGGCACCTCGACGTGGCGCTCGGCCAGCTCCGAGATGTGCACCAGGCCCTCGATGCCCTCCTCGACGCGGACGAACGCGCCGAACGGGACCAGCTTGGTGACCTTGCCCGGGACGATCTGACCGATCGCGTGGGTGCGGGCGAACTGACGCCACGGGTCCTCCTGGGTCGCCTTGAGCGACAGGGAGACACGCTCGCGGTCGAGATCGACGTCGAGCACCTCGACGGTGACCTCGTCGCCCACGGCTACGACCTCCGACGGGTGGTCGATGTGCTTCCACGACAGCTCCGAGACGTGCACCAGGCCGTCGACCCCACCGAGGTCGACGAAGGCACCGAAGTTGACGATCGAGGACACGACGCCCTTGCGGACCTGGCCCTTCTGCAGCTGGTGCAGGAACTCGCTGCGGACCTCGGACTGGGTCTGCTCGAGCCACGCGCGACGCGACAGCACCACGTTGTTGCGGTTCTTGTCGAGCTCGATGATCTTGGCCTCGATCTCCTTGCCGATGTACGGCTGGAGGTCGCGGACGCGACGCATCTCGACGAGCGACGCGGGCAGGAAGCCACGCAGGCCGATGTCGAGGATGAGGCCGCCCTTGACGACCTCGATGACGGTGCCCTTGACGGCCTCGTCCTTCTCCTTGAGCTCCTCGATCGTGCCCCAGGCGCGCTCGTACTGGGCGCGCTTCTTGGACAGGATCAACCGACCCTCTTTGTCCTCCTTGGTGAGGACGAGTGCTTCCACCGCGTCGCCGACCTCGACGACCTCGTTGGGGTCGACGTCGTGCTTGATGGACAGTTCACGGGAGGGGATGACGCCCTCCGTCTTGTACCCGATGTCGAGCAGGACCTCGTCGCGGTCGACCTTGACGATGGTTCCCTCGACGATGTCGCCGTCGTTGAAGTACTTGATCGTGGAGTCGATGGCGGCGAGGAAGTCCTCGGCAGTGCCGATGTCGTTGACGGCAACTTGCGGCGAGGCGATGGTGGAGGACGGCATGTGGTGGGTTGCTCCGGACAGGTGGTAGTAGGTTTCGGTGGATCTCGGACGGTCGATGCAACCGGCCTGACGGTCTGGATGTTCCGCCGCCGGCCGTCGTCCGGCCGACGAGGACCGGACAGACGAGGACATGACTACCCACGCGGGCATGGGGCACGCGCGTAGAGAAGGCTACGCCAGGCCCCGGACGCTGGGCAAACAGGGGTGAGGGACCGGTGACCAGACCTGCACGGGCCACCCCCGACTCCGCGACCAGCGAGGACGCCAGCCGACGCTGGTGGGACTCCGACGCGCACTCCTACGACGAGGAGCACGGCCGGTTCCTCGGCGTCGACTCCCCCGGCGGCGAGTTCGTCTGGTGCCCCGAGGGCCTGCACGAGGGCGACGCCCGGCTGCTGGGCGAGGTGGCCGGACGCGACGTCCTCGAGGTCGGGTGCGGCTCGGCGCCGTGCGCCCGCTGGCTGGCCACGCAGGGCGCGCGGGTCGTCGGGCTCGACGTCTCGGCGGTGATGCTCGCACGCGGGCGGCGGGCCGTCGCGGCGGGCTCGTCCGCCGCGGTGCCCGCGCTCGTCCAGGCCGGCGCCGAGCACCTGCCCTTCGCCGACGCCGTGTTCGACATCGCGTGCTCGGCCTTCGGTGCGGTGCCGTTCGTCGCCGACTCCGCGCGCGTCATGGCGGAGGTCGCGCGGGTCCTGCGTCCCGGCGGCCGGTGGGTGTTCGCCGTCAACCATCCCGTGCGCTGGATCTTCCCGGACGACCCGGGCCCCCGCGGGCTCACCGCGTCGATCCCCTACTTCGACCGCTCGCCGTACGTCGAGGTCGACGACGACGGGCGGGTGGCCTACGTCGAGCACCATCGGACCATCGGTGATCGCGTCCGCGAGATCCGTGCGGCCGGGCTGATCCTGGACGACATCGTCGAGCCCGAGTGGCCGGAGTGGCTCGACCAGGAGTGGGGCCAGTGGAGTCCGCTGCGCGGCCAGTACTTCCCCGGAACCGCGATCTTCGTGACCCACATGCCGGCCTGACCGGTCGGGATCACTCGCGCGCGAACCACTCTCGGGTCGCGACGTCGGCGGGGAAGAACAGCTCGACGGTGAGTTCCTCGACGGTGACGTCGCCGGCGGTCTGCACGGCCGCTGCCATCGAGAACATCGACAGCACCGTGTCGGCGACGCGTAGTCGCATCGTCACCACCGGGTCGGTGGGCGGGGTCGGCGCGTCGGACGGGTCGTCGAACTCCGCCAGGACGGCGCCGAGCTGCGGGTCCCCATCGGCGTGGTGGCGCCGCCGCACCCGCGTCAGCAGGTGCGACCGCCACGTCGGCAGGTCGACGATCCGAGGGGCCAGCCCGTCAGGGTGCAGGGTCAGCCGGAGCACGTCGACAGGCGGCGCGAGCAGATGCTCGGCGCAGCCCGCCAGCAGCGGGGCGACCGCGTCGTTCGCCGCCACGAGCCGCCACCGACGATCGAGCACCAGTGCCGGGTGGGGCCGGTGCGCGTCGAGGACGGCGCGCAGGGCGTCGGCCACGGCGGCCACCTCGGGGTCGGAGAGGTCGTGTTCGGTGTGCACCGGCGCATGACCCGCGGAGAGCAACAGGCGGTTGCGCTCCCGCAGCGGGACGTCGAGGTGGTCGGCCAGGCGCAGCACCATCGCCGCAGACGGACGGGACCGCCCGGTCTCGACCCAGCTGAGATGGCGGGTCGACACACCCGTCTCCGACGACACGGCCAACTGGCTGAGACCCCGGCGCTCCCGCCAGGCACGCAGCTGCTCACCGACCGGCACGGTCGCGGTCACCGGCGTCCTCCGTCGGACCCGGCTGCGGGGGGCGGCATCTCGATGATCGACGCCCAGTACTGGTGCGGCAGTTCGTCACCGGCACGCAGCACCTGGGCGAGACCCCACGCCATGCCGATCCCGAGCAGGCCCAGCCACAGCCCTGCGACGGCGATCGCGGTGACCGCGAGCGCGGTGGCCCAGGGAGCGTGCGTGAGCGCGAGGAGCAGTGGCGCGAACCCGAACCCGCACCCGACGAACCACGCGGACAGCGTGCGGTCGGCGATCATCACCGGCCGCAGCCAGCGGGGCAGGCTGGCGGGCAGTGACGGGGCGGGCGGATGTGGCATGGCGACCTCCTCGACGGCGACCTCATCGTCGCCGCCCGCAGGTCATCGTGTCGATGACCTCGGAGGTCATTGGGGCACCGCGGTCGAGCCCGTCAGAGGATGCGGGAGAGGAACGCCTTCGTCCGGTCCTCGCGCGGCGCGGAGAGCACCTCGGTCGGCACGCCCTCCTCGACGACGCGCCCGCCGTCCATGAACACGAGGTGGTCGGCGACCTCACGGGCGAAGCCCATCTCGTGGGTCACGACGACCATCGTCATGCCCTCGGACGCCAGGTTGCGCATCACCTGCAGGACGTCACCGACGAGCTCGGGGTCGAGCGCGGACGTCGGCTCGTCGAACAGCATGAGCTTGGGGTCCATCGCGAGCGCGCGGGCGATCGCGACGCGCTGCTGCTGACCGCCCGACAGCTGCGCCGGGTAGGAGTCGGCCTTGTCCGCGAGGCCGACCTGGCCGAGCAGGTCCTTCGCGCGGGCGACGGCGCTCGAGCGGTCGACACCCTTCACCCGGATCGGCGCCTCGATGATGTTCTCGAGTGCGGTCCGGTGACCGAACAGGTTGAAGTGCTGGAACACCATCCCGATGTCGCGACGTTGCCTGGCGGCCTGCTTCTCGCTGAGCTCGTACAGCTTGCCGTTCGCCTCGCGGTACCCGATCAGGTCGCCGTCGACGTAGAGGCGTCCGGCGTTGACCGACTCGAGGTGGTTGATGCACCGCAGGAACGTCGACTTGCCCGAGCCCGACGGCCCGATGACGCAGAGGACCTCGCCCCGCTTCACCTCGAGCGAGACGCCGTTGAGCACCCGGTGGGAACCGAAGTCCTTGCACACCTGCTCGGCGCGCACCATCGGTGTGGTCATGATCCCCCCGCCCCGCCGGCGTCGCGATTACCCGTCATGGCCGCCATCGCCGCCAGCTGCCGGCCGGTGAGCTCACGCGTCGCACCGCGCGCGTAGTACCTCTCCAGATAGAACTGCCCGACCATCAGAACGCTGGTGATCACCAGGTACCAGGTCGACGCGACCAGCAGCAGCGGGATCGGCTGGAAGATGACCCCGGCGATGTCGGCCTGCCGGCCGTACACCTCCAGGCTGAACGGGACAGCCGTGACGAGCGTGGTGGTCTTCAGCATGCTGATGACCTCGTTGCCCGTCGGCGGGATGATCACGCGCATGGCCTGCGGCAGCACCGTCCGCCACATCGTCTGCGCCCACGACATGCCGAGCGCTTTCGACGCCTCCGTCTGCCCCTCGCCGACCGACAGGATCCCGGCGCGGACGATCTCGGCCATGTACGCGGACTCGTTCAGCGCGAGGCCGATGACCGCGAAGGTGAAGGCCGCGTTGAGGTCCTGGATGTCGAACTCGGCGAACGTGGTCGAGAACGGGATGCCCAGCTTGATCGTCTTGTAGAGCGACGGGAACAGGCCCCAGAACACGAGCTGCACATAGACCGGTGTCCCGCGGAAGATCCACAGGTACACCCAGCTGACCGAGCGCAGCACCGGGTTCGGGGTGAGGCGCATGACCGCGAGCAGGGCCCCGAGCACCACACCGATGACCATCGACAGCACGGTGAGGGCGATGGTGTAGCCGACGCCCGACAGGATCCGCGTGTCGAACAGGTACTTGCCGTAGGTCGACCACCCATAGGCCGGGTTCGTCGCCGCGCCGTACACGAACAAGGCGAGGAGGACGAGGACGATCGCCGCCGCCGCCCACTGGCCGGGTCGTCGGACCGGGATGGCCGTGATGGGGACGGGATCCGACGGTGCGGGCCCCGCGGGGACCGCACCGGGCGGGGTCACGGACATCGGATCAGCTGGTGGCGCCGTTGATCACGGACTGCGTGATGGCGCCTTCCTGGACACCCCACGAGCCGGCGATGGCCTTGTAGGTCCCGTTGTCGATCAACGCCTGGACCGCCTTCTGGAGAACCGGTCCGAGGGGAGAGCCCTTCGCGACGGGGTAGCCATACGGGGCCGAGTCGAAGATCGACCCGGCCGCCTCGATCTTCCCGCCCGACTGTTTGATCGCGTACGCGGTGACCGGGGAATCGGCCGACATCGCAGCGACGCGACCCAGGACGAGCGCGTTGGTCGCGTCGGCCTGGCTGGGGTACTTGACCTTGTCGATCGCGGGCTTGCCCGCCTTGACGCACGCCTCGCTCTTCGCGGGGATCTCGTCGGTGTCCTGGACCGTGTCCGACTGGACCGCGACACGTAGACCACACGCGTTGTTCGGGTCGACCGTCTTGCCCGACGGCTGCGCCCACTGGCTGCCGGCGCTGAAGTAGTCGACGAAGTCGACCTGCTGCTGGCGCTCCTTGGAGTCGGTGAACGACGACATGCCCATGTCGTAGGTGCCCTGCTGCACCGCCGGGATGATCTTCGCGAAGTCGGATTCCTTGTACTCCGCGCGCACACCGAGCGTCGACGCGATCGCGTTCACCAGGTCGACGTCGAAGCCGACGATCTTGCCCGAGGAGTCCTTGAACTCGTTGGGGGCGTACGGGACGTTCACGCCCACGACGATGACGCCGGCGTTCTTGATCTTCGCGGGCAGCTGCGCGGCGAGCGCGTCGTTCTTCGCGACGGAGGTCGGCGCGCCCGAGGACGGAGCCGCCCCGGAACCACCACCCTCGCTGTTCGAGCAGCCGGCGGCCGCGAGCAGGACCACTGCCGCGGCGGCGACCGTGGTCGCGAGTCGTGTCGATCGCACTGGTTGATCCCCTTCGGGTACGGGCGACACGGCGTGTCGTCGCCTCGGGGTGACAGTAGACGACATGAACGGTGTGCTGCGCCGCGGTTACCGGGTTTTAACTGAGCCGATCACACTGTCCCCATGGCACATTCCGTCGAGCTGCTCCCCGACCCCGACACCGAGCGTCGGATACGCGACATCTGGGACGCGCTGATCGACGCGGGTCTGCCCAGTCAGGCGTCGGTGTCGTCGGAGTCGAACCGGCCGCACGTCACGCTGGTCGCGGCGCGGACCATCGACGACACGACGGACCCCGCGATGCGCGGACTCGCCCGTGACCGACTGCCCCTGCCGGTCGAGATCGGCGCCCCCGTCGTGTTCGGTGGGCGGACCGCGACCGTCGCTCTGCTCGTGGTCCCGACGGCCGACCTGCTCGTGACACACTCCGCGGTGGTCGAGACCATCGGCGCCGCCGCCGTCGATCCCGTCGCGCACAGCGGAACGGACGGATGGACCGCGCACGTCACGGTCGCGCGGCGCGTGCCGTTCGACCAGCTGTCGGACGTGCTGCGCCTCGTGGTCGACCACCGCATCGACGGCACCGTCCACCTCGACGGAATGCGGCGGTGGGACTCCGACGCGCGCACCGTCACCGATCTCAGCGGCTGAGTGGCATCAGTGGGCGGCGTCGTCCCACGAGCGTCCGTAACCCACGGAGACGTCGAGCGGCACGGACAACTCGATGGCGCCGCCCATCTTGGCGCGCACCAGTTCCTCGAGCTGTTCCCGCTCCCCCGGTGCGACCTCGAAGACGAGCTCGTCGTGCACCTGCAGCAGCATCCGCGAGCGCAGACCGGTGTCGGCGAGTGCGCGCTGCACGTCGATCATCGCGACCTTGATGATGTCGGCGGCCGTGCCCTGGATCGGCGCGTTGAGCGCGGCACGTTCGGCGACCTCGCGGCGCTGACGGTTGTCGCTGTTGAGGTCCGGCAGGTAGCGGCGCCGACCGAACAGGGTCGAGGTGTACTCGTTGCGGCGCGCCTCCTCGACGGTCTCGTGGAGGTAGTCGCGCACGCCACCGAAGCGGGCGAAGTACGCCTCCATCTGCTCCTTGGCCTCGGTGGTGCTGATCTTCAGCTGGGCGGCGAGCCCGAAGGCGCTGAGCCCGTAGGCGAGTCCGTAGGACATGGCCTTGACCCGCCGACGCATGTCCGTGGTGACCTCGTCGATCGGTACGCCGAACGCCCGTGACCCGACGAAGCTGTGCAGGTCCTCGCCGGTGTTGAACGCCTCGATCAGCCCGGCGTCCTCCGAGAGGTGCGCCATGATGCGCATCTCGATCTGGCTGTAGTCGGCGGTCATCAGGCAGTCGTAGGCGTCTCCCGACGGGTCCGTCCCGACAACGAACCCCTTGCGGATGTCCCGCCCGGCCTCGGTCCGGACCGGGATGTTCTGCAGGTTCGGCTCGGTCGACGACAGGCGACCCGTCGCCGCGATGGTCTGGTTGAAGGTGGTGTGGATGCGCCCGTCGTCCGACACCGACTTGAGGAGCCCGTCGACGGTGACCTTCAGCCGCGTCGCGTCCCGGTGTTCGAGCAGGTGCTCGAGGAAGGGGTGCTGCGTCTTCTCGTAGAGCCCCGCCAGCGCGTCGGCGTCGGTGGTGTAGCCGGTCTTGGTGCGCTTGGTCTTCGGCATCTCGAGCTTGTCGAAGAGCACCGTCTGCAGCTGCTTGGGGGAACCGAGGTTGATCTGCTCCCCGATCACGGCGTACGCCGCGTCGGCGGCGGTGCGGATGCGGTCCGCGAAGCCCTCACCGAGGCCCTCGAGGTGTGCGGTGTCGACGGCGATCCCCGCGGCCTCGATCTCGGCGAGGACCATCAGCAGCGGCAGCTCCATGTCGGTGAGCAGCGACAGCGAGTCGATGGTCTCCAGCTCCGCGTCGAGCGTGGCGGCGAGCTCGTGCACGGCCTGCGCGGCGATCATGTGCTGCTCGGCGGCGTGCGCCTCCTCCGCCTCACCGTCCAGCAGGGACATCTGCCCGTCGTCGGGGGCGTCGTCGGACCGCAGCTCGCGCCGCAGGTACCGCAGCGCGAGGTCGTCGAGGTTGAACGACCGCTGACCCGGTCGGACCAGGTAGGCGGCGAGCGACGTGTCGCTCGTGACGCCCGCGAGCGGCCACCCACGTCCGCGCAGGGCGTGGAAGGCCCATTTCGCCTCGTGGATCGCCTTGGCGACGCCGGCTTCCCCCAGCCAGTCGACGAGGGCGGTCTCGTCGTCGGGGTCGAGGACGGCGGTGTCGAGCCAGGCGGCGTGGCCGTCCTCGGCGGCCAGGGCGATCCCCTCGGTGTCGGAGTCGAACACACGCTGCGGGCCGACCACGCCGAGCGCCGTCCGCCCGGTGCGGGCGTGCTCGTCGAGCCAGGCGCGCACCGAACCCGGGGCGAGGATCTCGCCGTTGACCTCGAACCCCGCCTCGGCCTCGGGCTCGACCGAGCTCAGCGTCGAGAACAGCCGGTCCCGCAGCACACGGAACTCCAGGTCGTCGAAGAGCTGGTGGATGCGGTCCCGGTCCCACGGCTTGAGCGCGAGGTCCTCGGGCGCGAGCGGCAGGTCGACGTCGCGCACCAACTCGGTCAGTCGACGGTTCATCAGCACCGACGACAGGTTCTCGCGCAGGGCGTCGCCGACCTTGCCCTTCACCTGGTCGACGTCGTGGACGAGCGCCTCCAGCGATCCGTGCTCACGGATCCACTTCGCGGCGGTCTTCTCCCCCACGCCCGGGATGCCGGGCAGGTTGTCGCTCGGGTCGCCGCGCAGGGCCGCGTAGTCGGGATACTGCGCCGGCGTCAGCCCGTATTTCTTGTCGACCTCCTCGGGGGTGAACCGGGTGAGGTCGGACACGCCCTTGCGGGGGTAGAGGACGGTGGTGTGGTCGTCGACGAGTTGGAGCGCGTCGCGGTCGCCGGTGACGGCGAGGACGCGGAACCCCGCCGCCCGCGCCTGGGTAGTGAGGGTGGCGATGATGTCGTCGGCCTCGTAGCCCTCGATGGCGAGCACGGGGATGCCCATCGCGGCGAGCACGTCCTTGGTCAGGTCGACCTGGCCCGCGAACTCGTCGGGTGACTTCGACCGCTGCGCCTTGTAGTCGGAGTACATCTCGGCGCGGAACGTCTTGCGCGACACGTCGAACGCCGCGGCGATGTGCGTCGGCTCCTCGTCGCGCAGGAGGTTGATCAGCATGGACGTGAACCCGTAGACCGCGTTCGTGGTCTGCCCCGACGCGGTCTTGAAGTTCTCCGCCGGGAGGGCGAAGAACGCCCGGTAGGCCAGCGAGTGCCCGTCGAGCAGCATCAGCGTGGGCGCCGAGCCCTTCGCGGACGACGACCCCTTCGCGGGGCCGGTGCGGGTCGCGGACGTCGAGGCGGGAGTCACGCCCCCGAGTCTAGGGAGCGGGCCCGACACGCCGCTCCGGCCCGGGAGAAGTCAGGCGACGCCGAGGTAGGCGTTGCGGATCGAGTCGTCGGCGAGCAGCTCCGCGCCCGACCCCGACCTGGTGATCTCACCCGTCTCCAGCACGTACCCACGGTCAGCGCGTTTGAGCGCCTGGTGGGCGTTCTGCTCGACGAGCAGGATGGTGGTGCCGGCGGCGTTGATCTCGCCGATGATGTCGAAGATCTGGGCGATGACCATCGGCGCCAGACCCATCGACGGCTCGTCGAGCAACAGCAGCGTCGGGCGGGCCATCATCGCGCGCCCGATCGCGAGCATCTGCTGCTCACCGCCCGACATCGTGCCGCCGAGTTGCGACCGCCGCTCGGCCAGGCGCGGGAACAGCTCGAACACGCGGTCACGGGTCTCCGCGTACTGCGCCTTGGAGTCGAACTTCCGTCCGTAGCAACCCATGTCGAGGTTCTCGACGACGGTCATGCCCGGGAAGATGCGTCGCCCCTCGGGCACCTGCACGACGCCCATCGCGACCCGTTTGTGCGGGGGCATCCGGGTGATGTCGGTGCCGAGGAACTCGATGCGTCCCGTCGACAGCGGACGCAGCCCGGACAGTCCGCGCATCGTCGTGGACTTGCCGGCGCCGTTCGCGCCGAGCAGCGACACCAGCTCGCCCGCCCCGACCGTCAGCGACAGGTTGCGGATCGCCTGGATGCGGCCGTAGTGCACCGACATGTCCTCGATGCGCAGGACGATCTCACGCTCGGCCATCGTCTCCCTCTCCCGCCCCGGGCACCGAGGCATCCTCCGGACCGACCGCGGCCTCGTCCGACTCGTCGGGGACGCCGAGGTACGCCGAGATCACCTTCGGGTCGTCGCGGACCTGTGCGGGCGTGCCCTCGGCGATCTTGCGCCCGAACTCGAGCACGACGATCCGCTCGGTGACACCCATGACCAGTTTCATGTCGTGCTCGATGAGCAGGACGGTGAACCCGTCGTCACGCACCTTCTGGATCAGCTCCATCAGCGCGACCTTCTCGCTGGGGTTGAACCCGGCGGCGGGCTCGTCGAGACACAGGAGCTTGGGTTCGGTCGCCAGGGCGCGGGCGATCTCGAGCCGTCGTTGGTCGCCGTAGGGCAGGTTGCGCGCCTTCTCCGCGGCACGCGCACCGATACCGACGAACTCCAGCAACGCCATCCCGCGGTCGACGGCGTCGCGCTCCTCGCGGTGGTGACGAGGGAGTCGCAGGGCGGCCCCGAGCACCGAGGTGCGGTGCCGCGCATCGGTTCCCACGACCACGTTCTCCAGGGCCGTCATCTCACCGAACAGCCGCACGTTCTGAAAGGTGCGGGCGATACCGCGCCGGGTGATCTGGTGCCGTTTGACCCGCTTGAGCGGCCGGCCGTCGAACGTGACCGACCCGGCGGCGGGTTCGTAGACGCCGGTGATCGCGTTGAAGCAGGTCGTCTTGCCGGCGCCGTTCGGCCCGATGAGCCCGAAGATGTCGCCGCGGTCGATGGTGAAGCTGACGTCGTCGAGGGCGGTGACACCACCGAACCGCACCGTCAGACCGGACACCTCGAGCAGCGGTTCGCCCACCTTCGCGCCGATGTCCCGGCTCGGGGCCACGACGTCGGCGACGAAGTCGGGGTCGGCGAGGTCGGGGTTGACCGCCGTCGGGTCGACGACGGTCCGCGACGCCGGGTCGGCGAGGACGGCCTGCACCTCCTGCTCGGGTGTCGGGTCGACGGGTCGGCCCGTGCCGTCGGCCCGGTTCTCGTCGGCCCGGTGCTCGCCGCTCACGACTTCGCCTCCACCGCAGCGGTGTCCGCCCGTCGCGCGCGCACCGGCGTGGTCACCGCCGCGTACACCTGTCTGCCGTATGCCAGCAGTCGGGCACGCGCCGGGAACATGCCCTGCGGCCGGAAGATCATCAGCGCCACCAGCGCCACCCCGAAGAACAGGTACTTGAAGTCACCGAGGGACTGGTCGCCGACCTGGATGCCCTGCACCCGCGCGGGGAGGTACACGATGATGAACGCCCCGACGATGACGCCGAGTTTGTTGCCCTGTCCGCCGACGACGACGGCGCACAGGAACAGCATCGAGTTGATGACCGTGAAGCCCTTCGGGTCGACGTACTGCACCTGGCCCGCGTACAGCGCACCCGACAGCCCACCGATCCCGGCCCCGATGACGAACGCCCACAGCTTGAACCGGAACGTCGGCACGCCCATGATCTCGGCGACGTCCTCGTCCTCGCGGATGGCGATCCACGACCGACCCACCCGGCTGCGCTCGAGGTTGCCGACGAAGAACAGCACCGCGATCACCAGGACGAGTCCGAGCCAGAACCACCACACGCCGAAGTTCAGCGTCCCGGAGTTGTTGCCGGAGGAGAAGACACCGTCAGGGTTCTGCGCCGACCGGCCGACCTCGGGGAACAGCACGTTCTGCAATCCGGCGGCACCGTTGGTGACGTCGGTGAGGTTGTCGGCGAGAAGTCGCACGATCTCACCGAACCCGAGCGTCACGATGGCGAGGTAGTCCCCTCGCAGACGCAGCGTCGGGGTGCCGAGGATGACCCCGGTGACACCGGTCAGCACGATCGCCAGCGGCACACACGCCAGCCACGCCCATGGGCCGGAGAAGAACCCGTGGTCGCTGGAGTCCCACACCGGGCTCGCCGGGGAGGTGAAAAGCGCGACCACGTAGGCACCGACGGCGTAGAAGCCGACGTAGCCGAGGTCGAGCAGACCCGTCTGCCCGACGACGACGTTCAGACCGATCGCGATGAGGGCGATCATCGCGAACTGCGCCATCATGCCGCCGAAGTCGACGGCGGTGGTGCTGATGAGCGGGGGCTTGATCACCGGCAGCAGCGCGATGACGATCACCGCCGGGACACCGATCGCCCACTGCTGCGGACGGGGAAGGTTGTTCCACCAGAAACGGATGCGGTCGCCGAGTCCCCGACCGCGCTCGGGAGCGGCCTTGTCGGTCGTCGTGGGGGCGCTCATACGCGGGCCCTCGTGAGCTTCTCGCCGAGGATGCCGGTGGGCCGGATCATCAGCACCAGGATGAGCAGCACGAACGCCACGACGTCCTTCCACTGGTTGCCGAACACCACCGAACCGTAGTTCTCCATCACGCCCAACAGCAGCCCGCCGAGCAGCGCGCCGCGGATGTTGCCGATGCCGCCGAGCACCGCGGCGGAGAACGCCTTGATGCCGAGGATGAAGCCGCCGTTGTAGACGATGCCGGTGGGGACACGCAGGGTGTACAGCAGTGCGGCGGCGCCGGCGAGGAGTCCACCGATGAGGAACGTCAGCATGATGACCCGCTCCCGTGAGACACCCATCAGCGTCGCCGCCTCGGGATCCTGTGCGACGGAACGGATCCCGCGCCCCAGCTTGGTGCGGTTGATCAGCGTGTCGGCCAGGAAGGTCAACACCAGCGCGCTGCCGATGATGATGAGCGTCAGGTTGAACACCGACGCGTCGAAGATCTCGAACAGCTTCTTCTGCTCGACGAGCCGGATGCCGGGCTGTGCCGTCGACCCGCCCAGCGGCGGGTCACCGCCGAACTTCGGCAGGACGTAGTGCACGAACTCCTGCAGCACGAACGACATGCCGATGGCGGTGATGAGGAACGTCAGCGGCTTCGCCCCCCGCTTGCGCAGTGGCCGGTAGGCGACCCGTTCGAGGCCGACGGCGGTGACACCCGAGACCGCCATGCCGAAGATGCACGCGATGACCAGGTACACCAGGGTCATGGCCGTGCCCTCGGCGTAGGCGTTGCCCGACGGGGTGAACCCGAGCAGCAGAAGCGCCACGTACTGCCCGAACATGCCCACCATGAAGACCTCGGAGTGGGCGAAGTTGATGAGCTTGAGGACGCCGTAGACGAGCGTGTAGCCGACCGCCACGAGCGCGTAGATCGCGCCGTAGGTCAACCCCTCGATGGTGAGTGTCCAGAAACCGTCGTACAGCGACCTCAGGTCGAAGTCGACGGTCGAGGCCAGGACCAGGCCGTCGGCCAGTGCGTGCATTCCTCGGTGTCCTCCCCGCGGAGTCGCTCACACGACGATGCGCCCGGACCCGGGGTCCGGGCGCATCGTCGTCAGCGGACTACTTGACGTCGTACATCCAGATCAGCGAGCTGGTGAGCTCACCGTCCGACGTCCACTTGTAGGTGCGGGCGAGACCCTGGCCGTCGTAGTTGCGGACGTACTCGAGCAGCTTCGGGCGCGTGGTGTTGCCGGCGCCGATGCCGCGCATCAGGATCGTCGCGAGGTCGTACGCCTCGACGGAGTACACGCCCGGGTCCTGGTTGAACTCGGTCTTGTACGCCGACTTGAAGGCGTCCGGGGCGGGACCACACGGGCAGGAGAGATCGGCGCCCTTCGCGGCGGACCCGGCCTGCGAGACGAACTGCGGGTCGTTGACACCGTCACCGGAGACGAACGTCGCCTCGACACCCGCGTTCTTCATCTGCTGCACCAGCGGTGCGGCCTCCGCGTAGTACCCGGCGTAGAAGACGGCGTCGGGCTTCGCTGCGTTGACCTTGGTGATGATCGCGGAGAAGTCGCGGTCCTTGGTCTTCACGTCGCCGTTGCAGGAGCTGTCGTTCGCCGACCCCAGGCCCGTGGTGATGGCCTTGGCCAGACCGGCGGCGTACTCGCTGTCGTCCTTGATCACGCAGACCTTCTTGAAGCCCAGCTTGCCGGTCATGTACTTCGCGACGGCGGGACCCTGCACGTCGTCGTTGGCCAGGCCGCGGAAGAAGGTCTTCCAGCCGTTGGTGGCCAGGGCCGGGTTGGTCGCCGACGCTGTGGTCGCCACCAGACCGGCCTGGTTGAACACGCCACCGGTCGCCTTGGTCTCGCCGGAGAAGGCGGGACCGATGAGACCGATGATCGACTGGTCGTTGGTGATCTGCGGCGCGACCTGACTCGCCTTCTGCGGGTCACCCTCGGTGTCGAAGGTCTTCAGGGTGATCTGGCACCCCGGGTTGGCCTTGTTGTGCTGGTCGACGGCGAGCTGGGCGCCGTCGCGGATGTTGATGCCCAAGGCCGCGTTGTCACCGGTCAGCGCACCCGCCATCGCGATCGTCGACGCGGGGCACGTGGCCTTGCCGTCACCGGCGGGCAGGATCGCCGACGACTCGCTCGCGGTCGGGACCTCCTTGCCCGCGGTGTCGATCTGGGCGATCGGGGCGATCGTGATGCCCGACGACGACCCGGCCGAGGCGGACGAACCGCCCTCCGACCCACCCGAACTCTTGCTGCCACAGGCCGACACGGTCAGCACGGCCGCCATCGCGACCGCGAACGCTCCCACCGTCACCCGACGATTCATCTGGTCATTCCTCCGATCGGCGGCGACCGGTGTCGCCGCACGAAGCCCGTCAGCGACTGTCGCCGACGCTGCTGAGAGAACTTAGCCCCGATCGTGGTCGTTCGCGCGACATCGGCGTCATTCGCCGATACGTGTCCGCCGCGGCGCACCGAATGTGGCAATCGTGTTGCGGCAGTGTGTCGTTGGGCCGCCGATATCCTTAGCCGGACTCAGCGTCGGGACCGGGCCGATCAGGCCTTGCCGTCACCGAGGGTCTCGACGACGACCTGGGCGACCGCCTTCATCGTCGTGCGCCGGTCCATCGCCGCGCGCTGGATCCAGGTGAAAGCCTCGGGCTCGGAGAGTGATTGACTGGACATCAGCAATCCTTTGGCGCGCTCGACGAGCTTGCGTGTCTCGAGACGGTCGTTCATGTCGGCGATCTCGCGTTCGAGCGTCGTCAGCTCGGTGTATCGCGAGACCGCCACCTCGATCGCCGGGACGAGATCGGCCTTGCTGAACGGCTTGACGAGATAGGCCATGGCGCCCGCGTCCCGGGCCTTCTCGACGAAGTCGCGTTGGGAGAAGGCAGTCAGCATGACGACCGGCGCCAAGCGCTTGCGGGCGATCTCACCCGCGGCGTCGATGCCGTCGCGGACGGGCATCTTGACGTCCATGATCACGAGGTCCGGCGACAGGGACTCGGTGAGCTCGACGGCCACCTGACCGTTCGGGGCCTCCCCGACGACGTCGTAGCCCTCTTCCCGGAGCATCTCGGTCAGGTCCATCCGGATGAGGGAGTCGTCCTCGGCCACCAGCACGCGCCGCGACACCGGGCCGGGCTCGGCGACGGGCTCGTCGGGGACGGACCGCTGGGGTGTGGGGCGCTGCGGCGGGACCGACGAGGGGGACGGTGCGGGCGTCACGACGACCTCCACGGGTGGGGCGATGCGGGACCGAGCGACCGCGCGAGCGCGGCGTCGGGATGTGCCGGGCAACCCTACCGGCTGGCCCGGGCCGCCGCGGATCCACTAGCGTGGTGCTCCGCGCGTCCGACGACACCGTCGACGCCACGCCCTCGTAGCCCAATTGGCAGAGGCAACGGATTCAAAACCCGTCCAGTGTGAGTTCGAGTCTCACCGAGGGCACCCACTCACCCACCCCGGGCGCGGCGTGGACCCACGTCCGGCCTCGCGGGTCCGCCGTCGGATAGCATCCGCGTGATCAGTTCTGAGGGGGACATCATGCGGGGTGGACGCATGGTCATCGCCGCGCGCACGACGTCGGTCGTGGCGCCGGCGGTGGTCGCGGCGATGGTCATCGGGGGCAGCGTCTCGGGTACGGCGGGCGCGGACGCCCCGCCGACCTATCGGGTCGCGGTCACCCACGACGGCAGCATCACGTCGGCGCTGTCGGGGGCGACGTTCCGGCAGGCGCCGGACGGGTTGGTCGTCACCGATCCCCGCGGGCACGTGCTCGATCGCATCCCGACCTCCGTCCCGCTCGACGGGACACCGGTGTCGCTGCGGACCTCGCTCGGTGCCGACGGCCGCACGGCGACGTTGACGCCCGAGCTCCCGGCCGCGGTGGCCACCGCGCTGAGGCACGGCGAGCACCCGGTCTCGGCGGCCAAGGACCGCGCCTACTACGACATGCTCTTCCATGTCGCCAACGGCCTGAACCGTGCCGGCACGGTCGCCGCGGCCGCCGGGGCGGGAGTCGGGACGGTCGTCGGCGCGGCGGTCGGACTCGTGGTGGGCTGCACCGTGTTCGGCGCGTGCATCCTGGCCGTACCGGGTGCCGCCGTCGGGGCCGCGGTCGGCGCGGGTGTCGCGGGCGCGGTCGGGACGCAGTACGGCGACCCGAAGGCCGCGCAGTCGGTCCTCACCTGGATCACCACCCGCTGACGCGGGGGCGGCGACCTCAGCCGACCACACCGTCGAGGTAGTACCAGCGGCCGTCGTCCCGCACGAAGCGGCTGCGCTCCGCGAGGACGCCGCGCCCGTCGGCTGAGCGGTGGAACGCACGGAACGCCACCTCCCCGTCGTCGTCGAACGGACCGCCCGCGACGACGTCGACGACGTCCAGGCGGTACCACCGCACGTCCGGGTCGAGGTCGAGGCACTCCGGCCGGGTGGTCGGGTGCCAGGACGCCCGCAGGTGGGCGACGTCGCCGACCGCGAAGGCCGTGAACCGTGACCGCATCAGCGTCTCGGCGGTCGGAGCCGGACGCGTGCCGTCCAGGCGCGGCCCACAGCACTCCCCGTACGTCAGCCCCGACGTGCACGGACAGCGCGACGCGGGATCGGGTGGGCTCACGTGCCCGAGTGTGTCAGCGGCGTCAGCTGCGCGTCGACCGGGCGCGGTCGACCGCGGCGGCGACGCCCTCGTGCCAGGGCTCGCCGTGACCGGGCAGGACGGTCGTGGCCCCCGTCGCCGCGAGCGCGTCCAGCGACGCGAGGTTCCGGTCGATGTCGGCGGTGGCCGCGCCCGCGACGATCCGGGGTCCGGTCTCGCCGGTGTAGGGGTCGAGGGTGACGAGCGCGTCGCCGGCGATGACGACCCCGCGGTCGGGCCAGTGCAGCGCGACGTGTCCCGCCGTGTGCCCGGGCGTGGGGATCACCTGTGTGCCGGCGGGCAACGGGGTGCCCGCGTCGAGGGTCGTGACCTGCCGCGAGGGGACACCGCGCACGACGAGGGCACCCGCCCCGACCATCGCCCCGAGGAGCGGCCACGACCGTGGGTGTCGCAGGGGCGCCCCGACCCGGGAGTTCTCGTGCAGGTAGCGGTACGGGTGCGCCACCAGTCGACGATCCAGCTCGGGCGCCAGGATCGGCAGGTCCCAGCGGCCGGCGAGACGTCGCGCCGTGCCGACGTGGTCGAAGTGGCCGTGCGTGAGGACGACAGCGGTGATGTCCGCCGGCGTGTGCCCCAGATCGGCGATCGCGTCGAGCAGAGGTCGGTAGGACCGGGGCAGGCCGGTGTCGACGAGGAGGAGCCCCCCGTCGGTCTCCACCAGGTACAGGTTCGTGTGCGCGTGCTCGAGCCGGTGGATCCCCGGCGCGACGTCACGGTCCCAGCGCGTGGTCATGGGCGGCGGGTACCCGGCGTCGGGGGTCGGAAATGGCGGTCAGGCGCGGGTCCCGACGTCCTCACCGCGCAGGAAGGCGAGCGTGGCCGCGGCGAAGTCGTCGGGGCGGTCGCGGTGCACACTGTGCCCTGTCGGGATGGCCAGGAAGCGACCATCCGGCAGTGCCCCGGCGAGAGTGCGCAGGTGCCGCGGCGGCAGGAAGCTCTGGTCGCCTCCGGAGATGACGAGCACGGGTGTGCTCACGCGACGCAGCCCGGCCCACCAGTCCGGGTCCGGCGCGTCGAACTCCGCCTGGACGGTGGGCGCGAGGCGGGCGTCGAAGCGCATCACCGGACGCGGGTCCCGGATCACGTCGAGGACACCGAGCACCAGCTCACGCGGTGACGAGCGCGGTGTGATGCCCTCCGCGACATCGGCGGCGTCCCGGGGGGTCGGCGGCACCTCCTCGAGGACGAGACGACCGAACCGTCCCGGGGTCGCCATCGCGGCGCGCAGCGCCACGTGGGCGCCCAGCGAGTGGGCGACGACGTCGACGGTCTGCGCGTCCGGGAGGTCCTCGACGACGGACAGCAGATCGTCACGAAGCCGATCGAGCTCGTACACGCCGCGCGAACTCTGCCCGTGGCCGCGTTGGTCGTAGGAGATCACCGGTCGACCGTCGGCCCGGAGCCCCGCGGCCAACCGACGCCAAGTGGTGTGGTCGCCGCCCATGCCGTGCACGGCGAGCACCGGTGTGCCGGTACCGCCGCGTGACCGTCGGACGGCGAGGTCGATCGGGACGCCGTGGTCCGTCCTCCGCACCCACCGGACGCCGCTCTCCGGGCCGCTCACGCCTCCCCGAGCCCGCCCAGCAGGATGTCGACCGCCTCGGCGATCACCCGGTCGTCGGGCAACTCGCCGTACATGACGGCGGGACACAGCACGACGCCCGACATCATCTGGACCGCCGCGTCGCGGCGCCGCTCGTCGGTGGTCACCGACAGCAGATGCCGGATGTGGCGTTCGCCGTCGGCGACGAGCGCCTTGCGGACCTCACCGATCTCGTCGACCGTGGCCCCCTGCTGCGCGAGGGCCATCAGGACCTTGTCGAGGGCGAGTTCCTCGATCGCGGTGCGGAAGGCGGTCACCTCCGCGACGAGATCGGCCCGCAGGTCACCGGTGGACTCGGCGTGGGGCATGTCGCCGAGGGACTCCACCGCGATACGCAACAGATCCGCCCGGGACGGCCAATGCGTGTAGAGCGTCGTCTTCGAGTACCCGGCCACGCGCGCCACATGGGCGTGCGTCACCGCGTCCCATCCCTCCTCCGCGAGCAGGCGTCGGACGGTACGGGAGACGTCGGCACGTGTGCGTGCCACGCGCGCATCCTCGTTGCTCACCGTCATCTCCGGTTCGGTCGTGGACCCCCATGTCACCTGCTGTCACACACGACTCTGCCATCACCTGCGGCCCCGACGCCCGAACGGCCCCGACATTTTTCGGACAGAACTTTTCGTCGAAACGCTATTGAACGAAGCGACCGGTACTGTACTGTGAGCACATATGCCTGTGTTGTGAGTGAAACCCACGCGCTCTCAACGTCATTGACGTGTGAGGACTAATTCCCGACAGTCGCCGGTTCTCACTGGCACCCCGCCCGACGCGAGATCAGACACTTCGCGCGCGCATCACAACCACCGGAAGGCACATCGTGTCCGCAGTCCTGTTCGGTTCCATCAGCACCCTCGTCGACACCTCGGAGATCCAGCGGCGCGCCTTCAACGAGGCCTTCCGGTCGCACGGGCTGGACTGGGAGTGGTCGCGCGACGACTACCGTTCGATGTTGGACAGCAACGGCGGCGCCAACCGCATCGCCGACTACGCCGGGCAGCGCGGCGAGAAGGTCGACGCCGACGCGGTCCACGCCACGAAGTCGGAGATCTTCCGGACTCTCCTGCTGCAGGAGGGCGCATCGGCCCGCCCCGGTGTCGTCGAGACCATCAGCACCGCCCGCGAACGCGGGATCAAGGTCGGCCTCGTCACGACGACGTCCCAGGAGAACGTGGCGGCCGTGCTCTCCGCGCTCGGCCCCGACGTCACCGCGGAGTCGTTCGACATCGTCACCGACGTCACCTCCGTCGACTCACCCAAGCCGGACAAGGCCGTCTACGAGTACGCGCTCGCCCAGCTCGGTGAGTCCGCCGACGCCACCGTCGCGATCGAGGACAACGTGGGCGGCGTGACCGCGGCCGCGGCCGCCTCGATCCGCTGCGTCGCCTTCCCGAACGAGAACACCGCCGGCACCACGTTCGCCGACGCCCTCGAACAGGTCGACGCCCTCGACCCCGCGCACGTGGGTGACCTCGCGTCCGCGGCCGCCTGACCCGACGACCGACACGACCTCGATCGCAGCTCCGCCGATCGCAGCAGACCAGGAGAACCCATGAGCAACATGCAGGCCAGCGTGACCGCGACGGACACCTCGTTCCACGTCGAGGGGTACGAGAGGATCGAGTACGACCTCGTCTACGTCGACGGCGTGTTCGACACGGAGAACCGGCATCTCGCCGACGCCTACACCCCCTACGGACGGTGTCTGATGGTCGTCGACGAGTCGGTCGCGGCCCTGTACGGCGATCGGTTCCGGGCCTACTTCGCCCACCACGGCATCGACCTGACGGTGCACGAGGTGGCCATCGCCGAGACGGCGAAGTCGCTGGAGACGTTCGAGCAGATCGTCACCGCGTTCGACGCGTTCGGACTCGTGCGGACCGAGCCGGTGCTGGTCGTCGGTGGCGGGTTGAGCACGGACGTGGCCGGATTCGCCTGTGCCGCCTACCGTCGCAACACCCCCTACATCCGGATCCCGACCACCCTCATCGGTCTCATCGACGCCAGCGTGTCGATCAAGGTCGCCGTCAACCACGGCAAGCACAAGAACCGTCTCGGCGCCTACCACGCGTCGCAGCAGGTGCTGCTGGACTTCTCCTTCCTCGCGACCCTGCCGGAGGACCAGGTCCGCAACGGCATGGCCGAGCTCATCAAGATCTCGGTGGTCGGCAACCGGGAGATCTTCGACCTGCTCGACGAGCACGGACCCGAGCTGCTGCGCACCCGGTTCGGGCACCTCGACGGCACTCCCGAGATCCGGGCGATCGGCGATCGCGTCACCTACGCGGCCATCGCGACGATGCTCGAGCTCGAGTCGCCCAACCTGCACGAGATCGACCTCGACCGCGTCATCGCGTTCGGTCACACCTGGAGTCCCACACTGGAACTCACGCCGCCGGCGCCGTACTTCCACGGCCACGCGATCAACGTCGACATGGCCTACTCCACGACGCTGGCCGAGCAGCGAGGACACATCACGCCCGAGGAGCGCGACCGGGTCCTCGGCGCGATGAGCCGTATCGGACTGGCCCTGGACAGCCCGTACTTCACCGGTGAGCTGCTGACCGAGGCCACGGACTCCATCCTGCGCACCCGCGACGGGATCCTCCGCGCCGCCATCCCCAGCCCGATCGGCAGCTGCGTGTTCCTCAACGACGTGTCCACCGGCGAGCTCGTCGACACCCTCGAGGTGCACCGCAAGATCTGCGCCGAGTTCCCGCGCGGTGGCGAGGGCACGGGCATGTTCACCGACCGCAGCGATGCCTGACGGTCCCTCCGGCGCGCACACCCTCCCCGCACCGCGGCCGGTCACACCGACCACCGTCCTCGCCGCGGAGTTGATCGAGCTGTGTGATCGTCTCGCCGACGCCGGGGTGGCCGACGACGTGCTCGCGGCGGCGCGTCGATCCCGCGATCTCGCAACGGGTCTCGACGAGTACGTCGCGGCGTGCACCTCGCCGGAGACGTCGGAGCTCGCCGGGTTGACCCGGCGCACGCAGGGCCACGACTGGGACGCCGACGCGCACACGGTGCCGTTGGAACAGGAGATGCTGTCCGGTCACGTCGAGGGGCGGTTCCTGGAGTTCCTCGTCCACATGGCGGGCGCGCGCCGGATCCTCGAGCTCGGCATGTTCACCGGGTACTCGGCGCTGGCGATGGCGCAGGCGGCCGGTCCGGGCGCCCGCGTGGTGGCGAGCGAGATCGACGCCCGCGTGGCGGCGTTCGCGCAGGAGTCGTTCGCCGAGGCCGGTGTCGCCGACCGGATCGACGTACTGGTCGGTCCCGCCGACGACACCCTGCGCGAGCTCGCCGGACACGCCGAGCGTGGCGGGATCGAGCCTTTCGACCTCGTCTTCATCGACGCGGACAAGGCGGGATACGGCCGCTATCTCGATCGTCTGCTCGAGTCGTCGCTGTTGGCGCCGCATGCGGTGATCGCGGTCGACAACACCCTGATGCAGGGTCAGCCCTATCGCGACGGCACCCCGGTCACCGAGAACGGTCGCGCGATCGCCGCGTTCAACGCCGCGGTCGCAGACGACGACCGGGTCGAGCAGGTGCTCGTGCCCATCCGTGACGGGGTCACCCTGATCCGCCGGGCGGGGACGCGGTCGTCGTGACGTCGCTGCGCGAGGCGAACGCGGCGCGCACCGTGGCGGTGCTCGCCGCCTCGGCGGTGACGGCGGTGATCGACGGGATCGTGGTCGGTGCCGCCCTCGTCGGCGGTCGACGTCCGGCACCGGCACGTCCGGCCCCGCGGCGCCGCACCGTGCTCGTGACGGGCGGGAAGATGACCAAGTCGCTCGCGCTGGCGCGCGCGTTCCACGCCGCGGGACACCGTGTGGTCCTCGTCGAGTCGGCGAAGTACCGACTGACCGGACACCGGTTCTCGCGTGCGGTCGACGCCTTCCACACCACCCCCGAGATCGGCTCGCCGGACTACGCCCGTGCGCTCGCCGACATCGTCGACCGGGAACGCGTCGACGTGGTGGTGCCGGTGTCGAGCCCCGCGTCGAGCGTCGTCGAGGCCGCCGCCCGATCGCTCCTCGACGACCGGTGCGAGGTGCTGCACGGCGACGTCGACACCATCGCGATGCTCGACGACAAGGCCGCGTTCTGCGAACGTGCGGAGAAGCTGGGGTTGTCGGTGCCGCACTTCGCACGGATCACCCACCCCGCGCAGATCGACGACTTCGACTTCCGACCGGGGCGCGAGTACATCCTCAAACGCATCGCCTACAACCCGGTGGGGCGCATGGACCTCACGCGTCTGCGGGCCGAGACCCCTGCGGAGAACGCGCGATTCGCGCGATCCCTCTCGATCAGCGACGAGGATCCCTGGATCCTGCAGGAGTTCGTCGCCGGCACGGAGTACTGCACCCACGGCACCGTCCGCGACGGACGACTTCAGGTGTGGGCGTGCTGCGAGTCCTCGGCGTTCCAGATCAACTACGCGATGGTCGACCACCCGCGCATCCGCGAGTGGGTCGAGACCTTCCTCGCGCCGACCGGTCTCACGGGGCAGGCGTCGTTCGACTTCATCGAGGCACCCGACGGCGAGGTCTACGCGATCGAGTGCAACCCGCGGACGCACTCGGCCATCACCATGTTCTACGACCACCCCGAACTGGCCGCGGCCTACCTCGAGGACGGGCACCCGACCATCGTGCCGACGGCGACGTCGAGACCGACGCACTGGATCTACCACGAACTGTGGCGCCTGCTCACCGGACCCGGCCGGCGGGCGCGATGGGCGAGCATCCGACGCAGCACCGACGCGATCTTCACGCCCGACGACCCCGTGCCGTTCTTCATGGTCCACCACGTCCACATCCCGTCGCTCCTGCTCGCGAACCTGCGGGCGCGCAGGGGTTGGGCGCGCATCGATCTCAACATCGGCAAGCTGGTCGAGAACGGCGGTGACTGACATGCCGCGTCGTCTGCTGCACCTGGTGGGCTCCCCCGTCGACGAGTTCTTCGCCGACCTGTCGCGGCTCTACGCCGGCGGGTGTCTCGAGGCTCTTGCGGGTGACGACCGGTACGAGCACGTCATCGCGCACGTCTCCCCCGACCGCGCGTGGACCTTCCCGACCGACCTCGACCCGGCGACGATCGCCGCCGCCGAACAGCACGACGTGTCCGCGGCCATCGCCCACATCCGGTCGCTCGACATCGATGCCGTCGTCCCCCAGATGTTCTGCCGTCCCGGCATGACCGCCTACCGGTCGCTGTTCGCGGTGCTCGGCATCGACGTCGTCGGCAACAGCGCCGAGGTCATGGCCGTCGCCGCCGACAAGGCACAGGCGCGAGCCGTCGTCGCGGCCGCCGGGGTCGCGGTCCCCGCCGGGGAGGTCGTGACCCGTGGCGACACGCCGCACATCGCACCGCCGCTCGTCGTCAAGCCCGTCGACGCCGACAACTCCGTGGGCGTCACGCTGGTCACCGACACAGCCGAACTGCCGTCCGCACTCGACGAGGCCTTCGCACACGGCACGTCGGCACTCGTGGAGGAGTTCGTGCCGCTCGGACGAGAGGTCCGCTGCGGCATCGTCGTCCGCGACGGCGAACTCGTGTGCCTCCCCCTCGAGGAGTACGCGGTCGACGCGGACACCGCGCCGATCCGCACACCGCAGGACAAACTGTCGCGCGGTGACGACGGCGACCTGTTCCTGGTGGCGAAAACCGCCGACCGCGCCTGGATCGTCCCCGACGACGACCCCGTGGTCGCCGCCGTGCACGACGCGGCGCGGCGGGCCCACACCGCACTCGGGTGTCGGCACTACAGCCTCTTCGACTTCCGCATCGACCCGGACGGCACACCGTTCTTCCTCGAGGCCGGGCCCTACTGCTCCTTCTCGGCGGGCAGCGTGATCGCCGTGATGGCCGCGGCCGCCGGCATCGACGTCACCACACTCTTCGACACCGTGCTGCACGAACTCGACCGCGAGAGGGCCACCCTGTGAAAGCCACCCCGATGCACCCGTTCGGCGTACGGGTCACCGACATCACCGTCGGCGCACTGGATCCCGACACCGTCGACGCCCTGCGGGGGCTGCTCGCCGAGCACGGCGTCGCGGTGTTCCCGGGCCAGGACGTCGACGACGCCGCGTTCCTCGACTTCCTGCACGCGTTCGGCGAGACCACGTTCACGCAGGGCGAGACGCCGGTGCCGGACTTCCCGGAACTGAACGTGATCTCGAACGTCGGACGCACCACACCGCCGCGATCGCAGTTCCACACCGACACCAGCTACGTGGCCCATCCGCCCGCGTACACCGCGCTGCGCGCCGTCGAGGTCCCGGATCAGGGCGGACAGACCCTCTTCGCCGACCAGTACCGCGCGTTCGAGACCCTCCCGGACGTGGTCCGCGAGGACCTCACCCAGCGCACGGTCACCCATGTCGTCACCGGCCTCGAGCTCGACGACGACGCCGAGACCTCCGCCGACCACCCCCTGGCCGCCCCGCACCCGCGGTCCGGCCGGGTCGCCCTCTACCTCTCGACTCCGCAACGCTGCGCGGCGATCTCGGGTCTGAGCGCCGAGGAGGCGCAGGACACGATCCTGTCCCTGCTCGAGCACAGCACACGCGACGACAACGTCCTGGCACACGCGTGGTCGCCGGGCGACGTGGTGATGTGGGACAACCGCTGCGTGCTGCACCGCGCCGACCACTCGGGGGTCGTCGGGGACCGGGTGATGCACCGCGGGATGGTGCTCGAATCCGTCTGACGTCCGTCAAGGTTTGACCCGTCGGCCCACTGGGTATGTCACCGATGAGGTGTCGACCGCCACGGCACCGATCGACATCGACGTCGCGAGGTGACCCGTGCTCCTGCAGTCCCCGTTCCCGGCCCCGGCCGGTGCGCCCGCCCCCGTTCTCCCCACACCCCCGCATGCCGACGACCTCGTCGTCGACCTGTCCGTCTATGCGCCACAGAGTGATTCGTACCTGCTCGTCGAGGCCATCCGGGGCCTCGGGGACCGGATCGCCGGTGCACGCGTCCTGGACCTGTGCTGCGGCACCGGGATCGCGGCCGTCACCGCCGCCCGGCAGCGCGCCGCGGAGGTCCTGGCGCTGGATCTCAACCCCGCCGCGGTCCGCAGTGCGGCGGCCAACGCCGCCCGCCATGCCCCGGCGATGCACGCGCGTCGTGGCTGCCTCACCGACGCGATCGAACACGGCCCCTTCGACGTCGTGGTCTGCAACCCGCCGTACGTCCCGGCCCCGCGCGACGACGTCGACCACGCGTCGGCCGAATCCGCCTGGGACGCCGGGAACGACGGACGGTCGGTCCTGGACCCGCTGTGCCGCACGCTGCCCGACCTGCTGGGTGCGGGCGGTGTCGCACTCATCGTGCACTCCGAGGTCGCGGGCATCGACACGACCGTCGAGGCGTGCCGGGACGCCGGCCTCACGGCAGACGTGCTCAGCCGCACCCGGATCCCGCTCGGCCCGGTCATGCGTGAACGCCGCGACTGGCTGGTGGAGCGGGGACTGCTGCCCGCCGACGCCGACACCGAGGAACTCGCCGTGATCCGGGCGTCCCGGTGACCGAGCGACGGACCGTCCGGATGGTGACCAACGGACCGATCATGGTCGAGGGACCGGTCCGCGTGGAGATGCCCAGCGGCGAGGTCGTCGAGTCCGACCGGTTCATGGTGGCGCTGTGCGCGTGCAAGCGCAGCAAGACGTTCCCGCTCTGCGACACCAGTCACCGACGACGGGTGCGGGCGGGCTGAGCGGTCCCCGTGGGGTGTCGTCGCCGACACCCCGCGGGGCTCAGTCGAGCGCGATGGCGGGGCGCCCCGCCGTCCAGGCGTCCATCATGTGGGCGGCGAGCCGATCCTCGACGACGCCGAAGGCCCGCATGCCGAACAGGACGTCGGGTGCCGTCTCCGGCTCCCGAGCGAGCAGGTCACCGACCACGTCGGTGCGGAGCACCTGCTCGTGGACGGCGTCGGCCTCGACGTGTTCGAGGTAGAAGGCCCGACAGGCATGCGGTGCGTCCAACCGCGCCAGAGCCTCGGCCAGTCGTCGTGACCCCGGCGACGACGTGATCTCGGTGGCGGCGAGGTGCCCGACGGTCGCGCCGCGCGAGGAGCGGTGCAGGCCGAACATCGTCATCAGGTTCACCGGGACCAGAGCCGCGGCCGGTGCCCGGTCGAGGTAGCCCAGGTAGGTGGTGTCTAGGTCGGCGGCCCGCAGGAGATCGGCGAAGAGCTGCTGGTGCACACGGTCTCCCCGTCCCCCGCCGAACTCGTCGAACTCGACCGCGACGAACGACGCCTTGGCCTGACCCGACAGCCGCGGGATGGCCCAGGCGTGCGGATCGGCCTCCTTGAGATGGTAGATCGAGCGCAGGGCGAACATCTCCCGCATCTCCTCCCAGGTCCCCTCGTGGCGCAGGAACCAGGACGGCCCCTCGCCGTCGATCGGCTCGGTCGACAGCGCGTCCATCTCCGCCTCGACCTCGGCGGCGCCGGTGTCCGACGGAACGCCGGCGTCAGCGACGACCGCGGTGCGGAAGACCTGCTCGAGCTGTGCGCGCAGCGCGAGCAGCGCGGGACTCCACTCCCATTCGGGGTCGACGCCCGCGAACCCGCGGTAGTGCAGCTCGTAGCAGACGTGGAGCGCGAGGTGCAGATCGTCACCGTACGGATCGGCGGCCTCGACCACAGCGACGTCGTCGACGACGGTCGCGGTGGGGTCGATCGCGTCGGCGTCGGAGGCGAGCAGCGTCACGACCGCCCGCGAGACGGGTCCGCGAGGGGCGGGTAGCTGCGGAGCGAGGCCCACGGTGTCGGTCGACGGTGCGGGTGCGAGTGTGTCGGTGATGATTCCTCCTGGGGGATCAGGTGGTGGGTGACGGATGGCGGGCGCGGCGGAGAGCCCGCGTGCAAGCGGTCAGGAGTCGGTGCCGTCCGGGACCGCCCGTCACGCGGGCGGCGACGTCGATCAGTCGCGCATCTGCTCCCACCAGGATGCGCCTGCGGCCGCGGGCGACCCCGGTCAGGACGGTCTCCGCTGCCGACGACGGCGAGGTGGCGGGGAGCAGACGGTCGAAGACGAGCGTGGTCCGTCGCCGGACCGCGTCGTCGGTGTAGACCGCGTCGTCGGCGATCGCGGTACGGACCGCACCGGGATGGACACAGTGCACGCGCACGGGTGAGGACCGCCGGATCAGCTCGGTCTGCAGCGCCTCGGTGTACCCGCGCACGGCGAACTTCGACGCGCTGTAGGCGCTCTGCAGCGGCGACGCGCGGAGACCGAACGCGCTGCCGATCGTGACCAGCGACCCGCGACCTCGTCTCTCCATCCGCGGCAGATACGCCTCGACCCCGTACCAGTTGACCGCCAGCACTCGACGCGCGGCGTCGTCGTCCTCGTTCTCGACCAGGGCGACCATCGTGGTCCCGGCCGCGGTGGCGGCGAGCGCCGGTGCGCCCAGGTCGGCCTCGACCCGCTCGGCGTGGGCCAGTACGGCGGGTCGGTCGGCGACGTCCAGACGGTCGACGACGACCCGGCCGCCCCGGTCACGACACCGGGCCGCGGTGACGGCGAGACGCTCGTCGTCGATGTCGACGAGCGCGACGTCGAACCCCGCGTCCGCCGCGGCGACGGCGATCGCGCGCCCGATCCCGGAACCGGCGCCGGTCACGACCGCCGGACCGGCGGAGGCAAGGGTGCGCAGCGCCGGGAGGACCGCTCTCTGCGACGACCTCGACCTCATGACATCCAGCACGCGATGCGTGTACCCCGCCGGGAGCGGTTCCAATCATGACGCCGGTCCCGGCGTTTACCCCGAGGACGCGAGGGGTAGACCCTGCCGCGATGACGACGACACCACGACCTCGATCCGGCACCGTCTCCGACGCCGTGGTGATCGGTGCGGGACACAACGGCCTGGTGGCGGCCATCCGCCTCGCCGACGCCGGGTGGGATGTGACCCTCCTCGAGGGCCAGGACACCCCGGGCGGGGCGGTACGCAGCGCCGAGCTCACACCGGGATACGTCACCGACCTCTACAGCGCGTTCTATCCGCTCGTGGTGGCCTCGCCCGCCTTCGCCGGCCTGGACCTGGAGTCGCACGGGTTGCGGTGGCGCCACGCCCCCACCGTGTACGGCCACCCGCTCTCCCCCGACGACACCGACGCAGCCGTCGTCCTGCGTGACCCGGCGGCGACCGCCGCCGGACTGGCCGCGCACGATCCCCGTGACGGCCGCACGTGGATCGAACTGGTCGAGCGGTGGCAGACGATCGGGCCGGCTCTGCTGGACACCCTGTTCCGTCCGTTCCCGCCGGTGCGTGGACCGGTTCAGCTGCTGCGCGCGCTCGACGCCGCCGACCTGCTCCGCCTCGCCCGGTTCCTCATCCTGCCGGCTGCGCGGATGGTGTCGGAGCTGTTCCACAGCGACCACGCGCGGATCCTGTTCCTGGGCAACGCGATGCACGCCGACATCCCGCTCGACGCACCGGGCAGCGGTCTGATGGGACTGCTGCTGACGATGCTCGCGCAGGACGGCGGGTTCCCGGTGCCCGAGGGCGGGTCCGGCGGACTCACCGACGCCCTGGTGGCCCGGGCACGTGCGGCGGGCGTCGAGATCGTGACGTCGGCCCCGGTCGAGAGGATCACGACGAGCGGCACGCGGGCGACCGGGGTGATGACCCGCGACGGCCGGCACCGGTCGGCGCGCCGCGCGGTGCTCGCCGACGTGTCCGCGCCCGCGCTGTACCGGCGCCTGCTCGACCCGGCCGTCGTGCCCGCACGGATCGCGGCCGACCTCGACCACTTCGAGTGGGACATGCCGGTGGTCAAGATCGACTACGCCGTCGGCAGCGCGATCCCCTGGCGCAGTGCGTCGTTGGCCGGGGCCGGAACCGTCCACCTCGGCGCCGACCAGCACGAGATGGTCCGCTGGATGGCCGACCTGACCACCGGCGAGGTCCCGCGACACCCCTTCCTGCTGATGGGCCAGATGACGACGGCGGATCCGACCCGCTCACCGGCGGGGACCGAGAGTGCCTGGGCCTACACGCATCTGCCACGTGGGGTGGTCGACGACGACTCCGCCCTGTCGCTGGCCGCACGGGTCGACGAGACCATCGAGGCACACGCTCCGGGCTTCCTCGACGCGGTGGTCGGGCGTCACGTGCAGACACCGGCCGAGCTCGCCGCGTCCGACGACAACCTCGAGGGCGGCGCGGTGAACGGCGGCACCTCGCAACTGCACCAGCAGCTGGTGTTCCGTCCCACCGCCGGCCTCGGTCGGCCGGAGACGCCGATCGAACGGCTCTACCTCGCGAGTGCGTCGGCGCATCCGGGCGGCGGCGTGCACGGTGCCTGCGGCAACAACGCCGCCCTGGCGGCGCTGCGGGCCGACGGCCTGCGCGGCGCACCACGACGACGCCTGACCCGATCGCTGGTCCGACGCTTCTCCACCTGATCCATCCACCATCGACCCCCGACCACAGGAAGGTGCCACCATGCCCGCAGTGACCTACGAGACCTCCGCGACGCCCGCCCAGGTGTGGTCGGTGCTGTCGAACGGATGGCTCTACTCCTCCTGGGTGGTCGGCACGTCACGCATCCGTGACGTCGACCCCGAGTGGCCCCGCGCCGGCGCACGCATCCACCACTCGGTCGGAGCGTGGCCCGTGCTGCTCGACGACGAGACCCGGTCACTCGAGTCCAGCGCCGGCCATCTCGAGTTGTCCGCGCACGCATGGCCTTTCGGCAGCGCGCGGATCGCCCTCACCGTCGAGAAGACCGACGGGGGGTCCCGCCTGGTGATGGACGAGCACGCCGAGACCCCGCCCTTCGCGTGGGCGCCGGACGAGGTGCAGCGGATCGCGATGGCGCCCCGACTGCGTGAATGCCTGCACCGTCTGGCCCTGCTCGCGGAGAACGGGGCCGGCTGACCCACCGCGCCCCGAGACGAGAACGGCGTCGACGCGATGATCGCGTCGGCGCCGTCGTGTGTCGGCGTCAGTTCTCGATGCCGACGATGTCCTGCGCGATGCCCGCGAGCCGCGTCTGCGCGGCCGAGACGATGCCACTGCGGTTGCGGTGGGTCTCTTCGTAGGCGACGACGGTCCGGATGTCGGACGGGTCGTCGATCTCCTTGATGCGCGCCACGATGTCGGTGACCGTCTTCGCGTCGTAGTCGGCGATCGGGAGGGTGTCGACGTCGACGTCCTCACCGGCCACCTCGTCACGGACCTTCTGCGCCTCCTTCTGGCCCTCCTCGACGACCGCCGCGGCGGTGTCCGGCGCGCGCCGGACCGACTCGACGACCTTGTCGATCGTGCGCATCGCGACGTTCGCCGGAACGGCGGCGGCGCGCAGCGCGACGCCCGCACCCCACTGACCGGGACCGCGGCGCAGGGCGACCGGTCCGCCGATGGCCTCCTCGGCGAGGACGGTCGTCAGCCACTCGACGGTGGCCTCGTGGGCCTCCACGAGCCGCTCCGCGAGGTCCTTCACCCCGTCGTCGCCCGCGGCCGTGGCCAGCGCGAGGAGGTAACGGGACCGGTCGAGCAGCTGGTGTTCGAGCGCGAGGTCGCCGAGGAGCGCCTCGTCGAGCGGCGCGACCTGCTCGGCGAGCGCCTTGCCGAGTGCGGTGAGCCGGCCCAGCAACGGCCGGACCACATCCGGTGCGGCGCCGATCGCACGGATGGCGCCCTCGATCTCGAGGGCGCGACGCCGGGCGTTCTCGGCGTTCTCGCCCAGTTCGGTGCGCACGGCCTCGGTGCGGGCCTGCGCGATCCGGGTGGTGGCCACCTGGATCTCGGTGTTGGTGAGGGCGAGCAGTGCTCGCAGTTGGTGGGTGATGGTCGTGGTCGACACGGTCATCTCGACGTCCTTCCTGCCTCGTCGGCATGGATCTCGGGGACGAGGACAGGGATATCCGGCGCGCGGGGGCCGCAAACCGGTGATGTGCGTCGCATCCCCGCGGTGGCGTTTCGCCGGGTGCGGGACCGGGAAGCCCGCCCGCATGGGTTCGGACTCCTCGCCGCTGCTCTCCGGGCTGGTCGGTGTCCCGTTCCGCGCCGCGGGCGTCCTGCGTCACGCGAGGGCGTTCCATCCGACCGGTCGCACCGTCACCGGCGCCCTCGACGTGGTCGAACCCGCGTTCGGTGCGGTCCGCCCGGGCCCGTCGGTGACCGTGCGCCTGTCGAAGGGCGTCGGACTGCCCGGCGGTGTCCCCGACATCCTCGGCGTCGCGATCCGGTTGTCGGTCGCCGACGGCGCGCCCTGGGACCTGTTGCTGGCCTCGTCGACCCGGTGGACCACACGCCTGCCCGTCCCGGTGCCGGCCGCGACCTGGTCCCGGACGACGTTCTCCTCCCTCACGCCGTTCGCCTGTGACGACGCGCTGTGGTGGGTCCGGGCGGAGACCGTCACCGACTCGCGGACCGCGGATCTCCCCGACGGGCCGGTCCACATCGTCCTGTCCCACGCGCGCGGGGGATCGTCGTTCCGACCGTTCGCCCGTGTGGACACGGACACGCGGACCGTGGCCGACGTCGACATGGACCCCGTGCGGAACCTCCCACCGGGCGTGACCATGGCGCCGCGCCCGCTCGCCCGGGTGCGCGCGGCCGCCTACGACAACAGCCGCGCGGGACGCCGGATCAGTCGCGGGTCGGGAAGACCTTGATCAACGCCTCCTGCGCGACCGTCGTCGCCAGGACGCCGTCACGGGTGAAGAACCGACCCGACGCGAGGCCCCGGGACCCGGCCGCGACCGGCGACTCGGTCGCGTAGAGCATCCAGTCGTCGAACCGGAACTCGCGGTGGAACCACATCGAGTGGTTGACGGTCGCCGCGAACAGTCGGTCGATCCCCCACGACAACCCGTGGGTGCTGATGACGGAGTCGAGCACGGTCGTGTCCGAGGCGTAACACATGGTCGCGACGTGCATCAGCGGGTCGTCGGGCAGGGTGCCGTCGGCGCGCATCCACACCCGGTTCTTCTCGATCCGCTCACCGGTCTCGCGCGCCTTCCACGTCGGGTCGTTGGCGAAGCGGATGTCGACCGGGTGGATGGCGTCGACGAACGCCGCGATGCGGTCCTCGTAGCCCTTGAAGTGCTCGCCGAGCGGCGGCAGATGCTCCGGGTAGGGCACCTCGGGGATCTCGACGGCGTGCTCCAGACCCGCCGCGTTGTCCTGGAACGCGACGAGCATGGTGACGATCTCGGCGTCGCCCTGCATCGCGGTGACCTGGCGGTTGGCGAAGCTGCGCGCGTCGCGGGACCGGTGCACGTGGTACTCGAGCGGCTTCGACGTGTCCCCACCGCGGATGAAGTGTGCGTGCACCGCGTGGACGGGCGGCGACCCCTTGGTGATGGTGTGCCCGGCGGCGATCACGCCCTGCGCGAGCAGTTGCCCGCCGAACGTCCGCGGCGTCTTCTGCTCGGGGTGCCGACCGACGAACACGTCGTCGCCGGCATCGGTCAGGTCGAACAGGTCGAGCAGCTTGTCCAGGTCAGACTGCATCGTCAGGTCCACACGTCCGCCCCCCGGTCGGTCCGCTAGTGATCCTCTTCCCCGATCCGGTGCACGTGGATCAGGTTGGTGGACCCCACCGTACCGGGAGGGGCACCGGCGACGATGACGACCTGATCGCCCGCGACGAGGCGACCGATCTGCAGCAGCGACTGGTCGACCTGACGGATCATCGCGTCGGTGGTCTCGACCGAGTCGACCAGGAACGTCTCGGTCCCCCAGCTCAACGCCAACTGGCTGCGCACCTCGGGCAGCGGGGTGAACGCCAGCAGCGGCAGCCGGGTGTGCAGTCGGGCCAGGCGCCGCACCGTGTCGCCGGACTGGGTGAACGCGACGAGCGCCTTGGCGTCGAGTCGCTCCCCGATGTCGCGAGCGGCGTAGGAGATGATGCCGCGCTTGGTGCGCGGGACGTGGCTGAGCGGCGGGACGTCGCGGGTGCCGTTCTCCACGGCGTTGACGATGCGGGCCATCGTCCGCACGGTCTCCATCACGTACTTGCCGACGGAGGTCTCCCCCGACAGCATCACCGCGTCGGCACCGTCGAGGACGGCGTTCGCGACGTCGGAGGCCTCCGCGCGGGTCGGCCGCGAGTTCTCGATCATCGACTCGAGCATCTGGGTCGCGACGATGACGGGCTTGGCGTTCTCCCGCGCCATCTGGATGGCCCGCTTCTGCACGAGCGGCACCTCCTCGAGCGGCAGCTCGACGCCGAGATCACCGCGGGCCACCATCACCGCGTCGAACGCCAGCACCACGGCCTCGAGGTTGTCGATCGCCTCGGGCTTCTCGAGCTTGGCGATGACCGGCACGCGTCGGCCGACGCGGTCCATCACGTCGTGGACGAGCTCGATGTCCGACGGTGAGCGCACGAACGACAGGGCGATGAGGTCGACACCGAGCCGGAGCGCGAACTCGAGGTCGGCGATGTCCTTCTCCGACAGCGCCGGCACGGACACGTTCATGCCGGGCAGGGACACCCCCTTGTTGTTGCTGACCGGTCCGCCCTCGGTCACCCGGCAGACGACGTCGTTTCCGTCGACGTCGGTGACCGTAAGGCCGACCTTGCCGTCGTCGACGAGCAGGCGGTCACCGGGCTGCGCGTCGAGGGCGAGTTCCTTGTACGTGGTCGACACGCGGTCGTGCGTGCCCTCGATCTCGTCGACGGTGATGCGGACCTGCTCGCCGGTGGCCCACTCGGTGCGACCCTGCTCGAAACGGCCGAGCCGGATCTTGGGGCCCTGCAGGTCGGCGAGCACACCGACCGCCCGCCCCGTGGTGTCCGACGCGGCACGCACGCGCTCGTACATCGCCTGGTGGTCGGCGTGGCTGCCGTGGCTGAAGTTCAGCCGCGCGACGTCCATCCCGCTCTCGACGAGCTCCCGCACGCGCTCGGCGCTGTCGGTCGCAGGGCCCAGCGTGCAGACGATCTTGGTGCGGCGATTCACGACGGTGAGCCTAGTCCTCCCCAGGGGGCGCCACCACGACCGCGCCGAGCTGTCATCCGCCGTCCACCCGCCGGTTCTCCAACGGGGTTGTCGCGCCGCGGATGTCGGGCGGGAACGTCAGCGGGCGGGGTGGACCGGCGAGTCCGTACCGCCGTCGGTGCTGTCCGACGCGGAGCCCTCGACGTCGGTGGGCTCGTCGGCGGGCGCGGCGTCGTCGGAGTCGACCGGGGCGTCGTCGTGCTCGGCGTTGTCGTGGCCGGCGTTGTCGCGGTCCGCGTCGTGGTCATGCTGATCGTCGACGGTCGCGGGACGGGCACCGGCGCGATAGACCTCGTCCGGTGTCTCACGGCCCTTCGTCGCGAGCACGATGTAGGCGACGGCGCACAGGAACACGATGGCCGCGGTGAACACGTTGATCCGGATGCCGAACACGTGTGTGGCCGTGTCCTCCCGGAGGAGTTCGATGACGAAGCGTCCCAGGCAGTACCCGGCGACGTAGCCGGCGAACAGGCGGCCGTGACCGATGCGCAGTCGTCGGTCGAGGACGACGAGCACGATCACCACGAGGACGTTCCAGAGCAGCTCGTAGAGGAACGTCGGCTGCACGACGTCGACGACGGTGCCGGTGGAGCGGCCGTCGATGAGGCCCGGCCCGACGTTGCCGTTGGCGTCGACGCGTTCGTAGATCTCCAGGCCCCACGGCAGCGACGTGTGCCCCCCGTAGAGCTCCTGGTTGAAGTAGTTGCCGAGCCGACCGATGGCCTGTGCCAGCAGGATCGGCGGGGCGATCGCGTCGCCGAAGGCCGGCAGGGAGATCCCGGCGCGTCGGGTGCCGATCCAGGCACCGACCGCTCCCAGGAGCACCGCGCCCCAGATGCCGAGCCCACCGTCCCAGATCTTCAGCGCGTCGATCGGTGTCTTCGGGCCGTCGCCGAAGTAGGTCCGCCAGTCCGTCGCGAGGTGGTAGAGCCGACCGCCGACCAGACCGAACGGCACCGCCCAGATCGCCACGTCGAGGACCTCGCCCTCGCCGCCACCCCGGGCGACCCACCGGCGGTTGCCCCAGAACACGGCGACGACGATCCCGACGATGATGCACAGCGCGTAGGCGCGCAGCGGGAAGTCGCCGAGGTACCAGACACCCTGCGGGGGGCTCGGGATGTACGCGAGCACCGTGGTCGATGCGGTCACCGGCGCACACCCGCGGCGCGGACGCCGTCGGCCAGTTCGCCGACGATCGCGGCAAGCGCGGCGTCACCCTCGTCGGCGGCAGTGACGAGCGCGGACCCGACGATGACGCCGTCGGCGTAGGCGGCGATCTCCGCGGCCTGCGCACCGCTGCGCACGCCCAGGCCGACCCCGATCGGGATGTCGGAGTGTTCACGGATCCGGCCGCACAACTCGGGGGCCGCGTCGGAGACGGCGTCGCGGGCACCCGTGACACCCATCGTGGAGGCCGCGTACACGAACCCGGAGCTGGCCTCGACGGTCATCGCGAGACGTTCCTCGGTCGAGGACGGAGCGACGAGGAAGATGCGGTCGAGACCGTGGGCGTCGGACGCGACGACCCACTCGTCGGCCTCGTCGGGGATGAGGTTCGGCGTGATGATCCCCTGGCCACCCGCCGCGGCCAGGTCCCGCGCGAACGCGTCGATGCCGTAGCGCAGCACCGGGTTCCAGTAGGACATGACCACCGGTGAGCCCCCCGCGTCGGCGACGACCTCGGCGGCGGCGAACACGTCACGAACACGCGCACCGGCGGCGAGCGCGGTGTCGGCCGCGGCCTGGATGGTGGGTCCGTCCATGACCGGGTCGGAGTAGGGGATGCCGAGTTCGACGATGTCGCAGCCGGATTCGACGAGGACACGCAGCAGCTCCCGTGAGCGTGCGGGGTCGGGGAAGCCGACGGGCAGGTATCCGATCAGGGCGGCGCGGCCCTCGGAGCGGCACCGCGCGAAGACGTCGGCGAGCCGATCGCTCACGACGCGGCGTCCGGCGCGTCGAACAGGCCGAACCACCGCGCGGCGGTGTCGACGTCCTTGTCACCGCGCCCGGACAGGTTCACCAGGATCGCGGCCCCGTCGCCCAGTTCGCGACCCAGCGTCAGCGCACCCGCGACGGCATGGGCCGACTCGATCGCGGGGATGATGCCCTCGGTGCGACTCAGCAGCGACAGCGCGTCCATCGCCTCGACGTCGGTGACCGGGCGGTACTCGGCCCGACCCGTCTCGAGCAGGTGCGCGTGCTCCGGTCCGACACCCGGGTAGTCCAGCCCGGCGGAGATGGAGTGCGACTCGATCGTCTGACCGTCGTCGTCCTGCAGCAGGTAGGAGTAGGCGCCCTGGAACGCACCCGGCGTCCCGCCCGAGAACGTCGCGGCGTGCCGACCCGACTCGACACCGTCGCCCGCGGCCTCGAAGCCGACGAGCCGCACGCCCGCGTCCTCGATGAACGGGTGGAAGATGCCGATCGCGTTCGAGCCGCCGCCGACGCACGCCGTCACCGCGTCGGGCAGACGTCCCAGCGACGACAGCATCTGCGCGCGCGCCTCGAGCCCGACGATGCGCTGCAGATCGCGCACCATCAGCGGGAACGGGTGCGGACCGGCCGCGGTGCCGAAGCAGTAGTAGGTGTTGTGCGCGTTGGTGACCCAGTCGCGCATCGCCTCGTTGATGGCGTCCTTCAGCGTCGCCGAACCGGCCTCGACGGCGACGACCTCGGCACCGAGCAGCCGCATGCGGGCGACGTTGAGCGCCTGCCGCTCGGTGTCGACGCGACCCATGTAGACGATGCACTCGAGGCCGAAGAGCGCGCAGGCGGTCGCGGTGGCGACGCCGTGCTGTCCGGCGCCGGTCTCGGCGATGACGCGGGTCTTGCCCATCCGCCGGGCCAGCATCGCCTGCCCGAGCACGTTGTTGATCTTGTGCGAGCCGGTGTGGTTCAGGTCCTCCCGCTTCAGGAAGACACGGGCGCCGCCGGCGTGCTCGCGCAGTCGGGTCGCCTCGAACAGCGGCGACGGGCGACCGCTGTAGTCCCGCTGCAGGCGGTCGAGTTCGGCGAGGAAGTCGTCGTCGACACGGGCCTTCTCGTAGCTCGTCGTCACCTCGTCGATGACCGCCATGAGCGCCTCGGGCACATGCCGTCCGCCGTAGGACCCGAAATAGCCACGGGCGTCGGGGTCGGACGAGGTTCGCTGGGCCAGTCCCGCACTGGCGGTGGGGAACTCGGTGTCGAAGGGTGACCGATCGTGCGTGGTCATCGGATCACCGGACCGGCTTGGGGCAGGACGGGTGGGTGCCGGCGGTGACCAGCTCCGCGACGGCGGCACGCGGGTCGCCGCGCGTGACCAGCGCCTCGCCGACCAGGACGGCGTCGGCCCCGGCCCCCGCGTAGGCGAGCAGGTCGGCGGTGCCGTTGACGCCGCTCTCGGCGACGCGGATGGTCTCGGTCGGCAGGCCGGGGGCGATGCGGGCGAACACGTCGCGGTCGACCTCGAGGGTCTTGAGGTTGCGCGCGTTCACGCCCACGACGGTCGCGCCCGCCGACAGCGCACGGTCGGCCTCGGCCTCGGTGTGGACCTCGACGAGGGCCGTCATGCCCAGCGACTCGGTGCGGTCGAGCAGGGAGGCGAGCACGTTCTGCTCGAGCGCGGCGACGATGAGGAGCACGACGTCCGCGCCGTGGGCCCGGGCCTCGTGGATCTGGTACGGCCCGATGATGAAGTCCTTGCGCAGCACGGGGATCCCGACGGCCGCGCGGACCGCGTCGAGATCGGCCAGGGAGCCGCCGAACCGGCGCTCCTCGGTGAGCACGCTGATGATCCGGGCGCCGCCCGCCTCGTAGGCGCGGGCGAGTTCGGCGGGATCCGGGATGTCGGCGAGCGGGCCCTTCGACGGGCTCGACCGCTTGCACTCGGCGATGACGGCGATCCCGGGCTCCCGCAGCGCGGCGGTCGCGTCGATCGGGTCCGCCGCCTTCGTTGCGGCCGCCTTGACGGCCGCGAAGTCGAGCACGGCCTCCCGGGCGGCGACGTCGGCGCGGACGCCGTCGATGATCGAGTCGAGGACGGTGGGCGAACTCATGCGCGGTCCCCTTCCGGCGTCTCGAGATCGATCGGCGACACCGTCTCGGTGTGACCTGTGATGTGGATCCAGGGTAGCCGGGCGGCGGGGACCCACCCGTCCCGGGGTCGGTGTGTCACGCGTGAGCCGTCACCGCGCCGTCGCGTCGCGCGGCGGATCGTCGTCCGGTCGCCCGTCCGGGGCGGCGGGCCTGGTCGTGGACGGATCGGTGGGGTCGGCACCGGTGTCGAGGGCATCCCACAGCATGCGTTCGGTGACCTGCTCCGACGGGCCGTCGGGGGCGTCGCCCGTCGTGGTCGCGGACGGGACCTGTCGTTCCGCCGCGGCACGCTCCGCGAACACGGTCTCCTCCAGTTCGGCGCGGCGGGCGGCCGGTGACCGGTACCGCGACGACATCGACGTGGCGCCGCGCGCCACCCGCAGCAGGACCGTCGCGGCGGACACCGCGAGCACCGCACCGAGGACGACCACGATCGCCACCCACGGCCGGGTGTCCACCGAGGCGACCTGGTAGCGCCCGGCCAGGTCGATGGACCGGGCCGCGTACGCACCCGGGTCGTCGCCGGTGAGCAGGGAGATCACCGGCAGCACCGAGACGATCCCGATCACCGCGACGACGAGGGCGGTGAGACGCAGCGCCCACCCCTTCAGCGCGACGGTGGCCGCGACCGCCGCGACCAGCACGATGGCGACCGGGGTGAGCCAGGGACTCCAGTCCGAGCCGTGCACGGTGAAGTCGCGGGCCGGGCTCAGACCGTCCTGCGCGGTGAGCGTCGCCCAGGGCAGTCGCGACGCCCCCCACAGCGCGGCCGCGGCGAGCACCAGGAGGACGGCGGCGGTCCGGACGTTGCGGCGGCGGATCAGGGCGGCGTCGGCCGCGGCGTCGGTCATGGGTGGACTCCTGCCGTTCCCGAGGCGACGGCCGGGGTCATCGTCTCCGCCGCCGCGATGGCGGTGAGGACCGTCCGGGCCTTGTTGCGGGCCTCGTTGTACTCGTAGTCGGCGTCGCTGTCGGCGACGACTCCCCCGCCCGCCTGGACGTAGGCGGTGTCGCCGGACATGACGGCGGTGCGGATCGCGATGGCCGTGTCGGCGTCGCCGGCGAAGTCGAGGTATCCCACCACGCCGCCGTAGAGGCCGCGTCGGGTGATCTCGTGCTCGTCGATGAGCTCCATCGCCCGCACCTTCGGGGCGCCGGTGAGCGTGCCGGCCGGGAAACACGCGGCGACCGCGTCCAACGCGGTGGCCTCGTCGCGCAGACGACCGGTCACCGTCGACACCAGGTGCATGACGTGGCTGTACCGCTCGATGTGCCGGTAGTCGTGCACCGCGACGCTGCCCGGTTCGCACACGCGCCCGAGGTCGTTGCGTCCGAGGTCGACGAGCATGAGGTGCTCGGCGTTCTCCTTCTCGTCGGCGAGGAGGTCCTTGGCCAACAGGTGGTCCTCGTCCTCGGTCGCACCGCGCCAGCGGGTGCCCGCGATCGGGTGCGTGGTCGCGGTGCCCTGCGACACGGTGACCAGCGCCTCCGGCGACGACCCGACGATCGTGAACGGCTCACGTCCCATCCCGGGCATCCGCAGCAGGTACATGTACGGGCTGGGGTTCGACGACCGCAGCACCCGGTACACATCGACGGGGTCGGCGTCGGTGGTCATCTCGAAGCGCATCGACGGCACCACCTGGAACGCCTCACCGGCCTCGATCTCGCCGACGAGCGAGGTGACGACGGTGGCGTACTCGTCGCGGGTGCGCTGCGCGCGGTACTCCGGGTCGGGCCGGTGGTAGGTCGACACGGTGGACGGCGCGGGGGCCGCGAGCGCGGCGGTCATCCGGTCCAGACGCGCGACCGCGTCGTCGTAGGCCTCGTCGACGCGTTCGTCGGTGCCGTCCCAGTTGATCGCGTTGGCGATGAGGGTGATCGAACCCTCGTGGTGGTCGACCGCCGCGAGATCGGCCGCGAGCAACATCATCATCTCGGGCAGGTGCAGGTCGTCGACGCAGGTGTCGGGCAGACGTTCGAGCCGACGGACCGCGTCATAGGCCAGGTACCCGACGAACCCGCCGGTCAGCGGCGGCATACCCGGCAGGCGGTCGGTGGCGAGCAGTCGCAGCGACTCGGCGAGCGCGGCGAGCGGGTCACCGTCACGGGGTGCGCCGTCGGGCACGGTCCCCCACCAGTGCGCCTCCCCCTCGACGACGGTCAGCGCGGCGGGCGCCCCGGCACCGATGAACGACCACCGCGACCACGACCGGCCGTTCTCCGCCGACTCCAGCAGGAACGTGCCGGGGCGGTCACCGGCGAGCTTGCGGTAGGCCGACAGCGGCGTCTCCGAGTCGGCGACGACCTTGCGGGTCACCGGCACGACGCGGTGGTCGCGCGCGAGGTCGACGAACTGCTCGCGGGTGGTGGTCCCGTCGGTGGTGCTCACGGTTGCCTAGTGTCCCAGCGGTTCGCCGCCGACGCCCCAGTGGGACCGCGGCACCTCGGTGATGGTGACCCACACCGAGTCGGGGTTCTTGCCCGTGGCCTTGGCGTACGCCTCGGTGACCGCGGCGATGGTCTCGCGCTTCACCCGGTCGCTCAGGCCCGGTGTCTGACTGATCTGGATCAACGGCATCGGCAGCTCCTCATCCGGCCGGGGTCGTCAGCGGCAGGGTCCGGCTGACGTCGAAACAACTGTGGGTGCCGGTGTGGCAGGCGGGCCCGGTCTGCTCGACGGTGAGCAGTACGGCGTCCCCGTCGCAGTCGAGGCGGACGTCGACGACGCGCTGGACATGGCCACTCGTCTCGCCCTTCACCCAGTACTCGCGACGCGACCGCGACCAGTACGTCGCGCGTCCTGTGCGCAACGTGCGGTCGAGGGCCTCGGCATCCATCCACGCGAGCATGAGCACCTCGCCGGTGCCCCGCTCCTGGGCGATCGCCGCGATCAGCCCGTCCGCGGACAGGCTGAGTCGCCCGGCGATGTCGGCAGGCAGTGCCATCAGTTCCTCCTCACGGACCGCGCCCGCTCAGCGGACGGTGATCCCGTCGCGGCGCATCGCGTCCTTGACCTCGCCGATCCGCAGCTCGCCGAAATGGAACACCGACGCGGCGAGGACCGCGTCGGCGCCCTCGCGGACGGCCGGCGCGAAGTGGTCGACCTTCCCGGCGCCGCCGCTGGCGATGACGGGGACGCCCACCGCGGCGCGGACCGCCGCGATCATCGCCAGGTCGAAGCCGTTCTTGGTGCCGTCGGCGTCCATCGAGTTCAGCAGGATCTCGCCCACGCCGAGGTCCTGGCCGCGTCGGGCCCACTCGACCGCGTCGATCCCCGTCCCCCGCCGACCGCCGTGGGTGGTGACCTCCCAGCCCGACGGGGTGCGCGGCGACCCCTCCGGCACGGTCCGCGCGTCGACCGACAGCACGATGCACTGCGACCCGAAGTGCCGGCTCATCTCCGCGAGCACCTCGGGGCGCGCGATCGCCGCGGTGTTCACGCCGACCTTGTCGGCACCGGCGCGCAGCAGCTGGTCGACGTCGGCGACGGTCCGCACACCACCGCCGACCGTCAGCGGGATGAACACCTGATCGGCGGTGCGGGCGACGACGTCGAGCATCGTCGACCGGCCCGAGCTCGACGCGGTGACGTCGAGGAAGGTCAGCTCGTCGGCGCCCGCGGCGTCGTAGGCGGCGGCGAGCTCGACCGGATCGCCCGCGTCGCGCAGGTCGACGAAGTTGACGCCCTTGACCACCCGGCCGGCGTCGACGTCCAGGCACGGGATGACACGGACCGCGACGGTCATCGTCGATCCTCCGGATCGGTGGTCATCGGAAGTCCTCCGGATCCCCGACACCGGCGATGATCTCGAGCAACTCCTCGTGCACCCCCGGGGACGCGGCGAGCATCGACGACGACGACGCGGTCCAGGGTGCGCCGGTGAGGTCGGTGACGGTGCCGCCCGCGCCGGTGACCAGCGCCGCGCCCGGCGCGTTGTCCCAGGGATGGTGACCGAAACACACGGCGCCGCCGAGGTTCCCGGCCGCGGTGAACGCCATGTCGATGCCGGTGCTGCCGAGCAGTCGCAGCCGCGACACCCGACGCGAGGCCTCGCCGAGCACGTCGACGCGCCACCGCCCGGGGAACCGTCCACGGCTGTCGAGGTTGAACGCACCGACGGCGATCACGGTGTCGTTCAGCGCGGTGTGGCGCAACGGCGGCAGGGGCTCGCCGTTACAGGTGACGGGACCGTCGACGGATGCGGCGTACCGCCGGTCGAGCAGGGGGAGCCAGGTGAGACCCAGCACCGGGTGCCCGTCGTGCAGGAGCGCGAGCAGCATGCCCGCCAACGGCAGCCCCGCCGAGTAGTTGAAGGTTCCGTCGACGGGGTCGACCACCCACACCGTGCCCTCGGTGGGATCGGGCCCGCCGAACTCCTCCCCGTGCACACCGATCCCCGTGGCGTCCGACAGCTGCGCGGACAGGGTGCGTTCGAGCTCGAGGTCGAGCTCGGTGGCGAAGTCGTTGCCGCCCTTGTCGACCGCGCTCGGTGCGCCGACGCCCTCGACGAAGCGCGGCTCGGCGGCGTCGAGGAGGTCCGCGGCGATCGAGAGCAGTCGCGGGGGGTCGAGATCGGACGGGAGTCCCGGGGGCAGTGCCATCAGACCGCGGCCACCGCCGTCAGCGCCTCGCGCAGCGTGAAACGCCCGGCGTAGAGCGCCTTGCCGACGATCGCGCCCTCGACACCGACGTCGACGAGTCCCGCGATGGCGGTGAGGTCGTCGACGGTGGAGACACCACCCGACGCGACCACCGGCGCCGACGCCGCCTCGGCGACCTCGCGCAGGAGATCGAGGTTGGGGCCGGTCAGCGTGCCGTCCTTGCTCACGTCGGTCACCACGTACCGCGCGCAGCCGTCGCGCTCGAGTCGCTCGAGGACCTCCCAGAGGTCGCCGCCGTCGGACACCCAGCCCCGCCCGCGCAGCCGCCACCCGCGGTCCTCGTGGACGGCGTCGAGTCCGATGGCGATGCGGTCGCCGTACTCGGACACGATCCGTGCACACCACTCCGGGTTCTCCAGCGCGGCGGTCCCGAGGTTGACCCGGGTGCAGCCGGTGGCCAGGGCGGCACGGAGCGAGTCGTCGTCGCGGATGCCGCCGGACAGCTCGACCTTCACGTCGAGCTCGCCGACAACCGCCGCGAGCAGCTCACGGTTGTCGCCGCGTCCGAACGCGGCGTCGAGGTCGACGAGGTGGATCCATTCGGCGCCGTCGGCCTGCCAGGCCATCGCGGCGTCGCGCGGCGACCCGTAGGTCGTCTCCGACCCGGCCGCGCCCTGCACGAGGCGGACCGCCTGCCCGTCGGCGACGTCGACCGCCGGCAGCAGTTCCAGCGTGGTGCTCATCCGATATGCCCTTCCCGTCGGCTCTCGCCGTCCTCCTGTTCGCGGATCGCCCGGTCCACGCTGCGTCGCGCCACGAATCCCATCACCCCGATCACCGCGAGGATCCCGACCAGCGCCACGACGAGCGCGGCACCGGCAGATGCCTGCGCCACGGCGACGGTCACCGCAGCCACTATCGCGAGACCGACCACGCCGGCGCCCATGACGATCACCGCGAGCCGCGCGACCGAGAACCCTGCGTCACCGCTCACAGACTGCGCACCCAGTTCGACAGCAGCGCCGCCCCGGCGTCGCCGGACTTCTCCGGGTGGAACTGCGTCGCCGACAACGGACCGTTCTCCACCGCGGCGAGGAACGGACCCCCGTGCTCGGCCCACGTCAGCGTCGCCGGCTTCAGACGGCTGCCGTCGGAGTGCATCTCCCACTCCTGCACCGCGTAGGAGTGCACGAAGTAGAAGCGGGTGTCGGCGTCGAGGCCGTCGAACAGCACCGACCCCTCCCCCGCCTGGACGGTGTTCCACCCCATGTGCGGCAGGACGGGCGCGGGCAGCTGTCGGACGGTGCCCGGCCACTCGCCGCAGCCCTCCGCGTCCACGCCGAACTCGACGCCGTGCTCGAACAGGATCTGCATGCCCACGCAGATGCCCAGGACGGGACGCCCCCCGGCCAGCCGTCGGCCGATGATGCGCTCGCCGCCCACCGCGGTGAGACCGGCCATGCACGCGGCGAACGCGCCGACGCCGGGCACCACGAGTCCGTCGGCCTCGAGCGCGGCGTCGCGGTCGGCGGTGACGGTGACCTCCGCGCCGGTGCGTTCGAGCGCCCGTTGCGCGGACCGCAGGTTGCCCGACCCGTAGTCGAGGATGGTGACGGATGCCGTCACAGGGCGCCCTTCGTCGACGGGACCGCGCCGGTCCGACGCGGATCGGTCTCGCAGGCCTCGCGCAGCGCACGGGCCACCGCCTTGTACTGCGCCTCGGTGACGTGGTGTTGGTCGCGGCCGTACTCGACGCGCACGTGCAGTGCGATGCGCGCGTTGATCGCGAACGACTCGAACACGTGCCGGTTGATGACCGTGTTGTAGGCGACGCCGGGGTTGCCGCCGATCACCGCGGTGAGCAGATGATCGGGCTCGCCGGTGTGCACGAAATACGGCCGGCCGGACACGTCGACCGCGGCGTGGGCGAGGGTCTCGTCCATCGGGATCCACGCGTCGCCGAAGCGACGGATGCCGACCTTGTCGCCGAGCGCCTCGGCGAACGCCTGGCCGAGGACGATGGCGGTGTCCTCGACGGTGTGGTGCGACTCGATCTCCACGTCGCCCTGCGCCCGCACGGTGAGGTCGAAGCTGCCGTGCGCGCCGAAGGCGGTGAGCATGTGGTCGTAGAACGGGACGCCCGTGCTGATGTCGGTCGCGCCGGTGCCGTCGAGGTCGAGCTCGACGGTGACCGAGGACTCGCGGGTCGTGCGGTCGATGCGGGCGGTGCGGTGCTCGCTCACTGGGGTGCTCCTGAGGACGTGGTGGCCGCGGCGGTGCCGGTGGGGGCGAGATCGGCTGCGGCGGCGAGGAAGGCGTCGTTCTCGTCGGGCAGGCCGATCGTCACCCGCAGGTGGCCGGCGATCCCGACGTCGCGGATCAGCACACCGCGGTCGAGGAAGCCCTGCCACGCGGTGTGGGCGTCGTCGAAGTGACCGAACAGCACGAAGTTGGCGTCGGACTCGACGGTGACGAGACCGCGGTCGCGCAGGGCCGCCACGACCCGTCGACGCTCCTCCACGATGTGGGCGACACCGGCGAGCGTCTCGTCGGCGTGCCGCAGCGCGGCGCGGGCCGCGGCCTGGGTCAGCACCGACAGGTGGTACGGGAGACGGACCAGCAGCAGGGCCTCGATCATCGCGGGCGCCGCGACGAGGTAGCCGAGCCGCCCGCCCGCGAACGCGAACGCCTTGCTCATGGTGCGGCTCACGACGACGCGGTCGCCGAGCTCGTCGAGCAGGGCCACCGCGCTGGGTCGGTCGGAGAACTCGGCGTAGGCCTCGTCGACCACGACGATCCCGGGGGCGGCCGCCGCGATCGCGCGGATCTCCTCCGGGTGCAGCGACTGACCGGTCGGGTTGTTCGGCGACGTCACGAAGACGACGTCCGGTGTACGGCGCGTGATCTCGGCGACCGCGGCGTCGACGTCGAGCGAGAAATCGGCGCGCCGGGGTGCGGCGATCCAGGCGGTGTCGGTCCCGGTCGCGATGATCGGGTGCATCGAGTAGGACGGCTCGAAGCCCAGTGCACTGCGGCCCGGACCGCCGAAGGCCTGCAGCAGCTGCTGCAGGATCTCGTTGGAGCCGTTGGCCGCCCACAGGTTGTCGACGGTGACGGGCACGCCCGTCGCGGTGGTCACGTACGCGGCGAGATCGGTGCGCAGCGCGACCGCGTCGCGGTCGGGGTAGCGGTGCAGTCTCTGCGCCGCCGCACGCACGGACTCCGCGACGTCGTCGACGAGCGCCTGCGAGGGCGGGTGGGGGTTCTCGTTGGTGTTCACGGCGACAGGCACGTCGAGTTGTGGTGCGCCGTACGCAGATCGACCGCGGAGCACGTCGCGCAGCGGCAGGTCGGCGACGCCGAACCGTGATCCGGGCGTGCTCACGACGGTCCCCCGGCATCGGCGAACCGCACGCGGACGGCGTCGCCGTGCGCCGGGAGGTCCTCGGCCGCAGCGAGGTTCACGACGTGCGGGGCGACCTCGGCGAGCGCATCACGGTCGTATTCGACGACGTGTATGCCTCGCAGGAACGTCTGCACCGACAACCCCGAAGTGTGGCGGGCCGAGCCGGACGTCGGCAGGACGTGGTTCGAGCCGGCGCAGTAGTCGCCGAGGCTCACCGGCGCGTACCGGCCGACGAAGATCGCGCCGGCGTTGCGCACACGGTCGGCGACGGCGGGAGCGTCGGCGGTCTGGATCTCGAGGTGCTCGGCGGCGTAGGCGTCGACGACCGCGAGGCCTGCGTCGATGTCGTCGACGAGCACGATGCCCGACTGCGTCCCCGACAGTGCGGTCCGGACACGCTCGTGGTGCTTGGTCTGCTCGACCTGACGGTCCACCTCGGCGTCGACGGCGTCGGCGAGGGCGGTGCTGTCGGTGACGAGCACCGACGCGGCGAGCACGTCGTGCTCGGCCTGGCTGATGAGGTCGGCCGCGACGGCGACGGGGTCGGCCTCGCCGTCGGCGAGGATCGCGATCTCGGTCGGCCCGGCCTCCGAGTCGATGCCGACGAGCCCACGACAGAGCCGCTTGGCCGCGGTCACGTAGATGTTGCCGGGCCCGGTGATGAGGTCGACCGGCTCCAGCTCGGAGTCGTCGGTGTCGGTGCCGCCGTACGTGAGCAGGGCGACGGCCTGCGCACCGCCGACGGCCCACACCTCGTCGACGCCGAGCAGCGCGCACGCGGCGAGGATCGTCGGGTGCGGCCATCCGCCGAACGCGCTCTGCGGGGGCGAGGCCACCACGAGCGATCCGACCCCGGCCTCCTGGGCCGGGACGACGTTCATCACGACGCTCGACGGGTAGACCGCGTTGCCGCCCGGCACGTAGAGCCCCACGCGGCCGACAGGGACCCACTTCTCGGTGACCGACCCGCCGGGGGCGACCTCGGTACGGGTGGCGCCGCGACGCTGGTCGGCGTGGACGATCCGCGCGCGACGGATCGACTCGGTGAGAGCTGCGCGCACGTCGGGGTCGACGCCGGCGAGTGCCCGCTCGAGCACCGCCGCAGGGACTCGGACGGACTCCGGCCGGATCCCGTCGAACCGCTCTCCCGCGTCGAGCGCAGCAGCCGCACCGTGCTCGCGCACCGCCGACACCACCGGGGCGACGGTCGACAGCACAGCGTCGACGTCGGTCCCGCCCCGCGGCAGTGCACGCCGCAACTGTGCCGTCGACAGGGTCGCGCCACGCAGGTCGGTTCGGGCGAGCATGGGGTGGATCTCCTCGTCGGTGGGGTTCGGGGACCGGTCCCCTGAGCGTATTCGGTGGTGCGAGATGTTTTCGAATCGCGACCGTCGGGAGCCGGCCCGACGGACACACGACGGCGGCCGCCGACCCCCCGAGGGGTCGACGGCCGCCGGATGCGCGGACGCGCCGGGTCAGGCCAGCGAGGCCGTGTCGATGACGAAGCGGTACCGCACGTCGGAGGCGACGGCGCGGTCGTAGGCCTCGTTCACCTGGTCGGCGTTGATCGTCTCGATCTCGGCGGCGATGTCGTGCTCGGCGCAGAAGTCGAGCATCTCCTGGGTGAGCGCGATGCCACCGACCATCGAACCCGCCAGCGACCGACGGTTGGTGAGCAGCGAGAACGCCGCCACCTCGAGCGCGTTCTCAGGGACACCGAGCTCCACGATCGTGCCGTCGACGGCCAGCATGCCGATGTACTTGTCCAGCGGCAGGTTCACCGAGACCGTGTTGATGATGAGGTCGAAGCGGTTCGCGAGGTCGTCGAAGACCGAGTCGTTGTCCTTGGTCGCGTAGTAGTGGTCGGCACCGAACTTCTTGCCGTCCTCCTCCTTGCTCAGCGTCTGGCTGAGCACCGTGACCTCGGCGCCGAGCGCGTGGGCGATCTTGACGCCGACGTGACCGAGGCCACCCATGCCGATGATGGCGACCTGCTTGCCCGGGCCCGCTCCCCAGTGCTTGAGCGGCGCGTACAGGGTGATGCCCGCGCACAGCAGCGGCGCGGCGACGTCGAGCTCGATGCCGTCCGGGATCTTCAGGACGAACTTCTCCGTCACGACGACCTGCTGCGAGTACCCGCCGTGGGTGAACTCGCCCTCGTAGGTCGTCGAGTTGTAGGTCTGGACGACGCCCTTCTCGCAGTACTGCTCGTCGCCGTTCTTGCAGGGGGCGCACTCGCCACACGAGTCGACGAAGCAGCCGACGCCGACGCGGTCGCCGACCTTGTGCAGGGTGACCTCGGAACCGACCTCGGCGACGACACCCGCGATCTCATGGCCCGGCACGACGGGATACTTCGTGCCCTTCCACTCGTTGCGCGCGGTGTGGATGTCGGAGTGGCAGATGCCGGCGTACTTGATGTCGATCCGGATGTCCTTGGGACCCAGATCGCGGCGCTCGATGGTGGTGATCTCCAGCGGATCGGTCGCGGAGACAGCGGCGACGGCGTTGACGGTGGTCGTCACGAAATCGGTTTCCTCTCGTACGTCGTGGCACGCGTGAAGCTCACGCGTAGTACGAGCGGGTTCAACTCACCGTGGCGCGAAACTATGCCCGTATGCGCATGAACGTCCGTACAGGCCAGGTGGGGTCGGACAAAGCGCCCCTCAGAGGTCCAGGCCGAGGTCCAGCGCCGTCACCGAGTGGGTGAGTCCGCCGACGGCGAGGAAGTCGACGCCGGTCCGGGCGTAGTCGTGGGCGTCGGCCAGCGACAGACCACCGGAGCTCTCGAGCAGCGTCGACGATCCCGCCCGGGTACGCCGGGCCACCGCCATCTGCGTCTCCCACAGCTCGAAGTTGTCGAGGAGGATCAGCTGCGCGTCCAGTGCGAGCGCCTCGTCGAGCTGCGCCAGCGAGTCGACCTCGATCTCCACGGCGATGTCGGGGGCTGCCGCCCGGACCGCGCGCCACGCCGCCTCGACCGACCCGGCCGCGGCGATGTGGTTGTCCTTGATCAGCGCGGCGTCGCCGAGACCCATGCGGTGGTTGAGCCCACCGCCGGCGCGGACGGCGTACTTCTGCAGCGCCCGCAGGCCCGGCAGGGTCTTGCGGCTGTCCCGCACCGCGGCGCCCGTGCCGTCGATCGCGTCGACCCATGCCGCGGTCGCCGTGGCGATCCCCGACAGGTGACACAGCAGGTTCAGCGCGGTGCGCTCGGCGGTGAGCAGCCCGGCCGTCGGACCGGTGAGCCGCAGGACGACGTCGCCCGGGCCGACGCGGGTGCCGTCGTCGACGCGGTCGTCGACAGCGACCGCGTCGCCCATCACCTCGGTGAAGACGGCGAGCGCCACGTCGACACCTGCGACGACGCCGGCCGCCCGACTGGCCACCACCGCGGTGGTCGTGGCCCCGGCGGGGACCGTCGCGGCGGTGGTCACGTCGGGGCCGTACCGCAGGTCCTCCGCCAGCCCCTCGGCGACGACGCGGCGCACGTCGTCGTCCGGGGGCGGGGTGAGGACGTGTCCACGGCGCTGCGTCTGGCCGACGGCCCCGCTCGCGGTCACTCCCCGCCGCCGCCGGGCGTGCCGATCGCGATCATCGCCTCGACGCTCGCGCGGGCGGCGTCGGCGACGGCGCGGTCGAGATGGACCTCGTCGGTACCGTCGCGCAGGCTGCGCAGCAGCGCCTCCGGCGTGATCATCTTCATGTATCGGCACGACGCCTTGGCGTTGACCGGCTGGAAGTCGACTCCCGGTGCCGCACGGCGCAACTGGTGCAGCATGCCGATCTCGGTGGCCACGAGGACCTCGCGGGCGCCGGTCTCGCGGGCGGCGTCGAGCATGCCGCCGGTGGACAGGATCTTCACCTTCTCCGCGGGGACGGCGCCCTCCCCGGCGAGGTAGAGCGCAGAGGTCGCGCACCCGCACTCGGGGTGGACGAAGAGGTCGGCGTCGGGGTGGGCGGTGGCCTGCGCGCTCAGCTCGTCGCCGTTGATCCCGGCGTGTACGTGGCACTCGCCGGCCCAGATGTGCATGTTCTGCCGACCCGTCACGCGCTTGACGTGGGCACCGAGGAACTGGTCGGGCAGGAACAGGACCGTGCGGTCGGGGTCGATGGAGGCGACGACCTCGACGGCGTTCGACGACGTGCAGCAGATGTCGGTGAGCGCCTTCACCTCGGCGGTCGTGTTGACGTAGGAGACGACGACGGCGTCGGGGAACTCGGCCTTCCAGGCCCGCAGCTCGTCGGCCGTGATCGAGTCGGCCAGGGAGCACCCGGCGCGGGCGTCGGGGATGAGCACGGTCTTCTCCGGCGCGAGGATCTTCGCAGTCTCGGCCATGAAGTGCACGCCGCAGAAGACGATGGTGTCCTCCGGCGCCGACGCCGCGATCCGCGACAGGGCGAGCGAGTCACCGACGTGGTCGGCGACGTCCTGGATGGCCGGGAGCTGGTAGTTGTGCGCGAGCAGCGTGGCTCCCCGCAGCTCCGCGAGACGGCGGACCTCGGCGGCCCACTCGGGGCCGGGGTCGTTCGCGTCGACGACGTCGGGGGTGACGGCGGTGGTGATCGACACGACCGCCCTCCTTTCGGTGGGGTCCTCGACGGGGCTGCGCCGAGAGGTTTTCGACTGTCGGTCGAAAACGTGCCGCCAGCGTAACACCGCACGCCGCGGGCCCTACACTCCAGCCATGCCACCGAGCATCCTGCACGAGGTGCTCACCGCCGTCTTCGGCGTCCGCGGTCTCGCCGAGGGCACCCCTCACCTGTCGGTCCTGCTGTGGGAACGCGGTCTCGACCCGCAGGCGGGGACGTGGTCGCTCCCGGGCGGTCTTCTCGGGGCCGACGAGGATCTGCGCACCTCCGCCCGTCGCCAACTCGCCGAGAAGGTGGACCTGCGCGAGGTGGCGCACATCGAGCAGCTGTCGGTGTTCTCCGCACCCGACCGTGTCCCCGGCCCGCGGGTCGTCGCGTCGACCTATCTCGCGTTGGTGCGTCCCGAGTCGGTGAGCACTCCCCCGTCGGACACGCGGTGGCACCCGGTCGACGACCTGCCGCCGACGAGTTTCGACCACGGGGCGGTGGTGGAGAGCGCGCGGCGCCGGCTCGCCGCCAAGTTGTCGTACACCAACATCGCGTTCGCGCTGGCGCCGACCGAGTTCTCGATGTCGACGCTGTCCGACATCTACGGCGCCGCACTGGGGTACCCGGTCGACGCGACCAACCTGCTGCGGATCCTGTCGCGCCGCGGGGTCGTGGTGGCCACGGGCACCACGGGACCGACGGGGCGGTCGGGCGGGCGTCCGCCCGCGCTCTACCGCTTCACCGACACCGGGTTACGGGTCACCGACGAGTTCGCGACCCTCCGGCCGCCGCCCTGAACCCGGCTGCGCGGCAGCGGTCTCGGCGGGGACGTCGAGATCGGGCGAGCGCGCCGCGAGGATCCGGATCAGCACCACGACGAGGCCCACGGCCGGCGCGACCACCAGCACCGCCCACGACATCCCCACGCCGACCGAGACGTCGAGACCACCGGTCAGATCGAGCTGAGCGCCCGACAACCGCAGACCCGGCGCACTGGTGAAGTACCGCCCGACGGCGGTGTCGCCCGGGCCGGGGTGCCGGACGTGGGCGACGAGCCCGCCGAGCCAGGCGCCGAGGGCGCCGCCGGCGATGGTGCCGACGGTGACGAGTACGGCACCGAGGGGCCCGCGCAGGGAGCGCACCGTCCACACGACGACGCCGGCGAGCACACCGACGACCGCCGAGATGCAGGCGAAGAGGGCGATCGCGTCGAAGCGATGGCCGGTGTCGGCACCGAGCGCACCTGCCCGGCCGGGGGCGACGACGACCCCGGTGACCCCGGGGACGACCAGACCCCACACGACCCCGCCGGCCACACCGAGCACCAGCAGGATGCCGAGGGCGACGACGGCGGGACGCACCAGCGCCCGCGGGTCACGACGCACGACCACGCGGTCGGCGACCGTGGGCACGTCGGGAGCGGTCATCGGCGGGTCGGGTCGGACGAGTCGACGGATCCGTGCCGCGAGCACTTCGCCGTCCAGCCCGTCGGGACCACCTGGACGACCATGCGGCGTCCGCAGCGTCCGCAATATCGCGGCGGTTCGAGGCCCAGTCGGGCCGCGGTCGGCACGTCGGTGTCGCCACCCTCGGCGACGGGGGTGCCGGTGTACACGCTGTAGACCAGCGGTTCGGTCAGCGGGGTCTCCGCCGACGCCGACGTCACGGACTCGAGGACCACGGTCGATCAGATGCTGTCGTTGAGCGCCTTGATCGGCATCTGCAGGTCGGCCAGGAGATCGAGATCGTCCTCGGCCGGACGGCCCAGCGTCGTCAGGTAGTTGCCGACGATGACGGCGTTGATGCCGCCGAGGATGCCCTGCTTGGCGCCGAGGTCACCGAGGGTGATCTCGCGGCCACCGGCGAACCGGAGGATGGTCCGCGGCAACGCGAGGCGGAACGCGGCGACCGCGCGTAGAGCGTCCGACGCCGAGAGCACCTCGAGGTCCCCGAACGGGGTGCCGGGGCGCGGGTTGAGGAAGTTCAGCGGGACCTCGTCGGGCTCGAGGGCGGCGAGATCCGTCGCGAACTCGGCGCGCTGCTCGAGCGACTCGCCCATGCCGAGGATGCCGCCGCAGCAGACCTCCATGCCGGCGTCGCGCACCATGCGCAGCGTCTCCCACCGCTCCTCGTAGGTGTGGGTGGTGACCACGTTCGGGAAGTGGCTGCGCGCGGTCTCGAGGTTGTGGTTGTAGCGGTGCACGCCCATCGCGGCGAGCTCGTCGACCTGCTCCTGCGTGAGCATGCCCAGCGAGCAGGCGATCTGGATGTCGACCTCGTCGCGGATGGCCTCGATGCCCGCGGCGACCTGACTCATCAGGCGCTTGTCGGGGCCACGGACGGCGGCGACGATGCAGAACTCCGTCGCCCCGGTCTTCGCGGTCTGCTTGGCCGCCTCGACCAGCGAGGGGATGTCGATCCACGCGCTGCGGACCGGGGAGGTGAACAGGCCCGACTGCGAGCAGAAGTGGCAGTCCTCGGGGCAGCCGCCGGTCTTCAGCGAGATGATGCCCTCGACCTCGACCTCGGGACCGCAGTGCCTCATGCGCACGTCGTGGGCGAGCTGCAGCAGTTCGGTGAGGCGGTCGTCGCCGAGCTGCAGCACGCGCAGCACCTCGTCGCGGGCGAGCGGGACGCCCCGCTCGAGGACCTTCTCGCGCGCCAGTTCCAGGATGTCGGACCCCTGCGCGTCCTGCGCGTCGGTCTCCTCCGGTCGGACTGGGGCCTGGGTCACGCGAACTCCTCGGGTCGAGATGTGGTCATCCGTGGCGCCGCGGCCACCGTCCGATCGCTCGGTCGACGGCCGTGGGCCGGGGATCAGTGTGCCCTATCCGCGGCGCAGTGCGGCCACCCACTCCGCGGAGAACCAGGACGGTGCCCGATCGCGGAACGCCTCCCGCGGGAGTCGCCCGGCCCCGGCGGGCACGACACCGACGATCGGCACGCCGGTCAGGCGCGGCAGGTCGTCGCGGTTGCAGCGGGTGGCGAGGTCGGGGTCGTCGGGCCACGACCCGAGGACGACGCCCGCGACGGCGACACCCCGGGCGCGTGCCGCGGCGACCGTCAGCTCGGTGTGGTTGAGCGTGCCGAGTCCGGCTGCGGCGACCACGACGAGCGGCGCCGACAGCGCCTCGGCGACGTCGAGCGCGGTGAGGTCGGGGCCGAGGCGGACGAGCACGCCGCCGGCGCCCTCGACGAGCACGAGGTCGTTGTCGGACACCCGCGCCACCACGTCGAGCGCGTCCGACAGGGTCAGCGGCGGCATGCCCGCGCGCGCGGCGGCGGTCTCCGGCGCGAGCGGATCGGGGTAGCGGATGCCCTCCGCGACCGAGTGGGCCCCGGTCAGGCGGACCACCTCGGCGATGTCCCCCGGCTCGTCGCCGACGACACCGGTCTGCGCGGGCTTGCACACCCCGACCGTCATCCCGGCGGCCTCCGCGGCGACTGTGAGCGCGGCGGTCGCGACCGTCTTGCCGACGTCGGTGGAGGTCCCGGTGACGACGAGCCCGGTCACACGGCCCCCGCCATCGCGGCCGTCCGCGCCGCGGTGACCACGTCCGCCGCGCGGGCGATCTCGGTGTCGGTGAGGTCGGCTCGGGCGGTCAGTCGCAGGCGCGCGGTGCCCGGTGGCACCGACGGCGGGCGGAAGCACCCGACGTCGACGCCCTCGTCCCGGCAGCGCAGGGACGCCGCGAGCGCGGGTCCGGGCTCCCCCACGATCAGCGACACGACGGCGGAGTCGGGCGCGTCGCCGCCGCACGCCGCGGCGAGGCGTCGCGCGACCTCGCGGACGCGGTCGGCCAGATGCGGCTCGTCGCGCAGGATCGCCAGGGCGGCGTGCGCGGCACCCACCGCGGCGGGGGCGAGACCTGTGTCGAAGATGAACGTGCGTGCGCGGTCGACGAGGTGGTCGCGCAGCAGGTCGGAACCGGCGACGAACCCACCCTGCGCGGCCAACGACTTCGACAGCACCCCGGTCACGACGAGATCGGGTGCACCGGTGAGACCGACCTCGGCGACCACCCCGCGACCGCCCGGGCCACGGACGCCGATCGCGTGGGCCTCGTCGACGAGCAGCGCGGCGCCGTGGTCGCGGGCGGCCGCATACAGCTCGCGGATCGGCGCGACGGCGCCGTCGATGCTGTACACCGAGTCCGTGACGACGAGCGCCCGCTCCTCGTCGCGGGCGGCGAGGACGGCGCGGACCGCGTCGTGGTCGCCCCGGTCGACGACGACCACGCGGGCCCGGGACAGCCGGCACCCGTCGATGAGCGAGGCGTGCGCGCCACCGTCGCTGACGATCAGGTCGCCGCGGCCCATGAGCGCCGACACCGCACCCATGTTCGCCATGTAGCCGGAGCTGAACACCAACGACGCCGGCAGGCCGAGGAATGCGGCGAGGTCCCGCTCGAACGCGTCGTGGGCCTGCGTGGTCCCGACGACCAGCCGGGAGGCCGTCGCGCCGCCACCCCACTCCTGTGCGGCGCGAGCGGCCGCCGCCGTGACGCGCGGGTCGCGCGCCAGCCCCAGGTAGTCGTTGGAGGCGAGGTCGAGTCGGTCGCGGACGGCGGCACGGGGGCGGAGCTCGCGGTGCAGTCCCTCGGCCTCGCGGACCCGCGCGGCCTCCCGCATCCACGCCAGCGCCACGGGGCGACGGGCGGCGTCGGGACGGGCGTCGGGCGTGTCGGTCATCGCGGTCAGCGTCTCACACGGACGGCGGACCCCCGTCGCCGTGCGCGGTGACGACCGCGCGGATCCCCGCGACGATCGTGTCGAGGTCGTCGGGGCTGCAGACGTACGGCGGCATCGTGTAGACGAGGTCGCGGAACGGGCGCAGCCATGCGCCCGAGTCGAGCGCCGCGGTGGTGGCGACGTCCATGTCGACCGGTCGGGTCAGCTGCACCACCCCGATCGCGCCGAGCACCCGCACGTCGGCGACCTGGGGCAGATCCCGCAGGTCGGCGAGCCCGTCGCGCAGGTGCTCGCCGATGCCGGCGACCTGGCCACGCCAGTCGCCCGACGCCAGCAGCGACAGCGACGCCGAGGACACCGCACACGCCAGCGGGTTGGCCATGAAGGTCGGGCCGTGCGCGAGCACGCCCATCTCGCCGTCGCTGATGACCTGCGCGACGTGGTCGGTGCACAGGGTCGCGGCCATCGTCAGGTAGCCGCCGGTGAGCGCCTTGCCGAGACACAGGATGTCGGGGGCGACACCGGCGTGGTCGGCGGCGAACATCTCACCCGTCCGGCCGAAGCCGGTGGCGATCTCGTCGAAGATCAGCAGCAGGCCGTGGTCGTCGCAGATGCGCCGCAGATCCCGCAGATACGCGGAGTCGTGGAAGCGCATCCCGCCGGCGCCCTGGACGACCGGTTCGACGATCACGGCGGCCAGCTCGTCGCGGTGGGCGGCGACCGTCTCCTCGAGCACGGCGACGTAGGCGGGGTCGTGTTCGACCGGCGGCGCCGGGACGAACACCTGCTCGGGCAGCACCCCGCTCCACTGGGCGTGCATGCCGCCGTCGGGATCGCAGACGCTCATCGGGGTGACGGTGTCGCCGTGGTAGCCGCCGCGCCATGTCAGCATCCGGGTGCGTCCGTGGATGCCCTGTCCGCGCCAGTACTGCAGCGCCATCTTCGCGGCCACCTCGACGGCCACCGACCCGGAGTCGCAGAAGAACACCCGACGCAGCGGGTCGGGCGTGATGTCGACGAGGGTCTGCGCGAGCCGGGCCGCGGGTTCGTGGGTGAGGCCACCGAACATGACGTGCGCCATCGACCCCAGCTGCTCGGTCACCGCGGCGTCGAGGACGGGGTGGGCGTACCCGTGGACCGCCGCCCACCACGAGCTCATGCCGTCGACCACCGACCGCCCGTCGGCGAGGTGCAGTCGGGTCCCCGCCGCCGACTCGACGACGACCGGTGGTGTCCCCGGTCGCGCCGAACCGTAGGGGTGCCAGATGGCGGCCGCGTCGATCGCGGCGATCTCGTCGGCGCGCAGACGGGGGGTCGGCGGGGCGGGAGTGGCCATCTGGGCAACGCTAGCCGGTGCCGCAGGGGTCGCGATCGGGTCGGTCGCGGCCCGTCGTCGAACCGGCGCACGCGTGGTGAACGTGGAATTCCCGGAGATGGCCGGTAGATTACGTGCACGTGGTGACCGCCCCGACCCGCTCGACGGAGCGGACACAGCCCCCTCGGGCACAGCGCGCGGGCGCCTACCGCGTCGATCTCGACGGTCTCCGCGGCGTCGCGATCGCCCTCGTCGCCTGTTTCCACATCTGGTTCGGCCGGGTCTCCGGCGGTGTCGACGTCTTCCTCACGCTGTCGGGGTACTTCTTCGTCGGCTCGCTGCTCAAGCACGTCCTTCTCAGCCAGACGCCGACGGTGTCGCTGTGGGCGGCGGTCGACCCGCGGACCCGGCTCACGCGCCTCGTCCGCCGCCTCCTGCCCGCGCTCGTCACCGTGCTGCTGGCCATCACGGTTCTCACGATCGTCGTGCTCCCCCAGACCCGGTGGGTCTCGGTCGGCCGCGAGGTGATCGCGAGCGCGCTGTACTACCAGAACTGGCATCTGGCCTTCAACAGCCAGGACTACACGGCCGCGAGCTCCGCGAACAGCCCGCTGCAGCACCTCTGGTCGATGTCGGTGCAGGGTCAGTTCTTCGTCGTCACGATGCTCACCGCGCTGGCCTTCTGCGGCGTGGTCAAGCTGGCGTCGCGCTGGGTCCCGGCGCTGACCCGTCCTACCGTGCTGCGCGCGCTCGTGTCGATCGCGATCCTCGGTGTCGCCGCCGTCTCGTTCTACTGGGCGCAGATGCGCATGGGCGTCAACCAGCAGTTCAACTACTACGACACGATCTCCCGCACCTGGGAGCCGCTGGCCGGCGGACTGCTCGCGGTGTGGATGCCGAAGGTCCGCGTGCCGAACGCGATCCGTGCGCTGGTGGGACTGGTCGCCCTCGCGCTGATCGTCACCTGCGGGTGGTGGATCGTCGGCGTCGAGGAGTACCCCGGGCCGATGGCACTCGTCCCCGTGCTGGCGACGCTGGCGCTGATCTGGGCGGGCGCCACCGCGACGCAGCGCGGGGACGAGGTCCCCCAACCGGTCGTGAACCGTGCCCTGGCCGGCCGCTTCCCGGTGTGGCTCGGGTCGGTCTCCTACGCGCTGTACCTGTGGCACTGGCCGCTGTTGATCTTCTATCTGGCCTGGCGGGACAAGAACCACGCCGCGTTCGTGGAGGGCGTCGGGCTGATCGCGGTGTCCCTCGCGCTGGCGTGGCTGACCAAGCGGTACGTCGAGGACCCGCTGCGGGCGCCACGGTCGGCTGCAGCCGCCCCGTCCGGTGGTCGGCACCGCGTCGCCGACCACTCTCACGCCGACGGTGCCGCGACCGCCGAGACCCTCGGCGACCCCGCGCTGCCGCGGCGTCGTCCGCGACCGCGGTTCGCCGCCCCCGGCTACGCCGGCGTGCTCACCATCCTGCTCATCGTCGGCTCGCTGGCCACCGGCGTGGGGATCACCGCCTGGCAACGTCACGTCGACGGCATCGTCGTCGACACGACGAACCTGGACCCGAAGATCTACCCCGGTGCGCGGGCCTTCCTCGACGGCGCCCCGGTGCCCAAGGTCGACGCCGTGCCGAGCGCGCTCGAGGTCCTGAAGGACCTCCCCGAGACGTCGTACAACGGGCACATCTCGAGCTTCACCGACCCCGCGATCCACGTCGGGGTGTACGGCAACCCGAACGCCACGCGCACCATCGCGCTGGCCGGCGGGTCGCACGCCGAGTACTGGATCTCCGCGCTGGACATCCTGGGGAAGCAGAACGACTTCAAGGTCGTCACCTACCTGAAGATGGGCTGCCCGCTGTCGACGGACCCCAACCCGACGTCCGACGGCGTGCCCTATCCGCAGTGCGCCGACTGGGTGCGTCGCGTGATGGACCGCATCGTCGCGACCCGTCCCGACGCGGTGTTCACGAACTCGACGCGACCGCGGTACGGGATCACCGACGACTGGGTGCCGCCGGACTACATCGGCATCTTCCAGCGCTTCCACGACGCGAACATCCCCGTCCTCGGGGTCCGCGACTCGGTGTGGCCGCACAACGCGAAGGGGCCGATCGACACGCCGACGTGTCTGGCCGACGGCGGCGACGCGAAGTCGTGCGGCAGTGACCGCGCCTCGAGCTACGGGCCGAGGAACCTGACCGACGACCTCGTCGCGCAGTTCCCGAACCTGCACCCGATCGACCTGTCGCGGGGCTGGTGCACCGACACGTTCTGCCCGGCGGTCATCGGCAACATCACCGTCTACCACGACTGGCACCACCTGAGCGCGACGTTCGTCCGCAGCCTGGCCCCCGAGCTGCAGCGGCAGATGCAGCTCGCCCTCCCCTGGGCCTGATCGCTCCCGCGTGCGCGGTCGCCGGAGGGCTGTGACGCCGCGCGGTCGGGATGAGCGCAGCCCCCGCTGCCGATAGGGTCGTCCCATGACGTCTCGAGCGCGGGAATGACGACGGATCCCGACACCACCGGCGGCGACCCCGTCGACGACACCACCCCTGCCATCGCACCGGAGACGCTCGAGGTGTGGCCCGGCACGCCCTACCCCCTCGGCGCGACCTACGACGGGGCGGGGACCAACTTCTCGGTGTTCTCCGAGGTGGCCGACGGCGTCGACCTCTGCCTGATCGGCAAGGACGGCAGCGAGACCCGCGTGCGGATGGACGAGGTCGACGGGTTCGTGTGGCACTGCTACCTGCCGTCGGTCGCGCCCGGCCAGCGCTACGGGTTCCGCGTCCACGGCCCCTACGACCCCGCCCGGGGTCTGCGGTGCGATCCGTCGAAGCTCCTCGTCGACCCCTACGGCAAGGCGTTCGCCGGTGAGTTCGACGGCGACCGGTCGCTGTACTCCTACCCGATCGAGCTGCCCGGCGACGAGCCCGCCGACGCGGAACCGGCCGCCCCCACGCCGGTCGCGGAGCCGGCCCCGACCGAGTCCGCCGACGCGGCCGAGGTCGAGGCGGTCGTGCATCCCGACGAGCCCCTGGTGCGCAGCGCCGAGGAGGAGGACCTGTCGGCCGAGCTCGCCGCGATCGACTCCTCCGACGACGCGACGGTCCCGGGCATGCCCGGGCTCGACTCGCTGGGCCACACGATGTCGTCGGTCGTCATCAACCCGTTCTTCGACTGGCAGCACGACCGTGCGCCGAACCGGCCGTACCACGAGACGGTGATCTACGAGGCCCACGTCAAGGGCATGACCGCCACGCACCCCGAGGTGCCCGAGCACCTGCGCGGCACCTACGCCGGTCTCGCGCACCCGGCGATCATCGACCACCTCACCGAGCTGGGCGTGACCGCGATCGAGCTGATGCCGGTGCATCAGTTCCTGCAGGACCAGACCCTGCTCGACAAGGGGCTGCGGAACTACTGGGGGTACAACAGCTTCGGGTTCCTCGCGCCGCACGCCGACTACTCCTCGACCGGACGTGCCGGCAGCGCGGTGACCGAGTTCAAGGCGATGGTGCGCACGTTCCACGAGGCCGGCATCGAGGTCATCCTCGACGTCGTCTACAACCACACCGCCGAGGGCAACCACCTCGGTCCGACGATCTGCATGCGCGGCATCGACAACGCCGCGTACTACCGGCTCGTCGACGGCCAGCCCGAGATGTACATGGACTACACGGGCACCGGCAACAGCCTCAACGTGCGCCACCCGCACACGCTGCAGCTGATCATGGACTCGCTGCGGTACTGGGTGCTCGAGATGCACGTCGACGGGTTCCGCTTCGACCTCGCGTCGACCCTCGCGCGCGAGCTGCACGACGTCGACAAGCTGTCGGCCTTCTTCGACCTCGTCCAGCAGGACCCGGTCGTCAGTCAGGTCAAGCTGATCGCCGAACCGTGGGACGTCGGCGAGGGCGGCTACCAGGTCGGCAACTTCCCGGGGCTGTGGACGGAGTGGAACGGCAAGTACCGCGACACGGTCCGCGACTACTGGCGCGGCGAGCCGTCGACCCTGGGCGAGTTCGCATCCCGCTTCACCGGGTCGTCGGACCTGTACGAGGCGACCGGCCGCCGGCCGGGCGCGAGCATCAACTTCGTCATCGCCCACGACGGGTTCACCCTGCGGGACCTGGTGTCCTACAACGACAAGCACAACGACGCCAACGGTGAGGACAACCGGGACGGCGAGAGCCACAACCGGTCGTGGAACTGCGGTGTCGAGGGTCCGACGGACGACCCGCAGATCGAGGCCCTGCGGCAGCGCCAGCAGCGCAACATCCTCGCGACGCTCGCGCTGAGCCAGGGCACCCCGATGATCGCCCACGGCGACGAGATCGGCCGGACGCAGCTCGGCAACAACAACGTCTATTGCCAGGACTCCCCGCTGTCGTGGATGGACTGGACGCGGGCGGAGAAGAACGCCGACCTGCTCACCTTCACCCGTCGTGTGTTCGCCCTGCGGGGCAAGCACCCGGTGTTCCGTCGCCGCCGCTTCTTCGTGGGCCGCCCGATCCGGACCGGCGAGGAGGCCCGCGACATCGCGTGGCTGACGCCGGGCGGGACCGAGATGACGCCCGCCGACTGGGATTCCGGGTTCGGCAAGAGCCTCGCGGTGTACCTCAACGGCGACGGCATCAACGAGAAGGACATCCGCGGGCGGCTCGTCGTCGATGACACGTTCCTGCTCTGTTTCAACGCCCACTACGAGCCGCTCGACTTCGTGCTCCCGTCGAGCTACTACGGCTCGCAGTGGGAGGGCGTGCTGGACACCGCGAGTCCCGTCGGCGACACGGACGTGACCGCGGACTCGGGTGGCACCGTCGTGGTGCGTGACCGGTCGGTGCTCGTGCTCCGCAAGGTCGCGTGACGGGGTGGACGCACCCATCCGCCCACCGCTCGTCGCCACCTACCGCCTGCAGCTGACCGCGGACTTCACGTTCGCCGACGCCGAATCGGTGCTCGACCACATCGCCTCGCTGGGGGTCAGTCACCTGTACCTCTCACCCATCAACACGGCCGCCGCGGGCTCGACGCACGGCTACGACTGGATCCCGCCGGTCGCCGTCGCACCGGTGCTGGGAGGGATCGACGGTCTTCGCAGCCTGCGCCGCGCGGCCGCCGAGCGGGGTCTGGGCGTCGTCGTCGACATCGTGCCCAACCACACCGGCGTCGAGGACCCGCGTCAGAACGCCTGGTGGTGGGACGTGCTGGCCCAGGGTGCGGCGTCGGAGTTCGCGCACTTCTTCGACATCGACTGGGACACCGACAACGGCGCCGACGGGAAGATCGCCCTCCCCGTGCTCGGCTCGGCCGATGACGTGGCCGCACTCGAGATCGACGCGCGTGCAGAGGAACTGGTCTTCTACGAACACCGTTTCCCACTGGCGCCGGGCACGCCGACCGACGATCCCGCCGCGGCGCACGCCGCACAGGCATATCGACTGGTGCCCTGGGATTCCGGGATCATCGGCTACCGACGGTTCTTCGCGGTGAACGGCCTCGCCGGCCTCCGGCAGGAGGACGATTCCGTCTACGCCGCGACGCACGCCATGGTGCACCAGCTCGTCGCCGAGGACCTCGTCGACGGCATCCGCGTCGACCATCCCGACGGTCTCGTCGACCCCGTGGGGTACCTGACACGCCTCCGCGCCGACATCGGTGACGAGCGTTTCCTGTGGGTCGAGAAGATCCTCGGCACCGACGAGGCCCTCGACCCCGTCCTGCCCGTCGACGGCACCACCGGGTACGACGCACTGCGGTGGATCGACGGGGTTTTCGTGGATCCCTCGTCCGAGGACGTGTTCACCTCCGTGCACCGCGACGTCACCGGGAACACCGGGGACGCGGCCTGGTTGCACGACGCCGAACACGACCGGAAGCGGGCGACGCTGGACGAGCTCTTCCCGGCCGAGCGGGCGCGGTTGTCGCGCGCGATCCGGCTGGCGGCGCGCGACGCCGGCGAGGTCGATCCCACCGCGGTGCCCCAGGCCGAACTCGACGACACGCTCGCGGAGGTGATCGGGCAGCTGGGGGTCTACCGCGCCGACTACCCGATCCTCGCGGGGCTGCTGTCGGAGACGCTCGACGCCGTGCGTGCTGCGCGCCCGGATCTCGCCGCCGCGGTCGGACTGCTGCGCGCGACGGTCCTCGAGGACGGCGAACCGGCGATCCGGCTGGCGCAGGTGTGCGGGGCGACGACCGCGAAGAGCGTGGAGGACAACCTCTTCTACCGGACCGCACGTCTCGTCGCGCTGCAGGAGGTGGGTGGCGACCCCGGACGGTTCGGGGTGACCGTCGACGAGTACCACTCCCGCGTGGCGACGCGATCGGCGGACTTCCCGCGGTCGATGACGACGTCGTCGACCCACGACACGAAGCGCGGTGAGGACGTCCGCACGCGCATCATCGCGCTCACCGCCCATCCAGGTCGGTGGCGCGGCCTGGTGGCGACGATGCGGTCGCAGACGCCGCCACCCGACGGGGTGACCGGACTGTTCCTGCTGCAGAACATCATCGGCGTCTGGCCGGCCTCGGGATCCCCCGACGAGTCCGTGCGCACACGGTTGCACGAGTACGCCACGAAGGCGATCCGCGAGGCCTCGCTCATCACGACGTGGACGTCGGTCGACAGCGACGCGGAGGGCGCCGTGCACCGGTGGATCGACGCCGTGGTCGACGGACCGGTCGGCGCCGAGATCGCGCAGCTGGTCGCGGACACCCGGGACGAGACGGAGTGGATGCTGCTCGCCCACAAGGGGTTGTCGCTGCTGACGCCCGGGATCCCCGACGTCTACCAGGGCACCGAGTGGTTCGAGGACTCCCTCGTCGATCCCGACAACCGTCGGGCGATCGACTGGTCGGCGTCCACGGATCATCCGAAGGTCGCCGTCGTGCGGCAGGCGCTCGCGGCACGACGCGCCAACGCCGGCGCATTCGTGTGCGCGCACGGCCACAACCCGCTGCCGGTGACCGGCCCCGACGCACGTCGCGTCGTCGCGTTCACGGCCACCGACGACGACGTCCCGCGGGTCGCGGTCGTCGTGGCCACACGGCCCGGGTCGGACGCGACGGTCGATCTCGGCTCGGCCGAGTGGCGCGATCGGGACACGGGCGAGATCGTCTCGGGCACACTGGCGGTCGGAGCAGTTCCGGTGACCGTGCTGGAGCGTGACGCAGCGAGGTGACCCGGCGATGACGCTGGTGGCAGGGATCGACTCGTCGACCCAGTCGTGCAAGGTGGTGGTCCGCGACGCCGACGACGGCACGCTGATCCGGTCCGGGCGGGCGTCGCACCCCGACGGGACCGAGATCCACCCCGACCGCTGGTGGGATGCACTGCAGACCGCGATCGGCGACGCCGGTGGCCTCGACGACGTCGCCGCTCTCGCGGTCGGCGCGCAGCAGCACGGGATGGTGTGCCTGGACGAGGGCGGTGCCGTCGTGCGGGATGCGCTGCTGTGGAACGACACCCGCTCGGCCGACGCCGCGTCCGCACTCGTCGACGAGCTCGGCGGCGGTCAGGCCTGGGCCGATCGCGTGGGGGTTGTGCCGGTCGCGTCGATCACCGCGTCGAAGCTGCGGTGGCTGGCCGATGCCGAGCCGGACTCCGCGGACAGGACCGCCGCCGTCTGCCTGCCGCACGACTGGTTGTCGTGGCGACTGGGCGGCGGCGACGACGTCGCCGCGGTGACCACCGATCGCAGTGACGCCAGCGGCACCGGATATTTCGCGGCAGCGAGCGGCGACTACGACCGTGAGCTGCTGCGGATGGCGTTCCGCGATCGCGACCCCAGGCTGCCCCGGGTGGCGGGTCCCACCGAGGTCGTCGGCGAGACGTCGGCGGGCGCGCGGATCGCGCCGGGCGCCGGCGACAACGCGGCCGCGGCACTGGCCGTCGGGGCGCGACCCGGCGACATCGTCGTGTCCCTCGGCACGTCGGGGGTGGTGTCGGCGGTGTCGGGGACGCCGACGCACGACGGATCCGGCTACGTGGCAGGCTTCGCCGACGCCACCGGACGCCACCTGCCGTTGGTGTGCACGCTCAACGGTGCACCTGTCCTCTCCTCGACCGCCGCGATGCTGGGCGTCGACCTCGATCGCCTCGCCGCGTTGGCCCTCGGCGCACCGTCGGGGGCGGAGGGCGTCGTGATGGTCCCCTACTTCGAGGGCGAGCGGTCGCCGAATCTGCCCACCGCACAGGCGAGTCTGAGCGGGCTGACCCTGCGGACCGCGCGACCGGACCTCATCGCCCGGGCGGCCGTCGAGGGCCTGCTGTGCTCCCTGCGCGACGGCCTGGACTACATCCGCGGCTGCGGGGTCCAGGCACGTCGCATCCTGCTCGTCGGCGGGGGCGTGCGATCGGAGGCGGTGCGGGCGATCGCGCCCGTCGTGTTCGGCCTGCCCGTCGCGGTGCCGGCACCCGGCGAGTACGTCGCCGACGGTGCCGCCCGTCAGGCCGCGTGGGCACTGTCGGGTGCCGAGAACCCGCCGGAGTGGGCCGCGCCCGTCACCGAGACCGTCGAGGCCGACGAGGACCCCGCCGTCATCGAGCGCTACCGCGAGGCGCGCGCCACGCTCTACGGCATCTGACGGGCGCCCACCTCGCCGAGCGTGCTCACAACCCCTCGCCGAGCGTGCCAAAACGACTCGCCGAGCGTGCAGTAGATCGCGCGCAGCGTGCATCAGATCGTTCGCCCACATGACGATGTGCACGCTCGGTGTGCATGTTCTGCCCGCTCGGCGGCATCTGGTGCACGCTCGGCGAGGGGTTTTCGCACACTCGGCGAGGGGTTGTGAGCACACTCGGCGGCGATCATCGGCCCACTCGGCGGGGAGTTTCGGCACGGTCGGCGGAGTGCCCCGGGTCAGCGGTCGCGAAGGAGCCCCTCGAGGGTCGCTCGGGTTCCGTTCTGGCGCAACGACGTCAGAACCCGCGTGTAGGGATCCATGAAGCGCGGATCGTCGACGAGGTCACCGAAGAGGTCACGCACGCCGACGAACGCCCGCGGGTCGTCGCGGCTGTCCCGCGCGAGCGGGGTCAGCTGCTCCGCACGCCGGTCGACGACGTCGATAGGCGTACCGTCCTCGTCGACGCCTTCCGCGTATCGCGTCCAGGTCGCGATGACCGCGGCGCTGATGTCGACCGAGCCGCCCGCGGCGAGCCTCTCCCGGACGACCGGGACCATCCACTGGGGGATGCGATCTGACGACTCGGCGCACAGTCGGGCGACGGTGTCCCCGATCGCGTCGTTGGAGAACCGCTCGATCAGCGTGTCGATGTACTCGTCGAGGTCGACACCGGGCACCGGCGGGAGGCTCGGCCGCCCCTCGGTCTGCATGTAGGCCCGCAGCAGACCCGCGATCAGCGGGTCTCGGGTCGCGTCGGCGACGGCCCGGTATCCGAGCAGATACCCGGCGTAGCACAGGGTCTGGTGTCCGGCGTTGAGCAGTCGCAGCTTCATCAGCTCGTACGGTTCGACGTCGGCGACCATCTGCACCCCGACGTCCTCGAACGCCGGTCGACCGTCGACGAAGTCGTCCTCGAGCACCCACTGGGTGAACGGCTCGGCCACCACCGGCCAGGCATCGACGATGCCGGTCCGCCCACGCACCTCGGCCGCGAGGTCCGGCGGCGTGGCGGGCGTGATCCGGTCGACCATGCTGTTGGGGAAGGTGGTGTGCAGGTCGATCCACTCGGCGAGGCCCGGGTCGACCGCCCGCGCGAACGTGGTGAACACGCCCCGCGCCATGTCGCCGTTGCCGGGGATGTTGTCGCACGACATCAGCGTGAACGACGTGGCGCCCCGCTCCCGACGTCGTCGCAGCGCCTCGACGACGAGTCCGAACACCGTACGGGGCACGGCGTTCGGTGCGAGGTCCGCGACGACGGCGGGGTCGTCGAGGGCGAACTCCCCGGTCGTCGAGGAGATGTTGTACCCGCCCTCGGTGATCGTGAGCGACACGATCTTCGTCGTCGGCGCGGCCATCGCCTCGATCACCGCGGCGGGATCGTCGGGGGCGACGAGCAAGTCGACGATCGCGCCCATGGTGTGGGTCTCGACCGCACCGTCGGGATGCTTCAGCGTCAGCGTGTACAGGTGGTCCTGCGAGGCGAGGGCGTCCCGCATGCGACGATCCCCCGGCAGGACACCCACCCCGCAGATCGTCCACGGGGCCTGCGGATCCGCCCGGAGCAGGCGATCGACGTACATGGCCTGGTGTGCGCGGTGGAACCCGCCGACGCCGATGTGCACGATACCGGGCGCGACGTCGTGGCGGGGGTACGGCGGCGTCGAATCCGCCCACCCGCGGGCCGTCTGCGTGGTCGTCTCGCTCATCCCCGGTCTCCTGCCACGTCGATCACGGCCTTGATGCTGCCCGGGACGCGGTCGGCGTCGAGCGCCTGCGCCGTCTCCGCCAACCGGAACCGTCCCGTGACCATGCCGTCGAGATCGATCCGGCCGGAGGCGGCGAGGGCGATCGCCGCGGGCCAGGTGTTTGCGTAGCGGAACACGCCGGTCACGACGAGCTCGCGGTTCTGGATCACCCCGAGGGGCAGAGCGACGGTGTCGGGCCCCATGCCCACCAGCACGACGCGGCCCGCCGGACGCACCCGACGCATCCCGTCGACGATCGCCGGCGGTGCGCCCGAGGCGTCGACGAAGGCGTCGACCGGGTCGACCTCGCGTACGGCGTCCGGCGCGATGGCCTCGGTGGCACCGAAGCGCGGGGCGTTCCCCCGGCGTCGGTCGTCGGGGTCCGAGACGACGATCCGCGTCGCACCCATCGCGCGGGCGACCTGCGCGCACATCAGGCCGATCGGTCCGGCGCCGGCGATCAGCAGCGACGACCCCGCACCGACGCCCGCCTTGCGCAACGTCGCGACCGCGACCGAGGTCGGCTCCAACAGTGCTGCAGCGGTGTCCGACACGGAGTCCGGCACGGGGTGGGCGAACGCGGACCCGATCGTCACGTAGTCGCAGAGGGCGCCGTCGACCGGCGGTGTCGCGTAGAAGCGCATGTGCGGGCAGAGGTTGTAGTCGCCGCGCAGGGTCTCCGCCGACGACGGATCCGGGCGTTGCGGCTCGATCGAGACGCGTTCACCGACGCGGCCGCCGTCCACCCCCGCCCCGACGGCGACGATGCGCCCGGCCGCCTCGTGGCCGAGGACGAGCGGCGCCTCCACGACGAAGTCCCCGATGCGTCCCTCGCGGTAGTAGTGCGCGTCCGACCCGCACACCCCCACCGCCGTCACCTCGACGAGCACGTCACCCGCCGCGGGCGTCGGCACCGGGCGGTCCTCCACGGCGATCCGGCCCGGTTCCGTGAGCACCGCTGCTCGCATCGTGCTCCGGGTGCTCTGTGAGCCCGTCGACTGCGACGGGCCAACTGTTGTCTGCGTCACACTCAGGATGCTAGCGTACTGAGCACATGCCCGACCAGTGAGCATCTGCTCACACCTCGACGACGAGGAGGCACCGTGCCGGACGACTCCGCACAGGACCTGCGTCTGCTCGTGCGTGCCGCCACGATGTACCACCTCGAGGGCGCGACCCAGGCCGAGATCGCCGCACGCCTGGGGGTCTCCCGACCGACCGCGGGACGTCTCGTCGCCCGCGCCCGGGCGCAGGGTCTGGTGCGGATCGTCGTCGAGGTGCCCCCGCACCTGTCGGACTCGGTGCACACCGAGCTCGAGCGCGAACTCGAGCGGCGCTTCTCCCTCGACGAGGTGCTCGTCATCGACGACGAGGTCGACGGCTCACGGGGTGGGTACGCGGCCCTGGGCCGCGCCGGCGCGTCCGTGCTCACCCGACGCCTCACCCCGCCGGACACGCTCGGGTTCACCTGGGGACCCGAGACGGTCGCCGTCGCCGACGCCCTCGGCGGACGGTCGGCGTCGTGTCTGCGGGTGGTGCAGATGGACGGCTCGGTCTCGACCACCGACTACCAGACCGGTGTCGAACGCATCCTCACCGGCTGCGCACAACGACTCTCGGCCCGGCCCCTGCGGCTGACCGCACCGCTCTACGCCGACACCGGCACGGTCTCCGCGCTCGAGGCGGACTCCATCGTGTCCCAGGCACTCACCGCCGCACGGGAATCCGACGTGATGATGTTCGGCGTCGGCACCGTCTCCACGTCGGGGACGCTGTTCGCCGGTGCGTTCGTCGACGCCGCCGTCCTCGACGAGCTCGCCGACCTCGGGGCCGTCGGGGAGATCGGTGGCCACTTCTACGACGCCGGAGGTCGTCCCGTCGTCTCCAGCCTCACCGGGCGCACCGTCTCGGTGGGACTCGACGTCGTCCGCGCCTGCCCCACCACCATCCTGCTGTCCGGCGGGCCGCCCCGGTACGAGTCGATCCTCGGCGCACTGCGTGGCGGTCTGGCGACCGTCCTCGTCACCGACATCGGTTGCGCCACCTGGCTCGCGGGTCAGGAACCCGCCCTCGCCACCACCCCGAAGAGAAAGGCGGACCAGTGATCCGCTCCCCCCGCCGGCGTCTGCTCGCCGGCATCACCGCGCTGGTCACCACGGCGCTGACCGCGACGGCCTGCGCCGGCGCAGGGTCGTTCACCGACGGCGGCGGTGACGCCGTCACCATCGCGCTGGTCTCGAACTCGCAGATGAAGGACGCGATCTCGCTGTCCGGGCAGTTCGAGCAACAGAACCCCGGCGTGAAGCTCAAGTTCGTCACGCTGTCGGAGAACGAGGCCCGCGCCAAGATCACCGCATCGGTGTCGACCGGCGGCGGCGAGTTCGACGTGGTGATGATCAGCAACTACGAGACGCAGATGTGGGCGCAGAACGGGTGGCTGGTGAACCTGTCGCCCTACATGGACCGCACCCCGGGCTACGACGCCGACGACTTCATCCCGACCCTCAAGGACGCCCTGTCCTACAGGGGCGGGATGTACTCGGCGCCGTTCTACGGTGAGTCGTCGTTCCTCATGTACAACAAGAAGATGCTGGCCGCGGCCGGCGTCACCATGCCCGACAAGCCCACCTGGCCGCAGGTCGCCGAGGCCGCCCGCAAGCTCGACAAGCCCGGTGTCTCGGGGATCTGCCTGCGCGGCAAGCCCGGCTGGGGCGAGGTCCTCGCACCGCTCGACACCGTCATCAACGCCTTCGGCGGCCGCTGGTACGACGAGAACTGGAACGCGCAGCTCACCAGCCCGCAGGTGAAGGCCGCAGTGCAGTTCTACGTCGACACCGTCCGACAGGTCGGCGAGCCCGGCGCGGCGTCGTCGGGCTTCCAGGAGTGCGGGAACCTGTTGTCGCAGGGGCAGACCGCGATGTGGTACGACGCCACCTCGGCCGTCTCGGTGCTGGAGAGCCCCGACACGTCGACGATCGCCGGCGACGTCGGCTATGCACAGGCGCCGAGCATGGCCAAGGGCGACAACGGATGGCTGTACACCTGGTCGCTCGGCATCCCGTCCAGCAGCACGAAGAAGGACGACGCCTGGAAGTTCATCAACTGGATGACGGACAAGAAGTACATCGCCCACGTCGCCGACGCCCTCGGTGCCAGCCACGTCCCACCCGGCAGCCGGCTCTCGACCTACCAGCTGCCCGCCTACACGGCGGTGTCGCAGGCCTACGCCGAGCCCACACTGTCGGCGATGACCGCCGCGAACCAGCTGAAGCCGTCGCTGCAACCGGTGCCCTACACCGGGGTCCAGTTCCTGGCGATCCCGGAGTTCCAGGACCTCGGAACCCGCGTCAGCCAACAGATCAGCGCCGCGATCGCCGGTCAGATCAGCGTCGACGACGCGCTGAAGCAGTCCCAGACGTACGCCGAGGCAGTCGGCGACACCTACAAGAAGGAGAGGTGACCCGTGGCCACCGCACTCGTCGACCCTGACGCCCCGGCGCCCAGCGACCGGGCACCGATCACCTCCGGTCGCGACCACATCTCGCGCGCCGAGGGATGGCGACGACGGGGACCGCTGCTGCCGGCACTGATCTTCATGGTCGTCGTCACCCAGATCCCCTTCCTGGTGACGCTGTACTACTCGACCCAGTCGTGGAACCTGGTGCGCCCCGGCTCGCGACAGTTCAACTGGCTGAACAACTACGTCGAGGTCTTCAAGGACAGGCAGTTCTGGACGGTCACCCTCAACACGGTGTTCCTCATCGTGGGCACGGTGATCATCTCGGTCGTCCTCGGGCTGGTCTTCGCGCTGCTGCTGGACCGGAAGTTCGTCGGCCGCAGCGTCGTCCGCACACTGCTGATCACGCCGTTCCTGGTCACACCGGTCGCCTCGGCGCTGCTGTTCAAGACCAGCCTCCTCTCCCCCACCAGCGGCCTGCTCAACTACTTCCTCAGCCCGTTCGGTGTCCAGACCGACTGGCTCAGCGAGCACCCGCTGGCCAGCGTGATGGGTGAACTGGTGTGGCAGTGGACGCCGTTCATGATGTTGCTCATCCTCGCCGGCCTGCAGTCGATGCCCAAGGACATCGCGGAGGCCGCGAAGGTGGACGGCGCCACCAGCTTCCGACTGTTCCGCGAGCTGACGTTGCCGCACCTGCGCCGGTTCATCGAGCTCGGCACCGTCCTCGGCGCCATCTACCTCGTCAACACCTTCGACGCGGTCTACATGATGACCTCGGGCGGACCGGGTGTCGCGAGCTCGAACCTGCCGTTCTACATCTACCAGCGCGCGTTCCTCGGCTTCGACATCGGCCAGGCCGCCGCCATGGGCGTCGTCACCGTCATCGGGACGATCGTCGTCGCGACGCTCGCCCTGCGACTCATCTTCAAGTCCTTCGACGGAACGCAGGAGGCGGTCTGATGGCCACCACGACCCCGACCCGCCCGGTCACCACCGACAGCGCGCCGACGCCGGTCATCCGCCGCCGACGCAACCCACGGGGCGGACTGTTGACCGCCTTCACGTGGATCATCTCGATCGGGTTCTTCTTCCCGGTGCTGTGGATGGTGTTGACCGCGTTCAAGAAAGAGGCCGACGCCAACACCAACCCGCCGACGTTCCTCTTCACCCCGACGCTCGAACAGTTCCGCAACGTCTTCGATGCCGGGATCGCCACGCCGCTGCTCAACTCGGTGTTCGCGACGGTCGCGTCGACGATCCTGGTGTTGCTGCTCGGCGTCCCGGCGGCGTTCGCGCTGTCGCTGCGTCCGGTCCGCAAGACCTCCGACGCGCTGTTCTTCTTCCTCAGCACGAAGATGCTCCCGATCGTCGCCGCGATCATCCCGCTCTACGTGATCGTCGGGAAGATCGGGATGCTCGACAACATCTGGACGCTGGTGATCCTGTACACGGCGATGAACCTGCCCATCGCGGTGTGGATGATGCGGTCGTTCTTCCTCGAGGTACCCAAGGAACTCCTCGAGGCGGCGAGCATCGACGGTGCGAGCCTGTGGACGTCGGTCCGCGAGGTGATCCTCCCGCTGATCTCCCCCGGGATCGCCGCCACCGCACTGATCTGCGTCATCTTCTCGTGGAACGAGTTCTTCTTCGCGGTCAACATGACCGCGGTCAACGCGCAGACGATGCCGGTGTTCCTGACCGGCTTCATGTCCGGACAGGGACTGTTCTGGGCCCAACTGTCCGCCGCCTCGGTGCTCGCCGCACTCCCCGTCGTGATCGCCGGTTGGATCGCGCAGAACAAGTTGGTCCGCGGCCTGTCCTTCGGCGCCATCAAGTAGCCCCACACACCCCAGACCCTCACGCACACAGGAGAACACCATGGCTTCCATCACCTACGACAAGGCCTGCTGCGTCTACCCCGGCGCCGACCGACTCGCCGTCGACTCCCTCGACCTCGACATCGCCGACGGCGAGTTCGTCGTCCTCGTCGGCCCGTCCGGCTCGGGCAAGTCCACCGCCCTGCGCATGCTCGCCGGCCTCGAGGAGATCGACAGCGGCGCGATCACGATCGGCGGCACGAACATGGTCGGCGTCGCACCCAAGGACCGGGACATCGCGATGGTGTTCCAGAACTACGCGCTGTACCCGAACAAGACCGTCGGCGAGAACATGGGTTTCGCGCTGAAGATGCGCGGTTTCGGCGTCGAGGAGCGCAAGCAGAAGGTCGCCGAGGCGGCCAAGCTGCTCGACCTCACCGACTATCTCGACCGCAAGCCCGGCAAGCTGTCCGGTGGTCAGCGCCAGCGCGTGGCCATGGGCCGCGCGATCGTCCGTGAGCCGCAGGTGTTCTGCATGGACGAGCCGCTGAGCAACCTCGACGCCAAGCTGCGCGTGCAGACCCGCACCCAGATCGCCGCTCTTCAACGGCGACTCGGTACGACGACCGTCTACGTCACCCACGACCAGGTCGAGGCGATGACGATGGGCGACCGCGTCGCCGTGCTGCGCGACGGCAAGCTTCAGCAGTTCAGCACCCCCACCGAGCTCTACGACCGCCCCGTCAACGCGTTCGTGGCGGGCTTCATCGGCTCCCCGGCGATGAACCTGTTCTCGGCGCCGCTGACCGACGGCGGTGTCTCCGTCGGCGGGGCCACCCTCGCGATCGAGCGGACCGCCCTCGCCGCCGCCGACCGCGCCGGCGCGACCGAGGTCCTGGTCGGTGTGCGGCCGGAGGCGTTGGGCCTGTCCGACGACGGTCAGGGCATTCCCGCGACCGTCGCCCTGCTCGAGGAACTGGGCAGCGAGACCTACGTGTACGCCACCGTCGACGACCACGCGGTCCGCACGCTCGACGGTGGACCCGTCACCCTCGTGGCACGCACGCCGCATCGCGCGCCGGCGAAACTCGGTGAGCAGGTGCGGTTCCGGCAGACCGATCCCACCGTGCACATGTTCGCGGCGGACACCGGCGCGCGCCTCGGCGACTGAGCGCCCCGGACCCGACCACCCCCGCGCGGCGTGCCCACGTCCCGCCGCGCGGGGGTACCCACCGCTCCGTAGGCTGAGCTGGTGACGCAGCAGACGTTCTCGGTGTGGGCACCTACGGCGGAGAGCGTCGGGCTGTGGCACGACGGCACCGTCACCCCGATGGCGCGCGACGGCCAGTGGTGGAGCGCCGTCGCCGACGTCGAACCGGGCTCCGGCCGATACGGCTACGTCCTCGACGGTTCCGACGACGACGTCCTCCCCGACCCTCGTGCACCCCGACTCCCCGAGGGGGTGCACTCCGCGGGCGCGCTCGACGACCCCACCGCGTTCGGATGGAGCGACCAGGCGTGGGCGGGCCGGCCGATCGCCGGCGCGGTGATCTACGAGATGCACATCGGGACGTTCACCCCCGACGGCACGTTCGACGCCGCGATCGACCGCCTGGGCCACCTCGTCGACCTCGGCGTCGAGTTCGTCGAGGTGATGCCGATCAACGGGTTCAACGGCGTGCACAACTGGGGCTACGACGGCGTCGCCTGGTACGCGGTGCACGAACCCTACGGCGGGCCGGACGGTTTCCGGCGGTTCGTCGACGCCGCGCACGCCGCCGGCATCGGCGTGATCCTCGACGTCGTCTACAACCACCTCGGGCCGTCGGGGAACTACCTGCCCCGCTTCGGCCCCTACCTCACCGAGGGCGCCAACACCTGGGGTCAGTCGCTCAACCTCGACCAGGCCGACTCCGACGCCGTGCGCGCCCACATCATCGACAACGCGCTGCGGTGGATGCGCGACTTCCACGTCGACGGTCTCCGGCTCGACGCCGTGCACGCCCTCGTCGACCACACCGCGATCCACCTGCTGGAGGAGCTCGCGGTCGCGACGGACGCCCTGGCGACCGCGCTGGGACGTCCGTTGTCGCTCATCGCCGAGAGCGACCTGAACGACCCGAGGCTGGTCACGTCGCGGCGCGACGGCGGCTACGGTCTCGCCGCGCAGTGGGACGACGACGTCCACCACGCCGTCCACACGACGGTGTCGGGCGAACGCCAGGGCTACTACGGCGATTTCGGCAGCCTCGACTGCCTCGCGACCGCACTCACGCGCGGGTTCTTCCACGCGATGACGTACTCGTCGTTCCGACGCCGTCGGCACGGCCGACCGATCGATCCGGAGCGGGTCGCGCCGTCGCAGATGGTCGTCTACACGTGCGATCACGACCAGATCGGCAACCGCGCGATCGGCGACCGTCCGTCGGCATATCTCGACTACGGCCAATTGGCGATCAAGGCGGCATTGATCCTCACGTCGGCGTACACCCCGATGCTGTTCATGGGCGAGGAGTGGGGCGCGACGACGCCGTTCCAGTTCTTCACCTCTCATCCCGAGCCGGAGCTGGGGAAGGCCACCGCCGAGGGCCGCAAGGCCGAGTTCGCCGACCACGGATGGGACGCCGCGGAGATCCCCGACCCGCAGGACCCCGAGACGTTCCTGCGGTCGAAGCTCGACTGGTCGGAGCCCGCGCAGCCGCACCAGGCTCGCCTGCTCGACTTCTACCGCGCGCTGATCGCCCTGCGGCGGTCCGTGCCCGACCTCACCGACGACCGGTGGGACACGCTCTCGGCGTCCTACGACGTCGAACGCGGGTGGTTCGCGCTGCACCGCGGTGCGGTGAGCACGATCTGCGTCCTCGGCGACGGCCCGACGTCCGTGCCGATCCCGGTGGAGCCGCTGCTGGCGTGGGAGGCGGTCGAGGTGTCGGAGTCCGGCATCTCCTCCCCCGGCCACAACGTCGTCGTCGGGCGTCGGCTCGTACCCTGAGAACCGAAATATCGGTTCAAGCGGAGGTGTTGTCTCCGGTATGAGTGTGTCGTTCTCCGTCCTCGATCTCGCGCCCGTCGTCGACGGGTCGTCGGTCTCGGAAGCCCTGAACCAGTCGATCGCGCTGGCCGTCGCGGCCGAACAGCTGGGGTACCGCCGGTTCTGGCTGGCCGAGCACCACAACATGCCGGGCATCGCCAGCTCCAGCCCGGCGGTCATGATCGGCCAGGTCGCCCGCGCGACCGAGACCATCCGCGTCGGCTCCGGCGGCATCATGCTCCCGAACCACGCCCCGCTCGTCGTCGCCGAACAGTTCGGCACCCTCGACGCGCTGTTCCCCGATCGCATCGACCTCGGCATCGGACGTGCACCCGGTACCGACCAGGTGACCGCACACGCGCTGCGGCGTGCCGCGAACCTCTCCGCCGACGACTTCCCCCAGGAACTCGCACAGCTACGCGCGTTCCTCGCGGGCCAGTTCCCGCCGGAGCACCCCTACTCCGCCATCACCGCCGTCCCCGGCGAGGGTGCGGCCGTGCAGATGTGGATGCTCGGGTCGTCGACCTACAGCGCGCAGGTCGCCGGGCTGCTCGGGTTGCCGTTCGCGTTCGCCCGGCACTTCGCCCCGGCCGCCACGTACGACGCGCTCGCGGTGTACCGCGACAGCTTCCGGCCCGGCGTCCTCGACGAGCCGTACGCCATGCTGACCGTCACCGTCGTCGCGGCCGCCGACGACGAGGCCGCGCGGCAGCAGGCCGCGCCGCACCGGTTGGCGATGGCCCGACTGCGCGACGGCTCCCGCCCCGGCCGGTACCCCACCGTCGCGCAGGCCCTCGCCGAGCCGCTCACCCCGATGCAGGAGGCCGCGATCGGCGACTCCGCGTCGGCGTGGATCGTCGGCGGTCGTCAGCGCGTCGCCGACGACATCGGCGCCCTGGTCGAGTCGACCGGCGTGCAGGAGATCATGGTCAGCTCGATGCTGGCCGACTTCGATGCGCGGTTGGAGTCCCACCAGATCGTCGCCGACATCCTCGCGCCCGCCCACGCCTGACGGGTCCCGCCGAACCGCCCATGATCACTCGTCGAGTGGGCGGTTACCGACGTCGAGTGGGCGGTCGGGTCGCTCCGCCCGTCCGGAACCGCCCAGTCGGCGTCCGGAAACGCCCAACGAACGTCGGGAAGCGCCCACTCGACGCGGGTCGAGACTCGATTCAGGTCAGGTCAGGTAGCGATAGGCCGGTGAGTCGGGTTCAAGCCGCTCGACGCCGAGCCGGGACGCGTTCATGCGGTCCAACAGCGACGGCAGGCTGTCAGCCGAACCCAACTCGATGCCGACCAGCGCCGCTCCGGTCTCCCGGTTGTTGCGCTTGACGTACTCGAACAGGGTGACGTCGTCATCGGGTCCGAGCACCTCGTCGAGGAATCCCCGCAGCGCACCCGGCTCCTGCGGGAAGTCGACCAGGAAGTAGTGCTTGAGTCCCTTGTGCACCAGTGAGCGCTCGATGATCTCGCCGTAGCGCGAGACATCGTTGTTGCCGCCCGACAGCAGGCACACCACCGTCGAGTCCGGTTGCAGCGCAAGGTGTTCGAGCGCGGCGACGGACAGCGCGCCTGCGGGCTCGGCGATGATGCCGTCGTCCTGGTACAGCTCGAGCATCGTCGAGCACAGCGCACCCTCGTCGACGTGGACGATGTGTGTCGACCCCGGCGCCAGGACACGCTCGGCGGGCTGGACGGTCGCCGAGGCGGGCAGATCGGGATGTGCCGCGACGGTGGGGGCCATCGGCGCCAGGGCGTCGACGACGACGCTGCCGACGCGCTTGACCGCGGCACCGTCGACGAACGGGTCGATGTCACCGAGGGTGACCGGACCCCCGTGCACGAGCGCCGCCGACAACGACACCGCCCCGGCGGGCTCGACGCCGACGATCACGACATCCGGATGGGCGTCGCGCAGCAGCGTCGCCATCCCGGCGAGACAGCCACCGCCGCCGACGGGGATGACGACGACGTCCGGCGCGGAGCCGAGCTGGTCGAGGATATCGGCCGCGATGGTGCCCTGTCCGGCGGCGGTGCGGACGTCGTCGAAGGCGTGGATCCACGTGGCGCCGGTGCGCAGCATGTCGGCCTGAGCCGCTGCTGCGGCGGCGTCATAGGTGTCGCCGACCGGGATCAGCTCGACGGCGTCTCCCCCGTGCCACCCGATACGGTCGCGCTTCTGCTTCGGGGTGGTGGTGGGGACGTAGATGCGACCTTGCACGCCCATCGCCTGACACGCGTAGGCCACTCCCTGCGCGTGGTTGCCGGCACTGGCCGCGACGACGCCCGCGGCGAGTTCCTCGGCCGACAACTGCGCCATCGTGTTGTAGGCGCCCCGGATCTTGTACGACCGGACCGTCTGCAGGTCCTCGCGCTTCACCAGCACCGACGCGCCCGTCGCGCGGGAGAGCCGCGTGTTGCGCTGCAACGGCGTGCGGTCGACGACGTCACGGACGCGGACCGCGGCGGCCCGGACGTCGGCGGCCGTCAACCGGGCGCCGCCGTCGACGCCGTCGCCGGTCTCCTGTCGCGTCGCTGTGCTCACGCGTCCCATCGTCTCATCCGTCGACGGTGGGATCCTGCCTCACTCCGCGACGGCAGGTTCCAGGACGAACACCGGGATCTCCCGGTCGGTCTTCTTCTGGTAGTCCTCGTACGGCGGGTAGGCCTCGACAGCCCGCTCCCACCACTGCGCCTTCTCGCCGCCGAACACCTCGCGCGCGACCATGTCGAACACCTGCTCGCCGTCGCGCAACTCGACGTGGGGGTTCGCGACGACGTTGAAGTACCAGACGGGGTGGTTGGGCGCGCCGCCGAGCGACGCCACGACCGCGTACTTCCCGTCGTGCTCCACGCGCATCAGCGGCGTCTTGCGGAGCTTCCCGCTCTTGTTGCCGACGGTCGTGAGGAGCACGACCGGCATGCCGTTCATGTCGGTTCCCTCGGTGCCGCCCGACGCCTCGATCTTCTCGGCCTGCTCGCGTGCCCAGTCACTGGTGCTCGGCGCATATTCACCCTGCAACGGCATGATCGTCCTCTCGTCGTCCGGTGGCCCGCGACACCAGAGTTCGGTGCACCGAACTTTTCGACGCGGGTTGTCCTACACTGGGGTCAACGCGGCGGGAACACCGGCATTCCGGTGCCATACCCGTCGACGGCGGCCCTCGAACGCGGCAGGAGGCGACGATGACGACGATCGAGACGACGCAGGGTGTCCGCGCGGTCCCGTCCGTCGACGTCGCAGGCGTGCCGTGGCCCGCCTACAAGGTCCATGCGCTGCTCGTCGCGCTCGTGGTCGCGGCCGCGGTCCTGACCGTCACCCGGTCGCCGGAACTCACCGTGTGGGTCACCACCGCCTCCGCCACCGTCTCTTGGTGGGGCCTGCGGCTCGCGCACCTGCGCGCCTGACGCCCGCGCCGCCGCGCGGGCGGGTCAGCCGGCCAGGCAGCTCGGACCGAGCAGCGCCTTGAGATCACCCATCAGCGCCGAACTCGGCGTGACCCGGTAGGTGTCGTCGAGACGCAGCAACGTCGTCGAGTCCCCCGAGATGAGCCGTACGTGCACGTCCGCGGTACCCGGGTGCCGCGCGAGAACTCGCTTCAGTTCGCCGACGCGGTCCCGCGTGCACAGCCGCGTCGACATGCTGACGGCCACAGGACGGGACTCGCCCGCGTGCGACAGGTCCGGCACGGCGAGATCGTTGGCGCTGATCATCGTCGAGTCGTCGCGCTTGTTGATGCGGGCCTTGACGAGCACGACGGCGTCGGGCGTGATGTCCATGCCGTAGGCCTGGAAGGCGCGCGGGAAGAAGTACACCTCCACACCACCGACCATGTCCTCGAGTGTGACGACCGCGTAGGGCTCACCCTTCTTGTTCACGCGTCGGGTGACCGCCGAGATGATGCCGCCGATCACGATCTGCGCGCCGTCGGGGACGTTGCCCTCGAGCAGGCTGGTGATCGAGGTGTCGGTCTGCGCCGAGATGATGTGTTCGATCCCGCCCAGCGGATGCCCGGACACGTAGAGCCCCAGCATCTCCCGCTCGAGGGCGAGCTTGTGCTTGGTGTCCCACTCCTCGTCGGGGACCTTCACCGCGAAGACGTCGTCGACGACGGCGTCGTCGCCACCGGCGTCGCCGAAGAGGTCGAACTGGCCGACGGCCTCGGCCTTCTTCGTGCCGAGGACGGCGTCGACGGCGTCGGAGTGGATGAGGAACAGGCCCTTGCGCGGGTGGTCGAGCGAGTCGAACGCCCCTGCCTTGATGAGCGACTCGGTGACCTTCTTGCTGCAGGCGGTCACGTCGATCTTGCCGAGGTAGTCCGAGAAGCTGGTGAACTTCCCTCGTTCGTCGCGCGCCCGCAGGATGGCCGAGACGACGTTGGTGCCGACGTTGCGCACCGCGGCCAGACCGAAGCGGATGTCGGTGCCGACGGCGGCGAAGTTGCGCTGCGATTCGTTGACATCCGGTGGTAGGACGGTGATCCCGAGCTTACGGCAGTCGGCGAGGTAGATGGCGGCCTTGTCCTTGTCGTCGCCGACGGAGGTGAGCAGGCCGGCCATGTACTCGGCGGGGAAGTTCGCCTTGAGGTACGCCGTCCAGAACGACACCAACCCGTACCCGGCGGCGTGCGACTTGTTGAACGCGTACCCGGCGAACGGGAGGATGGTGTCCCACAGCGCCTTGATCGCGGGCGAGGAGAACCCGTTCGCCTTCATGCCGGCCTCGAAGCCCTCGAACTCCGCGGCGAGGACCTCGGCCTTCTTCTTGCCCATCGCGCGGCGCAGGATGTCGGCGCGTCCGAGCGAGTACCCGGCCACCTTCTGCGCGATCTGCATGATCTGCTCCTGGTAGACGATCAGGCCGTAGGTGTCGGCCAGGATCTCCTTCAGGGGCTCGGCGAGCTCGGGGTGGATGGGCGTGACCTCTTGGCGCCCGTTCTTGCGGTCGGCGTAGTCGTTGTGGGCGTTCATGCCCATCGGGCCGGGCCGGTACAGCGCGAGCACGGCGACGATGTCCTCGAACCCGGTGGGCTGCATGCGCTTCAGCAGTTCGCGCATGGCGCCGCCGTCGAGCTGGAACACGCCGAGGGTGTCACCGCGGGCGAGCAGCTCGTAGGTCTTCGGGTCGTCGAGGGGCGCCGCGTCCATGTCGAAGTCGATGCCGCGGTTGGTCTTGATGTTCTCGATCGCGTCACCGATGACGGTGAGGTTCCGCAGACCGAGGAAGTCCATCTTCAGCAGGCCGATGGCCTCACACGACGGGTAGTCCCAGCCGGTGATGATGGCGCCGTCCTGCGCGCGCTTCCACACCGGGATCGCGTCGGTCAGCGGCTCCGAGGACATGATGACCGCGCAGGCGTGCACGCCGGCGTTGCGGATCAGGCCCTCGAGACCCAGTGCGGTGTCGTAGATCTTCTTGACGTCGGGGTCGGTCTCGATGAGACCGCGGACCTCGGAGGCCTCGCCGTATCGCTCGTGGTCGGGGTCGGTGATGCCCTTGACCGAGATGTCCTTGGCCATGATCGGCGGCGGCAGGGCCTTGGTGATGCGGTCGGCGATCGAGAAACCGGGCTGCCCGAACTGCACGCGGGCCGAGTCCTTGATCGCGGCCTTCGTCTTGATGGTGCCGAAGGTGATGACCTGGGCGACCTTGTCGCTGCCCCACCGCTCCGTCGCGTACCGCACCATGTCGCCGCGACGGCGGTCGTCGAAGTCGATGTCGATGTCGGGCATGGACACGCGCTCGGGGTTGAGGAACCGCTCGAACAGCAGACCGTGCGGGATCGGGTCGATGTTGGTGATGCCCAACGCCCAGGCGACCAGCGACCCGGCCGCCGACCCACGGCCCGGGCCGACGCGGATGCCGACCTCCTGCGCGTGCCGGATGAGGTCGCCGACGACGAGGAAGTAGGCCGGGAAGCCCATCTGGATGATGACGTCGAGCTCGTAGTCGGCGCGGGAGATGTACTCGTCGGGGACGGGGCCGTCGGGGAAGCGGCGCGTCAGACCCGTCGCGACCTCACGGCGCAACCAGCTGTCCTGCGTCTCGCCCTCGGGCACCGGGAAGACCGGCATCCGGTCACGGTGGGTGAACACCTCGGAGTAGTCGCCGATGCGCTCGCCGATCTCCACGGTGGTGTCGCACGCGCCGGGCACGACGTCGTCCCAGAGGGCGCGCATCTCCTCGGCGGACTTCAGGTAGTAGCCGTCGCCGTCGAACTTGAACCGGGTCGGGTCCGACAGCGTCTTGCCGGTCTGGATGCACAGCAGCGCCTCGTGCGTGACGGCGTCGGACTTGTGCACGTAGTGGCAGTCGTTGGTGACGATCGGCTTGATGCCGAGCTTGCGGCCGATCTCGAGCAGGCCGTCGCGAACGCGGCGCTCGATCTCGAGGCCGTGCTCCATCAGCTCGAGGTAGAAGTTCTCCTTGCCGAAGATGTCCTGCCACTTCGCCGCGGCCTCGAGTGCCTCGCGGTCGTGGCCGAGACGCAGACGGGTCTGCACCTCCCCCGACGGGCAGCCGGTGGTCGCGATGATCCCCGACGCGTGCGCGGCGATGAGCTCGGCGTCCATGCGCGACCACTTGCCGAGCTGGCCCTCGATCGAGGCGAGCGACGACAGCTGGAAGAGGTTGCGCAGGCCGGTCGCGTTCTCGGCGACCATCGTCATGTGGGTGTAGGCACCCGAGCCGGAGACGTCGTCGGACTTCTGGTCGCGGTCGCCCCAGAGGACGCGCTTGGTGTCGAAGCGCGAGCCGGGCGCGATGTACGCCTCGATGCCGATGATCGGCGTGATGTCGTGTTTCTTCGCGACGTTGTAGAACTCGCTGGCGCCGAACATGTTGCCGTGGTCGGTCATGCCGATCGCGGTCATGCCCAGGCGCTTGGCCTCGGCGAAGAGCGGCGCGACCTTGGCCGCCCCGTCGAGCATGGAGTACTCGGTGTGGTTGTGCAGATGGACGAACTGACCTGACACTCCACGACCTTCCTGACCCGCATCCCCTGTCGCCGCGACCGGCGGCTGCACCCCCGGGACTGCGGGAGGGCGCCGACGCGACGCGCTCAGTCTAGGTGGCGGCACCGACGTCCTCGGGGACCGACGCGGCGTGCCCGGCCGACGGGGCGCGACACGCCCGGCGACGCGCCGGTCAGCGCGCGGGGACGGGCCCGGAGTCGGGCACCGGGGCGCCGCCGACGGTCTGCTCCGGCAGCAGGGGCACCACGGTGAACCGGGCGGTGGCGTCGGCCGGGAGCGCCTCGACGGCCCGGACGCGACGGTCGGCCGCGATCTCCCGCAGCCGCGCGGCGGCACCACGGACGACGACGCCGACGACGCACGCGCACCCGGCGGCGAGCCGGGACCCGACCACTCCCGACACCGCCTCGCCCCGGACGCCGTCCTGCGCGACGATCCCCCCGAACCCGGTCCCGTTCACCGCGGAACCGTCGAGGAGACCGATCGCCAGCGTGCGCGCCGTCGTGAACGATCCGGCATCGGGTGTGACCGGGACGACCGCGACCGGTGTCGCGACGCCGGCGATCGGCACGTGGAGCGCGACCCGCGCCGGCGTCGTCCCCGCGACGATCGTGCGGGCGACGTCGTCGGTCACCGCGGCACGCAGCGAGATCAGGGCCCAGCGTGTCCCCGACGCCGCGTCGAGCGAGCGCTGCGACGTCGCGCGGTAGTCGTCGACGGTCTCGCCGGGGTCGGGTCCCAGGCGGTCGGTGGCGATGCCCGGCGATCGGGGTGGGTGCGTCGCGCCGAGCCAGTACAGGCCCCCGACCACGACGGCGACCGCCAGGACGAGGACACCGACCGCCCGGGCGACCCGGGCCGCCCCGACGGGGCCGTCAGCCGGCACGCAGGACGTCCAGCGCGTGCTGCAGGTCGTCGGGATACGGGCTGGTGAACTCGACCATCCGCCCGTCGGCGGGGTGCGCGAACCCCAGGGCGCGGGCGTGCAGCCACTGCCGCTCGAGGCCGAGCCGTGCGGCGAGGGTGGGGTCCGCGCCGTAGGTCGCGTCGCCGCAGCACGGGTGGTGCAGGGCCGAGAAGTGCACCCGGATCTGGTGGGTGCGGCCGGTCTCGAGGTGGACGTCGAGCAGGCTCGCCGCGGCGAACATCTCGACCGTGTCGTAGTGGGTGACGCTGGGCTTGCCCGCGGTGGTCACCGCGAACCGCCACTCGCTGCCGGGATGGCGGCCGATCGGGGCGTCGATGGTGCCGCTCGACGGGTCGAGGTGCCCCTGGACCAGCGCGTGATACCGCTTGTCGACGGTGCGCTCGCGGAACGCGCGCTTGAGCACGGTGTAGGCACGTTCGGAGACGGCCACGACCATCACCCCGGACGTGCCGACGTCGAGCCGGTGCACGATCCCCTGGCGCTCGTGGGCGCCGGAGGTCGAGATGCGGTAGCCCGCGGCCTCCAGACCGCCGATGACCGTGGGACCGGTCCAGCCGACGGACGCGTGCGCGGCGACGCCGACGGGCTTGTCGACGACGACGATGTCGGAGTCGGCGTAGAGGACCGACATGTCCACGATCTCGACCACGGGGTTCTCCGGCGCCCGGGCCGGTTCGGGCAGTGTCACCTCGAGCCAGGTGCCGGCGGTCAACCGGTGCGACTTCCCCACCGCCGTGCCGTCGACGGTGACGTCGCCGGAGTCGGCGAGGGTCGCGACGACCGTCCGCGACAGTCCCAGGATGCGGCTGACCCCGGCGTCGAGACGCATGCCGTCGATGCCGTCGGGCACGGGCATGGACCGGCTGTCACGCATCGGCGGACCGCTTCGGCCGTCCGGACGAGGTACGGGTGCCGTCGATCTCGACGCCGAACACGGTGAGCGCGACCAGCAGGATCGCACCGCAGACGACCGCGGAGTCGGCGACGTTGAAGACCGGCCACCACCCGACGGACACGAAGTCGACGACATGGCCACGCAACGGCCCCGGCGACCGGAAGAACCGGTCGACGAGGTTGCCGAGGGCGCCGCCGAGCACCAGCCCCAGACCGACCGCCCACCACGCCGACCGCAGGCGACCGCTGAACCGGATGATCCCGACAACCACCGCCGCGGCGACGATCGTGAGGACCCAGGTGTAGCCGGTGGCGAAGGAGAACGCCGCCCCGGAGTTGCGGACCAGACGCAGCGTGACGGTGTCACCGATGATCTGCACCGGTCGCTGCGGGTCGATGGTCGCGACGACCACGATCTTGGTGACCAGGTCGAGAAGCAGGATCACGAGCGCGACGGCGGGCAGGACGGCCAGGATCGCCCGCGATCGACGGACCGGAGTGGCCGCGTCGACGGGATCCCCGGAGTCGGCGACCGGTGTCGGCGCGGGGTCGGTCCGAGAGTCGTCGGTCACGGGGTCCATCATCCCCCACCGCCGTCGCTAGCCTGAATCGCGTGTCCGCCCCCGCCCCGTCTCCCGCCCGAACCGGTGGCCGACGACTGCCCGTGGCCGCGATGTCGATCGCGGGTGTCGCCCTCCTCACGCTGACCGCCTGCGGGTCCTCGGGCGGCCCGGATGCGCCCGCGTCGAGTTCGTCGGCGTCGCAGGGAGGCTGCGCCACGCAGACGACGGTGGGCGCGACGGGCGCGTCGCTGCTGCCCATCCCGCCGGCCGCCGTCACCCTCGACACGGCCGGCGCGGCTCCTCAGGCCGCCTTGATCGGCACGCCGGACCGGACGTCGGCGCAACAGGTGACGCTGCGGGTCGTGTCCTCGTCGACCACGGCGCGTCAGGGTGAGCAGCCGTCGACCGCGACGCAGGACGTCACCCTCCCGCTCACGGCGCGCGTCGCGTGCGCGGATCCGACCGACGTCGAGCTGCAGCTCGGCCAGGCCGCCTCACCGGACACCGGGCTCGCCGGGTCGCTGGCGGCCGTCGACGGGTCCCGTGCCGGGCTCGCCGTCGCGGCCGGGTCCGTGCCGGTGTCGTTGCGGATCCTGCCCGCCCAGGCCGCCGACGACGCCGCACGGTCCGCGGTCGAGCAGACACTGCTGTCGGCGCTGCAACGCGCGGTCGCGGTGCCGACCCAGCCGGTCGGTGTCGGGGCTCGGTGGCGCGCGGTCCGCACGCTCGACGGCGCCGCGACGGTCACGCAGACGACGACCGCCACGCTGCGCGAACGGACCGGGTCCCGCGTGGTCCTCGATGTCGCGGTCGACGAGGTCCCCGTCGACTCCGTGTTCACCGTCCCGGGGCGGGGCGAACGCCTGACCATCGGGTCGTACTCGTTCGGCGGCCAGGGGACGGTCACGATCGACCTCGCGCGGGGCCTCCCGGTCGCCGGCACGTTGACCCTCACGGGCGGCCGCACCCTGATCGGCGACGACCCCGCGCGTCCGCTGGTGCAGCAGACGTCGCTTGCGGTCACCTGGCAGTAGCGCCCGGTCGCAGCCCGCAGACGACTCCGCCCCGTCACCGGATGGGTGACGGGGCGGAGGTCAGTCGAGGTGCGGTGTCAGCTGGCCGCCGGGCACATCGCGCTCTGGACGTTGTTGGCCAGCAGCAGCGGGCACACCGTGGTCTTGGCGAGCTTCCACTTGCCCTGGTCGTAGACGATCGCGGCGTCGACGGTCTGCTCCGGGACGTTGGGGAGCTTGACCTGCACCTTGACGGTGGCCTGGCCGTTGCCGGTCGCGATCACCGGCGGCACGAGGCGGTAGGTCACGGTCGGGTTGTCCTGCTTGGCCTTGACGAGCTTGTCGAACAGCTGCGGGTCGGCCGAGGAACCCTGGACCAGGTCGGTCTTCTGCGACGCCGGGATGCTGGGGTTGAGCGCCTTCTCCAGCAGCCCGTTCAGGGTCGCGGCACTCGGCGGCTGCGACGGATCGGTGACCGAGGTGCCCCCGGTGTCGACGGCCGAGCTGGTCGCCGACGACGCGGCCGGGTCGGCGGTGGCGCCGTCGTCGCTGCTGTCACTGCACGCGGCGGTGAAGGTCAGGGCGGCGACGACCGCGAGGCCGGCGGTCAGGATCTTCTGCAGCTTCACGAGGCGTGGGCTCCTTCGTTGTCGGGTGACGTCGTCGTCGTGGGGAGACGGCCGCGACCGGCCGTGATTCCCCCCGGATCGGACACCACTATGCCAAACGGGTCGCGGAGCGGGCCCCGGACCGCGCCCCGCACCGTGTCCGCCACACGATGTCGGCCGAGTTGACCAGCATCGGGACGACACGATGAGGTGATCGATCATGAGCGCGCACGAGCGGGTCGTCGTCCTGGGCACCGGCGGGACCATCGCCGCCGTCGAGGGTCCCGGCGGCGCGGTGCCGGGAGTCGACGTCGGCGTGCTGGTCGGCACGGACGACCCCGCGGTCGAGGCGCGATCGGTGATGGCCGTCGACTCGTCCGCGATGACCCCGGCTCTGCAGCGACAGGTCCTCGGGGCCGTCCGGGATGCGCTCGACGATCCCGACGTCGTCGGCGTGGTGGTCACCCACGGCACCGACACCCTCGAGGAGACCGCCGTGCTCCTCGACCTCACCCACACCGACCCCCGGCCTGTCGTGATGACGGGGGCGCAGCGCCCGGCGTCGGACCCCGACCCCGACGGCCCCGCGAATCTCGCCGCGGCCATCGCGCTCGCCCGTGATCCGGCGAGCCGCGACCGGGGCGTCCTCGTGGCGCTCGGCGGCTCGGTGCTCCCGGCGCGGGGTGTCGCCAAGCGGTCGACGACGGACGTCGACGCCTTCGCCGCACCCGTGCTGTCGCCCGCTCGCCCGCTCATGCCCCCCGCCGACGGTCCGACGCCGCGCGTCGACCTGCTCGCCGCCCACCCGGGCATGGACGTCGGTCTCGTCGACGTCTGCCTCGACCGCGGCGCCGCGGGACTCGTGATCTCCGCGCACGGGTCGGGCAACGTCCACCCCGACCTCGCCGACCGGCTGCGGGCGGCCGTGCGGGCCGGCGTCGTCGTGGTCGTGACGACGCGTGTGCCCGACGGACCGGTGGTCGTGACCTACGGCGGCGGCGGGGGCGCCGTCGACCTGGTCGCCGCCGGTGTGCTGGTCTCGCCGTGGCTGCGCGCGTCGCAGGCGCGTGTGGTCGTCGCCGAGGGCCTCGCGCGCGGCTGGGACGCCGCGACGATCAGGCCGTTCCTGGATCTGACGACACCGCACTGACGTCGTCGAGGTCGCGTTCCTGTTCGACGGCCCGCCCGTCGGAGGGGATGTCCCCGACGCCAGGGCCACCGGCCGGATCGCGTCCGGTGAGCGTGTCCGGCCAGTCGAGGCTGTCGAGGGGGTCGCCCACGCGCAGCTCCGGTGTCGACGTCTCGAAGGTGCGGACCGGTCCGACACCCGTCGTCCGCGTCTCGAACCGCACGGTCACCACGCCGTGTCCGCTGCCCTGCACCCAGCCGTGCCCGAGGTCGGGGTGGACGACGTCGGTCCCGGTCAGCCACGTCACCGCACCGTCGTCGGAGACGGTCCGCCCGGTCATCGTCTGCACACCGACATCCGGTGCGGGCGTGTCGTTCTCGTCGCCAGAGCTCGCCTCGGCCGTCGGGGTCGTCGTCGGGTCCTCGCCCGCGCCGAACAGCTGGAACTGCTCGTCGGCGGTCAGCCCGCTGTACCCGACACCGACGAGCCGTACCGGCCCGATGTCGACGGGATCGAGCGCGAGGCGTTGCGCGGCCGTGGCCAGCACCGACAACTCGCTCGTGGCGGGGCTGAACGTGGTCGACCGGGTCAGCACCGACATGTCCGACCGCTTCAGCTTGAGCACCACGGTCCGTGCTCCCCGACCGTCGGCGAGCAGTCGGCGGTGGGCCCCCGCGGCGGCGCCGTCGATCGCGGCGCGGAGGCGGTCGAGCGCCGTGATGTCCTCGGCGAAGGTCGATTCCGCGCTGATCTGCTTCGCCGACGCGCGCTCGGCGACGGGCCGGTCGTCGATGCCCTGGGCGAGCCGGTGCAGCGCCGGGCCGACCGTCGCCCCGAGTACCGACGCGACCTCGACCGACGACAGGTCCGCGAGGTCTCCGATGGTGTCGATGCCGAGCCGGTGCAGTTTGTCGCCGGCCACGGGTCCGATGCCCCACAACTTGCGGACCGACAACGGGCGGAGGAACTCCCGGTCCTGCGCCGGGTCGACGACGACGACGCCATCGGGTTTGGCGAGCCCGGACGCGATCTTCGCGATCTGCTTGCCGCTGCCGGCGCCGATCGACGCGGCCAGACCGAGCTCGTCGCGGATGCGCCGACGCACCTCCTCGGCGAAGCGCGTGACGGCGTCCGCGTCCGCGCCGGCCAGCAACTCCGGTTCGCCGAACGCCTCGTCGAAGGACAGGGTCTCGATGACCGGGATGGACTCGCGGACCAGTGCGAACACCCGCGCGCTGACGACCCGGTAGACCGACCCGCGCGGCGGGACCACGACGGCGCCGGCCCCGACGAGACGCCGCGCCTGGTGCATCGGCATCGCCGAGCGGGCGCCGAACCGCCGGGCCTCGTAGCTCGCGCCCGCGACCACGCCGCGTCCGCCGACGCCGCCGACGAGGACCGGGCGACCGCGCAGCGTCGGCCGGGTTAGCTGTTCGACGGAGGCGAAGAACGCGTCCATGTCGATGTGCAGGACCCACCGCGACGTCCGTGTCCGGTCAGGCTGCACCACCGGTCCAGCCTAGGCAGCGCGCGACGACCGGTGGTCAGGGTGCGGGGTGAGGACGAAGGCCGGGACGTGGGGTGCGACGGCGAGGAGTTCGTCGTCGGTCGAGCGGTGCGACACCTTGGCGGGCAGGTAGTTCGCGACCTCCCATCCCCACCGCTTCAGGTACGGCCGCAGCAGCGCGACCTTGTCGGCGTCGGTGACCTCGGTGGCGTGGAAGGCCCGTACCGACCGGCCGTGGCGGATCTCGCACTCCCCGACCGCACGCAGGTTGCGCGACCACTGGGTGTTGCCGCGCGGGGAGATCAGGTACGTGCGGCCGTCGACGGTGATCGGGTTGACCGGCGTCGTGCGCGGCACGCCGCTGGTGCGGCCGACGACGGTGAGCGTGCGGGCGCCGGCCAGACCGATCCCGTGGTCGGACAGCCACCGGACGGCGGCGTTGAACGATGCCTGGGTGCGGCCGGTCGGGCGGGCGTAGTGGGTGGTGGTCATGACGGTCTCCTCGACTCGGTGAACGAGAGCACTGCTCTCTGAAAATGAGTATGCATCGCCCGCCGACCAAAAGCAAGAGCACTGCTCTCGAAATGTGCGACCATGACCCCATGAGCCCCCGCCGCGCCGACGCCCGCGCCGAGACGGAACGCGACATCCTGCGGATCGGACGGGAGCACCTCGTCGCCTCCGGGCCCGGCGGACTGTCGTTGCGGGCGGTCGCCCGCGACCTGGGAGTCGTGTCGTCGGCGGTGTACAGGTACGTGCGCAGCCGCGACGAGCTGCTCACCCTGCTCGTCGTCGACGCCTACACCGAGCTGGCCGACGCCGTCGACGAGGCCGTCGACGGCGCGGACGACGGCCACTCGCGCCTGTACGCGGCGGGCACGGCGATGCGGCGGTGGGCGCTGGCCGAGCCCGCCCGGTGGGCACTGCTCTACGGCACGCCCGTGCCCGGCTACGAGGCCCCGGGGGAACAGACGACCGGCCCGGGCACACGCGTCATGGCGCGGGCCGTCGCCATCGCCGCCACGATGACACCCGCACCGGTCGACGCCGTGCCGCAGGCGCTGGGCGCCGACTTCGACCGCATCCGCACCGAGTTCGCGAGTCCGGTCACCGATGCCGGGCTGGTGCGGGCGCTGTCGCTGTGGTCGGTCATGGTCGGCGCGATCAGCTCGGAGGTGTTCGGCCAGTATGGCCGGGACACCTTCTCCGACGCCGAAGCGCTCTTCGGGCTGCAGCTGCGATCGGCGATCGACGCCGCGTTCCCGCCGGCCTGATCAGACCCGGGACAGCTCCGCCCGCACCCCGTCGCCGAGATCGACTGCGTCGACACCGAGATCGTCGGGCGCGACGACGTCGAGCCGGACCGCCAGCACCTCGCCCGCGACGAGATCCCGATGCCGCTGGGCCCACTCCTGCCGCTGCTCCGGCACCCCGAGACGCACCTCGATGCGGTCGGAGACGTCGAACCCGGCCGAGCGTCGCGCGTCCTGGAGTTCGCGGACCCGGTCCTTCGCCCAGCCCTCGGCCTCGAGCTCCTCGGTGACCGTGGTGTCGAGCACGACGAGCCCACCGCCCGAGGGCAGTTCGGCCGTCGACTCGGGTTCCACCGCGACGAGCTTGCGGCTGAACTCCCCGTCGACGAGGGCGATCCCGTCCGCGACGACCGTCTCGGCGCCGTCGACCTCCTGCAGCTGCCAGTCGCCCGACTTCACGGCCTTGATGACGCGCTGGACGTCCTTGCCCAGGCGCGGGCCCGCGGCACGCGCGTTGACGACGACCTCGACCCGGCCGAACTCCTCGGCGTCGTCGGCGAGATGGACTGCCTTGACGTTCATCTCGTCGGCGACGAGGCCGGTGAAGTCGGCGAGACGCGACGCCGCCGGGCCGGCGACGGTGATGGCGGGCAACGGGAGTCGGACACGCAGCTTGTTCGCCTTGCGCAGGCTCGACGCGGTCGAGCAGACCCCGCGCACCTCGTCCATCGCCGCGACCAGATCGGCGTCGGCGGGGATCTCGTCGGCCGTCGGCCAGTCGGTGAGGTGCACCGACCGGCCCCCGGTGAGGCCACGCCACATCGCCTCGGTGACCATCGGCAGCAGCGGCGCGGCCAGGCGGCAGGCGACCTCGAGGACGGTGTACAGCGTGTCGAAGGCGTCGTCGGCCGGCGCACCGTCCACCGACTCACCCTGACCGGCCCAGAACCGCGGCCGCGAGCGCCGCACGTACCAGTTCGTCAACGACTCGCACAGCTCGCGGAACGACTCACACGCGCCGGCGATGTCGTACACGTCGAGGGCGGCGGTCATCTCGTCACGGGTCGCGGCGAGCTTGGCCAGGATGTACCGGTCGAGCACGCCGGTCGCGTCGGTCCGCCACGTCGCCGGGCGGTCGGAGTACAGCGCGAGGAAGCTGTAGGCGTTCCACAGCGGCAGCATCGCCTGGCGGACGCCCTCGCGGATGCCCTGTTCGGTGACGATGAGGTTGCCGCCCCGCAGGATCGGCGAGGCCATGAGGAACCACCGCATCGCGTCGGCGCCGTCGCGGTCGAAGACCTCGTTGACATCGGGGTAGTTCCGCTTGGACTTGCTCATCTTCTGACCGTCGTCGCCGAGGACGATGCCGTGTGCGGCGGCCGTGCGGAACGCCGGCCGGTCGAACAGCGCGGTCGCGAGGACATGCAGGTTGTAGAACCAGCCGCGGGTCTGACCGTTGTACTCGACGATGAAGTCGCCCGGGTTGCGCGCCGGGACGCCGGCGGCCTCGTCGCCGTCGAACCAGTCGGCGTTCTCGAACGGGTAGTGCACCTGCGCGAACGGCATCGACCCCGACTCGAACCAGCAGTCGAGGACCTCGGGGACGCGGCGCATGGTCGAGCGCCCCGTCGGGTCGTCGGGGTTGGGGCGGGTCAGCTCGTCGATGTAGGGCCGGTGCAGGTTGGTCGGACGCACCCCGAAGTCCCGCTCGAGATCGTCGAGCGAACCGTAGACGTCGACGCGCGGGTGCTCGGGGTCGTCGGAGACCCAGACGGGGATCGGCGCCCCCCAGAACCGGTTTCGGCTGATGTTCCAGTCCTTGGCGCCCTCGAGCCACTTCCCGAACTGGCCGTCGCGGATGTGCGCCGGCGACCAGGTGATCTCCTGGTTCAGCTCGAGCATCCGCTCCTTGATCGGCTGGACCGCGACGAACCACGACGGCACCGCCATGTAGATCAGCGGCTTGCCCGAGCGCCACGAGTGCGGGTAGCTGTGCTCGATCGTCTCGTGCCGCAGGATCCGTCCGGCGGTCTTCAGGTCGGCGATGATGACGGGGTTCGCGTCGAACACCATCTGCCCCTCGTAGGGCGGGACCATCGACGTGAAGCGGCCGCCCGGGTCGAGCGGCTGCACCACCTCGATGCCGTTGGCGGTCGCGAGCTCCATGTCCTCCTCACCGAAAGCCGGTGCGAGATGGACGATCCCGGTGCCGCTGTCGGTGGTGACGTAGTCACCGAGCAGCATCCGGTGGGCGCGGGGGTGCCCGACGAAGAAGTCGAACGGCGGCGTGTAGGTGGCGTCGGCGAGATCGCGGCCGGTGTGGGTGCCGAGGACCTCGGGGCTCTCCCCCAGCTCACGCGCGTAGTGGCCCAGGCGGGCGGTCGCCAGCAGGTACTCCTGGCCGTCCTCGCCCCGGACGTGGCTGTACTCGACGTCGGGGTTGACCGCGATCGCGAGGTTCGACGGCAGCGTCCACGGCGTCGTGGTCCAGATGAGCGCGTTGACGCCGACGAGGGAGTCGGGGACTCCCCCGGTCAGCGGCATGCGCACGGTGACGGCCGGGTCCTGACGCATCCGGTAGGCGTCGTCGAGCTTGCTCTCCTGGTTGCTCAGCGGTGTCTGCTCGTACCAGGAGTACGGCAGCACGCGGTAGCCCTGGTAGATCAGCCCCTTCTCGTACAGGCGGGAGAACGCCCACATCACCGACTCCATGAAGTCGATGTCGAGGGTCTTGTAGTCGTCGTCGAAGTCGACCCAGCGGGCCTGTCGGGTGACGTAGTCGCGCCACTCACCGGTGTAGCGCAGCACCGACTCCCGGCAGAAGTCGTTGAACTTCTCCACGCCCATGGTCTCGATCTCCGACTTGTCGGTGATCCCGAGTTGGCGTTCTGCCTCGAGTTCGGCGGGCAGACCGTGGGTGTCCCAGCCGAAGCGGCGCTCGACCTTGCGGCCGCGCATCGTCTGGTAGCGCGGGATGAGGTCCTTGACGTAGCCGGTCAGCAGGTGGCCGTAGTGCGGGAGACCGTTGGCGAACGGCGGGCCGTCGTAGAAGACGAACTCCTCGGCGCCGTCCCGGTTGTCGATGGACGCGCGGAAGGTGTCGTCGGCGGCCCAGGAGTCGAGCACCGCGGTCTCCAGGTCGGGGAAGACCGGTGCGCGCGAGCCGGTCCCGACGAGGTCGACGACCGGGTAGACGCGTGCCGCGGTCCCGGTGGGTTCCTGCCCGGTGGGGTCCTGCTCGGCGCGCTCGGGTGCGGTGGACACTGACTCTCCCTCGTGTCGGTCGGGCCGCGGGTGCGGCCTGTCGCGGACACGGGGACGACGAGGTTCTCGCCGCGGTACCACCCCGCTTGCACCGGTGTCCGGTGCCTCTCGGTGCCATCGCCGCCGCGGGGGCGGTGTGGACAGCGGCTGTCTCGGGCCGCTCCCGTCCGGGTCTACTGAGGCGATCCCGCGACGGACGGCGGGCCCTGTTCTTCCGGATGCTCCCCGGTGATGGCCGGATCGACGCGACGCAAGTGTAGGTCAGCGCGGTGCCCGGTCCCAACCTGCGGTCGCGGGCTCAGTCCGGGGTGCCGTGCCGACCGCGTCGGGGCGGGTCGGCTGCCGACTCGTCGGCGGCGTCGTCGACGGGAGTCCCGGCGTCGTCGAGGTCGGGTCGCTCATGGCGACCGTGGTGCGCCGGTGCGGCGGGGTCATGCTCCACGGACGAGGTCTGCCCGGTGGCGGGATCGTCGTCGAGGGTCACGACGGTCTCGTCGGTGATCCGCGCGAACTGCTCGGTCGGGGCGTCGTCGTCGGAGCGATCCGCCTCCGACTCCTGCGCCTGCGACGAGGTGGCGGTTGGCCGCCGACGGGGCAGGTGCGGCCGGACCCCCAGCGTGTCGGCGAGCAACAGCAGGGCGCCGACGACGCAGATGACGATGCACGCCACCGCCAGCCACAACGTGCCCGTCGCGAGTGCGAGGACGAGCAGGGCGAACCCGACCAGCGTCGCCCCGAGAGCCGACACGAGCACGGATCCACCCTCCACTCACGCACAGCCGCCGGTCGGCGGCCGCCGGTGTCAGTTCGACGGGTTGGCGTACCCGCCCGAGCTGGTGAAGCCGCCGTTGCCGGGGTCCGACGAGAAGGCGTCGCCACCGCGCGAGTTGTCGACCGGGGCCGCGCTCCCGCGCTGCTGCAGCTCCTCGAGCTGCGACTCCAGGTAGGTCTTGAGGCGGGTCCGGTACTCGCGCTCGAAGGTCTTGAGCTGTTCGATCCGGCCCTCGAGCACCGACCGCTGCTGGTTGATGGTGCCCATGATCTCGGTGTGCTTGCGCTCGGCGTCGGCTTGCAGGGCGTCGGCCTTCTCCTGCGCCTGGCGCGTGGTGGCCTCGGCGCGGGTCTGCGAGTCGGCGAGGATCGCCTCCGACCGCTGGCGCGCGTCGGCGAGCATGGTCTCCGACTTCTGTCGCGCCTCGGACACCATCGAGTCGGCCCGACCGCGGGCGTCGGCGAGCAGGCTCTCCGATTCGGTCCGCGCGTTGGCCGTGAGGCGGTCGGCGGTCTCCTGTGCGAGGCCGAGGACCTTGGCCGCACGCACGTGCGCCTCCTCGGTGCTGGCCGGCGACGCCGACTCCTGCGCTGCGGGGGCGGCCGGGGCCGCGGCGGCGAACGCCTGCGTCGGTGCCGCCGGTGCGGGCTCCTCGGTACGGGCGGGCTGCTGGGCAGCCGCGCCGGACTTGGCCTGCTCGAGGTCGCCCTCGAGCTCGCTCACGCGCGCCTTGAGATCCGAGTTCTCCTCGAGGAGGCGAGCCAGTTCGGCCTCGACGAAGTCCAAAAACTGGTCGACCTCGTCCTCGTTGTAGCCGCGCTTGCCGATCGGCGGTTTGCTGAACGCGACGTTGTGCACATCAGCCGGTGTGAGCCGCATTGTCGGTCCCCTTCAACATCAATCATCGTGTGGACGTGTCGTGGTCTCGGTGCGGGCTGCTCGGGACCGGGTCACCTAAAGCGATGGCGCGCGAACGCCTCGCATCAGAGTAACTGGCGTCCCATCCTGTCACAGGAGAACCGTTCGTCGCACCTCTCTGACGCGACGTCGGATTCCTCCGACCTCACGCCCGTCAGCACGGACGACGGTGTCCCCTGTGTCGACGCACAACGAGTTCACCCAGCCGTCACAGTAACGACCCCTGGGCCGACGGCACAGGTGCGGGCCACGGATCGGTCCGGATCAGGGGCCCGGCGACACCAACGCCATGGCCACCAGCACCACGATCATCGTGATCATCAGGGACAGGTCCAGACGCACCGGACCGAGCGGGATCGGCGGCAACACCCTGCGCAACGCCTTGATCGGCGGGTCGGTGGCGGTGAACACGCCCTCGATCACGACCACCGACGCACCGGTGGGTCGCCACTCGCGGGCGAACGACCGCACGAGCTCGATCACCAGGCGGCCGAGCAGCAGCAACCAGAAGAGGAAGAGCAGGTAGTAGATGACCTCACGGGCGACTGTCACGCGGTCAACTCTGCCTGATTCGCCCGTTGTCCGCCGAACCCCCTGCTAGCTCTGGTTGTAGAAGCCGGTCTCGGCGATCTTGCGACGATCCTCGGCGGAGACGTCGACGTCGGCGGGCGAGAGCAGGAACACCTTGGTGGCGACCTTGTCGAACGCGCCACGCAGGGCGAACGCCAGGCCCGCGGCGAAGTCGACGAGGCGCTTGGCGTCCTCGTTGCTCATCTCGACGAGGTCCATGATCACCGGGTTGCCGTCACGGAAGCGCTCACCGATCGTGCGGGCCTCGCTGTAGTCGCGGGGGCGCAGCGTCGTGATCTTGGCCAACGGGCTGCCCTCCTCGAACACACGCTCCATCGAGTCCATCGCGAGCGCACCGCGGGTCATCCGGGCACCCCCGCCGCGCACCACGCCGCCGCGGCCGGCGCTCAGCGGCTCGAGGCGACCACTGCGGCCCAGACGCTCCATCGACGACCGCTCGAGACCGGACCGCTCCATGGACGGGACGGGGCCGCGGACCGACCCCGCGTAGGCGTAGTCGGGAACGCGGTCGTACTCGTACTCGAGGTCCTCGCCGTAGGAGTCGTAGCCGGCACGCGGGTCGGCGTCGTAGGCACGGGCGCGCAGGCGCTCCTCGCGGGCCCACCGCTCGTCGTGGTGGTCGTCGCGGCGCACCGGACCGTCGTCGAGGTAGTCGTCCTCGTAGTCGCCGGGCGGGACCATGCCGAAATACGCCTTGAACCGCTGCATGGTGGTCATGTGGTGCCTTCCTCGCCGTCGGCAGGTGCCGGGAGTCCCGTGTGAAAACTGGTGTCGCTGATCCGCATGGTGCTCATGTGATTTGGCTACGGCGAGCGTAACGGCCGCTCTCCCAGGATCGCGGTACCGACACGCACGCATGTCGAGCCGTGTCGCACGGCGTCCTCGAGGTCCCCCGACATGCCGGCGGAGAACTCGACCGCCTCGGGGTGGGACGCGACCAGACGGGCGTGTGCGGTCGCCGCCTGCTCCATCCAGTGGGCCGGTGTGTGGGACTGCGGCGCGATGACCATCGACCCGCGCAGACGCAGTCCGTCGAGACCGGCGACGTGGTCGGCCAGGGCGTCGAGCTCGTCGAGGACGACGCCGCCGCGGTTCGAGTCCCCGTCGAGGTTGATCTGCACGAGGACGTCGAGGGGGCCGTCGCGGTCCCCCTCCTCACGGGCGGTCGCGACGCCGCGGGCCAGCGCGTCGGCGACGGCCTCGCGGTCGAGGGAGTGGACCCTGTCGGCCCATCGGGCCACCGACGTCGCCTTGCGGCGTTGCACCGTCCCGATCATGTCGAAGCGCACGGACTCGGCGACGGACTCACGCACCGCGGCGGCCTTTCGCCCCGCCTCGGGCTCGCGACTCTCCCCGAAGGCGCGGCAGCCGAGATCGACGAGGGCGCGCACATCCGACGCCGGATGGAACTTCGTGACGACCAGCAGCTCGATGTCGGCGACGTCGCGCCCGGCGTCACGGGCCGCCGCCGCGAGCCGCTCTCGTGCCGCGGTGAGGCCGGCTGTGAGTTCGGCGACGCGCTCCGGCGACGCGACGTCCGCCGGTTCGGGCTCGTTCACGCCGCCCCGTCGGGGTCGATCCAGATGACCGAGGCCAGTCGGCCGGTCGGCGCACCGCGCCGGTGGCTGAACAGCGTCGGGTCGGAGATGGTGCACCGCGGGTCGCTCGCGACGGCGGCGACCCCTGCGGACAACAACTGGCGCGCCAGACCGGCGCGGAGGTCGAGACCGCAGGTGCCCTGCCGGGTGCGGGTCGCGCTCCCGGGCAGGTGCTGTTCGACGTCCCGCTGCATCTCCGCGGGCACCTCGTAGCGCTCCCCGCTCGCGGCCGGCCCGAGGAATGCGCCGATACGGCCCATCTCGGCGCCGAGGCCCACCATCGCGTCCAGCACGCGCGGGATGATCCCGATCCGCGCACCGACGCGTCCGGCGTGGACGGCGGCGATGACGCCGGCCTCGTCGTCGGAGAGCAGGACGGGCACGCAGTCGGCGGTGAGCACGGCCAACGCCAGACCCGGCACCGCCGTGACGAGTGCGTCGGTCGCGGGCACCGCGTCGGTGCGCGGCCCGTCGACGACTTCTACCGCCCGTCCGTGGATCTGCTCCATCCAGACGAGGTGGTCGTCGGCGACACCGATCCGCTCGGCGAGCCGGGCACGGTTGGCCGCCACGGCGGCGGGGTCGTCGCCGACGTGGTCGCCGAGGTTGAACGAGTCGTAGGGCGCGACCGACACCCCACCCGCGCGGGTGGTGGTGACCCGGCGCACCCGCCCGGGACCGGTCACGGCGCTCAGCGCTTCATGAACGGCGGCACGTCGACGTCGTCGTCGTCGTCGAGCTGGACCGCGTTGCGGCGCGGCGCCGGCGCGTCGGCGAACGACTCGCCCCGCGACGGCGCGCTCGAGGAGAAGATCGCCTCCGACGCCGGGGCCGATCCCCCGACCGTCCCCGCGCTGGCGGACTCGACGGTCGCCCGACCGGCCGAGACCGTCTCCGACCGCCGGCGCTGCGGGGCACCGCCGTCGAAACCGGCCGCGATGACGGTCACCCGCACCTCGTCGCCGAGGTTGTCGTCGATGACCGTCCCGAAAATGATGTTCGCGTCCTCGTGGGCGGCTTCCTGGACCAGGGTCGCGGCGTTGTGGATCTCGAACAGACCCAGGTCGCTGCCTCCCGCGATCGACATGAGCACGCCGCGGGCGCCGTCCATGGACGCCTCGAGCAGCGGCGAGTTGATGGCCGCCTCGGCCGCCTTCTTCGCCCGGTCGTCACCACGCGCGGAGCCGATGCCCATCAGCGCGCTGCCCGCGTCTTTCATGACGCCCTTGACGTCGGCGAAGTCGACGTTGATGAGGCCGGGGGTGGTGATGAGGTCGGTGATGCCCTGCACGCCGTTGAGCAGGACCTCGTCGGCGCTGCGGAACGCGTCCATGAGCGACACGGCGGCGTCGCCGAGCTGCAGGAGCCGGTCGTTGGGGATGACGATGAGCGTGTCGCAGGACTCCCGCAGCGATGCGATGCCCGAATCCGCCTGCCCGCCACGACGCTTGCCCTCGAAGGAGAACGGTCGCGTCACGACGCCGACGGTGAGGGCGCCCATCTTGCGGGCGATGCTCGCGACGACGGGTGCACCGCCCGTGCCGGTCCCGCCGCCCTCGCCCGCGGTCACGAACACCATGTCGGCGCCCTTGAGCAGCTCCTCGATCTCGTCCTTGGCGTCCTCGGCCGCACGGCGTCCCACCTCCGGGTCCGCGCCGGCGCCCAGTCCGCGCGTGGAGTCACGGCCGACGTCGAGCTTCACGTCGGCGTCGCTCATCAACAGCGCCTGGGCGTCGGTGTTGATGGCGATGAACTCCACGCCCTTGAGGCCCTGCTCGATCATGCGGTTGACGGCGTTCACGCCACCACCGCCGATGCCGACGACCTTGATGACGGCCAGGTAGTTGTGCGGTGGCGTCATGAGACTCGCCTTCTCCTCGGGTCCTGCCCCCCGACCGGTGCGTGCCGGGGGTACGTCACCACCTCGCCCGACGAAAGTCTCAACCTCAACCACAGGTTCAGAGTTATGTCAAGTAGCGACGTGATGGGGGAAACGCTAGGCACGAGACCCGGTGTGGGCCAGGAGGCGCGCCGCGTGTCGCGCGTGTTCGCGGGAGAACCCGGGATCACATGTCCGTCGGCGGGATCGCTCACGCCGCCGCGGTGGATCCGCACACAGGGGCACGCGAGCGGTGGTCGTGTCCTGTTGGGGTGCGGATCCGTGCCTCGTGAGTGCCGTGGTCGTCGATGGCGGTGGTGACCGCCCAGCCGGGGTTCTCTTTCTGCAGGTTGTGGGTCCGACACAGGCCGTTCCCGTTCACGCTGTCGGTGGATCCGCCGTCGGCGTGGGGGTGGGCGTGGTCGATCTCGGCGATCGGGGCGTCGCAGTACGGCATCCGGCACGACACGTCGCGGCGGGTCATGAACCGCCGCAGGCCGGACGGGAAAATCCTGGCCCGAGATTCCATCGCGACCAGCGCGCCGGAGTCCGGGGCGGCGAACAGCTGTCGAATCGTCACCAGGGCGTCGGCGTCGAGCGCGTCGGCGATCAGCGACCGCGCAGTGTCAGCCGGGATCGGCCCGTAACCGGGAACGTCCGCCGCGGCGTCGGAGAACCCGACGAGCGCATCACCGGCGATCACGACGTCGACCGCGACGGGCAGGTCCTCCACCGCGGCCTTGCCGGTGAGTCGTTCGAGGAGGGTGTCGGCCATGACCTGCGCGTGGGTCCGGTCGCCGTCGCCCACCAGCCCGTCCGCGTACTGCTTCAACGCGGCGTACGCGGCGATACCTGCCTTCATGGGTAACAGCGCTGAGAGCTGCACCATCGCATCGGGTTTCGGACGAATCGTCACGCGGCGGTCCTTCGGCGCGCTGGCGTTGCGGTCCACCACGGCCTGCGGGTCCCGAGCGTAGGCAATCCGCTTGGCCAACGCCTCCAACGCCCGGTCCCCGACACCGTCGAGGGTCGCCGGGTCCGCGGACAGCACGTGATCGATCACGCGACGGTCCTCGACCTGCAGGTAGCCGGTCTCACGGACCAGGATCGTCGCCCGCCACTCCGACAGCGACCCATCTCGGAGGCGGGCGAACGTGTTCGGCATCTCGCCCATCGCCCGAGCAAACCCCAGATGCCGACCGCCGGCGGTGCCCGACACCCGCCGCGCCAACGCCACGTCACCCGACAACCCCCGACACCGCCGCTCGACCGGCACCCCGGCCTCCGCCTCGGCTGCCGACCGCAACTCCTGCAGACGCAGCGTCTGCTGTGCCTGCACCGCGGCACACGAGGACTTCACCGACTCCGCCAGCGAGATCAGATCGATCGCCGCAACCTCGGTGTCGGCCGCGGGCAACCCACCGAGCACAGTCAGCATCTCGCGCAGCACGTCCTGCGCGTCGACCGTGCCGGTGAGCTCCATACGGACATGTCTACCCGAGGGGTCCGACAACAGTTGCCGACGAAAGACTGTTGTGCACAACAATTTTCGGCATCGCAGTCACTCGCTTCCGCGTCACGTCGTGCCGATGCGGCCTCGCGTCGTGCCGATGTCGCGTCACGTCGTGCCGACGTCAGCGACAGCAGACCTCGATCAGCGGTACGTCGGGAACTGCGGCGCCGACACGTTGTACTCGGTGCCGTCCTGGGTGAGGAGATAGCCGAGGGTGCGTGCCTTGGCCGCGCCGTCCTCGTCGTCGCCCCAGATGACCTTCTTGTCGCCGGCGAGCGTCAGCTGCACCCCGGCGACGCCGTCGGCACCGATTTCGGTGACACGGGACCGCAGGTCGGCCGGGAGTCCGGCGACCACGGACAGCGCGGCGCGATCGGCTGCGGTGTCGGTCGACCGGTCGTCGGTGAGACGCGGCAGTCGCGGCAGCGCCTTCTGTCGGTCGAAGTCGACGCCGTCGACGTCGACGAGGTGCCACGAGCCGTTGCGCGCGACGAATGCCACGGCGACCCGCTCCTGCACGGTGATGTCGATGCCCGACGGATACGAGCGCTGCACCCGCACCGACTTCACCCGCGGGATGGCCGCGATCCGCTCGGCGGCCGGGGTGGTGTCGACCTGCAGCAGCGGGGTGCCCATGCGGATCTGCGAGGTCGCGACGATCTGTGCGGGGTCGAGGACCTGTGTCCCGGACACGTCGATCGACCGCACCGACATGATCGGAGTGAAGTAGGAGGCGAGCGCGGCACCGATCAGGACGAGGATCGCGACGATCGTCCCGACGAGGCGCTTCACCCCGCCGACGGGGCGACGTCCACGCCGGTCCCGACGGTCGACCGGTCGTCGGTCTGCCCTGGGCTCGCCGTCGTCGTCCCGGTCGAGGTCGCGGTCGTCGGTGAGCGATGCGGTCATCGGAGATCTCCCTTGTCCGTCTCGTCCCGGTCCGCCAGCGCGGCGACGATCTCGGGGGCCTGCATGGTGATGTCGCCGGCGCCGAGGGTGAGCACGACGTCCCCGGGGCGGGCCAGGTCGGCGACGGTGCGCGCGACCTCGGACAGGTCGGCGACGTAGGTGGTCGAGGCGCGGACGCGGTCGGCGATCGTCCGTCCGGTGACCCCGTCGAGAGGTTCCTCGCGGGCCCCGTAGACGTCGAGCACGACGACCTCGTCGGCGCCGTCGAGTGCTGCCGCGAACTCGTCGGCGAAGGTGGCGGTGCGCGAGTACAGATGCGGCTGGAACACGGCGACGACGCGACCGCCCGTGGTCTGCTCGGCGAGTTCGCGGGCCGCGGTGACCACGGCGGCGACCTCCGTCGGATGGTGGGCGTAGTCGTCGTACACCGACACCCCGGCGGCGCGGCCGCGCAGCTGGAAGCGGCGGTGCACCCCGGTGAACGACTCGATGCCGGCGACGGCCCCGTCGACGGGTGCGCCCGAGCACACCGCGGCGGCGATCGCCCCGAGTGCGTTGAGGGTCATGTGGATCCCGGGCACGCCCACCGTGATGGTGTGCTCACCGGGACCGGTGCCGTCGAGGTCGATGACGACGCGTCCGCGCCCGCCGGACCCGTGCGCGGACCAGTCACGCAGGCGCACAGCATGATCGACGTCCGGCACGCGGTCTGCGTGCAGGCCGCGCCCGTAGCCGATCACCCGCACGCCGCGATCGAGCAGACGCGACGCGGTCCGCTGTGCCAGCGCCACCGACCCCTCGTCGTCGAGGCACACCACGACAACGCCGCCCGGGGCGAGCCGGTCGAGGAAGGCGTCGAAGACGGCGACGTAGGCCTCGACCGTGCCGAAGTGGTCGAGGTGGTCGGCCTCGACGTTGGTCACGACGACGACGTCGGGGCGGTAGGCCAGCAGCGAGCCGTCGCTCTCGTCGGCCTCGGCCACGAACACCTCGCCGGAGCCGTGGTGGGCGTTGGTGCCCGACTCGTTCAGCTCCCCGCCGACGGCGAAGGACGGGTCGAGACCACAGTGCTGCAGTGCCACCACGGTCATCGACGTGGTCGAGGTCTTGCCATGGGTACCCGCGATGAGGGTGGTGCGGTACGGCGCCATCAGGTCGGCGAGCACCTGCGGGCGCAGGATCACCGGGATGCCGCGCCGGTTCGCCTCCACCAGTTCGGGATTCGTCTTCGGGATGGCGGCGTGGGTCGTCACCACGACGGTGGGCCCACCGTCGAGCAGGTCCAGGGCCGAGGGGTCGTGCCCGACGCGGATGACCGCGCCGCGCGCCCGCAGCGCCATCACGCCGCGTCCGTCCTTGGCGTCGGATCCGGACACCTGCGCACCGCGGGCGAGCAGGATCCGCGCCAGCCCCGACATCCCGGCTCCCCCGATGCCGACCATGTGGACACGGCGCAGCTGCTCGGGCAGCGGTGCACCGCCGGTGCTCATCGCCGCCCCCGGTGGGCGCGCGCCGCCTCCAGTCCGGCCCGGGCGACCACCGCGGCCGCGTCGCGGTGGCCGACACCGGCTGCGGCACGTGACATCTCGGCGAGTCGAGCGGCGTCGGTGAGCAGGTCGACGACCTCGGTGGACACACGGTCGGTGGTGAGGTCGGCGTCGTCGACGAGCAGCCCTCCCCCGGCCTGCACGACCGGTAGCGCGTTGAGTCGCTGCTCGCCGTTGCCGTGCGGGAGCGGGACGTAGATCGCGGGCAGCCCCGTGGCGGAGATCTCGGCGACGGTCATGGCGCCGGACCGGCAGAGGACGAGATCGGCTGCGGCGTAGGCGAGATCCATCCGCTTGAGGTAGCCGACGGCGACGTAGGGCGGTGCCCCGGCCGGCGACGACGGCGACACGGTGTTCTTCGGCCCGTGGGCATGCAGGACACCGATCCCCGCGCGGCCCAACGCCTCCGCCGACGACGCGACCGCCTCGTTGATGGTCCGCGCCCCCTGGGACCCGCCGAAGACCAGGAGGGTCGGTGCGTCGGGGTCGAGGCCGAAGTAGTGCCGTGCCTGCGCGCGCACCGCACCGCGGTCGAGGGTGGTCAGCGAGCCTCGGACGGGGATCCCGACGACCTCGGCGTCGAGGCCGGAACCGTCCACGGCGGCCAGCACGCGGTCCGCCAGTCGGGCACCGACACGGTTGGCGATGCCGGCGCTGGCGTTCGCCTCGTGGACGACGACGGGGATCCGCGACCGCCGGGCCACCTTCTCGCGCGCGGCGATGTAGGCGGGCAGGGCGACGTACCCGCCGAACCCGATCACCACGTCGGCGTCGACCGCGTCGAGCACCCGACGCGCGGCGCGCACCGAGGCACGCAGACGTAGCGGGACGGCCGCGAGGTCGCGGGACAGCTTGCGCGGCAACGGGACCGGCGGGATCAGTTCGAGGTCGTAGCCGCGGTCGGGGACGATCGTCGTCTCCAACCCACGCGCGGTGCCGAGCGCGGTGATGCGGGTGTCCGGCGCGAGTCGACGCACGGCGTCGGCGACGGCGAGGGCGGGTTCGATGTGACCGGCGGTCCCGCCCCCGGCGACCACCACCGACAGCGGACCGTCCGCGGTCACCACCGGGTCCCCGGCGGGCCGGGCCACCGGTCGCCACCGACCGACGAGCGGTTACGTGCCCGGGGCACCGGGACAGGCCGCGCCGATCGCCATCCCGGGTCGTCCCAGGTCGGCTCGGGGGCGGGGCGTCGACGCGGCTGCGGCGCCGGGGCCTGCTGTCCGAACCCGAAATACGCTACGGGGCCGCGGCGTCGACCTCGCGCGTCGGGCGCGCGGCGGACGTCGCCCCGCGGAGGGACCTGCCCGGTCCGTCGTGTCGGACGAGGTGCGGGCCCGGTCGCGGCACGACGTGCGCGCCACTGCTGCACCCGCGGCGGGACGTAGGTCTCGGGCTGCGGGAGCCGCAGGAACCGGCCGAGGCGCCCGTCACCGGTCGCGGCCAACGCGGCGACGGCCTCGGGCTCGTGGCGGGCGGCGTTGGCCAGCAGCCCCAGCATGACGAGGACCGTGAACGTCGAGGTGCCACCGGCGGACAGCAACGGCAGCTGGATCCCGGTGACCGGCAGCAACCCGATGACGTAGCCGATGTTGATGAGCGCCTGGACGCTGATGAGCACCGTGATCGCCGCGGTCATCATGCGCAGGAACGGGTCCACCGCACGCAGCGCGATCCGCAGGCCCACGAACGCGAGCAGCACGAACAACGCGATGACGGTCAGCCCGCCGAGCAGGCCGAGCTCCTCGCCGATGATCGCGAAGATGAAGTCGTTGTGCGCGTTGGGCAAGTAGTTCCACTTGGCCCGGCTCTGTCCGAGACCCTGGCCGAACAGCCCGCCGTTGGCGAGGGCGTAGCGGGCCTGTCGGGCCTGGTAGCCGGCGCCCTGCGGGTCGTCGATGTTGCCCAGGAAGCTCTGCACGCGCTGCGAGCGGTAGCCCTCGACGAGGGCGAGGACGACGGCGAGCGCGGCGCCGGTGACCACGAACATCACGAACACCCGGATGTGCAGGCCCGCGAACCACAGCAGGGTGCCCACGATGATCGCGATGGTGATCGTGGTGGAGAGGTTGGGCTCCAGGATGATCAGGGTACAGACGAGGAACGCGACCGGTACCAGCGGCACCAGGAGTTCCTTGAGCGACGCCTGCTCCCGCAGCCGCGACGAGAGCAGGTGGGCGCCCCACACGCACAGGGCCAGCTTCACCAGCTCCGAGGGCTGGACGGAGAAGCCGGCGACGACGAACCAGCGCCGCGCGCCGTTGCTCAGCGTGCCGACGCCGGGGATGAGGACCAGCGCGAGCAGCACGGTGGTGACGACGATCATCGGCGCGGCGAGCCGCCGGATGTGGCGGACGGGCACACGCAGCGCGACGTAGAACAGGACCGATCCCAGGATCGCGAAGACGACCTGGGTGGCGAAGAGGCCGTACGCGGACCCGTCGCGGGAGTAGCCCTCCACCGAGGACGCGGAGAGCACCATGACGAGACCGAAGACGGTCAGGATCACCGCGAGGGTCACGATCAGGTGGAACGAGGCCAGCGGTCGCCGCAGGATCGGGTCGACGATGCCGCGGGGGATCTCCCACCACCCGGCGACCCGCGAGGTGCGGTCGGATGTCGGGGTCGCGGTCACGCGCGGACCTCCGCGGTGGCCCCACACGCGATCGCCCCGGCGGCGAAGGCGTCACCGCGGGCCCCGTAGCCGGGGAACATGTCGAGGGATGCGGCCGCGGGCGCGAGGAGCACGGCGTCGACGGGTTCCGGGGAGGTCCCGACGAGCGCGTGCGCTGCGGCGACGGCGGCGGCCATCACCTGGTCCGCAGCGGTCGTCGACCCGTCGGCCGGGTGCGCCGACGCCGCGGCGGCCGCCGCCTGCGCACGGTCGACGGCGGTGTCGTCGGCTCCGGACACGACCGGCATGGCGTTCACCCGGCCATCGTCCCCTGTGAACAGTGTGACTGTTGGGATTGCAGGGGCGTGTCGCGTGATCGCGGCGGCGATCACGTCGCGGTCGACGCCGAGCAGGACCGCACCCGCGACGCGGTCCGCCACCGCGAGCACCAGGTCGTCGACGGCCGCGCCCTTGAGCTGCCCTCCCCCGACGAGGACGACGCGGCGGCGTGCGGCGACCGAGGCCTGGGCGGCGTGGGGGTTGGTGGCCTTGGAGTCGTCGACGGCGACGACGTCGCCCCACCGCGCGACGACCTCGCCGCGGTGGCGGCCCGGCACGAACCCGGACAGACCGTCGGCGACCGTGGCGGGGTCGATCCCGATGCCGAGGCACAGGGCGGCCGCCGCGGTGGCGTCGGCGACGCCCGGCGGCCCGGGGGGACGCAGCCCGGCGACGGGGACGACGCGGCGGGGTGTGCGACCTGGACCGAACGCGCGGTCGACGATGTGTCCGTCGGCGACACCCACCTCCCCGTCGGCGGGCGGTCCGAGTCGCGTTCGGACGGTCCGGCCGTCGGGGGTCGTCGCCGACATCGACCCCGCGACCGGGTCGTCGCCGCCGACCACCGCCAGCGGGCCCCGCAGGGCGCCGGCCTTGGCCGCGACGTAGGCGTCCATCGACCCGTGCCAGTCGAGGTGGTCCTCGGCGATGTTGAGCACCACACCGGCGGCCGGGGTCACCGAGGGCGCCCAGAACAGCTGGAACGACGACAGTTCCGCGGCGAGGACGTCGACCCGGGGCTCGGCGACGAGGGCGTCGAGCACGGGCAGTCCGATGTTGCCGCAGGCGGCGACGGTGTGCGGCGAGCGCTCGACGACGGCCTCGACCATGGAGGTGGTCGTCGTCTTGCCGTTGGTCCCGGTCACGACGATCCACGTGCGCGGCGGGCCCAGCAGGCCGGAGACGTCGACGTGCCAGGCCAGCTCGACCTCGCCCCACACCGGCACGCCGGACGCCCGCGCCGCCGCGACGACGCCGGACTCCGGCCGGAAACCGGGCGACACCACCAGCAGGTCGGCGTCGAGGACACCGTCGCCCACCACCGCAGCGGTCGGCACGACGTCCAGACCGGCGAGCGCGGCGCCGGCGCGGTCGTCGACCACGACGACGTGCGCACCGCGGTCGGCGAGGAAGCGTGCCGCCGACGCACCCGCGGTCCCGGCACCCGCCACGACGACGCGCAGGGACCCGATGTCGGTGAGCAGAGCCGCGTGCCCGCTCACGTCAGCCACCGTTGGTGGTGAGGAACTCGCTGTAGAACAGGGACAGGCCGAGGGCACACGCGATGGCGGTCAGCAGCCAGAAGCGGATGATGACGGTCGTCTCCGCCCACCCGCCGAGCTCGAAGTGATGGTGGAAGGGCGCCATCCGGAACACGCGTCGGCCGGTGGTGCGGAAGAACGCGATCTGCATGACCACCGAGACGATCTCGGCGACGAACAGCGCACCGAGGACGACGGCGAGCAACTCGGTGCGCGTCGTGATCGACAGCCCGGCGAGCATGCCGCCCAGCGCCAGCGATCCGGTGTCGCCCATGAAGATCTTGGCCGGCGCCGCGTTCCACCACAGGAACCCCAGACAGGCGCCGCCCCCGGCGACGGCGATCAGCGCGAGATCGAGGGGGTCGCGGACGTCGTAGCACCCGGAACTGACGTCGGCGCCGAGCTTCGGGCCGCCGGAGCAGGCGTTGCGGTACTGCCAGAACGTGACGAGCACGTAGGAGCCCAGGACCATCGCCATCGACCCGGCCGCGAGGCCGTCGAGGCCATCGGTGAAGTTCACCGCGTTCGACCACGCCGCCACCACGAGCCAGCAGAAGACGACGAACGCGACCGACCCGAGCGTGACGGCGTTGATGTCCCGGACATAGGAGAGCTTCACCGAGGCGGGTGCGTCGCCGTTGCCGTTGCGGAACTGCAGCGCGAGGACACCGAACAGCAGCGCCGCGACGAGCTGCCCCACCGACTTCGCGGTCTTGTTCAGGCCCAGGTTGCGCTGCTTGCGGATCTTGATGAAGTCGTCGAGGAAGCCGACACCACCCAGGACCGTCGCCAGACCGAGGACGAGCATCCCCGACGCGCTCGGACCCTGACCGCCGTTGATCAGGCCGGTGAGGTGGGCGGCCCAGTAGCCCGCCCACAGGGCCGCGATGATCGCGACGCCGCCCATCGAGGGGGTGCCGCGCTTGGTCTGATGGCTCTGCGGTCCCTCGACGCGGATCTCCTGACCGAAGCCCTGTCGCGAGAAGACCTTGATCAGGACCGGGGTCAGCAGGATCGACACCGCGAGCGCGACCGCGCCGCCCACCAGGATCTGCGTCACCTACGTCGTCCCCATCGTCGCCATCGTCCCCGCGGGTGCGGGCCGGAACCCTCCACGAGGCGTCACGGTCGGGCCGTGCACCGTTCGTCATCCAACAATGTCCGCGCCAGCCGGGACAACTCGGCCCCGCCACCGGCCACGAGCACCACGTCGCCGGCGCCGAGTTCGGCGTCGAGGGTCTCCCAGGCCGCGTCGGCGTCGGCCACGAGGCGGGCCTCGTCGCCCCAGGAGCCCTCCATGACCGCGCCCTGGTGCAGGGCCCGCACCCATCGCGACTCCCCGACCGACACGGTGGTGTCGACGGCCAGACGCACCGCACGGCGTCCGACGCGGTCGTGCGCGACGGCCCGGTCCGACCCGGTGGCGTCGTCGGTCTCCTCGACGTCGAGGTCGCCGAGCACCGCCCAGGTGCGGGCCGGACCGTCGGGGACGACGCGCGCACGGGCGGTGCGCACGAGATCGGCGAGGGCGTCGGAGACGTCGTCGGGGCCGGCGGGGGCGCCGGACCGGTCGATCACCCAGACGGTGCTGTCCTCGGCGGTCATGTGGCGTCCTCCCCTTCCTCGGTCCGTCCCGCGAGCGCCTCGACGGCCTCGGCCACGACGGCACGGTCGTCGAACGGTGACTTCACCCCGGCCACCTCCTGGCCGGTCTCGTGGCCCTTGCCGGCCACGAGCACGACGTCGCCGGGGCGGGCCCAGGCCACCGCATGGGCGATCGCCGCCGCGCGGTCGCCGATCTCGACGACCTCCTCCGCACCGACCGGACGCTCGTCGGGGTCGACGCCCTCGGCACCGGCGCGCACCGCGGCCCGGATCAGGGCCGGGTCCTCGTCGCGGGGGTTGTCGTCGGTGACGACGACGAGGTGGGCACCCCGCGCGGCGGCCGCGCCCATCAGGGGTCGCTTGCCGACGTCGCGGTTGCCGCCGGCCCCGACCACGACGGCCAGCCGACCCTGCGTCTGTCCGCGCAGGGTCGCGATCACCGCGTCGAGCGCAGCGGGCTTGTGGGCGTAGTCGACGACGGCGAGGAAGTCCTGGCCGCGGTCGACGAGTTCGACGCGTCCGGGCACCCGGACCTCGGCGATGCCGCGGGCGGCGTCGCCGATCGTCACCCCGGCCGCGTCGGCCACGGCGAGCGCGATGACCGCATTGGCGACGTTGTAGCGGCCCGGCAGCGGGACGGACAGGGTGTGGGTCTCCCCCATCGGCGCGCGGACGGTCACGGCCTGCGACCCGTCGTCGCGCAGTCGGGACGGTCCGGCGAACCACGCGGCCGCGCTGTGACGTGTCGACGTGGTGATCGCGCCGTGGCCGACCATCGACGCGAGCCGCTCACCCCACTCGTCGTCGACGCAGATCACCGCGCGCGCAGCGTGTTCGGGCGCCTCCGCCACGAAAAGCCGCGATTTCGCCTCGAAGTAGTCCAGCATCGTCGGGTGGAAGTCGAGGTGGTCCTGCGACAGGTTCGTGAACGCACCGATCGCGAAATGCGCTCCACGGACGCGTCCCAACGCGAGGGCGTGGCTCGACACCTCCATGACGACGGTGTCGACACCCTGTTCCACCATCGCGGCGAGCATGGCCTGCAGGGTCGGCGCCTCCGGCGTGGTGAGCGAACTGGGCTGTCGCACACCGGCGATGCGGGTCTCGACGGTGCCGATCAGGCCGACGCGCTGCCCGGCCGCCATCAGGGCCGACTCGAGCATGTAGCTCGTCGTGGTCTTGCCCGAGGTGCCGGTGATCCCGATGAGCCGCAGCCGTCGCGACGGCTCCCCGTAGACGCGGGCACTGACGGCGCCCAGGACACTGCGCGGGTCGGGGTGCACAAGGACGGCGACGGTGGTGCCCGGAGGCACCGACGTCTCGAGCAGGGACGCTCCGGCGGTGTCGGTGAGGACCGCCGCAGCCCCGGCGTCGATCGCGTCGACCGCGAACTGCGCGCCGTGCACCCGTGCGCCGGGCAGCGCCGCGAACAGGTCACCGGCGGCGACGTCCTGGGCCCGCAGCGTCGCGCCGGTGACGGTCGTCGCCGTGGTGGCGCCGCCGAGCAGGTCGAGGCGGGCGGACACCGCGGTGGCGATCGCGTCGACGGCGACCGGGGTGACCGAGGCCGGGCGCAGCACCGATCGCGACGTCCCCTCGCTCACCCGATCACCACTCCTGTCGACCACGCCGCCCCGCACCGGGTGCGGGCTCTCCCGAGCACGTCAGCCTACGCGGGCCGCCACGGACGACCCGTCAGGTCGCCTGCAGGATCATCTCGGGCGCCGGCCGCGCCGACATCGGCACGTGCTCGCGCTGCAGCATCCACGACGCGATCGTCTCGAACAGCGGTGCCGCGGACTGGCCGCCGCTGCCGTCGCTGCTCCGCGACGGGTTGTCCAGCATGATCCCGACGACGAACCGCGGGTCGTCGGCCGGGGTGATCCCCGCGAAGGTGATGTTGTAGCTGGAGTTCGAGTAGCAGCCGCAGTTCGGGTCGACCTGCTGGGCGGTTCCCGTCTTGGCGCTCACCTGGTACCCCGGCACCGCACCCTTCGAGCCGGTGCCCTGCTGCTCGCCCATCGGGTCCTTCTGCACGATGGCGCGGAACATGTCCCGCACGGTCTGCGCGGTCTGCGGGCTGACCACCCGGACACCCGCCGGCGGCGCGGTGGGGTCGTCGGATCCCGTCGCCCGCACGATGCGCGGGGGTACGCGGACCCCGTCGTTGGCGATGGCCTGGTACATGCTCGTCATCTGCAGCAGCGTCATCGACAGGCCCTGCCCGATCGGCAGGTTGGCGAATGTGCCGCCCGACCACTGGCTGCGCGCCGGGACGTCGCCGGCGCTCTCGCCGGGGAGGCCGACCTGGGTCCGCTGACCGAGTCCGAACTTCTGCAGCAGCGCCGCGTACCGGTCCTCGCCGACCTTCTGCGCGAGCATCAGGGTGCCGACGTTCGACGACTTCCCGAAGATGCCGGTCGTCGTGTACGGGGCGACACCGTGCTCCCAGGCGTCGTGGACGGTCACACCGGACATCTGGATGCTGCCCGGGACCTGGTGCACCTGGGTGGGGGTGGTCAGGCCGTACTCGATGGCGGCGGACGCGGTCACGATCTTGTTGACCGACCCGGGCTCGAAGGGCGACGTCACCGGCAGGTTGCCCAGCTGTGCGTCCTGCTGCTGCCCCAGGGGCTTCGACGCGTCGAAGGTGCCGTCGTTGGCCATGGCGAGCACCTCACCGGTGTGCGCGTCGAGCACCACCGCGGAGGCGTTCTTCGCCCCCGACAGCTGCTTGGCCTTCTGCACCTGCGCCTGCACGAACCACTGGATGTCGGAGTCGATGGTCAGCTCGACGCGGCGTCCGTCCACCGCGGGGTGCACGTTGCGGGTGCTGCCGGGGATCACCGCGCCGTCGCTGCCGCGGTCGTACGTCTTCGACCCGTCGGTGCCGTGCAGTGTCGAGTCCATCGACGACTCGAGGCCGATGAGGCCGTTGCCGTCGAAGTCGACGTCGCCGACGACGTTCGCGGCCAGCGACCCGCCCGGGTACAGGCGGATGTCCTGGCGTTCGGCGCCGACCTCGGGGAAGTCGTCGGTGATCTTGGTGGCGACCGACATGCCCACGGAGCGCGCGAGGTACACGAACGGCTGCGAGCTGGTGAGCTCGGACATCAACGACTCGCGGGACACCGCCCCGCCCAGGGCGGTGTAGACCCCGTCGGCGATCTGTCGGATGCGCGTCGAGGCGTCGGGGGCGGCGGGGTCCTTCGCGTGCGCGGCGTCCATCGCGGCGCGTTCCTTCACCGGCTGGAAGGTCAGGGCGCGCGCTTCCTCGGTGTAGGCGATGGGCTTCCCGTTGCGGTCGACGATGGGCCCGCGCTTGGCCGCGAGGACCTCGGTCACCGCGCGCTGGTCGGCCGCCTGCGCCGACAACGACGAGGACTCGAAGATCTGCAGCGACACAAGCTTCCCCGCGACGAGCACGACGGCGAGCCCGAGGACGAGCGCGCCGATCCGGGTGCGGGTGACGAACTGGGGCACGGCGGTGCGGACACGGGCGCCGGCGCTGACGCGACCGTCGCCGCGGATGCTGCCCGAGTGCGGCCGTCCGGCACGCGGCGGCGCGTCGTCCCGGTTGCGCGCGCCCGAGGAGGCCTTGCGCGCGCCGGACGGCGGGCGACGGGTGCGTGTGGTGCTCATGTCGCCGGTGCGGCCGCGGCGCACGGAGCGGTCGGGGTCCGGGGCATGGCCCGAGTCTGCTCCGCGAGACGCGCTGCGTGACGCACCGCGCCCGGCGTGGCGCCGATCCGTCATCGGGGAACGGACGAGTCCGTCGACCCGGACTGCGCCTGTCGACCGGCCGTCGTCGGTGTGGTGCCCGCGGGTGCGGTGGCCGCGGACGGCGCGGGAGCGGTGGCCGCCGACGCGGCCGGTGCGGTGTTCGTCGCGGTCCCGCTGCCGGGCAACACGTTCGGGGCGGGCGCCACGGCGGGATCCGTCGCGCCCGACACCGCACCGGAGGCGGGGGCGGCGGCGGTGTTGCCGTCGGTGGACGAGCCCGGCTGCGGCACGACGGCGCGCGGGGTGCCCTCGTTGAGGGCAGGGGCCGGCGCACCCGAGGCGGGCGCCGGGTCACCGACGATGCGGATCCGGTTGTCGGGCCCCACGACCATGCGGGCGACGTCCTTCGACGGGATGAGTCCCTGCTGCGCCGCCTTCTTGGCGAGTTCCGGTGCGCTGTTGGCGAGTTCGTAGGACTTGTTCAGCGCGTCCCGCTGCGCGCTGAGGGTGGCGTTCTGCTCCCGCGCGTCGGACAGTCCGTAGGAGTCCTCTGCGGCGGTGGTCGACAGCCAGAGTGTCAGCGCGAGTCCGACGGCGAGGATCGCGACGACGAGGACGGCGAACGGCATGCGGCGCAACGCGTCCGCGGGCGAACCGACGAGCCGCGCCCACACCCCGCGGGACCGGTCGCGCGCACCGGTCAGCTCGGCGGTCGACCGCTGGACGGTCCGTCGCCGGCGGCGCTCGATCGCGCGCTGGGCGGCCGGAGACCGTGTCCCTCGCGTCCGCGTCGTCGACTCCCGGGCCTCACGACGCGGGCGCCGGTCGGTGGCTCGATCGTCGGCCTCCAGGACCGCAGTGGCGCCGGCGGGGTCGCGCAGCAGGCCGTCGTCGTGGTCGTCACCGGTCATCGGCGGGTCTCCCTCGGGGTGCGGGCGGTCGATGGTGCGGGGTGGGAAGAGTCTCGGTACGCGTCGTCGCTCACGCGGGCGCCGTGCGTTCGACGGCGCGCAGGCGCACCGGTGCCGATCGGGGGTTGCGGTCGAGCTCGTCCTGGTCGGCCCGTTCGGCGCCGCGGGTCACGGCGACGAAGGTCGGACCGGTGCCGGGGAGGTCGAAGGGCAGCCCCGGTGGTGTGGACGAGGTGGTGCGACGGGCGAACTCGCGCTTGACGATCCGGTCCTCGAGCGACTGGTAGCTCATCACCACCAGGCGTCCGCCGACGGCGAGCGCATCGAGGGCGCGCGGGATCGCGTCCTGCAGCGAGTCGAGCTCACCGTTCACCTCGATGCGCAGCGCCTGGAAGGTGCGCTTGGCCGGGTGTCCCCCGGTGCGACGGGTCGCGGCCGGGATGACGCGGTAGAGCAGTTCGACGAGACGGCCGCTGGTGGCGAACGGTTCGACGGCGCGCTCGCGCAGCACGGCCGAGGCGATCTTCCCCGCGAACCGCTCCTCGCCGTAGGTCGAGAGCACCCGTGCGAGGTCGCCGTGCTCGTAGGTGTTGAGGACGTCGGCGGCCGTCGGGCCGTGGGATGTGTCCATCCGCATGTCCAGCGGGGCGTCGACCGAGTACGCGAACCCGCGGTCGGCCTGGTCCAGCTGCATCGACGAGACCCCGAGGTCGTAGAGCGCCGCGTCCACCGCGTCGAGGCCGGCGTCGGCGAGCACCTCGTCGACGGCGTCGTACCGACGGTGGGCGATCGTCAGCCGGTCGGCGAAGGGAGCCAGGCGCGCTCGCGCACCGGCGATGGCGGCGCTGTCCCGATCGAGGGCGACCACACGGACCTCCGGGAAGGTCTGCAGGATCAGTTCGGTGTGTCCGCCGGCACCGAGGGTCCCGTCGACGAAGACCGCGTCCCGCCCGTCGGGGGCGGTGCGGGTGAGTGCCGGTGTGACGAGCTCCAGCATCCGCCGGGCCATGACCGGGATGTGGCCGTGATCGCCGGTGATGGACATCCGCGGCACCCTTTCGCGACGGCTGGCGGCGGTGACCGCTGCGGTGAGGCCGGGTCTCCGCCCGAAACCGGACCTGGCGCTGGGGAAGTGCGTCAGGGTCGGACCGAACCTGGCGCTGGGGAAGTGCGTCAGGGTCGGATCGGGCGAAGGCCTGGCCTCGCCGAGTGCGGTCGCGGTGCGTCCCGCCGTCGTCTCCGGTGGCGGGACCGTGATCACAGGATCGATCCCAGTGCCGGGTTGTCTCCGCGCGAGTAGCTCTCCTCGTGCTGTGACTGGTAGGCCTCCCATGCCTGGGAGTCCCACACCTCCACGTTGTCGAAGTTGCCGATCACGGTGCACGCCTTCGACAGGCCGGCGTAGCGCCGGTGCTCCGCCGAGAGCGTGATGCGTCCCTGAGCATCGGGGACCATCTCCTCCGTGCTCGACATGAGGGTGCGCTGGAACATGCGCGCCTTCTCGTCGACCTTGGACGCCGCTGCGGCACGCAGCGCGATCTCCTCGAACTTCTCCGGCGAGTAGATGACGAGGCACCGGTCCTGACCGCGTGTCACCAACATCCCTCCCGCCAGTTGTTCGCGGAACTTCGCGGGCAACGTGAGCCGCCCCTTGTCGTCCAACTTGTGTGCATGGGTGCCGACGAACACGTCCGCGACACCTCCCGCCGGTGAAGGAAGGGGGTCCGGCACTCCCTGCCTCCGCGAGCCACTCTACCCCACTTTCCCCCACTTGCCACCATGTCTGGGCGCAGTTGCCGCTTCAGGTCGCCAAAAAGAGCCGTGAAATGCAGGTTTTCCGGTGGGGCGATCATCGCCAAATCCGCGGTCGCGTCGCGTCGCTCTCCGACGAAACCGCAGGTCGCACCGACCGCCGCCACCGTGACGGGACCCGGGTGGCCGCAGGTGGGTGAAAGTGGGGACCCGGGGGGCGACAGGGCCGGACCCCCGACACGACGAAGGCCGCGCACCCGGATGGGTACGCGGCCTTGTCGGTGTGGGCGCCCGTCAGTACGGACGCGTCACCATGAGGTCACTCCTGGTCGAACCGGCGGTTGAACCGCTCCTCCATGCGCTCGCTGAACGATCGCGACGAGCGATTGCGTCCCCGACGCGACTGCCCGTCGCCGCCGGAGCTCTCGCCCGCCGACGCCGCCGGCGCCGAGCCGACGCCCCAGAGCGCCAGCAGACCCGCGCCGAACATCACCAGGAACCCGATGAGGCTGAGGATGGGGAACCCGCCGACGGTCACGTCGACGACGACCCCGCCGATGAGGAGAGCCAGGCCGATCACGAAGACGACAGCCGCCTGCAACCGACGCCGTGCCGCCGACCCGCCGAACCGACGCCGACGTACGTTCGACGCGAACTTCGGGTCTTCGGCGTAGAGCGCGTTCTCGATCTGTTCGAGCATCCGCTGCTCGTGCTCCGAGAGTGGCACCGCCCCTCCTAACAGCACTCGGTCCGGTGACCGGATTCGTTGCGAGTCGTCTCGCCCAGTTGGCGTGTCCGAGCGGCTCGGGCCCGCGTCCCGGGCCAGTGAGCCAATACTACGAGGTGTTCGGCGATGCGACCACCATTACTCACCCGACACAGGACCACTGTGTCACGCCGTCTGCATGTCGGACGGCGACCACCGCTGCGGGGCGACTTCGCCGCGGGCGCAGGCGTCGACGAGAGCCTCGACATCGGCGAGGAAGTCGACCACGGCCGACCGCGTCGCCGAGACCGTCTCCCCTGGGACGTCGTGCACGACGCCCAGTTCGATGTCCGTGCGCAGCCGGGACAGCCCGGCGAAGTAGGTGGCCCACCGCGTGAAGGCCGGGACGCTGCGCGGCAGCCGCGCCCACGCACTCGCCGGGCCGCGCCGCCGGGTGGACGTCTCGCCGACGGCCAGCGCGGCGCCCGCCGCGCGCAGTGCCGCGAGGTACAGCCCGCGCACCTGCTCGGTGGTGTCGTCGACGTCGTCGGCGTGCACGGTCATGGTGTCGGCGCGGGCGAGCAGGTCGCGCGCTCGCAGGATCGCCCTCGGATCAGGTGTCGACCGTCGTGTCGTCATCGCGCTCCCCTCTCCGTCGGCGTTTCTGCTCGTGTCCGGTTCAACGTCGCGTCCGCGCCGCTGCGTCCCTCGCCCGCTGACGATGTCGGTGATACCCGCCACCACCGACAACCGGCCCGGAGACGGACCGGCCCGGCGGCAGACGCTTCCCTCGTCCACCACCGGGCCGACCGGAGGTCGCCGGGTGGGAAGTCACTCGTCGCGGAGGTTGAGCACTCGAACACCCGTTCGACCTATTCAATATAGGCCACCCCCCGCGCAGTGCTCAAGAGGAGGCGCAGACCCCGTGCCGGTCCGACTCGTCGACCTGACCGTCGATGACATCGACACATGGTTGGCCCCCGCACTCGACATCTATGTCGCCGCGATGGGGTATCCACGCGGCACCCAGGCGCACCGGGCCCCGCTCTGGACCGACCACACCCGGCGACCCGGATGGCAGGCCGTCGGCGCGGTCGAGACCGACACCGTCGACGGGTCCGACCGCCTCGTCGCCATCGGATACGGCTACCGCGGCGCCCCCGACCAGTGGTGGAACCAGCAGTTGTGCGCCGGCCTGCGGCTCGCGGGCTTCACCGCACCGCAGATCACCGAGATCACCCGCGACTACTTCGAGCTCACCGAACTACACGTCGACCCCGCGCGTCAGGGCGCGGGCCTCGGCCAGCGCGTCCTCGTCCGACTGCTGCGGGACCGGCTCGAGAGCAGCGTGTTGTTGTCGACCCCGGAGGTCGCCCGCGACGACAACCGGGCGTGGCGGCTCTACCGACGCCTCGGGTTCGACGACCTGCTGCGGCATTTCAGCTTCACCGGCGACCCACGGCCGTTCGCCGTCCTCGGGCGGCGGCTGCCGATGCGCGCGGACCACTGACCCGGCGGTTCGTCTCGCCCCGGCCGGCACCGGGCACCATGGAGTGATGCACACACCTCACGACGTGGTGGTGGTCGGCGCCGGACACAACGGTCTGGTCGCGGCGGCCCTGCTCGCGCGCTCCGGACTCGACGTCGCCGTCGTCGAGCGCGACACCGTCCCCGGCGGCGCGGTGTCCACCGTCGAACGCTTCCCGGGCTACAAGGTCGACCGGGGCTCGAGCGCCCACATCATGATCCGGCACACGGGTCTCGTCGAGAGGTTGGACCTCGCCCGCCACGGGCTCCGCTACGTCGACTGCGACCCGTGGGCGTTCGCACCCGCGGTCGGCGACTCCCCCGCCATCGTGTTCCGGGTCGACCTGGACGCGACCTGCGCGTCCATCGAGGCGTCGTGCGGCGCCCGCGACGCCCAGGCCTACCGCGACTTCGTCGGGGTGTGGGGACCGCGTTCGCAGGCGGTCATGCGGATGTTCGGCGCGCGACCCGCGCCCGCCACCTTCGTGCGGGCGTTCTGGGGCATGCCCACCCGCGACGGCCGGTCGGGGCGGACCGCAGGACCCGAGCTGGCGCAGGAGTTCCTCCGGTCGGGCGACGCCCTGCTCGACAGCTGGTTCACCTCCGAGCGGTTGAAGGCGGCGCTGGCCTGGTTCGGCGCGCAGTCGGGGCCGCCGATGAGCGAGCCGGGAACCGCACCGATGGTCGGCATCGCCGCGCTCATGCACTCCGGACCGCCCGGACGCGCGATCGGGGGCAGCGGTGCACTCACCACCGCGCTCATCTCGTCCCTCGAATCCGACGGCGGCTCGGTTCATCTCGGCGACGCGGCGGTCGAGATCGCGCCCGACGGCGATCGCTGGCGGGTCCGGACGGCGTCCGGCGACGAGCACACCGCCACACAGGTCATCGCCGCCTGTCACATCCTCACCACGCTCGACATGCTCTCCGCGGGCGGACACGACGGGTCGACCCTCGACCGGTGGCGATCACGGATCGACGTCGGCCCGGGTGTGGGCAGCGCGATCCGCGTCGGCACCACGGCGCTGCCGCAATACGCGAACCTCCCCGCCGGTCTCCCCGAGCACGGGGTGCACTCCGGCCTGGGACTGCTCGTCACCGACCGCGGGCACCTCGCCCGGGCGCACGGCGACGCCCGGGCCGGCGACCTGCCGCGCCGACCCGTCGTCCTGCCCATGGGCTTCTCGGCGATCGACCCGTCACTGGCCCCGCCGGACCGGCACATGCTCACCCTGTGGACCCAGTGGCACCCCTACCGACTCTCCGGCGGGCGGTCGTGGGAATCGGTGCGCGAGGAGGCCACCGACGCCGTCCTCACCGAGATGGACTCGTGGGCACCGGGTTTCGCCGACACCGTCGAGCACGTCTACGCGCAGACCCCCGATCGCCTCGAGGACGAGCTCGGCCTGATCGGCGGCAACGTCATGCACGTCGACATGTCCGCCGACCAGATGTTCACCTTCCGACCGCATCCCGACCTCGGCGGCCACAGCGTGCCCGGCGCCGAGGGCCTGTTCCTCGCGGGTGCGTCGACCCATCCCGGTGGCGGTGTGTCCGGACTCTCGGGCTCCATCGCCGCGCAGGCGGTGCTGGCCTCCCGCACCCGACCGGTCGACCGCGTGCGATCGGTGATCGGCGCCCTGCCGGGGCTGTTGGGAGCGGGTCGACGATGACGGCCGCCGCGACACGTCCGACGGCGGCCCCCGCGCCCCATGCCCTCGCGCCGCTCGCCCTCGCCGCGGTGGGCGTGTCGATCGCCGCGCAGATCGCCTACCCGCTGGCCGGTCCCGGCGTCCGCGACACGGTCACGGTCGTCGTGCTCGCGTCGGCGGTCGTCGCGATGGCGGCCGACGCGCTCGTCGCCCTCGGCGTCCGCCGCGGTCTGGTCGTCGTGGTCGGCGTGCCCGTGCTGGCGTTCGCGGCGGAGTGGTCGGGGACGCACACCGGGTTCCCGTTCGGGACGTACTCCTACGCGGCCGACCGCCTGCACCCGCAGATCGCCGGCGTGCCGATCTGGATCAGCGCCGCGTGGCTCATCGGTGTGTGGGCGGTGTGGCGGGTCGCCGGGATCGTCGTCGGCGACCGCGCCCTGCCGCGCGTCGCGCTGGCGACGGTCGGGCTCGTCGGCTGGGACCTGTACCTCGACCCGCAGATGGTCGCCGACGACCTGTGGGCCTGGCGCAGCACCGACGCGGGCCTGCCGGGCATGGAGCAGATCCCGCTCACCAACTTCGCCGGGTGGGCGCTCGTGGGTGTCGTGGCCATGACACTCATCGAGATCTGTCGACGCGGCGGCGTGCCCATGGACACCGACCCGAACCGTCGCGTCCCGGTCGCCGCGCTCGTCTGGGTGGTGTGGACCTGGATCGGGTCGGCGTTCGCGCAGGCGTTCCTCCTGCACGACGGGGACCTGCGGTCGGGCCTCGGTTACGGGATCGTCGTGATGGGGGTGCTGGCCGTGCCCGCGCTCGTCGTCGCGGCGCGTCCGCGACGACGGGTGGTGCGGGCTGGCACGATGTCCGCGTGACGTCCTCGCCCACCCCGCGTCCGATCCGGCCCGCACGCACCCGGCGCGCCGTCCGCGCCGTCGTCGCGGTCCTCCTGCTGCTCGCCGCGTCGGCCTCGCTGACGTCGTGCATGGAGCGCTCGTCCTACGTCGGCGACCGCTTGTGGGGCGACCTGATCGTGGCGCAGAAGTCGAGCGGCGACGCCAACGGCGCCACCGGCACCTCGAACGGCGTCCCCCGGATCGAGGTGCCCCAGTCGATGGCCGGCAACGTCGTCGCCGAGGACTACGACGCCGACGGGTTCCGCGGCACCCGCATCACCTACAGCGCCCTGCCGGTCGGGGTGTTCAACCAGCTCGGCGACCTGCTGCTCGAGGCCTACCCCAACTCGTCGGTGAGCATGCAGCTGTCGACCAAGCGCAGCGGCGACGTCGTGCGGCTGCGCGCCTCGGCCGACCTGACGCCCCTCACCGCGGGGAAGGACCTCATCGTCATGACCGTCCGGTTCGCCGGGTCGATCTCGGCGACCAACGGCCAACAGACCTCCGACGACACGGTCCGGTGGACCCCGCAGCCGGGGACCACCGCCGACCTGTCCGCCGAGGCCGACTACCCCGACCCCGGCACCGCCGCGTTCGACGACTGGACCTGGCTGCTGATCGGCATCACCCTGGCGGTCGTGCTGATCGTCGGGGGCATCGCCTACCTGGCGCGCGACTCCAGCCCGCGCGTCGGCGCCACACCGCGCGACTCCTGACCGGCGTGAGCGCATCGGCGCGGCCCCCGGGCCTGCCCACGTGGGTCACCGCGACGGTGCTCGCGCAGCTGTCGATCGCCGCGGTCAACCGACTCACCGTCCGCGGGCTCGATGCGCCGTCGCCCGGGGCGCGCGACGACGTCGCCGACCCGGTCACCGTGTGCGTCCCGGCCCGCGACGAGGCCGACCACATCGGCGCCGTCGTCGGCGACCTGCGGGCCCAACGCGGTCTCGGCGCCCTGCGGATCGTCGTGCTCGACGACGGGTCCACCGACGGGACCGGCGATCTCGCCCGCACGGCCGCCGCCGGTGACCCGCGTGTCGAGGTGCTCGACGGCGGAGGTGACCCGCCGCCGGGGTGGACGGGCAAGGCCTGGGCGATCGAACGCATGACGCGGGGTCGGCTGACCGCCGCGCCCGCCGACGGCTGGCTCTGCCTCGTCGACGCCGACGTGCGACTGCGTCCCGACGCGATCGCCTCGGCCGTCGCACTCCTGCAGGACGAGGACCGCCGTCGACCGGGGGGCCGTCCCGTCGGGCTGCTGAGCCTGTGGCCGCGTCAGGACGTCGGTTCGGTCGCCGAGACCCTGCTGCAGCCGCTGCCCTGTTGGTCGTGGTTCACCACCGTGCCCATCCGGCTCAGCGAGCTGCGCCCGTCGGCCGCGACCGCCCTGGCCAACGGCCAGTTCCTGCTCATGCCCACGCGGGTGCACCGCCTCGTCGGCGGCCACCGCAGCGTGGCGGGCTCACCCGCCGACGACCTGGCGTTGGCCCGCACCGTGCGCGAGGCGGGCCTGGCCGCGATCATCCGCCTCGGACGCGACCAGGTCAGCTGCCGGATGTACACCGACGGTCGGTCCCTGGCAGGCGGGTACCTGCGATGGGTGGGGACCGAGTTCGGACGACCGGCCGCCCTGGCCGCGGTGGTCGCGACGGGTGTCGCGCAGGCCGCACCGACCGTCGCCGTCCTCCGGCGTCCCCACGACACGCAGGCGTGGTCGCTGTACGCGGCCACCGTCGCGACACGACTGCTCGCCCGGTCCGCCGAGAGCCCCCGGACCACACCGGCCGACGTGCTGTCGGCACTCGCGCACGGTCCCGCCGTGGCGGCCGCGGTCGGTCTCGTGATCGAGTCGGTCCGGCGCACCCGTGCCGGCACGCTGCGGTGGAAGGGTCGGCGCCTGGGCGCCTGAGGCCCCCCGGACCCCTGATCTGCCGTCAGGCGACGAGCGCGTCCATCCCGAGGCGCTGCAGCACCTCACCGGTGGCCTTGGCGAAGTTCAGGCTGCAGAAGTGCAGGCACGGCGCGCCCTCGGCGATCAGACGTTCGGCGATCTCGGTCGCGATGTCGATGCCGACCGCGCGGATCGCGTCCCGGTTGGCTGCCTCGTCGTTGCCCGCGGCGCGCGCGAGGCGCTCGTCGAGATCCGACGGCATCGTCGAGCCCGACAGCTCCATCATCCGGCGCACCGACGCCAACGAGGTGATCGGCATGATGCCCGGGATGATCGGCTTCGCGCCCTGCTCCGGGTCGGCGGCGACCACCCGGTCGCGCAGACGCAGGTAGTCGTCGACGCGGAAGAACATCTGCGTGATCGAGTACTCCGCACCGGCGCGCAGCTTCGCCACCAGGTTGCGGGTGTCCTCCTCGAGGTCGGGCGCACGATGGTGTCCCTCGGGGAACGACGCCACACCGACCTCGAAGTCACCGAGCTCGTCGACCAGGCGGACGAGCTCCTCGGCGTAGGCGACCCCCTCGGGGTGCTTGGTCCACTCGCCCAACGGATCTCCCGGCGGGTCGCCGCGCAGCGCGAGGATGTTGGTGATGCCCTGGTCGGCGTAGGAGCCGACGAGCGCGCGCAGCTCGTCGATGCTGTGGTTGACCGCGGTCAGGTGCGCGACCGTCGTGAGGGTCGTCTCCCGGGCCATCTCGCCGGCGATGCGGACGGTGCGGTCGCGGCTGGTGCCGCCGGCACCGTAGGTGAGCGACGCGAACGCGGGCCGCAGCTGTTCGAAGACGCGCACGGCGCGCCACAGACGCTCTTCTCCGGCCTGGTCCTTGGGCGGGAAGAACTCCACGGAGAAGGGCACCGGGCCGACGTGCGGCGCCGACAGCCGTGCGATGACGGACTGCGATGCGGTCGGTGAGGTCACGCGACAAGCATAGAGGTGCCCCGACGCGTCCATCGGCCGTGGTGAGGAACACCGCAGACGTGCTCGGCCGGGGCTCGTCGGTAGGCTCGTGTCGTGCTGCCGGCCACCATCGACGACGTCCCCGCTGCCGTCGGCCGCCTTCTCGCCGACGTCTTCACCGAGCGCCGCTCCGCGACCGCCGCCGTCTCCGACCGCGTCGCCGACCTGACCGACCTCATCGGCGACTTCGTCATGGGTGGCGGGAAGCGGGTGCGTCCGACGTTCGCGTGGGCCGGGTTCCGCCTGGCGGGTGGACGGACCGACGACGGCGACGCCGCGACGGCGTTCGAGGTGTGCGCCGCTCTCGAGCTCATCCAGGCCTGCGCCCTCATCCACGACGACGTGATCGACCGCTCCGACACCCGCCGGGGACGACCGACCGTCCACCGCGCCGTCGCCGCCCGCCACCGCGAGCGCGGCTGGCTCGGCGACCCGGACCACTTCGGCACCTCGACCGCGATCCTCCTCGGCGACCTCGCACTCAGCTGGGCCGACGACATCGTCGCGCAGGCGCCGCTGCACCCGGCCGTCCGTGAGCGCGTGGTCGCCGTGTGGACCGCCATGCGCACCGAGGTGCTCGCCGGGCAGACCCTCGACATCGTCACCGAGGCCGCCGCCGACGAGTCGGTTGACGCCGCCTACCGCGTGATGCGCTTCAAGACCGCCGGCTACACCGTGTCCCGTCCGCTGCAGCTCGGCGCATCCCTCGCCGGCGCAGGCGACGAGACCGTCGAGGTGCTCGGCCGCATCGGCGACGGGCTGGGTGTCGCGTTCCAGCTCCGCGACGACATGCTCGGCGTCTTCGGCGACCCCGCCGTGACCGGCAAGCCCTCCGGCGACGACCTCGTGGCCGGCAAGCGCACCGCACTGCTCGCCGTCGCGCTGCGGCGCCTCGACTCCGACGACCCGGCCGCCGCCGCACGCCTGCGCGGGCTCGTCGGACGACCGCTCACCCCGACCGACCTCGACGACGCCCGTGCCCTCCTCGTCGACTGCGGTGCCGCCGCGGAGATCGAGGAGGAGATCGGTCGACTGGTCGACGAGGCGCTCGCCGTCCTCGACGACCTCGACGCCCCGGCCGACGCCCGCGCCGACCTGACCGCCGTCGCCCACGCCCTCACCCGGAGACGCTCCTGATGTCCACCCCGATCGCCATCCCCCGCCCGTCCCGCGCGCGCCGCGTCCCCGGCCCCGTCCGTCACGTCGTCGTGGTCGGGGCGGGCCTGTCGGGCCTGGCCGCGGCACTGCACCTGCGGGGTGCCGGGATCGACGTCACCGTGGTCGAGTCGGCCGCGACGCCCGGTGGTCGGGTGCGCACCGAGGTCATCGACGGCGTCCCGTTCGACACCGGCGCGTCGGTGCTGACGATGCCCGCACTGATCACCCGGCCGATGACCGCGGTCGGCATCGACCACGACGAGGCACTGCGTCGGCTCGACCTGCGACCGCTCGACCCGACCTATCACATGCGCTACGCCGACGGCGTCGAGTTCGCCGTCCGCCGGGGGCTCGACGACCGCGTCGCCGAGATCGAGCGCATCTTCGGCGCGGCCGAGGCCGACGGGTACCGCCGCTTCGACCAGTGGCTGCACCGCCTCTACGACGTCGAGTTCGACCGCTTCCTCGACCGCAACCACGACTCCGTCCTCGACTACGTGGCGAGCACCGAGATGCGCTCCGGCGTCAAGGACCTGCTGACGATGGGGGCCGTCCGTCGCCTGACCGCCGCGGTCGACCGCTTCATCCACGACGAGCGACTGCAGCGTGCGGTGACGTTCCAGGCGCTCTACGCCGGCGTACCGCCGAGCCAGGCCCCGGCCATCTACGCCGTGATCGCCCACATGGACGTCGGCCTGGGCGTCGACTACCCGATCGGCGGCATGGGGCGGGTCGGCGCGGTGATGGCCGAGGCCCTCACCGAGGCCGGAGGCCGGATCCACTACCACGAGCCCGCGACGTCGGTGCGTCTGGCCGGCGGACGGGCCGTCGCCGTCCGGACCGAGGCGGGCGAGATCGCCTGTGACGCAGTCGTCCTCACCACCGACACGCCGGTCACCCGTCGCCTCCTGGGCGACAGCGGACGCACCCGCACGGTGCGGCACTCACCGAGCGCGGTCGTCGCCCACGTGACCGTGGACGCCGACATCGCCGCCGGGTGGCCCGGCGGGCACCACACCATCGACTTCGGCGCCGCGTGGACGAGCACGTTCCGTGAGCTGACCGCCCGTCGCGGTCGTCTGATGAGCGACCCGTCGATCCTCATGAACCGGCCCGCGGTCACCGACCCCGACCACTTCGTCACCGACGGCGCGGAGTCGGTGTCGGTCCTGGCGCCGTGCCCCAATCTCGACTCGGCCGATCTCGCCTGGAACGACATCGCTGCGCCCTACGTCGCGGAGTACCTCGGTGTGCTCGAGGAGCGGGGCTACAAGGGCATCACCGACGCCCGGGTGCACCGCATCGACCACCCGGGCACGTGGGCGGCCGACGGCATGTCCGCCGGAACCCCGTTCGCCGCCGCGCACACGCTGGGTCAGACCGGTCCGCTGCGCACCCCCAACCTGTGGCGCGGCGCGGAGAACGTCGTGCTCGCCGGCAGCAGCACCGTCCCCGGCGTGGGCATCCCGCCCGTGCTCATCTCGGGGCGACTCGCCGCGGATCGGATCACCGCCTGAGCGGGTCCGACGGCGGCGCACGCACCGGCGTCGTCGTCCTCGGCGTCGTCGGAGCCGTGCTGGTCACGCTCGGCAGCTTCGGCGTCGGCGACATCCCCCGCGCGCAGACGTGGCTGCAGGACGCCGACATGGCCTGGGTCACCTACGGACACGGAAAATCGCTGTCCGCGCTGCTGTTCTGGGGCGGCGTCGCCGTCCTGGTGACGGCATGGGTGGTGCTGGGGCGACGCATCCTCACCACCCCTGCGGGCCCGACCTCCTCTCTCGGGGACGACGTGCGCCGGCTGCGCTGGGCGGCCGCCGGCTGGTCGGCGCCGCTGCTGCTCGCTGTGCCCGTGTACAGCCGCGACGTCTACGCCTACCTCGCCCAGGGCGCGCTGCTGCGCGACGGTTTCAACCCCTACGCCGACGGACCCGCCACGAACCCCGGGCCCCTGCTCGACTCGATGGCACAGGTCTGGGCGACGACGACCGCGCCGTACGGACCGCTGTTCATGACGATCACCCGGTGGGTGACCGAGCTGACCGGGGACGACCCGATCTCCGGGGTGCTCGCGATGCGCGCGGTGATGCTGCCCGGGTGGGCGCTGGCCATCTGGGCGGTGCCCCGCCTCGCGACGGCGCTGGGCCGCGACCCGCGGATCGCGCTGTGGCTCGCGGTGCTCAATCCCATGCTCCTCGTCCACCTCGTGGGTGGCCCCCACGTCGAGATGCTCATGGCGGGGATGCTCGTCACCGGCGTGACCCTCGCCGTGCTCCGCCACCACATCTGGGGTGTCGTGGTGCTCGCCCTCGCGGTCGCGGTGAAGATCACCGCGGGGATCGCACTGCCGTTCGTCCTGTGGATCTGGTGGGCGCACGACCGCGAGCGCGGACGCGTCGGGCCCCGCGCGGTCGCCGGCTTGGTCGCCGCGATCGTCGGCATCAGCCTGGCGATCTTCGGCGTGTTCACCGTCGTCGTCGGGCACGGCCTGGGGTGGCTCACCGGACTCGGCTACGCCGACCGGATCATCAACTGGCTCACCCTGCCGACCGCGATCGCGCACCTCGTCACCCTCGTCGCCACGCCGTTCGTCGCGCTGCCGTTGCCCGGTGTGCTCGCGACGGCACGGTTCGTCGGTGCGGTGGTCCTCGCCGTGACGCTCGTCGTCGTGTGGTGGCGGTCCCGGGGCGGGGTCACCTCGGCGGTGGTCGGCATCGCCGTCGCGATGGCCGCGGTCCTGCTCCTCGAACCCTCGACGCTGCCCTGGTACTACAGCTGGGCGCTCGTGGTCGCCGGTGCCGCCTCTATCGGTCGCCGGGGCCTCGCACTGATCGCCGGCGCATGTGTGTACCTGCTGCTGGTGTTCCAACCCGACGACTCGATCCTGCTGTACGAGCCCGTCGACGCCCTGCTCTGCCTCGTCCCGGCGCTCGCAGCCGGGATCTGGTTGTGGCGCACGCAGATCCCACCCCGTGCCGACCCCGTGGACGACCCGTCGGTCGCCGCGACACCCGCCCCCTCAGCCCCGACGGAGGCCGCATCATGACCCGCTCGTCCACCCTCGAGGTCCCCGATGGGCCCTCCCCCGACGACCTGCACCCCGCCGACCGTGCCCGCGTCGAGCGCGGCTACGCGATCGCCGAACGTGTGACCGCCGAACACGGCCGGACCTACCACCTCGGGACGCGTCTGCTCCCGGCGCCGCGTCGCCGCGCGGTCTACGCGCTGTACGGCTTCGCCCGGCTGGTCGACGACGTCGTCGACGTCGACCCGGACTCGGCCGTGACCGACGGTGTCCTCGACGCGTCGGAGTCGGTGTGGTCGGTGGACGGTGCCGAGGCCCTGGACCCGACCGCCGTGGTGAACGCCCTCGACGACAGCCTGCGGCGCGCACTCGAGGCCCGCCGCACACCCGGTGCACGGTTGCCGGAGGACGCCGACGACCGGATCCTCGCCCTCGCGGACACGATCGTCGCGTTCGACATCCCCGAGGACCACTTCCGGGCGTTCATGACGTCGATGCGGATGGACCTGCCGGGTGACCCGCTGTTCACCACGCGCTACGCCACCTTCGACGAGCTCGACGTCTACATGTACGGCTCGGCGTCGGTCATCGGTCTGCAGATGGTCCCGATCCTCGGCTCGAGCGACCCCGACGCCGCCCTCCCCCTGGCCGCGGCGCTCGGCGAGGCGTTCCAACTCACCAACTTCATCCGTGACGTCGGCGAGGACCTCGACCGCGGCCGGATCTACCTGCCCACCGAGGAACTCGCGGCGTTCGGCGTCGACGAGGACATGCTCGCCCACGCGCGGCGCACCGGGATCAGCCCACGGCCCCTGCAGCGGGGCCTAGCGCACTGCATCGCGGTGACCCGGGCGCGGTATCGCGTCGCCGAGCCGGGCATCGCCCTGCTCGACCGACGCAGCCGGCCGGCGATCCGGGCCGCGTTCGAGCTCTACCGCGACATCCTCGAACAGGTCGAGGCGGCCGATCACCACGTGCTGGGGCGACGGGTCGTCGTCGGTGGTCCGCGTCGCGCGCGCCGTGCCGCGGCCGCCGTCGTCCGCGGCGGCTGAGCCGCCCGTCGATCCGGCGGCTGAGCCGCGGCCTCAGAAGGCGAGAGCCTGTGCGCGCCGGATCATCTCGCGCGCCGAGTGCCCGTGCAGCGCCCGCGCGGGGTACTCGCCGAGGTCGTCCTGCACGGTGAACAGCCACTCCATGGCCTCGTCGCGGCTGAAGCCGCCGTCGAGCAGGACCTCGATGAGACCGGTCAGGTGCTTGGCGATGCCGTCGTCGTCGAAGAAGACCTCGGGGACGACGGGTTCGCCGTCCCGGGAGACCGCGAGGAGGTGATGGTCGGCGACGAGGGTCCGGGTCCGGCCGACGGAGACGCCGAGTCGGCGGGCGACGGCCGACAGGTCGAGGACCGGCTCGTCGGCGGGCAGGACGTCAGCGGAGAGAGGCAGTGAGGCCACGAGGGGACACGGTACCCGGCGGGCGCGCGGCGTCCCCGCGTGTCCGGGCCCGACTAGGCTTGCCCGGCAGGGTCGCCACGCGCCGCACGCGGGGCGGGAGTTCCCGCCGGAAGGGGTCGACGACGTGAGCACGGCACGCGACGTCCTGCTCGGTGTCGCACTCGACGGCCGCTACCGGATCGACGCGCTGATCGCCCGCGGCGGCATGTCCGGGGTGTATCTCGGCGTCGACCTCCGGCTCGACCGGCCTGTCGCGGTGAAGGTGATGGACCCCCGCTACAGCGCCGACCCCCGGTTCCTCTCGCGCCTGGAGTTCGAGGCGCGGTCCGTGGCACGCCTCAAGGACCCCGGCCTCGTCCCCGTCTACGACCAGGGTGTCGACGGCGAGTGGGCGTTCCTGGTGATGGAACTCGTCGAGGGTGGGACCCTGCGGGAACTGCTCGCCGAACGCGGACCGATGCCGCCGCACGCGGCCGCGGCCGTCGGCATCCCCGTCCTCGGCGGCCTCGGCGCCGCCCACGCCCACGGACTGGTCCACCGCGACGTCAAGCCCGAGAACGTCCTGATCTCCGACGCCGGGGAGGTCAAGGTCGTCGACTTCGGCCTGGTCCGCGCGATCGCGGCCGCCGGGATCACCAGCGACAGCGTGATCCTCGGGACCGCGGCCTATCTCTCCCCCGAGCAGGTCGAGTCCGCCGACGCCGACGCCCGCAGTGACGTCTACTCGTTCGGGATCATGCTCTTCGAGATGCTCACGGGCACCACGCCGTTCCGCGGCGACACGCCCCTCGCTCTGGCCTACGCCCGTCTCCGCGGCGACGTCCCGCCGCCGAGCCGCGTCATCCGGGGTGTCCCGCGACCGTTCGACGACCTGGTCCTGACGGCGACCGCACGCGACCCCCGGGACCGCTTCGCCGACGGCGACGACATGCTCGACGCCCTCTCCGACGTCGTCACCGAGCTGCGCCTCCCGTCGTTCACCGTCCCGGCGCCGCGTGTCTCCGCCGAACGCGCCACCGCCCTGGCCCGCCGCGTGGCCGAGGCACGGCCGTCCGACGACGCCGACCTCGACGACCTCGCGCCCGACGATCTCGGCGCGGGGCGTCCTCGCACCACACGGATGATGGGCGACGGCACCCGGGTGGAGCGGCGCGACGCGTTCGACGAGCCCGACGACCGCGGGTACGACCACGACGGCCACGTGGAGCCGGCGCGCCCGGCTCTGCTGGCGGCCGCGCAGCGCGAGGTGGGACGTCGACGGGCGGGTCGGCGCCGCGGCTGGATCGTCGCCGGCCTCGTCGTCGTGATGGCCGTCGCCCTCGCCGGCCTCGGCTGGTGGGCGGGCGCGGCGATCGCCGGTGCCGACACCCTCGTCGCGTCGTCGGGCACCGCGGCGGCGAGCGCCGCGCCGGGCACCTCAGCCGCGCAACATCTCCGCGACGAGGAACGCCAGCTCCAGTGACTGCTGGGTGTTGAGGCGCGGGTCGCAGGCGGTCTCGTAGCGGCCCGCGAGGTCCATGTCGGAGATGTCCTGCGCGCCACCGAGGCACTCGGTGACGTCCTCACCGGTGAGCTCGATGTGCACGCCGCCGGGGTGCGTGCCCAGGGCCCGGTGCACCTCGAAGAAGCCCTGCACCTCGTCGACGATGCGATCGAAGTGACGGGTCTTGAAGCCCGTCGACGACTCGTGGGTGTTGCCGTGCATCGGGTCGCACTGCCAGATGACCTTGTGCCCGGTGGCCTCGACCGCCTCGACGATCGGCGGCAGCACGGTCCGGACGTTGCCGTTGCCCATCCGCGCGACCAGCGTCAGTCGACCGTCGACCTTCTTCGGGTCGAGGCGCTTCACGTACTCGACGGCCTGGTCGGGTGTCGTGCCCGGGCCGATCTTGACGCCGATCGGGTTGGCGATGAGCTCGGCCAGCGCGATGTGCGCGCCGTCGAGGTCGCGGGTGCGTTCGCCGATCCACAGGAAGTGGGCCGACAGGTCGTACAGGACGGGGTCACCGTCCGGGTCGCGTGGATCCTCGGCGAGTCGCAGGAGGCCGCGTTCGTAGTCGAGCACGAGAGCCTCGTGTGAGGCGTAGATGTTCGCCGACTCGAGGTTGCTGTCCCGGACCTCGCAGGCGTCCATGAAACGCAGGGCACGGTCGATCTCCGACGCCAGCGCCTCGTAGCGGGCGCCGGCGCGCGAGGTGCGCACGAACTCGCGGTTCCAGTCGTGCACGCGGTGCAGGTCGGCGAGACCCGCGCCGGTCAGCGCACGCACCAGGTTCATCGCGGCGCTGGCGTTGGCGTAGGCACGCACGAGGCGCGACGGGTCGTGGATGCGGGCGGCCTCGTCGGCGGGGAACCCGTTGACCATGTCGCCGCGGTAGGAGGTGAGGCCCAGCGCGTCGGTGTTCGACGACCGCGGCTTGGCGTACTGGCCCGCGATGCGGGCGACCTTCACCACCGGCAGGCTCGCGCCGTAGGTGAGCACGACGGCCATCTGCAGCAGCGTGCGGATGTTGCCCTTGATGTGGGGTTCGGTGTTCGCGACGAACGTCTCCGCGCAGTCGCCGCCCTGCAGCAGGAACGCCTCCCCGCGCGCGACCTTGGCGAGGCTGTCGTGGAGCTGCGCGACCTCCTCGGGCATGCAGATCGGCGGGACGCTCTCCAGCACAGTCCGCATGGCCCGGGCCTTGTCCTCGGGCCACGTCGGCTGCTGCAGCGCCGGCTTCGACAGCGCGTCGGCGAAGCGGCCGGCGAGGTCGCCGGGGAGCGGCGGGAGCTCGGGCAGCTCGTCGATGGGTACGTCCACGGTCCAGTTCACCACGGCGACCAGCGTAATCGGCGGGCCGAACACCTCCGTCACCCGCCGGGGTGCGGCGCCGCGGCGAGCTGTCAGGCGTACGAGGCGGCCTGCATCGCCTCCCACTTGCGCAGGTTGTGACGGGCGTCGACGAGGGCGTCGTGCGCGTCGGCCGGGGACGGCGGCAACGCGGGCCGGCCCAGTGACTCCCACAGCTGCTTGAGTTCGCGGGTGTACCGCGGGATGGGCCGGGGCAGCTGCGGCATGGAGCCCCACAGCTGACAGAGCGCGACGTGGTCGTAGGCGCCGATCCACGCCCACAGCTCGATGTCGCCGTCGAAGGAGGTGAGGAAGTTCAACAGCTCGTCACGGATCCGTTGCCTGCCGGCCCACGTCTTCGACGACGGTGGGGGCAGATGTGGCAGGACGTTGGCTCGCACCCAGTCCCCTGCGCGGTCGGGATCGAACTCGGTCGAGACCGCGTAGTACTCGCTGCCGTCCTCCGCGACGACGCCGATCGACACCAGTTCGATGGTCTGACCGTCCTCGATGAACTCGGTGTCGTAGAAGAAGCGCACCCACCGAGCGTAGGCGCCGGGGGCGATGCGCGATGATCGCCGTCATGTCCACGTTCCGTCCGGCGGTCGCGACCGTGCCGGCCCGACCGCTCCTCACGGGGTGGTCCCCGTCCCGCGCGGTGATCTCCGCCATCGTCGTCGCGTTCGCGCTGACCGCGATGATCCGGGTGACGGGTACCCCCTTCACGCACTCGTTCGGCCGGTTCGACCGCATCGACATCGACGTCTACCGCCTCGGCGCGCAGATGTGGCGCAACGGCGGCTCGCTGTACGCCTCCGGGTCGATGCCGTTCACCACCGACGGCATCTGGCTGCCGTTCACCTACCCGCCGTTCGCGGCGCTGTCGTTCCTGCCGTTCACCGTCGTGCCGCTGGTGGTGGCCGGGACCGTCATGGCGGTCGTGACGCTGGTGGCGACGGTGGTGGGCACGGCGATCGTGGTGCGTGCACTGCGGATCGGGTCGTCGACGAACCAGCGGTGGATCGTCCTCGCGGTGTCGACGGTGGCGCTGTGGACCAACCCGTACTGGATGACCCTGGGCTTCGGGCAGATCAACGTCGTGCTGCTCGTGCTCGTGGCCTACGACCTGCTGGTGCTCGGACCGCGCGGCTCCCGCTGGCACGGCGTCCTCGTCGGTGTCGCGGCCGCCATCAAGCTGACCCCGTTGGCCTTCGTCCTGTGGTTGGTCGTCCGACGGGACAGACGCGCGGTGGCCAGGGCCCTGGCGACGTTCGCCGCCGCCGCGGTGATCGCGCTCGTGTGGGCGCCGTCGGACTCCATCCGGTACTGGAGCCACACGGTCTTCCACACCGACCGGATCGGCGACCTCGCCGGTGGGATCAACCAGAGCGTCAACGGGATGTGGATCCGGCTGCTCGGATCCGGTGCCGGGGAGCAACTGGTGTGGGCGTCGTCGGTGCTCGTGCTGACCGCACTCGCGTGGGTCGCCATCGCGCGGGCGCGGCGGGTCGGCGGCGACGTCCTCGGCGTGTGCGTCACCGCGGTGTGGGCGGTGATGGTGTCACCGACGTCGTGGGCGCACCACTGGGTGTGGGCGGTCCCCGCGGTGCTGGCGCTCGCCGCAGCCGCCTGGCGCAGTGATCATCTACGGACGCGGCGATCACTGCTCGCCACCGCGATGGCCGGACTGGTCGTCGTCGGCGTCGCGCCGTTCCAGTTCTTCCACGGCGACCCGACGCGGTGGTCGGCGGTGCAGACGGTGCTGGGCAACGCGTTCTGCCTGTGGGGACTCGGCCTGCTGGTCGTGATGGTCGTGCTCGGACGGGCCGGCCCGTCCACGCCGCGGGACGGTCAGGCGGCGGGTTCGGACCGGACGGTCGTCGCCGGCGGCTGAGAGGTGCCGTCGGCGGCCTTCTTCAGGCTCGCCGCGTAGATGTCGACGTATTGCTGACCGGACAGGCGCATCAGCTCGTACATGATCTCGTCGGTCACGGCCCGCTCGATGAAGCGGTTGCCGTTCATGCCCTCGAACCGTGAGAAGTCCAGCGGCTTGCCGATCTTGACGGTGATCTGCGCGGGACGCGGGATGGTGGTCCCGGGCGGGTTGAGCTTCTCGGTGTTGATCATCGCGACCGGGATGACCGGCACGCCGGTCTCCATGGCGATACGGGCGAGACCGGTCTTGCCCTTGAACAGCCGCCCGTCCGGGGAACGGGTGCCCTCGGGGTACATCCCCATCAGCTCACCCTCCTCGAGCTTGCGGCGCGCGGCGATGAGTGCACCCGCCGCCGCGTCGGCGCCGGTGCGGTCGATGGGGATCTGTCCGACGGCCGTGAAGAACCAGCGCTGGAAGCCGCCCTTGAGACCGGTCCCGGTGAAGTACTCGCTCTTCGCGAGGAAGTAGATGCGACGCGGCACGGCCATCGGCAGGTAGAAGCTGTCCACGACCGCGAGGTGGTTGCTGGCGAGGATCGCCGGCCCCCGCGACGGCAGGTTCTCCAGACCCTCGACGCGCGGCCGACCGATCAGTTTCAGGAACGGCCCCAGCAGGACGTACTTGAACAGCCAGTACCACATCGCCCGACTCCGATCCTCGCTCACACCCGGCCCACCGGCGTGTCACACCCGACACAACCGCGCGCCGATGTCGCCTGCGACACCACCGCGCCGGGTGCCGACTCTACCCACCCTCAGCGGGTGGCGTGTACCGGTGACAGATCGCTGCGCGCGATGGCCGAGGCGCCGATGACCCCGGCCGCCTCACCGAGTTGGGTGCCCCGGATCCGGGCCAGCCGACGGTGCCCACTGCCCGTCAGCAACGTCCCGTAGTGGTCGCGCGCCTCGTCGAGGAACAGGCCGCTCGACGCACCCACGCCCCCGGCCAACACGATCAGGTCGGGGTCGAAGACGTCGGCGATCAGCGCCAGGCCGTAGCCCAGCCAGCGGGAGAAGTCGGCCACTGCGGCGAGGCCCATCGGGTCGCCGTCGTGTGCGGCGGCGGCGACGCGCCGACCGGTCAACGACCCCGGGTCGACCGCGGTCTCCCGCGCGAGCGGGCTCGTCCGGTGCTTCCCGGCGGCCACCAGCTCGACGACGTTGTCCACCAGGGCCGTCCCGCTGCAGTAGCGCTCCCAGCACCCGCGCTTGCCGCAGGGGCAGGGACGGCCGTCGGGGACGACCGGCAGGTGGCCGAGTTCGGGGGCGACACCGTTGCTGCCCCGGAACACCTCGCCCTCGAGCAGCAGACCGGCACCGATGCCGGTTCCGATGGCCAGGACCAGGGTGACGTGCCCGCCCGCGGCGGCACCGAAGCGTCGCTCGGCCACGGCCGCGGCGTTCGCGTCGTGCTCACACGAGACGGGCAGACCGATCCGCTCGCTCATCCGGGCGGCGACGGGCACCTCACGCCACGGCAGGTGCGGGGCGAACCGGACGACGGACCGGTCGGGGGTGAGGAACCCCGCGATGGCGAGTCCGACGGCGGCCACCTCGGACCGCGAGCGCAGGTCGTCGACGAGCCACTCCAGGCACTGCTCGAGGGCCGGCGCGGTGGTGGGGGTCTGCGCCCGCTGCGAGTCGTGGATCTGCCCGCGGTCGTCGACGACGGCGGCGCGGATGCTGGTGCCCCCGATGTCGATGCCGATCGTCAGCGGCCCGCTCACGTGGGGTGCACCTCGACGGTGATCGGCTGGAACGAGCCGCCTCGTCCGGCCGGACCACGGCCGTCGGTCCGGACGCGGGTCCGACGCCCCCGGTCGCCGCCGACCTCATCCAGAGCGGCCGAGATGGCCTGCAGCGCGGCGATGAGAGCGGTGAGGACGCGGTTCACCAGCTCGGTGATCTCGACGACGATCGCGTCGACGGCGGCGCGGACCGCCGGGCCCATGTCGACCGGCGGCCGGGCGGGGTCACGGACCTCGACGTTCTCCCCGATGACGGTCGTCGCGAAGTTCTCGACCCGGTCCAGCAGTGCGAGGACGAGCGCACGCAGCGGGTCGGTGTCCGCGGCGTCGCGACGCCCGTCGGCACCCGAGCTGTCCATGCGTTCCTGTACTCCCTGGCGATCGATGTCGACGTCGTGCGGCGCCGGTGGCGTCCCGCGGTCGTCGGTCCTCAGTCGTCGGCGTGACCCGCCCGCGGCCACACCGCGGGATCCGGGGTGAACCGGACACTCAGCGTCCCATCATCCCATCGGGCGTCCAGGACCGTACACCGGCGCAGCACCGAGGGCAGTGTCACCCGGTGCCGGACACCGCTCAGCGTCACCAGCAGGTCGTCGCCGGAGCGGCCGAGGGCCAGCGTGTCGGGGTCCGGCAGCGGTTGACGCCAGGAGAGCCGGTAGACCGACGACAGACCGGTTCCCGACACGTGCTCGACCTCCGCCGCCGCGGAGCCCGCCGGCGCGGGCGGGCCGTCGGGGACCTCGATCCCCAGGCGACGCAGGGCGGCGACCGTGCGTGGTTCCACCGACAGCTCATGGGCGACGGTGACCGGCAATGCCGGACCACGGTGCGCGGGAACGAGATCCCGACCGTCGTCGCGTCCGCGGTTGACGACGACACCGCAGGTGCTGATCCCCATCAGGTCGAGCGCGGCGAGCAGACGGTGGGTGGCCTCGCGCCCGTGGTCGCCCGCCGGGGTGACGAGGTGCGCGCGCGTGACGCTGGGGTCGACGAGGAGCCCGGCGATGTCCGCGCAGTCGGCGGCGAGCTGGTCGACGACGCCGGCCCCGCCCGCGAGGCGCGGGGTCTCCGCGGCGCCGGCGAGTCGTCGGTGCCGCGGCCAGATCCGCTCCAGGTACCCCGCGACGAGGCCGGGCACGCCCAGGAACCCGATGGGGTCGATGCCGCCCGAGCAGTCGACGACGATCCGCCTCCACCGGCCGGACACGGCCTCGTCGCGGATGCGTCGCCAGGCGAGCATCTGCTCCACACCGGGCATGCCCGCGAGTTCCTCGGGGTCGATGGCCGCGACGTCGGCGGCGAGACCGCCGGCGAGCGAGACCGGCCCCCGCAGGATCGCCCAGCTCTCCCCCAGCATCGCCAGGGTGTCCAGCTCGAGCAGGTGCGCCTGCTGGGACACCGCGACCGGTGTGCCCGGGGTCGAGTAGACGCCGAACACCCGCGAGGCCTGTCGGAAGCGGTCGAGGGTGACGAGCAGGGTGCCGCCGGCATCGGACCGGTCCGGGATGGCCTGTCGCACACGACGACTCGACGTCGCACCGACGGCGACGGCGGCGGCGACGGTCGAGACGCCCGCGCCCCCCGGGCCGAGCACGACGTGGACGGGTGCGACGTCGATCAGCCTTCCACCCGCTTCTTCAGTTCCTTCAGGGCCGCGTCGGTGATGGCCTTCTCCGCGCGGCGCTTCAGGGCCCCGATGATGGGGATGGCGAGGTCCACGGTCAGCTGGTAGGTGACCTTCGTGGAACCGGATGCCTGCTGCACCAACGTGTATCGGCCGTGCTGCGCCGTCTGCAGCTCGCTCCTGACGAGGTCCCACTCCACCGACCGACCGTCGGCCCCCCAGGTGTAGGCGAGTTCGTAGGTGTCACGGAGGACACCCGCGTCGAGACGGAAGCGGACCCGTCGAGCGCGTCCGGGCCCGTCCGGGTCGCCGGGCTCGGTCACGGTCACCTCGTCGGCGGCCGAGACCCATTCGGGGTAGCGCTCGAAGTCGGCGATGACGTCCATGACGGCGTCCGGGTCGGCGCTGACGACGATGGACTGCTCTGTGCTGTCGGCCATCTCACACCCCTCCTGTCACCGCGACGTCCGCCCCGTCGGCGCCGACGGCGGGTTCACCCGCCGCCCTGCCGGACTCGAGTCGACGCTTCACCTCCGTGGACATCCGACGGCCCGCCACGCGACGACGGTGGTTCTCCGCGCCCGCACGGCCCGCCGCCCCGCCGGTCGGTTCGGCGTGGAGGAAGTAGTGCAGCACGAAGCCGTCGAGCACCGGCTGGCACCAGATCTCCATCGTGCCGGTGAGAGCACCGCCGACGCGCCAGCGCACGCCCTGCTCGCCGCGATCCTCGACCACCTCCAGGTGCAGGTCGGGCCACCAGCGTCGCCAGCGTGTCCGGTCGCCGACGACGGCGGCGACAGCGCGGGGCGACGCGGCCACGAAGGTCTCGTCGGCCACCTGGACGCTGTTCACCGGTCTAGCTTCACATACCCCGTCGCGGTCGCCGACCCCCGCGTGGCGCGCTGCGAGCACCGTCACCGCGGTCCTCCCCCGAGGAGCTCGCGCATCCGCTCGGCGATGGCATCCCATTCCCAGGTGCCGGTGGCCCATGCCCGACCGGCACGGCCCATCCGCGCGGCACGGTCGCGGTCGGCGAGCAGACCGCCGATCGCGGTCGCGACCGCGGACGCGTCCCGACCGTCGACGACGTGACCGGTGCGCCCGTCGACGACGGTCTCGGGGGCCCCGCCGGAGTCGCCGGCCACGACGGGGACGCCGCTGGCGGACGCCTCGAGGTAGACGATGCCGAGCCCCTCGACGTCCAGCCCGCCACCCCGGGTGCGGGCCGGCATGGCGAACACGTCGGCGGCGGCGTGGTAGGCGGGGACGTCCCCGGCGTCGACCGAGCCGGTGAGCAGGATGCGGTCGCGGGCGGGCGACACGGCGCGGCGGCGCTCGAGGGCGTCCCGGTGCGGCCCGCCGCCGACGATCACCAGTCGGGCGTCGGGTTCATGGCGCAGCACCTCGGGGAAGCACTCGATGAGCACGTCCTGCCCCTTGCGGGGCACCAACCGCGACAGGCACAGCACCACGGGATCCTCGCCGAGGTCGTGGCGGTCACGGATGCGCGTCCGGGCGGCGGCGTCGGGGGCGAATCGCTGGGTGTCGACCCCCGGCGGGACGTGCTCCAGAGCGGCGCCCGCGCCGAACGCCGAGGCGAAACGACCGCGGGTGTACCGACTGACGAAGGTGACCACGTCGGCGTGTGTCCCGATGTGCCGCAACGTCTGTCGCGCCACCGGCAGCATCGACCACCCCACCTCGTGTCCGTGGGTGCTGGCGACGACCCGGCGCGCACCGGCCCGCCGGACCACCGGCGCCAGCACGGCGAGGGGCGCGGCCGCACCGAACCACACGGTGTCGATCTCGTGCCGGGCGACGAGGTCGGCGGCGCGGCGCGCCACGGCCGGCGTGGGCAGCATCAACCCCGTGGGGTGCCGATGCACGGCGTAGGGCGCACGGGCGTCGAAGGCTGCGTCGCCACGCCACCGCGGCGCGTACACGACCACCTCGTCCGACGGGAGCCGGTCGACCAGACTCTGCAGGTAGCTCTGGATCCCGCCCGGACGCGGGGGGTAGTCGTTGGTGACCAGCAGGGTGCGGGGCACTACGCCCGCCCGGGGCGGGGTCCGTCGAGGGGACCGGTCATCGCGCGACGGCCGCGGTCAGCCATGTCCGCCACCGGTCCAGCACGGCGTCGCCGGGCGCCCCGAGGGTCGCCGACATCGCGTCGGACTGCGCCTGGGTCGTGCTCGGCCCGCCCGCGAGACGGAGGTAGAGCGCCCGCAGGCGTTGCGGCGAGTACGCCTCGGCGGCGAAGGCCGCGAACGACCACGCGGTCTGGTACGCGACGCGCGCGTCGGGTCCCGACACGTCGAAGGCCGCGTCGTCGGGCAGCGCGCTCGGCAGCTGTCCGGCGCGCACACGGTCGGCGAGGTCGGGTGCGGCGTCGGCGAACACCCGATAGGTGCCCCGGCGGCCGACGTACTCGGCGACGCCCTCGGTGAGCCACTTCGGTGCGCTGTCGGCGGTCCGCGGTCGCGCCGCGACGTGGGTGAGCTCGTGTCGCAGCACCACGTCGAGAGCCGGCCCGGGCAGGTCCTGGACGGCGTTGGGGGTGAACACGACCCGTTGGCCGAGGGCGCTCGAGCCGGTGTCGTCCCCCGACACCGTGGCGGCCGCGGCGGACGCGGTGTCGCCCTGCGCGCGGGCCAGTCCGGCGAACGCCGACGTCGAGTCGGTCGCGATCACGACCGCGCGCCGCGGCCACTGCCCGCCCCAGAAGGCGGTCACCGCACCGACGGCACCCGGCAGTGCCGCGCGGATGCGGTCCCCGAGGCCGCGGCTGCCGGGGTAGTCGAGGACCACGGACGTGCCGCCACCGGTCGACACGCGCTGCGCGCGCACGTCGGGGAAGTCCCAGAACTGGGGACGTACGGTGCCCGTGCCGAGCAGGGGCCCGGCGTCGCCGACCACGGTCCACCGGTCGTCGTACCGGGCCATCACCATGGGTCGCAGCACGGTGGTCGGCGCCTGGTCGACGCCGGCGAACTGGTAGCGCAGGGCGACGGGGACCACCCACGAGTCGGAGCTGCCCTGCGCGTCGAGGCGCTGCTGCAGCGCGGCGGGGACGGTCAGTTCCCCGAGTTGGCCGCTGTCACCGAGCTCCCCGGAAGCGTCGCCGTCCCCGGTGTCGCGCTGGACGCGGTAGTCGAGGGTGCCGATCCCGACGGCGGCGAAGGCCCGAGCCGTGCGCGCGATCGAGGCCCGGAAGTCGGGTGTGGCGGCCGGGTCGACGAGACCGGTCGCCGCCGACACGTCACCGGAGCGTTCCGCGCGCGCCAGCGCGCCGAGCGTCGCTAGGACACCCTGCTCACGGTCGGACTCGTAGACGTTCTCCGACGAGGACGACGCCGCGGTGGGTCCTGGGGTGTCCGAACTGCAGGCCGTCGCCCCGATCGCGCAGACCACGGCGACGGCGACCGCGGCGACGACGCGGGCTCGGACGCCGGTTCCGATCGGGTGGCGCACCTCAGTAGCGCCGGGCGGCCTTGTAGGGCCCCGCGTCGTCGATCGGGACCACCTTCACCGGGACCCCGAACGTCGAGGCGTGCACCACGTAGCCGTCGCCGACGTACATGCCGACGTGGCTGGCGTCGTCGTAGTAGATGATCAGGTCGCCGGGCCGCAGGTCCTTGCGGTCGACCGGTGTGCCGCCGGCGAGCTGGGCCTCGCTCGACCGCGGGAGCGTCTCGCCGGCCTGCTTGTAGGCCCACACCATGAGACCCGAGCAGTCGAACTGTGCCGGGCCGGTGGCGCCCCACACGTAGGGATCGCCGATCCGGGTGAGCGCGGCCTGGACCGCGACGACCCAGGGGGCGGTGCCCTTCGGGATGAGCGCCGGGTCGAACGTGATGTCGGGACCACGCAGTGCCGCGAGCTGCTTGCCCGTCAGCGACTCGTAGACGGCCTTGACCTGGGCGATGTTGAGCTGCAGGTCGGTCTGCTTGGCCTGCAGTCCCGCCCGGGTGGCGTCGACGGCGGCGACGGCCTTCGCCGCGGTGTCGCGGGCCTGCTGCGCGGACGCCTTGGCCTTCTCCGCGTCGGCCGAGGCCGCCCGGTAGGCCCGCACGTCGGCCGCGGTCTGTCGCGACAGCATCTCCAGCCCCGACATCTGGTCGAGCAACGACTGGGGCGAGTCGGAGACGAGCACGGCGTAGAGGCGGTTGACGCGGGCTCCGCGGTACGAGGCCCGCACCAGCGTGTCGACACGCGACTGCAGGGCGTCGAGACGGCCCGACAGCGCCGCGAGTTGCTTGTCGGCCGCGGCCACGGCCGCATCGGCGGCACGGACCTCCGCCTGACGACGGTCGAGGTCGATCTGCGCGTTGTGCATCGCCTCGGACGCCTTCTCGGCGTCACGACCCAGCGACGTGTAGCGGGCCAGGAGCTGGTCGGGGTTGCGGGTGACCGGGTCGGCGCCCGAGGGCGCGGCGGAGCACAGGACGATCACACCGACGACGAGGGTCGCGATGCACGAGACGACGCCGCGCACGACACGCTCTCCGACCATCACGAGTACTGCTTCACCTTCGAATCCGTCCGTTCCCCGGCGAGTGAACCGAGGACCTGCGACCGCTCCCCCGCCGCCCGCAGCGAGGATACGGTCACCACCGCACCTGTGGCCGCGGTTCACCGAGAACCGCGGACCGGTCACCCCGGCGTCGTCAGTAGCGCCGGGCGGCGTAGAAGTCGACGCTCTTGAGGCTGGCCTTCGACACCGGGACACCCTCGGTCAGCGAGTGCACGATCGTGCCGTTGCCGATGTAGATGCCCGCGTGCGACCCGCCGTTCATGATGATGACGTCGCCGGGCTCGAGGTCCTTCTCCGCGACCGGGGTGCCGCCGCCGAGCTGGCCGTAGCTGTCCCGGGGGATGGTCTTGCCGGCCTGCTTGTAGGACCAGTAGACGAGGCCGGAGCAGTCGAACGCGCTGGGCCCCGCGGCGCCGTAGACGTACGGCGACCCGATGCGGGTGACCGCGGCCGACGCGGCACGCTGACCGATGGCGGCGGCGGTGCGCAGGTTCGGGGTGGTCTCCGGGCCCTTCGGCTTCGCCTTGAACTGCGGTGGGATCTGGTTCTCGGTCACCCCGGGGATCTCGAAGGTCCCGATGCCCGGCACCGTGATCGGTGCGGCAAGGGCGGGACCGGCTCCGGTCGCCACGGCGCCCAGGGTGATCGTGCCGGCGAGGACGGCGCCTCGCGCGGTCTTCAGACCGGTGTTCGTGCTCTGTGCGCGGTGCTTCGCCACGTACGCGTTCTCCTCGGTTCTTCCTCGACCGCCGACCGGGTTAGCTGTCGGATTCGGGCCGGAAGAATGGCCCTACGCCGTGCCCGCCATGGCTGATGGACACCGCGATTCACCCCGAGTCGGACTCGCGTCCGTCAATGGTGGTTCCCCGGTTCGCCCCGCGGGGCGATTGAGCGGTGACCCGGCGGTCCGACTCGGTGTGAGACGGGCTGCCCGCGAGGTCTCGGAAAGGTTACGAAACCGTACGTCGATCTGTCCACCGCGACACACGCCCCTGTGGACAGGTCGACGGCGCGGCGTCAGCCTGCCCGACGCGACGCGAGATCCGTTACGCGCGAGCGCTTCTCGGTCACGATCCGCGAGCGTCGAGCCGACGGCGGGGCGAGGCCGGCCTCCACCAGGACCTCGATCGCGGCCCGGATGTCGTCGACCTCGCCGATGGTCGGGTCGACCCCGGCGTCGAGGTCGTCGTCGCTGATCACCGTGCCGCGCACCGGGATCAGGACACTCATGATGCAGCCGTCACAGGCCCGGCCACGGCCGGGGCAGGTGGCACAGTCGATCCGCATTGTGATCTCCGTCTCAGTCTCGGGAACTCGGGCGTCGGGTGCGGGAGGCGGTCCGACGTCGCTCGTCGGGGAGGCTAGACACGGCCACCGACAGACCCGCGCCGTGCGGCCGTTGTCCGACGGTCGAACTAATGTTCGCCTCATGCGTCACGCAGACCACATGAGTCCGTCGTCGGCACCTGCCGCGGCCGCGGCTCCGGTGCAGCTCACACTCGACGCCGAGGTGCCGCTCATCGCCGAGACGTTCGTGATCGTCGACCTCGAGACGACCGGCGGGAGCCCCGGACGCGACCGCATCACCGAGATCGGTGCGGTGAAGGTGCGGGGCGGTGAGGTGCTGGGCGAGTTCGCGACGCTCGTCGACCCGGGCTGCGCCATCCCCCCGCACATCGTGCGACTCACCGGCATCACCGAGGCGATGGCCTACGCCGCCCCACCCATCGAGGAGGTGCTCCCGGCGTTCCTCGAGTTCGCGCGCGACGCGGTGATCGTGGCGCACAACGCACGGTTCGACACCGGCTTCCTCCGCGCCGCGGCCGTGGCGACGGGCCACACCTTCTCGGCCCGACGCGTCCTGTGCACGGTCAAGCTGGCCCGTCGGGTGCTGACGAAGGACGAGGCGCCCACGGTGAAGCTCTCGGCACTCGCGCGACTGTTCGCGGTGTCGACCACACCGACCCACCGCGCGCTCGACGACGCACGGGCCACGGTCGAGGTCATGCACGCGCTGTTCGAACGCGTCGGGAACCTGGGCGTCGGCACGTACCGCGAGCTCGTCGACTTCCTCCCCGGCATCCCGGCGGCCCACCGCGCGAAACGGTCGATGGTCGCGGGACTGCCGACCCGACCGGGGGTCTACCTCTTCCGTGGTCCGTCCGAGGAGGTCCTCTACGTCGGTACCGCCACCGACCTGCGCCGACGTGCCGGCCAGTACTTCACCGGGGCGGAGACACGCACGCGGATGCGCGAGATGATCGCCCTGGCCACCCGCGTCGACCACGTCGAGTGCGCGCACCGGCTCGAGGCCGGGGTCCGCGAACTGCGCCTGCTGTCCGCCCACCGACCCGCCTACAACCGGCGCTCGAAGGCACCGCACGTCGGCTGGTGGGTCACCCTCACCGACGAACCGTTCCCGCGTCTCGCCGTCACCCGGACGCCCCGGGCCGTCGCCGTCGGGCCGATCCGGTCGCGGGCCGACGCACGCGAGGTGGCCGGTCTCATCGCGGGGTGCTGCGGTCTGCGGACCTGCCGGCACCGCATCGCCGCCTCGCGCAGGCACGACTGCGCCACCACCGCCGACGGGCGCATCCCGGTCGGGGGGTGCCAGGCCGCGGGGACCTCGTCCGACGTCGACGGCTACCGCCCGGCCGTCGAGCGGGCCCGGGATCTCATCACCGGCCGCGACGACGGACCCCTGCGCAGCGTGCTCACCCGGATCGACCACCTCGCGGGCGTCGAGATGTTCGAGACCGCCGCGCGCGTCCGGGACCGTCTCGCCCTGACGCTCACGTCGTTGGAGCGCTGCCAGCGCCTCGCGGCGCTGTGTGCCGTCGCCGAGATCGTCGCCGCGCGCCCCGACGGCAGCGGCGGATGGCAGCTCGCGGTGGTCCGTCACGGCCGGCTCGCCGCGGCCGGGGTCGCCACCGTCGGTGTCCCGCCCGTGCCCGTCGCCGAGGCGCTCTGCGCGTCGGCGGAGACGGTCGTCCCCGACGTCGGCCCGTTGGGCGGCGCGCCGTCGGAGGAGGTCGCGCTCGTGTACCGCTGGCTGACCGAGCCGGGTGTCCGGATCGTCTGCGGGACAGCGGGTCTCGCGCTGCCCATCCGCTCGGCGGCACGCTGGTCTGGGTGGCGGGACACCGTCGCGGTCGCCCGTGACCGGGCACGGGAGCTGCGCGGTGCGGACGACGCCGCCCGTGACGCGACGCACCCCCGGGCCGCGACCACCCCGACGCCGGGACCCCGCCGCCTAGAGTTGACCGGGTGATCACGGCCATCGTCCTCATCTCTGCCGACGTCCACGCCATCGACGAGACGGCTCAGGCCGTCGCCGACGTCGACGGGGTGCGCGAGGTCTACTCGTGCGCCGGTGACGTCGACCTGATCGCGATCGTCTCCGTGCGCGACCACGAGCGGGTCGCATCCGTGGTCACCGGGACCATCAACAAGCTGCCCGGGGTGCGCCACACCGCCACCCACATCGCGTTCAAGGCCTACTCCAGCGCCGACGTCGACGCGGGGTTCGCCATCGGCGAGTGACGCCGACCGCGCCGCCGCTCAGGCCCGGAAGGCCGCCCACCGCTCGAGCAGCGCCGCCGCCGAGCCGTCGTCGACCGCCGTCGCGGCGCGGGTGATCGCGGCCCGCAGCTTCTCCTCCAGGTCGGCCAGCGGGTCGCCGTCGTCCAGGGAGGACCGTGCGGCGGCGAGATCGTGCGCGACCGCGGCACCGGCCGCGTTGAGCAGCACGGCGTCGCGCACGGGGCCGTGGTCGCCGCCGAACACCGACCGCGCGACCGCGGCGTTCACGTCCACGTCACCGCCCCGCAGCGCGCTCGGGTCGCAGAGCTCGATGCCCAGACGTCGGGGGTCGAGGTGCAGTTCGACGACCTCGCCGCCCGCGGCGACCCACGCCGTCGACGTCGTCGTGGTGGTCAGCTCGTCGAGTCCGTCGTCGCCGCGGGCGACGATGACGCTGTCCCCCCGGTCGGCGAACGCCTGCGCGACCACCGGTGCGAGGTCCTCGAAGGCGCAGCCGACCAACCCGGCCCCCGGTCGTGCCGGGTTCGTCAACGGCCCCAGCACGTTGAACACCGTCGGGATGCCCAGTTCCTTGCGCGGCGCCGACGCGTAGCGCAGTGCGGGGTGGAACACCGGGGCGAAACAGAACCCGATGCCGACCTCGGCGACGCAGCGCGCGACGCCGGCCGCGTCGAGCGTGATGTCGACACCCAGGCTCTCGAGCACGTCCGCCCCTCCGCTGCGCGAGGTCTGGGCGCGGTTGCCGTGCTTGACGACGGGGATGCCCGTCGCGGCGACGACCACCGACGCCATTGTGGAGATGTTCACGGTGTGGGCACGGTCACCGCCGGTGCCGACGATGTCGACGGCGAGCCCGTCGACGGGTACCTGCACGGAGTGGGCCAGCATCTCGGCCGCGAACGCGGTCAGTTCCTCCGGCGCGGGGCCCTTGATCTTCACCGCGATGCCGAACGCGGCGATCTGCGCCGACGTCGCCGCGTCGGACATGATCTCGTTCATCGCCCACCGCGCGTCGGCCGGCGACAGGTCCTGTCGCTGCGCGAGCGTGCCGAGGACGGCAGGCCAGCTCGTGGGGGCGGTCTGCGCGGTGCTCATGGCTCGTCAGCCTAGGCGGGGGTCACCGCGGCGGTCGTTGGCGTACCTGCCAGCCCAGGACGGTCCCCTCGTGCCGCGCACCGAGCCCGGCCATCCGGGAGCGTTCCTGCGACAGGTGCAGCGCGTCGAGCAGTTGCGGACGGGCCAGCGCGACCACCACCGCACCGTCGGGGACGGCGTCGTGGGCCGCGTCGGGGAGGTCCCGCGGCTCGACACGCCGGTACTCGTCCTGTGCCGCGGTCTGTTCGACCTCGTCCTCACGGCCCGCCGGCACCGCGATGAGATGTGTCACGACGGCCTGGTCGGCCTCCCGCCACGACGAGTCCGCCAGCACCGACGAACTCGCCGCGGCGTCGTCGAAACTCTGCGCGACCAGCACGAGTGCGGGATCGTCGACCTCGGTCTCCGTCGCCGCCGCACCCCGCCCGGTCAGGCGGTCCACGGCCCGCCGGATCACCCCGCTGCGAACCGCCCTGCCGTTGAGGTCTCGGGTCATGACCAGCGCTCCTGACACATCGGTGACATTTTCGGTGACCCAGGTGGTCACGGGATACTACGAACCGTCATACTTCAGTCTGTGACTAGCGTTGCAGGGACCCAGGGCACGGCCATCACCTCGAGGGTGCACTCGCTGAACCGCCCCAACATGGTCAGTGTCGGCACGATCGTCTGGCTGTCCAGCGAGCTGATGTTCTTCGCGGGCCTGTTCGCGATGTACTTCGTGGCCCGCGCCAACTCGGGGGGCAACTGGCCGCCGGAGCCCACGAAGCTGAACCTCTTCCTGGCCATCCCGGTCACCACCGTCCTGGTGTTGTCCTCGGTGACCTGCCAGATGGGCGTCTTCGCCGCCGAGCGCGGCGACGTGTTCGGCCTGCGTCGGTGGTACATCCTCACGTTCTTCATGGGCGCGTTCTTCGTCGCCGGTCAGGGCTACGAGTACTTCCACCTCGTGGAGGAGGGCACCACCCTCTCGTCCAGCGCATACGGCTCGGTCTTCTACATGGCGACCGGCTTCCACGGCCTGCACGTCATCGGCGGCCTGGTCGCCTTCATCTTCCTGCTGATCCGCACCCGGCTGAGCAAGTTCACCCCGGCCCAGGCGACCGCGGCGATCGTCGTGTCCTACTACTGGCACTTCGTCGACATCGTCTGGATCGGCCTGTTCGCCACCATCTACTTCATCCGGTGACACCGGGCCGGTCAGCCCCGGCCCACGTCACCCGCTCCATTCGTCACGACCAGAGAGAGCAGAGATGAGTTCTTCTCCCCCGCCCGAGCAGACCGACGGGACGACCCCGTCGCGGACGCGGGCGACCGACGCCAAACGCGCGAAGGCACGCCGCAAGCTCCGCCGCCGCGCCAGCGGCGCTCTGTTGCTGCTCGCGGGACTCGTCGTCGCCGGTGGGCTCGCGACGGCCATCACGCCGACCCCCCAGGTCGCCACGGCCGACGTGCAGACGAACGCCGCCCTCATCCAGGACGGCAAGAAGCTCTACGAGACCGCCTGCATCACCTGCCACGGCCGGAACCTCGACGGCGTCCAGGACCGCGGTCCCTCGCTCGTGGGCGTCGGTGACGCATCGGTCTACTTCCAGGTGTCCTCGGGCCGCATGCCGGCCGTGCGTGGTGAGGCCCAGGCGGCCCGCAAGCCACCGAAGTTCACCGAGTCCCAGGTCGATCAGCTCGGTGCCTACATCCAGTCGATCGGTGGCGGCCCGACGGTCGTCTACGAGAAGAACCCCGACGGCACCGTCAAGATGGAGAACGGCTATCCCGTCAAGGCGCAGGGGTCGTTGCGCGGCAACGACATCGGCCTGGGCAGCGAGCTCTTCCGCCTGAACTGTGCGTCCTGCCACAACTTCACCGGTCGTGGCGGCGCGCTCTCGTCGGGCAAGTACGCCCCGACCCTCGACCCGGCCAACGAGCAGCAGATCTACACCGCGATGCTCAGCGGCCCGCAGAACATGCCGAAGTTCTCCGATCGTCAGCTCACGCCGGACGAGAAGAAGGACATCATCGGCTACATCAAGTACGCCACCACGACCAACCCGCAGGGTGGTTACGCGCTCGGCGGCTTCGGCCCCGTGTCCGAGGGCATGGCCATGTGGGTCATCGGCGTGATCGCCGTGGTCGCGGCCGCGATGTGGATTGGATCCCGGTCATGAGCAGCGAGACGACGACACCGGAGAACCCGGAGGGCACCAACCACCCCCCGACGTTCACCAAGGACCAGCTCGACCAGATGAGCAACGACGAGCTCGTCAAGCTCGGCACGAACCTCGACGGCGTCGAGATCATCCATCGCCGTGAGCGCTTCCCCACCCCGGGGACGAAGGCGGAGAAGCGCGCCGAGCGGTCGGTGGCCTTCTGGTTCGCCCTGGCCGGCGTCTCGGCGCTGGCGTGCTTCGTGATCTTCGCGTTCAACCACTGGCAGTTCGTCCTCCCCGAGGGCAAGAACTACCTGCTGTACACGCTGAACACGCCGCTGCTGGGCATCACGTTCGGGCTGTCGATCCTCGCGGTCGGCATCGGCCTGGTGCAGTACACGAAGAAGTTCATCCCCGAGGAGATCTCGGTGCAGGACCGCCACGACGGCGGTTCCAACGACGTCGACCGGGCGACCACCACCGCCCTGCTGTCGAACGCGGGCACCACGTCGACGATCGGTCGTCGCAAGATGATCATCGGCTCGGCGGCGTTCGGCCTCGGCGCCTTCGCGTTCACCGGTGTGGTCGCCCTGTTCGGCGGCATCGTGAAGAACCCGTGGGCCAAGGGCAAGGACTCCGACCTCTGGCACACCGGTTGGTCGCCGATCTACAACGACCCGAAGACGCCCAACGAGACGGTCTTCCTCCGCCGCGACACCGGCGACCCGTCGCAGGTCGTCCTGGTGCGCCCCGAGGACCTCGACGCCGGCGCGATGGAGACGGTGTTCCCGTGGCGACTGTCCGACGGTTTCGGTGAGACCGAGGAGTCGCGGGAGAAGCTGAACCAGGGCCTCAAGGCCGTCCGCAACCCGGTCATGCTGATCCGCCTGCGCCCCACCGACACCGCGAAGGCGATCAAGCGCAAGGGCCAGGAGAGCTTCAACTACGGCGACTACTTCGCGTACACGAAGGTCTGCTCGCACCTGGGCTGCCCGACGTCGCTCTACGAGCAGCAGACCAACCGGATCCTCTGCCCGTGCCACCAGAGCCAGTTCAACGCGCTGGAGTACGGCAAGCCTGTGTTCGGTCCCGCAGCCCGGGCGCTGGCACAACTCCCGATCACGGTGAACAATCAGGGGTACATGGTTGCGGCGGGCGATTACATCGAGCCTGTCGGACCGGCTTTCTGGGAACGCGGCCAAGGAAAGGACAGGCCATGAGTGCCATCGCAGACCGCGCGGCATACCAGGCAAACGAGGTCGATTCGCGCTACCACGTCGCAGCGGGCCTGCGTCGGCAGATCAACAAGGTCTTCCCGACGCACTGGTCGTTCCTGCTCGGCGAGATCGCGCTGTACAGCTTCGTGATCCTGCTCATCTCGGGCGTGTACCTCACGCTGTTCTTCGACCCGTCGATGGCCGAGGTGACGTACCACGGGTCCTACCAGCCGCTGAACGGCGTCGAGATGAGCCGGGCGTACGCGACCGCACTCGACATCTCGTTCGACGTGCGCGGCGGACTGTTCGTCCGTCAGATCCACCACTGGGCGGCGCTGCTGTTCGCGGCCGCGATCATCGTCCACATGGCGCGCATCTTCTTCACCGGTGCGTTCCGTCGCCCGCGTGAGGCGAACTGGGTCATCGGCTGTGTCCTGCTGCTGCTGGCCATGTTCGAGGGCTTCTTCGGCTACTCGCTCCCGGACGACCTGCTCTCCGGCACCGGCGTCCGCGCCGCGATGTCCGGCATCGTGATGGGCATCCCGGTGGTCGGCACCTGGATCCACTGGGCCCTGTTCGGTGGCGACTTCCCCGGCGAGATCATCATCCCGCGCCTGTACATCCTCCACGTGCTGCTCTTCCCGGGCATCATCCTGGCGCTGATCGGCGCACACCTCGCCCTGGTCTGGTACCAGAAGCACACGCAGTTCCCCGGCCCGGGACGCACCGAGAAGAACGTCGTCGGCGTGCGCATCCTCCCGGTGTTCGCGGTGAAGTCGGGCGCGTTCTTCGCCGTCACCTTCGGCATCCTCGCGATCATGGCCGGTGTGCTGCAGATCAACCCGATCTGGGTGCTGGGTCCGTACAACCCCGCGCACGTGTCGGCGGGTTCGCAGCCGGACATCTACATGATGTGGACCGACGGCATGGCGCGACTCATGCCGGCGTGGGAGATCTACTTCGGGAACAAGTACACGATCCCGGCGATCTTCTGGGTGGTCCTCATCATCGGGCTCATCATCACCGTGATGGTCGCCTACCCGTGGATCGAGAAGAAGCTGACGGGCGACGACGCGCACCACAACCTGCTCCAGCGTCCGCGTGACGTCCCGGTGCGTACCGCGATCGGTGCGATGGCGCTGTCGTTCTACGTGGTGCTGACCCTGTCGTGCATGAACGACATCATCGCGCTGAAGTTCCACATCTCGCTGAACGCGACGACGTGGATGGGCCGCATCGGTCTGATCGTGGTGCCGCCGCTGGCGTACTACATCGCGTACCGCTGGGCGCTGGCCCTGCAGCGCAGTGACCGCGCGGTGCTCGAGCACGGCATCGAGACCGGCATCATCAAGCGGATGCCGCGTGGTGAGTACATCGAGGTGCACCAGCCGCTCGGCCCGGTCGACAGCCACGGTCACCCGATCCCGCTCCCCTACGAGGGTGCGGCACTGCCCAAGCGGATGAACAAGCTCGGGTCCGCGGGCGCGCCGGGTACCGGTTCGCTGATGGTGGCCGATCCGCCGGAGGAGCAGAAGCTCAACCGCGAGATCGAGCACGAGAACCATCGTGCCGAGCACGAGGCGCTCTCGAACCTGCAGTCGAAGGGCGGGCGCATGCTCGAGTGACCTGAGGTCACACGACGACACCGGAGGCGGCGGATCCACACGGATCCGCCGCCTTCGTCGTCTCCGGTTGTGGCAGAAAAGACTCCGCCACTCCCCTACCCCACCCGGCCCCCGACCCACCTTCACCCGCCGTTCGTTGGGCACCCGGAACCCGTTGTTGGGCACTCGGAACCACCCGTTGGGCGGTCGGAACCACCCGCTGGGCACCCGGAACCACCCGTTGGGCGGTCGGAACCACCCGTTGGGCATCAGGAACCGGTCGGTAGGCACTCGGACCTGGTCTCGTGGGCATCCACCACGATCGGTGTGCCACCGGGGCCGCGGACTGGCAACGCGACATCGCGTGTGACGCGGACGTGTGAAGGCGGGACGCGGTTCCTGCTGCCCAACGAACGGTCCCAGCCGCCCAACGAACGGCTCCTGCCGCCCAACGAACGGTCCCTACCGCCCGACGAAGGGCGGTGGCGGGGTCACCAGGGGTCGCCGGGGCGATCGTCGACGACGAGGACGGCGGCGTCGTCGTCCGCGCGTCCCACGAGACGCCCGTCACCGTTCACCATCACCGCTCCGCGATCGTCCGGGGTGGAGCGCACAGCCCCGTCGGCGTCCCGCACCGACAACTCCCCCGACCACCGCGTCCACCCCATCCCGGCGTAGAGGGGCGCGCCGACGTCCGTAGCTGCGAGAGCCCCGCAGTCGTACGGGACGAGCAACCCGTCGATCTCGCGCATCAAGGCCGCCCCGACACCCCGACGACGCGCAGAGGCGGCAACAGCGACGGCCTCGACGTATCCGCAGGACAGCTCGACGCCGTCGACCCACAGCCGGCGCGGGACGACAGCCGCGTGTCCGACGAGGACGTCGTCGAGCTCCGCGAGAACGTGGACGCCACCGAGGGCGTGGTCCCAGTCGTCGCCGGAGAAGTCACCCTCGAAGGCGTCGTCCAGAAGTGTCCGGAGACGGCGCCGCAGCATCTCGTCGAGCTCCGTGCTGGGGAGACGACGAAGGGCAGGTGCTGTGGCACCTGCCCCTCGTGAAGCGTCTGCGCTCAGTGCTTCTCGGGTCCGACGTGGTACTCCATCACCAGTCCGCCGACCGTCGAGATGATCGCGACGGCACCGACGGCGACGAGCCAGAAGTTGCCCGTGGCCATCGCGACACCGATCAGCGCGGCGCTCGCGGCCATCGCGATCGGCCACCAGCTGCCCGGGCTGAAGAAGCCCAGTTCGCCGGCGCCGTCCTCGATCTCGGCCTCCTCGTAGTCCTCCGGACGGATGTCGACGCGGCGGGCGACGAACCGGAAGTAGGTGCCGATGATCAGGGTCAGACCACCGGTCATCACCATGCCGGTCACGCCGACCCATTCGACGTTCTTGCTCGACAGGCCCGAGGCCACGCCGTAGATGATCGAGGCACCGAAGAAGAACACGGTCAGGACCTCGAAGAGCCGGGCTTCGATCTTCACGATTGCGCTCCTACCGTGCAGCCGGGGATGGTCGTGTTCGACGAGGTCCCACCGGTGGCGACTGCCTCAGCGCTGCCGTTCGTCGACCGACGGGTGTCGAACGGACGCGTCGTGACCGAGACCGGTGTCTCGCAGATGCTCTGCAGTGCCTGCGCGTTGGTGGCGTTCGGGTTCGCGGCGCGGTACGCGATGTACCGGTCGAAGTTCTCCTTCGACACCGCGCGCACCTCGAAGTTCATCATCGAGTGATACGTGCCGCACATCTCCGCGCACCGTCCGACGAAGGCGCCGGTCTTGTCGATCGAGCTGACCTGCCACCGGTTGTCGGTGTGGTTCTGCTTCGGGAACGGGAACACGTCGCGCTTGAACAGGAACTCGGGCACCCAGAACGAGTGGATGACGTCGGCCGAGGCCTGTTCGAACTCGATCCGCTCCCCGACCGGGAGGACCAACACCGGGATCTCCTCGGACGTACCGACGGTCTCGATGCGGTCGAACTTCAGGTAGTTGCGGATGTCGTCGTCACGACCGTTGGCGGGGCCGGGGATCTCCTCGCCCTCCTTGTTGAGCTCCTTCTGCTGGAGCTCGTACGGGCTGCCGTCCCGCAGGAAGCCGTTGTAGGTCGTGCCGTCGGCCATCTGCACCGTGCGGTAGCCGAACTTCCAGTTCCACTGGAACGCCGTGATGTCGACGACGACCTTCGGGTCGGACTTCTTCGTCTCGACACCGTTCTGCACGATGATCGTGAAGTAGAAGAGCACCGCGATGATCACGAACGGGATGGCCGTGTACGTGAGCTCGAGCGGCACGTTGTAGGCCGTCTGACGCGGGAACTCGTCCTCCGCGGTCGCCGGCGAGTTCCGCTTGCGACGGTGGAACGTGATCGTCCAGAACGTCAGCGCCCACACGATGATGCCCATCACCAGAGCCGCGATCACCGACCACGTCCACAGGTGCCGCATGCTCTCGGCCTCGGGGGTGATGCCCTCCGGCCACCCGAACCGCATCGCCTCCTGGGCGGAGCACCCCGACATCAGCAGGGCGGTCAGCCCCAGCGCGACGACGGCCCCGATCTGCTTGAACCGGCGGCGGCCCGAGGCGTTCGCCTGCCGGGACCGATCTCCGTGAGTCACCATCCACGCCTTCCGCATGTGAAACCACCACTGCCGTGGGCAGACGCCACCCGTCGCCGGGGGCAGACACCCATGTACTACGCAGCGTAGACCAACCGGGGCCGCGTTTCGTGATCGGGGTTTGACGCGCCCCGCGGCAGTCGAGAGCCCCCACCGCCGTGGGGCATACTCGACGACCGGCGGCGGTCGGACGAGCGCCGACATCGAACCGATCGGAGGACCGGCGCATGTGCGGGCTCGTGGGACTGCTGACCGCCGACGGGACGGGTGAGGCCGCCGCGGCGCACCTCCCCGACGCCGTCCACTGCATGCGGCACCGGGGTCCCGACGACCCTGGGGTCTGGAACGACGCCGACCTCGCGGTCGGGTTCAACCGGCTGTCGATCATCGACATCGAGCACTCGCACCAGCCGTTGCGATGGGGTCCGCCGGAGTCCCCCGAGCGTTACGCCCTGGTCTACAACGGCGAGGTCTACAACTACCTCGAGCTGCGCGAGCAGCTGCAGCGGGACGAGGGCGCGGTGTTCCACACCGAGGGCGACGGTGAGGCCGTCGTCGCCGCGTTCCACCACTGGGGCCCCGACAGCGTCGCCCGGCTGCGCGGCATGTTCGCCTTCGCCATCTGGGACACCGAGACCCGCAGCCTGTTCCTCGCCCGCGACCGCTTCGGCATCAAACCGCTGTTCCTCGCGACCGGCCCCGGGGGGACGGTGTTCGCCAGCGAGAAGAAGAGCGCCCTGGGCCTCCTCGAGACGATCGGCGTCGGCACCGACCTCGACCTGCGCGCCGTCGAGCACTACACGGTCCTGCAGTACGTCCCCGAGCCCGAGACGTTGCACCGCGGCATCACCCGCCTCGAATCGGGCTGCCACGCGACGGTGACCCCGGGCGGTTCGCCGAGCATCCACCGCTACTTCACGCCGCAGTTCGTCGCCGGCCCGACACCCGCCGCGGGCCCGCAGGGCTGGTACGACGAGATCGCCGACGTGCTGTCGGACTCCGTCGCGAAGCACATGCGCGCCGACGTGACCGTCGGGTCGTTCCTGTCCGGCGGCATCGACTCGACGGCCATCGCCGCGCTGGCGATCCGGCACAACCCGGACCTGATCACGTTCACCACGGGCTTCGAGCGTGAGGGCTACTCCGAGATCGACGTCGCCGCGGAGTCGGCCGAGGCGATCGGCGCGCGCCACGTCGTGAAGGTCGTCAGCCCGGCCGAGTTCGCCGCGTCGATCCCCGAGATCGTCTGGTACCTCGACGATCCCGTCGCCGACCCGGCGCTCGTCCCGCTCTACTTCGTGGCCAAGGAGGCCCGCAAGCACGTCAAGGTGGTCCTCTCCGGTGAGGGCGCCGACGAACTGTTTGGCGGGTACACCATCTACAAGGAGCCGCTGTCTCTCGCGCCGTTCGACCGGCTGCCGGGCGGTCTCCGTCGCGCCGCGGGGCGGCTGTCCGAGCGCATCCCCGAGGGCACACGCGGCAAGAGTCTGCTGCACCGCGGGTCGATGACGCTCGAGCAGCGCTACTACGGCAACGCCCGCAGCTTCGACGACGCCCGACTGCGCGCGGTGCTGAAGACCTATCGCCCGGAGTGGACGCACACCGACGTCACCGCCGACATCTACGCGACCACACAGGGGTGGGACCCGGTCGCACGGATGCAGCACATCGACCTGTTCACCTGGCTGCGCGGCGACATCCTCGTCAAGGCCGACAAGATGACGATGGCCAACTCCCTCGAGCTGCGCGTGCCGTTCCTCGACCCCGAGGTGTTCGACGTCGCCCGGCGGCTGCCCACCGACGAGAAGATCGCGCACGGCACGACGAAGTACGCGCTGCGGCGGGCGCTGGAGCAGATCGTCCCGGCGCACGTGCTGCACCGCAAGAAGTTGGGTTTCCCCGTCCCGCTGCGCCACTGGCTGGCCGGGACCGAACTCCACGACTGGGCGCGCGAGACGATCGCGGCGTCGGGCGCCGGACACATCATCGACCTCGCGGCCGTCGGCCGCATGCTCGACGAGCACCGCGCGGGCACCGTCGACAACAGCCGCCGTCTGTGGACCGTGCTGGTGTTCCTGGTGTGGCACGGCATCTTCGTCGAGGGGTCGATCGTCCCCGACATCGCCGACCACACCTACCCCGTGCGGCTGTAGTCACCGCACGGGGCGGGGCGGGTCAGGGGACGATCGCGCCGATCTCCTGCGCGGCGTCGGCGCCGTAAGTCTCCTCGAGGCGGGCGAGCGCGGTCTCCCGGTTCCACGTCCAGTCCTGCGGCGCGACGGTCTCGAGCACCGATGTCGCGATGAGGGCGCCGAGCTGGGCGCTGCGCTCGAACGACAGGCCCTTCTGCTGCGCGAAGAGGAACCCGGCGCGGAAGCCGTCGCCGACGCCCGTCGGGTCGACCTTCTCGGTGGCCGGCACGACGTCGACGTGGACGGTCTTTCCGTCCTTGCCGACGATGTCGGCGCCGTCGCCGCCGAGCGTGGTGACCCGCGTGGTCACCATCCCGGCGATCTCGTCGGGGCCGAGACCGGTCTTCTTCTGCAGCAGGCCCCACTCGTACTCGTTGGTGAGCAGGTACTCCGCGCCGTCGATGAGGGTGCGGATCTGGTCACCGTCGAGGAGCGCGAGCTGCTGCGACGGATCGGCCGCGAACGGGATGCCCAGGTCACGGCACGACTGGCTGTGCTGGGTCATGGCGACCGGGTCGTCGGCCCCGATCAGGACCAGGTCGGGCTGTCCGTACTCGTCGGCGAGGTCCGACAGCGAGATCTGGCGCGCGTCGGCCATGGCACCCACGTAGAAGCTGGCCAGCTGGGCCATGTCGTCGTCGGTCGTGCACATGAACCGGGCGGTGTGCTTCGACGTCGATGTGCGCACTCCGCGGCAGTCGACGCCGTTGGAAGTGAGCCACTCCCGGTAGTCGTCGAAGTCGGCGCCGACCGCGCCGACGAGCATCGGTGAGGCACCGAGCACGCCCAGGCCGTAGGAGATGTTGCCGCCCACGCCACCCCGTCGGACGACGAGGTCCTCGACCAGGAAGCTGAGCGAGATGTGGTGCAGGTGTTCGGCGAGGAGCTGCTCGCTGAACTTGCCCTTGAACCGCATCAGATGGTCGGTCGCGATCGAGCCGCAGATGGCGATGGCCACGGTGGGGGAACCCTTTCGTCGGGATCGGTCGACCGCTCACGCTACTGCAACGACCGCGGCCCCCACCGTCACGGTGGGGGCCACGGTCGTCGCCACTGGGACCCGTCACAGACGGGCCGGTGTCATGTCAGTTGAACGAGTCCCCGCAGGCGCAGCTGCCGGTCGCGTTCGGGTTGTCGATGGTGAAGCCCTGCTTCTCGATCGTGTCGACGAAGTCGATCGAGGCGCCCTGCACGTACGGCGCGCTCATGCGGTCGACCGCGAGCTTGACGCCGCCGAAGTCGGCGGTGAGGTCACCGTCGAGCGAGCGGTCGTCGAAGAAGAGCTGGTAACGCAGGCCCGCGCAGCCACCCGGCTGCACGGCGATGCGCAGCGCGAGGTCGTCGCGACCCTCCTGGTCGAGCAGGGCCTTGGCCTTGCCTGCGGCGGCGTCGGTCAGGATGACGCCGGTCGCGGGGGCGGTGGTCTCGGTGTCGGCGGTGACCTGGTTGTCGACGGTCATGCGTTCTCCTCGTGTTCTCGCGGTACCGCGATCGTTCGCGGTCCGACGATCTCTCGTCGTGTCGACGTGCGTGCTTCTTCGGCGGTGTCGCGTCGATCAGGTGCCTGAGACGTCAACGGTACTCCTGCGGGCGCTGTTCCCGCCCATCGCGGGGCCGACGCACCGCCGGCGTGTGCACGGCGTCACGCGCTGATCAGGACCAGTCGCGGGCCATCGGTTCGACGAGGTCGGACAGCAGCGGTCCGGCCTGGTCCATCGCGTGCTGGACCGAGTCCGCGACGTCGACGATGGCACGCGCGCCCACGATCCCGGCCGCCGCGAGCGCGTCCGCGTCGAGCTGCACCTGGCCGGCCACCACCGCCACGGGGACGGAGTGCCGCACCGCCAGCCGGGCGACGGCGGCGACGACCTTGCCGGCCAGGGTCTGCGCGTCGACCCTCCCCTCGCCGGTGACGACCACGTCCGCCCGGGACACCAGCCCGTCGAGACCGATCGCGTCGGCCACGACCTGCGCGCCCGACACCCGCCGACCCCCCAGCGCGAGCAGTCCTACACCGAGACCGCCGGCGGCACCGGCACCCGGCTCGTCGCCCCACGACCGTCCGGTCGCCCGGGCGAGCGCGTCGTCCCAGTCGCGGAGCCGGTCCTCGAGCGTCGTGACGGTCGCCGGGTCGGCACCCTTCTGCGGGCCGAACACCGCGGCGGCCCCGGCCGGGCCGAGCAGGGGGCTCTCGACGTCGGAGGCGACCACCACCTCGACGTCGGCCAGCATGTCCCGCGCGAGGGCGATCCACCGTTCGCGGTCGGCGTCGTCGGCCGCGCCCGCGGGGTCCTCGTCGGCCGCCGGGGCGGGGTGTCCCGCCAGTGCCGCGACCATCCCCGCGCCGCCGTCGGTGCTCGACGACCCACCGAGTCCGACGACGACGCGTCGGGCGCCGGCGGCGAGCGCGGCCGCGACGAGTTCGCCGACACCCCAGGTCGAGGCGGTGATCGCGGTGTGTGGGGTCGGGGTGCCGACGAGGTGCAGCCCGCAGGCCTGTGCGCACTCGACGTACGCGGTGGACGTCGGACCGGAGTCGTCGAGCAGCCATCGGGCGTCGACCGGGCTGCCGAGCGGACCCCGCACGGTGGTCACCACGACCCTGCCCGTCCGCGTGGCCAGCACGTCGACGAACCCGGGGCCCCCGTCGGACTGCGGGGCGCAGACCACCTCGTCGCCCGGACGGGCACGCAGCCATCCCCGCGCGACGGCGTCGGCCGCCTGGACCGCGGTCAGGGTGTCGCCGAACGAGTCGGGCGCGACGAGGACCCGCATGGGCGAAGTATAGGAACCGTTCCGTCCCCGGGTGGGGTGCGAGACATGACGCCGGGCCCATGCCGGGCGCGCGGTCGAATATCCTGGCGGGCGTGAAGTTGCCCTGGAAGAACGAGACACCCGCCGAGACCGGTGAGGCGACCTCGTCGTCCGCTCGTGCGGCGGCCGACGCGACCGCCGACGGCACCACCGCCACCGCGACGCGCACCACGCAGGGCAAGGGCCGACCGACCCCGAAGCGTCGCGAGGCGGAGGCACGGCGTCGCGGACCGGTGACCCCGGCGCCGCAGACCCGCGCGGAGGCCCGCGCCCGCCGCAAGGAGCTGAAGGCGACCAGGAGCCGCGCCGAGCGCAAGCAGGACAGCGAGGCCCGCAAGAACGCCCGCATCGAGCAGCGCCAGAAGATGATGGACGGCGACGAGCGCTACCTGATGCCCCGTGACAAGGGTCCGGTGCGCAGGTACGCACGCGACGTCGTCGACTCCCGCCGCAACTTCGCCGGTCTCTTCATGCCGTTCGCCGTGCTGCTGATCGTCGTCATGTTCCTCCCGGCCATCGCGGTGTACGCCACCCTGCTCATGCTCGTGTTCGCCGTCTTCCTGGTCATCGACGGCGTCATCCTCGGGCGCCTGGTGAACAAGCGTGTGCGGGAACGGTTCCCGGACTCCACCGACGGCGGGTTCGGCCTCGGCTGGTACTCCTTCAGCCGGTCGATGCAGATGCGCTTCATGCGCGCGCCCCGCCCGCAGGTGAAGCCCGGCGACGCGGTCTAGGGGCGTGCGCACGCTGGTTCTGGGCGGTATCCGCTCGGGCAAGTCCGCGCTGGCCGAGGACCTGATCCGCGAGTCCGGCCACGCCGTCCGCTACGTCGCCACCGCGAGTCTGCCGCCCACGGGCGACCCCGACTTCGCCGCGCGCATCGACGCGCATCGCCGCCGCCGTCCGGCCGGGTGGTCGGTCGTCGAGGACGACGACGTCGCGACCGTGCTCCGCGACGACGCCGACTCCCCCACGCTCGTCGACGACCTGGGCAACTGGGTGTCGTCGCACCTCGACCGTCTCGGCGGCTGGGAGGACCCCGACGTCGACCTGACCGATCGTGTCGCCGACCTCGCCGCCGCCGTCGCGGCCCACCGGGGTGACCTGGTTCTGGTGTCGCCGGAGGTCGGGTTGTCGCTGGTGGCCCCCGTCCCCTCCGGCCGTCGGTTCCAGGACGAGCTGGGGCGTGTGAACACCGCGGTGGCTGCCGTCTGCGACCGGGTGCTGCTCGTCGTCGCCGGTCGAGTGCTCGAACTCGACGCGCCGGTCGGTGCCGGTGCCGGTGGTGTCGCTTCGTCCCGTCCCGAGCCGACACCCGCCGTGCCCCCGGCCCCGGCCCCGGCCCCGGCCAACGCTCCGACCGCGGCGGAGACCCCGCCCGCACCCCCGGCCCCACCGCTCACGCCGTCCGTCGGTGCCCACCGCGGGGCTCCCGACGAATTCGACGTGGTGGCCTCCCCCGACGCCGTCGTCGCCGAGGAGGCCCGCACCCGACAGCGGTCACTGACCAAGCCTGCGGGGTCGCTGGGGCGGCTCGAGGACCTGTCGATCTGGGCGGCGTCCTGTCAGGGCGTCTGCCCGCCCGCTCCGTTCGCCGACCCGGTGGTCGTCGTGTTCGCGGGCGACCACGGTGTCGCACGTGCCGGCGTCTCGGCCTACCCGCCCGAGGTGACCGCGCAGATGGTCGCGAACATCGCAGCCGGCGGTGCTGCGGTGTCGGTGCTCGCGCAGCGCGTCGACGCCCGGGTCGTCGTCGAGGACATCGCGGTCGACGCCGACACCGATCCCGCCCACTGCGCCCACAAGGTCCGTCGCGGCAGCGGCGACCTCCGGGTGGAGGACGCTCTCAGCGCCGACGAGGTGCGCACAGCCCTCGCAGCCGGGCGGGCGATCGCCGACGACCTCGTCGACTCGGGCGTCGACCTGCTGATCGCCGGCGATCTCGGCATCGGCAACACGACACCGGCCGCCGTGCTCGTCGGCACGCTCACCGGCACCGAGCCGGTGGTGGTCGTCGGCCGCGGCACGGGCATCGACGACCACGGCTGGATCCGCAAGACCGCCGCCATCCGCGACGGCATGCGCCGGGCCCGGAAGGTGTCGCGCTCACCGGTCGACCTGCTCGCGGCGGTCGCCGGCGCCGACATCGCGGCGATGGCGGGGTTCCTCGCGCAGGCCGCGCTGCGGCGCACACCGGTCATCCTCGACGGCGTCGTGGTCACCGCGGCGGCGTTGGTCGCCGAGGACCTCGCCCCGGGCGCGGTGCGGTGGTGGCTCGCGGGTCACCGCTCGGCGGAGCCGGCCCACACGATCGCCCTGCGCCAACTCGACCTGGACCCCGTCGTGGAGTTCGGCATGCGTCTCGGCGAGGGCAGCGGCGCGCTCACCGCCCTGCCCGTCGTGCAGGCCGCGGTCGCGACGCTCGCGTCGATGGCCACGTTCGACGACGCAGGCGTCTCGACCCGCGACGAGGTCGACGCGACCGAGCCGGTCTGACGGTGACCGCCGCCGAGCGGTCCCCGCGGCGTCCGTCGCCGGTACGCGCGGTCGCACTGGCGTTCTCCTGGCTCACGGTGCTGCCGGTGCCCCAGCCGCGGTTCACGATCGACCGGGCCGCCGGTGGTTCGGCGATCGCCGCGGCGCCGGTGGTCGGTGTGGTGGTGGGCGCCGCCACGGCCGGGATCGCGATCGGACTGGCACAGACCACCCTGCCCACCACCGCGATCGGGCTGCTCGCGGTGGGCTTCCTGGCCCTGGTGACCCGGGGCATGCACGTCGACGGTCTGGCCGACACCGCCGACGGGCTCGGCAGCATGCGGCCACCGGAGGCCGCGCGGGAGATCATGCGGAGCGGCCCGGTCGGGCCGTTCGGCGCGGCGACGCTGGTCGTCGTCCTGGCCCTGCAGGCGATGCTGTTCGGATCGCTCGCCACGGACGGTCGATGGGGCGCGATCGTCGTGTCGGTGGCCCTGGGTCGCGTCGCGGTGGTGGTCGCCTGCCGGCGGTCCTTCCCGGCCACCGGCGACGGGTTCGGCGCGATCGTCGGTGCGACACAGGGACTGTCGGCGATCGTCTGGGTCGCCCTCGCCGTCGTCGCGTCGGCGACCGGCGATCCCGACCGGTGGTGGCGGGGGCCGATCGTCACCGTCGTCGTCCTGCTGGGCGTGTCTGTGTGGACCCGCCACTGCACGAGACGACTCGGCGGCGTCGGCGGCGACGTCCTCGGCGCCACCGTCGAACTCACGACGGTGGCGGCACTCGTCGGTCTGGCGCTGTAGCCGCCCACTCGACGTCCACGACCGCCCACTCGACGAGTGGGTTCGGCCCGGCGGAGGTGTCAGGCGCCGTGCAGCGGGGTCATCCAGCCATGGGTGTCGGCGAACGTGCCGCGTTGGATCCCGGTGAGGGTGTCGCGCAGCGCGGTCGTGACCTGGCCGGGCTGACCGTCACCGATGGCGTAGTCGTCGGAGTCGCTCGCGACGCGTCCGATCGGTGTGATCACGGCGGCGGTGCCGCAGGCGAACACCTCGGTGATGTCACCGGACGCGACGCCCTTGCGCAGTTCCTCGACCGACACCTTGCGCTCCTCGACGGCGATGCCCGCGTCCACCGACAGCGACAGCAGCGAGTCGCGGGTGACACCGGGCAGCAGCGAACCGGTGAGCTCGGGGGTGACGAGGCGGGCGTCGGCGCCGGAACCGAAGACGAAGAAGAGGTTCATGCCGCCCATCTCCTCGATGAACCGGCGCTCGATCGCGTCAAGCCAGACCACCTGCTCGCACCCGTGCTCGGCGGCCTGTGCCTGCGCGAGCAGCGACGCGGCGTAGTTGCCGCCCGTCTTCGCGTCGCCGATCCCGCCCGGGGCCGCGCGCACGTACTCCGACGACAGCCACACGCTGACCGGCTTGAGGCCACCCGGGAAGTACGCGCCGGCCGGCGAGGCGATGACCACATACATGTAGGTGTTCGACGGCCGCACACCGAGCGCGGGATCGGTCGCGAACATGAACGGTCGCAGGTAGAGCGAGTCCTCGCCACCCGCGGCGGGCACCCACTCGTGGTCGGCGGCGAGCAGTGCCCGCAGCGACTCGAGGAAGTCCTCCTCGGGCAGCTCCGGCATGGCCAGACGTCGCGCCGACGAGTTGAGGCGGCGGGCGTTCGCGTCGGGCCGGAACGAGGCGATGGTCCCGTTCGGCTGCCGGTAGGCCTTCAGACCCTCGAAGATCTCCTGCGCGTAGTGCAGCACCATCGCCGAGGGGTCCAGCGCGATCGGTCCGTACGGCTCGACGCGCGGCGCGTGCCAGCCACGGTCGGCGTCGTAGTCGATCAGGACCATGTGGTCGGTGAAGAAATTGCCGAACCCCGGGGCCTGCAGGATCTCCGCACGTCGCGAGGCCGGGGTCGGCTGCGGGTGCTCGGCACGGGTGAACTGCATGGTCATGGGGCGATCGTAGACCCCGCACCGCTCGCCCCACCCGCCCCACACGGGCGCGGGACCGGGGACGAGGTCAGCGGGTGCGCACGTCCACGAACGGCGGCGCGACGACCTCGCACTCGAGGCCGCGACCGCGCACGTCGACGAGGACGGTGTCACCGTCGGCGACGTCGGCGGCGGTGTCGACGAGCGCGAGCGCGATGCCCTGCTTGAGGCTCGGGGAGAACGTGCCCGACGTGCAGAGCCCGATGTCGGTGCCCGACGGGGTGGTGACGCGACAGTCGGCGCGCGGGACGCCACGGCCGGTCGCACGCAGGCCGCGCAGTCGCCGTGCGGGTCCGGCCTCCTTCTCCGCGAGGAGCGCCTCCCGACCGAAGAACTCGGGCTTCTTCCACCCGACCGCCCAGCCACAGCGCGCCTGGACGGGGCTGATGTCGAGCGACAGCTCGTGGCCGTGCAGCGGGTACCCCATCTCGGTGCGCAGGGTGTCGCGGGCGCCGAGACCGGCGGGCAGGCCCTGGGCGTCGGTGACCGCGGCGAGGATCGCGTCGAAGACCGCGGCGGTGTCGTCCCACGTCGGCAGCAGTTCGTAGCCGTGCTCGCCGGTGTAGCCGGTCCGGCAGACACGCACCCGGCAGGTGCGTCCGTCCGCCGCGAGGTCGGCGTCGGCGAAGGCCATGTAGTCCATGTCGGCGGGCAGACCGACCGCCTCAAGGACCTGCGCCGACCGCGGGCCCTGCACCGCGAGGACGCCGAACTCCCGGTGACGGTCGGTGACGGTGATGTCGTCGGGTGCCACGGCCTGCAGGGCTGCGACCACCGCCGCGGTGTTCGCCGCGTTGAGGACGAGGAAGATCTCGTCGTCGCTCACCCGGTACGCGATGAGGTCGTCGACGACCCCGCCCGACGCGTCGGCGCACAGGGTGTACTGCGCCTTGCCGGCCCCGATGCGGTCGAGATCGTTGGTGAGACAGCGGTTCACGAACGCCGCGGCGCCGGGGCCGACGACCGAGGCCTTGCCGAGGTGGCTCACGTCGAACAGTCCGACGGTCTCGCGGACGGCCGTGTGCTCGGCGACCGTGCCCGAGTACGAGACCGGCATCGACCACCCGCCGAACTCCGCGAACGTCGCCCCGAGGGCGGTGTGGACGTCGGTGATCGGACCCGGGATCGGCGCATCGGACATGCCCGACACCATAGAGGGAGCCGTCGCACCACGCGGGTCGCGCCGTCGCGTCACGCCCGTAGGCTGGGCGGTCGCAAACCGTTCGACCCGAAAGGCGCACCGTGACCACCTCTTCCGACGCCCGCCGTCTCGGCCCCGATCTCCGTGTGGCGCAGGATCTCGCCGCCGACGTGCTCGTCGTCGGGCTGCACACCGCGTCCGACGACGGCGGGTCCCCGCGCGTCGCGGGGACGGGGCTGTCGGAGGAGGTCGCCACCGCGATCGCGACGGCCGCCGCCGCGGTCGGCGCGACCGGTGCGGTCGGGCAGACGCACCGCGTACCCGCGCCGCAGGGTGTCGACACCACCAGCGTGGTCACGGTGGGACTCGGCGGCGACGGTGACGTCACCGGTGACGCCGTCCGCCAGGCCGCCGGCACGGCGGCGCGCGGACTCGACGGTGTCGCGAGCGCGGTCACCACCCTGTCCACGCTCGACCTGTCCGCCGCGGCCGAGGGCTTCTTCCTCGGGGCCTACCGCTTCGAGGACTTCCGGTCGGAGAAGTCACGGTCGTCCACGCACCCGCTCGGTGCGGTCTCGCTCGTCGCCGACGGTGTCGACGACGCAGACGCCGTCGTCGAGCACGCCCGCCACGTCGCGGAGGCAGTGACGATCGCCCGCGACTTCGTGAACACCCCGCCGAGCCACCTCTACCCGGACGAGTTCGCGCGCCGCGCCGCCGACCTCGGTCGCGAGGCGGGCCTGGAGGTCGAGGTCCTCGACGACGAGGCCCTGCGTGCGGGCGGGTACGGCGGGATCATCGGCGTCGGCAAGGGCTCGTCCCGACAGCCGCGCCTGGTGCGGCTCGCCCACCGCAGCGGCGTGGACGGCGCCCGCACGGTCGCCCTCGTCGGCAAGGGCATCACGTTCGACACCGGTGGCATCTCCATCAAGCCCGCGGCGGGCATGGAGAACATGACGTCGGACATGGGTGGCGCGGCGGCGGTCGTCGCGACAGTCGTGCTCGCCGCGCGCCTGCGCGTCGGGGTGGACGTGATCGCGACCGTGCCGATGGCCGAGAACATGCCGTCGTCGACCGCGCAGCGGCCCGGCGACGTCCTCACCCAGTACGGCGGCACCACCGTGGAGGTGCTCAACACCGACGCCGAGGGGCGGCTGATCCTGGCCGACGCGATCGTGCGTGCCCTCGAGGACGATCCGGACTACCTCATCGACACCGCCACGCTCACCGGCGCGCAGATGGTCGCGCTCGGCGCGCGCACGCCCGGCGTGATGGGCACCGACGACTTCCGCGACCGTGTCGCGGCGATCTCGCGTCGGGTCGGCGAGCACGGCTGGCCGATGCCGTTCCCGGAAGAGTTGCGGGCCGACCTGAAGTCGCGGGTCGCCGACCTGGCGAACGTCACGAACCACCGCAACGGCGGCATGCTCGCGGCGGGCATCTTCCTGCGGGAGTTCGTCCCGGCGGGGCTGGACTGGGCCCACGTCGACATCGCCGGGCCGGCCTTCAACACCGGCGGCCCGTGGGGCCACACGCCGAAGGGCGGGACGGGTGTGCCGGTGCGCACGATGATCGCCGTCATCGAGGACATCGCGGCGCAGGGCTGACGCTGCCGCGGTGACCTCGTCCACGGCCCCGACGCAGACGTGGCAGGGGTCACCGTCGGACAGGTCCCTACGGGTAGGGTTTTCCCCGAGGGCACGGCCGCACCATGTCGTGCCCGACCGCACGCCCGCGTCGCCTCACCCGTGGCGACCGGAACCGACGATCGCACACCGGATCTCGAGTCGAGGAGTCGACAGACATGGCCTTCTCCGTCCAGATGCCCGCTCTCGGCGAGAGCGTCACCGAGGGAACAGTCACCCGCTGGCTGAAGCAGGAGGGGGACACGGTCACCGAGGACGAGCCGCTGCTCGAGGTGTCGACCGACAAGGTCGACACCGAGATCCCGGCACCGGCCTCCGGCGTGCTGACCAAGATCATCGCCCAGGAGGACGACGTGGTCGAGGTCGGTGGCGACCTCGCCGAGATCGGCGAGGAGGGCGAGGCGCCCTCCGGCGGCGACGACGCCGGCAGCGACGACGCCGCCGACGACTCCTCAGACGACGAGGCCGGCGGCACCGCACCCGAGGACACCTCCGGCGATTCCCCCGCCGACGAACCCGAGCCGTCCGACGAGGCCGACGAGCCCGCGAAGAAGCCGTCCGCCGACACCGGGTCGAGCGACGGCGACAGCACCGACGTGACGATGCCCGAGCTCGGCGAGTCGGTCACCGAGGGCACCGTGACCAACTGGCTGAAGTCCGTCGGCGACGAGGTCGCCGCGGACGAGCCGCTGCTCGAGGTCTCCACCGACAAGGTCGACACCGAGATCCCGTCGCCCGTGTCGGGCACCCTCCTCGAGATCGTCGCGAACGAGGACGACGTCGTCGAGGTCGGCGGCAAGCTCGCCGTGATCGGGTCGGGCAGCCCCTCGTCGTCGGGCGGGTCCACCCCGTCCTCCGACGACTCAGGCGCCGACTCCGCCGACGCCGACACCGATCCGGGCAGCTCCGACGCCGGCACGGAGTCGGTCGCATCGGAGTCCGACACCTCGCCCCAGCCCGAGCCCGACGCACCGGAGCAGGAGGCACCGAAGGCGGAGGAGCCGAAGGCCGCGCCGAAGCAGGAGTCGTCGGGCGGTGACTCGTCGCGATCGCAGCCGGACACGCTGTCGTCGACCCCGTACGTCACTCCCCTGGTGCGCAAGCTGGCCCAGGAGAACGGCGTCGACCTCGACTCGGTGAAGGGCACCGGCGTCGGTGGCCGCATCCGCAAACAGGACGTGCTGGCCGCCGCCGAGGAGAAGAAGGCGCCCGCCCAGGAGTCGGCACCGGCCGCGTCGTCCGCTCCGGCCGCGTCCGCGCCGTCGACGCCGAGCACCCCGTCGGCGCCGAAGGGTGTTCGCCCCGAGCTCGCCGCGCTGCGCGGGACGACCCAGAAGGTCAACCGGATCCGCCTCATCACGGCCAAGAAGACCCGCGAGTCGCTGCAGACCAGCGCGCAGCTCACGCAGGTCTTCGAGGTCGACATGACCCGTGTCGTGGCGCTGCGGCGGGCCGCCAAGGAGTCGTTCAAGTCCTCCGAGGGCGTGAACCTCACCTACCTGCCGATCATCGCCAAGGCGACCGTCGAGGCGCTCAAGGCGCACCCGAACGTCAACGCCAGCATCGACGAGGACGCCAAGGAGATCACCTACCACTCGTCGGTGAACCTCGGCATCGCCGTCGACACCGAGCAGGGCCTGCTCTCCCCGGTGATCCACAACGCCGATGACCTGTCGATCGCGGGCCTGGCGCGTGCGATCGCCGACATCGCGTCCCGCGCCCGCAGCAACGGTCTCAAGCCCGACGAGTTGGCCGGTGGCACGTTCACAATCACCAACATCGGCAGCCAGGGCGCGCTCTTCGACACCCCGATCCTGGTGCCGCCGCAGGCGGCGATGCTGGGTACCGGTGCGATCGTCAAGCGTCCCACGGTGATCACCGCCGAGGACGGGTCCGAGTCGATCGCGGTGCGCTCGATGTCGTTCCTGCCCTTGACCTATGACCACCGACTCATCGACGGCGCGGACGCCGGCCGGTTCCTGACCACGGTCAAGCACCGGCTCGAGGAAGCGGCGTTCGGGGCCGAGCTGGGGCTCTAGTCCCGATGCGCGTGGTGGTCGCCGGCTCGTCCGGCCTCATCGGCACGGCCCTCGTGGCCGCGTTGCGGGACGGTGGGCACGACGTGTCCCGGCTGGTCCGGCGTGAACCGCGATCGGCCGACGAGATCGGTTGGGCGCCGGAGACGTTCGGACTGACCGACGACGCGCTGACAGGTGTCGACGCCGTCGTGAACCTGTGCGGCGTCGGCATCGCGAGTCGGCCCTGGTCGGGCCAGTTCAAGCAGGAGCTGCGCGACAGTCGGATCATCCCGACCCAGGTGCTCGCCGACGCGGTCGTCGAACACCGGGTCCCGATCTTCGTCAGTGCCAGCGCCACCGGGTTCTACGGGTTCACCGGCGACGACGAGCGCACCGAGAGCAGTCCCCGCGGCAGCGGCTTCCTGGCCGATCTCTCCGCCGACTGGGAACGGACGGCGTCGCTGGCGACGTCGGCGCGCGTGGTGCACCTGCGCACCGCTCCGGTGTTCTCCCGCTCCGGCGGTCTCCTCGGGCCGCTGCGACCGCTGTTCAAGGCCGGTCTCGGCGCGAAGCTGGGCGACGGGAAGCAGTGGTTCCCGTGGATCACGCTGCCCGACCACGTCCGGGCCGTGCAGCACGTGCTGACAGGCGACATGACTGGCCCGGTCAACCTGACCTCCCCGCAGCCGGTCACCAACGCCGAGTTCACCGCCGCCTTCGGGCGCGCCGTGCACCGGCCCGCGTTCTTCAGGGCTCCCCGCGCGGTGTTGCGGGTGGCCGGCGGTGAGCTGGCCCTGGAGATGCTGCTCGGTGGTCAACGCGCGGTGCCGACGGTGCTGCAGGACACCGGTTTCACGTTCACCCACCCGACGATCGACGACGGCCTGCGGTGGGCGAACGGGAGCGACCGGTGAGCGGCGCCCGCCGCGACACCTCCGCGCTCGAGGTCCGCGCACTGGGCGTCGTCGACTACGCCGAGGCGTTCGAGGCCCAGCACCGACTGGCGGGCGAGCGCGCCGACGGCACGCTGGACCATGACGTGCTGCTGCTGCTCGAGCACCCGCCGGTCTACACCGCCGGCAAGCGCACCGAGCCCGGCGACCGCCCCGTGGACGGCACCCCCGTGGTCGAGGTCGACCGCGGCGGGAAGATCACCTGGCACGGTCCCGGTCAGCTCGTCGGCTACCCGATCGTGGCGCTGGCCGAGCCGCTCGACGTCGTCGACTACGTGCGCCGCATCGAGGAGGCCATGATCACAGTCTGCGCCGCGTGGGGCGTGGACGCCGGACGGGTCGACGGCCGCAGCGGCGCCTGGGTCGCCGCCGACCTCGCGACCGGCCGCCCGGAGCGCAAGGTCGCCGCGATCGGCATCCGCGTCGCGCGCGGGGTGGCGCTGCACGGGTTCGCGCTCAACTGCGATCCCGATCTCGGCGCGTTCTCCTCGATCGTCCCGTGCGGCATCCCCGACGCCGGCGTCACCTCGCTGAGCGCCGAACTCGGTCGCCACGTCGGCGTCGACGACGTCCGCGACGCCGTGGCGACGGCGGTCGCCGACGCGCTCGACGGCCCCCGACCGCGGACCGATGCGCACGACCGGCCGCGCGTAGCATCGACGCAGTGACATCGCACTCGCCTGACACCGCCACCGCTTCCCCGGACAGCACCGGCGCTGCGCCCGGCGGTCGGAAGCTGCTGCGTCTCGAGGTGCGGAACGCGCAGACCCCGATCGAGCGCAAGCCGAAGTGGATCCGCACCCGCGCGACGATGGGCCCCGAGTACACCGAGCTGAAGGGCCTGGTGAAGCGCGAGGGCCTGCACACGGTGTGCGAGGAGGCGGGCTGCCCCAACATCTACGAGTGCTGGGAGGACCGGGAGGCCACGTTCCTGATCGGCGGCGAGCAGTGCACCCGACGGTGCGACTTCTGCCAGATCGACACGGGCAAGCCCGCAGAGCTCGATCGTGACGAGCCGCGTCGCGTCGCCGAGAGCGTCCAGGCGATGGGTCTGCGGTACTCCACCATCACCGGCGTCGCGCGCGACGACCTGCCCGACGGGGGCGCATGGCTCTACGCCGAGACGGTCCGTCAGATCCACGCCCTCAATCCCGGCACCGGCGTCGAGAACCTGATCCCCGACTTCACCGGGAACGCCGACCAGCTCGCCGAGGTCTTCGACTCCCGTCCCGAGGTGTTGGCCCACAACCTCGAGACGGTCCCCCGCATCTTCAAGCGGATCCGCCCCGCGTTCCGCTACGACCGCAGCCTCGCCGTGCTGACCGCCGCCCGCGACGCCGGGCTGGTCACCAAGAGCAATTTGATCCTGGGCATGGGCGAGACGCCCGAGGAGATCCGCGAGGCCCTGGCCGACCTCCACGAGGCGGGCTGCGACATCGTCACGATCACCCAGTACCTGCGCCCCTCGCCGCGGCATCACCCTGTGGACCGCTGGGTCAAGCCGGAGGAGTTCGTCGAGCACTCGCAGTACGCCGAGGAACTCGGTTTCGCCGGTGTGATGGCTGGTCCGCTCGTGCGCTCGTCGTACCGCGCCGGGCGTCTGTACGCCCAGGCGATGCGCCGCCACGGGCGCGAACTGCCCGCCGCGATGGCCCACCTGGCCGACGAGTCCGGCGCGGCCCAGGAGGCCACCTCGGTGCTGGAGCGCCTCGCCCGCTGACGTCGTCTCCGGTCCGGTCGGAGGGCCGCGCCCGGTCCCCTATCCTGGGTGCCATGGCGAAGGCAGATGCGTCGAAAGAGGCGAAGGCGGCGGCGAAGGCCGCCCGCAAGCAGGCGTCGCGCGAGCGGCGCACGCAGCTCTGGCAGGCGTTCCAGATGCAGCGCAAGGACGACAAGCTGCTGCTGCCGCTGATGATCGGCGCGCTGCTGGTCTCGACCGCCGTGTTCGTCGTCGTCGGCCTGATCGTCGGCCTGGTCTGGTTCCTGCTGCCGCTGGGCATCGTCCTCGGTGTGCTGATCGCCTTCATCATCTTCGGACGCCGTGTGCAGAGCAGCGTGTTCCGCAAGGCCGAGGGGCAGGCGGGCGCCGCCGGCTGGGCGTTGGACAACATGCGCGGCCGCTGGCGCGTGAAGCAGGCGGTCACGGGTACAGCGCATCTCGACGCCGTGCACCGCGTGATCGGCAAGCCGGGCGTCATCCTCGTCGGTGAAGGCGCCCCGGCCCGCGTCCGTCAGCTGCTGGCGCAGGAGAAGAAGAAGATCGCCCGCGTCGTCGGCGACACGCCGATCTACGACGTCGTCGTCGGCAACGACGAGGGCCAGGTCCCGCTGAAGCGTCTCGAACGCCACCTGAACAAGCTGCCGAACAACATCGACGGCAAACGCATCGACGCCCTCGAGGGTCGTCTCGCCGCGCTCGGTGGCCGTCAGGCCGGGCCTGGTGTGCCGAAGGGCCCGATGCCGGCGGGTGCCAAGATGCGCAACGTCGCCCGCACCGCCCGTCGGCGCTGATGCGACACGGCGTCAGGCCGTCGGTCCTGACGCCGTCATCCGGCCGACGCCGGTGTTCCGGGATGCGAACCCGCGTCGATCACGCCGACCCGCGCGATGCACGACGCGGGTTTCCTGGCTCGACGCGGGTTTCCGGGTTCCGCGGGCTCAGCGGGTGCGCACCAGTGCCGTCCCGGTGGCGCGGTCGTGCAGTCCGCGGCCGTCGGGGTCGTTCAGGAGCGGCGGGACGATGAACACGATGAGCAGCTGCCGGAAGAACGCACGGATGATGCCGACGCGGGCGGCCCCGTCGACACGCACGACACGCATCCCCACCACGAACTGGCCGGGGCTGAACGAGAACAGGGTGACCGTCAGCATGCCGACGACGAACCAGATCCCCAGCACGACGGTGGACAGCTGCTGCGCCAGGAACCCGACGAACAGCAGCGACACGCCGTAACACATGACCCAGTCGACGAAAAGGGCGAGCACGCGCGGCCACGACGACGCGAGCGACCCGGGACCCGACTGCGGTAGACCGAGCTTCTCGCCCCGCCACGCACCCGTGTCGGTGTCGGGATCCATGCCCGCCTGGGGTCCCGACAGCCACGAACCGAGAGGTCTGCTCATACCTCGATGATAGGGAACGCGCAGGGGAAGCGGCCTGACGATAGTGTGAGGGCCGCATCATCCCGTCTGTAGTGAAGGAGCCACCGACAGGTGTACAGCTCAAAGGAAGAACTCCTCGAGGGCATCAAGTCCGAGGGAGTCGAGTACGTCGACATCCGGTTCTGCGATCTGCCCGGTGTCATGCAGCACTTCTCGATCCCCGCGTCGGCCTTCGACGAGAGCGTGTTCGAGGACGGCCTGGCGTTCGACGGCTCGTCCGTCCGCGGTTTCCAGTCGATCGACGAGTCGGACATGATGCTCCTGCCCGACCCGGCCACCGCGCGGATCGACCCGTTCCGCAAGGCCAAGACGATGAACATCAGCTTCTTCGTGCACGACCCCTTCACCCGTGAGGCCTACAGCCGCGACCCGCGCAACATCGCGCGCAAGGCCGAGGACTACCTCGCCTCGACCGGCGTCGCCGACACCTGCTTCTTCGGCGCCGAGGCCGAGTTCTACATCTTCGACTCGGTGTCCTTCGGGTCGGAGATGAACGGCACCTTCTACGAGATCGAGTCGGAGTCGGGTTGGTGGAACACCGCCTCGCCCAGCGACCCCGACGGCAGCCCGAACCTGGGCTACAAGGTCCGTCCGAAGGGCGGCTACTTCCCCGTCGCGCCGTACGACCACTACGTCGACCTGCGCGACGACATGGCCACCAACCTGCAGAGCGCGGGCTTCGTCCTGGAGCGCGGCCACCACGAGGTGGGCACCGCCGGTCAGGCCGAGATCAACTACAAGTTCAACACGCTGCTGCATGCCGCCGACGACGTGATGCTGTTCAAGTACATCATCAAGAACACGGCGTGGCAGCAGGGCAAGTCGGTCACCTTCATGCCGAAGCCACTCTTCGGTGACAACGGCTCGGGCATGCACTGCCACCAGTCGCTGTGGAAGGACGGCAAGCCGCTGTTCCACGACGAGGCCGGCTACGCGGGCCTGTCGGACCTGGCGCGTCACTACATCGGCGGCATCCTGCACCACGCGCCGTCGCTGCTGGCGTTCACCAACCCGACGGTGAACTCCTACAAGCGCCTGGTGCCGGGCTACGAGGCCCCGATCAACCTGGTCTACAGCCAGCGCAACCGGTCGGCCTGTGTCCGCATCCCGATCACCGGCAACAACCCGAAGGCCAAGCGCCTCGAGTTCCGCTGCCCGGACAGCTCGGGCAACCCGTACCTCGCGTTCGCGGCCATGATGATGGCCGGTCTCGACGGCATCAAGAACAAGATCGAGCCGCACGAGCCCGTCGACAAGGACCTCTACGAGCTCCCGCCGGAGGAGGCCAAGGGCATCCCGCAGGCCCCGACGCAGCTCTCCGCGGTCATCGACCGCCTCGAGGAGGACCACGAGTACCTCACCGCGGGTGGCGTGTTCACCGAGGACCTGATCGAGACCTGGATCAACCTCAAGCGGGAGAACGAGATCCTGCCGACGCAGATCCGTCCGCACCCGTACGAGTTCTCCCTCTACTACGACTGCTGAGTCGTCTCCGACGACACGTTGCCGTCACCGGTTCCGCCCGCTCTGCGTCCCGCAGGGCGGGCGGGGTCGTCTTCGCACCTCCACACCTGCGAGAATCCCCCACCATGGCCGTCATCAACGCCAAGTTCCGCGGGAAGCGCCGGGACGGGCCGCAGCTGCCGCCCGGCCAGTACCTCACCACCGACTTCCCGGTCCTGCAGATCGGCACGACTCCCCGGGTCGTCACCGATCGCTGGTCGCTGTCGGTGACGACGCCTGACGGGCAGGGTCGTCGATGGACGTGGCGGGAGTTCCTCGACCTGCCGCAGACCGAGTTCACGGTCGACATCCACTGCGTCACACGGTGGTCGAAGCTCGGCACCCGCTGGAAGGGCGTCGCGGTCGACACCCTGCTCGAGGCGGCGGGCGCCTCGGGCATCGGCACGCACGTGATGGCGCACAGCTCCGACGGCTACACCACGAACATGCCGCTCGCCGACCTCTCCGGCGCGCAGGCGATGGTCGCGCACACCTTCGACGGGAAGCCGCTGGCACCGGAACACGGGGGCCCGGCACGACTCGTGGTGCCGCACCTGTACTTCTGGAAGAGCGCCAAGTGGATCAGCGAGATCCACCTGATGGACGCCGACGAGCCCGGGTTCTGGGAACGCAACGGCTATCACATGTACGGCGACCCCTGGCTCGAGCAGCGCTATGGATGACGCGGTGGCCCGATGACGACCTGGCGCGTGGGGACCGTGGTGGGTGCGGTCATGGAATCCCCGACCGCGCGGTCGATCTGGCTGGAGATCCCCGGTCTGCCGACGCCGCGGCCCGGTCAGCACATCGACATCCGGCTCACCGCACCCGACGGGTACTCGACGTCGCGGTCGTACTCGCTGTCCGACGTCCGGGAGGGCGAGACCGTCGCGGTCAGCGTCGAGGAGCTCGACGACGGTGAGGTCTCGCCGTTCCTCGTGCACGATCTGGAGATCGGCGAACAGGTCGAGGTCGCCGGTCCTGTCGGCATGCAGTTCGTCTGGCCGCCCTCGGAGGCCGACGCCGACCGACCGGTGCAACTCGTCGCCGGCGGTTCGGGCATCGCCCCGCTGATGTCGATGATCCGTGCTCGCGAGACGACGCGACCCGACGTCGAGATGCGGCTGCTGTACTCGACCCGCTCCCCCGAGCACGCCTTCTACCGCGACGAGTTCGCGCTCCTCACCTCGTCGGGCCGACTCCGCGTCGACTGGTTCTTCAGCCGTTCGGCGCCGGCCGACTCCGGGCGTCGGGCCGGACGGATCACCCGGGACGAGTTCCTCACCGCGGTGCTGCCTGTCGAGGACCATCCGCTGTTCTATCTGTGCGGTGGGAACGAGTACGTCGAGGTGCTCGGCGACTGGCTCCTGGATGCGGGGTACCCGATCGGTGACATCCGGATCGAGCGCTTTCTCGTCACCTGACCGCCGGGGCGGATACGGTCGGATGCGAGGTTTGGCGCGCGACGACGAAGGGTGGACGACCGTGGGTTTCGAGCAGGCAGCGGAGAAGGCCGACGAGGCCGCGGGCCTCGCGAGCATCGCGAAGACGCACCTCGAGGACGATCGGGGCCACAAGCTGCTCGCCGAGGCGGTGGAGACGCTGTCCCACGCGATCGCCGAACTCGCTCGCGCGCAGGAGGACTGACCTCAGTCCAGGCGCACCGCGGCCAGCAGGCCGCGGTGGTCGGATCCCGGCAGCGGGATCGTCCGCACGCGCTCGGCACGGACGCCGCGCAGCAGCACGTGGTCGATGCCGATGAGCGGTGGAATCCACGTCTTGTGCGCCGGATAGGTCGGGAGCGGCCCCGACCGTGACGCCGCACCGGCGTCGACGAGGTCGTCGCCCAGCAGGTCGCGGAACGCGGCGTGGTCGTGGGTCGCGTTCAGGTCACCACCGACGACGACCGGCCCGTCCACGCCGTCGACCTCGTCTCTGATGCGACGGAGCTCGCCGAGCCACAGCTCGGGCGCGTATGGGTAGGGCGGCATCGGATGCACCGACAGCACCGTGACCGATCCGCCCGTCGGCAGCTCCATCCGGGCCGCGACCGCAGCCAGCGTGAACCCCGACAGCTCGCGACCGTCGGAGAGCGGGTGGCGCGACCACACCCCCGTCCCCGCACCCTCGGGGGCGGCGACGACGACCCGGTGCGGGAGCAGTTCGTCGATCCCTGCGCGCGTCAACGCGTCTCGACAGGTCTCGGTGATCTCCTGCACGCACAGGAGATCCACTGCGTGCACACGGGCGGTCTCGACGACCGTCGCGGCGTCGGCCCGACCGAGCCAGAGGTTGGCCTGCATGACCGTGAGGTTTCCGACGTCGGCGGTCGCACGACCCCTCGCCGGGACGAGATGCCGACGATCCCACCCGGCCAGGGCCGAGACCGCGACCCCGACCGCAGCGGCACCCCGCCGGCGTCGGAGGCCCGCCGCCATGACCGCGAGCGGTCCGCCCAGCGCCAGCCACGACGCGAAACTCGCTGCCGCGACCGGCAGCTGCGCCGCTCCGCGGTAGCGGCGCAGCCCGGCCGCCGCGGTAGAGGCACCCACCGCGGCCGCCAGCACGACGTCGGCCGATGAGCAGCGACGATGCTTCACGAGACGGCGAGGGTCGCGACCAGCGCCCGATGGTCGGAGCCGGCGACGTCCACGGTGTGCACGTCGGTGGCACGCAGGCCGCGGGCGATCACGTGGTCGATCCCGATGAGCGGACCGAACCACTCGTCGGCGGGATAGGTCGGCAACCACCGGCCACCGGCGGTCTCGGTCGCGTCGGAGAAGCCGTCGCGGAGGAGGTCGCGGAACTGCCGGTGGTCCCACGTCGCGTTGAAGTCGCCGCCGGCCAGCACGCGCGCGCCGCGCTGTCCGTGCAACTCGGCGCGGACCATGCCCATCTCGCGTACCCACCGTGACGAGTCGTACGGGTAGGGCGGGATGGGATGCAGTCCGTAGACGACGGTGTCACCGACACCGGGCAGCGCGACGGTGGCCCGCAGCGAGTTCAGCGCGTACCCGTCGAGAAGGGCTGTGTCCGACAGCGGGAAGCGGCTGAGGATCGCCGCTCCCACGCCGCCCGTCCCCGGTTCGACGTAGCGGTGGGGCATCAGTGTCGCCAGCGCCGACCGCTCGATCCGCTCGGCCGCGGCCGGGGTGACCTCGTTTAGCGTCACCAGGTCGGCGTCGGACTCCCGCACGATGTCGGCGACGGCGTCGACGTCGCCCGCGCCGAGCTTGATGTTGCTCTGCACCAGCGTGATCCGTGTCCCGGACGGCGCGGTGTCGGCGACCCAGAGCGGCAGCTGTGTCCAGACCCCGGCCGCGACGACGACCACACCGATGCCGGCGAGGATCCATCGACGCGCTGCGAGCGCGACGACCAGCGCCACCGCGGACCCCACCACCGTGATCGGGACGCCCGCGGTCAAAGCCGTCGAGAAGCGGCCGCGGCCGGGATACCAGTGCAGCCAGAGCCCGGTGACCGCGGCGGCGAGAAGCAGCGAGCACAGGAGGACGGCCAGCACTCGCAGGACGGTCGGCATCCGGTCGCGTCGCGCCGGCCGCGCTCTCATCCGCCGAATACCTTGAGCACGACGGCCTTCGCGCGCCGCGTCACCCGCAGGTAGTTGTCCAGGAACTCCGCGGCCTGGTCCTCCGGCCAGCCCGCCGCGTACGCGACGGCGCGGAGCTGCTGACCCGGTGCCGGGAGCTGGTCGATCGCCTTGCCGCGGACGAGCACGATCGCGTTGCGCGCCGCGGTCGCCGTCAGCCAGGCCTCCTTGAGCAGGGTCACGTCGGTCTCGCTGAGGATCTCGGCGGAGCCGATCGCGTCGAGCGTCTGGAGCGTCGAGGTGTTGTGCAGTGACTGCAGCCGATGGCCGTGGCGCAGCTGCAGGAGCTGCACGGTCCACTCGACGTCGGCGAGGCCACCGCGTCCGAGCTTGGTGTGGGTGTGCGGGTCGGCGCCGCGGGGCAGACGTTCGGCGTCGATCCGCGCCTTGATGCGCCGGATCTCGCGGACCGCGTCCGGTGACACCCCGCCCTCGGGATAGCGCGTCTTGTCGGCCATGTGCAGGAACGCGGTGCCCAGGTCCGGGTCCCCGGCGACCGGATGCGCCCGCAGCAGGGCCTGGATCTCCCACGGCTGCGCCCACTGTCGGTAGTAGGCGGCGTACGCGGCCAGGGTCCGGACGACCGGGCCGTTGCGCCCCTCCGGCCGCAGGCCGGTGTCGATCTCCAACGGCGGATCGGCGCTCGGAGTGCTCAGGACGGTCCGCACACGCTCGGCGATCGTGTTCGCCCACCGCACGGCGCGGGACTCCTCGACGCCCTCGACGGGGTCGCAGACGAACAGGACGTCGGCGTCGGAGCTGTACCCGAGCTCGCCGCCACCGAGACGGCCCATCCCGATCACCGCGATCCGGGCGGGCGCCTCCTCGTCCCCCGGCAGCGAGTCGGCGATGACCACCTGCAGTGCGGCGTTGAGCACTGCCGCCCACACGCTCGACAGGGCCTCGCAGACCGCGGGGACGTCGAGCATCCCGAGGATGTCGGCGGACGCCACGCGCACCAGTTCGGCGCGCCGCAGCGACCGCGCCGCGGCGATCGCCCGTTTGGGGTCCTTGTGTCGACGCGCGGAGGCGACGAGACCGTTCGCGACGTCACGCAGCGCCACCTCGACGAGCTTCGGGCCGGTCGCCGAGTCGGCGTAGAGCCGGATGACCTCCGGCGAGCGGATGACGAGGTCGGAGATGTAGGCCGACGTCCCGAGCACCCGCATGAGACGTTCCGCGACGACGCCGTCGTCCCGGAGGAGTCGCAGGAACCAGTCCTGGTCGACCAGTTCGTCGCACAGTCGCCGGTAGTTGAGCAGACCGGCGTCGGGGTCGGGGGTGTTGCTGATCCACTCCAGCAACGTCGGCAGCAACAGTTCCTGGATGCGGCCGCGTCGGCCCCGGACACCGGTCAGCGCGCGCAGATGGCTCAGTGCGTGCTCGGGTTTCGCGTACCCCAGAGCGGCCAGACGACGGGTGGCGGCCTCGTCGGACAGGCGCAGACCGTCGACGTCGAGGCGACTGACCGACTCGAGCAGCGGGCGGTAGAACAACTTCTCGTGCAGGCGCCGCACACGTTGCGACTGACGACGGATCTCGGCCCGCAACGAGTCGGCGGCGTCCAGGTCCCCGTCGGGTCGGATGTGGGCCGAGCGCGCGAGGAAACGCAGCGCCTCGGTGTCGTCGAACTCCGGGAGCAGGTGTGTACGTTTGAGTTTCGTCAGCTGCAGTCGGTGCTCGAGCAACCGCAGGAACTCGTACGACGCCGTCAGGTTCGCGGCGTCGTCCCGGCCGACGTAACCGCCGGCGTTCAGGGCGGCGAGCGCGTCGACGGTCGAGGCCACGCGCAGCGACTCGTCCGTGCGTCCGTGGACGAGCTGCAGCAGCTGCACCGCGAACTCGACGTCGCGGATGCTGCCGCGACCCAGTTTCAGTTCGCGCGAACGCAGTTCGGGCGGCACGTTGCTCTCGACGCGGCGACGCATCGCCTGGACCTCGTGCACGAAGTCCTCCCGCTCACAGGCCTCCCAGACCATCGGGGCGACCGCGTGCAGGTACTCCCAGCCGAGTTCCATGTCGCCGGTCATCGGCCGCGCCTTGAGCAGAGCCTGGAACTCCCACGTCTTCGCCCACCGCTGGTAGTAGGCGAGGTGCGAGGCGAGGGTGCGGGTGAGCGCACCCGCCTTGCCCTCGGGCCGCAGGGCCGCGTCGACCTCGAAGAAGGCCAGCGACCCGACGCGCATCATCTCGCCGGCGATCCGTGCCGACGTCCCGTCGGCGGGTTCGGCGACGAACACCACGTCGACGTCGCTGACGTAGTTCAGTTCGCGGGCACCGCATTTCCCCATCGCGATGACGGCCAACCGGACGGACACGTCGTCCTCGCCGCAGACGGTGCCGACGGCGACGGCCAGGGCAGCGGTGAGTGCGGCGTCGGCGAGATCGGCGAGGTAGCGACCGACCTCGGGGAACCACACGACCGGCTCGTCCTCGACGGCGGGCGCCACGTCGCGCGCAGCCATCTGCAGGAGCAGGTCGCGGTAGGCGGTCCGCAGCGCGACGACGGCCTGCGGACCGGTGACCCGCGCACGGAACACGCGACTGTCGGAGCCGACGTGCTCACCGGTGGCGGGCACGGCGTCGACGGCGGCGAGCATCGACCGCGTCATCTCCTCGGCGTCCGGCAGCCCGGAGCCCTGCAGCAGGTGCCAGGTGGACGGCTCGGCGACGAGATGGTCGCCCAGCGCCTCGGACGCACCGAGCACCGCGAACAACCGTCCGCGCACGGTGGTGTCCTCGCGCAGGGCCTTCTCGAGGTCCGGCCAGTCGTCGACGGCGTCGCGCAACCGCATCAGCGTGCGCAGCGCGAGGTCGGGGTCGGGCGCACGCGACAGCGACCACAGGAGCGCGAGGTCGGCCGTCGTCGACCATCCGAGCTCGGCGAGCGCACCGGGCGCCGACTCGTCGAGCAGACCGAGGCGCGCCGGTCCCGGCACGACCGCCCGCGACACAGGAGAACTCACGCCACAGACGGTAGCGGGAGCGCCGACGGGGCTACAGCGACAGGTAGCGACCGAGCTCGAACGGGGTGACCCGGCTGCGGTAGTCGCTCCACTCCGTCCACTTGTTGCGGAGGAAGTAGTCGAAGACGTGCTCGCCGAGGGCCTCGGCGACCAACTCGGAGGACTCCATCGCGTGCAGGGCCTCCGCGAGGCTGCCGGGCAGCTCGGTGTAGCCCATCGTGCGGCGCTCGGCCGACGTGAGGGCCCAGACGTCGTCCTCGGCCTCGTCGGGCAGCTCGTACTTCTCGGCGATGCCCTTGAGTCCGGCCGCGAGGAGCACCGCGAACGTGAGGTACGGGTTGCAGGCCGAGTCGGGGCTGCGGACCTCGATGCGACGCGACGACGCCTTGTTCGGCGTGTAGAGCGGCAGCCGGATGAGCGCCGACCGGTTCGCACCGCCCCACGTCGCGGCCGTCGGGGCCTCGCCGCCGTGGATGAGTCGCTTGTAGCTGTTGACCCACTGGTTGGTGACCGCGCTGATCTCGGGGGCGTGCGTCAGGATGCCGGCGATGAACTGCTTGCCGGTGTCCGACAGCTGCATCGGGTCGTCGGGGTTGTGGAACGCGTTGGTGTCGCCCTCGAACAAGCTCATGTGGGTGTGCATGGCCGAGCCGGGGTGATCCGAGAAGGGCTTGGGCATGAACGTCGCCCACACGCCCTCACCGATCGCGACCTCCTTGACGAGGTACCGGAAGGTCATGACGTTGTCGGCCATCGACAGCGCGTCGGCGTAGCGGAGGTCGATCTCCTGCTGGCCGGGCGCGCCCTCGTGGTGGGAGAACTCGACGGAGATGCCCATGGACTCCAGGGCGTCGATGGCGTGCCGACGGAAGTTCGGCGCGCTGCCGTGGACCACCTGGTCGAAGTAGCCGCCACCGTCGGCCGGCGTGGGCGGCGTCCCGTCCGTCGGGGCGTCCTTCATCAGGAAGAACTCGATCTCGGGGTGCACGTAGCAGGTGAAGCCCTGGTCGGCGGCCTTGTTCAGCTGGCGGCGCAACACGTGGCGGGAGTCGGCCCAGGACGGTGTGCCGTCGGGCATGGCGATGTCGCAGAACATGCGGGCCGAGTGGTGCTTGCCCTGGCTCGTCGTCCACGGCAGGACCTGGAACGTGGACGGGTCGGGCTTGGCGATGGTGTCGGCCTCCGACACCCGCGAGAACCCCTCGATCGACGAGCCGTCGAAGCCGATCCCCTCGGCGAACGCACCCTCGAGCTCGGCCGGCGCGATCGCCACCGACTTGAGGTATCCGAGCACGTCGGTGAACCAGAGCCGGACGAAGCGGATGTCCCGTTCCTCCAGCGTGCGGAGGACGAACTCCTTTTGGCGATCCATACCGTCAGAGGCTAGGAGCGCGCTGTTAAATCCGTGTTACGACGCCACGCCGATGTCGGATCCGCCGTTGTGAGATCCCGAAGCCCCGGCGGCATCGCGAACCCATCCCGTCATCCGATCAACAGGTCAGTCCCTCGGCGGGTGGGGTGAGGTCGAGAAGGTAGCGGGTGAGGGGCCCGTCGAGGCACTGGTCGCCCTCGAACGACGCGGTGTGCTGCGTCCCGCGGAACGTCACGAGACGGGCGTTCAGCTGCCTCGCCAGCGACACCCCCGCCGCGTACGGCGTGGCCGGGTCGTCGGTCGTCGACACGACGACGGTGGTCGCCAGACCCGGTGCGCTGATGCGGTGCGGCTGCGAGGTGGGCGGCACGGGCCAGAAGGCGCACTCGTCGGCCGCGCCCCGGCCCGACCCCCGGCCGTCGTCGCGGAACGGGGCCGTCCGGCGCAACTCGGTGTCGAGGCGGTCGAGGGTGGCGCGGTCGGTGATGGCCGGTCCGTCGACGCACCGGATCGCGGTGAAGGCGTCGGCGGTCGTGTCGTACCTGCCCGAGCGGTCCCGACCCTCGTACAGGTCGGCGAGCCGGAGCATCGTGTCCCCGCGTCCGTCGGTCAGCTCCGCGAGGCCGTCCCGCAGGTACTTCCACAGACTCGGGGCGTACAGCGCCTGACCGGTCGCGGTGATCGCGTCGCCGTAGGAGAGGCCGCGGGGGTCGCGGGTGCTCGCAGGGCGACCGATCAGCGAGCGCACCAGCGTGACGTAGCGCTCCGTCGCCCGCGCGGGATCGGTACCGAGCGCGCAGCCCCGCTGGGTCACGCAGTCGGCGGCGAAGTCGTCGAAGGCCCGCTGGAACCCGGTGTTCTGGGCGACGATGTCGTCGACGGGATCCGTCGACGGGTCGACCGCGCCATCGTTGATCATCGCCCGCACCCGCGTCGGGTGGCGCTCGGCGTAGCGCGCGCCGATGAGGGTGCCGTAGGAGTAGCCGAGATAGTTGACCTGCTGCTGACCGAGCGCGCCGCGCAGCACGTCGATGTCGTCGACGACGTCGCTGGTGCCGAGGTGTGCGAGGAAGTCACGGCCCATCGCGGCCAGGCACTCCTGCCCGACGGCGGCGTTGCGCTGCTCGGTCGCGGCGATCCCGGCGGGCGAGGTGTCGACCCAGTCCTTGGCGCGGACCTCGTCACGCTGCGCGTCGGTGCGGCAGCGCACCGCCGGCGTCGACCGCCCGACACCGCGCGGGTCGAACCCGACGACGTCGAGGGAGTCCCCGACCGGTTCGCGGGCGAACTGCGCTGCGGTACCGGCCATGTAGTCGACGCCCGACACGCCCGGTCCCCCCGGGTTGGTGACGAGCACCCCGGTCGACTGCTTTGCCGCGCGCAGTCGGAACACGGCAAGCGACGCCGTCGCGCCATCGGGGCGGTTGTAGTCGATCGGCACGGTCACGCGGCCGCAGTCGCTCCGGTCGGGCGGGTAGTCGCCGTCGGGGGCCATCTCGGCGCAACTCCCCCACGCGATGCGCTGCGTGTAGAACCGCGCCAGCGGGCCGGACGTCGGGGATGGGCGCGTCGCGCTCACCGACGACGTCGTCGAGGAACCGACCGCGTCGGGACCGAGGCGCGCCACGTGAGAACTGCTGCATGCCGCGAGGAGACCGGCACCCACGACGACCACGACGGCGAGGACGAGCGGGACGCGGGCACGCGAGCGGGTCGTCACCCCGCCATCGTGACATGTGTGCGGTACCGGTCCGTCGCGGCGAGCGACCACGCCGGGCCCGCAGTGTGAGGCAGTCCACAATGCGCAGGTCTAGGGGTGCGATCGGCGTGGTGCCACACTTGTCGGGTCAGCTTCCACCCGGGTACTCGCGACGCGAGACCCGAGGCACGAAAGGGACGACGATGTCCGACAGCTCCGACGCGCCCGTGTACGGCTCCTCCTCCGCCGACACCCCGAAGCGCCGCATCACCCGCATCCACCACCTGGCCCAGATGAAGGCCGACGGTGAGCGCTGGTCGATGCTCACCGCCTACGACTACTCCAGCGCGCGCATCTTCGACGAGGCCGGCATCCCGGTGCTGCTCGTCGGCGACTCCGCCGCGAACGTGGTCTACGGCTACGACACCACGGTGCCGGTGACCACCGACGAGATGATCCCGCTGGTCCGAGGCGTCGTCCGCGGCGCCCCGCACGCACTCGTCGTCGCCGACCTCACCTTCGGCAGCTACGAGGGCGGCCCGGCCATGGCGCTCGCGTCGGCCACCCGCTTCTTGAAGGAGGCGGGCGCCCACGCGGTGAAGCTCGAGGGCGGTGAGCGCGTCGCCGACCAGATCGCGACGCTGACGGCCGCGGGCATCCCCGTGATGGCCCACATCGGGTTCACCCCGCAGAGCGTCAACGGCCTCGGCGGGTTCCGCGTGCAGGGCCGGGGCGACGCGGCCGAGCAGCTCGTCGCCGACGCGATCGCCGTCGCCGAGGCCGGTGCGTTCGCGGTCGTCATGGAGATGGTCCCGGCCGACCTGGCCGGTCAGATCACCCGCAAGCTGACCATCCCGACGGTCGGCATCGGCGCTGGCAACGAGACCGACGCGCAGGTGCTGGTGTGGCAGGACATGGCGGGCATGACCCACGGCAAGACCGCCAAGTTCGTCAAGCGGTTCGGTGACGTCGGCAGCGAGTTGCGCCGCGCCGCCGAGCAGTACGCCGACGAGGTCCGTCGCGGCACGTTCCCGGGACCCGAGCACAGCTACTGACAGCCGGGGCGCCCGCGGGCGTTCTGTCGGGATCGGCGCGCGGCACTTGGCATGATGGTGCCCATGCGCGAGCTCTATCCCCCGATCGAGCCCTACTCGACCGAGATGCTCGACGTCGGTGAGGGACAACGGATCCACGTCGAGTGCAGTGGCTCCCCCGACGGCAAGCCCGTGGTGTTCGTGCACGGCGGTCCCGGTGGCGGCACCTCGCCGGAGCAGCGTCGCTTCTTCGACCCCGACGCCTATCGCATCGTGCTGTTCGACCAGCGGGGGTGCGGCCGGTCGACGCCGCACATCGCCGACGGCGCCGACCTGTCGGTCAACACCACCGACCGTCTCGTCGCGGACATGGAGCGGATCCGCACGCACCTCGGCATCGAGCGATGGCAGGTCTTCGGCGGCTCGTGGGGGTCGACGCTCGGCCTGACCTACGCACAGACCCACCCCGAGCGCGTCACGGAGCTGGTGTTGCGCGGCATCTTCCTGCTGCGGCGCAGCGAGATCGACTGGTACTACAACGGCGGCGCGGCGAACCTCTACCCCGATCTGTGGGAGCAGTACCTCGCGCCGATCCCGGAGTCGGAGCGCGACGGCGACCTCGTCGCCGCCTATGCGCGTCTGCTCGCCTCCGACGACCAGGCGACGAGGGAGGGCGCGGCGACCGCGTGGACGAACTGGGAACAGTCGACGTCGCATCTCCTCCCCCGCCCCGACGACGGCGAGATCGACGTGCGCTTCGACCTCGCGTTCGCGCGGATCGAGAACCACTACTTCACCCACGGCGGTTTCCTCGACGACGGCCAGTTGCTCCGCGACATCGACCGCATCGCACACATCCCCGGGGTGATCGTCCAGGGCCGCTACGACGTCGTCTGCCCGGTGCGCAGCGCGTGGGATCTCCATCGCGCGTGGCCGTCGGCGCAGCTGCACATCGTCGACGACGCGGGGCATTCCTCGTTCGAGAAGGGCATCGTCCACCACCTCGTCGAGGCCACCGACGGCCTCCGCGACACCGGCACCCGGGAAGGGACTTCGGCGTGAGCGCCACCGAGCACCTCGAGATCGAGCTCAAGTTCGACGTCGACCCCGGCCGACCCGTCCCCGACCTCACCCGCCTGCCCGGGGTCGAGACCGTGACCGGTCCGATCGAGGAGAACCTCGACGCGACCTACTACGACACCGAGAACCTCGACCTCACCGACCACCGGATCACGTTGCGTCGCAGGGAGGGCGGGCACGACGAGGGGTGGCACCTCAAACGTCCGGGTGACGCCGGCGGACGTCGGGAACTGCACGCCCCGCTCGCTCCCCCGGCCGAGGGCGCCGACCACGACACCACCGTGCCGAGCGATCTGCTCGACCCGGTGCGGGTGCACGTGCGTGCGCGACGGCTCGACCCGGTCGCGGCGATCGGGACCCGTCGGACGATCCACGAGGCGCGCGACGCCGACGACCGTGTCCTCGCGCTGCTGTGCGCCGACGTCGTGACGGCGCGGTCGCTGCTGCCCGGCGGGAGCTGCCACACGTGGGCGGAGTGGGAGTTCGAACTCGTCGACGGCGACACCGACCTCCTCGACGAGGCCGACGCCCTGCTCCGTGAGGCCGGCGCCCGGACCGCGTCGGCCGCCTCCAAGCTCGCCCGCGCGATCGGCGCGACCCCCGGTCACGGCGGTGCGCCGACCGTCCGTTCGACGGGGACCGCACTCGAACTCGTCGTCGCCGAACTCGCCCGGCATCGCGAACAGCTCGTCGAGTTCGACCCGCGCGTCCGCGCCGACGAGGAGGACGCCGTCCACCAGATGCGCGTGGCGACGCGCCGTCTGCGCAGTGTGCTGCGCGCGTTCCGCGGGGTGATCGACGGGCCGAAGGTCGACCGCCTCGACGCCGAACTGAAGGAGCTGGCCGCGATCCTCGGTGTCGTGCGCGACGCCGAGGTCACCGCCGACCGCTACCGGGAGTTGCTCGTCGACGAGGACGCCTCCGATGCCGTGAACGACAGGCTCGTCGGCGAGCAGATGCGGCGCCGGGCACGCGGGCAGCGGTCGGCGGTCGCCGCGCTGAACAGCGCGCGGTACTTCTCACTGCTCGACGCACTCGACGACCTGCTGGTGCGCCCGCCCGCCGGCGAGGACGCCGAGGTCGGCGCGAAGAAGGCACTGCGGGACGCCGTGCGCGGCAGCGCACGGAAGGTCCGGAAAGCCCAGAGAAAGGCCGACCGGATGGACACGGACTCGCCGGAGTGGGTCGAGCAGATGCACACCGTCCGCAAGCGGGCGAAGCGCCTGCGGTACGTCGCGGAGTCGGGCTCGGCACTCGGGACGAAGAAGTACGCGCAGACGGCGTCGGCGGCGAAGAAGATCCAGTCGGCCCTCGGCGACTCCAACGACGCGGCGCTGAGCCGCGACCTGATCGCCGAGGTGGCCCGCACGGTCACCGACCCCGCGGATGCGTTCGTCCTCGGTCGGCTCGACGCGCGGGAGCAGGCGGCCCACGACGAGGCGCTGCGCCAGTACGCACGTCACGCCGACGACCTGTAGGGGCGAACGAGCCGGCCTGTAAGCCGGATCCTGTCCCGACGCGTGCGTCGGGGGTGACCATCCATCTGGACACACCGTCGCCGGGTGCCTCGTGCGGTCCACCCGCAGGCCGGGGCGAGCAACCCCATGCGCCTGCGCAGCCGCACCGGTGAGGGTGCGACCTTCGACCTTGCTCCGGGCGGGGTTTACCGAGCCGCCGTGGTCACCCACGGCGCTGGTGCGCTCTTACCGCACCGTTTCACCGTCACCGGCCCTCGCGGGTCGGCGGTCTGTTCTCTGTGGCACTGTCCCGCGGGTCGCCCCGGGTTGCTGTTGGCAACCGCCCTGCTCTGTGGAGTCCGGACTTTCCTCGACATCGGGCGCGCCGCCACTCCGGCGGCCGTCCCCGACGCCGCGATCACCCGGCCGACTCGTTCGCCCCGTCATCGTAGACATGTGCGACGGCGCACCCTCTACCCTTGCCCGGTGGCCGAGTACGTCGCCCTCCTGCGCGGCATCAACGTGGGCGGGATCCGCATCCCGATGGCGGACCTGCGCGCGCTGGTGACCGAACTCGGACACGCTGACGTCTCCACGGTGCTCGCGAGCGGGAACGTCCGGTTCACCAGCGATTCCGACGACGTCGCCGCACTGCGGTCGCAGCTCGAGTCGGCCCTGTCCGATCGGTTCGGGTACGACGCGTTCGCCTTCGTGCACCGGCGCGACCACGTCGCAGCGGTGACCGACGCCTACCCGTTCACCGAGCGCGACGGCGTCCACGCCTACGTGGTGTTCGTGGCCGACCCCGACGTCCTCGACGGCCTGCTCGCCGTCGAGATCGACGCCGAGATCGAGTCCGTCGAACGGGGCGACGGCGTCGTCTACTGGTCGGTGCCGCAGAAGCAGACGCTCACCAGCGCGTTCGGCAAGGAGCTCGGCAAGCCGGGGTACAAGGCGACGACGACCAACCGGAACCTGCGCACCCTGCGCAAGATCCTGGGCTGAGGCACCGGGGACGACGGGGATGGTCGAGGCGGGCGCGGTGGCGCTCATGGTGCTGGCGCTCGCGTTCGCCGTGTGGCGACCGCGGGGGCTTCCCGAGGCGACCGTCGCGGTCCCCGCGGCAGCCGTCGCCATCGCTGTCGGCGCGGTGACCCTGGGCGAGGCGTTCGACGAGATCCGCACGCTGGCGACAACGGTCGCGACGCTCGCCGCCCTGCTCGCCCTCTCGCATGCGTGTGAGGTGCTGGGCGTCTTCGACTGGGTGTCCCGCCAGATCGGCAGGGCGGGTGCCGGCAACGGCCGACGACTGTTCGCTCTCGGATTCGTCGGCGCCGCGGTCACGACCGCCGCCCTGAACCTCGACGCGACCGTCGTCCTGCTGACCCCGGTCCTCATCGCCGTCACCCGTGGTCTGGGTGTTCGTCCACGCCCGCTGTCGGTCGCCACGATCAGCCTCGCCAACGCGGCGTCGTCACTGATGCCGGTCTCGAATCTCACGAACCTGCTGGCGTTCTCGGCCACCGGGCTGAGCTTCGGACGGTTCACCGTCCTCATGGCGCTGCCCTGGCTCGCGACCCTCGTGGTGCAGTACGCGGTGCACCGCTGGTGGTTTCGCGCGGAGATCGCCGACGTCCCCGACCACGACCCACAGGACCCCGGTCCGACGCCGGTGGCCGCGCTCTGCGTCCTCGGCGCCACCCTCGTCGGGTTCGTCCTGTCGTCTCAGGTCGGTGTCGAGCCGGTGTGGTTCGCGACCGCGGGCGCGGTCGTCCTGACCGTCATCGCGGTGGCGCGCAGGGCATCCGGTCCCGTCGGCGTCGTCCGCGCGATCAACCCGCTGTTCTTGCTGTTCGTGTTCGCGCTCGGCGTCCTCGTCGCCGCGATCGCCGACGGCTCGATCGGCCGGTGGCTCGGCGGGATCATCCCGACCGGCAGCGGCCTGCTGGCGCTGCTCGGCGTCGCCGCCATCGGCGCGGTCGTCGCCAACGTCATCAACAACATCCCCGCGACGCTGTTGCTGCTCGCCGCCATGTCGGGGGCACCGACCGTCGCACTGCTCGCGATGCTCCTCGGCGTGAACATCGGCTCGAACCTGACCTACGTCGGTTCGCTGGCGAACCTGCTGTGGCGCCGCATCGTGAGCCGCGACGGCGTCGAGGTCTCCGCAGTCGGGTTCTCCGCCCTCGGACTGGTCGCCGGTCCCCCGTCGATCATCGCGGCCGTCGCTGCGCTCTGGCTGGTGAGCTGAAACCGATCGGCAGGTGACTCAGACCGACCGGTTCTGCCGGGATCGCGACGCGAAGTCCAGTCCACCGCCTCCGGACAACAGGATGAATGCGATCGCACCGCACCCCACGACGAACATCGCGACCATCGGTTCCACCCCTTCGCTGCGAGACGACCTGACAACGGGCGTATCAGCTCGAACGTCGACAACAACGGTATGCGTCAGGCACGCCACCAGACCGGTTCCAGCGGTGCGAGTCTCACTACTCTGCGGGACCAAGAGTGGCTCGCTTCACGACTCGCCCGCGACGTGGTCCGCCTCCCCGGAGCCCACCTGATGAGCCCCACGCCACATCGCGAGCCCGCGGCACAGGTCGGCGTACATGCAGAACGATTGCGGGGAGCCGTCCCACTCAGGCGCGCGTTCGATCGCCGACCATCGCGCTGAGTCGACCGACGGACCCGACAGCGACAGCAGCGTCAGACCCGTCGAACACCGCGGCGTGGATGCCCCGCATCGCGCCGGTGATGATCTGCGCCGACGCACGGACATCGACCCCGGCCACGATCTGACCGGCCTCGACACCGGCCGCGATGAGCGCGGCCACGGCGTCGACGAACGCGGTGTGCCAGTTCTCCGCCGGCCCCTCGCCACGCGGGACACCGACATCGCGGAACAGCACGTGCGACGAGGGCGTCTCGTAGATGCTCCGGGCCGCGATCGTGAGGAACACATCGAGTTGCTCGAGCGGGGTCGCAGGCCACGCGACGTCGTTCGCGGCGGTGCCGATGGAGTCGATCAGTCGCGCGGCCGCGTCGTCGACAGCCGTCTGGAACAACTCCGCTTTACCGGCGAACGCGTGGAACGCGGTGCGCTGCGCGACGCCGGCGCGGGCGGCGACCGCCTCGACCGTGACCGTCGCATACATGTTGTCGCGCAACATGTCCTGTGCAGCGCCGATCAACCGCTCGCGCGTCGACCCGCCTGGGTCGTGACGCGACTCCCTGGCCCAGCGATACAGCGTCGCGCTGTGGACACCCAGTTCCGCTGCCACCGCGTCACTGTCCTCGTCCCCGCCGAAGGCACGGAGAACCGCCGAGTGCCGTTGGGCGGCGGTGAACCTCGACTGACGAGCCACGACGTCAACCTACGAGACCGGCGGCACCGGCGCCACCGTAATACGCGATCGCTTGCACAATGACTGCGAGTTTTGCACTATAGGGCGACCGACCCCGCACGACCGCCGGACAGGGAGGACCCATGGCCTTCACGCCGTCGCGATCACTCATCACCGGTGCGAGCGCCGGGATCGGCACGGCCCTGGCGCGGCGACTCGCCCAACGCGGCTCCGACCTGGTGCTGGTCGCCCGCCGCGAGGATCGGTTGAGCGCGTTGGCATCCGAGCTGGAGGCCGCACACGGGGTCACATGCGAGGTCATCTCCCTGGACCTCTCGGGCGACCGCCCGGGCGCGACGTTGCGGGAACGCGTCGAGGGCGACGTCGACCTGGTGGTCAACAACGCCGGGATCGCCACCCAGGGGTCGTTCCTCGACGCCGACGCCGCCGACCTCGACCGTGTCATCGCGGTCGACATCGCCGCGCTGGTCGACGTGTGTCACGCGTTCCTGCCGGACATGGCCGCGCGTCGTTCCGGCACCATCCTCAACGTGTCGAGCACCACAGCGTTCCAGCCGGTGCCGACCCTCGCGGTCTACGCGGCGGCGAAGTCGTTCGTGCTCAGCTTCACCCAGGCCCTGTGGTGCGAGGCCCGCGAACACGGCGTGCGGGTGATGGCCCTGGCACCCGGACCGACCGAGACCGAGTTCTTCGACGTCATCGGCGAGAACGCCGCCATCGTCGGGGCCATGCAGACCGCCGACCAGGTGGCGCACACGGCACTGTCGGCACTCGACCGGCGATTCCCTCCGCTCTACGTCGTCTCGGGACGACGCAACACCCTGGCCACCGTCGGCGCCCGTGTCGCACCCAAGCGGGTGCTGCTGCCCATCCTCGCGCGGTCGATGCGCGAGTCCACCTGACCCGCCGCCGTTCTCCCGTCTCTAACCACCTCTTCCCAGGAGCATCTCTCATGACCACCGTGCTCGTCACCAGCGCCGCCGGCGGAGTCGGCCGCCCCCTCGTCCGCGGTCTCAGCGCCCGTGGTGTCACCGTCCGCGCCCTCGTCAAGAACGACGCGCAGGCCTCGTTGGCACGGCGTGACGGGGCGACCGAGATCCGCGTGGGCGACATGCGCGACATCGCGGTCCTCGACGAGGCCATCCGCGGCGCCGACGGCATGTATCACGCGGCGCCGACGCAGATCATCGACGAGGGCCCGATCGCGGAGCACATCATCGAGCTGGGCACACGACACGGACTGTCCCACCTCGTCTTCCACTCGGTCATCCACCCGGAGATCACCGAGCTGCCACACCACACGCAGAAGGAGTCCGTCGAGAAGCTGCTCGCGACGCAGTCCATCCCCACGACGATCCTGCGGCCGTCGCACTACATGCAGAACTATCTCGACTTCTGGGAGTTCATCCGGGGCGGTCTGATGCCCTACCCGGTCTCGACCACCAGCCCCATGGGCGTGGTCGACGTCGAGGATGTCGCCGACGCCGCCGCGGTCGTGCTGTCCGCACCCGACGAGCACGTCGGCACGACCTACGACCTGTCGACCGAGACGATCACCCGCGACGAGATGGCGACGGCGTTCGCCGACGCGCTCGGCCACCCGGTGACCGCGTTCCGCCTGCCTCCGACCGCTGTCGTGAACCAGGTCGGTGCCGCCGGCGCCGTTCTCGGCGGGGTGGCGCGTGCGATCCCGACGCTGTCGCCGCGACGCGCGATCCACGTGCTGACGGGGATCAGGGAGGCCCCGAACGCGCGCGGGATCCGGTCCTGGTCGCCGCAGGCGCGGGAGAACTACGTGCAGATGATGACGTACTACGACACCCATGGCCTGCCCGTCGGCGACCTGACGCACCTCCCGGCGCTGCTCGATCGTGCCCCGACCAGCTACCGCGAGTTCGCTCGCCGGGAGGTCGCGCGGCGCGTGGACGGCACCCGTCGCTGACCTCCCCGCGCATCGCCCTCGGTCCTCGTCGCGACCCCTACTGAATCACTGTCAAATACTGCTACCCTCGCGGTGGCCCACCAGACAGCCTCTGACGGCGGGGAGCCACAGCCGGGTCAGAGGGTGATCACACCCGGAGGAGGCAGCCGATGTCGTTTGCCCTGGAGTCCGCTCGCAGACGTACCCACTGGATGGCCACACACGGTCTCGTGCGAGCCGTCGCGCCACTCGGTGCGCGGGTGGGCGACCTGCAGGCCCGTCTGATCAGCGACCCGCAGGTCCGTGTCGACCCGGGCCCGGTACACCGCGAGATCCGCGCACGCGGACCGGTTGCCCGGGGCAGGTTGGCCGATGTCACCGTCGATCACGGCGTGGTGCGAGACGTGTTGCGCTCCGACGATTTCCGTACCACCGGATCGGGTCCGCAGGGGCCGAAGATCATCGACGCCATCGTGCGGCGGACGCGGTCGGACGGCCTGCATCCTTTGCGGCCACCGTCGCTGCTGGCCACGGAACCCCCGTCGCACACGACCTATCGGAGGCTGGTGTCGTCGGTGTTCACCGCGCGGGCGGTCACCGCGATGCGGGACAACGTCGAGCAGACCGCGCACCGGCTCCTCGACGACCTCGACGGCGAGACAGGCGTCGTCGACATCATCGACCGGTACTGCGCACGACTCCCGGTGGCGGTGATCGGTGACATCCTCGGTGTCCCGGAGGACGAGCGCGACCTGGTCCTCCATTTCGGCGAACTCGCCGCCCCCAGCCTGGATCTCGGCCTGTCGTGGTCGGAACACCGCCGCGTCGAGGACGGGCTGACCAAGTTCGTCGAATGGCTTCGCGACCACCTCGCGCGGCTGCGGGACACGCCCGGCGACGACCTCATGAGCCAGCTCATCGCCGCCCGCGACGAGGGGGTCGCACTCACCGAGGAAGAACTGCTGGCGACGGCCGGGCTCGTCCTCGCCGCGGGGTTCGAGACCACGGTGAACATCCTCGGCAGCGGCATCGACCTGTTGACGACACACCGGGACCAGCTCGAGATCCTCACCGCGCAGCGCGATCTCTGGGCCAATGCCGCCGACGAGATGCTCCGCCTCCGAGCACCGGTACAGATGACGGCCCGGTCGGCCGTGCGACCGACCGAGGTCGGCGGGAGGACCCTACCGGCCGACCGGCTCATCCTGCTCGTGCTGGCCGGAGCCAACCGCGACCCGGCCGTGTTCACCGACCCGGACCGCTTCGACGTCACGCGCGAGAACGCGAACAAGCACCACTCCTTCTCCGGGGGTCGACACTTCTGCCTCGGGGCAGCCTTGGCGCGCGCCGAGACCGAGGTCGGTCTGCAGACCCTCTTCGAGCGGTATCCCGACATCGTCCGAGCCGGAGAACCGGTCCGCCGCAACACCCGTGTGTTGCACGGGTACTCGTCGTATCCGGTTCGCCTCCACGGCTGAGCCGACCCGACTCGGTTGACCGGAAGTCAACGACTGCTAAGGTGATGGCCCAGGGGCGGGAGGTCGCTCCGACAATGTCGTCGATCAGTGAGGTCCCCGTGCGAACCGCAGTTGTCACCGGCGCATCGTCCGGGATCGGCAGGGCGACAGCCGCAGCGCTGACCGCCGCCGACTTCAGGGTCATCGGGACCAGCCGCGACAGCCGTTCGGTCGCGGACCCTCTGCCCGGAGTCGAGTACCGCGACCTGGATCTCGCGTCGTCGGAATCGATCAGGTCGTTCGCGGCGGCAGTGTCCGACCTCGAGGTGGACGTCCTGGTGAACAACGCCGGCGAGAGCCAGTGTGGCCCGCTGGAGGAGCTGCCCGCCGACGCGCTCGAGCGGCTCTTCCGGCTGAACGTGCTCGGGCACATCGAGTTGACCCAACTGCTCCTCCCGTCGATGCGTGCGCGCGGGGAGGGGCGGGTGGTGTTCGTCGGCTCGATGCTCGCCAGCTTCCCGCTAGCGTTCCGATCGTCGTACGTGGCGAGCAAGGCCGCCCTGAAGGGTTTCGCGACAGCCGCCCGACTGGAGCTGGCGCCGTTCGGGGTTCACCTCACCACCGTCGAACCCGGCTCGATCGACACGGGCCTGTCCGATCGTCGCACCAAGTACATCGCCGACGACTCGCCGTACCGGCGGGCGTTCACGACCACCGTGGCCGCCCTGGACACCAAGGAATCGCAGGGGATCTCCGCCGATCGCGTCGCGCAGACCATCCTGCGAGCCGCCACCGCACGGCGACCGGAGCCCCTCTACGCGGTCGGCAGCCGAGCGCCTCTGGTCTTCGCCGCGCGCCGCCTGCTCCCCCGCCGGGTCATCGAGTCGGTCATGGCCCGTTCCTACGGCCTGAGCTGAGCAGGAAGACGACAGCTCGCGATGGACGAGGGCGCGCGGAAGGTGCTCGACGCGACGATCGCGGTCGGTCGGCTCTACCACCGGATCACCGCCGAGCAGCGGGCGCCCATGCCCGACGGACCCGTGCTGTTCGTCGCCAACCACGGCTTCGGCGGCGTGTTCGACCTCAACGTGCTCGCCTTCGCGTCGGCCTACGACCAGCTCGACGATCCTCGCGACGTCGCGGTCCTCACCCATCAGATCGCGTGGACACTCGGCGTCGGGCCGCTCCTCGAGAGGCTCGGTTCCGTCCCCGCGAACCACGGCTCCGGACTGCGCGCCCTGCGATCGGGCAAGCACGCGCTGGTGTTCCCCGGCGGCGACATCGACGGGTTCAAATCGTGGACCGATCGGAACAAGGTCCTCTTCGTCGGCCGGACGGGATTCGCGAGGCTCGCGATGGACGCCGACGTACCGATCGTGCCGGTCGTCACCGCCGGTGCGGGCGAGTCCCTCCTCGTGTTGGGCGCCGGCCGACGACTCGCCCGCCTCGCCCGACTCGACCGCCTTCTGCGGGTGAAGACCTTCGCCCTCACGGTGTCACTGCCGTGGGGCATCAACGCCGGCCTGGTGGGGCTGCTGCCCTACCTCCCGCTCCCGACGAAGTTGACGACGACCATCCTCCCGCCGATGCGACACGAACCCGGCGAGTCGGTCGCCGACTACGCAGAGCGTGTCCACTCTGCGATGGCAGTGGAACTCACAGCCCTCACGGCAGAACGGTTGCCGGTGATCGGATGATTCGCGGCGATGGACCCCGGGCCGGCGACGTGTGGGACGGCTATGGCGAAACCCTGACCGGGGCCGTGTCGACGGGCGACTGGATCGCGTCGGTCCGTACCGTCACGACCAGGACGGCGCGGGTGAGGTGTGTCGACGTACCCCACGAGAACGGTCCGACGATCGTTCTCCTACATGGCATCTCGGCGAGCTGGAAATGGTTCGTCCACCTCTTTCCGGCCCTGTCGCAGCGGTATCGGATCCTGGCGGTGGACCTCCCGGGATTCGGCGGGTCGTCGTTCTCGCGGTACCACGTCACCGTCGACCGGCTCGCAGATGCGGTCGTCGACGTGTGCGACGCGCTCGATGTCGAGGCGCCCGTCGTCCTGGGCCACTCGATGGGATCGATGGTGGCCACGCGGGTGGCGGTGCGACACCCGGACCGGTTGGGAAGCCTGATCATCACCGGCGGGCCGATCCTGTCGCTGGTGCACCTCATCCGACAGCCGGTCGAGACGTTCCGCCGCAACCCTCGGGCCGTGGCGACACTGGTGGCCGAGTCCGCGGTGGTGGGTCTGCCACTCCCCCAGCCTGTCGCCTCCCTCATCGCCGGATCAGTGCGCCTGCGCCGAGTTGCGCTGGGCGCTTTCGTCGCTCGGCCCGACCTCCTCGACCCCGACGTCGTCCGCGCCACCATGCAGGATCTGGGTGCGCCCGCGACCTTTCCGGTCCTGGCGTCGACGGTGACCGGCGATCCCGGCCGTGAGCTGGAGAAGGTACGGTGCCCGACGCGGATCCTGCGTGGTGCGGAGGATGCTCTCTCGCCTCGAGACGACGTCGCGCTGTTCCTCTCGAGAGTCCCCACTGCCGACGAGGTCCGATTCGACCACACCGGCCACTGGCCCCACATCGAACGCCCACGCCGGTTCGTGGAGGAGGTGCACCGGTTCGTGTCCCCCGGCGTCGCCCCGATGGAGCTCTGACGTGGCCGGTGGTCCCGGACGGACGCGGCGATAGGATCGCACCGATCAGTCATCAGTGAGGAGCGCGCCGTGCCGAGCCCTTCGCGCAAACCCACGAAGCGGGCAGCGCAGGCGGCCGAGACCAGGGCCCGCCTGATCGACGTCGCCATCGAGGTCTTCTCCGACACCGACTACGAGCAGGTCGCGGTGGCGGAGATCGCGGCCCGCGCGAAAGTCGCGCACGGCCTTCTCTTCCACTACTTCGGCAACAAGCGCGGCATCTACCTCGCCGCGGTCCGAGCCACCGCCGAACAGCTCAACGCCGCGTTCACCTTCGAGCCCGGGGCGACCCCACGGGAGATGATCCGTGGTGCGCTCGGACAACACCTGGCCTATCTTCACCAACATCGCGGCCTCGCATTGCGACTCGTGCTCGGTGGCCGCGGTGTGGACGCCGAGGCCTGGGAGATCTACGAGGCGGGCAGATGGCAGGCCCTCGAGGCGTTCGCCGGGCTCCTCGGGCTGGAGACCACCAACCCGGCGCTGCGCGTCGTGGGTCGTGCGGCCGTCGGCGCCATCGACGAGGCCGTGGTGCAGTGGCTCGACGACACCGACACGGTCGACGCGAACCGGCTCCTGGCGTGGATGGAGGCCCTGATCGTCGCGTGTCTGGGCACCGCGTCGGTCCTCGACGAGACGTTCGACCTCGACGGTGCGCTCCGCACGCTCGACGGCTGATCCGGGTCACGCACGTCCGACACGGGTCTCAGGGTCGTGGGCGGAGCACCGCGAGGACCCCATCGACGTCGAGCTTCGGATCCAGCAGGCGCGCTGCGCGCATGGCGGCTGCCGCGGACTCGATCAGCCACTCGACGAGGGTGTCGAGGGGAAGCGACTGTTCACCGAGCACCCACTGCACCGACGCCTCGTCGACGGCGGCGAACGTGCGCGCGACCAGCACGACGGTCGGGTTGTCGACCTCCACGCCGAGGCGTGAGGACAGGACACCGACGACGCGGTCACGACCGGCCTGCGACGACTCGCGGACGTCGGTGTCCGCTGATCTGCTGCCGGCGACCAGCTGCAGCGCGAGCGTGGGGTTCTCGGCCCCGTAGCGGAGGTGCCCGCGCAGTCCACCGCGGATGACGTCCTCCGGTGCAGCGCCCGCCCCTGCGAGGAACGCGGCATCCATCTCCGCGACGACCTCGTCGAGCACCGCCCGGTACAGACCGTGCTTGGAGCCGAAGTGGTGGAACAGCAGTCCATGCGCCGTCCCCGCCCGCCGCGCGATGGCGGCGACCGTCGTGTCGTCGAAGCCGTTCTCCGCGAACAGTTCTCTGGCCGCCCAGAGGAGTCGCCCGCGCGTCGCCGTCCTCCGACGGGCGCGTGGGGTCGTATCGCAGCCGTGCTCCGCGGCCGACATCACAGCACCTCCGCCATCCGACGCACTCTACGTCCAGTGATTGACCGCAATTCGTTGACTTGCAGTCAACGTGTCCGTAGCGTCGACGTCGACAGGCATCCGATCGAGGAGGACGCATGGCGATTCGGGTCATCCGGTACACCGACGACGGGGCGACGCACTGGGGGGTCGTGAACGGCCCGGACGTCACGGCACTCTCCGACGACTACCCGACCACCGGAGCGCTGCTCGAGAGCGGGCGAGCCGACATCGACGACGCCCGTCGCCGCGCCCCGAGCCATTCGCTGCCCGAGGTCGACGTGCAGTCGCCGATCACCGTCCCGTGCCGCGTGATGTGTCAGGGCGCGAACTACCGGCAGCACGCCATCGAGTCCGGGATGGACCCCGACAATCGCGCCTTCAACCTGTTCTTCGACAAGACCGATGCATCGGTCACGGGTCCCTACGACCCCGTCGAGCGACCTCGCCACGTGCGCCTGCTCGACCACGAGATCGAACTCGCATTGGTGATCGGCGCCCCGATCGACCGGCCCGTGACCATCACCGACGCCGATCTGCCCAGGTACGTCGCCGCGGTCACGATCGGCAACGACCTGTCGGCGCGCGATGTGCAGCTGCCCCAGGGGCAGTACCTGAAAGGCAAGAGCTACCGCGGTTTCTGCCCACTGGGACCGGAGCTCGTCCTGTTGGAAGAGGACGACTACCCGCTGCTGGACGACCTCGACCTCGAGTTGCGCGTCAACGGCGAGCTGCGCCAGACCGACAACACCTCGAACGTCGTCTACCGACCCGCCGAGTCGTTGACCGAACTCAGCACGTTCTCCAACCTGTCGCCCGGGGACGTCGTCCTCACGGGGACCCCGCACGGCACCGCCGCGAAATCACCGCCGGCGCTGGTGCGCCGCCTCGCCACGGCGCTCCTCCCTGAGCACGTGATGTGGAAGGCGTTCATCCGCCGCAACGTGTCCGGACCGTTCCTGCGGCCCGGTGACACCGTGACCGCCTCGATCCGAACACCCGACGGGGCTCTCGACCTGGGAACCCAGAGGACACCCATCGTCGCCGCGACCGCACCGGAAGGCGTTCCCGCATGACCACACCGGCTCCCAGCACCACCGCACTCGCGCCCGAGATCCTCGCGCACTACGTCATCAAGACCCCGCGTGCCGCGGAGATGATCGACTGGTACGGAAAGGTCCTCGGCGCTCGTGTCGTCCACGAGGACTCGCAGATCGCCTTTCTGACCTGGGACGAGGAGAGTCACCGTCTCGCCCTGGTGAAGATCCCCGGGCTCGTCCGACGGCTCTTCCCCCTCGCGCGGTTCCGACGCAAGGTGGTGGGCGTCGACCACCTCGCGTTCACCTACAGCTCCCTCGAGCGGTTGCTGCTCAACCACGAGCGTCTGACCGCGCTCGGGATCGACCCGGTGTGGTCGATCAACCACGGCCCCACCACCTCCCTGTACTACGAGGACCCCGACGGCACACGTCTGGAGTTCCAGGTGGAGAACTTCGCGACCCCGGAGGAGACCGCCGCGTTCTTCGACAGCGAGGAGTTCGCCGAGAACCCCATCGGCGTGACGATCGACCCCGCCTACCTCCTCGAACGTCTGCGCGCGGGCGAACCGCCGCACGCGCTGACCGGCCGCTACGCCGGAGTCCGGCCCGGAACACGGCCGCGTGTCAACAAGCGCGCCATCACCTTCCGCACGCTGTGATGATCACGCCACCGCACACCCCGGTGGTGATCTGCGGAGCGGGTGCCGCCGGGTCGACCCTGGCCCTTCTGCTCGCATCCCGCGGGATCCCGTCGACCGTCCTGGATCGGCGGCGTGACCCACTGGGACATCCTGCAGCGCACGTGATCAACGCGCGGTCGTTGGAGATCTGGCGTGAGGTCGACCCCGACCTCGCGGCGCAGATCGCCGCGCTGTCCCCGCCCATCTCCGAGATCAACCTCATCCGGTGGTGTTCGACGATCGGCGCGACCCCGCTCGGCGAGATCGACCTCCTCTCCGAACCCGAGCAACTCGCGAGGGTGCGGTCACACAGCGACTTCCTCATCTCCCACGTGGGTCAGCACCTGCTGATGCCACTGCTGTGGCAGCACCTCGACGACGAGCCGCTGGTCTCGTTCCACCGCGGCGTCGCCGTCACCGATCTCGTGACCGACCGGTCAGGTGCGACCCTCCGCACCGGATCAGGCTCGGACACCGCACCGTTCGTCATCGCAGCCGACGGTGCGAACAGCGTCGTCCGGGACCTGCTCGGCATCACCATGCAGGGACCGGTGCTGGCACGGATGGCGAGTGCGTTCTTCCGCTCCCCCGACCTGCACCCTCACGAACGCCCGCTGCTGACGTGGATCTACCAACCCGGTTTCGCCGGGGTCCTGATCGCCCACGCCGACGACCACTACATCCTGATGGGCACGTATGTCCATCCAGGCCAACCGATCGCGTCTGACCCCGATCGGTACTGGCGCGACGCCCTGCCTCGGGTCCTGGGCGCCGACAACACCTACGACATCCGGTCGACCGGTACGTGGACGATGACGTCGCAGACCGCGTCGTCGTTCCGAAGCGGTCCCGTCCTGCTCGTCGGTGACGCCGCCCATCGCTTCCCGCACACCGGCGGGTACGGGCTCAACAGTGGTGTCCAGGACGCCCACAACCTGGCGTGGAAGCTCGACGCGGTGCTCAACCACCGCGCCGACGACGCCCTGCTCGACACCTACGAGATCGAACGCCGGCCGGTGGTGGAACTCTTCGCCGACCACAGCGTGCGCAACCACTTCACCCTCGACGCGGTGACGAAGCACTTCGGCGCGACCAACCGGGCGCTGCAGACCGTCACGTCCCTGATGGGACGGGCACCGCTGACCTGGGTACCCGACGCCCTCGCGGCGCGGGCCTCGGATCACCTCATCCGTGCCGGCCTGGCCCGCACGGCCATCCTGGGCCGAGACACGGCTCGCGCCCGACGGATCCGCGACCGTGCCGCCCTCGCGATCCCCGACCAGGCGCCCCATTTCGTGTCCACGGGGCTGGAGTTCGGCTATCGCTACTGTGGTCCGCTCATCGCCGACGACGGCACGCCGCCGGGATCGACGGATCCGGAAGAGGTGATCGAGTACTTCCCGTCCGTCGTCGCCGGGGGCCGGTTGCCGCACGTCCCCGTCGACGTCGGCGACGACCGTCGATCGATCCTCGAACTGGTCGACCGATCACCGGTCGTGCTGACCGTCGTGACCACCGACCCCGTGGCCTGGCTCGAGCGCCTCGACGCCGATCTGATCAGTCCACTCGAGGTCACGACGGTGGACGTCGGAGCGGTCTGCGTGGCGCCCGAGTCGGCCGCCGAGCTGTACCGCCTGACCCGCGGCGGCGCCGTGATCGTCCGCTGCGACGGCCACATCGTCTGGCACGACGACCGTCCCGCCGACCAGTCCGCCGACGCGCTGCACGCCTTCCTCGCTCAGGGGTGGGCGCAGCTCGTCCCAGCCCGTGCCGCGACCGCCGACGCCCGCACCTCCAGGAGCACCGAATGAGCATCGACGTCCCCGAGATCGCTCCGGCCTCACCGGACATCCGCACGCTCGACACGATCGCCCGCCGTGTCCTGTGGACCTCGACGGCGATCATCCACCATGCCAACCGGGTTCGCCCCAACCCGAGCGGGCTGAAGGTCGGTGGCCATCAGGCCTCGAGTGCGTCGATGGTCCACATCATGACGTCGCTGTGGTTCGGTCAGCTGGGTGCCGGTGACCGGGTCTCGGTCAAACCCCATGCCTCACCGGTCCTGCACGCCATCAACCACCTTCTGGGAGAACTCGACGAGCGGTGGCTCACGACGCTGCGGGAGTACGGCGGCCTCCAGTCGTATCCGAGCCGGTCGAAGGACCCCGACCCCGTCGACTACTCCACGGGATCGGTCGGCATCGGCGCGACCGCACCGATCTGGGGGGCGATCGCGCGCCGCTACGTCGACACGACGTTCGGCAGCACGGGGACGGGTCGGCAGTACTCGCTCGTCGGTGACGCGGAACTCGACGAGGGCGCGATCTGGGAGGCCGTGCTCGACCCCAGCGTCGCCGACCTCGGGGAGATCGTCTGGATCGTCGACCTGAACCGCCAGTCGCTTGACCGGGTGGTCCCGAACATCGCCGCCCGCCGGCTCGAGCAGATGTTCACCGCCGCCGGCTGGCAGGTCATCACCGTCTCGTTCGGACGCATCCTGGAGAGCCTGTTCGCCCGTCCCGGAGGCGACGCACTGCGTCGTCGCATCGTCGAGATGCCCAACCCCGAATACCAACGACTCCTGCGGTGCTCGGCCGAGGAGGTGCGTACCCGTCTGCCCGGAGTCGGACCCGACGCCGACGCCATCACCGGTGTCATCGGCGATCTCGACGACTCGACGCTGCTGGCGGCCGTGGCGAACCTCGGCGGGCACGACATCGGGGCGTTGCAGGCCGCCTACGCCCAGATCGACGACACACGGCCGACGGTCGTCATCGCCTACACCGTGAAGGGGTTCGGCCTTCCGATCCAGGGCCACCCGCAGAACCACTCGTCGCTGCTCAGCGTGGAGCAGTTCGACGACCTCGCCGTCACGCTCGGCGAGGACGCCCGGAACCCCTGGCGACGGTTCCCGTCGGAGTCCCCGGAGGGACAGCTCTGCGAACAGGTCTCGGCGCGACTCCGACGCGACCCGGTCCCACCGCTGCCCCGACTCTCGGTGCCGCGCGACGTCGACCGCACTCCCTCCGCGACGTCCACCACCCAGGCCGCACTCGGTCGGGTCCTGTTGGACCTCTCCCGTGAGGCGCCGGAGATCGCCGACCGGGTGGTGACCGTCAGCCCCGACGTCAGCTCGACGACGAATCTCGCCGGGTGGTTGAACAAGGTCGGCGTGTGGTCCCCGGCCGAACGACACAACTGGTTCGCCGACGACGCCGAGACGATCATGCACTGGCGTGAGCGACCCACCGGCCAGCACATGGAACTCGGCATCGCCGAGACGAACCTCGTCGGCCTCCTCGGTGAACTGGGCGCGACGTGGAGCCGGTGGGGTCAGCCGTTGCTGCCGATCGGTGTCCTCTACGACCCGTTCGTCGAACGCGCACTGGAGCCGTGGTCGTTCGGCGTCTACGCCGGCGGCCAGTCGATCCTCGTGGGTACACCGTCGGGTGTCACGCTGGCCTCCGAAGGCGGTGCGCACCAGTCGATCACGACGCCCTCGGTCGGTCTGGAGCAGCCCGGCTGCGTCACCTATGAGCCCGCGTTCGCCATCGAGGTTCAGTGGGTCCTGCTCGACTCCCTGGCCCACCTCGGCCGACCCGACGGCCGCTCCGCCTACCTGCGACTGTCCACCCGTCCCGTCGAGCAGGGCCTGGCCGAGGTCCCGTCCGACCCCGCTGCGCGGGAGCGGCGGAGACGCCAGGTGGTGGCCGGCGCGTATCCCCTGCGTACCGCGGAGATCACGCCGGCCGCGACCATCGTCACGATGGGCGCGATGGCGACCGAGGCGATCCGCGCCGCGGAACGCCTACGGGACATGGACATCGACGCCGACGTCGTCTGCGTCACCAGTCCGGGACTGCTCTTCGATGCGACCCAGGCCCGCGCCGGCAGACAGGACGCGCCGACCTGGATCCTCGACAGCGTGTTCCCGGCGGACCGCGCCGCGCCGATGGTGACCATCCTCGACGGCCACCCACACACGCTGGCGTTCCTCGCGACCATCAACTCGGTGCCGCTGCGGGCGCTCGGCGTCACCTCGTTCGGCCAGGCCGGATCTCTCGACGACACGTACCGGCACCACGAGATCGACGCCGACAGCATCGTCCGCGCGACGCTCGACGTCCTCGGGTGACCGACCGGATGAGGCTGACCGCGCACCGACAGGGCTCGACACCGTTCTTGATTGCCCCTCAAGACGCTGCTAGCGTGGCGTGGTCCGCAGTGCAGTCCGTAGAGGGAGAACACAGTCATGTCTGTTCCGACCACGTCGCGGACCGCGCTGGTCACGGGTGCCTCGGCCGGGATCGGCGCCGCGTTCGCGCGGCACCTGGCTGCTCAGGGCAACAACGTCGTCCTGGTGGCCCGTCGCGAGGACCGGTTGGTCGCCCTCGCCGAAGAGCTCCGCCGCGGGTACGGCGTCACCGCGACGGTGATCGCCGCAGATCTGAACGACAATGCGGGGCCGCGAAGCATCGTCGATCAGTGCACGTCGCAGGGCATCGACATCGACATCCTGATCAACAACGCCGGCTTCTCCGGCAACGGCGCTTTCGCGGACACCCCGTTCGAGGACCTGGCCCGCGAGATCCAGGTGATGGTCACCGCGGTGACGGAACTGGCCCACCTCGTGATCCCGGGGATGAAGGAGCGCCGGTACGGCCGGATCGTCAACCTCTCGTCGCTGGCCGCACTCCTGCCCCCGGCGGCCAGCCTGCTGTACACCCCGATCAAGTCCTACGTGCTCAATCTCTCGCAGGCCCTGGACATGGAGCTCAAGCCACATGGAGTGAACGTCACCGCGCTGTGCCCGGGGTTCACCCACAGCGAGTTCCACGACGTCATGGGCACCCGTGACGCCGCGTCGACGAAGCTGCCCGGGATCCTCTGGCAGTCGGCCGAGGACGTGGTCCGCGAGGGATGGGACGCCGTCGAGGCCGGGAAAGCGGTGTGCGTCCCCGGGACCGTCAACAAGCTCACGGCCGCGGGAGCGAAGCCGATCCCCACGCGGCTCGGCTACGTGCTGGGCAGGACGTTCAACCCCTTCAAGAACTGACGGTCGCCGACAGAGCCGACTTGTGGTCATCTCGCCACGTGCCGAAGCGCGCTGAGCGCCGCGTTGTGACCGTTCATCCCGTGCACTCCCCCTCCGGGAGGCGTTGCGGCCGAACAGATGTAGACCCCGTCGATGCCGGTGGCGTACGGGTCGAACGCCACGCGCGGTCGCATGAGGACCTGGCGGGGCGAGTTGAGGCCGGTGATGATGTCACCGCCGACGTAGTTCGGGTTGTACGAGGGCATCTCGCGCGGGCTGCGGGAGTGGATCGCGGCGATTCGCTCCCGGAAGCCGGGGGCGAAGCGTTCGATCTGGTCGAGGATGAGCCCGGTCGCGTCCCCGGTGTAGCCGTGAGGCGTGTGGGCGTACGCCCAGATCGGGTGGATCGATCCCGCCGACCGTGACGGATCCGCCAGATACTGCTGCGCGAGCAGCACATACGGACGCTGCGGCATGACGCCCCGGTGGACGTCGCGTTCCGCGGCGACGATCTCCTCGAACGACCCACAGACATGCACGGTCCCGGCGTACCGCGCCGCCTCGTTGGTCCACGGGATGTGATCGTCGACGGCGATGTCGAGTTTGAACGCGGCAGGGCCGTATCGGTATCTGCGATAGGCCTTGGCAACGCGCGCGGGCAGCCGGTGGCCGGCGAGGTCGACGACGGCGGTCGGTGAGAGGTCCATCATGACGATGTCCGACGTCACCTCGTCGAGATGGGTGACCTCGACGCCCGTGTGCACGGTGCCACCGAGCTCGGCCAACAGCTTCGCCATCGCGGTGGTGATCGCCTCGGAGCCACCTTCGGCGACCGGCCACCCGTGGTTGTGACCCGCCGCGATCATCATCGCGCCGATCGCCGACGTCGTCGGTCGGCTCAGTGGGTAGACCGCATGCGCGGCAACACCCCCGAAGAGGGCTCTGGCCTCGGGGGTCTGCAACCGCGACGCGGTCAGCGTCGCCGGCGACAGCGCCGTCGGCCCGAATCTCGCCATCGGCACCAGATGTCGCGGTATGTGCGTGATCGGCTGGAAGAACTCGTCGGCGAGGTCCTCGAACGTCCGCACCAACGGCCCGAACACGCGCCGCCACCGGGCGCCGTCCGCACCGAGACCCTCGACGGTGTCGGACAGCGAGGTCTGCAGGACCCCGGCCCGGCCCCCGTCGAGCGGATGGACGACGTCGATGGGCGCCCTGAGCCATCGCAACCCGTACCGATCCAGGCCCGCCGAACGGAAGAACGCCGATGCCACGCCCATCGGGTGTACCGCCGAGCAGTCGTCGTGCAGCACGCCGGGGACCGTGAGTTCCGATGTACGGGTACCGCCCCCGATCCGGTCGGCCATCTCGAGGACGGTGACCGACACGCCTGCTCGGGCCAGGGTGACCGCGGCGGCGAGCCCGTTGGGCCCGGAGCCGACGACCGTCGCGGTGGTCACCGGTTGCCGACCGTGCCGGGATCCGAGCGACGGGTACCGTTCGCGCTCACGGACGTCGCCCGACGCGTCACCGTGACGGGGATGTCCCCGCTCTCGTCGAGCCACGGCTGTCGGGCGATGGTGTCCGACACGGACACGGTGCCCTCCTCGATGAGACCCGCTGCGGCGTCGACGATGCGGTAGCTCTGTGTTCCGCGGTGGAACGGCTGCCCCTCGATCATCACGGCCATCAGATCGCCCGGGGCCAGGTGGAGCCGATTGTGCACAGCCGCGAGGAGCTGCTCGTTGTGCAGATGTCCCTCACCGAAGTTCCACCCCAGGAGGCCACCGGCCATGAACTCGCCCTCGCGGATGACGTGGTCCTCACGGTTCGCGACGGCACGGGAGATGAGGCCCATGTGCGCGCGTCCATGACTGTGCATCGCCCGCCACGCCGAGAACTTCTGCATCATGAACTCGCTGGTGTCCTCGTCGTACAGCTTCAGCAGCTGCATCTTGGTCATCGGCGCAGACGTGATGATCTCCTCGTTCATCCGCTCCTCAAGGCCGGGCCTGAGGATCCAGGTGTCGGTGGCCCAGTTGCCCGCGTAGTACCGCATGCCGACGAGGAACGACACCCACTGCGGTCGGAAGCCCCCGACCACGATGCCGGCGACGAGGAGGGCCGCGACGACGAACGGCCAGGCGGTCGTCGCATCCCACACGGCGTAGTCCGCATTCGTGTAGTGCCCGAACAGGAACCACGAGCCGAGGATCACGAAGACGTTCCACTCGAGCGGGACACCGGCGGGGAACGTCGAGATGATGAACAGGTGGAAGATCGTGAACCCGATCAGCACCACGGTCGTCAGAACGGTGTTCGTCGAGAACAACAGGATCGCAGGCAACACGAACTCGACGACGGTCCCCTGGTGCGCGGTGAACTTCGCGAAGGTGGAGGGCCGCATGTCCTCGGGGAAATCTCGGTAGAGCGTGCGCTTGAGGCGCGTGCTGCGGATGAGCGGGCTGTTGGAGATCATCACCGCGACCACGAACGGGAAGTGGTGGTTGATCTTCGACGTCGCAGCACCCCACCAGACGGCGACCATGATCAGCTTCAGCGCGATGATCATGTCGACGAACGGGAACAGGAACGCGACGGCCATCAGGAAGTACTGATCGGAGCGCGCCGCGAGGAAGATCGCCTTGTCCCGCAGACCCACGACGGCGAGCAGGACGACCGTGGCGAGCGGGAACGCCCAGTTCATGATCCCGGCACCCCCCGGCCCCCCGCTGACGCCGTCGGACGCCAGCGACCAGCCCAGGGTCACCAGCAGACCGGCGTAGAGAGCCACGTCGACGACCGTTCGGGTGTCACCCCCGGTGAAGGGCACCTTGGTCGGCCAGGGTGCGAGCCGGATCGTCCCGGGCCGCAACCAGTAGGTGAACCCACCCACCGGCGGGAAGAACCGCATCGTCAACGGGCCGGAGCCACAGCCGAACCCGAGCACCTCGAACAACACGGTGAACATGACGAACTTCTGGTAGACGATCGGCTCGGTCCACCACTCCCCGATCTGTCCCCACCCTCCGATGCCGGGGGTGGTCGCGATGATGATGGCCAGCGGGATCACCAGGTAGGCAACCATCTTCACGACGTAGAACAGGTAGGCACCGGCGGGTGTGCCGAAACCCTGTTCTCCCCAGTGCTGTACCTGCAGCTTGATGCGGTCGAGATGGGGACGACGACGCCACTCGGCGAGGTCGACGTCGGGAAGGGTGGGTGAGAGCAGGCCCATGGCAGAACTTTCTCGGTGGGTGCGGATGGAGTACGGGATCAGGCGACGGGGGCGACCTGGCGTCGCAACGATGGTTTGTCGATCTTGCCGACGGGGTTCTTGGGGATGTCGTCCACGACCGTGATCGTCACCGGGCGCTTGTATCGGGCGAGGTGCTCGGCGATGTGTGCGTCGATCGCGTCCTCGGTGAGCGACGCGTCGCGGTTGAGCGAGACGAACAGGACCGGTTCCTCGCCGCGCGTCGGATGCGGACGGCCGACCACCGCGGCCTCGCGAACACCGTCGAGCAGGTACACGACGGACTCGATCTCGCGGGGATAGATGTTCTCGCCGTTGCGGATGATCATGTCCTTCGAGCGGTCGACGAGGGTGAGATACCCCTCGTCGTCGAGGAACCCGACGTCACCGGTGTGCAACCATCCGTCGACGAGGGTCTTGGCGGTCTCCTCGGGGCGTCCGAGGTAGCCGCGCATGACGTTCGGTCCCTGGATGAGCACCTCGCCGGGCCGTCCGTCGGTGATCGTCTCCCCGTCGGCGTCGACGATGCGGACCGTCTGACCGGGCATGGCACGTCCGACGGTGCCCGGCTTGCGCGGACCGTCGACGGGGTTCAGCGTCGACGCGCACGTCCCCTCCGACAGCCCGTAGCCCTCGATCACCGGGACGCCATAGCGGCTCTCGAAGCGCCGCAACACCTCCGCGCTCGCCGGCGCGGCGCCACAGATGACGTACCGCAGCGACGAGGTGTCCGGGGTGACCGTCTCCGGCAGGTCGACGAGCATCGCGTAGATCGCGGGCACAGCCGAGAAGAAGGTGGGCCGCGCCGCCTCGACACGGTCGAACAGAGTCCGCGGGTCGAAACGCCCGGCGATCGTGGTCCGGCCCCCTGCCGCGAGCGCGGACATCACACCGGCGACGATGCCGTTCACGTGGAACAGCGGCAGGATCAGCAGGCTGTGGGCGGTGGAGTCCATCGACATCTCGGCGATGCTGGACGAGACCATCGCGCTCAGATTCGCGTGATCGAGCATCACGCCCTTGGGTTTCCCCGTGGTCCCACTGGTGTAGATGAGCAATGCGAGGTCGTCGGGTTCGGCCAGGACGTCGGAACCCACCGGGGGATCGCCGGCGTCGGCAGCGGCATGCAGGTCGGTCACGACCCGGAAGCCCTCCGGTATCGCGGCCGTCAGCTCCGGGATGGTGACGACCACCCGCGCTGCGCAGTCGCCCAGCTGGTAGGCGATCTCGTGTCTGCCCAGGGCGGGGTTCACCGGCGTGGCCGCGGCCCCCAGTCGCCACGCCGCGAACAACGCCACCACCAGATCCGCGGTGTTCGGCACCACGACCGCCACCACGGTCCCCCGCGTGAGACCGGCGGCGGCCAACACGCGTGCAGCCCGGACCACGGCCGCGTCGAACGTGGCCGCGGTGTAGACGGTCGTGTCGTCGGCGACGATCGCCGCATCGGGGTCCTGCATGGCGCGGCGGCCGGGGATGTCGGGCAGGTGCATCGGTTCTCCGGATCATGTGACGACGGTGGGCGCACCCACGGTACGAAGCGCCGTGTGACGCAGGCCATATCCCGGGACGACACAGTTTCGATCGGTATTTGTCCCCGCAAGACAACTGCGCGACATCGACCCCTGGCGCCCGTCGGTCCAGACCGGACGACGCGCACCGGTGTGAACTGCAGATCTCGATCAGCACCGCGGGCGATGATCAACCGCTACCGTCAGCGGCGTGACCGACGACGTTGTGCCCGCCGACGATCTCGACGGCGCGGCCGCGTTCGTCGTCGACCAGGTGCACGCCGATCTGGCCCGCGACATCACCGGCGAGGCACGACTGATCCGCGACGTCCTCGAACACGAGATCTCCGAGCTGCGGGGCGACCCGCAACTGCTCGAGCTCCTCGGGGCGAGCGTGGAGGGGAACGTCACCACCTTCCTGCAGGTCGTCCACGACGGGGTGTCCACGGCGCAGCTGCAGGCGCCGACCGCCGCGATCGACTACGCCCGCCACCTGGCGAGGACGGCCGCGCCGGTCACCGCCCTGGTGCGCGCCTATCGCCTCGGCTACAACACGTTCATGGACCGCGTCTACGGGCGGATGGCCCTCCTCGACGTCGATCCCGCCCTTCGACTGCCCGTGTTCCACCGGATCCACCAGGTCGGATCGTCGTACATCGACTGGGTGTCCGAGACCGTGGTCCGCGAGTACCAGGAGGAGCGCGAGCGCTGGCTGTCGCACCGCGACGCTCAACGCGCACACCACATCCGGCAGATCCTGACCGGCCCTGACGACATCGACCCGACGACCGCGTCGGCGACACTCGACTACGGCCTCGACCGAACCCACCGCGCGGTCATCGCCTGGATCACCGACACCGCGGTCCGCGAGGCGCACAACCTGACCCGGGAGGTCCGTTCCCACGCGGAGCGCAGCGGAGCAACGGCGGCCGCGCTGGTCGTCCCCGTCGACGACCGCACCGTCTGGGCCTGGTTCCCGGTCGCAGGCGACCATCGCGGTCCGCACGACGGCGCCGGTCCGGTGCCCGGCCCACCGGCGACCCCGGGCATCCGCCTGGCGCTGGGCGCGGCGCACGCGGGTCTGGCCGGGTTCCGCCGGTCGCATCGGGAGGCGACCGAGGCGCGTCGGATCGCGTCGCTCGCCGGCGGGGACGGTGCGGGGACAGTCGACTACACCGCGCCCGGGGTGGCGATCGCCGCACAGCTCACGCGCGAACCGACCGCCGTCGACGACTGGGTGGCCCGCGTCCTGGGCGACCTCGCCCGACCCAGCGAGCAGGCAGAGCGACTCCGTGTCACCCTGCGAGAGTTCCTGCGGCGCAACGGTAGTCACAAGGCGACAGCAGCCGCGCTGCACCTGCATCCGAACACCATCAAGTACCGCGTCGCGGCGGCGGAGCGTGCACTGGGCGCACCACTGCCGTCCCACCGCCTCGACGTCGAGGTGGCGCTCCTCGTGACGCAGTGGAGACGGCCGGGCTGACCGCCTGTCAGCTGTCGCCGACCATCGCGGCGAGGGTGCTCGCCATCTCACGGACAGCAGCGTCCGGCGGCCGATGGGTGACGATGCCCTCGATGACGAAGGTCATCATGCGACACAGCGCGTCGACGCGATCGGCGTCCATCGTCGACGGCAGCGCCGCCCGCGTCACCGTCTCGGCCAACCCGTGGAAGTTGTCGTGCCATTCGTCGACGGCCGGCGAGGACAGACGCCGCGTGTGGACGGCGTCGACGAGGGATCCCAGCTCCGTCAACCGGGTGGCCGCCAGCAGGAAGAGGTGCTCGATGGACGAGTCGTCCAGCGATCCGATCTCGGCCAGTGCCGATTCCAGCAGCTCGTCGAGAACCGCGACCAGCAGCTCGTCCTTGTCGGTGAAGTACCAGTAGACCGTCGTGGAGGTCACGTCGGCCCGTCGCGCGATCCGCGCCACGGACACGTCCGCGTACCCCTCTGCGATGAACAGTTCCCGGGCTGCGGCGACGATCTCACCACGCTTCTCGTCCCGGTCGCGGGCGCGGCGGTTCCGTGGCATGTCCCGATCGTATCTTGACCGCTTGACAAGAAGTGGGCTAGTTTCTTGTCGAGCATTCAAGAGAGAGGCTGCCGTGAGCGGAGAAGTGACCGTCGACACGCGTGACTTCCTGTCGTCGGGGGTTCGGTGCACCGCCGACGTGCACATCCCGGCCGTCGGGGACGGAGGCGGCCGGGTCCCCGTGATCGTCATGGCGCACGGGTTCGGGTCCCCGCGGACACTCAGCCTCCCGAGGTACGCCCGCGAGTTCGCCGCTGCCGGCTACGCGGTCGTGCTGTTCGACTACCGGTACTTCGGCGACAGCGACGGCGAACCGCGACAGCTCCTGGACATCCCCTCCCAACTCGCCGACTGGCGGGCAGCGATCTCCTTTGCCCGGTCCCTGCCCGAGGCCGACCCCGACCGGGTCGTCGGCTGGGGCACCTCGTTCGCCGGCGGGCACGTCCTCACCCTCGCCGCCGAGGGTCAGCCGTTCGCCGCGGTGGTCGCCCAGGTGCCTCATCTGAGCGGACCGGCCGCCGTGCGGGCGACCGGTCTGCGCTCCGCGCTCCGGCTCGCACCTGCCACCGTCGTCGACGTCGTCCGAGCCCTGCGCGGTGCGCCCCCGCGCTATGTGCACTCGATCGGCGCGCCGGGCACCACAGCGGTGATGACCGCGCCCGGTGCGGAGCAGGCGTTCGAGGAGATGGCCCGCCAGTCCGGTTTCGTCCGTGGCACCGTCCCCGAGACGGTCGCGGCCCGGATCCTCCTGCACATCGGCCGTTACTCACCCATCAGGACCGTTGCCCGCATCGCGTGCCCGGTGCTGATCCAGGTCGCCGACGGCGACGACATCGCGCCGGCCGCGGCCGCCCGTGCCGCGGCCGCGAAGATTCCTCGCTCGACGGTGCGCGAGTACACCGGAGGGCACTTCGACCCCTACAACGATCCCCTGTTCCCGCAGGTGATCCGCGACGTCCTCGATTTCCTGTCCGCGACCGTCCGGGCCACCTGAGAGGTCATGGAGACCGTCAGGACAGGTGGTTCGTGTCGTTGACCAGCCGCACCGAAGTCCCGCCGTCGGCGTAGAACTCGGCCATCGACAGGGACGCAAGGTCCAGGTGCAGCTTGAAGAGGATCGACGGGCCGACGTCGAGGGCATGGCGCAGAACGGTTTTGATCGGCGTGACATGGCTGACCACCACGACGTTGCCGGGACCGTACTGCGAGACGACCTCCCGGGTCGCCTCGCGCACACGCTCGGTGACGGCCTCGAAGCTCTCGCCGCCGGGCGGGGCGACGGTGACGTCGGACATCCACGCGCGGTGCAGGTCCGGGTCCCGCTGCGACGCCTCGGTGAAGGTCAGGCCCTCCCACTCACCGAAGTCGGTCTCGGTGAAGCCCTCCACCTCGTGCACCGGCAGTCCGACACGGCGGGCGATCGCGTCGGCCGTCGCCCGCGCACGGGACAGCGGGCTCGACACGATGGCGGCGATACCGCCCTTCGACGCGATGCGGTGGGCGACCCGATCGGCCTGCTGCACACCGAGTGCGGTGAGCTCGGGGTTCCCGCGGCCGCTGTAGCGACGGTCCACCGACAGTGCGGTCTGGCCGTGACGCACCAGCAGGAGGCGTGTCGGCGTGCCGGTGGCCCCGGTCCACCCGGGTCCCGTCCCTGCGGGCTTCGCTGTGGTCGTCGCGGGAGCAGCTGAGTCGCTTGCCTTCTCGATCGGCGCCGACCGCTCGGGCGTGGTCGCCACCTGCCCCTCGGTCTGGGCGTCCATGGCCTCGTTGGCGAGCCGGTCCGCGTGGGAGTTCTTCGCCCGGGGGATCCAGGCGAAGTCGACGCGCGAGAACTCGACGACGAGATCCCGGGCCTGCTCGGCGAGCGGGATCATGTCCGGGTGCTTGACCTTCCACCGACCCGACATCTGTTCGACGACGAGCTTGGAGTCCATCCGCACCCAGACCTCGTCGGCGTCGAGGTCCCTCGCGGCACCCAATCCGGCGATGAGGCCGCGATATTCGGCGACGTTGTTGGTGGCCCGGCCGATGTACTCCTTGCGCTCGGCGAGCACCGACTCGTGGTCGGCGTCCCACACCACCGCGCCGTACCCGGCGACGCCGGGGTTGCCCCGCGATCCCCCGTCGGCCTCGACGATGACCCGCACGCTCAGACCCCGGACTCGTGCGTGCGGACGATCACCGCACCGCACTCCTCGCATCGGAGGACCTCGTCGGCATCGGCCTTGCCGTAGCGGGCGAGGGTGCCACGGTCGATCTCCATGCGGCACGCGCCGCACCGCGCCTGCCGCAGCAGGCCGGCGCCCACCCGCCCGCGCGCCACCTGCTGGTCGTAGATCGCGAGCAGCGCGGGATCGACACGCGCGCGGATCTCGTCGCGGTGCCGCGCCGCCGACGCCGCCTGGACGTCGATGTCGCCGACGGCGGCGTCGGCCTTCTCCCGTGCCTGCGCCAGCTCGACCTCGGTGTGCGTGACGAGCGCTCCGCAGCGCAGCTCCTCGGCGGCGGTGGCCTCCTGGCGTTCCATCACCTCGAGCAGCTCCTCCTCGAGGATGCCCCGGCGACGGGACAGCCCGGCCAACTCGTGCCCGATCTCGACGAGCGCCTTGCCCTGCAGGGTCCCACCGTCACGCAGCGCGGTGTCCTTCTGCTCGCGGGTGGTCAGCACGGCGATCTCGTTCTCCAGCCGGCGCACCTCCCGCTCCTGGTCCTCGGCCGCGATCTGTGCGGCGACGGCCGCGTCGCGATGGACGCGGAGTGACTCGACCAACTGGTCGACGGCGGCGACCTCCGGTGCGGTGGTACGACGGTGCGCGGCGCGGGCCACCTCGGCGTCGGCGTCGGCCAACTCCAGGAGCAGGCGCTGGGCGGCGGGATCAGCCCTCATCGACAGCTGGGGTCCTCTCGGGGTTCGGCGTCACGGCAGACTCGCGACCCTACTCGCCGGACCCGCCGTCACCGGCGGCGTGCACGGTGAACGGGTCGGTCGGGGCCTCGAAGACGTCCACGACGAGCGAGGGGTCCCAGGCCGAGACGACGCCGGCGACCTGTGCGCACCACGGGAACTCGGTGGCCCAGTGACCCGCGTCGACGAGTGCGGGCCCTCCGGTGCGCAGGTGTTCGTCGGCGGGGTGGTGGCGCAGGTCCGCGGTGACGAACACGTGGGCGCCCGAGGCGGTGGCCGCGTCGAGGAGCGAATCCCCCGCCCCGCCGCACACGGCGACGGTCGCGACCTCGGCGTCCGGATCCCCGGCCACACGCACGCCCCACGGCGCGAGGTGCAGTGCCGATGCGACGTGATCGGCGAACGCCGACAGCGTCGTCGGTTCGGCGAGACGCCCCACCCGGCCCAACCCGCGGTCCTCGGCGAGCGCCGCCTGCACGAGCACGTCGAACGCCGGCTCCTCGTAGGGGTGCGCGTCGCGGAGAGCGGCGAGGACGGCGTCACGACGCGAACGCGGCGCGACCATCTCGAGCCGGTCCTCGACGACCGTCTCGATCTCGCCCCGGGTGCCGATGTGCGGCGTGGCGGCGTCGCCGGGGAGGAACTGACCGCTGCCCGTCACCTGCCAGCGGCAGCGACTGTAGTCCCCGATCGCCCCGGCGCCCGCGCGGAACATCGCGTCGGCCACGGCGTCGGTGTCCCCGACGGGGACGAACACCACCCACTTGTCGAGGGCGGGTGCGGTGGTCGGCTGCAGCGGACGGGTGTCGAGCACGCCCAGCGCGTCGGCGAGCGCGTCGGAGACGCCGGGACGGGCGATGTCGGCGTTGGTGTGCGCCGTGACCAGTGCACATCCCGCCCGCACGAGGCGGTGGACGATGCGTCCCTTGGGGGTGTGCGCGCCGACGGTGTCGACCCCGCGGAGCAGCAGGGGGTGGTGGGCGACGATCAGCTCGACGCCGTGCGCGATCGCGTGGTCGACGACGGCGTCGGTGACGTCGACGCAGACGAGCACGGCGGTCACGGTGTCGAGCGGGTCACCGCAGACCAGCCCGACGCTGTCCCAGCTCTCGGCGAGGTGGGGTGGGTAGTGCTCATCGATCAACTCGACGAGATCTCCGACCGCGGCCATGGGGTCCGCCCTTCTGTGGTGTCGTCCGTCGTTCGTGATGTGCGCTTGATCAGCTCGCGGACCAGGCCCGGAGCAGCGTGGCGACGTCGTCGCGGCCGCGCACCGCCAGGCGCAGGTGGTCGGCGCCGAGGCCGGGGAACGTGTCGCAACGCCGGACCGCGACACCCGCGTCGGCGAGTCGCCCGCGACGGGCGAGGGCGTCGGCGTCGTGCACGAGCACGAACGACGCCTGCGGATCACCGCACACGGTCACCCCTGCGTCGACGAGCATGCGGCACATGGTGTCCCGTTCCGCGCGGACCTGACGGGCCTGCGCGCGCGCGTGGTCGCGGCCGATCGGGCCGAGCGCTGCGGTGACCGCCGCCAGCTGCAGCGTCCCGACCGGCCAGTGCGGCCGTGCGACGACCATCCGCGCGACCACGTCGGCGTCACCGACGAGGTAGCCCGCGCGCAGGCCGGGTACGGCGAAGGTCTTCGTCACCGACCGCAGCACGACCAGTCCCGGCAGGCGGCGCCCGGCGACCGACTGCGGCTCGTCGACGAGGTCGCCGCCGACCTCCGCCAGGGTGACGTCGGCGAACGCCTCGTCGACGAGGACGACCCGGCCGGGTCGGCACAGCGCGAGGAGTGCACCGGCCGGGTGCAGCACCGATGTCGGGTTGGTGGGGTTGCCGACGACCACCAGGTCGGCGTCGTCGGGGACGACGGCGTCGGTCACACGCCACGGCGGCGGCAGCACGACGCGGGTGACGGGCACCCCGGCCGCGCGGAGCACGCGTTCGGGCTCGGTGAACGACGGGGCGATCACGACGGCGTGGCGGGGACGCAGCCCGGCGGCGAGTGCGAAACCCTCTGCGGCACCGGACAGGACAGCGATCTCGGCGTCGTCACGACCGTGTGCGGCGGCGATCGCCCCGACGGCCGCGTCCTCGTCGTCGGGCGACGGGTAGGTGGAGAGGTCGTCGACGCGGGCGCGGAGCTTCTCTCGCAACCACTCGGGGGTGGTGCCGCGGACGTTCACCGCGAAGTCGAGCATCCCCGGTGCCACGTCACGATCGCCGTGGTGGGACAGCAGATCGGCCGGTGGCGTGGCGCACGGGTGCCCGGGTTCACCGACGCGCGTCACTCCGGGCCACACGACCGACCAGCCTACGGGGACAATGGATCGGTGCCCGCACCCGCCGACCCGGCCGCCCCGTCCACCACCGTGCTGTTCGACCTCGACGGCACGATCACCGACTCGTTCGACGGCATCGCCGCCAGCTTCCGCCACGCCCTGTCCGAGATCGGCGCGCCCGACCCCGACGCCGCCGTCGTCGAGGGCATCGCGGGACCGCCGATGGTCGACACCTTCCGCACGCTCGGGCTCGACGACGCCGCCGTCGACGCCGCGATGGCGGCCTATCGCGAGCGGTACACCACCGTGGGGTGGCGCGAGAACGCCGTGTTCCCCGGCATGGCGAGCCTGGTGCGCGATCTGCGCGCCTCCGGCCGACGGATGGCGGTGTCGACGTCGAAGAACGAGACGACGGCGCGTCGCATCCTCGACCACTTCGGTCTCGCCGACCACTTCGACGTCATCGCCGGGGCCAGCGACGACGGCACCCGCCGGAGCAAGAGCGACGTCGTGGCCCACGCCCTGGCCGCGCTCGGCATCGACACGGACGAGGAGGTCGCCGACGTCGTGATCGTCGGCGACCGATCACACGACGTGCACGGGGCCGGCGAGTTCGGCATCCCGGCCGTGTTCGTCGAGTGGGGCTACTCGCTGCCCGGTGAGGTCGACGACGCGGCGTGGTCGGTCCGCACCGTCGACGAGCTGCGCACCGTGCTGGGACTGCACGCCGACCGGGAGGTCACGGCATGACCGACCCCGTGCACGTCACCTTCGTCTGCAGCGGCAACATCTGCCGCTCGCCCATGGCCGAGATCATCGTCGCCGCCGCGCTCGACCGCGCCGGTCTCGCCGACGCCGTGCGCATCGACAGCGCGGGCACCGGTGCCTGGCACGTCGGTGAGCCCGCCGACGACCGCGCCCGCGCGGAACTGCGGCGAGCCGGCTACGACGACACACACACCGCCGCGGTGCTGGGTCCCGAGCACGACGACGCCGACCTGTTCGTCGCACTCGACTCCGGTCACCGCCGGGCGCTGGCACGGCGCGGCGACGGTGACCGCACCCGGCTGCTGCGGGAGTTCGATCCCGACGCCCACGACGACCTCGACGTCGCCGACCCCTACTACGGCGACGCGGACGACTTCGTGCTCGTGCGCGAACAGGTGGAGGCCGCGACGCCCGGGATCGTCGACTGGATCCGCGAGGAGGTCAGACGCCGTCGAAACCCGGGGCGATGAGCTGGTGCAGGAACGACATCTTCTCCAGCACCTTCGGTGGTAGCACGAACGGGTAGAGGTCCTGGTGGCCCATCGAGCGGTTGATCTGGTTCAACGACCACGACAGCGGCAGCCACAGCTCGATGATCTTCTCGAAGCCGACCTCGCCGGGCAGGTCCGACTCGAGGGTCGCCCCGGACGGCGCCATCGCGAACGCGGCCGCGGTGTCGAGGGTGTCGCGGATGTGCAGGTAGTGGGCGAACGTCTCGGCCCAGTCCTCCGCCGGGTGCATCGTCGCGTAGGACGAGACGTAGTCGTCGTGCCAGTCCTCCGGCGGACCCTCGTTGTAGTGCCGGTCGAGCGCGGCCTGGTAGTCGTCGTCGGGGTTGCCGAACAGCTCCTCGAAGCGAGGTCGGTGCTCACCGTCACCGACCAGCACCATCTGGTAGTAGTGCCCGATCTCGTGACGGAAGTGGCCGATCAGGGTGCGGTACGGCTCGTCCATCGACACACGCAGCTGCTCGCGGTGCACGTCGTCGCCCTCGGCGAGGTCGAGGGTGATCACGCCGTCGGCGTGGCCGGTGATGACGTTCTGCGCCTCGCTGGACAACAGGTCGAACGCCAGACCGGTCTGCGGGTCGTCGTCGCGTCCGCGGATGGGCAGGCCCAGCTCGTCGAGCTCGAGGATGACGCGACGCTTGGCCGCCTCGGCGTCGGCGAACTCGCTCAGCGCGGTGGTGTCGTCGTCGGCGGGGCGGGTGCGCGTCAGCCGGCACGACTCGCAGAGGCCGTTGGGGGCGGTCTCGTCGACGACCCAGTTGCACTTCGCGACGACGTTGTTGGCGCACCGCTGGACGGGCGTGCCGTCGACCTCACCGCTGCCGTCGTCGCCGAGCACGTGGATGATCCGGGTCGGCAGGTGGAACCCGAGCGCATGGTGGCACTTCAGGCAGAGGGTGTTCTCGAAGGACAGCTGCTGACCGCAGTTGCGGCAGGTGAAATCGCGCACGATGGCTCCGTTCGTCGGAGACGGGCTCCGGTGTGGGCGGCAGGTGACGCGGACCGTCCCGTCGACGGGGAGGGTGCACGGACCGGTGGGGCGACGGCCGCCGATCGTCTTCAGCGGTCGCCCGCCGCCTCGCGACGGGCCGTCGTCGGTGAGCGTATCCGACCCATGCGTCGTCACCGATGTGTCGGCGTCGTCACGGCTCGAGACCCACGCCCCGACCCCCTAGTACCGTTGTGACATGCGGATCCTGCGCACGTTCGCCCGCCCGGGGTGGGTGGCACTCGCCGTGGTGGTGGTGGCGTTCGCGGCGGCCTGCTTCTACGTCCTCGCACCGTGGCAGCTGGGCAAGAACTCGCGGACCGAGCACCAGAACTCGCTCATCAAGAGTGCGGTGTCGAAGAGTGCCGTCCCGATCGACTCCGTCTGGCCCGGGCGCGGCCCGCTGCCGACGGACTCCGAATGGCGCGAGGTGACCGTCACCGGGCGCTACCTCCCCGCCGATCAGGCCGTCGTCCGGTTGCGGTCGGTGTCGGACGCACCCGCCTACGAGGTGCTCACCCCGTTCCGCCTCGACGACGGGCGCGTCTTCGTCGTCAACCGCGGCTATGTCCGCCCGGTCGACGGCACGGCGTTGCCGTCGGTGCCCTCGGCACCGGACGGTCCGGCCACCGTCTCCGCGCGACTCCGCGTCGGCGAGGGCACGTCGCCGGGCCGCGGACCGCGCGTCGAGGACGGCGCGCTGCAGGTCTACACGATCGACCCCGCCGTTCTCGGGCGCACCGTCGGCCTGGACACCATGCCCGCCTACCTGCAGCTGTCCCCCGATCAGCCGGGCAGCCTCGGCGAGTTGCCCATCCCCCAGCTCGACTCGGGGCCCTACCTGTCGTACGGACTGCAGTGGATCGCGTTCGGCGTGATGGCGCCTCTCGGTCTCGGCTACTTCATCGTCGCCGAGGTCCGACACCGCCGTGCCGCGGCGGCTGCGGCGACGACCGACAGCGCCGAGGCCGGAGCCGCCCCGCCGCCGCGCACCGAGGGTGTCGCGGCACGCGCCCGACGCCGACGCGAGGACCTCGTCTCGGCGTCGTCGTCGGGCCTGGGCAGCAGCCGGGTCCGCAGCGGCATCGGCTTCGGGCCGCGCCGTGAGGAGACGTCGGCCTCGGCACGGGAGAAGCTCACCGACCGCTACGGCGACTGACGAGCAGCGCGGCCCCACACGCCGCCACCGCGACCACCGTCTGCACCCGACGCGACAACTCGACCGCGCGACGCAGGTCGTCCACGGTCGGCGGCGGCCCGTCGCCGAGGCGGGGCCGGTCCTCGATGCCGTGCGGGTAGACGGTCAGGCCACCGAGTCCCGTGCCCAACGCGCCGGCGAACGCCGCCTCGACGACGCCGGCGTTCGGGCTGGGGTGTCGTCCGGCGTCGCGCCGCCACGCGGCGACCGCACCCCGACGGTCCGCGCCGAGAGCGACGACGGCCAGTCCGGTCACGCGGGCCGGCACCAGGTTGGCGAGGTCGTCGAGGCGGGCGGACGCCCAGCCGAACCGGCCGTGTCGCTCGGAGCGGTACCCGACCATCGCGTCGAGCGTGTTCGCCATGCGGTACCCGAGCGCCCCCGGCGCGCCGGCGATCGCCGCCCAGACCAGCGGGCCCACAGTCGCGTCGGAGGTGTTCTCCGCGAGGGACTCCACCGCGGCCCGGACCATCCCGTCGGCGTCGAGCGACCGCGGGTCGCGCCCGCACAGGCTGGGGACCAGGTCGCGTGCCGCGTCGAGGTCGTCGGCGCCGACGAGGGTGCCGAGGTCCTCGACCACCCGGGTCAGCGTGGTGCCGCCGAGCGACGCCCACGTCGCCGCCGCGGTGGTCAGGACGGTCGTGCGCGGGCCACCTCGGTCCGCGACCGCGGTCAGGCCCGCGACCCCACCCACCAACGTCCCGGTGTAGACCGCACCGACCACGCGGCTGTCGGACCAGACGCGTCGCTCGAGCGCCGCGGCGACCGTGCCCATACCGGCGACCGGGTGGAACCGTCGTGGGTCCCCGACGACGCGGTCGGCGAGGACCCCGAGCGCGATGCCGACGGCGCGCGCGGTGTGTCGTCGGGTCACGGGAGACCACCCTGCCAGGCACGGCCCCGCACGTCGTCGCGCAGGCCGTGGCAGTGTCGTCGTGTGGCCCGACAGCGATCCGGGCGTCGTCCGGCGGCGGGCGCCGCCGCACCCGACGACATCGCCGGCACCGTCGCGATCGACTCCGGGACCGCGGTCATCACGACCGATCCCGACGGCCAGGGCTGGCTGCTCGAGGTGAACGGCGTGCAGAGTTCCCATCTCGCCGCCGACCCCACCCGTCTCGACTTCGAGTACATGCGGTGGATCGCGGCGGTGGTCGCCGACCGATTCGACCTCGGCGGGCCGCTGCGGGTGCTGCACCTCGGTGCGGCCGGGTGCGCACTCCCCCGGTACCTCGCGGCGGTGGCACCGGCCTCCCGGCACGTGGCGGTCGAGGTCGACGCCGCGCTCGCCGACCTGGTGCGCACACGCTTCGACATCCCCCGCGCACCGGTCGTGCGACTGCGCGTCGGGGACGCCCGCACGGTGACCGAGGGGCTCACCCCGGACAGTCGCGACCTCGTCGTGGTCGACGTGTTCGCCGGCGCGCGGACACCCGCACATCTGACGACGGTCGAGTTCTTCGACGCGATCCGCCGCGTGCTGCGACCCGGCGGGCTCGTGGTGATGAATGTCGCCGACACCCGGGATCTCGCGTACGCGCGGCGTCAGATCGCCACCGTCGCAGCCTGTTTCCGTCACACGCTCCTCGTCGCCGACCCAGCGATGCTCAAAGGTCGCCGCTACGGCAACGTCGTCGTCGCCGCCTCGGACGATCCCCTGCCCGCCTCGCCGTCGCTGGTGCGGGGACTTCTCGTCGACGCGGTCCCCGCGTCGGTGCGCGAGGGTCCCGACGCCCGCGCATTCACCGCCGGCGCGCGGCCGTACACCGACGCCGACCCGCCCACCGACCGGGGCGCACCACTGATGTCCGTGTGACCCGCGACGCCGTCACGGCGCCTCGAGCAGAGCCTTCTTCTGCACCTTGCCCATCGCGTTGCGCGGGAGTTCGTCGACGAAGCGGACGTCGCGAGGACGCTTGTGCGCCGAGAGTCGTTCGGCGACATGGGCGACGAGCGTCGCAGCCAGGTCGTCCCCGCCGTCGTGTCCGGCCGCGGTGACGACGACCGCGACGATGCGCTGGCCGAGGTCGTCGTCGGGCACACCGACCGCGGCGACCTCGGCGACGGCGTCGTGGTCGAGCAGACAGCTCTCGATCTCCCCCGCGCCCACCCGGAATCCCCCCGACTTGATGAGGTCGGTCGAGAGTCGACCCACGATCCGGTGCATGCCCCCGGCGTCGACGACGGCGGCGTCGCCGGTCGCGAACCACCCTCCGGGCAGCCAGGATTCGGCGGTCGCCTCGGGCCGACCGTGGTAGCCGGCGCCGAGCATGGGGCCGCGCACCAGCAACTCGCCGATCGACTCCCCGTCATGCGGGAGGTCGTCGGCGTCCGGGCCCGCGGACTCGGGGTCCGGTCGGAGCCTCGTCTCCACACCGTCGAGGGGCAGCCCCACCCACCCGGCGCGGCGTTCGCCGTCGACGCGGGCGCTCAGGGTGATGAGTGTCTCGGTGCTGCCGTACCGTTCGACGATCTCGTGGCCGGTCAGCTCGGCGACACGGCGGAAGACCGACTCGGGCAGGGGCGCACTGCCCGAGACCAGCAGCCGCGCGTCCGAGAGGCTGCGGGCGCTGTGCTCGTCGGCGGCGATGCGTGACCACACCGTGGGGACACCGAAGTACATCGTCCCGGCGGCACACGCATACGCCTCGGGCGTGGGTCGGCCGGTGTGCACCAGCCGACCGCCGATCCGGAGGGGCCCCAGCACACCGAGGATCAGCCCGTGGACGTGGAACAGCGGCAGCCCGTGCACCAGCACGTCGTCCGCGGTCCACCGCCAGGCCGCCGCGAGCGCGTCGAGGCCCGCAGCGATCGACCCGTGCGTGCTGACAACGCCTTTCGGCGCGCCCGTGGTGCCCGACGTGTACAGGATCATCGCCGCGTGACCCGCCGGCGGCTGCGGATGGGAGTGCCACGACCGCGCGTACAGGCGGACGGGCAGGTGCGGGAGGCCCGCAGCATCTGCCGGCTCGGGTCCGAGCCATGCCTGGGCGCCCGAGTCGTCGAGGACGTGGCGGCGCTCCGCGCTGCCCGAGTCCGGCGGGACCGGCACCACGACCACGCCGGCCAGCAACGCTCCCACCACCGCGATGACCGTGGCCATCGTGGGCGTGGCCTCGACAGCGACCACACGCACCCCGCCGAGGCGCTCGGCGGTCGCGGTGGCCGCGCCGGCGACGTCGGCGCGGGAGAACGACAGACCGTCGACGGACACGGTGTCGGGGACGTCGGTCGTCGCGGCGACCGCGGACGGTGTCAGCAGCGGGAACAGCATCCGCCCACTGTGACACAGCGTCGGGGGCTGCCCCGGGGGGCTACCGTCGGGGCGTGCGTACCCTGGGAGTCGACCTCGCGGCCGAGCCGACCAAGTCCGCGCTCGCCGTCCTGCGGTGGCGGTCGGGCAGGGCCGAGGTGGAGCGGATCACGCTCGGCGCCACCGACTCCGACATCGTCGCGGCCGCCGCGGGGTGCGAGCGGGTGGGCATCGACGCACCGTTCGGGTGGCCCGACCGGTTCGTCCGGTTCGTCGTCGCCCACCACGAACTCGGCGACCCCGACACGTCGGTTGCAGAGGCCGATCGGGACCTGCCCGCCGCGTCGGACACGCGCGGCGCCCGGGCCGGTCTCGTGCGTCGCGTGACCGACGACGTGGTCCGCGAGAGAACACGTCTCATCCCGTTGAGCGTCTCCGCGGACCTCATCGCGCACGTGGCGATGCGCTGCGTCGGACTGCTGCGCGCGCTGGGGGTCACCGACCGTGTGGACGGACCGGTCGTCGAGGCCTATCCCGCGGCAGCACTCCGGGTCTGGGGACTCGATCACCGGGGATACAAGGGCCCGGCGAAGGCGATGGTCCTCGACGGCCTCGTCGACGAGCTGTTGTCTCGCGCCCCGTGGTTGCAGCTGAGCGTGTCGGAGGCGGCCGTCCGCGGCAGCGACGACGTGTTCGACGCGGTGATCGCGGCGTGCATCGCCCGTGCCGCCGCGCTGGGGCGCACCCACCTGCCCGACGGCGAGACCGCGGTGATCGCCCGGCGCGAGGGCTGGATCCACCTGCCCTCCGGCGATCTGGAAAGCCTCGCCGTCGGGTGAAGCTCGTGGCTCAGCGGCGCGCCGGGATCCCCGCCGTCCGGGTCACGTCCAGGTAGATGCCCCGTTGCGACGGCCGCAGCGGAGGGATGAGCTGCGGCAGCCAGCCGTCGAGCTGCGTGGTGGCGCCGACGACGGGCAGTCCGGCCATGGTGAAGTCGGCGGCGGCCCGACGGACGTGATCCGCGCTGGACACCAGCACCGCGTTGCCCAGTCCGCGGGACCGGGCGATCGCCGCGGAGTTGAGCGCGTTCTGCACCGTCGACCCCGACCGGTCCTCCACGACGATCCGCGAGGCCGGGATCCCGCGTCCCACCAACCAGTTCCGCATCGCTGCGGCCTCGGTCACGCCGGCGTGTGGGGCACCACCGCTGACGATGACGGTCGACCAGGGCGCGGCGACGGCCTGCAACCAGGCGGCACCCAACCGCGACGTGAGCTCGTCGCGCATGGACCCGTCGGGCATGAGTCCATAGCCCAGCACGACGATCGCCGTCTGCGGACCGATGATGCCTGGCAACGGGTTCGGGATCGTCCCGATGCCGGCCCCGATCGCACCGAACATCCGCCCGACGGTCCCCGCCATGGCCGGCGACACCGCGCCCAGACGGTTCAGGGCGTTCTGCCGCGTGATCAGGTCGAGCGTGAAGTCCGACCACACCGCCTGCAGCGCGAGTGCCTGGGCGTCGTTCGGGGCCACGCGCAGGAGGGCGGCCAGATCCCCGAGTCCGCCCGGCACGTCGCCCGCGGTGAACTTCGCCTGCGCCGAGTTGAACAGCGTCGTGGTGGGTGGGGCCGCGCTCGCGGGCGCGGCCACGGTCGCCTGCAGCGCGCCGACGCCGCCCCCGAGGGCGACGACCGCGGTCACCGCCGCGATGGCCCGTCGAAACCGCAGCAGCACCATGCCGACTCCTCGTGAGACTGATGAGACACAGCGAGACTAACGAGACCCATGCGGCCGATGAGCACGGATGAGACACGAGACGATCTCAGCCCTGTCTCGGCACGGCGTGTCGAACGCCGTCGGGGCGTGCGGCGACCGCCGGCACTCGCGGACAGATTCTGACCGCAATCGGTGCCAGGATGACCCCCATGCCGATCGAATCGTCCGCCCGACTGCTGTCGCTGCTGTCGCTGCTGCAGATGCGTCAGGAGTGGTCCGGTGCCGACCTCGCCCGTCGGCTGGAGGTCACGCCCCGCACGGTCCGCCGCGACGTCGATCGGCTCCGCACCCTGGGGTACCCCGTCGACGCGACGGTCGGGGTCGGGGGTGGGTACCGCCTCGGCGCCGGCGCCGAGATGCCCCCGCTGCTGCTCGACGACGCCGAGGTGCTCGCCGTCGCCGTCGCACTCCAGTCGGGTGCGACGCGCTCGGTCACCGGACTCGACGACGCCGCCTCCGGCGCGCTGTCGAAGCTGCGGCAGGTGATGCCGTCGCGACTGCGGCACCGTCTCGACGCGCTGACGGTGGAGACGGTCGACCGGCCCGCCCCGACGTCGTCGGTCGACGCGGCGACCCTGTCGGACATCGCGCTCGTCTGCCACCGGCGTGAGCGACTGCGCTTCGACTACAGCACGCGGACGGGTGAGGAATCGCGGCGTGAGTGCGAGCCCTACCGGCTCGTCCGCAACGGCGCGCGCTGGTATCTGCTGGCCTGGGACGTCGGACGCGAGGACTGGCGCACCTTCCGCGTCGACCGGATGACCCCGAAGACACCGACCGGACCGCGCTTCGCCGCCCGCGACCTGCCCGAGGGTGGTGCCGCGGCCTTCGTCGCCGCGAGCATCGGTTCGGCGATGCGGGCCGTCGACGCCCGGGTGCGTATCCACGCCCCCGTGCAGGATGTCGAGTCGATGGTCCGACCCGAGTGGGGCGTCATCGAGGCCGGCGACGAGACCAGTTGCGAGATAGCACTGTTCGGGTCCTCGCTGGAGTCGATCGCCTGGTGGCTGCACCGGTTCGACGCCGATTTCACCGTCCTCGGACCCGAGCCGCTGCGCAGGCTCTGCCTCGCACAGGCCGCGGAGCACGACCACATCGCTGAGCGCTACCGCGCCGCGAGCGCACCGCTCGACGCCTGAGCGCCCCGACGTTTCACCTCACGGGGACCGTGGCACCCGCCGGGCGACATCACGACGTCCCATCGGGAGGAGTCCACCCGTGCGCGCATCCAATCTCCGCTCGCTGACCGAGCAGGAGCCGCCGTTCGTGTCGGTCCACATCGACGACTCACACGACACCGAGAACGCCGAGCACGAGTTGTCGCTGCGGTGGCGTGCCGTCCGCGAGGACCTCGTCGACGCGGGCGCGGAGCAACGGGTCGTCGACCTCGTCGAGGACACGCTGCTGCGCAGCGCTCCCCCGGTCGGCGCGTCGGGCCGCTCCATCGTCGCCACGAAATCCGGCGTCCATCTCGACGCGCGTCTGGTCCGGCCGCCCGTGCGGACCGTGGCCCGACACTCGGCGCTGCCCTACCTCGTCCCCCTGATCGAGCACGGCGTCTCGTCGACGCTGCAGGTCGTCGCGGTCGTCGACCACACGGGCGCCGACGTCCTCGAGCTGACCGGGACGTCGGTGGCCCACCGCGAGACCGTCGACGGCGTCGGGACCCCGGTGCACCACGCGTCGGGCGCCGAGACCGCCGGGCCGGGCGATCCGCAGCGCCGCTCCGACGAGCAGTCGCGGAAGAACATCGCCGCCGCGGTCGACCATCTCTGCGCCATCGTCGACCGCCGCCGACCCGAGAGGGTCTACGTCGTCGGCGAGACGACCTCGCTCGCCGATCTGCACGCCGCGGCCCCGTCGCGGCTCGCCGACGTGCTCCACAACCTGCCGATCGGGGCCCGCGGCAGCGGTCTGTCCGAGTCAGACATTCTCGCCGCGGTCGCCCAGGCCGACGAACGTCGACGCAACGAGGTCCTCGACGCGACGGCGAGGCGCTTCGACGCCGAGATCCACCGCGAGGAGGGCCTCGCGGTGGAGGGGTTGACCGGACCGCGGTCTGCGGGGCGCTGCGCAACGGTGAGGTCGACACCCTGGTGATCGGCGACATCGGTGACGCCACCGTCGTCGACGACGGGTCACCGACGACGGTGGCACCGACCGCCGCGAACCTCTCGGAGCTGGGCGCCGCACCCGAGCGGGTGCTCCGCGCCGACGAGGCGCTGCCGATGCTCGCGATCGCCACCGACGCCGATCTCGTCCGCGTGGACGAACGGGTCTCGCCGACCGACGGGATCGGCGCAATCCTGCGCTACCTGCCGCGGACGTCGGCCGGCGGTCGCTGAGACCCCGTCACCGGGCCTCGCCCGACCGGTCGTCCGTGCTCGCCTGCCGGGTGCGGTCCTGGATCTGCCGCATGCGTTCCTGCTGCCGGACGCCGTAGGCAGCCGAGCGGACCGCGTCGTCGTCCTCGAGCCCCGAACCCATGGCACCGCCGATGGTCGCGATGGACGCGAGGAGCCAGGCCAGCAACAGGTAGTCCGAGGCGCCCACCGGGTGTTTCAGCGTCTGGGAGAACAAGCTGGGTGGGAGGGCCACCCCGGCGGTGAACAACAGGAGCGCGAACAGGGCGACGTGGAACGCGAGTACACCGAGGAGCAGGGTCACCACGGTCGCCGCGTTGTAGAGCATCGATCGGGCGCGCTCCTGCGGTCCGGCCGGTCGCTCCCACAACTCGTGGTCGACGATCAACCAGACGACCATGGCCGCGATGGACAGGACGGTCGCGGCACTCATGCGCCACGGCCCCATGAGGTCGGCGAACAGCCAGATCGTGCTGGTCGCGAGAGCGATCGCCCCTGTCGCGAACGCACCCGCCATCGCCTTCGACAGGCCACTCACCAGGCGCCAGGGCCGGTTGGCCCGGACCATGCCGGCCAGCAGTCGCGCGCGGCGCAGGCCCGGCGGGGAGAAGATGCGCACCCCGGTGGACCCGACGGGGGCGGTGGGGAATCGCCGCCGCACGGACGGGGTCGACACGAGCGGCCCGTCCAGCAGGTGCGCGACCGCGAGACCGACGACATCGTGCACGCGCCGACCGACGCCCATCCCACCCACGCCGACGACCGAGATCATCGCGAAGCGATGCTCGGGATGGAGCTCGGCGACCACAGGTCGTGTCCCGTCACGCCGCGGCATGTCGGTCAGGTAGAGCACGAGCTCCTCGTCCCGGGAGCGCGGATCGACACTGTCGACGACCTGGTCGAACTCGGTGTCCTCCTCGGGCACATGGGATTCCGACAGCAGAGTCGCCGTCCATGACCGCGCGTCGGGATCGTGTCCGTGCATCACCGACGGCAGGTGCTCGACGACACGCCGGGCGAGATCGGTCGGCTCACCGGGATCGGCGACGACGAGGACGGATGCCCCACCGTCGGTTCGTGACCGGTCACGAGCGAAGTGTTCCTGCGTCATCGCGGCCGTGTGCCCGCGGGACCGTCGGACGAAACGGGCCCCGGGAACCGTGGTGCGCGCAGAGGGATTTGAACCCTCCGAATTCAGCACGTTTCCGCAGGTCACGACACATAGCGGTGTGCGATCGTGACAGGTGGCGTACGCGCCAAAATCCCAGGTGAACAGGCGGCGGTGTTACCTCGGGTAACACTGTCGGACCACGTCGCTACGCTCGTCGCGCGTGACCGGGAGGGAAGCCCGCGAACGCACGAACGCGCCCCACCCTGTTACCTCCAAGGTGGGGCGCTTTCGTGTCTGCGGTCGTTCGTAGGCTGGTGCTCACTCGTCGCGGGCCGAGGAGGTCCCGTGTCGCCGTGGGTCGAGTGGAAGCCGCCGGCGTGCCCGGCGTGTGGCGCGGACTGGCGCCGGCCGCGATCGCATCTCGTGGGGTGGAGCAACCAGCGCGAGGTCCCGTGTCGACACTGGGTCTGCCGGACGTGCGACGCGGTCACCGCCGCCGACGACATCTCGACCGCACCGCGATCGCTGCGGCGTCAGTCCGGCGGCGGGCCGACGAGGTAGCGGTACAGCAGAAACGAGAATGCCGCGATCATGGCCGCGGTGCCCCAGGCGTCGACGATGCTCACCCTCGTTGGACGCGGGCGAGGCGTAGGTGGTTCCGTCAGCGCTGCTGGCCGTTGACGTAGGCGCCGGGCACCACCGTTGTGGTCGCGTCGCCGCCCTCTCGCAGCTGACCCTTGATGATGCCCGCCACCGTTAGCTCGCCCTCGTTCGTCACCGAGCCGGTGCAAGTGCCGTGGAGGTTGGCATAGCCGCCCTGCTCGATCACCAAATCGCCGACCATTCCGTTGATCTGGGCGGTGCCTCCTCGACGAACGATGAGGCGACCGGTAACCATGCCGTTCAGGTGCAGGCGTCCGCCCTGCTCAACCGCGACGTCATCCTCGACCTGGTCGTACCACTGTTCGTCTGACGTGATCTGCATCATCCCGGCAGACTAGCCCAAATCGGACAGCGGTCCGTTCGCCCTTTCTCCGCGTTATGGGCGGGTGGCGCCGAACGCCTTCATGACGGCCTTGACGAAGGCGTCCCGCTTCTCGCGACCCGCAGCGTTGCGAGGGTCGCGGTCGCCCAAGGCCAAGCCGTCACCCTGACGGAAAGCGAGGCGGATCGGAGCATCGACACTGAGCACGCCGGTCTGGAATCCGTCTTGCCACACCTTCAGCTCAGCCAATTCGATTCGCTCGATGTCGCCGATCCGGCGAAGCTGGGCGTCGGTCTTCGCGTCCTCCGGCTCTTCGCGCAGAGGGCGGTGCTGCCAGTCGATGTCCGAACTCGACGCGGTCACCCAGCCGATCACGTCTCCCTGAAGCCACCAGAACTTGTAGGTGATGCCGGAGTTGTCCACCTCGACGTCGAGGTAGCAGCTGTCGTACTTACCAGCACTCAACGCGTACACCGCCGCCATCACTGACGTGGGTAGCCGGAAGTCCGGAACCGACATGTCTGATAGCAGTGGCCCGAGCTGCCCGCGCTGGTCGATCTCCATCTTGCGAGAGTAGCCGCGCCGGCCAACCCGTCAGTCCCTCGTTCGTTTGACATATCCGGCAACCTGCACGGGCGACCGATAGATTCCTGGCATGAGGCGTTCGCGGGGGTTGTCTAGGTGGGAGAGCATCGTGCTCGCGATATGCGCCGTGGTGGCGGTTGTGCTGGGCGTGCTCGTGTGGCGCACCGACCAACCCACCGAGGTGTCAGCGGCCGACCGCGCCGCCGCGATGGCCGGGGCTGCTAGTCAGACCGTCGCCGCGCCGGACCCGCGGCCCCTCAACGTCGCGAACCAGCGGGTCCTGTTTCTCGGCGACTCGTTCACGGAGGGCACCGGCGCGAACCCCCTCACTCGCGGGTACGCCTATCTCGCGGGCGAGCAGCTCGGCGGCGACTTCGTAGTCAGCGGCCACAGCGGCAGCGGGTACGTGAAGCAGGGACCGAAGGACGGACTCACGTTCGGTCAGGCCCTGGACACCCTGCCCGCCACGCCGGCGCCCACGTTGGTCATCGTGCAGGGCAGCATCAACGACCAGGAGGTCACCGGCGCGCTCTACCAGAACGCGGACTCGCTGATCAGCCGCGTGCGGGCGAAGTGGCCCGGTGTGCAGCTCGCCATGTTCGGGCCGATCGCCGGTGACCCGAGCAACGAGCCGTCGGTGAACGCGATCCAGAACGTCGACACCATCTTGCAGAGCGCCGCCGCCGCCCGGTCGATCGCGTACATCTCCGCCGAGGGCCTCGACCCGTGGGTCACGACGAGCAACGCCGCGCAGCTGATCTCACGGGACAAGGTTCACCCGAGCCCCGCCGGTCACCAGGACATCGCCGACCGGCTCGTCCAGGCCCTGCGCACCCAGGCCGGGACCGCGACTACTGCGCCAGCGGCGAGTACGTCAACGCCGGCGCCTGCGGGTGCCGGAACTTCCAGTCGATGACCTTGGCCCGCACGGTGCGCGTTCCCGTCTGGCCGAAACCGGTGGCGTTGAACACGGTGAAGTACAGGTAGCCGTTCTTGTCGGGGCCGGCGATGCCGCCGATCGAGTTCGCGGAGCCCGACGTCGCGATCGAGCCCAGCTCCCACCATGTGCGGCCGCCGTCGCCGGTGCCGACCATGAGCTGCTTCTTGCTGCCCGACCCGGTGTCGGGGAAGCACATGTAGACCTCGCGGCCGCGCTGGGCGAGCTGCCCGTAGCCGTACTGGCCGGCGCCGAACGTGTCGACGGAGGTGTAGAACCGTCGGATGCCGGGGCGCTCGGGGGCGTCGAGGTCCATCTCGATCAGGCCCGCCTTGATCGACCCCTCGTCGGGCGTGCCGAACACCCGGTCCTCGATGACGATCACCGCGGTCGGCTGCATGTTCCCCGCCGGGGCCGCCGAGTTGTAGTACGGGCTCGTCGACGGTTGGGTCCACCGCTTCCAGGTGCGACCCCAGTCATCGGAGAAGAACAGGCCGCGGTTGCCGACGTCACCGGTGGAGGCAATGATCCGCTGCCGCTTCGGGTCGTAGGTCGACTGGTGGAAGTGGCAGGCGTTCGCGGTGTCGGTGCCCGGCCCGATGGTGAGAATCGACGTCCACGTCTGGCCGCCGTCGCGGGTCATCCACAGCTTCCGGGCGGTCGAGTAGCCGCCGCCGTACTCCCCGTAGAGCAGCACCGACTTCCCGTCGGGGCCGGGCTTGGGCATCGAAACGCCGAGGATGTTCAGCGTCGTCGACCGGCACGACACGATCTGGTTGACCGTCATCGACGGCCCCCACGTCTGCGAGGCGGGCGAGAACCACCAGATCAGGGTGTCGGTGCTGCTGTTGTCGGTGGCGAACACCCACCCCTCGGACAGCCGGTTGACGTAGACGATCTGCGCGCCAGAGTGCAGCGACGAGAAGTCCGGGCCGTCCACCGTGTTGGCCCACGAGTCGACCGACATCGTGGCGACGGTGGTCCCGGATCGGCCGTAGGCGTTGCCGTCGACGCCGACCGCGATGACCGGCTTCCAGTGGTTGATCCCGGTCAGCGACCAGTTGAGCGCACCGACAGGGTCAGCGCACGGCCGGAGATCTCCGAACGACGCGACCGTGGCGTCGGCGACGGCGCGGGGGTTGAGTCGGGATGGCCGCGGCATCAGGACAGCACCACGCCGGAGATGACCAGGACCACGGCGGTAGCGGTGCCGGCGATGGCTGAGATGAGGTCGCCGGGGCCGAGGAAGTGGCCCTCGATCTCACTGAGAACCACCGAGTCGCCCGCGGCGAGCGCGAGCCCCGCGACAACCCGATTGGCCGCACCCGCCGTGCCGCCGGACTTCACGATCGAAACCGACACCGTCACGGCCGAGGCGGTCGGGTTCGCGAGCGTCGCCTTGCCGAGCTTCACGGACGAGTTCGCCGGCCCGGTGTACTGGGTCGTCTCCGCGTTCTCGATCTGCTTCGAGACGAGCACACCAGGGAGGGCCGACGTTGCGGCCATCACATTCTGCGTTGCCATGTCAGGCTCCTAGTCCGATGAGGGAGAACGCGACGGCCCGGCCGGTCGCGGTGGTGAGGGTGGCGGCGTCGCCGTCGATGCGCGCCTGGGGCTCGGTGGCCGGGGCGTTGACCGGGTTCCAGTTGCTCGCGACGTACGAAGCGCCGGAGGTGAAGTCGGCCTTGGCGGTGACGACGTCGCCGGTCGGGGCGAGGACCACGGTCCCCGCGGTGTAGGCCGTGTTCGGTTGCCAGCGGGGGGCATAAGCACCGTCGAGGTCCGCCTTCTTGAGGTCCGACAACGGGATCCCCGACGACGGCTTGGAGTACTTCCCCGCCACCGTCGTGGTCAGGTTGGCGACCATCTGCGGATCGTTGCCAAGCGCCGCCGCGATCTCCGCGATCGTGTCGAGCGTCGCCGGCGCATTGGGTCCGACGATGAGGTTCTTCAGCGCGTTGACCGCGGTCGTGACCGATGCCGGCGTGGCGTAGCGAGCGTCGGCGAAGTCCTGCGCCCACTGCGCGACGGCGGCCTGCAACTTCTCCGCCGACGTACCGGGCGGGATGTTGATGCCGACCTGGATCATCGACCACAGGTCGCCGGCCGCCGCGATGAACGGGTAGACCTTGCCGCCGACGCGGACTGTCGCCGGGCCCGCGACGAGCTGCACCGAGAACTGGCCGGTCGTCGCATCGGGCGAGACCCGCTGGTACCGCGGGGACATTACGTCCTGGCGGATCGAGGGGCTCGAGAATACGAGCTGGTCCGGGTCTCCCCTGCCGGTGATGTCGGTGACCGTGCCGGTCACGGTGACGAGAGCCATGGCTAGTTCCTCCCGCAGGTCGGATCGGGGTAGGGCGCGCGCGACCGCTGCGCCTGCATCTTGCGTTCGCGGATGTCGTCGATCCGCTGCTCGATCTGTCCCACGACGACGCGGTACTGGGTGAGCGACTGCGGCGACGCGACACGGTCCGGCCCGAGGGTGTTGATCAGGTTGTCCTGCGCGGCCCGACGTTTCGTCAGCTCGTCCTCGAGGTCATCGCTCAGTCCCGCCTGCTCCTGGTTGAGCTTCGCGTTGTAGAGCAACGCATTCCGGAACTGGCGGGCGCACTCCTCCCCCGCCGCCGAGTTGCGTGCCGTCGTGATGATCGTGACCAGGGACAGCGCGGTGATGAGGACGACGCCCGCGGTGAACGCCGCGTCCGTCCGGCGGATGTACAGGATCCGGACCTTGTAGCCCTTCGCGCGGAAGTACCCCACCCGCACGAGCGCAGTCACGAACGCGCCGATCAGCATCAGCGCGATCCCGGTGCTAGTGATCATGTTCGTCGCTCCCGGACGTCTTGTCGTCGTCGGTCTTGTCTCCGCGTCTGGTGACCATCAGCGCCAACAGCGGCCCGACGAGAGCCATGAACGCGGTGTTCAGCGACTCGGGCGGCGTGTAGTCGGCGAGGAAGATGTCGGCGATGTTCGCGATCACCCACATGGCGATCACGACAGCTGTCACCAGTTGCACGAGCGTCACTCGCGGCACTTTCACGGTCGAGTCCCTTCATGGAGAGGCACCCCGCAGGCACCGGTCAGGACTCGGCGCGGTGTCGGCCGAAGTGGGCGGTGACGTTGCGTACGACGTCGTTCAGGGCGTCCCCGACCTCGGGGGTGGCGGCCTGGTTGTTCACCGCCCGGGTGAGCGCGTCGCGGGCGGCGTCGGTGACCGCGGTCTGGACCGCGGCGACCGGGCTGACCTGCGAGCGGACCGCCGCGGTCACCGGCACCCCGAGCACCAGCGACGCGACCGCAAGCACGATCGGCGCGGCGTCGGCGGTCAACCAACCGGCGGTCACGCCGTACACGACGAGCGCACCGATGATGGTGGACAGAGCGACCGCGACGGGCTCGCGGCGGATGAACGCGGCGATCTTGGTGGTGGTCATGCTGCAGCGGTCTCCTTCGCGAGAGTGACGATGACGCCGGACGGGGACCAGGTGAGGTCGCCGTGCTCGAAGTGCTGGACGATGTTGTCGGTGCCGGGCACCTTGATCTCCTCGGAGACCGGGTAGCCGAGACGGCTGTTCTCCCAGCCGAGGTCGCGGTAGGTGTCGCCGATCCGTCCGTGGACGTCGAAGCCGCGGGAGGCGCCGTCCTTGCGGAGCAGCGTGCCGCCCTCGAAGGCCTGCACCGCACCGTCGGGCAACTTCAGGAACGGACGCGTTGGGTAACCCAGGCGGCCGTTCTCGTAGCCGTAGTCCGCGCCCCACGTCTCGAAGAGCCCGCCGTGCGGGATCGGGAACGCCGCCTCGGCGCCCTGCTTGTAGTAGATGTGCGCGTTGGCGTACACCGCGAACACGCCGGCCTTGAGCGCGTGCTCGACGAACGGAGGGTCGACGCGCGCACCAACCCACGGACTCGCCGCCGCGGCGTCGTTGATGAGGTTGCGCACCGGGGCGAGGAACGACTTCGCGCGCTTGAGGAATTCGTCCATCGGGAACCCGTTGCCGGGGTCGGTGTGGCCACCTCCGCGGGCGCCGAAGTCGCGGTGACCCACCACTCCCTTCGCCCTCAGCGGCCAGCCCGCGGTGCCGTTGGACCCGGCGTAGTCGAGTGGGAACCCGAACTGCTGCGACGCGGCGGCCATCGCCTTGGCCGCGCGGGTGATCGCGAGGTCCTCGGACAGGCCGTCACCGGAGTCGTCGATGCCGTCGAGCCACTGCCCGCGCGACCACTCGGCGAACGAGCCTGCGATGCAGAGGTGGTAGGCGATGTCGTTGGCGTCGGCAGCGGCCCACGGACCCTCGTTCGGCGGGACGATCTCGACGGTGTCGCGGCCGTCGATCGAGTGGTTGTAGGCGACCGGGTTGCTCGTGTTCGCCGAGTTGATGCAGAACTGAGCGAGGTTCACCGCCGGGCCCTTGCCCTGCTGGGTGTGGACGGCGCCGAAGTCGGTCGACCGGCGTGGGCCGTTGCTGTTGCCGGTACCGGCCGAGTCGGCGTTGAAGCCGTGCATCACCTTGGTGGTGCCGTAGTCGGGCATGGTCGGAGCTCCTGTCGTGGGCGCCGGCGTCGGGATGACCGGCGCGGGGGAGGTCGGGTCAGGCGAAGGGGTGGTCTTCGGGGTGCGGTCGATCGACCACTGGCCCCAGTCGGCGGCGTAGACGTCGTTGACATCGACGGTGATGCCGCCGACCTTCGGGCCCGGCGACGACGGGGTGTCGATCACGCGCTGGTACAGCGAGGCGTAGCCGCGACCGTTGTCGTCAGACCAGGCGCGGGTCACCCACGCCCACGGCCCGGAGTTGGATCGCGAGGAGCGGCCGATGACGCCGTCCTCGATGGCCCACCCGCACACGCGCGAGCTGCCGTAGATGCCGACCCACTGGGTGCCGAGTACGTCACCGCAGCCGCGGAAGAACTCGACGGCGGTCGAGTTCCACTGCGCGAGCGTGATGTTCTCGTCGACGGCGAAGTAGATCGGGCAGTAGCCGGGCATCCCGGCGGCGAACGCTCGGTCGCGGGCTTCTCGCGCCATGCGGCGGCCGCCCTCGCGTCCGGTGGTCCAGTCCGAGGGCGTCTGGTCACCGGGCTTGCCGAGCTGCCACACCGCGCCGATGTCGATTCCGGCCTTCCGGTAGGCGTCGGCGATGTCGCGAGTGATCGGCTTACCCGGGAAGTTCGTGCCCGACCGCGACGGGGACACGTAGGCCATCAGGCCCGTGTGACCGGCAGCCTTCAGTGCCGCCGCGGGTGGGAATCCGGCGGCGGTGTCGATGATCGTGTTCATGGTGTTGTCTGCGGTCCTTCGTCGTCGACGACCGGCAGTACCGGCTCGTCCTCGGGGGGCAGCGTGGCGTCAGGAGGTGTCGCTGCGATGTGGTTGCGCATCGCGGTAGCGTCCGTATTTGCCGTCACGGCAGCTTGATTCGCTGCTACTTCGGTCGTGTACGGCCATTGCGCGCCGGTCTGGGCATCGGTGACCACGAAGTAGCGTCCACGTGGTTCGACTGTGAACCTCATCGGACGATCTCGTTCGGCACCTGTTCGACCACCGTCTCGGGCGGGTTGAGTGCGCGAGTGCCTTCGGTGATCTCGAATTCAATGGGGTCGTCGTCGTCGAATCGGACCGCGGCGACGGTGCCGCCCTCGACGCCCGGGTCGATCTGCACCTCGACCCACGTCGGCCCCTGCACGATGCCCGTCACCCGGCCAGTGAGCGTGACCGTGCACGTCCCGTCGATGTACGGCTCGGCCTTCGCGGGGGTGTTGATGTCAGACGCCTTCATGTACACACCAATCCTTTACCTGCGGCCTTGGAGATAGAACCGACCCGCGCCACCGTTACCGCCCGCACCAAAGGGGGAATCTGTCGTCGACGACCCACCCGCGCCGCCGCCGGCGCCCGCGGCGCCGCCGTCACCACCGCGGCCCGCTGCCGAGAACCCGCCGGAGTTTCCGCCACCGCCGCCACCGCCGCCACCGCCGCCCGGGTTCTTCACAAACGGCCCCTCGGTGCCGTTCTGCCCAGGCTGCCCCCGAGTGCCCGGGTTGCCGCCTGGGGCCGCTGGACCGGCGCCGCCGCGAGTGCCGGTGTACGTGCCCGAAATCGGCCCACCGTTGCCGCCGTTGCCGGGTTTCGCGGCGAATGCGTATCCGACACCGGTCGGGAGCGCACCCGCATCACGCTGCCCGCGCCAGTAGTTGTTGTTGGGACCAAAGGGACCGAACACCGACTGCCCGCCCTGCCCACCGAACTGCATTTTGCCGGTGCCGCCCGCGCCCGCGTTCCCCGTCGCGTAGTTGATCGAAGCTCCCGCCCCGCCGAGTTCTTCGGTCGTGAAGATCTCGCCGACCTGACCGCCGTTCACGCCGCCCTGCGCGATACCGGTGCCGCCGCCGCCGGCGAACGTGCCGCCGTCACCACCCTGCCCGCCGTCGCCGCCGCTGATCGCGGTCACGACCCAGTCCTTGTATCCCTCAGGGACGATCCACTGGCCCGACCCGATCAGCGTCACGTTCAACGTGTCGCCCTCGATGGACTGCCGGACCTCGTTCATCGTCTGCGCGACCTGGCCAGCATCGCCCGACACCGTGCCCCGCCACCCGCCGAACAGCTGGTCGACGATGCTCGCCACACCCGACGACGCGGCTGTGGCGGTGTTCGCCACGGCCGACTGGTGGAAGAAGATGTTGCCGATGCTGGTGAAGATCGAGAACGGGTTGATCCCCTGCAGCGCATTGCCGATGAGGTCGTCGAAGAACTGGCGGATGGTGTTCAGCCCGCCGCCGATCGCGCCGGTGATCGCCCCCGCGATGTCGCCGATGAACGACAGGAGCGGAAGGCCAGTGAAGAAGCTGCCCGCCCTGTCGACGATGTCGTCGGGTTTCGTCACCGTCGCCGGGTCGGCGGTTGCTACGCGCGACACGATGCCCGAGAAGACGCTCGTGACGAATCCCATCGGGCCGGAGACCGACGACGGTGAACCCGCGGATGTCGTCTTCGCGATCGCCGGGAACCGATCGGCAGCCAGCCCGGTGTACTTCGCCTGCGTATGGTCCTGCAGCACCTCGCCCTGCTGCGACGGGGTGCTGACCCCCTGGGGCAGATCCGCCGGCGTCGTGGTCGCCCACGGGTAGTTCGGGGTCGTCACAGCTCGACGTCCTCCACCACGCCCATGTACTTCTGCGCAATCCGCCTCGGCGGTTCGGGCGCGACCATCACCCGATCGGTGTCCTGCATCGCATGGTGGTCGGGATCCGTGGCGACGGGGGCGGCCTCCTCGCGGACCTTCTCCGTCACCCAGTTCGGCAGCACAACCTCCTCCGCAACGGCGTCGGTCTGACGGACTCCGCAGTCGTACAAGCGGTCCGCCATGTTCCGGACCGCAGGCGTCGGGATCGGGTAGGGCTGTTCGTTGCCGGTGAGAAGCGCGAACATGAACGCCTTCGTCAGCTTCTCGACCTCAGCGGCCTTCTCCGGGTCGATCGGGTCGCCGCCCGATGTCACGGTGTCAGTCATCCCAGTCCAATCGCGTTCAGGTCAGCGGCGGTCGTCGAGGCCAGTTCGATGAGTCGCTCGAAGGCGTCCTTCTGGGTGCGCACGTCGCCGAACTTGGCCTGCCACAACGACGGCTCACCGCGCTTCATCGGCAGAGTCAGCTCACGGCAGCGGGTGACGTACACACGCGCGCCCAGATGCCGCGACGTCGCGCCCACGCGGTCACCGAGCCACCAGTGGCCGTAGCCGTTGTCGCCGATCAGCCACGGCATCGCCGATGCGACCTCGAAGCTGAACGTGGTGTCGGGGTCGGTCTCACGACGCCGCTTGCGGAGGTCGATGAACGCCGACGGCGTGTAGGCCTGCGTGACGCCGGTCGCCGCAGTCTCGAGGTAGTGCCCCCAGCCCTGCTTCGCGACCCGCACCAGCAGCGGGACCGTGATGTACGCCAGGAACGCGTCCTTCACGATCGGCAGGAGGAAAGCGTTCAGGATGCTGCCGAGCGACCCGACGCCGTAGCCGGCGATGTTGATGTTGTCGCCGAGGACGTCACCGGCATAGCCGATCCCGGCTTCCCACAGCTCATTCACACCGGGCATCGACTGACCGCCGGCGGTGATCCGTCCAGGGCCGCCGGCGCCGCGGGTCAGCTTGAAGTCCTGGATGCCGGTGATGTCGCCGTCGCGGTACACGACGTTCGGGTGCGACGGCTGGGTGCCAAGGACGCCAGGCAGCTTGAGTCCAGTCGTGTCGACGGGCTGACCGGTGATGAGGTCGTACGAGTCCTCGACGTAATTGCTGGTGACGCTCGCGATAGACCGCAGAAGGCCAGTCGCGAGGTTGCCGCCGAGCGACGTTCCCGACTGCCAGCCCGACTTGTCGACGATGTCGACGAACAGCGTGCCCTGCCGCCAGTTCGTACCGGCGCCCGGCCACGGCTCGGGATCGCCGTCGAGGAATCGTCTAGTGACGATCATCAGCTCGGCGTCCTCAAGGCGCGGCGCCATGACGTCCCACCACGACTTCTTGATGTTGCCGTCGACGATGGTCGTCGGTGCGACCGTCGACCCGATGGGCTTCGGCATGGGGACGATCTGCGCCTGTGCCCACAACCCGGTCGAGTGATTCGACGGGTCGAGGAGATCCAGGTTCAGGTTGAAGTTCGTCCCCTGCAGCCGCAGCATGTTCCAGCCGAGAGTCGCGAGACCACCCCAGTCGACCGGGCAGAACAGGAACTGCTCCTTCGGTTCCTGCACGAGACCGATCGGCAGGAACGGCGATGCCGCCATGTGGACGTGCTTCAGCTCTTGGATGTCCTCGAGGAACTCGAGGATGACGCGGTCACCGTCTTTCGATCGGTGCAGCGTCACACCGTTCACAGGGTCGGTGCGGCCGGCGATCCGTGCGCCGTCCTTCTCGACGACGACGTGGATGTTGCTTGTGCCGCGCGACTCCTGGTCCAGTGCCCAGTGCGCGAGGAACGTCTGGCGGATGCCTTCCTCGCTTGAGCTGTCGATGGGCAGCTCGAGGTGGATGGATCCGGTGTCGTTGTACTTGACTCCGGTCGAGCCGTCCGCCGGGCTGTAACAGGTGCCGCGGTACTTGTAGTTGCCGTCGTAGAGACGGATGCGCGGCGGTCGGGCGATGCGCGCGATGCGGGTTTCGCGGATCTCGCGGGCCCACAGGGCGAAGTCGTCGAGGCTGTCACCTGCGAAGGCGACGACCGAGGTGCTCATCGGACGCCGACCCGGTCGCCGTAACCCAGTGCGCGCAAGCGGCCGACCAGAGTTGCGGTCAGGTCCGACTGAAGATGCGCCAGCGTCTCGTTGGTGTGGTCGAGCACATCGATCGCCAGCTCGTGCCCCTGCAGGCTTGATCCGTAGATGGCCGTCGCAGCGTGGTTCATCTCGTGGACGACGATCTGGGTGGTGAGGTGCGATCGGCTCAGCCGGACGATTACCGAGTCAGCGTGGCTGGTCGCTCGGCCGTCGCGGTCGACGACGACCCTGTTGATGCATTGGCACAGCCCCACCGCGTCGCTGACGTCGTTGCCGTTGAAGCGCGTTCCCGCCGCGCGCATCGCCTCGACGGTGTCGTACACGTAGACGCGCACAGAGCGACGTTCACCTGTCGCGTCCGACGAGACGCGGATCAGTTTGGCGCTCATTCGAGCCCCGACTCCGCTGACCAGAAGCGACGCATGATGTACTTGATCTGCGACCCCTTCGGGCCGTTGATGACGAACGGCATCATGATCGGGTTGTCCTGGGTGCCGGTGTACGGCGGGATCCAGAACAGCGGGTCGATAGCGCCCATTTGTGCCGGCGCGTTCGATAGATCCGCGGCGACGTAGGTGTCCATCAGCGGGTGCGACATGACCGACCACCACACGCTGATCGGCGGGGTGACGATCATCCGGCCCGCGAACTGCCCCGGCGTCCATCGGACGTCGATGTCCTGCTCGTTGCCGAAGCTGAAGTCAGGGAACCCGAACGACGTCGCACCGCCGTTAGGTCGCAGCGCGTACTCGGGCCAGCCCCGCTGATCAGTCGGGTTCCACACCGGCGCCCACAGTGTGTTCGAGCCGTTCGACGGATTGGTCAGCGTCACCTGGAGTGGCGCGGATTCGTAGAACGGGTTGAGCGCCACGGCCTCGACGGTCGCCTTCGCGCACTGCTGCAAGTTCCAGTCGCGCGCAGGCGAAAACTCGATGCCCTTCGACCGACGCAGCTGCAGCACGCGAAGCCCCGACTCCTGCGTCGTGGTGCGCCACTGCACCGTGCGGCCCTTGCGCCACAGCTTGCGGAACCGGCTGACCGTTGCCTCGATGCCGGCGCCCGTGTCGTAGAGGTTGAACGGCAGCGTCAGCGTCCGGACGGGCTGCTCATCCTCGCCCGCGATACCGCCAGGGGCGAACGCGGTCTGGATGATCTGCAGCTCGAGCTCGTCGGAGAACAGGCCCTTCGGATCGGTGCTCAGCTTGATCGGCTTGAACCCGAACTCGCCACCGGACACCACCGCGGAGTCGTCGTCGGCGACGATCTCGATGGTCGCAAGGTCATGCACGCTCATCAGCGGCCCGCCAATCCGACCGAGATCTGCCGACGCTGCGCCTCTTCCGCGAGCCGCAGCCCGCGCTCGTCGCGCAGGTTGTACTGCACCTGACCCCTCGGCGGCGCTGCGCGGTAGAGGCTGACGAGCTCACCGAGGAGCGACTCGACACGATCGTTCGCGCCCGCGAAGCCGTTGCGCATCCCGACCTGGAAGGCCTGCGTCTCATCCGGGGACAGGACGCGCTCGGGACGGATGACCCGCTTGTGCATGATGCCGAGACCGTTGGCCTCGCCGCCGTCGTCGAAGACGCCGCCCAAGTCCTGGCCGGGGTTCGGCTTGCGGGTGCCCGGGTCGGCCACACGCGACTGCTGGCGGCGGGTCAGCTTCTCGGCGTCGTACTGCTGCTTCGCCTTCAGGGTCGCGTCCTGATAGTCACGCTTCAGGTCGGCGAGCCTGCGGTCGATCTCCGCCTTCTTGCCCTCGTCCTTCGTGGCGCTCTTCTCGTCCTGCAGCTTGTCGCGCTGCGCCTCGTACGCCTGCTGTCGGGTGAGCTTGTCGGCTTCGTACTTGCGCTGCGCCTGAGCGTTCGACAGCTCCTGCGAGTTCTTGGCGCCGCCCTTCTTGCTCTGCTCGACCTGGTTCTCGTACTCGGTGATCGCCGACAGCCAGCCTGGCGAGTCGTTCGCCGAGATGACGTCGAGACCGGACTTGATCTGGCCCTCGAAGAAGGCGCCGATAGCGCCACCGATTCGCGTCGAAATCGACGTGCCGCGAGGCGTGGTGGTCGAGGTCGTCGACATGTCCGGTGTGGTGAGGTCGGGGCGTGACAGCGTGCCGCCCGTGTCGTCGCCGACACCGGTCGTCGGGAGCGGCGGTGTCGAGTCGGCGAACATCGACGCCGGGAAGTGCCACTTCTCGTTGAAGCGACCCTCGTTCGGGTCGGCCGCGCCGCCGCCGTACTGGCCGTCGCCGCGGTTGCCGCCCATCTCAACGTTCACGCCCGACGGGAGCTTGGTGGTGGCGTGCCCGCCGCCCGGTCCGCCGTTGTAGAACCCGAGCTGCAGGTCACCCGACTGGCCGATTCCCTGGCTCGCGCCCATCGACTTCAGTGCGCTCGCCGCTGATGCGGTCGCGTACCGACCGCCGAACGGGGCGAGCCCTGCTGCGAGACGGGCGAAAGCTGACTGTGCCGCACTGCAGTCGCCCCAGTTGACGCCGCTCCACACGTACGGCGCGCCCTCGAGAGGACGGCTCGCACCGAACCCGCCGCGGGCCAGCTTGTCAAAATCGTCCTTGCTGACGGGGCCACCGGTGGCACGGCGAGGCAGACGCATGTTGTTGACGTCGTCCATGAATTGCAGGCCGTAGTAGTCGACGGCGGCCGACTGCTGCATGAACTCGCCGTTCGAGCCCCACATCAGCACCTTGTCGTCGCGCGGACCGCCCGGCCCCGTGACCGGACCACCGCTCGCGCGCGAGATGCCGGGTCCACGGAAGACGCCGCCGTCGGGCGTCCGGTCCCCGAAGTTGAGGCCCGTGACCTGAGCGTTGATGTAGGCGACGCGCTCCTGCGCAGTGCGGTCCAGCGCCGAGTTCACCAGCGCGATGTTCGCAAGGATCTTGTCGACCTCCATCCGGACCTGCGGATTGGCGGTCGTCGCCGACAGCTGCTCGAGCTGCGCCACGGACACGGCCTTGCCCTGCAGCAGTTCGTCGATCGTCAGCTTCGCCTGCGGGTTGGCGATCTGGGCGGACAAGTCGCGGAGCTGGTTGCGGGCGTTCTGGTTGCCGAGCGTGAACGCGTCGGTCTCGAGGCCGACCTTCGGGTTCGCCGTGAGCCCGTTCAGCAGGTTCACGTTCTGCGACACGTAGAGCAGCTGCGCGCGGGCTCGATCGTCGTTTGCGGTGATCGTGACGATGCCGTTCATCGGCTGCGACACCGTGGCGTGCAGGCGCTCGAGTGCGGCGCGGGTGTCGGCGTTGACCGACGACTCCTCCACCTCGATGGTCTTCTTCTCCGGCGTGTTGTTCCACTGCGCCGAGATCGCGGCCAGCTGCTGGGTCACCTCCGGGGCGCCCTTCAGCTGCACCGAGAGGTCGACCGCCTTGCCGCCGAGCGACTCGTACAGGCCGCGGATCGTCTGCACCGACTGACCGGTCGCTGTGGCGAGCGCCTGGAACGCCTGCTCGTTCTGCGCGTTCACCGTGCCCATGTCGCCGCCGGTCGACGCGACCTGCGCCGACTTGTCCGCGAGATCAGCCAGCGTGCGCGACAGGTTCGCGCCGGCCTCCGACATCGCGTTGAACTTGCCCGCCGGGTCGAACGCAGTCCCGTTGATGCCGTCGGTTGACGTCGCGACCTTCCGGATCGCCTCGCCGTACTGTGCGACCGCCTCGGTCTGCGACCGTGCGGGGTTCATCGCGTCCATGGCCGACTTGAGCGCGTTCAGCTTGTCGCTCGCCGAGGAGCTCTTGTCGCCCATCACCTGGAACGCGGTGCCCAGCTCGGTGATCCCCGGGGTGACGCGGCGGCCGACGTCCTGCTGCTGCAGGATCTTGTTCCGCACGTCCTGCAGGGTCTCGGCTGCCTTCTGCCCGCCCTCGGGCATCGCGAGCAGTCGAGCCTTCAGCTGGTCCCAGCCGCTCGCACTGCCCGCCACCTGGCGGCCGACCGCCTGCGACGTCATGCCCAGGTTGTTGATGGCCTCGGCGGCTTCGCGATTCGCCGACGCCGTCTCGTTGACCTTCTTCTCCTGGTCGTTCAGACCGAACGTCAGGCCGGAGACGAGGGCGTCGTTCCAACTGGCGGTTGCCTTCCCGGCGTTCGTGAACGAGTCGCGCACGTCGTCCACCTGGGACGCCACGGACGAGAACACGTCCCCGGTCAGCGCACCCTTGGAGTCGACGAGCAGTTCCTTGGTGCGCTTCTGCTCCTCGGCGAGGGATGCGAGCGACCCGCGGTATGCGTCGACGGCCGAAGACTGACGTTGCACCGAGGATGCCCACATCGTCCCGACGACTGCGGCACCGGCGAGCGCGAGTCCCACGGGCCCGCCGAAGACGCCGGCGATGCCAGCGCCTGCTGCTCGCAGCCCTGTACCGGCGGCGGATGCGATGCCAGCGGTGCGGCCGAAGCGTTCCGCCCCGGTCGCAGCGTTCACGAACGACGACTGCATCCGAGCGACGACCGGCGCGCTCTGGCCGACCTGCGCGATCGCCGTGCCAAAGCGGCCCATGCTGACCGCGCCGAACGATCCCGCTCGCACGACGGCCGACTGGGCGGTCGCGAGAGAGGTGAGTCGCGCGGTGGCCGTGGTCGTGGTGGCGCCGAGTGTCGCGACACTGCTGCGCAGTCCAGCAAGCGCGGGGCCGACGGCACGGAACGCGAGCCAGGCTGCGACGGCGCCGACGACGAGCGGCTGCATGCCGGACAGCGCCGAGTTGGTCAGCTGCAGCGCGGGCACGACAGTGGCGTCGAGGATCCCGGCCGCCGCCTCGAGGCCGCTCACGAGGGTCTCGACGCCGATAGCGGAAACGATCGCGCCGGCCTGCCCGAACGTCTCGCCCAACGTGCCGACGAGCGGCAGCAAATCCTCGATCGAGCCCCACAGCGAGGTGAAGACGTCCTTGAGACGCCCGCCCCACTCCATGATCAGAGCCGGTCCGCCCGCGTTCTGGAACGCGTCGACGATGCCCTCGAAGCCGTCGCGGATCTTGCTGCCCAGCCCGGACGCGCCGTCGGTGATGCTGCCGATCGCGCCTGCCGCTGCGGTCGCCGCAGAAGTGAGCGGGCCCTGGACCGCGTCGTAGAACGCGAGCCCGGCGTCCTGCGCCTCATTCTTCAGCTTCTCCCACGCGCCGGGGAGTCCCTGCATCTTGGCGGCCGCGACCTCGGCGGCAGATCCCTGCTGCCCCATCGCGTCACGGAGGCGGTCGAAGCCGCCCGCGCCCTGCTGCGCAGCGACGCCGGCGATGCGCGCGGCGTCCGAACCGAACAGCGTCGCCGTCGCAGCCTGGTACATCTCGGGCGTCATCCGCTTCGACGCGGTCTGCAGCTGGCCGAACAGCGACTCCATGCCGACGAACTGGCCCTGGGCGTTGTAGACGGTGAGGCCGAGCTGCTCGATGGCGTTCTGCGCAGGCTTGCCGGTGTCGGTGAGCGCGAGGAGCGCCGACTTCAGCAGGGTGCCGGCGTCGGACCCCTGGATGCCTGCGTTGGCGAGGAGTGCGATCGTCGCCGCGGTGTCCTGCATGGACAGGCCGAACTGGTTGGCGACGGCACCGCCCTGCTGGAACGCCATTGCGACGTCGGTGATTTCGGCGGACGACTGGTTGGCGGCGTTCGCGAGGATGTCCGCTGCGGTGCCAGCGTACGAGGCGTCCTTGCCGAACGCCTGGAGTGCCTGCGACTGGATCGTCGCCGCGTCGGCGGCCGAGATCTGCGCCGCCGCGGCCAGCTGCAGCGTGCCACGCGCGGCCTGCATCGACTGGTTGACGGTGAAGCCGCCCTTGGCGAGTTCGACCATCGCCTGCGCGGCATCAACGCTCGAGGTCGCCGCGAGCTGATTGTCGGTGCCGAGGTCCCGTGCAACTTGGGCGACCTTTGCGACCTGCTCCGACGACGCGCCGGCGACAGCCTGCATCGTGTTCAGACTGGTGGTGAAGTCCATGCCCGACGAGATGGCCGACTTCATTGCCCCGCCGACCGCCGCGACCGCACCCGTCACGCCCGCCACCGCACCAAGGTTCTTCAGTGACCCACCGAGGGCCGACGAGAACGACTGTCCCGCGGTGCGTCCTGCGGTCGTCGCCTCCCGACCCGCGCCACTGAACATCGTCCGCAGCTGCCCAGGTACCCGACTCGTCTCGAGGAGCACGGACACGTACGCGGTTGCGAGTTCAGTCACGCGGTTTCACCTCCTCGGGAGATCCCCTGCATCAGCAGGAGTTCGTCGGCGACAGCGCGAGCGACATCGTCATCGCTGTCGTGCTGCGGCTCATCGGGCTGGTCTTCTTCGGCAGTTCGGTGCGGTCCGTATGTCGCCGGCCAGAACGTCTCGGGCACGTCGTTCGGATTGCCGTCCTCGTCGAAGCCGACGAGCTGCTGAGCGGTCAGGAATCGCAAAGAGGACTGCAGCGTGGCGATCTCGGCCAGCAGGAACGTATGCGGATCCGCGAACGCCCAATCCGGGTTTAGTTCCCGGTGGAGCTCCATCGACGGATCGCGTTGCGCGCGTCGGACAATGACACGCAGGTCGACCCACGAGAACCACGGCTTGCCGAGGTCTCGTAGGCGCAGCCCACGATCGATCAGGTCGCAGGCGATCGCCTCCCCGTGCTCCTTCAGGAGTCGGTGGAGGCGGAAGATTCCCCCGTCGTGATGTCCTTCGACTCGAGGCGGCGCCGGAGATCCTCGACGCTCTTCTCTGGGATATTCTTCGACGTGGTGAGCAGCTTGTAGTCGGCGGCGCTCATGTACGGCTTGAGCCAGCGCAGGTCGAGCTCGCGCATGGTGACCTTCTCGAGCGTGGCCTTCGCATCGTCGGGGAACGGTGGCAGCTCATCCGGCTCGGGGGCGCGCTCTGCTTCGGGCAGTCCGTCGTTGACGCGGTGCCACTCCGCCATCTGCTCGTCCCGGACGGCCTTGGCGCGGTGCCACTCCAGCACCTTCGCCTCCGCCTCCTGGTAGGGACGGAGGAACTCGTAGACCTTGTCGACCTCGCTGGGCGGGACCCAGTCCTTGCGGGGTGCGCAGATCAGGATCGGCTCGTCGCGGCCGACGACCGGCACGGCGAGACGGATGTAGTGATCGGTGATCGAGTCGACGACTTCGTAGCCCTCGGGAACAGCAGACATGGGTGACCAGGAGCCCTTTCGGAATGGATGGGATGGTGATCAGGAGCCATGCCCCGGCCTGGCGGAGAGTCGCGGCTCCTGGTCAAAGGGGTGATGAGACACCCCGCCAGGCCGAGTCGATTGGGTGTCAGGAGACGGTGACGCCCGGGTTGGTGCCGCCGGTGAGGCTCGACGTGGCGGTCAGGGTGCCGCCGTTCGCGAGCGTCACCGAGTAGGGGCCGCCGGCCGAACCGGTGACCGTCGCGTTGCCGGTGCCGACGGTCGACAGTGCCTCGAGGGCCGTGTCAACGGCCGAGGCGGTGGCGTTGTTCGGCAGCGCCGAAGTGGTCTGGCCACCCACCGACAGGGTGAACGTGCCGCCGGTCGGCGAGCCCGTGATCGTGACCGTCTTCGTGGTCGGCGTCGCGGGCAGCTTCTCACCGTCGTCGCCGTACTCCTCGACGAGGTTGCCGTTCGAGTTGCGCTTCGCCTTGATGGTCAGCTCCAGCTTGGTCGACGCGTCGCGCTGGGCCTTCATCTCCGCGATATCGGTGACTCGGCCGACCTCGACGACCCAGCGCTTCATCTTCTTGCCCGACCGGGTCCAGAAGACGTGCGAGGACAGCGGCAGCTGATCCTGCGAGTGCTCCACGTGGTAGCGGTTGCCGTGGCTGGTGGTCGCGGGCTCGAAGGTGACCTTCTCGTCGCCGAACGCGGTCTTCTTGACCGACTCGAGCTCGACGTCCATGAGAGTGAGCTTGAAGGTGCCGTTGTACTCGTCCTGGATGTCGACGTAGTCCACGCCGTCGAAGTCCTGCTCGGACTTCGAGGACCGGGCGATGCCGACGGACAGACCGTCCTTCGAGCAGGTGCCCTGGTTCTCGAACGCGTCGTCGAGCGGCGACGTCGCGTCGGTGGGCTGCTCGGTCCCGAGCGGGGCGCGCCAGTACACGCCACCGTCGATCGACTGAGCCACGAAGACGTTCTTGACTGTGACCGTCATGATTGGTTGCCCCTTTCAGGCAGATTGACCAGGAGCCGCAAGAAGGGGGATGTAGTTGTCAGGTGAGGACGAACAGAGAACCGGTGAACTGCCACCGGGCGTGTGACGGCTGTTCGGGGTCGGGAAACTCGACCAAGTTGTTGCCGTCCCAGCCTGTGATCCATCCGCCCGCCCAGGGCCCGGCGTTGCTCGCCGCGTCAAGGGCGTCGTAGGCGTCGCAGGCGTCCTGCTCGGCCTGTGGCCCGTCGGCCGCGCCCTTGGACGTGGAGGCGAAACACTCGACGAGCAGCCGCGGCGAGTCCAGTTCGCGCGTGCGCGGACCTCCGGCTCGTGAGATACGGATGCACCGTGCAGGTAGGGATGCCGGCAGCGTGTTCGACACCTTCACCGCGGGCAGCGCCGACGTCAGCACCGATCGAGCGACCGTGATGACCGAGACGGCAGTCACTCCGACATGGCCTTGATGAGGATGTTGTACTTCGCGTTCGCTCGCATCGCGTAGGCGTCGGCGGTCGACACGTTGGTGCGCCACCGACCCTGCGGGTCACGAATGCCCTGGCGCGAACCGACCGCGTACGTGCCCTTGCCCTGCGCGTTCGCGCGGTCCGCGATCTTCTGCGCCTCGGCCTGCTCCACCGCGACCAGAGCGGGATCACGACGCAGTTCGTAGAGCGCGTCAGGAGTGTCAACGATGCGAACTGTCACGATTCCTCCTCCTGTGCGTACCGCGCGACGAGCCAAGCGCCGGGCGCGTAAGCGGTCGCCGCCCGCTCACCGTCCATGACCGAGAGCACGCCAGAACGTTCGGTGATCCAGGTGAACTCGGCGTAGGGGTTGACGAACTCGTCGACGATCTCCTCGCCCGCCTGGTCGAGCCCGACGACGACCTGGAGCTTCCTCACCCGGTCACCCGCCTCAAGTTGACGACGCCGCCCGGGTTCCAGCCGAAAGGCCCACGGTCGTAAGACTCGACCTCGCCAAGCACGTCGTGCTCGGGGATGCCGGCGTCCTCGGTCCACGTGTCGGGATCGAAGTCGAGGATCACGCGATCCTGCGGGCTGCAGGTGAATCCGGACGGGACCAGCAGCTCGGTCTCGACGACGACACGGTCGTGGCCGACGACCTTCGGCTCTGCAGCGTCCTGCCGTCCGGGCGCGCCCCAGCCGTAGACCGGCTGCGGGACAGGATCAGCCCAGCTGTCGGTCTCGTTGCCCCAGTCGTCACCGTCACCGCCCTCGTAGGCGCGAACACCCACGAGGTACGGCGTCGGGAACGCGGCGTCAGACATCGGGCTCCCAGATCGGGAACTGACCCGCCGTGACACCGATGCCGCACGAACAGGTGTCGCCACCGAGGCCGAGCGAGCACCAGATCGAATGGCTGCCGCGACCGGACGGTGCTGTGTCGATCGCGAACGCACCGCCCGCGTTCTCGTCCCGGCACATCGACTGGAGCTGCTCGATCTCCGACGGCCAGAACAGGTGGTTGTTGCGACGCACGCTCGCGTCGACAACCTGCTGGTACGGCCCAGCCTGCTTGGTGGTGATGGCGCCGGAACCGGCGTCGTTCCACCGCAGGATCGCGCCCCGCAACACCGCTTTCGCGGCCGCCGGATACTTGAAATCCGGCTTGGAGATGCACGGGGCGACCAGCTCGGCCATGCCCAGCGCGTCCGCGATCATCTCTGTGGCTTTCGCCGAGTCGATGGTCGCGAACGGCGCCAGGTCGTTAGGCCCCAGGGTTACTGCCGTCACCCTGCTTCGCCTTCTCGATCGCCTCGAGGACGTCGGACTTGCGGCGCGCGTCCCCCGTGATCTCGATGCTGTGCGCCTTGGCGTAGGCCACGAGTTCCGCGACCTTCCACGACTCGCTGGGCTCGCCGTCGGGCACGTCCACCTCTTCAGCCGACTTCCAGCCACCACCCAGCAGGGAGTTGCCCAGTTCGTCGTCGACGTTGATGACCGCACCGTTGGCGGTGTTGCGCAGCCGCATCAGGCGACCAGATCCTCGATCACCGCGAACTGGTCGGCGAAGACGTACCAGCCGTAGACGATCTCCGTGCGGAACAGGATCTCGTTGTGACCGGCGAGGTCGCGGCCGGCATTGTCGGGATCGCCGAACTCGAGCAGCCGGAACGGGAACGACTTCTGGACGCCCCAGCGGATGCCGCCCTGGTAGTTGCCCAGGATGGCGCGCACCTTGTTGTCGGTGGTGTCACCGTCGGTGGGCTTGCCCGACACGGTGGTCGACACGGCGGCGGACACGCCCTCGAACGAGGAGATGCCAGCGCCCAGGCCGAGTTCCGGGTACTTCTTGCGGCCGTCGTTGTAGCGCGCGGTGGACAGCGTCCAGGCGTACTTCGGGTCGAAGGCCACACCGTTGACGGAGTAGCCGGCGCCGATGACGAGCCCTGCGGCGGTCTCGAAATCGATGTCGGCGTTGGCGCCCTGCTCGACCCGCTTGGTGGTCGAGTTGAGGTAGTTCGTCCACGCGCTGATCGCGGTGCCGGTTCGCGGGTTGAGGCGGTAGTACAGGCCGAGGTCGAGGCCGCGCGAAATGGCGCGGGCGCACTTCTCCTGGTACTTGGCGAGGATGCCCAGCTGGTAGTCCTCGTCGGCCCACTTGAACTCGTCCGAGGTGCGCATCTGCACGACGGCCTTGTGGGGCACCGCGGTCACGCGACCGGGCTTGGCGTCGTCGCTGCCCTTGGCCGCGGACTCCTCGACGAACTCTGCGGTGAGATCGTCATCGAAGGTGATGATCTCGGTCTTGCCGAACCGCATCGGCTCCTGGCCCGAGAGCGCCGCGACGGTGGAACCCGTCTTGGTCTTCTCGACAATGCCGGACGCGATGTTGGTCGGCAGGTAGAGATCGGTGCTCTGGAGCACTGCCATGATCTTCTCCTTGCTACTGGCCCCCGCCGGTCAGCGCGGAGAGGAACTCCTGGGTGCTGTTCGGTTGGGGCCGCGGGTTGGTGCCCTCACGCGACACGTGGGGCTGGTTCTGCTTCTGCTGCTCCATGAGGTCGTTGTAGCGCTTCGCCTGGGCGACGAGGGTGTCCTCGTCGGTCGCGGTGAGGAACAGGTCGGCGTCGGACGCCTCGCCGTTCTCGCCGCGCTTGGTCGGCACGCCCCAGTCCCCCGCCACGCGCAGTCGCAACGAATTCGCCTGCGACTGCGCGTACTGCTTCTCCAGCTCGGCGATGCGATCGTCGGAGGTCTTCTTGCCCTCCGCCGCCGCCTTGAGCTGGTCGTAGTCGGCGTACTTGCTGCTGACCTGGTTGCGCACCTCGGTGCGCGTCTTTCCGATCAGCTGATCGACTTCGGCTTGGGTGAACGTCTTCGGCGCGTCACCGGACGCATTCGGATCGCCACCCTGACCGCTGGGATCGCCGCCCTGGTTCTGGTTGTCGCTCATGGGATTGCTCCGTTTCTGTCCCGTCGGACATCACTGGCATTTGGTCGCGCTGCCATGGGCGCTCACCCCCTTGCTTGGGGGAGGTTCTCTGCGATCCACGTTCGGACGCGAGCTCGCTCGGCGTCGGTGATCGTGCGAGCAGTCGGTGTGTACGGCTTGACCGGGACCTCGCGGCCGCCGAACGCCGGGACGCAGGTGCATCCGCAGTTGTCGTGCGACGCGAAATCGGCTGTGGTGCGCGACCGGTACACGATTGCCCGCCCCGCGAGCATCTGGCAGAACGCGCAGCCGTCGGGCCGCGCCTTTCTCTGCCACCCGCGGGCCTGGGGGTCGCGCTCGACGTTGTCGATGATCGTGTCGCGACCGGCGGTCATCACCCGCTTCACCAGACCCCCGGAGATCAGCGCGAGCGCGGTGTCGAAGTTGTTCTGGGCGAGACTGGTCCCCCAGCCGGCAAGTGCGTCGGCTCCCAGGTCCGGGTTGGGCGCGACGTCCGCGGCGAAACGTCCTGGGACGTTCAGGTCTGCGCGGTGCTCGTCGTACCAGTCGGCGCTGACTGTCGCGGCCGCGTCGCCGTAGTCACCCACCAGGGCTGGAAGAACGTCGAACAGGCCCTCGCGCACCGTCGAGGGGTCCAGCTGCGCCCACAACGCCGCCAAGTCCGCTTCGGCCTCGTCACTGAGGCTGACCAGCAGGCTGCGGAGTTCCGTTGGCGTTGCCGGCATCGTTCACCGCCCCCGCGCGCGCCCTCAGTCGGTCGATGACCGATCCGCCGTTCACCCGGCGACGCTCGGCCTGGAACTGGCGGATGTCCTCGTCCGACAGGCCCATGAGCCGCAGTCCCACCGAAGTCGCAGCGAGATCCGGCACCGCGGCCGCGACCTTCGTTCCGGCGTCAGCCTGCGCGGCGCGCGACTGGAACAGCGGCGACCGCCACCGAGGCGCCATGGTGGCCCACTCGTCGGGCACCGCCGTCAGGCCGTTCTGGATGGCGAGACCGCGAGCGACCGAGCGCCGGATCGGCACCGACCAGTCATCCGTCGCGCCCTCCGCGTCGGCGATCAGATCCTCGCGCGACTCCGCATAGGCGTCTGCCGACGTCGGGTTCGCGTAGTCGGTGATCGCCATCGCGCTGTCCGGGAGGCCGGACTCGCGGGCGAACAGCTTCGCGTACCCGTTCAGCGCGGCCAGGTGCGGCGTGGGCGAGTTCCCCGGGAACTGCTTGACGTCGGCGCGCGCGAGCTCCGGCGGCGCGGTGTCGTCGTCCGGGATGCCCTTGATGCGGCCGAGCATCACCTGCACGATCGGCTTCAGCGACCCGTCCGGGTTCTTGAACACCGAGGAGTCAGCGCCCAGCATCCAGAACTCCGGGAACGAGTAGACATCCATGTGGCCTTCGAGGCGGATCAGCGCATTGAGCGCGCGATCTTGCAGCGACATCAGCGGGCGGGTCAGGCGAGAAGCCCCGAACTCACGAGTCCACGGCTTGTAGGCCATCGGCTCGACCGGGATCCCCCACCGGTGCTGCGACCGGGCGATGCTCCACCGGCCGCCGGCCTTGTCGCACTGCACCACCAGGTTCGGCAGGTACAGCGCGATGCCGTTCGGGTTTCCCTCGTCGTCGAGCGACGTGATCGACAGGAAGTCCGTCAGGCGCCGCGAGCGGGCGTTCCACGTCCCCGTTGCCGACAACGCGTCCTTCACGTGGATCAGCGACGATGGCTCGTCTCTCGCGCCGACGGTGTTCACAACCCACGAGACGCCGTGCAGCAGCGAGTTGACCTGCCCGCCCTTGAAGGTCGCGCGCAGCTGATTCGCGTCGACCAGCTGGGGCAGACCCAGGCTGTCGATGTCGCCGTCCGGCCAGTCCACCGTCTCGAGCGCGGTGCGCTGGGCGAGGGCGTCGACCGCCTTCGCTGACCAGCCCAGCACGATGCCGAGCTTGTAGTAGTGATCTGGCACCACGGGAGACGCAACGCGCAGAGCGTGCTTGCCCTCGTAGTACGCCGACCGCAGCAGGTTGCGGTTCCTCTTGGCCTGCAGCTGCGTGAAGAGCCCGCGGACGGTGCGCTGTTCGTCGTCGGTGAGACCCGGGATCGACAGGGAGAAGGCGGCGTCGCTCATCTAGACCGTCGCCCTCCTCTCCCCCGTGCGTCTGGGTCGTGTGTTCGTAGCGCCGGCCAGCGCCAAAGTCGTCGCCATCACCGGCGCGTTCAGGGTCGATGTCTTCAGGTCGAACAGCCAGGCCGCGCCGTCACGCCCGACCTTCTTCCTTGCGCCCGCAACCGAATCGGCGAGCTGCTTCTGGTCGGCGTGCGACAGCCAACCGGCATCCACGCCCTCGACGAGGAGCTCGCAGCCGCGACCGGTGTCGCCGGTGGTCGCCGACTTCGCGTTCACCCGCTTCGCCCGCAGCATTGGCTGCAGAGGTGCCGCGGCGCCGTAGTTCGGCACCAGCACCGGCGCCCGCGCACCAGCTCTCGCGACGATCCAGTCGGCGACCAGGTCGAGGCGCGGGTGCGCAAACACCTCCTCGACGAAGCGGTCGATGTCGTCCACCCAGCAGGCGACCACGGAGAACTGGCCGTCGTGGTGAGCGACGCCGAACGAGTCAGGCCGCATGCCTGGCTCGGGGCCAATCTCGTCAGTCCGTGCATCCCAGCGCGAGGGCGGGATGATCTTGACCCCGCTCTCGTCCCAGATGCCCAGCGCCTCACGGTTCCACGAGTCATCGCTGCGCAGCTTCTTGCGAAGCCTCAGCATCGCGCGCTCCGACGTACGGTGCGGATACGAGGCGTTCGCCTTCCGCCACTGCGCGCGGTCCATCGGGTCGCAGCCGCGGTCGGCGGACATCTCGATGTACAGCGTGCCGTCGGAATCTCCCGACAGCGCCTCCTCGCGCAGCAGCGAGAAGAACTCGCCGTCATCCTTCGGTCGAGGCGGGGTGCCCATCACGAACGTCAGCGGGTCCTTCGCGACATTCTGGGTGGCGCCCATGTCCTCGAGCGTCGACTCCGGGAGGATCTGGCCCTCGTCGAAGACCAGGACGTCGACGTCGGTGCGGCCGCGGCCGAAACCGCTCTCGCGGGCGCCGAACTCGATCGTGGACCCGTTCTTGAACTTGATCGACTCGTCGCCCTTGCCGCGCAACACCTGCAGGATGTGCGGTGCCACCTTCGGCCGCTGCGACATGCCGTCGAACTGACGGAACGTCTCAGCCGACGTCGACTTGCGGTGCGCAGTCCAGATCACCTTCAGCCCCGGCGTGATCAGGCACAGGGCGAAGATGATGCAGGCGATCAGGTACGTCTTGCCGACCTGCCGAGGGATCGACAGGACGATCGTGTCGCCCGCGTACGTGCCGTCCGCGCGACGAGCAAGGATCAGCCGACCAGCACCGTCCTGCCACCCATCGAAGCCCCAACCGAGGCGGCGGCAGGTGTCCCGGACCTTCGGCCACGACGTCGACGTGATGCCGACCGGCGCGATGACGTGTCGAGCAACGTCGGAGAGCGGCCGCCGGCTAGTAGCCGGTGCCGTCCCAGACTTCGTCATCAGTGCGAGCGACCACCGAATGGTCCTCGTCCTCGGCGACCTGGATGGCCTCGATCTCGCGACCGATCTCCAGCTGGCGCCGCGACAGGGCCGCGAGATCGCGAGCAGGTGTGTTCGGGTCGTCGAGAGCTCGAGCAAGCCGACGTCGCATGGCGCGCAGCTCGTCGAGACGCGAACCCGACTCCGCCGACTCCAAGATCGTCTTCGGCGGGGCCTTCGGCTCGGCCTTCTCGTCCTCCGTCACCGCGCGGAGGGTCGGCTTTCGGGCCATGTCGCCTCCTTCGGAAAAACGGGATGGGGGGTGTCGCCTATGCCCTGAATGGCGCGCACACGGCGGGACGGGGACCCCGGGGTGGGGTGGGCGTTCACCAGGTCCGATCGGTCTCGTACACCCGGGCCCCAGTGTCGTCCCCGGGCAGGGATTTCCACTTGTGGCGGTTGCATGCCCGGTGCATGGGCACCTTGTTGGCGAGGGTGTCTGGTCCGCCGGCGTCGACTGGGATGACGTGGTCGGCCTGGAATGCCTTGGGGTCGAGGTGGTGGGCGTCGTAATCGATGGGTTCGCCTGGGAAGAGGCAGTGCTCGTAGGCGCAGGGTGGTTTGGTGCGAGCGAGCTGTGTGCGGTGCCTGTCCCGGATGGTGGTGTTGCGGCTGACCCTCGACATGTCGCTCCTCGAGGTAGGTCAGCCCGGTGCGCATCGGTTGTGGTGGCGACTGCGTGGCTGGCTGGCCGTGTCGCGCGGGGATGGCACCGGGCCGAGCTTGCTCACCGCAGCACGCAGCAACATCCTCGCCATTCGGGAAGGATGTGGGTCGTGGGATGCGCTTGGCCGGATGAACACTGACGGCGTTCACGGGCTGCGGTGAAGAATGCGAACAGCCCGCCCCTGGTTCAGGGACGGGCTGTCGATGAGCGAAGCGTAGCACGGTGGTCGCACCTAAATGCGCAGATCTGTCAAGCGTTCTCTCGGGCGGCTTGTCGCTGCGGAGCTTTGCGGTGTGCGCGCAGTACGTGGTCGAGGCGGTAGCTGACGATGCGGCTGTCGGGGTGTCGGTATCCGGTGAGTCCGTGTCTGGCTGCGAGGGTCTCGACTCTGCGCTTGGTGAGGGTGGGGTCGAAGCGTCGGGCGAGCTTGCCCAACTCCCCTGCCGTGTACCAGCGCCACACGACGGTGGGGTCGTCGAGCATGGACTGGGTGACCTGCATGGTGGTGTCTCGGTTGACGCTGTCGAGGGCGCGCTTGATGTAGCGGGTCAGGTTGTGGTGGATCTCCTGTGCCGCCTTGACGAGTGCGATGTCTCGGCACTTGGTCTCAAGCCAGGCTGCCATCGATTCGAGTTCGCACGGGCCGGCGTAGTGGTGGCCGCGTTCCTCCTCGAGGATCCGGATGGTGGTGGTGAGTTCGTTGCGCAGTTCGTCGAGCAGGACGGGGATGCCGATCGGGTACGGCGGCTTCGACCTGGGCGCGACGGTGACTGCGGCGAGGTTGTTGGTGGTACGCGCCATGACGCCCATGGCCGCGTACATCTCGCCGACGAGGCTGTCGGTGGCGAGGATGTTGAGCTTGTCGGTGAGCTCGGCGATCTCGTCTTCCTGCAGGAAGTAGTTCTCGCTCACTGGTCCTCCTCGGGGCGGCGGCCGGTCAGTAGTGCGATGAGGTCGGCGACGGTGCAGGTGACCCACTGGTCGAGTCCCTGGGCGTTGCCGTGGCGCTTGTGCACGACGAGCCCGACGAGCGCGTCGTCGTTGCCTGCTTCGTCGTGGGCTTCTCGGGCCCAGCGCGCGAGGTCGGTGCGGGCGGTGTTCTTGCATTCGAGGACGACTCGCTGGCCGTGGACGCGCACTCCCCCGATGTCGCCGCGGTCCTTGGCGCCGGTCTTGGCTCGGCGTTCGATGCGGTCGTCGTCGAGGTGGGTGGCGAGGGTGGTCGCGATCTGCGTCTCGAATGCGGTGCCGGCTTTGCGCGCCGATGCACGGTTGCGGGTCATTCGAGCTCCCGTCCGTGCGTGCACTTGACCGCGGTCTCGGCGATGTCGAGCCAGCCGTTGGGGTCGCAGCGATCGCAGGCGAGGATCGCGCGGCGCTCAGGCGACAGCTCCCGGACGCTCGGCAGCCCCTCGAGACGCGCCTTCTCGCGCTCCTGGCGGTCCTGCCGCAACTTCCGGGCCTGAGCGATGACATCGGCGGGAAGCGTGCGTCCTGACCGGTCGCGCTTGTCGTCTGCGTAGAGCCGCACGACGCCAGCGAGGAGGTCGTCGCGTTGCAGGCCGTGGACGGCGAAGCATTCGGCCCACGTGATCGCCATGGCGGCGTCAGGCTTCGCGGCCCACTGGTCGGCGGTCGCGATCTTCGCGAGGACGAGGGAAGCGGTCTCGATCTCGGCTCTGGTGGGTGTGGTCATCCGAGTGCCCTCCGCTGCTCGTGTCCGTCGTCGGTGAGGTCTGATGCGGCGTTGGCGATGGCGACCCATCCCTCGGCCTTGGTGGTGGCTGCCCCGACGCCGGGTCTCGCCTTGGGTCTCGCTCTGCCGAGCCAGGTGTGGAACGCGGCGTCCCACGAGGCGCATTCGCGTCCGGTCGAAAGGGCGTGCTGCCGGAACTGTTCGGCTTCGTGGTCGAGGTCGATTCCGGGGACGAGGTTGGTGAGCTTCGCGCGGTGCGTCAGGTTGGGCTGCCAGTCGTCGGGGATGGGTCGCAGCTGCTCGCGCGCAGCTCTCTCTTTTCCTGTTCCCCTGTTCCCCTGTTCCCCTGTTCCAGGCGCGAAGGTTCGCGAGGCCTCGCGAGGGTTCTCGCCTGGCTCGCGAATCTGCGAGTCGCGGTAGTTCAATGTGCCGTCTGGCCTGGGAAAACGTCCCGCTTGGGGCTTGTCGACTCGTTGGGCGGTCTCCCAGAACGAGATGTAGAGCAATTCGTTGCCATCGGCCTCGTATCTCCACACCAAACCGGCCTGGTGGAGCTCGGAAATGGCTTCGGACACCCTCGCGAGGGTTCGCGAGGCCTCGCGAATGACGTCGCGGGAGAAGATGTCACCAACGATCAGCTCGAGGTCGTCTTTGCCGACGCCGTTGTCGTCGACGTAGCTTTCGAGGCCCTTCAGGACGAGTCGTGCGTCCCAGGAGACGGCCGAGATCCGCTTGCTGCGCCAGAACTCGGGCTTGGTCGATCTGATTCTCATGAGGCGACTCCGAGGGCTTCTGCGACCACCCCGATTAGGTCCCGCGCGGCCGGCGGGGTGACTGCATTGCCCGCCATGCGGACTTGCTCGCGGCGGTTGCCGAGCACGACGTAGCCGTCGGGGAAGTCCATCGCGGCGACGATCTCCCGGGGCTCGAGCATCCGAAACCGGACGTCGTCGATGTCGACGGTCGGCCGCGGTGAGTCGAGCAGCGACTGGTGGCCGGCGGTCGTGATGGTCCGCGCGGGCTCGCTGACGGGAGTGGACATCTGGCCCTGGTCCCCGCGGGCGGTGTTGTTCCGCATGAGCAGCGCGTGACGTTCGACTGTGGTCACGGTGGGCAGGGCGGTGTCGGTGGGCTGGGTGCCGCCGTTGCCGTAGTACGTCGTGACGAGTCCGTGGTGGTTCCCGGAGGCGGTGACGGTGCACAGCGGATCAGTGACGGGTCGGTGCTTCGACCCGCCGCCGCGGAGCTCGGCGACGAACGCAAGGCCGGTCTCGTTGCGGGTCGTCATGGTCCGGGCCGGCGCGGTCACCGGTTGCGCAGACTTCCCATCGCGGCCCTCGACCGGGACCGCGAGCCCGAAGTGGTTGCCCGACGCCGCGATCGTCTGCATCGGCTTCTCGACGTCGCGGACGCGGTACTCGTGGCGGTGCTCGGTGACGAACGGTCCGCCCCAGTACCGGTCGATCCCGGCCTGGATGCGCGCCATGGTCTTCGGCGCGAGTGGCTTCGTGCGGTCACCGATCCGCTGGCCGAGGAGGGTCCAGTCGATGATGTCGGCGGCCGGCCGGAACGCGGGCTCGACGACGGCGTTGCGGCACGCGACGTTCGGGCAGCGATAGACGTACTGGGCGCGGTAGCGGCCCCAGGTGCCGTCGTGCTTCTTGAACGACTGCATCGCCCGCACCGGACCGCACGTCGGGCACATCGCGTTCGGGCGTGTGATGCGGCCGAGGTCCGGGCGGCGGTCGCCCTTGCGCCAGAACACCACGTACATGCGGTCACGGGACTGCGGCGCCCCCGGCCCGAACACCTGGGCGTGCATCGAGTTGAGCATGACGATGTGGTGCTCGTAGCCGAGACTGTCCATGGCCATCAGCCAGGCGCGGAACGGGATCCAGTTCCAGGCATCGACGACGTTCTCGACGACGACCGCTCGGTAGCCGTGGTGCTCGGTGAACCGCACGACGTCCCACATGGTGGCCCGCGAGCGCTCGGCGGCCTCGTCGGGCAGCCGCTCGTCGAACAGGTCGGCCTGAGTGTCGTCGCGCTTCCGGCCGCGCGCGACTGAGTGGTTGGTGCACTCCGGCGACATCCACGCGATGTCGGTGCGCGGGAAGTACCGGGGGTGGATCTGCGACAGGTCGGCGCAGATGTGGTCGGCGTCGGCGTGGTTGGCGTTGTGGGTGTCGACGGCGAGCTGCCAGTGGTTCGACGCCACGCGGACCTCGATGCCGGGGCGTTGAATCGCGCCGGTGCTGGATCCGCCAGCGCCGCAGAACAGGTCAGTGAGGGTGAGGGTCACGCTTCGACTCCTGGGTGTGTTCTCTCGATGTGGCCGTACATGATCCGCAGCGACACAGCGCGACTGCCGGTGGCGATCTCTTCATCTCCGTACGGGCAGGCAGCCCATTCCCCGTCGCCGTCAGACCACGTTCTGATGCCCTCAGCCACGACGAGTCCGCTCCACGAAAGCGCGCCACTCCGGTGTTGCCGACTGGATCGGGTCCCACCACGTACCGGGTTCCGCAGGATGCACCCAGCACAGAGGGTCCTGGTCCCACTCGGCAGGAGAAGGTCCACCACCCCAGTCGTAGGTCGGCTCGCGCAGGAGGACGCACGTGCAGCCGTCTGGTGCGCAACCGTTCATCATCAGGTAGTACTCGTTGACCTCACCCACGTGCCCACCTCCACGCGAGGATGCCGGCGAGTACCCCGGCGGTCGCCCAGCCCCAGAAGGCTCCGGCACCGTAGTAGGCGACCAGGTCGTTGAGCTGTCCCCGCGTCGGCTCAGACATCGGAACCCCGCAGCCCCAGGACGATCGCGGCGCGGCGGTGCGGGCACAGCGATGTGTCGGTCCACCCGTGCGCTTGGCAGTAGCCGTGGTGGTCGTACCAGCACTCGGACTCGTCGTAGAGGTCGCCGATCAGCGATCGCGCCTCGTCCCGCTCTGCGCCCACCCGCTGCACTGTCGCTTCCAGTTCCCGTGCCCGCTCCTCGGCAACGGCGAGGCGGTCCAGCAGGGCATCGCGGTCGTCAGCGGCTTGCGTAGCCCACCGGTAGAAGTCCTCGTCGACAAGGCCCGCCTTCGGCTCTACCTCTTCTGCTCGTGCGCGGATCGCGTCCTTGTCGATGTCACCCACGACGAGCCTCCTCGGGAGTGGCGTTGCATCGGCAACGCGGGTCCTTGGTCTTGATGTGGCACCAGTCGACGCCCCAAGGCACCTTGATCGGCTCGATCGGTTCTCCGCAGTGCTTGCACCGTGTGTCACCCACGACGATCACCACCCTCAGCGACAGCGGCGAGCCACCACGACGACACCATCCGCACGGCCCCGTCGGGCAGGGTGTCGTCGACCGCAGACCCGCCCACGCTCCCGAGCAGCCACCATCCGCCGGCCGGGTTGGTGACGTACACCTCCCAGCCGTCACCGTCACGGACCTGGAACACCTCAGGGGCGGTCATTGGGTGGCCTCAGCGACACGGGCAGCAGCGAAGAGATGTGCTGCAAGCTCTCTGGCCTCAACGGGGTCAACGACGGACACATCGACTTCGACCAGCCCACCTTCGAGGACGTCGACGTTGTGCCGCTCGCCATCCCAGCTGTAACTCTCGCCGTTCGGCTCCGGCAGTTCCAACACTGCGTGTGTCTCCGACAGGACAGCGAGGACGTGAGCGGCGTGGGCCTCCAGCACGGATGCCTTCACATCGTCGTAGCGGACGCCCCACCCACAGGTGCAGAACCACAGCTTTGAGTGCCACTGGTGCGCCGCGATGATCTGTGCTGCGTCGGTCATCGGTTGACTCCTGCCATTCGGTACGCCTCGTCGCGCGCGATCTCGACGTAGGTGCGGGTGTCGCCGGCGGGTCGCTCGACGCCGTACGCGGTGTGCCTGCCGCCCGGCCCGTAGGCCCACATCGCCTGCAGCACAGCGCCTGCGTCGAGCCACTCGGGCCGCGGCACCTGGGCGCGGCCGGTGACCGTGACCGCGATCTGTCGGCCGCCGTTGCGGACGTCGCAGTTCGGGATCGGGTCGTCGTCGATGCTGATCTCGCGGACAGGGATGTCGAGGTCGCCCAGGCCGATCCGCCCCGCGATGCCGTGGCGCATCGACGTGCCCCAGGCGTACGGGCTGGCGACGAGCACGAGCCCGCGCAGGTTCGGCAGCCACCGGTAGCGCGCGGCCTCGGCGAGCACGCAGCAGCCGAGGGAGTAGCCAACGCCGACCCACGGGCCGAGTGCGTCCAGTCGGACCGCCTCGGCGACGCCGGCGTCGACGGACTGCCGGAACGTCCGGACTCCTATCGGGCGGATCTCGGCGAGGTACTCGAGCTCGACGCCGCGGATGAGCGAGAGCATGTTCGCGGCCCGGTCCTCACCGGTGCCGCGCACCCTGACGATGCGGGCCGTCATGCCGCGTCCTGCGGCGGCGTCAGCTCATCGATGCGCGCCTGGATGACAGCGCACGCCGCTCTCGCGCGGTCAGTGTCGACGGCCTGCATCCGGGTCAGTGCGCCCTGGAGCGCGTCGACCTTCTCGTGCTTGGCCGCCCACTGCTCAACGGCGTCGTAGTCGGGCTCGGGGTTGGCGAGGGGCTCGACGACGAACGGCGAACGCTTGCCGCGCGTCACAGTGAGCGGGATGACCAGCCGCTTGTCGATGTGCGACATCGCCGAGATGCGGATCCCGCCGACCTTCTCGCGGCCGAAGGTGATCTCGGGGTCGCGGTAGATCATGAGGCGGCGGCCCTTGTAGTCCTCGGCCTTGGTTCCCCACGCACTGATGAGGACGCGGATCATGCTCTTGCCGGGGCGGTATGGGCGGCCGTCTCCGAACTCGGCGGTGACGAGCTCAACGGGCTGCTCACTGTTGCCGCGGCGGACATCGGTGATGGTGACGGTGCGCGGGCCGGACATGAGGTCGTCGGCGTTGAGCTGGTCGCTGCGGGGTGCGGCGGCCCGGGTGAGGTCGTCTTCGGTGATGTTCATGAGAACTGGATCTCCTGCTCGAGGATGCGCTCGGTGAGCGGGTAGCCCATGGCGTCGACGACGTCCGTGTAGCGCGAGACGATGTCTCGAATGCGGTTCTCGGCGAGCCGGATCGCTTCGACGATGACCCTCTGCCAGACGCGATCGGGGTACACGCGGGTGGTCAACATGTGGGTGCCGCCGGCGTAGGACACGTAGTCGATCCACTCGCGACCCGAGACGAGCAGACCCGTCTGAAGTTGGGCGTAGTTCTCGGCCGGCACCTCACCCGTGAGCACGGTCTCTAGCTGCTTCTTGGGTCTGCGGCTCTTGATCTCGATGAGCCCGTCGTCGCCGACAAGGCCGTCGGGCGAGTAGCCGAGCGTGAAGCCCCACTTGTCCTCGGTCATGAAGCCGACCTGGTCGACGGTGACCCCGTGGTGCTCGGCGTACTTGTCCCGGGCCCGCGGTTCGTCTTCGACGCCGCGCCACATGTCGTCGGTCATGCGGGTCGGGTAGCTGAACCCGTAGATTCGCTCGGCGGCGAGGGTGAGGGCGAGGCCTTGCGCGACGTCGCCAGTGGCCGGTTCGAGCACGACAGCCGCTGTCTCACGGGCCAACTCGGCGCGCTCGGCGTGCATTGTCTTCAGCTCACTGCCGGCCTTGACTTTGCTGATGCAAGGCGTGCCCCTTGCGGCACCACATGCGGGGCAGTCGTACTCGCGGGCAGTCAGTTCACGCTCGGTGATGAGCTGCCCGACGACGCTGGCGGTGACCAGTCCGAGGCGTTGCTCGAGCCATTCGTCCGAGCCCTGGATCAGCTCGGGGTGGGTCGTGAGTGTCATCTGTCTCTCCAGAGTTCGCGCTCGTATCGGTCTTCTTCGTCGTCGGGGCCGCCCCACTTGTCGCGTAGTCGGTCCTCGACGCGGTGCTCGTACAGCTCGTCGGCCAGATCCCAATCGAGCTCGCTCACGACGCCCTCCTGACCTCGCGCATGAACCGGGCCCACTCGGCGGTCTGCGCTCGCGTCCACTTGTGGTCCGGGAACCGATGGGCCACTGCGTGCTTGCTGATGCCGACGGTTCGCGCTGCCTCAGCGCAGGAGCACCCTCCGGCCATAAGCTTCTCGACTCGTTCCCACACGGCTTCGGAGATCAGCTCTGGTCTGCGTTGCGCGACACCGATCGCCACCCGGTCGCGAACCACCGTGCGCTCGGCAACCCCGATCGCCGCGGCAATCCGTGATGCCGAGTAGCCGTGGCGGGTGAGACGCCGGACTTCCCCGCGGCGCCACTCAATTCGCTCGAGATCGATCACGATGCCCGCCTCCGTGATTGCGACTTCTGCACCATCGCTCTACGGCATTCGTCGCAGACCTTCTCCTTGCGCCTCATGTGCCGCTGGTAGGCGGCGTAGGTGCCGCAGGGCTGCAGTTCGCTCTGGGCGGCCGGTGGCACATAGTCGATGCCGGCGGCTTCAGCGATGCGCTGGAACTTGCGTTCGCTCCTGACGCCGAGCACTTCACCAGCTCGGATGCCGCCGTTGGGACGCGTCCTCACCGTGTCGATCCGGCACTCCTGCAGCACGGGACAGGTCGCGCACAGCCTCAGCTGGGTGCGGTGGTCCTTCGAGCGCTTCGACTCTTCGGCGTCGAACTCCTGCCACTGACCGACGCACGCGCCGCGGGTCTTCCAGTTCTCGGGCCGCGGGAGGGAGAACACGGGATCGCTCATCGCCGCGCCACCTCCGCGATGACCTGGAGGCCGCCCAGGTACGCGATGACCACGATCGCGACGAACGTGATGACGACGGACAGGGCGATGACGCCCAGCAGGCGGGCAAACTCCTTCGCGACGGTCCTCATGCCGCACCCCGTTTCATGCTGTCGGCGAGGTCGGCGCAGTCGATGATCGCCTGACCGATCCGGCGGGCGACATCTGCGGACAACAACTCGACGCGCGGCGACGGCACGAACTGCACGACCTGCTGGCCAGACACTTCAACCACACACACGTCGACCAAACGGTCGGCTGCCGAGGCGCTCACGCCACTCCCCCGTCCATCCGCGCGCGGTAGGCCCGACCCTCAGCGCATCTTCTGCAGCGCGGACGTCGGCACTTCTCGCCGCCGCACAGCTTCTTCTGCGCGACCAGCCCCTCGAGGACGCGGTCCAACGACTTCGCGGCGATCACTTCTCACCGCCCGGGATGTACGCCGACGCCCAGGTCAGCGCGAGGAACATGAGACCGAAGACGGTCAAGATGAGGTCCATCAGTGTCCAATCGTGTTGTTGTGGTTGAGGTCCGGTGATGACCCCCGCCCCGACGTGGGGACGGGGCGGGGGTCGTGCCCGGGATGCCGTGTCTCGGGCGCTCCAGCCGCCGACGCCGATCCCCGGGCGTCGGCGGGGAGAGTCATGCGGTGCGGCGCAGGCGCGAACGGGGCGAGAGGCCCGACGGCGCAGGAGCATCCAGGTCGCGGGCCGGGACGTGCAGCCGCTCCACCATCCGGCGCTTGTCGTCCTCGGTGAACCGCCACTCCTGGCCTTTCTTGTGGCCCAAGCCGTGGAAGACGCCACCCTCCTGTAGCTGTGAGCGGATGTAGCGCGGGGTGAAGCCGGCGCCCCACTCCTCCGCTAGCTCGTGGACGGTCTGGAACGTGCTCATGCGGTCCTCCCGGTCAGCAGTCCGACGAGACGGTCGGCGCCCTTCGCGGTGATGCGGACCTGCGGGGTGCGCAGGTGCGTTGCTCCGGTCTCGGGATCCACCCACGAGCCCTGCGGCTTCTCACTCACCCACCCGCGTTCCTTCGCGTATTGGGTGGCGCGCCACTTGTTCTTGCCGTCGCGGAACGTCCACTTGTTCTCGTCGAGGTAGTCGAAGAGGCGGCGCTCACCGATAACTGCGCCCGCCCGCTGGATGACGCCGGCGGTCTCGCTGACCGACCAGTCGCCCTCGGCGGCCAGGAACCGGTCGTAGCGCTCGGCCTTGGGCTTGAGTTCGCGGATCGCGACGTCGGCCTCGAGCACGGCTCGTGCGAGCAGCTCCTCGCGGGTCATCTCGACCGGGCGAGCGATCTCCGCTTCACGGGTCTTGACCGCGAAGTAGGACTGCGCTGCGGCCACCTCGGTCTTGCGCGGGTCTCCGTTCATCGCCACGAGGTAGGCGGCGAAGCGCGTCAGCAGGTAGTCGGTGCGCGGCCGGCCGCCCGACTTCTCACGGTTGACCGTGAAAAGGGTCCGGACGTTGAAGCCCTGGTTGTGGGCCGCCACCTTCGCGCGCTCAACGACGGGCTCGAAGTGCTGCCAAGTCGGGTAGCCCATCTGCACCATCAGCCAGCGGGCCGACCAGTGGTCTTCGCCGCCCTGAGCGCACGGAACGCGACCGGCGTCGAACGGCGACACGTCCGTCCGGGCTGGCCCGTTAGTATCGGTGTGCATTCGAGGTTTCCTCTCGGGTGCTGGGCCGCCCGGTGTTCGCGCACCGAGGCGGCATTTTCATGCAGCTACTGGCTTCTTACGCTTGACGTCGGACATGTCACTGGTTGACACCCGGACCTCGAAAAGCACCTCGAGCGGCACGTGGAGAGCCTCCGCGATGCGCTCGGCCAGCTGCGGCGTGCAGCTTGCGCGGCGGCCGGCAAGCAGGTGCGAGATGAAGCCTTTCGAGCAGTCCGCGTATCGCGCGAGCCGCCCGAGCGAAAAGTCGTACTGAGCCATCAGCGCCCGCAGCGTGTCTGGGCTTCGCAAACGCATCCATGTCCCCTTCGGCCATCGCCGTCTTGCTGTCCTCACACTGTCCCCTAGTAGCCGTCTACGTGTCAAGCAGTACGGGCCAATCATGGGTCTACTGGTAGACGGTTGTCAAGAAATAACAGCCGTGTTTTTCCGCTGACCACTGACTATTCGCGGCCCGACCAGGGTTTTTCTAGTAGCCAACTAGCGGTAGTTTCAGCCCGTGATGCTGGTAGACGGTAAGGACTGACGCGTGGTTGCTCGCAGCGGTCATCGCGCCGAGGGTTCTCCTGTGCCCACGATCCGAGACCTCATCCGCGAAGCACTCGCGGCTGGGAAGTCCGTTCGAGACCTGGAGGCCGACTCCGGCTACCAGGTCAAGTTCCAGACTTTCCAGGAGCTGTCGAACAGTGCGCCGAAGCAGTTCCCGAAGAAGCTCGAGACGATCGACGGGATGGCGCGTGCCCTGCACGCCACCGAGTCCGCCATCGTCCTGGCCTACGCAAGCGGTCTGGGAATCCCGGTCACCAGCCGGTCAGACTTCGCGCTTCGACTACCTGCCGGCGTCGACGATCTCGACGAGCCCATGAAGAAGGCTCTGATCTCCGTGGTGCGCGCAGCACTCACAACAGGAGAAGCAGATGCAGTGGATCCGACCACGCCGCAGGGAGCACAGGGCGAGGCGGACGAAGGCCAGAAGACCAAGCGGAGCCCGTTCATCGCGCCGCGGATCGCCGAGCCGGCCGCCGCCGACGACACGCAGTCCGACTACGACCTCGCGCAGCGGCGCCAGGCGGGCAAGTCGCGTGGACAACGGCTACGTGAGCAGCAGGACGCTGACGCGGAGAGCCCTGGCGGCCCCGGGTCGGAGTGAACAAGTTCCAACACGGTGCAAATCGGGCGGATCTCGAGGCTGAATGCCGTAAACATGTACATCTGCGCGCTGACGAGGGTCGGCCACTGCTGGCGGGGGTTTCGGGAGGGTGATCGCGAGAGCGAAGCTGGTGGCTGGGATCGCGGCACGCATCCTCGTCGCCATCTCGGGCGCAGCGTTTGTGGTTGTTCAGGCCATGCGAGACGTCGACGCGTTCAAGAAGCACACCTGGATCCTTGTCGTGCTAGCCGTGGTAGTCGGCGGTTCCGCAGCTTGGCAAAACGCACGAGGGGCCTTCCGTCGCATCCGAGCGGAGGAGCGAGCCGGGAAAGAGAAGCGGCGCCAGAAGTCGCTGGTCGCGGCGTTAGCGGAGATCTCGGAAGAGGTAGCTGGGGTCTCTTTCGCTCAGCTCGGGGCCAGCGTGTTCGTGGCCAAGAAGCGTTGGAGGCATGCCGGTCGGCTGGTCTTCGTGCACGAGGAGCAGTTGCGACGAGTCGAGCGATTCCGTGTCACAGACGTCCCCCAGCCGTCGATGGTCGCGTGGGTTGCGGGGAAGGGCGTGATTGGGAAGGTTCTGCGAACCCGAACGACAGAGCACAAGCACTGGGCTCCGATCGCGAAGATGTGTAAGAACGGTCCTCTGTCAGAGGCGCAGTTTCAAGCACTGAGCGCGGACGATCGAAGCAACTTCACCTACAACGAGTTCGTCGGCATCGCCTCCAAATACGCCGAAGTCTTGGCCGTCCCGATAATGTCGGACACTGGCGGCAAACTAGTCGGCGTACTGTCGCTCGACCGCAAGTACGAGGGTGACAGTAGGAAGTTGCTCAAGGGTGACGCTGTGAAGGGTATCGCTGAGGCGACTGCAGTGGCGTTGCGTGCGGACCTGTGAGGGGCCGCTGAGGGACAACCCGATGGGGGTCGGGCGTCGGTAACGTGGGTTTCGGGGGTTAGGAAACAGACTGACATGACCACGACACAGAGGCGACGGCAGAAGTCGCGACAGGAACGAGAAAAGGTCCAGGCACAGCTGGCTTACATCGCACGGCTTCGCGCGATGGAGCCGGACGCGACGATGTCGAAGCGCCTAGACGAGATGGAAGAGCAGATTCGGACTCAATCGGATCAGCACCCGACAGCTGTCTGACACTCGCACTGCACAAGCGGCCGGCGCCCTCTACGGGGCGTCGGCCGCTCTCGTTCGCCCCTCAATCACATCCGTGTAATTCCTGGTCAGCGCGGTTTTTGTCGGACCCCCGCTCTAACGTCCGACAGCATGATGTACCACCCGTGGCGAGACGCGAGGGATCGGAAGCACCTGACAATCCGCTTCCGCGAGGTTGGCGACTGCGAGCGCGGCCAGCTGATCGGCGACACGGTTGACGTCGACTCCCGGCAGCTGCAGGCCGAGCGTCGCTGCACGATCGCCCACGAGCTCGTGCACGACGAGCGCCGCGTGTTCCCGGACGACGCATCGCTCCGGGCTCGCGAGGAGCGAACGGTAGAGCGCATCGCGGCGCGGCGGCTGATCGAGCTCGGGAAGCTCGTCGAGGTGCTGCGGTGGACGCGTCACACCGACGAGATCGCCGACGAGCTGTGGGTCGACGTGCCGATGCTTGTCGCCCTGGTGCAGTCACTCAGCGACGAGGAACGGCTGTGGATCGACGGACAGCTGGGAGGCGAGGCGGCATGACCGACGACGACAAGCAGCTGCTCGAGTTCGCGGGTCGGTGGTGGCGCAACGCCGGCGCCGCTGAGAGCGCGGTGCAGCGCGAGCTAGGCCTCTCCCCCGTGCGCTACTACCAGCGGTTGAACCGGCTGCTGGACGAAGGTGCGGCGGTAGAGTTCGACCCGATCCTGACAAATCGGTTGCTCCGCATTCGGTCGGAGCGGGAGTCACGTCGAAGGGGCGCGCACTAATGGGCCAAATGGGAGACAACTTCCGCGAGAACACGGCGTCGATGCGCCGGGCGCTCGGCAAACCGGGCGCGGTCGCGTTCATCCTCGCGGTCGACTTCCTCCTGGCCGCCGGCATCGTCGCGATCTACCCCGTCACCTACCAGGGCGTGGACTGCGGCTCGTGGGCAGCCAGTCAAGATGACTCGGCGAAGTCCGCTGACGCTCAACAAGATCTGCGCATCTCGCAGGACCAGCTGGGCGCCGCGTTGCGAGGCGACAGCTTCTCGCTGCAGGCGACCGACTCGACCGACGCCGTCGAAGGATGCAACGACGCGCGCGGCGGCATGGCGACGCCCGTGACGATCCTCGTGGTGCTCGCGGTAGTCAGCCTCGTGGTCGGCATCCTCCGGCGCTACCAGCCGCCCAGCCGCGGCGAGCCCGCGACCGACTAGTCGAGCATCGCGCTGACCGCGGCCGCCGCCTGCTCGTGGCTCGCGCGGTCGACGTGGCCGTACACGCCGATCGTCGTGGTGATGGACTCGTGCCCCAGGTGCGCCTGCACGACGTGGATCGGGACGCCCGCCTTCAGCATCCAGCTCGCGCACGTGTGGCGCAGGTCGTGCGGTGTCGCGCGTAGTCCAGCTGCCTTCACCGCGTTCTTCCACGCCGTGTGCCGGAACTTCGGATAGGTGACGCGGCCGCCGCGGTCCGGGTCGACGAACAGCAGGTCGTCGGCGGGCCTGTCGAGGTCCAGTTCGGCGATCAGCGTCGCCGGGACGTTGATGTCGCGGCGTCCCGCCTTCGACTTCGGGTACGACATCTTCGGCTCCGCGGTGCCGGTGAACTTCCACGCCCGCCTGATTCGGACGAGCCCGCTGTCGGGGTCGACGTCGCCCACTCGCAGCGCGGTCGCCTCACCGAAGCGCATGCCTGTCCCGACGAGCCAGCGCACCAGCGGCTTCCACCCGTCGGGCACGGACGACAGGACCGTGGCGAACTGCGTCTTGGTGAGGAACACCGGCTCACGTTCGGAGTCTTTGCGTGGCAGCCGCGTCCGGTCGCACGGATTGCTGGGGATCCTGCCCTCGCGTACCGCCCTCCCCATCACCGCGGACAGGAAGCCGTGCTTATTGGCGATCGTCTTGCCGGAGAACTCCTCAGCCAGGTCCGCGAGCCACGCGGCGACGACTGTGTCGGTGACAGTCTCGAGCGGCAGGGCTCCCATGTCGGCGAGGTCGCGGTCTCGGTACCGCTCGTAGGTGACGATCGTGCCGCGCTCGATACCCGTCAACGCCGCGAGGTGGTCGTCGATCGCGTTGCGCAGGGTGTACTGCTTCTCCCCCGCGACGCCAACGCCCTCGATCAGCTTCGCCTGGTCCGGGCCGTAGCGCTCGATGTTCAGACGGAACCGCTCGGCCGACTCCGGCGACAGGAACGTCGCGGTCTTCTGCTTGCCGTGCTCCCGCCAGCGAACGCGCCAGGAACGACTGCCGTCGGTGTTGTCGCGGGAGTGGATCGACGCCTTCACGGCGCCCACCAGCACACGCGCGGTGCGCATCTGGTGACGCCGGATGGGAGACGCATACCGTCAGCCTAGCTGGAGTGTTACCCGAAAGTGTTACCTTCCGATGCTCCGTGACGCTGACCTGCGTCTATCGGTGCGCGCAGAGGGATTTGAACCCTCCGAATTCAGCACGTTTCCGCAGGTCACGACACATAGCGGTGTGCGATCGTGACAGGTGGCGTACGCGC
>NZ_JAMTCG010000007.1:305894-399194 GCF_024171725.1 Williamsia serinedens
GTCAGCCTAGCTGGAGTGTTACCCGAAAGTGTTACCTTCCGATGCTCCGTGACGCTGACCTGCGTCTATCGGTGCGCGCAGAGGGATTTGAACCCCCGACCGCTGGTGTGTAAGACCAGAGCTCTGACCGCTGAGCTATACGCGCCGACGGCACGGGTCGCGACCGCATGCCGAGGAACGAATGTAGTGCCGCGGGCGGCGTGGCGGAAATCCTCGCAGAGGAGGGGTCAGCCGCCCAGCTCGTCGAGCACGCGGGTCCACACGGTGTCGTCGCGCATCTCGCCGGGGCCCACCATCTGCGAGTAGGTGATGACGCCCTCGAGGTCGACGACGAAGGTGCCACGGTTGGCGTAGCCGCTGCGCGGGTTGAACACCCCGTACTCCATGGCCGTCGCACCGTGGGGCCAGAAGTCGGACAGGATCGGGAACAGGAACCCCTGCAGTGACGACCACACCTTGTGGGTGGGCGGTGGCCCGACGGACACCGCGAGCAGCACGGAGTCGTCGTTCTCGAACTCGGGCAGGTGGTCGCGGAGGTAGCCCAGCTCGCCCTCGCAGGTGCCGGTGAAGGCGAGCGGGAAGAACACGACGACCACGCGCTTGTGGCCCCGGAACGAACTGAGCGCGACACGCTGGTTGTTCTGGTCCCGCAGCTCGAAGTCGGGGGCACGCGTGCCCGGCTCGAGCGGACCCGACGAGGCGGGAATGGTCTGTTCGGTCGACACCGGTGACGAGGAATCCAGCGTCATTTGCGCGGCGCGCGAGCCTTGGGCTGCACGAGCCGCGAACCCGACCAGTCGCCGAGGTTCATCGCGGAGGTCTGCGTGAGGCCGGCCGTTGGGGCGGCCTCGGCGATCTCCGCTGGGTCGACGTAGCCGTCGGTGCCCGTCTTCGGGGAGAACACCCAGACGTACCCGTCGTCGGCGAGGGGCCCGATCGCGTCCATCAGCGCGTCGACCAGGTCACCGTCGGACTCGCGCCACCAGAGGATGACCACGTCCATGACCTCGTCGGAGTCCTCGTCGAGCAGATCGCCGCCGATCAGCTCCTCGATGTCCGCGCGCAGGTCGTCGTCGGTGTCCTCGTCCCACCCGAGTTCCTGAACCACCATGCCCGAGCTGAACCCGAGCGCCTCGGCCCGATTACCGTGCGCGGCAACCACCGCGGGAGACCTCCTCTGTCGACACCGACCGTCCGCCACCGGACGGGTCCGGCGGTTGTGACCAGACAACAGTGTGTCCGGCCAACATGCAAGCCGGGACACGGTCTCGATGTGCCGTGCGCTGGGGCGTTGACCTCGACGCCACGGTCAGCGGGGGGCGGTGCCGGACGTCGAGGGCGCCGGCGAGCCGGACGGCGCGACGGTGGCGCCCGCCGAGAACGGACGGCACGTGGCCAGCAGGCCGTCGCGCGCCTGCAGGAAACCGCCCGACGCCGCGTTCAGCTCGCCGCGGCCCTTGGCCCGGACGACACCGGCGAGGACCCCCGACCGGTCGGCCAGGGTCGACGCGGCGGCACGGACCGCCTCGCTGTTCGTCGGTCGCAGGGCGCCACGGATCGTGCCGACGCCACGGTCGAGGGCTGTCGCGGCGGCGAGGTCCTTGCCTGCGAGCGCCCCGTAGTCCTGAGTCCGGTTGAGCGCGGTGACGAAGGTGTTGTAGGCCGACAGCATCTGGCCGGCCGCCGTCGTCGACGTCGAGCACACCGCGTAGTCGGCGTCGGTGCGTTCCTTCTCGGCCGACGCCGCGGCCGCGGACGACACGGCTGCGCGGTAGGCGCCCACGTCCGACGCGTCCACCCGTGCCGTCCCGCTCACCGCGTCGGCGCATCCGGCGACGGTGGCGCACACCGCGGCCGCCGCCAGCGCTGCGCACAGGCGCGCGGTGACACGGGGGCGGACGGCTGTCGACACGGTGCGCATCCTGCCCCAGCCCGTCCTGCACCGACAACATGGCAGACACCACGTCCGCGGACCCGGGGGATCGTGTGCCGGGCCGGGTCACATACGGCACGATTGGTGACGTACCTCGCTCCGACACACCCGTCGCGCGCGGGGTCGAGGAGGTCGGCGCACCCAGTCGGCCCGCACGCACCACGACCGGCACACCACCGCCGTGAGGACACGAGGAGCCCACCACCAGTGACACAGCAGATCAGCCCGGCGTCGTCGACCTCCGGCAGCGAGCGCGTCCGGGTCATCCGGGAGGGGGTCGCCTCCTATCTCCCGGACATCGACCCGCAGGAGACCGACGAGTGGCTCGCCTCGTTCGACGGGCTGCTCGAGAACGCCGGGCCGGGTCGCGCGCGCTATTTGCTGCTGCGGATGCTGGAGCGTGCCAGCGAGCGCCGGGTGTCGATCCCGGCCCTGACCTCCACCGACTACGTCAACACCATCCCCACCGAGAGCGAGCCCTGGTTCCCCGGTGACGAGGAGGTCGAGCGCCGGTTCCGCGCCTTCATCCGCTGGAACGCGGCGATCATGGTGCACCGCGCGCAGCGACCGGGCGTGGGCGTCGGTGGACACATCTCCACCTACGCGTCGTCGGCCGCGCTCTACGAGGTCGGCTTCAACCACTTCTTCCGCGGGCAGGACCACTCGGGCGGTGGCGACCAGATCTTCATCCAGGGCCACGCCTCCCCCGGCATCTACGCCCGCGCGTTCCTCGAGGGCCGCATCGACGAGGCCCGGATGGACGGGTTCCGCCAGGAGCACAGCCACGCCGGCGAGGGCGGCGGCCTGCCGTCGTACCCGCATCCCCGCCTCATGCCCGACTTCTGGCAGTTCCCGACCGTGTCCATGGGCATCGGCCCGATGAACGCGATCTACCAGGCGCGGTTCAACCACTACCTGCACGACCGCGGGATCAAGGACACCTCCGAGCAGCACGTCTGGGCGTTCCTCGGCGACGGCGAGATGGACGAGCCGGAATCGCGGGGCCTCGCGCACGTCGCCGCGACCGAGGGCCTCGACAACCTGACCTTCGTCATCAACTGCAACCTGCAGCGACTCGACGGCCCGGTCCGCGGTAACGGCAAGATCATCCAGGAGCTCGAGTCGTTCTTCCGGGGCGCCGGGTGGAACGTGATCAAGGTGGTCTGGGGACGCGAGTGGGACGCCCTCCTGCACGCCGACCGCGACGGCGCCCTGGTCAACCTGATGAACACCACCCCCGACGGCGACTTCCAGACCTACAAGGCCAACGACGGCGCCTTCGTCCGCGAGCACTTCTTCGGTCGCGACCCGCGGACCAAGGAACTGGTCAAGAACCTCACCGACGCCCAGATCTGGAACCTCAAGCGCGGTGGGCACGACTACCGCAAGGTGCACGCCGCGTACGCGTCGGCGATGTCGCACAAGGGCCAGCCGACCGTGATCCTGGCCCACACCATCAAGGGCTACACGCTGGGCAAGCACTTCGAGGGGCGCAACGCCACGCACCAGATGAAGAAGCTGACCCTGGAGGACCTCAAGGACTTCCGCGACTCGACGCGTATCCCGATCAGCGACAAGGAGCTGGAGAAGGATCCGTACCTCCCGCCGTACTACCACCCCGGGATGGACGCGCCGGAGATCCAGTACATGCTGGACCGCCGCAAGACGCTCGGCGGGTTCCTCCCCCGGCGCCGCACGACGAGCAAGGCGCTGACGGTCGACCCGAAGCCGATCGTGAAGACCGCCGCCAAGGGCTCGGGCAAGCAACAGGTCGCGACGACCATGGCGCTGGTGCGCATCTTCAAGGAACTGATGCGCGACAAGGAGATCGGCAAGCGCGTCGTGCCGATCATCCCCGACGAGGCCCGCACCTTCGGCATGGACTCGTGGTTCCCGTCGCTGAAGATCTACAACCGCAACGGGCAGCTCTACACCTCCGTCGACGCCGACCTGATGCTCGCCTACAAGGAGAGCGAGATCGGTCAGATCCTGCACGAGGGCATCAACGAGGCCGGCTCGACGGCGTCGTTCACCGCGGTGGGGACGTCCTACGCGACCCACGACGAGCCGATGATCCCGCTGTACATCTTCTACTCGATGTTCGGGTTCCAGCGGACCGGCGACGGCCTGTGGGCCGCGGCCGATCAGATGGCGCGGGGCTTCGTGCTCGGCGCGACCGCCGGGCGCACCACCCTGACCGGTGAGGGGCTCCAGCACGCCGACGGGCACTCGCTGTTGCTCGCCGCGTCGAACCCCGCGGTGGTGGCGTACGACCCGGCCTACGCCTACGAGATGGCACACATCGTCGTCGACGGTGTGCGTCGGATGTACGGCGAGGACCCGGAGAACGTCTACTACTACATCACCGTCTACAACGAGCCGATCGTGCAGCCGCCGCAGCCCGACGACCTCGACGTCGAGGGCGTGCTGAAGGGCATCTACCGCTGCCACCCGGCGGCCGGCGAGAAGCAGTACCCCGCCAACATCCTCGTCTCGGGCGTCACCATGTCCGACGCGGTGCGGGCGCAGGAGATGCTCGCCGACGAGTGGGACGTCGCGGCCGACGTGTGGTCGGTGACGTCGTGGAACGAGCTGGCCCGCGAGGGCGTGGAGCACGAGCGGTCGGCCCTGCGCGATCCCGACGGCGAGCACGGCGAGCCCTACGTGACGACGGCGCTCGCGCGGTCACAGGGCCCGTTCGTCGCCGTGAGCGACTTCATGCGCGCGGTGCCCGAGCAGATCCGCGCGTGGGTGCCGGGGACGTACCTGACCCTCGGCACCGACGGCTTCGGGTTCTCCGACACCCGCCCGGCCGCGCGACGGTTCTTCAACGTCGACGGCGAGTCGATCGTGGTGGCGACGCTGTTGGCGCTGGCCCGCGAGGGACACATCGACCACTCCGTCGCGGCGAAGGCGGCCGAGAAGTACGCCATCACCGACGTTCTCGCGGCGCCGGAGCAGACGAGCGACCCCGGGGTGGCGTGACGAGCGGCGACATCCGGTACGCGTCGGGTTCGTGATCGCGAACCTCGTCGTGGTCAGCGTGAACGAGGTCTCGCCACCGGCACCGGCATCTAGTGTGTCCTGGTGAGCGAGACCTCGTCGACGCCGACCGATCATCCGCCGGGCGATCCGCTCAGCGCCCAGGGCGCCCGCGTCCCGGCGCCGGCGGACGTGCACGCGGCGCTGCCGGACACGCTGCTCAAGCGGGTCAAGCAGTACAGCGGACGACTGGCCACCGAGGCCGTGCACTCGATGACCGACCAGCTGCCGTACTTCCAGGACCTCGAGGCGCAGCAGCGCGCCTCGGTGCAACTGGTCGTGCAGACCGCGGTGGTCAACTTCGTCGAGTGGCTGCAGGACCCGGAGGGCAACCTCAAGTTCACCGTCCAGGCGTTCCAGGCGGTGCCACAGGATCTCGCCCGCCGGATCACGCTCCTGCAGTCGGTCGAGATGGTCCGCGTCGCGATGGAGTTCTTCGAGAAGTGGCTGCCGCTGCTCGCCCGCAACGACGCGCAGCTGCGTGCGCTGACCGAGGCGGTCCTGCGCTACGGCCGGGAGATCGGGTTCGCCGCCGCGGCCATCTACGCCTCGGCCGCCGAATCGCGCGGCGCCTGGGACTCACGGCTCGAGGCGCTCGTCGTCGACGCCGTGGTCCGCGGTGACACCGGACCCACGCTGCTCTCGCGCGCGGCCGCGCTCAACTGGGACGCCGACGCGACCGCCACCGTCGTCGTCGGCTACCCGCCGCCGGAGCAGAACGTGTCGGTGCCGTTGGCCATCCACACGACGGCCCGCAAGCACGACCGGGCCGCGCTGTCGGTGGTGCAGGGGACGCTCCTGGTCGCGATCCTCAGCGGCGACATGTCGTCGGGTCAGGACTTCGTCCAGGAGCTGCTGACGCACTTCGCCGAGGGGCCGGTCGTCATCGGGCACACGACGCCGAACCTGGGCGCGGCGCACGGCTCGGCCGCGGAGGCGCTGGCCGGGATGGAGGCGGTCGCGGGCTGGCCCGGCGCGCCCCGTCCGGTGCACAGCTGGGAGCTGCTCCCCGAGCGGGCACTGCTGGGTGACGCGGCGGCCGTGCGGACCCTGAACGACTTCCTGGTAACGCCACTGGGCAAGGGAGGCGACACACTCACCAGCACCCTGGATGCCTACCTGGACTCCGGGGGGTCCGTGGAGTCGTGCGCGCGGGAACTGTTCGTCCACCCGAATACTGTCAGATACCGACTAAAACGCATCGCCGAGGTGACCGGTCGGGACCCGACCAACCCGCGCGACGCGTATGTCCTGCGAGTGGCCGCAACGGTCGGTCGGCTAGCACGAGACCGACACAGAACGTTGACTTGAGCACCTCGAGTAACACCAGTCACAATTTGGTGGAGCTTTTCATACGTAGCCGTGATCGGCGCTGTTCTATATCACGAGTTGCGAGTCGATGACGAACCGGACACACCACGACTGTCCTTTGTCGGATCCCTACAAATAGCGCCACGAAGGTTCATCGGCTCCGACAGCCACATGACACAGGTTCAGGGTGTTCTGTAGTCACGTGCTCACGTTGCTCGCGCCCGGACAGGGCTCGCAGACCCCGGGGATGCTCGAGTCCTGGCTCGACCTCCCTGGCGCGGCCGACCAGGTCGCCACGTGGTCCAAGTCCACCGGACTCGACCTCGCCCGTCTCGGCACCACCGCGACCGCGGAGGAGATCACCGACACCGCGGTGACCCAGCCCCTCGTCGTCGTCTCCGCGCTCCTTGCCCACGACGAGCTGACGAAGCGCATCGACCTGCCCTCCGACCTCGTCGTCGCCGGTCACTCCGTCGGGGAGCTGGCCGCCGCGGCGATCTCCGGTGTCATCACCCGCGACGAGGCCGTCAGCCTGGCCGCGATCCGCGGGCGCGAGATGGCGAAGGCCTGCGCGCTGGAACCGACGACGATGGCCGCCGTGCTCGGGGGCGACGAGGAGCAGGTCCTGGCCCGCCTCGCCGAGCTCGAGCTCGTCCCGGCCAACCGCAACGCCGTCGGCCAGATCGTCGCGGCCGGTCGCGTCGAGGCGATCGACGCCCTGCTCGCCGATCCGCCGGAGAAGGCCCGGACCCGTAAACTGTCCGTGGCGGGGGCCTTCCACACGCACTTCATGTCGCCGGCACAGGATGCCGTGGCGGCCGCCGCTGCGTCGATCACGCCGCAGGAGCCCACCGCCGTGCTCCTCTCCAACTACGACGGCCGACCGGTGTCGTCCGGCCGCGAGGCACTCGACCGCATCGTCGCCCAGGTCACCAACCCGGTCCGGTGGGACCTGTGCTCGGCGACCATGCGCGAGATGGGCGTCTCCGCCCTCGTCGAGCTCCCCCCGGCGGGCACCTTGGTGGGCATCGCCAAGCGCGAGCTCAAGGGCGTGCCGACGCGGGCCTGCAAGACCCCCGACGACCTCGACGGGGTCACAGAACTTGGATAGAGGTCCCCGCACCTGCGGGGACACCCGGAAGGCGTGACACGCCCGTCCAAACGATGCAGCGCATCGCTCCGGAACTCACAGCTCGACAACGACGAACATGAAGGGAGCCACGCAGTGGCGACTCAGGAAGAACTCATCGCCGGGATCGCGGAGATCATCGAAGAGGTCACCGGTATTGAGCCCTCCGAGGTCACGATCGACAAGTCCTTCGTGGACGACCTGGACATCGACTCGCTGTCGATGGTCGAGATCGCGGTCCAGACCGAGGACAAGTACGGCGTGAAGATCCCCGACGAGGACCTGGCCGGACTGCGGACGGTCGGCGACGCGGTGGCCTACATCCAGAAGCTCGAGGCCGAGAACCCCGAGGCCGCTGCGGCCATCCAGGCCCAGGTGGACGCCGCCAAGAAGGCTGAGTGACCTAATTGACCTCCTCTCTTCGCGAGTACTCGACCGCGGCCGGGAACTTCCCCAGCGTCGTGGTGACCTCGATGGTCGCCACGACGTCCGTCGGCGAGGACCTCGACTCGACCTGGAAGGGCCTGCTCGCCGGTGAGACCGGCATCAAGGCGCTGACCGACGAGTTCATCACCGAGTACGACCTCCCGGTCCGCATCGGTGGCAAGTTGGTGAAGGATCCGACCGAAGAGGTGTCGCGCGTCGAGGCACGGCGCATGAGCTACGTCGAGCGCATGGCGCACGTGCTCAGCAAGCGACTGTGGGAGCAGGCCGGCGAGCCGGATGTCGACAAGGACCGCCTCGCGGTCGTTCTCGGCACCGGTCTCGGCGGCGGGGACGCACTCATCGCGGCACACGACGCGATGACGGGGACGAAGAACTACCGGAAGGTGTCGCCGCTGGCGGTGCCCATGACCATGCCGAACGGACCCGCCGCGGTCATCGGCCTGAACGTGGGCGCCCAGGCGGGCGTCATCACCCCGGTCTCCGCATGCTCCTCGGGATCGGAGGCCATCGCCCACGCGTGGCGGCACATCGTCCTCGGAGACGCGGACATGGTCGTCACCGGTGGTGTCGAGGGCTTCATCGACGCCGTGCCGATCGCCAGCTTCGCGATGATGCGGGCGATGAGCACGCGCAACGACGACCCGGGTGCGGCGTCCCGTCCGTTCGACAAGGACAGGGACGGCTTCGTGTTCGGCGAGGCCGCCGCCCTGCTCGTCCTCGAACGGGAGGACCACGCACGGGCCCGCGGCGCGCACATCCACGCGCGCCTGCTCGGCACCGGCATCACCTCCGACGGCTATCACCTGGTCGCGCCCCACCCCGAGGGGACGGGCGCGGCACGTGCGATGACCCGGGCGATGGAGACCGCAGGGATCTCCCGGTCCGACGTCACGCACGTCAACGCACACGCGACATCGACATCCATCGGCGACACCGCCGAGGCACTGGCCATCAACGCCGCTCTGGGCGACCACGTCTCGGTGTACGCACCGAAGTCGGCGCTCGGACACTCGATCGGTGCCGTGGGTGCGTTGGAGTCCGTCCTGACCGTCAAGTCCGTCGAGGAGGGCGTCATCCCGCCCACGCTGAACCTCGACAACCAGGACCCGGAATGCGACATCGACGTCGTCGCAGGTGAGCCGCGCTACGGGAACATCGAGTACGCGCTCAACAACTCGTTCGGATTCGGTGGGCACAACGTCGCGCTCGCCTTCGGTCGGTACTGACCACGACCTGGGTGCGGGGGCGACTCCGCCGGAACTGCTAGGAGACCAGATGACCACAATGGCACCGATCACCTCGACGGAGGAGACCGTGGACCCGCGGGACCCCATCCTGCGCCTGACCAACTTCTTCGACGAGGGCTCGATGTCGTTGCTGCACCCCCGCGACAAGTCGGGCGTGCAGGCGGCCGTCGGGCGGGTCAACGGCGTGCGCACCATCTCGTACTGCACCGACGGCACCGTCATGGGCGGCGCCATGGGTGTGGTGGGGTGCGCGCACATCGTGAACGCGATCGACACCGCCATCGCCGAGCAGGCACCGGTCGTCGGCATCTGGCATTCCGGCGGAGCGCGCCTCGCCGAGGGCGTGGAGGCACTCCACGCCGTCGGCCAGGTCTTCGAGGCGATGGTCCGCGCGTCGGGCTACGTCCCGCAGATCTCGGTGGTCGTCGGCTTCGCGGCCGGCGGCGCGGCCTACGGGCCGGCCCTCACCGACATCGTCATCATGGCGCCGGCCGGCCGCGTGTTCGTCACCGGCCCGGACGTCGTCAAGAGCGTCACCGGTGAGCAGATCGACATGGAGTCGCTCGGCGGTCCGCTGACGCACGGCAAGAAGTCGGGCGTCAGCCACATCACCGCCGACTCCGAGCCGGACGCCCTGTGGCGTGCCCGACGTCTCGTCGCGACGTTCAGCCAGCAGGGTCACTTCAGCCGCCAGCGCGCCGAGGCCGGCGACACCGACCTCAAGGCCCTGCTGCCGGAGTCGAACCGTCGCGCCTACGACGTGCACCCGATCGTCGACGCCCTCCTCGACCGCGAGACGGCGGCCGACGGCGAGACCGAGATCTCCTCGTTCGAGGAGATCCAGGCCAAGTGGGCGCCGAACATCGTCGTCGGCTTCGGTCGCCTGTCGGGCCGCAGCGTCGGCGTGATCGCCAACAACCCGCTGCGGATGGGCGGGTGCCTCAACTCGGAGAGCGCCGAGAAGGCGTCGCGCTTCGTCCGGCTCTGTGACGCGTTCGGCATCCCGCTGATCGTCCTGACCGACGTCCCGGGGTACCTGCCCGGTGTCGGCCAGGAGTGGAGCGGCGTCGTCCGTCGCGGCGCGAAGCTGCTGCACGCGTTCGCCGAGTGCACCGTCCCGCGCGTCACCCTGGTGACCCGCAAGATCTACGGCGGCGCCTACATCGCCATGAACTCGCGTGCGCTCGGCGCCACCGCGGTGTTCGCGTGGCCCGGCTCGGAGGTCGCCGTGATGGGCGCGAAGGCGGCCGTCGGCATCCTCCACAAGAAGGCGCTGGCCGCCGCGGCCGACGACGAGCGCGAGGCTCTGCACGAGCGTCTCGCCGTCGAGCACGAGGCCATCGCCGGTGGCGTGGGTCGCGCGCAGTCGATCGGCGTCGTCGACGAGATCATCGACCCGGCGAAGACCCGCAGCATCATCGCCGAGGCCCTGGCCTCGGCACCGGCTCGGCGCGGACGGCACAAGAACATCCCGCTGTGACCGGTTGAGCACGTGAGAAGGGCCCCGGACCACTGGTCCGGGGCCCTTCTTCGTGGGGCAGGTCGGGAGGGCGTGGCGTCAGCCCATGCGCTGATCACCCCCGCGTGGCGTCAGCCCACGCGCTGATGCAGCCAGGTGACCTCGGCGCCGGCGCCGCCGAGGCGGTAGGGCTCGAGGGCCTCGTCCCAGGCGGTGCCGAGGGCGGCGTCGAGACGCCCGGCGAGTCCGATCGCGTCGGGGGCGGCGTCGATCATGGAGCGCAACTGCATCTCGCCGACCACGACGTCTCCGTTGGCACTCATCGAGCCGCGCCACAGACCGAGACCCGGTACGTGGGAGTAGCGTTCGCCGTCGACCCCGTCGCTGGGGTTCTCGGTCACCTCGAACCGGAGCACGGGCCACTCCCGCAGCGCCGAGGCGAGGCGTGCGGCCGTCCCGACGGGCCCGGTCCAGTCGACGGTGGCACGTTGGAGCCCGCGACCGGCCTCCTGGGCCGACCACCGGAGATTCGCCCGGGCGTCGAGGGTCGACGACAGAGCCCATTCGACATGCGGGCAGAGTGCGGTGGGCGACGAGTGGATGTACACCACGCCCGTCGTCACGTCCGCGAACTGTTCGAGTCTGCGCACCGGTTTCCCACCCTCCGTGGATTCGACGAGGATCGTCTTCCCCAACGACCTGGCGTCCACGTGGCGTACCCGTGCGGTGTCATTGTGCCTCACGGTGCGGGTGTTGCGCCAGTGGTTCCTGTGTTCTGTGCTATGCGCGCAGCTCGGCGACGACGGCATCGGAGAACTCCGACCACAGCGGCTTGGCCCATGCGCCGAACGCGCGGTCGGTGAGCACGACGCACGCGGCGTCGAGATCGGGATCGGCCCACAGGAACGTCCCCGACTGGCCGAAGTGGCCGACGGTGCGGGGCGAGTTCTGCGCCCCGGTCCAGTGCGGCGACTTCTCGCCACGGATCTCCGGACCCAGACCCCAGTCGTTCGGGCGGTGCTTGCCGTACCCGGGGACGAAACCCTCCAGTCCCGGGAAGTGCACGGTGGTCATCGACTCGTGGGTGGACCCCGCGAGCAACCGTGGTGCGAGCAACTCCCCGGCGAACCGGGCGAGGTCGGCCACCGAGGACGTCGCCCCGTGCCCGGCGGGGCCGTCGAGCGACGTCGCCGACATCGACAGCGGCCCGCACACCGCGTCACGCAGGTAGTCGGGGAACGGGATCCCCGTCGCCTCCTCGAGATGACGGGCGAGGACCGCGTACCCGGCGTTGGAGTAGATCCGCGTCTCCCCCACGCCGGCCTCGACCGTCTCGTCGTCGAACGCCAGACCCGAGGCGTGGGCGAGCAGGTGCTCGACGGTCGACCCCTCCGGACCCGCGGGGTCGGTCGGCGCGACGGCCTCCTCCTCGATCGCGATCGCGACGGCGAACGCACTGAGCAGCTTCGTGACCGACGCGAGGGCGAAGCGGGCGTCGAGGTCGCCGTGGGTGGACACGAGCGACCCGTCGCCGGTCACCACCGCGGCGGCGACCGCGTCGACGGGCCAGTCGTCCAGGGAGTCGAGAGCGCTCACTCCCCCATCAGATCAGATCTGATCAGTGATGCTCCGCCGGCGGCGGGATCAGTGGTCCTCGTCGGTGTAGCGGATGACGCCGCGGATGTTCCGACCCTCGAGCATGTCCTGGTAGCCCTCGTTGATCTGGTCGAGGCGGTACTGCCGCGTGATCATGTCGTCGATGTTGAGCTTGCCCAGCTTGTACATCGAGAGCAGCTGCGGGATGTCCAGCTTGGGGTTGGCGCCGCCGAAGATGGTGCCCTGCAGTCGCTTCTGCAGCAGGGTGAGCATGGCGAGGTTGAGGGTGACGTCACTCTCCATCATGTTGCCCATGCCGGTGAGCACGCAGGTGCCGGCCTTGGCGGTGATCCCCATCCACAGGTCGACGTCCTTGCCGTGCACCTCGCCGACGGTGACGATCACCTTGTGCGCCATGTGACCCTGCGTCACCTCGGCGATCGTCATCGCCGCCTCCTCGACGGAGGCGAAGGTGTGCGTCGCGCCGAACTTCATGGCCTGCTCGCGCTTCCACTCCACCGGGTCGATCGCGAAGACGTTGCGGGCACCGGCGATGATCGCGCCCTGCAGTGCCGCCGTGCCGACACCACCGACGCCCACGATCGCCACGTCCTCGCCGGGGCGGACGTCACCGCTGCGCGTCGAGGAGCCGTAGCCGGTCGGGATGCCGCAGCCGACGAGCGCGGCGACCTCGAACGGGATGTCCTTGTCGATCTTCACCGCCGACGCCTCGTGCACCACCATGTACGGCGAGAAGGTGCCGAGCAGGGTCATCGGGTAGACGTTCTCCCCAGCCGGGGTCTGGATGCGGAAGGTGTTGTCCGACACCGCCTCCCCCTGCAGGAGCATGGCGCCGAAGTCGCACAGGTTGGCCAGGCCCGCCTTGCACGACGGACACTTGCCGCAGGACGGGATGAACGACAGCACGACGTGGTCGCCGACCTCGAAGTCGGTCACGCCCTCGCCGAGCTGTTCCACGACACCCGCGCCCTCGTGCCCGCCGAGGATGGGGAACCCGGCCATCGGGATGCCACCGGTCACCAGGTGGTGATCGGAGTGGCACATCCCGGCCGCCTCCATCCGGATCTTGATCTCGTGCGCCTTCGGGTCGCCGAGTTCGACCTCCTCGATCTGCCACGGCGTGTTCGACTCCCGCAGCAGCGCGGCCTTGGTCCTCATCGCTTCCTCCATCACTCTCGACGCGTCTGCCCTCACAGCGCCGTCTGCCGGTGACACTAGTCACGATCGACCGGAAATGGAACGTGTTCTACCTGGCGCGGCCGGGGTCGTGTCGGCGCCGTCCGTAGAATCGGACGCACTCGTCGCGGGCCGAGTCGCGAGGTGTGTCATGGGTCCGCTGGTCGAACGTTTCCCGTCCCACTGCCCGCGCGGCCACCGCCTGGGGGCCCGTCGGATGCTCGTCGGGTGGGACAACCGCTGCGATCCACCACAGCGGATCTGGATCTGCATGCGGTGCAGCATTGTGATGCATCACCGCGACTACACCTGGCCCCTCACCGATCACCCCTCCGACCGGGCATGATGTCGTGGTGCACCCCGCTCGGACCGACCCGCCGCGCTCGTCGCGCGAGTCGTCCGACGTCGTCCCCCCGGTTCTGATCCCACCCCGCAACCGACTTCGGCGTCCCCGGCGGGGATCGTCGCCACGCCGGGGCGGACCCCGCGACGGTGGGTTCGACCGGATGTGGCGTCGCTTCGACGGCCGCTCGGCCGCGGTGCTCCTCTCGACGGCCGGGTCGTTGCCGCTGCCGCTGTTCGCCATCCTCGACAGGAGTCTGACCCGCGAGGGCGGTCTCGTCCCGCTCGTCGCCGTGTGGGTGTTCACCGTCGTCGTCTTCACCACGACCTTCGTCGTCGGCCGACTCTCCGACCGCCTGTTCACCGTGTTCGGGCTCATCGGGATGGTCGGCATCGCCGTCGGCGCCTGGGCCGTCAGCGACCCGGTCAGCTCGGGTGTCGTGATGACCCTGCTCGGTGCCATCCCCGCCATCGCGGCGATGTCGTCGTCGCGGCGGGTCGTGATCATGTTCGCCGTGATCGCGATCATCTGCGCCGTTGTCGTCGCGTTCATGACGCCCTCGACGGTGGTCGGGATGCTGGTGCGGTCGGGATCCGGCGTGGCCAACGTCGTCATCCCGGTGTTCATCGTCTCGGCCCTGCGCAGCTCGCTCGAGGTGTCGATGCAGCGCTACGCCGTCCTCGGTGACACCGACCCCCTCACCGGCCTGCTCAACCGCCGGGGCTTCCTCGCCCGCAGCGGCGGTTTCCTCGGCGAGGTCGCCGACGCCCGGCAGCAGATCGGGTTCCTCCTGATCGACGTCGACCACTTCAAGGACATCAACGACCGACTCGGCCACGCCGCGGGCGACGCCGTCCTCGTCGACACCGTCCGCGCCATCCTCCGATCGGCCCCGCGCGGCAGCCTCATCGGCCGTTTCGGCGGCGAGGAGTTCGTGGTGTTGTGCTCGGTGCCCGGTCAGGCCGCGCTGAGCGACGCCGCCGAGACCATCCGGACCACCGTGTCGGCGACGACCGCGGTCACGGTCAGCCTGGGCGGCGTGGCCGCGCCGCTGTCGGTGTCACGGACGGGCACCACGAACATCTCCGACGTCGTCGACCACCTCACCCATCTCGCGGACAGGTGGGTCTACGTCGCGAAGAGCGCAGGGCGCAACCGTGTGGTGTGCCTGTCGACGTCGCCGATCCACTACGTCGCCGGCGACGCGGAACCACCGCGCATGTTCGCCCCGACGCCCCGCTGACGCCCCCTCAGGCCGCCGCCGCGGCCATCCCGACACGTTCGGCCATCAGGTCGACCTCGCGACGCATGGCCGCGACGACGTCCGGCGCCGCGGTCCGGTCGAGGGTCTCGCGGTCCCACCACATGAGGCGCGTCCGATACCGCTCGTCGGGATACGACGTCGCCGGCACCGACTCGTCGATGCGCCCACCGCTGGAGGTCCACCGGCGCAGGGAATGGTCGGCCGACGTCGCCATCAGGTGCCGCGCCCCGGTCACGACCAGGATCGGCAGGGCCATCCGCGCGAGCAGATCCGCCGCCGCCGCGGGATCGTCGACGGCGGGGTCCACCCAGGCCGTCTTGGTCTCGACGATGCCGTCGTCGAGACGACTCCCGACCGCGCGGACCAGGTCGCCGCGACCGGGCGAGCCGTCCCACTCCCGCAGTGCGTGGGTCTCGTCGACGCGGCCGTAGGGGCCCTGCACGCGCAGGCCCCCGCGACAGACGTCCCCGTCGTCCACGATCGCGAAGAACACGGTGGTGTCCGCCCCGTCGACCACGGCGTCGTGGTCGAGTGCGGCCCCCACACCGTGCGCGCCGTACACCGCCCGCGCGCCGTCGAGGTACCGGCGCCACAGGACGGGGTCGCCGTCCGGCACGGCGACCGCGACGCGGGCTCCGGTGAGTGGGTCGTCGATGTCCACGCGGCCGGCGGATGCGAGCCGCGACCGCATGAGCGACGCCGTCGGCGGCATCGTGGTCGTCACCATGACGCACCTCTTCTCGTCTATCGTCACAATTGCTGCCAGATGGACGGAATCGGTGATCGCTCATTCAAAGTCGTTGATCGCGAACTGAATTCACGATCGTGATCGAGATACGACAACGCGAAGTCGTTCCCCGACACCCCCCACCACCATTTAACGAACAGTGGACGGAAGAGGCAATCTCATGGCCCCGAACAGCATGCGCACGTCGGCCGTGGCCGAGATCCTCGATCCGGCAAACCCGACGGACGCGGAGCGGCTCGCGACGCTGCGCGCCGACCCCGCGATCGAGGTCGTCGACACCCTCGAACGCCAACGGGAGGCGCTGCACGCCTGCCTCCCCCGTCCCGACGACGCGGTGCTCGAGGAGACCTCCCGCTGGGTCCACATGCCCTGGCGTCGCACGGTCGTACACGTGCTGGGCCCGCGCGCGTTCCGCCGGGTCCGCCTCGACCGCAACCGCAACAAGATCACGCTGGACGAGCAGCAGCGGGCGGCCGAGACGACTGTCGGCGTGGTGGGCCTCAGCGTCGGCCACGCCGTGGCGCACACGATCGCCCTGGAGGGGCTGGCGGGGACACTGCGCCTGGCCGACCTCGACGAGCTGGACCTGGGCAACCTCAACCGTGTCCCCGCGACCGTTCTCGACATCGGGGTGAACAAGGCGGTGGTCGCCGCACGCCGTATCGCGGAGATCGATCCCTATCTGCGCGTGGAGATCCTGCCCGCCGCCGTGGACGAGTCGACCGTCGAGGAGTTCCTCGACGGTCTCGACGTCGTCGTCGAGGAATGCGATTCGTTCGCCGCGAAGGTGTTGCTGCGCAGACGTGCTCGCGACCGGCGCATCCCGGTGCTGTGCGAGACCAGTGACGGCGGGGTGCTCGACGTCGAGCGGTTCGACGTCGAGCCCGACCGCCCCCTGTTCCACGGACTGCTCGACGACGTCGACACCGACGGCGTCCTCGACCCGGCGACCCTGATCGCCGCCGCCGCAACGCTTCTCGACGCACGGCGTCTGACGTCCCGGATGGGCGCCTCGGTACTCGAGGTCGGCCGGACCCTCTCGACGTGGCCGCAGCTCGGAGGTGACGTCGCCCTGGGTGGGGCGACGGTCGCGACCGCGCTGCGGCGACTGCTGCGCCGGGATCCGTTGCCGTCGGGGCGGATCCGTGCCGACCTCGATGCCCGTCTCGACGACCTCGTGGACCCGCTGACCGAGACGGAGCGACCGACGGTGTCGTACGAGCCCGATCCGGCCGCCCGGGCTCAGGAGATGTCCGACGTCGAGGTCGTCGCCTTCGCGGCCGCCCGTGCACCGTCGCCGTACAACCTGCAGCCGTGGACGATCCGGCGCTCCGAGGACACCGTCGAGATCACCCGGACCCCGGGAGCGGGGTCGACGCTCGGCGACGTCGCCGGGCGCGCGTCGGCGGTCACGATCGGCGCCGCCGCACGCAACATGGCCGTGGCGGCCCGGGCGCGGGGACGGTCGACGTCGGTCGCGATCGCCGGTGACTCCGCGCGGATCGCCCTGTCCGACGACCGGACCGAACCGACGCCGGGTGCGATCGACGGCGCCGCGGCCGTGTTCGCGCGCCGCAGCACACGGGAGGCCGGGGACGGCTCACCGCTGTCCCCCGCCGAGGTCGATGCGCTGCAAGCGTCGACCACGGCCGGCACCGTGCGCGTCGTCACCGACCGCGACCGCATCGACCGCGCCGCGGCGGTCCTCGGTGTGGACGCACGTGTCCGTCACCTGGTGCCCGGCGTGCACGGCGAATGGGCGGCGGCGATCCGCCACCCGGGCGAGGTCGCACCCACCGGCATCGATGCGCACGCACTGGGTCTGCCCACGGCGGCCCGTGCGCTGGTGCCCCTGCTGACCCGCGGGGACGTGATGGCGCACCTGGCCGCGTGGGACGCCGGGCAGGGGCTCGGTGCGCCGACCGCGGCGGTGGTCGCGTCGGCCTCGGCTCTCGTCGTCGTCACGGCCGCCGGGTGGTCCGTCGACGATTTCGCACGTGCCGGCGACGTCGCCGAGGCGGTGTGGATCGCGGCGACCGCGGCCGGCCTCGGCGTATGTGTCACCCAGCCGATCGCCGTCTACGCCCGCGACGACGCCGACCGGGAGGCGATCAGCCCCGACTGGGCACAGCAGTTGGGGGCCGTCGACCGTGACTTCCGGGACGCGCTCGGCGTCGCCGACGACCCGCTGGCCCTGGTCCTCCGGGTGGTCCGCGGGACCGGCAGCGCGCCGGTCAGCCGCCGGCGCGCGGTGTGACGGCGCCGTCGGGTCTCAGTAGGCGCCGTCGCGCGACACGACGGCCTTCGCCGTGCGCCACAGGATGATGATGTCCTGCATGATCGACCAGTTCTCGACGTAGGTGAGGTCGAGACGGACCGACTCCTCCCACGAGAGGTCGGAGCGGCCGGAGACCTGCCACAGTCCGGTGATCCCCGGTTTCACCAGCATCCGCCGCGTGACGATGTGGTCGTAGGTCTCGACCTCCTCGCGCAGCGGCGGGCGCGGTCCGACGAGGCTCATCGACCCGCCCATGACGTTGAACAGCTGCGGGAGCTCGTCGAGGCTGTAGCGCCGCAGCACCCGGCCGACGCGGGTGACGCGGGGGTCGTCGGCCATCTTGAACAGCACGTCGTTGCCCTTGTCGCGATCGGTGAGCGCGGCACGCTGCAGGTCGGCCCCGACCACCATCGACCGGAACTTCCACATCGGGAACGGCTCGTTGCCCAGCCCGATCCGCTCGCCGCGGTAGAACACCGGCCCGGGCGACGACAGCTTCACCGCGATCGCGCACGCGATCATCACCGGCGACAGCAGCACCAGCAGCACCGCGGTGACGCTGCGGTCGAAGGCGGACTTCAGGAACCGGTTGGCGCCCTCGTAGGCGGGCTTGTCGATGTGCAGCAACGGCAGGCCGGCCACGGGGCGGACCATCATGCGCGGGCCCGCGACGTCGGTCACCCCCGGTGACACGAGCATGTCGACGTCCATGCCCTCGAGGTCCCAGGACAGTTCGCGCATCGCCGAGTGCCCCAGCACCTCGGCCGAGGTCACCGCCACGGTCGTCGCGCCCGACAGCGCGACCGCTGTCCGGGCGTCGGAGAAGTCACCGAACACCGGGATGACCCGACCGCCCGACTGGACGATCTCGGGGTCGCTGGGCTTCTCGACCGGCAGGCACATCCCGACGACCTCGTAGCCGAGCTCGGGGTTCGCGTCGAGACGCTCGATGAGCAGTTGCGCCGACCGCATCCCACCCATGACGAGGACACGTTCGAGGTACCGGCCCGCGCGCCGCATCCGGGCGACGTGTCGCCGCATCAGCCACCGCGACAGCACCAGCAACGCCGCCCCCAGCGGGAAGGCGACGGCCAGGAACCCCCGGGCGACGCTCAGCACCATCAACTGGTCGACGATCGCCAGCACACCGAACGTGGTCAGCGTCGCGGTGAGGACCCGGCTGTACTCGGTGGGGCCGCTGCCCAGGACGCGACGGTCCGAGCTCTGCGTGACCCGCAGCATCACGAACCAGCCGACCGCGATGAGCAGGGCGATCGCGACGGCGGGCCAGCGGTACCGGCCCAGCGTGTGGACGAGGTCGTAGCCGAATCGCGCCACCAGGGCGACCATCACCGCGGTCACCACCACGGCGAAGTCGAGCACCCGGACCCGCGCGGCGTACTGGTAGAGCCAGTTCTGCGATCGCGGCTGCACGAACTCCGCGCGCGCGACGGCGGACATGTCGCGGCGCGAGACCCCCCGCAGGCGTCGGGTCGTCGGCGCGCGGCCTGGCCGTGTCATCGAACGTCCTCCCCCTGCAGACATCGCCGCCTCGCGCGGCTCGTCATGGTGATCGTCCGGTCCCGCCACGGCGTTACCCCGCGGTGAGGGCTGCGCGGGCCATCGCGGCGAGCTGGGCGGCGGCCACCTCGTCCCCGAGTTCCGGCATGCGGGGCGCGGCGTTGATGAGACCGAACACCGCGTGGGCGCGGGCGAGACCCACCCGACGGTCCACCCCGGTCACGTCGACGACGGTGTCGGCCCAGAGATCGACGTACCGACGCTGCAGGCGACGGACCGTGGCACGCGGGCCCTCGTCGAGCGCCGCGAGGTCGCGGGACTGCACGGTGATGAGGTCGGGCTCGGTGAGCGCGAACCGGACGTGCACGTCGACGAGCTCGGCGAGGCGTCGCGCGGGGTCCTCGGTGCGGGCGACCACGGCCGTGCCACCGTCGAGCAACCGCACGGAGATCTCGGTCAGCATCTGCGCGAGCAGGTCCTGCTTGTTGGCGAAGTGCCGGTACATCGCCGGTCCGCTGACGCCGACCGCCGCCCCGATGTCCTCCAACCGCACCGACGCGTACCCGCGACGAGCCATCAGCGCGGCCGCCGCGGTCAGCAGTTCCCGCCGCCGTTCGGCCTTGGCGGCACTGCGTGTGGTGGTCGTGGCCTCGGCGCCGGGATCGGACGTCGTGGTCATCGCACGCAGTTCGTCGGGGCGGGCGTGCCCGCGAACCTATCCCGCAGCCACGGCAGCGCGGAGCTGATGTCGACGTCGGCGTGGCCCTTGCCCGGTTGTTCCGAGGACTCGATCGTGTCGCCGAGGGCGCAGGCTCGCCGCACCGCGTCCCGCGTCCACGCGGGGTCGATGAAGGTGTCGGCGTCACCGAAGAGTACGAGCATGGGCGCCGACGCGGTGCGTTTGGGCAACGCGTACGACTCGAGCAGGTCCGTCAGGCGCGTGGTGGCCTCCGTCGACCGCGGCATGATGTCGCCGGGCCGCAGCGCCGCGATCGCGGCGGGCCGTTGCGCCGCCGCGGCTCCGCTGCAGGACGAGAGCGTGTCCCACAGCCGCGCCGCGCGGGCCGAGCGGTAGTCGTCGCGGACGATGTCGGGGTGTGATCGTGCGGCCGCCTCGATGAACAGCTGCAACGACGGCGCCTGGTCCGAGGTGAGCGTGCCGGCCAGCGACTTGTCGACGAGACCGACGACGTCGGCGGCGGGCGCGGCCGCGACGACGCCGAGCGGCCGCAGGTCCGGTGCGTACGAGGCGCTCTCCTCGTTCGCCGCCCAGATCGCGCCGCCGCCCTGCGACGACCCGTAGCCGGCCCACCGCGGCGACACCGAGCCGAACACCGTCCGCGTCGCGCGGATCGCGTCGAGGACATCGCGCCCCGCGGTGACCGAGTCGAGGTACGGGTGCACCCCGGGCGCCCCGAGGCCCTGGTAGTCGGGCACGGCGACCGCGTAGCCCGCGCCGACGAGCGACTGGGCGATGGTCAGCAGACCACCCAGCTCCGGTGATCGGGACGGCGCGCACGCCTCGTCGATCCCCGTCGTCCCGTGGGCGAGCGCGACGACCGGCCACCCGCCCTGCGGCGGCGTCCCCCCGGGCACGAACGAGGTGCCGGTGACACGAATCGGCTTCCCGTCCGGATCGGTGGACATGTAGGTGACGCTGGCGCCCTTGGCCTGGACCAGCTTCATGGGAACGGTCAGATCGCCGTACTCGGACGCCGCGACCACCGACCCGGGCGTCGACCCACCGGGCACCCGCAGGTCCGGCTCGTCGGGGAAGAAGACGGGCCACAGGACGACGGCCCCCACCGCCACCACGGCGACGACGAGGACGGCGACCGCCACGAGCGCCCACCGGAGCGCGCGGGTCACGAGACCTGCACCCGCACCGGCTCTCCGAACGGTTTACGCATCACGGCGTTCGTGCACCGCACCACGCGGGTGTCGCCGTCGACGTACTCGTCGGTCGTCGGGAATCCGTACTCGGGTCGCCATGCGTCCAGCATGTCACCGGCCAGCCCGTGCACGCCCGTCGACGGTGTCCAGAACACCGTCATCGGCCGGATGCCGCGCGCCGACTGACGGCCGTCGACGAAGGGCCCGTCCGGCACCGCACGCTGGTCGGCGAGGTAGTCGACGACCGGGGCCGGCGACGCGTAGCAGTCGTCGCGGGCGCAGGTGACCGCGCCGCCGGCGTACTCCTGGCGGACGACGGGGATGCCGCGCGGCGACATCTCGCGGTACCAGGGCGTCACGGCCCCGCCGACCCGGGCGTCGCCGGTGGCCGCGGCCGCGACCACCCGCTGGTGCACCTCGTCGTCGACGACACCGCGACGGATCAGGGTCTGCAACCGGTCGTAGGCGGGCTTCGGCGAGAAGTCGGTGTGCAGGATCCCGAACGTGTCCTCCTTGTCGGGGCTGCCCGACCGTCGATCACGCAGCTCGTGCACGATCACCGGGCCGGCGTACGACAGCTGCGACCACTGCGCGACCGACTGCACGACGACCTGCGCCTGCGCCTGTGGATCGGTGGGCAGGTCACCGGTCGTCGGATACCCGATCTCGCTGGCCCACATCTTCTTCGCGGCGTCCCCGTTCGCGCGCATGACGGCATACATGTCGGCGACCATCCGCATCGCCGAGTCGGGGTCGTGCGGGTCGGAGTTGAAGGAGGCCGGGTAGGAGTACGGGTGCACCGACAGCGCGTCGAAGTACCCGCGCCCCCCGGCGGCGTAGATGCCCCTGAGGAACCGCAACCCGTTCATGGTGGTGTCGCTGTCGACGGCGGTCGCGATCGCGCCGCCGACCACGGTGATCCCCCGGTCGACCGACTTGAGCCCCCGGTAGGCCGCTCGCAGCAGTGCCGTGTACGCACGGGGGTCCGGTCCGGGGCGGAAGTAGTACCCGCCGTTGGGCTCGTTCCAGATCTCGAAGGTGTCGACCCTGCCCTCGAGGTGGCGTGCGGCGTCGGCGGCGAACTCGCCGAACCGCGCAGCGGATGCGGGCCGCTCGGCGATGGGTCCCGGACGGTTCGCCGCCCAGGCCGGTGTGTAGTCGAGGATGCCGAGGATGTCGATGCCGTGACGCCGCGCGGCGTCGATCACCTCGTCCGTCGGCCCCCAGTTCCACACGCCGTCGGCCGGTTCGACCGCGGGCCAGGCGATGTCCATCCGGAGCAGCGAGACCCCGAGATCGTTCATGGCGCGCATCGACCGGTCGATCGTCTCGGCGTCGGAGCCGATGAGGTTGGTGCCACCACTCACCCCGACGGGGGCAAGCGGTGTCGGCGCGGCGAGCGGTGTGGCCGCCGTCGGGATCGTCGCGTCCGGCCGGGGCGGTGACGAACAGGCGCTCACCGTGGCGACGAGTACGAGGAGCGAGGCGGTCAGCGCGGCGGCTGCTCGTCGCCGCCGGGCACCGCGCACCCCGCACCGCGGCGGCCGTCGGCCACCGTGCGCTGCGGATCCCCAAGCCTCGATGAGGAGACATTAGTCGACGATTTGCTCACGCGAATGAGTTGTACGACGGTGACGAACCTCCGTGTCGGGGTCCTGACGTCAGCGGGTCTTGACGCGCCTCGCGAGATCGATCGCGGGCTTCTCCACGAAGCGGTAGGTGATCGCCGAGCACAGGACCGTCGCGGCGAAGACGATGAGAAGGTTCCTGCCCAACCCCGCCCAGGTGTCGCCGCCGAGCACCCCCCACCGGCCCAGCAGCATCAGCAGCGGGAAGTGCCACAGGTACATGCTCAGCGAGATGCGGCCGAGGTACTCGAAGGGCTTCCAGTCGACGACCTCGGCGATGCGTGAGCGGGCGTCGTGGGCGAGCGGCAGCACGATGATCGCGATGATGAGGCCGCTGGCGAACGAGGTCGCGACGACCTGCTGGTTGCTGGGCAGGACCAGCAGCACCAGCATGACGAGCAGGGCGGGGAGCAGCAGGATCGCGCTGACCCGCCGCGCCCACACCGCGAAGCGCGCGGAGAGCGCGCCGGACTCGACGGCGACGAAGAGGACCGCGGCGATCATGCCGAAGGTGAACGTCTGTGCGCCGCCGAGGAAGCTGCGCAGGATGACGGCCGACCAGTTCGGCCCGAAGTTCGCCGCGACGATGTCGTCGATGCCCTGGGCGCGGGCGATCGCGTCGGCGACCGCCGTGCCGACCACGCCGATGACGCAGAAGGCGATCGGCGCGATCAGCGCCAGGACCATCGGCGAGGTGCCCCGACGCCGCCGCAGCGCGAACAACCCCCAGCCCACCAGCGGGAGACTGATGTAGAAGGCGTACTCCAGCGTCAGCGACCACGACGGATTGATGCCGGTCTGGATCAGGCCGGGCACGTAGGTCTGGACCAGGAAGATGTTGGCCAGGAACGTGACCGGGTCGGTGATCATGCCGGTCCCCGCCTCGCTGCCGAGCACGAGGGCCTGCTGGGCATTACGGACGAACACCGCCTGCAGCACGAAGTTCGCGATGAGGAACACCACGAGGTAGCACGGCATGATCCGCAGCACGCGGTGGACGACGAAGCTGCGGACGTCCGGCTGGCGGTCGCGATCGGCGAAGAGGGCCCGCAGGATCGGCAGGTACAGCAGGAATCCCGAGAGCGCGAAGAAGAAGATGAGCGCCTGGCCGAGGATCTGCAGCTTGCCCGACTCGGCGGTGTGCACGGAGTAGTGGCCTGCGACGTGCACGACGAGGATGCAGACACACGCGATCCCGCGGGGACCGTCGAGGCCCCGGATGCGCTTGTGGCGCCGCGCTGCCGGTGTCGGCAACGCCGGCGATGGTCCCCCCTCGACGGGGACCCCGGAGGCGACGCCCCCGACCCGCTGCTCGGTCATCGCCATGCTCCCTGAGATCGCCGTCGGCAGAGTCCGACGTCCCCCGACGCGCCCGCCCCTGATGTGTGCACTTGGGATCATAGGGGGCGCACGATCCACCGGCATCACGACGACGGTCACCGACAGGCCGATCGCGTGCGTGCTGTGGTTCACTGTCGCGGCGGGGGTTGTCCAGACGGCTGCTCTCCGTTCGCGAAAGGTCCCTGTCCATGCCCCGCCCGTCCCGTCGCCGCCTGCTCGCGGTGGTCGCGGTGATGCTGCTGACGACGGTGCTCGCGGGCTGTGGGTCGTCCGGGCCCGGGACAGCGCCGACGACGTCGGCGAAGGTCGGCGTGGGCGACCGCGGCCACGGCTTCGGGATCGCGCTGGGGGCCGAGGTCTACTGGCAGGGGACCTCCGCCACGGACGCCGATCTCGACGCGATAGCCGCGGCCGGACTCGGCTCGATCCGTCTGCCGGTGTTCTGGTCGGCCATCCAGCCCGTCGGGCCCTCGGTCTCCCTCTGGTCCGTCGTGGACCACATCGTCGACGGCGCACGCGCACGCGGGCTGCAGGTCATGGCCACCGTCGGCGGCAGCCCGCCCTGGGCGGGCGATCCCGCGGCGAACGGCGGGCCGTATGCGGCCCCGCGCGACATCGGTCAGTGGTCGACGTTCGTCCGCGCCGTCGCGCAGCGCTACAAGGGCCGGGTCTCGACGTACGAGGTGTGGAACGAGCCGAACAGCTCGGTGTTCTTCGCCCCCCGCGTCGATCCCGCGCGCTACACGCAGCTGCTGCGCGCCGCACACGCGGCGATCGAACAGACCGACCCCGCGGCGACCGTGGTCGCGGGCGCGCTGGGCACCGTCGTCGACACCGCCACGACCGGAGACCCCGTCGACTTCGTGCGGCAGATGTACGCCGACGGCGCGGCCGGCTCGTTCGACGCCCTGTCGGTGCACCCGTACAAGTACGACCTCGGCCTCTCCGAGGCGTGGACCGTGCCCGACTCGCCGGGACGCCAGATCGCCGAGATGCGTCGCCTCATGGACGACAACGGCGACGGCGGGAAGAGGATGTGGGCGACCGAGTACGGCCTGCCGACGTCGGCGGTCGGCCTCGACCGTCAGGCCGCGATGATCGCCGGTTTCGCCGGTGACTGGCAGCAGCTCCCCTTCGCCGGCCCGGTGTTCTGGTACACGTTGCGCGACAAGGCCTCCGGCGTCCCGGACGACGAGGACAACTTCGGGCTCATCCGCACCGACCGATCACCGAAGCCGGCCGTGCGCGTCGTCGCCGACCTCGCCCGGTCCGGGGTGACACCGTCACCGGACGCACAGCGGTTCGCCGATGCGCCGCTCGATGCCGACGGAGGCGAGATCGTCAGCCCGGTCTTCCGGGCGACGCGCTCGGGGGTGCTCGCACGCTTCCAGCGTGACGCCGCGGTGTATCTCACGCCACGCGGATACGTCACGACCACACCGCGGGTCGCACTGGCCGCGATCTCGGCGGACACGTACCCCATCGGGCTCTACGGCGACGACCATCAGGACCTCGCCGACGGCACGACGGTGTTCGCGACCGACGACGGTGGAGTACACGTCATCGGCGGCGGCGTCATGGACGCGTGGTCGCGGTCGCTGGGTGCGGCCCTGACCGACGAGACGCCCGTCGGTGGCGGTGCGGTGCGGGTCGACTTCCAGCGCGGCTCGATCACGTGGTCACCGGATCGCGGTGCGATCCGGTCGATGTCCTAGGACAGCCGCTCTCCGGGACGGAGGGTCAGCTGCGCAGGCGCCGGTAGACCGCGGTGGCCAGCGGGCTGCGCGCGAGGATCTCCCGGGGGTTGCGCGCGACGTCGGCGACGAGGACGACGGGCGAGCCGCCGAAGGTGGACCGCCGGAAGTGGTACAGCGTCCGGTTGTCGTACTTCTCGGCGATCGCCGCTGCGTAGCGGTCGGTGAACTCCGCGTGGGCGAAGAAGACCTTGTTGTAGCCGATGGCGAACGGCCGCAACGCATCCGGGCGCTCGAGGTAGCGAAGGGTGCCCGTGACCACCTCGGGCCAGGCGAAGTTGAACACGTCGTCGGCGATCACGACGCCGCCCTTGGTGAGCGACTCCTCGGCCAACACCATGTCGGAATGGACGACGTCGTCGGTGTGACCGCCGTCGACGCTGAAGAGCCGCACCTCCCCACCGACCATGTGCCGCAGGTCGTCTGCGGAGACGAGGGTGGAGTCACCGGAGTGCACCGCCACGCGGGAAGGGTCGGTGAACCGGGCCAGGTTCGACTCGAACCGTGCGCGGTCGCCCCGGCCCGACCGGTCGACGTTGCGGGCCTGGTCCTCGAAGAGATCGATGGCGACGGACTTCTCGTCGTCACGGAGCAGCAGGTCGAGGCCGATCAGCAACTGCCCGTGGTGGACGCCGATCTCCGCGGCGCCACCGCGGATCCCGAGGGCCCGCTGCCGCGCGTCGAGCACCTTGACGAGCTCGAACACCTCGGGCTGCACCCAACCCCGCACCCGACGACGACCGCGACGGGCATAGGACCCGAACTCCGTACGCATGGCCGCGACCCTAACAGCGCGCATGACCCTTCGCTGGGCGAAGGACAGCCGATGCGCAGCGAGTCATCCCGAATTCACCAGGCTGGAACATGAAGTCACTGAGGGCACGTCGGTGAATCGCTCGCCCAACCAGCGCAAAGCCGCGTCGGTCGGGACGTCGCCGTGCCCGCGGTCGGGGTCGATGCGATACGTCACACTCCCGCCCTCGGCGCACTGCCGTGCGACCGCGGAGCGGGTCCAGGCCGCGTCGATGAACGTGTCCTGTGCACCGTGCTCGATGTACAACGGCGCGGCCAGCGCGCCCTGCGGCAGCGCCCACGCGCGCAACCGCGTCCGCACGCGGTCGGCGGCGGTCGGGGTCGCCGGGGTCAGGTCGCCGGGGCGCAGCGACCGGACCACCGCATCCCGCGTGTCCAGCAGCGGACCCGAGCAGGCGGTGAGCGCATCCCACCCGGAGGCGGCCGCGCCGCGGCGGTAGTCGTCGCGGTCGACGTCGGGGTGCAGACGCGCGAGCGACTCGACGACGGCCTGGAACGTCGGCCGCTGGTCGGACGTCAGCGTCCCGGACACGGCTTTGTCGACGAGGCCGGTCACGTCGCCCGCCGGTGCGATCGCCACCGCGCCGACGAGGGAGAGGTCCGGCGCCCGGGACGACGCCAGCGTCGCCGCCGCCCAGGTCGCTCCACCGCCCTGCGACCCGCCGTACGCGGCCCACCGGGTCGAGATGTCGGGGAACGTCGCACGCAGGGCTCGTACCGCGTCGACCGTGTTCAGCCCGGCGGTGCGGGCGTCGAGGTAGGCGTGGACGCCGGGGGCGCCCAACCCCTGGTAGTCGGGCATGGCGACCGCGAACCCCATCCTGACGAACGCGTCGACCGCACCGACCTGCTGCAAGAGCGTCGGCGACAGCGACGGCGCACAGGCGGTGTCGATACCCGTTGTCCCGTGGGCGAACCCGATGACCGGCCAGCCCCCGGCCGGCGCCGCGGTGCGGGGTGTGAACACCGCCCCGGACACCACCGTCGGCGCATCGGTGTCCCCCGACGACGACCGGTAGGTCACCCGCGCCGACCGCATCGACGACCCGACGAGCGAGCGGGTGAAGTCCGGCATGGGCTCGGCGGAGACCAGGGATCCGGGCGTGTCACCCCCGATGCGCGCGAACGGGTACGGCGAGGGTGCGGCGGTCCGGTCGTCACCCCGGGTCACGACGACGCCCGTCACGATCGCCGCGACGACCACCACCACGACGGTCGCCGTCGCCACCACGGCTCGTCGCGGGTGGACCGTCCTCACTGCTGGTCGGGTCCGGACGCGGCCGGGACCTGGGCGGTCGGCGGCGGGACGTTCCGCCCGCAGGTGTTCAGCGGCGGAGCGTTCTGGAAGCGGGCCTGGATCCAGGCCACGGCGATCGATCCGTCGATGTCGTCGTGTCCCGCGTCGGGCAGGACGTAGTTCTCGACGGTGTCGCCACGGCGGCAGGCGTCGTTCACCGCGTCGACGGTCCACTGCGAGTCGACGAGCTGGTCCTTGGCCCCGTGCACCACCAGCATCGGTGCGGCAGCCCGTCCCGCCGGCAGGGCCATTCGTCGCAGGTCCGCGCGCAGCGCGTCGGTCGCCGTCGGTGTCGCGGGGCGCAGGTCGTCGGGGGTCAGCTGTTTCACCACGGCGGTCCGCTGCTCGGCGAGGTCGCCCTGGCAGGCGGTCAGCACGTCCCAGCGCCGCTGCGCGAGGCCCCGTCGGTAGTCGTCGAGGTCGAGCTCCGGGTGCATCTTCTGCTGCGCCCAGAGGATCCACGGGAAGATCCCGAGCTGCTGCGCGGTGAGCGTGCCACCGGCCGCCTTGTCGGCGAACCCGCTGATGTCGGTCACCGGGGCCAGGCTCGCGGTGCCGAGCAGGTCCAGGCCCGCGTCGTCCCGGGCCACCATCTCGTTCGCCGCCCACGCGGCCTGCCCGCCCTGCGACGACCCGACCGCCACCCACCGCTGCGAGGTGTCGGGGATCAGTTTCCGCGCGGCACGGACGCCGTCGACCATGTTGTGTCCGACGGTCGCCGCGTCCAGGTAGGGGTGGTACGTGCCGTCGAGACCGAGACCCTGGTAGTCGGGCATCACGACGACATAGCCGTCCTTGACGAGGATCCCCACCGCGTCGGCGGCACCGAGCAGGGACGGCGACAGCGACGGGGCGCACTCGTGCTGGATGCCCGTCGTCCCGTGCCCGTAGGCCACGATCGGCCAGCCGCCCGCCGGGGCGGGCCCGACCGGGGAGAACACCGTCCCCGACACCAGGACGGTGGAGCCGTCGACGCCGGAGGTGGACTCGTAGGTGATCCGCGCGGCGGTGGACGTAAGACGGGTGAGACGACGGTCCACGGTCGGCAGGCTCTCCGCCGACCGCAGCGTCCCCGGCCCGCTCCCGGAGAAGTCGCCGCTGATCGGGACGCCGGACGTGGCCGACGTCGGCGCCGGTGGGCTGCTCTGCGCACACGCGGACACCGATCCCAGCGCCGCCAGGACGACGAGCACGATCGCGGCGACCCGCCCGGTCCGCACGTGGGGGCTCACGACACCCGTCCCGCGACGCCGGATCGCACCTGGGCCACAACGGTGTCGACCTGACGACGGTGCATCACCCGGTCGCCGAGCAGGGCCAGCGCGATCGCCCCGATCACTCCCCACACGAACCCCACCGCGGCGGCCAGCCCGACGTCGCGGGTGAGCGAGGAGTGCACGGCGACAGCCGGATAGGCGGTGCCGACCGGCACCAACTGGGCCTGCGGCCCGAGGTCGTCGTTGTTCTCCAACTGGCGGGACACCGCCACGAGGGCACCCGCGACCGCGGTCGCCCGCCGCTCGGCGTCGGCCCGGTTGTCGGCGTCGACCGCGATCGTCAGGACCACGGAGTCGATGCGCTGGGTGGCGGTCACGTGCGACGCCAGGTCCGGCGCGGACCCGCCCAGCAGTTCGTTCGCCTTCGCCGCGACCTCGGGGGACGTGGCCAGGTCGGTGTAGGTGGGGATCCGTGCGCGACCGCCGAGGTCGTTCTGTGCGGCCGCACGGGGATTCGACGGGCCGTCGATCACGGCGAACAGGTCGAACCGTGACGAGTAGGTGGTGTCACCGGTCGCCCACACGGCGAGTCCGGCTCCGGCGGACAGCACGGTGACCGCCACGATCAGCAACCAGCCGCGCAGCGCGATGCGGACGTAGTCGACCGGCGACGGGACCGGGTGGGGTGGTCTCACGTGCGCGGCGGACAGGTGTTGTTCGCCGTCTGTCCGGCGATCCGGTCCTTCAGCCAGGGCAGTCCGCGATCACTCTCGAGGTCGCCGTGGCCCTCGCCCATCCGCTTGTCGATCTCGATGAACCCGCCGATCCGGCAGGCCTTGTCCGCGGCCGCCTGGGTCCACTGCCAGTCGACCAGTTCGTCCTTGGTCCCGAACATGAGCAACATCGGCCCGGTCACCGGGTTCTTCGGCACGGCCCACTGCTCGAGGAGGGTGCGCAGACGGTCGGTGTCGGCCTGGGTGTCGGGCTTCAGGTCGGCGTTGGTCACGGTCTCGCGGGTCTTGAGGACCTCGTCGAGGGGCGCGGTGCAGTCGAGCAGCAGGTTCCACTTCGACGCGAGCGACGGCGTCCGGTAGCGGTTGAGGTCGAGGGTCGGGTTCGTCCACGACAGCGACTGCAACGCGAAGATCAGCGCGACACGCTGGTCACCGGTGAGGGTGCCCGCCTGGGCCTTGTCGGCCAGGCCGGACATGTCCGCCGGCGGGGCCATCGCCATCGTCCCCTTCAGCGACAACCCGCCGCCGTACGCGGCGTCGCGGTCGGCCGCACCCCAGGCCGCCAGGCCACCGAGCGAGTGACCGAAGGCCGTCCAGTTCGTGCTCACCCCTGTCGGGTCGAGGTTCCGCGCGGCCCGCACCGAGTCGATCATGTTGTTGCCGTAGGTCGCACCGTCCAGGAACGGGTTGAGGTACCCCCGGACGCCGAGCCCCTGGAAGTCGGGCAGCGTCACCGCGAACCCGCTCTGGATCATGCTGGCCATCATCGAGCCGTTGCCGACGAGGGTGCTGAAGTCCGACGGAGCGCACTTGTCCAGCACACCGGTGGTGCCGTGGCCGAACGCGATGACCGGCCAGCCCCCCGGCGGCGGCGTGCCCGGCGGGATCGCGATCACGCCGGAGACCTCGGTACGCGACCCGTCCACCCCCGACGTCGAGCGGTAGACGACCCGCTCCACACGGGCGTCGACGTCCTCGAGCTGCTCGTTGCCCTCCAGCGGCTTGACCGACACGAGCGACCCCGGCGCGGACCCTCCCAGGTTCGGTGCGGGGACGGTCGCCGACCCGCCGAAGAGCGGGGCGAAGCTCGTCACCGAGGGCGTGTCCCCCGGCGGGGGCGCCGGCTCCCCGGTGGCACACGCCGACAGCGCCGTGACGACCGTCGCGGCGGTCAGCAGCGCCAGGGTGGTGCGGCGGCGGGATGCGCGGCGAGAGGACATGGTGTCAGCGGCCTTCGGTCACGGGATCGTCGTCGGGGTCCTCGACCCGGTGATGCGCACCGCGGTTGTCCCCTCCCCGATTCGACGCCGCCGGCGGGGCGGATCGGTGCTGCACCCGATCGTCACCGGCACCGGGGTCCGCGGGTGCGGGTGCGTCGCCGTCGTGGGCCTGTCCGGCGTTCGTGACCACGGCACCGAGGAACTCGGCGTGGGCGGTCGCGATCGACTCCAGGGCGCGGCGCAGTGCCGTGCTCCGCGTGTGCCCGAGGCGCGCGACCACGAGGGCGCCGTCACCGAGCGCCGCGGCCACGGCCCCGTCGGTGCAGATCCCGAGCGGCGGGGTGTCGACGACCACGTGGTCGAAGCGGACGGCGAGGTCGGCGAACACCTGCTGGGCGCGGTCGGCGCCCCACAGCTGTCCGCGGGACGTCGGCACCGGCCCCGCGGGCAGCAACGCGAAGCCGCGGCCCCCGACGCGGGTGATCACCGCGTCGTCGAGGGTGTCGTCGCCGACGAGCACCGTCGACAGACCGCGCGTCGGGCGACCGCGTCCACCGGGGTCGCTGCTGAGCAGCCGGTCGGCGAGGGTCGGGGTGACGAGGTCGCCGTCGACGAGGAGGACCCGTCGACCCGACTCGGCGAGCACCGCCGCGAGGTCCACGGCGAGCGTGGACCGCCCGTCCCCGTGTGCGGGGCTGGTGACGGCCACGACCACCGGGCGGGCGCCGTCGGCGGTACGGGCGAAGCGCAGGTTGGTCGCGAGCTGTCGGGTCCGCTCGACGAGTTCGCCACCGGCGCTCGTGTCGGCGACCGCGACGCCAGGACGGTTCGGGTCGGCGACGATCTCACCGAGCACCAGCGACCCGGCGATGTCCTCCACGCGCTCACGGCGGCGCACGCGGGTGTCGACGAGGGCGAGCACGATGACGGCGATGACCCCGAGGGCGAGGCCCGCGACGGCTCCGAGGCCGATGCGGGTCACCAGCGAGGGGCCCGACGCGCTCGACGGGTAGTCGGCGTCGTCGACGAGGATCGCGCCGGCGGCGGGGGTGCCGCCGCGTCGGGACGTCTCGAGCTCGCTGACGAGCTGCACGAGCTGGTCGGCGACCGCGTTGGCGTAGGTCTGGGCGGCGACCGGGTCGGCGTCGGTCGCGGTCACGTCGAGCAGGACCGTGTTCAGCACAGGCGCCGCCGAGATCTTCGACCGCAGCTCGTCGGCCGACATCGACGACTTCAACTGCTCGACGGCGCGGGCCGCGACCTGACGGCTCGTGGCCAGGCTCGCGTACGACTTCACGCGCTCCTGGGAGAACAGATTGTTCTGGTAGGCGTCACCGACGGAGGTGCCGCTCTGCGTGGTGACGAAAAGCTGCGCGGTCGACGCGTACTTCGGCGCCGCGACCAGCGACCACACGTATCCGCCCGCGGCCCCGATCACGGCGACGACCACGATCAGCCACCAGAACCGCCGGAAGGCGCGCAGATAATCCCCGATCGCCAAGGGGCGACTCCATTCGTCTGTGGTTGCCGATCCTTCATCGTTGTGTGTGTTCGGCAACGTCTGTCGTGACGGTGACACAGTAGCCGGGGCGGGCGCGCCCTTCATCTCCGACGACCCCGGTGTGACCGGGCCGACGCCCCCGCGACCCTGTTCGCCCATACGGTTCGCAGCCTGCGGCGATGTCCCCGATGCGGCGCGTCGGCGCGGGTGTCACCATGTACCCCGTGACGGACGGTGGTCGAGCGCGGCTCGCGACGCTCGGGGTGATCGCGGTGCTCGTCGTGGGCCCCGTCGCCGGGGCCGCGGCGGTCCTCGGCGGCAAACTGGCGTTGATCGGCGTGGTCGGGTTGGCGGGCCTGGTGGTCGGCGCCTACATCGGGCTGCGCCATCCCATGTGGCTCTACTACGGACTGGGCATCACGGTGGGGTTCCTGCCGTTCGGAGTGGTGCCCCTGGCCCCGCTCCCGCTCTACCTGGTCTTCGGCGGCTCGGTGGTCCTCGCGGCGGCCCTGCACCCGTCGGCCGGGATGCACTGGCACCCGCTGGAACGCACGCTCCTCGTCCTGGTCGCCGTGTCCGCGGTGTCCGTCGTCTTCACCGCCGTCTCGATCTCCGACTACGTCGACTACGTGAAGTGGGCTCTGGTGACGCTCGCGGTGATCGGGCTGCTGCGCCTGTCGACGGAGAACATGCGCCGGGTCGGGGTGGTGTTCTCCGTCGCCGCGGCGTTCAACGCGCTCATCGGCATCGCCCTGTTCGTCTCGCCCGGGCTGCCGCTGCGCAAGGCGTTCAGTCTCTTCGGATACGGCATCGTCGACGCGTCCACCCGCTACGTGTACAACGCCGAGGGCGTCGAGCAGTCGACCCGGTTGGGCGGCATGTGGGTGGAGCCCAACGCCGCCGGCATCGGCCTGCTGACCGCACTCTGCGTCGCCCTGGTCGTGCTCGAGGGATGGCGGCGGTGGGCGTTCGCCGCGCTGTTCGCGTTCGCGCTGGTGCTGACGCTCAGCCGCGGCGTGATCGTCAGCGTCGTCGTCGGTGCGCTGCTCGTCATGGTGTTCCACCGGATGTCCGACCGTCTGCGGGCGATCGCGGCGACCGTGGGCGCGCTCGTCGTCGTGGCCGGCGCCGCGACACCGCAGGTCCGCAACCGCCTGTTGCAGTCCTTCGTGGGGCAGGACGTCAGCTCCTCGTCCCGCCAGGACGCGCTCAGCAACTTCCCGCACCAGTTGTCGGGGCACTGGTTCTTCGGACTCGGGTGGGCGCGACCGGAGTTCAAGGACGGCGCGCTGGCGTTCCAGGTGAACTACGTGGCCAACGCGCCCCTGCTGACCGTGTACCGCGGTGGGGTGTTCGCCGGTCTCGCGTTCGTCGCGGTGCTGATCGCCGGGGCGATCGTCGGATGGCGGCTCATCACGGGGCGGTCGCTCCCCCGCGCGTTGGTCGGCGGCATCTTCATCGGCTTCTGCCTGGTCGGGCTGCAGCTCGACCACCCGGTGGTGGCGACCCTGCCGGTCACGACGACGTTCTCGGTGCTGCTGGCGTTCCTCGTGCACGCCGACCGGCTCCGCCGCGCGCAGGACGTCCCGGACGACCGGGTCAGCGACTCGCGGCCATGGCGTCGTCCAGCAGCGAGCGCACCGCCTCGTGCGGACGCCGGTCCTGCCATCGCCGCGCGGTGATCGCGTGCAGACGCGCGCCGTCGGCGACCGCGGCGTCGACTTCGGTCAGCAGGCGCCGCGCGGCGGCGACCAGCTCGTCGTCGTCCTCGCAGGTCTCGAGGCCGTAGACGGCGTCGAGTGATCCGACGGCCGCGGGGGTGCCCACCACCGGGAGGCCGATCCGCGCCGCGTCCAGGAACTTCACCCGGACCCCGCCGCCGGTGCTGATCGGCGCGACCATCCCGCGGCACGTCGCCAGGAAGCCGTGCAGGTCGTCGACGAACCCGAGGTCACGGACACCCGGGGGCAGCTCGACCGGTCCGGCCGAGGCGCTGGCTCCGCCGACGACGCACAGCTCGGCACCGGCGATCCCGGCACCGATCCGCGGCCACAGCGCCACCGCACGCTCGAAGGCCTCCTGGTTCGGCGGCCAGTCGCGGGTGCCGAGGAACACCAGTCGCGGCGGCGTCGACGCGACGTCGACCTCGTCGCCGGGCGGCAGTGTCAGGTCGAGCCAGCGCGCGCTCTGGACCCCGCGATCGCGGTACTCCCGGGCCTCCTCGGCGTCGAAGGTGGAGACGGCGTCCGCCGCCCGTGCGACACGCAGTTCGTCCCGGACGAGCCGAGGCGCCTCGACCCGACCGAGCAGGCCGCGGGTCGCCCGCCACACCAGGGACTCCGAGACATGGGTGTTGACCGCGAAGCGGTCGACACCGCCCCGCCGCGACGCCAGGAACGACTCGGCCATGTAACTGTGCTCGGCGAGGTAGACGTCGGCGTGGACGGCCTCGATCGTCGCGCGCAGCTCGGGGCTGTCGAACCGGACGTGCACGAGGCTGCGTCGCCCCGCGAGCGACCGTCGGGCCAGGCGCGCGGGCGCGACCTCGGGCTTGCGGACCCGGTGCAGGGTCAGGCCGCCGGGCACCAGGTCGGTCTCGACGGTCCCCGACTGCTCCGACAGGCAGATCGCCGTGACGGCGTACGTGTCGGCGGCCAGGGTCATCAGCAGGCGGCTGAGCTCGACGTCCCCGCCGCGCTCGAGGACGGGGTCCTTCGAGAGCAGCAGCGCGACAGTGGGTCTCGCACTCATGTCGTCGGCTTCCGGTAGATGGCCGTCGCGTAGATCGCCAGCAGGATCGCGTCGGCCCCGACCGAGGCGATCGAGGCGCCGACGGCTCCGATCGGCGCGAGAGCGGCCACCGCGCCGAGCTTCACGGGCACCAGACCCATGTTGGCCGTGAGCCGCAGGATGTCCCGTCGCTGCGCGTACAGGATCACCTGCAGGATCGAGATCATCGTCCGCATGCCGGTGAACAGGGAGATGATGATCATCGCGACGGCGAGCTCGGTGGGAGCCGGCGTGAGCAGCAGCACGACGCCGAAGATCGCGACGGCCGCGGTCGAGAGCCCGCCGATCGCCAGGGTCAGCTTCAGTGGGGGTCCCGACGACAGCTTCCCGCCCGACAGGCGCAGCGGCTCGTGATACGTCATCCCGAACGACTGCCCAACCGCGGCGAGCGCCGCAGCTACGGTCCAGCACAGGGTGTAGTAACCGGCGGTACGGCTGTCGGTGAGGAAGCCCAGCAGCAGCACGTCGCCCTGGAGATACAGTGCCGTGCCCAGCATCTCGCCGACGAGCGCCAGCGTCAGACGCGGCGGGCCGGGGAGTTGCGGTCGGTGCCCGCGGGCCTCGAGGGCGGCGAGCACGAGGATGACGTAGTACGGCGCGACGTAGAGGGCGCTCGCACCCAGCAGCGTCGGGTGGTCGACGCCGAACAGGTAGACGCAGGCGAGCGCGACGCTGACGACCTGACGGATGCTGTCGAGACGCCAGACGCGGTCCGCCTTGCCGTCGCGCGCGAAGCGGCTCGAGTACGACTTGTAGGCGATCTCCCCGCCCGCGACGGTCAGGCCGAACCAGGCGATGTAGCTGACACCGACCAGTGCGGTGCCCGCCGCGACGAGGGTCAGGCCCACCAGGAACCTGCTCGCGCGTTCGGCGACGAACCGTTCCTCGCTCTCCCGCATCGACCGCACGACGTAGGGGTTGTCCAGGGGCGGGCCGATCACCGCCGACAGCGCGAACGCCATGCCGTAGAGCCCGTAGTCGGAGACGCCGAGCTGCGAGAGCAGCACGACCGTCCACAGCATCCCGACGCCGCGCCCACCGTAGAGCCACAGCATCGCGACCAGCGTGGTCAGCAGGTTGCCCTTTGCGGCCGTCGCGACCGCGCGGGTCCCCTCGGCGACCGGCTCGTCCTCCGGGGACGGGCCGATCGTCACCGCGCGTCCCGCAGCAGCCGCGACCACGTCGCGCAGAACTGCGCGGCGACGGCCTCGTGGGAACCCCGGCGGCGTTCGTCCTGCACCTGCCGGCCGGCGAGCACGAGTGCCTCGTGGTCGTCGACGAGACCACGGACCCGGTCGGCGACGACGGCCGCGAGCTCGTCGGGGTCCTCGGGGGCCTGGCGGATGACGGTGACGCCGTCGCCGTCGCCGTGGTCGGCGAGGGCTCCGTGGTCGGTGCAGACGACCGGGGTGCCGTAGGCGATCGCCCGGGCCATCACCCCCGACGCGGGATATCCCATGCCGTAGGGCGAGCGCCGGCCGTACGGCATGACCAGCGCGCGGATCGACGCGAAGAACGCGTCCTCCTCCGGCCCGTCGACGCCGCCGACGATCTCGACACCGTCGATGCGGGGCAGGTCCTCGGTCCCGCGGCCGGCCACGCGGATGGCGATGTCGTCGTCGAGGCGGGCGCGCAGCCGTTCGAGCTGCTCGAAACCCTTCCCGCGGTACACCAGTCCGAAGAAGCCCACCGCTCGCGGGCGGTCCTCCGGCGGGGTGATGTCGGGACGACGCGCCACGATGTGCGGGACCTGCACCACCTCGAGGTGCGGGTAGAGCGGACGGATCGACTCGGCGCCGCTGCGGGTCAGGACGAACACCGTGCGGGGACGCAGCCACCGACGTTGCACGCGATACGAGAGCGGGCGCAGCGGGAAGTGCAGCGCGTGGTTGAGGAGCCGGTGCTCGGCGAGGAACCGCGTGCGGGCCGGCCACCAGATCGAGTGCGGCGGGTCGTGGATGGTCGCGGTGACCGGGACCTCGTCGGGCAGATGCGCGGTGCCCCAGAACCCGGCGACCGAGCCCCCGCTGAGCTCGGTGTGGACGAGCACGGGACCCGGTGCGGTGGCGACCATCTCGCGGATCTCGGCGCTCCGGCGGCGCAGATCGGCGACGGAGTCGTCGCCGGGCGTGCCGGTGCGGTGTTCGACGAGCTCCCCCACGTGGGGACGCACTGCGTCGATGATGTCCTGCGAGTAGTCACCGACACCGCCCACACCCGTCTCGGGCGCGACGACGATCAGTCGCGCCCCGCTCAACGGATCGGTCATCAGTAGAACAGCGGACGATAACGTCCCGAGTACCGCAGTGCGTCGGGGTTGCGGGTGGCGAACGGCTTCGCCGGGTTGCCGCCGACCACCTCGAGTTCGCCGACGTCCTTGTTGACCATCGACTGCGCGGCCACCACACCGCCGCGGCCGACACGGCACGGAAGCAACAGCGCGCGGGTGCCGATCCAGGCGTAGTCCTCGATGATCATCGGCTTGGGCAGCGGCAGGAAGTCGGGGTCGTTGATGTCGTGCCCACCGCCGAGCAGGTGGGTGTCGCTGGCGATCACGACGTTGTCGCCGATGAGGATGCCCGCCCGCGCGTCGAGGACGCAGCGGAAGCTGACGTTGCTGTTCTCGCCGATGGTCAGGTACGGCAGGTCGAACACCGTCGTCCCGCGCAGCACCGTCGATCCCTTGCCGATCTTCGCCCCGAAGAGCCGCAGCCACGCGAGTCGGATGGTGTGGCTGGGGATGTAGGTGATCAGCAGGTTGTACCCGACCAGCCCGATCCGGTTGTAGAGCTTCTGGGCGAGGCTGATGTCCTGCATCTTGTACTTCTTCACCACCTCGCCGTCGACGACCGTCTCGGACATCTTCGGCGGCGGCGGGGTGCGCAGGGCACGGGTGTACTTGTCGTCGGCTTGCGTGGTCACGCCTCGGGGGCTCCTGTTCGTGCGGGGACCGGGGGGCGGCTCGTGGCCGTGGTCAGCACACCACGTCCGCGCCGTGGTGGCGAGAGTCGGGTGTGGGGGCGTGCGGGATCAGGCGACCGAGCTGTCGAGTCCCTCGACGATGTCGTGCAGCTGGGCGGCGAAATGGGCGTCGCTGAACCGCGACACGTGGTCGACGATCTTCTCGGCGTCCCAGGTCATCGACTCGAAGCGGCTCATCGCGGCACGGATGGCCAGTGGTTCGGGATCGTCGAAGTACACCGCGGTGATGTCCTCCTCCGCGGTGTCGAGGAAGCCGCCGAACCGCAGGAGGATGGAGGGCTTGCCGTGCGCGGCGCCCTCGAGCGGGGTGAGGCCGTAGTCCTCGTAGCTCGCCGCCATCACCGCCGTGCAGTGCTTGTACAGCCACCCGACCTGACGGTCGGTCAGGTCGGAGACCATCGTGACGTTGTCGGGCTTCGACGCCAGGAGCCGATCGCGTTCCGGGCCGCGGCCGACGACCACGAGCCGACGGTCGGTGCCCCGGAACGCATCGATGATCGCGTCGACGTTCTTGTACGCGAGCAGTCGCGAGATGCACAGGTAGTACCCGTCGCCGGCGGAGACCAGACCCTCGACCTCCGGGACCGGCTCGAACTCGTCGGGCAGGTCCAGCGACACCGGCGCCGGCAGCACGGGCGCCGTGATGCCGTAGGCCGAGGAGATCCGCTCCCGGACGACGTTGGAGTTCGCGTAGTAGCTGTCGCAGCGTAGGGCCGCGCGACGATCCCAGCGTTTGAGGCTGGAGGACATGACGGTGAGCGCCACCTTCTTCATCCAGCTCGCCTGCTCGCCCAGGTAGGACTGCTCCTGGTAGAGCCACCGTGCGGGCGAGTGGCAGTAGACGACCTTGCGGCCGTCGGTCGGGAAGGCGTGCGCCCAGCCGCTCGAGCTGGCGATCACGATGTCGGCGTCGGGCCGGACCCACGACGACGCGAAGGGCAGCAGCGGCAGCGCGGCCCGATGGTTGCGACGCAGGAAACCCAGGCGGTTCATCGGGGACACGCGGATGTCCATGTCGGAGAACTCGGGATAGGTGTTCTCCGGGTCGAACAGGGTCGTGTAGATGACCGCGTCCGGGAAGGCGCGGGCGATCGACAGGACGACCTTCTCCGCGCCGCCGCGTTGCGTCAGATAGTCGTGCGCGATCGCTATCCGCGGACGCACAGATCCGTCGACGCTCCCCGAACGGGTGCGGCGACGGACCTTCGAGCCGGTGACGCTCATGCCCTTGCCCCCTGTGTGGCCTCAAGGTCGAACAAACTGACGGTCCCACGACGCCGTTTGTGGCTTGCACCCACAACCCGCTCAGTGTCCCGTGTTCGGACCACATTGCGGAGCATTCGCCCCCGTTTCGTGATCATTATCACGGTCCGATGACCAACGCCTCTTGACGAAGGATGCGGCTGCCGACTTTCTTCCCGCCCCATCTTCACACTGCTAAGGATCAGCCGCCACCGCTCGCGCGGTTTGGAGGACCCGCACCCACCCGATAGAGTCACTCCCGGCCGACGGCGGTGCAGACCGTCGCCGGACGACCTTCCCCCATAGCTCAATTGGCAGAGCATCCGACTGTTAATCGGACGGTTACTGGTTCGAGTCCAGTTGGGGGAGCCATCAGCCCGGGGCGGTAGCTCAGTCGGTCAGAGCCGCGGACTCATAATCCGTAGGTCGCGGGTTCGAGCCCCGCCCGCCCCACTCCGCGAGCCCCTCCCCACGTCGCGTGCCGTCGGCGCCCGTCCGGCAGGATGGAGGGTGCGACGTTCCGCCGCGACGACTGGGAGTTCTCACGCATGGTCCGACTGTTGGCATTCCTCGGGGTCGGCTACGTGCTCGGCGCGAAGGCGGGTCGCCGCCGCTACGACCAGATCCACGGCGCCTACCAGGCCGTCACCGGATCCCCTGCCACCCGCAAGGCGATCGACGTCGGACGTCAGAAGCTGTCGCAGGCCATCAGCCCGACGGAGCCGCTCATCGAGGTCCACCAGATCGACGACGCCACCACGGTCTACGCCCGCCGCGACCCGCGCGACTGAGGCGCGGGGTCTCAGGCGCTCTGTCCCCCGCCGATCAGGCGCTCTGTCCCCCGCCGATCAGGCGCTCTGTCCCACCGTGGGGTCCAGTGCCTGCTCCTGCAGGCTGCGCCGGTACGCCTCGAGGGCGACGAGATCCCCGAAGACCGCGTTGTAGCCGTCGGGGTCGTCCCGGGGTGACATCCGCTTGAGCCGGGACTTGATGTCGGCGACCTGCTCCCCCACCCAGATCTCCTGGAGCCGCGCGAGCACGCTGACGATGTAGCGCGGGATGCCGTCGTCGTCGACGGGCATCGGTTCGACGGCGAGTTCGGTGACGAGCGAGGTCAGCATCTCCCCCGCGGACGCGTCGTCACCGGACGACGCCGACGTCTCGGCCGCGCGGCTCACCGCGTCGACCCATTCCGCACCGCCCATGCCCGACCCGGTCCCGCCGACCTTCTCGATGGCCGCGCGGACGAGCGCGTACGCGGGCTCGGGGAAGCACTCGGCGGGGAGCGAGTCGAAGACGGTGCCCGCGATGCCCGGGTACTGCAGGGCCGACTTGAGCGCTTCGCGTTGCGGCCACAGCCGGGGGTCGCCGGGGGCGGGACGAGCGGCGCCGGCGACACCGGCGGTCGGTCCGGCCCCGCGGACCGCTCCCCGCTGGCGTGCCTGGGTCCGGGCGAGGGAGCCGGTCGTCCCTGCGGCGGGTACGCCCGCGGTCTCCCGGACGCGCTGCAGCACCTGACGCTCGTCGTCCCAGCCGACCCAGCCGGCGAGTTGGCGGGCGTACTCGTCGCGCAGCGCGACGTCCTTGATGCGCGCGACGACGGGGACGGTCTCGCGCAGGGCGTGGACGCGGCCCTCCGCGGTCTCGAGGTCGTGCTGGGCGAGGACGGCCTTGATGGCGAACTGGAACATCGGCACCCGACGCGCCACGAGGTCACGGACTGCCGCGTCGCCCTCGCGCTGCCGGAGCTCACACGGGTCCATGCCGTCGGGCGCGATGGCCACGAACGTCTGTCCGGCGATGCTCTGTTCCCCCTCGAACGCCTTCAGCGCGGCCGCCTGTCCCGCGGCGTCACCGTCGAAGGTGTAGATGACCTCACCGCGGAAGTAGGAGTCGTCCATGAGGAGTCGCCGCAGCAGCGCGAGGTGGTCGTCGCCGAACGCGGTGCCGCACGACGCGACGGCGGTGGTGACGCCGGACAGGTGCATGGCCATGACGTCGGTGTATCCCTCGACGATGACCACCTGGTGGCCCTTGGCGATGTTCTTCTTGGCGTGGTCGAGACCGAACAGCACCTGCGACTTCTTGTAGAGCATCGTCTCGGGCGTGTTCATGTACTTGCCCATGGTGTCGTCGTCGAACAGCTTGCGGGCCCCGAACCCGATGATGTCGCCGCCGAGGTTCCGGATGGGCCACAGCAGACGCCGACGGAACCGGTCGCGGGGACCGCGCTGACCCTGCACCGACAGACCGGCCGCCTCGAGCTCGGCGAACTCGAACCCCTGCGCCAGGAGGGCCTTGGTCATCGCGTCCCAGGCGAGCGGGGCGAAGCCGCAGCCGAACAGGGTCGCGGCGGCGCCGTCGAAGTCGCGCTCCCGCAGGTAGTCGCGGGCGGGTTTGGCGTCCGGGGTGAGGAGCTGCTCGGCGTAGAACTTCTGCGCCGCGGCGTTGGCGGCGACGAGACGCGCGCGGGTGCCGCGATCGCGGGCGACGCTGGTGCCGCCGCCCTCGTAGGAGATGCGGTAACCGATGCGGTCGGCGAGTTGCTCGACGGCCTCGACGAACGAGATGTGCTCCTGCTTCTGCAGGAAGGTGTAGACGTCGCCGCCCTCGCCGCACCCGAAGCAGTGGAAGTGGCCGTGGTTCGGGCGGACGTGGAACGAGGGCGACTTCTCGTCGTGGAACGGGCACAGGCCCTTCAGGCTGTCGGCGCCGGCGCGACGCAGCGCGACGTACTCCCCGACGATGTCCTCGATCGCCGTGCGCTCACGGATCTCCGTGATGTCGCGATCAGGGATTCGGCCGGGCACCCGACGAGTGTATTCGCTGCACCGACGTCCGCGGCCCGGCCGTGCCGGTCGACGCAGGTCAGGGAACCGGTGTCGCGACCTCGGGAGCGGCGCGGTCGTGCGATCCGGGGTGACCTGCGACGACCCCGCACACGGCCAGCGGCATCATCGTCGCCGCGAGGGCGATCAGCGGGACCGACCACCCGCCGGTGAGCGAGTGCAGCGCGCCCATCGCAATCGGCCCGGTGGCCGCGAGCAGGTAGCCGACGGTCTGGGCGGACGCCGACAGCGCCGTCGCCTCGACGGCGGAGGCGGTGCGCAGGTTCATCAACACCAGCGCCAGCGACAGTGCGCCGCCCTGCCCGAGCCCGACCAGCACGGCGCACGGCCACGCACCGGCCGTGCCCGTGGTGAGCACCCCGACGATCCCCGCGGCGGCGAGGACGACCACGCTGACCGCGAGGAGACGCTGCGACCGCATCCGTGCCGCGAGCACCGGCACGCCCAGTGCCGTGACGATGCTGCTCACGCTCAGCACCGCGAAGATCAGACCGGCGGTGTCGGCATCGACGCCGCGGTCGCGGTAGATCGTGGGCAGCCACGCGACCGTGGCGTAGGCGAGCAGCGACTGGATCCCCATGAAACCGGTGATGGCCCAGCGCATCCGGGCGCCGAGGCCGACCGTGGGCGCCGTCGGCGACACGACGGGGCTCCCGGTCGGGCCGGGTGCCGCCCGGCGCAGCCCGCGCGCTCGACCGACGGTGAGGGCGGCCATCGCGACCGCGGCGAGCGCCGCCGGGACCGCCCACAGCCCCAGTCCCACACGCCAGTCGTCATCGACAGCCCGCGTCAGGGGTGGGGTGACACCGGACGCGATACCCGCGCTGACACAGATCAGGGCGGTCAGGAGACCGGTCATCGCGCCGATCCGGTGCGGGAACAGCAGCCGGATCAGGACGGGCCCCAGCACGTTCGCGACCGCGATCCCGAGACCGCCGAGCAGTGTGCCGACGAGCAGGACCGGCCAGCCCGGGACGACACGCAGGGCGGTCCCGACGGCGAGGACGGCCATGGACACCGTCGCCACCCCCAGTGCCGAGAACCGCCGGGCCAGCCGCGGGGCAACGCTCGCGCCGAGGCCCAGGCACACCACCGGGCCCGTCGTCAGCAGCGCGACCTCGACGGCGTCGAGGTGGTAGCCGTCGCGGATCTCGTCGACGAGCGACGACGCGCTGCCGAACATCAGACGCAGGCTCACCCCGAAGGCGATGACGGCCGCGACCGCCAGGGCGCCCGCCCGCCAGACGTCGGACGCGCGGGGCGAGGAGGTCGGCTCCCCTGCGACGCGTTCCTGCACCGCGTCAGCCAAGGTGCGCCTGCGCCCCGGAGTTCTGGCGGTCGGTCCGTTCGAGTCGTCCCTCGGTCATCGACGCGATCTGGTCGACGACGACCCGCAACCGGGCGGCGTCGTCGGGGGCGTTCTCCCACTCGGGGACGAGCAACGGGTCGAGTCCGCCGGGCGCGGCGTGCCCGAGCCAGTCGGCGACGCGGTGGATGCGATCGCGCTGGCGCTCCTGATGGGCGCGGTGACGCTGGTCGGAGAAGATGAACTGCAGCGCGATGGTCTTGAGGACGGCGACCTCTGCCGCGACCAGCGGCGGGATCGACAGGTCCGCGGCCCGCCGGTCGACGGGGACGTCCCCCCAGGCGCGACGTGTCTGCGCGATGGCGGCCGAGGCGAACCGACCGACCAGCTCGCTCGTGAGGCGTTTGAGTGCGACGGATCCGCGGAGGGTCCCGTCGTACCCGACCGCGTCGGCGACGACGTCGAGCGCTGCGAGCCGGCCCGCCGCCTCGACGAGCGCGTCGGCGTCGAGGCCGTCGAACTCACGGACACCGATCTCGGCCAACGCCGCCTGGTCCGACGGGTCGGCGAGCGTACGCAGGTCGATGCGACCGGCGATGACGCCGTCCTCGACGTCGTGCACCGAGTAGGCGACGTCGTCGGACCAGTCCATGACCTGTGCCTCGAGGCACCGCGCGGTGCCGTCGACACCATCACGCACCCAGGCGAGCACATGCGCGTTGTCGTCGTAGGCGCCGAACTTGCGGCCCGCCGCCGGGCGGGTCCACGGGTACTTCAGCGTCGCGTCGAGCGAGGCACGGGTCAGGTTCAACCCGACACTGCGTCCGTCGGGCGCGAGCACCTTGGGCTCGAGGCGGGTGAGGATGCGCAGGTTCTGCGCGTTGCCCTCGAACCCACCGATCGCGGCAGCGACCTCGTCGAGTGCGCGTTCCCCGTTGTGGCCGTAGGGCGGATGGCCGATGTCGTGGGCGAGACCCGCCAGCTCGACGAGGTCGGGATCGCACCCCAGACCCGACGCGATGCCGCGACCGATCTGCCCGACCTCCAACGAGTGCGTCAGACGGGTGCGGGGCGTGTCGCCCTCGCGGGGACCGACGACCTGCGTCTTGTCGGCGAGGCGACGGAGTGCCGCGCAGTGCAGCACCCGCGCACGGTCCCGGGAGAAGTCGCCGCGGTCGTCGCTGTGGGTACCCGACAGGATCGAGGACTTGGGCGCCTCGTCGACCATCCGAGCACGCGCGTGGCCGTCGTAAACGACCGGCGCGGCACCCGTGTCGGAGGTCAGTCGGTCACCCATCCCCGCGCCACGGCGAAGTCGACGACACGGCGCCGGATGGCGATGATCTGCGACGCGGTCAGCGTGCCGGACGCGTCGAGCAGCAGCTCGGTGAGCTCGTCGCTGAGGCCGGCGGCATCGGTCGGGCCGTCGCCGGCACGCGCGGGGCGCGGACGACGCTCGCGGTGGTCACCGCGGTCGCCGCGGTCACGCTGCGGGCGGTCGCGGTGATCGTCCCGGCGCTCGCGACCACCCGACGACGCGGGCGCGGCACCGGTGACCGAGACGTTGACCGCCTTCGACCCGCGGTCGGTGTCCTCGATCTCGAACTCGACCCGCGCACCCGGCTTCAGGTCCGACTCGTCGACGTCGAGGTCGTTGATGTGCACGAACACGTCCGCGCCACCCGACTCCGGCGCCAGGAACCCGAATCCACGATTCGGGTCGTAATGCACCACCGTGCCCGACACGGGCCCGCCACCACTCACCACACTCACCACTCTCCACACACGACACCCACGGTCGGGTCCGACTATCCCAGACCCCACGCTGTGAGGGAAACGTGCCGCGGCGCCGCCGGGGCGTCAGCAGCCGAGCAGTTCTCCACCGAGGTAGGCCGCGACCTGGTCGAGCGCGATGCGCTGCTGGCTCATCGTGTCCCGCTCGCGCACGGTGACCGCCTGGTCGTCGAGGGTGTCGAAGTCGACGGTGACGCAGAACGGCGTGCCGATCTCGTCCTGCCGCCGATAGCGCTTGCCGATGCCCTGGGCGTCGTCGAACTCGACGTTCCAGTGCTTGCGCAGCTCGGCCGCGAGATCGCGGGCCTTCGGCGAGAGCTGCTCGTTGCGGGACAGCGGCAGCACCGCGACCTTCACCGGCGCGAGCCGACGGTCGAGCGCGAGCACGGTGCGGGTGTCGGTGCCGCCCTTGGCGTTCGGCACCTCCTCCTCCGTCAGCGCATCGACGAGGAACGCCATCAGCGAGCGCGTCAGACCGGCAGCCGGTTCGATGACGAACGGGGTGTAGCGCTCGCCGGAGGCCTGGTCGAAGAACGACAGGTCCTCACCGGAGTGCTTGCTGTGCGTCGAGAGGTCGAAGTCGGTCCGGTTGGCGACACCCTCGAGCTCACCCCAGGGGTTGCCCGAGAAACCGAACTTGTACTCCACGTCGACGGTGCGCTTGGAGTAGTGCGACAGCTTCTCCTGCGCGTGCTCGTAGAGGCGCAGGTTGTCCGGGTCGACGCCGAGGTCGACGTACCAGGCGAGCCGGTGGTCGATCCAGTACTGGTGCCACGTCTCGTCCTCGCCCGGCTTGACGAAGAACTCCATCTCCATCTGCTCGAACTCGCGGGTGCGGAAGATGAAGTTGCCCGGCGTGATCTCGTTGCGGAAGCTCTTGCCGATCTGCGCGATGCCGAACGGCGGCTTCTTGCGCGCGGTGGTCATCACGTTCTTGAAGTTGACGAAGATGCCCTGCGCGGTCTCCGGACGGAGGTAGTGCAGGCCCTCCTCGTCGTCGACCGGGCCGAGGTACGTCTTCATCAGACCGCTGAACGCGCGCGGTTCGGTCCAGCTGCCGGGCTGACCGGTCTCCGGGTCGTTGATGTCGGCCAGACCGTTCTCCGGCGGGTGGCCGTGCTTGAGCTCGTAGGCCTCGATGAGATGGTCGGCGCGGTAGCGCTTGTGGGTGTGCAGCGACTCCACGAGCGGGTCGGAGAACACCTCGACGTGGCCCGAGGCCTCCCACACCTGCCGCGGCAGGATCACCGACGAGTCGAGTCCGACGACGTCGTCGCGGCTGGTGACCATGCTGCGCCACCACTGTCGCTTGATGTTGTCCTTCAGCTCGACCCCGAGCGGCCCGTAGTCCCACGCCGACTTGGTGCCGCCGTAGATCTCACCGCACGGGTACACCAGTCCCCTCCGCTTGCAGAGGTTGACGACGGCGTCGACGCGATTGCTTGGTCCGGCCACGGTGGACAGCACTCCATGGGATCGAGGGGGTGGGGGAACCCGACCAGCGTAGTCGCGCCAGGACACCGACCCCGACGCCGCCCACGACGACGCCGACGGCTTGACATGCCCCGCGGTGCATATGAGAATCGTTTCCGATAAGGAGCGTGGAGCGCATGGCTGAACCGACCATCGGGGTCGAGCACGAACCGACCGGACCCACGACCACCGGCGAGCCCGCGGCCCGGCCCGATCCCGCGACGTTGGAGGGCGCCGGCGAGTTGCTGCGAGCACTCGCGGCACCGGTCCGCATCGCGATCGTCCTCGCCCTGCTCGACCGCGAGCAGTGTGTCCACGAACTCGTGGGCGCACTCGGCGTCACCCAGCCGCTCGTCAGCCAGCACCTGCGGGTGCTGAAGTCCGCGGGCGTCGTCGTCGGACAGCGCACCGGACGCGAGATCCTGTACCGCCTCGTCGACGACCACCTCGCCCACATCGTCACCGACGCGGTCGCCCACGCGCGCGAGAACCGGGCCCGCCCGTGAGCCGAGACGCCGCGCCGACCACCCCCGGTGTGCGGTCGACGCGCCAACGCCACGCGATCGCCGAGCTCCTCGGCACGGTCGACGAGTTCCGGTCGGCTCAGGAACTGCACGACGCCCTGCGCGCCGACGGCCAGTCCATCGGCCTCACCACCGTCTACCGCAACCTGCAGGCCCTCGCCGACGCCGGCGAGGTCGACGTGTTGCGGACGGACTCCGGCGAGGCACGGTTCCGGCGCTGCTCCACCGACCACCACCATCACCTCGTGTGCCGCGACTGCGGCACGGCCGTGGAGGTGCAGGCCGACGCCGTCGAGGATTGGGCGCGCGACGTCGCCGCCCGGTTCGGCTTCCACGACATCAGCCACACGGTCGAGGTGTTCGGCACCTGCGCCGACTGCGCCCGCGTCTGAGCCGACCGCTCAGTCGGTGAGGCGCCGCGACAGGTCGGCTCCGATCGACAGCACCAACGTCACCATCGTGATCAGCGCGGCGTCGCCGAGTCCGCCGGCGGGGAACGTGTAGCTCTGCAGCACGTCCGTCGTCACCCCGTCGACCGACGACCGCTTGATGCTGCCGAAGCTGGTCTCGCCGGCGAGGCGGTCGATGTCGTCGCGCAGCGCCTCGGTGTTCGGCAGGTCCCAGGCCAGCACCTGGGTCAGCGACAGCACGTCGAGTCCGTCCGCCAGCGACATCGCCTGCAGCGCCGCGCGGGTCCCGTCGAAGGACACCGTCGCAGACACACCGTCGTCGCCCCGCAGCACCTCCGAGGACGCCCCGAGGAGATCCGCGACCCGGTCCAGCAGGGCTGCCGCGCCCGATCCGCCCGGCGCGCTCACGTCGCCGGCCGCGACAGGTCGACGCCGCCGAAACGGCGGTCGCGCGAGGCGTACTCGACACACGCGGCCCACAGGTCGCGACGGTCGAAGTCGGGGAAGAGCTTCTCCTGGTAGACCATCTCGGCGTAGGCCGACTGCCAGAGCAGGAAGTTCGAGGTGCGCTGCTCCCCGGACGGGCGCAGGAAGAGGTCGACGTCGGGCATGTCGGGCTCGTCGAGATGACGGGCGACGGTGTCCTCGGTGATGCGTTCGGGGTCGAGGTCCCCGGCGGCGACGCGGCGTGCGATGTCGCGGACCGCGTCGGCGATCTCGGCCCGACCGCCGTAGTTCACGCACATGGTCAGGTTCATGACGGTGTTGTCGCGCGTCATCTCCTCGGCGACCTCGAGTTCCCTGATCACGCTGCGCCACAGGCGGGGTCGGCGTCCGGCCCATCGCACCCGCACACCGAGCTCGTGCATCTCGTCGCGGCGGCGTCGGATCACGTCCCGGTTGAAGCCCATGAGGAAGCGGACCTCCTCCGGGCTGCGGGACCAGTTCTCGGTGGAGAACGCATACGCGGACAACCACGTCACGCCCAACTCGATGCAGCCCTCGACCGCGTCCATGAGGACGGCCTCGCCGCGCTTGTGACCCTCGGTCCGCGGGAGCCCGCGGTCGGTCGCCCAGCGACCGTTGCCGTCCATGACGAGCGCGACGTGGCGCGGGATCAGCTCGGGCGGCAGGGCAGGCGGGCGGGCACCGGACGGGTGGGGGGTCGGTGGACGGACCACCCGGGGAGCCGCGTCAGCCGACTGCTTCGCGGATCGGCGTCGGACCGCCATCGGACCCGTCCTTCCCGGCGCGGTGCGGCGCCTCGCGTTCGATCAACGGCAGGGTGCGCAGCTGACGTTCGAGGTGCCACTGCAGGTGTGCGGCGGTCAGGCCGCTGGTCTGTCGGCGCACCGTCGCGGCGACACCCTCGGTGTGCTCCCACCGTCCCCGGTGCAGGTCGTCCATGAGCTCGAGGACCCCGGGCGCCGGCGTCGCCGACCCCTGCGGGCGGCAGTGCAGACACACCGCTCCCCCGGCGGCGACGTGGAACGCGCGGTGCGGGCCGGCCGCGTCGCAGCGCGCACACCGGTCGAGCGCCGGCATCCAGCCCGCGAATTCCATGGCGCGCAACAGGAACGCGTCGAGCACCAGGTCGCGGGGACGACGGCCGTCGGCGATCGCCCGCAACGCCCCCACGGTGAGCGAGTGCAGACGGTCGGCGGGGGCACGTTCCTCCCCGGCGAGGCGTTCGGCGGTCTCGAGGATCGCGCAGGCGCTGGTGTAGCGGCCGTAGTCGGCGACGATGGGCGCGGCGAACGCGTCGAGGCTGTGGACCTGGGTGACGATGTCGAGGTTGCGACCCGGGTGCAGCATGACGTCGACGTGGGCGAACGGCTCGAGCCGGGCCCCGAACTTCGAGCGGGTGCGACGGACACCCTTCGCGACCGCCCGCACCAACCCGTTGTGCTTGGTCAGCAGGGTCACGATGCGGTCGGCCTCGCCCAGCTTGTGCTGCCGGACCACCACCGCCTCGTCCCGATAGACCCTCACCGGGTCAGTCTGCCACCGCCGTCTCGGCATCTCGCCGAGACACGGCCGGGCTCGAGGACTCGGGCTCCCGACGCCAGCCCCTGCCGTCGTAGAGGCGGGCGGCGATCGACCCGAGGAGCAGTCCGAGGACCAGCCCGACGCCCGTGGTGACCAGCGAGTGGCCCAGGCCTGCGCGGAAGTCGCCGCCGAAGTAGAGGATCGAGCGGACCCCGAGGTAGATCTGCCGCATCGGCTCGACCTCGGCGAGCCACCCGAAGACCCGCGGGCTCGCCTCCAACGGCACGGCGCCGCCCGACGACGGCAGGCCGAGGATGACGAAGAAGATCAGGTTGACGATCATGCCGGGCGTCCCGAACAGCGCCATCACCGACGACGCCGTCACCCCGACCGCCGTGATGGCCAGCGTCGAGTACATCCACAGGGTGAACGGCGCGGGGTCGTCCATCCCGACGGCCGCGCACACCCCCACGTACAGCGCCGACTGCAGCATCGCGACGACGAACATGATCCACCACTTGGCCACGAGGGTCCCGCGACGGGAGATCGGCAGCCGGGGGCGCAGACGGAACCGCGGCCCGATCTCGATGGGGATGAACCCGAGCATCCCGTCGACGAGGGAGTGCACGATCAGCGCGCCGGTGAACCCGGCCAGCACCAGCAGGATCGTGAAGTAGAACGCCGACAGACCGTTCGCGGCGCCACCCGGCAGCGGGTCGGCGTCGACGACGTCGAACACGACCGGTGCGGAGAAGGCGTACGCCGCAAGCCCGGGGAACGGGATCCTGTTCTGCGACAACCGTTGCTGCACGGTCTGCGTCAACTGCTTGCCGAACTGCTCGTTGACCTGCGCCTTGATGCGATCGATGGCCGTCGTCGTGATCGACGACGCGAACGTGCCCGACCGACGGTTGGTGAGCACTTGGATCGTCGGCGGGGTCGGGGTGTCGCGGCCGACGACCGATCCGGCGAGATCGATGGCCTGCTGGGAGAAGTCGGCGGGGATGACGATGGCGCCGTAGCTCTGCGCGGAGCCGAGGCGGTCGAGCGCGTCGCCGCGGTCGGTGACCCGGATCGCGATCCCGGTGCCCTTCGTGCCCGCGACGATCCCGTCGGCGACCTGCTTGCCGAACTCCGCACGGGGCGCGTTCTCACCCTGCGACGCCCCGGCGTCGTCGTTCACCAGGTCGATCGAGAAGTCGTGCAGGTTCTTCTCGGTGTCGACGATCGCGCCCATGTACATCGCGGCCAGCAGTGACATCACGGCCAGGACGGCGGCGATCGGGGCGATCCAGAACCGCGGGGTCGAGATGAGGTGCAGGACGGCGTCGCGGGACGTCCCGGCGTCCTCCTCGGACTCGTGCCGCCCCACTCAGAAGCCCATCCGACGGAGCTGGCGCGGGTCGCGCTGCCAGTCCTTGGCCACCTTCACGTGCAGGTCGAGGTAGACCTTGGTGCCCAGGAGCTTCTCGATCTGCGTCCGCGCCGCGGTGCCGACCTCTTTGAGCCGAGCACCCTTGCGGCCGATGACGATCCCCTTCTGGCTGTCGCGTTCGACGTAGAGGATCGCGTGGACGTCGACCATGGGCGGCGCGTCCTCCGGACGGTCCTCCCTGTCGATCACCTCCTCGATGACGACGGCCAGCGAGTGCGGCAGCTCGTCGCGGACGCCCTCGAGCGCGGCCTCGCGGATGAACTCGGCCATGAGCACCTGCTCGGGCTCGTCGGTGAGCTCGCCGTCGGGGTAGAACGCCGGGCCCGGCTCCATCATCGAGACCAGGACGTCGGAGAGCACGTCGAGCTGTTTCCCGGACTTCGCCGACACAGGCACGACGTCCCGCTCGGCGCCGATCAGCGCGGACAGCGCCATGAGCTGCTCGGCGACCTTGTCCGGGGTGACGCGGTCGATCTTGGTGACCACGCCGAGAAGCGGTGTCCTCGGCGCCATCCGGGTCACCTGGTCGACGATCCAGCGGTCACCCGGACCGATCGGCTCGTCGGCAGGGACGCACACCCCGATGACGTCCACCTCGGAGTACGTGTCGCGCACCAGGTCGTTGAGACGCTGCCCGAGCAGGGTCCGCGGACGGTGCAGGCCGGGGGTGTCGACCAGGACCAGCTGCGCGTCGGGGCGGTTCACGATGCCGCGGATGGTGTGTCGCGTGGTCTGCGGACGATTCGAGGTGATGGCGATCTTCTCGCCCACCAACGCGTTGGTCAGCGTCGACTTGCCGGTGTTGGGACGACCGACGAAACAGACGAAGCCCGAACGGAACTCGCGCTGGCCGCCGTCGTCCGGGGACTCGTCGCTCATGCGCGGCCCGCCGCGTCGGCGTGGTCCTCCGACGAGCGCACGTCGTCGTCGGTGTCCTCGGGCGGGGCGAGTCGACGGACCACCGCGGACGTGATCCGCAGGCGTCCCTGACGATTCGGGCCACCCTCGGCCACCAGCTCGAGTCCGTGCGACTCGATGCGCGCCCCGGGCAGCGGCACGCGGCCGAGTTCGAGGGCGATGAGGCCGCCGACGGTGTCGACCTCGTCGTCGTCGATCTCGACCCCGAACAGCTCACCGAGATCCTCGACGGGCAGCCGTGTGGACACGCGGATGCGGTCGTCGCCGAGGTCGTCGACGGGTGGGACCTCGTCGGTGTCGTACTCGTCGTTGATCTCGCCGACGATCTCCTCGAGGACGTCCTCGATGGTGACGAGGCCGGCGATGCCGCCGTACTCGTCGACGAGCATCGCCATGTGGTTGCGCAGCCGCTGCATGTCCGACAACACCTTGTCGAGCGGCTTGGAGTCGGGGATGAACTCCGCGGGTCGCATCACGTCGGCGACGCGGACGCTCTCGTCGGACCACCGCGCGGAGACGACGTGTTCGGCGAGGTCCTTCAGGTAGACGATGCCGAGGACGTCGTCGGGGTTCTCGCCGATGACCGGGATGCGGGAATGGCCCGACCGCACGGCGAGACTCATCGCCTGGGCGGGGGTCTTGTCCGACTCGATCCAGATCATCTCCGGACGCGGGACCATCACCTCGCGCGCGGACGTGTCCCCGAGGTCGAAGACGGACTGGATCATCCGCCGCTCCTCGGCGTCGACGACACCGCGCGCCTCGGCCATGTCGACGAGTTCGCGCAGCTCGACCTCGGTCGCGAACGGGCCGTTGCGGAATCCCTTGCCCGGCGTGATCGCGTTGCCGAGGAGGATGAGCAGGCGCGTGATGGGGCGGATGAGGAACCCGAGTGCCTGCAGCACCGCGGCCGACGCGAGGCCGATCGAGTAGGCGTGCTGGCGTCCGAGGGTGCGGGGACCGACCCCGACGACGACGTAGCTGACGATCGCCATCACCGCGACGGTCACCAGCACCGCGTACGCCGGGGCCAGGGCGTCGAACAGCACGACGGCGACGATCGCGGTCGCGGCGATCTCGCACACGATGCGCAGCAACGTCGTGAGTCCGACGTAGGTCGCGCGGTCGACGAGGATGCGCCGCAGCCGGGTCGAACCGGGGCGGTCCTCGCGGATCATGTCGTCGACGCGGGCGACGGAGACGGTGAGCAGTGCGGTGTCCATGGCGGCGAACAGTCCGCCGAGCGGGACGAGGGCGATCGCGACGACGATCAGCCAGATGTCGGTGACGACCACGGTGTCAGCGCTCCCGGCGGGTGTCGCCGGAGGTGAACCCGATCCGGTCGAGCAGCGTCGAGTCGCGGGCCTCCTGACGGCGGCGTCGGTCGTCGTCGCGACGGGCTACGTACCAGTCCTCGACGATCCGACCCTGCAGCCCGAACATCTCCTTCTCCTCGTCCGGCTCGGCGTGGTCGTAGCCGAGCAGGTGCAGCACACCGTGGACGGTGAGGACGACGAGTTCGTGGTCGACGGAGTGCTGCGCGGTCGCGGCCTGGGTGGCGGCGAACGACGGGCACAGCACGATGTCGCCGAGCATGGCCGGACCGGGGTCGGGTGCGTCGGGACGTCCGCCGGGCGTGAGCTCGTCCATCGGGAAGCTCATGACGTCGGTCGGGCCGGGCAGGTCCATCCAGCGCAGGTGCAGCTCGGCCATGGTCTCGTCGTCGACGAGGACCATCGAGAGCTCGGCGCCGGGGTGGACGTCCATCGCGGCGAGCGCGAACCCGGCCACCGCGACCAGCATCGCCTCGTCGACGTCGACGCCCGACTCGTTGGAGATCTCGATGCTCATGGCGTCCATCCGATCACGACCGGGCCACCGATCACGAACGACGGCCGGCGGGACCGGCGCGGCGGGCGGCACGGTTGCCCCCGCGGGCGATGTCCTGCGACTCCTCGAACCGGCCGTAGGCGTCGACGATGTCGGCGACGAGCCGATGGCGCACCACGTCCGAGCTGGTCAGGGTGGCGAAGTGGATGTCGTCGATCCCGTCGAGGATGCGCGCCGCCGTCCGCAGGCCGCTCTCGGCGCCGCCGGGCAGGTCGACCTGGGTGACGTCGCCGGTGACGACGACCTTCGAACCGAAGCCCAGGCGGGTGAGGAACATCTTCATCTGCTCACCGGTGGTGTTCTGCGCCTCGTCGAGGATGATGAACGCGTCGTTGAGCGTGCGGCCGCGCATGTAGGCCAGCGGCGCGACCTCGATGACGCCCGCGGCCATCAGCTTCGGGATCGCGTCGGGGTCCATCATGTCGTGCAGGGCGTCGTGCAGGGGCCGCAGGTACGGGTCGATCTTGTCGTTCAGCGTTCCGGGCAGGAACCCCAGACGCTCCCCCGCCTCGACGGCCGGTCGGGTCAGGATGATGCGGTTGACCGACTTCGCCTGCAGCGCCTGCACCGCCTTGGCCATCGCCAGATAGGTCTTGCCCGTACCGGCGGGACCCATGCCGAACACGATCGTGTTCGTGTCGATCGCGTCGACGTACCGCTTCTGGTTCAGCGTCTTCGGCCGGATCGTCTTGCCGCGCCGCGAGATGATGTCGAGGCTCAGCACGTCGGCGGGCGAGGCGCCCGAGCCGTCGGACATCATCGTCACGCTGTGACGGACGAGGTCCGGGGTCAGGGTGGTGCCGTGCCGGACGATCGAGATCAGCTCGGCCAGAACCCGTTCGGCGAGAGCGACGTCGGCGGGCGCACCGGTCAGGGTGACCCGGTTGCCGCGCACGTGGATGTCGGCGGTGAGCAGTTCCTCGAGGGCCCGCAGATTACGGTCGCCGGTTCCGAGCAGGCCCACGACGACGTCCGGCGACACCTCCATGCTGGATTCCGCCCGCTGGTCACGGCCAGCGGTGATGGCGTCGGTCACTAAGGCAGTCGCTCCTCGTCAGTTCTCCCGCACCCGGCGGGGTCGACGAGTGCGCACCAGACGAGTCTACCCGTGCAGGCGTGCCGGGATCGACCGTGTTGTCGCCCCGTCGTCGCAGGTCGGACGCGGGTGGCGCCGCACCGGTCAGACGCCGAGCCGACGCAGGGTCTCGCGGTGCACCCGGCTCGTGGGGTCCAGGAACGCCTCGTGGCCCTCGCCGGGGACGCGCACCAGTTCCGCGGACTGTCCGCGCCCGGTCACCGCCTCGACGTAAGCGGCGCTGAGCGCCGGCGGCACCGCGACGTCCTCCTCACCGCTGACCACCACGACGTGGGCCGGGAAGGGATCGAGGTGCGCCGGCGACGCGTCGCGGTAGCGGTGCGGGGTCGCGGCGTAGTCCGCACCCATGAATAGCGCCAGCCGCTCGTGGCCGCGCTGTCCCACCGACACCAGGTCCGACGCGGGCGCCTGCGCCACCACCGTCGAGATCGTGAGGAAGCGGGTGCGCGCGCCGATCCGCGCGACCGCCCACAGCGCGAGCTGGCCGCCGGCCGAGTGCGCGACCACCGCGACGTCGCGCTCGACGACGGCGAGCATCTCGCGGGGGACGGCATCCCGGACGGGCCCGTCGAGGGCGAGCAGCGCATTGGTGACGTCGTAGCCGGACTGCGGCCACCCTCCGCCGGGCTCCCCCGCCCGCCGGTACTCGACGTTCCAGACGATGACGCCGCGGTCGGCGAGATCCTTGGCCACGGGTGTCTGCACCATCAACCCGAACTCGGTCGACCAGTAGCCGCCGTGGACGAGCACCACCACACGCACCGGCGGCAGCACCCCGTCGGCGTCGGGCGTGGGTGGTGTCGGGATGTAGAGGTGGCCGAACTGCGACTCCCCGGGTCCATAGGGCACCTTCACCCGCGTCGTCACCGCTGCGCTCCATCCGTCGACACGAGGTCCATCGCCGGGAGCCTATGTCGTCCCGGTGATCTCAGCGAGCCGACCAGCGGTCGGTGCGGACCCCGATCGCGCCGAGCGCGACCGCCGCCGCGGTCGACGTGCGCAGCACCTCGGGCCCCAACCGGACCACGTGGGCACCGAGAGCCCGCAGGTCGTCGAGCTCACCGGGATCGACGCCGCCCTCGGGGCCGACGACGAGCACCACCGACGTCGCGTCGTGCACCGGCACGTCGGCGAGCGGTTGTGTCGCGGACTCGTGCAGCACGACGGCGACCCCGTCCGCACCGACGGCGTCGGCCACGATCTCCCGCACCCCGGGCGTCCCGACCGGTCCCTCGACCACCGGGATCCGGGGTCGTCGGCTCTGTTTCGCGGCGGTCGCGGCGGTCGACGTCCACTTGCGGATGCCCTTCTCGGCCCGGGACCCGACCCACCGCGTGACGCACCGGGCGCTCTGCCAGGCCACGATGCGGTCGACACCGGCCTCCGTCGCCAACTCGACCGTGAGCTCGGAACGGTCCGACTTCGGCAGCGCCTGGACGAGCGTCACCGACGGGCGCGGGGCGGGGACGACCCGGCGCGAGACCACCCGGTAGCGGAGACGGTCCTTGGCCAGGGTGGCCTCGACGTCGGCGTCGGCGACCGTCCCGTCGCCGTCGGACACGGTGATCCGGTCGCCCGCCACGATCCGCGTGACCGTCACCGCGTGGTGACCCTCGGTCCCCGCGAGGTCGGCGAGGGCGTCGACGCCGGGCACCTCGTCGACCCAGAACAGCGGCGGCGTCACGACGGTCGCGGTGTCAGCGGCCGGCGAACGCGTTGCGCAGGCGCGAGAACAAGCCGCCGGTCGTCGCGGACTGCGAGTCGACCAGCTCCAGCCGCTCGCCGGTGGCCACTGCCTTGTAGGCCTTCAACCGGTCGGTCTGCTTGTGGTCCAGTCGGGTCGGGACGACGACGTCGAGGTGGACGTGCAGCGTCCCGCGCACACCGGTGTGGAGGTGCGGCATCCCCTGACCCTTGATGGTGACGACCTGGCCGGGCTGCGTCCCGGGGTCGACCGTGACGGTGGCACGGCCGTCGAGGACGGTGTCGATCTCCAGCGACGCGCCGAGGGCGGCGTCGACCATGGGCACCCGCACCGTGCAGTGCAGGTCGTCACCGTCACGCATGAAGACCTCGTGCGGCTTCTGGATGACCTCGACGTAGAGGTCACCGGCGGGACCACCACCGGGACCGACCTCGCCCTGGCCCTGCAGGCGCACCCGCATGCCCTCGCCGACGCCGGCCGGGATCTTCACGGTGAGCGTCCGCCGCGACCGGACACGACCGTCGCCGGCGCACTTGCGGCAGGGGTCGGGGATGACCTGACCGGTGCCGTTGCACGTGTTGCAGGGACGCGACGTCATCACCTGGCCGAGGAACGACCGCTGGACGGACTGGATCTCACCGGCGCCCTTGCAGATGTCGCAGGTCACCGGCTTGCTGCCCTCGTTGCCACCCTGGCCGTGGCACAGGTCGCAGAGGACGGCTGTGTCGACGGTGACCTCCTTGGAGACACCCTTTGCGCACTCGTCGAGATCGAGCTGCATGCGCAGCAACGCGTCCGACCCGGGCTGCACGCGGCCCCGCGGCCCGCGGCCACCCCCGCCGCCACCGGCCCCGAAGAACGCCTCGAACACGTCACCGAGGCCGCCGCCGCCGAATCCGCCGAAGCCGCCGCCCGACCCCGCGGTCGCGAGCGGGTCGCCACCCGCGTCGACGATGCGGCGCTTCTCGGGGTCGGAGAGCACCTCGTAGGCCGTCGACACCTCGGCGAAGCGCTGCTGCGCCTGCTCGTCGGGGTTGACGTCGGGGTGCAGTTCTCGCGCGAGCTTGCGGTAGGCCCGCTTGATCTCGGCGTCGGAGGCACCCGGTGCGATGCCCAGGGTGCCGTAGTAGTCACGTGCCACGGTGGAAGCCATGTCCTTCACTCGGTCGATCTCAGGTGAACGGTGGGTGGTCGGTGATGCGCGGCGCGCTCAGCGCTCGGCCAGCACCTCACCGACGTATCGGGCAACGGCGGCGACCGACGCGATCGTCCCCGGGTAGTCCATCCGCGTGGGTCCCAGGACCCCCAGACCGCCGAACACGGTGCCCGAGGCACCGTACCCGGTGGACACGACGGAGGCGCCGCGCAGGTTCTCGGTGTTCGTCTCCTCGCCGATCTGCACCGTCACCTGCCCGGGCATGCCCGCGGCGGCGAGCAACTTGAGCACGACGACCTGCTCCTCGAGCGCCTCTAGGACGGAGTCCATCGACCCCTGGACCGGCGTGAAGTCGGCCGCGGCCCGCGCGAGGTTCGACGTCCCGCCCAGCACCAGGCGGTCGTCGGTGCGCTCGACGAGCGTGTCGACGAGGACCGTCGCGATGCGGATGACGGCCGGTCGGATGTCCTCGGGCGCGTCGGTGGCGAGCTCGGCGACGGCGTTCGACGCGACCTCCAGCCGACGGCCGTGCAGCGCGGCGGAGAACATGTCGCGCAACCGCGCGATGTCGGCGTCGTCGCGCGGCTCACCGAGGTCGACCATGCGCTGCTCGACGCGGCCGGTGTCGGTGATGACCACCAGCAGCAGTCGCGACGGGCTCAGCGACACCACCTCGAGGTGACGCACCGTCGCCGACGACAGCACCGGGTACTGGATGATCGCGACCTGACGGGTCAGCTGGGCGAGGAGCCGCACCGACCGTCGGAGGACGTCGTCGAGATCCACCCCGGAGTCCAGGAAGCTGAGGATCGCCCGCCGCTCGACCGACGACAGCGGCTTGACCTCGGAGATGCGGTCGACGAAGAGGCGGTAGCCCTTGTCCGTCGGGACACGGCCCGAGCTGGTGTGCGGCTGGGCGATGTACCCCTCCGCCTCGAGCACGGCCATGTCGTTGCGGATCGTCGCACTCGACACCCCGAGCTGATGCCGGTCCACCAGGGCCTTGGACCCGATCGGCTCCTGCGTGGCGACGTAGTCGGTGACGATCGCACGCAACACCTCGAACCGTCGTTCGTCCGTACTCGACATGGGCGACACACCTCCGTCCGCGTCCGGCTGGCGGCCCCGATCGCGTGTCGGGGCATGGCCTCCCAGTTTACGGGCAGTCGGACGGGAGTTGAGCGCACCCGCCGCACGTCCGTCGCCGCGTGCGGACTCCCCGCGCGCCGGCGCCCGCATCGCTACCGTGGCGCGGGTGACCCGGACGGCGACGGCCGTCCGGCCGGCACCGTCGGGGCGAAGGAGAGATCGGTGATCTTCAAGGGTGTGCGGAACGGCAAGCCCTACCGCGACCACGGTCTGACCACCCGCGACTGGGCGAAGATCCCGCCCCGGCAGTTCCGCCTCGACCAGCTCACCACGGTGACCACCGCGCTGGCTCTCGACAAACTCCTGTCCGAGGACTCGACGTTCTACGGCGACCTCTTCGCGCACGTCGTGCGCTGGCACGGCGAGATGTACCTCGAGGACGGCCTGCACCGCGCGGTCCGCTCCGCCCTGCGGAACCGCCACGTCATCCACGCACGGCTGCTCGACCTCGACGCGCTGCACCCCGAGGGGACGAGCCCGGCCGTCGGCCCCGGCGTCGGGGGCGACGAGGAGGACACGGCCCCGATCAGTCGGCGGTCAGCAGCTCCCGCACCACCGCGTCCGCGAGCAGACGCCCACGGTTGGACAGAACCACCCGATCGTCGCGCCACGCGGTGAGACCGTCGGCGCACAGCCTGTCGGCGACCGCCACCTCGGCGGGGCGCAGATCCGACCGCGCGATCCCCTCCCGACGTCGGACGGCGAGCATGACCCGTTCGGTGTGACGTTCGTCGTCGGTGAGCGCCTCGACAGTGGCCAGCGGCAACCGGCCCTCGGCGAGCGCGGCGGCGTGACGCGCCGGGTGCTTCACCGTCGCGAACCGCACACCCGCGACGTGCGAGTGCGATCCCGGGCCGACGCCCCACCAGTCGGCGGAGTCCCAGTAGCCGACGTTGTGTGCGCAGCGCGCCGTCGGATCGCCGGCACGCGCCCAGTTCGACACCTCGTACCAGTCGAGGCCGGCCGCCGACAGCCGCGCGTCGACGGCCTCGTACCGGTCGGCGAGCACGTCGTCGTCGGGGGCGGGGATCTCCCCGCGGCGCACCCGCCGGGCCAGGGCGGTGCCGTCCTCGACGATGAGTGCGTAGGCCGACACGTGGTCGACGTCGGCCGACAGCACCGCGTCGAGCGTGGCGTCCAGGTCCGACGCCCGCTCCCCGGGCGTCCCGTAGATGACGTCGAGGTTCACGTGCGCGAACCCGGCCGCGCGGGCCTCGCGGGCGGCCTGCACGGCCCGGCCGGGGCTGTGCACACGGTCGAGCGTCGCCAGCACGTGTGGCGCCGCGGACTGCATCCCGAGCGACACCCGGGTGAACCCCGCCGCGCGGAGCCCGTCGAAGAACTCCGGCGACGTGCTCTCCGGGTTCGACTCCGTGGTGACCTCGGCATCGTCGACCAGGGTGAACGACGCACGGATCGCGTCCATCACCTGCGCCAGTCCGTCGGCGCCCAGCAGTGACGGCGTGCCACCGCCGACGAAGACCGTCGACACCGGGCGGACCGGGTCCAGGGCCGCGGCCGCGAGCCGCAGTTCGGTGCGGACCGCGGACAGCCACGACGACGGGGACGACGACGTCCCGAGCTCGCCCGGTGTGTAGGTGTTGAAGTCGCAGTACCCGCAGCGCGTCGCGCAGAACGGGACGTGCACGTAGAGCCCCAGCGGCGTCGCGGGATCCACGCGCCCGAGGTGCAGGGCTGGGGCGTCGGGCGCCGACGGGACGACAGCGGTCATGTCCCCATTGTCGACCTCCCCGCGGACTTCGCCCGCGGCGGGGAATGGCGGTCCCGCCGACGACGTTGAGCAGCGGCAGTGCCGTGATTGCGCTCACGCTGATCCCAAATCGGCCCAAGTAGACCCGTCGAGGAGGCCCGTGGCACCATGGTCGACGTGATCTCACCCGGGGTGTGGCTTGCCGAACGTCGCCACATCGACCTCAAGCGCGTGTGCAGCGCGTTCTGTCGACCCTGACCGCTCGTCCGTCCCCGTCGTCCCTGCACGACCCCTCTGGACCGACCGATGAGCGTCCCACCCGGTATCGCCTTCTCCCGGCTGCGTGCTGACCGCGCGCGCCGACAGCCCCAGGAGCATCGACCATGACGTCGTCCACCGACGCCGACAACGGAGCCGCGCCCCGCGCCCGCCGGCCCCGCCCGACCAAGCGTCGCGCCGAGGGCCAGTGGAAGCTGGGCTACCGCGAACCGCTCAACCCCAACGAGCAGGTCAAGAAGGACGACAACCCGCTCAACGTGCGTGCCCGCGTCGAGAACATATACGCCCACCGCGGGTTCGACTCCATCGACAAGCAGGACCTGCGCGGACGTCTGCGCTGGTGGGGCCTCTACACCCAGCGCGCCCAGGGCTACGACGGCACGTGGACCGGCGACGAGAACATCGACGTCCTCGAGGACAGCCACTTCATGATGCGGGTCCGCTGCGACGCGGGCGCTCTGACGGCCGAGCAGCTGCGGACCATCGGCGAGATCTCGACCGAGTTCGCCCGGGACACTGCGGACCTGTCCGACCGCGAGAACGTCCAGTACCACTGGATCCGCATCGAGGACGTCCCCACGATCTGGCATCACCTCGAGGGCGTGGGCCTGAAGACGACCGAGGCCTGCGGTGACACCCCGCGCGTCGTCCTCGGCTCGCCGCTCGCCGGCGAGGCCGTCGACGAGGTCCTCGACCCGACACCGGCGATCGACGAGATCGTGCGCCGGTACGTCGGCGACCCGGCCTACTCGAACCTCCCCCGCAAGTTCAAGACCGCGATCTCCGGACTCCAGGACGTCGCCCACGAGGTCAACGACGTCGCGTTCATCGGCGTCGTGCACCCCGAGCACGGTCCTGGTCTCGACCTCTGGGTCGGTGGCGGTCTGTCGACCAACCCCATGCTCGCGCAGCGTGTGGGTGCGTGGATCCCGCTCGACGAGGTCCCCGACGTGTGGGAGGCCGTGGTCAGCCTGTTCCGCGACTACGGCTACCGCCGACTGCGGGCCAAGGCCCGCCTCAAGTACCTGCTCAAGGACTGGGGCATCGAGAAGTTCCGCCAGGTCCTCGAGGACGAGTACCTCGGCCGGAAGCTCGTCGACGGCCCCGCGCCCGAGCCGCTCGCCGCGCCCCGCGACCACGTCGGCGTGCAGCGACTGAAGAACGGCCTCAACGCCGTCGGGTTCGCCGCGATCGCCGGTCGCGTCTCCGGGACCACCCTGCAGGCCGTCGCCGACGCCGCCGCTCGCGCCGGCTCCGACCGCATCCGGTTCACGCCGTACCAGAAGCTGGTCGTCCTCGACGTCCCCGACGACGCGGTCGACGGCCTGATCGACGAGCTGCGCGAGCACGGCCTCGACGGCCGCCCGTCGCGGTGGCGGCGCAACCTGATCGCCTGCTCGGGGATCGAGTTCTGCAAGCTCTCGTTCACCGAGACGCGCAAGCGCAGCCAGGCGTTGGTGCCCGAGCTCGAGGAGCGTCTCGCCGACATCGACGCGCAACTCGACGTGCCGATCACGGTGAACATCAACGGCTGCCCCAACTCGTGCGCCCGGGCCCAGATCGCCGACATCGGGTTCAAGGGTCAGCTCGTCGAGGACGAGAACGGCGACCACGTCGAGGGCTTCCAGGTACACCTCGGCGGGAGCCTCGGCCAGGACGCCGGCTTCGGCCGGAAGTTGCGCCAGCACAAGGTGACCACCGGCGAGCTGGGCGACTACATCGACCGTGTGGTGCGCAACTTCGTCAAGCACCGCGACGAGGGAGAGCGGTTCGCCCAGTGGGCGGTCCGCGCCGACGAGGAGGATCTGCGATGAGCACCGCTGTCCGCGTGGAGGCACATCTGAGGGACATCGCCGAGCAGGGCGCCCGCGACCTCGGTCCCGACGCCGACCCGCGTGATCTGCTGCGATGGACCGCCGAGACCTTCGGGTCCGATTTCGTCGTCGCGTCGAACATGCAGGACGCCGCCCTGGTCGACCTCGCCGTCGACTCGATCGACCGCGCGACCATCGGTGGCAGGGTCAAGGTCCTGTTCCTCGACACCGGTTACCACTTCGCGGAGACCCTCGGCACGCGCGACGCCGTCGAGCAGGTCTACGACGTGGAGATCGTGAACGTCACCCCCGAGCACTCGGTGGCGCAGCAGGACGAGTTGGTGGGTCGCAACCTCTTCGCGTCGGATCCCGCGGAGTGCTGCCGTCTGCGCAAGGTGGTCCCGCTGCAGAACACGCTCGCCGGGTACCGCGCCTGGGTGACCGGCATCCGCCGCGTCGAGTCGCCCACACGGGCGAACGCGCCGCTGATCTCGTTCGACGAGACGTTCGGGCTGGTGAAGATCAACCCGATCGCCGCGTGGACCGACGAGCAGATGCAGGAGTACATCGAGAGCCGGGGCGTGCTGGTGAACCCGCTCGTCGAGGAGGGCTACCCCTCCATCGGGTGTGAGCCGTGCACCGCCAAGCCCGCACCGGGCGCCGACCCCCGCAGCGGCCGGTGGGCCGGCCGCTCGAAGACCGAATGTGGGCTGCACGCATGACGATTCCCGACACCGACGTGGACGCGCTGCCGTCGACACATCGCGACACCGATCGCTACGACACCCTCGACGCCCTCGAGAGCGAGGGCATCCACATCATCCGTGAGGTCGCCGGCGAGTTCGACCGTCCGGTCATCCTGTTCTCCGGCGGCAAGGACTCGACGGTCCTGCTGCACCTCGCCATCAAGGCGTTCTGGCCGGCGCCGGTCCCCTTCGCGCTGTTGCACGTCGACACCGGGCACAACCTGCCCGAGGTCCTCGCGTTCCGCGACGAGGTCGTGACCCGCCACGGCCTGCGCCTGCACGTCGCGAAGGTGGAGGACTACCTCGCCGACGGTCGTCTCACCGAGCGTCCCGACGGTGTCCGCAACCCCCTACAGACGGTGCCACTGCTCGACGCGATCACCGAGAACCGCTTCGACGCGGTCTTCGGCGGCGGCCGGCGCGACGAGGAGCGTTCGCGCGCCAAGGAGCGGATCTTCTCGCTGCGCAACGCCTTCGGGCAGTGGGACCCCAAGCGCCAGCGCCCCGAGCTGTGGAACCTCTACAACGGTCGCCACGCTCCCGGCGAGCACGTGCGGGTGTTCCCGCTGTCGAACTGGACCGAGCTCGACGTGTGGCGGTACATCGCCCGTGAGCAGGTGTTGCTCCCGCCGATCTATTACGCGCACGAGCGCGACGTCTACCAGCGCGACGGCATGTGGATGACCCCCGGACCGTGGGGTGGACCGCGCGACGACGAGGAGCTGCAACGACTCTCGGTGCGGTACCGGACCGTCGGCGACGGCTCCACCACCGGCGCGGTGCTCTCCGACGCCGCCGACAACGAGGCCGTCCTCGCCGAGGTCGCGGCGTCGCGTCTCACCGAACGCGGTGCCACCCGCGGTGACGACCGTGTGTCCGAGGCCGCCATGGAGGACCGCAAGCGAGAGGGCTACTTCTGATGAGCGACCTGCTGCGCATCGCCACAGCCGGCAGCGTCGACGACGGCAAGTCGACCCTGGTCGGCCGGCTGCTGTTCGACACGAAATCCGTTCTGGCCGACCAGATCGACGCGGTCACCCGCGCCTCGGTCGACCGGGGCCTCGACACACCGGACCTCTCGCTCCTCGTCGACGGCCTGCGCGCCGAGCGGGAGCAGGGCATCACGATCGACGTCGCCTACCGCTACTTCGCGACGCCCCGCCGCAGCTTCGTCCTCGCCGACACCCCGGGGCACGTGCAGTACACCCGCAACACCGTGTCGGGTGCGTCGACTGCGCAGCTGGTGATCCTGCTGGTCGACGCCCGCAACGGCATCGTCGACCAGACCCGTCGCCACGCGGCGGTCATGGCGCTCCTCGGTGTCGGGCGACTCGTGCTGGCGGTCAACAAGATCGACCTCGTCGACGACGCGGAGGCCACCTTCGCGCGGATCCGCGGCGAGTTCGCGGAACTGACACACGCCCTGGGCTGGGACGACGAGCACATCCAGGCCATCCCCGTCTCGGCCCTGCGCGGCGACAACATCGCCGAGCGGTCGTCGCAGACGGCGTTCTACGACGGACCGACCCTCATCGAGCACCTCGAGTCGGTGCCGAATGAGGTCGACCGCGCCCCGGTGGGCGCGCGGTTCCCCGTGCAGTACGTGATCCGCCCACGCACCCCCGAGCACCCGGACTACCGCGGGTACGCCGGGCAGGTCGCCGCGGGCGAGATCCACGTCGGCGACGAGGTCGTCGTCCTGCCGTCGGGTCTGCGCACCACGGTCACGGGCATCGACACGGCCGACGGGGCGCTGCGGTCCGCCCACACCGGGCGCAGCGTCACCGTGCTCCTCGCCGACGACCTCGACGTGTCCCGCGGCGACCTGATCGCCGCCGCGGCCGACGCGCCGGAGCCGACGTCGGCCTTCCCGGCCACGCTGTGCTGGCTGGGCGACAAGCCGCTGCAGCCGGGTGCCCGTCTCCTCCTCAAGCACGGGACCCGCACGACGCCGGCGATCGTCGGCGGTATCGACGCCGTCTTCGACGAGCAGGATCTCCGCGTCGACGATGCGCCGGACACGTTGTCGCTCAACCAGATCGGGCGTGTGTCGGTGCAGACGGCCGAACCCGTCGCCGCGGACGACTACCAGGTCAACCGGGAGACCGGCAGCTTCCTGCTCATCGACCCGCAGGGCGGCAACACCCTCGCGGCGGGACTCGTCGGCGACGCGCTGTCCCGTCTGCGTCTGTCCGCCCTGGTCTGACGACGACGCGATGACCGCCGCCGTCCTCGTCGCCCACGGCAGCCGCGACCCGCGGTTCGCCGTGACGGCAGGGCGGCTGCGGGACGCGGTGGCGCGATCCACACCGGGCATCGCGGTGACGCTGGCCTATCTCGACCTCGACGAGCCGTCGGTCGGCGACGTCCTCGCCCGGGTCGACGGCGACGTCGCGGTCGTGCCGCTGCTGCTGGGCGACGCGTACCACAACCGGGTCGACCTGCCCGCGCTGCTGGGCGAGTCCGCGCGCCCCGGACTGCGGACGGTGCACACACCCGTTCTCGCCGACCCCCGTCTCACCGGGGCACTCGCCGACCGGGCGGTCGACGCAGGCCTCGACGCGGGTGACGGCGTGCTGATGTGTGCGGTGGGATCGAGCGACGCGGCCGCCGACGCCGAGACCCGCCACCGCGGGGACGATCTCGCCGCGGCGCTGTCCTCCCGCGGGGTCGACGTGCCGGTCGAGGTCGCGTTCGCCACCCGTTCCGACACGATCCTCGCTGCCGACCGTCGTCTCCGCGACGCCGATGCTCAGCGGGTGCTCGTCGCACCGTGGTTCCTCTCCGCCGGGACCCTGACCGATCGCGTCGAGCGCGTCCTCGACGACGCCGACCGCCCCTGGCGGATGGCCGGTCCCCTGGGTGCCCACCAGGCAGTCGTCGACGTGGTACGCGCGCGCATCGTCGAGGCCCTGACCGGCGTGATGTCCGACTCCCGGTCAACTCACCGATAAGCCTCAGCGGATCGGGAGGAGATTCTCCGCACCCTCTCAGGTGAGCGGCCGAAGGTGGCCCCATGGACCACACACCGCATGGACAGCACGACGACCCCTCCGGCGCGCAGGAGCGCGACACCGCCCCCACCTCCGGGTTCGGTGCACACGAGGACGCGCGCCACGGTCGGTACGAGCCGCAGTCGCAGTGGGGCGGCTACCAGACGCCCCCGCCGTACTCCCCGGACGCGGCGTACGCGCCGCAGGCCACGCACACCATTGCTCCGGCGCCGTTGCGCCGACGGACGGCTCCCATCGTGGTGGCCGTCGTCGCGGCCGGCCTGCTCGGCGGCGGGCTCGGCGCCGGTGGCGTCGCTCTCTACGACCACAACTCGTCCTCGGCGCCGACGGCCCTGACCGCTCAGCCCGCGTCGGCCACGGTCACCTCGGCGTCTCCCGGATCCATCCCGTACGCCGCGCAGGTCGCGTCGAAGTCGACCGCCGACCTGACCGTCACCGGCCAGTCCGGCGAGGCGGTGGGCAGCGGGATCATCCTGACCCGCGACGGGTACGTCCTCACCAACAACCACGTGGTCTCCGGGGTCGGTCAGGGCGGCCGCATCCAGGTGACGTTGCCCGACGGCTCGACCCACTCGGCCTCGGTCCGGGGCGTCGCCCCGTCCTACGACCTCGCCGTCGTCAAGGTCGACGGCGTGTCGAACCTGACCCCCGCCGTGCTCGGACAGTCCTCCGACGTGCAGGTCGGCCAGCAGGTCGTCGCCGTCGGCAGTCCCGAGAACCTCTCCAACACGGTGACATCCGGCATCGTGTCGAACCTGAGCCGCACCGTGACGGCGTCCGACGACAGCGGGCAGTCGGTGGCCGTCTACAACGGCCTGCAGACCGACACCCCCATCAACCCCGGCAACTCCGGTGGCCCGCTGGTCAACCTGCAGGGACAGGTCGTCGGCGTCAACTCCGCCGTCGACACCGGCCAGGCGTCGCAGGGCGGTGTGCAGGCGTTCGGACTCGGGTTCGCGATCCCGGTCGACACCGCGCGCCGTGTCGCCGACCAGCTGATGCAGGACGGGTCGGCCACCAAGCCGATCCTCGGTGTGTCCGGCTCGCTCTCGGGCTCCGACAGCTCGACGTCGGTCGCCGGCGCCCAGGTCACGGGTGTCACCGAGGGCGGTGCCGCGGCGAAGGCCGGGATCACCCGCGGCGACGTCATCACGAAGGTGAACGGCGTCACGATCGGCAACTACGCCGACCTCATGGCGCAGATCCTCAAGCAGCAACCGGGACAGTCGATCCCGCTGACCGTCCAGTCGGGGAACTCGAGCAAGACCGTCACGGTCACCCTCGGCACCGCCAAGGACACCGCCACCACGACGGTCCCGGCGCGTCAGCAGCAGGAGCAGCAGTCACCGTTCGGCGGCAGCTCACCGTTCGGTGAGGGTTCCCCGTTCGGCGGGCTCCCCTTCGGCTGAGTCCTGATCAGCCGGCCACCGCCGGGCTCGCATCTATGACCCGGCCACCGCCGGGCTCGCATCTATGACCCGGCCACCGCCGGGCTCGCATCTATGACCCGGCTACCGCCGGGCTCGCATCTATGACCCGGCTACCGCCGGGATGCGTGTCGCACGGACGAAGACGTCGTCACCCTCCGACAGCGCGAGGGCGGCGGCGTCGCCGCGTGTGATCTGCGCGTGGAAGTCGTCGCCGGTGGCGGCGTTCGTCAGCTCGACGCGCACCTCGAAACCGAGGTGCACCACCCGGACCACCGTGGCCTTGAAGACACCGTTCTCCACGCTCTCGGAATCCGCGCCCGCGAGGGCCAGGTCGGGGGTGCGGCCGAGCCGGATGTCGTGCGGGCGGACCAGGTTACCGTTCAGCCGGGCGACCGACCCGAGGAAGGACATGACGAACTCGTTGGCCGGACGGTCGTAGAGGTCGTCGGGGCTGCCGACCTGCTCGATCTGCCCCTTGTTCAGCACCGCGATGCGGTCGGCGACGTCGAGCGCCTCCTGCTGGTCGTGGGTGACGAGAACCGTCGTGACGTGCACCTCGTCGTGCAGACGACGCAGCCACCGTCGCAGGTCCTCGCGGACCTTGGCGTCGAGCGCGCCGAACGGCTCGTCGAGCAGCAGCACCTCCGGGTCGACGGCGAGAGCTCGCGCCAATGCCATGCGCTGCCGCTGCCCGCCGGAGAGCTGTGCGGGATACCGGGTCTGGAACCCCGCGAGCCCGACGACCTCGAGCAACTCGTCGACCTTGCGCGCCACCTCGGCCTTCGGGCGCTTGCGGATCTTCAGTCCGAACGCCACGTTCTCACGCACGGTCATGTGCTTGAACGCGGCGTAGTGCTGGAACACGAACCCGATGTCGCGCCGCTGCGGCGACAGGCGCGTGACGTCCTGACCGTTGATCGTCACCGTGCCGGAGTCCAGCTCGTCGAGCCCGGCGATGGCACGCAGCAACGTCGACTTCCCCGACCCCGAGGGCCCGAGGAGCGCGGTGAGCGATCCCTTCGGGATGTCCAGCGACACGTCGTCGAGTGCGGCGAAGTCGCCGTAGCGCTTGTTGGCGTGGGCCACCGAGATCGTCATCGTGCGTACTCCTTGTCGTCGGCGGTGAGGCCGGACGGATCGGGCGGGGGTGCGGTCGCGGCATCGGCGGCCGGTTCGTCGGTGGAGGTGCGGCGGGCGGCCCGCGCGAGGCGTCCGGTCGACCCACGGCGTTCGATGAGCGTCATCGCGACGAGGACCGCGATCGCGATCAGCATGAGCAGCGTGGCCGCGGCGTAGGCGCCGTACTCGTTGTAGTCGTCGGTGTAGCGCGACGACACCAGCAGCGTCAGGGTCTGCGAGATCCCCGGGTATCCCGACGACACGATGATCACCGCGCCGTACTCCCCGAGGCTGCGCGCGACGGTGAGGACGATGCCGTACGTGAGTCCCCATCGGATCGCGGGCAGGGTGATGCGCCGGAACGTCGCCCACCCGCCGGCACCCAGCGTGGCCGCGGCCTCCTCCTGCTCGGTACCGATCTCCCGCAGGACCGGTTCGACCTCGCGGACGACGAACGGCAGCGTGACGAACACGGTCGCGAGCACCATCCCGGGCAGACCGAAGATGACGCGGAACCCGAGTGACTCGACACCGCCGAACCACCCGCCGTACCCCCAGAGCAGGACCAGCGAGACACCGACGACCACCGGCGAGACCGCGAACGGGAGGTCGATGATCGCCTGCACGACGCCGCGACCGGGGAATCGACCACGCACCAGCGCGATCGCGGTCGCGATGCCGAAGATCACGTTCAGCGGGACGACGATCACGACGATGAGCAGGCTCAGCTGCAGGGCCGCGATCGCGGCGGGTGTGGTGATCCAGTCCCAGAACTGCACGATGCCGTGTTCGAACGAGCGCCAGAAGATCAGCGCGACCGGCACGACGAGCAGAACGAACAGGTAGAGCAGGGCGACGGTACGCAGCCCGTACCGCGCTGTCGGGGAGACCTTCACGAGTCGTCCCCCTCACGTCGGGCGGCGCGTCGGCCGACGAGGCGCAGCACCAGCAGCACGACGAAGGCGATGAGGAGCAGGACGACAGACACCGCCGAGGCGTCGACCGGGGCGTCGACCTCCAGCTGCTGCTGGATGTACTGCGAGGCGACCTGGGTGTCGTTCGGCACGTTGCCGCCGATGAGCACGACGGAGCCGAACTCGCCGATCGCGCGCGTGAACGCCAGACCGGCGCCGGTCAGGATCGCGGGCGCGAGCGACGGCACGATGATCCGCCACCAGATCGTCCAGTTGGACGCGCCCAGGGAGGCGGCGGCCTCCTCGACCTCGCGGTCGACCTCGATGAGCACCGGCTGCACCTGTCGCACGACGAACGGCAGGGTCACGAACGCCAGCGCCACGACGAGAGCGGGTTTCGTCGCGTTGATCTGGATGTCGATCGGGCTGTTCGGCCCGTAGAGCGACAGCAGCACCAGGCTCGCGACGATGGTCGGCAGTGCGAACGGGAGGTCGATGAGTGCGTTGACGACCCCCTTGCCGGGGAAATCGTCGCGGACGAGCACCCACGCGATCACGGTGCCCATGACGACGTTGATCACCGCGACCACGATCGAGACGAGGACGGTCACCCGGATGGCGCCGACCGCGGCCTCCGCGGTGATGGCGTCGACGAATCCGCTCCAGCCGTCGTCGAACGACTTCGCCGTGATCGCGGCCAGCGGCAACAGGACGATGACCGAGAGCCACAGGCCGGCCACGCCCACGCCCAGGGGTGTCGCCCCGATGCGCCGGCGACCGCGGCGAGTGGGTCCCGGTGGGGTGTCCATCTCGATCGCGGTCACGACTTGCCTCCCGCGTCGTAGATCTTGCTGATGGCGCCGGACGTACCGAACAGTTCGGAGTCGACGGCCTTCCACCCGGTGGGAGCCGTGCCGCCCTTCTTCGTCGCGATCTTCGGGCCGAACACCTTCCCCAGGTCCGAGATCGTCCAGAGCTTGTCGATGCGTCCCGGGAAGTCACCCGCGGTCGCCGCGATCACCGACGGCGTCACCGGCCGGAAACCCTGTCGGGCCCAGATGCGCTGACCCTCGTCGCTGAACAGGAAGTCGAGGAACGCACGCGCCGAGTCCTTCTCCGTGCTGGTCGACACGATCGCCACCGGGTTCTCGATCTTGAACGTCTGGGGAGGGATGACGTAGTCGGTGCGCTGCGAGGGAGGGAGGCTCCCGTTCTTGCGCGCCAACATGATCGCCTCGTTCTCGTAGCTGATGAGGACGTCACCCTGTCCCTGCTCGAAGGTCGTCGTCGCCTCGCGGCCGGACTTCGGGTTGACGCGGATGTGGTTCGACACCAGTTTCCGGATGTAGTCCAGGCCCGCCTTCTCCTCGGCCCCGCCGTTGCTCTTCGCGGCGAACGGCGCCAACAGGTTCCACTTCGCCGACCCAGAGCTGCCGGGGTTGGGCGTGACGACCTCGATCCCCGGACGGAGCAGGTCGTCCCAGTCGCGGATGTTCTTCGGGTTGCCCTGCCGGACGACGAGTGCGACGACGGACCCGAACGGCGTGCTGTTGTTGGGGTACTGCGTCTTCCAGTCCTTGTCGACCACACCGGCGGTGACGAGTCGGGTGATGTCGGGCTCGACGGAGAAGTTGACGACGTCGGCCGGGACGCGTCGCGCGACCTTGCGCGACTGGTCCCCCGAGGCGCCGTAGGACTGCGAGAAGCCGATGTCCCCACCGACCCGGGTGTCCCGGAACGCCGGGATGATCGCGTCGAAGCCCGGCTTGGGTGTCGCGTAGGCGACCAGGTTCAGATGATGGGACCCGCTGGAGATGTCCCGTCCGCCCGGCACGTCGGTCGAGCCGGCCCCGCACGCGGCCGTCACCAACGCGACCACCACGGCGATCAGGACGCCGACGGCACCGCGGGGGCGGGGCGGCCGGGGACGACGGGAGGGGGACAACGCGGACCTCTCGGGCGGGGACGAAACGGGTGACCGGGCAACGCAGTCGGTGGGCGCGCGGCAGAGATCCGCGACGGCCGGGATCAGCGACAGTGCACGTCGGAGACGCAGTGGTGGTCCACCGCGAACAGGGCGAGGGCCAGCGTGCTGCGCGGGCCCGTCGAATCGGTCACAAGGCGTGAGGTTATCAGCCGCGATCGGTGCCCTGAACAGCCGCGACGGCCGCAGCGGGCGCCGTCAGAGCGTGATCAGCCAGGCGACGACGACCAGCACGATGAGGGCGATCAGCGCGATGGTGACCCGGGAGCGCACCATGTCAGCGCTCCCCGGTGGTGGTCTCGACGACGTCGCCCCGACGGCCCACCAGGCCGAGTACGACGCTGACCAGCAGGTTGATCACCAGAGCCGCGACGATGGCCGCGGGGATGAGGACGGCGAGCGTGACGAGGAGCTGCGGGAGGAAGGACAGGCCCGTCAACCAGGCCTCCACGCCGTCCCACCACGTCCTGATCCCGTTCACCCGGCAACCCTAGCGCGCGGACTTAAAATCACCCTGAGCGCAAAGGGGTTGCGCGACCCACCCGGCGCGCCCGGTTCGCGTGCGAACGTGGTCCTCGCTCGCCATGATGGACCGATGACAACCGCCTCCGGTCACGCCGGGTCGCCGGACAGCCCCGCCGGGATCCCCGTCCCCTCCCCGCCCGCCGTCGCGCTGGCCGAGGAGAGCAGCGCACTGCACGGCGCGTCGGGTGCGATGGCGGACGCCAGCTCGTTCACCCCGGCCACGGCGACGCGCAACGTCTTCCCGCCCATCGACGACTACGCGTTCCTGTCCGACTGCGAGACCAACTGCCTCATCGCGCGCAACGGGTCGGTCGAGTGGATGTGCGTGCCGCGGCCGGACTCCCCCAGCATCTTCGGTGCCGTCCTCGACCGCAGCGCAGGACATTTCAAGCTCGCGCCCTATGGCGTGAACGTGCCCGTCGACCGTCGCTACCTACCGGGCAGCCTCATGGTCGAGACGACGTGGCAGACCGACACCGGCTGGATCATCGTGCGCGACGCGCTCGTGATGGGCCCGTGGCACGACAACGACCGTCGGTCGCGCACGCACAAGCGCACCCCCACCGACTGGGACGCCGAGCACATCCTGCTGCGCACGGTCCGCTGCGTGAGCGGCACCGTCGAGGTCGCGGTCAGTTGCGAGCCGGCGTTCGACTACCACCGTGGCACGACGACATGGGAGTACTCGGGGCCCGCCTACTCCGAGGCGATCGCGACGGCGTCGGGGACGACCCATCCCGCGCCGACGCTCAAGCTGACCACCAACTTCAAGCTCGGCCTGGAGGGTCGTGAGGCGCGGGCGCGCAGCCGCCTCACCGAGGGCGACGACCGCTTCATCGCGCTCAGCTGGTCGTCGTACCCGGCCCCGCAGACGTGGGAGGAGGCCGCCCAGAAGATGTGGGCGACCGCGGAGTCATGGCGGCAGTGGATCAACATCGGCGCGTTCCCGGATCACCCGTGGCGCAGCCACCTGCAGCGCAGCGCGCTGACGCTCAAGGGCCTCACCTACTCCCCGACCGGCGCGCTGCTCGCCGCGGCGACGACGTCACTGCCGGAGACGCCCGGCGGGGAACGCAACTGGGACTACCGCTACGCGTGGGTGCGCGACTCCACGTTCGCCCTGTGGGGCCTGTACACGCTGGGCCTCGACCGCGAGGCCGACGACTTCTTCTCCTTCATCGCCGACGTGTCCGGGGTGACGAACGGCGAACACCATCCGCTGCAGGTGATGTACGGCGTCGGCGGCGAACGCGAGCTCGAGGAGGAGGAGCTGCTGCACCTCTCGGGCTACGACGGCGCGCGTCCCGTCCGCATCGGCAACGGCGCGTACAACCAGTCGCAGCACGACATCTGGGGCACGATGCTCGACTCGGTGTACCTGAACACCAAGTCGACCGACACCATCTCCGAGACACTGTGGCCGGTGCTCAAGGCGCAGGTCGAGGAGGCGATCAAGCACTGGCACAAGCCCGATCGCGGGATCTGGGAGGTGCGCGGGGAGCCGCAGCACTTCACCTCGTCGAAGGTCATGTGCTGGATCGCCCTCGACCGGGGCGCACGTCTGGCGACGATGCACGGCGAGAAGTCGTACGCGAAGACGTGGGCCGAGAAGGCCGACGAGATCAAGGAGGACATCCTCACCCACGGTGTGAACGAGCGCGGCGTCTTCACCCAGCGGTACGGCAGCGATGCGCTCGACGCCTCGCTGCTGCTGGTGCCGCTGCTGCGGTTCCTCCCGCCCGACGACGACCGCGTGCGCAACACCGTGCTGGCGATCGCCGACGAGCTGACCGAGAACGGTCTCGTGCTGCGCTACCGCGTCGAGGAGACCGACGACGGGTTGTCGGGCGAGGAGGGCACGTTCACCATCTGCTCGTTCTGGCTCGTGTCCGCGTTGGTGGAGATCGGGGAACTCACCCGCGCGAAGCACCTCTGCGAGCGGTTGCTGAACTACTCGAGCCCGCTGAAGCTCTACGCCGAGGAGATCGACCACCGCACCGGGCGGCACCTGGGCAACTTCCCGCAGGCGTTCACCCACCTGGCGCTGATCAACGCGGTCATGCACGTCATCCGCGCCGAGGAGGCCCACGTCCACGGCGGCGGTTTCATCCCCGCGAACACCTGACCCGTTCGTCGGGCAGTCGGAACCGTTCGTTGGGCGGTTGGGGCCGTTCGTTGGGCAGCAGGCGCCGTTCGTTGGGCACCCGGAACCGTTCGCTGGGCAGTCGGAGCCGTTCGTTGGGCAGTTGGGGCCGTTCGTTGGGCGGTTGGGGCCGTTCGTTGGGCAGTCGGAGCCGTTCGTTGGGCGGTCGACGACATCACCGTCGCCAACCGCGCGACACGAGAGCCCGTTCGATCTTCGCCAGCTCGGCGAACTGGTTCTCGACGATGGCCGCGGCACCGGTCCGCAGAGGAATCCATCCTCGTCGGCGAACACCGCTGTCGCGGTGCGCATCGTGCGCGCGCTGCTCGTCGCTCGAGTGGTGTTCGACACCGTCGTAGTCGATGCCCACCTTGTACCGCCGGTACCCGAGATCGAAGCGACCGATCAGCACGCCGAACTCGTCGAACACCTCGATCTGTGTTTCCGGCCGCGGCAACTCATGTCGATGCATGATCAGTCGGGTCCAGCTCTCACCGGGCGACTCTGCCCCCGCGTCGACCAGACCGACGAGTTCCCGCAATTGCCGGATCCCGCTGGTGTGGGCATGGTCGCGCGTGTATGCCCACAGTGCGTGTGCGTCGAGTGCGGTGGTCCGGGCCATGTCGTCGAGATGCCCGAGCGCCAACCAGTCCGGGCGACGGCGACCCAGGTCGAACGCCGTGCGGACCAGACTGGTGACGGGCATCCCGTCGATCTCGACGATGTCGTCGGGACCCAGCTGATCCGTCCGGATGACGTGGATGCCGGAGCGCCGTCTCCCCTGCCCTCGGAGGTCGCGGATGATCTCGACATCTCCGTCCACGTCGGGGTACGCCACGCCGTGCAGGAATTGTGCGCTGCGCCCGGCGATCACGGATCCGGGGCCCGCGCCGAGATGTGCGGCCCGGATCCGGTCGGTGGCGGTCAACGTCACCCGGGGGTCGGCGAAGACCCCGCGGTGGAGCCGCACCATGTCGCGGCGAAGGTCCCGCGATGCGCGGTCTGTTCGCGCGATGTGGTCGGGGAGGTCGGGTCGTGAGAGATCGGGATAGCCCATGTCGATGGGACGCCGCCGACGGCTGATCGGTTCCACCCGGCACGACGACGGACGAGTTCTGTCGCCGACGACCCGCCCCAACCGCCCAACCGACGGTTCCTGCTGCCCAACGAACGGCTCCGGGTGCCCAACGAACGGTTCCTGCTGCCCAACGAACGGCTCGGAACCGACACCGGATCGTCAGATCGGGGTCAGTCGAGGCGCCAGGACTCGTAGGCGCGAGGGTCGCCGATCGGCTCGAGGTGGATGGTGACGTGGAGATGGTCGAGTGCCTCGACGAGCTCGCGCTCCACCCGCTCGACGAGGTCGTGACCGCGCTGCACCGACCACTCGCCGGGGACGAGCATGTGCAGCTGAAGGAACCGCTCGTGCCCGGCTTCTCGTGTGCGGACGTCGTGGAAGTCGACGTCGTCCGCGCGCCACCGGTCGAGCACGGCGTCGAGCGCCGCCCGGTCGTCGTCGGGGAGGGCGGTGTCCATCAGCCCGGCACCCGACTGCCACACCAACCGCCCACCGACGAACAAGATGTTGAGCGCCACGGCGATGGCGATGAGCGGGTCGAGGGGCAGCCACCCGGTCAGTGCGACGAGCAGCACGCCGAGCACGACGCCGGCGGTCGTCCAGACGTCGGTCATGAGGTGCTTGCCGTCGGCCTCGAGGGTCAGCGACCGGTGGGCGCGGCCGGCGCGGATCAACACCAGGCCGACGACGGCGTTGATCACCGTCGCCGCGACCGAGATCGCCAGACCCAACCCGACCGACTCGAGCCCGCTCGGGTTCAGCAGCCGGTCGACGGCCGCGACGATGATGAACGCCGACGCCACGACGATCATCACGCCCTCGAACACCGCCGAGAAGTACTCGGCCTTGGTGTGACCGAAATTGTGGTCGGCGTCGGCGGGCCGCGACGCCACCCGCAGCGCGACGAACGCTCCGATCGCGGCGACGACGTTCACCGTCGACTCGGCTGCGTCGGAGAGCAGTCCGACGGACCCCGACACACGCCACGCGACGACCTTCATCACGATGACGACGATCGACGCGACGATGCTGAGCAGCGCGTACCGCGTGAGGTCGGCGCGCGTGGCAGTGGTGGTCACGCGGCCGTGTCGGTGAGTCCGCGCCGCGCCAGCAGCGGTTCGATCCGCGCCGGACGACCGAGCAGTTCCCGGTGTGCGGCGATCGGGTCGACGCTGTCGCCGCGCGAGAGCGTGGACTCGGCGAACGCCCGTCCCGCCGCACGGCTCAGCCCACCGCGGTCGAGGAACCACAGTTCGGTCTCGGCGTCGAGGATCTCCGACCAGATGTAGCTGTAGTAGCCGGCCGCGTACCCACCGCCGAAGATGTGGTTGAAGTACGTGCTGCGGTACCGCGGCGGGATGAGCTCCGACCCCACGCCCGCCTGCGCAAGTGCCCGCGCCTCGAACGCCTCGACGTCGTCGATCACCCCGGCCTCGACGTCCTCGACCGTCACGCGATGCCACGCCAGGTCGAGCACAGCCGCGGCGAGGTACTCGATGGTGCTGTGCGCGGTCTCGGTGGCGGTGGCGGCCCGGGCCGCGTCCGCCAGCTCCGTCGGGATCGGCTCACCGGTGCGGTGGTGACGTGCGTAGTGCGACAACACATCCGGGTGCAGGGCCCACATCTCGTTGACCTGCGAGGGGAACTCGACGAAGTCCCGCGGCACCGCGGTCCCCGACTGCGACGGGTACCGCACCGCCGACAGCAGTCCGTGCAGGGCGTGGCCGAACTCGTGGAACAGCGTGGTCAGCTGGTCGAAGTCGAGCAGACACGGCTCGCCGGGTCGCGGCTTGGTGAAGTTGCAGACGTTCACCACGATCGGCTGGTTGCCGAGCAGCTGCGACTGGTCGACGACGTTGTTCATCCACGCACCACCGCGCTTGCTCCGGCGCGCGAAGTAGTCGCCGAGGTAGAGGCCGATCGACACGCCCGCACCGTCGAACACCTCCCACACCCGTACGTCGGGGTGGTAGCCGGCGAGGTCACCGCGTTCGACGAACCGCAGTCCGTAGAGCTGACCGGCCGCGTAGAACACCCCGTCGGTGAGAACCGTGTCCAGCGAACAGAAGTCGGAGAAGTCGTCGAGCGACACCGCGGAGGTCTGACGTCGCTCCCGGGCGAGCCACCACGTCAGGTCCGCGGGTCCGACCTCCTCACCGGCCAGTGCGCGCAGACGGGTCAGTTCCCGACCGCCGGCCCGCATCGCCGCCGCGACGAGGTCGCGGAGGACGGACTCGACGGCGTCGGCGTCGGGCGCGGTCTGCTCGGCGATCTCGAACTCGGCGTGGTCGCGGTAGCCGAGCAGTCGTGCCCGACGCGCCCGGAGTGACGCGATCTCGACGACGATCGCGCGGGTGTCGTGCTCGCCGCCGCGGGCACCACGCGTGGTCGAGGCCTCGAACACCGCTGCGCGCGTGGCGGGATCGGTGAGCGAGGTGAGTGTCGACTGGCTCGTGGGGAGCTCGATCGACAGCAGATAGCCCTCCTCGTGTCCGGCCTCCCGGGCGGCGTCGGCGGCGGCCGCGATCGACGCGGGCGAGAGTCCGTCGAGTGCGGCCTCCTCGACGACGTGGACCGCGGCATCGTTGCTGCCGTCGAGGACGTGCTGCGAGAACGTGGTCGTCAGCACCGACAGCCGCGCCGAGATCTCACGCATCTGTCGCTGGCCGTCCTCGTCGAGGCCGGCGCCCGCGCGGACGGCCTCACGGAACCGCTTGTCCAGCAGTCGCAGTGACGGCTCGTCGAGTCCCAGTTCGTCGCGGCGTGCGTGCAGGTCGGAGATCTTGGCGAACAGCCGTGGGTCGAGGGCGATGGTGTTGCCGTGATCCGACAGCTTCGGCGCGAGCTCGGTGGCGATGCGGTTGCGCTCGGGTGTGCTGTCGGCACCGACGACGGTGAAGAAGATGCCGGCCACCCGCGCGAGATCCTGACCCGACCGTTCCAACGCCTCGACGGTGTTGGCGAACGTGGGCGCCGCCGGGTCCCTTGCGATGAACTCGACCTCCGCGAGGTGTGTCGCCATCGCCTCGGTGAAGGCGGGCAGCAGGACGTCGTCGGAGACGGCCGCGAAGTCCGGCAGACCGTGTGGCAGCGAGCTGGGTGTCAGCGCCGGATTGGCCACGGCTACTTGCCTTTCGCCTTGTCCGCGGGGGCATCGGCCGACAGCGCGGCGACGAACGCCTCCTGCGGGACGTCGACGCGGCCGATGGTCTTCATCCGCTTCTTGCCCTCCTTCTGCTTCTCCAGCAGCTTGCGCTTGCGGCTGATGTCACCGCCGTAGCACTTGGCGAGGACGTCCTTGCGGATGGCGCGGATGTTCTCGCGCGCGATGATCTTCGAGCCGATCGCCGCCTGGACGGGCACCTCGAACTGCTGGCGCGGGATGATTTCCTTGAGCTTGGTCGTCATCTTGTTGCCGTAGGCGAACGCCGAGTCCTTGTGCACGATCGCGCTGAACGCGTCGACCGCCTCACCCTGCAGCAGTATGTCGACCTTGACCAGCGCGGCCTCCTGCTCGCCGGCCTCCTCGTAGTCGAGGCTCGCGTACCCGCGCGTCCGCGACTTCAACGAGTCGAAGAAGTCGAAGATGATCTCGGCCATCGGCATGGTGTAACGCAGCTCGACGCGCGTCTCCGACAGGTAGTCCATCCCGCCGAGCTCGCCGCGCCGCGACTGGCACAGCTCCATGATGGTGCCGACGAACTCGCTCGGCGCGATGACCGTCGTCTTCACGATCGGCTCGAAGATGGCCTGCGGCTTGCCGTCCGGCCAGTCCGACGGATTCGTGACCACCTGTTCGCGTCCGTCCTCACCGACGAGTCGGTAGACGACGTTGGGCGCTGTGGAGATGAGGTCGAGCCCGAACTCCCGCTGCAGCCGTTCGCGCGTGATCTCCATGTGCAGCAGGCCCAGGAACCCGCAGCGGAAGCCGAAGCCGAGGGCCACCGACGTCTCCGGCTCCCAGGTGAGGGCGGCGTCGTTGAGCTGCAGCTTCTCCAGCGCCTCCCGCAGGTCGGGGTAGTCGGACCCGTCGACGGGGTACAGGCCGGAGTAGACCATCGGCCGCGGCTCGCGGTATCCCGTGAGCGCCTGCGTCGCGCCGTTGCGCGCGGAGGTGACGGTGTCACCGACCTTGGACTGACGCACGTCCTTCACACCGGTGATGAGGTACCCGACCTCGCCCACACCGAGGCCGACGCTGGCCTTCGGCTCCGGGGAGACGATGCCGACCTCGAGCAGCTCGTGGGTCGTCCCGGTCGACATCATCTCGACCTTTTCGCGCGGGGTGAGCTTGCCGTCGACGACACGGACGTAGGTGACGACGCCGCGGTAGGTGTCATAGACGGAGTCGAAGATCATCGCCCGCGCCGGCGCGTCGGCGTCGCCGACCGGGGCCGGGATCTGCCGCACCACCTCGTCGAGGAGCTCGGCCACGCCCGCACCGGTCTTGCCGGACACGCGCAGCACGTCGTCGGGCTCGCACCCGACGATGTGGGCGATCTCCGCGGCGTACCGGTCGGGGTCCGCGGCGGGGAGGTCGATCTTGTTGAGCACCGGGATGATGGCCAGGTCGTTTTCCATGGCCAGGTACAGGTTGGCCAGCGTCTGCGCCTCGATGCCCTGCGCGGCGTCGACGAGCAGCACCGCACCCTCACACGCCTCGAGCGCGCGGGAGACCTCGTAGGTGAAGTCGACGTGACCCGGGGTGTCGATGAGGTGCATGACGTAGTCGGTGGTCGCGCCGTCGGCCGTCACCTGCCACGGCAGCCGGACGTTCTGCGCCTTGATCGTGATGCCGCGCTCACGCTCGATGTCCATCCGGTCGAGGTACTGGGCACGCATCGCGCGCTCCTCGACGACGCCCGTGAGCTGCAGCATCCGGTCGGCCAGGGTCGATTTCCCGTGGTCGATGTGGGCGATGATGCAGAAGTTCCGGATCCGGGACGGATCGGTGAACGTCGTGTCGGCGAAGCTGGGAATCGAACTCACTCCTCGTGGTCGGTCACCTGCAAGTTTCGCACGGGCCGGTACCGTGCCCGGACATGACCGCAGCGGCGCACACCCCGTTCCGTGGCGAGGGCGTCGACGGGGTCCTGCAGCGTCCCGACGGTCCGGTCGTCGCAGGTCTGGTCCTCACCCATGGTGCCGGGTCGAACCGGGACGCGCTGCTGCTGCGACGGCTCGCCGACGCGCTCATCGACCACGGCGTCGCGGTCGCGCGCATCGACCTGCCCTACCGGCAGCGACGGCCGAAGGGCCCGCCCAGCCCGTCCACGGCCGCGGGTGACCGGGACGGCATCGTCGCCGCGTGCGCCCTCCTGCGGCAGGTCGTCGGCGACGTCCCGCTGCTGGTCGGTGGTCAGTCCTACGGCGGCAGGCAGGCCTCGATGGTGGTCGCCGAGCACCCCGACGTCGCCGACGGGCTGCTGCTCACGTCCTATCCGCTGCACCCACCCGGCAAGCCGGAGCGGGCGCGCACGGAGCACCTCCCGGACATCACCTGTCCGGCCGTCGTGGTCCACGGCGCCTCCGACCCGTTCGCGACCACCGACGAGATCACCGCCGCCCTCGACCTCGTCGCCGGCCCGGTACGCCTCGTCGAGATCGAGAAGACCGGGCACGATCTCAAGCCCGACCGGTCCCCCGCCGTCGACCGGGCCGTCGAGGCGGTCCTCACCCACCTCCTCGGGCGCCGACCGCCGGCCGGCCCGGACTAGATTCGGGCTCATGCCCGCTTGGAAGACGGCCCTGCGCCTGGCCCAGCAGTACGGACCCCGCGTCTACCGCGAACTGCAGCGATCCGGGGCGATCGACAAGGGACGCGAGGCGATCACCTCCCGCCTCGGCGGCGCTCCGGTGGTCACATCCACCCCCGGACGTCCCGTCACCGACACCTCACGTCCCACCGCCGACGCGGCCCGCCGCATCGAGTACTCCCCGGCCCTCGACGGCGCGGCCGATCCCGGCGAGATCGTCTGGACCTGGGTGACGTTCGAGGAGGACGCGAGCCAGGGCAAGGACCGGCCGGTCCTCGTCGTCGGGCGCGACCACGACCGTCTCCTGGGGCTGATGCTGTCCAGCCAGGCCCACCGCGCCGACGACGCCAACTGGACCGCCATCGGCTCCGGCCCGTGGGACGGCGGACACAAGGCGAGCTACGTCCGTCTCGACCGCGTCCTCGACGTCCCGGAACAGGGCATCCGCCGCGAGGGCGCCATCCTCGACCGAGCACGCTTCGACGCCGTCGCACAGCGACTGCGCAGCGAGTACGGCTGGTCCTGACCAACCGCCACCGGGTCACCTCACACCAGACGCGTGATCCCACCTCACGCCAAGCGCGTGATCTCCACGACGACATCGAGGTCGGTGGCGCCACCGCCGGTGTAGATGCCCTTCAGCGGCGGGACGTCCGAGTAGTCCCGACCGATCCCGACCGACACGTGCTGCTCGTTGATGGTGACGTCGTTGGTCGGGTCGTAGCCCCACCAGCCGCCCGTCCAGGCCTCCACCCACGCGTGGCTCTGCCCCTCGACGGTCTCGTCGATCCCGGCCGAGCGGCTCGGGTGCAGGTACCCCGACACGTAGCGCGCGGGAATGCGCAAGGCCCGCAACATCAACAGGGTCAGGTGGGCGTAGTCCTGGCAGACGCCCTTGCGTTCACCCCATGCGTCGACGGCCGACGTGTGCACGCCCGTGGTGCCCGGGACGTACTCCATCTCCGAGTGCACCCACGAACACACCGCCTCGACGGTCTCCTCCGGGTCGAGCCCCTTGGCGAGACGCCGTGCCTGCGCGGCCAACTGACGGTTGCGCGGCGTGTAGTCGGTCGGCACGAGGTACTCGTCGAAGCGATCGAGCACGTAGTCGCTGGCGAGGTCGTCCCAGCCGAGTTGGTCTGCGGCGTCGGGGCGTTCACCCGGTTCGGTCTCCACCACCGACGATCCCGACACCTCGAGTTCCTCGTGCGGCGCGTGCAGGTCGAACGCCGTCACCGCGGTGCCCCAGTAGTCGGTGTAGCGGTAGGACCGTGTCGCCGGCACCGTCTCCACGCGGTTGACGATGACGTTCTGCCGGGCGTCACTGCGCGGGGTGAGACGGGCCTCGTTGTACGACGACGTGACCGGCGCGTTGTACGCGAACCCGGTGGAATGGACGACGCGCATCCGCCAGCTCACAGTTCACTCTCCTCGATGAAGTGGGCTTCCTCGGCGCTGGCGCGGACGTCGGCCCAGGCGACGTACGGCGACACGTGGAAATACTGTTGTGTCACGGCCTCGTTCACGTCCCGACAGGTCTGCTGCAGGGTCAGCAGCCGGTCCTGCAGCTCGTCGAGGAGAACCCCCGGCTGCATGAACTCGAGGCTGCTTCGGGCGCGGCCGAGCAGACGCTGCGCCTCGGCACGCGCACCCACGCGGCTGTTCGGCCGGTTGTCGAGCTCCAGCAGCTGCTGCTCGGCGAGCGTGATCGCGTGGAACACCGATCGCGGGAACAACCTGTCCAACAACATGAACTCGACGACCCGCGGCGCGTCGAGCGCACCGCGATAGGTGCGCAGATACGTGTCGTGGGCGCCGGCCGAGCGCAGCACCGTCACCCAGGTCGGCGACCCGGAGCGATCGCCCGCGCGGGACAACAACATCCGGATGGTCATGTCGACCCGCTCGACGGACCGGCCGAGCAGGAGGAACCGGTAGCCGTCGTCGTGACTCAGCGTGGCGTCGGCGAGACCCGCGAACATGGCCGCACGGTTCTTCACGTACGCGAGGAACTCGTAGGGACCGAGTCGGCGGGCCGCCCGCTCCGCGTCCGACAGCCCGTTGTAGGTGGTGTTCAGGCACTCCCACATCTCGCTCGAGGTGACCTCGCGTGCGCCGCGGGCGTTCTCGCGCCCGGCGGCGATGCAGTTGACGATCGAGCCGTAGGCGGTCTTGTCGTAGGCCACGCGCTCGGTCAGACCCCACACGTCGTACTCCTCGACGTCCGGGTCGTCCTCCATCCCCAGCACCTGCAGCACCCGACGACACGTCCGGTCGGGGTCGACCGTCGCGTCCTCGAGCAGCTGGTGCACGGCGACGTCGAGGATGCGGGCGGTGTCGTCGGCCCGCTCGATGTACCGACCGATCCAATAGAGCGACTCGGCGTTGCGCGCCAACATCATCGAACGTCCCCCACCGTGTCGGCACGCTGCTGCTGCTGCTGCTGTTGTTGTTGCTGCTGCTGGTTCGCGAGCATCTCGGGCCCCTGCTCGGTGGACTGCGTCGTACGCGGGAGGTCCTTGGTCCGGACCAGCTCCTCACCCGACAGCTCGGCCTCCGACGCCGACGCGCGCGAGGCGAGCACCCAGGTGTCCTTCGACCCGCCGCCCTGCGAGGAGTTCACCACCAGCGACCCCTCGGGCAGGGCCACGCGCGTGAGACCACCGGGCAGGACCCACACCGACTCACCGTCGTTCACCGCGAACGGTCGCAGGTCGACGTGGCGAGGGGCCAGGGTGTCGCCGATCTTGGTGGGGACCGTGGACAACTGGACGACCGGCTGTGCGATCCACCCGCGCGGGTCGGCCCTGATCTTGCGTGCCAGCGAGTCCAGTTCGGGTCCCGTCGCGTCCGGCCCGAACACGATGCCGTACCCGCCCGAGCCCTCGACCGGCTTCACGACGAGCTCGTCGATGCGGTCGAGGACCTCCTCGCGCTCGTCGTCGAGCCAACAGCGCAGCGTGTCGACGTTGCCGAGAATGGGCTTCTCGCCGAGGTAGTACTGGATGATCTCCGGGACGTAGGTGTAGACGAGCTTGTCGTCGCCGACGCCGTTCCCGACGGCGCTGGAGATCACGACGTTGCCGGCACGGGCCGCGTTCAGCAGCCCGGCGACGCCGAGCATCGAGTCCGGCCGGAACTGCATGGGGTCGAGGAAGTCGTCGTCGATGCGGCGGTAGATGACGTCGACGCGCTGCTCGCCGTCGGTGGTGCGCATGTAGACGACGTTGTCGCGACAGAACAGGTCTCGGCCCTCGACCAGCTCGACGCCCATCTGACGTGCGAGCAGCGAGTGCTCGAAATACGCGGAGTTCGCGACACCGGGGGTCAGCACGACGACGTTCGGGTCGGCCTCGTTGAACGCCGCCGATGCGCGCAGCGCCTTGAGCAGCTGGCTCGAGTAGTCGGCGACGGCGCGGACCCGGTGGCTGGAGAACAGGTCGGGGAACACCCGGGCCATCGTGCGGCGGTTCTCCATCACGTAGGAGACGCCCGACGGTGACCGCAGGTTGTCCTCGAGCACGCGGAAGTCGCCCTGCTCGTCACGGATGAGATCGATTCCGGCGACGTGGATCCGGACACCGTTGGGCGGCTTGATCCCGGCGGCCTGCCGGTGGAAGTGCTCACACGAGGTGACCAGGCGCTTGGGGACCACCCCGTCCCGCAGGATCTCCTGCTCGCCGTAGATGTCGTCGAGGAACATCTCCAGCGCCTGCACGCGCTGCGTGATGCCGCGTTCGAGCTTCGCCCACTCCGTCGCGGAGATGACGCGCGGCACCACGTCCAGCGGGAAAGGACGCTCCTTGCCCGACAGCGAGAACGTGATGCCCTGATCGATGAAAGCCCGCCCGAGCGCGTCGACGCGATTCTCCAGGTCCACCCGGTCGGTGGGCGCCAACGCCTTGTGGATGCCGCGGTAGGGCGCACGCACCTCGTCGTCGTGGTCGAACATCTCGTCGAACGCGTTGGCGTACGGGCCCTTCGCATACCCCTCGAAGAGGCCGGTGGTCCCCGCCTGGCGTGGTCTCGACGATCGCGCGGGCGGTGACTTCTTCGCCGCCGGTCGTCGATCGGGGGTCTTCTTGCCCTTCTCGTCGGCGGAGGTCCCCTTCTTCTCGTCTCGACGACCCTTGTCGGTGTTCTTGGACGGGGACCGCTTGTCGACCGAACTCACGGGGCTCATCGGACCATCGTGCTACAGATGCCCGGCGGCGGCACGAGCTTGCGCGGGCTGACCGCCGGGATCAGTACGGTCGTACCCGTCTCCGCACGGCGGTCACCCTCCGATGACCGTTGCGCAGCACAGACTTCACCCGCCCGGCCACCGTCGGCGTGTCGTCGGGCAGCGGCATCCGACGCAACGTCTCGGCGAGAGTCGCCACCGTCGTCTCGAGGACGTCGTCGGGCGCCGGCTCGGTGTCCCCGTCGCGGATCGCCGTCGGGTCGACGCGGAGGTCGTCGAGGTCACCCACGACGTCGTACCCGGCCTCGCGGATGTCGGACACCATCTCGTCGGCACAGCGCGCGGCCCAGGACGCCTGCTCCCGGGTGAGGACCCGCGCCGAACGGTCGGGCGCCTCGAACAACACGTCACCGATGAGGTGTCGCTTCACGGCGCGCTCGTAACGGTCCCACGGCACGCGGTCGGGCTGCAGGTGCTCGTTGAGCCGACGCACCATCTCGGTCTGCGTCGGCGACAGCGCCGTGTTCGACGGTGGCACCGGGCGGTCCAGCGCGTCCGGGTCGACGCCGAGCAGACCGCAGAACCGGTCCCAGAGCGTGGCCCCCTGCGCGCCCGGACGGGGAACGGTCACCACGTGCACCCGGTCGGGCGGCAGATCGCGACCCCAGGTGCGCAGGATGCCGACGACGTCCTGGAACTCCCAGAACGGGTCCTGCTCGGCGCGGGGCAGGTCACGTAGACCCGTGACGAACTCGTCGAGCGTCGACCGGTGCTGGTTCTTGACGTTCTCCTGCCAGACCGACGGGATCTGGCGGGCCAGGTCGCGGGCGGTCACCACCACATGCACCTCGAGCCCTGCCAGGTCTCCCAGGACACGCTCGACGACGTCGTCGCCGGCGGTCGCGAACAGCTCGTGGGAGATGACCGACGTGCCCGGCCATCCCCGCACGGCGTCGACCAGGCGGGGCCAGGCGTCGGCGTGGCCGGGGTCGACCCAGTCGAGGTACCGGGCGGGTTGCAGGTGCACGGCCGCGTGGAAGTGGTCGTCGACGACGTCCCCGGGATAGAGCAGCCCGCCGGTCCGCAGGGCGGTGTCCCGGTTCCGCCACAGACGGTCCTGCAGGTAGGTGGTCCCCGTCTTGGGCACCCCCACGTGCAGGACGACGACCGACCGCGACATCAACGCACCGTGGGTGAAACCATGGACACCGGCGCGGAGGTCATACCTCGACCATGCCAGATCCGTCCGAATAGGGGGATTCCGCCCAGCCACCCGGCAGGAGATCCACAGGCCGGGACCCGGTCACGGCCGAGGATTTGGGCGGGGACCTGCGGCGCTGGTAACCTGGCCGGTCGGTGCTCGTAGGAGGGGACGTCGCGTTCCCGCACGCAGCGATCACCACAGACTTTCGTGACGATCCCGTTCGGCGGGACGTCACCACACAGGACACCGCGGTCGCCTGACCGCGAACACCAGCGGTCGAGAGGCCGCGACGACGAGCATGAGGTGCTAGACGCGTGGCAAACATCAAGTCGCAGATGAAGCGGATCCGGACCAACGAGATCTCCCGTCAGCGGAACCAGTCGGTGAAGTCGTCGCTGCGCACCGCCATCCGCAGCTTCCGCGAGGCCGTCGCGGCCGGTGAGAAGGACAAGGCGTCGGACCTGCTCGTCAGCACCAGCCGCCAGCTCGACAAGGCGGCCAGCAAGGGCGTCATCCACGCGAACCAGGCCGCCAACAAGAAGTCGGCCATGGCGATCGCGCTCAACAAGCTCTGATCGACACCCGCCGTACGGCGGGGTCACCCGATCCGGCCCGGATCCGCGTCTCGCGGACCGGGCCGGAGTCGTCTGTGCCCGCCCCTGTCAGCGGCCGGAGCGGACCGTCGGGCGCAGGTCGGCGACTGCCGCGACCGCCCGTTGCAGGCTGTAGTCGGGGTCGGGGGCCTGTCCCTTCACCTCGCCGTTGAGGGTCGCGACGATGCCCATCGCGGTCGCGACCGCCTCGGACGTCCACCCCTGTGCCTGACCGGCCACCTTGCGCACGCGCCAGGGCGGCATCCCCAGCTCGGCCGCGGACGAGTTCGCGTCGCGTCCGCCCACGGACCGCACCCGAGCGATCGCGTGGACGGCCTCGGCGAGCGCGTCGGCGACGAGCACGTGCGGGACACCGTGATGGCCCGCCCACGCGAGCGCCTCGAGGGCCTCGGCCTTCTTGCCCGTGACGGCGGCGTCGGCGATCTCGAATCCCGTGACCTCGGGGCGGCCGGAGTAGTAGACGTCGACCGCAGCGGCGTCGACCTTCCCGCCGGTGTCGGCGACCAGCTGACTGCACGCCGCGGCCAACTCCCGCAGGTCGGCTCGGACCGTCTCGACCAGGCGGGCGGCCACCTCCCCCGACACCTTCACGCCGAGAGAGGCGAACTCTGCGCTGACGAAGGCGATGCGGTCGCCGACACGGGTGATCGGGGCACAGTCGTGGACACGCGCGCCCGCTTTCTTCAGCGTCGCCGGCATCGTCTTCGTCCGGCCCCCGCCGGAGTGCGCCACCACCAGGGTGATCCCGTCGGGCAGGTCCTGCGCGGCGGTGGTGATCGCGGCGGCGGGTTCCTTGCCGGCATCCGCGGCCGACTCGACGACGACCATCCGCGCGTCACCGAACAGCGACGGGCTGAGCAGTTCGATCAGCTCGTGCTCTCCGACGTCGCCGGCACGCACGCGGGACACCGGCACGTCGGTCCCCGCCTCACGGACCGCCTCGGTGCGGATCGCCGCGACGGCGCGCTCGCCGAGGAAGTCGTCGTCGCCGAGGAGGAGATGCAGCCGGTCGCTCACGCCGACCATGCTGCCAGCGCACGCCGACAGCCTCGCGGGCGGTGCGCCGGCGGGACCACAGCACCACGGCACCCGTCCCCACGGCGACGATTGCCGCCGCGGCGACCGCGCCGTACACCCCGTCGGGCACCGACAGTGCCGCGCCGGGAGCGCGGGCGAGGCGGCCTGCGACCACGACCATCCACCACAGCGTGGGACCGGTCGTCCGGGCGAGCACCTCCGCCAGCACCGACGACGCACCCGTGCACACGGCGGCGGCGGTGCCGAGCACGGTGATCGGCGCGACCACCGGGGCGACGACGATGTTGGCGAGCACACCGACGACGCTCACCGAGCCGGCGAACAGCACCACCAGGGGCGTCGTCACGAGCTGTGCGGTCGCTGCGATCGCGACGGGATCGGCGACGACGCGGGGGATCCGCCGGTCCACCAACGCATCCCGCAGCCGGGGTGCCATCACGACCAGCCCTGCGGTCGCCGCGACCGACAACGCGAACCCCGGGTCGACCGCCATCGCCGGCCACACCCCCAGGACCGTGATCACCGCGGTGCACAGGGCCGGGACCGGCTGGCCGTCCCGGCGGGCGGCCAGCGCGAGCATCCCGACGACACCCATCACCGCGGCGCGGACGACGCTCGGAGACGGCCGCACGACGACGACGAACACGGCGACCACCCCGATCGCGAGCACGACCGCCGTACCGCGAGGGACCCCCGACACGCGCAGCAGCGCAAGCACCGATCCCGCCACGATCGCGACGTTGGCACCGGAGACGGCGAGAAGGTGCGTGAGCCCGCACCGGCGGAACTCGTCGACCAGGTCGTCGTCGAGACCCGAGGTGTCCCCGATGACCATCCCGGGCAGGAGTCCGGACTCACGTGCCGGCAATGCGGCCCGGCTCACCGCGGTGAGCCGGTCCCGCACGCCCGCAGCCCACCGCTGGTGCACCGGCGGCCCACGGACCGACCGCGGGGCCGCGGTCGCGCGCAGGGTGGCCGCGGTGAGGTCGTGCCGCTGCGGGGCGGTCACGGTGACCACGGCGAGCATCCTCTGCCCCGGGAGCAGCCCCTCCCATCCGTCCGCCGGCGCGGTCACGCTGACCGGCACCCGGCCGCCGCCGCGGTCACCGATCGGTACGGCGCGCGCCGGGAGCCGCACCCGAGCCGGTCCGGGGCCGCGCAGGATCCTCGGGTCGTCGGTGACCACGAGGTCGACGGTGGTCTTGTGGCCGCGGAACGCCGTGGCCAGCTCCGCGGTCGCCACCGCGTGCGCACGGACCGCGACCGCGGTCGCGAATCCGGTTGTGACGGCGGCAGTCCCGATCACCGTCCAGGCCACGACCCGCGACATCCCGCCGCGCGCCGTCACCACGACCACCACACCACCGGCGGCCGCCGCGACGACGGCCACCACGACCGCGGCGACGTCGCCGGCGACGATCCCGACCACGGTGACGGCCCAGCAGCCGATCGCCGGGGCGACCAGACGCAGGTCGGCGGCGGGGCGCACGCGACGTCAGACCGTCACGAGGTCACGCAGCGAGGCGAACTTCGCAGGGCCGATGCCGTCGACCTCGGCGAGCTGGTCGACCGAGGCGAAGCGACCGTTGCGCTGTCGCCACTCGAGGATCGCCGCCGCCGTCTTCGGACCGACACCGGGCAGGGCGTCCAGAGCCGCGGCGTCGGCCGTGTTCAGGTTCACGGGGCCGCCCGCGGCGGCCGAGGGGGATGCCGCCGAACGCGGGGCCGCCGCACCCGGGGCCGCCGCACCCGGGGCCGCGCCCGGCGCCCCTCCCCCGCTCACGACGGCACTGCGCAGAGCCGGACCGCCGGCGGGGTCGGCGTAGCCGACGAGCACCTGGTCACCGTCGTGCAGTGGTTGGGCCATGTTCAGCCCCAACAGATCTGCGCCGGGCCGGCCACCGCCTGCCCGCGCGATCGCGTCGGCGATGCGCGCGGTGGCGGGCAGGCGGACCAGGCCCGGGGTGCGCACCAACCCGACCACGCTGACGACGAGTTCGGTCGCCGCCGCCGACGGGACGGGTGACGCGGGCGGGGCGCCGCGCTCACCGGATGCCACCGCACCCGAGGTCCGCGACACCGGTCCGGCGCTCGACGGGAACGCGACCGACGTCGGCACGTCGTCCGACGACCCGGACGCCACGGTCACGATCGTCACGACACAGGCGAGCACCCCGATCACCACCAACGCGATCGCCGCGGGTGGCGCGGTCAGTGCCCGGTCGCGGCGCCGTGGGCGGCGGTCGTCGGGAGGGTCTGTGTCGGGGCGGCGGCGCGGGACGTCGTCGATCCACCGCGGGGCGGACGGTCCGTCGACGGCCCCGTGCGGCTCGTCCCACAGCCACGACGAGGCGGGATCCGGTTCGGACGGGACGACCTCGGCAGGTCGGTCGAGGCTCAGGTCGCTCGCCGCGCCGGGCTGCATCGTCGCGGCGGGCGGGGCCGCGGCGAGGCGGGCCAGCACGTCGGGGCGGCCGTCGCGGGAGGCACGGAGGTACATGCGGCGACGGTAGGGCGGTGTGGTCCCCCGGCGGCCGCGCCGGACAGCGTCGCGGCCCGGTTCCTGTGCACGGCCGCCGACCTGGGGAGACCCGGTCTCAGGAGGGCGTGTACCCCTCGATCGGGTCGAGTCCCGGGCACACGACGACACCGACGGCACCACGACCGGTGTGCGCGGTGAGGACCGGCCCCAGGTCGGTGACGACCGCCGACGTCACGACACGCAGCTTCGCCGCCACCGGTGTCCGACACCACTGCACCTCGGACACCAGGAGCGTACGGCCATCGACACCGGTTCGATGTCCGACTCGCGAAGTATCGTCCGTCCTGTCCATCCGAACAGCACGACGAAAGGATCTTTCATGGGAGTCGAGTTCAACGACCGCGAAATCGAAAGGATGCTGAAGGACGTCGAGAAGAAAGTGTCGAAGCCAGTCGACGTCCCGACAACCGGTTCAGAGGCAGCAGCTGTCCGCAAGATCAAGGACGAGCTGAAGCGACGGGGCGTGACTCCGAACGACGCCGAGATAAAGAAGATGGTGCGCGACAACCGCAAAGGGAAATGACGCCCGGCTAGTTGTGATGTCCAGGGAGGTTGGTCAGCCGGGTGATGGGTGGTTGGCCTCCGGTGGCGCTATGGGCTCGGTGGTGATTGTAGAAGTGCATCCAGGGTTGCAGGGCGTCGCGTCGTGCGGTTTCGGTGTCGTAGTGGCGGGCGTAGGCCCAGCCGTCGGTCAGGGTGCGGTGGAAGCGTTCGATCTTGCCGTTGGTCTGGGGCCGGTAAGGGCGTGTGCGTTTGTGGACGACGGCGAGCTCGGTGCAGGTGTCGCGCCAGGCGTGTGACCTGTAGGCCGAGCCGTTGTCGGAGAGGACCCGCTCCACGATGACCCCGCGTTCGGCGAACCAGGCGACCGCGCGCCGCAGTACCGCGGTCGCGCTCGCCGCTGTCTCGTCGGGACAGATCTCGGCGTAGGCCACGCGGGAGTGATCGTCGATCACGGTGTGCACGAACGCATGTCCCAGCCGGGGCTGGTACTTGCCGTTGGTGATCCCGGTCCGGTTACGGGTCGCGATCCGGTTGCGGTCACCCTGCTGGCGGCCTGCGTATCTCCAGCCTCCCCCGTCGGGGATGTTGCCGAACTTGGTGACATCGACGTGGATCATTGACCCGGGGTGGGGGTGTTCGTAGCGGCGGATCGGTTCGCCGGTGACCCGATCGACGTAGGACAGCCGATTGATCCGGCAGCGGGTGAGTACCGCATGCACCGTCGAGGCCGGCAGCCCGGTCTGCCCGGCGATCTGCACCGGCCCCAGGCGGTGGCGCCACCGCAACCGCACGACCTGACGAACGGTGCCCGGCGGGGTCTTGGTCGGGCTTGTGTGGGGTCTCGAGCTGCGGTCGACCATCCCGGCAGGACCCTCGTCGCGGTAGCGGTCAGCCCATTTGGCCGCGGTACGCGGGGACACCATGAACATTTCCGCAGCGGTGGTGCGGGTCCAGCCCTCGTCGATGATCAGCCGGGCCAGGCGTAGCCGGGCACGCGGGGTCAGAGCAGCGTTAGCGTGGGACACGAGGGCCTCCGGTCCTGTGAAGCGGTTCCTAGACAGCTCCACTTCACAACCGGGGG
>NZ_JAMTCG010000008.1 GCF_024171725.1 Williamsia serinedens
CTCAAACGCTACGTAGCCCGCGAGATCTACCACCACATCGCCGCAACACCCGTCCCGCTCGCGGCTTGACTCTTATAGGAGCATCGCTCGGCGGGCATCTTCCGCACGCTCGACGGGATTTTCCGCACGCTCGACGGGCTTTTTCCGCACGCTCGGCGGGCTTTTTGTGCACGCTCGGCGGGGTGTATCGGCACGCTCGGCGGTGAAACGCGTCGACGACGGGTGTGGGGCACCCGACACGGTGTCCGATTCGGTGGCTCGAACCCCCGTGGCGGTGACACGATCGACCGATGGGCGCCGAGGTCAGCAGACGCGAGTTCACCCGGGAGGACCGGCGACGTTTTCGTGCGCAGGTGACGCGCGGTACCGAGGCGATCGCGCGGATGCTCGCCGAGGGCGCCTTCGTCGACACCGACGTCGCGCCCGCCCCGCTGCTCGGCATGGAGGTGGAGCTCAACCTCGTCGACCGCGCCATGAACCCGGCGATGGCGAACGACGCTGTGCTGCAGGCGATCGCCGACCCCGACTACCAGACCGAGCTGGGCCAGTTCAACATCGAGATCAACGTCGCACCGCGCCCGTTCGCCGACGACGCGATGCTCTCACTTGAGAGTGCGCTGCGCGCCTCGCTGAACCGCGCGGAGGCGCAGGCGGCGACCACCGACAACCGGTTGGCGATGATCGGCATGCTCCCAACCGTCCGACTCGAGCACCTGACGCCGGAGTGGATCTCCGCCGACCCGCGGTACGAACTGCTGAACGACCAGATCTTCGCCGCCCGCGGCGAGGACATCGAGCTCGACATCGACGGCGTACCGCTCGGCGGCGTGCGGTCGGGCGAACGGCTCAGCGCCACCACGGAATCCATCCTCCCCGAGGCGGCGTGCACGTCGGTGCAGTTGCATCTGCGTGTGGCCCCGGAGGACTTCGCCGACCACTGGAACGCCGCCCAGGCCATCGCGGGCATCCAGGTGGCCGTCGCCGGCAACTCGCCGTTCTTCGCCGGGAAGGCGCTGTGGCACGAGACCCGCATCCCGGTGTTCACCCAGGCCACCGACACCCGACCGCTCGAGCTGAAGAACCAGGGCGTCCGACCCCGCGTCTGGTTCGGCGAACGCTGGATCACCACGATCTTCGACCTGTTCGAGGAGAACACGCGCTACTTCCCGGCGCTGCTACCGGTGTGTGAGGACGAGGATCCGCTGGAGGCACTCGACGCCGGCCGCATCCCCGCACTGTCGGAGCTGAACCTGCACAACGGCACCGTCTACCGGTGGAACCGGCCGATCTACGACGTCGTCGACGGCGCGGCCCATGTGCGCATCGAGAACCGTGTCCTGCCTGCGGGTCCCAGCGTGATCGACACCATGGCCGACGCCGCGTTCTTCTACGGGCTGATGCGGGGCCTCGTCGACGCCGACCGCCCGCTGTGGTCCCAGATGTCCTTCGACGCGGCGACCGAGAACCTCACCGCCGGTGCGCGCGACGGGCTCGAGGCGCAGATCTTCTGGCCCACGGTCGGGTGGGTACGGCCCGACGAGCTCGCCCTGCGTCGACTGCTGCCCGCCGCCGATCGCGGTCTCGCCGCCTACGGCGTCGGCGACAAGGCCCGGCGACGGTACCTCGGCATCATCGAGGGCCGCTGCCAGAGCCGGCGTACCGGGTCGGTGTGGCAGCGCGAGGCGGTCGTCGCGCGGGAGAAGGCCGGTGAGTCCCGGGAGGTCGCGCTGGCGGGGATGCTGCGCGACTACCTCGAGCGGATGCACGACGGGCAACCCGTGCACACCTGGGACCTGTGATGACGCGGACGATCCTGCGTGGCTACGCCAGCGACAACACCGCCGGAGCCACCGCCGAGGTCCTGGCGGCGATGTCGGAGGCGTCGGCGGGACTCGCCGCCCCGTACGGCACCGACGACCTGTCCCGATCGGTCGTCGCGCAATTCGAGGACGTCTTCGAACGCCCCGTCGACGTGTTCCCGGTCGGGTCCGGGTCGGCGGCGAACGGGATCGCCCTGGCGGCGCTGACGCCCCCGTGGGGCGCGATACTCGCCCACCCCAGCTCGCACATCACCGTCGACGAGGCGGGTGCGCCCGAGTTCTTCACCGCGGGAGCGAAGTTCGTCCATGTCGACGGCACCGACTCGACCATCGACGCCGACGCCCTGGCTGCGGCCGTGACCCGCCGACGGGGTGACGTCCACAGCGTCCAGCCGTCTGTCGTGAGCATCACGCAGGCCACGGAGACCGGCAGCGTCTACTCCCTCGACCACCTGCGCACTCTCGCCGACATCGCCCACGACGCCGGCCTCCGCGTCCACATGGACGGCGCCCGGTTCGCCAACGCACTGGTGACGCTGGGTGTCTCGCCGGCGGAGATGACGTGGCGACTCGGGGTCGACATCCTCTCCTTCGGGGCGACGAAGAACGGGACCATGACCGCCGACGCGATCGTGTCGTTCGACCCGTCCCTGGCGACAGAACTCTCCTACCGCCACAAGCGGGGCGGCCAGCTCACCGCCAAGATGCGCTTCCAGACGGCGCAACTCGGCGCCTATCTGCGCGACGACCTGTGGCTCGCCACCGCCCGCCAGGCCAACGCGATGGCGCAGCGTCTGCGTGCCGGACTCGCCGAGGCGCCCGGCGTAGACGTGCTCGGCGATCCCGGCGCGAACATCCTCTTCTGCCGGTTCCCGGACGGGCTCATCCGGACACTGCAGGACCAGGGCTATACGTTCTACTCCGACCGATGGGAACCGGGCGTCGTCCGTCTCGTGACGAGCTTCGCCCACCGCACGGAGGACATCGACGACCTCCTCGACGCGGTCCGGGCCTTCACCGGTACCCACTGACCCCGCGGCGCCCGTCACGGCGCTTCGGCCACCGACGCGGCGCGCGCAGTCGCATACTCGACGGGCACGTCGACGAGAAGGAGTCACACCGATGGCGTTGAGCACCGCGAGTCGGAGCAGCATCAAGGAGTTGACCGTCCGAGGGGTCATCCTGGGTGGTCTCATCACGCTGGTCTTCACCGCGGCCAACGTCTACCTGGGCCTCAAAGTGGGCCTGACGTTCGCGACGTCGATCCCGGCCGCGGTGATCTCGATGAGCGTGCTGCGCTACTTCGCCGACCACACCGTCGTCGAGAACAACATCGTGCAGACCATCGCGTCGGCCGCGGGCACACTCTCGGCGATCATCTTCGTGCTGCCGGGCCTGATCATGGTCGGCTGGTGGACCGGGTTCCCGTACTGGACGACGGTGGCGGTGTGCGCCATGGGCGGCATCCTCGGCGTCATGTACTCGATCCCGCTGCGGCGGGCTCTGGTCACGGGATCCGATCTGCCGTATCCCGAAGGGGTTGCGGGCGCGGAGGTCCTGAAGGTCGGCGACTCCGCGGCCGGTGTCGAGGACAACCGCGGCGGCCTGCGCATCCTCACCGTCGCCGGCCTCGCCGCGGCGGCGTTCTCGCTCGTCGCCTCGCTCAAGGTCCTCAGCAACTCGGTGTCGGCGGCGTTCCGTGTCGGGTCCGGCGGCACGATGTTCGGCGCGAGCCTGTCGCTGGCCCTGATCGGCGTCGGACACCTGGTCGGCATCACCGTCGGCATCGCGATCTTCATCGGCCTGCTCATCTCCTACGGCGTCCTGGTGCCCATCCGCACCTGGGGCGACCTGCCGTCGGGCGAATCGCTCTCCGACGCCGTGTCGTCGGTGTTCTCCTCCGACGTCCGCTTCATCGGTGCGGGCACCATCGCCGTCGCCGCCATCTGGACCCTGCTGCGCATCCTGCGGCCGATCGCGACCGGCATCGTCGCCTCCGCCCGGTCGGCGCGGCAGCGTCGCGGTGGCGAGACGGTCGACATCACCGAGCGCGACATCCCGATCCAGATCGTCGGCGGTGTCGCGGTCCTCATGCTCATCCCGATCGCGTTCCTGCTCTTCGACTTCGTCAGCGGCACACAGCTCGACGGCAACGCCGGCGGGATCATCGCGGTCAGCCTGGTGTTCGTGTTGGTGCTCGGCCTGTTGATCGCCGCGGTGTGCGGGTACATGGCGGGGCTCATCGGCTCGTCGAACAGCCCGATCTCCGGTGTCGGCATCCTCGTCGCGATCGGCGCGGCACTGCTCATAAAGGTCACCTTCGGCAGCGCCGACCCCGGCCAGTCGACGGCACTCGTGGCGTTCACGCTGTTCACGACGGCCGTCGTGTTCGGTGTCGCGACCATCTCCAACGACAACCTGCAGGACCTGAAGACGGGGCAGCTCGTCGGGTCGACACCGTGGAAGCAGCAGGTGGCGTTGATCATCGGCGTGCTGTTCGGTTCGGCCGTCATCCCGCCGATCCTCCAGCTGATGCAGACGGCGTTCGGCTTCGTCGGCGCACCCGGAGCGGGAAAGGACGCACTCGCGGCTCCGCAGGCGTCGCTCATCTCCTCGCTGGTCGACGGCGTCTTCGGCGGGTCCATCGACTGGGCGCTCATCGGCGTCGGCGCCCTGATCGGCCTCGGCGTCATCCTCGTCGACGAGATCCTCGGCAGGACAACGCGTTTCCGTATCCCGCCGCTCGCTGTGGGCCTCGGCATGTATCTGCCGATCGCGCTGACGATCATCATCCCGATCGGCGCGGTGCTCGGCTTCTTCTACAACCGATGGGCCGACGGACGCGCGAACCCGGGTCGCACCAAGCGGATGGGCACGCTGCTCGCCTGCGGTCTCATCGTCGGGGAGTCGCTGTTCGGCGTGCTGTTCGCGGCCATCGTCGCGGCCACCGGCGACGACTCACCGTTGGCAATCATCGGCGACGGCTTCGACAACCCGGCACAGATCATCGGCGCGATCGTCTTCGTCGCCCTGGTCGGCTGGCTCTACCGGTGGACGTCGCGCACCGCGACCGCTCCGGCACCCGCGGACGCGGCACCGAAGGTCTGACATCCGTCAGGCCATGATGCCGGCAGTCAGGATCCCGGCCAGTTCGCGGTAGGCGGCGGCGTCGTCGAGGCCGGTCGCGGTGTGCACCCCGCGCTGCTGGATGCGCACCATCATGGTCGCGACGAGGTCGGCGGCGAACGCTGCGTGCACGTCGCGGAACGCCCCCGCGCGAACACCCTCGGCGATCAACTCCTGGACGCGGTCCGCGGCGAGTCGGGTGTTCTGCTCGTAGACCTCACGGGCCGGCGCGAAGGCGTCCATGTCCGACATGAACTGCGCCGACGCGGTCCCGAGCTCCTCGCCGACCGCGGACAGGTAAGCGGTGATGCGCTCGCGCGGGTCCGCGACCGCGGCCACCCGGGCCTCGACGGCATCGGTCGCCCGCCGGAAGAAGTGGACGGTACCCGCCCTGACCAGCTGTTCCTTGCTGCGCGCGAGCGTGTAGAGCGTCGTCTTCGAGCATCGCAGGCGCGCGGCGATCTCGTCGAGGGTGAGGTGTGCGAACCCCTCGGCAAGGAACAGGTCGAGGAGGTTGTCGAACAGCTCCTCGCGCCGACGGGTCGCGAAGGTCGGCGTCGTCTCGGTCACGGACGTCGATGATACTGACGCCGCCCTTGCAGTACTGTCGAACCCGGTAGTACTTTCGGACGTACTCCAGTACTACCCATTGTGTGAGGAGCCCGCAGTGCCCGTCGACCGCCTTCTGCCCACCGAGGAAGCGCGCGACCTCGTCAAGCTCACCCAGGAGATCGCTGACCGGGTCCTCGCACCCAAGGTCGACGAGCACGAGAAGACGGCGACCTACCCCGACGGCGTGTTCGCCACCCTCGGCGAGGCGGGGCTGCTGAGCCTCCCGTACCCCGAGGAGTGGGGTGGCGGAGGTCAGGGCTACGAGGTGTACCTGCAGGTGCTCGAGGAACTCGCCGCCCGCTGGGCGACGGTCGCGGTCGCCGTGAGCGTGCACGGCCTCGCATGCCATCCGCTCTTCGCGTTCGGCACCGAGGAGCAGAAGCAGCGCTGGTTGCCGGACATGTTGGGCGGCAGCACGATCGGCGCCTACAGCCTGTCGGAACCACAGGCCGGTTCCGACGCCGCCGCTCTCACCTGCAAGGCGGTCCCGACCGGCGACGACTACGTCATCAGCGGCGAGAAGGCGTGGATCACCCACGGCGGGATGGCCGACTTCTACAACCTCTTCGCGCGGACCGGCGAGGGCTCGAAGGGCGTGTCCTGTTTCCTCGTCCCCGGCGACACCGAGGGCCTCTCCTTCGGCGCGCCCGAGGACAAGATGGGTCTGCACGCGGTCCCGACGACCGCCGCGTACTACGACAAGGCTCGCATCTCCGGTGACCGTCGCATCGGCACCGAGGGTCAGGGACTCCAGATCGCCTTCAGCGCACTGGACTCCGGCCGCCTCGGGATCGCCGCCGTCGCCGTCGGACTCGCGCAGGCAGCGCTGGACGCCGCCGTCGAGTACGCCCACGAGCGCACGACGTTCGGTCGCAAGATCATCGACCACCAGGGCCTCGGGTTCCTCCTCGCCGACATGGCCGCCGCCGTCGACTCCGCACGGGCGACCTACCTTGACGCCGCACGCCGCCGCGACGTCGGTGTCACCTACTCGCGACAGGCCTCCGTCGCGAAGCTCGTCGCGACCGACGCGGCCATGAAGGTCACCACCGACGCGGTGCAGGTGTTCGGCGGTTACGGCTACACCCGCGACTTCCCCGTCGAGCGGTACATGCGCGAGGCGAAGATCACGCAGATCTTCGAAGGCACCAACCAGATCCAGCGCCTGGTGATCAGCCGGTCGCTGGCCCGCTGACCCGACCCGGGAGACCCGATGGACACCACCACTGCCGCCGCCCGATCCACCCTCGAGGACCTGCCCCGCACCGCGGACCGCCTGTTCGACGACTCCCACCTGCCCGCCGAGACCATCGAGATCCGCTCGCAGGCGCGGGACTTCGCGTCATCGGTCCTGCTGCCCCGCGCAGCCGAACTGAACTCGGCGGAGGAGTCGCTGGAGGCATTCCCCCGCAACCTGGTGACGGCAATCGCCGACGCCGGCCTGTACCGCGTCCTGTTCCCGACCGACGTCGGCGGTCTCGGACTCGAGTTCCCCACCCTCGCCGCTGCCGTCGTGCTCGAGGAGCTCGGCTACCACAGCCCCGGCGTCGCGTCGGCGCTCTACGACGGACAGGCGCTCCTCGTCGGCCGGACCCTCGACAACGCCCCGGCTCCGCTACGCGCCGAGTACCTGCCGCGCCTCGTCGCCGGTGAGATCGTCGGGTCGTTCGCCACCAGCGAGCCCGACGCCAGCACCGACCTGTCCGCGGAACAGATGGCCACCGTCGCTCGCCCGGTCGACGGCGGGTACCGCGTCGCCGGACGCAAGCGCTGGATCACGAACTCCTGCGCCGCCGACATCATGACGACGTTGTGTGTCTGCGACGGCGCGCAACTCATGCTGCTGATCGACATGCAGGAACCGGGTGTCACCGTGCTCGCCCCCGACCGTAAGATGGGCAACCGGGTGCAGTTGACGTCCGACGTCATCCTCGACGAGGTCTTCGTCCCGAGCTCGCACGTCATCGCCGAGCCCGGCCGCGGACTGCCCGCCGCACTGGCGAGCTTGTCGGTGGGGCGCATCGGGATCGGGGCCGTGGGCGTCGGGATGGCCCAGGCGGCATTCGATCTCGCCGCGCGACACATGGGGCGACGCGAGGCGTTCGGTCACCGCCTCGGCGAGTTCCAGCACTGGCAGTTCCGATTCGCCGAGCACGCCATCGCACTGGAGTCCGCGCGGTCGCTGTACCAGAAGGCCGCGCGGAAGATCGACGTCACCCAGCGCGCCGAGCCCGAGGCGGCGATGGCGAAGGTGACCGGCAGCCGCGTCGCCGTCGACGTCGCCCGCGACGCCATCCAGGTGCACGGCGGCTACGGGTTCGTCCGGTCGCTGACCGCCGACCCGGTGGTCAACCACCTCGAATCCATCTGGCGCGACTCGAAGATCGGCGAGATCTACGAGGGCGCCAACGAGGTCCAGCTCTGGTCGATCGCCCGCGTCGCCCTCGGACGCGACCTCACCGGCTGACGCCCCCCGACCCTCCCCCGGAACCAGGAGTACCACCGTGGCCACCGAACCCGGCACGCTGCGCGGGCGCACCCTCATCATCTCCGGCGGCAGCCGCGGGATCGGCGAGGCGATCGCCGTCCGCGCCGCGCGCGACGGCGCGAACGTCGCCCTCGTCGCCAAGACCTCCGATCCGCACCCGAAGCTCCCCGGCACCATCCACACCGCCGCGACCGCCATCGAGGAGGCGGGCGGCCACGCCCTGCCGATCGTCGGCGACATCCGCGACGACGACCTCGTCGCCCGGGCCGTCGCGCAGACGGTCGAGCAGTTCGGTGGGCTCGACATCGTCGTGAACAACGCGAGCGCGCTGGACCTCACGCCGTCGGCCGAGCTCGGGATGAAGCGTTTCGACCTGATGCAGAGCATCAACGGACGCGGCACGTTCTCGTTGTCCACCACCGCGATCCCGCATCTGCGCGTCTCCGACAACGCCCATATCCTCAGCCTCGCGCCACCGATCCGCCTCGAGCCGGAGTTCTTCGACCGCACCCCGGCGGCCTACACGCTCTCCAAGTTCGCGATGACGATCGTGACGCTCGGCCTCGCGCGCGAGCTCCGCGGCGACGGCATCGCCGCGAACAACCTGTGGCCCCGGACCACGATCAGCACCGCCGCGGTCCGCAACATCCTCGGCGCCGACCTCATCGCGCGCAGTCGCACCGCGGAGATCATGGCCGACGCCGCGTACGTGATCCTCACGTCGCCGGCCGCGGAGACCACAGGGAACTGCTTCATCGACGACGAGGTCCTCACGGCCGCAGGCGTCGACGACCTCGGCGCGTACCGCGACACCGACCGCGACAGCGATCTCGAGCTCGACTTCTGGACCGAGCACCTCGAGGACGCCCGATGACCGACTCCGAGTACGTGTCCGAGTCCGACGGAGTACTGACGATCACCGTGTCGACGGCCGCGGCGGGCACGTCGTTGGCGCCGGGCGCTCTCGTCGACGGCGCCGCGGCGCTGCGCGAGGTCGCCGGCGGACGACGCGACGTCGGGGCCGTCCTGCTGGTGGGCGCGGGAGCGAACTTCTGCGCGGGCGGCGACGTACGCGCGTTCGCCGGTGCGGACGACCGCTCGCTGCTCATCCGCGACCTGGCCGACACGTTCCACGAGTTCATCCGAGCGCTCCGCGATGCCGACCGGCCCGTGGTCGCAGCGGTCACCGGCTGGGCCGCCGGCGCCGGGATGAGCATCGTCCTGCACGCCGACGTCGCCGTCGCCGGCCCGTCCAGCCGTCTGCGACCCGCCTATCCCGGCATCGGGCTCACACCCGACGGCGGCATGACCTGGATGCTGTCGCGCGCGGTGGGTCCCGCCCGTGCGCGACGGATCATCCTCACCGACGAGATCGTCGACGCCGACGCCGGACTCGCGCTCGGCGTGCTGTCGACCGTCGTGGCCGACGACGACGTGCGGACCACCGCAGCGGACACGGCTCGCACGTTGGCCGACGGTCCACGCGAGGCACTCTCGGCGGCGAAGGATCTGCTGACCGCCGCGCTCACGACCGATCTCGACGAGCACCTCGACCTCGAGGCCGCGTCGATAGCGCGGATGGCCGGACGTCCCGACGGGATCGAGGGCGTCGACGCGTTCGTGGAGCGACGCCGACCCTCGTTCTCCTGACTCGAGTTCTCGCGTCAGGAGTCAGGCCTTCGCGACCAATCCCCGACCGGTGATCAGCGGGAGGTCCAGTGCCGTCACGAGTCCCGGCCGGGCCGCGACCACGGCCTCGACCGCGTTGACGAGACGCATGGCGGTGGTGATCATGCCGGAGATGTTGTGGTCGCCGTTCTCACCCTTGTGGACGAAGTCGACGGTCATCATCGGCTCACCGGTGATCTCGACCCGGTAGCAGCCGTCACCCGTCGTCGGCGTCGGCCAGTCGGGGCGCTGCGCAGGATGGGTGCGGGTGATGTGGTCGAGGACGACGCGCTCGACGCCGTCGACCGTGCCCGCCACCTGGAACCGCACCGCGGCCATCGTCCCGGCGGCGATGTCGACGGAGACGGTCGAGATGTCCTCCTCCGCCGCGTACTTCTCGACGTGTTCGTTGAGCGGCTCGTCGAGCACGAGGTCGAGTCCGGCGGCGATCTGGCGGACGACGCTGCCCCACGCCATCGACAGCACGCCGGGCGTGAAGAGCATCGGCGTCTCGTCGAGCGGCTTGCCGAAGCCGAAGATCTCCCGCATGACGACGGGTTGGTAGTAGGTCGAGTAGTCGGCGATCTCGTAGCACCGCACCTGGTCGATGCGCTGCGACAGACTCGTGAACGACAGCGGCAGAATGTCGTTCGCGAATCCGGGGTCGATGCCGTTGACGTGCAGGCTGGCGTTGCCCTGCACCCCTGCGGCATGCACCCGCTGTACGAGATCGTCGGGGACGACGCCCGTCGGGAACTGCAGCAGCACCGGTCCCGACGAGACGACGTTGATGCCGTTCTCGAGGAAGAACACGAGGTCGTCGATGGCCTCGAAGATGCGGTCGTCGGTCATCGCGGTGTGCACGATGGCATCCGGCTTCAGCGCGATGAGTGCGTCGCGGTCGTTCGTGGCCTGCACCCCGAGGTCGCGTCCGAGATCGGCGAGGTCACCGGCGTCGCGGCCGACCTTGGCGGGGTCGGACACCCACACCCCGACCAGCTCGAGTTCCGGACGTGCGTCGATCCCGGCGATCGCGTGCCGCCCGACCGTGCCCGTCGACCATTCGACCACTCGCAGTGTCATCGCGCCCTCTCGTCTCGCCTGCCCCGTGGGCCGAGAGTAGAACACGTTCTAGTTCACCAGGGTCGGATTGACCGACTCCGATCCGCTCGACCTCACGCCGTTCGTTGGGCAGCAGGAACCGTTGGTTGGGCAGCAGGAACCACCTGTTGGGCAGCAGGGACACCCCGGGCGCAACAACCGCCCGACGAATGGTTCCCCGTGCCCAACGAGCGGTCCCGGGTGCCCGACGAACGGTTCCGGGTGCCCAACGAGCGGTCCCGGGTGCCCAACGAACGGTTCCTGGTGCCCAACGAGCGGGGCGGGATGGCGTGCCGGGACGCGGAGCGGTGCCGGCCGGCGAGGCATCAGCCGAAGAGCGCCGGCAGCGTCCCCTCGTGAACCGAGCGCAGCTCCTCGAGCGACACGGTGAAGTGGTCCTGGATCTCGACGGAATCCATCGCTTGATCGGCGACGCCGACGCGGTCCCACGGAAGCTGTCGGGCGTCGAGCATCGCCGTGAAGCGGGTCTCCTCGGTGCGCGGCACCGATACCAACACCCGACCGGCCGACTCGGAGAACAGGTACACGAACGGGTCGGCACCCTCGGGCAGCACGATCCGGCAGCCGGACTCGCCGGCCAGCGCGGACTCGACGACCGTCGACGCGAGACCGCCCTCCGACAGGTCGTGGGCCGACGAGATCAGCCCGTCGCGCGACGCGGCGGTGAGGATCTCGGCGATCAGACGCTCGCGGTCCAGGTCGACGGCCGGTGGGACGCCACCGAGGTGGTCGTGGACGACCTGCGCCCAGATGGAGCCGTCGAACTCGTCGCGGGTCTCCCCGAGCAGGATCAGCGTCTCCCCCGGCTCGGCGCCGAACCCGGTCGGGATCCGGCGGTGCACGTCGTCGATGACACCGAGCACGCCGACGACCGGCGTCGGGAGGATGGGCGTCGAACCGGTCTGGTTGTAGAAGCTGACGTTGCCGCCGGTGACCGGGATGCCGAGATGCGCACAGCCGTCGGCCAATCCGCGGACCGCCTGCGAGAACTGCCACATCACGGCGGGGTCCTCGGGCGAGCCGAAGTTCAGACAGTTCGTGACCGCGGTCGGCGCCGCGCCGGTGACGGCCACGTTGCGGTAGGCCTCGGCCAGAGCGAGCTGGGCCCCCCGGTAGGGGTCGAGGTAGGTGTAGCGACCGGACGCGTCGGTGGCCAGGGCGATCCCGCGTCCCGACGACTCGTCGATCCGGATGACCCCGGAGTCGGCGTACTCGGCGAGCACGGTGTTGCCGCGCACGTACCGGTCGTACTGCTCGGTGATGAACTTCCGGCTGCACAGCGCCGGGGAGGCGATCATGCGCAGCAACGTCTCCCGCAGGTCGTCCGACGTCGCCGGCCGCGCGAGTCCGGCTGTCGTGGAACCGATCACCTCGTCCTGCCACTCCGGACGCTCCACCGGACGCTGGTAGACGGGACCCTCGTGCGCGACGGTGCGCGGCGGCACGTCGACGACGGTCTCACCGTGCCAGGTGATCTCGAGCCGGTCGCCGTCGGTGACCTCGCCGATGACCGTGGCGAGCACATCCCACTTGCGACAGACCTCCATGAAGGCGTCGACGTTGTCCGGGCTGACGACGGCGCACATGCGCTCCTGGGATTCGCTGGAGAGCACCTCGGCCGGGGTCATCCCCTCGGCGCGCATCGGGACCTTCTCCAGGTCGACGTGCATCCCGCCGTCACCGGCGGCCGCGAGTTCCGATGTCGCGCAGGCGAGTCCGGCACCACCGAGATCCTGGATGCCGATGACCAGACCCGCGTGGTACAGCTCGAGGCAGCACTCGATGAGCACCTTCTCGGTGAACGGGTCACCCACCTGCACCGACGGCAGCTTCTTACGGTTCGGACCACCCTCGCCGGAGTCGTCGAACGTCTCCGACGCCAGCACGGACACGCCGCCGATGCCGTCGAGGCCGGTCCGTGCGCCGAACAGGATGATCTTGTTGCCCGCGCCCGACGCGAACGCCAGGTGCAGGTCCTCGGTGCGCAGCACACCCGCGCACAGGGCGTTCACGAGAGGGTTGCCGGCGTAGCTCGCGTCGAACACGGTCTCCCCACCGACGTTCGGCAGGCCGAGCGAGTTGCCGTAGCCGCCGACGCCGCGCACCACACCGTCGACGACCCGTCGGGTGTCGGGGGCGTCGGCGGGACCGAAGCGCAGCTGGTCCATCACCGCGATCGGACGGGCACCCATGGCCATGATGTCGCGGACGATGCCGCCGACGCCGGTCGCCGCACCCTGGTACGGCTCGACGTACGACGGGTGGTTGTGCGACTCGACCTTGAAGGTGACCGCCCAGCCGTCGCCGATGTCGACCACGCCGGCGTTCTCGCCGATTCCCGCGAGCATGGACGCCCGCATCTCCTCGGTGGTGGTCTCGCCGAAGTACCGCAGGTGCACCTTCGACGACTTGTAACTGCAGTGCTCCGACCACATCACCGAGTACATGGCCAGTTCCGCGTCGGTGGGGCGACGGCCCAGGATCTCGCGGATCCGCGCGTACTCGTCGTCCTTGAGTCCGAGCTCGCGGAACGGCTGCGGGGTGTCGGGGGTGTCGGCGGCGGAGGAGACGGTATCGACCTGTGCGCTCACCGCGCCATCGTAGTGGGTGCGGGCCGTCCCGCTCGTGGGCGGCCGGTGGGCGCCGACGGTCCCCGCGGCTAGGGTGATCGGCGGGCATTCGTAGGTTTGTGCAGCGAGGGGGCGCGGTGGCCGACATCCGTCAGGCACGGCAGTTGTTCGACTTCGGCATCCTGTCGCTCGGCATCCCCGTCGACGGCCAGGAGGCCGCCCGCGACCCCGGCCAGGCGGCACTGGCCTTCCAGCGGGCCTCCGAGCACGCACCCGACATGGCCGACGCCTGGCTCGGCCGGATCGCCTGCGGCGACGACGCCTCGCACAACCTCGCGAGCCTCTACCGGACCCGCGGCGCCCTGCACCAGGAACTCCGTCGGCTGGGGCTGCCGCCCGGGACGCTCGTCGGACGCTTCCCGACGGGCCTGTACATCGACTACCCGATCACGTCGACGACCGACGTGATCGCCGGCTATGCGGCGTCGTTGATCACCGGCCTCGACCACGACGGCGCCGAGGAGGCCCTCGACGAGGTCCCCGCCCACGACGCGACGCCGATCGTCACCTACGTCCGAGCGATGCTGCACTTCACGACGCAGCGCTGGCCCGACGTGCTGTCGGTGCTGTCGAGCGCCGCGGCCACCTGGACCGACGAGTACATGCTCGCGGGCGCGAACGTGATGATCGGTTCGGCGTGTGCACAGCTCGGGATGTTCACCGAGGCGAACCGTCGGCTCGAGCAGGCCGAGTCCGGGCCCATCCCCGCCGCCGTGACCGCCGCGATGTTCACCCACGGACTCGTCCTGCGGGAGGAGGGTCACGAGGACAAAGCCCGTGCCCTCTTCGAGCAGGTCTACTCCCGCGACCCGAACTTCTCCGCGAACGCCGAGGCGCTCCGGGATCCGCGCTACCGCCTCGTCGTCGTCGATCCCGAGCGGATCGCCCGCCGGACGAGGAGGTGGGATCCGTCGTCGGTGCCCGAGGAGCCGAGCGGCATCGACGCCGCCGCGTCCGGCGCAGGCAACGACCGTCTCGCCGAGGCCAAGGCCGAGCTCGACCGGCAGGTCGGCCTCGCGTCGGTGAAGAACCAGGTCGCGAAGCTGTCGTCGGCGGTCGCGCTGGCGAAGGTCCGCGCCGACAAGGGTCTGGCCAGTCAGTCCCGGAGCCTGCACCTCGCCTTCACCGGTCCGCCCGGCACCGGCAAGACGACGATCGCCCGCATCATCGCCAAGACGTACTGCGGCCTGGGGCTGCTGAAGTCCGACTCGATCGTCGAGGCAAGTCGTCGCGACATGGTCGGTGAGCATCTCGGCAGCACCGCACCGAAGACGTCCGCCCTGATCGACCGCGCGCTCGACGGCGTGCTGTTCATCGACGAGGCCTACACCCTCATCCAGACCGGGTTGTCCGGAGGCGACGCGTTCGGACGTGAGGCCGTCGACACCCTGCTCGCGCGGATGGAGGACAACCGCGACCGGCTCGTCGTGATCATCGCGGGCTACGACGGCGAGATCGACCGACTGCTCGCGGCCAACGACGGCCTCGCGTCACGGTTCGCCCGACGGATCCGCTTCGAGTCCTACGAGCCCGCCGAGCTCGCCGAGATCGCGGAGGTCATCGCGAACGCCCGCGACTCCCAGCTGCCCGCGGAGTCGGTGCGCGTGATCCAGGAGGCGTGCGTGCCGCTGTGGTCCACGACGGTGACCGACCAGAGCGGCAACCAGGTCCGCCTCATCGACCTCGCCGGCAACGGCCGCTTCATCCGCAACGTGATCGAGTCCGCGGAGGAGGAGCGCGAGTTCCGACTCAGCTCCGGCGACGTCGACATCACCGACCTCGACGCCGACGCGCTCATGCGGATCGAACCCCGCGACGTGCAGACCGCGATCGACCAGATACTCACGTCGATGAACCTGCACGCCCGCGTGCGCTGAGCCATCCACCCCGCGCGGCGGGCATCTGTCCGATATAACCGGTGTCAGACGCCGTACAGGGGTGCGCGGCGTGGTCATGGCGCAGTCACCGGGGAGTTCGATGGAGTACCGCGTGCTCGGGCCGCTCGCGGTCGTCCGCGACGGCGTCCGCTGCGAACTGGGATCGCCCAAACAGCGGGCGGTGCTCGCGCTGCTGCTCCTCGAACGGGGCCGCGCGGTGTCGACGGACCGACTCTGCGAGGCGATCTGGGGTGACGACCAGCCCGGCAACGCGATGTCGAGCCTGCACGCCTACATCTCCAACCTGCGCCGCATCCTGCGTGACCCCGACTCGGGGACGTCGCCGATCGTGCGCCAGGCCCCCGGTTACCTCGCCGACGTTTCCGCCGAGGCCGTCGACGTCACCCGGTTCCGGGACCTGACCGCACGGGCCCGCGCACTCGGCGACGACGGCCGCTGGGACGAGGTGCTCGTCGCGACCGACACGGCGCTGCAGTTGTGGCAGGGTCCGCTGCTCAGCGACCTCGCCGACCTCCCCTGGGTGGGCGTGTACGCCGCCGGCCTCGCCGAGACGGAGACCGACTGCCGGGAGAACCGGATCACCGCGTTGCTCGCCACCGACCAGCTCACCTCGGCCGTGGCGGAGTCGACGGCGCTGCGGGAGCGGAACCCGTTGCGCGACAGGTCCTGCTGGCTGTCGGCGGTGTCGCTGTACCGCGCGGGGCGGGCGCCCGACGCGCTGGCGGTGCTGCGGGAGCACGCTCGTCACCTCGACGACGAGCTCGGACTGGAACCGGGACCGGAACTGCGAGCGGTGCAGCAGTCGATCCTCACCCACGACCCGGAACTCGCCGCGTGGCCCCGTCGGCCGGGCTGGACCGGCGCGCACGGCACCCAGGCGCCGGAGTCCCTGGGCGAGGAGCCGTCGACCGTGCCCGAGACACCGTCGCCCACCTCCCTCGTGGGGCGCCGGCGCGAGGTGGACGTCATCGACCGTGCCGTCGTCGACGCCCGTGCCGGCACGACGCGGTGGCTGACGTTCGTCGGTCCGCCGGGGATCGGCAAGACGCGCCTCGCCCAGCACGCGAGCACGGCCGCCGGGGGCCGGGTGGTCTGGGCCCGCAACCCCGAGGAGACCACCCCGGCCTGGTGGACCCTGCGACAGGTGGTGCGCGGACTCGACGGCGACGTCGAGACGGTGGTCGCCGCACCCTACGGCGTCGACGCGGACACCGCGCGATTCGCGATATACGAACGTGTGCAGACCCTGGTGGAGGCCGCCGCCCGTCGGGCACCGGTGACGGTGGTGGTCGACGACCTGCAGTGGGCAGATCCGGCGTCGGTCGGCTGCCTGGCCTTCCTCGCCAGCGCGCTGAACGCCCTGCCGGTGCTCGTCGTGCTGACCGTGCGGGAGGGCGAGCACGACGGGTCCGTGACGCGCCTGCTCGCGGCGACCGCCCGCGACACCGGCAACCGACAGCTGTCCGTGCCGCCGCTGAGCCCGTCCGAGGTGGCGGTCCTCGCCGACCAGGTCGCCGAGGAGTCGCTGAGCGATCGTGAACGCGCCGACCTCGCCGAGCGCACCGGCGGCAACCCGTTGTTCGTGTCGGAGTACGCCCGCCTCTCGCGGGACGAACGGGCGGGCGGCGACATCCCCGTCGCCGTGCGGTCCGTCCTCGACCGTCGTCTCGCGTCGCTGCCCGACGAGGTCCGTGAGGTGCTGCAGGTGGCCGCGGTCATCGGCGACGACCTGGATCTGCGTGCGCTCACCGCGGTGTCGGGCACACCCACGGCGACGATCGCCGACCTGCTGGACCAGGCCGCCGACCACCGCATCATCACCGCGTCCGGCGGGGCCGACGGGTACGAGTTCGCCCACGGCCTGCTGCGGCAGGAGGTCCTCGCCACGATGCGGTCGTCGGCGCGACGCCGCGTCCACGCCCGGGTGGCCGAGCACCTCGGCACGCTGCGTCCGACGGGTGACGTCCTCGGCAGACGCGCCCACCACATGGTGGCCGCCGGACCGCTGGTCGATCCGCTCGACGTCGTCGCCGCGTGTTCGGCCGCCGCCGACGACGCCGCGGCACGCTGGAGCTCGGAGGTCGCCGCCCGCTGGTGGCGTACCGCGATCGAGGCCTACGGTCACGTCGAGGCCGACCGTCAGGTCGCGTCGGTCCGCGACGACCTCACGATGTCGCTCCTGCAGGCCGAGTCGCGGGCGGGACGCGGTCAGACCGTCATCGACACCGCGCGGGTGCAGATGCTCGAGGCGATGGACGCCGGCCGCGTCGCGACGACGGGCAAGCTCGCCGCCGCCCTGCTCCGATCCAGCGGCGGGTGGCCGTGGCAGGCGCCCACCGCCGATCCCGGCCCGATCCTCGACGTCCTCGAACAGGCGCGACGGTTCACCGTCGACGACCCAGAGGCACACACCTCGGTGCTGGCGGCGCTCGCCGTCGGCCACTGCTACAACCCCGACTCGACGATCCCGGCCGAATGTCTTTCGCGGGCCGACGAACTCGCCGCCGCGTCCGGGTCGTCGGATCTCGCCGCCGACGCCTTGCTCGGCTACCTGCTCACCTACTCCGGCGTCGCCCAGCACAGCCTCGCCAGCCTCGAACGCATCGCGCGCCTGCAGGCGCTGCATCACACACAGTCCCGCGTCGACACCGTCATCGGCCATTCCATCGCGACCATGGCCGCGATGAACCTCGGCGACATCACCCTCGCCGAGCGCCACCTCGCCGCCGGGATCGCCGGCAGCGAGGAGCTCCGACTGCCGGTCGTCCGCGCGCAGTTGCGGTGGATGGAGTCGACGATCGCACTGTGGCACGGCGACCTCGCCGGTGCGCGCCGCCAGTACCAGGTCGCCCGCGAGGTCCACGAGCAGACGGAACTCTACGTCGCGGGCAGCGGGATGATCGCCCTGATGACCTACGCCTGGGAGCGAGGCGCGTTGGCGGAGTTGGGGTTCGCCTCCGACGACCCCCTGCGGTGGATGCAGACCGTCGTCGACGAGGGCGGCGACAACGGCATGGTGGGCGTCGTGGTCGCGGGCACGGCCGCGATCGCCGGTGCCCGGGGTGACCGGCGGGTCGTGGAGACGATGCTGTCGCGCTGGTGGGCCAATCGCGGCGCCCACGTGTGGACGACCCTCGGCACGGCGACGTTGTTGGCGCACGTCGCGGTCGACCTCGAACTCACCGAGCACTTCGACCGGTTCGTCGCCGACCTCGAGCCGTTCGCCGACCGCGTCGCGATCGTCGGGCAGGTCGGCTGTGTGGGTCCCGTGTCGCTGGCGCTCGCCCGGCTCTACGCCGCGCTCGGCCGCGTCGAGGAGGCGCGGCAGCAGGCCCGGTACGCACTGGAACTCGGTGAGCGCACCGACGGTTTCCCGACGGTGCTGCGCGCGCGGCTCCTGCTCGCCCGCGTCGCCGAGCCGTCCCCGACCCGCGACGCCGAACTCGCCGACATCCGGGCGCGCGCACGCGAGCTCGACATGCTCGGCGTGGCGGCCGCAGTCGGGGCCTGACAGTCCGCCCCAGCGGCTTCCAAGCGCTCTCCAAGCGCCGCGTCGCACTGTTCTCCCCGAGCCCCACACCACTCCGCGGACCGGGCCCGCGCATCAGGAGAGAGAACACACCATGACCACAGTCCTGCCCCCCATCCCGACCGAGACGGCCGGCACCGACGCCGTCGCCGCGCTGCGGTCCGCGGTCACCGGCATCGTCGCCGGCCCCGGCGAGCCCGGCTACGAGAGGGCGATGCCCTGGAACGTCGCCGTGCCCGTCGCCCCCCGTGCGGTGGTGATCGCGGCCGACGCCGACGACGTCGGTGCGACGATGCGGGTGGCCGCCGACCACGGTCTGACCGTGGCGGTGGCCGCGACCGGCCACGGCGCGGTCCCCGTCGACGGCAGCTCGATCCTGGTGCACACCAGCGCGCTCACCGAGTGTGTGGTCGACCCCGCCGGCCGCACGGCTCGTGTCGGCGCCGGGGTGCAGTGGCAGACGGTGATCGATGCGGCGACCCCGCACGGGCTCGCCCCGCTGGTCGGGTCGTCCCCGGCCGTCGGTGTCGTCGGATTCCTCACCGGCTGCGGCATCGGTCCCCTCGTCCGGACGTTCGGGCTGTCGTCGGACCACGTCCGCGCCTTCGAGGTCGTGACCGGCGCCGGCGAGCAGATGCGTGTCACCCCCGACGAGCACGCCGACCTCTTCTGGGGTCTGCGCGGCGGGAAGGGGACGCTGGGAATCGTGACGGCGGTGGAGATCGACCTGCTCCCGGTGCCGCAGTTCTACGGCGGCGCACTGTACTTCGACGGCGCCGACGCCGACGTCGTGCTGCGCACCTGGCGCGACTGGAGCGCCGACCTGCCCGAGCACACCAACACCTCGATTGCGTTCCTGCAGCTGCCCCCGCTCCCCGACGTGCCGCCGCCGCTCGCCGGCAGGTTCACCGTCGCGGTGCGCTACACGTCCGTCGCCGACCCCACCGACGCGGCGCGACTGCTGGCGCCGATGCGCGCTGTTGCGCACTCGATCATCGACATGGTCGACGTCATGCCGTACGCCGCGATCGGGGCCGTGCACGCCGACCCCGTCGACCCGATGCCGTCGACCGAACAGCACACCCTGCTCGCCGAGCTGCCCGACGCGGCCATCGACACCCTGATGACCGGCGCCGGCCCGCAGTCGGGGTCGCCGCAGGTGATCGTCGAGATCCGCCGCCTGGGTGGGGCCTTCGGTCGACCGGCGACCGTCGACAGCGCCTTCTGCCAGCGCGACGCGGAGTACACCCTGCTGGCGATCGGGGTGCTCGCACCCGAGATCGCGGCCGTCGTGCCCGTGCACGCGGCCGGCCTGATGTCGGTGATGGAGCCGTGGTCGACCGGTGGTCGCCTGCCCAACTTCGGCGCCTCCGGCGACGCCGCGCGCATCGCCCGGTGCTACGACGAGGACACCCGCCACTGGCTCGCCGCCCTCGCCGATCAGTACGACCCCGCCGGGGTGCTGCGTGTGGGACAGGTCGTCCGCCGCGCTCCCTGAGCTGATCCACGACGCCCTCCGATCCCCACGGTCGGAGGGCGTCGTCCTGCGACCGTGGCCGCACCGGACCGTTTCGACGACGCGCCCCGGGGAACACACCCGCCGACACCCGGAAGGTGGACGACATGACCCGTTTCCCCCGCCTGGCCAACGTCGTGGTGGACACCCCCGACGTCCGTCGGACGGCCGAGTTCTACCGGCGGCTGCTCGATCTGGTCTACCGCGACGGCGACGAGCCACCCACGGACGGACCCGACACCGCCGACTGGCTGGTCCTCTACACACGCGAGGGCCATCGACTGCTCGCGTTCCAGCAGGCCGACGATCTGCGTGCGAGCACCTGGCCGTCGCCGGACGTCCCGATGCAGATGCACCTGTGCTTCTACGTCGACGACCCCGACCGCCTCGACGCCGAGGCACAGCGGGCGCAGGGCCTCGGCTCGACGCACCGAGTGCACCGCACCGACGATCCCGACGAACCGCTGCACGTCCTCACCGACCCCACAGGGCACCCGTTCTGCCTGTACACCCATCCCTCGGTCCCGCCGGGCAGCCCGCTGTGAGGACGGTGCGGCGGTGAGCTCGGAACTGGTCTGCACGGTGATCGAGACCGGTGATCCCGATGGTCTCGCCCGGTTCTGGTGCACGGCGCTGGGATGGCAGGTGATCGATCGATGGGTCGATGCGCACGGCACCGCATTCGTCGAGGTGGGCCCCGACCGGCCCCGTCTGCTCTTCCAGCAGTCGAGCACGGCCCGCTCGGGTGGGCAGCGCCTGCACCTCGACATCCGCCCGGTGGGCACCACCCAGGCAGCGGAGGTGCGGCGACTGGTCGATGCCGGCGCCGAGATCGTCGACGACGACGCTGCGGTCGGTTGGGTCGTGCTCCGCGACCCCGACCACGCCGTCTTCTGCGTCCTGACCCCGGACGAACGACCGGACACGACGGACGCGGAATGACGGCCCGTCCCGTGACGTCGGTACTGCACGGCAGGTTTTCGGTCGAGGGAGGACGACATGGCAACGGGACGACTGGCCGGCACGGTCGCGGTGATCACCGGGGCGTCGAGCGGGATCGGTGAGGCGACGGCACACGCGTTGGCCCGCGAGGGTTCGACGGTGGTGCTGCTCGCCCGGCGCAGCGATCGACTCGCCGCCGTCGTGGACGCGATCGAATCCGACGGCGGCCAGGCCAGGTCTCACCAGGTCGACGTGACAGACGCGTCCGCGGTCACCGAGGTGATGCGGGCGGTCGACGAGGAGTTCGGTCGCATCGACATCCTCGTCAACAACGCCGGCTACCTCGCGAACGGACCTGCGCTCGAGGCCGACCTGGGCGACTGGCAGCGGATGGTCGACGTGAACGTCACCGGCGTCCTCAACACCACCCACGCGGCGCTCTCGCTGGTGACCCAGGCGGTCGGCCACACACGGGGCGTCGCCGACATCGTCACCGTCAGTTCGCTGGCCGGACGACGGGTGCCGACGCTGGAGAGCAACGTCTACTCGGCGACCAAGCACGCCGTGACGGCCTTCTCCGAGGCCATCCGACGCGAGCTCGTCGCGAAGCACGTCCGCGTCGGTCTCGTCGAGCCCGGGATCGTGCGCAGCGAGATGACCACCGGCGGCGAGAAGTACGCGCCCGACGCGACGCAGGGCGACCCGCTCGTCGCCGAGGACATCGCCGACGCGATCCTCTACATCGTCACCCGCCCCGAGCACGTGGCCGTCGGTGAGATCGTGATCCGACCCAGCGAACAGGAACGCTGACCGCGGCCTAGTCGAGCGGCGGCGACCAGGCGACCTGGATCAGGCGATCGCCCGCGCGGGTGACCAGGACGCCGCGGCCGGGCGGTCGGGGTGCGCTCTTGGTGGTTCCCAGCAGCACACCCTCGTCCTTGGCCGCGCTCATCACGAGACCGTCGACGGAGAGGTCCTTGAGTCGGCCGATCACCGGGTCGAACAGCGAGCGCGACGCACCGCCACTACGTCGCACCAGGATGAGGTGCAGACCGATGTCCCGCGCCTGCGACAACATGTCGACCAGCGGCAGCAACGGGTTCCCCGACGCCACGGCGACCATGTCGTAGTCGTCGACGACGACGTAGATCTCCGGTCCCTGCCACCACGAACGGTCCCGCAGCTCTGCCGCGGTCACGTCCGGCCCGGGCACGCGACCGGCCAGGACACCGGCGAGTTCCTGCACGAGCGGCTCGGCCTGCTGTGCCGACGTCGCGTAGGCGGCCAGGTGGTTGCCCGACACCTCGCCCAACAGCGACCGTCGGTAGTCGACGAGCAGGATCTTCGTGTCGGCGGGACGCCCGTTCTCCACGAGACCACGGACGATGGTCCGCAGCAGCGTCGTCTTCCCGCTCTCCACGTCGGCGAAGGCCAGGAAGTGGGGCTGCGACGCGAAGTCGAGTACCACCGGCGAGAGCTCGGCCTCGTCGATGCCGATCGCCACCTGCGTCGGACGCGGTCCGCCGGGCCCGAACGCCCGCGCGACGACGTCGTCCCGGTCGACACGTTCGGGCAGCATCCGGACCGCCGGCGCCTTCTGATCGGGGTAGAACGCGGCCACTGCGGACACCGCACCGATGACACCCGCGGACAGGTCGTCGGTGCGTGTCGAGCCGTCGAGCCGCGGGATGCCGATCAACATGTGCAGGCGGTCGGGACTCAGGCCGCGGCCCGGACGCCCGATCGGTACCGTCGCGGCGACTTTGCGGTCGACCTCGGAGTCGGCCGGATCGCCCAGTCGCAGTTCGATCCTGGTGCCCAGGAGGTCCTTGACCACCGGGCGGATCTCCATCCACCGCGACGCGCTCACGACGAGGTGGATGCCGTAGGACAGACCCTGCGCCGCGAGGGCGGAGAACGTGTCCTCGAGGGCCTCGTACTCGGCCCGGATCGTCGCCCACCCGTCGACGACCAGGAAGACGTCACCGAACCGCTCGTCGGCCACGCTCGGGTCGCCCGCGGCGCGACGGCGGCGGAACTCCTGCATGGAGTCGATGCCGAGGTCGCGGAACCGGGCCTCACGTCGGCGCAGGACGGTGACCACCTCGGCGACGGTCCGACGGACGCGATCCTCCTCCAGCCGGGTCGTGACCGAGCCGACGTGGGGCAGCCCGGCGAGGCCCGCGAGGGTGCCGCCGCCGAAGTCGAGGCAGTAGAACTGGACCTGCTCGGGGCTGTGTGTGACGGCGGCGGAGAGGATCAGCGTCCGCAGGGTCGTCGACTTACCCGACTGCGGTCCGCCGATCACCGCGGCGTGACCCTGGGCGCCCGCGAGGTCGAGGGTAAGCACGTCCCGACGCTGGTCGTACGGACGGTCGACGATGCCGACGGGGAAGCGCAGTGCCGACACCGACGACGACGCCGTCGACCGCCAGTCACGGACCGGCAGCAGCGCGTCGACGGACGGGGACTCGTCGAGCGGCGGGAGCCACACCTCGTGCGCGGCGCGGCCGTGGCCCTCGAGCTGCGCGACCACCGTGTCGAGGACCGTGACGGCGCGGCCGTCGCGCATCACCGGGTCGTCGACGGTCGGCTCGGGGAGCACGTCGACGATCTGATCGGCGGCAGGACGCACGTCGGGGACCTCGGTGGCGGTGAAGAACCGGATGGGCACCGCAGGCCCCGACCGCCCGGTGACGTCGCCGGTGCGGTGGGTCGTCGTCGACGGGACATAGGGCCCGGACACGTAGGAGGCGTTGAACCGGACCGGCTCCGACGAGTCGCACTTGAGGTAGGCCGACCCGGGGACCGCCGGCAGGTGGTAGGCGTCGGGGACACCGAGCACCGCACGGGATTCGCTGGCGGAGAACGTCTTCAGACCGATCCGGTAGGACAGGTGCGAGTCGAGGCCGCGGAGCTTGCCCTCCTCGAGTCGCTGCGAGGCGAGCAGCAGGTGCATCTGCAGCGAGCGCCCCAGACGGCCGATCATCACGAACAGCTCGGCGAAGTCCGGCTTCTGCGACAACAGCTCGGAGAACTCGTCGACGACGATGAACAGCGCGGGCAGGGGGTCCAGCGCGGCGCCGTTCATGCGCGCCCGCTCGTAGTCGGCGACGTTGGCGAAGTTGCCCGCCGACCGCAGCAGTTCCTGTCGACGGTTCATCTCACCGGCGAGCGCGTCACGCATGCGGTCGACCATCGCGAGTTCGTCCTCGAGGTTGGTGATGACCGCGGCCACGTGCGGCAGGCCGTCGAGACCGAGGAACGTCGCACCGCCCTTGAAGTCGACGAGGACGAGGTTGAGGGCCTCGGGGGCGTGGGTGGTCACCATGGACAGCACGAGGGTCCGCAGGAACTCGGACTTGCCGGAACCCGTTGCGCCGATGCACAGCCCGTGCGGCCCCATGCCGTTCTCGGCCGCCTCCTTGATGTCGATCTCGAGCGGCTGACCGCTCTCGGTGACGCCGACGGGGACGCGCAACCGATCGCGCGGGGTCCGGGGACGCCAGACACGGTCGGGATCGACGTTGCCGGCGTCGGGGATCCCGAGGAGCCGCATCAGACCGGGATCGCGGGGGCCGGTCTCCGCGTCGAGGTTGATCAGTTGCGCGGCCGTGGCCAGCGAGTACCGCGCCATGCGCCGGGCGACGGCCTCGGCGGTCTCCACGGACGCCTGGTCGGCCGCGGCGAAGTTCTCCACACCGAACGCCGACCGCGCACCGAGGACACCCTTGTCCAGCAGCAGCTGCGTGCCGCGACGCGCGGCGAGGGTCAGCGGGTTGTCCGCGAGTCCGAGGACGGTGACCGAGTCGAGGCCGCCGTCGTTGATGGACCGCTCGTCGCCGTTGACGTAGCCCCCGGCGAGCACGACTAGCCACTGGACACGGCCGTCGGTCGGGGATGCGTTGCGGGAGAACCGGGGTCGTTCCGTCAGCTCTGGATCGTGGTCCTCCTCGAACTCTCGCAGCGAGTGGTAGAGCATCCGCGCAGGGCCCGCGCCGTCGCGTCGGGTGGGGTGCTGCAGGTGCGGCAACCACTTCGCCCAGGACCACTCCGTGGTCTCCGGGTCGGCGCACACGATCGCCACCCGGACCAGGTCCGGGCCGTGGAAGGTGCACAGCTGCAGGATCATCGACCGCGCCAGGGCGTTCACCTCGTCGGTGATCCCCTCGATCGTGACCGCCGGGAACGCGCGCAGGGAGATCGCGGTGGGCAACCCGCGGACGACGGCGTGCATGCGGATGAACCGTCGCAGCGCCATCACCGACACCGGCTCGAGGTCCTCCAGCGGGCCGGTCTCGGGGCGGGCGAGCCGCGTCGCGAGCCGCTGTGCCCCGATCCCGAGCCGCACGTGCGCGAAGTCGGTGTCGTCAGACCGCCTCTCCCACATGCGCCGTGACCCGACGGCCGGCAGCAACGACCCGACCGCGGGGTGCGACCACGACAGCGCGCGGAGCTGGTCGTGCGCGGTCTCGTCGACGTCCTTGCGCAGGCGGCCCAGATACCGCAGGTAGTCCTTGCGCTCCTCGTTCAGCTCGGCCGCCCGAGGACCACCGCCGCGGCCGCCGCTGGTCGCGAACATGCCGACCATCGACATCAGCATCATCATCGGGAAGAGCAGGGTGACGGGGTTGCGCAGCGCCGACGACCCGGCGGTGAAGAACAGCGCCATCATCCCGACCATCGCGACCACCATCACCACCGGCAACAGCCGGATCATGATGCTCGCGGGGACCGCGCGGGGGATCTCCGGCGGGGCCTGGACCGCCATCTCGCCGCCGGGGAGTCGGGGGCGCGGGGCCCGCGCCCGACGCACGAATCCCTCGGTGGTCATGACGCGCCCTCCCCACTGCCCCGGATCATTGCGTCGGCTATCGTACGTTCTCGCACAGCTGACAGGGAGGCGCTGGCTGCCGATGACGACCTACCCGCCCGGGCCGGGACCGATGCCGGGCAGTCCCACCGTCGGCGCGGCCATGTCGGCCGGACCACTCGCCGCGAACCCGGCCGTCCGCGACGCCGCCCCGCGACGGACCGACCCGGCGCTCTGCCGGGTCTCGGTGTTGAGCGGTCGCACCCAGGTCGACGTCGCGCTCCCCGCCGACGTCCCCGTCGCCTCCCTCGTCCCCGAACTCGCCGGCCTGCTGCTGCGCAACCAGTTCGGTGAACCCGAGCGGGTCCCCGACGACCTCGCGGTGCGGTGGACGCTCGGCCGGGTGGGTCAGCCCGTCCTCGACGAGACCCGCACCCTCACCGAGTCGGGGATCCACGACGGCGACCTGCTGGTCCTGCGGTCGGAGGGCACCGCCGAACTGCCCACCGTCTACGACGACGTGATCGACGCGGTCGCCGGGATCACCCGCCGCGAGTTCCGGTCGTGGTCGACGACCGCCGCGCGGTGGGTGGGGGTCATCGCCTTCCTCGTCGCGGTCACCGTGTCGGCGGTGCTCACCGTCGTCGCGTCGTGGTCCGGGCACCGCTACGACCTCGGAGGCGTCGCGTTCGCAGCGTTCGTCGTCTTCTTCGTCGCCGACGTCGTCGTGCGCTCGACCGGTGATCGTGTCGTCGGGGCGGCGCTGACGGTCGCGTCGGCGCTGGCCGTCTTCGTCGGGTGCTTCGCGTCCCTGCCCGCCGCCGACCACTCCGCGAACGCGGTGCTCGGCGCGGGCGTCGCGGTGTTGGTGGGGGTGCTGGCACTCCGCGTCACCGCGGGTGAACCCTTCACCCACCTCGCGCTCATCACGGTCGCGACGCTCGTCGCGCTGGGTGCGCTGGGACAGGTGCTCGTCGGCGCGCCGGTCCAGCACACCGCCGCGGTGCTGGCGGTCGTCGCGCTGCTCGTCGCTCTCGTCGCCCCGCGGCTGACGATCCTGCTCGTGCGGCTGCCCGTCCCGACGGTCCCCTCCGCGGGCGCGTCTCTGGACGACATCGATCCGCCGGAGGCCCAGAACATCAACGCCGGCGTGGCGGCGATCGGTGCGGTGGCGCTGCCGGAGACGGCTGCGCTGGAGTTGCGGGCGAAGGCCGCGAACGCGCACATGTCCGGGCTCATGCTCGGGGCCGCGGCCGTCGCGGTGACCAGCGCGGTGATCGTCGCCGTGCCGCGTCCCGACGTGGACTGGAAATCCTTGCTGCTCGGGGTCCTGGTCGCCGCCGCGGTGGTGTTGCGTGGGCGCTCGCACAGCGATCTGGTGCAGGCCGCGGGGATGATCGGGCTCGGTGCCGCGGGTCTGCTGGGTGTCGTCGCGGCGCAGTCGGTCGCCGGCTCGGTGTGGGTGATCCTCGCGGTCGGTCTTGTGCTGGTGGTGTCGGCGGCGTCGTTCGCCTTCGGCGTGATCACCCCGTCGATGGAGTTCTCCCCCGTGATGCGACGGATCGGCGAGATCCTCGAGTACCTCGTGATCACCGCGACGGTGCCCATCGCGGCGTGGGTCATCGGCCTATACTCCTTCGCCCGCGGCGCGTGGTGAGGGGTGGGTCTGCTCGACGAGGGCTGAGTGCACTCGTGCGCGTCGGCCTGGCCGCGGCCATCGGTGTGACGGCCACCGCGGCCCTGCCCCTCGCCGGGACCGCGACCGTCGGTGTCGCGCAGGCGCTGACGCCCCCGACGATCTCGGGCCCGGTCCCGTCCGACGGCCCCGTCGCACCGTCGGCGCCGACCCGTCAGACCTCGCTGTGCTCGGAGCTGGTCACCACCAAGGCCGACCACATCGCGCGACCGGCGAGCCTGCAGGCCCTCGACATCGACCGGGCGTGGGAGTTCTCCCGCGGAGCGGGCCAGCGCGTGGCCGTCATCGACACCGGCGTCTTCCGGCATCCCCGGCTCGCGGTCGTCCCCGGCGGCGACTACGTCTCGTCCGGCGACGGGACGCGGGACTGCGACGGGCACGGCACCCAGGTCGCCGGCCTCATCGCCGCGAAGCAGTCGGCCGACGACGGGTTCGCGGGCGTCGCACCCGACGCCACGATCATCGCCATCCGTCAGTCGTCGGCGAACTACGGCCCCGCGGATTCCCGCCAGGAGTCGTCGTCGGCGCCGGTCCTGCCCGAGGGTGCCTCGCAGGGAGCGGGAGATGTGACCACCCTCGCGCGGGCCGTCGTGCGCGCGGTGAACCTGGGTGCCACCGTCATCAACATCTCGGTCTCCGCGTGCGGTCCGGCCGGCAGCGACCTCGGGGACCGCGCTCTCGGTGCCGCGGTGCGGTTCGCCTACGACCGGAACGTCGTCGTCGTCGCGGCCGCGGACAACACGTCGAGCGGGAGCGGCGGTGCCTGCGCCCAGAACACCGCGGCGGCCCAGGGCGGCCGCGACCCGGACCCGTGGGCGTCGGTGACCACCAAGGCGTCGCCGGCCTGGTTCACCCCCTACGTCCTCAGTGTCGGTGCCGTCGAGGACGACGGAGTGCCCGCGAACTTCTCGCTCGCCGGGCCGTGGGTGACCGTGGCGGCGCCGGGGCGGGACATGGAGTCGCTGAACACGGCGGTGAACCCAGCGATCATCGACGGGCGGAAGACCGACCAGGGAACCGATCCTCTGAGTGGTACCAGCTTCGCCGCACCATTGGTCTCCGGCCTCGCGGCGCTGATCCGGTCCCGGTTCCCGCAGCTGACCGCCGGGCAGGTCATCAACCGCATCACGCGGACCGCGCACCATCCCGCCGACGGTCGCGACGGCACGGTCGGGTACGGCCTCATCGACCCGGTGGCCGCGCTGACCACGACGACCCCCGACTCCCTCCCGTCCGGCGCCGATCCCGCCGACCCGCGAACGGGCGACTCGCGCAACGTCTTCGCCGCCGAGCCGCTCCGCCCTGCGCCGGCGTCACCCGGCCCGGGCGCCGTTCCCCGCTACGTCGCCATCGGGGTGGCTGCCGGTGCCGGCCTCCTCGCAGTGCTCTCCTGGACGCTGATGCGACGACGGACGGGCGAGCGACGCCGATTGCGCGAGGGCATCGACTACTGATGGCCGCGAGCGATGCGTGGACGCTGCGCACGCTGCACCTCGGCCGGCTGTGGGCTGACGCCGACGGCGTGGACTTCCCGCCCGAGTTCGCCGCTGCGGACGCCGATCTCGCGAGGCTGGGTGACGACTCCCCCGGGCCACGGCTCGCCGAGCTGAACGGACCCCGACGCGACGCGATCGACGTCCTGACGCGACCGCTCGTCACGATCGGGGTGACGAGCCTCGACGCGCGGAAGCCGTTCGACGACCCCGGCCACCACCTCCGTCTCGTGTCGGCGACCCGGGACATGACGACGGTGGTGATCGCGCGCCAAGAACTCGTGGGGTCTGTGAGTCTCGGTGGGCCGGTGTCGATGACCCGACACACCGCGGCCGACTGGACGCGCGACCTCGTCGCACTGCTGCCCTGCTCGTCGGGCGCGGGCTCCCTCCCGACCGACACCGACGTGGCCTTCCGACGGTTGCCCGGTGTCGACACGAGCAGCATCGTCGTCGTGGAGGAGCCGACGTACCCGTCGGCGGCGTCCGCCTTCGCCCGGGACGACCCGGCGACCTGCGGGTCGCTGCGCATCCAGGTGGGTTCCACCGTCGACGGTCACCGCCCGACAAGCGTCGAGGTCCGCTTCCGCGACATCGTCGACGACGGCCGCTACATGGTGGTCGTCGACGAGCCGGGTGTCGCGATGGGTGTCGACGCCGCGCGTCTCGCGACGATGCTCAACCGCGTCGTGAACACGGTGCGTCGCAGGCACGGTGAGAACACGTGAGGATCGAGGTGATCCGCGACCGGGATCGGCACCACTGGACCGACGGGGCGGTGACCTCCGCGCAGTCGTTCCCCGCCACGGGCAACTTCGATCTCGCCGCCAACGCCCACGGGGTGTTGATGGTCCACAACGACGACGTCGTCGACACCGGCGCGGGGTTCGACACCCACCGGCACGAGAACGTCGAGATCGTCACCTGGGTGCTCGACGGGGCGGTGGAACACCGCGACTCGAAGGGCAACCACGGAGTCCTCACGCCCGGCCTCATCCAGCGGATGTCGGCAGGCCGAGGGATCACACACTCCGAACGGAACGCGTCCACGCGGGCGGAGGACGTCGCCGCGCATGTCGTGCAGATGTGGCTGCCGCCTGACGCCGACGGCCGTGACCCGTCCTACGCCGAACACGACTTCACCGCCGAGCTCGCCGACGGGGCACTGATCCCCGTGGTGTCGGGTCGGGCCGCACACCGGGACAGCTCGGCACTCGACATCGGCAACCGCTTCGTCGCATTGCACGCGGCCCGGCCCCGTGCCGTTCAGAGCGTGACGCTGCCCGCCGCACCGTTCGGTCACCTGTTCGTCGCGCGCGGTGCGGTCGTGCTCGACGGGACCGGACAGCTCGACACCGGCGACGCGGTCCGCACCACCGACGCGGGCGAACTGCTGGTGACCGCCACCGACGACGCGGAGATCCTCTTCTGGGAGATGCACGCGTCGTTCGATCTGTAGACGCGACCCGCCCTCAGGACCCTGCGTCGGGAGCGACGTCCGAGCGTTCGACAAGTGCGGAGTTGCGGGCCAGGGCCGGCCCCGGAGGCATCAGCTTGACGATGGGGTACGGGGCCGCGAGCGGCGTCGGCATCCCCAGGGCGACGGCCGAGGCATCGGGGACCCCGTACCGGACCCCCGTGTCCGCCACCAGGAAGTCCGAGGCCGCACGCGTGCTGCCGGGATCGCTGCCCGTGGTGCGGACGAAGTAGTTGGTCCCCGGCGGCACGTAGGTGACGTCGGCGCCGAGGCCGTCGGTGCGCGCACCCACCGTCGGCAGCAACGCCTTGGCGTTCGCGACGGGGAAGTCGGGTTCGAGGGCGACCGTCGTCGACGCCTGCGCGTCACCGTCCTTGCGCCACTGGAAACACAGCGCCTTCTGCCCGGTGCCGTCGACCTCGTCGGGCGCGGTGTCCGGGTACCCATCCACGTCGAGCGGGGAGACCGGCGGGATGGAGGTGAGCGCGCCGGGGCTCACCGTGAGCGGCTGCCCGCTGGTGGGGGTGGCGGCACGGATCAGGTCGGCGACGAACGGGGAGACCTTCTGCACGCCTGACGCCAGCAGCACGTACAGCTGATCCTGTTGTCCTGCACCCGTGTCGAGACTGGACACCCGCAGGATCGAGCCGACACGGGCACCGTCCAGCGCGAACCGGGATGCGTCGCCCGCCCCGGGTATCCGGGGCGCCACGATCGCCCGTGACGCTGGGATGGCGTCCAGCAGAGCCGGACTCACCGACCGCGCCGCTACCGACTGCAGTCCGAGCGCCTGCCGGACGACGAGGTCGTCGGGGTCGATCTGTGCCCGGGTGCCGCGGTAGATCACGAAGTACTGGTCCCCGTTGCGCACGTACAGCGCGTCCGACGCGCGGAGCGCACGTGCCCCCGTCCCGGGAGCCGGCGTCCCGGCCACCACACCGACCGTCGGCGCGCCGTCGGGGTCGCGGGGCTCGTCGAGGCGGTCGCACACCGACCACACCGACAGGCCGGGGCCGCCCGTCGCGGACAGATCGCTCGGCGCACCCGGGATGCCGATCTGCGATCCCCGCGGGTAGTCCTTCAGCACGGAGTCGCTGACGGAGTTCGGCTTCTCCGCCTTGCCCGCCACCAGCCGTGCGGAGGCGAGGTTCAACGCCGGGTGCAGGCGTCCGTCGACGATGACGTAGAGCTGCCCCGACTGCTTGCTCATCACGATCGTCGAGTCGCCGACCGACCCCTGGGGCTTGAAGATGCTGACCGCGACGGCACCACCCACGACCACCAGGGTGAGCACCAGTCCCGCGATCAGCGACTTCACGTGACCGCTCATCGGGTCGTGGATCATGCGGACGTCGCGGCGGACCAGAGCGTGCTCCAACCGCCGCAGCAGGAAACGGTAGCCGCTGACCTGCGACTTCGTCGTCCGCTGTGCCATCACCTGCCCCCGTCCACCCGTGCGCTCGCGACCCGGCCCGGCCGCCGCCGACGCCGTCGCCGCGACCCGCGGCAGCCATTCAGCTGTACAGAACCGTTGCTAAGGTAACCGACGTGGCGCACCCGACCCGGCCCGGCTCCTGGGCCCGCACATCGGCTCCGGTGCGGGTGCTGCCCCTGTGGTCGGTCATCGCGGCCGAGGTGGTCGCCGTCGCCGTCTTCGCCGTCCTGCGGGCCGTCGGTGTGGGGCTCCCGGTCGCCGTCGCCGTCACCGTCGTCGTGGGTGTCATCGGTGCCGCCCTCGCCGTCCGTGCACCGTCGGACATCTCGGTCTACGGCCGGGTCGCCCGCCGGCTCGCGTATCTCCGTCGGGTGACCCGGACCGCCGACGACCCGCCCATCCCCTTCGATCTCCCCCAGCCCGACGGCACGGGCATCGGCGCCCGGTGGGCCGACGACCGTCTCATCACCGTCATCCGGATCGCCCGCCCGGTGGCCCCGACCGCGCTCGTCCCGACGAACTCCATCGTGGCGAACTCGGGCCTCTCGCTGGGTGTCGTGGCACGGGCGTTGTCGCAGTTCGACATCGAGCTGGAGTCGATCGACGTCGTCGCGCACGGGTGGCGATCGCGCGCGGCCGCGCACCTCACCGGCCCCTACTCCACCCTGACCGCCAACCTCCCGACCGTGCCGCAGCAGGACGTCTGGGTGGTCCTCCGTCTCGACCCGCTGCTGTGTCCGGACGCCATCGAGGCACGCGGTGGCGGGCCGACCGGCGTGCTGCGCACAGCCATCACCGCGACCCGGCGCGTGGCCAACCATCTCGCCCACGAGGGGTACCGCCCATCGATCCTGTCCGCGGCCGGGATCACCGCGATGGCTGCACAACTGGTCGATCACGCCCGCGTGGAGGACGCCGCGGAGGGCTGGACGTCGATCGCCGACGGCTCGTACTCCACGACCTCCTACGCGCTGACCCGGACCATCGACGAGGATTTGGGCACGGCGGTCTGGATGACGCCGAGCCTGTCGACGACGTGCGCCACCCGGTTGCGCAGGGCGGGAGGTGATTTCGAGGTCTCCACCGTCGTCCGCTTCGCCGCGGTCGGTGAGCTCTCGCGGACGCCGCCGCCCGAGCTGCGTCGTCTCGACGGTCGGCAGCGCGCAGCGCTGAACAGGACCCTGCCGATCGGTCGCGACGACATCGCCGCACTTCCCCGTGACGTCCTCGACCTCGCGACCCTCGACGGGATCCGTGTCGTCGACGGAGGACACGGGCAGTTGTTCGGCGCCAACGTGGACGGCGAGGCGCTGGCGATCCCGCTGTTCGGGTCCGACGTCCGCCGCGTCGACGTGTACGGCTCGGCGTTCCTGGCGCAGCAGATCGTGGTGCGGGCCATCGCCGTCGGCGCGCGGGTCGTCATCCGCACCGACCGACCCGACGCCTGGGCGCCGCTGGTGGCGAACGTGAACGACCCGCGCACCCTGTTCATGTTCTCGTCGCCGATCGAGCAGCGACACACCGTCGCCCACTACACGCTCTGCATCCTCGACGCGCGCGAGGCGACCGAGGACTCGACCGTCGGGACACAGCTGCGGGTCCACCGCACCGCCGGGATCCCGGAGCGTCTCGACGAGACGTCGGACGTGGCCATCTACCAGGACAACCGCGACCAGACGCGCGCCTACGTCGTGACCCGCACCGAGACCTGCGCCGCGACCCTTGTCGCCCTGCCCGCGGAGGGCTCACTGATCGACGGGGGTCGGCCGGTGCGTCGGCCACAGCAACCCACACCTGCCGGCGTCGCCCGGCCCGACCGGGGTGTCGACGATCGTCCTCCGATGCCGTCGCCGGCCGGCGTCCCACCGGCGTACCCGGACCGCCGGAGCCGCCACTCGCTCGACGGCGAGTGAGGTCGCGTGGGCATCACTGCCCGTAGGTGTACCGCAGGTTCGCGAACACGAGATCGCCGATCCGCGTGCCCATCCGGCGCATCTCCTCATCGCCCGGGATCGGCGGGTCGACCATCAGGGTCCACCGCACAGAGGCGTCCATCGGCCCCTCCAGATCGAAACGGATCCGCGCGTCGGGGCGGCTCGCCCAGAGCGACGACCACACGACGAGCGTCGGCCGTTCTGCCACCAGGGTGGTCGGGATCGTCTCCCCGTCGAGCAACATCAACCATGGGCGGCCGTTGTGCTGCAATGGATCCGCGAGATCGTCGAAGACCACCCACGCGGGCGGCGGAAGGCTGTTCAGCCGGGAGGCGACGACGTCCATCCCGGGAACGGTAGGCGTCCGCCGCGGTGGGAGCGACGGAATTCTCTTGCGTGCTGCCGACGCCGCCCGGCATGGTCGTCACGCACCACCGCCATCAGAGAGGAGATCCACCATGAGACCGGACACTTACCCGGACGAGTGGCGACCCTCCGCGGACGACGGGCCGGTCGAGCTGGTCGTCGACGGCGAGCTGTTCCTGCTCGAGGTGCAGGCGGGCGGCGGTTCCCACTGCACCTGGGTGCCAGGGCCGAACTCCGGCTACGGGTTCAGTTCTGGGGCCACGCGAGTGGCCTGGAAGACCGAGTCCGGACTGCCACCGGCGCCGCTCCCGGTTCCGCTGCCGAGCATCGCCGACCACCGACGCTCGATCCGTGAGTTCCTCGACGAGATCGATCCCGAGATTGGGTATCTCGCCGACTGACGTCGCGCCGATCCGGCCCGGCCGGGCGCGGATGACCGCCGCCTCAGAGGTCGCCGAGGGCCGTCGCGCTCGCGATCTGGTGTGAGCGTCCGCCGCCGTCGCGCTTGGCGACGTAGAGCGCGGTGTCGGCGATGACCAGGGCGACCTGCAGGTCGTCGACGCCCCCGCGTCGCAGGGTGGTGCCCCAGACGCTCACGGTGAGCCCGGCGATGGCGGCGGCGCGGACCGCGCCGCACACCTCGTCGGCGAGGGTCGGTCGCGCGGACACCGAGACGATGCCGAACTCGTCACCGCCGAGACGCCCGACGACGGACGTGTCGCCGAAACGGCTCAGCACACCGGCCACCTCGCGGAGGGCGAGGTCGCCACGGTGGTGGCCGTGGGTGTCGTTGAACTCCTTGTAGCGGTCGATGTCGACCAGCAGCACGGAGATCGGCGCGTCGTCGGAGGTGGTCTCGACCAGACGCGCTGCGTGGTAGTCGAATCCCCGTCGGTTCCACAGTCCCGTCAGCGGGTCGGTGTCGGTCTCACTCCGTTGGGCGCGCAGTCCGTTCTTGATGTGCCCGGAGAACACCGCCAACAGCAGGGTGGTCGCGTTGAGGCCGATGATGCCGCACCCCGCCGCGCCGACGGCCGCCAGTCTGCTTGGCACGAGATCGGACTCGACGAGGCGCACGGCCATCACCACCAGATAGCCGTTGATCCACACGGTGTGAAAGGCGAGCGCTGCCCGGGTACCGAAGAAGGCTCCGAACGCGCACACGGGGGCGAACAGCGGCGCCCCGACGATCCCGAGCAACGGGTTGTCGACCGACGCGTGCACCGCCGAGGTGCCGACGTCCGCCCATGCGAGGAAGGCGAACCCACGCCATCGCACGGAGGGATCGTCGGGTGACCACCACAGCGTGTCGAGGTCGATGGTCCGGAACCAGATGGCGACCGGGACCGTGGTCGCGCAGAAGACGAGGGTGGTCACCTGGCCGGCGGTCGTGGTGATGAGGCCGGGTGAGAACACGGCAGACAGACCGACGACACCGAACAGCACGATCACGACGCAGATGGCCCACTGGAGCGGACGCCGGTCCACCGGGATCGTGGACAGGATGTGGTGCTGCTCGGCGGTGAGCGAGCCAAGTCTCTTCTCCGACATCGCCCCCCCGGTTCGTCGGACGTCGGACCAGATGGCCGCGTGCTCATCGATCCGACCTGTGCTGCAGGTGTGACCACGGTAACGCGTGCCACAACCACTCCGTCGGCCCCGCGTTCGCACGTTGGACCGGAACCCGACGTACACCGTTCACCGGATGGCCCCGCACCGCTCCAGGTCACCCGACGACGACGGGCGGTGCGCCGGTTCGGCACACCGCCCGTCGTGGCGGTCCGAGGTGTGGCTCAGGCGTTGAAGGTCCGGGCCACCGCACGCTCGGTGTCGGCCATGTTGCCCTGGCCGTCGCTCGCCGCGCGGATGATCTGCGCGAGGACGCCCTGGATCTCGGTGACGTCGTTGGTCCACTTCTGGTGCACGGTCCGGAAGGCGGCCGACGCCTCGGACTGCGGGTCCCAGCTCTGCTCGATCTGGCGGCGGATGCCCTCCATCTCGTTGTTGAGCTGGTTGAACTGGTTCATCTTCGAGGAGATCTCCTCGAGCAGCCCGGTCAGCTGGGCGGTGTTGTAGACGATGAGGCCGTCGCTCATGGTGTGTCTGCCTTTCTGGGGGGTGGAAGGATCAGGAGAGGTTGAGGCCGCCCGCGGAGCTCCGCAGACTCGCCGAGGCGTCGGTGTCGGTGCTGGAGTAGTTCTTTGTGCCCGCGTTCACGCTCTGCAGCACCTCCTGCATCGTCTGCTGCAGCTTCGTCGACCCGGCCTGGTAGCGCGCGTTGACGTTCTGGAACTCGCGCGAGGCGTCGCCCGCCCAGATGGAGGCGTGCCCGGCCTGCTGGACGACCGACTCGGTCTGCCGCAACACGGAACGCATGTGGTCCTGGAGCGCCTCGGCCTTCTGCCGGAGTTGGTCGACTGACCCGGTGTCGATGTTGGTGCCCTGTGCCATCAATCTCTTCCTTCGTCGTGTCCGAATCCACGGACGCCTGTGGTGTGACGAGAGAGGTTCCCCCGCCGATCCCAGCCGGCGGTCATCAGACGCCCCCGGGAAGTGTGTGTGCGAGTTGCCGGAGCGCGGCGGCCACGCGGCCGCCGTCACCCGGCGCGATGGACGTCCACCGCTCGCCGGACACCGACGGCGTCGCGACCGAGAGCACCCGACCCCGCTGGGTGTCGAACACCGCGATCACCGTCCGACGCACGGGATCACCTGCCATGGCAACGATCTCGGTCTGACCGACCGAGTCGCAGAGCGAGGCCGCCAGGACGCGCGCGGCCGACTCCGCCAGTCCAAGCGCGAAGAACGCGGCTGCGTGATCGGTCTCGTCGATGCACCCGTGCAGGGCACGGTCGAGGACGTGGCTGGGGTACCGGACCTCGGGGACGACCGCACCTGCGGTCTCGCCGATCAGCGCACCGACCTCGGAGCGCAGCAGTCGGGCGTCGTCGCCGGCGACGACCTCCCGCGCCACGAACTGCGAGCCGTTGCGGGACAGGAAGAATCGACGGTCGCCGGACGCGACGAGACACACACGCAGGATCTGGGTGACGTCGATGCGGCGCATCTCGACCAGCCAGTCGGGGTTCGCGGTCGCCGTGAGAATCGCGCGCACATGCAGATCGACGTGGCCGGCGTCGTCGATGACACCCCTCCCGACCAGGGACGCCACGGCGTCGGCCCGCGACGACACGGTGAGACCGTCGTCGGCGGTCTCCTCGATCCTGAGGACCGTCGGCATGGTCTGCAGACCGAGATGGTCACAGAGGGTGAGCATCTCGACCAGGGAGAACGAGTGGACGACGTCGGTGTCGATGACCATCACGCTCCCTCCCGCTCGGCGACCCCGAGGACCGACGGCGCCGCGGGCACGTGTCCGTCCGCGACGGCGTCCTGTACAGAATCATAGTTCGTGGCCACGACAGGCGTGGGGGTGGCGCCCGAGTGGGACGCGGAGGCCATCGGCGCGACGGGGCCGACGACCGGGGAGCCGGCGACGGTCGCCTCCGCGGACTGTCCCACCACCGTCACCTCCTCACCGGCGACCGGTACCGCGCCCTGGTGTGCGGCACGGGCGGTCTGCGTCGTGTACTCATTGGACGCACGTGGGCCCAGACCGGTTCCACTCAGGGAGGCGATCGCCATCATCGCGCCCTGCGCGGCGGCGACCGCGGCCGAATCCTGTTCGGCCAGCCGCGCTTGCGCCGCATCACGCTGGGCCGCGGTGGCCGGGGCGTGCACGAGACCCGTCGGCGCGGGCGCCGACTCCCACGGCTTCGCGACGGGGGTCGTCGCCTGCTCGTAGGTCTCCATCACGCGCGACGCCTGCGCCTTCATGCCCATCGCCTGCTCGTCGAGTCGAGCGATCCCACCCGCGATCAGCGCCGAGGGAGGCGCGACGACGGCCTTGAGCGCCGCCTCCATCTGACCGACCGCGGCGATGACCCCGGCGTCGGGCATCGCGGCGACGGCGACGGTGTGCGCGATCGCCTGTCGCTCAGCGGCCTTGGCGTTGGCGCGGGCGTCGTCGGCGACTGCCTGCACCCACGTGGCCATCGTGTCGACGGCGTCGAGCACTCCCGCGCGGGTCGAGCCCGTCCAGCCCTCGTCGACGATCTTGCGGACCGCAGCGAACTCCTGCTGCAGCTCCTGCAGCGTGGACGCGATCGTCCCCCAGGCCATCGCGGCCTCGAACATGGGGCGTTCGCCGGCGCCGGTCGAGAGCTGACGGCTCAGCTGCTCGGCAGGCCGCACCTCCCACCGCACCCCGGTGAATCCCACCATGGTCGTTCGTCCCTTCGGTCGCGTCGATCAGGTTGTCGTGCAGAGCCTCTCGGCTCAGATGCCGGACAGGTCGCTCGCGACCGTCTGGTCGGTCGTGGCGATGGTCGTCGATCCGTCACGCAGCGCAGCCGCGACGTCACGGATCCCGGCCACCCCCTTGGTGATCTCCGCGTCGAACGCGTCGGCCGAGCCGGTGAACGACGCCGCGGCGGCCCGCGACACCTCGTCGGAACCGGCAGGGGCCGTACGCAGCTCGTCGCCGTGGGCGCTCACCGTGCGCTCGAGTTCGGCGGCGATGGCCTCGAGACGGCTGACAGCCTTCTGCAGATGGGCGGGGTCGACGGCGATGTCGCTCATGGTCGGTTCTCCTCCTGTGACGATCGGTCAGCCGTCGAGTTCGTCGGGGCTGTCCCAGATGGACTGTGCTGTGGTCGGTTCGACACCGCCGAGCACCGACGGCGAGGCAGCTGGGCTCTCGCCGACGACCTCGTCGGTGTGGCGCGCGTCGACGGACGTCTCGCGGTCGGCGGTGTGGGCCGACGAGCTGGAGGCCGACGCCCCAGCGGCACCGGCGGCGCCCATCGGCATCCCCGCGGGTCCGACCGTCCCGGTGCTGGTCGCAGACGTCCGGTTGACCACCTCGTCCTGAGAGGTGGAGCCCGACCGCGACGAGGAGGGGGCGACGGGCGCTTCGGCGGGGCGTGTGCCCAGTGGCGGCGTGGACCCACCACCGCCACCGAGGCCCCCGACCGCTCCGACGCCTCCCGCACCGCCGCCGCCGACGCCACCGGCACCGGCCGCGCGGCCACCGGCGGCATCGCCGGCCCGGGCGGCGAGGGTCTCGGCACCGGCCGGCACGCGGCCGAGCGACGACGCGCGGCCGAGACCGCCGCCCACGCCTCCGACCGCGCCGATGATCGACTGGACGGGGCTGGTGACCGCCTGCACCGCGGACGACGCCATGCCGGGGACCGCGGCTGCGGCCTGCGGCGCCGCGGTGATCGGGATCGGGTGGCCGGAGATCGTCATGTTCGCGGTGTGCGCGGTCAGCTCCGCGCGGGTCTCGGCGACGACGGCCAGACCTTCACTGAGGTGGGTGGTCGCGGACGCGATGATGCCCGCCTGGCCGATCGGGGTGACGGCCGCCGGGATGAGCGGGACGAGAGACGCAGCGAAGCTCGCGATCACACCCTGCAGCAGGGCGACACCCTTCGCGACGCTTGCCGTCGCGGTCGCGACGATGCGCGAGATGTCCCCGCTCTGGGTGCCGGTCTCGACGTTGTTGACGTTGGCCTGGGCACCGGTCGCCATCGCCGCCGAACCCCCGGCGCCGGCCCAGAACGGCGTCACCGCGGACATCGCCTGCGACAGGACGCCGAAAACACTCTCGAACGCCTTCTGCAACCCGTCGAACAGCTGCGTCGGGTCGAACGGCGCGCCGGCCATGTTCCCCGACCCGAACCCGGACAGCAGGTCGGTCAACGGCTTGAACAGCGACGCCAGGTCGATGGTGGGCAGCGGCGGCATGGCCGGGAGCGGCGGCATCGACGGCATGGGCGGGAGCGGCGGCAGACCGAGGTGCTTGGTGAGGATGTCGCTCACCGGCATGTGGAGCAGCGGCGCGACGGGGCTGCTCTCCAGCATGTCCATCACACTCGGCCCCGGCCCACCCGGGCCGGGGACGCTGGGGCCGTGTCCGGGTGCCGGCGCGTGGCCCGCACCCTCGGTCACAGCGGTGCGCTCGCGGAGTTCAACGCGTGGCGGGTGTCGCCGTCAGTGACCTGGTAGCTCTCGGCGGCGGCGAACGCGGATGCGGCACTGCCCTGGTGCACGGCCACCAACGCCGCGGTGGAGACGGCGTTCGCGAACTGCGCGCCACCGAAGCTCGCGAGGAAGTCCTGGCCGATGAGTCCGAACACGGGCACCATCACGGCGACGTTCGCCGCGAGGTCCATCGCGCTCGCACTGTCGATCGCCGCACCGACCGCCGACACGGTGGTGCCGTAGGTGCGGATCGCGTCGGGTTCGACGGACAGGTTCGTCATGGTGGTGGACCCCCAAGGTCTGTTCTCGGACGTCGGACGCCTGTCCGACGAGCGGTTCGGTGGCAGCCTATCCGACGCCGGACAGGTCTTCCACACGATCATTAGGGATCTTCATCATCTCGCAGGATCCCTCACTTCGTTGGACGCGAGCGGCCCAGGATCGGTTCCACCCATTTCGCGAGAACCTGCCCCGCCTGCCCTGTGGACAGCCGCCCGCACCGCGCGACCGCACGATCGTGCGGGTGCCATCATGACTGCGTGCGCCGCTACATCGACCCCGACGACTTCGACGACGACCCCTGGGAGGACGACGACGAGGACGCGGACACCGCGACGGTCACCGCAGACGAGGCGGGCCCGCCCGAGACCGAGGTGGCACTCCCCACGGTCGGCCGGGCGTCGACGCCGACGGGGTCGGTCGAGGTCCGCACCACCATGCAGGGGCTACCGACCGCGATCCACATCGAGGCGTCGGAGATGGATCGCTCGGCGACGCGCATGGCCCGGACGATCCTTCTCCTCTGCCGACAGGCCGGCGCCCGGGCGGGCGCGGCGCATCGCGCCGAGCTGCTCGCCCAGGGCCATCCCCTCGAGGCGGTGTCCTACCTGCAGCTCCCCTCCGACCGGGACGCCGCCGCCATCGACCGTGAGGTCGACGACTTCTTCGACGACGAGGACACGAGCACGTGGATGAGGCGCGCATGAGCGAGCAACGGTTCCCGCCGCGGGCACCCCTGCCCGACGCGCCACCCATGCCGCCGTCGTTCCCCATCTCCTTCGACGACATCGAGGCGAGCGCCCGACGCGCGCTCGACCGACTGCAGTCGACGTCGGAGAACATCGCCGCGATCCGTGTCGAGCACAGCGACGAGGACGAGCTCGTGACGGTCGTGGTCGACGGCACCGGCGCGCTGGTGGACCTGCGCATCGCTGAGGACGCGATGTCGTTGACACCGCAGGCACTGGGACAGCTCGTCGTCGACACGGCGACCGCCGGCGCGGGACGCGCGTTCGCCGAGCTCGGTGGACACATCACCGCGTTCACCGGGGCCGCCGCGGACGACCCCGGCCCGCAGGGCCTGCTCGACCGTCACCGCCCGGATCCGGAGGGCTGAGCGGGCAGGCGTAGGTCACCTGATCGCGTCGAGGACCTTCTCCTGCAGGTCCGCCCGGCACACGACGAGGTCGGGCAGGTAAACGTCGGCGTTGTTGTACTCCAGCGGCGACCCGTCGACGCGGCTGCACCACAGGCCGACGGCCCGGGCGACGGCGATCGGTGCGGCCGAGTCCCACTCGTACTGGCCACCGGAGTGGACGTAGACGTCCGCCTCGCCGCGGACGACGGCCATCGTCTTCGCACCGGCCGAGCCCAGCTGGACCACCTCTCCGTCCACGGCGGCGGCGGCCGGGTCGGCGAGTGGCTGCGGTCGCGACGCGCTCACCACGACGCGCGGCGTGGTCGACGACCGCGCCGGCAACAGGCCCGCGACGGGCTCGACCGACGACTGGTCGGTCGTGTACGTGACACCGAGGTCGGGCAGCGCGACGGCACCCGCGACGAGACCGGACCCGCGGTGCCACAGGGCGACGTGCACGGCCCAGTCGGCGCGGTCGGGCATGCCGAACTCCCGTGTGCCGTCGAGGGGATCGATGATCCAGACGCGATCGGCGGCGAGGCGACGACGGTCGTCGGCGCTCTCCTCCGACAGCACCGCGTCGTCGGGTCGCTCCTCCCGGACCCGGGAGACCAGGAGGTCGTTGGCCTGTTCGTCGCCGGCCGCGCCGAGCTCCTTGCCCGACAACCCGCTGTCGGACCGCAGCCGGACGAGCAGTTCACCGGCGGCGGTGGCGAGCTCACCGGCCAGTCGGGCGTCAGCACCCATCGCCGCGGTTCCCGCTGACGTCACAGACCGAGATCCCGGATGATCGCCTCGGCGACGTCGCCGGGCGTGCCGTCGGCCGGGGTGACGACGAGATCGGCGTGCTCGGGCCGTTCGTAGGGCGAGTCGATGCCGGTGAAGTTCGTGACCTCACCGCGACGCGCACGGGCGTAGAGGCCCTTGGGATCCCGACGTTCACATTCCTCCAGCGGCGTGTCGACGAAGACCTCGTGGAAGGTCAACCCACTCGCGTCGTGGATGTCACGGGCGCGCCGGCGCTCCGCCGCGAAGGGACTGATCAACGACACTATGGCAACGGCGCCGGAATCGGCGAACAACGCGGCCACCTCACCCGTGCGGCGGATGTTCTCGCGCCGGTCGGCGTCGCCGAACCCCAGGTCCGAATTGAGGCCGTGCCGCAGGTTGTCGCCGTCCATGAGGTAGGCCGGGCGCCCGGCCGCGACGAGACGACGCTCGAGTTCGACGGCGAGCGAGCTCTTGCCCGACCCCGACAGGCCCGTCAGCCAGATCGTCGCCCCGGCGTACGGACGCTGGTCGCGGCTGACTTTCGACCCGTGCCAGACGATGGTCGCGCCGTGGTTCACCGGACCGGTGATCATCCCCGCGCCGACGGTCTGGTTCGTCGTCTCGTCGACGAGGATGAAGCTGCCGGTGTCGCGGTTGCGACGATAGGCGTCGAACATCAACGGCTGCTGGGCATGCAGCGTGACGCGCCCGATCTCGTTCAGCGACAACGTGTCCGCGGTCTCGTCGCGATGCAGGGTGTTGACGTCGAGCCGATAGTCGACGGCGGTCACCTGCGCGCGGGTCTGTGTCGTCGTCGATGCGACGACGTAGCGGTTCCCCTCTGTCAGAGTGGTCGCCTCGGAGAACCAGCAGACCATCGCGTCGACGTCGCGTCCCACCCACGGCCGGTTGTTCGGCCGGGCGATCATCTCGCCGCGGGTGATGTCGATCTCGTCGGTCAACGACACCGACACGGCCATGGGCGGGAACGCCTCGGCGACCGGTGCGCCACCGGGGCCCCAGATCTCCGCGATCCGGGACGTGAAGCCGCCGGGCAGGACGACGACGTCGTCGCCCGGACGGAACACCCCGCCGGCGACGCTGCCCGCGTAGCTGCGGTGGTCGTACCCGTCGGCGCGCTGCGGCCGGATGACGTACTGGACCGGCAAGCGGGCGTCGATGAGGTTGCGGTCGGAGGCGATGTGCACCTCCTCGAGGTGGTGCAGCAGGGGGCTGCCCTGGTACCACGGCATGTTCGTCGACCGCTCGACGATGTTGTCGCCGAGCAACGCCGAGACGGGGACGAACGTCAGATCGGTGACGTTCAGCTTCGACGCGAACGAGGCGAACTCCGCACGGATCTCGTCGAACCTCTCCTGGGAGAAGTCGACGAGGTCCATCTTGTTCACCGCCAGCGTGAGATGCGGGATCCCCAGCAGCGACGAGAGGAACGCGTGCCGTCGGGTCTGCTCCAGAACGCCTTTCCGGGCGTCGATGAGGACGATCGCGAGGTCGGCGGTGGATGCCCCCGTCACCATGTTCCGCGTGTACTGCACATGACCGGGCGTGTCGGCGACGATGAACTTCCGTCGTGGCGTGGCGAAGTAGCGGTAGGCGACGTCGATCGTGATGCCCTGCTCGCGTTCCGCACGCAGTCCGTCGGTGAGCAGCGCCAGGTTGGCGTACTCGTCCCCGCGCTCGGCGCTGGTCCGTTCGATGGACTCCATCTGGTCGGTGAAGATCGACTTCGAGTCGAAGAGGAGCCGGCCGATGAGCGTCGACTTCCCGTCGTCGACGCTGCCGGCGGTCGCCAGCCGCAGGAGCTCCTTGCGGCCGAGATCGACCGGCGCACCGGTCGCCTCGTGATCGGTGACCGTCATCAGAAGTACCCCTCCTTCTTGCGATCTTCCATGCCGGACTCCGAGATCCGGTCGTCGGCACGGGTCGCGCCGCGCTCGGTCAGGCGGGTCGCGGCGACCTCGTCGATCACCTGCTCCACGGTCGATGCGGTCGACTCCACGCAGCCGGTGCACGTCGCGTCCCCGACGGTGCGGAATCGCACGGTCTCGACCCGGGTCTCCTCCCCCTCCTCCGGTTCGAGGAACCGCGTGCGTGCCAACAACATCCCGTCTCGCGGGATCACCTCGCGTTCGTGGGCGTAGTAGATCGGGGGCAGGTCGATGCGCTCTGCCCCGATGTACTGCCAGATGTCGAGTTCGGTCCAGTTGCTCAACGGGAACACCCGGATGTGTTCACCCGGGGCGTGCCGGCCGTTGTAGAGGTTCCACAGCTCGGGTCGCTGACCGCGAGGGTCCCAGGCGCCGAACCGGTCCCGGAAGCTGAACACCCGCTCCTTGGCGCGCGCCTTCTCCTCGTCCCGGCGCGCACCGCCGAAGACGGCGTCGAACCGGTTCTCGGCGATGCCCCGCAGCAGGGCGGTGGTCTGCAGACGGTTGCGGCTCGCCCCCCGACCGGTCGGCTCGACCACACGGCCTGCGTCGATGTCGTCCTGGACCGACGAGACCACCAGGCGCACACCGGTCTCGGCGACCACGCGGTCGCGGTAGTCGATCACCTCGTCGAAGTTGTGCCCGGTGTCGACGTGCATCAGCGGGAAGGGCATCGGGGAAGGCCAGAAGGCCTTCCGGGCGATGTGGAACATCACCACCGAGTCCTTGCCGCCGGAGAAGAGCATCCCCGGCCGCTCGAAGGTCGCGGCCACCTCGCGGAAGATGTGCACCGACTCGGCCTCGAGGGCGGCGAGGTGGGAGAGCTCGTACGAGGGCGCGGGGGGTGCTGTCATGCCCGGCTTCCGATCTGTCGTGCGTCGACTATTCGAACCATTGAGTCGACTATCCGAAGAAACTGTAGGTCTCGGCGGAGAACACCGTCAACCGGGCACACGGTCGCGTGTCAGCCGGCCGCCGCGAGGACGTTCCCGGCGCGCTCGGCCGCGTCGCGGAGCAGGGCGGCGACGCGTCGGATCTCGGACGTGGACAGCCGCGCGAACGGTTGCGCCGCCAGGGACATCGTCACCGCCTGACCCCGCCCACGCGACCCGACCGGCACGGAGATCGTCGCGACGGAGATCTCCCCGCCGCCGTCCAGCTCGTCGTCGGTGACGTCGATCGTCGCCAGCTCGGCGTAGGCGGCCGCCAGCGAGGCCGACAGTCCGTCGACGACGAGGTCGTCCCCGAGTGCCTGCAGCGCCGAGTGCACCCGGACCAGCGGCCGCGACAGCCGGTCGACGGTGAATCCCCGTCCACGGACGTCGGCGAGGACCGCGTCGAGCCGCGAGACCAGTCCGACCCCCGCCGGCTCCGCCACCCGCATCCACTCCGCGCGCACGTCGTCGTCGGCCCAGGCAACGTACTCACGGCCGAACGGGGCGATGACCGGCAGCGCCAGCCCGGGCGCCACCTGCGACAGCACCGACGCGGGCGCGACGGTGTCGGTGACGACGAGGAACCGGCCGCGCAGCGTGGCCAACGAGACGGGCATGTCGAGATCGCGGCCGAGCCCGCGCAGCAGGTCGTCCAGCACCCGGCCGGGAGCGCGGCCGCGGGCGAACACCGAACCCATCCGGTCCCCCAGTCCGTAGGTGGTGTCGACGTCGTCCCGGTGCACCCATCCGCGCTCCACGAGCGTCGCGAGGATCGCGTGACCGGTCGCCCGCGTGATCCCCTGCGCCCGGGAGATCTGTGCCAGCGAGAACCGTCGGTCGGGTTCGACGGCGAGCATCTCCATCACGTCGACGACGCGGTCGGTGGGCGGCGACACCGCCCTGTCGCGCACTCCGTCGTCTCCCATGGGCGCCGATGCTACGTCGAGCGTCGAATCCCTCGTTCGATTATGCGAACAGTCGCGCCACGTCCGGCTTTACCAACCAAGCACTTGCTAGGTACTGTCCGAGGTATGTCCGAGACCCCCATCCCACCGCCTCTGACCGGCGACGACCTGACCGCGGACTCGGCTCCGGTGGCCTATGAGGTCGCGAACGGGGTGGCCTACGTGACGCTGAACCGACCGGAGTACCGCAACGCGCAGAACTCCGTGATGACGTACTCGCTCGACGCCGCCTTCGTGCGTGCCGTCGACGACGCGGCGGTCAAGGTCATCGTGCTGCGGGCGAACGGCAAGCACTTCTCGGCCGGCCACGACATCGGTACCCCCGAACGCGACTTCCACGTCCGGTACCCGAACACCGCCTCGCTGTACTGGGATCACACCGACCGATCCGGTGGGGATCAGCGGCTCGCGCGCGAGATCGAGGTCTACGTCGGGATGTGCCGCCGCTGGCGGGAGATCCCCAAGCCGGTCATCGCGCAGGTGCACGGGGCGTGCATCGCGGGCGGTCTGATGCTCGCCTGGATCTGCGACTTCATCGTCGCCTCCGACGACGCGTTCTTCTCCGACCCCGTCGCCCGCATGGGGATCCCCGGTGTCGAGTACTTCGCCCATGCCTTCGTCCTCGGACCCCGCCGCGCGAAGGAGCTGTTGTTCACGGGCAAGCGCTTCACCGCGGCGCAGGCCGCCGACTGGGGGATGGTCAACCACGTCGTCCCCCGCGACGACCTGCAGTCCACGGTCGACGGCATCGCGGCCGAGATCGCCGAGATGCCGCAGCTCGGGCTGGCCCTGTGCAAGAAGGCCGTCAACATCTGCGAGGACCAGATGGGACTGCGGAACGCGATGAACTCGGTGTTCGGGTGGCACCACTTCGCACACAGCGCGAACGCGGAGGCCGACGGCGACTCGCTCGGCGGCATGGACGCGAGGTCGATGAAGGCCAGTGCGGGCGGGGGCGCCTGATGGACCTCGACTTCGACCCGGACGTCGTGCGGTTCCGCGCCGAGGTGCGGGAGTGGTTGCGCGACAACGTCCCCAGCACACCCCTGCCGTCGATGGACTCGGCCGAAGGGTTCGAGGCCCACCGCGAGTGGGAGCGCCGGATGGCCGACGCTCGCTGGTCGGTGGTCAGCTGGCCCGAGGAGTTCGGCGGCCGCGACGTCGATCTCGTGCACTGGCTGGTCTTCGAGGAAGAGTACTACCGCAGCGGCGCGCCGGGCCGCGTCAGCCAGAACGGCATCTTCCTGTTGGCGCCCACGCTGTTCGAGCACGCCCACCCCGACCAGCTCGCCGCGATCATGCCGCGCATGGCCCGCGCCGACGACATCTGGGGCCAGGCGTGGAGCGAGCCGGAGGCCGGCAGCGACCTCGCCTCCCTGCGGTCGACGGCCACCCGGACCGACGGGGGATGGCTGCTCAACGGGCAGAAGACGTGGAGCTCGCGGTCCAGCTTCGCCGACCGCGGGTTCGGGTTGTTCCGCTCCGATCCCGAGGCGACCCGCCACCGTGGGCTGACCTACTTCATGTTCGACCTGCGCGCCGACGGTGTCACCGTGCGCCCCATCGACCAGCTCGACGGCGAGCCCGGGTTCGCAGAACTGTTCCTGGACAACGTCTTCGTCCCCGACGATCCCGACCGACCCGGCGAGTCCGGTGTCATCGGTGCCGCGAACGACGGGTGGCGGATAGCCATGAGCACCGCGGCCAACGAACGAGGCCTGTCGCTGCGTTCACCCGGACGGTTCCTCGCGACCACCGACCGCCTCCTCCAGCTGTGGCGACGTACCCGCGACGACGCCCCGGACGGCACCGCCGACCGCGTCGTCGACGCGTGGATCGGATCACGGGCATACGAGCTGTCCACCTATGCGACGGTGAGCCGGCTGCTCGGCGGCGGTTCGCTGGGCATCGAGTCGTCGATCAACAAGGTGTTCTGGTCCGAGTGGGACATCGCGACGCACGAGACCGCGCTGGACCTGCTCGGCGCCGACGGCGAACTCGCGGACGGGCCCGACTCGGGCTGGCTCGCCGGCTACCTGTTCTCCCTGTCCGGCCCGATCTACGCCGGCACGAACGAGATCCAACGCAACGTGATCGGCGAGCGACTGCTCGGACTGCCCCGGGGAGACCGATGAGATTCCTGCTCGAGACCGAACACGCCGACCTCGCGTCGAGCATCGACGCGATGCTGTCCCGCGCCGACGTGCCGAAGATCGTCCGTGCGCTCGTCGACGGCGACGCGCAACCCACGGCGGACCTGTGGTCGCGCCTCGCCGACACCGGCGTCACCGCTCTGCTCGCCGACGAGGAGTTCGGCGGGATGGGCGCGGGCGCGGTCGAGATGGTCGTCGCCGTCGAACAGCTGGGGCGTCACTGCGTGCCCGGACCGGTCGCCGAGTCCACCGCCGTCGTGCCGTGGCTGCTGTCGGCGACCGGACGCCGAGACCTGCTGGAGCCGCTGTTCGCCGGGCAGCCCGCGACGATCGCGCACGACCTCCTGGCGCGGCGCGCCGCCGACACCGCCTCGTGCTCGACCGTGCTCGCGATCCGCGGGTCCCGTCTCTCCACCGCGACGGTCCGCGACACCCACCGTTCCGTCGACCCCACGCGCACCGTGTCCGACGTCGAGCCGGACGAGACGGTGGCCGACGACGTCGACGCACGCCGGGCCGGTGATCTCGGCGCCCTCGCGACCTCGGCGCAGCTGCTCGGGCTGGCGTCCGGGATGCTTGCCCTCGCGACAGACCACGCGCGGTCGCGGACACAGTTCGGACGCCCCGTCGGCTCCTTCCAGGCCGTCAAGCACCACCTCGCGGACGTGGCCATCGCCGTCGAGATGGCCCGACCGCTGGTCCACGGCGCGGCCCTCGCCGTCGACGCCGAGGGCGCCACCGACACGGTCCCCACCGACGTCACCCGCGACGTGTCCGCGGCGGCGGTCGCCTGCGGGCGCGCCGCGGATCTGGCCGCACGCACGGGGCTGCAGACGCTCGGCGCGATCGGCTACACACGCGAACACGACCTTTCGCTATACCTCACGAAGACCCGGGCGCTGCTCACCGCATGGGGCACCCCCGCTCTCCACCGTCGTCGTGTCCTGGAGGCGATCGCCCCGTGAGCGACGTGCTCGACCCGTCGGACTCCCCCGGCGTCGACACCGACGAGCAGGCCGCGCTGCGGTCGGCCGTCGCCGACGTGCTGCGACGACACGGCGGATCCGACCGCCTCCGGGCGGCGATGGCCTCCACCCCCCGATCCGACCTCGACCTGTGGCGGACGCTGACCCAACAGGTGGGCGTCGCGGCACTCGCGATCCCCGAGAGGTTCGGCGGTGTCGGCGCGAGCCTCGTCGAGACCCACATCGTGCTGGAGGAGCTCGGACGTGAGCTCGCGGCGGTCCCGATGCTCGGGTCCGCGGTCCTGGCGGCGCAGGCCGTCCTGCTGACCCGGGACGACGAGGCCGCCGAGCGGCTGCTGCCGGGCATCGCCGAGGGCGAGACCGTCGCGTCGGTCTGCTGGGCCGACGTTGCCGGCTGGGGTCGGGGCGGCGTGGTCGCCGACGGCGGCCTGCTGACGGGCACCGCGCACTACGTCCTCGACGGCGAGTACGCCGATGTCCTGCTCGTCATCGCCCGGTCGGGCGGACAGACCACCCTGCACGAGGTCGCCGCCGACGCCGAGGGCGTGACCCGTACCGCGATGCCCCTCATGGACCCGACGCGCGCCCTGGCCACCGTCACCTTCGAGGACACGCCGTCGACCGTGATCGCGGCCCCGGGTGACCTGGTCGACCGCCTGCTCGCCGTCGGGGCGGTGGCCCTGTCCGCCGAGCAGGTCGGGGTCGCGGCAGGCGCGCTCGACCGCACGGTCGCCCACACCTCGACACGCACCCAGTTCGGCCGGCCCATCGGCTCGTTCCAGGCGCTGAAACACCGGATGGCCGACATGTTCGCAGCCGTGGAGACCGCCCGATCGGTGTCCTACGACGCGGTCGACGCCGTGGTCCGCGGCAGCCACGACGTCGACGAGGCCGTCGCCGCCGCGCGGATGCTGTGCTCCGAGACGGTCACCTCGGCCGCGGGCGAGGCGGTCCAGATGCACGGCGGGATCGGCATCACCTGGGAACACGACATCCAGCTCTTCTTCAAGCGCGCGCACGCCACGACGTTGCTCCTCAACCGACCGTGGACCCACGCCCCGGTGATCGAACAGGCGGCCGGACTGTAGCGGCAATCGGTCACGGCCTGTGGTGCGGTGAGTCCCCTTCCCTCACAGCGCGCATCAGATGACCAGTCCTCCGCGCAGGGCCTCCAACGCCGCCTCGACGCGCGTGGTGACACACAGCTTCGTATAGATGTGCGACAGGTGGGTCTTCACCGTGGTCTCGCTCAGATACAGGTCGCCGGCGATCGCCGCGTTGGTGGCGCCCGAGGCGAGCGCCCGCAGGATCTCCCTCTCGCGATCTGACAACGTCGCGACCGCGCGTGCAGACGCCGAACGGTCGGGGCCGCTTCGTCCGCCGGTCGCACTCGGGCCGGTGGCTGCGACGATCTCGCGCAGCGACTGCTCGCTGAACAGCGTCGTCCCGCTCGCGACCGCGCGCACCGCCATGCCGAACGACTGCGGGGGTTCGTCCTTGCGGATGAAACTGTGGGCACCGGCGCGGATGGCCTCCAGCACGAGGTCGTCGACGTCGAGCGCCGTCATCGCGACCACGCGAGGCGGATCGGGTTCGGCGATCAACGTCGCGATGGCCTCGATCCCCCCGACTCGCTGCATCTTCAGATCCATCAGGACAACGTGCGGGCGGTGCTGGGCGAGCGCCGCCGGGACCTGGTCACCGTCGTCGGCCTCGGCGACCACGCGGATGTCCCCCGAGGCGGCGAAGATGTCGGCGAGACCGCGACGCACGAACGGATCGTCGTCGACGACGAGGAGATCGATGGGCGCTGTCATGGTGTGCCGATCGTAGGCAGCGACCCCGACATCGGACTGTCAGGAGTACCAGGGCAGCCAGGCGCTCACGACGAACTCGTCGCCGGTTCGGCCGGCGGTGAACGACCCACCGGCGCTGGTCACCGCCTCACCGATTCCGCGGAGTCCGGTCCCGGTCCCCGCCGTCGACGGCGCAGACGTGCCGGTGCGCGTGCGGACCTCGAGGCGGAGCCCGCGCTCGGGTGACCCGTGGACCGACAGACCCACCGGCGAACCGAGTGCGTGCCGTGAGGCGTTCGTGAGGGCCTCACGCACCACCCGGTAGGCCACGTGTCCCGACAACGGTCCGATCGGATCCGGCGGTACATCGACGAGCAACGTCACGTACACCCCGGCTGACCGTGCCGACGCGACGAGATCGCTCACTCCGTCGAGGTTCTGCGCACCCGACCCCGCGTCCGCGCCCGCCTCGCCCCGCAGCACGCCGATGATGCGTTTGAGTTCGTCGAGCCCGTCGTGAGCCGTCTTCTGGATCAACGACGCCGAGTTCGCCACCCTCTCGGGACCTTCGGTGCTGTTGACCTGGAGACCGCCGGCGGTCAGCGAGATCCGGCTCAGGGTGGCCGCCAGAGTGTCGTGCATGTCGCGGGCGATCCGCGCACGTTCGGCAGACACCGCCATCTCCGCGCGCATGACCTCGGACACGCGCGTCTGATCGTCGAGAGCCGTGGCGACCACGGTCAGCTGACTGCTGGTCCTTCGCTGGACGGCCACGGCGACCACCAAGGCGACGAGAACGGAGGCGACCGCGAACGCCACCCAGATGGGCAGGTCCCACTCCGGCACCGGACCGTCCTCGGGCATCCGGACGCCGATGGTCAGCACCGAGTAGTCCCGGCGACGAAACGAGTCGTAGAGCAGCGATACCACGCAGGCCGCCCACACCGCGCCGGTTGCGATGACGAGCCGACGGTCACGCACACACGACGCCACCGCGTACAGCGCTATGAGAGCTGCGGTTGCGTCGGTGGCGAAGAAGAGCGGTGCGGCCACTGCGGCGGCGAGCACCCGGAAGGGGTGTTGGTGTCGCCACACGAGGGCGATCGCCGCTGCGACGTTCAGGACGAACCCGAGCGACACGTTCCACACCGGCGTCCCCGCGGCCCCCGCCAGCCCCGCGGTCATCATCGTCAGGAAAAGGCTGACCGCGACGGCAGCGACAGTCGCCAGCCGGCGCCGGATGCGACCGGGCGCGGCGGTGGAAGCCTTCTGCGGCCACGACGACGCCGATGGCGACACCGGGCCGATGGGGATCATGGCCGCGACGGTACGGGTGGCTTCCGACAGCCACCATCCGGCGATCGGTCGGGTCGGCGCGCGCCGCGTCGGACCGATCGGGTGAGTACGACGGACCGATCGGTGGATGTGATCGGCCGTGTGGTCGCGGTGCAGTGGTCGAGAACATCGACAGCCGAGAGGTACTGCCATGAACCGGAACCCGTCCGATCCCCACCAGCCCGAGTCGTTCGTCTCGCCCTACCCCCCGCCGGCACCGCGCAGGAACTGGTTCGCACGCCACAAGGTGCTGACCGTGCTCGGTGTCCTCGTATTGCTCATCGTGGTCATCTCGGTCGCGTCGAACGGTGGAGGCTCGACGGAGTCCCCGGACGCGGCTCCCGCCGGCAGCACGACGGCGCCTGCCTCGGCCGGTGCTCCTCCGACCGCCGCAGAGTCCGCGTCCGCGGCCCGACCGGGCATCGGCGCACCGGCGCGTGACGGCAAGTTCGAGTTCGTGGTGCGCGGCGTCCGCCCCGGTGGGACGAGCATCGGCCCCGATTTCATGGCCGAACGTGCACAGGGCGAGTTCCTGCTCGTGGACCTGACCGTGCGCAACATCGGCGACAAGGCCCAGAGCCTCGACATCTCGTCTCAGAAGGTCCTGTCGGCACAGGGAACCGAGTACTCGCCGAACACGGCGGCCACCATCCAGGTCGACGACGCCGCGGTGTTCTACGAGCAGATCAACCCCGGCAACGCTCTGCAGGTGACGGTGGTCCACGACCTCCCCCGCGGCACCGACGCGACACAGATCGAACTGCATGACTCGGTCTTCTCGGGTGGCGTGACCGTCGACCTCCGCTGAGGCCCCGACGGCGGTTCACGTCCGGGCACCACCCGACGACCCGGGACTGGACCGCCGTCGGCCCGTTCCCCGACCTGTCCTGTCGCGGGAACTGATGGCACGCGTGCGGAACAGTGACAGATACCAGCGTCCCCCGACTACCATTCGGACGATGACCGACGGTGCCGCGTCCCGCGCCGGGCACGCCACCAATTACCTGCGTGACGGTGCGGTGAGCCGCACCCTGTCGACGACCCTCGAGCTCGCCGCGATGGCGGTCGGTTTCGCGCAGGCCCGTCTGCACATCCTCGACGAGCACCACCAGTACGTGCTCGCCGCCTACGGTGACGCCGACAGCGTCGGGCTCGTCGTCGATCGCGAGTCGACCACATGTCGCGCCGTCGTCGACTCTGCCGAGCCCCTGGTCATCGCCGACGCCACGACGGCGACGGCAGACCCCGCGCTCGTCACGCCGCTCACGGCGGCGGGTCTCCGCACCTACGTCGGGGTGCCCCTGTTCAGCCGGGAGCACACGGCGATCGGCACGCTCTGCCTCACCGACACCGACCCGAAGGCCGTCAGCGGCAGCGACGTCACCCTTCTGCAGAAGTACGCGCGCGTCGTCGAGGAGCAGCTCGAGCTGCAGCGCGACCGCACCCGACTACCGGACGACACGGGGCTCGACGACGTCGCGGCCGCCCTCGCCCGCGGTGAGATCCAGCCGTGGTTCCAGGCCATCGTCGACCCGTCCGACGGCACGGTCCAGGGGTTCGAGGCGCTCAGCCGGTGGATCCACCCGCTTCACGGTCCGCTCACCCCGGCACACTTCCTGCCGGCTGTCCGCGCGACGGACATCATGCTCGACATCGATCTCGACATCCTGCGGGCGGCGGCCACCGCGCTGCACGGCCAGGCGAGCACCGTCGGCGACGACGTGCTGCTGCACGTGAACATCGAGGGCGGCCATCTGCACCGTCCCGCCCGGCTCGCCCGACTGCTCGACGCCGTCCGCGACGCCGCCCTCCCGAGCGAGCGACTCTGTGTCGAGATCATCGAGTCGACGGTCGGCGACGACGACAACACGCTCTCCGCGCTGGAGGCGTTGCGCAGCAACGGGGTCCACGTCGTGGTCGACGACCTCGGACGCGGGTGGTCATCTCTCTCGCGGCTCGTGCACTGGTCCATCGACGGGTTCAAACTCGACGCGTCGCTGACCTCGTCCCTCGGCAGCCCCGCCGTCGATCACCTGCTGCGCGGGCTGATCGAGCACGGGAGGGCCAACGGCCTCATGGTGATCGCCGAGGGCATCGAGACCCCGCAGCAGCGTGACGCCCTCGTCGAGCTCGGATGCCCGGAGGCGCAGGGCTTCCTGTTCCAGCGGCCGGGACCGGTGCCGACGATCCCGCCGACGCTCTGACGCCCGGTGTCAGGGTGTGGGCACGAGCCCGTCGAACGTCTCGTCGACCATCTCCGTCGTCAGTCCGTAGTCCGCGAGGTCGTAGTGGTGCTTCGGGGCGCGCGGACCCTTCTTGCTGTCGGCGTCCATCGCGGTCACGGCCGCCCGCGCCTCGTCGGTGAACGGGATCCCGGCAGCGGCGTAGATGTCCTCGACCACGCCGACGGGGTCGCGGCGGAGGTCGTCGAAGTCGACGTCGACGAAATGCCCTGCGTCGTGGCGTGACCGGGCGTCGGCGAAGCGGCGCAGCCCCCGCGACCAGAGTTCGAGCTGGGTCCGCCCGATCGTCTCTCCGACGAACGTGGTGGACCATCCCGCGGTGGCGCTCTCCGCCAGAGAACACATCGACGCGACGATGGTTCGTGGCGCCCGGTGCGTCTGCACGATCACCGCGTCGGGGTAGACCGACAGCAGTTCGTCGATCGCGAAGAGGTGACTGGGGTTCTTGAGGACCCAGCGCTTCTCGGCGTCGGGGGAACCGATCAACTGCAGGTTGCGCTTGTGACGCCGATAGGCGTCGATCCAGTCCTGCCCGTCCAGCCACCGGGAGTAGCTGGGCAGGTAGGCGAGCGACTCGTACGAGATGGACTTCATGGTCTGGCGGAGCAGCTGCCAGCACTCCTCGACGTCGCCCGCGCTCATGTAGTGCAGCCCCATGAACTCGGGGTTCTCCACGTGGTGCTGCTCGAAGTTCGCGTTGATCGCCTGGTAGACGGGATCCGACTCCCACGTGTCGCGCGGCGGCCGCGGCTGCGGGTATTCGGTCAGCCACATCTCGAGCCCCTGGTGCCCGGGGTCGGCGGTGAGCAGTCGGTGCAGGGCCGTGGTGCCCGTCCTGGGCAGGCCGGTCACGAAGATCGGTCGCTCGACGGGGATCCCGGCGTGCTCGGGGTGGTCGGTGAACGCCTTCTCGCTGAGCAGACGCGCCACGAGCGCCCCTTTGAGGAAGAAGCGGGACATCTTGCTGCCCAGCTCGGTCAGGCCGGCCTCGGAGCGGTACGAGTCCAGCAGCACGCCGAGCGCCTCGGTCGGGTCGTCCGCGCCGAAGTCGTCGAGTCCGGTGGCGCGGGCGGCCGAGACATGCAGGTCCTCGACGGTCCCGACGTCGGTACGAGGTGTCATCGCGGTGGTCCTCCGATGTCTAGCAGTGGTATTCGCCGCAGTTGACGTCGAGTGTCTGGCCGGTGATCGCGCTCGCCCAGTCCGACGCGAGGAACACGACGGCGCGCGCGATCTCGTCGGGTTCGGGCAACCTCTTGAGGTCGGAGTTCTTCGCGGTGTCGGCGTAGACGTCGTCCGGAGAGATGTCGTACTTCTTGGCGATCTCGCCGAAGTACCACTGCAACTGGTCGTCCCAGATGTAGCCGGGGGCGACGCTGTTCACCCGGATGCGCCGCTCCCCCAGTTCGGTGGCCAGTGTCTGCGACATCGCGAGCAGCGCGGCCTTCGCCAGCTTGTAACTGCCGTAGCGGGGTTCGCTGTGCCGCAGGACCATCGAGTTGATCATCACCACCGCACCCCCGGTCGCGGCCAACGGCTCGGTGAACGCCTTCGTGACCCGGAGTCCACCGAGGACCGTCAGGTCGAGGCTGTCGGTGATCTGTCGGAAGTCGGTGCGGCCCAGCGGCTTCATAGACGGGAGGGCGAACGCGTTGTTGACCAGGGCGTCGACTCGCCCGAACTCGGCCGTCGTGGTCTCCACGAGACGCTGCACACGGTCGTCGTCGGTGATGTCGGTGGGGACGACGAGCGACCGACCCCCGGCGGCGTCGATCTCGTCGGCGACCGCCCGTAGACGCTCCTCGGTGCGGGCCGCGAGCACCACCGCTGCGCCGGCGTGCGCCGACTGCAGTGCGATGGACCGGCCCAGGCCGGGACCGACCCCGCTGACGACGACGACCTTGCCGTCGAGCAGGCCGCTCATCCGAGCATCCGATCGGCGAAGGCGCGCTGCCGTGCGGCGATGCGCTGTCGCCACCCGTCGGCGTCGATCACGTTGTGGTCGTGGAACAGCAGGTGATCGGCGACCTCGTCCAGGCCGACAACGACCGCGGTCGGACCCTCGGTGACGGGCTCGTCGACGCGTTGCCACCGGAACTGCATGATCCCGCGGGTGCGTCCGGTGGTCTCGATCCAGTTCGCGACGCCGGGATCGTTGTGGGAGACCACCATCCGGATCATCCCGTCGGGGTCGACCTGGGCCTGGTGGGAGTTCAGGCTCGTCTGGTGGTGGACGTAGTCGAGCGAGATGTACCACAGGCTGCCGAGCTGGAAACCCTGGTACGGCGCAGCCGACTTCGGCACCGTGACGACGATCGCCTGGTCGTCGGCGAGGTCGAAGTGTCCTACCGACGAGTACTGCGTCGCCAGGCCACCCGGCGTCTGCCGCGGCTCGGTGAGCGTGTTCACGGGCAGGTCGAGGTAGAACCACTTCGGGAAGTTGAACCAGGTGTCGATGCGGGACAACAGCATCTTGGCCGCCACGCGATAGCGCTTGCGCAACAGGGCCATGTCCGCCTCGACGGGTGCGGTGCCGACGGTGTCGGTGCGTTCGATGGCGATCGATCCGCGCGTCGCGGTCCAGTCGGAGTACACCTCGCGGACCGCGAGTGTGGTCGCCCCGTCCGGCAGGACGAAGTGGTCGGTACCCGGTGTGCCGGCGCCCGCGGGACCCAGGGTGAAGGCGAACGTGCCGTCGGCGCCGATCGTGAGTCGGCGGTCGTCGAAGGCGGTGTCGCCGTTCGGGACGGTGTCGGCGTCGTAGTGTCCGGCGATGACCTGGAAGCTGAGGTCGGCGGTCGTCCCACGGCGGCCACGGATCAGGTAGTGCCCGTCGGGCTCGAGATCGGCACTCCAGTACAGGGTGTCCGGGTTGTCGAGACCCATCTTCGTCCAGGGCCCGGTGGCGGTGACGAGATACGGGTGGCTGTGGTTGCGGGCCCAGGCCAGCTGCATGATCGCCTGCACGCACTGAGCCAGGTAGGTGTACCCCTCGGCGCGGTCGACCTCGGAGCGGATGAACTCCGCTGTCGCGATACGGCGTTCGGCCTCGCGGATCGCGTCGGCGAGGTCGGCGGTGAGGTCGGCCGGCGGTGCGGCGTCGACGGGGCTCGTCACGGCGTCGGGTGCGGTCACAGCCAGGTGTCCCCTCCGGTCCAGGTCAGGAAGTTCTCGAGCTCGGCCTGCGCGGGCGTGACGCGGGGGTGCTCGGTCGACAGGTATCCGCCGCGGTAGAACAGCAACGGCTTGTCCTGCAACACCTCCCCGAGCGTCTGCACCCGGCCGATCACGACGAAGTGGTCGCCGCCGTCCTCGACACGCTCGACGGTGCAGTCGACCCAGGTGAGACTGCGCTTGATCACCGGGAGGCCGCTCGGCGACGGGTCCCACTCGACGGTGCGGAACTTGTCCTCACCCGGGGCACCGAACACCGCGCTGACCTCCTGCTGGTGGTTCGAGAGGACGTTGACGCAGAACCGCCCCGTGGACTCGATGACCTTCCAGCTGCGGGAGGTGCGTTGTGGACAGAACAGGACCAGCGGCGGGTCCAGCGAGAGAGCGGCGAACGACTGGCAGGCGAACCCGACCGGTTCGTCGGCGTCGTTCAGCGTGGTGATGACCGTGACGCCGGTGCAGAACTGCCCCATCGCGGTCCGGAACTGGCGGGGGTCGAAGTCCTGGGTGCCCCGGGAGACGTGGGTCATCGTGGTTCAGGCGTTCTTCAGTCCCACCGAGAAGTCATGGCCCCACAGGCTGACCGCGGTGCTCTCCCGAGCGATCCAGGCGTTGTCGTCGACGGTGCGTCCCTCGCAACCGAACTCGACGTCGAACCCGCCGGGGGTCTTCATGTAGAACGACAGCATCAGGTCGTTGACGTGCCTGCCCAGGGTGGCCGACATCGGCACCTTCTTGCGCAACGCGCGGTCGTGCGCGAGGCCCACGTCGTCGGAGTTCTCGACCTCGACCATGAGGTGCACGATGCCCGTGCTGTTCGGGATGGGCAGGAACGCGAGGCTGTGGTGCCGCGGGTTGCACCCGAGGAACCGCAGCCACGGCACCTCGTCGCCCTCGTTGCGGCCGACGGCCTGCGGGGGCAGTCGCATCGAGTCACGCAGCTTGAAACCGAGCACGTCGCGGTAGAACTCGAGCGCGGCGCGGTCGTCGTCCGTGGTGAGGACGACGTGCCCGAGACCCTGCTCCTCGGTGACGAACCGGTGGCCGTAGGGGCTGACGATGCGTCGATGCTGCAGCGCCACACCGTGGAACGCCTCCAACACGTGGCCGCTGGGGTCGGAGAAGACGATCATCTCGACGACCTGGCGGTCGACCAGCTCCTCGTCCTTGGCCTCGCGATAGACGACGCCGGCTGCCGACAGTCGGTCGCGGACATCCTGCAGCGCCTCGGCGTTCGGGCACTCCCATCCCGCGGACGCGAGTCGGTCGTGTTCGCCGGGGACGATCACCAGCCGCGCCGGGAAGTCGTCCATACGCAGGTACAGCGCGCCGTCGACGGCTCCCTTGCCCTCGATCATGCCGAGGACCTTGAGACCGTACTCCCGCCACGCGGCGACGTCGGTGGCCTCGATCCGCATGTAGCCGAGCGAGGAGATGGGGCAGGACGCAGTCATGCTCAGAACCGTTTCCGTCGTCGTGTGCGGTGTCCGGGGTGAGGCGCGAGGCGCCTCAGACCATCGTGTCACCGATCGGGATGCCGAACTCGCCGTTCGCGTAGGCCTGGTAGGCACGCTCGGCGTCGTTGGCGGCATGCACCCGACCGGCATGCGCGTCACGCCAGAACCGTTGCAGCGGTTGGTCGCTGTCGAGAGCGCGGGCGCCGGCGGCCTCGAAGAGACGGTCGATGGCCGAGATGGACCGCTGCGAGGCACGGACCTGGTCGCGGCGGGCACGCAGGCGCATCTCCATCGGCACCTCCTGCCCGGCGAGGATGCAGTCGTACTCGTCCTGCACGTTGCCCGACAGTTGTCGCCAGGCGGCGTCGATGTCGCTGGCGGCCTCGGCGATGCGCACCTTGCCGAACGGGTCGTCCTTCGCCTTCTCGCCGGCATAGGCGGCGCGGACGCGCTTGCCCTGCGCCTCGACGTGGGCGGCGTAGGCGCCGTAGCCCATGCCGACGACCGGGGTCGAGATGACGGTCGGATGGATCGTCCCCCAGGGCATCTTGTAGACCGGCGCGGTGTTGTTCTCCAGGCCGGGCGCCGTGCCCGTCGCCATCGCGCGGAAGCTGAGCATGCGGTGCGACGGCACGAAGGCGTCCTTCACGACGAGCGTGTTCGACCCGGTGCCCTTCAGTCCGGCGACGTGCCAGACGTCGCGGATCTCGTAGTCGCTGCGCGGCAGGAGGAAGCTCACGAAGTCGACGGGCTTGCCGTTCTTGAAGACCGGGCCGCCCACGAACGTCCACTGCGCGTGGTCGCACCCCGACGACCAGTGCCACTCGCCGTTGACCTTGTAGCCCCCGTCGACGACCTCGCCCATGCCCATCGGGGCGTACGAGGAACCGATGCGGACGGACGGGTCGTCACCCCAGACCTCGTCCTGCGCCTGCTGCGGGAACAGGGCCAGGTGCCAGTTGTGGATGCCGAGGATCGACGAGACCCAGCCGGTGGACCCGCAGGCGCTCGCGATCCGACGGACGGCCTCGTAGTAGGTCACGGGGTCGACCTCGTAGCCACCCCACTGCGCGGGCTGCACCAGCTTGAAGAAGCCGACCTCGTCGAGCGCGTCGATCGTCTCGGTGGGGATCCGACGCTGGTCCTCGCACTCCTGTGCGCGCTTCTCGATCTCCGGGAGCAGGGCGCTGATCCGCTCCAGGACCTCGGCGCCGGCCTCACTCCGCTGCGACATCGTTGCACTCCTACGGTCGGTGACTGTTCGACGACCAATATTAGAACACGTTCTCATTTGTGTCGAGTACTGCGCTTTTGCCGACGTCAGGCCAGGAAAACGCTGCGATGCCAGTGGCGTCGAAACCCGCATTTTTGTAACATGTTCTCATTGTGTACGCGCTCGACGTCCCGCGTCGGCGATCACCAGGAGGTAGGCGATGACCACATCGCACGACGACGTCGCGGTCCGCGAGATCGACACCGGCACCCCACCGACCCGGTTCGCGCGGGGCTGGCACTGCCTCGGCCTGCAGTCGGAGTTCACCGACGGGAGGCCGCACGCCGTCGACGCCTTCGGGACCAAGCTCGTCGTCTGGGCCGACGCCGAGGGTGAGGTGAAGATCCTCGACGCGTACTGCCGGCACATGGGCGGCGACCTGTCCCAGGGCAGCGTCAAGGACGGCAACATCGCCTGCCCGTTCCACGACTGGCGGTGGAAGGGCAACGGCCGGTGCGCCGGGGTGCCATACGCCAAGCGCGCGCCGAAACTGGCGAAGACGCGGGCCTGGCCGACGATGATCCGCAACGGTCAGGTGTTCGTCTACAACGACCCGGAGGGCAATCCCCCGCCCGAGGACGTCGTCATCCCGGAGATCGCCGAGTTCGGAACCGACGAGTGGACCGGCTGGACCTGGAACCGCATCGTCATCGAGGGCTCGAACTGCCGCGAGATCATCGACAACGTCGTCGACATGGCGCACTTCTTCTACATCCACTACGCCCTTCCGGACTACTTCAAGAACGTCTTCGAGGGCGAGACCGCCGCGCAGTACATGAACTCGCGCGGTCGGCCGGACATCGCGTTGACGTCGGCGTACGGCGACAGCTACCTGCGCTCGATCGCCGCGTACTACGGGCCGTCCTACATGCTCAACCCGATGCATCAGACGTACGGGGACTACGCCATCGAGACCATCCTCACCAACTGTCACTACCCGATCGACAACAACTCGTTCGTGCTCATGTTCGGTGTGATGGCCAAGAAGCCGGAGGGTCTCACCAGCGAGCAGGCGGCCGGGATGGCCGCGAAGATCGCCGAGGGCGTCGAGGTCGGGTTCCTGCAGGACGTCGAGATCTGGAAGCACAAGAGCCGCATCGACAACCCGCTGCTCGTCGAGGAGGACGGCCCGGTGTACCAGCTGCGCCGCTGGTACGAGCAGTTCTACGTCGACGTCGCCGACGTGACGGACGAGATGACACAGCGCTTCGAGTACGAGATCGACACGACCAAGGCCCTGGAGAACTGGGGTGTGGAGATCGAGGACAACCTGCGTCGTCAGGCCGCGGGCGAGGACACGGAGGAGTCGGTGCGCGCCGAACAGGACAAGCTCAGGGCCACCAACGACGCGGCGAAGGTCTGACATGACCCGCTCGGTCGAGTCGCAGGGGTGGGCGAAGGCACCTGCGTTCGACGACGATCCCGCCCGTCGGGCCGCGATCGATGCCCACACCCGTCGGGACAAGGCGCACTACCTCGACGGCGGACTGCACGAGATCGAGTGTCGGGCGTGCCACGCGTGCGTCCTGGTGAAGAAGACGTCGACGTCGCAGACGAGCGTGCAGTGGACGGCTGCCGCGCGGGCGTCGTGCTCGGAGTTGCGATCGGTGGCGGAGGCGGGCGGCAACCCCGCGATGACCCCGACGTGCGGGCGGCTGTCGGCCAGCATCGACCACGGCGTCGCGGAGGGGATCATCCCGCCGCACGGGCCCACCGACGACCCGGACGGATACCTCTAGCCCGGGGTTCGTCGCCCGGCGATGATTTCTCGGGTCGGTCCCGGTCTGTACCGGTGACATCCCCGACTCGAGAGGATCCGACGATGACCGAGTACTCCGCGCCCGTCGGCGCGCCCATCTGGTTCGACCTGATGAGTTCCGACCCGGCGCGCGCCGCCGAGTTCTACGGCGAACTGTTCGGCTGGGAGGTGGAGGCGCCCAGGGCCGAGTTCGGCGGCTACCAGAACTTCACCCGTCATGGCAGTCGCATCGCCGGGATGAGCCCGGTGATGGACGGCGCCGGCGTCCCCGCCGACGTGTGGTCGGTGTACCTGCACACCACCGACGCCGCGACGACCGTCGCCGCGGCCGAGAAGGCCGGGGCGCAGGTGATGTTCCCTCCGATGGCGGTCGGGTCCGAGGGGACGATGGCCATCGTCCTGGACCCGGCCGGCGCGGCGATCGGGTTCTGGCAGCCCGCCGACCACGCGGGCTTCAGCACGTGGGGTGAGCACGGCGCGCCGTACTGGTTCGACTGCCTGTCGAAGGACTACGCGGCGTCGACCGCGTTCTACCCGGCGGTCACGGGGGTGTCGCTGCTCGAGGTGGGGACCGGTGGAGATCCCGACGCGGTCGGACCGGACCACTACTCGCAGATGATGTTCGGGGAGACGGGGTACGGCGGGATCATGGACGCCGCGACACTCCTGCCGGCGGAGGCGCCGTCGTTCTGGCAGGTGTACATCATGGTCGACGACGTCGCGGCGACCACCGACGCGATCACCCGCCTCGGCGGAGAGGTCATGATGCCGGGCGAGGACACCCCCTACGGCACCCTCGCGTCCGCCAAGGACCCCATGGGCGCGATCTTCTGCTACGCCTCGCCGCCGCCGGGCATGTAGACCCGCGGTCTGCTCGCGATTTCGCGCCGAGTTCGGCGCGGGTTCGCCCGCTCGGCGCGGGTTCGGCGGTGGGCGCCAGACCCGCGCCGTTCACGCGGCCCCGCGCCGTACCTGCGCACCCGCGTCCAGTGAGCCGACCCGCTTCGAAATCGGCGCGGGTCCGCCTGTTCGAGGCGGATTCGGCGTTCTGCGGATCCGAACGGGTCCGGGCGACGTCCAATGGACATGTTCAGCTTCCCCACCGATCGGCACGGCATCGTGCTCCGCAGTCGCGCCGTCGCGGCCGGCGTCAGTGACAGCGAGTTGTCTCAAGCGGTGGCCCGAGGTCACCTCGTCCGGCTGACGCGCGGCGCGTTCGCCGTGGCCGTCGCCCGAAAACCGCGGGAGCACCACCGGCTCGCGGCGATCGCGGTGGCGGCCGTGTCGACCGGCGCCATCCTCAGCCACCAGTCGGCGGCGACCGTCCTCGGCCTCGAGATGCTCCGACCCGATCTCGAGCGTGTGCATCTCACGGTCGCCCTCGGCTCGGGTGCCCACCGCACAGCGACTCGTCACGAGCACGAGGCCGAGCTCGGTCCCGACGACGTCGTGGTCCGCGACGGGATCCGGACGACGTCGCTCGAACGCACGGCGGTGGACGTGGCGTGCACATCGTCGGGGGGTTCCCCCGGCGCGCTCGTCGTGTTCGACTCGGCGCTCCGCCTCGGGGCCGATCGCGGTGCCATGGAGGCGATGCTGCTCGGCGCACGACGCGGGGTCGGCCCGGCGCGCCGCGCTCTGCGTGATGCTGACGCCCGCGCCGAGAACCCGGGCGAGTCGTGGGGGCGTGCGCAGATGATCAGCGCCGGGCTGCCCGTCGACGACCTCCAGCACGAGTTCCACGACGAGAACGGTGAACTCATCGCCCGCACCGATTTCGCCTGGGGCGACGTCCTCGTCGGCGAGTTCGACGGGATGGTCAAGTACCAGAAGCACCTTCGACCCGGCGAGACCCCGTTCGAGGCCATGCGCCGCGAGAAGGAGCGCGAGGACGCGCTCCGCCGGATGGGGATCATGGTGATCCGTTGGACCTGGGACGACCTGGTGACCGGTCGCGTGGTGATCATGGTCCGCGACTGGCTCGACCGCCTCGGGGTGATCGCCGCCTGAACCGCGCGCTTCGCGCGAACCCGCGCCGAGCACGACGCGGGTTCGCCGGCACGGCGCGAGTTCAGACCCCGGCGTTGGCGTCCTGCTTCTTCTTCAATTCCAGGGCGATGTCGATGAGTTGGTCTTCCTGGCCTCCGACGAGTTTGCGGGCGCCGGCCTCGAGGAGGATGTCGGCGACCTTGACGCCGTACTTGTCGGCGTGACCCTCGGCGTGCTTGAGGAACGAGCTGTAGCAGCCGGCGTAGCCCATCATCATCGCGGCGCGGTCGACGAGGCACTCGGTCGGCATGATCGGCGCGACGACATCCTGGGCGGCGTCGGCGATCGCGGCGAAGTCGATGCCGGTGCGGATGCCGAGCTTGTCGCACACGCCGACGAACGCCTCGACCGGCGTGTTGCCCGCACCCGCACCGAAGCGGCGCACCGACCCGTCGATCTGCTGCGCCCCGGCACGGATCGCGGCGATCGAGTTGGCGACGGCGATGTCGAGGTTCTCGTGTCCGTGGAACCCGATCTGTGCGTCGTCGCCGAGCTCGGCGCGCACCGCCGACACCCGATCGGAGACCTGCTCGAGCACCAGGGCACCCGCGGAGTCGACGACATACACGCACTGGCATCCGGCGTCGGCCATGATCCGGGCCTGCGCGGCGAGGACCTCGGGCGGCTGGGAGTGACTCATCATCAGGAACCCGACGGTCTCCAACCCCAGCTCGCGGGCGAGCCCGAAGTGCTGGATGGAGACGTCGGCCTCGGTGCAGTGGGTCGCGATCCGGCAGATCGACGCGCCGTTGTCCTGCGCGGCGCGGATGTCGTCCTTCACCCCGAGACCCGGCAGCATCAGGAACGCGATCTTGGCCGTCGTCGCCGTCTCCACGGCCGCCCGGATCAGTTCCTGCTCGGGAGTCTTGGAGAACCCGTAGTTGAACGACGACCCGCCGAGGCCGTCACCGTGGGTCACCTCGATCACCGGCACTCCGGCGCCGTCGAGCGCGGCGACCACCGCACGCACCTCGTCGACGGTGAACTGGTGCCGCTTGTGGTGACTGCCGTCGCGCAACGACGAGTCGGTCACCCGGATGTCCAGCGTGTCGCTGTAGGCGCGGGCATTCGCCATCAGATCGGTGCTCATGCGGGGACTCCCAACTTCTGCTTGGCCAGTTCCTCGCCGACCTTCGTCGCGGCGGCGGTCATGATGTCGAGGTTCCCGGCGTAGGGCGGCAGGAAGTCGCCCGCTCCCTCCACCTCGACGAAGATCGAGACCCGCGCCATGCCGCCGTTGACCACGCTGGGCGGGTCGAACTGCGGGTCCTGCAGCAGCCGGTAGCCGGGGACGTAGGTCTGGATCTCTTTCTCGCGCCGGTGGATCGACTCGGCGATCGCGTCGGTGTCGGCGTCCTCCGGGATCGCGCAGAAGATGGTGTCGCGCATGATCATCGGCGGGTCGGCCGGGTTGAGGATGATGATCGCCTTGCCGCGGGCGGCGCCGCCGATCGTCTCGATGCCCTTGCTCGTCGTCTTGGTGAACTCGTCGATGTTCGCCCGCGTGCCCGGCCCCGCCGAGACCGACGCGACCGACGCCACGATCTCCGCGTACGCCACCGGAACCACCGACGACACCGCGTGCACCATCGGGATCGTCGCCTGACCACCGCAGGTGATCATGTTGGTGTTCGGCTTGTCCAGGTGCTCGCGCAGGTTCGCCGGCGGCACCACGGCGGGTCCGACGGCAGCCGGGGTCAGGTCGACGGCGGTGATGCCCGCCGCCTCGTACCGCGGCGCGTACTCGCGGTGCACGTAGGCCGACGTCGCCTCGAAGATGAGGTCCGGCAGCTCCGACGACGCCAGCAACTCCTCGGCCCCACCGGACATCGTGATCAGACCGTGGTCGGCGGCGCGCTTCATCCCCTCGGAGTCCGCGTCGATCCCCACCATCCAGCGCGGCGCGATGACCTCCGAGCGCTCCAGCTTGTACATCAGGTCGGTCCCGATGTTGCCCGACCCGATGATCGCGGCGGTGACCTTCTCCGGCACTGTGCCTCTCCTGCCCTGCTCGTGGATGTCGCTGCAGCTCAGCGGAAATCGATGGTGACGCTGCCCAGTCCGGTGAACTCGGCGCGGAAGTGGTCGCCCGCACGGATGTCGATCGCCCGGGTCGCCGTCCCGGGCAGGATCACGTCGCCGGCCTTCAACCGCACGCCGAACGAGTCGACCTTGCGGGCCAGCCACGACACCGCGTTCAGCGGGTTGCCCAGCACCGCCGAGGAATTGCCCTTCGCGACGACCTCACCGTTGCGCTCCAGTACCGCGTCGATGTCGCCGACGTCGATCTCGTCGATCTCCACGCGCTCGCGACCCAGAACCCACCCCAGCGACGACGCGTTGTCGGCGATCGTGTCGCACAGGGTGATCTTCCAGTCGCGGATACGGGAGTCGATGAGCTCGATGGACGGGACGACTGCCGCGACCGCGTCGATCACGTCGCCGTTGGTGCAGGTCGCCCCGGGCAGGTCCTCGCCCAGCAGGAAGCCGACCTCCACCTCGACGCGCGGGAAGCAAAATGCACTCGCGTCGATCGGCGTGCCCTCGTGGTACTGCATCGTGTCCAGCAGATGGCCGTAATCGGGTTCGTCGACGCCCATCATCTGCTGCATCGCCTCCGATGCCAGCCCCACCTTGTGCCCGGCGATCCGCGCCCCGGCGTCCAGGCGACGACGGATGTTGATCAACTGGATCTCGTAGGCGTCCACCACGTCCAGATCGGGGTGCGACGCCGTCGGCGGATCGACCGCGACACCGGTCTCCTCGGCACGGGCGAGGTCGGCGGCGATCCGCGTCCGGACGTCGTCGGCGACCGACATGCGCACTCCCTGCTGTCGTGGACGGGTCCTCGTCCTGCGCGATCCGCGGGGGTGGAGAACGGCCCACGGGCTGGTATAACTGGCTCGAGCGGCAATTCTATAACGTGTTCTAGAAATGAGGGAAGGGCCACCCCATGACCAGCGAAAACGCCTCGACGGAGGCAGAGCTGCAGGCGGCCTACGACGTCGTCGTGGTCGGCTCCGGTGCGGCCGGGATGAGCGCCGCGATCACGGCGGCCTCGCGCGGTCTGTCGACGGTGCTCATCGAGAAGGCGCCCCACTGGGGCGGGTCGACCTCGCGCTCCGGCGGCGGCGTCTGGATCCCCAACAACTCGGTGCTGCGTCGCGACGGCGTCAAGGACACCGACGCAGCGGCGCGGGAGTACGTGAAGGCCATCGTCGGCGACGTCGTCGCCGAGGAGAAGATCGACACCTACATCGACCGCGGGCCCGAGGCGCTCGACTTCCTCATCGACCACTCGGCCATCGACCTGGAGTGGGTGAAGAACTACTCCGACTACTACCCCGAGGCACCCGGCGGTCGGCTGCACGGGCGATCGTGTGAACCCCGCCCCTTCGACACCCGCAGGCTCGGGCCCGACGCGAAGACCCTCCACCCGCCGTACACCAAGGCGCCGATGAACGTGGTGGTCAAGCAGTCCGACTACCGGTGGATGAGCACAGGCCTGCGGCACTGGCGTGGACCGGTGAAGATGATGGCGGTCGGCATGCGCACCATGGGCGCGAAGATGACCGGCAAGCGGATCGTCGGCATGGGTGCCGCGCTCATGTCCGGCCTGCTGATCGGCCTGCGTCGCGCAGGTGTCCCGATGTTCCTCGAGACGCCGCTGCTCGACCTCGTCACCGAGAACGACCGGGTCACCGGCGTCGTCGTCGAACACCGCGGCGAGCGGCGGACCATCACCGCTCGACGGGGAGTCGTGTTGGCCTGCGGCGGTTTCGAGCACAACGAGGAGATGCGCCGCAAGTACCAGCGTGATCCGATCGGCACCGAGTGGACCACGGGCGCACCGTCGAACACCGGCGACGGGATCACCGCGGGACTGAAACTCGGTGCGTCCGTGTCGTTCATGGAGGACTCCTGGTGGGGCCCGACGATGATGCTGCCGCGCGGACCGTGGTTCGCCCTCGCAGAGCGGTCGTTGCCCCGGAGCTTCATGGTGAACACGCGCGGTCAGCGGTTCATGAACGAGTCCCTGCCCTATGTCGAGGCGGTGCATCGCATGTACGGCGGGGAGTACGGCCAGGGCGACGGGCCCGGGGAGAACGTGCCCGCGTGGCTCGTCTTCGACCAGGGCTATCGCGACCGCTACCTGTTCGCGGGCGTCCCGGGACGTCAACCGCTGCCGAAGAAGTGGCTCGCCTCCGGCTCGATCATCAAGGCCGACACCATCGCCGAGCTGGCGGCCAAGATGGACGTGCCGGCCGACGCCCTGCAGGCGACCGTCGAGCGGTTCAACGGCTTCGCGCGCAGCGGCGTCGACGAGGACTTCCACCGCGGCGAGAGCGGCTACGACCACTACTACGGCGACATCACCAACAAGCCGAACCCGGGTCTGGGCGAGTTGGACAAGGCGCCGTTCTGGGCCGTGAAGATGTACCCGGGCGATCTCGGGACGAAGGGCGGCATCGACACCGACACGTCGGGTCGTGCGCTGCGGGCCGACGGGTCGGTGATCGACGGGTTGTACGCGGCGGGCAACACCAGCTCGCCGGTGATGGGGCACACGTACGCCGGGCCCGGCGCGACGATCGGACCCGCCATGGTGTTCGGCTACCTCGCAGCGCTCGACATGGCCGCGCAGACGGTGCCGACCGACGCGACGGCGGTCTGATGCCCATCGATCTCGACACCGCCCTCGGCGCCGGTCTCGGCGCCCGCACGTTCTCGTGGAACGCGTCCGACGTCGCGCTCTACAACCTCGCGGTGGGCGCCGCCCGTGATCCCCTCGACACCGAGGGGCTGCGCTACGTCGACGACCGGGCACCGAAGGTCTTACCCACCTTCGCCACGGTCGCCGCCGGCTTCCACGACGCGGAGCCGCCCACGGTGTCGTTCCCGGGAGTCGAGATCGACCTCGCGAAGGTGGTGCACGGCAGCCAACACGTGACCACGCACCGGCCGCTTCCCGCATCGGGGACGGCGACCACCCGCACCCGGATCGCCGAGATCCAGGACAAGGGGTCGGCGGCGGTGATCATCCAGGAGTCGAAGACCACCGGCGACGACGGCCTCCTGCTGTGGACCGCACGCTCGGCGATCTTCGCCAAGGGCGAGGGCGGGTTCGGCGGCGACCGTGGTGCGTCGACCCGTGTCGACTACCCCGACAGCCCACCCGACCACGTCGTCACCGTGCCGACGCGACCGGATCAGGCTCTGCTGTACCGACTCTGCGGCGACCGCAATCCGTTGCACTCCGATCCGGCGTTCGCCGAGGGCGCCGGGTTCCCGCGGCCGATCCTGCACGGGCTCTGCAGCTACGGCGTGACGTGTCGTGCGGTGGTCGACGAGGTCTTCGGCGGCGATCCCGGTGCCGTGGGCTCGTTCGGTGCGACGTTCGCCGGTGTCGTGTTCCCCGGGGAGACCCTGCGGATCTCGGTGTGGGACCGCGGATCCGATCTCGTCGCGACGGCGGTCGCGGTCGAGCGGGACGACGCCCCGGTGCTGGGCAACGTCGTCGTCGAGAAGGCCTGAGCCGTCAGCCGACGCGGCTGTGCGTCGCGATGAACCCGTCGACCGCGGCACGGGCGGCGGCGTCGTAGTCGAAGGACGGCAACGTGCTCAGTCGCCCCATCGCGAGCGGCCCGATGAGCAGCGCCATCGCGACGGTGCGGTCGACGTCGCCGAGGAGGTCGACGGCGTCGGGCGTGGACAGCACCTCGTCGAACGGGCGCAGGAACTGGTCGGCGACACGCTCGCGGAGCGTGAGCATCTCGGTTCCCTCCGCGCCCCGCACGCGGTCGAGGGACCCTGCGTCGAGGTCGACACCGAGCGACAGCCACGCGAGGACCGTCGTCGTCGCCGGCACGTCGGCGATCAACCGGGCCTGGGAGAGAACGAGTTCGGTGAGCCGGGCCCGGACGGAACCCGACGCGGGCGGCGTCGGCGCCGGCGGGATCACGACGGCGAAGGCGGCGGCGACGAGTTCGGTGGTGCCCGCGAAGTGGCGGTAGAACGTCGCGCGCGAGACGTCGGCCGCACCGATCACCGCGTCGACGGTGACCCCCGCCGGACCGTGGTCACGGACCAGTGCGGCGGCGGCGTCGACCAGTTTCGCCCGCGACTGCGCCGGGCGCGGGTCGGTCCGTCGGGTGATGGGACACCGCCTCTCGCCGTGTGGGATCGATTCCGGACACGACGAGACTACCTGTCTCAAAAATGCTGTTACTGTCGGAACAGCAGGTGAGGCGCGGTCCGCCTCAGCCCATCGACCCGACGACCAGCAGCATGCCGATGACGAGTCCGACGAGAGGGGCGAGCATGGCGACGATCCGCCAGAAGCGCATCGACGTGCTCGAGTGGGATGTGTCGCGGGGCAGGGTCGCGGCCATGATCACAGTTCCTTTCGCACCCGGGGCACCGTCGACCCGGAATGAGTGATCTTGTGACTACCGACAACCAGAGTGACAGGCGTTACACACGATGCACGGTATTGACCTCGCGTTTCGTGATCACGATCGCACAACGGCGCGATGACCCGCGGTCGAACTGAGCAGGGACGGGAAGCGATGACGACCACGACGACCCCGAGGACCGACACCCCGGAACGCCTGACGTGGCGCGTGGTCTGGCTCATCGTCGTGGCGTGCTCGGCGCTGAGCGCGGTGGTCGCGGCGATGGCCTCGCTCAACGTCGCGCTCTCCGAGATCGCCCCGGACATCGGCGCCGACTCCGCGCAGATCACCTGGCTCGTCGACGGGTACACGCTGACGCTGGCGGCGTTGCTGCTGCCGTGCGGCGCCCTCGGTGACCGGTTCGGTCGACGCGGCGTGCTGGTGGTCGGGTTGGTGATCTTCGCGATCGCGTCGGCGATGGCGATCGTGCTGTCGACGCCGGAGGAGATCATCGCGACGCGGGTCGTCGCGGGAGCCGGTGCGGCACTCGTGATGCCGGCGACGCTGTCGCTCATCACCTCCGGCGTGCCGGAGAACAGGCGCCCACTGGCCGTGGGCATCTGGGCCGGGGTCGCGGGCGCCGGCGCGATCCTCGGGTTCCTCGTCACGGGCGTGCTGCTCGAGTTCTTCTCGTGGCATTCCATCTTCATCGCGTTCGCCGCCGCCGCGGGGACGATGGCCGTGCTGTCCTTGACGATCGGCAGTTCGCGGGACGCGAACCCACCCCGCTTCGACATCCTCGGCTCGATCACGTCGGCAGTGGCGGTGGCGGCGTTCGTCTTCGGCCTCATCGAGGGGCCGATCCGTGGATGGGCCGACCCGCTCGTCCTCCTCGGGCTGATCGGGGGGCTCGCCCTCGCCGGCGTCTTCGTGTGGCTGCAGTTGCGGGGCACCCGGACCCTGCTCGACGTCCGGCTGTTCCGCCGCCGCGCGTTCGGCGCCGGATCCTTCGCCATCGCACTGCAGTTCATCGGGTCGTTCGGTGTGTTCTTCCTGGTGCTGCAGCGGTTCCAGATCATCATGGGCTACTCCCCGCTGAAGTCCGCGCTGGCCCTGGTGCCGCTCGTGGTCGTGGTGATGGTGATGTCGTTGGTGGGCACATGGGCGGCGGTGCGTTTCAGCTTCCGCGCGGTGCTGCCGACGGGCATGTTCGTGTTCGGGATGGCGATCATCGTCCTCGGGATCTTCGACACCGACACCTACTGGGTGATCGCCTGCCAGCTCTCGGTTCTCGCGTTCGGCATCGGACTCGCCACCGCGCCGGCCACCACCGGGATCATGGTGTCGACGCCGGCCGACAACCAGGGCGTCGCGTCGGCGGTCAACGACACGTCCCGCGAACTCGGCGCGGCGATCGGGATGGCGCTGGCGGGCAGCATCGTCGCCGCGGGGTTCACGACGCGCATCGCGGGGACCGTCGAGAAGACGCGCGAGCAGCTGCAGGGCGTCGCGCAGCAGCTGACGTCGTCGGGTCGCGGCGCGGAGGGGCAGGCCATCCTCGGCCAGATCGACACGATCACCGACCGCCTCGGCAAGTCCCTCGCCGAGGCGTCGGCGGTCGCCGACCAACTGCGCCAGAAGATCCCGGGCCCGGTCGCCGACACCATCTCCGCCGGGGCCCGGGACGCGTTCCTGCACCCGATGAGTCAGGCGTACGTCGTGCTCGGCTCGATCGTCGTCGTCGGCTCGGTGATCCTGGCGTTCTGGACCCCGACCCGCATGCCCGACGCCGAGGACGCCGCACCGATCGACACCGGTGTGCCCCGCGCGAAGGACTGACCCGCAGCGTCGGACGGCGCCGTCGGACCACCGGCACCCGACCCGTTCGTCGGGCGCCAGGAACCGTTCGTCGGGCAGTCAGGACACGACGACAGCGTCCGACGCTCCCGAGAGTGTTCCAACCGCCCAACAGGTGGCTCCAACCGCCCAACGGGTGGCTCCGGCTGCCCGACGAACGGCTCCGACTGCCCAACAGGTGGCTCAGGCGGAGGTCGTCTCCAGCGCGGCGGTCGCGGTGGCACCGGCCCAGCGGTAGTCGGCCTTGCCCGCCGGGGTGCGCTTCACGGTGTCGACGGCGACGACCAGTCGCGGGACCTTGTACCCGGCCAGGGTCTGCCGGCAGTGGGTCTGCAGCTCCTCGAGCGTCGGCGGTTCCGCGCCGACGGGCGCCGAGATCACGGCCGCCACCTTCTGGCCGAATCGTTCGTCGGGCACACCGACCACCAGGACGTCATGGACGTCGGGATGTGCCTGGACCGCGGCCTCGACCTCCTCGGGGAAGACCTTCTCGCCGCCGGTGTTGATGCAGCCCGAACCGCGGCCGAGGAACACGATGCTGCCGTCCGCCTCGAGGCGTCCCATGTCACCGAGGATGGCCGCGCGACGACCGTCGGGCAGGGTCACGAACGTGCGGTCGGATTTCTCGGGATCCTTGTAGTAGCCGAGCGGCACGCGGCCGACGCGGGCGATGTAGCCGATCTCGTCGGACCCCGGTTCGACCGGACGCAGTCCCTCGTCGAGCACGGTCATGCCCGGGCTCGGCGCCGACCGCAGCGTGCCGTGCTCGTCGATCAGGAGTTCGCCGTCGTTGCCGGTCTCCGAGGCGCCGAAGTTGTCGCGGAACCACAGGTCCGGCTTGACCGCGCGCATCCGCTCCCGGACCGAGGTCGACCAGATGGCGCCGCCGTTCGTGATCGACAGCAGGCCCGCGACATCGAGCGTGCCCGCGGCCTGACGCCGTTCCATCTCCTCGACGAGGGGCGCGCCCATGCCGTCACCAACGATGAGGATGATCTGCACGCCGTTGTCCTCGACGGCGTCGAGGACCTTCGACGCGACGAAGTCGCGCTGCAGCACCAGCCGCCCACCGTTGATGAAGAACATGAACATCGAATAGATGGCGGCGCCGTGCATCAGGGGCGCGGCGAGCAGGAACGACAGCGGCGCGAAGGTGCTCGCGTTGTGGGCGATCGCCGCGAGGTCTTTCAGCGGGACCGGACCGTACGGATTCCCACCCGACAGCGGCTTGTGGAAGAAGTCGTCGTGACGCCACATGACGCCCTTGGGGTAACCCGTGGTGCCACCGGTGTACAGAAGGTAGAGCTGATCACCGCTGCGGGGTGGGAAATCGCGTGCGGTGCTCTGCCCCTCGAGATCGACGGACACCACCGACACGTCGTCGCCGGCCACGGCGGCCAGCTCGTCGACGACCTCACCCACCACCAGGACGGTCCGCACCCGACTGCCCGACAACACCGACGCGAGCGTCCGTTGGTGCTCGGGCAACTCGACGAACACCGCTGTCGCGTCGGCGTTGTCGAGGATGTAGGTCAGCTCGGCCGGCGTGTAGCGGTAGTTGACGTTCACCGACGTGGCGCCGATCTTGAGCAGCGCGACCATCGCATACACGTGCTCGAGGCTGTTTTTCAGGTACAGCGCGACGTGGTCGCCGGGACCGATCCCCTGCGCCTGCAGGAGATGTCCCATGGCGTTCGAGCGCTCGTCGAGTTCGCGGTAGCTGACGTCGGTGCCCTCGTACCCGATCGCCGGCCGGTCCGGCACGGCGTCGGCGATGGCCTCGAAGATGTCACCGAGGTTGAAGTCGGTCTCGACCTCGGCGGCGCTCTCGGCGGTGGACGGCAGGGTGGTGTCGGTCATGACGTGAGAACCAATCCGCTGGTGGGGACTCCGGTGCCGGCCGTGACGACGGCGCAGCGGGCGTCGGGGACCTGGTTGACCGAGGTCCCGCGCAACTGGCGGACGGCCTCTGCGATGCCGTTCATCCCGTGGATGTACGCCTCGCCGAGCTGACCGCCGTGGGTGTTGAGGGGCAGACGTCCCCCCACCTCGAGGGCGCCGGGCTCGCGGACGAGGTCCTTGGCCTCACCGCGACCGCAGAACCCCAGCTCCTCGAGCTGCATCAGGGTGTACGGCGTGAAGTGGTCGTAGAGGACCGCCACGTCCATGTCGTCGGGACGCAACCCCGACTGCTCCCAGAGCTGCCGGCCGACGAGACCCATCTCTGGCAGGCCGGCGAGGTCGTCGCGGTAGTAGCTGGTCATGATGAGTTGGTCCTGACCGCTCCCCGACGCCGCGCCCGCGATCGTGATCGGCGTGTGCGGCAGGTCCTTCGCACGCTCGGTCGACGTGATCACCAGCGCGACACCGCCGTCGGACTCCTGGCAGCAGTCGAGCAGGTGCAACGGCTCGGCGATCCAGCGCGAGTTCTGGTGGTCCTCCAGCGTGATCGGCTTGCCGTGGAAGAAGGCGTTCGGGTTGACCGCGGCGTGCTTGCGGTCGACGACGGCCACCCGACCGAAGTCCTCACTGGTGGCGCCGTACTCGTGCATGTAGCGCTGGGCGACCATCGCCACGAACGCGGCCGGTGTGGACAACCCGTGCGGGTAGCTGAAGGCGTTGTCGGTGCCCGACGAGTTGTCCTGCGCCGCCAGGCCGGCGTTCACCTGCCCGAAGCGCATCCCCGACCGCTCGTTGAACGCGCGGTAGGCGACGACGACGTCGGCGACACCGGTCGCGACGGCCATCGCCGCCTGCTGCACCGTGGAACACGCTGCGCCGCCGCCGTAGTGGATCCGCGAGAAGTAGGTGAGCTCGCCGATGCCGGTGGCTCGTGCGACGGCGATCTCGGTGTTGGTGTCCATCGTGAACGAGACCAGACCGTCGACGTCGGCGGGCGTGAGACCCGCGTCGGCGACCGCCGCGGTGACGGCCTCGGCGGCCAGGCGCAGCTCGCTGCGGCCGGAGTCCTTGGAGAAATCGGTGGCACCGATGCCGACGACGGCGGCCGCTCCCGACAGCGTCGCGGTCATCGCGCACCTCCCGCGGTGTGGTCGAGGACGACCGTCACCGTCGAGGTCACGTGCTTGCCCAGCGCGTTGGTCCCGACGACGTCGACGGTGGCGACACCGTCGTCGACGCCCGTCACCGTGCCGGTCAGGACCACGGTGTCGTAGGCGTACCAGGGGACTCCCAGTCGCAGTGTGATGGACCGGATCCGGGCCCTTTGGCCGGCCCAGTCGGTGACGAAACGCCCCACCAGACCGGTGTCGGTGAGGATGTTGACGAAGATGTCCTTCGACCCCTTGGCCTGCGCCAGGTCGCGGTCGTGGTGGACGTCCTGGAAATCGCGGGTGGCCAGGGCGGTCGACACGATGAACGTGGGCGTCGCCTCGATCCGCAGCTCCGGCAGGACGTCGCCGACGGCGACCTCCGGCGGCGCCGTGGGTGCGGTCATGACTGTCCTCCGGTCTCGCGGGCACGCCACGCGTAGAGGGTCCACGGTCCGTCGGCGCCGGGTGGCCCGTCGGGATCGGCGGGGAAGTCGAGGAACTCGACCTCGACCGACAGTCCTATCCGGACCGTCGACGGGTCCACGCCGCGGAGCTGGCCGAGCATCCGGACGCCCTCGTCGAGCTCCACGAGCGCGACGACGAACGGCAGGGTGCGGCCGGGGACCCTCGGTGCGTGGTGGACGACGAAGCTGTGGACGGTGCCCCGCCCGGACGCCACGACGTGGTCGGTGGGCTCGCCCGGAGCCGCCCAGAGCGCGGGGACCGGCGGGTGCACCAGCGTCCTGTCGGGGCGCCGCTGGATCCGCAGCTCGTGTGCTCGCACCCCTTCCCAGAAGAACGTCGTGTCGCGGGACGCACTGGGGCGCATCATCGTCGACGCGTCCAGATCGGAGGTGTCCGCACCCGCCGAGGACACGATCCCCGTCGCCACCTCGGACCGCGCCGCGGCCGGCGGTCGGAACTTGAGGATGCGGAAGTCCATCTCGGCGACCACCTCGTCGCCGACACGCCACACGTTCCGCGTGGTGAAGAACCATCCCTCGCCCAGCCCGGTCGTCTTCGGGCCGACGACGTCGGTCAGCTCGGCCGACAGCGTCACCTCCTCGCCGGGAGACAGGTACCGGTGGTAGGTCGAGTCGCAGTTCGTCGCGACGACCGAGGTGTACCCGGCCTCGTCGAACAGCTCCGACACCGCGCCCAGCGGGTCGTCGTGGGTGCGACGGCCGTGCAGACCCCGCATCGTCCACACCTGCGCCATGGCCGGTGGCGCCACCACACCGTCCCAGCCGGCCGCACGCGCTGCGGCGTCGTCGGCGTAGATCGGGTTCGTGTCGCCGATCGCCTCGGTCCAGTTGGCGATCATCGGCGTGTTCACCGGATCACGGCCCGCGACGGGCGAACTCGCCCCCCGGGCGCGGATCGCGTCGGTCGCCTCGCGGATCCGGTCGGCCTCGGCCGACGCGGGTCGTTCGCTCTGCAGGGTCACCGGCGGCTCACCGCGCCGCTCGGGGCAGGCCCAGACCGGCGGTCGAGATCATGTCGCGCATGACCTCGTTGACCCCGCCGCCGAAGGTGATGACCGAGTTCCGCTTCTGCTGTGCGTCGAGCCAGTCGACGAGTGCCGCCGTCTCGGGGTCGGTGAGATCGCCGAAACGCCCGACGATCTCGTCGACGATGCGGCCGATCCGCTGGATGCGCTCGGTGGCGAACACCTTGGTCGCTGCGGCGTCGGCCATCGAGATCGCCTCGTTCCCCGACGACGCGACCTGCCAGTTGAGCAACTCGTTGATGCGCGCGTTGCCCGCGATCTCGGCGAGCGCGCGCTTGACGTCCGGGTGCTTGGCGGGCACCGTGCCGTCCGCCCCGGGACGCTCGGCCCACGCCGCCACCCGCGCGAGGATGCCCTCCATGCGGCCCGCGGGTCCGAGCATGACGCGTTCGTGGTTGAGCTGTGTGGTCAACAGCTTCCAGCCGCGGTTCTCCTCGCCGACGAGCATGCCCACCGGCACGCGCACGTCGGAGTAGTAGGTCGCGTTGACGTGGTGCGCACCGTCGGCGGTGATGATCGGGGTGAAGCTGTACCCGGGGTCGCTGGTGTCGACGATGAGGATCGAGATGCCCTTGTGCTTCGGGGCATCGGGGTCGGTACGGACGGCCAACCAGACGAAGTCGGCGTCGTGACCGCCCGTGGTCCAGAGCTTCTGGCCGTTGACGACGTACTCGTCGCCGTCGCGGACCGCCGCGGTGCGCAGCGACGCGAGGTCGGTCCCGGCGCCCGGCTCGCTGTAGCCGATCGCGAAGTGCACCTCGCCGGCGAGGATCGCGGGCAGGAAGCGGTCCTTCTGCTCCTGCGTCCCGTACACCTGCAGCGTCGGCCCGACGGTCTGCAGCGTCACCGCGGGCAGCGGGATGTCCGCGCGGGCGGCCTCGTTGACGAAGATCTGCTGTTCGATCTCGCCGAACCCCTTCCCGCCGTACTCCGTCGGCCAGCCGACCCCGAGCCATCCGTCGGCGCCCATCCGACGGATGACCGCCCGGTAGGTGGGACCGTGGCGCTCGGTGCGCATCACGGCCTGCTCCTCGGGCGAGATCAGTGACGAGAAGTACTCGCGCAGTTCGGCCTTCAGCGCGCGTTGCTCGGGGGTGAGGTCGATGAACATCTCAGAACTCCTGCTCGGCGAGCTCGTCGAGACGGGCGGTGGCCCCACCGACGAGTCGCGCCAGATCCTTGACGACGGAGAAGTACCGGTGCAGCGGGTAGGTGATGTCCACACCGACCCCGCCGTGCAGATGGGTCATGGTGCGGACGGTCGCGGGCAGCTCGGAGGCCAGCCACCACGTCGCGAGGGCGAGGTCGCGGTCGGCGTCGAGGCCCTCGGACAGCCGCCACCCGGCGGCGGTGACCGCGAGGTTCATCGACCGCCCGATGACGTAGATGTCGGCGATCTGCTGGCTGACGGCCTGGAACGTGCCGATCGGCTTCCCGAACTGCTCACGCTGCGTGACGTGGTCGGCGGTGATGCGGGTCGCGCCCGCGATCAGGCCGTCGGCGTAGGCGGCGAGGGCGTAGCGGAAGAGGTCGCGGACCAGCCGGGCGTCACCGGCGAGCCGCGACGCCTCGACGTCGACGGCGACGTGGTCGAAGGTGAGGGTGTACTCGCCCCACCCCGAGGAGGTCGGGGTGCGGGTCGCGCCGACACCCGGCGCGTCGAGGGGGACGAGAACCGCCCCGGTGTCGGTCGTGACGACGACGGCCCCGGCGGTCTCGGCGTGCAGGACACCGGTCTTGGTGCCCGTGACCCGGCCGTCGACGACCGAGGTCTGGGGACTGGCGGTGAGGGCGGCGCCCGGTTCGGACACGGCGACCGCGACATGCCCGCCCGCGGCGACGATCTCGGCGATCCTGCCGGCGGCCGGGGTGTCACCCGCGGCGACGGCGGCCACGAGCGTTCCCGGCGCAGGTGTCACGGCCGCGTTCTCGCCGAGCGACCGCAGCAGTGGCGCGAGGCCGAGGATGCCGACGCCGTCACCGCCCCGACTCTCCGGCAGCGCCAGGACGGTCACGCCGGCGTCCCCCATCGCCGACCACAGCCGGGTCTCGAAACCACCGACGCCGTCGAACCGGTCGTCCCAGGTCGGTTCGTGTCGCCGCAACACGTCGGTCGCGACGTCGGCGACGGCGACCGCGGTCGGATCCGGCGTGAAGTCCATGCTGCGCGTGCTCCCTCTGACTGACAGGCACGGCAGCAGTCCTGGTCAGACCGCTGCCCCAGCCGAAATCTAGAACCTGTTCTAGTTATAGCAGCGATCCCCGCGCAAACACAGGGGCGCGTCGGGGAGGCGGTGCGTCGACCCCGGTCGCACCGTCTCCCCGACGGCCGTCATCTCATGCCACCGGGGCGACAACCAGCGCAGCGCTGTACCCCCCCATCCCGAGCGACGTCTTGAGCGTGAGGCCGGGCTCGGCGCGGGTCACACCGTCGAGCAGGGCGTCCGTCGTCGGGGCCGACACGTGCGGGGAGGCCGGGATCTGGCCCCTCTCGAACCCGAGGAGCGACGCCGTCAACTCGACCGCGCCCGCCGCCGCCTGGCAGTGCCCCGCCAGCGGCTTGACGGAGAAGACCGACGCCCCGGGGATCACGTCGGCGAGGATCGAGCCCTCGGCGGCGTCACACTGGGCGGTGCCCGGCCCATGCGCGTTGAGGTGTCGGACGTCACGACCGTCGATCCCGGCCGACTCGATCGCCTCGTCGACGCACCGGCGCACGTGGACCAGCGACGGGTCGATGGAGGTGGGGTGGAACGCGTCGTGCGCCATCGCCCCACCGAGCACGTCGCCGTACCCGTCGACGTCGTCACGATTCGTCATCGTGAATGCGATGGAGGCCTCGCCGAAGCTGAACCCGCGGCTGCCCTCCTGGAACGGACGGCAGGCGGACAGCGGTTCGTCGTCGGTGATCGCCACCCCGAGTCGGGTGAACATGCCGACGATCTCCGGTGTCGCGGAGAGGTCGGTGGCCACCACGAGGACGTCGTCGACCATTCCCGCGTCGAGCCAGGTCCGCGCGGTGATCACCGCCGCCGATCCCGACGCGCACATCGACGACACGCTCATCACCGGTCCGTGGAACCCGTGCTCGGCCATCAGCAGCGACAGCGCCGTCGACGGGGTGACCGCGACGTACTGCCGTCCGGAGAAGGACCCCGCCGGAGCAGCGAACATGGGGTACATCGCGGTGTCGCCCATGACGGCCGCGTGCACGACCCCGACCCGCTTGCCGGGGGTCCATCCCCGCGCGTACGCGTCCTCCAGAGCCTCCCGCGCGGCGTGGCGCAGCGCTCGCGTGTAGCGGGTCGCCCCGTCGGCGGGCAGGCCGCCCTCGGGGATCATCGAGACCCAGCCCGGCTCGTCGTCGGCCATGCCGAAACCGGCGCGCAACGTGGCCGCCGGCTTGCCCGAGAGGAGCCCCTCCCAGAGCCGCTCCCTGCCCCATCCGTACCCCGTGACCGCACCGACCCCGGAGATCCGCGCGCGGTGTGTGGTGTTTCCCATCGTGAACTCCTTGTCGTCCCTTGCGATAAGCGATCGCATATCGCACATCGGCCCAGGTCAGGGCCTGATGTCCACGATGTCGCACAATGGGGGGACACGGCGAGCGCAGGACATCTCACAAAGGAGGGCGCGTCCGCTTTCACCGGTTCCCACCGTGAGATATCGCTGTGCGGGAGAATGCGTGGTGCATCACGCCGGAGCACGCGCACGCCGAGGGGTCGGAGAGGTCGTGGATGACGATGACGGTCGGGACATCGTGGCGCCGGCGGCCATGCCCATGACCAGCCCCACGTCCTCGTCGGTCGCCGAGCGGTACCGGCTGCTCCTCGAGCTCAGCCCGGACTCGATCGCCGTCCACCAGGCGGGCGAGATCGTCTACGTGAACTCCGCCGCGGTGCGCTTCGCGCGGGTCGACTCCCCCGAGGCCCTCATCGGCCGCCCCATCTCCGACTTCGTCCACCCCGACTCGCTGCCCCGCATGCTCGAACGCATCACCGGCATGGGCGACGAGGCGGGGGCGTCGACGGTCCCCGAGGAGATGTTGATGACCAACTTCTCCGGGGAGACCCGCACGATGGAGGTCACGTCGGTCCGGACGGTCTGGAACGACGCCCCGGCCTACCAGGTGATCATGCGCGACGTCGCGGCGCAGAAGGCCGCCGAGATCGCCCTGCGGCACCAGGCGGCACTCGTCGACCACGTCAGCGACGCGGTGATATCCCTCGACTCCGAGCTGCGGATCCGGTCGTGGAACGAGGGCGCACGCCGCCTCTACGGCGTGACGCCCGCGGCGGCGGTGGGGCTGCCCTTCCCCGTCGTCGTCGACGCCGACGTCGACCCTCAGTCCATCGTCGCGACCGGCGGGTCGATGGACGCCGTGCACCACCGGGGCGACTCCGGCCGCCCCATCCTGGTGCATCTGTCCGTCACCGCCCTCGGTGACGGGTACCTGCTCGTCGGGGCCGCGACGCGACGACCGCTGATCGAGCGGCTCGGGACGATCGTGACGTCCCTGCACCAGGCGGTCGTGGTGGTCGAGGAGGACGGGAGGATCGCGCTGGCCAACCCGGCGGCCCTCACCATCCTGGGCCTCACGGCCGCCCAGGTCCCCGGTGCGGCCCTGGACTCGGTGCACCTCGACTTCCCGGACGACGCGACGTCACCGATCGTCTCGTGCCTGCGGACGGGGCGCCCTGTCGTCGACCGGCTGGCCTCTCTCACCACCGATGCGGGCCGTCGCTGGCTGTCCTGCAGCGTGCGGGCCATCGACGACGACGTCGACGTGCAGGCGGCACTGGTCTCCATCGTCGACATCACCGACCGGCACGAGCGGACGTCGCAGCTCGCGTGGGAGGCCAACCACGACTTCCTCACCGGCCTGCTCAACCGCGGCGGTGTCCTGCGGCGTCTGGCCGTCCAGCTCGACGCGCTGAGCGAGCCCGACGACCGCGTCGCGGTGTTCTATCTCGACCTCGACAACTTCAAGCTCGTCAACGACTCGCTCGGCCACGCCGCCGGCGACGAGGTGTTGCAGGAGATCGCGCGACGTCTCGACGGGATCACCCCGGCGGGGAGTTCGATCGGCCGGATCGGCGGCGACGAGTTCGTCATCGTGTCCCCGCTGTCGTCGGACTACGCCGACACCATCGAGCGTCAGAGCCGACGGGTCCACGACGCGGTCAGCGGACCGATCTCTCTCGGCTCGCGCAGCGAGCGTCTCACCATCAGCATCGGTGTGGTGGTCGCCGCGCTCGGTGACAGCCGCTCCCCCACCGACCTCCTCCGCGACGCGGACATCGCCCTCTACCAGGCCAAGATGGAGTCCAGTTCGCAGACGCCCTACGTGCGCTTCCGCGTCGCGCACCGCGAGGACCTGCAGCGCCGCCAGCGCATCGAGCAGAACCTGCGGTCGGCGATGCTCGCCGACGCCACCGGTCTGCGACTCGACTACCAGCCGCTCGTGACCACCACCGATCACCGACTCGTCGCGGTCGAGGCGTTGTTGCGGTGGGACCACCCGGATCTCGGGCGCATCTCGCCGGCCGAGTTCATCCCGATCGCCGAGATGACCGACCTGATCGGGCTCGTCGGCGACTTCGTCGTCCGCACCGCCACCCGCGAGTTCACCGAGCAGTCATGGACGGGCGACATCACGTTGTGCGTCAACGTGTCCCGTCGGGAACTGACCGATCGCAGCCTGTTGTCGCGCCTCAACCGGGCCCTGGTCGCGACAGGACTCGCGGCCGAACGTCTGTGCGTCGAGATCACCGAGAGCGCCATCGGGGTCAACGACAGCCGTGCGACGTCGACCGTCGCGGCCGTGCGCGAACTGGGGATCCAGGTGGCCATCGACGACTTCGGTACGGGCGCATCGTCGTTGAACCAGCTCTACCGGCTGCCCATCAGCATCCTGAAGACGGCCAAGCCGTTCGTCGACGCCCTCGACGAGAGCGTCGAGGCACAGGCCATCCTGTCGAGCATCGTGGCCATGGCGCACGCCACCGGGATGCGTGTGGTGGCCGAGGGCGTCGAGACCTCGAGCCAGGCGGTCAAGGTCGCCGGCGTCGGGTGCGACTTCGCGCAGGGCTACTACTACGCGACGCCGCGGTCCCTGGCCGACATCGAGCCCCTCGCCCGACGGGGGGCGACGACCACGGGCCGCACCGCCGACCCGTCCTCGCCGTCGCCCGGGTTCCGCGACGACCCGGAAGCCGGGACCGACTGATCAACAGTGGTTCTCAGCGCGGCAGGCCGAGGATGCGTTCGGCCGCCGCGGTCGCGAGCACCTGGGTGGTGCCGCCCGCGATGGTCAGGCATCGGTTGCGCAGGTAGAGGTCGGCGGCGTCGGACATCGCGAGGCCGTCGGGCCCCAGCACCGACAGCGCGAACTCGGGCACCTCCTGACGATGCCGGGCCCCGATCAGCTTGCGCACACTGGAGACGGCCCCGGGGTCGGTCCCGGCGAGGCGTCGTACCACCGACCGCGCGTCGAGCACGCGGCCGATCTGGGCGTGCACACTCAGCCGGCCGAGACGATCCGTCGCCACCGGGTCCAGCGGTGTGCCGGCGCGATCGAGTTGCGCCAGCAACGATTCCATCTCCCTGCCCAGCCCGGAGCCGCCCATGGCGACGCGCTCGTTGGCCAGGGTGGTCCGCGCCAACCGCCACCCGTCACCGGGCGCGCCGACGATGCAGTCGTCGGAGACGAACACGTCGTCGAGGAACACCTCGTTGAACAGCGCGTCGCCGGTGATCTCCCGCAGCGGACGGACGTCGACGCCCGCCGACCGCATGTCGACGAGGAAGTAGCTGATCCCCTTGTGCTTCGGCACGTCCGGATCGGTGCGGGCGAGGCAGATGGCCCAGTCGGCGATGTGGGCCTCCGACGTCCAGATCTTCTGCCCGGACAGCAGCCACCCCCCGTCGGTGCGGACGGCCTTCGTGCGCAACGATGCGAGGTCGGACCCGGCCTCGGGTTCGCTGAACAGCTGGCACCACACCATCTCCCCGGCCAGGGTGGGGCCGACGAACCGGTCCCGCTGCGCGTCGGTGCCGTGCTCGAGGATCGTCGGGATGGCCCAGCCCGCGATGACGATGTCCGGGCGGGTGACACCGGCACGGTCGAGTTCCTCGTCGACGAGGAGCTGCTCGGCGGGTCCCGCACCCAACCCGTGCGGCCGCGGCCAGTGGGGCATGAGGTACCCGGTCTCGGCGAGGGCGCGGCGACGGTCGTCGGCGGCCGCGATGCGCTCGCAGGTGGCGCGGACGTCGGCGCGCAGATGCTCGACCTCGGACAGGTCGACGTCGACCCGGCGCCGCGCGCCCGACGTGACGGCGGCGGCGACCTCCCGGTGCCACCCCGACGTGCCGTCGAGCTGCTGGCGCAGTCCGAGTGCCGCGCGCAGGTAGAGGTGCGCCGGGTGGTCGAAGGTGAACCCGATCCCGCCGAGCACCTGGATGCAGTCGGCGGCGTTCTCGACCGGCAGGTCGGCGGCGGCCGCGGCGGCGACCGCCACGGCCATCGCCACCTGCTCGGGGTCGCCACCGTCGCGCCCGTCGGCGACGGCGTGCGCGACGTCCCACGCCGCGGCCGTCATCTCCTCGCTCCGACAGAGCATCTCGGCGCAGAGGTGTTTGACCGCCTGGAACGACCCGATGGGCTTGCCGAACTGCTCGCGGAACCTCGCGTGCTCGGTGGCGGTCTCCAGCGTCCAGCGCGCGAGCCCGGACGCGTACGCGGCGAGGCCGGCCACCAGCAGCGCACGCACCGTGGCGGCGTCGGCGTCGAGCACCGCGTGGGCGGGCACGCCGACGCCCCGCAGCGAGACGACCGCGACGGGGTCGGTGCCGTCGACCGCGGTGAGGGACTTGGTCTCGACACCCGGCCCGTCGGAGTCGACCACCACCCACCGCGGGCGGTCGTCGACGGTCACGGCGAGCAGCATCAGCCCGCCCGGGAAGAGTCCGACGGTGGTCAGATGGTCGGCGTCGACGATCAGCCCGCCGTCACCGGCGTCGCGGGCGGTGACCGACTCCCGCGGCGCGCCGGTGAGCATCGCGGGGACGAGTCCGACGGGCAGGTCGCCGCCCATCACGGCCTGGGCCAGCTCCGACGCGGCGTCGGCGGTCGCCCCCTCCGCCCGCGCCAGGAGATCTGCGACGACGGCGGTCGCGACGAGCGGGCCGGGCACCAGGTCGTGGCCGCACTGCTCGAGCATGACGGCGAGGTCGACGACGGACGCCCCGAGACCGCCCGCCGCCTCGGGGACGGTGAGGGCGAAGAGACCGAGATCGGCGGCACCGGGCAACACGGCGGGCCCCTGACCGTCGAGGGCACCGCGCACGGCGGCGGTGGCTCCGGCGCGATCGGCCCAGGTGCGGACGGCCTCGGTGAAGGACGCGTGGTCGGTGGAATCGGCGATCGACATCGTCGCGAGCTCCCTCGTCGTGCGTGTCAGACGAACTAGAACGTGTTCTAATCATGCCATGCCGATCCGAGCCGCGAATCGCCGTTCCCCCACCGTGGGGAATATCGTGAACCGATCGGATCAAGGTTCGCCGACGGGATCGGGGGGCAGTCGACGTCGGTCGGCCGTCTCGTCCCGCGGCGCGCGAGTGAGGAATTGAGATGGCCACCCCGGCGACACCCGGCGCGACGACATCCGCGCCCACCGCGGCCACCGAGGCGGATCTCGGGTCCACCGCGCAGCGCGAACGGCGACGCCGCATCCTCGACGCCACGCTCGCGCTGGCCAGCAAGGGCGGCTACGACGCGGTGCAGATGCGCGCCGTCGCGGACAAGGCCGACGTCGCCGTCGGCACCCTGTACCGCTACTTCCCGTCGAAGGTGCACCTGCTGGTCACCGCGCTCGCCCGGGAGTTCGCCCGCGTCGAGTCGCGCGCGGACCGCTCGAAGCTGCAGGGCGACACCGCGGTGGAGCGGCTGCGCCACGTCCTCGACCTCATCACCCTGGCCATGCAGCGGGACCCGCTGCTGACCGAGGCGATGACGCGCGCGTTCATGTTCGCCGACGCGTCCGCGGCCACCGAGGTCGACGCGGTCGCCGGCATCATCGACCGCCTCCTCGCCGGGGCCATGGCCGACGACGAGCCCACCGAGGAGGACCTCAAGATCGCGCGCGTCATCTCCGACGTGTGGATGTCGAACCTGGTCCAGTGGTTGACCCGCCGGGTGACGGCCACCGACGTCACCAGCCGTCTCGAGCTGACCGTCGAACTGCTGCTCGCCGGGCGCGAGTCCCGCGCCTGAACCCCGACGGGGAGAACGGGTCCGCGCACGGACCCCACGTGGCAGGGTCGGTGCCCATGACCGACTCGTCGACCTCGCCCGCCGTCGCGGCGATCGCCCTCCCCCGCCTCGCGCACATCGGATCCGGCGCGCTGGAGCGTCTGGGGTCGGTGGTCGAGACTCTCGGCGTGCGACGGCCCGTCGTGGTCACCGACCGGTTCATGGTGGACACCGGCGTGGCGGCCCGTGTCGTCGAGCTCCTCACCGCCGCCGGGGCCACGCCCACCGTGTTCGACGGGACCGTCCCCGACCCGACGACCGACTCCCTGCGACCCGGCCTCGAGGTGGTGCGGGCCGCCGACGCCGACGCGGTGATCGGGCTCGGCGGGGGCAGCCCGATGGACACGGCCAAGGCCCTCGCCGTGCTGTCGCGGACGGGTGGCGAGATCGCCGACCACCGCGCACCCGGCGCCTACACCGGGCCCGCGCTGCCGATCATCGCGATCCCGACCACCGCGGGGTCGGGGTCGGAGGCGACCCAGTTCACCGTCATCACCGACAGCGCCACCGACGAGAAGATGCTCTGCCCTGGACTGTCGTTCCTGCCCGTCGCGACCATCGTCGACGTCGACCTCACGATGTCGATGCCCGCGCGCCTCTCCGCCGACACCGGCGTCGACGCCCTCACCCACGCGATCGAGGCCTACGTCAGCCGCAAGGCCAACCCGTTCAGCGACGGACTGGCCCTGGCCGCGATGCGCACGGTCGCCGGGGCGCTGCGGCGGGTGTGGGCCGACGGCACCGACCGCGACGCCCGCGCGGCGATGATGGTGGCCGCGACGCAGGCGGGGATGGCGTTCTCGAACGCGTCCGTCGCCCTCGTCCACGGCATGAGCCGCCCGATCGGGGGTCACTTCCATGTGGCTCACGGACTCTCGAACGCGATGCTGCTGCCCGCCGTGACTCGCTTCTCGGTCGACGCCGCGGTCGAGCGCTACGCCGACTGCGCCCGGGCGATGCGCGTCGTCACCGACGCCACGGAGGACCGCTCGGCGGCGCACGCACTCGTCGACGAGCTCACCCGGCTCTGCGCCGACGTCGAGGTGCCGACGCCGGAGTCCCACGGCATCGACGAGACACGCTGGGAGGAGCGCCTGCCCGTCATGGCCGAGCAGGCGCTGGCGTCCGGGTCACCGGCCAACAACCCGCGCGTACCCGACGCACAGGAGATCGTCGCGCTCTACCGCGAGATCTATCGCTGAGTGGAAACCCCCACCCTCGGGCGGTGACGATCCCCTGATCGCCGGGGCACCGGCGGCCTACCGTCTACAGGCCATGAGCACGCCGTACCCACCGCCGGCCCCGTGGGCCCCCGCCCCCGCCGTCGCGCGACGACCGACGCGTACCGCGGACGTCGTGGTGACCAGCCTCCTGATCGCCGCGCACGTCACCGTGTTCGGCGCGGCGGCGTTCTTCAGTCTCTTCTACGCCATGGCGAGCGATCCCTGCGGCAGCGGGACAGTCTGCGACACCGGCAAGATCGGGCAGGCGTTCTTCCTCACCGACGCGGTGGGCCTGGTCGTGATGCTGGCCGCCTCCACCGCCGCGGTGCTGCTCATGCTGCGCCGTCGGATCGCCTTCTGGGTCCCCCTCGTGGGGATCGCCGCCCAGGTCGGCCTGGTCGCCCTCTCCTTCGGCCTGCTCGGCCAGGTGGTGCCCTGAGCCCGACGTGACCGGCCGCGGGGGTGGGCGCATCATGGGCAGCAGGCGGATCGCCCGCCGACGAGAGGAATCGCTGAACCATGGCCGAGCCGCTGTCCCGTCGTGACCTCGACTTCCTGCTGTACGAGTGGCTCGACGTGGTCGCGCTGACCGAGCGGGAGCGCTTCGCCGAGCACTCGAAGGAGACGTTCGACGACGTCCTGTCGCTCAGCGCCGACATGGCCGTGCAGCTGTTCGCGCCGCACAACAAGAAGGCCGACCAGAACGAGCCGTACGTCGGCGACGACGGCCGCGTCGTGATGATCGACGAGGTGCACGAGGCGCTCGCGGAGTTCCGCAAGTCCGGGCTGACGGCCGGGTCGTTCGACGAGGAGCTCGGCGGACTGCAGCTGCCCAACGTCGTGGGCCGCGCGTCGTTGGCGTGGTTCCAGGCGGCGAACCCGTCGTCATCGACCTACCCGTTCCTGACGATCGGCAACGCCAACCTGCTCACCGAGTACGGCACCGCCGAGCAGGTCGACACCTGGGTGAAGCCGATGGTGGAGGGCCGGTTCTACGGGACGATGTGCCTGTCCGAGCCCCAGGCCGGGTCGACGCTGGCCGACATCACCACCAAGGCCGTCCCCGCCGACGACGGCAGCTGGCGACTGACCGGCACCAAGATGTGGATCTCCGCCGGCGAGCACGAGCTCAGCGAGAACATCGTCCACCTGGTCCTGGCGAAGACGCCCGGCGCTCCGGCGGGCGTGAAAGGCATCTCGCTGTTCATCGCGCCGAAGTACCTCGCCGACGGCACCCGCAACGACATCGCGCTCGTCGGGCTCAACCACAAGATGGGCAACCGTGGGACGACGAACTGCCTGCTCAACTTCGGCGACGGGACCCATTCGCCCGCACCGGAGAAGGGCGCGGTCGCCTATCTCGTCGGCGAGGAGCACCTCGGCCTGACCTACATGTTCCACATGATGAACGAGGCCCGGATCGGCGTCGGGTTCCTCGCCACCGCGATCGGCTACGCGGGCTACCTGACCTCGCTGGAGTACGCGAAGACCCGCACCCAGGGGCGACCGCTGGACAACAAGGACCCGAGCTCGCCGCCGGTACCGATCATCGACCACGCCGACGTGCGGCGGATGTTGGTGGCGCAGAAGTCCTATGTCGAGGGGGCTCTCGCCCTGGGGTTGTACGCCTGCACGCTCGTCGACGAGGAGCAGACGACCGACGGACAGGCCCGCGCCGACGCCCACCTCCTGCTCGACGTGCTCACGCCGATCGTCAAGAGCTGGCCGTCGCAGTGGTGTCTGGAGGCCAACAATCTCGCCATCCAGGTGCACGGCGGCTACGGCTACACCCGCGACTACGACGTCGAGCAGGCCTACCGCGACAACCGGCTCAACCCCATCCACGAAGGCGCGCACGGCATCCACGGCCTCGATCTGCTGGGCCGCAAGGTCGTCATGAACGGCGGAAAGGGTCTGCAGCTGCTGGTGTCCACGATCACCGCGACCGTCGAGCGCGGCGAGGCGGCCGGTGGCGAGGCGGCGGAGTTCGCCGCGGCGCTGCGCACGGCCGTCGACCGGCTCGCCGAGGTGACCGTCGCCGTGTGGTCGGCCGGGGACGTGACCGTCTCGCTGGCGAACGCGACGGTCTACCTCGAGGCCGCCGGACACGTGGTCATCAGCTGGATCTGGCTGGAGCAGCTGCTCGCCGTGGGCGAGAAGCAGGGCGACTTCTACGACGGCAAGCGCGCCGCCGCCCGCTACTTCTTCCGCTACGAGCTGCCGAAGACCGGGCCCCAGTTCGACCTGCTCGCCTCGCTCGACCGCACGACGGTGGACCTGGACCCGGCCTGGCTCTGACGCGTCACTTGAGCGGGTCGTGACCCCAGTTCATGAGCGAGTAGCGCCATTTGGTGTCCGTGACGTCACCGTCGGGTTCCTGCGCCTGGTGGCGGTGGACGTAGCCGACGACCTTGCGCATGTGCTCGGCGTCGTCGTCGGTGAGGTCGCTCTTCTTCGTCTGCAGGATGTCGACGATGCGTCGGCCCGACGCGTGACCGGTCGACTCCCCGCCGTCCTTCGACTGGCCGACCGACTTCGACTCGTCGGTGTCGAGGAACTCGTCGAGTTCCTTCGCGGTCATGTTCACGGCGTCCTGCCAGTCGTCCCACACGTCGGCGACGGCGTCGTTCGTCATTGTCAGGCTCCTCGGATGACGGAAGGGGCGCAGCCGGTGTGCTGCGCCCCTTCTGGGTAACCCGTCGCGCGGGGTCTCATTCCCCCCGCGGATGTCACTCGACGCCCACGATGTCCTTGGCGATGCTCGCGAGCTGCGTCTGCGCGGCGGAGATGACGCCCTGGCGGTCCTTGTGCGCCTCCTCGTACTCGACGACGAGACGGATGTCGGACGGCTTCTGCAGCTCCTTCAGCGCCGCCACGGCCGCGCTCACGGTGAGCGAGTCGTAGTCGGCGATCGGCAGGTCCTCGGCCGACACGGTGCCCGTGGCCACGCGCGCGGTGTGGATGGTGTCAGCGATGACGGTGGCCCCGGTGTCGCGGGCCGCCTCCTCGGCCGCCTCGAGGGCGGCGTCACGGCCGGCGGTGAGCGTGACGGCGACGGTCTCGGTGGTGTCCTTCGCCGCCGACCGCAGGCCGGTGATCCGCTGCGGGATCTTCGCGACATGGTCGATCACATGGTCGGCACCACGGGCCACGACCGTCCCGGGCAGGGCGACGGCGTTCGCCACCACGCCGCTCACCCACTGGACCGGGGTGCGACGCAGCGCGGCGGGTTCACCGATCGCCTCCTCGGCGAGGACGGTGGTCAGCCAGTCGACCGTCGCGCCGTGCGCGTCGATCAAGCTGTCGGCGAGGTCGACGACGGACGGCAGGTCATGGGCGGTCGCGAGGGCCTTCAGGTACTTCGCGCGGCCGAGCAGCTGGTACTCGAGCTGCAGGTCGCCGAGCAGCGCCTCGTCGAGCGGCTGCGCCTGCTCGATCACGGACTTCGCGGCGGCGACGCCGCGGCCGATCAGGGGACGGATGACCTCGGGGAGACCGCCGACCTCCCGCAGAGCCTCCTCGATGGCGACCGCACGGACTCGGCCGTTCTCGGCGTTACGGCGCAGTTCGTCGACGACGGCCTCGGTGCGGGCCTGCAGGACGCGCGTCTGCGCGATCTGCACCTCGGTGTGGGTCAGGGTGAGCAGCACGCTGAGCTGCGAGCGAACCGGCGTGGTCGAGACGGGCATGGTCGGACCTCCTGTGTGTCGGTTGTCTGGTCGTCTGCAGTGCAGTCGGGTCTGACCCTCCGATCGACACGGTTTCGTGGCGGAGGTCACGCGTTCCCCGGCACATCCACCTCACCGATCACACGCAGCTCAGGGTGTCGGGACGAGGTGCTCCTCCACGCGGTAACCGGTCACCCAGGCCTGCGAGCGCTCGGTGACGACGAAGCGGAACACCACCCGCATGACCGCCTCGGTGACGACCCGTTGCATCGATCCGGGGGTCTTCGCCGACGACGACCGCGCTCCCATCGCGACGATCTTCTCGACGCGGCGGCGTCGAGCGGTGTCGAAGGCGGAAAACGCCGATGCCGGGTCGTCGGCGTGGCGGTCGAGGAGGTCGCCCATGATCACCGCGTCCTCGAGCGCCATCGACGCACCCTGGCCGGAGCTCGGGGACGGGGCGTGGATCGCGTCGCCGATGAGGCCCAGCCGCCCTCGATGCCACCGCGGCACCGAGGGCAGGTCATGCGTGTTGTCGGCGGCGAGATCCAGACGTCCGACCGCGATGAGATCGGCGAAGGGGCTGTCGTCCGCCGCGGCCAGGTCGACGAGGTGGGCGCGCCACTCGTCGGACGACGTCGTGGCGCGCTCGTGATCGGACACCGCGGGCCGGGGCTCGTTCGCGAACCAGACCACACGGCCGTCGGCGATCGGCAGGGCGCCGAAGAACGCTCGCCGCCCGAACACGAAGGTCCACACACCCGGCGTCAGACCGTGATCGGCGTGGTCGACGGTGACTCCTCCGAAATTCACCAGACCGAGATACCGACCGCTCGGCGCCTGCGGATCGATCGCGCGCCGCACCACGGATTGGATGCCGTCGGCCCCGACGACCACGTCGGCCGACAGCGACGTGCCGTCGTCGAGGCTGATCGTGGCGGCATCGGGTCCCGACGACGCCGTGGTCACCCGCGCGCGCTCGACCACCTCGACGCCGCGCCGTACCGCGAGATCGAGCAGCGTCGCGGCGAGTTCAGGCCGGCGGAACGAGAGTGCGGGGGTCCCGTCGGTGAGCGGTGCGCCGGCACCGATCGTCCCCAGCCGTCGCCCCGTCGCGCCGAGGACGAGGTTGCCCGCGGTCGGCGACCCAAGGGCACGAACGGGGTCCAGAGCGCCGACCGCGGCCAGCGCCGAGAGTCCGTTCGGTGTCACCGTGAACCACGATCCCGACCCGCGCCCGTCGGCCGGCGTCCGTTCCACGACGGTCACATCCCACCCGCGGTCGCGCAGTGCCATCGCGAGCACCGGACCGCCGACTCCTCCCCCGACCACCAGGACGTGCATGCCAGAATCCTTTCTACGAGAGTCGTACGTTTCGACAATCGAACTATTTGATGATCGAAAGGAAAGCATGGCAGCCCGGTCCCGTCAACAGGCCGTCGCCGAGGTGGGCACGGCGATGCAGCGCTACCAGCGCAGCGTGCAGGCCTTCGACGACGCGGTCGGGCGGCGTCTCGGGCTCGGTCCGGCCGATCTGCGGTGCCTCGACTGGCTGTCCGAGGGTCCGTTGACGGCCAAGGAACTCGCCACCGCCACCGGTCTGCGACCGGCGGCCACCACGGCGCTCATCGACCGATTGGAGGCCAAGGGACTCCTCCGGCGATCGCCGTCCCCCGACGACCGCCGTCGGGTCCTCGTCGAGATGACCGAGGAGGGACGGGACCGGGTGTGGGAGGCCTGGGGTCCGATGGTCGTCGAGGGGCAGCGCCTCTTCGACGGGCACACGGTCGCCCAACTCGACGCCCTGACCGAGCTGCTGGAGCGCATGACCGCGCTGACCGAGACCCACCGGTCGCGCATCGCCGGTGACTGATCCCTGATGCGACCGACCCCGGACACGACGAAGGGGCGCAACCGGATCGTTTGCGCCCCTTCGCGGCTCAGCGGGTCAGGTCACCCGTCAGCGCTCGACTACTCCGCCGCCTTGGTCAGCTCGACCGGCGACTCCGGCAGCTCGACGGGCTTCTTTTCACCCTTGAAGGTGAACACGGCACCGTCGCCGTCGCCCTCGCCGTCCCAGTTGTCGACGTCGACCAGCACGATCTGACCAGGGGTCAGCTCGTTGAAGAGGATCTTCTCCGACATCTGGTCCTCGATCTCGCGCTGGATCGTGCGACGCAGCGGGCGGGCACCGAGCACGGGGTCGAAGCCGCGCTTGGCGAGCAGCGACTTGGCCTTGTCGGTGACCTCGAGGGCCATGTCCTTGTTCTTCAGCGCGGTCTCCACACGGTTCAGCATGAGGTCGACCATGGCGATGATCTCGTCCTGCGTGAGCTGGTGGAAGACGACGATGTCGTCGATGCGGTTGAGGAACTCGGGCCGGAAGTGCTTCTTCAGCTCGTCGTTGACCTTTTGCTTCATCCGCTCGTAGTTCGACTGCGTGCCGTCACCGGAGCTGAAGCCCAGGCCGACCGCCTTGGAGATGTCGGACGTACCGAGGTTCGAGGTGAAGATGAGCACGGTGTTCTTGAAGTCGACCGTGCGTCCTTGACCGTCGGTGAGACGGCCGTCCTCGAGGACCTGCAGCAGGGTGTTGTAGATCTCCGAGTGCGCCTTCTCGATCTCGTCGAACAGCACCACCGAGAACGGCTTGCGGCGCACCTTCTCGGTGAGCTGGCCGCCCTCCTCGTAGCCGACGTACCCGGGAGGGGCACCGAACAGCCGCGAGGCCGTGAAGCGGTCGTGGAACTCGCCCATGTCGATCTGGATGAGCGCGTCGTCCTCGCCGAACAGGAAGTTCGCCAACGCCTTCGAGAGCTCGGTCTTACCGACACCGGACGGGCCGGCGAAGATGAACGAGCCCGACGGACGCTTCGGGTCCTTCAGACCGGCGCGGGTACGACGGATCGCCTTCGACACGGCCTTGACCGCGTCCTCCTGGCCGATGATCCGCTTGTGCAGCTCGTCCTCCATACGGAGCAGACGGGTGGTCTCCTCCTCGGTGAGCTTGAACACCGGGATGCCGGTCCAGTTGCCGAGGACCTCGGCGATCTGCTCGTCGTCGACCTCGGCGACGACGTCCATGTCGCCCGAACGCCACTGCTTCTCCCGCTCGGCGCGCTCGGCGACGAGCTGCTTCTCCTTGTCGCGGAGGTTGGCGGCCTTCTCGAAGTCCTGCGCGTCGATCGCGGACTCCTTCTCCTTGCGCGCGCCGGCGATCTTCTCGTCGAACTCGCGCAGGTCCGGCGGCGCCGTCATCCGACGGATGCGCATGCGCGCGCCCGCCTCGTCGATGAGGTCGATCGCCTTGTCCGGGAGGAAGCGGTCGTTGATGTAGCGGTCGGCCAGCGAGGCGGCCGCGACGAGCGCACCGTCGGTGATGGACACCCGGTGGTGGCTCTCGTAGCGGTCGCGCAGACCCTTGAGGATCTCGATGGTGTGCTCGACCGACGGCTCACCGACCTGCACCGGCTGGAACCGGCGCTCAAGGGCGGCATCCTTCTCGATGTACTTGCGGTACTCGTCGAGCGTGGTCGCACCGATGGTCTGCAGCTCACCGCGGGCCAGCTTCGGCTTCAGGATCGACGCGGCGTCGATCGCACCCTCGGCGGCACCCGCGCCGACGAGCGTGTGCAGCTCGTCGATGAACAGGATGATGTCGCCGCGGGTGTTGATCTCCTTGAGGACCTTCTTCAGGCGCTCCTCGAAGTCACCGCGGTAGCGGCTGCCGGCCACCAGCGACCCGAGGTCGAGGGTGTACAGCTGCTTGTCCTTGAGCGTCTCCGGCACGTTGCCGTTGACGATCGCCTGCGCGAGGCCCTCGACGACGGCGGTCTTGCCGACGCCGGGCTCGCCGATGAGGACCGGGTTGTTCTTGGTGCGGCGGCTCAGCACCTGCATGACCCGCTCGATCTCCTTCTCGCGCCCGATGACCGGGTCGAGCTTGGCGTCGGCGGCGGCCGCGGTGAGGTTGCGGCCGAACTGGTCGAGCACGAGCGAGGTCGACGGCGTGCCGGACTCGCTGCTGCGCCCGCCGGTGCCCGCCTCCTGCGGCTCCTTGCCCTGGTAGCCCGAGAGCAGCTGGATGACCTGCTGACGGACACGGTTGAGGTCGGCGCCGAGCTTCACCAGCACCTGCGCCGCGACACCCTCGCCCTCACGGATGAGGCCGAGCAGGATGTGCTCGGTGCCGATGTAGTTGTGGCCCAGCTGCAGCGCCTCGCGCAGCGACAGCTCGAGCACCTTCTTGGCGCGCGGGGTGAAGGGGATGTGGCCCGACGGTGCCTGCTGGCCCTGGCCGATGATCTCCTCGACCTGGCTGCGCACACCCTCGAGCGAGATGCCGAGCGACTCGAGCGACTTGGCCGCGACACCCTCGCCCTCGTGGATCAGACCCAGGAGGATGTGCTCGGTACCGATGTAGTTGTGGTTGAGCATCCGCGCCTCTTCCTGGGCGAGGACGACAACCCGGCGCGCGCGGTCGGTGAACCGTTCGAACATTGTTCTCCCTTACGACGTGAGTGGCTCCCGACGCGGACGTCGGGGAAGCCGTGTGGCGTGCGATCGCGGGGAGGCGTGTGGATACACGTCACCTGCGTCGACGTCCTGCGTCCACTGTAGTGGCCGCGTCCGGACGACACCGGGGTTGTGCCGTCGTCCGTGCGGGTCCGAGCCCGACAAGTCCGTCAACGGCGCAGGTGGTGGCGCCCATCCCGGGGCGAGTACGCCGTCAGCGAACGACGCCGATCGCCGCGTCCGTGCACGCCGACAGCACTTTGCCAGGAAGAAGTCGTATCGTCAGACCTCGCGATGGTCCTCCCCGGCTCGCGCGTGACACCCGCGTCGACGCGCTCCCCCGCCCCGGACCCGCCGGTCGGACCGCCGGAAACGGACGAAACGGCCTTCACGCCTCCGCAGCCGGTGCGGACGAAGGACAACCACCTCCACCAGATCGACTTCGTCCGCCTCGTGACGTTCGCCGGCGTGATCCTCGACCACGTCATGATGGGCCCCGCGGCGCCCCAGGCCTCGTCGACGGTCGGCGGCGTCGAGGTGTTCCTGCGCTACACCCGCTACGGGTTCTTCGCGCTCACCGGGTTCGTCCTGACCTACCAGTACCGCCACCGCGACCTGAAGGTCGCGCCGTTCCTGCGTCGACGGTTCAAGCTCATCGGCCTGCCGTTCGTGGTGTGGAGCCTCTTCTACTGGCTCTACGGCCACTACCTCGGCGGCGGGCTGACGAACATCGCCGACACCGTCCGCAGCGCGCACGACGCCGCACTCGCCGGCAAGAGCCTCGTCTACGACCTCATCACGGGCACCGCCTGGTACCACCTGTACTTCCTGTCGGTGAGCATGCAGATCTATCTGGTGTTCCCGATCGCCCTGTGGGTGCTGCGGCGCACCTGGGGCAGGCACCGCTACCTGCTGGCGGGGAGCTTCGCGATCCACGCGGTCCTGTTGCTGATGATGGTCCGCCCGCAACACGGCATCTTCACCCACGGTGTCGTCGGTCTCGTGTGGCGGCATCTCGAGGTGACGATCTTCCCGTACCAGTTCTTCATCCTGTCCGGCGCGATCGCGGCGATGCACTTCGAGGCGTTCCAGTCGTTCGCCCGCCGCCGGCGCGCACAGGTGTTCGCCGTCGGTCTCGTCGTGGTCGCGGCCACCCTGGGCTATTTCCTCTGGCTCGTGCACCACGGCGAGGAGATGTTCCGCGCGACGAACGTCTTCATGCTGCACAACACCTTCGCCTACGCCGCGATCATCGCGATGCTCTACTGCCTCGGGACGCTGTGGCAGGAACGCCGCACCCCCGGGTCGGTGGTCGCCCGGTTCATGCGCACCGCCGCCGACCGGTCGTTCGGCATCTATCTCGCGCATGCGATCGCGCTCGACGTGGTGCAGCGCTACATCGTCGTCGACGTGCGGACGAACTCGGCGGTCGTCATCGTCGTCGACTACCTCGCGACCGTCGCGGTGACGATCCTGATCGTCGAGGCGCTGCGGCGGTCGCCGCTCAGCCTCGTCACGACCGGTCGGTCGATGATCGACCCGGCCGCGCAGCGCGTCTCGCGATCCGCACCGGTCGGTCTGGCGGCGGTGGTCGTCGGTGTCGCGCTGCGCTACAGCGTCGCCCCGATCGCCGGGACGGCGATCCTCGGCACCGGCGTGCTCCTCCTCGTCTCGGCGGCGTGGGTCGCGTGGCGGCGCAGGGCGTCCACGCCGGCCGTCGCCTGACCGCCTCCCTCAGCTCGGCGTCGAGGTCGGGAACAGTCCCGAGTCACGGATCGCGCCCACGGTGAGGTCCGCCATCGCGGCACGGCCCGCGGCGTTCGGGTGGTACGGCGCGGGCGGGACGAACGACGACACCCACGGCGACGACGAGCAGACGGTGTGTCCCTCCGCCGCGGCGGCCGCGTCGACCAGGATCGCGCCCGACTGTTCGGCGGCCGCGCGGGTCGCCGCGGTCAGACGGTCGAAGGTCTGCACGGTCTCCATCGCCTGCTCGCGCGTCAGCGGGACACCCGCACACAGCGTCGCCTGCGGGTCCAGCACGGGGATGTAGTCGACGATGACGACGACGGCGCGGGGTGCGCGGGCACGGACCGCGTCCACGACCGCGACCATCGCGTTCTCCAGCGCGGTGTACTCACCCGGGGCGGACAGCGACGACGGCCGTTCGGGGTGACAGTGCCGCGGTCGACGAGGCTGTCGCGACGGCTGGTTCGCGCAACTGAGGTCGGTGAGGCGCGGGATGTAGTGGACGTCGTTGCCGCCGGTGGTGATGGTGACCAGGCCGGTGTCCGGGGTGACGGCGTCGATCTGCGGACGGTCGGCCCGACCGGGCTGGGCCCGCCGCAGGATGTCGGGGATGGTCGATCCCGAACAGGTGACGTCGGTCAGGTCGAAGCCCTCCGCCGCGGCCACGCGGCGCGGGTAGTCGTCGCCGCTGCGGATGCAGCGCCGGTCGACGATGTCGGACGAGTCCGGCCCCGCCGCATACGAACTGCCGAGCGCCACGTACTGCACCGGGTGACGGCCGACCACGACGCTGTCGGGCGTCATGGCCTCGTCGTCGGTGGCGGGCGCGCCGCCCCGCCAGGGCGCCGCGAGTGCGATGACGACCACCACGACGGCCACGACCACCCCCACGACGGTCAGTCGCCGTCGTCCACGCCTGATCCTCACCGGGTCCGCGTACCCCCGGCGGCGACGGGCGCGTCGTGGTCCTCGTCGTGGTCACGACGGGCCTCGACGACCTCGGGCACGGCAGCCTGCACCGTCTCGATGAGGCCGACGATCGGCACGGACACGCGACGACCGAGGTCGGTCAGCGAGTACTCGACGCGGGGCGGGATGGACTGCAGGACCGTGCGGGTGACGAAACCGTCCCGCTCGAGGGATTGCAGCGTCTGGGACAGCATGCGCTCGCTGACGCCGTCGACCCGGCGGCGCAGGGCGTTGAACCGGAAGTCGCCCTCGGCGAGCGCGGCGATCGCGAGGACGGCCCAGCGCGTCGTCAGGCCCTGGAGGATGTCGCGCGAACTGCAGTCGCGCGCGAAGACATCCGCCTCGAGGGAGGGGTCGAACTCGTCCGCGTGCACCGGCTGATCATAGCCGACCAGGTGGCGCCGCATGCATCCGTGTTTGCACATGCAGTTTTGTTAGTGCTATTGATGAGTCACCGCAACGCGCGGGACGACCCGGACGAAGGAGACACCCATGACCACCTACGCCGTGACCGGCGCCACAGGACAGCTCGGTTCCCTGGCGATCGACGCGCTCCGCGCCCGGGGTGTCGCACCCTCGGACGTCGTCGCGATCGTCCGTGATGCCGGGAAGGCGTCCGGCCTGCGCGACGGCGGGGTCGACGTCCGCGTCGCCGACTACGCCGACGGTGCCGCCGTCCGCGCCGCGCTCGAGGGCGTCGACCGCCTGCTCCTCGTCTCCGGGTCGGAGGTCGGGTCGCGGGTCCCGCAGCACACGACGGTCATCGAGGCCGCGCGGGACGCCGGCGTCGGCCTGATCGCGTACACGAGCATCCTGCGCGCGACCGCGAGCGGGCTGGCGCTCGCCCGCGAGCACGTCGAGACCGAGAAGGTCCTCGCCGAGTCCGGCGTCGACCACATCCTGCTGCGCAACGGCTGGTACTCCGAGAACTACGTCGCGGCGCTGCAGCCCACGCTCGACGGCGGCGTCCTGTACGGCGCCGCGGGCGACGGGCGCGTCGCACCCGCCGCGCGAGCCGACTACGCGACGGCCGCCGCGGCCGCCATCGTCGACGGCACTCCCCGCGTGTACGAACTCGCCGGCGCCGAGAGCCTGACCTACGACGACATCGCCGGGATCCTCGCCGAGGTGTCCGGGAAGCCGGTGCGGTACCAGGACCTGCCTCAGACCGATTACGCCGCCGCGTTGGCACAGAACGGCGTGCCCGCCCCGATGAACGAGGTCCTCGCCGACTCCGACGCCGGCGTCGCCCGCGGCGAACTCGACGGCGACGCCACCGATCTCACGGGCCTCGTCGGAGATCTCACCCCGTTCCGCGACGTGGTCCGCGCGGCTCTCTGACGTGACCTACCCGGCCGCGAACGAGTCGATGAGACGGTCGAGCACGACCAGCATCTCGGCCCGTGCGCGGTCGGGGTCGTCGGCGGCCGCGACGTAGAGCGCGGCCTCGTCGATGGCAGCGATGGCGACGTGGGCGAGGGGACGGGTCGGCTGGTCCGCGACCGCACCCGTCGCGACCGCGGCCTGCAGCAGGCCCACCACGAGAGACATGCCGAACTGTTCGCCACGGGCCCGCCACTCCTTCCAGCCCAGCACCGAGGGCGCCTCGACCAGGACGATGGTCTGGGCGATCGGATCGACGAACGCCTCGAGGAACACTCGGGCTCCCAGGCGCATCGCGGCGAGCGGATCGGTCTCGCCGGATTCCGCGACGCGCGTCGCGATGCCCTCGGTGATCTCCCCCTCCACCTCGTCGAACACGGCGACGAACAACCCCTTCTTGTCCTCGAAGTGGTGGTAGAGCGCGCCGCGGGTGACCCCTGCGGCCGCGACGACGGCCTGGGTGGAGACGTCGGCGAAGGGCGCCGACCCGAACAGGGGTCGTGCAGCGGCCAGCAACGCCCTACGGGTGGCCGCGTTCCGCTCGGACTGCGTGCGTCGTCGCGGCTGATCGTTGACTTCCATACCGTCTGTATGTAACTTTCATGCAGGCTGTTTGTATGTAACTTTCGACGACGAGAGCGTATCCGAGATGACCGGTCACCCCGCCCCCGCACAGTTCACGTCGGATCTCGGTCCGATCCCCTACCGCGTCGCCGGACCCGACGACCCCTCCGCGCCGACGGCCGTGCTCGTGCACGGGGTGCTCGCCGACGGTCGACTGTGGTCGCACGTCGTCGATCGGCTGGTCGACCGCGGGGTGCGCTGCGTCGTCCCGGACCTGCCGCTCGGCGCGCACTCGACAGCGATGGACGCCGGCGCGCCGCTGTCCCCCCGGTCCGTCGCCGCGGCGATCGCCGGGCTCCTCGCGCACCTCGACCTGTCCGACGTCACGCTCGTCGGCAACGACACCGGCGGCGCGCTGTGCCAGTTCCTCCTCGCCACGGACCCGAGTCGCGTCGGACAGGTGGTCTTCACCAACTGCGACGCCTTCGACGTCTTCCCGCCGCGGCCGTTCCGCGAGGTGTTCGCACTGCTCCAGCGACCTGCGATCCTGCGCGCGATGATCCCGACGATGCGACTGACGGCCCTGCGCCACAGCCCCCTCGGCTACGGACTGCTGGCGCACGGCCCCGACAGCGCCCTGACCCGCTCCTGGATCGACCCCCTGCTGTCCAGCTCCGCAATCCGTCGCGACCTGGTGACGTTCCTGCGCGCGATCGACCCCGCCGAGCTCGACGGCGTCACCCGGTCACTGACATTCGACGGTCCGGTCGCGCTGGCATGGGGTTCCGACGACCGGTGCTTCACCCCGGACCTCGGCCGACGGCTCGCCGGCGTCTTCCCCGACGCGGAGTTCACGCCCGTGCCGGACGCGCGCACCTTCGTGCCACTCGACGCCCCGGATGCCGTCGCCGACGCGGTGGTCGCTGTCGCGCGGAGGTCGGCCGCACGGTCCTGACCGCGCTGACGTGGGCGCGCTCCCGCGACTGCGATCGCAGTCGCCGGAGTCGACGGGTGTCGCGAGAGCGGCGGTGGGTCAGTGCAGCACCGACAGCACGTTGCCGGACGGGTCGGCGAACCAGGCGATGTCGGGGCCCATCCCGGCCGACCGTCCCCGCATGACTCCCTTGTCGTCGCAGGGCATGCCGTCGTATCGCAGCAGCTCGACACCCTTCCTCGCGAGATCGTCGACGGCGGCGTCGATGTCGGGGACGGGAAGGTTCAGGACGGTGAAGCCCGCGGATTCGTGATCGGGCTTCGGGTAGACGATGACGCGGGTGCGCCGGTCGAGGTGAAGGGTGAGCAGCCCCATGTCGTTGCGGTCGACGCGCAACCCGAGGACGTCACCGTAGAAGGCGGCCGCGGCATCGACGTCGCGGACGGCGAACCCGCTGAACGGTGTCATCGAGGCCTCCTGCGCCTCGCGCTCCATCGCGTCGGACAGCCGGATGATCTGCACGAGGTTGCCGTCGGGGTCGATCGCCGTCGCGAACCAGTTGCCGCCCCGCTCCTCCGGGCGTGCGTGCCACCCGAGACCCTGCTCGTCGACACGGACGGCGGTGGCCGGGACGTCGTCCACCTCGACGTTGAGGATCACGCGGGCGGGTTCGGCCGCGCGTCCGGTCACGTCGTCGCGGGAGTCGATCATCAGGTAGAAGCCGTCGAGGTCGACGACCTGATACCCGTCACCGTCGCCGACGTGCTCGACGGACGCCTCGAACACGGCTGCGTACCAGTCCCGCAGCCGCGCGGGGTCGTCGCTGGAGAGCAGGGCGCTGAACACGGTTCCGGTGGCCATGTCGGTACTGACCGGCGCGGCGCCCGGAACTCATCGGTGCGGTGTCAGCCGGGCAGCCCCGGGGCGACGGGAACGCACGGGACGGGCACGGGGTGCGCGGGGTCGAGGGCGTTCCGCACGATCGCGACGGTCCGCGGCGAGGCCACCAGCGACAGGTGGTCGGAGCGGTCGGCCGCGCAGGTGTTTTGGACGACGATGTTCGTGGTGCGCGGGCCGGGGACGAGGCCGTCGGTCCACGGTTCGACGATGCCGTCGTACCGCGTGAGCACGTTGGTGTAGTCGATGCCCGGCGAGTACGGGCTGCCGCCGGCGTTGATCGCACGGATGAAGGACGAGCCGTAGTCCTCTTCGTTGCACTCGGGGTACGGCCAGGCACTGGCCGGGAGCCCGATGCCCGTGATCGCGGCGACGGCGTCGTCGCAGGCCGAGGAGTCCTGTCCCTTCCAGTACGGCGCCAGCGACACGTACTTGCCGACGACGGGCGCGCCGCCGCGGTAGCGCACCCAGTACTGCGGCATCAACGTGCCCTCGGAGTGTCCGACGATGTCGACCTTCGCCGCACCGGTCGCGGCGCGGACACGGTCGACGAAGGCGCCGAGCTGTCGGGAGCTGTCGACCATGCTGATGAACCCGCCGAGACCGGAGATCGGGTACGGGCTCCCGGGCAGCGTGCCGTAGGTGAGGGCGAAGACGCAGTACCCGGCGTTCGCGAGCGCCGGGCCGAGGGTGGCCCAGTTGGTCTGCCGGTTGCCCCCGGTCCCGTGGACCAGGATCACCGGGTCGGGGTGAGCGGCGGTCGGCCGGCACGCGAAGTCGTTGGTGCCGGGGGCGGATCCGCCCGGGTGAGCGAGTTCCTCGCGCGCGCCGGCGAAGAAGTCGTACGGGACCGGCAGCGGGGTGCGCGCCGAGGCCGGGGCGACGAGCGAGGTGCCGAGCGCCACGAGCGCGCACAGAAGGACGGTCAGCCGGAGAGCGGGACGGACGTGCACGGCAGTCCTCTTTCGTCGTGGGGCAGGGCCCGGCCCAGTTTCTCACCGATTCGACCGACGGAAAGTGCCGTCCCGCGACGACGATGTGGTCGTGACTGATGGACCCGGTCCCGAGGCGGTGCTGGCGGTGTACGACGAGGCCCTCCCCGCCGTCTACGGCTACGTGGTGCGACGCTGCGGTGATCGCGCGGTCGCCGAGGACGTCACGTCGGAGACGTTCCTGGCGGCGATGGACACGATGCGGCGACCGGACCCGCCGACGCCGACCGTGCCGTGGTTGATCGGCGTCGCACGCCACAAACTCGCGGACCACTGGCGACGGCAGGCACGGACACCCGAACCGGTCGGTGACACCCCCGACGCGGGACACGACGACTGGGACGTCGAGCTCGACCGTCTCGTCGCGGAGTACACGCTCGCGCAGTGCACCCCGCTGCACCGCGCGGTGCTGACGCTGCGCTACGTCGACGACTGCACGGTCGGGCAGTGCGCCGAGGCGCTCGGACGCAGCGTCGCCGCCACAGAGTCACTGCTGACGCGGGCCAAACACGAGTTCCGCACGCGCTATCCCCACGAATCGCAGCCCACGAGAGGAGGCCGACGATGAGCCCCCGCGACCCGCTGGCCGTCCTGCGTGCCGACGACGACCAGCCCATGACCCCCGACGCCACGTTCACCGAGCGGCTGCGCGAGCGGCTGCGGCGCGGCGTCGACCTCCCGGAAGGAGTCGACATGTCCGTCACCCTCGACGCCCCCGCGGCGGCCGCTCCCGCGGTCGAACGTCCCGGCGCCCTGCCGTATCTCGCCGTCGCCGACGCACCGGCCGCGATCGACTGGTACGTCGAGCACCTCGGCGCCCGGTTGCGCGGTACCCCGATCACCATGCCCGACGGGCGGATCGGACACGCCGAGCTCGAGATGGGCGGCGGTGCGGTGTATCTCGCCGAGGCGTTCGCGGAACTCGGGCTGTCGGCACCGGCGCCCGGAGCGGTCTCGGTGAGTCTCATGCTCGCCGTCGACGACGCCGACGCGGCCGTCACCGCGGCCGCTGCCGGCGGCGCGAGGGTCCAGCGCGAGCCCTACGACGCGCACGGATCCCGCACCGGTGTCGTGATCGATCCGTTCGGTCACCGCTGGATGCTGTCGTCGCCTCTCTCCGTCGAAGCCGTTGCCCCCGAGCGGGTCCGGCCCGGCCATGTCGTCTACCTGTCGCTGTGGTGCCCCGACGCCGGACGGGCGGCGGCGTTCTACTCGTCGGTGCTCGGCTGGGTGGTCGAGGACGGTCAGGTGACGAACCTGTCGCACCGGCTGGGCATCTCGGAGGCACCGGACCGTCGCACGATCTTCGCGGTCTACGCCGTCGACGACCTCGATGCCGCCCGCCGCGCGACGATCGACGCGGGCGGCCGGGTGCCGGAGAACACCGCGGAGCGCCACGGCGCCGTCGACCTCGTCGACGCGCAGGGGGTGGAGTTCGCGGTCACCGTGCCCGACGCGTCGCAGAGGAGGGGCGAGATGCACCCGTCGGGCCACGGCGAACTGACCTACCTCACCGTGTACACGCCCGACAGCGCGACGCATCGGGACTTCTACGGTCGGGTGCTCGGGTGGGAGTTCACGCCCGGCCGCATCGACGACGGCTGGGAGGTCGTCGACAGTCGCCCGCAGATCGGCATCGGGGGCGGGGCCGCGACGTCGGAGGCGATCGCGATGTGGGCCGTCGACGACATCGAGGCGGCGGTCGAGCGGGTGGTCGCGGCAGGAGGTCGGGTCACCGATCCGGTGTCGCGCCAGCCCTACGCGACGACCGCCGCATGCGTCGACGACCAGGGCATCCGCTTCTGGCTCGCCCAGTACTGACCCCCGGGACGCCGCACCCCACCTCGCCGAGCGTGCCGATACACGCCGCCGAGCGTGCGGTAGATTTCGCCGACCGTGCGGTAGATCCCGTCGACCGTGCAGTACCGCACGACCGACTGCATCGAGTGCACCGTCGGCGGGATCGAGTGCACGCTCGCGGGGATCTACTGCACAGTGATACTCGATGGGCCCGGTTCAGGGGTGGGTCTGGCTCATTTCTGCACTGACACGACCTGGCTGTTGTCCTTCGAGCGATCGGTCGACTCGCCCTTGGGCCTGGGCGCATCTGTCCGGGGCCGTCAGCGTGCTCCCGGCCGGTCCGGGTGTGGCTTGATAGGAGCCTGACGACACACGGCAATGTCTCGTCACTGTTCTGTCCACCCGGCCCGACCGGTCGCGTGCGGCCCACCTCCTAGCCCAAAGGTGACCCATGGCCAGCATGACAAAACCGCCGTCGGAAAGCAGTGCCGATCGGGTGTTCGTCGGGATCGACACCCACA
>NZ_JAMTCG010000009.1 GCF_024171725.1 Williamsia serinedens
AAAACCCACGGCATCCACTGACAAACACCGCAGGCAAACAAAAACTTCACCAACAATTGTCGACACACTATCGAGTTCTCAAAGAACACACACCCACGAACCGTTTGCCCTGGTAGGGCTCGTGATCGAGGACTGTAGTTCGGTCGCTGCCCCGTCTCCGGAGCAACTCTTCCAGCCTAGCAGAGTGATCGTGTCCGGTTCAAATCCGCTCTCGCGGGGCAGATCCGGGATCCTCGGCGCACCGTGGTCGGCCGAGCGAATCGGCCGATTGTGGTGACTGGATGTCTGCGCAGGCCCGGTTTCCGGCTTCCCGGTCTGACCGGGGCGGCGCCGTGGCGCGCTGACTCCGAAGAAACTACGCAGCGTTGCGCCCGTGGTCAAATCGCCTGGTCAGCGGCCCCGTCGGGGGTGTCGTCGACACGACGCACGTCAGCACCGAGCGCACACAGCTTCTCGATGAACTCCGGATAGCCGCGATCGATGTGGTGCACGTCGTGCACCTCGGTCACCCCGTCGGCCACCAGCCCGGCGAGCACCAGACCGGCGCCGGCACGGATGTCGCTGCACCACACGGGTGCGCTCGAGAGACGGTCGATCCCCCGCACCACCGCGTGATGGCCGTCGGTCCTGGCGTCCGCTCCGAGCCGGATCATCTCCTCGACGAACCGGAACCGCGCCTCGAAGACGTTCTCGGTGATCACCGACATCCCGTCGGCCACCGTCGCCAGGCCGATCGCCATCGGCTGCAGGTCGGTGGGGAACCCGGGGAACGGCAGGGTCGAGACGTTGACCGCGCGCGGCCTCCCCTCCTGCCGCACCCGGAACCCGTCGTCGAAGCGCTCCACCGACGCGCCGGCGTCGGTGAGCTTCTGCAACACGAGGTGCAGGTGCGCCGGGTCGATGCCGGTGACGCGGATGTCACCCCGGGTCATCGCGGCGGCCACCCCCCAGGTGGCGGCGACGATGCGGTCGCCGACGACGCGGTGGGTGGTGGGGTGGAGCCGGTCGACGCCGGTCACGGTGAGCGTCGACGTCCCCGCGCCCTCGATGTGCGCGCCCATCTGCCGCAGCATCACGCAGAGGTCGACGATCTCCGGTTCACGGGCGGCGTTGTCGATGGTGGTGGTCCCCTCGGCGAGCACGGCCGCCATGAGGATGTTCTCCGTCGCCCCCACGGAGGGGAACTCGAGCGCCACCGCCGCACCCACGAGCCGGTCGGCGCGAGCGACCACACACCCGTGCTCGATCGAGCTGTGCGCGCCGAGCGCCCGCAGCCCCGCCTGGTGCATGTCGAGCGGGCGCGATCCGATGGCGTCACCGCCGGGCAGCGCGACGACCGCCTGTCGACAGCGCGCCAGCAGCGGCCCGAGCACGCAGACGGACGCACGGAACTGCTTCACCGCGTCGAAGTCGGCGTGGAACTTGGGCTCGGCCGGGGTGTCGACGACGACGGTGTCGCCCTCGATCTCGACCGTGGTCCCCAGTCCCCGCAGGACGTCGGCCATCAGCGGCACGTCCGCGATCTGGGGGCAGTTGGTGATCGTGGTCCGGCCCTCGGCCAGGAGCGCGGCCGCCATCAGTTTGAGGACGCTGTTCTTGGCGCCGACCACAGCGACGTCGCCGACCAGTCGGGCCCCGCCGGTCACCAGGAAGCGATCGCTCACGCTTTCGAGCCTAACCAGGTGCGTCGCCGTCCCCGCCCCGGGCCACGGGATGCCCTCACCGTTCCCGTCCGGTGTCGGCGGTCGCCACGGCGTCCAACCGCTCCAGCCCGCGCTCGAAGTCACGCCCGACCAGTCGGTCCATCGGCACGATCCGGGAGACGAGCCCCGCGAGACCCGACGTCTCCCCCGTCATCGACCAGGTGGCCCGGGTCCCCGCCCCGTCGGCGGTGAGGTCGAAGCGCACGACGTTGTCGGCCGTCATCGGCCGGGTGAACGTCAGCCGGATGTCGACGCCGGCGGGGTCGACGCCCACGATCTCCATCGACCCCTCTCCGGCACGCCGGTTGCCCGACCACCGGTAACGGGCCCCGACACCGCTGTCGGCGCCGGAGTACTCACGCGTCATGGCGGGGTCGGCGTCCTCCCACGGTGACCACGCCGTCCACCGTCGGAAGTCGACGATCTCGGCGAGGATCTGCGCAGTCGGCGCGGCGATGGTGCGACTGCGCTCCACACGGAAGGGCCTCGGCGTCATGCCGGGAGGGTATCGCCCGCGGCGCGTGCCGCGGGCCGCTGCGCCGGCTCTCGTCGTGGCCTCGGGGCGGGCGTCCCCTACGGTTGGGCCATGGCAGTGCACCTGACCCGCATCTACACCCGTACGGGCGACGACGGGACGACGGGTCTCAGCGACTTCTCGCGGGTGCCCAAGACCGACCCCCGCGTCGTCGCCTACGCCGAGTGCGACGAGGCGAACGCGGCGATCGGCGTCGCGATCGCCCTCGGATCCCCCGACCAGCGGATGACCGAGATCCTCACGACGGTGCAGAACGATCTCTTCGACGCCGGCGCGGACCTCGCGACCCCGGTCGTGCCCGATCCGGAGTACCCGCCGCTGCGGGTGAAGCAGGAGTACATCGACGCGATCGAGCACTTGTGCGACGAGTACGGCGACCCGCTCCCCCCGCTCGACTCGTTCATCCTCCCCGGCGGCTCCCCGCTCGCGGCGCTCCTCCACACGGCCCGCACCGTGACGCGCCGGGCCGAACGCGCGGCGTGGACCGCGGTGCACGCGCACCCGGACACGACGTCGGTGCTGCCCGCGCGGTATCTCAACCGACTCTCCGACCTGCTGTTCATCCTCGCCCGCGCGGCCAACGGCGGCGACGACGTGCTGTGGCGCCCCGGCGGCGACCGCCAGCGCAACCCGCGGGACGAAGGGTCAGGCGGAACGCCGACGGCGTGACCGCTCGGACGGGCGCGACTCCACCCAGGACTGGAACGCGGTGACCGCACCCGGGGACATCGCGAGCTCGTAGCGGTTGCGGCCGGCGGAGATCTCGACGACCGTCATGTCCTCGATCACGTCGACCTCGGTCCCGTGCGGCGCCCGACGCCGTTCCACCTCGATGGCCTGACGCTCGATCACCCGGCTCGGTCCCGTGCGCAGGCTCGACAGGCGGTAGTAGACGAGGGCGTCGTCGTTGTAACGCACGATCCCGTGCCGCCACCCGCGGTCGTCCCCCGCGGGGAGTACCCGGAACAGCACCGCCGTCCCGCGACTGCGGAGCCGGGCGACGCGCAGTGCGACGCCCACCCCCAGGGCGACGAGGCCGGCGACGAGCACGACGAGGACGACGATCGCGAAGGTCGTCGTCCCACTCATCTGCGCCTCCTGGGCCCCTTGTCGGGGTGCCGGATACAGCGATCCCCGCAAACTCTGCAGTTTGCGGGGATCGTCACCGTGGTCTCGGTGTGCCGTCACCAGCCGGTGTGTGTCACCAGCTTGCCACGACCCCTCGGACCGTGGTCCGGGCCGTCGTGAACGTCACTTCTCTTTCTCGAGCTGCTCCACCGCGCGGACGCGGGACAGGGCCTGCTCGTACTCCTCGGACCCCTCCTCGGCCGACTCGAGCGTCTGACGCGCGGCGTCGCCGTCGATGTCGCGGGCCCACTCGGCCGACTCGGCCAGCACGGTGACCGCGTCCCCGGTCACGGACAGGAACCCGCCCTGCACCGCGGCGACCCGACGCTTGCCGTCGGTCTGCTCGATGAGGACGAAGCCCCCGGGGATGAGCTGACCGAGCAGCGGCTCGTGGTGGTTGAGGATGCCCAGCTCGCCCTCGGTGGTCTGGGCGATGACGAACGTCGCCTCTCCCGAGTAGAGCCGCTCCTCGACCGAGACGACCTCGACCGGAAAGCCTGTGTCAGCCATGGACTCGCGTCACTTCCCGGAGATCTTCTCGGCCGCGGCCTCGACGTCGTCGAGTCCACCGCAGCTGTTGAACGCCTGCTCCGGCAGGTGGTCGAACTCGCCCTTGCAGACGCGGTCGAACGCCTCGATCGTGTCCGAGAGCGGCACGACCGAGCCCTTCTGGCCGGTGAATTTCTCGGCGACGATGAAGTTCTGGCCGAGGAACTTCTGCAGACGACGGGCCCGCTGGACCGTGACCTTGTCCTCCTCGGACAGTTCGTCCATACCGAGGATCGCGATGATGTCCTGCAGCTCCTTGTACTTCTGCAGGATGCGCTTGACCTCGTTGGCGACACGGAAGTGCTCGTCACCGACGATCGACGCCTCGAGGATGCGCGAGGTCGACGTCAGCGGGTCGACGGCCGGGTAGATGCCCAGCTGCGAGATCGGACGCGAGAGCTCGGTGGTCGCGTCGAGGTGTGCGAACGTCGTCGCCGGCGCGGGGTCGGTGTAGTCGTCGGCGGGGACGTAGATCGCCTGCAGCGAGGTGATCGACTTGCCGCGCGTCGAGGTGATGCGCTCCTGCAGCTCACCCATCTCGTCGGCCAGCGTGGGCTGGTACCCGACGGCCGAGGGCATGCGACCCAGCAGGGTCGAGACCTCGGAACCGGCCTGGGTGAACCGGAAGATGTTGTCGATGAACAGCAGGACGTCCTGGCCCTGCTCGTCGCGGAAGTACTCGGCCATGGTCAGGGCCGACAGCGCGACGCGCATGCGCGTGCCCGGCGGCTCGTCCATCTGACCGAACACCAGGGCGGTGTCCTGGAGGACGCCCATCTCCTCCATCTCGAGGTGGAGGTCGGTGCCCTCACGGGTGCGCTCGCCGACGCCGGCGAACACCGAGGTGCCGGAGAACTCGCGCGCGATACGCGTGATCATCTCCTGGATGAGGACGGTCTTGCCGACACCGGCACCACCGAACAGACCGATCTTGCCGCCCTTGACGTACGGGGTCAGCAGGTCGATGACCTTGATGCCGGTCTCGAGGATCTCGGTCTTGCCCTCGAGCTGGTCGAAGGCCGGCGGCTTGCGGTGGATGCTCCACTGCTCACCGTCGCGACCGGTGCCGGGCGCGTCGAGGCAGTCACCGAGGGCGTTGAAGACGTGGCCCTTGACCACGTCACCGACGGGGACGGTGATCGACTTGCCCGAGTCGACGACCTCCGCACCGCGGACCAGGCCGTCGGTGGGCTGCATCGAGATGGTGCGGACGAGGTTGTCGCCCAGGTGCTGGGCGACCTCGAGGGTCAGCGTCTTGGCGACGGCCTCGAGGCTCACCTCGGCGTGCAGGGCGTTGAACAGGTCGGGGACGGCGCCGCGCGGGAACTCGACGTCGACGACCGGACCGATGACTCGGACGACGCGGCCGGCCGCGTCGCGCGACCCCGACGTGCTCGGGGCCTCGGTTGTTGCAGTGCTCATGGTGGTCACTTCCTGGCCTCGCGGCCGCTGGATCTCGTGGTTCTCATCGCGGCGGGGTCGGCTGCCCCACCGTCGTGCTCGCTCAGTTCGCCAGTGCGCTCGCCCCGCCGACGATCTCGCTGATCTCCTGCGTGATCTGTGCCTGACGCAGCTGGTTGGCCTGTCGGGACAGGTCGGTCACCAGTTCGTCGGCGTTGTCGGTCGCGGCCTTCATGGCGGTGCGTCGTGCCGCCGACTCCGAGGCGGCGGCCTCGAGCAGGGCGGCGTACACGCGGGTGGCGACGTACTTCGGCAGCAGGGCCGACAGCAGCGTCTCGGCTCCGGGCTCGAACGTGTAGTTCCGCTCGGGGCTCTCGGCGATCTCCTCCTCGTCGGACTCGGAGACCACCATCGGCGCGATGCGACGGACCTCGGGCACCTGGCTGAGCATCGACGCGAACCGGGTGTAGACGATGTGGATCTCGTCGACGCCCTCGAGCGACGGCGTCTCGTCCTCGCCCTCGACCTCGGTGCCGGCGCCCGCCACGAACAGCTCGACGAGCCGGTCGGTGGCGGTCTTCGCGTCGGAGTACCGGGGCTGCTGGGAGAACCCGGTCCAGGCACCCGCCACCGCGATGTCGCGGAAGGTGAAGTACCCCAGGCCCTTCTTGCCCATCACGAAGATGATGGGTTCCTTGCCCTCGTCGCGCAGGAGCGAGAGAAGCTCACGCGTCTCCCGCAGAACGTTCGAGTTGTAGCCACCGCACTGACCGCTGTCGCTGGTCACGACCAGCACCGCGGCCCGCTTGGGCTCCGGACGCTCGTTGAGGAGCGGGTGGTCGAGCGTGCCCGACCGACTCGCCAGCTCGGTGAGGACCGACGTCATCTCCTCGGCGTAGGGCTTGGACGCGTTCACCCGCGCCTGCGCCTTGGTGATGCGCGACGTCGCGATGAGCTCCTGCGCCTTGGTGATCTTGCGGGTCGACTGCACCGAACGGATGCGCGAGCGCAGCTCACGGATGCTGGCCATCTCTCACACTCCCCTGCGGTCTCGTCGGTCTGTACACACGGTCATCGTCAGGACTTCCGCAGCTTGATCTCTTCGTTGGTCACGTCGTCGGCGTCCATCGACTCGGCGTCGTCCTCGTTCACGACGCGCGAGCCGTCGCTGGCCTGGAAGCCCTGCTTGAACTTGTTGACCTCGTCGACGAGGGCCTCGGCCTGGTCGTCGGCCAGCGCCTTGCCACCGGCGATCGAGTCGTAGACGCCCTGCGCGCTGTGGTGCAGGTGGGTCAGCAGCTCACCGACGAAGCGCTTGATGTCCTCGACGGGCACCGAGTCGAAGTGGCCCTCACCGCAGAGGTAGATCGAGACGATCTGGTCCTCGACCGGCACCGGGCTGAACTGGTCCTGCTTGAGCAGCTCGACCCAGCGGGCACCGCGCTCGAGCTGCGCCTTCGACGCGTCGTCGAGGTCGGAGGCGAAGGCCGAGAACGCCTCCAGCTCGCGGAACTGGGCGAGCTCCAGACGCAGCGAGCCGGAGACCTTCTTGAGGCCCTTGGTCTGCGCGGCACCACCGACGCGCGACACCGAGGTGCCGACGTTGATGGCGGGACGGACACCCTTGTTGAACAGGTCCGACTCGAGGAACACCTGACCGTCGGTGATCGAGATGACGTTGGTCGGGATGAACGCCGAGATGTCGTTGGCCTTGGTCTCGATGATCGGCAGACCGGTCATCGACCCGCCACCGAGCTCGTCGGACAGCTTCGCGCACCGCTCCAGCAGACGGGAGTGCAGGTAGAAGACGTCGCCGGGGTAGGCCTCGCGGCCCGGCGGACGACGCAGCAGCAGCGAGATGGCGCGGTAGGCCTCGGCCTGCTTGGTCAGGTCGTCGAAGACCACCAGGACGTGCTTGCCCTGGTACATCCAGTGCTGACCGATGGCCGAGCCGGTGTAGGGCGCGAGCCACTTGAAGCCCGCCGAGTCCGACGCGGGCGCCGCGACGATGGTCGTGTACTCCAGCGCGCCGGCGTCCTCGAGCGCCTGCTTCACGCCGGCGATCGTCGAGCCCTTCTGGCCGATGGCGACGTAGATGCAGCGGACCTGCTTGCTCTCGTCGCCGGACTCCCAGTTCGCCTTCTGGTTCAGGATCGCGTCGATGCAGACCGCGGTCTTGCCGGTCTTGCGGTCGCCGATGATGAGCTGACGCTGACCGCGACCGATCGCGGTCATGGCGTCGATGGCGGTGATGCCGGTGGCCAGCGACTCCTCGACGGGCTGGCGCTCGAGCACCGAGGCCGCCTGGAGCTCGAGGACGCGCTGCTCGTCGGACTCGATGTCGCCCTGACCGTCGATCGGCTGGCCGAGCGGGTTCACGACGCGGCCGAGGAAGCCGTCGCCGACGGGCACCGACAGCACCTCGCCGGTCCGGCTGACCTGCTGGCCCTCCTCGATGTGCTCGTACTCGCCGAGGATGACCGCACCGATCTCGTCCTCGTCGAGGTTCAGCGCGACGCCGAGGACGCCACCCGGGAACTCCAGGAGCTCGTTGGCCATCGCGCCGGGCAGGCCACTGACGTGGGCGATGCCGTCGGAGGTGTCGGTGACGACACCGACCTCCTCACGCGAGGCCTCGGCCGTGAACGACGAGACGTACTGCTCGATTGCACCCTTGATCTCGTCGGATGAGATCGTCAACTCCGCCATGGGTATCAGTCTTCCTTGCGTTGGGGTAGGTCGGTGAGGTGAGTGGCGTGACCGGGTCCGATCACGAGGGCAGCTCGTCCGCGGCGCGGGCCAGCTTCGTGGCGACGTCGGCGTCGATGACCTCGTCGCCGATCGCGACCCGGAGGCCACCGAGCAGGTCGGGGTCGACCTCGACCTGCGTCGAGATCTCGCGCCCGTAGATCCGCCCGAGCACCTGCGCGATGCGCTCGCGCTGGCTGTCGGAGGGCTCGATCGCGGCGATGACGTGCGCGACGGTCTCCCCGCGGCGCGCGGCGGCGAGCTCGGCGAGGTCGGAGACAGCTGATGCGGCCGCCTGGCCGCGGAGGAGCCGGACGGTCTGCTCGACGAGGGCCTTTGTGGTGGGGTCGACCTTGCCGCCGATCACCGAGTCGAGCAGGCCGAGGCGGCCGTCGACCGGTGCGTTCTGGTCGGACAGCAGCGCCGAGAGGCGCGGCTGCGCGACGAGCAGGCGGCCGAGCCGGAACAGTTCGTCCTCCACGTCGTCGATCGTCGACGCGCGGTCGGCCACGACGAGCAGCGCGAACCGGGCGAGCCGCTCGATCGCCTGGGTCAGGTCGGACGTCTGCGACCAGCGGCCGACGGCCGCGGTGTGCAGCAGCGACCTGGTCTCGTCACGCACCGAACCGAACACCGCGTCGACGAGGCGCTTCTTGGCCTCGGCGTCGTCCGACGGCTCGCCGAGGTGCTTGCGCAGGACGTGCTCACGGGTGAGGACGGCGACGACGTCGGCGAGCTCGTCGGCGAGTGCGCGCAGGCCCTCCTCGTCGAGATCGCCGGTCAGACGGTCGAACTCGTCGGTGAGGTCGCGGACGACCTCGCGACTCGCGGCGCGCATCGAGTGCAGGCCGACGAGATCGGACGGGGCGGACACCCGCGAACGGTCGTCGTCGGAGCCGACCATGGTCTCGAGCTCGTCGATGACGCGGTCGATGGACTCCTGCCGGGCGGTCTCGTCCTGGAGGTGCTCACGCACCGCCGAGCCGGCGAGCTCGATCGACGCCAGACCCAGGTCGGAGCGCAGTCCGCGGATCAGGTTGGCCCGGTTCAGCTCGACCTGGGCCGTGCCGTGCTCACGGATGCGGGCCACCTCGGCGTCGGCCTGGGCGGCCAGCTCCTCGGAGATGGCCTGCGCGTCCGCGCGGGCCTCCTCGCGGATCTGGCTCGCGGTGGCACGTGCCTCCTCGACCGCGTTGGCGTGCGCGTCGCGCGCCTCCTGCAGCCGCTTCTTGGCCTTCTCGCTCTCCGCGATCTGCTCGGCGACGGCGTCTTGCTGCGACTTCATCGCCTTCGCGACGGGCGGGCGGATGTACCGCACGACCACCGCGACGATGACGACGAAGCCGATCAGGTTGACGATCACGATGGACACGAGCTCAGCTCCCCGTCCCGCTCGGCTGCCGCGTCTCGGAGGACGCGGACGTGGATGCACTGGTGAACTTGTCGGCGAGGCGGCTGTCGGAGGTCACGTCGAACCCGAGCACACGGCTGGCGAGGTCGGCGGACAGCCGACCCACGTCCTCCCGTGCCGCGGCGGCGGCCTTCTCGCCGTCGCCCCGCAGCTTGTCGGTCGCCTCGGCGACCGCCCCGTCGGCCTCTGCGGTCGCCCGCTGACGCATCTGGTCGAGGGTCTCGCGACCCTTCGCCCGTGCCTCGTCACGGATACCGGTGGCCTCGCCGCGGGCGGACTTCATCGCCTCGCGGTACTCCCGCTCGGCGGCCTCGAACTCCTCGGTCGCCGTCCGGTTGTCGTGTCCGGTCCGGGCGACCTGCTCGTCCCGCTCGTCGAGCACCTTCTTGATCGGCGGCACGACGAACTTGCCGATGACGAGCAGCACGATCCCGAAGATGACCAGCACGACGAAGAACGTGCCGTTGGGGATGAGGAAGTTTCCTGCGGCGAGAGCCATGGTGTCAGTACCCGATTCCTCCAGGGGTTGCCTGGGTCAGGACGCCGAGATCGGCGTGGCGAACACGAAGAGGGCCATGAACGCCAGGTTGATGAAGTACGCGGCCTCGACCAGACCGACGGTGATGAAGAACGGGGTGAACAGCCGGCTCTGCGCCTCGGGCTGACGGGCGATACCGGCGATCAGCTGTGCACCGGCGAGACCGTCACCGATGCCGGCACCGATGGCGCCGCCGCCCAGGATGAGGCCGCCGCCGATCAGTGCGCCCAGACCGATCTGTGGGTCCATGATTCGTTCCTTTCGGTGAACCGGCAACGGTTGCCGGGTCGTGGTGGGGGTGACGGCGGTGCCGTCACCGTTTTCAGGCCGGGATCACCCGGAGGTCAGTGCGCGTCCTCGGACTCCATGGACTGGCTGAAGTAGAGGATCGTCAGGAGGGCGAAGATGAACGCCTGGATCAGGCCGACGAAGAGGTCGAACAGCTTCCAGATCGCGTTCGGCGCCCAGGCGATGTAGGCCGGGAACAGCGTGATCAGCGCGATCATGATGCCGCCGGCGAAGATGTTGCCGAAGAGTCGCAGGGACAACGAGACCGGCTTGGCGATCTCCTCGATGATGTTGATCGGCGCGAGGAAGACGACGTGGCCCTTGACCAGCTTCTTGGGGTAGCCCAGGAAGCCACGGCGCTTCACGCCGGCCGCGTGGTACCAGACGAAGACGACCACGGCGAGCGCGTAGACGAAGTTGACGTCCGACGCCGGCGGCTTCAGCCATTCCGAGGCGGTGCCCTCCGACGTCCCGTACTGGGCCGGGATCACCGACAGCCAGTTCGAGATGAGGATGAAGGTGAAGAGCCCGACCGCGAGCGGCAGCACGAACGGCGCGACACGCATGCCGATCGCGCTCTCGATCTGCGAGCGCATCTGGTTCACGACGGTCTCGAAGAACAGCTGGACGCCGTTCGGGACGCCGGCGGTGACCTTCGCACGGAGGTAGAAGGCCAGGCCCAGCAGGATGATCGCGGCGACACCCGTGCCGATGATCGTGTCGAGGTTGAACTCGAGTCCCCCGATCGAGAACGGGATGTGGTGCCCGACCTCGATCTTGGAGTCGCCCCCGGATTCCTCGGCGGCCAACGTGTAGACGGCGCTCATGACTGCTTGCGGAGTCCTCTCATGACGGGGATCACCGTGGAGAGAACCACGATGACCTGGCCGAGGGCGAGGCCGAACATGACCCCGAGGCCCTCGGGCCGGAACACGAACGCGATGGCCAGGGCCGCGACCGTGATGACGGCCAGGCGGACGGCGGTGTTGAGGACGACGGGCTTCTTGCGGCCGGTGTCGCCCTCCGTGGCGGCGGACACGCTGAACTGCACCATCTTCGAGTTGGCCAAGATCAGTGCGACACCCGCGGTGAAGAAGACGCCGAAGAGGATGTGGCCGAGCACGCCGGACACCACGAGGGCGACCACGGCGGCGGCACCCACGATGAGGGCGGGGCGCTTCAGCGACAGCGGGATGGCGGGATAGAACTGGTCCGACGAGCTGGGGGTCGACGTCGTCATCGGCCTCTCCTCGGGTCGGAGTACCGGGCTCGTCGTCGAGCACGGCATGGGCTGTCGGTGGGGGCGGCGTCCATCGAGCGTGCGATCCGCGGGTAAAGCGGTCGTAAGCTCGCCGGTCAGGATGACCCTACCAACGCGTTCATAACCGGTCCTCCGTGGGGTCTCGGTCACACCGGGTGACTATTCCTCGCACGTCAGGAGGGCTACTACGACGGATAGTACTACACCTGGTGGTACGCCTGGTTCACGGCGTTCGGGCGCCGGGACGCCGCATGCGTGCGACGACGGCGCGGCGCCGGAGTCGGGGCACGACCGTCGCCACCAACGCCACCACGAGTCCCCCGGCGAGGGCCGGGATCACCACCGACACGGAGAAGACGGTGCTCGCCGCGACGCTGAACGCCAGCACCGCGACCCACAGGTAGATGACCAGCACGACGCGACGCTGGGAGTGTCCGAGTTCGAGCAGTCGGTGGTGCAGGTGCATCTTGTCCGGTGTGTAGAAACCCACGCCCGCGCGGGTCCGGCGGATCACCGCCAGCAGCATGTCGAGCATCGGGATGAACATGACCGCGGCCACCAGGATCAGCGGCGAGAGCAGTGAGAACAGGTCCGCCGGACCGTAGGCGGTGACCGCGATGCGACCCGACGCGCTGGTCGACGCGGTGGCCAGCATCAGCCCGATGAGCATCGAGCCCGAGTCGCCCATGAAGATGCGCGCCGGCTGGAAGTTGTGCGGCAGGAACCCCAGGCAGGCGCCCGCGAGCGCGACGGAGATGAGGGCGGGCGGGTAGTAGCTGACGTCGCCCCCCTGGTCGCGGAGGAGGCCGAGCGAGAACAGCAGGATGGCCAGTGCCGCGATGAAGGCGAGGCCCGCGGCCAGTCCGTCGAGGCCGTCGACGAAGTTGATCGCGTTGATGGTCGCCACCGTCAGCGCGATGGTGACCAGTCCCGACTGCAGAGGGTCGAGGACGACGGTGTCGATGCCGCCGAACGGCACCGGGATGACCGTCCAGCTCACGCCCATCAGGACCAGGACACCGGCCGCGGTGAGCTGGCCGACGAACTTCGTCAGCGCGTCCAGGCCCCAGCGGTCGTCGATGATGCCGACGACCACGATGACCAGCGCGGCGACCACCACCGCGTCCATGTCGTCGGTGTAGGCGAACCCCCGTGTCAGGGCGGGGAGCTGCTGGGCGATGAGGATGGCCGCGAGCACGCCGAGCAGCATCCCGACACCCCCGAGGCGGGGGGTCGGGACGGCGTGCACGTCGCGGGCCCGGGGCACCGCGACGGCCCCGGTGCGGGTGGCGACGACACGGACCGCGCCGGTCGCCAGGTAGGTGATCAACGCCGCGCTCATGCCGACGAGGGCCAACTCGCGCAACGGCACACCCGCACCGTTGTTCGAGAGGGTCGTCGCGGCGAGGAGCACCCGTCGAATCTACTGGTGTCCCCCACCGGCGTCCCCGCCCGCGGCGGCGCGTCGCGCGGTCCGCGTCAGTCGAGCAGGGTGGCCGTCTCGACCCCGAGCACCTCGGCGATCTGCTCGGGCGGGACCGCGCCCGAGCGCAGGATCGCCGGTGTGGGACCGGACAGGTCGACGATGGTCGACGGCGTCGCGTGGTCGGCCGGTCCCCCGTCGAGGTAGACGGCGACGTCGTCACCGAGCTGGGCGCGCGCCTCGTCGGCGGTGGTCGCGGGCGGGTTGCCGGAGCGGTTCGCGCTCGACACGGCCATCGGCCCCACCTCGCGGAGCAGCTCGATGGCCACCGGGTGCAGGGGCATGCGGACCATGACCGTGCCGCTGGTGTCGCCGAGGTCCCACGCCAGCGACGGCGCCTGCTCCACGACGATGCTCAGCCCGCCGGGCCAGAAAGCGCGGACGAGCTCGCGCATCCGCGGCGTGACCGAGAGGACGAGGCCATCGATGGTGTCCCACGACCCGACGAGAACGGGGACCGGCATGTCACGGCCCCGGTTCTTCGTCGCGAGCAGGGACGCGACGGCGTCGGAGTCGAACGCGTCGCAGCCCAGCCCGTAGAGCGTGTCCGTGGGGAGGACGACGAGACGTCCGGACTTCACCGCGCCCACCGCGGCGCGGATCCCGGCGGCGCGCGAATCGACCTGGTTGCAATCGAACACGGTGCTCACGTGGGTCATCATCCCACGGCCGTGGAGGTGTCCGACCGTCGGCGCGCGCTGACGAACCGGGGTCGGCCCGTGAGGTCACGGTGCGCGACGACCCCGTCGAACGCGTCGGTGGCGTCCAGCGCCGCGGCGACGCGGTCGGCGGTGGTGTCGTCGTGTTCGATCGCGCACCGCCCACCGGGCACGAGGACCGCGGCGATCGCCGCGACCATCGGCGTGATGACGCTCATCCCGTCCCGCCCGCCGAACACGGCGACGTCGGGGTCGTGGGCGACCTCGGGCGTCACGTCGGCGGTGGACGGGACGTAGGGCGGGTTGCTCACGACGACGTCGATCGGGCCGTCGGCGGGATGCCGCCAGTCGAGGGTGGTGGCGTCGCCGGCACGCACCTCGACCCGTCGTCGCCACGGCTCCGGCGCGTCGGTCACGTTGCGCCGCAACCAGATCAGGGCGTCGGCATCCTTCTCGACGGCGACCACGGTCGCGTCGGTGAGCGCGGCGACGCCCAGCGCGAGGGCGCCGCTGCCGCTGCACAGGTCGACGACGCGCGGCGCGGGACCGGCCCGCGCGCATGCACCGACCGCCCACTCGAGCAGCAGTTCGGTCTCCGGCCGCGGCACGAAGACCCCGGGGCCGACCGCCAGCGTCACCGGACCGAACGCCGCGTCCCCCAGGATGTGCTGCAGTGGTTCACGATCCGCGCGGCGACCGACGAGGGCGGTGAGCTCCGCGTGCTCCGCATCGGTCAGGGAGTCCACCACGACGAGTCGACCGCGATCGACACGCAGCACGTGGGCGACGAGGAGTTCGGCGTCGACACGGGGTGAGGCCACGCCCACCGCCGCGAGTCGAGCCGTGGCGGCGGCGATCACGTCGCGGACCCGGGCGGTCATCAGGCCTGCAGGCGCGCCTGGCGGTCGGCGGCGACGAGGGCGTCGAGCAGGGCGTCGAGATCGCCGTCGAGGACGGCGTCGAGGTTGTGGGCCTTGAACCCGACGCGGTGGTCGGTGATGCGGTTCTCGGGGAAGTTGTAGGTGCGGATGCGTTCCGACCGGTCGACGGTGCGGATCTGCGCCGCGCGCCCCTGCGCCGCCTGGGCATCCGCCTCGTCCTCGGCCGCAGCCTGCAGGCGCGCGGCGAGCACCTGCAGCGCCCGGGCCTTGTTCTGCAGCTGCGAGCGCTCGTTCTGGCAGGTGACGACGATCCCGGTGGGCAGGTGGGTGATCCGCACGGCCGAGTCGGTGGTGTTCACACCCTGGCCGCCCTTGCCGGAGCTGCGGTAGACGTCGATGCGCAGGTCGGAATCGTCGATCGTGACGGCCTCGACCTCGTCGGGCTCGGGATAGGCCAGGACGCCGGCCGCCGAGGTGTGGATCCTGCCCTGCGACTCGGTCACCGGCACGCGCTGGACCCGGTGCACGCCGCCCTCGAACTTCATCCGTCCCCAGACACCGTCGGGCGACGCGGCCTTCGCCTTGATGGACAGCGTGGCGTCCTTGTACCCGCCCAGATCCGACTCCGTGACGCCGAGAAGCGTTGCGGCCCAACCACGCCGTTCGCAGTACCGGAGGTACATGCGGGCGAGGTCGGCGGCGAACAACGCCGACTCCTCCCCTCCCTCACCGGATTTGATCTCCAGCACGACGTCGTCGCCGTCGTGGGGGTCACGGGGTGCGAGGAGGTCGGCCAGGGCGACGTCGAGATCGGCCACCGTCGCCTCGAGCTCGGTGACCTCGTCGGCGAAGGACGGGTCGTCCGCCGCGAGTTCCCGTGCGGCGGACAGGTCCTCGCGAGCGGCGACGAGCCGGTCGTGCGTGGCCTTCACCTGGGCCAGCTCGGCGAACCTCTTGCCCACCCGTCGCGCTGCGGCTGGGTCGTCGTGCAGGGACGGGTCCGCCATCTGCGACTCGAGACCCGCGTACTCGGCGAGGACGTCGTCGACGGCAGACGGCTGTGTCGTGCTCACGGCGACCTCCTCGGGGTCGTGGGACGGGGGCCGACCGGACGCGGTCGGCGAGGGTGCAGACGCACCGACGCCCGCCCTGCGCGATGCGCGGGACGGGCGTCGGTAAATGAGCTACTTGGCGGCGTCGGCGCCCTTCGGCGTGCGCTTGCCGTAGCGCTTCTCGAAGCGCGCGACACGGCCGCCGGTGTCGAGGATCTTCTGCTTGCCCGTGTAGAACGGGTGGCACTGCGAGCAGACCTCGACCGTGATCTGGCCGCTGTCCCGCGTGCTCCGCGTCTGGAAGGTGTTGCCGCAGCCGCACACCACGGTGGTGTCGACGTACTGCGGGTGAATGCCCTGCTTCATCTGGTGTCCCTTTCGTGGTCGCCGGGTCACCGCTGCCCCTGTGGGACACCGCGGTGTGAACCGGAACCGGACGGTGATGATGTGCATCGAGGTGGTGCACAACCTTGCCGAGTATGCCAGACCCGTGACCTGCGTCGAAATCGACGCCCGGCGGGCCGTGATGCTCGGACATGGGTGTCAACCAGCGGAGACGTCCCGACATTCCCGGCGTCTCTACCCTCGCGGGGAGACGGCGGAGCACGCCGGCGGGACGGCGAGAGGGGTGTCGGGATGCGACGTCGGACTCTGGTGGTGGCGATCGTCGCGGCGCTGGTGGTGACGGCCGGGGTGGTCGTCATCACCGTCGCGCTGACCGGTCGGTCGTCGCCGCGCGCGCAGAGCTGGGTCCCGACCGCCGACGACCCGGACCCGGCGATGCGCATCCCCGGTGTCGTCCGGGCGTTCTACCGCGGTGGACACGTCGGGCCCGGAAAGCGCGTCGCGTACCGCTACAGCCCACCCGTCGGAGGCCGACACGACGCTGTCTGGGCCGCCTGCACCGGGGTCGTCTACCCGCGCGCGCTGCGGGACGAGAACGCGGTGCACTCCCTCGAGCACGGAGCGGTGTGGATCACCTACGCCCCGTCCCTCGACGCGGCGTCGGTGACCGCGCTCGCCCGGCGCGTCACCGGCGTCGACCACATGCTGATGTCGCCCTACCCCGGGCTCGACCGACCGATCTCGGTGCAGGCGTGGGGACACCAGTTGCGCCTCGACCGCGCCGACGATCCCCGGCTCGACCACTTCGTCACCGCGACCCGCCTGAACACCCAGAAGGGCGTGTACCCGGAGGACCCGACGGCGTTCGCGTCCCCGGAGCCCACCGGCACCTGCGCGAGCACGGGTGTGTTCGACGTCGACGACCCGCCGCGGGCGGACGTCGGCCCGCCGCCGACGTCGGCCATCCCCGACGCCTGACGGTCACCGCTCGAGAGTCAGTCCTCGGTGAGCTGACCCGGTGCGTTCTTCTGCACCTGCATGAGGAACTCGATGTTCGTCTTCGACTTCCGCAGCTGCGAGATGAGCAGGTCGATGGCGGCCTGGGAGTCCAGACCGGACAGCAGCCGCCGCAGCTTGTGGACGATGGCGAATTCGTCGGCCGACATCATCAGCTCGTCCTTGCGCGTGCTGGACAGGTTGACGTCGACGGCCGGGAACACGCGTCGCTCGGAGATCTTGCGGTCGAGCTTGAGCTCGGCGTTGCCGGTGCCCTTGAACTCCTCGAAGATCACCGTGTCGCCGGTGGAGCCGGTCTCCACCAGCGCCGAGGCGATGATCGTCAGCGAGCCGCCGTTCTCGATGTTGCGCGCCGCACCGAGGAACCGCTTCGGCGGGTAGAGCGCCGTCGAGTCGACACCGCCGGACAGGATCCGGCCCGACGCCGGCGACGCGTTGTTGTATGCGCGGCCGAGGCGGGTGATCGAGTCGAGCAGCACCACGACGTCCTTGCCGGACTCCACGACGCGCTTCGCGCGCTCGATCGCGAGTTCGGCCACCGACGTGTGGTCCGACGGCGGGCGGTCGAAGGTGGAGGCGATGACCTCGCCCTTCACCGAGCGGGTCATGTCGGTGACCTCCTCGGGACGCTCGTCGACGAGGACGACCATGAGGTGACACTCGGGGTTGTTGATGGAGATCGCGTTCGCGATGTCCTGCAGGATCGTCGTCTTGCCCGCCTTGGGCGGCGACACGATCAGCGCACGCTGTCCCTTGCCGATCGGCATGATCAGGTCGATGACGCGGGTCGAGAGACGCTCGGGCGTGGTCTCGAGTCGGAGACGCTCGTTCGGGTACAGCGGCGTCAGCTTCCCGAACTCCGGACGCTTGCGCGCGGCCTCGACGTCGCCGCCGTTGACCGTGTCCAGCCGCACCAGCGGGTTGAACTTCTGGCGCTGGTTGTTCTGCTCACCGTCGCGGGGCAGCTTCACCGCACCGGTGATGGCGTCGCCGCGGCGCAGCCCGTTCTTGCGGACGAGGTTCATCGACACGTAGACGTCGTTCGGCCCGGCGAGGTACCCCGAGGTCCGGACGAACGCGTAGTTGTCGAGGACGTCGAGGATGCCGGCGACGGGCTGCAACACGTCGTCGTCGCTGATCTGAGGCTCGGCGTCGTTCCCGCCCTCGCGGTCACGTCCACGACGCCGCTCACGGAACCGACGACCCCGCCGGCCGCGGCCGCCGCCCTCGCCGTCGTCCTCCTGGCGGTCGTTGCCGCCGCCGCGGGGGCCGTTCTGGCCGCCCCGGCCCTGGTTGCCGTCGCCGCGGTCGGAGCGGTTCCCGTCAGCACGATTGCCGTCACCACGGTTGCCGTCGCCACGGTTCCCGTCACCGCGGTTGTTGTCGCCACGGCCCTGGTTGTCGCGGTTGCCGCCGTCCCGGTTGTTCTCACCGCGGCCACCGTCCCGGTTGTTCTCGCGGTTCTCGCCGCGGTTGCCGTCCCGGTTGTTCTCGCGGTTCTCACCGCGGCTGCCGTCACCACGCTCGCGGGTGCGCTGGTTGTCGCCACCCTGGTCCCGGCTCTGGTCACCGCGCTGCTCGCCCCGGCGCTGCCCGCGCTCACGGGTGCGCTGCGGACGGTCCTCGCCGTCGCCTCGAGCCGACTCGCGGGTGTCGTCGTCACGGGTGTCGCCGGCCGACCCACTGTCCTTCTGCGACGCACCGTCGCGCTCCCTGACAGGGCGGTCGCCGTCCCGGCCCCGGGACTCGTCGCCGGCCGGTGTCGACGCGGCGGGCGCATCGGCGGTGGTCGGCGCGGTGCGCGACCCGCCGTTCCCGTTGGTCGGGGCCGCCGACGACCCGGTCGACTGGCGGGCCGCGATGGCGGCCACGAGGTCGCCCTTGCGCATGCCCGAGGTGCCGCGGATGCCCAGTTCACCGGCGAGTTGTCGCAGCTCGGTGAGCACCATCGCGTTGAGTCCGGTCCCGCGGGAGCGACCGCCGCGGGCGGGCGCGTCGGCGGCCGGGGCCGCCTCGGGAGCCGGGGTCGAGATCAGGTCCGTATCGGTCACGGATGTCCTTTCGTTCCCCACCGTGAGAAGAACGGTGGGGGTTTCGCATACCCGCCGTGGATGCCGGCGGTTCCCGCACCCGTCAGATCGACATGGCCGGAAGTCTGTGTGGTCCGCACCGGGTCGGCGGGACGTCACGCGGCGGGTGCACACGTGGTTCGTGTGCGGTCGTCGTGGACCGGCATGCCCGGGGCGGTGGTGTCTCACGCGCACTGCTCGAACGATCTGCGGCCGATCCCGACGACGTGACGGCCCGTGGTGCACCCGTCACCGATCTACTCGGGATCTCGAGGAGATGGGCGCGGCAGGACGATCGCATGTCCGCTGCGAGACGACCACATGGTATCCACCATGCCGTCCTGCGGCAACACCCACCCGTCCGGCGCGTCGGCGTCAGGTGATGGAGACTCCCCCGGCGACACGCAGCGGTCGGACGTCGAACCCCAGCCCGCTCGCGAACGCGACGCTCTCGTCCGGGATGCGACGGTCGTGCAGCGCCAGCACCGACGGACCGGCACCGGAGACGAAGGCCGCGATCCCGCGGGTCCGCAGCTCGGCGACGATGCCGGTGGTGTCGGGCAGGACGGGCGCCCGGTAGTGCTGGTGCAGCCGGTCGGCCGTCGCCGCCAGCAGGCAGGACGGGTCGGCCGTGAGCGCGACCACGGCCAGGGCGCTCCGACTGAGGTTGTGCACGGCGTCGAGCCGCGGCACGGCGTCCGGGAGGAGACCCCGGGTGAGCGCCGTCGACGACTCGTGCTGCGGCACGAAGGCCGTGACCGAGATCGACGGGTGCACCACGAGCGGTCGGGCGTGATAGGCGGGCGCGCCGTCGACCTCCTCGGTCCACGACACGATCGCCGAACCCAGCACGCTGGCCGCGGCGTTGTCGGGGTGACCCTCGAACTCGCCCGCCAACTGGATCAGCTGGTCGGCCGAGAAACCTTGTCGCACACCACTCTTCGCCATGAGACCCGACGCCGCGGCCAGGCCGGACACGACCGCCGCGGCCGAGGACCCCAGTCCCCGCGAGTGCGGGATGGCGTTGCGGCACACGATGTCGAGGCCCGGGGCCTGTACGCCGCCGGCCTCGAGTCCGCGCAGCAGCGCGCGCACGACGAGGTGGGTGTCGTCCAGCGGGACCGACCCGGCGCCCTCCCCGTCGACGGCCACGCGCACACCCGACGGTGTGACGCGGACGCGCAGGTCGTCGTAGACGTCGAGGGCGATGCCGAGCGAGTCGAACCCGGACCCCAGGTTGGCCGACGACGCGGGCACCCGGACGTCGGTGACGACGCCGTCGGGCAGGACGGGGAACATCAGACCCGTCCGCGGGGGGCGCCGGACATCTCAGCCCACCTCGAGCATACGGGCCACCGCGTGCGGGTCGACGTCGATCGCCTGCACCTCGGGCATGCCCGCCAGCGCGGTGTCGGGGTCCTTGAGTCCGTTGCCGGTGACGGTGCAGACCACGGTCTCCCCCGCCGACACCCAGCCCTCCTCCCGCGCGGCGAGCAGGCCCGCCACGCTGGCGGCGGACGCGGGTTCGACGAAGACGCCCTCCCGGCCGGCCACGAGACGGTACGCCTCGAGCAGCTTCTCGTCGGTGGCCGCGCGGAAGACGCCACCGGACTCGTCCTTCGCCGCCACGGCTTGCGTCCAGCTGGCGGGCGACCCGATCCGGATCGCGGTCGCGACGGTCTCGGGGTTCTTCACCGGTTGCCCGGTCACCAGCGGCGCCGCACCGGCGGCCTGCACCCCGAGCATCCGCGGACGCGACGACGCGACACCGTCGGCGTGGTACTCCGAGTAGCCCTTCCAGTAGGCCGTGATGTTGCCCGCGTTGCCCACCGGCAGTGCGTGCACGTCGGGGGCGCGGCCGAGGACGTCGACGATCTCGAACGCCGCGGTCTTCTGTCCCTCGATGCGGGCGGGATTGACCGAGTTGACCAGCTCGATCTCGGAGAACTCCGCCGTCGCCTTGCGAGCGAGCTCCAGGCAGTCGTCGAAGTTGCCCTTCACCTGGATGATCTTCGCGCCGCTCATGACGGCCTGCGCGAGCTTGCCCATCGCGATCTTCCCGGTCGGGATGAGCACCGCGCAGGTGATGCCCGCACGCGTCGCGTAGGCCGCGGCCGAGGCCGAGGTGTTGCCGGTCGACGCGCAGAGGACGGCCTTCTTGCCGTTCGTGACGGCCATGCTGACCGCCATGGTCATCCCGCGGTCCTTGAACGAGCCGGTGGGATTGGCGCCCTCGACCTTGAGGTACACCTCGCACCCGGTGATCTCGGACAGGTGCGGCGCGGTGATGAGCGGGGTCCCGCCCTCCAGCAGCGTGACCACGCGGGTGTCGGCGTCGACGGGCAGCCGGTCGCGGTACGCCTCGATGAGGCCCGGCCACCGGGTGTGCACGCCGGGGCGCTGCGTGAGATCGCTGTCAGCCATCGGTTCCCTCCAGACGGAGCACGCTCGACACCGACAGGACGGCGTCGAGATCGTTGAGGGCGTCCACGGTCTCCGACAGCGCGGAGTCCGGGGCGCGGTGGGTCACCACGATGAGGCGCGCGTCGTCGCCGGCGCCCGCCTGGCGGACGGTCGCGATGCTCACGCGGCGCTTGGCGAACTCGCCTGCGACGGTGGACAACACGCCCGGACGGTCGGCGACCTTCATCGACACGTAGTACCGCGTGTTGACGTCGCCGATCGGCGCGATCGGCAGCGACGCGTAGGTGGACTCCAGCGGACCCCGACCGCCGTGCACCTTGTTGCGGGCAGCCATCACCAGGTCGCCGAGGACGGCCGACGCCGTCGGCGAACCCCCCGCCCCCTGGCCGTAGAACATCAACCGGCCCGCGTTCTCGGCCTCCACGACGACGGCGTTGAAGGCCCCGTTCACCGAGGCGAGCGGGTGTGAGTTCGGCACCAGCGCGGGATACACACGGGCCGAGACCCGTTGGCGCCCCATCGAGTCGTCGATGCGCTCGCAGATCGACAGCAGCTTGATGGTGCAGTCGAGTGTCGCGGCCGACTCGTGGTCGTCGGTGGTGATGGTGGAGATGCCCTCGCGGTACACGTCGCCGGCGGTGACGCGGCTGTGGAACGCGATCGAGGCGAGGATCGCCGCCTTGGCGGCGGCGTCGTAGCCCTCGACGTCGGCGGTCGGGTCGGCCTCGGCGTACCCGAGCCGCCCGGCCTCGGCGAGTGTCGAGGCGTAGTCGTCGCCGTTCTCGGCCATCGCGGAGAGGATGAAGTTGGTGGTGCCGTTGACGATCCCCGCCACACGCTGCACGGTGTCGCCCGCGAGCGACTGCATCAGCGGACGGATCACCGGGATGGCCCCGGCCACCGCGGCCTCGAAGTAGAGGTCGACGTGGGCGCGGGCCGCGATCGTCGCGAGCTCGCCGGTGTAGTCGGCGAGCAGCGCCTTGTTCGCGGTGACCACGGACTTGCCGTGCTCGAGTGCGGTGCCGATCAGGGTGCGCGGCAGGTCGATCCCACCGATCAGCTCCACGACGACGTCCACGTCGTCCCGGGTGACCAGCGACGCGGCGTCGTCGGTGAGCAGCGACGGCGAGCACCAGGACCGCGCCTTGCCCAGGTCCCGCACCGCGACACCGCGGATCTCCAGCGGTGCACCCACGCGGGCCTCGAGGTCGGAGGCGCTCTGCTGCAGGATCCGCACCACCTCGGCGCCGACGTTGCCCATGCCGAGCACCGCCACACCGATCGTCCGGCGTGCGTCGTCGGTCATCGATCCACCTCCAGGCTCATCAGGTCCGCGAGCGTCTCGCGTCGTAGCAGTGTGCGGGACTCGCCGTCGCGGACCGCCACCACTGCCGGTCGGGCCGCCATGTTGTACCGGCTGCTCATCACGTAGCAGTAGGCGCCGGTGGCCGCGACGGCCAGCAGGTCGCCCGGGGCGACGTCGTCGGGCAGCCAGCAGTCCTTGACGACGATGTCGCCGCTCTCGCAGTGCTTCCCGACCACGCGGCTGCGCGTCGCGGGGGCCTCGCTCGTGCGTGAGGCGAGTCGTACGTCGTACTCCGCGCCGTAGAGGGCGGTACGGATGTTGTCGCTCATGCCGCCGTCGACCGAGACGTACCGACGGTGTCGGCCGCCGCCGATCGCCACGTCCTTCACGGTGCCGACCCGGTAGAGGGTCACGGTGCCGGGTCCGGCGATCGCACGTCCGGGTTCCACCGCGAGGACCGGTGTGGGCAGACCCAGCTGCGCCGACTGTCGACGCACGATGTCGACCAGGGTCTCGGCGACCGTCGAGACCGGTGGCGGGTCGTCGTCGGGGACGTACGAGATCCCCAGGCCACCACCGAGATCGAGCACCGACAGCTGCGCGGTCTTGTCGACCCCGAACTCCGCGACGACGTCGGCGAGCAGCCCGAGCACGCGGTGCGCGGCGAGTTCGAAGCCGTCGAGATCGAAGATCTGCGAGCCGATGTGGCTGTGCAGGCCCACGAGCCGGAGGTTGTCGGCGGCGAAGACCCGGCGCACGGCGTCCATCGCGACGCCCTCGCTCAGCGAGAACCCGAACTTCTGGTCCTCGTGCGCGGTGGAGATGAACTCGTGCGTGTGGGCCTCGACGCCGACGGTCACCCGGATGAGGACGTCCTGCACCACGCCCGCCGCGCCGGCGGCGGCGTCGAGGCGCTCGATCTCGACGGCGGAGTCGACGACGACGTGGCCAACCCCGGCGGCGACGGCCGCCTTGAGCTCCTCGGTGGACTTGTTGTTGCCGTGCAACGCGATCCGCGCGGCCGGGAACCCGGCGCGCAGGGCCAGTGCCAGCTCACCGCCCGAGCAGACGTCGAGGCTGAGTCCCTCCTGGTCGACCCAGCGGGCGATCTCGCTGCACAGGAATGCCTTCGACGCGTAGTGCACACGGCCGGTGGCGCCGAACGCGGACAGCATGTCGACGCAGCGCGACCGGAAGTCGGCCTCGTCCACGACGAACAGCGGTGTCCCGTGCCGGTCGGCGAGGTCGTGGACGGAGGCGCCGGCCAGGGTGACGGCGCCGTCGTCACCGCGACAGGCGTTGCGCGGCCACACGTGATCCGGCAGCTCGCCCATCTGCGCGACGGTCGAGGGGACGCCGTCGCCGTCGACGCCACGCGTCGCGGGCCCCTCGGCGTGACGGGGGCCGGCCGGGTGCGCCATCACATCCGCTCCGGGGCACTGACGCCCACGAGGTCGAGACCGTTGGCGACGACCTGGCGCGTCGCGTCGCAGAGGGCGAGCCGCGCACCGTGCAGCGCGGTCGGCTCCTCGTCGCCCTGCGGCAGGATGCGACAGCGGTCGTAGAACCGGTGGTAGGTCCCGGCCAGGGTCTCCAGGTACCGGCAGATCCGGTGCGGCTCACGCAGTGTCGCCGCGGTCTCGACGACGCCGGGGAAGTCGCCGAGGGTCCGGATGAGCTCACCCTCGGCCGGCTCGACCAGCAGGTCGAGCGCACCCGGGTCCGCGACGACACCGAGATCGGCGGCGTTGCGGCCGATCGCCGACAACCGCGCGTGCGCGTACTGCACGTAGTAGACCGGGTTCTCGTTCGACTGCGTGGTGAGCAGGTCGAGGTCGATGTCGAGGTTGACGTCGACCGACGACCGGATCAGCGAATAGCGCGCGCCGTCGACACCGACCGCGTCGACGAGGTCGTCGAGGGTGATGACGGTCCCCGCGCGCTTGCTCATCCGGACAGGCTTGCCGTCACGCACGAGGTTGACCATCTGACCGATGAGCACCTCGAGGGTGTCGGGATCGTCACCGAGTGCGGCCGCAGCGGCCTTGAGCCTCTTGATGTAGCCGTGGTGGTCGGCGCCGAGCATGTAGATGCACAGGTCGAAACCACGGGTGCGCTTGTCCCGGAAGTATGCGATGTCACCGGCGATGTACGCCGCGTCGCCGTCGCGCTTGATGACGACGCGGTCCTTGTCGTCGCCGAACTCGGTGGAGCGCAACCACCAGGCACCGTCGTTCTCGTACAGGTTGCCGTTGGCCTTGAGCACTGCGATGCACTCCTCGACGGCACCGCTGGTGAACATCGAGTTCTCGTGGGTGTACACGTCGAAGTGCGTGCCGAAATCGTCGAGACTGCTCTTGATCTGGTCGAACATGGCGTCCACGCCGACCGACCGGAAGACCTCGAGCCGCTCGTCCTCGGGGAGGTCGAGGGCGTCGGGGCGCTGCTGCCGGACGTGCTCGGCGATCTCCGCGATGTAGGCGCCGGCGTACCCGTCCTCCGGCGTCGGCTCGCCGAGCGCCGCGGCCAGCAACGACCGCGCGAACCGGTCGATCTGGGTGCCGTGGTCGTTGAAGTAGTACTCGCGGGTCACCGCGGCGCCCTGCGCGGCGAGCACACGACCGAGGGCGTCGCCGACGGCGGCCCAGCGGGTACCACCGAGGTGGATGGGGCCCGTCGGATTGGCCGACACGAACTCGAGGTTGATGCTCCGCCCAGCCAGCGTCGACCCGCGGCCGTAGGCGTCCCCCGCCGACAGGACGTCGGAGACGACGACGTTCTGGCTCGCCGCCGCCAGGCGCAGGTTGAGGAACCCGGGGCCGGCGATCTCGGCGGTCGCGATGCCGTCGAGCGTCGCCAGTTCGTCGGCGAGCCACTGCGCGAGATCCCGCGGCGACGTGGCCACCTTCTTCGCGATCTGCAGCGCGATGTTGGTGGCGTAGTCGCCGTGCTCGGGGTTGCGCGGCCGTTCGACGACCACCGTGTCCGGGACCACGGACGTGTCGAGGCCGCGGCGCGACAACACGGCGGTCGTCGCGTCACGCAGCACGTCGGGGAGTTCCGTGGGAGTCACGGGACACCATCCTATGGTCCCGCCCCGTCACGACCACATCCGCACGTCACGCGCACATCCGCAGGTCCGGACGGGTCGGGGTGGGTGCGTCGACGGGGAGGTCGGGCGCGTCACGGCTCAGGGACGGCTCAGCACCCACCCGTAGAATGGCCGCGCCCGCCCACCCGACGACAGGACCGACCCACCGATGGCCAGCATGAGCAGCCCGCACAACGCCGCGAAGCCGGACGAGACGGCGTCGACGACGGGTGAGGGGAAGCCGCCGACCGCGCCGAAGGGCCCGACAAAGAAGGCTTCGAAGAAGAAGGGCCGCCCCGGCACCATCCCGGTGACCGCGGCGGGCAGGCGTCGGTCGGTGCCGTGGGCCACGATCGCCGCGGTCGTCGTCGTCCTCGCGATCGTCGGCGGCATCGCGGCCTACCTCGTCCCGAAGTACACGGTGCGCGAGGAGGCACAGAAGTTCGTGCCGTCGGCGTCGAACCCCGACCCCTCGGACGCGATCCAGGGTGTGGTGAAGCGCTTCTACCCCGCCGGTCAGCACGTCGCGCCCACCCAGCGCGTCGCCTACGACCAGTCGCCGCCGTACGGCGGACCGCACGACGCCGTGTGGGCGACCTGCACCGGTGTCGTCTACCCGAACCCGCTGCGCACCGAGAACGCGGTGCACTCCCTCGAGCACGGCGCGGTGTGGATCGCCTACAACCCGCAGACCGTCTCCGCCGCCGACAAGGCGACGCTGGAGAGCAAGGTGAACGGCAAGCAGTTCATGCTCATGTCGCCCTACCCCGGCCTGAGCACACCGATCTCGCTGCAGTCGTGGGGACATCAGCTCAAGCTGAGCTCGGCGAGCGACCCGCGGGTCGACCAGTTCATCACCGCGTTGCGACTCAACTCGCAGACCAACGTCTACCCGGGTCAGCCGCAGCAGACGGCCTACCCCGAGGTCGGCGCGTCGTGTGCCGCCATCCCCGGTGCGTTCGACCCGAACAACCCGCCGCCCGCGGACGTCGGGCCGGTCCCGGCGGATGCGGTGCCGATGAACGGCGCGGGCACCCAGCAGGCGACCAACGAGCCGGGTGTGTCCCCGACGCCGGCGGGCTGATCCGATGACCACCACCGAACATCCTCAGACGGAGTCCGCACCCGAGGAGGCCATCCGCCCGGGCTGGCGACGGCAACTGCCCGCGTTGATCGGTCTCGGCGTCGTCGCCCTGCTGCTCGTCGGCGTCGGGGTCGGCCTGCTGGTCGGGCGGACGGTGCCGTCCGACGAGGCGTCGCCCGCGCCGGACTCGGCGGCGGTCGGCTTCGCCCAGGACATGTCGGCCCACCACGCCCAGGCGGTGTCGATGGCCGCGGTCGAGCTCGACCGCGGCACCGACGAGCAGGTGCGCTCACTGGCGTTCGACATCCTGACCTCGCAGTCGAACCAGATCGGTCAGATGCAGTCCTGGCTGCAGCGCTGGGGTCGCCCGCTCGCGTCGACCACGCCCGCGATGTCGTGGATGACCGGCGACCACGCGATGGGGATGGGTGTGTCGATGACCGCCGGTGACGGCGTGACGACGCCGATCATGCCGGGCATGGCCACCGAGCCCGAGCTGTCGCGGCTGCGGTCGCTGTCGGGATCGGCCGTCGACACGTACTTCCTCCAGCTGATGCTCCGGCACCACCAGGGCGGGCAGCACATGATGGAGTACGCCGTCGACCCCCAGCACGTCTCGGAGGGGTACGTCCGGGACCTCGCACAGCAGATGATCAACGTGCAGACCACCGAGGCCGACACGATGTCGCAGATGCTGTCGGAGCGGCGCACGGCTCCCCTGCCGATGAACTAGGACCCCTCCCCGATCGGCGCCCCGGTGGTCGGTCGGGGTGGTGAGCGTGTGCAACCATGAGCGCCGTGAAGCCCGAGGACGTGAGTTCCCCCGAGCGCGACTGGACGCAGTACTACGCGCCGGACGACCCCTACGAGATCGGCCGCGAGGAGATCCGCGAGTTCGCGCGCTCCATGAAGGACGCGAACGCGGTGCACTGGGACGAGGCCGCGGCCGCCGAGCTCGGCCACCCCGGCCTGATGGCGCCGGTGACGTTCACCGCCCGGCTCGCCGGCAGCGGCCTGAACTGGCTGCTCGACGAGGTGCTGCTCGAGTACGACACGAGCGCCTTCGTGCAGACCGACCAGATCTTCACGCAACACCGTCCCATGCACGCCGGCGACCGCCTCGGCCTCACCATGGGCCTGCGCCCGATCCGCCAGAAGGCCGGCGGCGACACGATCATCGTCGAGGGGCTGTTGATCAACTCCGACGGCGAGGTGGTGCAGTCGCTGGTCACCACCGCGGCCGGTCGGCGCGGCGCGCACGCCGAGCCCGCCCTCGCCGCGGCCCTGTCCGACGTGATGATGGCTGACTTCGAGCCGCCGGCGACCCGCGCGTGGACGGAGATCGAGGGCACCCCGACGCCGCCGGTCGCGCCGTGGGACGTCCCGCTGGCCGCGACCGTCCCGTCGTTCGACGACGTCTCGGTCGGCGACGAGCTGCCCAGCCGCACCGTGACCCTGCGCCGCGGCGACCTGGTGAACTACGCGGGCATCTCCGCCGACCACAACCCCATCCACTGGAGCGACCGCGTCGTGTCGGTGGTCGGTCTCGAGACCGTGGCCGCACACGGGATGCTCACCATGGGCATCGGCGGGTCGTTCCTGTCGGGGTGGTTGACCGACCCGGCCGCGATCCGCGACTACCGTGTCCGCTTCACCGGCATCGCCTACGTCGCTGACGACGAGCCCGCCCAGGTCGAATACACTGGCCGCGTCAAAGAGCTCGACGAGGCCTCACGAACGGCTACGATCGCGCTCGGTGCCAGTTTCCGCGGCAAGCGGATCTTCGGCCGGGCGACGGCGACGGTGCAGCTCCGCTGACCGTCGCACCACAGCCCACGTCCCGGCCCGGCACCCATCGGGGGGCGACTCGTCGGGGGGACGGTCGCGGCCGAGGACAGACACGACCGCCATGCCGCCGGCCGCGCCGGTGGGTGCACACACGAGAGAGGTTCATCTTGACCACCGAGACCCCGTTCTTCGAGGACGTCCAGGCGCACTACGACCTGAACGACGACTTCTTCGCGCTCTTCCTGGACGAGTCGCGCACCTACAGCTGTGCGTACTTCAAGGAGGACGACTACACCCTGAACCAGGCGCAGCTGGCCAAGATCGACCTGTCGCTGGGCAAGCTCAACCTCGAGCCCGGCATGACGCTGCTCGACGTCGGGTGCGGCTGGGGCGCGACCATCCTGCGCGCGATGGAGAACTACGGCGTCAACGTCATCGGCCTCACCCTGAGCGAGAACCAGCACGCCCACGTCAAGGGGCTCGTCGAGAAGAAGGCCGCCGAGACCGGCCTCAAGGGCGAGGTCCGCCTGCAGGGCTGGGAGGAGTTCGACGGCAAGATCGATCGCATCGTGTCGATCGGCGCCTTCGAGCACTTCCGCTTCGAGCGCTACGACCAGTTCTTCAACTTCGCCTACAACGCGCTCCCCGACGACGGCCGGATGCTGCTGCACACGATCATCGCCTACGGTCTGTCGCACCACCACGAGACCGGCAACAAGATCGGCAAGGACGACTTCCAGTTCCTGCGGTTCATCGCCACCGAGATCTTCCCGGGTGGCCAGCTGCCGCTGCCCAAGCAGGTCACCGACGGTGCGACCAAGGTCGGCTTCGAGATCGAGCGCATCCAGCCGCTGCAGCTGCACTACGCCCGCACCCTGGACGCGTGGAGCAAGAACCTCGGCGAGCACCGCGACGAGGCCATCGCCCTGTGCGGTCGCGCGAATTACAACACCTACGTCAAGTACCTGAGCGGCTGCGCTGCGGCGTTCCGCAAGGACATGATCGACGTCATGCAGTTCACCTGCGTCAAGGGCTGACCCGCCCGACGACGTCGTCAGACGGCGCTCACCGCATCACCGCGGTGGGCGCCGTTTCCATTGCGGCCACGGCCGCGGCGACTGCCTCCTCGGCGGGCACGAGGCGGCTGCTGACGTCGACCACCCGACGACGCGTGGCGTCGTCGAGGACGACGTCGAGCCCCCGTGCGAGCGTCTGCGTGTCGAGACGGGCGAGCCGTGTCGACGACCCGAGCCGCAGCGCCCGGATCCGCGCACCCCAGTAGGCCTGGTCGGCGCCGGCCGCGCAGATCAGCATCGGCAGGGCGGCACGGAGTGTCGCCGCCGTCGTCCCCGCGCCTCCGTGGTGGATCGCCGCGGCACACCGCGGGAGCACGACGCCGTGGTCGACGCGGTCGGCGTGGAAGACGTGGCGGTGCTCGGCGTCGGGTCCGCTGCGTCCGCCCAGTCCGACCACCAGCGCCCGTACACCGCGGGACGCGGTCGCGTCGGCCACAGCGGCGAGGAGACGCCGCGGGTCGCCGACGGGAGCGTTGCCGAAGGAGACGAAGACCGGCGCCTCCCCCGCCGACAGCCACGTGTCCAGCTCGGGGTCCACCCGGTCGCCGACGGCCGCTCGGACGGAGTCGGGGAGGTCGAGGAATCCCACGAGCGGGCGTGCCGGGCCCCATTCGTCGTCGAGGCCCGGGAAGAGCGTGGCGTCGTAGGCCTGGACCTGACTCACCCCGCGTCGCGCCAGGCGCGTCGGCAACGGCCCCCTCGCTGGGGCGAGCCCCAGGGACGCCCGGAACCGGTTCTCCGATCCCCGCGTGGCCGCCCACGTGACACGGTCGGCCAGCCGCCATCCGGCGCGGTTCAGGGCCGGCGGGAGTCGACGAGCCGTCGACACCGGACCCATGACCCCGTTCTCCGACATCGCGCAGAACCGCATCGTCGCGAGCGCGGCACCGTGGCGTTCGGCGAGGGCCAGGCACCGATCCTGTCCGAGCGGGCCGGTCACGACGAGGTCCAGACCGCCGTCGTCGACGAGCGACGCCACCGCCCCCGAGAGCCCGGAGTCGAAGAGGGCGAACCCCTCTCGCACCTGCTCACGCGCCAGCCGCAGCTTCGTCAGCGGGTTGCGTGTGACCAGGGTGGCGCGGCCGCGCTCGGTCTCCCAGTAGGACTCGCTGTCGGCGCCGACCGCGAACGCGCGTAGTCCCAGGCCGCCGACGAAGTCGACGTAGTTGGGCGGGACGAGCATCGTGACGTCGTGGCCGCGTCGGGAGAGTTCGTGACCGAGGCATGCTCCGGGCTGGACGTCCCCCCGGCTGCCGTAGGTCGACACCGCGATGCGCATGCAGCGAGCCTAGGTCGATCTGGTGCCCCCGGCAGGATTCGAACCTGCGGCCTTCTGCTCCGGAGGCAGACGCTCTATCCCCTGAGCTACGGGGGCTCATCGGGCGGGCCAAGACTAGCGCACCGGCGCGACGCCGCCCAAAGCCGGTGGTGGGTGGCGCGGCCGGGTCAGCCCGCGACGCCGAGCAGTTCGACGCGGGAGCCCGATTCGGTCCGCACGACGTGCAGCTGTGCCGGGATCCGGCTGCGCATCTCGTCGACGTGGCTGACGAGACCGACGACGCGGCCACCGGACCGCAGGTCGTCGAGGACGCCCATCACGCGCTCGAGGGTCTCGGGGTCGAGGCTGCCGAACCCCTCGTCGATGAACATGGTGTCGAGCACACGGCCACCGGCCTCCGCCGAGACCACGTCGGCGAGGCCCAACGCGAGCGCGAGGGAGGCGAAGAAGGTCTCGCCGCCGGAGAGGGTGGCCGCGGGCCGGACGGCACCGGTGTACTCGTCGCGGACGGCGATCCCCAGACCGCCCCGTCGCCCGTGACTCCCCGCGGCGTCGGAGTGTTCGAACTCGTAACGGCCACAGGACATCTGCCGCAACCGCGACGACGCCGCGACGACGACCTCCTCCAGCCGCGCTGCGAGGACGTAGGACCGCAACGACATGGAACGGTTGTTCGCACCGCGGCCCGCGACGACCTCGGCGAGACCGGACACCTCGTCGGCGCGGGCGCGAGCGGGGGCCATGACGTCGGCGGCGGCCCAGAACTGGGCGCAGTGTGTCTCGAGCCTGGCGACGCGGTCGGCGGCGAGCGCGGCGCGGCGGTGGGCGTCGTCCCGGTCCGCCCGGGTGGTGTCCCGGGTGGCGCGGGCGGCGTCGAGGTCGACCGGGCCGGTGGCCGCCGCCGCGACGACGTCCGGGTCGTCCACGACGGCCTGTGCGGCCGATCGTCGCGCCGCGAGCTCCCGCAGCAGCGACTCCCACTCGGCGATCTGGTCGGGCGACGCGAGCGCGGCCCGTGCGGCTACGGCATCGGCGAAGCCGGCGTCGACGGCGAGTTCCCGTGCGCGATCGGACGCCGCGGACGCCCTCTCGTCCGCCGCGGCCCACCGCGACGTCGCGTCGCGCAGCGCCGCCGCCGCGCGGCACAGGTCCCCCAGCTGCGCGCGCCGCACCTCGACGCTCTCCGCGTCCCCCCGTGCGGCGTCGATCTCCGCGTCGAGCGCGCGCAGAGCGGTCCGCAACGACTGCGCGCGTTCGGTGCGCCGCGACTGGTCCTCCCGCACCCGGGACTGCTCGGCGGTCAGGGCCGTGGCCGTCGACTCGATCTCGGCTGCCTTCTCGGAGAGTGCTTCCAGCTCGCCGGCGAGCCGCCGGGTCTCGGTGACCGCCCGGCGGGCGTCGGACGCCGCCGCCGTCAGGTCCGCGACAGCGAGGTCCCCGACGCGGGCGCAGAGGCTGTCGTACTCGGCCCGCACCTCGGTGAGGGCGACGGCGGCGCGTCGTGCACGGTCGCCCGCCGCCTCCTCCGTGGTCTCCGCCGCGCGCTCGTCGGCGTCGGTCACCGGCTCACCGCCGTCGACGGCCGGTGCAGGGTGCTCGGCGGACCCGCATGCCGGACACGGCTCACCGGGAACGAGTCGGGAGGCCACCTCCGCCGCCATGTTCGCGACGCGACGTTCACGGACGGCCACGAGATCCTGACGTGCGTCGAGGTGGGCGCTGCGCGCCGCGTCGGCCGCTGCCTGCGCGGCGGCGAGCGGCTGGACCAGCGCATCCCGTCGAGTGGCGTCGGCCACGAGCTCCGCGAGCCGCTCCGCCTCGGCGGTGCGACCGTCGATCGCAGCACCTGCGGCGGTGGCCGCCGAGATGCGACTCGCGAGTTCTGCTCTCCGCGCCGGGATCTCGTCCCACTCGGCGGCGATCGCCGCCAGTCGGCGCTCTGCGTGCGCGACGTCGGCGGCGAGGGTGGACAGCTCGGCCACCGTCGCCGCGCGACCGGCCGCCCGGACGGCGAGTGGTTCGAGTCGGCCGGACTCCGCGGACCAGCGATCGACCGCGGCGGCGATGGTGGCCGCCGGGTCGGACGCCTCCGCGACGGCCGCGACCAGCGCAGCGCCCCCCGGGATCCGCGCGAGTGCGTCACTCGCGGTGGCGACGGCGCGGGCCGCTGCGTCCCGACGTGTACGGGTGTCGACCGCGTCGTCGAGGGCGGACCGCACGCCGCCGGCGCGCCGTGCCGCGTCGAGGAGGGCGTGGGTCTCCGTCACGAGCGCGGAATCGGCGTCGAGCGCGGCCAGTTCGGCGCGTGCGACCTCCCCGCGACGGATCAGCTCGGCGTGACGCGCGCAGTCGTCGAGGTGGGCCTGTGCACGGTCGGCCGCCTGCGTGGCGGCCTCGGCGGCCGTTCGGGTTCGCTCTGCCTCGGTCCGGGCGTCGACGAGGACGCCGGTCGCCCAGTCGACGTCCGGCTCGGCGGGCGCCTCCACCCCGGTGATCGCCGAGATCTGCCCGGCGAGACGGTCCACCGACTGCGCCTTCTCCTCGACCTCCGCGCGCGCCGTCCTCGCGCGCTCGCGCAGCCACTCCTCGACCCCGCCGAACCGACCGGTGTCGAACAGCTTCTCCAGCAACGCCTCCCGGTCCTCGTTGGTGGCCCGCAGGAACTGGGCGAAGTCGCCCTGCGGCAGGAGGACGACCTGGAAGAACTGCTCGGCGCTCATCCCGAGCAGTCGCGAGACGGTCTCACCGATCTCCGGCAGGCGGGTCAGTTCGGGACCCGACCCGTCGGTCCAGACAAGGACACCCTTCGCCTGGATCTTGCGCAGTCCTGCCCCCCGGGACTTCGGTCGGTGGTGTTCCGGGGACCGTTCGAGCCGCATCCGCCGACCGGCGACGGTGGCCTCGAGGACCACACGCGGCACGACGTCGGGACCGGCGTGGTCGGAGTGCAGGCGACGACCCTCGTGGCGTACGCCCGGCACCCGTCCGAACAGGGCGAACGCGACGGCGTCGAGCACGGTGGTCTTGCCGGCGCCGGTCTGACCGTGCAGGAGGAACAACCCGTCCTCGCCGAGGGCGTCGAAGTCGACGACGACCTCGTCGGCGAAGGGACCGAAGGCGCGCATCGAGACCCGGTGGAGTCTCATGCCGACACCTCCTCGTCGGTGGGGAGGGCGAACAGCGCGAAACTGCCGTCCTCCTCCATCAGCTCGACCGCGGGTTCCGCCGCGGCCGGCGGGGTCGCGACGACCGGTCGCGACGTCTCCGACACCTCCACCTCCGCCGTCACCGCACGCAACGCCTCGGCGACGAGGACGGACTCGCCGTCGGTGGGGGGACTGCGCACGTCGTCGAGGAAGGCCCGCACGACCTCGCGGTCGGTCCGACCGTGCACGCGGGAGCGGTAGTCGCCGGCGTCGGCGGGATCCGGACGGATCCACTCGACGTGGACCGCGTGGGGGAACCGCCCCCGCAGACGACGCATCGCGTCCGTCGGACGGACGGCGTCGGTGAGATCGGCACGGACGTAGGCGTTCTCGTGCGCAGCATGCGACGCGTCGGCGAGGAGGTCGGCGAGATCGCCTCGGAGGGAGACGAGGTCGCGCACGACGGGCAGGTCGTGACGTCGGACGCCGGCGAGCCCGTCGGCGTCGAGGTCGACGATCCACACCGCCTTTCGGTGGGAGCTCTCACCGAACGAGTAGGGCAGCACCGATCCGCTGTAGCGGACCGAGTCCGCGACGACCTGCGGTGCATGCAGGTGCCCCAGGGCCACATAGTCGACGCCGGAGAACGTCTGCTCGGCAACGGTCTCGACGCCGCCGACGCTGATCGACCGCTCGGAGCCGGTCGACGCACCACCGACGACGAACGCATGCGCCGCGACGAGGGACCGACGGGGGTGTTCGGCGAGGTGGGCGCGGACACGGTCCATCGCCGCGGTGAGCACGTCCTGGTGGCCGCGCGCCTCCGGGACGCCCAGATGTGCACGGGCGGCGTCGGGTTCGAGATACGGGATGCCGTACACGGCGATCTCGCCGTGGTCGTCGGAGAGGACGACGGGCCGATCGATCGCATCGCACGACGTGCGCAGGTGCAGACCACCGGCCTCGGCGAAGGACGACCCCACCCCGAGTCGGGTCGGCGAGTCGTGATTGCCCGAGGTGACGACGATCTGCGCCCCGGCGGCGCGGATCGCGCGCAACGCGTCGTCGTAGACGGCCACCGCGTCGGCCGAGGGCACCGAGCGGTCGTACACGTCCCCCGCGACGACGACGACGTCGACCGATTCCGCGGACACCACGGCGGCCACCTCGGCGAGCGCACGGCGCTGGTCGTCGAGGAGATCGACGCCGTGGAACGTCCGGCCGAGGTGCCAGTCGGAGGTGTGCAGGAACCGCATGCGATCACCGTAGGGCGGGGTTCCGACAGCCCCGGGGAACCACGCCCGGCGTGTGGATACTGGACCGGGTGAGATCCCCCGCACCCGAGCGTGTCCTGGCCGCCGCGACCGGCGTGGTGGCCGCGGCGGTGGTGCTGGGCGTCGGCCAGTTCGTGGCCGCGTTCCTCGACCGCGCCGCGGGTCCGCTGCTCGCCGTCGGGTCCGCGGTGGTGGACCACACGCCCGCGCCCGTACGGGAATTCGCGATCGACACCTTCGGCACCGGCGACAAGACGGCCCTCATCGTGGGGATGTGCGTAGTCATCGCGGTCCTCGCCGCCGTGGCGGGACTTCTCGAACGCCCCCGACGACCCTGGGGCAGTGTCCTTTTCGTCGCGTTCGGGATCGTCGGCGTGGTGGCTGCCACGACCCGCGCGGGTGCCGGGGTCGCCTGGTTCCTGCCGACGGTCGTCGGGGTGGCCGCGGGTGTCGCGGTGCTGCGCGCCGGGACCGGCCGCCTCGCGGCACCCCGTCCTCCGCGGGTGCCGGGCGCCCGTACCGACCGACGCACGGTGCTGCTCGGGTTGACCGGTGCCGGCGCGGGCGCGGTGCTCGCGGGTGTGGTCGGCACCGTGCTGGACCACCTCCTCAACGACGTGGGCCGCGACCGGTCGGGTTTCGCGGTGCCGCCGGCCACCCGTTCCCTCGACCCGCCCGGCGCGACGGGTGACGCCCCGGCCGGGTTCATCACGCCGCCGTCGGACTTCTACCGCATCGACACCGCCCTGCGTCCCCCGCAGCTCACCGCGGAGCGGTGGTCGCTGCGCATCCACGGCATGGTCGACCGGGAGGTCCGCGTCGACATGGCGATGCTGCGGGCCATGCCCGCCGTCGAGAAGACGGTCACGCTGACGTGCGTGTCCAACGAGGTGGGCGGCGACCTCATCGGCAACGCCCGCTGGATCGGCTACCCGCTGCGTGACCTCCTCGCGATGGCGGGACCCTCGGGCGACGCCGACATGGTGCTGTCCACCAGCGACGACGGGTTCACCGCCGGGACCCCGCTGCAGGCGCTCACCGACGATCGTGGTGCGCTGCTGGCGGTCGGGATGGACGGACAACCGCTGCCGGTGGAGCACGGGTACCCGGCCCGCATGGTCGTCCCGGGTCTATACGGCTACGTCTCGGCCACGAAGTGGGTGGTGTCGCTGGAGGTGACCCGCTTCGACAGGGCGACGGCGTACTGGACGCAGCGCGGCTGGGCCGAGAAGGGACCGATCAAGACCGGATCCCGGATCGACGTGCCGCGATCGGGGGACACGGTCGGTCGCGGCCGGGTCACCGTCGCCGGGGTCGCGTGGGCGCAGGGCCGCGGGATCAACGGCGTGCAGATCCGGGTCGACGACGGTCCGTGGCAGGCCGCGACGATGCTCGCCCCCGACATGCTCGACGCGTGGCGCCTGTGGCGGTGGACGTGGGACGCCTCTCCCGGTGACCACACGCTCACCGTGCGCGCCTTCGACGGCGACGGCCGTCAGCAGTCGGCGATCGTCGCCCCACCGATCCCCGACGGCGCGTCGGGCCTGCACTCGGTCGACGTCACCGTCACATGACGGCGCGCAGAGACCGCGACGGTTCCTGCGCGGCTCCGCGGTCCACGGCGAGCCCGACGGCCCAGTCGACCAGCAGGTCGGCGGACCGTGCCGCGGCCGCGTCGTCCCGGTCGACCAGCCACCACTGGAACATCCCGTGGATGGCCTGCACGGCGTAACGGACGACGTCGCGTTCCCGCCCCTCCCAGTGCATCCCGGTCCGCGCGCCGACGGTCTCGAGATAGCGGACGCCGTAGTCCTCGGCGAGTTGGTGGTGGTGTCGGGTCGCGATCCGTGCCGGCGAGTCGGCGGGCGTCCGCAGCGAGTGCACGATCGACTCGACGAGGACGGTCCACCGGCCCGGCGACTCGCGCGTCAGGGCGAGCACCGACGAAACCGTCGACGAGACCATGGCGTGCAGGCCATCCCGACCGGTCGCGGAGGTCGCGCCGTCTCCCCCGCCCCGCAGGTCGGGGTTGTCGGTGAGGAACGCGTCGAGGTGACGCGCCATCGCGGTGCCCACGACGGCGTCCATCAGCTCGTCCTTGCCGTCGAAGCAGTAGTGCACGATCCCGAGCGAGACCCCGGCGGCGTCGGCGACCCCGCGGACGGTGACGGCGGCGATCCCTGCGCGCTCGGCGATCTCGAGCGCGCGGTCGATCAGCTGCTCACGCCGCTGGTCGATGGTGAGCCGGGACAGCATGATGATCAGTCCACACCCGTCCGGCGCGACGGGTCAATCTCCGCCGCACGTCCCGGGCCACACCGTCGACGCGTCAGACCGTCGGTGCCGCGTCGGCCACCACCGGGGCGGGGGTCCCGCTCCGCGTCGACGTCGGCGCTGTGGGTGCGGCCGCCGGCGTCATGTGGCGCGGCCGTGCGAAGCACGCGGCGGCGATCGCACCCAGCAGCAGCACGGCGGCCGGGAGGTAGATCGACTGGCCCATCGCGTCGGCGAAGCCGGGCTTGACGACGGCTGGCAGCGTCCCGGTGGACCCGGTCGAGACCGACACCCCGGGGAACTCCGCGGCCAGCCGGGTCTGCAGCAGCGCACCGACGGCCGCGCTGCCGAGCACCGAACCCACGACGCGCAGCGTGTTGTAGACGCCCGCACCCGCACCGGCCTGCGTCATGGGCAGGTTGCGGTTCGCCGTGGCGGCCAGCGGCGCCCAGATGCCCGCACTCGCGATGCCCATGAGGCACACCGGGATCAGCAGCTGCCACACCGGCGTCTCCGGCTGGGCGAGCCAGCCGAGGAGGGCGATCGCGATGGCGTTCAGCAGCAGCGACCCGCCGATGATCCAGCGTGGGTGCGTCGTGTCGACGAGGCGACCGACGATCGGCGCGAGGATGCCGGTGAGCACCGCCATGGGCACGAGCACCAGCGCCGACCGCGTCGGCGACATGCCTCCGACGAGCTGCAGGAAGAACATCATCGGGACCATCAGGCCCGCGGTCGCGAAACCCATGGCGGCGATGCCGATGTTCGCCAGCGAGAAGTTGCGGTCGCGGAACAGCGACAGCGGGACGAGGGGCTGGCCGCGCACCTTCGACTGCCACCAGACGAAGACGCCGAGAACCCCGATGCCCGCCGCGGCGAGGATCCAGATCCAGGCGGCCCAGTCGTACTTCTCGCCGTCCTGGACGGCGAAGACCAGGGCGCCGAGTCCGATGGCGCTCAGCAGCACGCCGACGACGTCGAAGTCGCGACCCGTGGTGTCGACGGTCGGGACGAGCCACCACGCCAACACCAGTCCGACGACGCCGACGGGGACGTTGACGAAGAAGATCCACTGCCAGCCCAGGCCGTCGACGAGGACGCCGCCGGCCAGCGGGCCGACGAGGGTGGCGACACCGGCGACGGTGCCCCACACGCCCATCGCCGCGCCACGGCGTTCGGCGGGGAACATGCGTGTGATGAGCGACATCGTCTGCGGGGTGATGAGCGCGGCGCCCAGACCCTGCAGCGCGCGGGCGGCGATCAGCTCGCCGATCGAGCCCGACAGCCCACACCAGACGCTGGCCCCGGTGAACACCACGAGCCCGGCCTGGTACATCAGCTTCGGACCGAAGCGGTCGCCGAGCCGGCCGGTGATGAGCAGCGGGACCGCGTAGGTCAGCAGGTACGCGCTGGTCACCCAGATGACGCCGTTGAAGTCGGTGTTCAGCTTCTCCTGGATGTCGGGCTGCGCCACCGCGACGATCGTCATGTCGACGAGGATCATGAAGAACCCGACGCAGAGGGCCATCAGGGCAGCCCAGGGACGGTCCGTGACGGGGGTGAACGGCTTGGGTGCGGTCATCGCGCGTACTCCTGGACAGGGTGGTCGGTCGAGGCGTCGACCGGATGGGGGAAGTCCTCGTCGGTGAGGGGGCAGTCGGCGTGGTCGGGATCGGACTTCCACGCCAGCGACCCGTCGGCCAGTCGGGTGCGCAGGGACGCGAGGTGGTCGGACTGGGCGGCCAACGTCGCGCAGCGGCACCCGATGTCGAGCAGGTACATCTCCGGCACCCCGCGGGCCATCGCCTGCTCACGCGCGGTCTCCCACCGGGCGAGTTCGGCGCGCATGTGGACGATCCGGGTGTCGAGCAGGTCGACGACCTGCTCACGGGGCAGTTCGTGGGCCTCGGCGAGCGCGAGGTTCAGATCGCTGAACTCCGTCGACGGTGTCGCCAGCAAGGAGGCGACGTGGTCCCTGGCCAGTTCGGCACCCTCGTCGGTGACCGCGTAGACGGTCCGCTCGGGTCGGTTGCCCGCCCGGGCGACGTCGTCGACGCGGACCAGTCCGCGCTCCTCGAGACGGCCGACGGTGTGGTAGAGCGTGCCGGGCCGGATGTTGGCGAACCGGTCCTCCCGTCGGGCGGTGAAGAGCTGCAACATCTCGTACGGGTGCATCGGACGCTCACCGAGCGCGCACAGCACCAACACGGCGAGCGGGGTCGGCACGAAACGGTCGTCCCGACGCGCTGACGCCACCGCTCACCTCCCGACCCGTGAATACTCGACGTGGAATATTCGCATGCCGAACACCGCCCCGCAAGCCGACCGGCAGCGGACGGCGGCGGGCTAACCTGGCATCGATGAGCGCAGACGGATCGGCGACCGGGTCACCGGCGGACAACAGCCCCGACGCAGCCGACGGCGGGGACGAGAACGAGACCTGGTCGACGCCGGGCACCTACGTCAACCCCGGCTCGGACTTCGTCCGGGACACCAATTACATCGAGACCCGCATCACCCGCGACGGTCGCGACGGCTACCCCGTCGAACCCGGCCGCTACCGGCTCGTCGTGGCGCGCGCCTGCCCCTGGGCGAACCGCGCGATCATCGTGCGACGCCTCCTCGGTCTCGAGGACGCCATCTCGATGGGGTTGTGCGGTCCCACGCACGACCCCGACTCGTGGACCTTCGACCTCGACCCCGGCGGTGTCGACCCGGTGCTGAAGATCTCCCGGATCAAGGACGCCTACCTGGCACGGTTCCCCGACTACAGCAAGGGCATCACGGTCCCCGCGATGGTCGACGTCCCGTCGGGACAGGTCGTGACCAACAACTTCCCGCAGATCACCATCGACTTCTCGCTCGAGTGGACCGACCACCACCGCGACGGCGCACCGCAGCTCTACCCCGAGCACCTGCGCGCCGAGATCGACGAGGTCAACGCGGGCGTGTTCACCGAGATCAACAACGGCGTCTATCGCTGCGGGTTCGCCGGGAGCCAGCAGTCGTACGAGCGGGCCTACGCGCGCCTGTTCGACCACCTCGACGTCATCGCCGACCGCCTGCGCACCCAGCGATACCTGGTGGGCGACACCATCACCGAGGCCGACGTCCGACTCTTCACCACCCTCGTCCGCTTCGACCCCGTCTATCACGGGCATTTCAAGTGCAACCGGATGAAGCTCAGCGAGATGCCGGTCCTCTGGGCCTACGCGCGCGACCTCTTCCAGACGCCCGGGTTCGGCGACACCGTCGACTTCACCCAGATCAAGCGGCACTACTACGTGGTCCACTCCGACATCAACCCGACCGGGATCGTCCCGCTGGGACCGGATCTCCGGGGGTGGCACACACCGCATCACCGCGAGCAGCTCGGCGGGCGACCGTTCGGCGACGGCACGCCGCCGCCCCCGCCGCGGCCCGACGAGACGGTCGCGCTGCAGGACTGGGCGCCGCGGTGAGCGACGACCGCGGCGGTGCCATCGTCGGCGTCATCGACCGTGCCCAACGCCTGCAGGCGCCGGCGGTCGCCGCCTACGTCCGTCGGATGCGTTCGTCGCACCCCGACGAGTCGCCCGCGCAGATCGTCGAACGTCTCGAGAAGCGCTACCTGATGACCGTCACGTCCTCGGGCGGTGCGGTGGGCGCCACCGCGGCGGTCCCGGGCGTGGGCACCATCGCGTCGATCGCCGCGATCGGCGGCGAGTCCGCCTTCTTCGTGGAGGCGTCCGCGCTGCTCGCCCTCGCGGTGGCCGAGGTGCACGGCATCCCGATCGAGGAGGCCGAGCGTCGCCGCACGCTGGTTCTCGCGGTCGTCCTCGGCGAGGAGGGGCTCACCGCGCTGGCGAAGGCACTGGGGTCGCGGAACAACCCGCTGGGCCGCGTGGCCGGCGGTGCGCTGAACGGGCCCGCCCTGCGGAGCCTGAACAAGACGTTGCTCAAGCGGGTGGTGAAGAAGTACGCGGCGCGGCGTGCCCCGCTGATGGTCGGCAAGATGCTGCCGGCGGGCATCGGTGCCGCGGTCGGCGGTGCCGGGAACCGCGCCCTCGGACGGCGGATCGTCGCCAACGCCCGCGCGTCGTTCGGCCCGCCGCCCGCGACCTGGCCCGACGCGACGCCGGCGATCTCCGCACACGATCGGTGACGCGCGGCTGGATCAGGCGTCTCGCCGCCGAGTGCGCCCGCCATCGCGCGCTGCTCACGATCACGCTGGCGGTGACCGCCGTCGGTGTCGCCATCGACCTGTCGGTGCCGCTGGTGACCAAGGCCGCCATCGACACGGCGACCGGTGCCGCGTCGCACGGCTTCTCGATCGCGACCCTCGGCGGCGCGCTCGTCGCGCTGGGCGTCGTGCGGTTCGTCGCACAGTTCTTCCGTCGGCTGACCGCGGGCCGGCTCTCGCTCACGGTGCAGAACGTCCTGCGCACGTCGATCCTGTCCACGCTGCTGCGTCTCGACGGCCCGTCGGTGGACCGCATCGTCACCGGACAGGTGGTGTCACGGTCGATCTCGGACCTTCAGCTCGTGCAGGGACTCCTGGCCATGGTGCCGCTGTCCCTCGGTGCGGTCGTGCAGGTGGTGCTCGCGTTCGCCGTCATGGCCTACCTGTCGCCCCTGCTGACCCTGGTCGCACTGCTGGTCATCCCCCTCGTCGCGGTGGTCGCGTTCCGGACCCGACGGTCGCTGTTCGCGGCGACGTGGTCGGCGCAGCAGACCGCGGCCGACGTCGCGCAGCACGTCGAGGAGACGGTCACCGGCGTCCGCGTCGTGAAGGGCTTCGGGCAGGAGGAACGCTCGGTCGACGAGCTCGCCGGCCACGGACGCCGCCTGTTCTCGCAGCGCATGCGCGCGGCCCGGATCAACGCGCGTTTCTCCCCCACGATGAACGCGATCCCGCAGCTGGCCCTGGTCGCGATCGTCGCGCTCGGCGGGATCCTCACCGCCCGCGGTGACATCACCGTCGGGACGTTCCTCGCGTTCGCGACGTATGTCACCACCATGACCGGGCTCGCGCGGCTGCTGACGAACCTCGTCGTCTCCGCGCAGCTGGCCCGCGCGGCGGTGGAACGCGTCTACGACGTCATCGACCACCCCACCGACCCGCGGTACCTGTCCGAACCGGCACCCGGTGGCGCGCCTCCCGGATCGGTCGGTGTGCGCGTCTCCGACGTCGACGTCGACCTCCCCGACGGCACCGCGCTCTTCCGCGGACTCGACCTCTCGGTCGCGCCCGGTGAGGCGGTCGCCGTCGTCGGGCCGCCCGGCTCGGGCAAGTCGACGCTGGCCGCCGTGCTCGCCGGTCTGGCGCCCGCCCGTCGCGGGAGCGTCGAACTCGTCGACGGCGCGACGGGGGTCGGTCTCGACGTCGCCGACGCCGACCTCGAGGCCATCCGATCGCGCATCGGCATCGTCTTCGACGACCCGTTCCTCTACTCCGACTCGATCGCGGCGAACATCGCCCTTGGTCCCGCGGCCGACGGCCTCGACGCCGGTTATCTGCGGGAGCGCGTCGAGAGGGCGGCGCGTCGGGCCGCGGCACACGACTTCATCGCGGCCCTGCCCGACGGCTACGACACGGTGGTCGGCGAACGCGGGTTGACCCTCTCGGGCGGTCAACGGCAGCGCATCGCCCTCGCCCGCGCCTTCTTCGTCGACCCACCGGTGCTGGTCCTCGACGACGCGACCTCGGCCGTCGACGCGACGACCGAGGCGGCGATCCTGGCCGAACTGCGCGAGACGCCGGGGCGCACCCTCGTGCTGATCGCGCACCGTCGGTCCACGCTCGCGCCGGCCGACCGGGTCGTCGTGCTCGACCGTGGACGCGTCGTCGAGTCCGGCCCACCCGCCGACGTCGCCGCGCGGTCCACCCTGTTCCGGTCGCTCATGGCCGACCCCGGCACGGCCACCACCCCGGCTGCCGACGACGTCGTGGTCGCACCCGTCCCGAACCGGGCCGCCCTCTGGCCGGAGGACACCGAGGTGCGCGACCCCGGCACGGGCGATCGGGTCCGCCCTGCCGCACCACCGCGTGCCGGGCGCCGCGGCGGAGGCGGCGTGTCCAGCGCGCTCGGATCCATGCCGGCCACCCCGGCGCTGCTCGAGGCGGTCGCGGAACTGCCGCCCGCCACCGAGGACCCACGGGTCGACGAGGCGGAGGCCCGCGCCCCCGACCCGGCGTTCTCACTGCGCGGGCTGCTGCGACCGGTACGCGGCCTGCTGCTGCTCGCCGTCGTCGCGGTCGCCGTCGACACCGCGACGGGTCTCGCGTTCCCGACCCTGGCGCGCCTCGGGGTGAACGCCGCGACGCAGGACCGGCTGTCGACGCTGTGGCTCACCACCGCCGCGGGACTGGTCGCGGTCGCCGTCGGGTGGATCGCGTTGTCGGTCACCACCATCACCAGCACCCGCGCCGGGGAGCGAGTCCTGTTCCGACTGCGGGTCCGCAGCTACGCCCACCTGCAGCGCCTCGGTCTCGACTACTACGAGCGCGAGCTGTCGGGCCGGATCATGACGCGGATGACGACCGACATCGACGCGTTGTCGTCGTTCCTGCAGACGGGTCTGTCGACCACGGTGATCGCGCTGCTGACGATCGTCGGGGTCGCCGCGGCCCTCATCGTCACCGACCCGTCGCTCGGCGCGATCGTCGTCGTCGCCCTGGTCCCGCTGGGCATCGCGACGGTGGTGTTCCAGCGCGTCGCCTCGCGGGCCTACACGCGGTCGCGGGAACTGGTGAGCGCGGTCAACGCCGACTTCCAGGAGAACATCGCGGGGCTGCGGACGACGACGAGCTACCGCAACGACAGCCGGGCCCGTGCCCGCTTCGGCGACCTGGCCGGGCAGTACGTGGAGGCGCGCATGGTGTCGCAGCGCGCCATCTCGCTGTACTTCCCGTTCATCACCCTCGTCTCCGACCTCGCGACCGCCGCGGCGGTCGGCATCGGCGCGTCGCAGGTCGCGTCGGGGCAGACACAACCCGGCACCATCGTCGCGTTCGTGCTGTACCTCGGCATGCTGTTCAGCCCGGTGCAGCAGTTGAGCCAGGTGTTCGACGGCTACCAGCAGGCCGTCGTCGGACTCCGTCGCATCGGGGATCTGCTCCGGACCCCGAGCAGCCTCGAATCCGACCCCGCGACCGGCCCGACGGCGACCACGACGCCCTCGACGTCCGGTCCGTCGGCGCACGCCGAGCTCGACTCCGTCCGGTTCCGCTACTCCGGCGCCGCCGACGACGCCCTGCGCGGTGTCGACCTCGACATCCCCGCCGGGACGTCCCTGGCCCTGGTCGGCCAGACCGGTGCGGGCAAATCGACCATCGTCAAGCTGCTGGCGCGCTTCTACGACCCCACCGACGGGTCGGTCCGGCTCGACGGCCGCGACATCCGCGAGGTGCCGCTGCGCGCGCACCGGAAGCGGCTCGGCGTGGTGCCGCAGGAGGCGCATCTGTTCACCGGGACGATCGCGTCGAACATCGCCTACGGCGACCCGACCGCGTCGCGCGAACGCATCGAGGCCGCCGCGGCGGCGGTCGGCGCACTCGACGTGATCGCCGGGATGCGGGGCGGGATGACCCACCGTGTCGGCGAACGCGGCCAGGGACTGTCGGCCGGTCAGCGACAGCTCATCGCCCTGGCGCGTGCCGAGCTGGTCGACCCCGACCTGCTGCTGCTCGACGAGGCCACGGCCACCCTCGACCAGGCGACCGAGCGACGGGTCCTCGACGCCGGCCGTCGCCTCGCGCGGTCCCGCACCGCGGTGATCGTCGCCCACCGACTGGCCACCGCCGCCCGCGCCGACCGCATCGCGGTGGTCGCCGACGGACGGATCGTCGAACTGGGAACCCATGCGGACCTGCTGGCGTTGAACGGCAGGTACCGGGTCCTGTGGGACACCGGTTCGGCGACGGGGCGAACCACCACCGAGACCGCCGACGCGGGCTGAGCCAGTACGCCGCGCGGTGGGTGTGGGCGACAACGCCGAGCCCGTATGCATCGCAGGTGAGCGGGGACTAACCTTGCCGTGGTACCTCGGACGATGCGCGCGGGCCGGCTCCACCCGGCCACCCCCGCCTCGCGCGCGGTGCCTGACGCCGGTGGCCCGGGCGACCCCCGTCGCCACCGACATGGGTTCGGACACGACAACACTCCGACACGACGCGACGATCAGGGAATAGAGGCGAGAATCTGCCGTGAGCAGTTCGGTATCAGACTTCGGACAGAACGAGTGGCTGGTCGAGGAGATGTACCAGCGCTTCCGTGAGGATCCCGATTCCGTCGACCGCAGCTGGCACGACTTCCTCGAGTCCTACACCCCGCCCGCCGACTCCCCCGCCGGGAACGGGGCGTCGAGCAACGGCTCGTCGAACGGCGCGCACACGGCACCGACGAACGGCTCGCGCAACGGTGGGTCGCCCGCGAGCGTGACCGAGGCACCGGCCACCAAGGCCGCCTCCGGCCAGGCCGTCGAGAGCCGCGACGGATCGGCCTCGTCGGCCGCCGACGCCCCGACCACGGGCACCGCTCCGCACACCACCACCCCCGTGCAGAAGTCCTCGCCGAAGAAGGACACGACGGCACGTAACGCCGCCCCCGCGAAGGACGCGCCGGCGAAGTCCGGTGCGACGTCGGCCAAGGCTCCTGCGAAGGACGCGCCGGCGAAGGCCGCCGACAAGCCCACGGCGAAGGACGCACCGAAGGCGCAGGAGTCCGCTCCTGCCGAGGACACCTCGAAGGTGCTCCGCGGCGCGGCCGCGGCCGTCGCCAAGAACATGTCGGCGTCGTTGGAGATCCCGACCGCGACCAGCGTCCGGGCCGTCCCCGCGAAGCTGATGATCGACAACCGCATCGTCGTCAACAACCACCTGGCGCGCACCCGCGGCGGCAAGATCTCGTTCACCCACATCCTGGGCTACGCGATCGTCCAGGCCGTGAAGTCGTTCCCGAACATGAACCGGCACTTCGCCGAGGTCGACGGGAAGCCGAACGCGATCACCCCGGCGCACACCAACCTCGGGCTCGCGATCGACCTGCAGGGCAAGGACGGCAACCGCTCGCTCGTCGTCGCCGCGATCAAGAACTGCGAGACGATGGGCTTCGGCGAGTTCCACGCCGCCTACGAGGACATCGTCAAGCGCGCGCGCGACGGCAAGCTGACCGCCGACGACTTCGCCGGCGTGACGATCTCGCTGACGAACCCGGGCACCATCGGCACCGTGCACTCGGTGCCGCGCCTGATGAAGGGTCAGGGCGCCATCATCGGCGCCGGTGCGATGGAGTACCCGGCCGAGTTCCAGGGTGCGAGCGACGAGCGCATCGCCGAGATGGGCGTCGGCAAGCTGATGACGCTGACGTCGACCTACGACCACCGCATCATCCAGGGTGCGGAGTCGGGTGACTTCCTCCGGACGATCCACCAGCTCCTGCTCGACGACGCGTTCTACGACGAGATCTTCACCGCGTTCCACATCCCCTACGAGCCGATCCGGTGGCGCAAGGACATCGCGTCCCCCGCGGTCGACAAGAACGCGCGGGTCCTCGAGCTGATCGCGGCGTACCGCAGTCGCGGCCACCTCATGGCCGACATCGACCCGCTCATGATCGACTCCGACGCGCGGGCCGCCCACCCGGACCTCAACGTCCTCACCTACGACCTGACGCTCTGGGACCTCGACCGCGAGTTCACCGTCGGCGGGTTCCACGGCCAGGACCGGATGAAGCTGCGCGACGTCCTGTCGGTGCTGCGTGACGCCTACTGCCGCCACGTCGGTGTGGAGTACACCCACATCCTCGAGCCCGAGCAGCAGCAGTGGCTGCAGGAGCGCGTGGAGATCAAGCACGCGAAGCCGCCCGTGGGCGAGCAGAAGTACATCCTCAGCAAGCTGAACGCGGCCGAGGCGTTCGAGACGTTCCTGCAGACGAAGTACGTCGGCCAGAAGCGCTTCTCGCTCGAGGGTGCCGAGACCGTCATCCCGATGATGGACGGCGTCATCGACCAGAGCGCCGAGCACGGCCTCGACGAGGTCGTCATCGGCATGCCGCACCGCGGGCGCCTCAACGTGCTCGCCAACATCGTCGGCAAGCCGTACTCGAAGATCTTCACCGAGTTCGAGGGCAACCTGAACCCGTCGCAGGCGCACGGCTCGGGTGACGTGAAGTACCACCTCGGCGCCGAGGGCAAGTACTACCAGATGTTCGGCGACAACGAGATCAACGTCTCGCTGACCGCGAACCCCTCGCACCTCGAGGCGGTCAACCCCGTGCTCGAGGGGCTCGTCCGCGCCAAGCAGGACCTGCTCGAGCGTCCGGACGAGGCGTTCACCGTGCTCCCGCTGATGCTCCACGGCGACGCGGCGTTCGCGGGCCAGGGTGTCGTCGCCGAGACCCTGAACCTCGCGATGCTGCCCGGTTACCGCACCGGCGGCACCGTGCACATCGTCGTCAACAACCAGGTCGGGTTCACCACGGCGCCGGAGCACTCGCGCTCGACGGAGTACTGCACCGACATCGCGAAGATGATCGGTGCGCCGATCTTCCACGTGAACGGCGACGACCCCGAGGCGTGCGTGTGGGCGGCGAAGCTCGCCGTCGACTACCGGCAGGCATTTCACAAGGACGTCGTCATCGACCTCGTCTGCTACCGCCGCCGCGGCCACAACGAGGGCGACGACCCGTCGATGACGCAGCCGGCGATGTACGACGTGATCGACACCAAGCGCGGCGTGCGCAAGAGCTACACCGAGGCGCTGATCGGCCGTGGCGACATCTCGACCAAGGAGGCCGAGGACGCGCTCCGCGACTACCAGGGCCAGCTGGAGCGGGTGTTCAACGAGGTCAAGGAACTCGAGAAGTTCACCCCCGCGCCGAGCCCGTCGGTCGAGTCCGACCAGCAGCTCCCCGCGAAGCTGATGACCGGCATCGACAAGTCGGTGGTCGAGGCGATCGGCGACGCGTTCGCCGAGGTGCCCGAGGGCTTCTCACCGCACCAGCGCGTCAAGCCGGTGCTCACCCGCCGGCAGGAGATGTCCCGTGAGGGCGGCATCGACTGGGCGTTCGGCGAGTTGCTGGCGTTCGGGTCGCTCGTCGCCGAGGGCCGCACGGTGCGCCTGTCCGGTCAGGACTCGCGGCGCGGCACGTTCTCCCAGCGTCACTCGGTCATCATCGACCGCAAGACCGGGCAGGAGTACACGCCGCTGAACCAGGTGGTGCAGACCGAGGGCGACAACGCCGGCGGCCGGTTCCTCGCCTACGACTCGCCGCTGTCGGAGTTCGCGGTGGTCGGCTTCGAGTACGGCTACTCGGTCGGCAACCCCGACGCGATGGTGGTGTGGGAGGCGCAGTTCGGCGACTTCGTCAACGGCGCCCAGTCGATCATCGACGAGTTCATCTCCTCCGGTGAGGCGAAGTGGGGCCAGCTCTCCGACGTCGTGCTGCTGCTGCCGCACGGCCACGAGGGCCAGGGTCCCGACCACACGTCGGGACGTATCGAGCGCTTCCTGCAGCTCTGTGCCGAGGGCTCGATGACGGTGGCTCAGCCGTCGACGCCGGCGAGCCACTTCCACCTGCTGCGCCGGCACGTGCTCGACGGCATCAGCCGGCCGCTGGTGGTCTTCACGCCGAAGTCGATGCTGCGCAACAAGGCGGCGACGAGCCCGGTCGAGGAGTTCACCGGCGGCAAGTTCCTCTCGATCATCGACGACCCCACGGTCACCGACGACGCCGCGGCGGAGAAGGTCACCCGGGTGCTGCTGGTCAGCGGCAAGCTGTACTGGGACCTCGCGGCGCGAAAGAAGAAGGAGAACCGCGAGGACATCGCGATCGTCCGCATCGAGCAGCTGTACCCGATCCCGCACAAGCGGCTCGCGGCGACGCTGGACCGCTACCCGAACGCCGCCGACAAGCGGTGGGTGCAGGACGAGCCGGCCAACCAGGGCCCGTGGCCGTTCCTCGGACTGAACCTGCCCGAGGTGCTGCCCGAGCACTTCGGCAGCGGGTTCACCCGGGTGTCGCGTCGCGCGATGTCCGCCCCGTCGTCCGGTTCGAGCAAGGTCCACGCCGTCGAGCAGACGGAGATCCTGGACAAGGCGTTCGACTGACTCGTCGGTGCTGACGGCCGCCCATCCAGTCTCGGATGGGCGGCCGTCGCCGTCTCGGCAGGTCAGGAGGTCAGTGACATGGCGCTGGTGTCGACGCCCGACATCTCCCCGGCCACCGCGCCCAGGCTGGGCAGCGCCACGGTGATGAGCTCGAGCAGCTCGTCGCGGGTCACCATCTCGTTCTTGAGCCACCGGATGGTGACGTCCTCGGTGAACGCGAGCCACCCGTTGATGGCCAGTTCGACCAGCGGCGACGGGTGCAGACCGACGAGTTCGACGCTGCCCAGCGTGCGCTGGACCATCACCGACCGGGTCTCGTCGAACACGGCCTGCATTGCCGGGTCGGACGACGCCGAGCCGCGCATGAGGGCCAGGTAGAGACTGCGGTTCTGCGTCACGAAGTCGACGAACCCGCGAATGGTGCCGCGCAGCACCTCGATCGGGTCACCCAGTTCGAAGTCCGGTTCGGTCGCCCTCAGCATCCGCTGCGACTGCTCGCGGGCCATCGCGACGTGGAAGTCGTGCTTGGTGTCGAAGTAGTGGAAGATCAGAGCGCGGGACACCCCCACCGCCTCCGCGACGGCCTCCACCGTCACCTGGTCGAGCGGGCGGTCCGCCGCCATCGCCAGGCCCTCCTCGATGAGCTGCACCCGCCGTGCCTCGGGCGTCATGCGGGTGCGCTTCTGGCCGGCCATGGGCCCATAGTACTGACTGACCGTCAATAGTCTATTGACCGCCCGTCAATACTGTGTACGATCTTACCCATGAACGATGTCAAGGTCGCCGTCGTCGGCGCCGGGTTCTCCGGCATGGGCGCGGCCATCACCCTCAGGCAGAACGGCTTCGACGACTTCGTCGTCCTCGACCGCGGCTCGGATTTCGGCGGCACCTGGCGTGACAACACCTACCCCGGTGCCGCGTGCGACGTGCCGTCGCATCTGTACTCGTACTCCTTCGAGCTGAACCCGGAGTGGTCTCGCTCGTTCTCCAAGCAGGCCGAGATCCACGCGTACATCAACCGTGTGGCCGACAAGTACGACCTGCACAGCCGCACCCGGTTCCGCACCGAGGTCACCGACGCCCGGTGGGACGAGGACCAGAACCGCTGGATCATCAGCACCGACAGCGAGACCGACGGCGCGCAGCAGATCCGCGCGGAGATCCTCGTCGGCGCGATCGGCCCGCTGTGCGAGCCGCGTCTCCCCGACATCGAGGGCATCGAGGGCTTCGAGGGAGCCATCTTCCACTCGGCCCGCTGGGACCACGAGACCGATCTGACCGGCAAGCGCGTCGCCGTCATCGGCACGGGCGCGTCGGCCATCCAGATCATCCCCGAGCTCGCCGCCAAGGTCGGGCACATGGACGTCTACCAGCGCACCGCCCCGTGGGTCCTCCCCCGGGCCGATCGCGAGTACACCGCGCTCGAGCACTGGATCTTCAAGAACGTCCCCGGCGCGCAGCGTCTCTCGCGCACCGGCATCTACCTCGCGCACGAGCTGGTGTCCTACGGGCTCACCCACCGCCCCGACGTCCTGCGCCCCGCGCACGCGATCGGTCGCGCCAACATCCGCCGCGGCATCGCGGACCCGGTGAAGCGCAAGAAGGTCACCCCGCAGTTCAAGGTCGGCTGCAAGCGGATCCTGTTGTCGAACACCTACTACCCGGCGCTCGGGCAGGACAACGTCGACGTCGTCACCGACGGCATCGCGAAGGTCACCCCGACCGGCATCGTGACCAAGGACGGGACCGAACGCGAGATCGACGCCATCGTCGTCGCCACCGGGTTCCACGTCACCGACTCCCCCGGGTTCGAGCACATCGTCGGCAAGGACGGCGAGAGCCTCGCACAGGTGTGGGACCGCGACGGCATGGCCGCCTACAAGGGGTCCACCATCCACGGCTTCCCCAACATGTTCCTCATGATCGGACCGGCCACCGGGCTCGGCCACACCTCGATGGTCTTCATGATCGAGTCGCAGCTGAACTATCTGGCCGACTGGTTGAAGACGGTGCAGCGCAACGACATCACCCGCACCGAGGTCCGGGCCGACGTGCAGCGCGAGTACAACCGCGAGGTGCAGTCCACACTCGAGACCAGCGTGTGGGAGAACGGCGGCTGCTCGAGCTGGTACAAGGACAAGTTCGGCAACATCACCACCCTGTGGCCGGGCTTCACCTTCAATTACCGCAAGGCGACCAAGAACTTCGACCTGGCCGCCTACGAGACGCAACGGGCCGAGTCGGCCCGCCGGCCCGAGCCGCAGTCGGCGTCGGTCTGAGACGAAGGGACCCGAGATGAAGAACTTCGCCGGGAAGGTCGTCGTCGTCACCGGCGCCGCGAGCGGCATGGGGCGCGACCTCGCTCTGCAGCTCGCGGACAAGGGAGCGCGCGTCGCGATCTCCGACATGAACCCGACCGGTCTCGAGGAGACGCGGGCAATGCTCGAGGCCAAGAGAGCCGACGTGCACGCCCAGCTCCTCAACGTCGCCGAGCGGGAGGCGGTGCTCGAGTACGCCGACACCGTGGTCGAGCACTTCGGCAAGGTCAACGCGATCTTCAACAACGCCGGGATCGCGCACCACGGCGAGGTGGAGCTCACCGACTTCAAGACCTACGAACGCATCATGGACGTCGACTACTGGGGTGTCGTCAACGGCACGAAGGCGTTCCTGCCCCACCTGATCGCGTCCGGCGACGGGCACGTCGTCAACACGTCGTCGCTGTTCGGGCTCATGTCGACGCCCGGTCAGAGTGCGTACAACGCAGCGAAGTTCGCAGTGCGCGGGTTCACCGAGTCGCTGATCCAGGAGATGCGCCTCGCGGGCCATCCGGTGTCGGTGTCGTGCGTGCATCCCGGTGGCATCAAGACGGCCATCGCCCGCAACGCGACGGTCAACGAGGGGTCCGACGCCGCCAAGTTCGCGGAGTTGTTCGACAAGAAGCTCGCCCGGATGAGCTCGCCGCAGGCGGCGAAGGTGATCATCGCCGGCGTCGAGAAGAACAAGCCGCGCATCCTGGTCGGCGCGGACGCGAAGTTCCTGGACAAGCTGGTGCGTGTCCTGGGGCCGTCGTACATGCAGGTCGTCGCGAAGGCGGCCGGGTCGACGCTCAAGCCGCGGTGAGCAGCACCCCGCCGGGCCTGTCACTGCCGATCGGTCTCGTCGAGCCGCTCACCCGCGTGCTGTATGCGGCGATGCTGCACCCGCGATTGCCCGTGCGGTGGCAGCGGTTCCTGGCCGACCATGCCCTCGACGTCGACCCCCTGCCCGCCGACACGGTGGTGCGCGGGATCACCCTGGGCGGTCGACCGACCGAGCGTGTCACCGTCGGCGCGACCGAGACCCCCAGCGCCGTCCTGTATCTGCACGGCGGCGGGTACGTCATCGGCTCGCCGCGGTCACACCGGCGACTGGTGGCACGTCTCGCCGCTGTCACCGACGCCACCGTCTTCGCGGTCGACTACCGCCTCGCTCCGGAGGACCCGTTCCCGGCCGCCGTCGAGGACGGGGTGGCCGCATTCATCGATCTCGTCCGTCACCACGGGTTCACGCCCGACCGGATCGCGATCTCCGGGGACTCCGCCGGCGGCGGACTATCCGTCGCCGTCGCCCGTCGGCTGATCGACGACCACGAGATGACGCCCGCGGCACTGGGTCTCATCGCGCCCTGGGTCGACCCGACCCAGGACGTGGGGCCGTCGGGGCACGCCACCGACATCGTGGTCAACCACGGGTGGTCGCGGGCGTGCGCCGACGCGTACCTGGCCGGCGGGGATCCGAGCGACCCCGGATACGCACCCCTGAACGGCGACCTGAGCGGTCTCCCGCCGACAATCGTGCACATCGGGGTGCGGGAGGCGCTGCACCCGCAGACGGTCACGTTCGTCGACAAGCTGCGCGCGTCGGGCGTCGACGTCGAGTACCGGGAGTTCCCGCGGCTCTGGCACGTCGGACACCAGCAGGCGTCCATGCTCGCCGAGGCCGCCGACGCCGTCGACCACCTCGGCGGATTCCTGCGCGACCGCCTGGCCTGACCTCGTCGGGTTTCACACGCCGCGTCGCAAGTGGCGGCGCGGGTGCTCGGGACCGGTGTTCGTGGCCGGTCGGTGTGCGGATGAGCGCCTCGTGGGTGCCGTCGTCGTCGATCGATGTGGTGACATCCCAGCCGGCGGCTTCCTTCTGCCTGTTGTGGGTGCGACACAGCCCGTTGCCGTTGACGCTGTCGGTCGCGCCGCCCTCGATGTGAGGGTGGGCGTGGTCGATCTCGGCGATCGGGGCGTCGCAGTAGGGCATCCGGCACGACACGTCGCGGCGAGTGATGAACCGCCGCAGTCCTGTCGGGAAGATGCGGGCACGGGACTCCATCGCGACGAGCGCACCGGAATCCGGGTTGGCGAACAGCCGACGCAGCGTGACCAGCGAATCGGCGTCAAGGGCGTCAGTGATCAGTGACCGTGCCGTGTCGGCGGGAATCGGGCCGTAGCCGGGCACCTCCGCCGCGCCGTCCGCTCCACCAGCCAGGACTTCGGCGCTGACGACCACGTCGACCGAGACGGCTACATCCTCGGCTCCCGCCTTCCCGGTGAGTCGTTCGAGAAGGGTGTCGGCCATGACCTGCGCGTGGGTGCGATCACCGTCGCCGACGAGCCCGTACGCGTGCTGCTTCAACGCGGCGTACGCGGCGATACCTGCCTTCATGGGCAACAGCGCTGAGAGCTGCACCATCGCATCGGGTTTCGGACGCATGGTCACCCTGCGATCCTTCGGCGCGCTGGCGTTCCGGTCCACCACGGCCCGCGGGTCCCGCTCGTAGGCGATCTTCTTGGCCAGCGCTTCGAGCGCCCGGTCGCCGACACCGTCGAGGGTCGCCGGGTCGGCGCACAACGCGTGGTCGATCACGCGTCGATCTTCGACCTGCAGGTAGCCGGTCTCGCGGACCAGGATCGTCGCCCGCCATTCCGACAACGAGCCCTCCCGCAACCGGGCGAAGGTGTTGGGCATCTCGCCCATCGCCCGCGCGAATCCGAGGTGGCGGCCACCGGCGTTACCCGACACCCGCCGAGCCAACGCCACCTCCCCCGACAACCCCCGACACCGCCGCTCGACGGGAACGCCACGTTCGGCCTCCGCCGTAGACCGCAGCTCCTGAAACCGCAGTGTGTCCTGAGCCTGCCCGGCCGCACACGCAGCCTTGATCGCCTCCATCAACGAGATCCGGTCGATCGCCTCGGTCTCGTCAGCAGCAGTCGGGAGTTCGGCGAGGGACGTCAGCATGTCGCGCAACCGCGCCACCGCGACCGTCTAGCCGTTCTCCCCCATACGTACATGTGTACACGAGAGGTCCGACAAAGTGCTCGGACCCGAAACCTACTGTGCATCAACTGCCCAACGAACGGTTCCTGGTGCCCACCGAACGGTTCCAACTGCCCAACGAACGGTTCCTGCTGCCCGACGAACGGGTCCGCGGCGGCCGGCGATCGGCTCAGAGACCCAGCGGCCGCGGGTCGAAGGTGACGCGGATGCGGGTGATGAGGCCGTTCTCGACGTGGCTCCAGTTCGCGGTGGGGATCGGCGGGGCCGACGCGGTGTGGAGGTCGAACCAAGTGATCGCGTCGTCGCCGTCGGCCACCCGCGCGTGCAGGGTCAGGTCGGTCATCACCGACTCCGCCATGCCCCGCAGCCCCGCGATGCATTCGTCGGCGCCGCGAGCCGTGCCCATCACGCCGACGAAATCGACGTCGTCGGCGAGGACCGTCCGCAGTCGGTCGAAGTCGCGGTCGCGCCAGGCGTCGAAGTAGGTCGCGACCGCCGTCCGTGTCTCTTCGGTGCTCATGGCATCGAGCATCGCGAGTGCCGCAGCCATCTGTCCAACAGCTGGTTGTTCTGACATCTAGCATCGTCGATCATGGAGCTGCATCAGCTGCGGTACGTGCTCGCCGTCGTCGACGAGGGGACGTTCACCGCGGCGGCGCAGGCCGTCCGGATCAGTCAGTCGGGCGTGAGCGCGCAGATCGCCAAACTCGAGCGCGAGTTGGGCGTGGTGCTGCTCGAACGGTCGACCCGTCGCGTCACACCGACGGCGGCGGGCGACCACCTGATCCCCGCTATCCGCGCCGCGATCGCGGCGGTGGACGCGGTTCGTGACACCGCTGCGGCCATCCATGGGGTCGTCGCCGGACGTCTCCGCGTGGGCACCGTGGGCGGTCTCGCGTGGCCGCCGGTGTTGGACGCGCTGGCGGCGCTGCACTCCGCGCACCCCGGGCTCGACATCTCGGTGGTCGAGGACGCCGCGGCGCCGCTGACCGACCGCGTCCGAGCCGGCGAGCTGGACGTCGCAGTCGTCGCATGGAGCGGCGACGGCCCCACCGACCTCCGGTCGGTGACCGTGGTCGACGACGTGCTCGCGGTCTGGGTGGCCCCCGACCACCCGTGGGCGCGCGCGACGCGATCGACCCCGCGGAGCTCGCCGACGCCGACGTCATCTCACTGCCGGAGGGCACCGGTGCCCGCACCGCGCTCGACGAGGTCCTGGGCGGTGCGACGGCACGTCGGCCGCGGTGGGAGGTGGCCACCCCGGCGACCGCGCTCGGTCTCGCCGCACGGGGTCTCGGGGTCGCCGTGCTCTCGCGGACCACGGGACGCGGGGCCACCGGGGTCGTCGACGTCGGCATCGACGACCCCCGCGCACGGTCGAGCCTGGGGATCGTCTGGCGCGACGGCCCCGGGCCGGCGACGCGCGCCCTGCTCGAGCGACTGCTCCCCGCCGCGTCGGGGTCGTGAGAGACCGGACCCGGACACCGGCGTTGCTATCGTCGTCTGCCGGGTCCGATCCCGGCAGGACGCGGTGGGAGGGGGCGAGGCGTGGGAACCGCCGTGGTGCTGCTCGTCGTCGCGGGCCGACTGCTCGTCCCGCTGCTGATACCCCGCTTCCCCGTGCCTGCGATCATTGCCGCGCTCGTGCTCGACGCGGTGGATCAGACGGTGTTCCAACAGGTCCCGGGCCTCGACATCTCCGGCTACCAGTCGTACGACAAGGCACTCGACGTCTACTACCTCGCGATCGCCTACCTCTCGACGCTGCAGAACTGGTCGGATCCCGTCGCGTTCGGCATCGCCCGGTTCCTCTTCTACTACCGGCTGATCGGCGTCGTCGCGTTCGAGTACAGCCAAGCGCGATGGCTGCTGCTGGCCTTCCCGAACACCTTCGAGTACTTCTTCATCGCCTACGAACTCGTCCGCTGCCGATGGGCGCCCACCCGCCTCGGTCACCGCACCCTGCTTCTCCTCGCCGCGGGCATCTGGGTGCTGATCAAGCTGCCGCAGGAGTGGTGGTTGCACGTCGCCGAGCTCGACGTCACCGACGAGATCAAGACGACGGTCCTCGGCGCCGGACTCGACGACAGCTGGACCGTCGCGGTCGGGAACCGCCCCTGGGTGCTGCCGATCGCAGCGGTGGTCGTCGTCCTGCTCGCACTCGGGATCCGCGTCGGTGCGCGTCGTCTGCCGGCCGGCGATTGGCCCTTCGGGTTCGACGTCTCCGCGCGCACCCGCGGCGGACGCGTCGCACGCGTCCCGGCCGGCGTGCGGACGACGCAGAGCGCGTTCCTCCGCGGGCCCCTCGTCGAGAAGATCGTCCTCGTCTCGATGCTGCTGCTCGTGTTCTCGCGGATCCTGCCGGGTGTCGACGCGACGTCGCCGCAGATCGTCGTCACCGTGGCGATCCTCGTGGTCGCGAACTCCGTGATCAGCCACCACATCGCGGGTCGCGGCGTCGAGTGGACCTCGACGGTGTCGCAGTTCATCGCCGTGGCCGCGATCAACGCGGGCGTCGTCGTGGTCCTCGTGCTGCTGCCGACACCGCGGGGTCCGGCCGTGCAGCCGATCCCCTCGCTGTTCTTCCTGCTGCTGATCTCGTTGGTGGTGACCCTCTACGACCGGTATCGCATGCTGCGGATCCTGCGTCAGGGCAAGGCGTTCCCGATCTGGGCGATCCGGCGACGCCATCTCGAACGCATCCGGGCGTCAGTCGTCGACCGACAGGCTCTCCCCCGGCCGTAGTTCCCGCGCCCACGTCGACGGCGCGTGCACCCGCGCCGCGCGCACGAACTCGGGTCCGGGAGGCAGGAACTCGTCCGGGGCCACCGCGGCGAGTCCGCGGGGCCACAGGGTCCCGAAGTGGATCGGCACGGCGACCCGGGCCGCGAGTCGGCCGGCCGCGACCGCCGCGCGGTCGGCGGTCAAGTGACCCTCACCCAGCCCCGGACCCCAGCCCCCCACCGGGAGCAGCGCGAGGTCGCAGCCGCCGACCGCGGCGGCCATCCCGTCGAAGAGGTCGGTGTCCCCGGCGAAGTACGTCCGCGACGATCCCTCGACGACGTACCCCAGGGGCATCACATGTCGCCGGGCCAGCGGGTGCCGCCGTCCGTCGTGCTCGGCGGGGACGGCACGGATGCACACCGACCCCACCTCGATGACGTCCCCGGGACCGACCTCCCGGATGTCGCGCCGTCGCAGCCGCACGAGCCCCGCGACCGCGTCGCGAGCGCCCCGGGGCACCACGATCACCGCCGCGGCGTCGACCATGGCGAGCGAGCGGACGTGCAAGTGGTCGGCGTGCAGGTGGGACACGAGGACGACATCGGCGCGGCGCGACGCGCCCGGCGGACGGGAGCCGCGCCGTCGGTGCAGGTGCGCGACCCCGTCGGTGAGCACCGGGTCGGTGAGGACGCGGACACCGCTGTCGACGACGGTGGCGGTGGCGTGCCCCCACCAGGTGAGCGCGACGGCCACGGGCGGCTCAGAACCCGTGCTCGGCGAGCCACCCGCCCACGACGGCAGATCGGGTCGCCCGCCGCTGCGACACCTCCTGGGCCATCGTGGCGAGATCGGCGGTGGTCAGCTCGCCCGCGACCTTGTTCATCGTGCGGACCTGGTCGCGGGTGAGCGCACCCGACGAGTAGACGGGGACCAGGATCTGGGCACGGATGGCCGTGGGGTCGGGAGTCGCCGGCGCGGTGGACGTCGGCGTCGGACCGCTGTCCGAGTCCTGTGCCTGCGCCGCGGCGGGCGTGAGCGAGGTCAGGTCGGCCGCGGTACCGGCCGCCGACAGCGGAGACACCACACCGGCGGCCCGGCCACCGCGCACCTCGGCGAGGACCGCGTCCACGGAGTCGAGGCGACGGTAGGGCGCGAAGCGACAGCCCGCGGCGGCCAACGCCGACGCCGTCACGGCGTCGAGATCCCGATCCCCCACCAGCGGCAGCCCGGCGGGCAGCCGGGCGCACTCCGACAGGGCGTCGGCACCCGACGACGAGGCCAGCGACGCGGTCACGACGACCTGGACCTGGTCGCTCACGATCGTCGGGTCGCCGACCGAGACACCCTGCGGCAGCGCGCGGTTGAGGTCGGTGTACACGTCGTCGGGTGAGGTCGCCGTCGACGACGGCGCCAGGCGCGACAGCAGATCACCGTCGAACGCGCCGAACATCGACACCCGGCCGCCGTCGACGCCGTCCAACAACTGCCCGTAGTCGCCGACCGTCGTGTCGTCGGCGACGGTCGCACCCGCCGACCGCAGCACCTGCCGGTAGATGTCGGCGACGACGGCCGCCGGAACACCCGGGGTCGCACCGACGACCACGGCCGACCGGTCGGGTGTCGTGCTCGCCGAGCAGGCGGTCACGGCGAGCAGCAGGGCGACGACGCCCACCACCAGCGCTGCGCGACGCGGGCTCGGCGGGATCACGGGAGACCACGCTAGTCGACGGATGCCGGCCCACCCGCGTCGTACGATGGCGCGCGGGTCGGGGCTTTACGGACGAGGGAGGTCATGCATGCCGTCGCTGCCGTCACTGCGTCCGTCGGGTGGCCCCTCCGAACGCCCCCGGATCCCCATCCCGCCCGCGCGAGCCGTCGTCGACTGCGCCGTCTACGTCGACGGGCACCGCCGCCCCGGCAAGTGGACGCACGCCGCCGCGCTCAAGCAGGTCCGCTCTACCGGCACCGGGTTCGTGTGGGTGGGGCTCCACGCCCCCGACGATCGCCAGATGGCCGACGTCGCCGAGGTGTTCGGCCTGCACGAGCTCATGGCGGAGGACGCCGTGCACGCCCACCAGCGACCCAAGCTCGAGCGCTACGACGACACGCAGTTCATCGTGCTGCGCACGGTGAAATACGTCGAGCACGAGTCGCTGACGACGACCAACGAGGTGGTCGAGACCGGCGAGATCATGATCCTCGTCGGCCACGACTTCGTCATCACCGTGCGCCACGGGGACTTCACCCACCTCGCCGGGGTCCGCAAACACCTGGAGTCGCGGCCCGACCGGCTCGCGCTGGGCCCCTACGCCGTGATGCACGCGATCGCCGACCACGTCGTCGACACCTACCTCGACGTGACCGCCGCCGTCGAGACCGACGTCGACGCGCTCGAGGCGGCCATCTTCGCCCCCACCGGCGGCGTCGACATCGACCCCGTCTACCTGCTCAAGCGCGAGATCACCGAGCTGCGGCGCGCCGTGACCCCGCTGACCGCACCCCTGCAGCGTCTGACGTCACCGGAGAACGACCTCTGCCCGAAGGAGGTCCGGCGCTACCTCCGCGACGTGCTGGACCACCAGATCACGGTGGCCGAACGCATCTCGACGTTCGACGAGGTGCTGACCTCACTGCTGGGAGCCGCGTCGGCGAAGGTCGGCATCCAACAGAACACCGACATGCGCAAGATCACCGCCTGGGTCGCGATCGCGTCGGTGCCGACGATGGTCGCCGGCATCTACGGCATGAACTTCGACGACATGCCCGAACTGCACTGGAAGTACAGCTATCACATCCTGCTGGTCGTGCTCGCGCTCGTCTGCGTGGGCCTGTGGCGGACGTTCCGCCGCAACCACTGGCTCTAGTCGCCTAGACGCTCGGGTCGACCGCGACCCGGTGTGGGTCGGCGACGTCGATCCCGGCCTCCCGCCAGGCGCGCCGCAGCTCGTCCACCCCGCGCAGGCGCACCCAGGCGGCCTCGTTCGCGGTGATCGGGACGGCCCGCAGGAACTCCACCGGCGACATCGGTGCGGGCAGTGGACAATCCGGGATGGCGTCGGGCTCGAGCACCACCGCGGTGCACGACGACCCCGTCCACAGCGGCTCCGACAGGTCCACCAGCGCGTCGGCCCCCAGGATCACACCCTCCACCGCGGGAGCCGCGGCGAGCACGGCGATCGCCGTGTGCAGCCCGGCGAGCTCGCCCCGCGAGCGCATCCGCACGACCACCTCGGCGCGCGGTCCGCGGACCGGATCGGCGGCGAGGTCCGACGGGTCCGTCATCGGATGCCGCGCGCACCCCGCGCTGGCGAACACCACCTCGTCGCCACCCTCGGCCGTGTCGACGAATCGCAGCACGTCGATCGGCTCGACACCCAGGAATGTCACCGACGCACGCTGTGGTTCGGCTCCGATCGCGCCCCGCAGGTGCGCTACGACGGTGTCGACGACTGACTCGCTCATCGGGTCCAGTCTCGCAGACCCGGTTGTACCCTGACGGCCATGGTGCGGGTGCTCGCGGTGGCCGACGAGGTGGTCGACGGACTGCTCTGCGGGCTCGCCGAACAGATCGCGCCCGACCTGGTCCTCGGTGCCGGTGACCTGCCGTTCGACTACCTCGAGACGCTCGCCACCCGCAGCGACGCGCCGTGCGTCTACGTTCCCGGCAACCACGACCGCGACCTGTCCGGGTTCCGCCGGGGCCGCTCGGGGTGGACGCGGGCGGGACTGCCCGCCGCCGATCCCGGACCCCGCGGCGCGGTGAACGCCGACGGGCGCGTGGTGTCCGTCGCCGGTCTGCGGATCGCTGGGCTCGGCGGGTCGATCCGGTACAACGGCGGGCCGAACCAGTACCGCGAGCAGGCGCAGCGACGGCGCGCGCGGGCCCTGCACCGGCGGGAGGCGATGGCCGCGCGGATCCAAACGATCCGGGGTCGGCACCCGGCGCGCGTCGACATCCTCCTCACCCACAGCCCCGCGCAGGGGTACGGCGACGAGACGGACGCGCCCCACCGCGGGTTCGCATGCCTGATCGGGCTGGTCCGTGCGCTGCGACCGCAAGCACTCGTCCACGGGCACGTCCACCCCTACGGCACCCGCCCCGAGGACCTGCGGATCCCCTACGCGGACACACCGACCGGGTCCGACGGCGCCGCGGTGTCGGTGAACACCGTGGGCTACACCGTCTTCGACATCACGCCCGGCGGCGCGGGCATCGCGATCACGCGGCGGCGACATGGCGCGTGACACCGGATTCCCCGACGCCGACGCCGAGAACGACTTCAGCCGGCAGCGTCGTCGTGCCGAACTCGCCCGCCTCGCGGCGTGGTTCACGCGCCAACCCGCCGACGTCAACACCGTCCTGCCGTTCGACGAGGTGGTCGCCGCGCTGGGCCGCACCGGCGAGACCGCGCTCGGCCTCGTCGTGGTGAAGGTGTCGACGATCGTGGGCAGCGTCGACCGGACGCGGGACTTCGACAGGCTGTTCCGGCCGACGTCGGCACGGGTGCGCGCCCGGTGGCAGCGCCTCGCCGCCGCACAACGACGCGGCGAGGCCATGCCGCCGATCGTGCTCTACCGCATCGGCGACATGCACTTCGTCGTCGACGGCCACCACCGCGTGTCCATCGCCATCGCCCGCCACATCGAGACCATCGACGCCTACGTCACCGAGATCCACACGCGCATCTCGCCCGAGGGCATCCACGGCGTGTCCGACCTGGCCCTGAAGGACCACCGTCGGCTGTTCCTCTCGCGGGTCCCGTTGCGCGGCAAGCAGGCCGAGGCGATCACCGTCACCGACCCGTTCGACTACGCCGAACTGGCCGAGAACGTCGAGGCGTGGGGATTCCGCCTCAGCCAGGAGGTCGGCGAGTTCCTCGGACGTGACGAGGTCGCCCGGCGCTGGTTCGGAGAGGAGTTCCTCCCCGTGGTGCGCATGGCCCGACGCGCCGAGATCAGCCCGGAGGCGACCGACGCCGAGCTCTACATGTGGCTCGCCTGCGAAAGGTACCGCCTGGTGCGCCGGCACGTCTGGGACGAGTCGATCATCGACGAGTTGCGCACCGCCGCACCACGCCGACGGCCCTGACCCCGGACATCGCCCGGGGTCGGGCCGACGTGCTCAGCCGAGCAGGTTGTGACCCGACGACTGGTCGAACAGGGCGACCTTCGACGCGTCGTACCAGAGCTCGGCGTCCTGGCCCTTCGCGATCGACGACTCCGGCGACAGGCGCGCGATGAACTGGTTGCCGCCGAGGTCGGCACCGGAGTCCGCCGCGAGCTCGGCGAGGGCGTCGCTCGCCGCGCGGTCACCACCGACCGAGAAGTACGCGTAGGAGTCCGACCCCATCGACTCGAGCACCTCGATGCGCGCGGTGAACGTCCCGCCCCGCGAGCGGGCGGAGTCGTCGAGCAGGCGCACGTCCTCGAAGTGTTCGGGTCGGATGCCGACGAGCACGTCGCCGGTCGACCGCAGCGACTGCGCCCTCTGCACGGCACGGTCGTGCTCGGGCACCGCGATGGTCCCGATGGCCGTCTCGACCCCGGACCCCGTGAGACGACCGGGCAGGAAGTTCATGGCCGGCGACCCGATGAAGCCGGCGACGAACAGGTTGGCCGGGTGGGCGTAGAGCTCCTGCGGAGTACCGATCTGCTGGACGTGTCCGCCGCGCAGCACGACGACGCGGTCACCGAGCGTCATGGCCTCGGTCTGGTCGTGGGTGACGTAGACGGTGGTGGTGCCCAGACGCTGCTGCAGCCGCGAGATCTCCGAGCGCATCTGCACGCGCAGCTTCGCGTCGAGGTTGGACAGCGGCTCGTCCATGAGGAACGCCTGCGGCGACCGCACGATCGCGCGACCCATCGCGACACGCTGCCGCTGACCGCCGGAGAGGTTGGCGGGCTTGCGATCCAGGTACTGGTCGAGGTCGAGGATCTTCGACGCCTCGGCCACCTTCGCGTCGATCTCGCCCTTCGACATCTTGGCGAGCTTCAGCGGGAACGCGATGTTGTCGCGCACCGACATGTGCGGGTACAGCGCGTAGGACTGGAACACCATCGCGATGTCGCGGTCCTTGGGTGCCTTCTCGTTGACACGGGTGCCGCCGATGCGCAGCTCGCCCTCGGAGATGTCCTCCAGACCGGCGATCATGTTCAGCGTCGTCGACTTCCCGCAGCCCGACGGGCCGACCAGGATGATGAACTCGCCGTCGGCGATCTGGATGTCGACCTCGCTCACCGCGAGGGATCCGTCCGCGTACCGCTTGCTCACCTTGTCCAGAACGATCTCGGCCATGGGTCTATCCCTTCACGGCGCCGGAGGTCAGACCGGCGACGATACGACGTTGGAAAATCAGGACGAAGATGATGATGGGGATCGTGATGACGACCGCGGCGGCGGCCACCGACCCGGTCGGGTCCTCGAACTGCGAACTGCCGGTGAAGTTCGTGATCGCCACCGGCGCGGTGATCGACCGCTCCGTCGACGTCAGCGACAGGGCGAGGAGCAGGTCGTTCCAGGCGAAGATGAACACCAGGATCGCGGCGGTGACGATGCCGGGTGCCGCGAGCGGGGCGATGACGCGGCGGAACGCCTGGGCGGGTGTCGCGCCGTCCATCTTCGCGGCCTTCTCGAGCTCCCACGGGATCTCGCGGAAGAACGCCGAGAGCGTGTAGACGGCCAGCGGCAGGGCGAAGGTGATGTACGGGAGGATGAGGCCCGGCCAGGTGTCGAACAGCCCGACCGACCGCTCGATGTTGAACAGCGGTGTGACCAGCGAGATCTGCGGGAACATCGCGATGAGCAGCGTGATGCCGATGAACAGCTTCTTGCCCGGGAAGTCGAGGCGGGCCACGGCGTAGGCCGCGAACGTGCCGATGACGACCGCGATCACGGTGGTGATGAGGCCGACGCCGATCGAGTTGATCAGTGCCGACGTGAACTCGTTGGTCTTGAAGATGTTGCGGTAGTTCTCGAACGAGAAGGTCGTCGGGATGAAGTTGCCGTCGGTGACGTTCGCCTGCGGCTTGAACGACAGGCTCACGATCCACAGCACCGGGATCAGCGCGTAGAGGATGACGAGCAGGTTGATGACGGTCCAGCCGACACGGCGTCCCGCGGTGACGTTCATGGGTGTGACTACCGCCCCTCTTGGTCGGCGCCGGGTGCCGAGGCACCGAAGCCCTTGATGAACAGGAACGCGATGATCGCGACGACGATGAAGATGAGCACGCTGATCGCCGACCCGACACCGAGGTTGAACGCCTTGAACAGGTTGTCGTAGCCCAACATCGACACCGAGTAGGTCGTGTTCGCGCCCTTGGTGAGGACGTAGATGTTGTCGAAGACGCGGAAGGCGTCGAGGGTGCGGAACAGCAGCGCGACCAGGATCGCCGGCTTCATCAGCGGGATCGTGATCTTGATCAGACGCGTCCATGCGCCGGCCCCGTCGACCTGGGCGGCCTTCAGCAGATCGTCGGGGACGAGGGCGAGGCCGGCGAGCAGCAGGAGCGCCATGAACGGCGTGGTCTTCCACACCTCGGCCAGCACGATGATCGCCAGCGACGGCCACTGCTGGGTCAGCGGGGCTGATCCGGTGGGCAGCAGGTTGGCCAGGTAGCCGGTCTCCGGGGTCCAGGCGTAGTACCAGGACAGCGCCGCGACCGCGGTCACGATGCCGTACGGGATGAGGACGACGGTGCGGATCAGACCGCGCCCGAACAGCGTCCGGTGCATGACGAGGGCCACGGCCAGGCCGAGGACGAACTCGATCGCGACCGAGACGACGGTGATCCCGAGCGTGACGCCGAGCGCGGTCCACCAGTACTGGTCGCTGAGCGCGGTGCCGTAGTTCGAGAGCCAGACGAACTCGTTCTTGCCCGGCGCCGACAGGCTCGCCTTGAACAGGCTGAGGTAGACCGAGTAGACGATCGGGTAACCGGTCACCACGAGCATCACGATCACCGCGGGCGCGATGAGCATCAACCCCAGGCGACGGTCGGCCTTCTTGCCCTCCGACGCGGCCTTCGGGGCCTTCGCCGCGGTGGTCGTGGCCGAGTCCGTGCGCGCCGGAATGCTTTCCGGTGCCGCGTGGCGCCCGCGGGAGCGGGTCCCGCCGAGCGCGTTCGGGTCAGCGGTCGTCATGGGATCAGCCCCTTGCCGTCGATTGCGTTGCGGACCTGCTCGGCGAGGACGTCCGGCCCGGTCTGCGGGTCCAGCGATCCCGGCGGACTGAGCTTCGCGGTCAGCAGCGTCGAGATCGCCTGGTAGACCGGCGATGCCGGGCGGGTGGACGACGAGTTCGTCTGCAGCTGCGCCCGGATCTGGTCACCCATCGGGTAGACCGCCTGGAAGGCGGGGTCGTCGTACACCGACGCGATCGTGGGGGGCGTGCCGCCCTGCACCGAGTAGACCGTCTGCGCCTTGGTGTCGGTGAGGCAGGAGACAGCCTGGAACGCCAGGTCCTTCTGCTTCGAGGTGTCGGCCACGGCGAAGTTCACGCCACCGACGGTCACCTTCGCGGGCTGTCCGGACAGGATCCCCGGGTAGCGGGCGAAGTCGAACTTGGTGCGCACCACCTGGTTCACGCGACCGAGGCTCGAGTCCTTCGGCGGGTTGTCCTCGTCGGCGAAGAGCGACTTGAACTGCGTCATCTCCGGGAAGAACGGGACCGCACCGGTGGCGGCGTTCTTGCGCATCGACGGGAACACGAACGGGTAGTTGATCTGGAAGGTCGCCAGACCGTTCTCCATCGTGCGTCGGCCGTCGTCCTCCTTGGCGTTGCTCAGCGACGGGTCCGCGCCGGGCGCCCGGGCGATCGCCCGCATGACCGCGAGCGCCTTCTCCGTCGCCGCGCGGTGGGCCGGGGTGTCGTTCAGCGTGACCTTCGTGGGGTCGTTCGGGTCGACGACCTCGCCTCCGGCGCTCTGCAGCAGGGTGTTGAACCACACCATGAGGCCCTCGTACTGCGCGCCCTGCACCTCGATGTAGCTCGGCGCGGGGCCGGGGCCCTTCCACGCCTTGCGGATGGTCTCGTTGTCGGCGAGGAGCTGGTCCCAGGTCGCCGGCGGCGTGGTGCGGCCGAGGTACTGCTTCAGGATGTCGGGGCGGTACCAGAGCAGCTGCGTGTTGGTCCACGCCGGCACCGCGTAGAGGCGCTTGCCGCTGTCGTCGGCGGTCTTCCACTCCGCCGTCTCCAGCGGACCGGGCAGCGACTGCGACCGGATGGACCCGGTGAGGTCGTCGGGCACCGGGACCAGCCAGCCGGCGTCGGCGAACTCGGCGGTCCACACGACGTCCATGCCGAGGACGTCGATGCCCGCGTCGTTGCCGGCCAGGCGACGGGCCAACTGCAGCCGCTGGTCGTCGGCGCTGCGCGGGAGCTTGTGTGTCACAACCCGGTACGCACCGTTGGACCTCTGGGAGCAGTCCTTGCCGACCGAGTCGATCAGCGACGCGTTGTCCGGCGGGGAGTAGACGTTGATCGTCCCCTGGGTGTACCCGGAGCCGCACGCGGCGATCGTCGGGATCGTCACCGCGGCGGCCATGGCCGCCAGTGCGAGACGACGGCGGGACCGCCGCCGGGTCGGTCGGGTCACCCCGGACGACCGGGACCCCCCGTCGGAGCCATCGTTCCCCGCCACGCGCGCCTCCTTGCGGCCAGTGCACGACAGCCAGAGGTCCGGCGTGCGCCATCGAATGCCTGAGGCGATACGTTATAGGGGCGGTTTCGTGACACGCAACACATTCGGGATGACCGTGCCAACTCCTGAGTCAGCGCAGGTCAGGACGCTGTCCGACCGCGTCCGGGCGTGTTGGATCGGGCAACTCGGGCGCCCGGAGGCCGCGCGTCAGATGGCGGTGCGAGCCAACAGGTCGCGGGCCTGCTCCGCGGTCTTGGGATCGCAGATCACGTCGTAACGACCTGCGACGAGCTGCATGGTCGACGCGAAGTCACGCTGGCCGCGCGTCGCGCCGTAGGCGAGCGACGCGGAGATGACGCCGAACAGCGCACCGAAGATGAGTCCGAAGACCAAGGAGGTCAACAGGTTCCCGGTGACGATGCTGAGCAGCAGACCCACGAACAGGCCGAGCCAGGCGCCCGACGCGATGCCGCCGCCGATGACGCGCCCCCAGGTGAGGCGACCGGTGACGCGCTCCACCTGCATGAGGTCGACACCGACGATGGTGACGCCCTGGACCGGGAAGTGCTGGTCCGACAGGTAGTCCACGGCCTTCTGCGCCTCGGCATAGGTGCCGTACGAGCCGATCGGCCATCCCGACGGCGGCGTCGGCAGGCCGGGTCCTTGCCCCTGGCGGGGTCCGAGCGGGTTCGTCATGGTCTCTTCCTCTTCTCTGCGCACCTCAGGGGTCGCGGGTCTCGTCAGGAGAACGTCCGGCGGCCGATGTCCGTTCCCGCCGCCGCGGCGCGGGCGAGCACCGAGCGCGCCATGGCCGCGCTCGCCTCGTCGATCATCTCGCCCCCGTGTCGGGCGGCGCCGCGGGCGTCGGAGGTGGCCGCCGCGTAGGCGTCGAGCAGCGTGCGGGCCTCCGCGACGGCCTCGTCGGGCGGGGTGAACACCTCGTTCACGGTGTCGATCTGGCCCGGGTGGATCACCCACTTGCCGTCGAAGCCCAGCGCGGCTGCGGCGGATGCGATGCGCCGCAGCCCATCCGGGTTCTCCAGCGCGAGGTAGGGGCCGTCGACCGCGGCCAGGCCGTGCGCGCGGGCGGCCACCAGCACGGTCATCATCACATGGTGGTGGGCGTCGCCGAGCGTGTAGCCGACGGGCTGCTCACCGGTGGTGAGGGTGCGCATCCCCAGGTCGGCCGCCATGTCGGCCGGTCCGATGACGAGCGCTTCCAGACGCGGTGAGGCCGAGGCGATCTCGTCGATCGCGGTGAGCGCCCGGGCGTCCTCGATCTGGGCCTGCAGGGCGATCGACCGGGGAGCGAGATCACAGCGCGCCTCCAGTTGGTCGAGCAGGAGGGACACCGCGACGACCTCGGCACCCGAGCGGACCTTCGGGACGATGATCGAGTCGAGGTGCGCGCCCGCGCCCGTCACGACGGCGATGACGTCCTCGTGCGTCCAGGGTCCGGCGGACCATCCGTTGACGCGCACCGACCGCCGGCCCGGTCGCCACCCACCGGTGTTCAGCGCGGCGACGATGCCGGCGCGCGCCGCCTCCTTCTCCGACGGCGGGACGGCGTCCTCGAGGTCGCAGAAGACCTCGTCGGCCGCGGAGTCGCGGGCCTTGGCGAGCATGCGGGACGAGTTGCCCGGGACCGCGAGGATCGTGCGTCGGGCCGCGGATCGCCCCTGCACCGGTGTCGTCTGCACGCCTGGCCTCCCGTGTCCACCCGCCGCGGTGACGGGTCGCCCGCCCGGCGAGGACTGCTCCGGCACGTCCGGACGGCCCCACTACCCTTACAGCCATGGCAAATGTGGGCAAGGTGTTCGTGGCCCGTCTCGTGGGCCTCGCGGTGCTCGGCCCGGACGGGGAATCGATCGGCCGTGTGCGCGACCTCGTGTTGTCCATCCGTCACGACTCCGCTCCCCCACGTGCGCTGGGGCTCGCCGTCGAGCTGACCACGCGTCGGCGCATCTTCGTCCCGATGTTGCGCGTGACGTCGATCGAGTCGACCTCGGTGACGCTGAACACCGGCACCGTCAGCCTCCGCCGCCTCGACCTGCGGCCCGGCGAGGCCCTGGCCATCGGCCAGATCGTGGACACCCGTGTGCGCGTGGACGATCCCGACCTGCCGGACTTGGCCGGCGTCGACGTGACGGTGGTCGACCTGGCCATCGAGCGCACCCGCACCCGCGACTGGGTCGTGTGCCGGGTCGCGGTGCGGGCGAACCGCTCACGGTTGCGACGGCGCGGCGGCACCCACGTCGTGGAGTGGCCCGCGGTGCGGGGCCTGAACCACACCGCCCTGCAGCTGCCGGGACAGGCCGTCTCGCAGGCACTCTCGCAGTTCGACGGGATGCGCGCCGCCGACGTCGCCAACGCCCTGCGCGAGCTGCCCAGCAAGCGACGACAGGAGATCGCCGCCGCCCTCGACGACGAACGCCTCGCCGACGTCGTGCAGGAGCTGCCCGTCGACGACCAGACCGACCTCATCGGGCACATGGAGGTCGACCGCGCCGCCGACGTGCTGGAGGCGATGGACCCCGACGACGCGGCCGACCTGCTCGGCGAGCTGCCCGACCTCGAGGCCGAGGCTCTCCTGCAGCTGATGGACCCCGAGGACTCGGCCCCCGTGCGGCGTCTCCTCACCTTCTCCCCGGACACCGCGGGAGGTCTGATGACCCCCGAGCCGACGGTGGTCACCCCCAGCACCACCGTCGCCGAGGCGCTCGCCCGCGCCCGCAACCCCGATCTCACGCCGGCGTCGGCGAGCCTGACCTTCGTGGTCCGCCCCCCGACCGCCACCCCCACCGGCAAGTACCTCGGATGTGTCCACCTGCAGAAGCTGCTGCGCGAGCCGCCGGCGGACCTCGTCGGCGGCATCGTCGACACCGACCTGTCCCATCTCGGTCCCGAGGACTCCCTGGAGGAGGTCACGCGGTACTTCGCGACCTACAACCTCGTCTGCGGACCCGTCGTCGACGCCGAGGGCCACCTGCTGGGCGCCGTCACCGTCGACGACCTCCTCGACCACCTGCTGCCCGAGGACTGGCGCGACTCCGAGCCCGGCGAGAGCGCTCGATCGACGTCGGGCCGGGCCGGCGTCGACGCCGGGGGTGACCGATGAGCCCGGAACGCACCCGCAGCCGCCTCGACACACCCCGCACCCGGCGGCGCGGGTTCGGGTGGCACGTCGACTCCGACCTCGTCGGCGTCTACTCCGAGAAGCTGGCGCGCTTCCTCGGCACCGGCCGCTACCTGGCGATCCAGACCGTGGTCGTCGTCGTGTGGATCGCGCTGAACCTCGCCGCGGTGAGCATCCGCTGGGACCCCTACCCCTTCATCCTGCTCAACCTGGCGTTCTCCACGCAGGCGGCCTACGCGGCCCCGCTGATCCTCCTGGCGCAGAACCGGCAGGAGACCCGCGACCGCATCGCCATCGAGGAGGACCGCGTCCGCGCCGAGCAGACCAAGGCCGACACCGAGTTCCTCGCGCGCGAGTTGGCCGCGGTCCGACTGGCCGTCGGTGACACCGTCACCCGCGACTACCTGCGTCGCGAGCTCGACGACCTGCTCTCCGAACTCCGCTCGGCGCTGGCCGACGGTGACGCCGAGGACGACCGCCCCCGGCGTTCCTGAGCGTCCTGGAGAAACGCACCGGCCACCCTCGACGCACATGTACCGTGGCTCACAGTCCGCCTCGGGGTCGGCGGAGGACGGTCGATCGTCGTCGGCGCGGTGCGCGGACGTCGAATCGTGAAGCACCACCGTGTGATTCGTCTGCGCCCGCGCGCGTCGACGACTCATGCGGCGAGCGGGTCACAGGAGAACTGCAGACGTGATGGACGGACGAGGACGGGCGGCGGTCGACGCCGTCCGTCGGGGCGCACGGACCGCATCGGCAGCGGTGTCGGACGGGTGGCGTGAGGCCTCGACGCACATGTCGGGCCGCGTCGTCAGCGCGGGTGTCGCGAGCCTCCTCATCGGCATCGTCGTGCTCGGCGCGTCGACCTCGAGCGCGCAACGTCTGCCCGTCCCCGACGCCGCCCAGGCGGCGCCCGCCGCGCTGGTCGCCCCGGTGGCCGACCGCGCCGCGCGGATCGTGCCGCCCGCGGCGCCCGCGGGCGCGTCGCCCGCCGCACCGGTCGCCGCCACCCGGCAGCTCGCCCCGGCGCTGCCGTCCGGCCCGCTCGGCATCCCCGGCATCGCGATGAAGGCGTACAAGCTCGCCGCCGACCGCATCGGCAGCGAGAACCCCGGCTGCAAGATGCCCTGGTACCTGCTCGCCGGGATCGGGCGGATCGAGAGCGACCACGCCGGCAACGGCAACGTCGACTCGTCCGGCACCACGCTCACCCCGATCCTCGGCCCGGTGCTCGACGGCTCGAACGCCGGCGACGCGGTCATCACCGACACCGACAAGGGCGCGATCGACGGCGACCCGGTCCACGACCGTGCGGTGGGCCCGATGCAGTTCATCCCCAGCACCTGGGCCGCGTGGGGCGCCGACGCCAACGGCGACGGCAAGGCCGACCCGAACAACCTGTTCGACGCCGCGTACTCGGCGGCGCGCTATCTGTGCGCGGGCGTCTCCGACGTCATGAGCCCCGTCCACCGGGTCTCGTCGGTGCTCCGCTACAACCAGTCGCTCCCGTACGCGACCGAGGTGCTGGCCTGGGCGATCGGATACGCGACCGGCGCCGTGCCGACCACCCCGGTGTCCGGCCTGCCCGCCCCGCCGGCGACCCCGGTGCGACCCGCGGCCCCGGTCCGTCCGGGTGTCCCCGCGCCGGCACCCGGCGCACCGGGTGCACCCACGGCGCCGGGCGCGACCGACGCCGCGGTCCGGTTCACCGCGGTGGGCACGAAGTTCACGACCGGCGGCACACTCGCGGTGACGTCGCCGGCCGGCCCCGTCGAGTGCTCGGTCGACCTGACCGGCACCGTCGCGGCCGACGGGACGACCGCGACGATCAGCGCGGCCACGCTGCGCGGTGCGAACCCCCTGTGCGGCATCGCCCGGACGGTCGCGCTGCCGTGGACCGTCACGCCGACGGGGTCGAAGGCGGTGGAGATCACCGGGCTCGCCGTCGACGCCCTGGGCACCCGCTGCGGACCCGCGTCGTTGTCGGGCGATCCCGCCGGCCCGCTGACCGCCGCGAGAGCGACCGCCCCCTGCGTCGTCACGACGCTCACCCTGCGGCCCACACCCGCGCTCGCGACGGCCTGAGCAGCAGGTCCGGCGGACGGCCGGATCGACGACCGCACCCACAGGGGCCTCGGTCGCGGCCGATACGCTGGGTCACGATGAGTGACACACGACCCGACGCCGGGCGGAACGCCCCGGACACCGAATCGGCCATCCGCGGCGCCCTGCGCACGGTCAACGACCCGGAGATCGGCAAGCCGATCACCGAGCTGGGCATGGTCAAGTCGGTCGCCGTCGCCGACGACGGGAGCGTCGACATCGGCATCTACCTGACCACCTCGGGGTGTCCGCTGCGCACCGAGATCACCGAGCGCGTGACGAAGGCGGCCGCCGACGTACCCGGCGTGGGTGCCGTCCGCGTCGAGCTCGACGTCATGGACGACGCCCAGCGCACCGAGCTCCGCAAGAGCCTGCGCGGCGATCGCGCCGAGCCGGTGATCCCCTTCGCCCAGCCCGGCTCGTTGACCCGCGTCTACGCCGTGGCGTCGGGCAAAGGAGGCGTGGGCAAGTCGAGTGTGACGGTCAACCTCGCCGCCGCCCTCGCCGACCGCGGGCTGAGCGTCGGCGTGCTCGACGCGGACATCTACGGGCACTCGGTGCCCCGGATGATGGGCAACGACGCGGCCCCCACCCAGGTCGAGAAGATGATCATGCCGCCCATCGCGCACGGCGTGCGGTTCATCTCCATCGCCCAGTTCACCAAGGGCAACACGCCCGTCGTGTGGCGTGGGCCGATGCTCCACCGCGCGCTGCAGCAGTTCCTCGCCGACGTCTACTGGGGTGACCTCGACGTCCTCCTGCTCGACCTGCCGCCCGGCACCGGCGACGTCGCCATCTCGATCGCCCAGCTCATCCCGGGCGCCGAGATCCTCGTGGTGACCACCCCGCAGCAGGCCGCGGCCGAGGTCGCCGAGCGTGCCGGCGCGATCGCCCTGCAGACGCGCCAGAAGATCGTCGGCGTCGTCGAGAACATGTCGTGGATGGAGCTGCCCGACGGCACGCGCATGGAGCCGTTCGGCTCCGGCGGCGGCGAGCTCGTCGCCGAGCGTCTCAGTCGGTCGGTGGGCGCACCTGTCGAGCTGTTGGGTCAGATCCCGCTGGAGACCGACCTGCGGGTCGGCGGGGACACCGGGATGCCGCTGGTCCTGTCGAACCCCGAGTCGGCCGCCGGATCGGCCCTGCGTGCCGTCGCCGAACGCCTCGCGGTGCGCCGCCGCGGGCTGGCCGGGATGAGCCTCGGGATCGACACCGCGCGCAACGCCTGACCCGACCGCGTCAGGTCGCGTCCCAGTCGGCCACGCTCGGCCGTGTCGACGGGGGCTTCTTCGTCAGCGACGGCGGTTCGCCGGGATGGTCCACGGCCAGCTTCGGTGCCGGGGTCGGGTTGGCCTCGGGCATCGGCGCGGACACCGGCTTGATGCGCGTGACACCGTCCGACGCGCGACCGTCGAAGTCGCCGGTGAAGAACGAGTCGTCCCCGTCGAGGAGATGCTTGGTGATCAACGAGCGCGGGGTCATCCCGCGGAGCTCGTTCAGGTCGGCCAGGGGCTTGCGGAAGTCCTCGAACTCGGGGCCGAGGTCCTCCTTGAGCTGGTTGGTCGCGCCCGACGCGTAGTCGCGGACCTGCTTGAGCGACCGCATGGTCCACTGCACGGCGCCCGGCAGACGCTCGGGCCCGAGGATGACCAGACCGGCCACCAGGAGGACGAGGAGCTCGCCCCATCCGATGCTCGAGAACACGGTTGTGAGGGTACTCAGTCCGCGGCGGGCGTGATGGTGCCGGTGAAGGTCCGCCCGTCGCGCCAGTACGAGAAGGGCACCGCCCGGCCGACCGGGGCGGTCCGCGCGGCGACGGTCAGTTCGTCGGCGCCGTCGATGGGGCGACCGTCGAACTCGGTCACCACGTCGCCCTCCCGCAGACCCGCCGAGGCCGCCGGCGACCCCGCGACGATGTTGCGGACCTGCGCGCCGAGCACACGGTCGTTGCGGACCGAACTCGCGGACACCCCGATCTGCGCGTGCGTCGCCCGACCGTCGCGGATCAGTTCCTGCGCGACCTCACGGGCCTCATCGATCGGGATGGCGAAACCGAGCCCGAACGAACCGCCACCCGAGTCGGCGCGGGCGGTGTTGATGCCGATAACCTTCGCGTCGTCGTCGACCAGCGGCCCCCCGGAGTTGCCGGGGTTGATCGCGGCGTCGGTCTGGATCGCGTCGATGACCGCGTCGGTGTCGGACGTCTCGTCGGGACGCAGCGGAACCGCACGCCCGGTGGCGCTGACGATCCCGCTGGTGACGGTGCGGTCGAGCCCGAGCGGCGACCCGAACGCGACGACCTCCTGGCCGATCCGCAGGTCGGAGGAGTCGCCGAGCGCCGCGACCGTGAGGTTGTCGACACCGTCGACCTTGACGACGGCGAGGTCGGTCTTGGTGTCCCGCCCGACGATCCGTGCCGGGACACGTTGCCGGTCGGAGAACGTCACCTCGACCGAGCCGCGCTGGGTCGCGGCCAGGGAGATGACGTGGTTGTTGGTGACGATGTAGCCCTGTTTGTCCAGGACGACGCCCGAACCGGTGCCCACGGCGCCCGACGTGCGGACAGTGATCGCGACGACGGCGTTCTCGACGGCCGCGGCGACGTCGGCGACGCGCCCCTGCCTGCTCTCCGGCGACGAGTCGGTCTGACGCAGCGAGACGGTGTCGGAGTGCAGCGGCGGGACCACCTCGGCGGTGTAACGACCGACGAGACCGCCGAGAGCGCCGACCGCGAGGGCGAGCACGGCGAGGACGACGAGCGCCTGACGGGACACGAGGCGGTCGAACAGCAGCTCCCGCACGCCGAGACGGTGACCGGGGATGGTCGGTGCCGGCGTCTCGGGCACGGACACCGCGGGGGTCGAGAGGGCGGCGATGCTGCCCGGATCCCGCCACGGGTCGGGCGGGTCGGCCTCGTCGGTCGGGGCCCCGTACCGGGCGTCGGGATCGCGCCCGATGGTGTCGGTCGCGTCGTCCGGCCGCGAGAACGCCTCCCGCAGGACGGGATCCGGCGGGGCGGTGACGGGCTGGCGGGGACGGGCGCGCTGCTGCTCGGGGGCGGCGAAGGACCCGTCGACCCCGTCGGGTCGGCCGAAGACGGCGGCCGTGGCGGGATCCGGTGCGGGGCGGGTCGGGCCGGAGGCCGGTCCCGCGACGGGATGGTCGTTCGCGCCGCGTCGGTCGGTGTCGGTCACCGACCGCGCCACCGGTGGGGACGATGGACCGGGAACCCGGGTGCCGAGAGCGGACCGCGGCGTGACGGGCGGCCGGGGACGTCGCGCAGGTCGATCTCGCGCGTCGGGATCTGGGTCAGCGACCCCAGGAGGTCGCGGGGCACGGTGACCTCGCCGCAGGTGCGCAGTGCGGACCGCGCGGCGCCTTGGGCCTCGACCTCGGCGGCGCAGTCGACGCACAGGGCCAGGTGTCGCGCCGCGCGCATGTGTGCGGTGAAGCGGAGTTCCCCGTCGACGTAGGCGGCGACGGCCTCGGGCGCGAGGTGGTCGGTGGGGGCGAACTCCGGCGGGCGGGCCGGTCCGTGGACCGCGCCCGGCGCGTCGAGACCGCGCCGGTCGGCGCCGGGTCGGTCCGGACGGGATCGGTGGTCGAACACCACGTCGGCCTCCTTCCGGCTGCTGCCCGTCGTCGGGTGCCCGGACGACGGAGTGCTGGCGCCCACCTTAGCGAACCGACGGTGGACGAGCCGACGGGCGACGGGGGTCCCCGGGGCGCCGGCCGTGGGGTCAACGACCGACGGGCGGATCGGGTTCCCGCGGCGTCAGAGAGAGGCGGCGACCGATCGACCGCTGGTGTGGCCGGCCTGCGCGAGGTGGTCGCGGATGGCCTGCCGACCGCGGTGGATCCGGCTGCGGACGGTGCCCAGCTTCACGCCGAGCGTCGCCGCGATCTCCTCGTAGGAGAGCCCCTCGACGTCACACAGGACCACCGCGGCGCGGAACTCCGGCGCCAGCGCGTCCAACGCGGCCTGCAGGTCCGGGTCGAGGTGGGCGTCGTCGTAGACGCGGCCCGGGTCGGGCGCGCTGCCCGGGACCCGCTCGGCGTCCTCGGGCAGGGCCTCCATGCGGATCTTCGCGCGACGGCGGACCATGTCGAGGAACAGGTTCGTGGTGATGCGGTGCAGCCAGCCCTCGAACGTGCCGGGGCGGTAGTTCGACAGCGACCGGAACACGCGGATGAACGTCTCCTGCGTGAGGTCCTCCGCGTCGTGCTGGTTGCCCGAGAGTCGGTAGGCCAGGCGGTAGACGCGGTCGGCGTGCTCGCGCACCAACTCGTCCCACGACGGCATCAGGGTCGCGTCACCGGTCTCGTCGAAGCCGGCCGTGCCGGTCGAGACCACCGGCGACTCGACGACGGCCTCCGCGTCCGGGGTGATCACGGCGCGATCGGCCGTGTCCTGCCGGGTACCGGTCCCACTGGGCGAAGGCGTCATCGGTGGTGCTCCACTTCCTCTCGTCGGGCGGGTGTGGTCCGTCGAACCCTCCGGTGCCCGGGAGATGTTCCCGATCCCGGCGAACCGGCCATCGTCTCCGGATGACCACTCGCCCCGTTGACGAGAACTCTCGTGCATCGGGGTGTGGCAGCCGTATGAGTGGCCTGAGGTTTGCCTGAGAACCGGTCGGTGGCGCGTCACCGGGGTCGCACACCGGCGTGTCCGGTTAGGGTCGTCAGGTGCCGACCCCGCCCGATGCCCCGTCAGCCACCGGTCCCGGGTCGGCGCCCGACCCGGGCTCGCTGGCCGCGTACGCCGAGTCCGCGATCGCCGAGGACGCCGCCCTGGTCGCCGCCCGGGAGCGGGCGGTCGAGATCGGTGCCCACGCCGTGTCGCCCGCCGTCGGCGCGACCCTCTGCCTGCTCACGCGTCTGGTGGACGCCCGTGCGGTCGTCGAGATCGGCACCGGCGCAGGCGTCAGCGGGTTGTGGCTGCTCGGCGGGATGCGCGCCGACGGTGTGCTCACCACCATCGACCCGGACTCCGAACACCACCGCGCCGCCCGCGCCGCGTTCACCGCCGCCGGGATCGCCGGCTCGCGGACACGCCTGATCACCGGGCGCGCCGCCGACGTCCTCCCGCGTCTCGCCGACGACTCCTACGACGTCGTCTTCGTCGACGGCCCGGTCATCGACCAGCCGCGCTACATCACCGAGGCGCTGCGCCTGCTCCGCTCGGGCGGTCTGCTGCTGGTGCACGACGCGACGGCAGACGGACGCATCGCCGACCCGTCCCGCACCGACCCGGAGACGACCGCGGCGCGGCAGGCGGCGCTGCTGATCTCCGAGGACGACAGCCTGTTGCCCGTCGTCATCCCGCTCGGCCGGGGCCTGCTCGCCGCGGCGCGCACCGCCGCACCCGCCGACGAGGTCTGACCCCTCGGCCGTCGGGCTCAGCGTGGCGGCACCACCTCGACCCACTCGGGGAAACGAGGCGCCATGTCGTCGCCGCGGGACCTCCCGCGCAGCCGACGCCCGACCCACGGCGCGGCCTCCCGGGTGATCCACCGCCGGTCGTCCTTGCGCCGTCGACCCGGCGACAGCTTCTCCGCGGGCCCGAACGTGGTGTGCGCGAGGCCGTGCTCGACCCCGAGGGCCTCGGCCACCCGCACCGCCATCTGGTGGTGTCCGTCCGGCGACAGGTGCATGCGGTCGAACTCCCACATCCGCCGGTCGGAGAACTCGCGCATCCGCCAGAAGTCGACGAGCAGCAGCCCGCGGCGGTCGGCGATCTCGCGCAGCAGCTCGTTGTAGACGGCGAACCGTCCCCGCAGGGCCGAGAACAACGGTCGGTCGGCGGTGTCGAAGGCGGTGAACGTGAGGACCGTCGCGCCCGTGGATCGGAGGTCGGCGAGAAAGGCGTCGTAGCGGGCCATGAGGTCGTCGATGTCGACCGAGGGCCGGACGAGGTCGTTCACGCCCGCGCACACGGCGACGAGGTCGGGCTCGAGCGCGAGCGCCCGCGCCGTCTGTTCGCCGACCACCTGGTCGAGGGTCTTGCCGCGGATGGCCAGGTTCGCGTACCGCAGCGGTCCCGCACCCCGGTCGGCCGCCGACCGCGCGAGGATGTCCGCGACGCGGTCGGCCCAGCCCCGTACCCCGTTGGGCAGGGCGGGATCGGCGTCCCCGACGCCCTCGGGGAACGAGTCCCCGACGGCGGCGAAGCGCGACCACGTCGGCGCGGGCATCAGACGTCGGTGGAGAACCGGACGCCGCCGTCGGGCAGGGTGACACCCGGCCAGACGCGCGCACCCCGGAGGAGCTCGCACCGGGCACCGATGTCGGCGCCGTCGCCGATGACACCGTCCCGGACGAGTGCTCGCGGTCCGATGCGGGCCCCGGCCCCGATGATGCTGCGTTCCACCACGGCACCGGCCTCGATCACCGCGCCGTCGAAGACGACCGCGCCGTCGAGTCGGGCGCGCGCACCGACCTCGGCCCCGCGGCCGACGACGGTGCCACCGACGAGCACCGCTCCGGGCGCGATCCCCGCGCCGTCGTGCACCAGCGACTCGCCGCGATGACCCGACAGCGCCGGCGACGGCGCGATGCCGCGCACCAGGTCCGCCGAGCCCCGCACGAAGTCCTCGGGCGTGCCCATGTCGCGCCAGTACCCGGAGTCGACGTGCCCCTGGATGTGGCGGCCGCTCGTCAGCAGCGACGGGAAGACCTCGCGCTCCACCGAGACGGGGCGGTCGGCGTCGATCTCCTCGATCACCGAGCGGCGGAACACATAGCAGCCGGCGTTGATCTGGTCGGTCGGCGGGTCCTGGGTCTTCTCCAGGAACGCCGTGACACGACCGGTGTCGTCGGTCGGGACGCAGCCGAACGCGCGGGGGTCGCCGACGCGGACGAGGTGGAGGGTGACGTCGGCGCCGGAGGAGTGGTGGGTGTCGAGCACGGCGCGGACGTCGGTGCCGCTCAACACGTCCCCGTTGAAGACGAGGATCGTGTCGGCCGTCAGCGCCGGCAGCACGTTGCGGATCCCGCCGCCCGTGCCCAGCGGCTCGGTCTCCGTGACGTAGGTGATGGACAGCCCCAGCGACGACCCGTCGCCGAAGTGCTGCTCGAACACCTCGGCCTTGAACGACGTGCCGAGGACGACGTCGGTGATGCCGGCCGCGGCGATGCGCGACAGCATGTGCGTGAGGAACGGCACCCCGGCGGTCGGCAGCATCGGCTTGGGCGCCGACAGGGTGAGCGGACGGAGGCGAGTCCCCTTGCCGCCCACCAGGATCACGGCCTGCACCGGCTGATCCCGCCGGGTGTCGTCGGTCTCGGTCACTGCGCCTCCCTCGGCGTCGGTGGTGTGGGGCGTCGGCCGTCGGGGCCGTCGAGGAGAACCCTAGGCGACCGGACCACCGCGGTCGTCCGCAACGCCGCGACGATCCCCGCGCGCCGCACGGCGGGCCGCGCCGACCGTGACCTTCGACCGCACCCAGAGGCCCGCGGCGAGCGCACCGCGCAGCGGCGCCCACAGCGGTCCGGGGTGGCGGTCGGCCTGGAAGCGGTAGGCGCTGCGGTGGTGCGCGGGCAGCATCGCATCGGGGTCGGCGCCGGCGACATGTCCTTTGCGGTGGACGATCTCGGCCGACGGCGCGTACACGTTGAGCCATCCGGCCCGACCGAGCCGGTCACCGAGGTCGACGTCCTCCATGTACATGAAGTAGCGGGAGTCGAACCCGTTCACGGAGTCGAAGGCGGCGCGGCGCAGCAGCAGACACGACCCCGACAGCCAGCCGACGGGTCGCTCGCTGATCTCCTCGTCGAGGTGGCGGTAGGCCGCCGTCCAAGGGTTGTCCTTCCACACCAGGCCGGCCAACGCGTGACCGGTCCCGGAGACGACGTCGGGCACGCTGCGCGCCGACGGGTAGACCGAGCCGTCGGGCTCACGGATGAGCGGACCGACCGACCCCGCACGCGGATGTCGTCGCGCGACGGCGATCAGCTCGTCGATGCTGCCCGGGGTCCACTCCACGTCGGGGTTGGCGACGACGACGAACTCGACGGACGGATCGATCTCGGCCACACCGCGATTGGCCGCGGCGCCGTACCCGATGTTGGCGCCGGTGTGCAGGATCGTCACGTCGGGGTGGTCGCGCTGCGCGCGCTCGAGCGAGTCGTCGGTGGACCCGTTGTCGGCGACGACGACCTGCGGGCTGGTCGACGTCGCGGTCTCGAGGCTCGCGAGGAAGGCCAGCAGGTGGTCACCGGAGGAGTAGGTGACGGTCACGACGGCCACGGTCCCGTCGGTGGGGGTCGCCGCCTCGTCGGTCCGGCCCTGCTCGATCACCGGGCAAGGGTAACGAAGGGGGTCACCCCTTCCGGGTCACCCTCCCCGCGTCACGCCGTCGGCGGCCAGTGCCGCGGTCAGCGCGCTGCGCCAGTCCCGCAGCGGGGTCAGACCCGCCCGCTCCCACGACCGCGGGGACAGCACCGACCACGCGGGACGCGGGGCGGGTCGGGGGAAGTCGGCGGTCGTCGTGGGCAGCACCCGCTCGGGGTCGGCTCCGATGCCGGCGAACACCGCGCGGGCGAGCTCGAACCAACTGCAGGCGCCCACGTTCGTCGCGTGCAGCGTCGTCCCGACGGTCGACGGCGTCCCCGCCACGGCGAGCAGGGCCTGCGCGAGGTCCGCGGCGTAGGTGGGCGACCCGACCTGGTCGTCGACGACCGAGACCGTGTCCCGCTCCCCCTCGAGGCGCCGCATCGTGGCCACGAAGTCCGAACCGCCGGCCGCGCCGGTGTACACCCAGGCCGTGCGGACGACGGTGGTCCGGGGATCGGCCGCCCTCGCGGACCGTTCGCCGTCGAGCTTGGTGCGGCCGTACACCGACGGCGGCCGGGCGGCGGGGTCGAGATCCTCCGGTTCGAGGGGTCGTCGGTCCCCCGCCGGCGGGGCACCGTCGAAGACGTAGTCGGTGGAGACGTGGACCAGCCGGGCACCGGTGGCCGCGGTGACGCGCGCCAGATTGGCCGGACCGGTCACGTTGATCGCCTCCGCGGCGGCCACGTCGGTCTCGGCGGCGTCCACCGCGGTGTGCGCGGCGCAGTTGACCACCGCGCTGCCCGGGCCCAGGTGCGACAGCACCCGGTCGACCGAACTCCCGTCGGTGATGTCCACCTCGTCGCGGTCGAGCAGGAGTGCGTCGGGACGGGACGCGGCGATCAACCGGCCGACCTGCCCCCGGGCACCGACCACGACCAGATCCGGAGCGGCATCGCTCACCGGCACGTCCTCCCCACTGTTCTCGTCTGTCACATGCGACGCGCCCGAGCGGGTCCCCGACGGGGGCGGACGTCGCCCGTAGCCTGTCAGACGGTGTCCGCCGCCGCAGCGCGCGGACGCGGGGCATCGGTGCCCACCGCGACGTCGCGACGACCACGAGGAGATCGGCAGGTGCTGGAGCCACCCGGTGAGCGCGGCCGTCGCCGCGTCGAGACGGGCGACCGCACCCCGGACCGTCCCCGCGGTGAGCCCGCCCGTCGTCCCCGCGGCGCGCGTCACGGCCGGCCGTCGACATCGGCGCCCGCCGGACGATCCCCGGCCGCCCGGACGGCCTCGGCCGGACGCACAGGCCGTGCGCCCCGGGACCAACCGACCTCCGCGACCACACAGGCGCGCGCACCCCGCCCACCCCGCCCGGCCGACGCGGGCGACCGCACACCTCCGCCGGCCTCGACGGCACCACCCACGCGTCGTCGCCGGGCACACCCGGGCCGGATCGTCGCCGCACTGGTGTCGATCGCGGTGCTCGTGCTCACCGGCTACGCCTGGAACAGCGTCACCTCGCTGGAGAACAACGTCACCCGACTCGGTGGCCTCGGCCTCGGGACGGGCAAGGACGGCGCCGTCGACATCCTGCTGGTGGGCACCGACTCCCGCACCGACGCGCAGGGCAACCCGCTCTCCCCGGCCGAACAGGCGAAGCTGCACGCCGGCGACGAGGTCGCCACCAACACCGACACGATCCTGCTCATCCGCGTGCCGAACGACGGGTCGTCGGCGACGGCGATCTCCATCCCGCGGGACTCCTACGTCGACGTCCCCGGCATCGGCAGGACGAAGATCAACTCCGCCTACGGCTCCACCCGGGAGGCGAAGCGCGAGCAACTCGTGGAGGCCGGGACACCCGACGCCCAGGCCGACTCCGAGGCCACCGAGGCCGGCCGCCAGGCGCTGATCACCACGGTCGCGAACCTCACCGGCGTCCAGGTCGACCACTACGCCGAGGTCGGGCTCGTCGGCTTCACGCTGCTGACCGACGCCGTCGGCGGTGTGGACGTGTGCCTGAAGAACGCCGTCGACGAGCCCCTGTCGGGGGCGCGGTTCCGCGCCGGCCGTCAGACGCTGGACGGCGCGCAGGCCCTGAGCTTCGTCCGCCAGCGGCACGACCTGCCGCGGGGCGACCTCGACCGCATCGTCCGCCAGCAGGTGTTCATGGCCTCGCTCGCCCAGAAGGTCCTCTCCGCCGGCACACTCGCCGACCCGTCGAAGCTGTCGGCCCTGCAGGACGCCGTCGGACGGTCGGTGGTCATCGACGACTCCTGGGACATCCTGAAGTTCGTCGAGCAGCTCAAGGACCTGTCCGGCGGCAAGGTCCGGTTCGCGACCATCCCCGTCGTCGACGAACAGGGCTGGAGCGACGACGGCCAGCAGTCCGTGGTGCGCGTCGATCCCGCTGCGGTGCACCGGTTCACGTCGAGCCTGCTCGACAAGCCGAAGGGCGGCCTCGACCGCTCCTCCTACACGGTCGACGTGGTGAACGCGGGCACGGTCGACGGCCTCGCCTCCAACGTCTCCACCATCGCCACCACGCGGGGGTACGCGCGGGGCGCCACGAGCACCGACGACAGCGGCTCGGTGACGTCCAGCGCGGTCGTCACCTCCGAACAGAGCGCAGGCGCCACCGACCTCGCCAAGCAGATGGGCGGGCTGCCCGTGCGCGTCGACCCGTCGGTCCCGGCGGACCACCTGCGCCTGGTCCTCACCGACTCCTACACCGGACCGGGATCGATCACCGACACCGGTGCGCAGCCCGACGCCACCCCGGCGGCCGCGGCGTCCCCGGCCGCGCCGGCGACGAGCACCGCCGCCCCGATCACCGCCTCCGGACAGGGTCCCCAATGCGTGAACTGACGATCACCGACGCCGTCCTCGGCTCCCGGACCGATCCCGCTGCGCCCCTGATCACCTTCTACGACGACGCATCCGGTGAGCGCACCGAGCTCTCGGCGACCACGTCGGCGAACTGGGCCGCGAAGGTGGCCTCGTTCCTGCGGGACGAGGCCGGCGTCATGCCCGGCGACCGTGTCGCGGTGATCGCGCCCGCCCACTGGCAGACGTTCGTCGTCCTCGCCGGGATCTGGTGGGCGGGTGCCGACGCCGTGATCGGGGCGGGGCACGCCGCGACGGTCGCCTTCTGTGCGCGCACGGAGGTCGGGTCTTCCGATGCCGACGAGGTCGTCGCGATGCCCCTGGACCCCTTCGCACTCCCCGTCGCCGACCTGCCCGCGGGCGTCACCGACTTCGGGTCCGCGATCCGCGTCCACGCGGACGCCTTCTCTCCCGTCGTCGCCGGCCCGGCCGCCCTCGACGGCCGGACCACCGACGAGATCCTCTTAATGGCACGGGAGTTCGCGTCCACCGCCGGCATCGACGCCTCGTCGCGGGTGCTCTCGACACGGCACTGGGACGCCGCGGACGACGTCGTCGCCAACCTCCTCGCGACGATGGTGGTCGGCGCGAGCCTGGTGCAGGTCGCCCACCCCGACGTCGCCACGACGGCCGATCGCGCCCGCACCGAGCGCGTCACCGTCTCCCTCAGCTGACCGGCGCGGGCGCGCACCGCCGTCGGCGTCCTTGACACGGTCACCGACCGGGCCGGACAGTGGCGGCATGGCGGACGCAGAGGTCACCGACGACGATTTCCGCGTGATCCTCGCGCAGGTGCGGGAGTTCATCGCGAAGGAGGTGATCCCCCGCGAGGGCGACATCGCCCGTGACGACCGCATCCCCGACGAGATCCGCCGTGCCGCAGCGGACATGGGTCTGTTCGGCTACGCGATACCCCAGGAATGGGGCGGCCTCGGCCTCGACCTGGTCCACGAGGTCGAGCTGGCGATGGAGTTCGGGTACACGTCCCTGGCGATGCGGTCGATGTTCGGGACGAACAACGGCATCGCCGGACAGGTCCTGGTGCGGTTCGGCACCGACGAGCAGAAGTCGACGTGGCTGCCCCGCATCGCCTCCGGGGAGGTCGTCGCGTCGTTCGCGCTGACGGAGTCCGAGGCGGGCTCGAACCCCGCGGGGTTGACGACCCGTGCGGCCCGGGAGGACGGCCGGTGGCGGATCGACGGGGCCAAGCGGTACATCACCAACGCCCCCATCGCCGACCTCTTCATCGTGTTCGCCCGCACCCGGCCCGCCGACGAGTCCGGTCCGGGGATCGCGGTGTTCCTCGTCCCCGCCGACACGCCCGGCGTCACCGTCGGCCCCAAGGACGCCAAGATGGGCCAGGAGGGCGCGTGGAGCGCCGAGGTGTGGTTCGACGGTGCGCTGGTCGACGACGCCGCGCTCATCGGCGGCAGCGAGGACGGCGGCTACCGCGCGGCGATGACGTCGCTGGCGAAAGGACGCGTGCACATCGCGGCGCTCGCGGTCGGGTGCGCGCAGCGCGCCCTGGACGAGTCGCTGACCCACGCCGCGACGACGAGACAGGGCGGTACGCCGATCGGCGACTTCCAGCTGGTGCAGGCACACCTGGCCGACATGTACGTCGGTGTGGAGAGCGGACGGGCGCTCGTCCGCGAGGCCGCCCGCAAGTACGTCAGCGGCGAGGACACCCGTGTCGCGCCGTCGGCGGCGAAGCTGTACTGCACCGAGATGGCCGGCCGCGTCGCCGACGCCGCCGTGCAGGTGCACGGCGGCGCGGGCTACATGAGAGGTGTCGCGGTCGAACGGATCTTCCGCGACGTCCGTCTCCTCCGGCTCTACGAGGGGACGAGCGAGATCCAACGACTCATCGTCGGTGGCGGGCTCGTCCGGCAGGCGACGAAGGAGATGTGACCCTGCGCGTCAGCGCAGCAGTGCGCGCGACATGACGACGCGCTGGATCTGGTTGGTGCCCTCGTAGATCTGGGTGATCTTGGCGTCGCGCATCATCCGCTCGACGGGGAAGTCGCGGGTGTAGCCCGCCCCACCGAACAGCTGGACCGCGTCGGTGGTGACCTTCATCGCGACGTCGGAGGCGAAACACTTCGACGCCGAGGAGATGAACCCGAGGTTGCCCTCCCCGCGCTCGGCACGCGCCGCCGAGCTGTACACCATCAGCCGCGCGGCCTCGATCTGCATGGCCATGTCGGCGATCATGAACTCCACGCCCTGGAACTGGCTGATCGACTTGCCGAACTGCTTGCGGTCCTTGACGTAGGCGATCGTCTTGTCCAGCGCACCCTGCGCGATACCGACCGCCTGCGCACCGATCGTGGGCCGCGTGTGGTCGAGGGTCTGCAGCGCGGTCTTGAAGCCGGTGCCCTCCTCGCCGATGATCCGGTCGCCCGGGATCTCACAGTTCTCGAAGTGCAGCTCCGCCGTCGGCGAGCCCTTGATGCCGAGCTTGCGCTCGAGGTTGCCCACCGAGAAGCCCGGGTCGTCCTTGTGCACCATGAACGCCGAGATGCCGTTGGCACCCTTCTCCGGGTCGGTGACGGCCATGACGGTGTACCAGGTCGACTTCCCGCCGTTGGTGATCCACGCCTTGCCGCCGTTGAGGACCCAGCCCTCGGAGGTCTTCTTCGCGCGGGTGCGCATCGACGCGGCGTCTGAACCGGCCTCGCGCTCGGACAGGCCGTAGGACGCCAACGCGCCGTCGGCGATCTCCGGCAGGACCTTCTTCTTCAGGTCGGCGTCGCCGGCCAGGATCAGACCCATCGTGCCGAGCTTGTTCACCGCCGGTATCAACGACGCCGACGCGTCGACGCGGGCGACCTCCTCGATCACGATGCACGCCGCGACCGAGTCGGCACCCTGACCGCCGAACTCCTCGGGCACGTGGATGGCGTTGAACCCCGACGCGTTGAGCGCGTCGAGCGCCTCCTGCGGGAAGCGCGACTTCTCGTCGACCTCCGCCGCGTACGGCTCGATCTCCTTCTCCGACAACGCACGGATCGCCTCACGCAGCGCATCGTGCTCCTCGGGGAGAGCGAAGACATCGAA
>NZ_JAMTCG010000010.1 GCF_024171725.1 Williamsia serinedens
CGACAACCCCGTGCGCATCACCAGCCCCGCGAAATTCGCCCACCTCTGCGGAGCAGCCCCGATCCACGCCTCCTCAGGCACCCGCACCCGGTACCGCCTCAACCGCGGCGGCAACCGGCAAGCCAACCGGGCTTTGCACACCATCGTCACCACCCGACTGCGCACCGATGAACGCACCCGCGCCTACCTCGCCCGACGCACCACCGAAGGCAAAACCCGACGAGAGATCACCCGCTGCCTCAAACGCTACGTAGCCCGCGAGATCTACCACCACATCGCCGCAACACCCGTCCCGCTCGCGGCTTGACTCTTATAGGAGCATCGCTCGGCGGGATCTGGTGCACGGTCGGGGAGCTCAGGCGGGCTGACCGCCCGCGGTCACCAGCCGGGCGCGCCGATCGCCAGGAACGACAGGTGGCTGGGGTGCTTGGCGTCGAGGACGAGCGCCTGGCGACGACCCCGCGCGCGCAGAAGATCCGGCACGACGGTGAGGTAGCGCGGGAAGCTCGACGCGTAGACGTCGACGCGGAGACGGTGGCCGATGTCGAGCACGGCGTCGGTGGGCACCAGGTCGATGTCGATGGGCACCGGGACGTCGGCGGGCACCGGCAGCTTCCGTCGGCGACTGAGGTGGTGGTACGGCGAGAGCAGGGTGCCGTCCTCGGCGTACTCCGACCGCGACTTGTCGTAGGCGCGGTTGGAGACGGTGAGCGCACCGTTCGTGAGCACCGTGGACGTGCCGTCGGGGGCGACGTCGTTGACGGTCACCGCCCACGTGCCCTCGTTGCCCGTCGTCGAGACGTAGAGGTGCAGGTTCATCGCACCGGAGATCTGCGTCCGCTCCCGCGCGGGGGCCGTCGTGAAGGTGAGGCCACCGGCCTCCTGCCCGCGGGCGTCCACCGTGTAGTCGCGGCCGAGCATCGCGGTGATGCCCGCCGTCACCTGCGTCATGTCGCGCGAGCGGAGTCCGCGGGTGTCCGGGCGCACGCCGAGCGCGCGACGCCCCCGCGGACGATCGGTGCCGAGGGCCCCGTCGAACACGGCGTGGTCCGCGGTCGACGAGCAGGCGTCGGTCAGTTCGAGGCGACGCACCGTCGCGCCGGGACGGGGGAAACTCTCCCCCGACGTCCAGGACCCGCCCTGCTGCTGCAGGGTGACCGGACCGTAGTGCTCGACCCCGTTGTCGATGTCCTTGAGCCAGCGGTCGAACCACGCCCGCTCGAGGACGTCCACGCGCGGTGGGTTGCCCGTTCCGCCGAAGCCGGCCCCGGCGTCGATGTGGTAGCCGTCGGCGACGACGAGCTGCTTGCGACCGGGCGCCATCCGCAGGTGCTGATAGACCGACGTCGCGCTCCGACCGAAGAGGTCGTGCCAGGCGCCGAACAGGAAGGTGGGCACGTCGATCCGCTCGACCTCGGGATCGCGCTCGTCGAAGTAGGGATCGTCGTAGATCCGGTCGTCGCGGCCGGTGAGGAAACCCCATGCGAGAGAGCCGACCTCGGTGGCCGGCGAGGCCACGCGGTGCCGCAACCAGTGCAGTGCCTTGCCGTCGACGAGGTCGCCGGCCGCGGTGGCCGGGTTCGGCAGCCACTTCAGGACGTTGACGACGCCGAGCCAGATCGGGATGAACAGCGACGGCATCCCGCCGGTGATGTAGATGTCGCGCACGATGTCCTCGCAACCCTCGACGGCGAAGACCGCCTTGAGGCCGGCGGGTCGTTTGTCGGCGGCCTGCAGCGAGTTGATGGCCGAGTACGACCACCCCGCGAGACCGAAGGTGCCGTCGCACCACGACTGCTCGGCGACCCACTCGCAGATCTCCACCGAGTCCTGCTGCTCCCGCGCGCCCAGGATCTGCCACTTGCCGTGCGACGACCCCGTGCCGCGCACGTCGACGATGACCTGGGTGTACCCGCTGCGCACGAGGCTGCGGTTGATGCCGAACACCTCGAGCGCCCCGCCCGACAGGGTCTGGGTGACCCCCGTGACACCCGCGAGCGGGGTCCCGGTGAGGTCGACGGCGCCCGCGAGGCCGCGCAGCCCGCGCCCGAAGACCGGGTTGTGCAGGGCGGTGTCGATCGCGTCGAGCAGGGCGCGGTTGTACGGGTTCATGCTGATGATCGCGGGGTGCGCCGCGGGGACGGCACTGCGCATCGCGTCGGCCGGGCGGATGACCGTGGCGCGCAGGGTGACGCCGTCGGACATGACGATCTCGACGTCGCGGTCGATGGAGACGTGCGGGTAGCGCTGCGGTCCGTCGACGAGCTGGGTCCACCGCAGGGCGTCGGCGCCGCCGGTCGGGTCACCGAGGGGAAGGGTGGGCAGCGGTGCCGTGCGGTCGCCGACCGTCCGCCGCGGGACGGGGACCGCACGCGGCGCTGTGGACGTCGGCCGGATGGCCGGCACGTCGCCGGGTTCTGCAGACACTGTCATCTCGTGCACCTTCGCTGTGGCGGGTGAGCACGTGTCTGCGACCCTCACCTGCGTGGATGTGCCGGTGATCGCAGCGGACGCGTCCTCGAGTCCACTCCCTCGTCGGTGGTCACGACCCCGCCGATTGTGGCGCAGGTCACGACCATGTTCGATCGAATGTAACCGAACCTATTGCGCGGCCACGAGGGGCCTGCGGGCTTCGTGACAACAGTGGAATCGCTCCATCCGACCGTTATGCAACCGTCACTTTCCGCACACCGTCCGGGCGGCCGGGACGTGTGCCCGCGCCGCGATTTGGAGTGCCGGCCCGACGCCCCGTACGCTGGGACACCAGTGCGTTCGTCGCCTCGACGACACGCTCTGATCGTTCAACCAGAGACCGTCGGTCGATCTCTCCGCACGGAGGGTTCCGAAGGCCCGGTGTTCACGCCGGCGACCCACGCAGGTGATCGAGGTGTGACCGTGCTGCCGACCGTGTCGGTGTGCCTCTCTCGCGCCCCGGACAACTGCGTCCGGGGCGTTCGTCGTCTCACGGGCCCGCGATCCCCCAGGGGAGTCGCCCGGCACGAGATGCACAGAGAGGAGGCGAGACATGGCCAAGTCCGAGAAGGTCGCCGCTGTCGCGGAGATCGCGGAGCAGTTCAAGGGTTCGACGGCCACCGTCATCACGGAGTACCGCGGTCTGTCGGTGAAGCAGATCTCCGAGCTGCGTCGTTCGCTCGGCGAGGGCACGACGTACTCCGTCGCCAAGAACACCCTGGTGAAGCGTGCCGCCGGTGAGGCGGGCATCGAGGGACTCGACGACCTGTTCGTCGGCCCCACGGCGATCGCCTTCATCGAGGGCGAGCCCGTCGTCGCGGCGAAGGCGATCAAGAACTTCGCCAAGGACAACAGGGCGCTCGTCGTCAAGGGCGGGTACATGGACGGCCGCGCGCTGTCCGTGGCCGAGATCGAGCAGATCGCCGATCTCGAGACCCGCGAGGTCCTGCTGGCCAAGCTGGCCGGTGCCATGAAGGGCAACCTCAGCAAGGCCGCCGGGCTGTTCACGCAGCCCGCGTCGCAGGTGGCGCGTCTCGCCGCGGCCCTGCAGGAGAAGCAGTCGGGGGACGCGGAGTAGTCCTCCGCCACACCCCTCCACACCCGGCGGCATCCGCTGCCACCACAGAAACCATCCCCGCGGGGATCGACACCCCCACCGGGGTCTGACAGGAAGGACGCCATCATGGCGAAGCTCAGCGCCGACGAGCTCATCGATCAGTTCAAGGAACTGACCCTGCTGGAGCTCAGCGAGTTCGTGAAGAAGTTCGAAGAGGTCTTCGAGGTCACCGCGGCCGCTCCGGTCGCCGTCGCGGCCGCGGGTGCGCCCGCCGCCGGCGGTGCCGCCGAGGCCGCTGCCGAGCAGGACGAGTTCGACGTCGTCCTCGAGGGCGCCGGCGACAAGAAGATCCAGGTCATCAAGGTCGTCCGTGAGGTCGTCTCGGGCCTGGGCCTCAAGGAGGCCAAGGACCTCGTCGAGTCCGCCCCCAAGGCGATCCTCGAGAAGGTCGACAAGGAGGCCGCCGACGCCGCCAAGGCCAAGCTCGAAGAGGCCGGCGCGTCCGTCTCGGTCAAGTGACGCCGGCTCGCTGACGCGAGCTACCCCTGCGTAGGTTCCCTGCGCGGACCAGACGAGGCCACCCCGCATCCGCGGGGTGGCCTTGTCGTCGTCTGAGCCCGATTTCGCGCCGTTGTCCCAGCTAGAAGGCCTATTCCCCATGCGGGTCACGAAATGGGGCGTTGATGTTCGGCGATAGCGAACCGTGGGTTACAGTGACTCGAACCACAAGCGGGGCGGGAACAGCAGAGGGAGTCCGATAGTGGGTGTCGAGGTCAGTGTCGAGGGGCTCACCAAGTCCTTCGGCTCCCAGAACATCTGGCGCGACGTCACCCTGACGCTCCCCGAGGGCGAGGTCTCGGCTCTCCTCGGCCCGTCGGGTACCGGCAAGTCCGTGTTCCTCAAGGCCCTCATCGGTCTGCTCCACCCCGAGCAGGGCTCGGTCATCGTCGACGGCACCGACATCACGAAGTGCTCCTCGAAGGAGCTCTACGAGATCCGCAAGCTCTTCGGTGTTCTCTTCCAGGACGGCGCGCTCTTCGGCTCGATGAGCCTGTTCGACAACACCGCCTTCCCGCTGCGCGAGCACACCAAGAAGGGGGAGAGCGAGATCCGTGACATCGTCATGGAGAAGCTCGACCTCGTCGGTCTGGCCGACGCCGGCGACAAGCTGCCCGGCGAGATCTCCGGCGGTATGCGCAAGCGCGCCGGTCTGGCCCGCGCGCTCGTGCTCGACCCGCAGATCATCCTCTGCGACGAGCCGGACTCCGGTCTCGACCCGGTCCGCACGGCCTACATCTCGCAGCTGTTGATCGACATCAACGCCGAGATCGACGCGACGATCCTCATCGTCACGCACAACATCAACATCGCCCGGACCATCCCGGACAACATCGGCATGCTGTTCCGCAAGGAACTCGTCATGTTCGGGCCCCGCGAGGTGCTGCTCACCTCCGAGGAGCCCGCGGTCAAGCAGTTCCTCTCCGGTGACCGCTTCGGTCCGATCGGCATGTCCGAGGAGAAGGACGACGCGACCGCCGCCCAGGAGGCGCAGCTGGCCGAGGCCGGCGTCTCCGGTGGTGGCACGAAGGACGACTTCTCCGAGATCATCCCGCAGGTGCAGCCCAACCCGGGCATGCCGGAGCGGAAGGCGGCCGCTCGCCACCGCGAGCGCGTCGAGGAGATGCTGCACACCCTGCCGGAGAACGCTCAGCGTGCGATCCGCGAGTCCCAGCAGGCCGAGGACGAGATCCGCGAGGAGCGTCAGAAGGTCGACGCCCAGAACGGTGACGGCCGCAACGGTTCCGAGCGGGACGGTCACGACGACCAGTACGCCGGATCCGACGCGAACACCGAGCAGTTCCCGGCCTACCGGGCCGGCAACGCGTGACCGACACCGTCCTCTCCGACAGCACGACCCTCCCTGACAGCACGACGACAAGGGCATCTCGATGAGCTCAGCCACCACGCGTGGCGTCGAACGGGTGAACCAGGCCGGTAGCGCGGCGTTGACACAGACGGGCAACATCGTCCAGCTGTTCGCCGACGTCATCCGGAACATCTTCGTCCGCCCGTTCCAGCTGCGTGAGTTCGTCCAGCAGGCGTGGTTCATCGCCAGCGTGACGATCCTGCCGACCGCGTTGATCGCGATCCCGTTCGGTGCCGTGGTCTCCCTGCAGACCAGTTCGCTGATCCGTCAGCTCGGCGCCGAGTCGTTCACCGGTGCCACCAGCGTGCTGGTGGTGGTGCAGCAGGCCGCCCCGGTCATCACCACCCTGCTCGTCGCGGGTGCGGCCGGCTCGGCCGTCGCCGCCGACCTGGGTTCGCGGACCATCCGCGAGGAGATCGACGCCATGCGGGTGCTGGGCATCAACCCGGTCCAGCGCCTCGTCGTGCCGCGTGTGCTCGGCATGGTGCTCGTCGCGGTCCTGCTCAACGGCCTCGTCTGCGTCGTCGGCATCGCCGGCGGCTACTTCTTCAACGTGATCGTGCAGGGCGGCACCCCGGGTGCCTACCTCGCCTCGTTCTCGACGCTGGCCCAGCTGCCCGACCTCTACATCGCCGAGATCAAGGCCGCGATCTTCGGTCTGCTCGCCGGTGTGGTCGCGTCCTACAAGGGACTCAACCCGGCCTCCGGACCCAAGGGCGTGGGTGAGGCGGTCAACCAGAGCGTCGTCATCACGTTCCTGCTGCTGTTCTTCGCGAACCTGATCCTGACGGCCGTGTACCTGCAGATCGTCCCTCCTCGGGGCTCGTAGAGGGGATCGACGATGACCATCGCCAAGAGCAGGGCAGACCAGCTCAACTACCGCCTCCGCCAGGGCGTCAACGCACCGTTGAAGGTGCTCGACGGCGCCGGCGAGCAGATGTCCTTCTACGGTCGCGCCGTCGGATGGGCGCCGCGCACCGTCACCCATTACCCGAAGGAGATGCTGCGTCTCCTCGCCGAGGTGGCGTTCGGTGCCGGCGGTCTCGCCGTCATCGGCGGCACGATCGGCGTGATGGTGCTGCTGACCGGCTTCACCGGCGTCGTCGTCGGCCTGCAGGGCTACGCGGCGCTCGACCAGCTCGGTTCGCAGGCCCTGACCGGCTTCCTCTCCGCCTACGTCAACACCCGTGAGGTCGCGCCGCTCGTCGCCGGGCTCGCGCTGTCGGCGACGGTCGGGTGTGGCTTCACCGCCCAGCTCGGTGCCATGCGGATCTCCGAGGAGATCGACGCGCTCGAGGTCATGGCGGTCCCGTCGGTGCCGTTCCTGGTGACCACCCGCGTGGTGGCCGGGTTCATCGCCGTCATCCCGCTCTACGTCCTCGGGTTGTTGGCGTCGTACCTGGCGACGCGAACGGTGACCACCGTGTTCAACGGGCAGTCACCCGGTTCGTACGACCACTACTTCAACCTGTTCCTGCCACCGGTCGACGTGTTGTGGTCCTTCGGCAAGGTCCTCATCTTCGCGTTCGTCATCATCCTGGTGCACTGCTACTACGGCTACTACGCCAGCGGCGGCCCGGCGGGCGTCGGCGTGGCCGTCGGACGTGCCGTGCGTGCGGCGCTCGTCCTGTTGGCCGTGCTCGACTTCTTCCTGGGCCTGGCGATCTGGGGCACCAGCACGTCTGTGAGGGTGGCGGGCTGACATGGGTGGGAAACTGCGTATCCGACTGCTCGGTCTGGTCTTCTTCGTCGTCGTCGCGCTCTTCATCGGCGGCACGATCCTGAAGTTCAATCAGACGTTCACCTCGTTCACCGACGTGGACCTCGCGACGGACTCCGCCGGCAACAACCTGCCGCCGAACGCCGACGTGAAGGTCCGCGGACTCATCGTCGGTCAGGTGCGGGACGTGAAGGCCTCCGACAACGGCCGCGTGACGGTGACCCTGGGCCTCGAGCCCGACAAGGCCAAGATGCTCCCGGCCAACGTCACCGCGCGCATCCTGCCGAAGACCCTCTTCGGCGAGCGTTACGTCTCGCTGGTGCTCCCGCAGAACCCGGACGGGTCGACGCTGGGCAACGGCGACACGATCGCCACCGACTCGAGCGGCAACGCCCTCGAACTGCAGACCCTGTTCGACCGGCTGCTGCCCGTGCTCGACGCGATCCCACCGCAGGACCTGTCGGTCACGCTCGGCTCGCTGTCGAAGGCGTTGCAGGGCAACGGCGATCGACTCGGCGCGACGTTCGACGAGCTGAACAACATCTTCTCCCAGGTCAACGCGAACATGCCGGAGCTGCAGGGCACGATCCGCGGCCTCGCCACGTTCTCGCAGACCTACTCGCAGGCCCTGCCGGACGTGATCGACGCGCTCGACACGCTGCGCACGACGTCGAACACGTTGGTGGAGAAGCAGGGGGACCTGCGGGCCTTCATCTCGACGGTGCAGAAGGCGACGGTGGAGACCACCGACTTCCTGACCACCAACCGTCGGGACCTGTTGGACCTGTCCATCGAGTCCGAGCCGCTGCTGACCGCACTGGCCACGCAGTCCCCGGCCTTCGGGTGCACGTTCAAGAACTTCGCCGGACTCATCCCGGAGGTGAACAACATCGTCGGCAAGGGCACCAAGAACCCCGGTGTGCGCGTCACCCTGACGTTCTCCAACCCGAAGGGTCGGTATCTGCCGAACCAGGACGAGCCCCGACTGCTCGACAACCGCGGGCCGCGCTGCTACCCGAAGCACTACGAGCAGGGACGTCCGTTCCCGCAGTACCCGGGTGGGTCGATCAACGACGGTTCGTACCAGGTGCCGTCGCGCAACCCCGGCCCGCAGCGGGTCGCGCAGCTCCCCATCCCGGACTTCTCGGCCACCCCGGCCGGGACGATCCAGCCGAGCGTCTACGACGACCCGCAGAACAAGGTCGCGCTCAAGGCGATCATGGCCGCCGAGGCCGGCACCGACCCCGCTGACGTCCCCGGCTGGATCGCGCAGATCGTCGCCCCGGGCCTGCAGGGAGCGCAGGTGACCGTCAAATGAGAGGTGGGTTCCTCGGGCCGCTCATCCGGCTCGTGATCTTCGCTGTCGTGACCGTGCTCGCCACCGGCGCGCTCGGTCTGACGATCGCCAACTCGGGCACGTCGGGCGACAAGAACTTCTCGGCGATCTTCACCGACGCCTCGCTGCTCAACCCGGGTGACGACGTCCGCATCGCGGGTGTGCGCGTCGGGACGGTGCAGTCGGTGCAGGTGCACGACCACAACCTCGCCAAGGTCGACTTCTCGATCAACCGCGGGGAGCTGCCGCAGGGTGTGCAGGTCTACATCCGGTTCCGCACGCTGACCGGCATCCGGTACCTGGCCCTGGAGAAGGGCCCGGGCGACCCCGGCCAGACCATCGGCACGGGCACGACGATCAGCCAGGCGAACACGCACCCCGCGGTGAACCTGACCGACCTGTTCAACGGGTTCCGCCCGCTGTTCCAGGAGCTGACGGCCGACGACGTGAACAAGCTGTCGGAGGAGATCATCAAGGTCTTCCAGGGCGAGGGTGGCACCATCACCCAGCTCGTGTCCGACACCGCGGACCTGACCAACACGATCGCCGACAAGGACCAGGTGATCGGTGACCTGATCACCAACCTGACCAAGGTGCTCGACACGGTCAACCGCAACGACGACCAGTTGACCGACCTGCTCACGACGACCGAGAAGTTCGTCACCGGGCTGGCCGCGCAGCGGAACTCGGTCGGGTCGGCCATCACCTCGGTCGCCAACCTGACCGCGGTGACGAGCTCGATCCTGACGCCGACCCGCCCGTCGATCCAGGGCAGCATCGCGTCGATCAACGACCTGTCGAAGATCATCACCGATCGCCGCGGCGAGGTGGAGAAGACGCTCGAGACGCTGCCGATCAAGGCGCAGAAGATCGGCCGGGCCGCCACCTTCGGCTCCTGGTTCCAGTTCTATCTGTGCGGCATCGACATCGTCGCCGGCAACGGCAAGAGCACGCTGCTGAGCCAGCCGCTCATCCCGCTGCCCGACATCAACCACGTCCTGTACACCAACGTCGCGACGCGATGCTGGGCCGACGACAAGCCGCCGAGCTAGGGAAGGAGGCAGACATGGCACCCAAGAACGAGAACCGTCGTCCCGACGCACCTCGTCGCAGTCCGATCACCGTCGGTGGTCTGGGCCTGCTCCTGCTCATCATGGTGACGCTGTCGGCGTTCTTCCTCGGCAGCCTGCCGCTGGTCGGCGCGGGCACGGTCTACCAGGCCGACTTCACCGAGGGCGCGGGCATCAAGTCCAACGCCGAGGTCCGTGTGGCCGGCGTGAAGGTGGGCAAGGTCCAGTCCGTGCAGATCCACGGCGACAAGGTGCGGATCGCGTTCCAGGTCAACAACACCTGGGTCGGCGACCAGACCACCGCGTCGATCCAGATCAAGACGATCCTGGGCCAGAAGTACCTGCAGATCGACCCGCGCGGGGACAAGCTGGCCGACCCGAAGAAGGTCATCACGCAGACGACGTCGCCGTACGACGTGATCGAGGCGTTCCAGGACGCGTCGCGGCAGATCACCGACGTGAACACCGACCAGTTGGCGACGAGCTTCCGGACCCTGTCGGCGGCGTTCGCGGGCACCCCGAACGAGATCGGCAACTCCCTCGACGGGTTGAGCCGGTTGTCGCAGACGATCGCCTCGCGCGACCAGGAGGTCCGTCGGCTGCTGGAGGCGACGAAGGGGACCAGCCAGATCCTGGCCGACCGCAACCGTGAGTTCACGCGGTTGATCGCCGGCGCGGGGGACCTGCTCGACGAGTTGAACAACCGTCAGCAGGACATCAGCCGACTGCTGCAGTCGACGACGACCCTGTCGGTGACGTTGACCGGGATCGTCCGGGACAACGAGCAGCAGATCGGTCCGGCGCTCGAGTCGCTGAAGGGTGTCACCGACATCCTGCAGCGGCAGGACAAGAACCTGCGTGACTCGATCACCTACCTCGCACCCTTCTACCGGCTCTACGCCAACGTCCTCGGCAACGGACGCTGGTTCGACACGGTGATCAAGAACCTTCTGCCGCCCGGCCTGCCGGCGCAGAACACGACCCGGCCGCCGAACAAGTACCGGCTGCTCAACAACGGCGGAACGGAGGCGACCGGATGATGTCCGACCAGTCCGCCCGGCACGACCTCCGGGACACCTCCGGTCCCGGCAGGTGGTTCACGCCGCGGCACATCGCGATCCTGGTGACCACCGTCGTCGTCGCGCTCATCGCGGCCGGCGTCCTGTGGTGGGTGTTCACGTCCATCTCGAAGACGCACATCACCGCGTACTTCAAGAGCAGCGTCGGCATCTACGAGGGCACCGACGTCCGCATCATGGGCGTCAAGGTCGGTTCCGTCGACAAGGTGGAGCCCCAGGGCGAGCAGGTGAAGGTCGAGCTCAGCGTCGACGGTGGTCAGCCGCTGCCGGCCGACGTGCGCGCGGTGCAGATCACGCCGTCCGTCGTCGCCGACCGCTACATCCAGCTGACGCCGACGTACCACGACGGTGATCGCAAGGCGGGCAAGGACATCACGCTCAGCCTCAACCAGACGATGGTGCCGGTCGAGGTCGACCAGCTCTACTCCAGCGTCGAGAAGCTGTCGAAGTCGCTGGGCCCGCAGGGCGCCAACCGCCAGGGCGCTCTGAGCGACCTGATCACCACGGGCGCGAAGAACCTCAGCGGCAACGGCGACAAGCTGGGCCAGACGATCGAGAAGCTGTCCGCGGCCACGCAGACCCTGTCGGACTCGCGCGGCAACCTCGTCGACACGATCAAGAACCTCGACGTCTTCGTCGGGGCCCTGGCCGACAACGACGCCCAGGTGCGGCAGTTCAACACCCAGCTCTCGTCGTTCTCGGAGTTTCTCGCCGGTGAGCGGCAGCAGCTCGGTCAGGCGCTGAACAAGCTGTCGATCGCCCTCGGTGACGTCGCGACGTTCGTCCAGGACAACCGGATCGCCCTCGGCGACCGGGTGCGTGAGCTCCTGCCGACGACCAAGACCCTGGCCGACACGACGAACTTCCAGAAGGAGATCCTCACGGTTCTCCCCGTCACGCTGAGCAACCTGGCCAACGCCTACAACGCCGAATCGGGAACGCTCGACCTGCGCGTGGTGCTGCCCGAGCTGCAGAGTCTGGCCGGCACGAGCTGCAAGCTGCTCGACCTCGGTCAGCTCAAGCCCGGCGACCCGGCGTTCGTGCAGTTCAGCAACACGCTGCGGCCGATCCTGAACCAGTGCGCGAACATCACGTCACAGATCGACCAGGGCATCAAGACGCCGACGTTGAACCTGCCGTTCGGCATCCTCAGCACCGACAACCAGCAGCGTCGCGGCGCTGTGCCGGGCACCGTCCCGGGCACACCGTCGCCGGGACTGTCCGGAGGACCGCGATGACCCGCCGGGTGATGCGTGGCCGCCTGCGGGCCGCCGCCGTGGGTGCGGCCGGCCTGGTGGCCGCGATCGTGATGACCGGGTGTTCCGGTGGCATCTACTCGGTGCCGCTGCCCGGTGGTGCGGACACGGGTGACAACCCGCGGACGTACAAGATCCAGTTCGACGACGTGCTCGACCTGGTGCCGCAGTCGGCGGTCAAGCTCGACGGCGTCACGGTCGGCAAGGTCACCAAGATCGAGATCGCGCCGAACCAGTGGTCGGCGCAGGTCGAGGTGCAGGTCAAGAACAAGATCGACCTGTCGGACAAGGCGCAGGCCAACGTCGAGCAGACCAACCTGCTGGGTGAGAAGTTCGTCGCCCTGGTCGACCCGTCGTCGAACGCCGGCGCGCCGCGCCAGCCGGAGAACGAGGCCATCCCGACCGACCGGACGCGTACCGCGACGACGATCGAGCAGGTCCTCGGCGCGCTGTCGATGCTGCTGAACGGGGGCGGGATCGCGCAGATCACGCCGATCGTGAACGAGCTCAACAAGGCGTTCGAGGGCCGTGAGGGCACGGTCAAGTCGCTGCTCAACCAGACTCAGCGTCTGATCTCCTCGCTGGACGACCAGAAGAACGACATCACGCGGGCCATCGACGGCCTGGCGACTCTGTCGGACCGGACGTCGCAGCAGACCCAGCAGATCGACCGCATCCTCAACCAGCTGCCCGCCGGTGTGAAGGTGCTCGAGGACCAGCGTCCGCAGTTCGTGACGCTGCTGCAGAAGCTCGACTCGCTGGGTCAGGTCGGTGTCGACATCCTGGGTCGGGCGCGCAACGAGATCATCACCGACCTCCGCGCGCTGCGTCCGACGCTGTCGGCGCTCGCCGGCGCGGCGCCGGATCTCATCACCGCCGCCCCGCTGCTGTTCACCTACCCGTTCCCCGACGACCTGCTGCCGGGTGTCCGCGGTGACTCGACCAACCTGTTCCTCTCGGTCGACCTGCGACTGCTCAACCAGCTCGAGGCGCTCGGCGTGGGTCAGCCCGAGCCGCGGTACGTCCCGGTCGGCAGCGGTCCACCGCAGAAGGTCGACCCGCGGAACCCGTACTACAACGGCAACGGTGCCCGGCTCGGGTTCCCGACGATCACGCTGCTGCCGCTGCTCAACTCGCGGCCGGGGCCGAACACGCCGCCGTCGGGTGGGCAGTACAGCCTGCTGCCGTCGCCGCGACAGGGACAGACCGCTCTGACCGCGCCCGCCGCGATGCTGGCGCCCGGTGCGACGGGAGGGGGCAGGTGATCCCGAAGCTCGCGAAGTGGCAGCTGATCGTGTTCGCGATCATCGCCATCGTCGCCGTCGCCTACGTGGGTGCCACCTACGCCCGTCTGGACAAGTTGTTCGGCATCGGGACCTACACGGTCCACGCCGACTTCCCGGACTCCGGCGGCATCTTCACCAACGCCGAGGTCACGTACCTCGGTACCCCGGTGGGCCGCGTCGGGTCGCTGCAACTGCGTCCCGACGGTGTCCGCGTCAACCTGACGATGAACTCGGGTGACGCGAAGATCCCCGCGACCGCGCAGGCCGTGGTGGCCAACCGCTCGGCCATCGGTGAGCAGTACGTCGACCTGCGTCCGTCGTCGACGGGTGGGCCGTACCTGAAGGAGGGGTCGGTCATCACCAACACCTCCATCCCGGTGCCTGTGCAGGACGTCATCTCCTCGGCGGTCGACTTCACCGGGTCGGTCCCGCTGAACGACCTGCGGACCGTCGTGACCGAGCTGGGCAAGGCGTTCGACAACAACGGGGAGAACCTGCGCACGCTGGTCGACTCCCTGGCGAACCTGTCGAAGTCGGGCAACGACAATCTGCCGCAGACCATCTCGTTGATCCGCAACTCCGACACCGTGCTGACCACCCAGGCGGCGCAGTCCGACGAGATCCTCAACTGGTCGCAGAACATCGGGCTCATCACCGCCCAGCTCGCGACCAGCGACCCCGATCTCCGTCGCCTGCTCACCACCGGTCAGACGTCGGCGTCGCAGCTGTCGGCGCTGCTCGAGCGCAGCGGCGGCGACATCACCACCGCCGTCCGCAACCTCGCGCTCGACGTGCGCAACGTGAAGGGCACCTACGCGGGGGTCTCCCCGGCGCTGGCGCTGCTGTCGGCGGTGTCGTCGGCGAGCTACAGCCCCGCACCCGGCGACGGCACGATCCACTTCGGCGCCACCCTGGAGACGAACAACCCGCCGTCGTGCACGTTCGGGTACGAGGGAACGCAGCAGATCATCGCCGAGGAGAAGCGGAAGAACCCGAACTTCGACATCAACTACGACGACTTCCCGTTCAACACCGACGCGAAGTGCTCGTTGCCGCAGGGCAGCCCGACCGGTGTCCGCGGTGCGCAGAACGCCGTCTACGCGGATCCGTACACGCCGCAGCCCTGGGACAACATCCCTAAGAAGGATCCCGACAAGCTGAACCTGAACCCCCTGGTCACGCAGCTGTCGTACCTGCTCGGGGTGTTCCCGCGCTGACCTCGCCGGCCGCACACCGACCCTGTCGGTGTGCGGCTGTCGTGTGTCCGGCGCCGGTGTGGGGGAGCTCTCAGAGTCCATGACTACAGTGACGAGGCGATGAACACTCCCGACCCCACGGCCCCCGCGACGGACCCGACGGACCCCGAGGACACCGCCGCCTCCCAGGAGTCCGAGTCGACGTCGACGCCCGCCGCCGCATCGACCCCGTCGCCGACGGCCACCGCCACCGACAGTGCGACGGGGGACGAGGGGACCTCCTCGTCCCGGGTCGCCGGTGCGCGACGCGTCGCCCGCACCGCGGCCCTGCCGGTCGCCGCGGTCGTCGTGGTGGCGGGCCTGATCGCGGCGATCGTGTTCGCCGGGATCTACGGCTACCGGTGGTACGACGACGCCGAGAACAAGGTGCCGGTGCAGACCGCCCGCGACGACGCGCTGGGCGGCGCCGAGCAGGCCATGCTCAACATCCTCAACATCGACCTGAAGAACAGCGACGCCTACCAGAAGCGCCTGCAGGCCTCGGTCACCGGCAACGCGCAGCAGCAGCTGCTCGGCAGCACCGGGTTGGGGGAGCTGCAGAAGCAGGCGGGTGACCCGGCGAACGCCGCCACGCTCACCGCCAAGTTGCAGCGCAGCGCGGTGGTCTCCCTCGACGACGACCGCAGCAACGCCACGACGCTGGTGTTCCTCAACGTGACGTCGTCCCGACCGAACCAGGCGTCGTCGTCGCAGACCATGGGCTTCCAGGTGTCGGTCACGAAGGACGGCGGGATCTGGAAGGCGAACAACATCCAGCCGCTCGACTCCGTCGCGATCGACTCGACCGACGCCGGCCAGGCGGGAGGCGCGGCCCCGTCCGCCGCCCCCAGCAGCGCCGCGCCCGCCCCCGGAGGGAACTGATGACCACGCCCCGCGGACCCCGCGGCAACCGTCGTCCCCGCGTCGCCGGCCGCCCGGCGACCCGACCCACCTCGCCCGACCGCCCCACGTCGCGGCCGACCGACGACGACGCGACGACGCCGGAGACCGTCGAACCGTCGGCGCCTGACACCGACACGTCCGCCCCCGCGACGCCTGTCACCGAGACGCCCGAGGCGGAGACGTCCGAGACCGAGACGCCCGCCGCGGCGTCGACGGCGGGCACCACCCCCGCGGACCCCGCCGCGGAGGCGGACGAGGCCGCGACCGACACCGCCGACGCCGGAGTGGACCTCGGGAAGAAGCCCGCGGCGCCGGCGAGCCCGCGCGGCAAGTCGCGGCCCGCGGTCAAGGTCTCGACCATCAAGCCCCAGTCGACGCGACCCGCGCCGAAGCGCCCCACCGCGGCCGCGACCGACGACGCGACCCGCCCGTCGCGTCGTCGCCGGTTCCTCGGCTGGCGCACCGTCGGCGTCCTCGCGGCGATCGCCGTCGTGATCGGTGTCGTCGCGGGTGTCGCCGCCGCGAAACCCGGCGTCGACCTCTCCGACAACAAGGCCTTCGTCGACGCGTCGCTCACCAGCCAGGTCAGCGCCCAGGCCAAGACCCGCATCTGCTCGGTGTTCGCCGTCAACTACGCCAAGCTCGACGACTGGGAGCGCACCGCGAAGGCCAACGTGACGGGGGAGGCGTCGACACGCTTCACCCAGTACGCCGGTGCCGTCCGTGACGCTCTCGGGCAGACGGGGCTCACCGAGGGCGGGGTCGACTGCCGTGTCGACACCGTGGGCGTCCGGTCGATCACCGGTGACTCCGCGACGTTGGTGGTGAACCTGATCCTCAGCCAGACCGAGGGGCAGACGGCCTCCGGCAGCGGGACCAAGCGCTACCAGGTGTCCATGCAGCAGGTGAACGGCCAGTGGCTGGTCGCGGACTTCAGCGACTTCTGAGGGTCTGTACGGAATTCTGACGCACCGACCTGCGCGTTCCTCTTGACTCGCACGCCCGGTGGTTGCACGCTGTTCCCAGCGACGGACACCGGCAGCCACTGGTGGTCGCACCAGCGCGGAGGTCTTCTGACGACCTCGTACCGATGTTGACATCGGACCGGTTTTTTCTGATACAGTTGGACGTTGCGCTGGCTGCCTTCTGTCCACATCACGATCTCCCACGCGGGCCACACCTGTGTCCGTCGACGGCGATCGCGCAGGACGCCCCGGAGGGAAGTCTCAGCGCCGCCGACAACAACGCCCACGGTGTCACCCGTCTTCCCGCGGATGACGCACCTCGTCGGGCACACAGAGATCCGTGTTGGAAGGACGCATCTTGGCAGTCACCCGCCAGTCCACCCCCACAACCGACGGCGCAGCGCGCCGGACCATCCCGGGAGCGCCGCACCGCGCCTCCTTCGCGAAGCTCACCGAACCGCTGGAGGTCCCTGGCCTCCTCGACGTCCAGCTCGAGTCGTTCGAGTGGCTGATCGGGTCGCCCGAGTGGCGTGAGCGTGCGATCGCCCGCGGCGAGGAGCACCCCTCGGGTGGTCTCGACGACATCCTCGCCGAGCTGTCGCCGATCGAGGACTTCTCGGGCTCGATGTCCCTCTCCTTCTCCGACCCTCGCTTCGACGAGGTGAAGGCCTCCGTCGAGGAGTGCAAGGACAAGGACATGACCTACGCGGCGCCGCTGTTCGTCACCGCGGAGTTCATCAACAACAACACCGGTGAGATCAAGTCGCAGACCGTCTTCATGGGCGACTTCCCGATCATGACCGACAAGGGCAGCTTCATCATCAACGGCACCGAGCGTGTCGTCGTCAGCCAGCTCGTCCGCAGCCCCGGTGTCTACTTCGACTCCACCATCGACAAGACCACCGAGAAGACCCTCCACAGCGTGAAGGTCATCCCGGGTCGTGGCGCCTGGCTCGAGTTCGACATCGACAAGCGCGACACCGTCGGCGTCCGCATCGACCGCAAGCGCCGCCAGTCGGTCACCGTGCTGCTCAAGGCGCTCGGCTGGACCAACGAGCAGATCACCGAGCGCTTCGGCTTCTCCGAGATCATGATGTCGACGCTGGAGAAGGACAACACCGCCGGCACCGACGAGGCCCTCCTCGAGGTCTACCGGAAGCTGCGTCCGGGCGAGCCCCCGACGAAGGAGTCGGCGCAGACCCTGCTCGAGAACCTCTTCTTCAAGGAGAAGCGGTACGACCTCGCGCGCGTCGGTCGCTACAAGTTCAACAAGAAGCTCGGCCTCACCGACAACCCGATGACGGGTGCCTCGGTGCTCACCGAGGACGACATCGTCGCCACCGTCGAGTACCTCGTGCGCCTGCACGAGGCCGACGCGCACACGACCACCTACATGACCGTCCCCGGCGGCGTGGAGGTCCCGGTCGAGGTCGACGACATCGACCACTTCGGCAACCGTCGTCTGCGCACCGTGGGCGAGCTGATCCAGAACCAGATCCGCGTGGGCCTGTCCCGCATGGAGCGCGTCGTGCGCGAGCGCATGACGACCCAGGACGTCGAGGCGATCACCCCGCAGACCCTGATCAACATCCGTCCCGTCGTGGCGGCGATCAAGGAGTTCTTCGGGACCAGCCAGCTGTCGCAGTTCATGGACCAGAACAACCCGCTGTCGGGCCTGACCCACAAGCGTCGTCTCTCGGCGCTGGGCCCCGGCGGTCTGTCCCGTGAGCGCGCCGGCCTCGAGGTCCGCGACGTGCACCCGTCGCACTACGGCCGCATGTGCCCGATCGAGACCCCCGAGGGTCCGAACATCGGTCTCATCGGCTCGCTGTCGGTGTACGCGCGGGTCAACCCGTTCGGTTTCATCGAGACGCCCTACCGCAAGGTCGTCGGCGGCCAGGTCACCGACCAGATCGACTACCTGACCGCCGACGAGGAGGAGCGCTTCGTCAAGGCCCAGGCCAACGCCGAGCTCGACTCCGACAACCGTTTCACCGAGGACCGCATCCTCGTCCGCCGCAAGGGCGGCGAGGTCGAGTTCGTCGGACCGGACGCGATCGACTACATGGACGTCTCGCCGCGACAGATGGTCTCCGTCGCGACCGCGATGATCCCGTTCCTCGAGCACGACGACGCCAACCGCGCCCTGATGGGTGCGAACATGCAGCGTCAGGCGGTGCCGCTGGTCCGCAGCGAGGCGCCGCTGGTCGGCACCGGAATGGAGCTGCGTGCCGCCGTCGACGCCGGGGACGTCATCGTCTCGGCGAAGGCGGGCGTCGTGGAGGAGGTCTCGGCCGACTACGTCACCGTCATGGCCGACGACGGCACCCGCGACACGTTCCGGATGCGCAAGTTCGCCCGGTCGAACCACGGCACCTGCGCCAACCAGCGTCCGATCGTGGACGAGGGGCAGCGTGTCGAGACCGGCCAGGTCCTCGCCGACGGGCCCTGCACCGACACCGGTGAGATGGCCCTGGGCAAGAACCTGCTCGTGGCGATCATGCCGTGGGAGGGCCACAACTACGAGGACGCGATCATCCTGTCGCAGCGCCTCGTGGAGGAGGACGTGCTCACCTCGATCCACATCGAGGAGCACGAGATCGACGCCCGCGACACCAAGCTCGGTGCCGAGGAGATCACCCGGGACATCCCGAACGTCTCCGACGAGGTCCTCGCCGACCTCGACGAGCGCGGCATCATCCGCATCGGTGCCGAGGTCCGTGACGGCGACATCCTCGTCGGCAAGGTCACCCCGAAGGGCGAGACCGAGCTGACCCCCGAGGAGCGCCTGCTGCGCGCCATCTTCGGTGAGAAGGCGCGGGAGGTCCGCGACACCTCGCTGAAGGTGCCGCACGGCGAGACCGGCAAGGTGATCGGCATCCGCGTGTTCAGCCGCGAGGACGACGACGACCTGCCCCCGGGCGTCAACGAGCTCGTCCGCGTCTACGTCGCGCAGAAGCGCAAGATCCAGGACGGCGACAAGCTGGCCGGCCGCCACGGCAACAAGGGCGTCATCGGCAAGATCCTCCCGGCGGAGGACATGCCGTTCCTGCCCGACGGCACGCCGGTCGACATCATCCTGAACACCCACGGTGTCCCGCGTCGTATGAACATCGGTCAGATCCTGGAGACCCACCTCGGGTGGATCGCCAAGACCGGCTGGAACATCGACGTCGCGGGCGGCACGCCGGAGTGGGCGTCGCGTCTGGACGAGAGCATGCTCTCGGCCGGCCCGGACACCCGCACCGCGACCCCGGTGTTCGACGGCGCGCGCGAGGAGGAGCTGACCGGACTGCTGTCCTCGACGCTGCCGAACCGCGACGGCGAGGTGATGGTCAACGGTGACGGCAAGGCCACGCTGTTCGACGGTCGTTCCGGCGAGCCGTTCCCGTACCCGGTGTCGGTCGGCTACATGTACATCATCAAGCTGCACCACCTCGTGGACGACAAGATCCACGCGCGGTCGACGGGTCCGTACTCGATGATCACGCAGCAGCCGCTGGGCGGTAAGGCGCAGTTCGGTGGCCAGCGCTTCGGTGAGATGGAGTGCTGGGCGATGCAGGCCTACGGCGCGGCGTACACGCTGCAGGAGCTGCTCACCATCAAGTCCGACGACGTCGTCGGACGCGTGAAGGTGTACGAGGCGATCGTCAAGGGCGAGAACATCCCCGAGCCGGGCATCCCCGAGTCGTTCAAGGTGCTCCTGAAGGAGCTGCAGTCCCTGTGCCTGAACGTCGAGGTGCTCAGCTCCGACGGCGCCGCGATCGAGATGCGCGACGGCGACGACGAGGACCTGGAGCGTGCCGCGGCCAACCTCGGCATCAACCTGTCCCGCAACGAGTCCGCCACCGTCGACGACCTCGCGAACTGATGAGCGTCGGTGCGCCTCCGGGCGCACCGACCTCCACCAGCCCTCACCGACCCAGAGCAACCCGAGAGGCAACACGTGCTCGACGTCAACTTTTTCGATGAACTGAAGATCGGTCTCGCGACCGCCGACGACATCCACCGGTGGAGCTACGGCGAGGTCAAGAAGCCGGAGACCATCAACTACCGCACCCTCAAGCCGGAGAAGGACGGACTCTTCTGCGAGAAGATCTTCGGCCCTACCCGCGACTGGGAGTGCTACTGCGGCAAGTACAAGCGCGTCCGCTTCAAGGGCATCATCTGCGAGCGCTGCGGCGTGGAGGTGACCCGCGCCAAGGTGCGTCGTGAGCGGATGGGTCACATCGAGCTGGCCGCACCGGTCACCCACATCTGGTACTTCAAGGGCGTCCCGTCGCGCCTGGGCTACCTGCTGGACCTGGCGCCGAAGGATCTCGAGAAGATCATCTACTTCGCCGCCTACGTCATCACCTCGGTCGACGACGAGCTCCGCCACAACGAGCTGTCGACGCTGCAGGCCGAGATGGAGGTCGAGAAGAAGGGTGTCGCCGACACCCGTGACTCCGACCTGGAGGAGCGCGCCAAGAAGCTCGAGGAGGACCTCGCCGAGCTCGAGCGCGAGGGTGCCAAGGCCGACGCGCGTCGCAAGGTGAAGGACGCGGGCGAGCGCGAGATGCGCAAGATCCGCGACACCGCACAGCGTGCGCTCGACGAGCTCGACGAGATCTGGGACAAGTTCACCAAGCTCGCCCCGAAGGACATGATCATCGACGAGCGGCTCTACCGTGAGCTGCAGGACCGCTACGGCGAGTACTTCACCGGCGCGATGGGTGCCGAGGCGATCAAGAAGCTCCTCGAGACCTTCGACATCGACGCCGAGGCCGACATCCTGCGGGACACCATCCGCAACGGCAAGGGTCAGAAGAAGCTGCGTGCGCTCAAGCGACTGAAGGTCGTCGCGGCGTTCCAGCAGTCGGGCAACTCGCCGCTGGGCATGGTCCTCGACGCGGTGCCGGTGATCCCGCCGGAGCTGCGCCCGATGGTCCAGCTCGACGGTGGCCGCTTCGCCACGTCGGACCTGAACGATCTGTACCGCCGCGTCATCAACCGCAACAACCGCCTCAAGCGACTGATCGACCTCGGTGCCCCCGAGATCATCGTCAACAACGAGAAGCGGATGCTGCAGGAGTCGGTCGACGCCCTGTTCGACAACGGTCGTCGCGGCCGTCCGGTCACCGGGCCGGGCAACCGCCCGCTGAAGTCGCTGAGCGATCTGCTCAAGGGCAAGCAGGGTCGTTTCCGTCAGAACCTGCTCGGCAAGCGCGTCGACTACTCGGGCCGTTCGGTCATCGTCGTCGGCCCGCAGCTCAAGCTGCACCAGTGCGGTCTGCCGAAGCTGATGGCGCTCGAGCTGTTCAAGCCGTTCGTGATGAAGCGTCTGGTCGACCTGAACCAGGCGCAGAACATCAAGTCGGCCAAGCGCATGGTCGAGCGTCAGCGGCCCGCGGTGTGGGACGTCCTCGAAGAGGTCATCGCCGAGCACCCGGTCCTGCTGAACCGTGCGCCGACGCTGCACCGTCTGGGCATCCAGGCGTTCGAGCCGCAGCTCGTCGAGGGCAAGGCGATCCAGCTGCACCCGCTGGTGTGTGAGGCCTTCAACGCCGACTTCGACGGTGACCAGATGGCCGTGCACCTCCCGCTGTCGGCGGAGGCGCAGGCCGAGGCCCGCATCCTGATGCTGTCGTCGAACAACATCCTGTCGCCGGCGTCGGGTCGTCCGCTCGCCATGCCGCGTCTGGACATGGTCACGGGTCTGTACTTCCTGACCACCCAGAAGGACGGGGCGCTCGGTGAGTACGCGGCGTCGTCGGACGACGACGTCGAGCGCGGTGTCTACTCGACCCCGGCCGAGGCCATCATGGCGATGGACCGTGGCGTGCTGAGCGTGCAGGCGAAGATCAAGGTGCGTCTGACCGATCAGCGTCCGCCGGCCGACATCGAGGCCGAGCACTTCCCCGACGGCTGGACCGTCGGTGAGGCGTGGACGATCGAGACCACCCTGGGTCGCGTGCTCTTCAACGAGCTGCTGCCGCGGGAGTACCCGTTCGTCAACGAGCAGATGCCGAAGAAGCGTCAGGCCGTCATCATCAACGACCTGGCCGAGCGCTACCCGATGATCGTGGTTGCGCAGACCGTCGACAAGCTCAAGGACGTCGGCTTCTACTGGGCCACCCGCTCGGGTGTCACCGTGTCGATGGCCGACGTGCTGGTGCCGCCGAACAAGAAGGAGATCCTCGACAAGTACGAGGAGCGGGCCGACGGCCTGGAGCGCAAGTTCCAGCGTGGTGCCCTCACCCCGGACGAGCGTCGTGACGCTCTCGTGGAGATCTGGAAGCAGGCCACCGAAGAGGTCGGCGCCGCGATGGAGGCGTACTACCCCGAGGACAACCCGATCGCGATGATCCCGAAGTCGGGTGCGACGGGCAACATGACCCAGGTCCGCAACCTGTCGGGCATGAAGGGTCTGGTGACCAACCCGAAGGGTGAGTTCATCCCGCGTCCGATCAAGTCCTCGTTCCGCGAGGGCCTGACGGTGGCGGAGTACTTCATCAACACGCACGGCGCCCGCAAGGGTCTGGCCGACACCGCCCTGCGCACCGCCGACTCCGGGTACCTGACCCGTCGTCTGGTGGACGTCAGCCAGGACGTCATCGTCCGCGAGACCGACTGTGGCACCGAGCGCGGCATCGTCGTGACGCTCGCCGAGAAGCAGGCCGACGGCTCGCTGATCCGCGACCCGCACGTCGAGACCTCCGCGTACGCACGGACCCTCGCGTCCGACGCCCTTGACGCCGACGGCAATGTCGTCGTCGAGCGTGGCCACGACCTGGGCGACCCGGCCATCGAGGCACTCCTCGCGGCCGGCATCACCGAGGTCAAGGTGCGGTCGGTGCTGACCTGCACGACGGGCACCGGCGTGTGCGCGATGTGCTATGGCCGCTCGATGGCGACCGGCAAGCTCGTCGACATCGGCGAGGCGGTCGGCATCATCGCCGCGCAGTCGATCGGTGAGCCCGGTACCCAGCTGACGATGCGTACGTTCCACCAGGGTGGTGTCGGCGACGACATCACCGGCGGTCTGCCGCGTGTCCAGGAGCTGTTCGAGGCCCGTGTCCCCAAGGGCAAGGCTCCGATCGCCGAGGTCGCCGGCCGGATCCGTCTCGAGGACGACGACCGCTTCTACAAGATCACGATCGTCCCCGACGACGGATCGGAAGAGGTCGTCTACGACAAGATCTCGAAGCGTCAGCGTCTGCGTGTGTTCAAGCACGACGACGGCTCCGAGCGTCTGCTGGCCGACGGCGACCACGTCGAGGTCGGACAGCAGCTCATGGAGGGCGCCGCGGATCCGCACGAGGTCCTGCGTGTCATGGGCCCGCGTCAGGTGCAGGTGCACCTCGTCAACGAGGTGCAGGAGGTGTACCGGAGCCAGGGTGTGTCGATCCACGACAAGCACATCGAGACGATCGTCCGTCAGATGCTGCGTCGCGTGACGATCATCGACTCCGGCGCCACCGAGTTCCTGCCCGGGTCGCTCACCGAGCGCGCCGAGTTCGAGGCGGCCAACCGTCGCGTCGTCGGCGAGGGCGGCGAGCCCGCGGCCGGTCGTCCGGTGCTCATGGGCATCACGAAGGCCTCGCTGGCCACCGAGTCGTGGCTGTCGGCGGCGTCGTTCCAGGAGACCACGCGTGTCCTGACCGACGCGGCGATCAACAGCCGCAGCGACAAGCTGGTGGGTCTGAAGGAGAACGTGATCATCGGCAAGCTGATCCCGGCCGGCACCGGCATCAACCGGTACCGGAACATTCAGGTGCAGCCGACCGAGGAGGCGCGTGCCGCCGCGTACGCGGTGCCGTCGTACGACGACACCTACTACAGCCCGGACGGCACCTTCGGTGCCCCGTCGGGTGCTGCGGTGCCGCTGGACGACTACGGATTCTCCAGCGATTACCGCTGACCCCGAGTAGTCCCTGATCGACAGGACGGCTCCCACCGCGAGGTGGGGGCCGTCCTGCGTCTGTGCCCGTCGCGCCAACCCGCCGAGCGTGCGGTAGATGCTGTCGAGCGTGCACCAGATCCCGCCGAGCGTGCCAAAACCCCTCGCCGAGCGTGCGGTAGATCCCCCCGAGCGTGCACCAGATGCCGTCGACCGTGCACCAGATCCCGCCGAGCGTGGCGCTCAGCGTCCTCGTCGACGCCCGCGGGCGTCGAGCAGGCCGCGTAGCTGCGCGAGAAACCCGCCCGGATCGCCGGACAGCTGGACGCTGTTCCGTCTCTCGGTGTGCCATCCCAGGGCGGCGGTCTGCCGATCGCGCGCCGCATTGGAAAGCCGTTGGTCTTCGCTGTAGTGGTATTCGAACCCGTCGAACTCCACGCCGATCTTCTCGCGGCGGTAGGCGAGGTCGAACTTGGCGATGATCACGCCCGCCTCGTCGTAGACCTTCACCTGTGTCTCCGGCTTCGGCAGGCCGCCGTCGAGCATGAGGAACCGCGTCCAGCTCTCGCCCGACGACTCGGCGCCGGCGTCGATCCACGGGACGAGCCCACGGAGCTGTCGAATGTTCCGTACCGCCGGGTGTGCGACGACGAACCGCCACAAGTCCATGTGGTCGAAATCGGTCGCTCGCGTGAGGTCGTCGAGATGTGCCAAAGCCAGCCAGGCAGGAGTGCGACGTCCGAGATCGAACGCAGTCCTGATCGGTGAGGTGACCGGCATGCCGTCGATGACAACTACGTCGGCCGGGTTCACCTCAGTGCGATGGATGCGGACGTCGTTGAATCGCCGTCCCTGGCCGGTCGGCGGTCGGATCAGCTCGACGGTCGCACCGTGATCGAAGAACGTGCCGCCATGCAGGACCGCAGCGCTGACGCCTGCCACCACGGAGTCAGGGCCCGCCCTCAGCCATCCTGCCCGGATGGTCTCCACGGCCGTCAATGGTGACGCGGCTTCGGCGTACACGCCGCGATGCACCATGCGGAAGTCCCGGCGTATGTCTCGCGGACCCACGTCGCCCGGCAGACCGTGGTCGCCGAGTGCGAATGGGCGGTTGTCGATGCTCATGCTCGTTGGACGCACATGGCCGTCGAACGGTTCACTCGGATCTCGGAGTGCACGCTGGGCGGGATCTACTGCCCGGTGGGCGGGATCTGGCGCACACTCGGCGGGATTTTCTGCCCGGTGGGCGGGATCTGGTGCACGCTCGGCGGTTCGCCGCGGGGAGTGGGGTGGGTAGGTCCGGGGTGGGGTGGGTAGTCGGTCGAGATGGACACCGCACTGCTCGTCATCGGGTCGGGGCCGGCAGGGGTCGCCGCGGCCGAGTCGTATCGGGACCACGGCGGCCGGGGACGGGTCGTCGTCGTCACGCCGGAGGATCATCAGCCCTACTGGCGGCCGCCGCTGAGCAAGGACTTCCTGCGCGGTGAGAGCGACCTGCCCGACATCGCGCTGCGGCCGGACACCTTCTACGAGCACAACGACGTCGAGGTCCACACCGGCGTCGACATCACGCGGCTACGGCCGGGCGATCGGGAGGCGGAGAGCCGGACCGGCGACGTCATCCGGTACGAGAACGCGGTCATCGCGACCGGCGCGGCGCCGATGCCCCTGCCCGCGGACGGGGGCGAGGCGGTCCCGACGCTGCGGTCGGTCGCCGACTCCGACGCGCTGCGGCGGTGGGCCGGCCAGGTGTCGTCGGCGCTCGTCGTCGGCGGGGGCTTCATCGGCTGTGAGGCTGCGGCGTCGCTGGCGGCCCGCGGCGTGACGACGACCGTCGTCGGCCCCGACGAGGTGCCTCAGCACCGACGACTCGGACCCGACGCGGGCGCTCGGCTGGCGTCCATCCTCGACGACGCGGGGGTGCGCTACTCCGGTGGCGCCCACGTCGACGCCGTCCGCGGGCGGGTGGGGGAGGGCTTCGCGGCGCAGCTCGACAGCGGCGTCACCGTCGACGTCGACCTCGTTCTCGCCGCCACCGGCATCTCACCGCGCTCGCGCCTTGCCGACGTCGCGGGACTGTCGATGCGGTCCGGTCGGATCGCGGTCGACGCGTCGATGCGGACGTCGGCAACCCACCTCTTCGCGGCCGGCGACGTCGCCGCGGCGATGAACGCGACCGCCGGACGGGTGGTCCCCACCGAGCACTGGCAGGACGCCGAGGACCAGGGCCGGATCGCCGGCGCCGCGGCGGCAGGGACCGCGGCACGCTGGGACGCGGTGCCCGGCTTCTGGACCCAGATCGGCGACGAGACCGTGAAGTACAGCGCATGGGGTGACGGGTTCACGTCGGCGATCCCGGTGTTCCACGACGACGGTGGGCTCACCGTCTGGTACGCCGACGACGCCGGCCGAGCAGTCGGGGTGCTCACCCACCGCTGCGACGACGACTACGACCGCGGCGGCGACCTCGTCGCCCAGGGTGCGCCGATCCCCGTCGCGGCGACAGCCTGACGACGTCCAGCCGCACACTCGGCGAGTTCGGTATCGGCACGGTCGGCGGAGGGTTTTGGCACCCTGGGCGGGATCTACCGCACGGTCGGCGGGGTCTACCGCACGATCGGCGGGATCTGGTGCACGCTCGGCGAGGTCTCGCCCGGGGCGCGGCGTAACAGGTGCGGGGTCACAGGCGTGGGGTCAGAGTCGGTAGACGCGGCGGGCGTTGCCGTGGGCGACGAGGTCGGCGACGCGCAGCGCGTCGTCCAGCGACCACTCGTCGGCGTCGACGAACCCCGCCAGGACCGACGCCATCCCGTCTCGCCAGAGAGTGGCACCGAGGAAGTGGAACTCGGCGGGCCCGCAGCCGTCGGAGGAGTACAGCAGCTTCGTGAACGGCGCCATCTCGAGCAGTCGCCCGACGAACGGCCCCGACCGTGCGCCGAGGTGGTGGATCGAGAGCCCCCCGTCGAGATGGACCGACGGGAACGCCTGCGCGAGATACCCGGCCTGCCGCTCCCAGGGGTAGCAGTGCAGCAGCATGATCGGGACGTCGCCGGCTTCGCGGAGGAACTCGTCGAGCAGGAGCGGATCGGTCTGCGACAACCGCGCGTCCCGATCGCCGAACCCGACGTGGAACTGCAGCGGCAGACCGACGTCGAGCGCCCGGTGCAACCCGAACCGCAGCAGCACCCGATCGGTCAGCCGCGTGCCGCCGGCGGCGCGCCAGCGTTCCGCGGCGAGCGCGACGAGCCGCTCCGGCGGGTCCGACAGGTCGCCCCCGAACCCGCCGCGATAGGCCAGCACGGACTTCGTCGCCACCGCGGCACCGGTTCTGCGGTGCAGGATCTCGACGAACTCGTCGGCGTAGTCGCCCGGCGCGGCGGCGGCCTGCTCGGCGACCTCCTCGAGGCGGACCACCTCGTGTGCGACGCTGCCGCCGAGGGTCGCGAGGTCGTCGGGATCGGTCAGCCCGGCGTGGAACCCGGTGTCCACCAACCACGTCGACACCCCGGCCGCGGACAGGAACCGCCGGGACACCTCGCCCTCGCCCAGTACGGCACGTCGCGCGCAGTACTCGGACGGCGACGCGTGTCGCGGCAGGTCCAGCAGAGGGGCGCAGCGAGCTCGCACCGCGACGCCGAGCTGCGTCTCCCACCCCGACGCGGCCGCGGTCACCGGATCGGGGTCGGCCTCGTTCAGGGCCGCTGCGAGCCGTGCGGCGTCGCCGTCGGCGGCCCACCGGCCGTGGACGTGGTGGTCGACGAGCTCCACCCGGGACAGGTGCTCCCGCAGTGCATCCGACGCCGCGCTCACACGCTCCACGCCATCCGGAACATCTCCGCCAGCTCGGCCGGGGAGCGATCCCCGTAGGTCGACGCCTCGTACCGGCGGACCGCGAGGGTCGCCTCGACCACCTCGTCGCCCAGCACCGACCGCGCCGTCGACGACCCCTCCAGCGCGTCGAGCATCGCGGTCTGGTCGCCGGTCAGCAGCACCGTGCCGGCAGCCTCACGCTCCGCGTCCGACAGCGTCGCCGGGTCGACCGTCGTCTCCGGCGGGAGCAGCGCACCGCGCTCGATGCCGTCGGCCGCGAGGCCCAGGATCGCCGCGGACGCGAGGTAGGGGTTCGCCGACGGGTCGACGATCTTCACCTCGACGTTCGCGCCGACCGGGTTCGCCGGTCCGCCTTCGATGAAGCGCACCGACGCCTCGCGGTTCTCGGTGCCCCAGCAGGCGTAGGCGCCCGCCCAGAAGCCGGGCAGCACACGCAGACCCGACAGGATCGAGCCGCACAGCACGGCCTGCAGTTCGGGCAGTCCGGCGACCACGCCGCCGATCGCCGCGCCACCGGACGACGTCAGGCCCCGCGGCCCGTCGCCCCCGGAGAACAGCGGCCCGCCGGCGCCGGCGAGCGAGAAGTGCTGGTGCGCACCGTTGCCGACGCCGTCGTGGAACGGCTTCGGCGAGAAGCACGCGCGGAGGCCATGGCGACGGGCCGCGCGTCCGATCACCATCCGTGCGGCGACCAGCTGGTCGGCCGCGGCCACCGGCGACAGGGGCGCCAGCGACACCTCGAACTGGTTGCTGCCGTACTCGGGGTGCATCTGGGCGAGCTCGACACCGGCGCGCTTCGCCGACGCGACGACGTCGCGCACGAACCCCTCGTGCTCGAGCACGCCGGCCAGCCCGTACTGCGCCCACATCGTCGACGGGACCGGCGCGGCGGCGTCGTCGAGGAGGGTGAACTCCAGCTCGTGGCCGACGAGGGCGATCAACCCCGACGAGGCGAGCCGCTCCTCGACACTCCGCAGCGTCGTGCGGGCGCACGCGCCGACCGGCTCGAACGACTGGTCGACGAAATCCGCGGGAGCCCAGGCGATGTGGTCACCGATGATGCGGACCGCGCCGAGGTCGACGCGGATGCGCTGGTCGCCGACGGCGCCGAAGCGGTCGGTGTAGGCGATGCCGGTCCGGTCGATGGTGAACACGTGCCACACCGGGCTGACGCCGAGCCCCGCGTCGGCGAACGCGGGGACGCGGGCGACGTCGACGACCTTCGCGTGGGTCAGTCCGGCGGGGTTCACGACGGTGCCCACGAGCATCTCGACCCCCGCGCTCTGCAGGTGACCCAGGACGTCGGTGCGGATGGTGGCCATGGGGTCACAGTGTGCCCCACCGGCGTTGCTCAGGCGTGGCGATGGGGCAGGTACTGCACCGACCACTCGTTGCCGTCGGGGTCGGCGAAATACACGAAATGGCCCCACGGCTGCACGTCGACGGGTCCCACCTCGACGCCGGCGGACAGCAGGTGCTCGCGCGCGGCCTCGATGTCGGTCACGCAGATCATCAGGCCCTTCACCGAGCCGGGCTCACCCTCGACGAGGCCGTCGCCGAACGCGATCGAGCAGTTCGAGCCGACGGGCGTCATCTGCACGAAGCGGACCGGGGTGTCGCCGTCGTTGCCGGGTTGGCCCGGCGGGACGACGTGATCGTGGTCGGGGGTGAACCCGATGCGGGTGTAGAACTCCTTGGCGCGGTCGGGGTCGCTCACCGGGAGCATCACGACCTCGAGCGTCCAGGGGCCGCCGCGCACGCCGGTGGCGGGCGCGGTGGTGGCGGATTCGGTGCTGCTCATGACTCGTCCCTCTCGTCGATGGTTCTGACGAGAGGGACGATGTCACCGGACGCGGACAGGAACGGTCCGCATTGTCCGATCAGCCGTTGCGGAACCAGCCGGCGCGGTCGATGCGCCAGATCTCGTCCTGCCAGAACTTCCACGCGTGGATGCCGACGGGCCAGAAGCTCGAGCGCACGTTCGCACCGGCGGCACGGGCCGCGAGGGCGAAGGTCTGGGACTGCTCCTGCGACACGACCTCGAGGGCCGAGCCGGACAGGCCGGTGCCGAACGTCGCGATGTTCGTCGGCGGACCGTTCCAGATGCCCGCGGCGGCGTAGACCCACAGGTGCCGTCCCGCCATGGCGGGCAGGTTCAGCCAGGGGTCGTTCTGGAAGGCCTTCAGGTTGGGGAAGATGCCCCACATGTTGTTGAGGTCGTAGCGGCCGGAGTCGAACGCGGCGGCGCGCAGCATGGTCTGCATGCCCGGCGCGGTCGGGTGCGGGAAGCCCGACATCGACACCGCGCGGGTGTAGAGGTCGGGGCGCGTGGTGGTGAGCATGATGGCCGGCGCCGCCGACATCGACAGGCCCACCAGCGTGCGGTTGCGGGAGAACCCGAGTCTGTCGAGGTAGGCGGGCAGGCTGCCGGTCAGGACGCTGTTCCAGCGGTAGGGGCGGGTCTGGCCGGCCGACGGGCTCGGGGCGTTCCAGTCGGCGTAGAAGCTCGACTGGCCGCCGACGGGCATGACGACGTTGTAGCCGCGCTGCGACAGGAACGGGACGTTCGTCTCCTTCTCCCAGCCGTTCACGTCGTTGGTGGCGCGCAGCCCGTCGAGGAAGATGATCGTCGGCGCCTGGGCCGGGTTCGTCGTCGTCGACGCCCAGGTACGGATCACCGGGCTGGGCATGCCGTAGCCGTTGATGGTCGCGGACTTGAAGGTCGGGGCGGGGCGGGGACCCCACGCATTCGCCGTCCCGGTGCCCACGGTGACGAGGCCGAACGCCGCGACGAGGGCGACGACCAGGGTGGACAGGGCGGCGCGCACGGACGGCGCGCGGCGGCTCGCGAAGGTCATGCGGTTACCACTTCGTGTCGGGCCCGGTGGGGCGTCTCGTCGCGCGATGACCGCACGGCATGCGAGCTGCGCAGACCTGGCGCTCGTGCGTCCCCCGACGTCGTGTGCCTGTGCGGCACCGAACACCTTCCCACACGCGGGACAATGGCTCAATGGCGACGGAGGTGGGCGAGGGTGACGTCACACCGCGCGTGACGACGGCCGCGGACGCCCGGCCACGGCGTTGGATCCTGCACGTCGACCTCGACCAGTTCCAGGTGTCCGTGGAGCGGCTGCGCGCCCCCGAGCTCGTCGGGGTCCCGGTCATCGTGGGCGGGGCGGGCGACCCGCACGCGCCGCGGACCGTGGTGACCTGCGCGTCCTACGAGGCCCGCGACGTCGGCGTCCGGGCCGGCATGCCGCTGCGGACCGCGCACAGGAAGCTGCCGGACGCCGTCTACCTGCCGACCGACCACGAGACCTACGACATCGCCTCCGAGGAGGTCATGACGGTGCTGCGCGGCCTCGGCCACCCCGTCGAGGTGTGGGGGTGGGACGAGGCGTACGTCGGCGCCGACGTCGAGGACCCGCGCGCCCTCGCCGCGACGATCATCCGCCGCATCCGCGAGGAGACCGGCCTGACCTGCGCCGTCGGCATAAGCGACAACAAGCAGCGCGCGAAGATGGCCACGAACTTCGCCAAGGAGCAGCCGCCCGGCACCGACCGCGTCGACATCCTCACCGCGGAGACCTGGATGGCCCGGATGGGCGACCACCCGTGCCGGGACCTGTGGAGCGTGGGGCCGAAGACCGCGCAGAAACTGACCGCGATGGACGTCCACAGCGTCGCCGACCTCGTCGCGACGCCGCGCGAGACACTCGTCGAGCGGTTCGGCAACCACCAGGGGACCTGGTTGTACGTGCTGGCCCGCGGTGGTGGGGACGCGACGATCACCGAGGAGCCACACGTCGCGCGGTCGCACTCCAAGGTGCAGACGTTCCCCACCGACGTCACCGACGTCGACGAGCTGCACCGCCGGGCCTCCGCGCTGGCGGCCGACGTGCTGGCCCTGGTGCGGGCCGAGGGGCGTGTCGTGTCCCACGTCGCGGTGACGGTGCGGACGTCGACCTTCTTCACCCGCACCAAATCCCGCAAACTGCCCACGCCGACAACCCATCTGACCGACATCGAGCCGACGGTGCACACTCTTCTGGACCGCTTCGAGCTCGACCGGCCCGTCCGGCTGCTCGGGGTACGCCTGGACCTGGTACTCGACGACTGACGTCGAGCCCGTCCCGACGAGAGGACATGCGTGAGCTCGCTGACCTACACCCAGTCGGTGGTGATGGGCCTCCTGCAGGGCGTCACCGAGCTGTTCCCCGTGTCGAGCCTGGGGCACTCGCTGCTGGTGCCGGCGTGGATCGGTGGCAGCTGGGAGACCCTGGTGACGCAGTCGAACAGCAAGGGACACACGCCGTTCCTGGCGTTCCTCGTCGCACTGCACGTCGCGACGGCCCTCGCGCTGGTCGTCTACTACTGGCGCGACTGGGTCGCGATCGTGCGGGGCTTCGTCCACAGCGTCGTCCGACGTCGCATCGACACCCGCGAGGCGAAGCTCGCCTGGTTGCTCATCGTCGGCACCCTGCTGGTCGGGATCGTCGGGCTCGTCGCCGAGAAGCCGCTGCGGCAGGTGTTCGCGACGCCGCTCGCGTCGGCGGTCTTCCTCGTCGCCAACGGGTTCGTTCTGCTGGCCGCCGAGCTGCTGCGACGCCGCGCGGCCACCGGTGCGCACGCCGTCGAGGTGGTCGCCGGTGATCCCGACGCCGAGATCGACCGCCTGCGCTACCGCGACGCCGTCGTCATCGGTGCCGCGCAGATCCTGGCGCTGCTGCCGGGCATCTCCCGGTCGGGGTCGACGATCTCCGCCGGGCTGCTGCGCGGGATGGACCACGAGTCGTCGGCGAAGTTCGCGTTCCTGCTGGCCACGCCGGTCATCCTCGCCGCCGGTGTGCTGAAGATCCCCGAGCTGTTCGGGCCCGAGGGACAGGGCATCGGCGGCCAGGTGATCGTCGGGGCCGTGTGCGCGTTCGTCGCCGCGTTGGTGGCGGTGGCGTTCCTCGAGCGGTTCTTCCGGACCCGGACGATGTACCCGTTCGTCGTCTACTGCCTCGCCGCCGGTGTGGTCAGCGTGGTCGCGTTCGCCTGACGCAGTTCACCCTCACCCGCCTGTCGCGTCACCCGTCGAGTGGGCGGCTCCGTGCGTCGAGTGGGCGGTTCCGGACGTCGAGTGGGCGGTCAGTTCTCGAGCAACCCGCCGTCGAGCACCCCGTCGAGCAGTCGGGCGCAGCGGGCGGTCAGGGAGCCGCGGTCGGCCTCGATGCGGGCGCCGAGCTCGTCGACGTCGATCCCGAAGTCGCGCTGCACCTCCTGCTCGGACTCGCGGGTCCAGCCCATCCGCCACGCCGCGAACGACGCCGCCGTGATCTCGGGGTGGAACTGCGTCCCGACGACACGCCCGCGGACGAACGCCTGCAGGCCGGCGTCGTTGTGGGCGAGCCGACGGGCGCCCGGCGGGAGGGAGAAGTGGTCGAAGTGCCACTGCATCCACGGGCCGTCGTCGATCCAGGACGCGGCCGCGCCGTCGGGGACGAGGTCCACGAACCCGACCTCGGGGTGCGGTGACCGTTCGACGACCCCGCCGAGCACGCGGCTCAGGACCTGCCCGCCGAAGCAGACGCCGAGCGTCGGTGTCCCGGCGTCGACGACGCGATCGAGGTAGGCGCGCTCGGCGGCGAGCCACGACAGTGAGTCGTCGTAGGCGGAGTCGACGGAGCCCAGGACGACGACGGCCTCGACGGTCGCCGGGTCGGGCAGGTCGTCGGAGGGGTGCGCGACGAGGGGCGTGAGCCCGCGGGCCCGCAGGGCGTCGGCGAGCGACCCGGCCTCGACGCGCCCACGATCGCGGTCGTCTTCGTGCGCCAGCACGAGTGCGGTGGTCGACGTCATCACCGCCGAGGGTAGGTGCGGTGCGGCGCCGCCCCGATGCTGGTGGCGCCGCCTGTGATGGAGGACACTGGCCGTCATGGCCGACACCCATTCCGTGTTCAACCAGGTCCCGCCGTTCGTCGGGCACAACCCCGCCGACCACCCGGCGCTCACCGAGGCCCTCGTGCGCGAGGGCGGCGAGTGGGGTCTCGGCGAGGTGCAGGCGCTCGGCGCGTTGGCGGGCACCGAGGAGGCGATGCGCTGGGGCGACCTCGCCGACCGCAACCGTCCCGTCCTGCACACCCACGACAAGTTCGGGCACCGCGTCGACGAGGTCGAGTACGACCCCGCGTACCACCAGCTGATGCGGACGGCGACCGAGCACGGCCTGCACTCGGGACCGTGGACCGACCACCGTCCGGGCGCGCACGCGGTGCGGTCGGCGAAGCTCGCCGTGTGGAACGTCGAGGCCGGTCACCTGTGCCCCATCTCGATGACCTACGCGGTGGTGCCCGCGCTGCGCCACGCGCCCGACCTGGCCGCCGTCTACGAGCCGCTGCTCACCACACGCGACTACGACCCGGTCCTCGCCGTCCCCACGAGCAAGCGCGCGCTGACCGCGGGGATGTCGATGACCGAGAAGCAGGGCGGGTCCGACGTCCGCGCCAACCAGACGTCGGCGACGCCGAACGGCGACGGCACGTACACGATCGTCGGCCACAAGTGGTTCACGTCGGCACCGATGAGCGACTTCTTCCTCACCCTCGCCCAGGCGCCCGGGGGCCTGTCGTGCTTCTTCGTGCCGCGCGTCCTGCCCGACGGCACCCGCAACCGGCTGCGGCTGCAGCGTCTGAAGGACAAGCTCGGCAACCACGGCAACGCGTCGTCGGAGATCGAATACGACGACGCCACAGGGTGGCTGGTCGGCGAGGAGGGCCGCGGCGTGCGGACCATCATCGAGATGGTCAGCCTCACCCGACTCGACTGCGCCGTCGCGAGCGCGTCGGTGATGATGACCGGGCTGTCGCGCGCGATGCACCACGCGCAGCACCGCAGCGCGTTCGGGGACTACCTCATCGACCAGCCGCTGATGCGGAACGTGTTGGCGGACCTCGCGATCGAGGCCGAGGCCGCGATCGCCGTGTCGATGCGGATGGCCGGGGCGACCGACGCCGCCGAGCGCGGCGACGAACGGGAGGGCCTGATCCGGCGGATCGGGTTGCCCGCCACCAAGTACTGGACGTGCAAGCGGGCGCCGGCGTTCGCGGCCGAGGCGATGGAGTGCCTCGGCGGCAACGGCTACATCGAGGACTTCGGCATGGCCCGGCTGTTCCGTGAGTCGCCGCTCGCCGGGATCTGGGAGGGGAGCGGCAACGTCAGCGCGTTGGACATGTTGCGTGCGATGGCGACCGCTCCGAAGTCGGTGGAGGCGATCACCGACGAACTCGACTCCGCGCTGGGTCTCGACGAGCGCTACGACGCGCACGTCGCGTCGATCAAGTCGCAGCTCGGCGACCTCGAGCACGTGGTGATCGGTGCGCGCCGACTCGCGGAGTCGCTGTGCGTCGGCCTGCAGGGTGCGCTGCTGCTCCGCCACGGGCACCCCGCGGTGGCGGAGGCGTTCGCGGCGACGCGTCTCGCCCGGAACTGGGGCAGTGCCTTCGGCACCCTGCCCCCGGGCCTCGACCTCTCGCCGATCCTCGAGCGCGCCCTGGTCAAGTAGCCCGCCGTTCGTCGGGCACTCGGAGCCGTTCGTCGGGCACTCGGAACCCCTCGTTGGGCACTCGCAGCCGTTCGTTGGGCACTCGGAACCCTTCGTTGGGCAGTCGGAACCCCTCGTTGGGCAGTTGGAGCCCGTCGTTGGGCAGTTGGAGCCGTCGGGTGGGCGCTGTCGGCGCGGTTACCGTGTGACATGAGCAGCGCAGAGGTGACCGTCGTCGGGGCCGGGATGTCGGGGGCGGCGTGCGCCGCGGAGCTCGTCCGCGTAGGAGTCGCCGTGCGCGTCCTCGACCGTGGGCGGGCGCCCGGCGGCCGGATGGCGTCGCCGACGCTGCATGACCGGCGCGTCGACGTCGGGGCCGGGTACTTCACCGTGCGCGACAACGGCTTCCAGGCGGTCGTCGACGACTGGCAGGCTCGAGGACTCGCGCGTCCGTGGACCGACACGTTCGGTGTGCTCTCACCGGACGCGGCCCCGTCGACGAAGTCGGGACCGACCCGCTGGGCCACCGACGGTGGACTTCGCTCACTCGTCCGCGACGTCCTCGGGGACATCGCCGTGGAGACCGCCGACCTCGAGTCGCTGCCCGACGGGCACGTCGTCGTCGCGATGCCCGATCCGCAGGCCGCTCGACTGGTCGACGTACCGGACACCGTCGACTACGAGCCCGTCATCGCCGTCGTCGTCGGATTGGACGGGGGTCTCGACCTGCCGTTCGCCGATGCGGCCTTCGTCAACGACCACCCCGACGTGTCCTTCCTCGCCGACGACGGCTCGCGACGTGGGGACGGCGCGCCGGTGCTCGTCGCGCACACCACGCCCGACCGTGCGCGACAGCACCTCGACCATCCGGACGGTGCGGTGCCGGTGGTCGTGGACGCTCTGCGCGGACTCCTGGGTGTCGGCGACCCGGCGTGGACACACGCGCATCGGTGGACGTTCGCGAAGCCGGCGTCGCAGCACGACGTCTCGTGCCACCTGGCCGTCGACGGTGATCGCGTCGTCGGTCTCGCCGGCGACCAGTGGTGCCCTCAGGGTGCGCCGCGTGTCGAGAGTGCGTGGCGGTCGGGCGTCGACCTCGCCGCGGCACTGCTCCCGCGCCTCTGAGCGCCCACTCGACCGCCCCAACCGCCCAACGAACGGCTCCAACCGCCCAACGAACGGCTCCAACCGCCCAACGAACGGCTCCAACCGCCCAACGAACGGCTCCAACTGCCCAACGAACGGCTCCAACCGCCCAACGAGCGGCTCCGGGTGCCCAACAGACGGCGGGTGACAGTCAGCGGGGGATGAACAGGCCCCGGAAGGTGGCGGTGTCGTCGGCGGACCACCCGAGGCGGTCCCAGGTCGCCGTCACCGACAGCACCGCGTAGGCCGACGTCGGGAAGTGGCCGATCTCGGCGTCCGGGTCGAGCGTGCGTGCGGTCATCGGCATGCCGGGTTCGTGCCCGACGACGAGGACCGTCGACGCGTCCTCCGGCACGTGCAGCCGCACCGCCTCGAGGATCTGCTCGGGCATCCCCCCGTACACGTCCTCGACGAACGCGACGCTCGCCGCGTCGACTCCTGTCCGCTCCAGCGTCTGCCGGGTCCGCGTCGCCGTCGAACAGACGACCGCGTCGGCGACGACCCCGTCGCGGCGCATCCACTCGCCGGCGAGTGCGGCCTCGCGTCGCCCGCGGTCGGCCAGCGGCCGGTCGTGGTCGGACACGCCGTCGGGATACCCCGACTTCCCGTGCCGCATCAGCACCAGGGTGCGGGTCATGCCGAGCGACGCCCGGCGTCCGGAGCGGTGCGCCGCCCTGCGCGGCGCAGAGCCGTCGCCGTCGCGCGCCACGCCGCGGCCTCCTGCTCGAGGTGGCAGGCGGTCTCCTCGTCGTCGACGTCACGGGCGAGGTCGGCCTCGCGCCGGAGTTCGACGTCCTCGTCGAGCGCGAACGCGACGAGCTCGGCGCGAGCGGGGACGCTGTCGAGGGCGGCGCGGATCTGCGACTGCGACAGCGTCGCGAGCAGCTCCAGCTCGCGGATGAGAGCACCGTCATCAGGCATGTCGACCACGGTAGGACGACGGTCGGACACGAGGGAAACACCCGGCGCGGCGCGGCGCGAAGTCGTGCGTCTGAGAGTTGCGTGAGGATTCCCCAGGCCGTCGGTCGCCGACTGTCGAGCACCGTTCTGGGCCAGTACCGTTGGCCGGATGCACCTGATCCTGCCCGCGGCCCTGGCCGTGGCGTCGGCGCTGCTGGTGGCCACCGGCACGCTGGTCCGGCAGCGATCGTCGACGCCGTCCGGCGGCATCACGAGGCGCTGGTGGCTCGGCGTCGCGATCGCGGCCGTCGGGTTCTTCCTCCAGGCGGCCGCGTTGTCCCTGGGGACGCTGCTGCTGGTGCAACCGCTCATCGTCCTCTCGGTGCTGTTCGCGCTGCCGATGGAGGCCCACCTCGACCACCGCAGGCTGAGCTTCGCAGAGTGGAAGTGGGGCATCGTCCTCACCCTGTGCATCGCGGCGTTCGTGTTGATCACCATGCCCACCCCGGCCAAGCACACCCTGGACCCGGGAATCCTCGCCGGGACGATCGTCACGGTCGTGGTGGTGCTCGCGGGGCTGGTGATCGGCGCGCGTCTGGTGTCGCTGCACTATCGAGCGCTGCTGTACGGGTCCGCCTCGGGTCTGCTGACCGGTGTCCAGTCGTTCCTGGTCAAATCGGTGACGACGCAGTTCGGCGACGGGCTCGCCCGACCCTTCACCCACCCCGAGATCTACCTGATCCTCGTCGTCGCCGGAGCGTCGGTGGTCACCCAACAGCTGGCCTTCGCCGCGCACGACCTGCAGACCTCGTTCCCTGCGATGACGGTGATGGAGCCGGCCGTCGCGATGGCGCTGGGCGTGCTGCTGCTCGGCGAACGCGCGAACGTCGACGTCGTCGAGGGCGTCGTCGTCGGGGTCGTCCTGCTGACCATGGGGTACGCGGTGGTGGTGCTGGCCAAGTTCGCCGCCGAGCGCGAGACCGAGTTCGAGACCCACCCCGACCACGACGCGCCGTCACCCGCGCTGAGCCCTGCCGCACGCGCGCCCGACCGTTAACCTCGATCCAGTGCACACGTGGATCCCCGCAGTCCTCGCGATCGGCGCCGCCGCGCTGATCGCTCTGGGCACCGTGCTGCGACAACGGGCCTCCTGCACCGGTGGCGCCATCTCCGTCATGTGGACGGTGGGTGCCGCGGTCGCGCTGCTCGGCTTCGGGTTGCAGGCCGGCGCTCTCGGCCTCGGATCCATCCTGCTCGTCCAGCCGATCGTCGTGCTCGCGGTGCTGTTCGCCCTGCCCATGGAGGCCGTGCTCGACCACCGACGCCCGACCCGCCACGAGTGGGGGTGGGGTGGCGTGCTGGTCGTCTGCGTCGGTCTGTTCCTCCTCCTGGCCGACCCGAAAGAGGTCGACCGCCGCCCCGACCACCTGCTGATCGCGGGCACCGTCGTCGCGGCCATCGCCCTGCTGATCGGTCTCGTCGTCGTCGCGGAGAAGGCGGACGACCACTACCGCGCCCTCTGCTACGGACTGGTGGCCGGCACGCTGTTCGGCATCGGTGCGTTGCTGGTGAAGGCTGTCGTCTACCAGGCCCTGCACGACCCGCTGCACCTGTGGTCGCGTCCCGAGGCCTACCTGTTCGCGGTCGTCGCCGTCGGCGGCATCGTCGCGCAGCAGCGCAGTTTCGTCGCCGGTGAGCTGCAGACGTCGTTCCCCGCGATGACGGTCATGGAACCGGCCGTCTCCATGGCGCTGGGTGTCACCCTGCTGGGCGAGTCGGTGCGCGTCGGTTGGTGGCAGAACGGGCTCATGGTGGTGGCGTTGGCCGTGATGGTCGTCGCGGTCGTCGTCCTCGCCCGCATCTCCGCGATTCGCGGGACCGGTGACGCAACCACCCCCGAGGCGGTGACAACCCCGCGCGTCCGTAGCAGTGTGTGAGGGTGACCGATCCCCAGAACGCCGCCACTGACCCCGACACCTACGACGTGATCGTCCTCGGCGGTGGTGCCGTCGGGGAGGTGGCCGCCCAGTTCGCCGTCGCGAACTCCGACCGGACGGCCGCCATCGTCGAGAACCAGCTGCTCGGCGGCGAGTGCTCGTACTGGGCGTGCATGCCCAGCAAGGCGCTGCTGAGACCGCTGGAGGTCGCGAACACCGCCCGCCACCTCGACGGGATCACCGTCGCGGGCGGCGTCGACGCCACCGCGCTGATGAACCGCCGCGACACCTGGGTGAGCCACTACTCCGACAGCTCGCAGCGGAAGTGGGCGTCGGACACCGGGATCGACGTCGTCACCGGCACCGGTCGACTGGCAGGGGAGAGGACCGTCACCGTGGAGACCGGCGACGGGCCGCGCACGCTGCACGCCCGTCACGCCGTCGTCGTCGCGACCGGCAGCACCGCGTCGATCCCCGACATGTTCGCCGACGTCGCCCCGTGGACCTCGCGGGACGCGACCGGCGTCCGGGAGGTGCCGGAGTCGCTGATCGTCGTCGGCGGCGGTGTCGTCGCCTGCGAGGCGGCGACGTGGATGAGCGCGCTCGGCAGCACCGTCACCATGCTGGTCCGCAGCACCCTGCTCGGCAGCCTCGACGACTTCGCCGGCGAGGCCGTGGCCGAGGCGCTGCGCGATGCCGGCGTCGAGATCCGCCTCGGCGTCGACATCACCGAGGCCCGCCGGGAGTCCGTCGACGACGCCGGTGGCGCAACGGGCGTCCCGCACGGCGGGCCGGTCACCGTGACCGTCGACGGGCAGGAGATCACCGCCGCGGAGATCCTCGTCGCCGCCGGGCGGCACCGCACCGTCGACGACATCGGCCTCGACACCGTCGGCGTGACCGACCCGTCGCAGGTGTCCGCACCGGAGGGCTACGACGGCGTCGACTGGCTGTACTCCGTCGGCGACGCGTCGTTCGGTCCCATGCTCACCCACTGGGGGAAGTACCAGTCGCGCATCGTCGGTCAGCGCATCGCCGCGATCGCCGAGGGACGCACACCGCCGACGGTCCCGGCCGACCCGCCGGTGCCGCAGGTGGTGTTCACCGATCCGGAGGTCGCGTCGAGCGGGCTGTCGGAGAAGGAGGCGCGCGCGACGTACGACAGCGTCACGGTGATCACGAAGCCGATCACGGCGGCCGCCGGGGTCGGACTGCTGCGGGACGACGCGTCCGGGACGGCGCAGATCGTCGTCGACGACGCCACCCGCACGCTGGTCGGTGCGACGTTCGTCGGGCCCGAGGCGGGCGAGCTCATCCACGCCGCCACGGTCGCGATCGTCGGGAAAGTCACCGTCGACGACCTGTGGCACGCCGTGCCCAGCTACCCGACGCCCGCCGAGATCTACCTCCGACTGCTCGAGGGGTACTTCGGCTACTGAGCGGCCACGGCGTCAGTCACCCAGGCGGAAGCCGAGTTTCAGCGTGACCTGGAAGTGCGCCACCCGTCCGTTCTCGATGTGACCGCGGGTCTCGGTGACCTCGAACCACTCCAGGTTGCGGACGGTCTCGTTCGCCTTGGCGATCGCGGTGTGGATCGCGTCGTCGGTGCTGGTGGTCGACGACCCGACGACCTCGGTGACCCGGTACACGTGATCGCTCATGGCATCTCCTGACTCGCGGTGGCAGTGCCCCCGACGCTATGCGGGCTGGTCACCGACAGGTCGGGTTTGCGCCGACGTGATCGGATCGGAATGCGCGGTTCCCACAGGGCAAGCGCGTCAGAACATCGCGCCGGGGTTGAGGATCCCGTCCGGGTCGAGGGCGGCCTTCACCTTGCGGGAGATGTCCATGACGTCCTCGCCGACCTGGTTCGGCAGCCACGCCTTCTTCATGCGGCCGGTGCCGTGCTCGCCGGTGATGGTGCCGCCCAACGCGATCGCGAGGTCCATGATCTCGCCGAACGCGACGTCGCCGCGGGCGCGCTGATCGGGGTCGTCGGGGTCGACGACGATCAACGGGTGCGTGTTGCCGTCGCCGGCGTGCGCGATGACCGAGATCATGACGTCGCGGTTCTCGGCGATCGCGGCGATGCCGTCGACCAGGGCGGGCAGGCTGGGCAGCGGGACGCCGACGTCCTCGAGGAGCAGCGTGCCCTTCTTCTCGACGGCCGGGATGGCCATGCGTCGGGCGACGGTGAAGGCCTCACCCTCCGCGGGGTCGTCGGTGGAGAACACCTCGGACGCGCGGTGGGACTCGAACGCCTCGACGATGATCGCGATCTCCTCGGCGGCGGCCGCGCCGGGGGCGTCGCTCTGCGCGACGAGCAGGGCGCCGGCGTCGCGGTCGAGGCCCATCTTCAACTGGTCCTCGACGGCGTTGATCGCCACCGAGTCCATGAACTCGAGCATGGCCGGGCGGATCCGGTTGGTGATCGCGAGGACGGCCTCGGTCGCGTCGTGGACGGAGGCGAAGCTGCCGACGACGGTGCACGCGGGCGGCTGCGGCGGCAGGAGGCGCAGGGTGAGCTCGGTGATGATCCCGAGCGTCCCCTCGCTGCCGACGAACAGCTTCACCAGCGACAGCCCGGCGGAGTCCTTGAGGCGCGGGCCGCCGAGCTGCACGACGCGGCCGTCGGCGAGGACCACCTCCATGCCGAGGACGTAGTCGGTGGTGACGCCGTACTTGACGCAGCACAGGCCGCCCGCGTTGGTGGCGGCGTTGCCGCCGATCGAGCAGATCTCGAACGACGACGGGTCCGGCGGATACCAGAGACCGTGCTCGGCGACAGCCGCCTTCACCTCGGCGTTGAGCAGGCCGGGCTGCACCGTCGCGGTGCGCATCACGGGGTCGACGTGGATGTGGCGCATCTTCTCCGTGGTCAGGACGATCGCTCCGTCGACGGCGCTCGACCCGCCCGACAGCCCGGTACCCGCACCACGGGGGACCACCGCGACATGGTTGCGCGCACACCAGCGCACAGCGGCGGCGACGTCGTCGGTGCTCGTCGCACGGACGACGGCGAGCGGGGTGCCCGCGTCGGGGTCGAGCGCGCGGTCCTGCCGGTAGCCCGCGACGATGTCGGGATCGGTGACCACCGCGCCGTCGGACAGCGCGGCGATGAGGTCGTCGAGTGCGATGGTGGCGGTCATCACACCAGCCTAGCCCCGCCCGCTGACCGGGCCGGTCGCGTCGATCTGCTCCTCGCGGAACTCCGTGACGTCGCCGGCGCTCTCGGCCGCACGGAGTTCGACGCGGCGGATCTTGCCGCTGATGGTCTTGGGCAGGTCACCGAAGGTGATGCGGCGGACGCGCTTGTACCCGGCGAGGTGGTCACGGCTGTGGGCGAAGATCGCGGCGGCGGTCTGCTCGTCGGGTGACCACCCGGCGGCCAGCACGATGTACGCCTTCGGCACCGACAGGCGCAGCTCGTCCGGGGCGGGCACGACAGCCGCCTCGGCGACCGCATCGTGTTCCAGCAGAACGGATTCGAGCTCGAACGGGCTGATGCGGTAGTCACTCGACTTGAACACGTCGTCGGTGCGGCCGACGTAGGTGATGTAGCCGTCGTCGTCGCGGCTGCCGACGTCGCCGGTGTGGTACCAGCCGTCGGCCATCGCGGCGGCGGTGCGGTCGGGGTCGCCGTGGTACCCGACCATCAGTCCCAGCGGCCGCTGCTCGAGGCTGACGCAGATCTCGCCCTCGGTGACCCCGGACTCGCCGGTCGCGGGGTCGACGAGACCGACGGTGTAGCCCGGGCACGGACGGCCCATCGACCCGTCCTTGATCGGCTGGCCGGGGGTGTTCGCGATCTGCACCGTGGTCTCGGTCTGTCCGAACCCGTCGCGGATGGTGACGCCCCAGGCGTCGCGGACACGATCGATGACCTCGGGGTTGAGCGGCTCGCCGGCACCGACGGCCAGTCGGGGCGGCGTGGACAGACGGCTCAGGTCGCTCTGGATCAGCATGCGCCACACCGTCGGTGGCGCGCAGAACGTGGTGACACCGCACCGCTGCATCTGGGCCATCAGGGCGGCGGCGTCGAAGCGGGTGTAGTTGTACAGGAACACGCACGCACCGGCGTTCCACGGCGCGAACACGTTGGACCACGCGTGTTTCGCCCACCCGGGCGACGACACGTTGAGGTGGACGTCGCCGGGCTGCAGGCCGATCCAGTACATCGTCGAGAGGTGGCCGACGGGGTACGAGGCGTGGGTGTGCTCGACGAGCTTCGGCCGCGACGTCGTGCCGGAGGTGAAGTACAGCAGCAGGGTGTCGTCGGCGTGGGTCTCGTGGGCGACGAACCCGCTCGGATCCGGGAGCGGGCCGGCGTCGGGGTAGCGCAGCCACGCGCCGGCGGCGTCGCCGACCGCGATGCGGGTGGGGGAGGGGTCGCCGGCGAGGGAGTCGATCGCCTCGTCGATGGTGGTGGTGATGTCGCCACGGACGATCACGTGGTCGACCCCGCCGCGCGAGATGCGGTCGGCGGCGTCGGCCCTCGACAGCTGGGTCGTCGCGGGGATGACGACGGCGCCGAGGCGGATCGCCGCGAGCATGACCTCCCACAACTCCACCTGGTTGGCGAGCATCAGCAGGACGCGGTGGCCGGGCGCGACACCCTGCTCGCGCAGCCACGCGGCGACGCGGATCGACCGGTCCCGCATCTCGGGGAACGAGAACCTCTGCTCGCTGCCGTCCTCCTCGACGAGCCACAGCGCAGGCCGGTCGTCGCCGGCGGCCTCACGCTCGGCGGCGAGCACGTCGAACCAGTCGGTCGCCCAGTTCCACCGGTCGAGTTCCGGCCAGGCGAACGCCGCCCGCGCCGCGTCGAGGTCGTCGGCGTTCTCGAGCAGCGCTGCTCGTGCCGCGCGGAACGCCTCGGTGGGACCGGTCGATGTCATGGGCGCTCTCCACTCGGGGATCGATTACTAGGAGTTCCTAGTGTACGGTGATCCACGCAACAGGAGAGCTGTTCGCCGACATCCACAGTTCGCGAGAAGGGCCACCCATGGTCGCCGAGATCCCCCACTTCCTCGACGGTGTCCGCACGGCGGGCACGTCCGGCCGCACGGCCGACGTGATGAACCCCAGTACCGGCGAGGTGCAGGCGCAGGTGCCGTTGGCCTCGGTCGACGAGGTGGGTACCGCGGTGGCGTCGGCGGTGCAGGCGCAGAAGGTGTGGGGGTCGTGGAACCCGCAGGCCCGCGCGCGGGTGATGATGCGTTTCGTCGAGCTGGTCCGCCGGGACGCAGACGAGCTCGCCGAGCTCCTGTCCATCGAGCACGGCAAGACCGTCGCCGACGCGCACGGCGACATCCAGCGCGGTGTCGAGGTCATCGAGTTCGCGATCGGCATCCCGCATCTGATCAAGGGCGAGTTCACCGAGGGTGCCGGCACCGGTATCGACGTGCACTCGGTGCGCCAGCCGCTCGGTGTGGTCGCGGGGATCACGCCGTTCAACTTCCCGGCGATGATCCCGTTGTGGAAGGCGGGTCCGGCCCTGGCGTGTGGCAACGCGTTCATCCTCAAGCCCAGCGAGCGGGATCCGTCGGTGCCGGTGCGTCTGGCCGAGCTGTTCCTGGAGGCCGGTCTGCCTGCCGGGGTGTTCCAGGTGGTGCACGGCGACAAGGTCGCGGTCGACGCGATCCTCGAGCACCCGGACATCCAGGCGGTCGGCTTCGTCGGCAGCTCCGACATCGCGCAGTACATCTACTCGACGGCCGCGGCGCACGGGAAGCGTGCGCAGTGCTTCGGCGGCGCGAAGAACCACATGATCGTCCTGCCCGACGCCGACATCGACCAGGCCGTCGACGCGCTCATCGGCGCCGGTTACGGCAGCGCCGGTGAGCGCTGCATGGCCATCAGTGTCGCCGTCCCGGTCGGTGAGGAGACCGCGAACAGGTTGCGCGAGCGGTTGATCGAGCGGGTCACCGCGCTGCGTGTGGGTCATTCGCACGACCCGAAGGCTGACTACGGTCCACTGGTGACCGGTGCCGCGCTGGAGCGTGTCCGTGACTACATCGCTCAGGGCGTCGACGCCGGCGCCGACCTCGTCGTCGACGGACGCGAGCGGGCGGCCGACGATCTGACGTTCGGCGAAGCGCAGCTCGAGGGCGGCTACTTCATCGGGCCCACGCTGTTCGACCACGTCACCAAGGACATGACGATCTACACCGACGAGATCTTCGGGCCGGTGCTGTGCATGGTCCGCGCGGGCGACTACGAGGAGGCGCTGGCGCTGGCGTCGGATCACCAGTACGGCAACGGGGTCGCGATCTTCACCCGCGACGGTGACGCCGCCCGCGACTTCTGCGCACGGGTGCAGGTCGGCATGGTCGGTGTGAACGTGCCGATCCCGGTCCCGGTGGCGTACCACACCTTCGGCGGCTGGAAGCGGTCCGGCTTCGGCGATCTCAACCAGCACGGACCTGCGTCGATCCAGTTCTACACCAAGGTGAAGACGATCACGACGCGCTGGCCGTCGGGCATCAAGGACGGTGCCGAGTTCGTCATCCCCACCATGAAGTGACCCGATGAGCACCGCCACCGGCGACGCCGAGGATCTCGGCGCCGTGATCGCCGAGACCGCGGCGGCCTTCGCGGCGAAGCGTCTCGCCCCGTTCGCGCTGGGATGGGATGAGGCCAAGCACTTCCCGGTCGACGAGTTGCGTGCCGCGGCCGAGCTCGGGATGGCGGCGATCTACTGCCGTGAGGAGTTCGGGGGCAGCGGGCTGTCCCGGCTCGACGGGGTCCGCATCTTCACCGAGCTCGCCGCCGCCGACCCGACCACGGCGGCGTTCCTGTCGATCCACAACATGGCGACCTGGATGGTCGACACCTACGGCACCGACGAGCAACGCGCGCAGTGGATCCCGCGGATGGCCTCGATGGAGCTCATCGCGAGCTACTGCCTGACCGAACCCGCCGCCGGCTCCGACGCCGCCGCGTTGCGGACCCGGGCGGTCCGGGACGGCGACGAGTACGTGCTCACCGGGGTCAAGCAGTTCATCTCCGGCGGCGGGTACTCCGACGTGTACGTCGTGATGGCCCGGACCGGTGACGACGGCCCGGGGGGCATCTCGACGTTCGTCGTCGAGAGCGGCACGCCGGGACTGTCGTTCGGGGCCCAGGAGAAGAAGATGGGCTGGAACGCCCAGCCCACCGCCGCGGTGATCTTCGACGACGTCCGCGTGCCCGCTTCCAACCTGCTCGGCGGTGACGCGGGGGAGGGCACCGGCTTCCGGATCGCGATGAACGGACTGAACGGCGGCCGCATCAACATCGCCGCCTGCTCGCTCGGCGGGGCCCGCACCGCCCTCGACAAGGCGCGCACCTACCTCGCCGAGCGGGAGGCGTTCGGCGGCACGCTGATCGACGAGCCCACCATCCGGTTCACCCTCGCCGACATGGCCACCGACCTGCAGGCGTCAAAGCTCATGCTCACCCACGCGGCGAACGCCCTCGACGCCGACGACCCCGACAAGGTCACCGCGTGCGCGATGGCCAAGCTGTTCGTGACCGACCGCTGTTCCGACATCGCCGACCGGGCGCTACAACTGCACGGCGGGTACGGATACCTGCACGACTACGGCCTGGAGAAGATCGTCCGCGACCTCCGGGTGCATCGGATCCTCGAGGGCACCAACGAGATCATGCGGATGGTCGTCGGACGGTCCGTCGCGAAGAACACCACCGGAGGGACACGATGACCACCATCGCTTTTCTGGGCCTGGGCAACATGGGCGGGCCGATGGCCGCGAACCTCGTCGCCGCCGGTCACACCGTGCACGGCTACGACCCCGTCGCCGAGGCGGTCGCACGCGCCGCCGATGCAGGTGTCATCACGCTCGGATCGGTGGTCGAGGCGGTGCGCGGGGCCGACGTCGTCGTCACCATGCTGCCCAGTGGCGCCCTGGTGTCGTCCTGCTACGACGAGATCCTCGGCGTCGTCGACCCCGGCACGCTGCTGATCGACAGCTCCACCATCTCCGTCGACGACGCCCGGGCGGTGAACGCGCGTGCCGGTGAGGCCGGGATGCTGCAGGTCGACGCCCCGGTCTCCGGTGGGGTGAAGGGCGCGACCGCGGGGACGTTGGCCTTCATGGTCGGCGGGACCGACGAGGCGTTCGCCGCTGCGCAGCCCGTGCTGGACCCCATGGCCGGCAAGGTCATCCACTGCGGTGGCACCGGCAGCGGACAGGCCGCGAAGGTGTGCAACAACATGGTCCTCGCCGCGCAGCAGATCGTCGTCGGGGAGGCGTTCGTGCTCGCCGAGAAGCTCGGCCTGTCGGCACAGTCGTTGTTCGACGTGATCACCGGTGCGACCGGCAACTGCTGGGCCGTGCACACCAATTGCCCTGTGCCGGGCCCGGTCCCGGGATCGCCGTCGACGAACGACTTTCGTCCCGGGTTCGCGACCGCGCTGATGAACAAGGACCTCGGGCTCGCGATGGACGCCGTCGCCTCCACGCAGGCGCGCGCGCCGATCGGTACGCACGCCGCCGAGCTCTACGCCGACTTCGCCCGTGAGAACGGCCATCGCGACTTCAGCGCCATCATCGAGACGTTGCGCTGAGGGGCCCCTAGGCGGGGTCGGCCTCGGTCGTCAGCGACCGCACCATCGTGCGGAGCAGGCGGACCGCCTGGTCGCGCTCGGCGTCGCTGAGATCCCCGAGCATCCGCACCTCGACAGATCGCACTGCGGCACTGGCCTTGTCGAGTCGACGACGTCCGGCCGGGGTGAGGCGCGTGGGCAGCGCGCGGCCGACGTCGGGCTGATCCGCGCGAGCCACGAGGCCGTCGCGATCGAGGGCCTGCAGGAGCACGCTCATCGACTGCCGTGTCACGAACGCGCCGCGCGCGAGGTCGGAGTTCGACAGCCCCGGCCGCTGCGCCAGCAACTCCATGCAGGAGTACTGGGTGATGGTCATCCCCAGCGGGCGGAGCACGTCCTCCATCGCCGCGCGCAGCGCCGCGGACGCCTCCTTCAGCAGATAGCCCACCGAGACCGACAGGTCGATCCGTTCCGCACCTTGACTCATGTCAGTAGTCTGACATACCTTCGGACATGTCAGAAAACTGACACGTCCCGTGAAGGAGCCCAGCCATGCCGGTCACCGGTCCCGATTTCATCTCCCTGCAGGTCCGCGATCTCGACGCCTCGCACGCTTTCTACGCGCTCCACCTCGGTCTCGTGCGATCGCCCGCGGGCCCGCCGCACGCGGTCGTCTTCGACACGAGGCCCATCGCGTTCGCCCTGCGGGACATCGCGCCGGGGACGGACCTCGACGCCGTCGCGCAGCCGGGTGTGGGCATGGCTCTGTGGCTGCATGCGACCGACGTGCAGGACATCCACGACTCCCTCGCGTCCGAGGGCGCGGCCATCGTGGTCGAGCCGTTCGACGGACCGTTCGGGCGCACCTTCACCTTCGCCGATCCCGACGGCTACCACGTCACGCTGCACGACCGCGGCTGACGCGGCGGTCGGGGTCAGAAGTCGCCGGCGCTGCGACGCAACGACTCGATGATGTCGGCCAGTTGGCCGGCGTCGTCCTCGTCGATGCCGATGTCGGCGAACACCTCCCGGTTCAGGACGGTCGTCGCCTCCTCGACGGTCGAGCGGCCGATGTCGGTGATCTCCACCAGCGTCGTACGCCCGTCGGTCGGGTGTGGTGTGCGGCGGACGAGACCGGCGGACTCCAGACGCCGGATCGCGTGCGTCACGCTGGTGACGTGGACCTGCAGGCGCACACTGGCTTTCGTGATCGGCAGGGCGCCGTTGCGGCTGAACGCGAGCAGGCGCAGCAGTTCGAAGCGGGAGAAGCTGAGATCGAAGGGGCGCAGCGCGGATTCGACCCGGGCGAGCAGGATCTGGTGTGCCCGCATGACCGACGTGACGGCGACCATCCCCGAGACGACGTCGCCCCATCCGGCCGCGACCCAGTTGTCGCGTGCCCGGGCGATGGGGTCGAATCCCGGGCCGTCCGTCATGTGCGTCGCAGAGGGGTCATCGGCACATTCTCGCCGATGTGCGGTGGTGGTCGCTCACAACCCCGCGAACTCAACAGCCGTTGCGAGCACGTCCTCGAGCATCGTCGGGGTGAGTCGTCCGGTGAAGGTGTTCTGCTGGCTGACGTGGTAGCACCCGAACAGGCGGATGGGCGGGACTTCGTGGCCGGGGGCGGCGGCGAGGTCGACGAACACGCCGTGACCAAAGGTGGGGCGCGGTCGGGGGATCTCGTAGCCGTGGGCGCGGAGCGCGGTCAGGGCGGCCTGCCACCCGAAGCCCCCGAGCGTCAGAACCGCCCGTGTCGTCGGGGCCAGCAGGGTGAGTTCGCGGTCGAGCCAGTGTCCGCAGGTGTCCCGCTCCGCGATCGTCGGCTTGTTGTCGGGCGGCGCGCAGTGCACCGGGGCGGTGATGCGTACCCCGCGCAGCGTCAGGCCGTCGTCGGCTGACACGGCCGTCGGCTGACTGGCCACGCCCACGGCGTGCAGTGCCGCGAACAGGACGTCGCCGCTGCGGTCGCCGGTGAACATCCGCCCGGTGCGGTTGGCGCCGTGAGCGGCCGGGGCCAGTCCGACGATGATCAGCCGCGCGTCGGCCGGTCCGAGGCCGGGAACCGGCCTGCCCCAATAGGTCTGATCGGCGTAGGCGCGGCGCTTCTCGCGGGCCACGCGTTCGCGCCACTCGACGAGGCGAGGACACGCGCGGCAGTCGACGAGTGCGGCGTCGAGAGTGGCCAGGTCCGGGGCGTCGTCGGGATCGATGGGCAGGGTCACCGCGACCACCGGCCCAGAAGGTCCGCCGCACCCGACGTGAGGTCGGCGATCACCTCGGCAGCCGATCGCGTGCGCCGGACCATCGCGACCCCCTGGCCGGCGTTCACCCCGGTGCCGCCGTCGACCGCGGAGGTGAGGACGCGCTCGGGAAAGCGGTCGGGCCAGGCGTGTCCGGCGGCGCGGTCGAAGCGGGTGGTCACCTCGGTGGTCGTCTCGTCGGCCGTCACGAGGGCGGCCCGCGCGTCGTCGTCGATCAGCGACTCGACGCATCCGCTGAACACGGTGCCGACCCAGACGCCGGATGCGCCGGCGGCCAGCGCCGCGGCGACACCCCGCGCGGACGCGATGCCGCCCGCGGCGAGGACGGGGATCTGCACGCGGTCGAGCACCGCGCACAGCAGGGTCAGCGCGCCCACCGTCGGTGCGCCGTGGCCGCCCCCCTCGGATCCCCGTGCGACGACGACGTCGATCCCGGCGTCCTGCGCACGGACCGCCTCGGCGACGGTGGCGACCTGCGTCGTCGTGGTGATCCCCTGGGCGCGCGCGTCCGCGACCCACTCGAAGGACTCGCCGAAGCTGACGCTGAGCAGCGTGGGACCGGCAGCGATGGCGGTGGGCAGCAGCTCCGTGTCCTGTCGCATCCGCCAGTCGACGAGGCCGATGCCCCACGGGCGGTCGCGGGCGTCGAACACCGACAGCTCAGCGCGCAACCGGTCGGTGGACCCGCTGCTGCCCATCCCGATCATGCCGAGGCCCCCGGCGCGGCTGACCGCCGTCGCGAGCGCGCCGCCCGCGGCACCGCCCATCGGCGCGCAGACGATCGGGGTGGTCAGGCCGACCGAGCGCGTCCACGCGGTGTGCAGCCCGGTCACGACCCCATCCTGCCCAGGTGGGGCGTCGGCAGGACGAGCGGGCCGTCCACGTCGAGCAGTGCGTGCAGGGACTCGTCGGCCCATGTCCGCAGTCCGTCGACGTCGACGCCGTCGGGTGCGGCATCGGACCCGGCGGTGATCGCGTCGCGCCCGCGCTCGATGAGCCGCCGCGCACCCGACGGGTTCCCGCGCTCGGCGTGGGTGACGCCGACCGCCAGCTGTGCGAGTCCCTTCCACACGCCGCGCTCGTCACCCGAGGTCTGCTTCCACGTCGCCTCGAGGATCTCGTGCGCGCGGAACGGCCAGCCGGTGTCGAGGAGATCCTGGGCGAGGGCGAGCGATTCCGCGGCCGACAGCACGACGTCGTCGCCCGGGCCGGGTGGCGTCACCCCGGCGGCGTCCCGCGGCAGCGGGCGGCCGAGGCGATCACGGGGACGCGCATTGTGGGCGCGCCCCTCCTCGTCGCGGTCACGGTGGGTCGTGCGGCGGGCGTTCACCCTCACCTCGCGCTCGTGTCGGGTCCGGGACCCTCAGCGTGTCACGTCGGTACCGGACGCGATCAGCGCAGGGCCCGTCGTGCCTCCGGCCAGAACGCCGTGCCCGCGATCGCGACGCCGCCGGCGCCGATGATCGTGACGGCGGCGTCGACGCTCTCGCGGCCCTGGCTGGACCAGTAGACGTCCTCCAGGTCGAGCAGGAGGGCGAGTTCGTCGACGATGAGCGCCGTGCCGACCCCGTAGCTGATGGCGGTGAGCGGATGGCGACGGTGGTGCTCGGCGCCGCGGACGGCGATGGCGCCGACGCCGCCGAGCATGAGGATGCCGATGTTGTAGTGGTGGAAATGCTTCCCGCCGAGGCTCATGCCACCACCGGCGGGACCGTGCCCGGCGCGGATCCAGTGCGTCAGAGCGCGGACCGCCACGAACGTCGTGGTGAACGACGTCCACGACAGCAGCGCCGACTGCTGGCCCGGGTCGAGGGATCGCCGCCAGGCCCGTCGGAGACGATGCGCCCGCGCGCTGGTCGCCGTCAGGTCTGCGTCGCCGGGAGCGCCGTATCGGCGGGTCGGAGCAGTGTCCTCGGGGTGGTCGTGGGGCGGTACCTCCTGCATGCCCACGACGATGACAGGCCGTCGGCGTCGCGCCCACCGGGTTTGCCGCACTCGGGTCGAGAGGATCGCATGCGGTCAGGACAAAACCGTCAGACCGGCGGATCCATGGGCGGACCGACATAGGTGGCGCGGGGTCGGATGATGTGGCGATCGCGTGCCTGTTCGAGGACGTTGGCGGTCCAGCCGACGACGCGACTGACCGCGAACGTCGGCGTGAACATCTCCCGCGGGAGACCACAGCGATCCATCACGACGCCCGCGTAGAACTCGACGTTGGCGTAGCGCGGGCGATCGGGACGGGCCTCCGCGAGGACCTCGACGACAGCGCGTTCGACCTCGACGGCGAGTTCGGCCGTGCGCCCACCCAGTCGGGTCGCGACCTCGCGCAACAGCTCGGAGCGGGGATCGCGCGTGCGGTACACGGCGTGGCCGAAGCCCATGAGCCGACGGCCCGCGTCCAGTTCGTCCCGGGCCCACCGGCGGGCGACGTCGCCGGCGTCCGCGACGGTCATCGCGGGACCACCGCGCGCCGCGATGGCGTCGAGGGCGTCGAGTGCGCGGTCGGGCGCACCGCCGTGGAGCGGGCCCGAGAACGCCCCGATGGCGCCGCAGATCGCCGACGGCAAATCCGCGCCGGTCGACGCGATCACCCGGGCGGCGAAGGTGGAGGCGTTGAAGCCGTGCTCGACCGTCGAGATGAGGTACTGCTCGATCGCACGGGTCTCGTCGGGTCCGGCCACCTCGCCGGTCACGGCGTGCAGCCAGTGGGCTGGCGTGTCCAGATCCTCGCGGGGGACCACGGGGTCGAGTCCGTGGGCCGCGCGATGTACCTCGCCGAGCAGCGTCGGGACCATGGCGCACAGTCGGATCCCGTCGTCGCGCCGGGTGTCCTCGTCGCAGTCCCACAGTGGTCGCATGCCCGTGTACTGGGCGGCTGCCGACAGCACCGTCCGGAGATCGACCAGCGGGCGGTGGTCGCCGGGCGTCGAGCCGATCGTGCGCGCGAGTGCCACCAGGTCCTCCGGCACCACGCGGTCGGTGCGGATCCGCTCGACGAACGTGTCGAGTTCGGCCGGGTCCGGGAGGCGCCCGTGGACGAACAGGAACCACACGCGCTCGAACGACGACGAGCGGGCGAGGTCCGTCGCCGGGTACCGGTTGTAGTGGTAGAGGCCCTCGTCGCCACGGACGTCCCCGATGGTCGTCTCCGCGACGGAGACGTCGGACAGCCCGGGCGCCGCCTCGATGAGGGTCATGTCGGGTCACCCATACGAATCGTGGTCACACCGGCTACGTTCGGCCGTGGCGACGACGTCGTCAATGTTGATCGGATCAACATCGGAGGCAGCTGCCGTGCGACGACACACCCGACGCTGGCCCACCGCCATCCGTCACGACGGCCGCGACTACCTGTCGACCGCGCAGACCGCCCGCGTGCTCGGGGTGCAGCCGGCGACGGTGTACGCCTACGTCAGCCGCGGCCGGCTCACCAGCGTGCGCATCGAGGGGCAGCGCGGGAGCTTGTTCGCCGTCGCCGAGATCGAGGCGTTCGCGCGCCGGACCGAGCGCCGACCACCCGCCGGGGTGGTCGAGCGCATCCGCACCGAGCTCACCCTCATCGAGGGCGACGAGTTGTACTACCGCGGCCGCCGCGCCGTCGACCTGGCGTGGGAGTGCGACGTCACCGAGGTTGCGGCCCTCCTGTGGGACGCGCCCTGGCCGACGGTGCGGGTGTCCCCGGTACGGGTGCCGCGGGACGTCCGCGGACTCGACGTGATCCACGCCGTCGTCGCAGAACTCGGCGCCCTCGACGCCGACCGTCATGTCGAGCAGACATCGGCGCGCGTCGCCGCCGCGGCACAGATGGTGCAGACCGCAGTCATGTCGCTGCCTCTTGCGGGTGACGACCCCGGCACCGGATCGTCTCTCGCGCAATGCCTGTGGCCCCGACTCACCGCGATGGCCCTTACACCGCGCCGGGTACGGCTGCTGAACGCCGCGCTCGTCCTGCTGGCCGATCACGACTTGTCCGCCAGTGCTGTCGCCGCGCGGGTGGCCGCCAGCGCCCGCGGCAGCGTGTACGCCGTCGTGTCCGCGGGACTCGGAGCATTCGACGGACCCCTGCACGGGGGTGCCGCCTCCGCTGCGCAGGAATTCGTGCGTGCACTCGTCGACGTGCCGGGCGACGTGCGAACTGACCTCGCAGCTCGAGAACGACTCCCCGGGTGCGGTCACGTCGTGTATCGCGAGCAGGACCCGCGCGCCGAGGCGCTGTTCACCGCCATGTACGACGACGGCATGCCGCATCACCTGCAGGAGGTGACCGACGCGATCCGAACCGAGGCTGCCGCCCGGCATCTCCCTGTCACCTCGGACCTGGCGCTGGCCGTCATTGCGACGCGGTATCGGATGATCGACGACGCGGCGATGACCGTCTTCGCGCTCGCGCGAATCGTCGGCTGGGTCGCGCACGCGCTGGAGGAGTACGCGGAGACACCGTTGCGATTCCGGCCGGAGGGCGTGTACGTCGGGATCCGACCGACGTGACGGCCCACTCTGTGGAGTTGTCAAGGTACTGATGCGGTCCTGACCGGTGGTCAGGTGCACGGAATGTGCTGTCGCTGAGTCGTGTCAGGCGGCCATGGAGTCGAGTCGGAGTGTTCGTCGGTTGTAGGCGGGTTGTAGTTCGCGTCGGGGGTCGACGGTGGCTGGTGGTCGGATCCAGGGGTGGCGGTCGGGTCCCATCTCGATCTCCCAGCCGTGCTGGTGCACGGCGACGTGGCAGGTGCGGCAGAGCAGGCACCCGTTGTCACACGTGGTGGGCCCGCCCTGGGAGTGGAACACGATGTGGTGGACGTCGGTCCATGAGGCGGGATTCCCGCACATGACGCACGTTTGGTCACGGGCGACGATGGCTTTACGGGTGCGGCCGGTGAACAACCTGGCCTTCGGGGAGATGTCGACGGGCGCGGCGTCGACGTCCACGGCGATGCGGGTGACCGAGGCGTCGCATGACAGCAGCGACACCGCCTCGTCGGAGACGCTGCCCATCCACTGCAGGTGCGCCGGCCCGACCGGGGTGATCCCGCAGCACGAGCCACCGGCGGTGGGCACGGTCAGCAGGATCTCGGTCTTGGCCGACCCGACGAGCCCATCTATCCCGAGCGCTCGGGACGCCGCCTCGACAACTTGCACGAACGCATCCGCCCGCCGCTGATTCGCCGACCGCGGGTCCGGCGTGCCGTCCGGTAGCGGCCGCGGCCGCGAGGCGGTGTCGACGCACGAGATCAACCGCTCACCCGCGACAACGTCGAGGTCGAACGACCCCGCCAGCCGACCGTCGTCGCGCTGCGCCCACGACAGTTCATTGAGTGTCGTGTCTTCCGCAACCGGTGGCACCGGCCCGTCGACCTCAGGCTGGTTCTCGAGCGCGATCGCCCGCGCCCGATCGTCGATCTCAACCGGCGACCGGCCCGCCAAAGCGTGCCCGATCAACACCGCCTCGGTGTCGACTGCGAACTCCGACCCCAGCGGTGACCGGGTGCGCGTGCAGACGTGCCGAACTCCGCGGGCGACCGCGTCGGCATACTCCGCCGACATCGATCCATCTCGCAGATGCCGCGCCAGCGCCGGAAGATGCGCGATCGCACGCCCCAGCCGGATCGCCCGGGATGCGACCCCAGGAACGCAGCCGTGACGTCGCAGCAGCTCTCGCGCCGACATCCCCACCCGCTTCGCCGTCCCGTGGCACTCGATCTCCCCGGTCACCCGGGCCAGCAACCCGTCCGCAGCATTGCGCGCCGTAACCGCGGCACGCACCCCCGCCACCAACGCGTCATCATCCGCGGGCATCTCGCACCCGCGGACGGCATCGGCGAGGCGATCCGCCGCCTCGAGCACCTCGTCGAACATGTGTACGACTCTAGGCGCCTGCACCGACACCCCGTCCCGCGATCAGGCGGAAAGCGCACAACCTGTGAACTCAGCGCGAACTGTGCACAATTGCTTTCCGGCCTCGCAGGAAGTACGCCGCGGTGACACCGGCGAACCAGACCACGCCGACCACGATGGCCGTGCGCCCGGAGTCGCTGAAGAAGAGCAGCACGACGACCAGTGCGAAGAACGCGAGCGCCAGGGCCGTCGAATACGGCGCCCACGGCAGTCGGTAGTCGGATGCCTCCACCTCACCGCGGGCGACACGGCGGCGGTACACGGTGTGGGCCACGAGGATCGAGCTCCACACGAAGATGATGCCGATGGTCGAGACCGAGGTGATGTAGGCGAACGCCTTGTCGGGGCTGACGATGTTCACGATCACGCCGATCACCATCACGGCGGCCGACAGCACGATCCCGGCGACAGGGACGTGCCGACCCGACAACGCCGTCAACCGCGCCGGTGCCTCCCCGCGCTGGGCGAGGCTGCGCACCATGCGGCCGGTGGAGTAGATGCCGGAGTTGCACGACGACAGCGCGGCGGTCAGCAGGATGAAGTTCACGATGCCCGCCGCGGCGGGGATGTCGATGTAGGAGAACACCTCGACGAACGGGCTGTTGCCGTCGGAGAAGTTGCGCCACCCCCGCACCGACAGGATGACGAACAGCGCGCCGACGTAGAACAGGCCGATACGGAACGGCAGCGTGTTGATCGCCTTGCGCAGCGTCACCTTCGGGTTCGCGGCCTCACCGGCGGTGACGCCGACGAGTTCCACACCGACGTAGGCGAAGAGCACGATCTGCAGACTCAACAGCGCGGAGTCGAAACCGGTCGCGAAGAAGCCCCCGTCGTTCCACAGGTTCGTCACCGACGGCCCACTGCCCGGGCCGATCCCGGCGATCGGCAGCAGCACCAGAGCGCCGACGAGGATCATGCCGAGGATGGCGGTCACCTTGATCATCGAGAACCAGAACTCGGCCTCCCCGAAGACGCCGACGGAGATGAGGTTGACCCCGAACAGGATGATCAGGACCACCAGCGCGGTGACCCACACCGGGATCGACGGCAGCCAGTAGTTCACGTACTTCCCGGCGACGGTGATCTCGGCCATGCAGGTCGTCGTCCACACGGCCCAGTAGGTCCAGCCGTTCGTGAAACCGAGGAAGCGGCCGAGGAACTCGTGGGCGTACTCCGAGATCGACCCGGCGACAGGGCGATAGATCAGCAGTTCGCCGAGGGCGCGCATCACCACGAAGATCGCGAGCCCGGCGACGAGGTACGCGAGGATCAGGGCCGGTCCGGCCTGTTCGATCGCGCCACCGGCGCCGTAGAAGAGTCCCGTGCCGATCGCGCCGCCGAGCGCGATCATCTGGACGGTTCGGGCGGAGAGGCCGCGCTGGTAGCCGTCGTCCGGGTCGGACTCGGGCCCGGGCGCACCGGGAGTGGTATGTGTCACCATCCGACGGACACTAACTGAGCGGTTCAGGGCATCATCAACCTGGCTTGTCGGTCACGCCGACGAGCTCGAGGATGGTCCTGAGCGAGGTCCGCAGCGGTTCGACGTCGCGGTGTACCTGCGCGATCAGGAGGCCACCCTGCAGGGCGGCCAGCAGGGTGATCGCGACCGCGTCGGGGTCGACGCCGGGCAGCAGATGCCCCTCGTCGCTCATCCGCCGCAACCCGTCGCGGATGGCGCCCGACCACCGACCGAACCCGGCGGCCGCGAGGGTTCGCGCGCGGGGGTCGGTCTCGGCGATCTGACTCCCGAGGGCCCCGAGCGGGCACCCGCCCGCCGCGTTGACCTCCCGGGCGTGACCCACCACGGTGTCCCGCCAGCTGAGCAGGTTGTCGACCGAGGACAGGTCCGCCTCCGTCGTCGCCTCCACCAGTCGATCGGCCTGATACTCGACGACCGCCGCGACGAGCCCCTCCTTGTCGGTGAAGTAGTGGTATAGCTGCGAACTGCTCACATCTGCCGCGGCTTTGACGTCGTCGAGTGTCGTCGCGGCGATCCCTCGCTCCCAGATGAGTCGCGCCGCGGCGGCGACGATCCGCTCGCGGGTGCGGCGCCCCTTGGCGGTCAGCGTCACCGCACCCGGGGCGGATCTGCCGCGGTTCTGGTGTCGATAATCCATTTCCACCTCATGAGAATGGACTGCATGATCCAGAATGCACAAGCATCGCCAGTCGTCGTCACCGGAGCCACGGGCCGGGTCGGTCGGCCACTCGTCGATGAGCTGTCCCGCAGGGGGCACCCGGTCCGGGCCGTCGCCCGCGATCCGATGTCGACGTCCTTCGCCTCCGGTGTCGACGTCGCTGCCTCGGCTCTCGACGCAGTCCGGGGAGCGGGCGCGGTGTTTAAATTATCGGCGCGACGCATGCAGGCCAGTTCCCCGAGGTTGCTCGACATGATTGCACGCCGGCGACCCACCACCCTCCCCCGAGTTGGTAGGCCACCGGCGGCCGCCCGGGAGCGCATTCCAACCCCGGTAGCTAATCGGGGGCCACCCGCGGCCGACGTGCTGCTGGGAGGGCCGGCCGGGGTCAGTGCAATCGTAGGCACAACCGTCAGATGTCCGCGCCGTCTCGCGCTGGCCGATATGGCCATCATTTGATGCAAATTTGCACATTGTTTAGCGCCCGCATGATCTGGCTACCCCCAGCTGCAGGGGGACCGACGGTCCGCCCAGGTGCCGTGCGTTAAGCCGAAGCCGCGGCACCGCCCTCGCGCGTTCGAAATCTCGACCGGGCTGACGGAGAGTTCCAGGACTAACGTCGGCATCTGATGTCCGCGCTAGAACGGCTGAGGCGTAGCGGGGGAGGCCTCAGACACGTCGAGATCGTCGCGCCTCTCCAAGTCAGGGCGTGGCGCGTAGCGAGCAGGGCCACGAACGCGTCGGGGTCACGTTCACCGCCGGCCAGAGCGTCGACAATCACCCGGTAGGTTCGCTCGACGTACATTATCGAACCGCCAGCGTCCTCACTTGCGGTGCGCGAACAGAACCGACAGGCGAGGTATCAAAAGGGCGATGGAAGTGTTTCACGTGAGCTCCTCGCTCAATCGAGAGTCGATCAGGGAATTCGGCTTGGACTGCTCGCGGATGGGTGCGGCGCCCGGGATCGCGGGTAGCCGGGTACCTCAGGTGCAGGGGTGCTTTCTCGCGGTGGGTGACTACGAGTGTCGCTGGTTCACCGACATGAACAACACGGGCGGACCTGTCGATGTGTGGCGTGTGGATGGCGTGGCCACCGAGATGCTGCGAACGTCGATGGAGGGGTATCAGTATTTTCCTGGACCGATCGCAGCCACTCAGCTCACGCTGCTCCGGACTGATGTCCCACCGCGGTAGCGGATCGCAGGGCTAGATCGGCCGTCCCGGTGGTTCGCTCGCGGTGTGCCGCCGCCACACCACCACGAACGCACCAGAGCGATGGAGGTGCCAGGACTCAAGTGGGGAACGCTCGAACGGATGGGCAGAGCGGCAATAGCGCTCATGAGCGTGGGCCACCGCGGGTCGGTGGACGTGTCCCTGATTCGGACCGTTGTCGACTCCCACACCGTCTCGTAACAGGGACCCTCGCCTAGTTCGTGCTCGGGGCCGTTGCGTCCGCAGCAGCGTGACACCGGCATGGTCGACCGGATCCAACAGTGCGACCGCCGAGGCGGTCACTTCCTGCAACACACTGTCGGGATCGGTGGTCGCGTCCCTAGTTCATAGCATGTCGCGTGCCAGTCGGCCGATCTGGCCGTGCACACCCGACTCGTCGTCACCTACATCGCGCGCCCTCGCCACATCATTCCCTTCACCCCGGGTGCGCGGACGCGATGCCACGCACGGCTATCACCGGCGCGGCTTGCCGATACCGACATTCTGCCATCAGCAGCACGCCTGCGTGTTCAACACGATCGCAAGAACAACGACCATCGCAATCCTCAGGTCGCGAGCGGTCACGGCTCCAGGTGGTGATCGCGCCCCAGACCGGGGTACCCGACGCCCAGGCGGTGCGTACTGTGATCAGTACAACCACACACGACTCCTGACCGCGTCGGGAGAGGTGCACCGTGGAACTTGCCCAGCGAGCGTGCCTGCACGCTTTGAGATCGCTCCATGTCGACGGCGTCGCCGTCGTCGTCGGCGGCGGCATCGACTCGCTGTGGTCGGTTGTCGAGTCGACAGGCAGCGGTGTCCGCGCGATCGACGAAGCTCAGTTCGATCAAGGCGTCGGGCCGGTCGTCGATGCCCTGTCGCGCGGTGGCGTGCATTCCGCGACTGATCTGGAAGGGCCGGGGCCCTACGGCACGTTCCTCGCCCACAGCGCCAACTCCGCGTCCATCCGGGCCGTGTTCGCGATCGGGATCTCGCTACCCACCGAGAACCCCGCCGCGCTGCAACTCAGTCGCTTCGCGCCGGGGCAGCTCGAGGACGAGACACTCGTTTCGCAGTACGCGCGCACCGTTGCGCTCGCGATCGCCGACGACATCGAACGAACCCTCCGTGATCGAACGTCCGCCCGGCACTGGATCGAGCGGTTCGTGCCGACGGAGAACACGTGAGCCGGAGTCCGCGACGGGATCGCGAGCCGCCAACGCGTCGCGACGGCCGCCATCGCGATTGCTGCGCAGTCACCGATGTCTGTGGCCGATGCCGTCAGTCGTCTCCGCGGCCTCGCATTCGCCACGAACCGCCGGCTCGTCGACGTCGCCGCCGACGTGATGGCCGGCGCCTTCTTCGACATCTCGTGACCGGCACCGACCGCCGTGTCGACAACGGCTCGACGCGGCCTTCTGTTGCCGGCGGCGAGCGCTTATCGGTTGGGGGGCAATTCGGGGTCGTGCAACACGGGAGTCGAGTGCCTTAAATTAGTTCTGCACCAGCCACTTCAAGCCTCTACCTGACATACGATAAATTATCGGCGCGGAACTCATGCGAGTGACTATGAGGGGGCCGCGCCGACAACCTTCTACCTCACCCGCCGATTGCGTCGATGGCGGCCCGGGCGACGTCCTCATCCTCGGCGGGTGTCCCACCGGAGGCGCCGACCGCACCCAGCAATGCCCCGTCGTCGGCACGAACAGGCACGGCTCCCTGGATGGCCAGGACATCGTCGAGCACAGTCGTCAGGTCCCGGAGACCGGGCCGCTCGGGATCGGAGACGAGCTTCTCGACGTCTCCCGACGGCCGGTTGAACAGCGCTGCGGCGCGCGCCTTCGCCGCGCTCACCGTCGTCGCAGCAGCGTGGATGCCGTCGAACCGGTGTTGGAGGATCGTGTTGCCACCGGGGTCCACGATCGTGATGGCGAACGGTTTGCCGATGTGGCGCGCCCGCTCGGCGGCGGCCGCCGCCGCAGTGAGCGCGAGATCGAAGGACATGTGGTGGGGCACGGTGGGATTCCTCTTCCTATGGCGGCGGTCAGGTGGTGGTGCGGATCCCCGCCGGGGGTGCACCGATCGGCTTGTCGGAATCCACCGGCGTCCGCAGCCCCGTATCGAGCGCGGTGATCGCGGTCACCTCATCCGCGGACAGCGAGAAGTCGAAGACGTCGATGTTCGCCGCGATACGCTGCGCGTCAGACGATTTCGGTGTCGCCACCAGTCCGAGGTCCATGTGCCAGCGGAGGACGACCTGGCCGGGCTGTTTGCCGTGCTTCTCGGCGAGCTCGGTGACGACCGGCTCCCTCAACAGGTCGGTTCGTGGCCCGAGAGGGCTCCACGACTCGGTGACGATGCCCTGCGCGCGGTGGTACTCACGTTCGGCGGGGCGGTTCGTGTACGGGTTGAGCTCGATCTGGTTCACCGCCGGTGTCACCCCCGTCTCGGCGACGAGCCTGTCGATGTGGGCGGGCTTGAAGTTGGACACGCCGATCGCCCGGACCCGTCCTTGCTCCCGGAGGTCGATCAACGCCCGCCACGTCTCGACGTACTTGTTCACCGACGGCATCGGCCAGTGGATGAGGTAGAGGTCGATGTGGTCGAGTCCGAGTTCGTCCAGTGAGCGGTCACAGGCCCGAAGGGCTGTGCCGTAGCCGTGTTCGGAGTTCCCGAGCTTCGTTGTCACGACGACGTCCTCGCGAGGCAACCCGGAGGAGGCGATCGCTCGTCCGACGGCCTTCTCGTTGCCGTATGCGGCCGCGGTGTCGATCGATCGGTACCCGTGCTCGAGAGCCGATCGCACTGCGCGCTCGGCCTTGTCGCCGCTCATCGGCCACGTCCCCAACCCCAGTCGGGGCAGCTCGACACCGCCGGTTAGTCGCACCGTCGGCGCGCTCGGCTCGTTCATCTCTGTCGACCCCTTCCTCTTCTCTGTGGTCATCGGCGCCTCACACTCCTCGGGGATGTGTGACCTGACGTGCGTGATAGCGCTCCTCTCAGCGGAGGATGTCGGCGAGTTCTTCCCGGCGGCTGAGCTCGTGGGCGTCATCCGCGACGTACGCCGACCCTGCCCCCAGCATCGCGATGGCGCCGCCGATCCAGGCCGCCCACGATGCGGCGTCGCCGGCGAAACCACCCAGCCAGGGCGCCATCACCATCAGCAACCCCGTGACGGCGATCGCCCAGTGATCACGTGTGGGATCGCGCGCGATGAGCGCCCAGACCGCGAACACGGTGATCAGCACGCCTGGCCCGGCCGTGAGTCCCGTTCTTACCACGGTGGTGTCGGCCCATGTCGGGGTCGTCGCCGTGACCACGCCGACGATGACGAAAACCCACCGCAAGTGTGTTCCTCATCGATCACTCCCTTCTCTCATGCGATTCGCTACACGTAGCGTAGCGTTTCGGGTGACCGACGCATTCCTATGTGATTCATCGAACAGGGGACCGATGCCGACTCCACGTCTCGCCGAGCAGACGATCACCGACGCCACGCTTGAGCTCCTGCGGTCACACGGACCCGGAGCGGTGACCATCGAGGCCGTCGCGTCACGTACCGGCGCAGCCCGGACGACCATCTATCGACGGTTCAAGAACCGACGAGAGATGTTGGTCGCAGCGTTGTCTCCGCTCAGCACACCCCGCCCCCTCGACGCGGATGCTCCCGCGGAGACGCGAATGCGATGGGTCATCGCGCGATCGATCGACGCCGTCCGAGACGGCATCGGCTTCGGAGGGATGGCCGCACTCGTCACCGACGCCGACCGGGAGTTCAACGAACTCTTCCGCGAGATCCTCGTCGACTATCGGTCACTGATCCTGTCCGTCATCGACGACGGCAGAGCCGACGGGTCGTTCCGGGCTGACCTCGACGGTGACACCTTGATCGACGCGATCGTCGGTGCCTACTTCAGTGAGCAGGCACGGTGCGGCGAGATCGGCCCCGACTGGCAGGAACGCCTGTTCGGCCTCTTCTGGCCTGGCGTCGCCGCCTGAATCAGGAGGGTCCGGGGTCGACGGCGCGGCGGCGGGTGGTTCGGGCCCGGCTGCCGTATCCCGCGACATGCGCGCGCAGCTCGCGCGAGGCGGCTCGGGCGTCGCCGCGATCGAGCGCACGGACGACGGGCCAATGCTCGTCGGCGAGTTGCTCGAGCGGGTGATCGGTCGTGGCGAGGCTGACGGCGGTGAAGATTTCGACGCCGAGGGCATTCCAGGCGTCGGCCAGTACGCGGTTGTCGGTGGCCTCGATGATGTGGCGATGGAACGCGGTGCTGGCGCGCGCGAACAGCAGGAGGTCGGTCGTCCTCGCCCCCTCATTCATCTGGGCGATCGCATCGGCCAGCACGGCCGTGGAACCGGCGAGCGCCGGCGCGGCGAGGCTGCCGGCGAGCCCCTCGAGCGCCGCGCGAACGGGGTAGTACTGCTCGAGGTCCGCAGCTCGGATCGCCCGCACACGTGTGCCGCGGTTCGGCGTGTACTCGGCGAGCCCGGCCGCGACGAGCTCACGGAGGGCCTCGCGCACGGGTGACTGGGACACACCCAACCGTGCGGCGACCTCGAGCTCGCGGATCGGGTCGCCGGGCTGGTAGGAGCCGTCGAGTATCCGCGTGAGCAGGTCCTCACGGACCTGGATGCGCAGGGGTTCACGCGTGGTCACGGAATGATTCTCGCCGCTGCCCGGTTGAGGAGGTCAAATTATCGATAATCAGGAGGATGGCATGGCGGCAGTGAAAGACCGCACGGTTCTGATCGTGGGCGGCAGCTCCGGTATCGGAGTGGACGTGGCTCGGTCGGTACTCGCCCGCGGCGGGGTCCCGGTCATCGCCGGGCGAAGCCAGGAGAAGATCGATTCCGCTCTCGGGGAGCTCGGCGAGCCGGCCCGGGGCGTCACCGTCGATCTGACCGACGAGAACTCGATCGCTTCTCTTCCCGAGCGGGCTGGCGCGGTGGACCACTTGGTGCTGTCTGCTGCGGCGCTCACCTACGCCCCGTTCACAGAGTTGTCCGTCGACGATGCGCGCGCGGTGATGGACAGCAAGTTCTGGGGTTACTACCGCGTGGTGCGGGCGTTCGCGGAGTCGCTTCCCGACGACGGTTCAGTCACCCTGTTCTCCGGTGTCGCCTCGGCGCGGCCGGATGTGGGCACCGTGGCGGTGACCACCACCAACGCAGCGGTGGAGGGGCTCGCGCGATCGTTGGCGGTCGAATTGGCCCCGCGGCGCGCGAACGCCGTGAACCCGGGTGTCGTCGACTCCCCCAGCTGGGCGCACCTTAGCCAGGACGAGCGCACATCGATGTTCGAGCAGACCGCAGACTCGCTTCCGGTCGGTCGGGTCGGTCGACCCGAGGACGTGGCTGCGGCGGTCCTGTTCCTGATCGAAAACGGCTACACCACCGGCGAGGTGCTCACCGTCGACGGTGGCGCCCGACTGGTCTGAGACCAGCAGCACGAGGAGGAGAAGAGCTGTGACAGAACGTTTCGCGAACCGGGTGGCGATCGTGACCGGCGGTGGCTCGGGCATCGGCGCGGCCACGGCGCGCCGACTCGCCGACGAAGGGGCCCGGGTCGTCATCACCGGCCGCACCCTCGACACCCTTGAGGAGGTCGCCGCCCACCACGCACCCGGATCGATCGTCGCCCGCACCCTCGACGTCAGCGACGCCGAGGCGGTGCAGAAGACAATCGACGGGGTCGCTGACGAACTCGGGCGGATCGACGTCCTCGTCAACAGCGCGGGCATCGGACCGTCGGGAACGGTCGCGACGACCAGCGTCGAGGACTGGACGAGAATGATCGACACCGTCCTGACCGGCGCCTTCTACACGATCAAATCCGCTTTGCCTCATCTGATCTCCGGTGGCGGCGGGTCGATCGTGAACGTGAGCTCGGTGTCCGGGGTGGGCGGCGACTGGGGAGCCGCGAGTTACAACGCGGCGAAGGGTGGGCTGACCAATTTCACCCGCGCCCTGGCGTTGGACCACGCTGGCGACGGCGTTCGGGTGAACGCGGTGGCACCGAGTTTCACCGAGACCCCGATGACCGCGGACATGCATGACGACGACGATCTGATGTCGCGGTTCATGGACCGGTTGCCGCTCGGCCGGGGTGCTCGCCCTGAGGAGGTCGCGGCTGCGATCGCGTTCCTGGCGAGCGACGATGCCTCGTTCATCAGCGGCGCTGTGCTCCCCGTGGACGGGGGTCTCACCGCGTCGAACGGTCAACCCCGGCTGGGCTGACCATCGTGACAGCTGCCAGCGGTGCGACCACAGCACCCCGTGGCATCAGCGAAAGACTGTGAAGGAGAGAGTATGACCATTGACGATCGGCCGTTGTCGGGACGGACGGCACTGATCACCGGGGCGTCCGGTGGGATCGGCGGTTCCATCGCCCGGCACCTCGCGCGCCTGGGCGCGGATCTGGTGCTCGCTCACGGGCGGCACGCCGACGACGCCGAGCGTGCCGCGCAGGACGCGCGCGAGGTGGGGGCGCGGGCGATCACCACACCCGGTGACCTCAGCGACCCAGACGTGCCCGCACGGCTCGCCGACGTCGCCATCGGCGAGTTCGGCGCCGTGGACATCCTGATCGCGAACGCCGGCATCGGGGCACCCACACCGCTGCAGGACGTCACGCTGCAGCAGTGGGAGGAGACGTATGCGGTCAACGTGACCGCACCATTCCTGCTCGCCCAGCGGTTGCTGCCCGCGATGTACGAACGTTCCTTCGGGCGGGTGGTCTTCATCAGCTCGATCGCTGCGCTCAACGGTGGCGTCATCGGCCCGCATTACGCGTCGAGCAAGGCCGCGCTGCACGGTCTGACACATTCGCTCGCGAAGGACGCGGCCCCGCATGGCGTCACCGTCAACGCCATCGCCCCGGCGCTGATCGGCGGCACACGCATCCTGCCCACCGATCCGTCGGGCGGCGACGAACTACCGATGCCCATCCCGGTCGGCAGATTGGGCGAGCCGGACGAGATCGGTTCGGTCACAGCCAGTGTCGTGACCAACGGCTACCTGACGAACAAGATCATCACCGTCGACGGCGGGCTGCTGCCGCGCTGATCGCGGCGCCCTCACGATCCCGCGCTCAGGGCCCGAGGAGGTTGATGCGCACGTGCCGCAGGTGCGTGCGCATCGCTTCTCGGGCCGCGTCGGGATCGCGGTCTTCCACCGCGGCGACGATCGCGGCGTGTTCGGCGCAGTAGCACTGCCGCGTTTCCGGGGTGAACGTCCGCTTCTTCAGCGACCCCCACACCGGTTGACGGCGGCTGTCGATGAGCAGCTGGCTCGCACCAATCAACACGCTGTTGTGGGTGGCGACAGCGAAACTGTGGTGCAGCATCGTGTCCCAGTGCTCGAATTCCTCCGAGGTGTGAGCCGCCTCGCCGCCGGCCAGGCATCGTCGCATCTCGAGCAAATCGCTGTGCGTCGCCGACGCCACGGCCACCGGCAACATCTCAGGTTCTAGCACAAGCCGTGAGGTCATGATCTCTGCGGGACTGGGGTACACGGCCTCGCCCGCGATGAAGGTCTCCTGGCGCGGGGCGACAAAGGTCCCGCGTCCCACGTGACGCACCACCCTGCCCTGCGCTGCCAACTCGTCGAGCGCGCTGCGGACGACGGCTCGGCTGACCCCGATGTCGGCGGCGAGGTCGCGTTCGGTGGGCAGGCGCGCGCCCGGTGCGAATTCGTCGGCCGACAACATCTTCGCAAGGTGCTCCCGCGCCACGGCCAGTGGGCCCACTGCCATCGTCATCGCTGTCACCTCCCGTCCCACACCAATTTGGACCATCGTAAGCAGCCGGTGAGGTGTGTCACGCGTGATATCGCGGCTACGGTTGTGTTGACGGTCACAGTACTTCGACCTATGGTGACCAATACAGACCGAATCCGATGTTCGGTCCCAATTGGTTCAACGGAGGTCGAGCAGTGCGTTTCGCGCGAGTAGAGAGCAACGACGGGGGTCGCGTGTGCGTCGTCGGCGACGACGGTGCCGCGAGGGCGGTCTCCTTCGCCGACACCGGTGCGCCCGTCCGCACCGTCCAGCAGCTCATCGAGGCCGGACCCGGCGTGGCCGACCGTCTCGCGGTCTCCGACGTCGTCGAGTCGGGCCGGGTGATGGCGCCGATCGTGCCGCACCGCAACGTGTTCTGTGTCGGGCGGAACTACTCCGAGCACGCCGCGGAGTTCGCCAAGAGCGGTTTCGACGCGACCGGCTCACCCGACGGCCAGCATGTCCCCGAGCATCCGGTGGTGTTCACCAAGCCAGCCGCGACGGTGATCGCCACCGACGAGGCCATCGATCCCCACCTCGACGTGACGTCGGCCCTGGACTACGAGGGCGAGATCGGCGTCATCATCGGGCGCCGGGCCTCGAAGGTCAGCCGCACGGACGCTCTCAACTACGTCTGGGGCTACACCCTCATCAACGACATGACCGCCCGCGACCTGCAGCGTGACCACAAGCAGTGGTTCATCGGCAAGTCGCTGGACACGTTCTGCCCGATGGGCCCATGGGCGGTCACCGCCGACGCCGTGGACATCACCGACCTGAAGCTGCAGACCCGCGTCAACGGCGAACTGCGCCAGGACGCCAACACCGCCCAGCTCATCTTCGACGTCCCGACGATCATCGAGACCCTGTCCGCCGGGATCACGCTGGAGCCCGGCGACGTGATCGCCACCGGCACACCCGTCGGCGTCGGCATCGGGTTCGACCCGCCGAAGTACCTGCAGGTCGGCGACGAGGTCACCATCTCTGCCACCGGACTGGGCACGCTACGCAACACGATCGGCGACGCCCCCGACCGCGACCACCTCATCACCGCCGCAGGCCGCCGGGTCTTCGTCGAGCAGACCGGGGAGGGCCCCGTCGCGGTCCTCGTCCACGGACTCGGCGGGGCGACCACCGTCTACGAACCCCAGATCAGCGCTCTGGAGCGCACCCACACGGTCGTCCGGTTCGACCTGTCGGGCCACGGCCGCTCCCCCTATGCGGGTCCGGCGAGCATCGGCGGATGGGTCGAGGAGCTCGCCGCCGTCGTCGAGCGCACCGGCGCCGACCAGGTGTCCCTCGTCGCGCATTCGATGGGCACGCTGGTCGCCACCACCTATGCGGCACGCCACCCCGCACGGGTGTCGAAGATCGCGTTGCTCGGAGCCGTCCGCGCGCAGCAGGAGCAGGCCGCCACCGCGACCCGCGCCCGCGCCCGAGCGGTCCGCGAGGGCGGGATGTCCGCCGTCGCCGACACCATCGTCTCCGCGGCCCTCTCCGACGGCACACACCAGAAGCGCCCCCTGGCCGTCGCGGTCGTGCGAGAACTCCTCCTCGGCCAGAACCCGGACGGGTACGCCACGGCCTGCGACGCATTGGCCGCCGCGACCGAACCCGACTTCGCGTCGATCGATGTTCCCGTCCTGCTCGTCACCGGCGAACACGACAAGGTCAGCCCCGTCGGCGTGAACGACGAACTGTTCAGCATCTACCCCAACGCGCAGCTGCACATCCTCGAGGACGTCGGGCATTGGCACACGGTCGAGGACCCCGAGACCGTCACCACGCTTTTGACCGACTTCCTCACCAAGCCCTGACCACCACCCACGAAGGGACCAGCACGATGACGTCTGCCCAGCCCACCGAGAACGCAGTCCTGTTCACCAACGCCCGCATCTTCGACTCCACCGGATCCGACCCCTACGAGGGCGAGGTCCTCGTACGCGGCAACCGCATCGCCACCGTGCGCGCCAGCACCGGCGACATCCCCCGCGACGGCGTCCGCGTCGTCGACGGCGGCGGGAAATTCCTCATGTCGGGACTCTGCGACGCCCACACCCACTTCTCCTGGACCAACTCCGCGGACCTCCCCGGACTGGGGACCATGGGCGTCGAGGAGCACACACTGTTGTCCGCACGCTCGGCACAGACCT
>NZ_JAMTCG010000011.1 GCF_024171725.1 Williamsia serinedens
CGTCCACAAACGCACACGCCCTTACCGGCCCCAGACCAACGGCAAGATCGAACGGTTCCACCGCACCCTGACCGACGGCTGGGCCTACGCCCGCCGCTACGACAGCGAAACCGCCCGCCGCGACGCCCTACAGCCCTGGATGCACTTCTACAATCACCACCGAGCCCACAGCGCCACCGGAGGTCGGCCACCCATCACCCGCCTGACCAACCTCCCTGGACATCACAGCTAGCGCGCGCGCTGCACGGTGACCGCGCCCATGCTCCCGATCCCGACGAGGTGCTCGCTGACACCACCGCCTCGGCGGTGGCCATGCTTGAGCCCGTTCAGCACGCCGCGGTGACCCTGACCCACACCCAACGCACTGGGCGGCCCACCCTGACGTCGACTGCTGCCACCGACACTGTGGCCGAGCGGTTCGACAAACTGCAACACACCCACCGGCAGGGCCCGTGCTTCGAAGCGGCGTGGGAGTCGGGCGTGGTCGTCATCCGGGACATGACCACCGAACAACGATGGCCTGAGCTGGTCGATAGAGTCACCGCCGAACTACCCATCCGGTCAACGATGTCGATCCAGTTGTGGGTGACTGACAACGAGATGGGTGCGCTGAACCTGCACTCCGATCAGGTCGACGCGTTCGACTTCGACACCGGCCAGCTCGCGCTCAACCTGGCCACCCACGCCGCGATCGCTCTGTCCGGGGCACGCCGCGATCAGCAATTCCGCTCCGCGCTGGCCTCCCGCGACATCATCGGCCAGGCCAAGGGCATGCTCATGGAGCGGTTCGACATCGATGCGGTCTCGGCATTCGAGTTGCTCAAGAGGCTGTCCCAGGACACCAACGCCGCATTACGCGACGTCGCCACCCAACTGGTCGACGCCGACCACCCCACGCCTCCAGCCCAGGAAGACCTCTCGCGTCCCGGCGAACGTCCCTGACCCCGTTCGACCAGGACATCAACGGTCTGCGCATCTGTCACGCCGCCCACGGCGAGTTCACCCGGCTGTTCACCGGCACCGACCTCGACCCGCCTAGCTCGGCCGCAGGATTGTGCCCTCGATTATTCCGCGGCGGTGCGTCGCAGTTTGGCGTTGACGAATTCGCCCATGCCCCACCGTCCGAGCTCTCGACCGAATCCCGATCGTTTCACCCCGCCGAACGGCAACCCCGGCAGAGTCGTGCCGTGTTCGTTCACATACGCCATGCCCACCTCCAGCCGGTCGGCGACGGCGCGAGCACGGTCGAGATCGGGACTCCACACCGACCCGCTGAGACCGAAGTCCACATCGTTGGCCAGCCGGACCGCGTCGTCGACCGATTCGGCCCGGTAGATCATCGCCACGGGGCCGAAGACCTCCTCGCCGTAGACGTCCATCTCGGCAGTGATACCGGTGAGCACAGCGGGACGCATGAACGCGCCGTCACCCTCGATCGCCGTCCCGCCGGTGTGCAGGGTCGCGCCCTGCTCGACAGCGCCACGGACCTGGTCGATCACGGTGTCCCGGGCCTCCACCGATGACAGTGGTCCGAGGTCGGTGTCGTCGGCGGCGGGGTCGCCGATCGTGACGGACTCGAACTCGGCGACGACCGCGTCAACGAATTGGTCGTAGTGCTCGGACGCGACGATGAAGCGTTTCGGCGAGTTGCAGGCCTGGCCCGTGTTCGACAACCGCGCCGTGGCTGCGGTTCTCGCGACCGATGCGACGTCGTCGGTGTCGAGGACGATGAACGGGTCCGAACCGCCGAGCTCGAGAACCGCCTTCTTGAGGTTGCGTGCCGCGACCTCCGCGACTGCGCTGCCCGCCTTCTCGCTACCGGTGAGCGACACGCCCCGGACGCGCGGGTCGGCGATCATGTCGGCGACCTGGTCCGAGCTTGCGTAGACGTTGATGTAGGCGTCCCCGGGTACTCCAGCGTCGTGTAGGGCGTCGGCCATCAGCGCCGAGGATGCGGCGCAGATGCTGGCGTGCTTGAGGATGATCGTGTTGCCCGCCATGAGGTTCGGGGCGACGAACCGTGCGACCTGGTAGTAGGGGTAGTTCCACGGCATGACTCCGACGAGCGGTCCGATCGGTGCGGTCTGCACTATCGATTCCTCAGCCCCCTGGGGGTCGAGTGTCTCGTCGGCGAGCAGATCGGGTCCGTGGTCGGCGTACCAGCGGTAGATCGACGCCGCCAACTCGACCTCGGCGACGGATTCCGCCCGCGGCTTGCCCATCTCGGTGGTGATCGCGACCGCGAGTTCGTCGGAACGTTCTGCATAGATGTCGGCTGTACGCCGTAACGCGGCGGCGCGCTCGTCCGGCGACACCGACCGCCAGGAGTCGAACGCTGCTGCGGATCGGCCGATCACCGTGTCGACCTGCGTGTCGGCGATGGAGGGGAACTCGCGCTCGGTGCGCCCGGTCGCGGGATTCGTCGTCGCGTAAGTGCTCATCTTCCCACGCTACGCCGACGGCGATTCGCCGAGAACTGTGCCGCCGGATCTGGCGTGTGCGCTGACCGCCCCGCCAGTCACGAGGAATATGCAAGAACCCGAGCGAGTGGTTGCGAGTCGCGGTTGTGGGGCGGACGGTGGAGTGACGGGAGCCCGCGAGTCGCGATTCCGATTCGCCCCGTGTGGGTTCTCGTAGGGCATGCGGTGTGTCATCCGCTGTTGGCAACGCAGTTGTGTTGGGCCGCCTGTCCGTCCAGTAAGACTGTTCTTCCGCCGGGTGTGGGACGGGGCAGTTCCACTCCAGCCATGAGGTGGCCTCAGTCCGGTGCTCGCAGATGGTGGTCGGGAGAACAACGACATCGAGGAGGAAGACAGTGACCGAACCCGTCTCGCAGGCCGGCGCGATAACTGGAACCCCGGACACCCACTACGACCTGTACTGGTTCATCGAGAAATGTCTGAACAACGCGTTGCGTCTGCAGACGTTCATCGTCGACGCCTACAGTGCCGGCGACACCGAGTTGGCGACGTTGTTCGAAAAGGCGAAGGCCGACAGTCAGAAGGGTGCTGAGCAAGCCCAGCGCCTGCTGTACGCCCGGCTATGGGCAGGTGAGTAACGATGCCGGTCACCCTGGAGGCCGCAGATGCGATCTGTGTGGGTGTCGACGGATCCGAGGAGGCCATCACGGCCTCTCGGTGGGCCGCACACGCTGCGCTCCGAGAATCAACCGCGCTGATGATCGTGCACGCCTATTCGCCGGCAACGGTCGTCGACGCAGCGGTGCCCCTACCTCAGGAAGCCATCGACGCCGCTGTGGTCGACGCGCACCGCCTCGCCGACGACGCGGCAGCCGCCGCGAAATCGGCCGCACCGGGGGCGGCTGTAGAAGCGGTCGCGATGGCCGGACCGCCCGCGGACGTGCTGGAACACCTCTCGGGTGTGGCACGCAATGTCGTAGTCGGTACGCGTCATCTCAGCGGAATTCGCCGGTTCCTGGGCTCGGTCAGTTCCGAGGTCGCCGCCCATGCCCGCTGCCCGGTCACCGTGGTGGCCGGGCCGGGTGTCCCGGGCGGGCCGGTCGTAGTTGCCACCGACGCCACCCCCATCTCCGACGCCGCAGTCGCCGAGGGATTCCGGCAGGCGTCGATGCACCGGACGAGACTACGGATCGTCCACGCCCTCACCCCGCCCGCGGTCATCACCGGACCAGCCGTCATCGCCACCAGCGAACAACTCACCACCCCGGCCCGGGGCGCGTTGGATGAACAGATCGCACAGCACCAGCACCGCTATCCGGCGATGCATGTCGACGAAACCCTCATCGGCGGCGTAGATCCGGCCCGCGCGATCCTCGACGCAGCGACCGGGGCCAGCATGGTCGTACTCGGCACCCACGGTCGCGGCCGGATCCGATCACTGCTGCTGGGGTCGACCAGCGCCGCGGTCCTGCGCCGTGCCCGATGGCCCGTCACCTTCACCCACCCTGATCCTCATCGAGTCTGAGAGGAAGCGGCATGCACGAAACCGCCCGCCGCGGCGATCTGCTCGATTACGCCGTCGAGCACTATCACGACCACACCCTGGACCCCGCCAGCATTATCGACGACCTGCACATCACCCCAGACCGGTTCTTCACCAAGCTGCTCGGAATCCTCAACGAACACCCACCACACGTCGACGACACGACGCGACGCAACCTCGACACGACCGCCCGCCGCTACCTATGGCTACACCGCTGCTGAACCACACCCCGCCCACTCCACACCTACGAAGGTGACAACGCGATGACCACTGAACCGACTCCGCTGGCCCGCACGATCGCCCTAATCGCCGCCCAATACCCCAACCGACCCGCACTCGCCTTCAACCCACAAGGCCACCTCGTCGACTGGCAAGAGATAGACTCCGACGGATGGGTCCACAACGCCGACCCCGATGACCGCCACTACATCGTCGTCGGCGGAACCAACCCCGACGCCACCCAACAAGTCATCAACGCCACCGACAACCAGTAGCCCGCCGCCCCCTTTGCCCCTGTGGCGTCTCGTTCCCGGTGTGAATCGCCCTGGGTATCTCAGAGGCTCGTGCAAACCCGCGTCGCTAGTTGCTGGTCCCCAGGGGTCGGGGAGCCCCGTCATCAGTAGCGCGGAGTGCTCGTCCCTACCGCGTTCGTCGGATATTCTTCGCTCGCCGCCGACGGGACATCGCTATCCCAGATCCCCCGGCGACCGCTGGGTTGAAGACCCGCCCAGGGGGTGCGAGTGGCTCGCGTTGCTGGGTGCAACGACGATCAGCGTCGGGCCACATCTCTGCGAGAACCTGGTTCTCGCAGCAAATTTCGCGCGCCGATAATTTACCTTATGTCAGGTCGTGGCCTTGTAGCATTCTCCCGCAACGGTTTTTCGAACATTGCGGGGCAGAAGACTACCGCGCGGACTCGACCAACCTGACTGCTCGTTCGATCCGCCGCTCGTCCGGTTCGTGATCACCCCAATCGAGTCGCCCAGTCACGCGCGCGAGTACTTCGTCTACGTCGATCAGGTTGCTCCTGACGAGGGCGATCACGTACTCGACATCATTCGGGCGGCCGGCAAGCGCCTTGGACACGCAGATGTCCACCGGGCTAAGACACCAGCCGGCCTGTTCTCGCTCCCCTTCAGGGCCTGTGATCTCGTAGGATTCCAATCGGTTTTCCCAGCCCTTTGCCAGGATCAGCGTCCGCATCGAGATTCCCTCGACGTAGAACCCGTTTTCGTTGTGGAAGTCGCTGTCTTCGCCGACGGCCACATTTATTCGCGAGATTGCCTCTTCTACCTCGGACGGCGCTGCCCCAATGAACTGGAGTTCTGGGGTTGCGTCCATCTCACCGGAGAATGAGAGCGCCGCAGGTAGTGCCGCCGCTTCGTAGCTGCCCAAGATGGCTTGTGAGCCGACCACGATCACGCACGCACGTGCCGCCCTGTAAGCAGCTTCGATTCCGATTCGAAGCTCCTCGTTATTCACGCGGCGATCTGGTGTGCCCGCTCGATCACATGCAAACGCTGATCTTCGCTTAAGAGGCAGCCGAGCGGTGATACCGCGCGCATCATTTCCGCAAGCCCGTCGCTACCTGTTGCGTAGTGCTCGATGCCAGCAACGTCGGACGATGAAACGAGCGTCTCCCATATGTCTAGGCACTGTTCGTACAGCTCGCCACCAGCGTGCGCGCGCTTCTGCTCCAAGCGCTTGCGGACAAGCGGGCTCTCGAGAAGGCTGGGATCGCTTCGTAGCAGGTCCAGCGCGATTTCATGCGTCATCGACTGACGTAACGACTTGGCTCCACGCATTTGCTGGACCTCCTTTCAAGCTTGACTGGTGTCCAAACTAGCACGCCTGTGCGGATAACGCCAGGTCAGAGCTGTTTATGCCAAGCCCGCGCGGTGTCCGACACCTCTGATAGACAGCGACAGTAGCCGCACAGTTCGGACAGGGGGCGAGATGGGGGAACGACCACTGCAAAACGGATCGCGTGGGACCGAAAAGCCCTGGTGGGAGCGTTGGCCGTGGGCGCTAGCGCTGTTTCCGATCGTCTACGCCGGATCCCGCGTTCTGGCTGTCTCACAGGGCGACCCCGAGATCGTCCGGACGCTGGTCCAGAACATCGACGTGACCGGGCTGCTGCTGTCGACGTTTCTGCCCGTCGGGAGCACTATCGCGCTGTGGGTATTCGTCGGGGTTGTAGCCGGCCGCGTCAACACCGACCGGAAAGAGGGCAAGAGGGCGTCCGAGACGTTCGGGTGGGTGTTTCTCCCGACCGTCCTCGTGGCTGCCCTGATCGTCTCCGAGACGCCTGCGTACCTAGTCCTCATCAACGGGGCGGGCCTTGTGACGATCGCGGTCGCCTACTTCGCCGCTAGACACCGCGGACGAGCGAGAGTCGCGGCCCGGTTGGTCCCGATCGGATTCGGGGTCGTCGGAGTCGTCGCCATGGTCTTTTTCACGGTGATGTTCGTGCTCGGGTTTGGTCAGTCGAACTGGCTGCCACGAGAACGGATTGACGTCCTCGAACAAGCACCGACCAGCGGCTATGTCGTGTCGGCTGACCCCCGGTGGACAAAGTTGCTCACCGACGACCGACGGATCGAGGTCGTTCCGTCGACCTCGGTGCTGTCGAGACACCCGATCCAACACGAGCCGAGCCGCTGGCAACGCCCACTGGTGAATGCGAACTCCGACCCTGTCGTTTCAGGATCTGTGGTGACGGCTGTTCTCGTAGTCCTCGCTCTTGCGATTCTCTTCGCGTCCGCCGCAGTACAAGCGCGGTCAGTCGTCCACGATATGGCGGACCAGCCGACCACTGCCGGCCCGTCGGGAGCTGCTCCGTAACGGCTGTTCCCGATGGGCAGCAGCCGAAACGCACAGTGAGCAGGCCGGGCACTCTCACGCCGTGTGGTTACCTAATAGCAGCGAAGTATTCACAGGCGTTCGATTTCTACTCACTGATGCCTGGCGCGGGGGTCGGGCGGCTCCCAGACAACGCGGATGTGGGTGCCGCCGCGGCGATCGATGCGCTTATTGCGCAACGCCATCGCGAATTCGAAGCTGCCGAGGAACCCTCCGGCTGTCCCGCCCAGCTCATCGACTAGATCGAACCGTTCGCACGGATTCCCGGGTAGCCGCGCCGCCACTGACTCGTCGCTGCTGGTAGGAAAGCGGCCATACTCGATGAGTGCGTGATCCGGGAGACTTCGACGCCGTGGCCTACGTTGTGGGCCCATTCGCGGAGCTGCTCGACGCCATAGCGGCAGTGTCGCGAGAGATCACGTCAACAGCGCTGGCGGCCGCGGATCAAGGCGGAGGACGGCTAGTGGCGCACTCGCATTCCGTTGTCGATGTCGCCACCACCGAAGGGGTGCAACACCTGGTCTCGGTAGTCATGTGTTTCGACTCCGACCCTACGGACGCAGGTGGGGAACTCGTCGGCACTGTCCTGAGCCTCGGCCCATTCGCCTCGGTGAACGCCGCGTCTGATGCTGTGGCGGGTGAGGCATCGATCGGTTGTCACCTGATGTACGAACGCGAAGGGCTCGCTTTTGCGGGTATGTCGCACGACGTGACTCAGACAGCTGTGCGCGGAAGTGATCAGTTCTTCGCCAACGCCGCCGTGACCTATCGCAGAATAGATTCCTCGCTGGAAGTCCCGATCGAACCCGCGGCCCAGCAGATTGCTCACCGCTGGCCACCGCCTCGACGAGGCTTACGGTTCCGTCTTGGTGGCAACAAGAATCAGCGCATAGCCCACTATCGCCGAAACGGCGGGTGACCAGACCATCCTGTTTTCCCGTTGATGATGTTGCAACGCGGTTACTCTCACGCTCTGCAACTCGCCCCAACTCGGCGCCAATAATCTATATTATGTCAGGGTGAAGTCGAAACATTCAGTCCTGCTGCCGTTTTCGGCCATGCTAGCGGAATGGCCGTCCGACCTCGCCGCAAAGCCTCCACCGATCCTGCCGAGGCCCGGCGCTCACGAGTAATACTGCGTCCCTGGCGTACCTAGCCCGGAGCCGTTCGAGCCCGGATCGAGCGGGCCCTCTTTGGTGTATTCGCTGAGGTAGATCCTTCGCCATCGCGGCCAGTCGAGGAACCGGTCGCCGGACTGGGCGCGGTAGATGCCGTAGGCCCGTCGTTTGGTCATCGTCCATGACCCTTTGGCCTCGAAGGCGGCGCGGCGGGCGGCACGATCGGCGAGCTTGATCTCGGCCGGGGTGAGGTCCGGTGACGGGTAGTCGGAGAAGATCGGCCCCCACGATCGGGTGCGCGGGACTCTCGCTGGTACGCGGCGGACAGTGCGGCGAGGCGACGCCTCAGCCCACGCCGTGAGCGTCACCACGACACCCCACGCCGCGACGAACACGGCCAGCTCGTGCGACCCGGCGACGAACACCCCGGTAGCGACGACCGCGAACCCGACACCGGCTGCCGCCGCGGCATACCGCTCGCCTCCTTCTCCGCTGGCCGGCCATCTACGGCTCCTCAAAGGGCGTTTGGGCGCCTCTCACCGGGAGCGGTTCCGCGCGGCAAGGTAGCTGGCACGGATGGGTGCGGGGATGCGGCCCCGGTCGGGGACCTGGATGCCGTTGTCGCGAGCCCAGGAGCGGATCTCGGCCGCATCAGCGTTGCCCGGCCTGGACCCGCCGACCGGGCGGACCGCTGCGCGTCGACCGCTGACCCGGCGGGAGGCCGCGAGCAGCTGCGCGACGGTGATTGCCCGGTCGCCGGACTCGAGCCCGGCGAGACGGTCAGCGCTGGTGTCGAATTCGTAGTCCACCCCGCGCCAGGACCACGCGACGGTGGTGGCCTGGTCGGCAGCGATCTCGGTGCCGTCGAGATCGTCGACGTAGATGGTGTTCACGGTCTGCGCCATATGTGATCGCCCCCAAAGCTGGTGTCTATCGGTTAGGCCCCCACCCAGCCCGACACCGTACACAACAGACGCACAACGCGGTTGAACTCGCGGTCAAGGCGGCCCGGGCAACCGCTCTATTGGTGCGCGTCCTGATCATCGTCAGACGCCGCGTCGGGGGCGTCTGACTCTGTCGTCTTCTGCTGCGGCGATGGCGGGTTCGAGTCCATGTTCTCGAGCGGCGCCAGCCTTCTGGTTGTCGCTGCGTTCAGGAGAGCAATGTCCGGAAACATCTCGCTCGGCGGGCGAGCATGAATTTTCTGGCGGACAAAGTCTGAGAACATATCGCTGGGGGTTGGATAGGTGATGTTCTCGCGAAGGCTGTCCAAGATTGATTCGAAGACCGTCGAATTGCGCAACGGATCCAACGCTCCTGCCTGCCGCGCAAGGTCCGCAAACGCGTTACCCGAGCCCACCCCGCTTGTGGGCGTGGACGCTGCGGCTCGCGCCGCAGCCTGGAACTGCCGGCGGCGATCGGCCTCGCGTTCATCCGCCTCAACAACCTCAACCGTCTCAGCTGCGACCTCTACGTCCAAGTATTTGCGGGCGTTTTCCAACAACCCGCCCCATTTCATGCTGTGAAACGACTGCCCGGTGTCAACAGCAAACTCCTGCCGCAACGCCGGCAACGGCCCCGCGGCCTCGCCGGCCGTTCTATGAATCCAGTCGCGTTTCGCATCCCCGCTGACGAAAAGCACAGGCAGCGTTTCCGCCACCGCGAGACTCTTCATCTCCAACCAGATGAGAGGATCGCCAATCCCGCCGTCTTCCTTTTCTTTGTCCTCGGTGCCGGGAGGGAGACCCCTCCTCAAGCGATCTCGAACGTCTTTCTCACGCTCCTCGCGCTCCTCGCTGGACGGCCGATACCCTACCTGGCCCGGGTCGCTGAACAGTCGCTCGATCCGATCCCGAATCTCATCGCGGACGCGAACATCGCTGGGCACTACAACGTTCGTTCTCGCAGCAGCTTTCAGCTCTCGACGCACCCGACGAACCAGCCGCTTAGTCGCCTTCCGAGCCACCCGGTTCAGCTCATCCTGAACGCCCGGATCGCGCATAGCCCCGATTCGGTCGAACAAAACCTTCAGCACCACCTGCGGTGACTCCTCAAGCTCCCTCAACGCGCGCAGCACATCGTCGTACTGGCGCTTATGCTCACCCACCGTTCTCAGCCGATTTCGATGGAACTCAAGCCCCGCCTGATACGTCAACCGCAGCCGAGGGCGTATGCGATCATGCTCCAACGTCGAGAACAGCGCCTCCCGCGTCTCCGCGCTATGCCGATACAGATCAAGAAGCACATTCGAATCAAGAACAATCAGGCCATTCGACACAATCTCGCGCAAATCGTCATCATCTGGCCAATACCACTCAGCAAAAGTATCTCGCATCCCGCTGACCTCCTTACGCCATCAAACCCCAACCCATTGAGCTACCGCGACCCGACGACCTCCCGCACAAACGCGGCTCCCGCACAAACGGCTTGGTCTGGTGGTGCGGTCGAGCCACTCACCCACTCCTCCCCCGCCCGGCCAGGATGCCGGCGAGCCCACCACAACCACTGCGGTGCTGCGCACCGAATCGGAGCGGCCCTGCGGGCCGCACGGTGACCCCGGCCTAGCGGCCGGGGCGCATTTATTTGCCCTTCTGGCCGTCCGATTTTGACCGGCGTCGTCCGCCGCACAACCCCTGACGTGCCGCCCCTGCGGGGTCGAGAAACTTCTCTCCCCCACTCGCTGCGCTCGCAGAGAACTTTCCCGATCAGGGGTTGTGCTCTGTCCTCCTTTGCCGGTCTTTATCTCCCTTGCCAGAAGGGCAAAAAGATTGGCGGACAACAGGAGGCAGCCATGACCGGTATCGACCCCATCCTCGCCGCGCAGGTGGCGTGGCGCATGCTCGCAACCCCCACCGACGGACCGTTCGACGCCCTGGGCGTGGACGAGAAGGCCGCTCTGATGGAGCTGGGCCTGGACGACCCCGCGATCCGCGAGGCCGCGACCGTCACCGTCGAGATCGCCTGAGAGGGGCAGGACATGAGCACCAACCACATTCACCTCGACCCCGATGCCCTGACGGTGGAAGGCCCGAACCTGACCGCCGTCGCCGTGGTCGCCGCGATGAGGGGGATCAGCAAGAACCAGGCCCGCGAACAGCTCCTCGCCGAATGGGACGAGCGGCTGGTGTCGGGGATCCACTCCGAGGCGCAGATGGCCACCGACTGGCTCGCCAAGGCCCGCGACAACACCATCGCCGGGGACCTCGCGACCGCCGCCCTCGACGTGATCGCCGCCCAGGAATGCCACGCCGCGATGCAGGTCTACCGCGAGCAGCGTGAGCACTGCGCCGCGATGCGCCGCATGAACGCCGAGCACCCCGACCTCCGGGACCAGAACTACCGCTGACCCGACCAGGGTTCGCGGGACGCGGACAGCCCGACCGGGTTGCCGCACAACAAAAACAACCAGCCGATCCCTAGTCGGCTGGCTGTTTCACTCACAGATTAGAGGAGACACCAGTGGGAAACAACCAGAACACCACCCCCGCCGCCGCGACCACCGAGGCGATCATCGAGCACGTCGACCCGGCCACCCTCGTGGTCGACACGAACGTGCGGACCGAGGCCAGTGTCGACCGGGCGTTCGTCGCGTCGATCAAGGAGCGCGGGGTGATCCAGCCGGTCCTCGCCACCCGCGACAGCGAGGGCACCCTGCACGTGCGCGACGGGCAGCGTCGCACCCTCGCCGCGCGGGAAGCCGAGCTGACCAGCATCCCGGTGTACGTAATCGCGACCGACGCCGCCGGGGACGAGGCTGAGGTCGAGCGGATCACCGATCAGCTCATCGCCAACGAGCACCGCGCCGACCTCACCAGCACCCAGCGGGTGCAGGCCGCGCAGCAGTTGATCGCGCTCAACGTCTCGCGCACCAAGATCGGCAAGGTGACTCGGCTGGGGTCGACCAAGGCCGTCGACGCCGCCGTCGCCGTCGCGGGCAGTGAGGCCGGGATCAACGGTCTGGCGTGGGGCCTGACGATCGAGCAGGCCGCGATCCTCGCCGAGTACGAGGACGCCGGCGACACCGAGGCCGTGGAGGCGCTGACCGCCGCAGCCGGTGAGGGCCGGTTCGACCACAAGGCCGCGCAGCTCGCCGCGACCGCCGGTGACCGGGCCGCGATCCGCGCAGCCGCCGCCCCGCTCATCGAGGCCGGGTACACGATCCTCGAGTCCCGCCCGTGGGGCTACGGCAGCGAGTACACGCCGCTGAGCCGCCTGGTGCACATCGAGACCGGCGAGGACGTCACCGACGATCAGGTGTCGTCGCTGACGCGGGAGTACCTCGCCGCCGACGTCGACGTCGAGGAGGTCTGGACCGACGCCGAGGGCCTCCCGGTCGATGAGTCCCGCATCGACTGGTCGCTCGATGAGGACTCCGACCCTGCCGACACCCCGCGTGAGGGATGCCTGGACCCGCGCACCCTGACCGAGGGCGTGGCAGCGGTCGTGACGTGGTTCCACACCAACCCCGCCGAGGACGGACTGGAAACGGCGTCCGCACGCTGGAACCGGCAGCACAACCAGGACGCGACACTCGCCGCCGCGACCGAGGCCGGTGCGGTCACCGAGACCGGGGAGATCGACCACGAGGCCCTCGCGGCAGCGCAGAAGGAGAAGGAGGCCGCCGAGCGCCGCCAGGTGAAGGCCCTCAACAAGGCCGGTCTCGCCGCCCAAGAGGTGCGTCGCGAGCACGTGCGGACCCTGCTGGCCCGCAAGACCCTCCCGAAGGGCAGCGGAGCCGCCGTGGCCCGGTTCACCACCGAACTGATGTGGCGGTTCTACGACCAGCTCGGCCTGACCCGTCAGGACGCCGACACCCGCAAGATCGCCGCCGACCTGCTCGGTGGGGACCCGCTCGCTCTCGGGGAGGGAGCGTCGACCGAACGGGCGCAGGTGATCGCGCTGGCCGTGGTGTGCGCCGCGCACGAGGCGAACCTGCCCAAGGACGCGTGGCGCGGTGGCCACGAGTACAACCGCAACGTCGCGGCGGCACGGGTCGCCTACCTGCGATTCCTGGCCGACGTCACCGGCTACACGCTGGCCGACGTCGAGAAGGTCGTCACCGGCGACCTGACCGCCGACCAGATCGACCTCACCGCCTGACCCCGCCCGCGTGGCGGCGGGACCAATCCCGGTCCCGCCGCCACCGGTGCCCTCGCTCTGCCCAGGAGGACCACCCATGCTCGTCGAACCCGAACTGTTCGCCCACTGCCCGCTCCCGGGCTGCGACACCCTCACGGCCACGCAAGGCCAACCGTGCGACGGCTGCCGGGAGGCGTTCGGCGCCCTGCTCGCCCACACCCCCGGAGGTGCCCCTCTCACCGCCGCCGACCAGGCAGCCCGCGACGCCGAGACCCTCGCCGCCTACCGCAGCCACGCCGCACTCACCACCGCCGACGCCGGCGACGACACCGAGGCCGGCGAGGGTGAGACCCGGTCGAACCAGCGGTGCTGGCTGTGCGAGCAACGCCGCCGCTGCACCCGCATCGCCCGGCGATGGGAGTGCCGCGACTGCGCCACAATCGCATGATGGACGGCGGCCTGGCGGCCGCGAGTGGTGTGGCCCCGGATCGACCGGGGCCACACCACCCCCATCGACTCACCTGGGACTGGTCCGTGACGCCACCGAGTGTGGCTGGCCGGGGACCCCGACCGGTCAACCCACACTCCGGGACTTTCGCGTGTTCTCCGCTGCGCTACGTCCACGCGCTGCACCGACCACGGCCACCCGGGCTCGCTACGCTCGCAGCCGAAGTCGGCTCCGGTCCCTGCGCTCTGGCGGGGTTGACCGGCCACCCCAGCCAGCCCTGACCACGGCGGTCACACACCGCCTACGAAAGGGAAACCCGATGCGCCGCAACACCTGGTCCTACGACAACATCACTGGCACCACCGCCGACGCCGACCTCATCATCCGCGCCCACACAGTCCTCGGCGGCGGATTCATCGCCCTGGCCGACCTCGAGGCCATGGTCGACATCGCCCCCACCGACTGGGACCTCGCACTGCACAGCATCGAGATCCTCGGTTACGGCGCGATCATCGGCGGCGGGCTACTGCTCACCGTCACCCCCCGCTACGCCGACCCCGACGCCTAACCCGGACCCCGGGGCACCCCGCCGCCCGCGGCCGACGGGGTCGCAGCGGGGGTGCTGGGCGCCCCCGGAATCGGAGCGCCCCTGCGGGTCGCACTGTCGACCCCGGCCTAGCGGCCGGGGCGCTTGCTGATTTGCCCTTCTGGCCGTCCGATTGTGACCGGCGTCGTCCGCCGCACAACAGCGCGTGCGCGGCCTCCGGCGGGAGACGACACCAGTTCTCAACCCGCCCTCGCTGCGCTCGGTGAGAACTGGCCCCGCTCCCCTGTTGCGCTCTGTCCTCCTATGCCGGTCTTTATCTCCCTTGCCAGAAGGGCAAAAAGATTGGCGGACAACGGGTCCGTCACCTCAGAGGCAAGGAGGACCGCCATGGTCAGCTCGAAGGATCACAAGGTTTCCCAGGTCGAGCGCCGCGCGCGCGACCGTCACCGCCCGCGCCACGAGACCACCCCGGTGCCCGCACGCACCAACGGTGTCGTGACCCGCCTGCACATCACCGCCGCCGGTGAGCAGGCCGGGACCGTCCGCGTGATCGCCCCCGGCACCGACGTTCCCGCGCTCGTCGTCGAGCTGCCCGGATTCACCATGCAGTTCCTGTGCTGCGAGCAGGTGCAGCACGTCCTCGGACTGTTCGCCCTCGCCCGCCAGGCCCGAATGGGGATGCCCGAGCGTCTCGCGATCCCCGGACTGCGCAGCGCCGCCGAGCTGGCCGACATGCATTCCACGCTCACCTGGACCCGCGTCCCTATGGGCGCAGCCAGCCGGTCGACGTTCACCCACCCCGTCACCCGCAACGTCACCCCGTGCGTGACCCTGAGCATCGACCCCGTCGCGATCACCATGCTCGACACCACCGCGATCGAGACCACCGTCGAGACCATGCAGCGCGCCCACAAGCTCGCCGTCGCCACCTTCGACGACGGATACATCTACCGACACAACAGCGCCGCGCCCAGCTGGACACCCCGCGCCGCACACCGGTTCGCAGTCCGCGGAACCGGCTGGCTCGTCGACCACCCCGACCGCAAAGACCCCCCGGTCACGATCCCGCCCCGGCCGTGATCCCCAGGCCCCGGCCCATCCACAGGCCGGGGCCTACGGCGGTCCGCACAACCGCGACCGGTGGGGTGGCAGGTCCATGCTGGACCCACCACCCCACCGACCCGGGAGCACCGATGATCTGCTGGAGCGTCACCGCATTCACCGCCACCCACCCCGATGACGGCATCCTCACCGCCGACGCCGCCACCAGCCTCACCGACGCCCGACTGGCGGCCGGCGAGGTCGCCATCGCTGCGCTCGACGACCTCGCCGGCCGCTACCCCGACTCCCCGCCCTTCCTGTCGATCAGCATCGACGACGCACCCGTCCTCGTCGCCGCCGCCGGCAAAACCCGCGCCGGCGGCGTCGACTTCCAAACCCTCATTGACCAGGTCGAGCAGATGCGGCGGACGGTCGGTGTTCTACGAGACTGACGGCCCCGCACTCAACTACTAGGCGGGAAGACGGTTCGACTTGGTCCTGTTGCACCGCCAGCACAGGGTCTGCAAGTTCTCCCGGACTGACAGTCCTCCACGCGAGACCGGAATGATGTGGTCCACTTCCAGCAACAGGTGAGGCTCCACCATTACCGACACTCCACATCCCTGACACGTGAAATTGTCGCGTTGCTTGATCTCGCTTCGCAGTCGCGCGGTCATCAACGCACGCTGACCGGCCGCGCTCCTCTTGAACCGAATCTTCTCGGCGAGGAAAAAAACGAGATGGTCAATGGTCTCGGTGTCCAGGATGATCCTGGCAACCTGGCTACTGTTCCCGCCAGCGCTCACGTACTCGAAAATGTACTCCGGGTAGGGAATTTCTACCGAGTTCAGGCGGACGCCTACTTTTGCCATGAAGCGGTCCCAGTAATGCTCGACAATGAAGCGCGGTGGGTCAAATGACGCCAAGAGTGACTCCTCGCGCTCCGAAAGATTCCTGACCGCGCCCTCCAAACGCGCGACTTCAGCGCCCAACGCTTCCACCTGCGTAAGTCGGCTCTCCTCTGGTTTGATGTTGAAGTACTTGCTTAAGTACTTCAAGGGGTCGTTCGATGCGTTCCGGACCGTTTGCAGCGAACAGGTGTGCACATTCGATGCTGACCCAGACGAAACGTTGCGGTCCCGCTGATAGTTGAACGCACTCCTGTTCTCAAATGACGCCAGGTGCGACTGACTCCCCGCCGCCGAGGTGCCTAGCGTCAACCGTTCACTACGGCGGAGCTCGTCGAGGTAACCCGCGATCTGGTTGTGCTCCTCCACGACCTGCTGAAGGGCGCTTCGCTGTCGTACGAACGGCTCGCTCGCGAAATATAGGCGGGCGCGAATCGCGCGGAGAATTTCAGGACCAAAGTACGCTAACGCGACCAAGAAAATCGCGGGGATGGTGATGAACCAGATTGAGACAAAAAGATAACGGACTACATAAAAAATAATCACCAGTAGAATTATCGCAACAACTATCGGCAACGATCCACCCCGTCGACGTCGGCTCGGGCAATGCTCGAACAGCATGCTATGGCACAAATCGGACGTACAGCGCACCGTTCTGCGCCTGCATTCGAGCTACCGCGGCCCCGGTGACCTACCGGGCAAACGCTGCTCCCGCACAGCTGGCCTGGTCTGGTGGCGCGGTGGAGCCGCTCGCCCGGTCCTTGAGGCCGGCGGTGACGCCAGTGGCCGGGATGCGGGCGTGCTGCGCACGCTCGGAGCGGCCTGCGGCCGCGCGGTGAACCGATCTTGTTGGTTTTCCCTGCTGGCCGTCCGATTGTGACCGGCGGGCTCCGCCACGCAACCCCGCGACACCGGTGTGCCCTGGCGGGTCGGAAAACTTCGCAACCCGGCTGCGCCTGAGAACTTTTCCGTTCGCGGGGTGGCGCTCTGTCGCCCTGATGCCGGTCTTCATCTCCCTTGCCAGCAGGGCAAACAAATTGCCGCGCACCGAAGGGGAGCAGTCGTCATGGGTAGTCGTCGCACCGTCAGCACTCGATCGGCCGAGCAGAAGGCCGCCGATCGCCGCGCCAAGGCCGAGCAGATGCAGGCCCAGATCGCCGAGCAGGTGCAGGCGATGGCCGAGTCGACCGGCTGGCGCGAATGGTTGGACTACCTCGCGAACTTCCACAGCTACAGCCTGCGGAACATCCTGCTTATCGCTGCTCAGCGCCCCGACGCGACCCAGGTCGCCGGCTTCCGCACCTGGCAGTCCCTCGGGCGGCAGGTCCGCAAGGGCGAGAGAGCGATCCGCATCTTCGGGTTCTCCTCGAAGAAAGTCACCGAGACCGACCCCGCCACCGGCGAGGAGTCGCAGACCCGCATTCCTCGGTTCCCCATCCTGAGCGTGTTCGACATCGCCCAGACCGACCCCATCGACGGGACCGAGGACCGCACCGTCACCGAGCCCGGCGACATCGTCACCCACGTGCAGGGTGAGGACGAGACCGGCATCTACGACCGGGTCGCCGCCTTCATCACCGCCCAGGGCTGGACCATCACCCGCGAGCAGATCGCCGGCACCACCAACGGATACACCCGCGTTGACGGCACCAAGCAGATCGTTGTCGACGCCGACCTCGCGCCCGCGCAGGCAGCCAAGACGATGATCCACGAGACCGCCCACGCGCTGCTGCACGCCGACCCCGACGGCAACCGCGTCGACACCGGCGACGTCGAGGCCCACCGCGGCATCCGCGAGGTCGAAGCCGAATCCGTCGCCTACGTCGTCGCCGCCCTCTGCGGCCTGGACACCAGCGCCTACAGCGTCGGCTACATCACCGGATGGGCCGACGGCGACCCCGAGCTGGTCACCGCCACCGCAACCCGAGTCCTCGCCTGCGTGCACCGCATCGCCGACGCCCTGCACCCCCACGACGACCAGGACGACACCGACAGCGCGGCGCCCGACGCGGCCTGAGCCGACCCCCGTTCGACAACCACCAACAGAAAGAGAGATCGCCATGAGCACCCGACAGGAATGGGCCACCACCAGCGACGCCCTCTACGGCGTCATCACCCGCGCCGAGTCCGTCGAGTACGTCGGACAGACCATCGACACCAGCCACGCCCTGCAACTGTGCGGCGGCAGCGGCGACGGCCTGGTCATCGAAGGCGACCCCGGCGAGCTGGTCGCGTTCATCGACCAGGTCCACGCCCACGTCCACGCATTCCTCGACACTCCCCCACGGGTCGAGCTGATCGTGGTCCGCGACCCCGACGGCGACACCACCACCCGGCTGTTCCTCAACGGCCGCGAGACCCCCACCGCGACGGTCACCGTCGACGCCGGCGCCGGCTGGACCCGCGGCGACTGGACCGCCCACCGCGACAGCGCGGTCGCCGACGCGAGCTGTCCCGCCGTGGCCGCGGCGATCGGTGAGGCGTTCACCGACCCGCCCGGGGCCGAGCACATCACCGGCTGACGCCGGCGCCCCCGCCCGCCGGCGATGCCGGCGGGCGGGGGTCGCGTCACGACCAGCAGCGGACCGGGCCTGCGGGCCCGGGCGGTGTCCTCATCGGAGCGGCCTGCGGCCGCGCAGAACTCCTGCCCTGTCGGGGGTTTGCCCTTCTGGCCGTCCGATCGTGACCGGCGTCGTCCGCCACGCAACCCCGCGACGTTCCGCCCCCAGGGGGTCGGGAAACTTCCCGTCCCGTACTCGCTGCGCTCGCACGAGAACTTTCCCGCTCGCGGGGTGGCGCTCTGTCCTCCTGCGCCGGTCGTCATCTCCCTTGCCAAAAGGGCAAACACGCAGGCGGACAACAGGAGGCCACCATGACTGACGACAAGACGCTCACCCGTATCGGGAACCTGCTGCGGCAGGCCGAGGGCACCGACAACGAGCACGAGGCGGCGACGTTCCTCCAAGCCGCGCAACGCTTGGCAACCGCCGCGTCGATCGACCTCGCTGTGGCCCGCGCCCACGACCCGTCCGGAGCACCGGCGGGACCGACGGTGCGGCAGGTCATCATCGGCAGCGCAGGCAAGCGCGGGCTGAAAACCTATGTGGCGCTGTTCGTGGCGATCGGGCATGCCAACGACCTCAAGGTCGACGTCGCCCACAACTCGACGTTCGTCATGGCCTACGGCTTCCCCGGCGACATCGACGCCACCGAGGCGCTGTACTCGTCGCTGGTGGTGCAGATGGTCGCCGCGAGCGACGCCTACCTGAAATCCGGGGCCTACAAGCAGGAGGTCGCGGCCAAGGTCGTCACCGACCGCTCGGGGTGGCAGCCCCGGCGGCGGGTGGAGTACACGCCGCTGTCACCGATCACCGCGCGGCTGAACTTCCAGTCCGCGTTCGCCGAACGGGTCGGGGCACGGCTGCGGGAGGCCCGCGATGAGGCCCGGGCCGAGGCGGCCGCCGCCGACACCACCCGGTCGACGTCGACCGAGGTCGCGCTGCGCGGCAAAGAGGTCGAGGTCGTCGACTACCACCGCTCGCAGTCGACCGCGCGCGGCACCTGGCGCGGATCGAGCGCATCGGCGGGGTACTCCGAAGGCGCACGCCGCGCCGGGGACCAGGCCGGTCGACGAGCCCGCATCGGCGACCAGGCCACCCTCGGCGGGCCGAGAGCCGCGATCGGATCCTGAGGCGACGATCGGCCGCCGGTCCCCGCCGTCGGGCGGGGCCGGTGGTGGTCGCGTCGCGACCAGCAGCGGACCGGGCCTGCCGGCCCGGGCGGTGTCCTCATCAGAGCGGCCTACGGCCGCGCAGAACCGATTGCCCTGTCGGGGGATTTGCCCTTCTGGCCGTCCGATTGTGACCGGCGTCGTCCGCCGCACAACAGCGCCTGCGCGGCCTCCGGCGGGAGACGACACCAGTTCTCAACCCGCCCTCGCTGCGCTCGGAGAGAACTGGCCCCGCTCCCCTGTTGCGCTCTGTCCTCCTAAGCCGGTCTTCATCTCCCTTGCCAGAAGGGCAAAAAGATTGGCGGACAACGGGTCCGTCACCAGTTCCGAGGGAGTCTCGCCATGACCGGACGCATCAACATCACCACCGTCGCCGACCTCGTCGCCGCGATCCCTGCCCTGCTCGGATTCATCCCGACCGAGTCGATGGTCGCCGTGGCCATGCGAGACGGGCGGGGGTTGTTCAGCGCACGTCAGGACCTGGCCGAGATCACCGAGAAGGTCGCCGCACACCTCGCCGCGATCATCGCCCGCAACGGCGCCGACCAGGTGCTGCTCGTCGGGATCGGGGCCGAGCCGACTGCCGAGGCGCACGCAGAACTCGCCGGTCACCTCGCGGACTACGGCATCGACGTCACCCGCCGGGTGCACGTGCGGACCTGCGAGCATGCCACCGAATACATCGACTATGTGACCGGTGAGACCGGCATGACCCGCGACTACCGCGACAGCGAGATGACCACCACCCGCGCCGTCGAGGAGGGTCAGGCCATCCGAGGGTCACGGGAGGAATTCGCGCGGATGTTCGCGACCACCGACGCAGCCGCACCCGTCGACCCGGCGACCATCGACCCGGCGACCATCGCCCGGGACATGGCCGACGCGGTCAGCCGTGGCGTGGACCCCGGCGCCGACCTGGCCGCCCGGTTCGGTGCGCTCATCACCGATGTGAAGGTGCGTGACGCGATGCTGCGCCTGGGCGGGGAGCAGCCCGACACCGCCGCGCGTGTCATGGCCCGCACCGCCGCGCACCTGCGGTCCGACGCCCGCGCCCGGGTGCTCACCCTGGCGATGTTCTTCTTCTACGTCGCAGGAGACGGAGGTGCGGCCGGGATCGCTGCCGACACCGTCACCGAGGAAGGAGCCGAGCAGACCAGCCTCATGCGGCTGCTCGATCAGGCACTGACCGGCGCGATGCCGCCCCGCATCATCACCGGCCTCATCCCCACCCGCAAAGACGCCAGCACCTACCTCGGCGCGCTGTTCCCGCTGTAAGCGCCCGGCGGTGGGTATCGGACCCCGGGAAGCGGGAGCCGATACCCACCGGGTGCGGGGGGAGCTAACCGAGGAGGCCCGCGGGAACGTCGACGAACGACACGTCGCACCGCGCCGCCGCCGGCGCGCCGTCGGTCACCCACGACTCGAGCTGGCGCGCCGAGGGAGTCGGTACCGCATCCGACACCGCGCGACGCAGCGCGCGCTCAACAAGACTGGACATGAGGACCACGCTAGCCGTCCCCGCCGGCGTCGCCGGCGAACTCTCGCCGCGTGGCGGGCCGCCAGCAGGCTGCGCCCGCCGGCGGTGGTCGCGCCGCGACCAAGCAGCGGACCGGGCCTGCCGGCCCGGGCAGTGTCCTCATCGGAGCGGCCTGCGGCCGCGCAGACCGATTGCCCTGTCGGGGGTTTTGCCCTTCTGGCCGTCCGATCGTGACCGGCGTCGTCCGCCACGCAACCCCGCGACGTTCCGCCCCGAGGGGTCGGGAAACTTCCCGTCCCGTACTCGCTGCGCTCGCACGAGAACTTTCCCGATCGCGGGGTGGCGCTCTGTCCTCCTGCGCCGGTCTTTATCTCCCTTGCCAGAAGGGCAAAAAAGTTGGCGGACAACGGGTCCGTCACCTGTCGAGAGGACCCCACCGTGAGTGTTGAGCTGGTCGACCCCGAACACCTGCACGTCCTGATCCACGCCGGACTGCCGCGCGGCGCGTTCGTCCTGCGCTGGACCACCCCCGACACCACCGCGCCGAGTGTCAGCAACGGGATCGCCGAACCCAACGGCACCCGCTACCGCGAGCTGCGCCCGGCCACGGTCGACGCGGTCGGACAGATGCTCCTCGACGCCAACGCCGCCAGCATCGCCGCGAGCTGGGGCGGAGAGAACACCTACGTCTACAGCTACCAGCAGCCCCGCGCCGAGTGGTCCCCGGTCGAGATCCTGCGAGCGATCAACGGCTACACCCACCAGGCGTGCGAGACCGAGACCTGGCCGACCAGTGAGGCCGCCCGGTTCTGCGACGCGCTGCGGGATATGACGATCCGACGTCTGCCCGACTACGACCGCGGCCCGAGCTGGCTCATCACCGCCAGAGCTGTTCCCCTCGCGGTCACGCGCGCCGAGCTCGCCGCCCGCCACCGGATCAACCACCCGTGAGCGGCCGCGCACCCATCCGCTACTCCCGTGGCCGCGGCGGATGGCACGACACCTACAGCGCCGCCCAGAACGACCCCGGCGTCCGGCCGCCGGCCGAACCCATCACCGACGAACAATTCGCCCGCCTGCGAGCCCTGCTCGCCGCGGAGACCACCCCCGAGGAGACAACACGATGAGCGACCCCACCACCACCACCACCACCACCGCTCCCGGCCGGGACAGCTACGTCCCGCCGTGCGGCGACCCCGCCTGCCGCCAAGGCCACTGCCGCGACTGCGACACCCACACCGTGTGGACCCAAGAGGCGTGGGGCAACGCCTCCGACTGCCCCGGCTGCGGCCGCCACGACTTCGTCTCGATCGGAGATTGACCATGTCCCCACCCCGCGAACGGATCTCACTGTCGGTGATCACCGCCGACGGCGGCCGGGCCACCGTGATCCCCGACAGCCACTGCCCCGACTGCGACTCCCACACCGAGTGGACCCGTCACGACTGGGGCCTGTTCGTCGACTGCCACGCCTGCGGCCACCGAGCCACCCACATCACCGAGCCCCTCGACGACGTCGACGAGCCCAACCGACACGACCAGGAGACCCCCCGATGACCATCACGATCACCCACACCCCGACCGACGGAACCCTCGTCGAGGGCACCACCCGCGGCGACGGCACCAACACCATCCTGAGAACGGCCGGCTTCCGGTGGTTCCGCACCCTCGGACAGTGGGGCATCGCCGGCAGCCGCGACCGCGACCCCCAACGGGTACGGATCGAGCAGGCCGCCGCCGCGCTGCGGGCAGCCGGCCACACCGTCGAGGTCATCATCGACGACACCCACCGCGACCCCGCGACCGTCGAGGCCGACCGCGCCACCCGGGCCCGCGACCGCGCCGACGCCCTGGCCGCCACAGCCGACCGCCGCCGGGACCAGGCCGACGCGGCATGGGAGGCCGACCGCCGCGCCACCGCCGCACTGCCTCCCGGTGGGGAGCCGATCAAGATCGGCCACCACTCCGAACACCGCCACCGGCGCGGGATCGAGAAAGCACAGCAGGCGATGGGACGTGCGGTCGCGGCCGAACGGGACGCCGGCGAAGCAGCTCGACGCGCCGACGTCGCTTCCCGGGCCACCGATCGCCGGTACAACCCCGAAACCGTGAAGAACCGCATCGACGGACTCGAGGCCGAGCAGCGCGCCGACCAACGCGAGCTCGACGGACACACCCGCACCCTCTTCACCACCGGCGACGGGACGAAAGTCGTCGACTCCCGCACGCCCGCGACCGGGGAGCGCCGCGACCTGCTCACCGCCCGGATGGCCGCCCGCGCCGAGGACATCGCCTACTGGGCCGAGATCCGCCGACAGCAGATCGCCGCAGGCCAGACCGGCGACTACAGCCGCGACACCATCCACCCCGGCGACCAGGTCCTCTACCGCGGGCAGTGGTTCACCGTCCGCCGCGCCAACCCCAAGACCGTCAGCATCCCCTCGATCGTCGGCGGCTCGTGGACCGACACCATCGGCTACCACAAGCTCACCGGGCACCGGCCGACGTCGACGCCGCGGTGAGGACGGGCGGTGCAGGCGGGCAGGCATCGAGCCTGCCCGCCTACAGCTGTCGCTCCTGTGGTCACCACAGGGGCGCGCGCCTTCTCATCGTGGCTGGCCGGGGCCCCGACCGGTCAACCCACACTCCGGGACACTCGCGTGTTCTCCGCTGCGCTACGCCCACGCGCTCCACCGACCCCAGCCACCCGCACTCGCTACGCTCGCAGCCGAAGTCGGTTCCGGTCCCTGCGCTCTACGGGGTTGACCGGCCACCCCGGCCAGCCCCAATCGGCGGCGTCAACGCCCACCGAACAAGGAGCACCCATCATGGCCAGCAACCGATTCCACTCCGGCACCTACTCCACCTACCGCCACCACCCCGACGGCAGCATCACCCTCGAGACCGGAGTCTGGTCACCCGAAGGACCCATCCCCCACGACGAGCCCCAGCTCGTCGACGCCGGGGCCTGGGCCGGGCCGAACGACTTCGACCCACTCAACCCCTACAGCCGGTGAACGCCAGCGGCCCCACCCGAACACGGGTGGGGCCGCTACCGGCATGTACCTCACGCGCCAGGGCCATCGCGGCGCCACCGGCGCCAACCTGCCCGGGCCAGGCCGAACACCGCTGCAATAACCACGATTACAGCGGTAAAGGCGGCTACGCGGCCGACAGTCCAGTCGCCGAGAAGGGCGCCCCAGAACCAGAGGGCGGCGAACACGAACGCCGACAACGCGACCCACAGCCAAAACCCGAACACCAGGTCCCCGGCTGTCGCCCGATTCGGTTCATCCATACGGGCCAACCTACCTCCGGTGTCATCCCCTGATCGGCCGATGATGACCCACGGCCGGTGTCCGGCGTCAAGCAGACGCGGCACAACAAATGCCCACGCGGTCGCATCCGCTCCCTTATTTCGCGGCCATTTCTCGCACCCCGCAACTGGACACCTCCCACCGCCCGCACGCCCTCGCCGAATATCAGGAAATGAGGCCAAGAATGCCTCCCAACAATGCTGCGGACACCGTTCGTAACAATGGGATAAATGGGCTAGAAGTATTGCAGCGCAACGCTTTACATGCGACAATAGAAGGCAAGAGGAAATGCAGTCGAACCCAACGAACAAAGGACCCGACGCCATGACTGTCACCGTTTACACCAAGCCCGCGTGCGTGCAGTGCAACGCCACCTACAAGGCCCTCGACAAGGCCGGCGTCGCCTACGAGGTTGTCGACATCACCGAAGACGACTCCGCACGGGATTACGTGTTGAGCCTGGGTTACCTGGCCGCCCCGGTCGTGGTGGCCGGCGACGACCACTGGTCCGGCTTCCGGCCCGACCGCATCAAGGCACTCGCGGCGGCCGCCGCATGACCAGCAGCACCCGGGAGGCCCGATGCCCGACAACGACACTGACCAGTCAAAGCCCGAAGGAGGTGGCGACGACATGACCGCAGCCCTGCTTGAGGAACCCACCGGGCTCGACGACAGCCGCGTCACCGACCCCACCGTCTACGCCGGCGCCCTGGGCGATGACCCCGACACCGAGATCTCCGTTGCCGCTGACGTCGAAGCAACCCTGCTGACCGCACTCATGTGGACCGACCAGCACAGCGCCCGCCGCATCCTGGCCGCCGTCGAGGCCCGTCACTTCTACCGTCCCGTGCACGCCACCATCGCCGCAGCGATCGCCGAAGTCGCCGCCGCCGGCAACGACCCCACCCCGATCCTCGTGCGAGCGCGCCTGTCCGAGACCGGTGCACTCCGCGGAGGCAGTGGACAGCTCGTGATGTCCGCGCTGGTGACGCTGACCGCCCCACTCGACCGGCCCATCACTACGACCGCCGGAATGCTCCCGCTCGCCGTGCACCTCCTCGACGCCTGGTATCGCCGCGGCTACACCGGCCTCCTGCGCCGCATGGAGCAGCACCGCCTCGAGGCATCCGTCGAGGAGCTCGGCGACTGCTGGGCACAGCTCACCCGCTTCCAGCAACGCGCCGAGGCCGACTGGATGGCCCGCCGGCAAACACTCACCCGCGACCGCGCCGAGGAGGACTGACCCATGCCCACACCGATCGACGAACCCGCCGACTGGGAAGCAGACGCGATCTGCCGCGAGGTCGACCCCGAGCTGTGGTTCCCCGAGAAGGGCGAACACTCCAAGAACGCCGCCCGGCTCTGCAACCAGTGCCCCGTGCAAGGTGAGTGCCTCGACGCCGCCCTCGAACGCGATGAGCGGTTCGGGATCTGGGGCGGACTAAACACCCGACAACGCGACCGCCAGTTCGGCCGCGGCGCCCAGCGGCAGACCGCATGAGCACCGACACCCACCCCGCCGACGTCGACGCCGACGATCTCGACCTCGGCCGGGCCGCCGAAGATCTCCGCGCGACCGGCCTGTCCTGGCCGGCGATCGCCGACCAGCTCGCCGAGCCCCAGGTCTACGTCCAACGCGCACACACCGCCTACCTCGCACACGTCGACGAGCTCGCCGCCCGCGACCAACTGTGCCTGTTCGACGACCCCGCCAGCCTGTCGCACCCCCATGCCACCCACGCCACCTGACCCGAGGAGCGCACCATGATCCGATCAACCGTGCACACCACCGCCAGCGACGGCATCGAGATCAACCCGAAAGAGCCCTCGGCTGTCGCCGATTTCCTCCACGGCGGGCTCTACGCCTGGGTGGCCATGATCGTTGTGGGAGTCCTCATCGTGCCCGCCCTGGTCGCTGTCCGCCGCGGTGGACTCGTACAGTCCGGCGACCCCCGTGTCGCCACCGGGTACATCGCGGCGGCAGTGCTAATTCTGGCCGGCGTGCTGCTGGTGATGCTGTCCGTCTAGGACCGCCAGCGTCATCCGGTGGCGCGAGCACGTCAGCCGCGGTGTGGGCGCGGTTGCCTGCCAGACGCGAACCCGATCCGACGACGGCACCAGTGCCGCACGAAAGGCGAACTGATGGCCCTCTCCCCCGACGTCGCCGTCCTGGGGTGGCCGCGCGCCTACCCCGAGCTGTTCGCCCAACTCGACGACCGCCAAGCCCGCGCGCTGCACAACGCGATCTCCAACAACGTGTTGGAGGGTTGGAAACCGACGCGCGACGACATCGCCGACCAGATCGACGTAATCCTCGGCCGCATCACCGACGAAGAGTTATTCGCCCGCGCAATCCGCCGCGCCTGAGCCGTCCACCGCTCGGCGGCGTTCCGAGACACTCAGCTGCTCGACGCGCGCGATCCTTGTCGACCACCGCGGGTGCGTGTACGACGGAAAGCGGGAGTTGGTCTCAGCTCGCATCGACCGAAGCGCCGCATCGCGGCCAACAACCCTGGCCGCCGCGGCGTCCGCGTAGAACTCCGTCGGATGCTTGAAGTAGGCGAACGGAACCAAACACACCAGCGCAAGGGCGGCTACGCCCGCGATGGTGAATCCGAACCACGGCGGCGGGGCGCCTGGGTCGGGCAAGACAGACGCGATCAGGACGATGAGCGCAGCGGCGAACGCAACCACCGGCGGAAGCATGCAGAGGATCGCGCGGCGACTCTGACGTGTGAGGTCGGGATCGGACCAATGGCCCACCTCGTGCGCGACGACGAACCGAAGTGCGTCGGCGGGCACGGCGGGGTCGGCAACGAACCCTGTCTCGCAGATGTGAACGGTGTTGGACCGCTCGTCATAGCGTCCGCGCCACGAGCCGCGCTTCCCGCGCTCGATACGAAGGGCGGGTGGCTGACGGTTCGAGCCGAGGTGCGCCACCGCTTCATCGAAGGTGGCGCGAACCAGTTCCCGCCGTGCAGCGAGCAGAGGGTCACGCGCAGCCGCCTGCGCTGTCATCGGACCGGCACCGGCGCGAGCACTGATAGCACCGGCAGCTTCCACGGTGCGCGGCCGGCGATCGAGCGCCACGCCCCGTACTTCGCGGCGTAGAGCCAGTGCCCGGCCATCCACATCGCCAGGCCGACAACGATCTCAAGGCCGTTCCAGTGGGTCACGATGCCAGCGCGGATGATGACGCCGCCGACGCCGTCGATGACGGCGAGGATCCCGACGACGCGCAAGATGACCGAGCCCATCCCCCAGGTGAGGATGCCGGCAAGAACGACGATGCCGGCGAGCATCAGTAGGCCGTTCATCGCCGACCCCTTCCTGTCGTAGGTCTGTTGCTGAGTTGAGCGTTGCACCGACGTACGACAGATGCAGAATGGCTCGCCGTATTCACTGCGGGCATGCCGACCACAACCCGCGGCCCGCGGCGCGGGCCGCGTCCTGGGCGGCGCGCAGCTGCGGCCGGTACCGGTAGGGCTGGTCGGCGTAGTCGTACTCACGGCCGTAGCCCTCGGCGATCAGTTCCTCGTCGAGCATGATGCCGTCGGGCAGCCACACATACGCCAGCGTCCGGCCGTAGCGGTCGTGCCGACCGGCGACCGGATCGGACTCGAGGGTGACCGCGGTGCCGCGGCCGGCGCGCGCGGCGGTGTGCGCGCTCGCCTGCTTGCCCCAGCACTGCACCGGCGTATCGGGTTTCACCGTCTCGGGGGTGTCGACCCCGATCAGCCGCACCCGCTGGGTGCGGTCATCGACGCGCACGAGCAGCGTGTCGCCGTCGATCGCCCGCACCACTGTCGCGTCCTGCCGCATGCCCGCTGCGGAGCTGGCCGTCACCGCGGGGGCGGCGCCGGCGTCGGTCGGCGGAACCGGCGTGCCGCACGCGGCGACCATGCCGGTCGCCGCGCACAGCATCGCCGTCGCGGCCGCGTGCCGAAGCACGCGGACTGTCATGCCGTGGCTCCCGCCCACTCCCGCTGTCCGGCGTCGTCGCTGACGTCACCGGTGTCGTCGCCGGGTGTCGGTGACGGCGCTGAGTCATCGGCCGCCGCGGACTCGGACTCCTGCGAGTCGCCGTCCGGGTCGATGGCGTTGCCGGGCGTGCCCGACGCCGGATCGTCGCTGCTGGTCGTGTCGTCTCCCGCGGCCGGGCGGCCGTCGGTGTGTTCACGGATGAGTGCGCTGACCTCGCGGGGCGAGAGGTCAGCCAGTTCGGCGATCGTGGCAATGGTTTCGCCAGCGTCCTTCATCGCGGCCGCGGCGGCGGCCTGTTCGGCACGCGCCGCGGCGGTCGCCGACTCGAACACCTTCCCCGCCGCCGCGACCGCGGCGTCGTAGGACGCCTGCGCGGCGTCGATCGCCCTCTGCTGGGTTCTGCGGGCCTTGGCAATCACGTCGTCCGCCGACAGCAGCGTCGCGAGGTTCTGCTCGGCGAGCGCCTCACGCTGTCGCTGGGCCTCGCGGGCCGCGGCGAGCTTCTCGCGGGCCTTGGAGCGTGCAGACACTTTGGTACCGGTCGAGGGCATGGCGGATCCTCCGGGATCTCACGCGCCATTCCTCCCGACCCTCCGGCCGATGGCAGCCACAGAATACCGGCCCCCCGCCGGCGCTGTCAGCGCCGCCACGCGGCCCCCGGGGTGCTCTGGCAGACCTCGTTGCCCCGGGACACGGGAACGGTCTGCACACACCCAGGAAGGTTCACCCCGCTCGCTGCACTGCCATCTCTGCACCCCGCTTCCTCGTCCTCACCTTCGTTCATCCGCATCCGCACCCATCGACGTCGACCAGCTCGCAGCCACCCTCCCAGGGCCACTGACGTGCCCCACCCAGAAAGATCCGACATACCTCTGGCAGATGTTCTGACTTGGCGGTGCCTGCCCGGTCTGTGCGGGCTACGCTGGGCCGCGTGATGACCCTGCACGTGCTGCACGCCGGCGACGGCTACAGCTACCTCACCGAGCAGGTCGCCTCCGGCGACCGGCTCCTCGAGGAGGGCCAATCACTGGCCGACTACTACACCGCGGCGGGCACCCCGCCGGGTGTGTGGTGGGGCGAGGGCTTGAAGGCGCTGGCCGACCCGGATGGGCTGATCGGCCACGATCACCCCGCCCTGGCCGTGGGTGGCCGGGTCGAGGAGGCGCAGATGAAGGCGTTGTTCGGTGAGGGGTTGCACCCCAACGCCGACGCCCTGATCGCCCACCTCATCGAGGACGGCATGTCCGCCGAGGACGCGATCAAGACCGCCCGGCTGGGCCGCAAGTTCCCGGCGTTCGCCAACGAGATCCCGTTGCTGGTGCGCTCCGACGCAGCGATCAAGCGCTACACCAACACCCACGGCCACCGGCCCACGCTGGCCGAGCGGCACGCCATCGAACGCGACGTCGCCGACGAGCTGTTCACCGCCGAACGCGGCCGCCCGCTGCGCACCGACCGGGAACTCGCGTCGTGGATGGTCAACGAGAAGAACAAGGTCCGCCAGCCCGTGGCCGGGTTCGACCTCGTGTTCACCCCCGCCAAGTCGGTGTCGGTGCTGTGGGGCCTGGGCGAGGACCACGTGCGCGCCGCGGTCACCGACGCCCACCATGCCGCGGTCACCGACGCCCTGGAATGGCTGCAACACGAGGCGATCTACACCCGCACCGGCACGGCCGGTGAACGCCAGATCGACACCCGCGGCATCACCGTCGCGATGTTCGACCACTTCGACAACCGCTCCGGTGACCCCAACTTCCACACCCACGCCACGGTGTCGGTGAAGGTGCAAGGCACCGACGGGGTGTGGCGATCGGTGGACTCCAAGGCCCTGCACCGCCACGCCGTCGCCGCCTCCCAGCGCTACAACGCGCGGATCATGGCCGAGCTGCGCGCCCGCCTCGGTGTCGCGGTCACCGCCCGGGCGATGGGTGAGGGCAAGCAGCCCGTCCTCGAGGTCGCCGGCGTCGACGAGTCGCTGCGCGAGATGTTCTCCTCGCGGCGCACCGAGATCGAGGCCCGCCACGACCAACTCGTCCGCGAGCACCGCGACCGGCACGGCAAGATGCCCTCGGACCGCACCAGCTACGCCCTGTTCCAACAGGCCACCCTCGACACCCGCGAAGGCAAAGCGCCGCACCGCAGCCTGGCTCAGATGCGCGCCGGGTGGCGGGAGAAGGCCATCGAGCACCTCGGGTCGCAGGCCGCGGTCGAGGCGATGATCGCCCGCGCCCTGTCCCCCACCGCCGAGCACACCCCGACGTTCACCCACCCCGATTTCGAAGCCGCCCGCGTCGTCTCACGGCTAGAAGATCGCCGCGCCACCTGGACCGAGCCGACCCTGCGGGCAGCGGTCGAAGCGCACATCGCGCCGATGCGGTTCGCCACCGACGACGGTCGACGGGCGGCGATCGAGGACACCATCACCGCCGCCCGGGCCCGCACGATCGCCCTCGCGACACCGGAGTTCGCGGCCACCCCCGCGGCACTGCAACGCGCCAACGGTGAGTCGCAGCTGACCCGCCACGGCGAGCTGCTGCACACCTCCAACCGCATCCTCGCCGCCGAAGGCGACCTCATCGAGGCCACCCGCACCCCGACCGCGCACATCGTCACCCGCGACGTCATCGACGCCGAATGCGCCCGCCTCGCCGGTGAGTCCGGCCGCGAACTCAACGCCGGACAACGCGCACTGGTCGAACACTTCACCGCCTCCGGCCCGCTGCTGCGGGTCGGTGTCGGGCCCGCCGGTGCGGGCAAGACGACCGCCATGCGCGCCGCCGCGCGGGCGTGGGAAGCGACCGGACGCAACGTCGTCGCCCTCGCCCCCGCCAAGGCCGCAGCCGACCTGCTGGGGTCGGAGATCGGTGCCACCGGTGCCTCGGTCGCCGCGATCACCTACGCCTACCGCGGCCGCCTCGAGCACATGGGCATCCCCGCCGGCACCCTCACCGACCGATTCGACGCCGAGATCCGGCCCGGCACGATGCTGCTCGTCGACGAGGCATCGATGGCCGCGACCGCCGACCTGCACGCCCTGGTCCAGATCGCCCGCGAGCGCGGCGCGATCGTCTGCGGACTCGGCGACCCCTACCAGCTCGACGCCGTCGAGACCGGTGGCGCGTTCCGTCTACTGGCCGACGAAAGCCACGCCCCCGCCCTGACCGACGTCGTCCGCTTCGGCGACGACACCGCCCAGGCCGAGAACTCCTTGAAAGTCCGCGACGGCGACCACGAGGCCATCGCCCTGTTCACCGACCGCGGCTGGATCCACGACGGCACCACCGACGAACTCAAGACCCGCATCGTCGCCGACCACCTCGCCGACACCGCCCGCGGCGCCACCGGCGTCCTCATGGCCGGCACCGTCGAGGACGTCCGCGACCTCAACTACGCCGTCCAACAAGCCCACCGCGCCACCGGCCACGCCGACACCGCCACCACCACCCCGTTGCGCGATCAGCACTCCGCCGGCGTCGGCGACCAGATCGTCACCCGCACCAACGACTCCTCCCTGCGCACCGTCGGCGGCACCCGCAAGGGCGCCACCGTCGCCAACGGCGACCTGTGGACCGTCCAGACAGTGCACGCCGACGGGTCACTGACCGTCCGCCACATCACCCACCGCGGCCGCATCACCCTGCCCGCGCCGTACGTGCGCAAGAGCGTCGAACTCGGCTACGCCGTCACCGTGCACCGCGCCCAGGGCGTCACCGTCGACATCGCCCGCGCCCTGCACTCGATCACCGCCAACAAGCGGATGCTCTACGTCGAAACCACCCGCGGCGCCACCGCCAACCACCTGTACGTCCCCACCGACCAGAACGTCGCCATCGACACCGAAGGCGTCCACGTCGACCCCACCGGCCGCGCCCCCGACGCCACCGAAGTCCTCCGCGCAGCCCTCGACAACGACGGTGGCCACCGCGCAGCGACCACCGAACTGCGCGACGCCCTGGCCGCTGCGGACGACCCCGAGCGTCTGGCCACCCACTATCGCGCCGCCCACACACTGCTGCGCGACGCCTACATCACCCACGTCATCGACACCGCCCTGCCGGCGTCGATGGTCGCCACCATCCGCGAGGCGCACCCCGACTCCCACGCCCGTCTGCGGGCGGCGCTGGCCGACCTCCACGACCACGGCGTCAACATCGTCCCGTTGCTCCGGGACGCCGAGGACCTCCACGCCGCGCGCGACGCCGCCGCGGTCCTCGTCGCCCGCCTCGCCGGCGCGGAGCGGCCCGACCGCTCCCCCGACGCCCTCCCGCCGCTGCCCCCGCGGCACCCCGGCACCGACCACGAACTCGCCGACTACGCCGCCGCCGCGGCCGACGAACACGACCGCGCCACCCACACCCGCACCGGCCTGCGCGGCGCCCTGCACCGCTACGACCGGGCGCTGGCCGACCTCACCGCAGCACGCCTGGCCCACCTCACCGCCGAACTACCCGCCGAGCTGGGCGATCGTCTGCGCACCGATCCCGACGCCGCCCGACTGGGCGCGGCCGCCGCCCGCGCCGCCGTCCTCGGCGCCGATCCGCGCCGCACCATCACCAACGCCGTCGCCCAGAGCGACGACGCCGGCGACACCCTCGACGCCACCACTCTCGCCCGCCAGCTCGATCGGGCGACCGCTGCGCACGCGGAAAGCGGACGCAGCTCGTGGCTCGCTCAGCACCCCGAGCTCGCCGCGCAGTTCCCGGCCGCCGCTGCCGCCGACTCCCCCGCCTGGCGGCAGCTCGTCGACGACCTCGCCGCCCGCCACACCCACACCGGCATCGACCCCGCCCACCACGCCGGGCTCCTCGCCCGCCGCGTCAACGACCCGACCGGTGCAACCGCGACCGAGCTGCTCGCCGCGTGGCGCCCCGACCACACCACCGCCGCGGCCGCCCACTTCGCCGGCGCACCCACCTGGATCACCCCGCCACCCCTGGACGCCGCCCACGTCGACGAAACCCTCGCCGCCACCGCCACCGAGCACTACCGAGCGCTCCGCGACGCCACCCGCGACGCCGGACGCACCGCCGCGGTCGACCTGCCCGCGTGGACCGACCACCTCGGCCCAGTCCCCGACGACGGGCCCGAACGACGCACCTGGATCGACACCGCCGCCCAGGTCGCCGCCTACCGCGCCCACCACGACATCACCGCCACCGACAGCGCCATCGGCGCCGAACCCGACCACGCGGGCCTCGCCCAACGCCAGACCCACCGCCAACTCGCCGAACAGATCGACGAGCTGCACACCGACATGCATCCGCAGCAGGTGCGGGAGGGTCACCGCGCCGAGACCGTCGGTGTCGAGCGCGAGCACACCCATCGCATGGGCCTCTGACCGGCAAAGGTCCCGTACCGTCTTCGCTCATGCGCACAGTGCTCGCATGGGGGGACAACGTCGGGTTCTGGGACCAGTTCGGCCACGGACTCGGCGCTTTCGTGACCTCACCAGGTGTCGCCGGTCTGGCGGCGGTCGCAGCAGCAGTGGTCGCGGCATGGCAGGTGGCGCTCACGCGGAACAAGGACGAGCGCGCACGACAACAGCAACGGAAAGACGAGGAGAGCGCCCGGGCGGTCGATGCCGCCGCGCAACGTCAGAGCCAGCTCTGGGAACGATTCACCTGGGTAATCAATCAAGCGGCCACACAAAACATCGACACCGTCGTCGCGCTGCTAGAGGTCGTTGAGCAAGTAGCGAGGGCGGAGAATGATGCTGCCCTGATCCAGCTCATTGAGCAGCAGCGGGATGCGTTCACTGTCGAGCTTGCCAACAAGCTCGAGGAGGGTGGACTTGGCACGGCTTCGACTGCTTCCGGTGCCGGCGACCGGGCTCGTGCTGGTGACGAGCCGGAAGCGGGGTCATGATGGATAGTGGGCACTTAACAATGCAGAGGGTGTGCAGGCATGACCATTTTCGATCGCGCGTTCGCGAACGCCGACGAGGCGACGTCGCTCACGGCCGCCCGCAGGATCGCCCAAAAGGTCTACGACAACCCCAACACGGCTCCTGCAACTAGGGCCGCGGCCCGCAGGGTTCTGGACAGCGACAACGATGCAGTTTCGCGCGCGATAAGAACAGGTCCTGCGTCGGGGGAGACCGCCGATCAACACATCGGTATCCCGTCGCAATCCGTCACGGATGGCCTCGGCGCGGGCGACCATCTGTCGGAGGAAGCGAAGGCCGCCCGCGCAGCCGCAGCTGTACTGCCTCCGTTTGCCGAGGACATCGCCATCGAGGAGTTGCTGGCCGTCGCGGATCTTGGCGACGCCGCTGCCCGCCTTGCCCTAGTAAACGGGCCCGCGGGGAATGCGGCTATACAGCAATATCTCGAATCTGTAGAGCGGGTCCAAAGGGTTGCTGATGAATACCTTGCGGGCGGCCAGCAGGCTGCGTCAGCCGGTTCGGTTGAGCAAAAGGTCAAGTCGCGCAAGCAGAGGACGGCCATTCCGGCCGAGTACGGTCTGGCAGAGATTGAGGCCGACACGAGCTCGCCCGAGACCCAAGTCGCGATGCTCACCAGGCGAATTAGCCAACTCTCTGAGCACCTCATAAAGAACAAGCACGACCACCACAGCCGCCGCAGCCTCCTTCTGCTCAGAGGCCGCCGCCGTCGCCTGCTCAAGTACCTCGAGCAGGAGGACGTACATCGTTACCGTTCGCTGATTCAGCGTCTCGGCCTGCGCCGCTAATTTCCATTCGCCCGGCTGTGGCCAGCCGTCGGCGTAAGAAGCCCCGCCAACGTCCGAAGAGCCGTCACCCTGTGGTTCGCGGTCTCCTCGCGCCATCGGAAGACCAACCAGATCGAACCGCTGTCCCATCTCGAGAGAAGCTGCGGTCGGGGTGCCTGTCCGGGCGGGGATTCCAGGCGCCCCGACCGCAGCGGTGTGGCGACGTCAAGTGCTCTTCGACGTCGCCGGTCTGGGGTGGTCTGACGGTTAGTCGTCGGGCCGGTAGGTGTCGCTGTCGGGGTCGTAGGTCCAGTGTTGGTCTCGGTAGTGGACGCCGCTCTCGGGGTCGGCGGGGTCGTCGACGACGGCGTCGCCGCGCTTGACGAGGTCCTCCATGTCGATGGTCGTCAGCTCTGGACCGTCATCGGCGTCGTCGTCGACGTCGGTGGTCGGTCGGGTCGTGCTGGTCTCGGGGCGGTCTGCGACATCGGTGGCCACGAACTCGTTGAGCTCGGGGTCGACGTGGGCCGGTCGGGGCCGGTAGGCGCAGCTGCCGCCGGCGGCGCACTCCCCCAGGTCGCGAGCCAGTCGCTCAACGACTGGCCAGAGGTCGACGCGGTGCCAGTTGCTCATCAGGTCCCAGTCGCGGACGGGGACGCCTTTGACGGTGTACTGCTGCTGGTAGGCGGCGGTGTGCGCGGACATGAGGGCGGTGAGTTGCTCGACGGCACTGGGGTGACGGAACCAGCACGCGGGGATCCGGTCGCCGAGGTCGTAGCGTTCGCGGGCCCACTGCACCCAGTCGGCGAGTTCGTCCCACAGTTCGGCGGCCGCGGCTTGGTCGAGGTGGCGCCAGACGAACCGGGACCACTGGACGTCGCTGCTCACGCCCACCTCGGCGGAGGGCTGGCGATCCCGACCGCGGCGGCCTGGGTGATGCCAGCGGCCGCGGAGTAGGCGCGCTGCGAGGCTAGGACTTCCTTGCGGTGGTCCTTGATCTCCCACACCGAGCGCAGGTGCACGAGCATCGGCTGGGCGTTGCGGAAGATGACCAGCGCTACGTCCTCGGGGAGCTGGCGGATCTGGGCGGGGGTCAGCACCGGGCGGATGCGCTGCTGGGGGGCCTGGCCGGGCGCGGTGGGCATCCATTCGGTGCGGTCGCCGCACAGCCGGGACAGCTCGGCGAGTTCCTGGTCGCCGCGCAGGCCGGGCAGGACAATCCGGCATGGCGGGGAGTCGGTGAAGATCTCGCCGCCGTAGCGGCCCCACCGCGCCATGTTCTGACTCTTGTTGTGCGCGAACGCCCAGATGCAGATTCCGCGGCCGCCGGAGTCGTTCATCAGGGCGGGCAGCTCGGGGATGGGCGCGACGTTGTTGACTTCGTCGAGCACGAGGCGGGCCGGCGGGTCGAGGCGGCCTTGCGGGAGGATCTGAGAGTGCCGGTCAAGTAGGTGGTGGATCTCGGCGGCCAGCGTCGCGACGATCGGTGCGGTGGAGTTGCCGTCGCCCTTGGACACCAGGGCAATCGTGTTCGTCCCGGACAGGACGAGCTCCGTGAGGTCGACCGACTCGCCGGCGGGGACGTCGACGCTGGCGCGGATGGCCGGGTCGGCGAGTGGTGCAAGCAGCGAGGAACAGGCGCTCATCATGTCGTCGGCGGAGTCGGCTTCGCTGGTGAGGATCTGGGCGAGCTCAGCGGCCCACTCGGGGCGGTGCTCGCGCAGTATGTCGATGACCGAGCGGCTGGTGCGCGAGGTGGCCCACTGCTGAACCCGGGACAGCGGTTCGCCGGTGACGGCGGCTGCGTGCAGAAAGCAGCGCATCAGGACCGAGGCTTTGCCTTCCCAGAACGATGCGTTTTTGGTGTCGCCCATCGGTTTTGCCTTGACCAGGGCGTCCGCGCGTCGGATCGCGACCGCCGGGTCCTCACACCCGGACAACAGTGACCAGCGCATCGGGGTCGGCCAGCCGGTGATGTTCTCGGGGTCGAAGATCTCGACCCGTCCCATCGCTGCACGCCGGGAGTAGACGGCGCTGATCAGATCGACCTTCGTCGACGTCATCAGGAGGAACCCGGGTGCCTCCCAGCACCGCTGCACCGCCAGGCGCCACGTCTTGCCGGCGCCGGTCGGGCCCTCGACCATGGTGCAGTCCCGCTGCTGGATGTGGATGGCGGTGTTGGTGGTCAGGTTGTTGCCGAGCCGGATCGCGGCGCGGGCGGCGTCGATCTTGCGGGCCTTGACCTGCCGGAGGCTGCCGAACTCGTTGCGGGCCTTGTCCTTGGCGGCCTTCTCGGTCAGCCCCAGCCGCACCATTTCGCCGCGGCCGCCGAGACCGGAGTGGTCGGTGCGGAACCGGTCGCTGATGCGGACCAGGACGCTGTTGACCATCCCGGCGGCGATCGCGGCGACGATGAGCACGACGACGATGCCGGTCCACACCGCCCACACCGGGCCGGGTGACACGGTGCCGGGCCACCTCGAGGCGGGGTCGCCGGGGGCGGCCCAGATCGCGAGGTAGGACTGCGCCATTGCCCGCAGCCCGCCGGGCCACGCCCAGCCTTCGCCAGCGATGACGCCGGATACCGCGCCGCCGCCGGGAACGGTGACGGCGGCGACGCCCACCGCCGGGACGACAGGCCGAACCCATAGCGGGATGAGCGGCTCGGACGGTGGTGCGGGAGTTGATAGGTCATGCATCCGCGTGGTCGCTTTCGCTATCCGAGGTGATTGGGCGGTGGCCGGTCGTGGTGGCGACTACCGCTACTAGGGCCGCAGCAGCGAATAGGCCGGGGGCGATCCACCAGGCGGGCGGCAATTCAGTGACCAGCACGGAGCACTCACCCGTTGCGCTGCATCGCAACGGGGGCGTGGGGACCATGAACTCGGAGAGGACGAACGCCACTCCCCCGGCGACGAACAGTGCTGCGGCGACGGCGAGCGGCAACCACGTGGCGACGAGGCCGCGTTGCTCCCTGGTGCGGCGCCTACTCATAGTGGGCTCGCTGGATCGGTGTGTCGGCGGCCGTGATCGCCATGTCGCCGGCCGCGGCGGCCAGGCCCAGGGTGACGACGGCCAGGGTGATCGTGAGCAGTGTCCACCCCAGCGGGAGGGCATGCCAGATCGCGATCAACCACCGCGTTGTGGTGAACGGCACCACTGGACCCACCGGGGCGGCGGTTACGCCGACGATGATGGTCGCGACGATGGTGGCGACGAGGCCCGTGCAGGCGAGTACGTCGAGCGGCCGTGACCGGCCAGAGGTGTGGTCATCAGCCGCAGAGGGAGTCACGGGTGGCGCCTTTCGTCGACGGGGTGGCGGTGCGGGCGTTGATCTCGTCGTTCGCGGCGCGGCCGACGCTGACGATGTCGTGGGTGAGGCGGACGTGCGCGCTGCGCAGCAGCCAGGCCACCGGTTCGGGGTGTTCGTCGACGGCGGCGTCCACGGCGTGTGCGAGGGCGGTGGCGGTGCGCTCGGCGCGGAGGATGCCTGCGAGGATCTCTGCGGCTGTCGCGAAGTGCGGGCCGTAGTCGGGGGCGGCGTGGTGGTAGTCGCTGATGATGCGGCGCAGTCGGATCGCGGTCTCCGTCGTGCTCATCACGCCGCTCCGCTGTCGGGTTCGCGGGGTGCGAACAGGCTGGTGAGCTTCACTTCTCGCCACTGCCGGTAGCCGGGTGCGCGGCACATGGCGACGGCGGGGTTCATGTCGGTGACCTCGACCTCGACGGCGACCCGGTGGCGGGCGGCGGTCGCCGCGAGAGCGGTGGTGTCGACGTCGGGGTGGCTGATGAACAGGTGCAGCTTGACCGCGTCGAGGCCCTGGGCGTCGCGGGCGCGGCCGGCGAGGTAGACGGCCTTGTCGGCTGCGGACAATTCGGCGGTGAGGTCGTCGCCGCGGTAGATGGTGTCCTTGGGATGGAAGTCGCCGTACCAGGATTCGCGTTCGTCGCCGACGGCGACGACGGCGAAGCTGTCGCACTCGGCGTCGCCGGCGGCGTACAGCTCGATCGTGGGGACGTCGAGCAGCGCCGCGGCCGCGGACACCTCGGCGGCCTCACGGTCGGTGGTGGCGGTGCGCAGCGCGTCGTAGTCGATGTCGAGTTGCTTGCGTAGTTCGGTTTTCACCTTCGGCCACATCCGCTTACCGGTCACCTTGGCCTCGTCGGCCCACGTGCGAATCTCGCGATGGGTCTTCGCGGCGCGCAGCCGGTCGGCATGCTCGGCCACCGCGGCGGCCGCGGTGTCCCATTCGGTGCTGCTGTCGCTCATCTGGGGTGCCTTTCAATCAGTCGAGGACGGGTGGGAGGTCAGGAGTCGGCGCCGACGACGGCGGCGTCGGTGTCGGTGAGGACGATTTCGCGGGGTGAGCGAATGTGTTCCATCAAGATCGGTTCGGCGGAACCGATTTTCACCAGGCAGCGGCCCTGCGGCAGGGACATGATGATGTCCTTGGTGCCCGGCGGCAGGTGGTACATGTCGCACACTTCTTGGGCGTCCTCGTCGATGTCCTGGCCGTAGAGCAGCACGATCCCGGCCTCTTTCATCAGCGCTCGGGCGGGGGAATCGGTGGGCAGGTCGGAAATGTGGTGGAACGCTGACACCGTCGACAGGCCGAGGCCGCGGGAGAGCTTCATGTTGCGCTGGAACACCGCGCCGGTGGAGCCGGTCGCGACGTGCCAGCCTTCCTCGACGATGAGGATGGTCTGTTTGCGTTCGGCGGCGCGGGCGGCGAGCCGGTTGGCCAGCCATGTGTTGATGACGGTCATGACCACGCGCAGTGCGGGCCCGGATTCGGGGAGCTTGCACACGTCGAAGTGGACGAACGGGTGGTCCAGGGCGTCGATGACTTCTGGTGAGGTGGCGCCGTCGACGAGACCCCGCAGGTCACCGTCGACCAGCCGCAGGATGGCCAGGCCGGGCTCGAGGCCCCATTCCAGGGCGCGGGCGGCCCAGCGGGGACCGAAGTAGCCGCGGTCGCCCATGTTGAGCACCCGCTCGTTGTGGGTGTCGCGCAGGTCGCGGTAGTACTGCTCGGGGATCGGCTCACCGGCCCGGACGGCGGCGGCGATCTTCTCGGCCTCGGCGCCGTCGGGGGTGAGGAGTTCCTGGGCGACCTCGATGAGGATGGGGTCCCGCTTTTCGGCGGCGGCGCGGGCGTTGACGTTCTTCAACGCCACCCGCACCGCGGCCTTCTCGGTCTCGTCCATCGGGCGGTCCATCGTGTCGGCGAGCACGGCGAGCAGCAGTTGTTCTTGGCCGGCGGGGACGACGTCGACGCTGGCGCCGGCGTGGTGGCCGTCGGTGGAGATCGCCGGGTCGAGCAGGTTCAGCCGCATCCCGCCGCCGCCGGTCTGAAACACCAGCGACGTCACCCCGAGGGTGTCGGCGATCGGTGAGTACTCGCCGCGGTTGGCCTGCAACTTCTTGTCGATGACGACAACCTGGCGGCCGCGGATGAGTTGGCGGTAGCAGTACGAGCACTTGATGCCCGAGGACTTGCCGCGGCCGATGTCGCCGATGGCGGCGACGTTGATGTTCGACAGGGACACCCGCCGGTCGGCGTAGAGCTCGAACGGGTCGGCCGACACCATCGACTGGCCCATGAGGTTGCGCCCGGACAGCAGCCCGCGAAACCGCCCGGAGCGGCGTGCGGTGGCCAGGTTCAGCGCCTCGGCTTGGCGGGTGGTCGACCACGCCCCTTCGGGGCGCGGCTCGTACCAGCCCCACTTGTCGAGGATGCGGTTGCGTTTGAGCAGCGGCCGGCGGGGCATCGCCCCGGGCGGCTGGTCGTCGGGGTGGGTGGGACGGCGGTGGCGGGCCTCGACGGCGACGCTGGGGTCGGCGGCGACCGGGGTGTCGCGGCGGCGCCACAGCCCGCGGCGGCGCCGGGTGGCGCGGGCGCGGTGTTCCTGGGTGGGACCGGCAAGGTCGATCAGGTTGTTGTTCAGGCTCATCGGCGGTGTCCTCAGACCTTCTTGCTGTGGCGGGTGATGGCCAGACCCCGACCGAGCGGCAGGGTCCAGAAGATCGCGATGTCGTGCAGGTCGTCCTTCCACCGCAGGTCCTTGATCGGGGTGGACTCCGCGGCTTCGGACACGCGGTTGCAGGCCCGCTCGAGGTCGTCGAGGTCGCGGCCGGTGACCGCGACGGTCATGCCCCAGATGACGCCGTGATGCCCGGAACCGGGCATCAGGTCCGCACGCCGGCGTCCCGACGCCCCCGCTTTGACCTCGCTCATACCGTCGGTGACCATGCCTTTTTCTGCTTCACGCATCTGGGTGGCGATGTCCTCGGTGACGTGCCGCTTGGCCGCCGTGCGGGCGTGGACGTCGCGGACGAGGTCGATGCGCACGGTGATGGTGCGGATGGTGGGGCTGGGTAGCAGACCGTCGGCCGGGTCGCCCGGGTCGGGGGCGACACCGGTGAGCAGGTTGCGCAGCCAGTGGGGGCCCAGCGGAACCGGTTCGATGTGGCCGGGCGGGACGGTGGCCACCCGGTGGTGCCACTGCTCGCCGCGGCGGTCGGGGTCGGTGGAGGCGCGCACGGTCACCGACTCATGTCCACCGAACAGGGTGGGGATGCAGGTCTCCCAGCGGGCGCCGAGGTGGCGTTCGATCTGGTGGGAGGGGTTGAGCATGGCGCGGATGACCGCGCACGCGCGTTGCTCTCCGAGGACCTCGACGTCGCCCATGCCGGCCATCGCGAGGAGCTGCTGGGCGCGTTCGGTGTCGTCGCGGATGACTTGGGCGACACCGCCCTCGATCGTCGCCTCTTTCTGTCGCGCGATGCGTGCGGCCTCTTTCATCATCGGACCCGACTGCGGGAAGCAGAGGACGAAGAAGCAGTGGTGATCCTCCGACAGCGGCCGCATGGTGTCGATGAGGTCGCCGTAGGAGGCGATCGGGTCGGCGAGCTGCTCACCGAGCTCGGGGCCGAGGTGGGCGAGTTCCTCGCGGATCCAGTTCACGTGCGGGTTCAGATCTTTGGGCACCGAGCGATGCACGATCTGCACGGTGCGGATGAACGACGACCGCCGTGCGAGCGCGGCGAGCATGGAGGAGAACTGCTCGGAGGTGCGGCCCCACGCGCCGTCGCCGCGCAGGCCCTCGGCGAGCCCTTGCACGGCCAGCACGACCGAGAAGTAGGTAGGTTCACCGGGGTTCTGGTGGTGCAGGATGAACAGGTCATCCAGGCCGGTGCCGTCGAGGTCGAGCTTGCTCACCCTTCCCAGCTGCACCGGGGAGTCCCAGCCGGGGTCAACCTCGGGGTTGCCCCAGTCGGGATCGCTGCTGTTGATGAACACGTGTTCGCCGCGGCGGCGCCGGCGGGAGCCGCGTAGGCGGTGCACCCAGCCTCCGGCGATCGACTGCTCGCCGTTGAACTCGACGGTGACACCGATGACCGTGATGGCCAGGGCGATCACCAGGCCGAGGGTGACCAGGCTCGCGCCGAAGGTGACGATGACGAAGACCGCGAACAGCAGCGCCGCGGCCCAGGCCGCGAACACCGCTTCGTGCAGGCCCGCGGCCGACCGGCGGGCGACCTCGCCACCGAGGATGGACGTGCGGATTTCTGTGTCGCTCATCGTGTCTCCTGGTGGGTCACTGGTCGGTGGTGGGTGCGGAGTCCGCGGCGGTGCCGTGGATGCGGTTCATGGCCGAGATCGCCGCAGCCCGCGACCCGCCTTGGGCGGCCGAGCCGAGCAGCGCCGCGGTCGTGACCAGCCCGCCGGTCGCGAGGCCGCCGGCGGCGCCGAGCGCGGCCTTGCCGCCGGCACCGGTCATCGCCTTGCCGCCCGCTCCGGCCGCGGCCGATCCGCCGTGGTGTCCCCCACCGCCGCCGTGGCCGCCACCGCTGGGGGAGATCGGTGACGACGCCGCCGACGGGGCGTGCCCACCGGACCCGGTGTTGCCGGAGTGCGACGACGCCCCGGGCGAGCTGGCGGCCGCGGAGTTGGTCGCCGCACCGGACCCGACCGAGCGGTGCGGGCCGCGGGCGGCGGACAGGCCCGCTCCCATCCCGGCGCCGGCGATCGCACCGGACCCGGCACCGGAGTCGCCCATGCGGTCGGCGTCCTCAGCCGACGGCAGGATCGGCGCCCACTTGAGCAGCGAGAACGGGGCGAGGCCGAGGACGAAGAACGCCAGCCCCATCAACGCGAGCTGTCCGAGTGATTTCAGGTCTCCGTCGCCGGTCATCGACGACTTCGCTGCGGAGTTGATGACGTCCTCGATGACCCCGATGCACAGGAACAGCAGCGGTGTCGACAGCATCAGGGAGAGGAACATCAGCGCCGGCCGCAGCGCCTTGGCCCGCCACTTCGGGTGAATCCACATGCCCCAGCAGATCGCCGAGATGATCCCGGCCAGTGGAAGCCCGATCTGGTGCATGAGCAGACCGATGTAGAGCGCGAACGCACCGAGACCCAGGAGCAGGAACCCGATGATCCCGGCGATGGTGCCGCCGACGAGGGTGTCCTTGGTCAGCCCACCCAGCGTCGCGGAGACGTTGTTGACCGTCTCGTCGGTTTTGGAGCCGATGGCTTGGGCGAAGAACTCGGTCAGGCCATGGGTGAGTGGTTGCAGCACCGCGATCACCGCCGGGGCGAACATCATCGCCAGCAGTCCCGCGGGCAGGTAGCCGAATGCGACACCGACGAGCTCGCTGGTCCCGCCGTGGCGGCCGCGGGGCCGGGCCGCCCGCGCAGCCAGGGTGATGAACATGATGGACATCACCGCCACACCGAGGCCGGCGGCGATCGCGTACTGCGAGAGGAACCAGTCGGTCCCGACGTTGAATTCACCGACCGACACCAGCCCCCGCAACACCGCCTGGGTGGTGGAGACCGCCCATTCCTTGATGTCGTTGGCCCAGTCGTCGATCACGTTGCCGGGGTCCTTGACGAACGCGACGACCTTCTTGGAGAACTGGTAGACCGCGGTGAACGCATCCGCGAGCGCTTTGGCCTCGCGGTACTCGGGGGTGGAGCGGATCGCGTCATCGACGCGGTCACCGAAGCTGGTGTTGCGGTCGATCCAGTCCTTCGTCCCGGCGAACATGCGGCCGATCCCGAGGTTCCAGTCGCGGCAGCGGGCGAGGTCGTCGCCGCGGTCGGCCTTGTCGCAGTTGACGAACATCGCGTGCGCGCAGTACGCCCACCCGCCGCGCTTGGTGTCCATCCCGCACGGGTCGGTGACCGAGGCGTCCGGGGCGCCGGCGGCGATCATCGCCTGGCGGGAGGCGTCGTCGGGGGTGCCGACCCAGTTCATCCCCCAGGTCGTCGACGCTTTCGACGTCCACCGGGCCAGGTCGTCGGCGCACGTCGGGGCCGGCGGGTAGAACTCGGCGTTGTCATTGGGGAACGTCTTGCCGTACACGTCGTCGCTGGCCGGGGTCGCGCCGTCGGTGATCGCCTTGGCGATCTGATCCTTACCGGCAACGGTTTTGGGCTGGCCGTCGACGATGAGGTTCACCGGTGGGTTGTCGACGAATCCTCTGGCCACGGACTGCTGCGTCTGGGTGTAGCCGATGAGCAGGGCGGCTTTGCCGTCGGCGTCTAGAGCCCAGTACCGCAGCCGGTTCTCGACGGGGAACATCTTCGACAGGTACATCCCGAAGTCGCCGCCCCGGTTGGCGCACGCCCCCGAGAACCACGGCCCGCGTTTGAATTCCGGCGTCCCGCCGATGAACTGCTTGAGGTCATCGGGGAACCCCTTGGGCAGACTGCCCGCGGTGGTCGAGGTCTGGCCGGGCTGCGCGGCGGAGTCGGGTGCGGCCGCGGCGGTGCCGCCGCCGAGCGCCAGTGCCGCGCAGGCGGCGAGGAGGACGGCGAGCAGCCGAACGGTGGTGGTGCGCATCGGGATGTCCCTTGATCGAGAGGGGTCGGGGGTCGCGGGGTGGGCGCTCACAGGTGCGCCCACCCCGGCCGTGCCGGGTCAGTCGACGTAGACGGTGTAGAAGCCGCCGAGCCCGCGCTGGGCCAGCGGGGAGTTGTCGGCGGGGAACGTCGTCGACGACGGCTCGGGGCCGGCCGCGAACTGCCAGTCGGCGGCCTGCCAGTCCTGGCCGTTCCAGGCGACGGTGACCGTGGTCGTCGACCACAGGGTTTGCAGCGACACCTTGCCCGCGGCGTTCACCTTGGACTGCGACGCTCCCAGCGCCCACACACTGATCACGGCCTTGGCCGGGTCGTAGGAGCGCACCGTGGTCACCACCGGCATCGTGTTGAACACCCCGTCGGAGGTGTCCCGGTCGGCGGAGTCACCCACCACGGCGAGCAGCGCCGGGGTCGCCGACGGGGCGACGGCCTGCTTGCGCAGGATGTCGCCGGTGATGCGGCCCTGATCGGACTGCGACACCGCCTGGATGAAGTTGACCGCCGCTGTCGCGGCACCGGTCTTGTCGTGGGTGTAGCCCCGCGGGACACCGTTGACGAGCTCGGTGGGTCCATGCGCCCCGCGCAGCACCGGTGCCGAGCCCGACGCGCTGTTCGAGGTGCTGGTGGAGTCGCTGCCGCCGCATGAGGCGGCGATCGCCACGATCACCACGACGATCACCACGAACGCCGCAGCGGCGATCAGCAAACGCTTGCGGCGCGACGACCCGCCGGTGGGTTCGCCGGTACCGGTTGCGGTTGCGCCGGTGTCGGTGCCCAGCGCGGAGTAGTTGCGTGCCATCAGAAGTGTCTCCTTGGTGTGCGGGAACGGCTTAGGTGCCGACGACGAAGAGGACGGCGCCGATGAGGACCCCAGCCCCGACGCAGAACCCGAGGGCGATGAAGGCGTCGATCATTCCTTGGCGGCCTTCGTTCATCTGGCCGGAGAAGCCGCGGCTCTTGGCCTGTCGGTACTGAACGGAGGCGAGGATGACCCACACCGCGCACGCCGCCATGGCGACGCCCCAGATGCCGGCCAGGACCCGCTTCCACGTCGAGTTGAGTGCGGGCCCGAACACCCCGAGGTCGGGGCTGACCCCGTCGAGGGGATTGCCGGCGGCGAGCACGATGTGGTGCGCGGTGTCGGCCGCGGCCGACCCCACACCGAGAGCGGCGGTGGCGGTCACCGCCACGATCGCGGTCGCGGTGAGGGTCAGGGTGCGGCGGATCGTCGGGGTCATCGCTTACCTCCATTGGTCGGAATGAGCTGCGGGAACGTGACTTTGAGGCCGGGGATGGCCTTCTCGGCCTGGGCCGACAGATCGGCGGCGCCGCGGGCGACGGTGTCGCGGGCGGTCTGGGCGAGCAGCCCGGCGGCCTTGAAGGGGGCGTCGGCCTGGGCGTGGGAGATGGCGATGGGCGCGTTGATCGGCCCCAGCTGCACCGAGCCGCTGACGTCGCCGGCCTTGTTGACGACGTAGTCGACCTTCCCGCCACCGGGCAGGCCGGTGCGGTCCAGGTGCGCCTCGTACTGGTTGCCCTGCGGGTTGGGCGGGTCGGCCCGGTAGGGCCGCTCGTCCTGGGTGCCGGGGGTGATGGTCTTGCCGTTGGGGTCCGCGCCGGGGTCGCCGGCACCGACCTGGTCCCCGACGACGGCGCCGATGATGCCGCCGCCGACCGCGCCGAGCACACCCACGCCCAGGCCGAGACCGACGCCGATCGCAGCGCCGCTGCCCGCACCGATGAGAGCGCCGGTGCCGACGTTGAACGGCTGCGGCGGGACGAACGCGCCGATCGCCGCGCCGACACCGGCGCCGATCAAACCGCCCCCGACACCGCCGACGACGGCGGCCGGGGCCCCGAGAGCGACGAACCCGATCGCGGCGCCGGCGGCACCGCCGGTGACCGCGGCCGCACCACGGCGAGCGGCCTGGTCCTTGGGCAGGCCGACCGACTCCCAGAACTGGGCGATCTTGCCCTCGGCGACACCGGCGTTCTGGTTGATCGCCGCGGCGTCAGCGTTCGACAGCTGTGCGGGCTTCTTGGTGATGTAGTTGCCGATCCGGATGTAGCCGACCGGGGGAAGGATCGTGCGCGGCGGCGGGGTCGGGCGCGGAGCGTGCAACACCACCGCGGGCTCGGCGTTGTAGCTCTGCGAGTAGGTCTGCGGCGGGCTGTAGTACACCGGGCCGGTCGGCCCGTAGAACGCCGGCGCCTGGCTGGCGTCGGGCGCGGCCTGCACGATCGGCGTCGTCTCCTCGGGCAGGGTCGGGATCGCCGACCCGCGGGTTGAGGGAGCCGGTGCGGGTGCGGGGGTGACGCCGCCCTGGCCGCCACCGGTGCCGGGGGTGATGCCGCCCTGTCCGCCGCCGTCGGGGCTCTGGGTGATGCCGCCCTGGCCGCCGGGGTCGGCGAGCGCGGGTGCGGCGGTGGCCGCGAATCCGGCGATGGTCGCCGCGATCACCGATGCCGCGACAGCGGCGTGGTGGGCGCGGTGTGCGCCGGGGCGCCGGTGGGTGGGGGTGGTGCTCATTGCGAGGTGTCCTTTCACAGGGGGTGGTGGCCGCGGTGTGTCAGTTGCCGGGGCCGGAGATGGTGGTGTTCTTCGGGATGGCGGTGATGAGCGTCTTGCCGCCGGTGCTGGTGGTTTGCACGAGCTGGTCGATGACCGTGGGTTCACCTCCCCCCGGCGGGGTTTCGGTGAGACGCACCGCGTAGAGGCCGGATCCTTGGTCGCGGATTTCCAGGCAGTGGGTGGTTCCCGGTGGGGTGCGGCTGATCGCGGCGTCGAGCTGATCGGCGGAGCCGATCGCCGCATCCGGTGTGGCGAAACTGCGGGCCGCGGCACCGTTGCGTTCGACGTAGTAGGCGTAGTCGAACGCCTTGATGACCTGCGGGCCGCTGGTGGTGTCGCCTCGGTCGCGGCCGGTCGTGACCGGCCCGCTCGAGGTGCTCGGGCAGTCGCCGCTCGCGGTGGCGGCGCCTGCCTGCCCGTCACCACTGATCGGGTCACCCGAGGACGCCGGGCGCGGTGCCGGAGCGGAGTCGTCACCGCTGACCGCCCACCCGATCACCCCGACCAGAGCGGCCAGGACGACGAGACCGGCCATGGCCACCACGGCCCACCTGCGTCGCGACGGCCCGCCCGAGGGCGGCCGCCCGCCGGGCAACGGGGTGGCCGGCGGCTCGGCATAGGCCGGTTCGCTGTAGGACGGTTCGGGGTGCTCGGAGTAGCCCGTGAGCGGTGCCTGGACCGGTGGGAGTTGCTCGGTGACCGCGTCGGCACCGCCACGGGCCGCCTCGGCGTAGGACGTTGCGGGCGGCTCGACCGGACCGATCGCCCCGGGCCACTCCGCCGGTCCGGCAGGCTCGTAGGGGTCGACCGGGCGCTGGATGGGGGTGGGGATCTCGCCGGCGTCGTAGTCGCTGTCGAGGGCGGCGATGGTGTCGGCGACCTCCGCGGCCAGGGCTGTGTAGGCCGACGTCGTCGACTGCGACAGCTGCTCGGGCACGATCCGGTCCCCGGAGGCGAACGCCGGTTCATACGGCATCTCGAACACCCGCCGGATCCCGGCCGCTTGCAGGTCGGCGATGATCGCCGCCCGGTCGCCGGCCGACGATTCCGGGGTCGCAGCGATCGCGACGACCGCGGTGGACACGAGCTCGTCGAGGCCGCGGGCGGACAGGCCGCGCAGCATCTGCGTCACCTTCGCCGCGGCGTCGCGGCGGATGGTCAGCGGGACCACGAGGACGTCGGCGTGGCTGGTGACCCACTGCCAGTTCTCGGCCAGGTCGTCGTTGCCGGTGTCGACGACGACCAGCGAACGGTGCCGGCGCAGCACCGACATCACCGTCGCGCATTCCGCGGCGCCGATCGCCCGCGGCCGGGTGGAGGAGTTGTCCGAGGCCAGCACTTCCTCGGTGGTGGGCTGCTTGCGCAGGAACGCCCCGAGCGCGCCGGCCGCCGTGTTGCCCGCGGCGAGGGTGTCGGCGTGCTCGAGCAGGTCCCACACGCAGGTGTCGCGGCCTGCGGGAGCGGCGGCCGCGGCGCGCTCGGCGAGGGTGCCCTTGGACTCGTTGGCGTCCCAGGCGACCACTCCCCCGCCCCGGTTGCGGCCGAAGATCGAGGCGAGCATCAGCGTCGTCGGCGTCTTGCCCTGCCCGCCTTTGACGTTGATGACCGCGACCGTCGCGGTCCCGGCGATCGTCTGCTGCACGCGGGTGGCGTTGACGCGGTAGGCGACCTCGTCACCGGACGCCGGTGGGCGCAGCTGCAACCCCAATGCGGCGTTGACCCGGCCCCGCCATCCCCACTGCGCCTTGTGCGCCGACACCGCGGCGACGAGGTCGCTGGTCGCCGACGACGTCACGGGCGCGGCCGGGGCGGGGGTGCCGGGCCGGGCCGGGGGTGTCATGCCGGTGGTGACCGGCTGAATCCCCGCCGCGGGGTCGGACACTGCGCGCAGGGCACCGCCGCTGCGGGCGGCGGCGTCGGTGGGGCGGGTGCTGTGCAGGCGTTGGCGGCGCATGTTCACCGGCGCCTCGGCGGCGTACTCCGCGGGGTCGGCCGGGCCGGCGGGCCCGGTGTAGTCGGGGTTGTGTGCGTTCATCGGCTCTCGCCTCCGTTGGTGACGAACAGGCTTGTGCGGTGGGTCGGGTCAGCGCTCACTCAGCGACGACACCTCCCACATGTCGGGGGTGGCCTCGGTCGCGACGACGGCGACCAGGCGCGGCGGCGCGGGGTCGAGGACGGCGCCGGAGCTGGTGTAGGGCAGCTGCGTGACCCGGAAGATGAAGTACTTCCTCGACGGATCGGTGGTCGGCGCGCCGTCGGTGGGCATCACGTCGACCGACACCTTGAGCTTCGCGCCGGCCGAGGACCACGACAGCCATTGCGCGCCGGGCCCGTTGACCGATCCGGTCGAGGTGGTCTGCGCGGCGAACGCGGAGGTCAGCAGCGGGGCGGTGCGGGCGGCGGCGTCATCGGGGCCGGTGTCGGTGGTGGGGTCCCACGAGTACCAGACCTGCACAGCGGTTTTCGCGACCTGGAACGGGTCGCTGCGGTCGACGTCGGCCGCCCACGCGGGCAGCTCGGTCGCCGGAGTGGGTGCGGTGGCGGTGGGGCTGTCGCCGTTGGGTAGGTCGGTGGGGTCCCACTGCTGGGCACGCGGGATCGACGTTTGCGTGGCCGTCGGTGTGGTGGTGGCGGTGTCGTCGCTCCCGCAGGCGGTCACGGTGACCGCGGCGATGACGGCGAGGGCGGCCGCGGCTGCTGTCGTGCGCAGGGTGTGGATCATCCGAACCTCCGTGCTTGGAAACCGGCGCCGAGGTTGGCGACCGGGGAGACTTTCACGACCTGCCCGAAGTCGGGGGCCTCGACCATCTGGCCGTTGCCGGCGTAGATCGCGACGTGGCCGGGGTTGTCGCCGGCGGGGAACACCAGGTCGCCCGGGGCCAGAGCAGCGGTCGGGACCGACCGTCCGCGGGGATCGTGGAGCTGGTCGGACGCGAGGTGGTTGAGCACGATCTGCCCGCCGGAGGCGGTGGCGATCGCGTTGAGCGCCAGACCGGAGCAGTCGAAGCCGGACTGTCCACCGCCCTGCCCGCCGGTGGGGCCGTGGATGTCTCCGCCGCCCCACACATACGGCTGTCCGCGCCAGCGGGCCGCGGCGGCGACGACCCGGGCGCCGAAGGTGCCGCCGGAGATCCCGAGGTTCGCTGCACCGGCGAATTTCGCCTGCGCGGCCGCGGGGATGTTGCGGACGTAGTTGAGGGTCTGGCTGTTCTGGCAGACCCCGCCCTGGGCCTCGGTGGCGCCGGGCCCGCAGTTGTACATCGACAGGTAGAGCTCGGTGAGGTCGCCTTTGAGCTTGCCCTTGGCCAGGTCGTCTTTTGCGATCTTGGCCAGCTCGCAGTCGTAGGCGGCCTGGGTCATCACCGCATCGGGAATCGAGCGGGGGTCTTTGGTGCCGTTGCCGTCACCGTCGACGCCCTTCGCCGCCCACGTCGCGGGGAGGAACTGTGCCGGGCCGGTCGCCTGAGACCCCGCGTTGTACGCCTCGACATTGAAGCCGCTCTCGTTCTCGAGCTGCGCGGCGATGATCGGTGCGGGCACCTCGGCACACGTGGTGCCGGCCTTGATGATCCACGGCTCGAACGCCGCCGGGACCGACCCGGGGCGCAGGCCCGCTCCCCCGGCGCCGGGGGCGGCGGGGCCGCACCCGGCGCCCGCGCCGGCGGCGGGTCCCTGCGTGACGCCGCCGGGGGCCAGACCGTAACGCTGCCCGGGGGTGGGCATGCCGTGTCCGACGGTGGTGACGTGGACGTGATCGAAGTGGTTCTGGGTCGGAGAACCGCGGTCCTCCATGGTGTTCGAGGCGCCCTGGGCGGGCCGGTAGACCTGCCGCCAGATGATGTACTGGACTTGGAAGACGTCCTTGTTGGCCATCACGTAGTCGGCGATCTGATCGCCGAGGGCCTTGCCGGCGGGGGTGTCCCAGCCGGGGATCATGATGTCGGCGGCACGACCCGACGGGTGATCGGGGTAGGCGTCCTGGGGCCGCCACCCGCCGATCGTCTGCAGCTGCGGGAACTTCTGCGCGACAGCGCGCGCGACGCGCACGGTGTCGACCTGCCAATGCGCCTCGCTGCCCATCCGCGCCGGTAGCGGCGGAAGGTCCCCGCCGGCCGCGGCGGCCGGGGTGTCGCTCGCATCACCGGCAGGAGGTGCCCGCGGCGATGCGGGGGTCGATGCGTCGGGTGAGGCGGGTCCGACGACCGCGGCGAGCTGCGCCGGATCGCTGGATTGCCCGGAACTGCCGGGGTCGCCAGCGCCCTTGAGCCACGGCATCGGGTCGACGGCTTTGCCGCCGTCGAGCCGCCCGCCGGGCCACACCTCGAAGTGCAGGTGCGGGCCCGACGACTCGCCCTCAGACCCCACGGTGGCCAACTGTGTTCCCGCGCTGACCTTGTCCCCCTCGTGCACCTTGAGTGACGAGGCGGGCTCGTGGCCGTAGACCGTGGACAGCTTCTTGCCGTCGACGGTGGAGTCGATCACGACCCAGGTGCCGAACCCGCTCGCCGGTCCGGCCTCGCGCACGGTGCCGTCGAGGGCGGCGTAGATCGGGGTGCCCAGCGGGGCCTCGAAGTCCTGGCCGTAGTGGAACGCACCGTCACGCGGGCCGAACGGGGAACCCACCTTGTAGGTGCCTGCCTTGAGTGGCATCAGCTTTGCACCGGCGGTGACCGTGGACCCCGACGTCGCCGCACCGGGAAGGCAGTCGTCGACCTTGGGGTTGTCGCTGCCGAGCCCGATGAGCGCGACGAGACCAAGGATCACGGCGCCGACAAGGATCGGCACCGCTACCTTCGTTTTCGTCGATTGAGCGCTCATAGCGCAGCCTCACAATGCAATTCACACGCCGTACATGTGCCCCGCCCGGGCAATGAAGTGGCTGGATGGATGGTCGAGCGATCGGTCGTCTAGGTGGAGTCCTCCGGATGCGTGGGTCGGTGATGGGTCATGGCGATCAGCCCGAGATCTGCTGACGGAAGAAGTTGACGAGCCACTGCAGGGCCGTCTTGCCGCCCTCGACGAGCATCGAGGCGTACTTGGTGTGGGTGCCCGAGGCGTAGAACGACGCAGCGTCGAGGCCCTGACCGATCAGGCTGGTGAGGTCCTGCGCGCCTTGGCTTCCCGCCAGCGACACCAGGTTCGAGGCGATGCCGGGAAGGTCATTGCCGGTCGCGGCCGCAGCCATCGACTGCTGTGAGGGATCGGCGGCGGCGTCGAGCTGCTCGGGTGAGAGCTTCGCGCCTGGCGACAGCACGCCCAGTCCGACCGAGGCCAGGTCCAGGCCGATCGGCACCAGACGGGCCAGTTGCAGCAGGTTGCCGGTCTCGAGGACCGACCACGCCACTTCCTGGATCTGGCCGACGTCGCGGGCCAGGCGCACGATGTCGACGTTGGCGAGCAGGCCCAGGACCAGCGACACGATCTGGGTGGTGCCGGTGGTGTCGGGGATGAACGTGACCAGCTGCGCGGCGGTGTGGAAGTCGATCTGCGCGGCCATCTTCACCCACGGCTCGAACTGCTTGTTCAGCATGCGAGCGGTGTTGTGGGCGCCCTTCACATCGCCGCGGAACACCTGCTGCGGCAGCGTGGCGAGGGAGTTGATGATGCCCTGGTAGTCGGTGTCGACGACCGCGGAGACCACGTTGAGGGCCTGGTTGATGACCGTGGCGGGCTTGAGGGTGCCCAGGATGTTGCCCGCCGTCGCCAGTGCGTCCGCGGGCATCGACCCCACGGGTGCGACCTGGCCGGCGAGCTGTGTCGCCGTTCCGGCCAGGGCGTTGTAGTTCGGGGTCGAGGTAGGTGCCGTCGGCGAGGCCGACCCGCTCGGGAGGATCGAGGTGGTCGAGCCGGCACTCGCCGACGGAGTCTGTGAGGTGGTGCCCTGCGCGGTCGTGGCGCCCGACACCGAGGCCAACGTCGATGCGATCGACGACGCGTTGTTGACGATGCCGCCGACGTCGACCTTGCCCAGCTGAGACAGCAGCGAGTTCGCCTGCCCCATCGGTGTGTTCGGCGCGGCGGTGGTGAGTTCCTGGCGCACGCCGGGCGTGGAGGAGATGAACTGCTGGGTCTGCTGGACCGGGGCGAACGTCGCCACCAGCTGCTGTGCCAGTGCGCCGATGCTCGCGACGTCACCGGCCGCGGCCGCCGAGGACGGGGCGGGGGCGTTCTGCAACGTCGCGAGCTTGTCGCGCAGCATTCCCGCGGTCGAGGTTGCGCCCGAGAGGTCTGCGCTGCTGTAGTCCGACACCAGGCTCGACGACGACAGCGACCCTGCGGCCGGAGCGGACGACGCGACGCCCGACTGACCCGTCGCCGACGCAGCGGGAACAGCCGGGGCCGCTGACGTGGACGAGGTGGATGCGAGCGCGGTGGTGGCCGTCGCACCGCCCGCAGGTGCGCCGAGCACCTTCCCAAGCGAGCTCAGCAGGCCGTCCTTGCCCTGCGAGACGCTGCAATACAGGTCGCCGGGGGCGCAGATCTGCTTTGTGACCGCCGAGAGGGCACCGAACCCTTCGGGCCGAATACCCGAGATTCCCTGCCCCACCGGCTTCGGGCCGATCGTCTGGGCGCCGGCAGTCCCCTGCTTCGGGTCAGCCACCAACCCCACGCCGAGGACCTGGGCCGCGGGAACGACGCCCCGGCCGTTACCGATGTCGGCCGCGACGTCGCCGGCGATATCGGCGCCCTGCGAGTAGCCAGCGATCACGAACCGAGATCCCGCGCACTGCTGCAAGATCCGGTTGACCGCCTCCTTGCCCGACTGCTGCGACTGCGCATACGTCAGTCCCTTGTCGAACGCCGACGCCGAATAGGGCACGTACTTCGTGTCCAGCGACGACCCGTAGTCGGACTTCAACTGCTTGCCGACCGGGGCCAACATCCCGACCGGTGTCTCGGGGTTCGCGGTCGGATTGGTCTCCCACGTACCCGGCACCAGAACGGCTACGTAGGGCGCGCACGAGCCTGTCGAGGCTCCGGGCGCATCTGCTGCTGCGTGTCCGATGCCGAGTGCCATCGCGATTGCGGCGACAACCGTTGTGGCGATTACGCGGAAGCACGCACGAGACTGCGACTTACCGTGCAAATCGGTGCTGGGTGTCCCCAAGGGTCGACTCCGATCGGATCGTGAGATCCGATCGGCGCACCTACGATGGGTGCGTCGGTCGGCTCTCGCCGGCTGGCATCCCCCGGCTCGGACGTCGTTCGAGTTCGCCAAAACCGCAACGTCCGGGTCGGGGCCTTCTTTTGGTCTTCCTGGTCCCTGGTCGAGCCGCTATCCGGCTCGCGATGTCTGGACCATACCACGGTCTATGCTGACAGCTTGTGATGATCGCGAGACGGGTGCGGCACAGTGATTAGCCATGGTGGGAGGCGCCGCGCCCGGAGCGTGTCGGTGAGTCGGCGAGTGATGCGTGGCTTCTCGGCCAACACCCTCACGGAGGTTCGCGAAGCGCGGAACTTCTCGATCTCCGACCTTGCTCGCCTTGCGCAGATCGGGCGCAGCACTCTGCATCATTGGGAAACCGGTCACGCGTCGCCGCAGGTGGATCTCCTCGCAAGAGTCGCCCAGGCGCTCGACGTTCCCATGAGCGAGCTGGTCGACGTCGCGCCCGACGAGCGGTTTCCGGGTGACTACCGGGTCCTCCGTGGCCTTACCCAGCCTCAGCTTGGACAGGCTGCCGCGGTCCCGACAGCGACCGTCGGCGCCGTCGAGCGCGGCGAAGTTGCCCTCAACGACGAGCTCGCCGAGCGGCTCGCTCACGCTGTGGGCACGTCGGTTGCCGAGTACCGGGCCGCGCACGATCGCGCGCGTCGCCGACCGCCCGGCATGCCTGCCTAGGCCCACGATCATCGGATCGGCTCCGACGCGGCGAAGAGCAGCACCGTCCGGCGGCGCTCAATCTCGACCTGCCGGAAGCTGCTACTGAGGTGGCCAAGAAGCGCACGTTCGGTATCGCCGAGGTTGCCGAACGTCCCCATGTGATTGAGCCGCCGCAGAAGCGCGCGGCCGAGCCGATTGTGCTCCGCCTCTGCCCCCAGCACCGTCGCGCCGAACATCACTCCCTCGTCGGCGGTGAGGTTCGCAAGGTTGCGGACGGCGGTACGGCGGACATCGGAGCCCGGGGCGAGGCAATGCAGAACGTAGTTTGCTGCAACTGACTTGAAGCGGCGGGTGGGAAGCGTTGCCCGGTCGAGGATGTCGCCGACGTGTTCCCGGACCGCCGGATGCGAGACCCTCCGTGAGACGAAGCGCAGCGCATCCGGGTTGGGATCGATGAGGCTCAGAGCGGCCCAGTCGATGTGGCGGGTCTGCTCAGTGACGAAGTGACCCGACCCGACCCCGATCTCGGCGTGGTCATCTGTGCCGTGCCGGCGGTACATCTCGGTCAGGTCAGACAGTGAGCATCCCCAGGCACGCGGGGAGGTGAAGTGCAGGACGAAGGCGTCGTACAAGCGCAGGTTCACACCGCTGTATGCGGTCGCGCTACGGGGGATCGTCGTCAGATCTGTCGGCATCGACGTTCGGCTCTCCGGTGGGATGACGTCATCGCCCCAGCGCACGCCGGAGCAACAAATTCGCACCCACCGAGTGAGTCGTCAACCCGGCAGTTCCGCCAAACCGAACAGTTCGAGCGGAGCGTTGCTGAAGGTACCGATCTGGCAGCAGGCCGTCAACTCACTCCGCGGCTCGGCGCAGCGACACCGCAGCGGCGGAGACCGTGGAATCACGAAGACGCACCGCGGCAACGTCATACGCGGCGTATCCGCCCTCGTTGACCCCCAGCCAGACCCGGGCGGTCGCGGACTCGGCGTGGTCCAATTCCTCGATCATCCGTCGGACTGCTGCACGACTGTCCGCGCGCAGGTCGGCCTTGTGAGTTTCGGGGTCGAGGTGCAGTTCTGCGGGTCGTTGTCGCGACCCGGTCATGCTCACCAGCTGGATGGGCCACCAGTACGCCGTCGCCGTCCACACATCGGGGCCGGCGAGCATCTGCGCGATCACCCGCTGGGGCGTGTTTGAGGGAGGGTCGACGTGCGTGACGTCCCACGTCACTCCGCGCCATTCCCACCGGTCTAGGTCAGGGTCGTAGACCACCTCTGTAATCGCCCGCATCGCAGCCAGCGACGACGTCCCGTCCTGACCGCGGTCGGGTTCCGGCGCCAACGCGAATGTGGTGCCGTCCACCGGGTCCAGGAGTCGCGGGGCGATCGCTGACACGTCGACGGTTGAGGCGTTGATCGCGGCAATCTCGTTGATGTCGTACTGCTTTCCGGGTTTCAGATCATCGCGCCGATAGAGGGGGCCGACGCCGGGCCCGTAGGTGGCCAGCGCCGGGCGTGCCTTGATATCCCAGGCCCATGCCCCTGTCAGCGGCGGGTCTGCTGGGATGGTGCCGTCGAGGCCGATCCACAGCCACACCGCGAACACGGTGTCCGCTCCGGAAAGGACGGGGATGGCGATGGGCCGGAAGAAGTGATCGCGGAAGGCTACTGGCTCCTCGCCGACGGTCGGGCGGCGGCGCGCGATCGCCGCCCGGATGACGCGCTCCGCGTCCTTGGTGAGTAGGCCCATGTCCGTCACCGCGCCGAGGGCACGCGACTTTTTCAGCGCGCGCAGCAGGTCTTGACCGTCCTCGAGGACGGTCTCCGGAGCCCGCGACTTCGCGACCACTTTCCCCACCACGCCGCGAAACGTCGTTACAAGAAGCCACTCCCCCGACTGGCCGTCGGGATCGGTCATGGCGTGCGGTTCGCGTTCAGGCTGGCCACAGCGAGCGCGTGATCTGTGTCGAAGGGCCCACCCAACGCCCGACGAGCCTTCTCGGCGGCGTCGTCGAGCGGCGGGACCCGCTCCAACACCTCTCGTACCGCGAACTCCGACATCACCGGGTTCACCGAGTGGGCCTGCATGAACTCGTCGAACACGAGCTGTCGGGAGTCGCCGTCACAGGCCCACACCCGAATCTGGATGTTGGCGTCGGGAATTGGCGTGTGCTCGGCGAGCAGCAACGCGACCATCACCGAACAGTGACCGGGGGTCTGCGCTCCCTCGACGAGCACCTCGGTCTCGGGCTTATCGAGGGCATACGGAAGATCGAGCCGCACGACGAAAGGCGACCGTACAGACGCGATCTGTCGGCGCGCCTCATCCGATACAACGTCAGCCACGTGCGCTGTCCTCCACCGCTCATCCTCGAACTCGGTCAATCGGACAGGCTAGTCCCTCGGCGTGTCGCCGCCGAAATACTCGAATCAGAATCACTTGTGGTGGACACTTCGCTCGGCGAACTTGAACGACTTCATCTGGAAGAACGGACACGGAAGGGGTGACCTGCATATGCCTCGACCTAGCAAGGGCGAGCGCAAGGCTTGGCACTTCCGGGCACACACCGAAGTCGACCTTGATGCCGCTGCCCGAGCTGCTGGCTACAGCATCACGGGCCAGTTCATCGCCGATGCTCTCTACGCACGCCTAGGCCGGTCCGACCTCGTCGAGGGCCCGAACCGTCCGGACAAGGAGATTCAAACGGCGCTACCGCTTACTGCGTAGCGCAGAGAAAAGCGGCCCCCCCGGTGGGATACCAGGGGGACCGCTCGAAGTCTGAGCCAGCAGGTCTGCCAACCCGCTGAGCTCGAGATCCCCGGAGGGACTGTCTTGGACGACAGGTCTCAGGATAGCGCGCACCCTTTGCAGTCGCTAGTTCCTGATGAACGTGTGTTGCGTGACGAATTGGTCACGCGCTGGGCGGGGTTCTACGACCTGCTGCTGGCCGATTCCGCCGCGACGGTCACGGCCGTGCAGCTGGACGGTGACGCAACAGCCCCGGTTATGTCGGGCACCGCGGCCGAGCTGATGGCGGCCGGCGAGGCTGCCGGCGCGGGAACCTCGCCGTGGGCGGTCATCGCCCCGATTCGCCCTGAGATCCAGGTCGTCGACGTCGACCGGTGCGCCGACCGCGTCCTGCAACCCCTCCTTGACGCCGCGGACACTGTGGGCGCGTCGCTTGCACATCTGACGGAGTCAGGTACTCCGAACAGCGTCCACCTCGGCGTGACCCTCCCAAGTCGGGCTGCACGGCGGGAATTCACCCGCCGCGTATCTGAGATCCGCGCGTGGGCCGGCGAGACGCAGACCACCGTCGACCTCCGGAGCAGGCTCGATGGCCTACGGCTTCCGGGGTCCGCTCCGCTCAAGCCGGGCGGCGGGGTGTGCTGGCCCACCGATACCGATGGGCGGCGCATGACCGCCATCGCCGCATACCGGCGCCTCGCCGATGCCCTGAACCAGCCCCACGTCGACGCGGGCGAGCCCCTCCCCTCCCCCGCTCCCATGGTCTGGGACGACGTCGACGAAACCGATGCCGGCGAGCTGGCGGTCGTCGCGCCGCGCGCCTACCGCGCGCCAACGCGAATGACGCGCGAGCAGTTCAAGACTTTGACGGTGTCCCCGCGACGGGGACGACGGTCCCACGCCGCCCTGGCCGGGGCCTGGGTCTTGTGGCGCCTAGGCGTGCGGTCGTGGCGGGCCGCAGCGCGCTATTACGCGATCTACCCCTGCTTTGAGAAGTGGCGTGAGCGCGACGCCCACGCCCGCGCCCGGGGCCGAAACCTTGAACCGGGGTGGGTGTCATGGTGTCAGCGACACTGGCAGGACATCGCACGCCGCGCTCGCGCCTACCGCCCCGAAACCGCCTCGCTTCATGAGCCGAGAATTTCCGAGGCCCTTGCAGAGGTCAACCAGTGGGACGACCCGGACCTCGTCGCGGCAGCGGTCGCAGTCATCCGACACCGCTTCTCCGACGGCTACGGTCTCACCCGCCCCGTCGGTGTCCGCGATCTCGCTTCCTGGCTGGGCTTCTCGGAAGAGACTGCCCGGCGCCGGCTACAAGGGCTTGCAGAGCGGGGGTTGCTCGCAGTGGTTAAACCGCACAACCGTGAGACTGCACCCCACGAAGCAACAGTGTGGACACTGAGCACTCCTGCTGCCGTTTACCGATCATCCGTGAGTCATGACGTCACCAGCCCCCAGGGGATGGCTCTCACTCTCCACCCCTGCTGGGTTGCTCTAGGCCAGACTGCACGCCTCGTCTACACCCAGCTCTCCCCCACTCCCGTCCCCGCGGCCGCGCTGTCAGCTCAGACGGGGCTCCCCACCGGAACCCGTCACCACGGTCTGCTGCGCCTGCTCCACACCCTCTGCGACCAGGGCCTTGCTACCCGCAGCGGCCAGGGCCGCGCGACACGGTGGTTAATCGGGCCTGCCGGGCTTGACGACGCGCCGGCGGCCGGTGCAGGTCGAGCGGCGAGAGAACGGGTCCAAAGCAGGGTCATCCTCGACAGGGACGTCTGGCACGCCCGCGGTCGCGACGTCGTCTCGCGAGCGCTTCACCGGCGTGCTGGAGCGCGGGCGATGCAGCGTCGCCGTCCGCGCCGGGCATCGACCGCTCAGGGCGGCAGTCAACTGGCGCTCGTGCACCCGGTGAATGGACCCGCTGCCCACGGTCGTTCGCCTCAGCGACGGACAGCCAGGCTCGCACGTTCCCGGGGCCTGCCCACTCGCGAGCCACCCACGTTGGCAGGTGGATAACACCGTTGCGTGCGAGCGGCCGGGTTAACGGCCTGCCTGCTGATGCTGGCTAATTGATTAGCCATGACGTATTTACATGCAATACAATACTGGCAAGCAATACGGTGTTGTACAGCGTGTCGGTCTTGTACTGCGTGCGTGTACTGCACATACTGGCCGTACATACGATTTCGAGGAGGCTTCGTGACGACTCTGGCGTTCTGTAATCAGAAGGGCGGCTCGACGAAGACCGCGACAACTGTCGGTCTCACCTCGGCGTTGTCCGAGGCGGGCAAGCGGGTGCTGGTTGTTGACCTTGACCCTCAGGCCAACTCGACCACCGGCATGGGCCTCGACCCCGACGCCGTCGAGTATGGCGCGAACGATGTTCTAGCGGAGACGGTGACGCTCGATGCCGCAGTGACACCGGCATCGGCCGACTGGCCGGGCGTGTCTCTCCTGGCTGGCCACCGGCTACTAGCCAACCGCGAATCGGACGCGGCAATGGACATTCACTACCGCCTGAGAAACGCTCTGGCCGAGGCGCAGGGGGAGTGGGAGCACATTCTTGTCGACACCAGTCCGTTCGTTGGGCGCCTCATGGCGAACGGACTCGCGGCTGCTCAGCGTGTCGTCATCCCGACCGACGCAACCGCGGACGGTGCACGCGGGGTCGAGTCGATCATCGAATCGGTCTCGATGGCTCGGCGCAGCTTCAACGAGGGCCTCGAGATCGCGGCGATCGTCATTGGGCGGCGGGAACGAGCTGGCGAGCAGGACTTCCGGGAGAACGAGCTCCGCGGGCGGTACGAGGCGCTCGTAGCTAAAACCGTCATCCCTAAGCGCGCCGCCGTCGCGGACGCTCACGGGCTTGCGGTGCCAATTCACCAGTTGAAGGGGAAGGGGCCGCTGGCTATCAGTAGCGCCTACCGCGACCTGGCGCTCGAGCTCGAACTGCTCTGACCAGAAGGAAGGTTGACGATGGCCATCGACCGCAAGACTGTCACCAAGCCCGCCGAGCAACACCCGTTCGCGGCTATGACGGGGGATGGGGGAGTGTCACCCGCTCCGACGCCGCCGGCTGGTGCGGGTGACCAGGTGGAGGCGACCCGTGAGTCACAGCCAGGAAAACGCGCGCGGCGGGCACCATCCCTCCCAGCACGCAGATCGAAAGCGAACGAACACGATCCGCTCATCTCCCGCACTTACCGGTATCCCGATTCGATGGACGAACGGATGCTCCGGGGCGCGCTCAAGCTCTCCATGCTGCGGGGCACGCAGGTAACCAAGACTGATGTCCTCCGAGAGGCTGTTGACGAATACCTCAAGAACCACGATCTAGACGACTAGACCGCACGTACATACAAGCAATACTTGAAATACGCCGCGACTAGCGTCGCGGCTTGCCATTAACGGCCCTGGCGGGGGTGGAGCCCCGCCAGGGCCCGACACAGATAGGACCTGTGCCAATGGACGACGTTACAAGCCCTGCTATGCGGCGGGTGTCCATCATCCTGGGAGCAGTAACGGCCGGTGGCATCGCTGTTGCGGCCTTCGTCCTGAGCTTCGCCGCACTGTGGGACGTCGCGACGCGAGTATGGCCGTCGAGGCACTTGTCGTGGCTCGGACCAGTTGTGGTCGACGCGACGATCTTGCAGGCGACGGTGAGCCTGGTGGCCGTGTCGTCGTCGACACGGGTGGGGGAGCGGCGGTACTTCTGGGCTCTGCTCATCGGCGCCGCCACCACGTCCGTCGCCGGGAACGCTCTACACGCTGTCATTCCTTCGAACCAGCCGCTTTCGCCCTGGATCGCGGCAGTCATTGCGACCATTCCGCCGGTGTTTCTGCTGCTCAGTACGCATTCGCTGACCCTGTTGCTCCGCCGACGCCCCAGGCCCAACGCGACGATCGCCACGCACGCCAACGCCGGCGTCGACCTCTCTGCCACGCAGGAGATTGATCTCGACGCCGACGTCGAGGACTTCCCGCGACCCGGTAGCCCCCGCGACTACCTTGAGGCGGCAAGGGATCTACGCGAACGCCACGGTTTCGGAACCCCACCGGCGCAGATCGCGGCGGTACTTCATCACCGCGATGCCAACCCCGAAGCATCAATGCGTGAGCACGCCGCCGCGGGCAACATCCACCACAACACGGCGAAGAAGATCCTCGACGCCGCTGTAGGCGAGCTCGCGCACCTCGGCAACCGCACGGTGTAGACGATCGAACATATGATCGACTACGGTGGTGGTGCGCGGCCGGCCAGGTGTGGGAAGCACTGACGTCGGCCGCGCGCCGTTCCTCATCGCCCTGTCGCGGAAGTCAGGAGACACCTCCGGTGTCGACTCCCGATGGTCCGCTGCACACGTTCCAGGCGCGGATAGAGCGGCGCGGCGAAGGGGAGTGGCTTGAGTCCGCTCCTAGTCGTTGCCCGAACGGCTGCGATCTCACCCGGCCGCGGTCGCTGCTGGTCGGCTGGAACAGCACGATCGAACCGCCGCATCGAACGTGGACGTGCCGGTGCTGCGAGACCGTCATCCACAACCTCGACCCCGCCTACGGGTACTTGCCGATGCGACCAGTCCGACTCGATCACCGCGGCGCTCCTTAGGCAGGCCAAGGGCGGCGAAGATTCACGTCGATGAACCGGCCTACGGTGAGCATCGTGGTGGCCGATCAATCACTGAGGCGCGGTCGGGCGCGAGAGGACATATTGGCCCGAGTGTGGGAGCTCATCGCCGATGGGGGAGTGGGGGCGTTTTCGATACGCGATGCCGCGGCCGTCGCCGGCGTCAGCTCGGGGACCATCACCTACCACTTCGCTAGCCGCGAGCGGCTCGTCGACGAGGCGTTCGCCGCCCTGGCGGAACGGTACGAAACCATCGGCCGGGTCGCGATCACCAGCTCGCGCAGCGGGACTCGCGACGAGGCGAGCGCCACCCTCGTCTACGCCCTGCATCACCTATGGGGTGAACGCACCATCACCCTGGCGGCCGCCGAGCTCCGCGTCCACGCCACCCGCAGCCGAGCGGCACGCGGATCCGCAGAATCCATTTCGGGTATCTGCCGCAGCGTCGTAGGCGAGCTACACCGGGTCACCGACCGGGTCGGGACCACGCCGAGGCAGGCTGTCGATCTCCTCGACGTCGCAGCGATCCGCCTCGCGGTCCGTCACCAGTCGGCGGACAACTTCCGGGTCGCGATCCGCCGGCACGTCAACAGCCTCTACGTCCACAGCTGACACTGCTTGTCAGCCCGGCCAGTCCGCGTCGGGCAGCGTCGCGTCCGGGCGCAGGCCGCGCCAGCTCGCATGGCGCAGACGGGTGGTGAACTCACGAAAGTGCACCTCGCCGAGTAAGACCGGGTGCACCCACCGGACGTGGTCACCGGATGCCCAGCGTGGGGGAGGACTCGCGAACGGGTGCGTGGGACGTTCGATCGCGCCGAGCTGGTCCAGGAGTTCCGCGCGGCCGACCCGGGTGAATCCGGTCCCGACGTGACCGATGTAGCGCAGACCGCCGGTGGGGTGCACCGCGGCGAGCAACAGCGACTCGAGCTTCCCCGGCGTCCCGATCCAGCCGGCCACCACCACCGTCGCGCTCACCCGCAGCGGTTGCTTGATCCAGTCGGGGGAGCGTTCACCGGGCCGGTAGCGCGACGACAGGCGCTTTGCCACCACGCCCTCGAGGCCGTGCGCGGTGGCGAGCTCGAGCATCACCTGTCCGTCGACGCCGTCGGCCGCCGTCCACGACGGCGGTACCTGCACCACCGGATCGTCGTCCGCGACAACGTCGGCGAGCAGGGCGCGGCGACCGGTGTAGGGCAGGCCCGTCACGTCTCGGCCGTCACTGGCGAGGATGTCGAACACGAAGAACCGTGCGGGCACCTCGTGAACCAGGGCCGCGCCGGCCCGCTGGGTGTGCATGCGGCGCTGCAGCAGCCCGAACGATGGCCGCCCGGACTCGTCCAGGGCGACGAGCTCGCCGTCGAGGATGGCATCGTGTCCGCCCAGTACCCGGCGGATGCCGGCGACGACATCGGGGTAGGTGCGGGTGATGGTGGTGCCGTTGCGGCTCGACAACCGCACCCCGCGACTGTCCACGGTCGCCATGCCGCGCTGGCCGTCGTACTTCATCTCATAGGCGAACCCGTCGCCGAGCAGCACCGATCCCGGTGTCGCCAGCATCGGCGCGACACGAACGGCGGCGGCCATCCCTCCAGGATGACGTGCGGTAGGCACCACACACCAGAATGGAGGCGTGGTCAGGCCAACCCTCTACGACGACGACACCCAGCGACGAGCAGTCCAGATGTACCGCGAGCGCATCGCCGCGACCGACGAATCCCAGGTCAAGGCCCGTCGCTACGTCGGTGACCAGCTCGGAATCAAGCAAGCAACACTGCACCGCTGGATCCGCGCCGCCGACGCCAGCGAGGCCGCGGCCCCGGCCAGCGCCGCGACCACACCGTCACGGTCGATCTCCCCAGGAACGGTGCGACGCGGCACCGGGCGCGACGCGCTCGCCGCCGGCGCGATCGGTGAGATCGCCGACCTCGGGGTCGGAGGAATGCGGCTACGCGAGGTCGCCCACCGCGCAGGCATCTCCGTCGGGTCCGTGGCCTACCACTTCCCCGAACGCAAGGACCTCGTCGACGCCGCGGTCGACACCTTCGCCGAACGCCTCGACGCCCGCTCCGCGGCGGCCATCGAAGCCCAGGCTGCGGCCGCGGTGCTGCGAGACTTCTACTGCGATCGCGAGACGTCACTGTTCTGGGCTGAGGCCCGGATCCATGCCACCCGCGACGATCACGCCGGCGACGTCGCCGACCACATCCACGCCGCCTTATCGAAGCTCGTAGTACGCGCCGTCGACACCCGACTCGGTGCGGACCGAGCGAGACAGATCGTCGCCACGCTCAACACCGCCGCGGTCGACACCGCCCGCCGACACCGCCAACCCGGCCCCTATGGCCGGGCAATGACGCAGACTGTGCGCCGCACCCTCGCCGGCTCTGCCACCCCCCAGTTAGAGAAGTGATTCGAGGGTGCCGCCGACGTCGTCGGCGTAGCGCTGCGCGGCGGTGCGTTCGTTGTCGGTGAACGCCTGCACCGCGGCCGGATGTCCTGGCACGCGCACGATTGTGGTGAGGTCGGCCACTGCGGCGCGCGCGCGTTTGGGGCGGTCATTGCTGGAGATAGTTCCTCGGACCGCGTCTCCCGGCTCTGTCACCAGGCAATTCTAGATTGCGGCCGCGACACGCCTCGCGGACTCGCAAGACCTTTGCCCGACTTACGATTCTTTCACTGGTAAGTGTCACAGTTTACGATGCCAAACCGTGAGCTTTTCCCCAGAGGTGGCGCGTCTGCCCTGGGTTGCCAGGTATTTCGAACTGTTCGCCGAGCTCGACGACCGTGGTGCCCAGGTGGCCAATGACGCCCTCGATCGCATGGTGGAGTCGGGCCTGACACCCACCCGCGACGATGTCGAAGACCTGTGTGCGACCGCCGCGGGCCGCATCAGCTTCGTGGACTACTTGCAACGAGTTCAGGAGCGCCACGCTACGGACAGCGAGCAGCGTTGAAGGGTAGTCATTTACTCCCACTCAATAACGAGTGGCTATAGACTGGGTGCTGCGGGTGGCTTTCCCTGTTGGTGTGTTCTCCCTCCAGGACGAGGCGCTGTCGTGCGTATCTGCTCGCAGGAGGGACCCGGGGGCGCCCCATGCTCCCGGGTCCCTTTCTAGTTCGATCACAAGATCGCGACTGCGCCCGGGTCGGCCGCCGACACGCACTAGTGACGTAGCAACTTGGTAGCGTGACAGCGTGATTCACCTTCTGTTTCGTCACCGGTGACGAAATATGTTGCAGCCCAATCTTTTTGGCCGATAATTTATAATTATGTCATGTAGAAGGCAACGAGTCGTTGAGACTGCGAACTCGTGTACCCCTTCTACCTCGTGGTTACCAGCCGCTATGCGTCTGCGCAGGAACGGTTTTCACGGGTCACCACGCGGCGCTTCGCCGACCTACCGTCGAGGTCTGAGAGACCGGGTCCATCCCTCGGCGACCTGACCAGCATGGACGGGTGAGGTTCGCGGTTCATGCGAATTTCTCGCATATCTTGCGACTGTCTGAGCCCAGGTCGTGAGGGGGGTGTCAGTGCCGGTTCGTAGGGTCGTTGACCATGAGCGACTCCACGGACGCGGCCAGCGAACCCGACGAGGTCATGGCAGCCATCGTCGCGGCCATGCAACTCGCCACCACCGACGCCGCAGCGGCACGAGCCCAGCTCGACGCGCTCTGGGAAAGAGTCGGAGCCGGCGGCGACGCCCTGCACCGGTGCACGATTGGGCATTACCGTGCCGATCTCTGCGACGACGCCGCAGAAGCGTTGACCTGGGACATCCGCGCACTCGACGCAGCGCACGCGCTCACCGATGTCCGAGCCCAGGCCCATCACTCGTCACTTTCCGTCGAGGGGTTCTACCCCTCCCTGCATCTCAACCTCGCCGACAACTACCGGCGACTCGGGTCAGTCGACGCCGCCCACCACCACCTCGCCGAGGCCCGCTCTCGTCTCAGTGTCCTGACAAATTTGGCCTACCGCCAGGTCGTCAGCGATGGAGTCGAACACGTCACCGCAGCCCTCGAAGCCGGATCCACCGAGCGGCTACCAGGCCACTAGCGCCCTGGAACTCGTGACCGGACAACACGTGACCTAACCAGTAACGGCCGAAATCATCTGCCGGGCTGCGGTTCTCGGTCATTTTAGCGGAGTGGTTGGCGCGTCGTTCGCGTCCGCGCCCGGAGCAGATAGGCCAGAGGTGGACGCTTCCCCTGGCGGTGTTCGTCCCGGTGATACGCCCCCACCGGGTTCGAGGTCGGGGATTTCCTCGGGTGCGGTCATGGCGTGGTGTTACCCGCGAGGCGGCGCGCGCCAAACACCTGATTCGCCTTGCGGGCCTGTAGGCCGAGCACCGGATGTTTCAGGCCCCGCGGGTGACGGGCTCACCGTCTCGTAGGCCGGTGGGTGGTCCGCGGGCCGCCTGTTGGTTTAGGTGCTGCTCGTACAAATCACGTCGCGGGCGGCGCCGCCCGCCCCTCTACTCCGGGAGTCCGTTTCCCCGCGAACTTCTGTATGAGCGTCCGGCGTTATCGCGGTAACCTCATGCCTGCACATTCCGTAGACACGGGTAAAGGGAAGTATGAGCACACCACCGCAGGGGAACGAACCCCAGGAAGAAGAGACCGGGATACACGGTCGGATCGGCCGGCTAGCTGTGATGTCCAGGGACGTTGTGTCGGGTTGAGGTGATGTCGGCCTGTCGTTGAGACAGGCGAGGACCCCCGGTTGTGAAGTGGAGCTGTCTAGGAACCGCTTCACAGGACCGGAGGCCCTCGTGTCCCACGCTAACGCTGCTCTGA
>NZ_JAMTCG010000012.1 GCF_024171725.1 Williamsia serinedens
ACCTCCGCCGCGTACGGCTCGATCTCCTTCTCCGACAACGCACGGATCGCCTCACGCAGCGCATCGTGCTCCTCGGGGAGAGCGAAGACATCGAAATCGGGATGCGGTGGCATACGTTCTTTTCCTTGGGTTTTCGTGTCGGGCCCGAAGCCAGGCCGGGTGTCCGACACGGTGCCGCACGGCGTTGATCGGGATTCGTGGGAGCCGAGGCGACTGCGTCCCGCGCAGACCACCGGGGGATGGCAGTGGCGTCGGGATGTCACGAAGTGGTCAGTGACCGTTTGAGAATCTTGCCGACCGCACTCTTGGGCAGGCTTTCGTGCACCGTGTAGGACGTCGGGCGCTTGAAGCGTGCCAGACGTTCCTCGCAGTGTGCGGTCAGGGCGTCGGTGTCGATGGTGTGCCCGGCGCGGGGGACGACATGGGCGACCGGGACCTCGCCGTACACCGGATCCGCTCGTCCGACGACGGCGACCTCGAGAACATCGGGATGTGTCTCGATGACGTTCTCCACTTCCCCGGGTGCGATGTTCTCGCCGCCGCGGATGATCATGTCCTTGCTGCGTCCCACCAGCGTCAGATAACCGTCGTCGTCGAGCACTCCGAGGTCACCGCTGTGGAGCCAGCCTCCTCGGATGGTCGCGGCAGTTGTCTCGGGTAGTCCCAGATACCCCTGCATGACTGTTCTCCCGCCGATGAGCACTTCCCCGGTGACACCGGGCGCCACCGTCGGTCCGTCGGGGCCGTCGATCGCGATGGCGACACCGGGCAAGGCGCATCCGACTGTTCCGGGCTTGCGCGCCGCGTCGGGAGGGTTGAGCGTCGCAGCGACCGTGCACTCGGAGAGTCCATAGCCCTCGATCAGCGGTACTGCGTACAGGGATTCGAACGCCGCGATCAACCCTGCCGGCATCGGCGCTGCCCCGCACACCGCGAACCGCAACGCCGCGAGGTCGTGTTGAGTGGGGCCGCGGTCGACGAGCAGCGAGTACATGGTGGGTACGGCGGAGAAGTACGTGGCTTTCGCGCGGGAGACCTGTTTCCAGAAGGTGTCTGGCGAGAATCGGTCGGCGACGTGGACATCGCCACCGGCACGTAGGGGTGCGATCGTGCCGACGACGAGTCCGTTGCAGTGGAACAACGGCAAGACGAGCAGACTGCGGTCGTCGGGCCCGAGATGACAGCCCGCGACGATCGCTCTGCTCATGACGTCGATGTTCTCGTGTGTGAGCACACACCCCTTCGGCCGACCGGTGGTGCCCGAGGTGTAGACGATGAGCGCGAAGTCATTCGTGTTGTCACCCGCGAGCGGCGCCTCGTCGGCGTACTGTCCCGCCGCGGGCACGGTGGCGCCGGTGAGCGAGGCGACGTCGAGGAACGCGATGTCGAGGGCATCGGCAACCAGTGCGGCGCGGCTGTCACCCACGATGAGCACAGTCGAGGAGTCCTCGAGTTGGTAGCGCACCTCGTCGTCGGTGAGCGCCGGGTTGACCGGCGTCAACGTCGCCCCCGCGACCCACGTCGCGAACATCGTGGTGATCACCTCGATGCGGTTCGGCAGCAGGACCGCCACCACGTCGCCGACGCCGACGCCGCCGTCACACAGTCGCTGAGCCAGAGCGGTGACCGCGTTGCCGAATTGTTCGTTGGTCAGCGATGTCGCTGCATCGGAGAGGCACGACCCGTGGGGGTCGTCGCGAATCCGATCACCCAGAGCATGGACGACCACGGATGGCGTGACGGTTGGCGACAGCATGTGACGTAACTTACGAGCCGGAACAGGCCAGATCTTCAGTCTCCGGTCACAAGGAAGTAGGTGCGCACTGTGTCGCTCGACAGCGGCGAGACCGCCACGCCACAGGATCGTGACGAAGTGCGTGACCACGTCGTGGCCGTCGCTGAGTCCCTGAACGCACAGCTCACCTCTCTCGTCGGCCAGATGCGGGAGTCGCTGGCGTCCCAGATCGTCGAACTCAACAACGACCCCTCACTCGTGGCGTTGCTGGGCTCCAGCATCGAGGGCAACGTCGACACGATCCTGCACGCCCTGCAGCACGACATCTCCGGCGACGGATTCGAACCGCCCGCCGCCGCCGTGGAGTACGCCCGCCGGCTCGCCCAGTGGGGCGTTCCCGTCAACGCCCTGGTCCGCGCATACCGGCTCGGACAACAGTTCCTCCTCGCCCGGGCCTTCGACGCCTCCCTGTCGATCCCCGCGTCGGAGACTGTGCGCGTCCGCGCCAACGCCGCCCTTGTCGACTCGGTCTTCGAGTACATCGACTGGATCTCACAACGCGTCGTGTCGGTGTACGAGACCGAACGCGAATCCTGGCTCGCCGACCGGGAGAGCGCACGTCTCGACGCCGTGCTCGGCATCCTGGCCGGCACGGGCAGCGTCGACGTCCTGCAGCGAGTCACCGGCTATCGCGTCCTCGGACGCCACCTCGCCCTGGTCGCCTGGTCCGCAGACCCCGCCGCCCGCAGGGAGCGGCTCCAACGGTTCACGGTGTCCATCCGCGCGCTGGCAGCAGAGCTCGGCAGCACCGCGGCCCCGCTGGTGGTGGTGCGCGACGGCGCCACCGCTTGGGCGTGGATCCAGCTGTCCAGCGACCCGGTCGCCGCGATCATCTCGACGCTCGACCGGCTCTCCGACGCCGCACCGGCCAGCGACGCCCCCCGATTCGCCGTCGGCACCATCGCCACCGGCGTCGAGGGATTCATCCGCTCGCACCGTCAGGCGTTGCGCACCCATCACGTCGCGGTGCTGGGCCCCCGCAACCGAGCGCTGGAACGCTACGACCAACCCGGACTGTCCGTCGTCGACCTCTGCGCGCACGACCCTGCCGCACTGCGAGCCTGGGTGCGGTCGGTACTGGGCGACGACCTCGCCGCCGACACACCCAACGCCACGCGGCTTCGGGACACCCTGCGGATCTACCTCGCATGCGACCGCAGCCTCAACGCGGCCGCGACCGCGATGACGATGCACAAGAACTCCATCCGGTACCGCGTCGACAACGCCGAGAAGATGCTCCCCGCGCCACTCGCCACCGATCGCCTCGCGGTCGAGGTGGCTCTCGCTGCCTGTCATTGGCTCGGACCCGCCGTCGAGCGCTGACCATCCGTATTGGTTCACGGTCACAAAAAGTGGCGCGGATCTCATCCCATCGGGACATGGGACAGAGCGGGTCACAACCGTAACTTTCTGTGGCGCAGGCCACATGCCGCTCCGAGGCGCGACCGCAGACCCGTGCGCGTCACGACCCGGACTCGCTCCACAGAAAGCTGACCCATGGGATTCAAGAACGGGGCCTTTCCCCCGGTCGATGTCGAGACATTCCTCGACCGACCGCTCCTCGAACGCGTCCGCACCCTTGCGCTGCACTGGGTGGACCACGGCTTCGGATCACCGAAGATGATCCCGACCACCTATGTGGTCAAGCTGCTCGTCCTGTACATCGGCCTCGGCCTGACGTTGATCACCCTGACCTCTGGGGTGGGGATGCCCTGGCAGGTCGATCGGTGGTGGAACGAACTCGTCGTCTACGAGAAGCTCGTGTTCTGGACGATGCTGCTCGAGACCGTCGGTGTCGCAGGATCGTGGGGACCCATCGCCGGCAAGTTCAAGCCGATGACCGGCGGCGCCCTCTTCTGGGCCCGCCCCGGCACCGTCCGCATGCCGCCGTGGCCCTCCAAGGTCCCCCTCACCGGCGGTGACAGTCGCACCCCGCTCGACGCCGTGCTCTATCTCGCTCTTCTGGCCACCCTGCTCATCCCTGTCGTGCTGCCCGGAATCGCCTCTCCCGCACTCAAACAGGCGATGCCCGACGCCGTCGGCGGGATCGTCGACCCGCGTCTGGCGATCGCACCCATCGTGCTGACCATCGTCCTCGGACTGCGGGACAAGACCATCTTCATCGCCGCCCGCGCCGAGCAGTACGGCCCGGCGATCCTGCTCTTCGGCGTCGTGGGATTGCTCGGAGACAACGCGATCGTCGATCTCATCGTGGGACTCAAGCTCGTGATCTTCTCGGTGTGGGTCGCCGCCGGTGTCTCGAAGTTCGGCAAGCACTTCGCCAACGTCGTCCCGCCGATGGTGTCGAACAGCCCCTGCATCCCCACTCGCTGGTTGCGACGGAAGCACTACCGCAACTTCCCCGACGACATCCGCCCGTCGGGTACGGCCAAGACCGTCGCGCATCTCCTCGGCACCACCGTCGAGATCGCGACACCCATCGTGCTGCTGTTCACGACGAACACCACGGTCGCCCTTCTCGGGGCCGTACTCATGGTGGCGTTCCACCTCTTCATCGTCTCGACGTTCCCCTTGGCGGTGCCGCTCGAGTGGAATCTGCTGTTCGCCTTCGCCGCCGTGTTCCTGTTCGTCGGTCACCCCGCCGGCAACGGCTGGTCGGTGTTCGACGCCACACCGTGGTTCGTCGTCGCCTGCCTGGTGGTCCTGTTCTTCTTCCCGGTACTCGGCAATCTCCGCCCGGACCTGGTCGCCTTCACCCCGTCGATGCGGCAGTACGCCGGCAACTGGGCGTCGGCGCTGTGGGCTTTCGCACCGGGCACCGAAGACAAGCTCGACCAGATCGTCCGGCCCACCCGCAACCAGGTCCGCCAGCTCGAGGCCATGGGCTACCCGCCGGCGGTCGCCGAGATCACCATGCAGCAGACCATCGCCTGGCGGTCGATGCACAGCCAGGGACGTGGGCTGTTCTCCCTGCTGATCAACCACATTCCCGACATCGACACGTGGACCGTGCGCGAGGGCGAGTTCGCCTGCAACTCGATCATCGGGTTCAACTTCGGTGACGGCCATCTGCACGACGTGTCGCTGATCCGGGCCATTCAGCGCCGCTGCAACTTCGAGCCCGGCGAGTTCATCGTCGCCTGGGTCGAGTCCCAGCCGATCCACAAGTCGACTCAGAGCTACAAGGTGATCGACGCGGCGTTGGGTGTGATCGAGACGGGCACATGGAACGTCGAGGACGCCGTGTCTGCCCAGCCGTGGTTGCCTGATGGGCCCATCCCGACCAACGTCACCTGGCGCCAGGACGATTCGACCCGTGTGCGTCGCAGGGTCAGCACCCCGGCTGCACCCAGCGCGGCGCCCATGCCCGAGACCATCCCCGCGTTCATCAGCGAACCCCGGGCCTGACCCTCGGTTCTCCCACCAACCGTCTCCCCTTGTCCGACTGCCGACCGCAGCCGGACAGGGGAAACCCATCGAAGGGACCCCCATGACGAATTCCACGCCGATCGCCGACCGCGTAGCAGTGGTCACCGGCGCCGGCGCCGGCCTCGGCGCCGCGATCGTCCGGCGACTTGCCGCCGACGGAGCACGAGTCGTCGTCTCCGACATCGACATCGACGCGGCTCGCGGTGTCGCCGACACCATCGACGGCGCCATCGCCGTCGAGGCCGATGTCACCGACGAGAACCAGATCAAGGCCCTCGTCGAGCAGACCGTCGATCACTTCGGTGCCCTGCACATCGCAGTCCCCAACGCGGGAGTCGGGGGCGTTCAGCCCATCGCCGAGATGTCCTACGCCGACTGGCGACGCACCACCGCGGTGAACCTCGACGGGGTTTTCCTCACCATCCGCCACACGGCACCGGCCATCGCCGCAGCCGGCGGAGGATCGATCGTCACCATCAGCTCCATCACCGCCACTGCCGGATCCCCCCTCATCGCCCCGTATGCAGCGAGCAAAGCCGCCGTACGCAACCTCACCGAGACGGCGGCCACCGAGTTCCGCGATCACGGCGTCCGAGTGAACGCGGTGCTACCAGGATTCATCGACACCGAACTGGTCACCGCAGCACGGCCGGACTTCGAGGCCGCACTCGGGCTGGAGCCCGGCGGGTTCGACGAGCTGATGGCCGCCAAGCAGGGCCGCTACGGGACGCCAGACGAGGTCGCCGCCGCCGTGGCGTTCTTCGCCTCCGACGAATCATCGTGGTGCACCGGGAGCAGCCTCGTGCTCGACGGCGGCCTCGCCGCCTCCCTCTTCTGACGACTCTGATGATCTCCCTCACCCGATCCCATCGAAAGGCCTGACACCCCATGCCCGAACTCGCCGACAAACGCCTCCTCATCACCGGATCGGCAGCCGGAATCGGTCGCGGGATCGCGGAACTCGCGATCCGGGAGGGAGCACGCGTCGTGATCAGCGACATCGACGACGCCGCAGCCCGTCGCACCGCCGAGGAGATCGGCGCCGCCGGCGTCGCCAACTGCGACGTCACCGACCAGCAGAGCGTCGAGGCCGCGGTCGCCGCCGCCGAGGACATCCTCGGCGGGATCGACGTCCTCGTGAACAACGCCGGAATCGAGGTCGCCTCCCCACTGGCAGCTCAGACGGTCGACAGCTTCGACCGCATCTTCGCGGTCAACGTCCGTGGCCCCTTCCTCGTCACCAACGCCGCCCTGCCTGCGCTGACGCGTAGCAAGGGGAACGTCGTCAACATCGCGTCCGTCGCCGGGGTCGGGGGAAGTCCGCTACTCGGCTCGTACTGCGCGACCAAGGCAGCTCTCATCCAGCTCACGCGGGTCTACGCGGTGGAGCTGCGTCCGTCGGAGATCCGGGTCAACGCCGTGTGCCCCGCTTTCGCCGACACCTCCATGGTCGACCGCTTGCGCGTTGACTTCGAGGCGGCCACGGCCGCGTCGTTCGGTGACCTCGTCGCCGCGAAGCAGTCACGGCTGGGCACCGTGGAAGACATCGCCGAGGTCGCCTGCTTCCTCGCATCCGACCGTGCAGCCTGGGTCACCGGCAGTCACTATGTCCTCGACGGCGGCCTGACCGCCTCTCTCATCTGATGGATGATCTCCCGTCCTCGGGCCGGGCAACGCCGGCGGCCACGCAGTGACATCCACCGCGACGGTGGTCGGCAGCGGGCCCAACGGGCTCGCTGCCGCACTGCATCTCGCTCGAGCAGGACTCGCGGTCACCGTCCTGGAAGCGCACGACCACGTCGGCGGCGGGACACGGAGCCATCGCCCGTTCACCGTCGCCGACCTTCTCGTCGACCACTGCGCGGGATTCCACCCCATGGCCGTCGGGTCACCCGCCCTCATCGGGCTCGAGGAGTACGGACTGCAGTGGGCGTGGCCGGAGATCGACTGCGCACACCCGCTCGTCGACGACGATGCCGCGTTGCTCCACCGCTCCGTCACCCGCACCGCCGTCGGTCTCGGCGCCGACCGTGCTCGGTGGCGCGCGCTGTTCCGGTACGGCTCCCAGCGCTATCCGACGTTGTCCGCCGAGCTTCTCGGCCCCGTGGTCCATCTGCCCCGACATCCGGTGCAACTGGCACGGTTCGGAGCACCCACGGCCGTACCCGCCGCGGCCCTGGCGAAGGTCTTCCGGACCCCGCAGGCCCGTGCCCTGTTCACCGGCGTCGCCGCTCACGCGATGCGGCCTCTGACCGAGCCGTTCTCCTCGGCGATCGGACTGGGCATCCTGACCGCAGGCCATCACAACGGCTGGCCGGTCGCGCGGGGTGGCAGCGGAGCGATCACAACGGCGATGAGCGACGCCATCAGAGACCTCGGCGGGACGATCCAGACCGACAGTCCCGTCAGGTCGATCGCCGACCTACCCCGGGGTGACGTCACGATCTTCGACACGGCCCCGTCGACCGTCCACACCGTCTTCGGCGAGGATCTCCCGACGTGCACACGCCGCTCTTATCGTCGATTCGACCACGGCCCAGCCGCGTACAAGATCGACGTCGCGGTGCACGGCGAGGTCCCGTGGAGCGATCCACGCGTGGGACGAGCGGGCACAGTGCACATCGGAGGCACGGCCAACGAGATCGTCGCAGCGGAGAAGGACGTCGCGGCGGGCCGACTGCCAGAGAAACCGTTCGTCCTCGTCGGACAGCAGTTCGTCGCCGACCCACAACGGCGGTCCGCCGACGCTGTCCCCCTCTACGCGTACGCGCACGTGCCGCGCGGGGTCACCGCCGACATCACCGACCTCATCGTCGATCGCATCGAGGAGTTCGCACCCGGTCTCCGATCCCGGATCCTCGAGGTGATCGCAACCCCGGCGCGACAGTTCCAGGACGAGAACGCGAACTTCGTGGGTGGCGACATCCTCTGCGGCGCATCGTCTCCGCGCCAATTACTGCTCGGGCCACGACCTGGCCGCAACCCCTACCGCACCGGGATGGGCCGCACGTACCTGTGTTCGGCCGCCACCCCGCCGGGCCCCGGAGCACACGGCATGGCCGGCCTTCACGCGGCCCGGCTCGCACTCCGCGGCCTCGCGCGATCGTGACGACGACATCCGGCGGCGACGGGCCACACCGGACCAGCCGAAGGCGGCTCGTCGAGAACGTCAGCGCAGGAGTGCGCGTGACATGACGACGCGCTGGATCTGGTTGGTGCCCTCGTAGATCTGTGTGATCTTGGCGTCGCGCATCATGCGCTCGACGGGGAAGTCGCGGGTGTAGCCCGCCCCACCGAACAGCTGGACCGCGTCGGTGGTGACCTTCATCGCGACGTCGGAGGCGAAACACTT
>NZ_JAMTCG010000013.1 GCF_024171725.1 Williamsia serinedens
GGGGGCGCTGGATCATGGCGCTGTCGGGGAGGTTGTTCACCCCTCCCTGCGCGTACTTACGGATCGACCCGTCCGCGTTGTTCGCCAGTCCGGGGCCGCGGAACACCTGACCGCTCTGCGTGCGGTCACCGTAGTTGAGTCCGGTGACCTGCGCGTTGATGTAGGCGGTGCGGGCCTGCGCGGTCCGGTCCAACGCGTCGTTGACCAGCTGGATGTTGGCGAGGATTTTCTGCACTTCCATGCGGACCTGCGGGTTCGCGATGGTCTGATCCAGTTGCTGCAACTGCTGGATCGACACCGTCTTGCCCTGCACCAACTGGTCGATGATCAGGTTGGCCTTCGGGTCCGCGATCTGGCTGGCGAGAGAGCCCAACTGCTGCCGGGCGTTCTGGTCCGCGACACGGAACTGCGAATCGTTGAGCACAACTTGCGGATTCGCGTTGGTGTTGCCGGTCTGGATCAGCTTCGCCAGCACAGCGTTCAGAGCACCCGACGCGAGATCGTTCGCGCTGATCTGAACGGTCTTCACGCCGTTGCGGTCGATATCCTGAAGCTTGAAGCCCATCTGCTCGAGCGTGGTGCGGGTGTCCTTGGTGAGCTGCCCCGACTGAACCTCGACAACCTTGGGCTGACCGGCGGGAATCTTGCCCAATTCTGCCTGCACGGCTCCGAGGCCCTGCACCGTTTCGTTGGCGCCCTTCAGGCCGACAACAACACTGATGTCGGACAGCCCAAGCGTGTCTGCGGCGCGCTTGATATCGCCGATGCTGATGCCGTACTGGTTTGCGAGCTGCTGGAACGCCTGCTGGTTCTTCGCGTTGACGTCGTTCATGTCGGCGCCCGCGCTGGAAGCGGTGACAGTGGCGTCCACAATGCCCGTCAGGGTCTTCTGCAAGTCCGAGCCGTTCTGGCTCGTGGTGTTGATCGCACCGCCAGCGGCGATCAGCGCCTGCCCGTAACCCCGCGTCTGATCAACAGCTTCCTTTGTGGAATCCGCCACCTGACGCACAGTGTCGTTGAACTGCGCCATCGCGGCCTGCTTGCCGCGAGCCGGGTTCAGTGCGTCGAGAGCATTCTTCAGCGCATTCGACTTGTCCGTGGCCGACGCAGTGGAATCCGAGTACTTCTGCATTGCCTGCTGAAGTTCAGTGAAACCGGGGGTAGTGCGGCGGGCCGTCTCCTGCACGAGGAGGAAGTCGGCACGGGTCTGCGCCAGCTTCGAGGCGGCGTCCTTGCCGCCGTCACCCATCGCGACCAGCCGGGCACGCACGTTGTCGAACGCGCCCTGGTTGCCGGTGACCGCGGCCGCCAGCTGCTGGTCGCTCATCTTCAACCCGTCAAGGGCGTCCTGAGCGCGCTTCGCGGCATCCGCGGCAGCGTTGGTCTTGTCGTAATTTGAGTCGGCGCCACCGAAGGTGATGGCCTGCTTCCAGGTCGATGTGTCGCCGAGCGCCCCCATGAAGCTCTGGCGTTTCTTCTGCACAGCGTCGTACTCGTCGCCGATCGCCGAGACACGCTTCGCCGCCAGCCCCATGACGTTGTCATCAACCGCGCCACGAGAAGCGAACAGCGCCTCGTTCAGGGCGGTTTGGGCGTCAGCGGTGCCTTTGATGGCCTGCTGCAAGCCCTCCTGGGCCGACTTGGCCTGCGCCGACGACGACGCGAAAATCCCGATGCCCGCAGTGACACCAGCCAGCGCGAGACCCATCGGTCCGCCGAACACACCGGCGATACCCGACCCAACAGAACGAAGGCCACTACCAACAGCGGCAGCAGTTCCGGCCGTCCTGCTGAACCGTGTTGCCCCCTCAGACGCAGTAATGAACGCGCCCTGCATCCGGCCGATCGCAGAGTATTGCGTGCCGAGAACAGCAACGGCGGAACCCATAACGCCGATCGACGTACCCGACATGCGGGCAAGTGACTGCTGCACCCGCATCTGCTCAGTGAAGTTGCGCATCCGAGTAGTCGTTGCAGTGGTCTGACTGCTGAGAGTTGTCATCTGTGCACGCATGGCGGCCAGCGCTGGAGCGACGGCCTTGAACCCCAGCCACGCAGCGACACCCGCGACGACAAGCGGCTGCATCGCAGAGAGAACCGAGTTGGCGAGCTGAAGGATCGGAACTACGGCAACCGACAGGATCTGCGCGGCGGCCTCGAGAGCAGAGACGAAGGTTTCGACACCGACGACGGCGATCACTGCGCTGGCCTGACCAAAAACCTCGGCCAGCTTCCCGACCACGGGAAACAGTTCCTGCGCGGAATCCATCAGCGAGTCGAAGATGCCCTTGAGTCGGTCGCCCCACCCGCTGATCAGGTCCATGCCGCCGGCGCTCTGGAAGGCGTCGGACACGCTCGCAAACACGTCCTTGAACTTCTGGCCGATGCCGGATGCGCCGTCGGTGATGTTGCCGATCGCATCAGCGGCCCACGTGGCGGCGGCGGTCAGTGGCCCCTGCACGGCGTCGTAGAAGGCGAGACCGGCGTCCTGGGCTGCGTTCTTGAACTTCTCCCACGCACCCGGCAGGCCGTTCATTTTCGCGGCAGCGACTGCGGCGGCAGCGCCCTGCTGGCCCATCGCGTCGCGCATCTTGTCGAAGCCCTGCGCACCCTGCTGCGCGGCGACACCGGCGATACGTGCAGCGTCCGAGCCGAACAGGGTAGCGGTTGCCGCCTGATACATCTCCGGCGTCATCCGCTTCGACGCGGTTTGGAGCTGCCCGAAAAGCTGCTCCATACCGACAAACTTGCCCTGCGCGTCGTAAACGGTGAGACCAAGCTCTTGGATGGCGGCTTGAGCGGGCTTGCCCTGGTCGGTGAGTGCCAGCAGCGTCGACTTCAGCAGGGTGCCGGCGTCGGAACCCTGGATGCCCGCGTTTGCCAGGAGGGCGATCGTGGCGGCGGTGTCGTTCATCGACAGGCCGAACTGGTTTGCCACAGCACCTGACTGCTGGAACGCCATCGCGACGTCGGTGATCTCGGCCGACGACTGGTTCGCGGCGTTGGCGAGAATGTCTGAGGCGGTTCCCGCGAAGCTCGCGTCCTTTCCGAACGCCTGCAATGCCTGCGACTGGATCGTGGCCGCGTCAGCCGCCGAGATCTGCGCGGCGGCCGCCAACTGCAAGGTGCCACGGGCGGCCTGCATCGACTGATCGACCGTGAACCCGCCCTTGGCAAGCTCCACCATCGCCTGCGCCGCGTCGACACTCGACGTCGCCGCGAGCTGGTTGTCGGTGCCCAGTTGGCGGGCCTTCTCCGACACCTGAGCGATCTGCGCTGACGACGCCCCAGCAACCGCCTGCATCGTGTTCAGGCTGGTTGTGAAGTCCATGCCAGACGAGATCGCCGACTTCATCGCACCCGCGACAGCGGCGATACCGCCCGTCACACCAGCGGCAGCACCGATGCCCTTCAAGCTCGATCCGAATGAGGACGCGAAGGAGTTGCCGGTGCTGCGACCCGCAGACGTGGCGTCACGCTGAGCCGAACCGAGTGCCGCTCGGATCTGCCGCGGAATGCCTGAAGTCTCCGCGACAACGGAGATGTACGCGGTGGCTAGCTCAGCCATACACACCTCCTGTTCGAATTGCCCGAACTAACATCGGGCATATGAAGCGCCTAGTTGTTGCGGCAGTCGCCGCACTTTTGGTTCTTGTCGCGGGATGCAGCAGCGGCGGGAGTGACCAGTCACCGAAGACCAGTGAGCCGCCGACGAATGATGAGATTGCCTCCCAGATAGAAGCGGCGTACGTGCCCGCCAAGGCATGCTGGGACTCGTTCCGAGACGCCTCATGTCCGTCGGTTTATGCGACCGTTCAGAGGTCGCTAGCCGGCCCATATGAGGCGTTGCAGAAACAGGGAGGGCGCGAACAGTCGGTGCGTGAAATCGCTGCCGCTGAGCAGAAGTGGAACGACTGGCTGGAGCGTTGCATCGATGACTACACCGCGGTTCGCAATGCCAGTTTCTGCCTGCAAGAAAGGCCCACTTCAGGCGATCTTGACGAAGCTGTGAGTTTGGTCCGTCAGGGCAAGTAGCTAACCGGCCATGATCTCGTTCGCCACGGCTCGAGCACGGGCCGCGGCGTCCGCGCTCTCAGCGGCGTTGTCCACCTCATCGACTTCCTCGGCGGGTAGCCCGTAGCGGGTCTCCCAATACGTTTGAGGTACATCCTGGCCGTTCAGGATCTTCGCGACCTGCCAGTAGCGGCTTGAGGACTGGATGGTCGCAATCTCCGACAGCAACCGCACCTCGGGGGTTTGCAGCCGCCAATCCGGGTTCAGTTTGCGATGCAGTTCCGACATGGGGTCCGAGAAAGCCCGCATCACGATCGCTTTGAGATCCGCCCACGAAAACCACGGCTTGCCGATATCCCGCAGCCTCATACCGCGGTCGATGACGTCCGAGGCGATGGCCTCCCCGTGCTCTGTCAGGAGTCGGCGGAGGCCACGGATTCCCCCACCGTGACCGGCGCGACGTCCTTCTTGTTCAGCTGGTCGAAGATCCACGTGATGGTTGCCTCGGGCAGCTTCGTCGACGAGATGAGGGCGGTGTAGTCCTCGTCATCCATGTACGGCTTGATCCAGCGGATCTTCATCTCCCGCAGGAGTTCACGCTTGCGTTTGGGATCGCCATCGCCGACAAGCTTCGCCTTCTTCGCGGGAAACGGCGTGCGCTCATCTTTCGGCAGGTGGTCGTTGTCGGTGTGCCAGTCGGTGACGTCCTTCTCGTCGGTCACCATTGCGCTGGCCCACTCTTCGTACTCATCAATCTTCTCCGGCGGCATCCACGCAAGGAACGGAGCCTCGATCAGCACCGGCTCGTCGCGGCCGGGAACAGGAACCGCCAGCTTGCACAGGTGATCGGTGGAGACGGGTGCTACGGAGTAGCCCTCGGGAACAGACATGGGGTGACCAGGAGCCCTTTCTTGGATGGGTGGACGATGATCAGGAGCCATGCCCCGGCCTGGCAAAAGGTCGCGGCTCCTGGTCAGAGAAGGGGAGAAACCCTTCGCCAGGCCGAGTCAGTCGAACGTCAGGAAACGGTGACGCTCGGGTTGGTGCCGCCGGTGAGGCCCGCACCACTCGCGGTGAGGACACCGCCGTTGGCGAGGGTGACGGCGTAGGGGCCGCCAGCCGAACCGGTGACGGTGGCGTTGCCCGTGCCGACGGTCGACAGCGCCTCCAGGGCCGAGTCGACAGCTGACGGGGCCGCGTTGTAGGCGATCCCCGACGTGGTCTGGCCACCGACCGACAGGGTGAACGTGCCACCGGCCGGCGAGCCGTTGATCGTCACCGTGTAGTTCGCGGGCACCGCGAGAACACCGTTGTCGCGGTACTCCTTCAGGAACTTGCCGTCCGAGCCGCGGAACACCTTCCAGGTGACCTCGTACTTGGTGGCGTCGTTGTAGACGTCCTTGATCTCCGCGATCTCGGTGACGCGGCAGATCTCGGCGACGTACAGCTTGCGCTTCGCACCCGACTTCACCGCCACCACGGCCTGCTGGAACGGCAGCTGGTCGGGGGCGTGGAAGATCGTCATCTGCTCGCCGTGCGACCCGTTCGCGGCGGTGACGGTCACGTTGTCGGTGCCGTACACGCTCTTCACGAGGTTCAGGTTGTCGACGTCGAGGAACGTGGCCTTGAAGCCATCCGAGAAGTCGTCCTGCGGCGACACGTAGTCGGCGCCGTCGAAGTCCTTCACGTCCTTCGAGGACCGCTTGTACATGATCGACAGGCCGTCCTCGGCGAGGGTGCCGAGGTCGAGTGCCTTCCATGCGTTGGTCAGCGCGGACGGTGCGGCGCTGGTCGGGAGGGCGAGGACACCGGTCGGACCGGCGAAAACCACAC
>NZ_JAMTCG010000014.1 GCF_024171725.1 Williamsia serinedens
GGTGTCAGCCTCTTCGGGTTCGCCGTTGAGGTTGTCGAACCTCTCGAGGCTGTCGGGATGCACCTCGACCTGCTGGCCGCGGTCTGCGCGGCGGGTCCGCCCGTCCGCGTCGACATATGCGATCGACGCGAGACGGACGGTCCGCTTCACTGCATCAGGCATCGGCTCAGGCCGCCAGACCCGTCAGCTTCAGTGCGCTGTAAGGGTTGGTGACCGCGAACACCGAACGGATCGACGACTGAACCCACGTCGACTCCGTGCGGTCGTCGCGGTAGGTGACGGTGCGCAGCGGCTGCTCGTACCGCACCTGCCCGACCTGGCCCTCGGCGACCGCGTACGCCGAACCTGCCGGAACCTGGTTCGACACCTGTGCCGACATGCCCATGTTGGACAGCCAGGCGGTGGCGTCGCCGTACACGATCGACAGGTTCGCGAACTCCTGCGGATTGAGCAGCAGCAGGTTGAAGCTGACACCCAGCTCGCGCTGAGCCGCGATCTTGTTGATGTTCGCGATATCCGCGGCCGGCAGGGCGGCCTTGTTTTCCGTCGACAGGGTCAGCCCGGTCGCGTCGGCCCACGAAGTGGCGCCGTACACCAGGTCCGAACTGTTGGCCTGGATCACAGCCTCCAGCTCGGCGAGAGCGCGGGCATGGATCTGACGCTGGATGTCGTTGCCCAGCTTCACACCCTCGGTCTGGATCGCCGACAGGTCGTTGCGGTCGCGGGCCTCGTCGGTGACGCGGAACTTGCCGCCCAGCTTCTCGACCTGCGCGGTCTTCGGCTCGGGACGGTCGAACGTCACTTCGGGGAACTCCGCACCGGGGGCAACCTTCTGGGCGGCCCGCGACGGGAACAGGTCGTTGCTGGTGAGCTGGTTGTAGACCAGCGCGCCACCACTGACGCCGCCACCGTTGGTGAAGATCCGCTCAGCGAAGTAGTTCCGCAGGGCGATGTTCGACAGGTAGGCGTTGATGCGCGTCGGCTGCGCCAGCATCAGGTCGACGGTCAGCGAGTTGCCGGCGGTCGACGGGGTGCCGAGCGGGTACTCCTGCGAGTAGTAGGTCTGTGCCATGACGGTCTCCTCAGATGTCCAGTGCGATCAGCACGTCGTTGCTGGAGGTGCCGGCCTCGAGGGCAACACCGACGGGGACACCGGAGGCAAGGGTCACGACCCGGCCGTTGGAGCCGATCTCGACCTGCGCACCAGCGGCGATGGAACCGCCGGCGGTGACGAACAGGATGCCGCCGCGCTGCACCGTGAGAGTGGCACCAGAGGCGGCGTCGTAGGCGGCCACACCGAACGGCTTGGCGGCCGCGGTGGCGGTAGCGACCTTGACCAGGCCGGTGGTGGTGTCGCGGGTGGCCGAAACCCCCACGAACGTCTTGCCGGTCACCGATCCGGTGGTCAGAGCTGTCACGTCTGCACCGGGACGGAACAACGGCTTGGACTCGTTTGCCATGCTTGTTCCTTTCTAGGAATCCGCGGTGGGCATGAAGCCCCAGGACGCGGGATAAGAGTGGTCCTCCACGGGCGGAGGGGTGGGTGAGGCTCCCGGCCTCATTGACGCGACCGGACGCTCCGACGGGGGTCGGTTCGGTTCGGCCTCTTCTGCTTTCGACTGCACCATCTGCCCGACCTTCACGGCGCGGGCTTCCTTCTCCTCGAACGTGCCGTCCCCGATGAACTCGAGGTAGTCGTCCGGGATCTGGTAGCGGGCTTGGAGCAGCTGGGTGTCGCGCTCCTTCAACGTGTCCGACAGGTTCTTGATGTCGGCGTCACGGCGCTCGATCTCAGTGAGCTTTGCGCGCTCCGCCTCCCGGGCGGCCTGCACTTCCGGCTCCTGCTCCTTGAGTCGCTGACGCAAACTCTGCGCCTCGCTGTTGACCTTCTTCAGCTTCGCCTTCACCCACTCGGGAAGCTCGTCCTCCGGGGACGTTTCCACGGTTTCGGGCTCGGTCGGAGTTTCCGGTTCGGTGACCGGCTGATCTTCGACAGGCTGGTTGGGGTCGGGTGCAGTCATGTCGCCTCCTGGGCTGACTTTCTTTGTTGACCCGCCTCCAGGGCGGGAAGTCTCATTGCTGGCGCATGGCGGCAAGAATCTTCGTCAGATCTCCGCTACCCGCGGCGCGCCGGGCGTCGTTGTATTGCTGCTCGAACTCGGCCACGTACGGGGCCGGTTCGTAGGTGCTGCCCGGTCGCACTTCAATTGCGACGCAGTGGCAGTGGTCGTGGGCTTTCATCGCCTTGTCGCGGGACCCGTAGGCGGCGCCTCGTGTTGCGAGGAGGCGGCAGAACTCGCAGGCGTTGGCTGAGGCGTGCCGCGCCCAGCGGGCGCCCTGTTCGCGCGCCGCGTTGTCGATGATCGTGTCGCGCGCCCCGTTGAACACCGCGCGCTGCAACGTTCCCGCCAGACGGGCAAGACCAGCATCGCCGTACGCGCCGAGCGCCCACTTTGTCGAGTCGCGCAACGCCTGCACGTTCGGTGTTCCTGTGGGCGTCGCCTGGTAGGCGAGGTTTGGTGCTGACTCGTCGTACCAGTCGGCCGCCAGCTGGGCTGCCATCGCCGCGTACGGGTCGGCCACGTCCGGAAAGGCATCGAGGATGAAGGTGCGGAACTCCTCCGACGACAGGTTCGACGCCCGTCTCCACAGGTCGACAAGGTCGTTGACGGCGACCGTGTTGACCTGGCTGAGGATCTGTTGTCGCTCAGGCGCCGTTGTTGCCACGGGATGCCAGATCGTTCACGACCGGGTCCTGTGCTGCACGCTGTGCGGCGGCCGGGACCCGGTTGAGTGTGTTCTGCACCATCGCTTTACGGCTCGCCTCATCCATTGCCTGGCTGGCGCGTTCCACCCGTGCCCGTGTCCATCCGGGGATGTCCTCGAGGACTTCCTTCGGCGGGACGTTCAGCATCGTCACAACCTTGCCGAGGCCGTCGATCACCTGGGCGAAGGTTCGGGCGGTCATGTCCTGCCACTTCACCTCGGACGCGAAGTCCTGCGCCTGCTCCGTCTGTCCGGTGATGTAGGCCGCGGTGCGCATGACCTGCTCATGAGCTTCACCGAGCGACGTTTTGATTTCGGCTTCTTTGCGGTCCTTGCCGGCCTCGAGACCGGCAAGGGTCGCCTCGGAGATGTTGGAGATGCCGTCGATGCCGAGGTTCTGTGCAGGTACCTGC
>NZ_JAMTCG010000015.1 GCF_024171725.1 Williamsia serinedens
TAAGCCGCATCTCGTCCGGTGTGAGGTTCTTCAGTCGGCATCGCACGGTGTGCACATCAACGTCCAACACCTCGGCCAGCTCGGCCTCTTGATCCGACCAGCGCAGCCCGTCGATCAGCTGCTCCAGTCCGATTAAGTCACGTGACGCAAGATCATCGACTGTGCGCTCTTCGCGTTCGGTGATCCACGGCGGCACCTCGCCACGCCTGACATGCCACACCTCGTGGGTGAGGACGGATCGTCTGCCGGCGCGGTCGAGCGTGCTGCACAGCCAGATGCGGTCACCCCGCCACAGTCCCGCCACGCCCCGCGGTAGGCGGTGGCTGGTGTCGATGATGACGTGCGGCAGGTGCACCGCCGCGAACCTCCACGGGTTCCAGTGCTCAATCCCCATGACGCAGAACATACGAACAGCGTCCGACAGAAATCGCCCTGACCAGCAATGACACTGGTGTAATTCGTGTCAGTCGATCGGGGGATCTTCGTCCTCGTGGTCGCTGGGCTTGTCCCGTCGGGACGCCGCGTCAGCTTCGTCCACTGATGGCGGAGGGCCGGCGTTGCCCCATTCAGGGCGACGGACTTGATCCGGTCGTTTCAAGTCACGGACGTTGTCGCGGCCCGTGGCCGCACGGTTCTTCTTGTTGTCCGGGGCGCTCGGTGTTCCCGATTTCTGCGCATCTTCCACGTCATCACGTACTCCCTCGTTGATCCCCATCCGCCGGCCGATCTCGGCCAGTAAATCCTCGTTCGACAAATCACCCGCGCTCATTGCGATCTCTACGACCGCAGCTGCCGCCTCCCCCGCGTGTAGATGCCCCGATGCGATCAGCGCCTCTACAGGAGGCCTGCCAAACACACGAGCCAACTTCACTACCGATTCGGCGCTCGGTTGCCCTTTGCCGTTCCGCCAGCGCGACACGTTGCCCGCATCCACCTCGGCGGCCCGGGAAATGGCGATCCCAGTCGCGTTGTCGGTGATCCGCATCAGGTAGTCCCAGAACGTCTCAGCCACGGGGGAAGCGTATTGCAGCAACGCACCCCATCGACGCACCTGAACGGTGGTTGCGCCCGCGCAAGGCTAGTGGTCAACGAATTACACGCACCGTATTCAGCACGTCAGAACCCCTAAGCGCTTGCGCAAGCGCCCAGTTATGGAATCGTGACCTGGCAACATTGCGTACACACCATGCCGTGCGTACATTCATTGGTGTTACCGCAAGACAGCAGGTCAAGCGGCACAACTAGGAGGTGAGTGGTGTTGGCGACGCTGAGCTTGAACACCGATGGCCTTGCCAAGATCCGGCGCCTCACGGGCACCACCAAGGACTACGAGTTCGCCCAGAAGATCCAGGTCGACCCCGGCACCGTGTCGCGCGTCCTGTCCGGCAAGGCCGGCCCTGGCCCACGGTTCATCGCGGGGTGCGTGGAGGCGTTCGGCGCGGACTGCTTCACCGACCTCTTTGACGTGGTGAGCGATGGCCTCGGCGGCGAAACCGCCGCATAAGAAAGCCGCCCTCGCGCTGTCACGCGGGGCGGCCCGGCACTAAGAGACAAGGACTCTGAATGCACGACCAGAATAACCTGCCGCAGCACAGCGGCACGTCACCGTTCGACGCAATCAGGCGTGTGACCCCCGAGGGCCGCGAATACTGGTCCGCTCGCGAACTGATGCCCATGCTGGGGTACGAGGAGTGGCGCAAGTTTGCCGGCGCCATCGACCGCGCCCGCATCTCGGCCAGCAACGCTGGTCATACACCGTCGGACCATTTTGTCGGCGCCGCCAAGATGGTCGAGACCGGCAGCAACGCCGTCCGTCGCATCGACGACCGACACCTGTCGCGCTTCGCGTGCTACCTCGTCGCGCAGAACGGCGACCCGCGCAAGCCGGCGATTGCTGATGCGCAGTCGTACTTCGCTATTAAGACCCGCCAAGCCGAAGTGGCCGCGCAGGAACGTCCGACCTTCCTCATCCCGAAGACGTACGCCGGCGCCCTGCGCGCCGCAGCCGAGCAGGCTGAGCGCGCCGAACTGGCTGAGCAGCAGAACAAGGCGCTGACGGCACGCATCGAGAAGGATGCGCCGCTGGTTGCTAAGGCCGAGTCGCACAGCAACGCCGACAACGCCTCGATCAACAGGCAGGCGTTCGCACGCGAGGTTCAGCAGTGGGGCCTGCTGCAGGGCGTGAAGGTTCTGCAGGAGCACGTCTACGAGGTGCTGCGACAGCACGGCATGTTGGTCGCCGGCAACCGGTCGGACCGCAACCACGCCACAGCCCAGGCGGTGAAAGCGGGGTGGGCGTGGACGAAGAAGGACACCACCCCCGAGGGGTACGCGACCGCAACCACGTACATCCGTGCCAAAGGTCAGGACCTGGCGTGGAAGTGGATCACTGACCACGTTCGCGAGTTCGGCGACCTGCGTCCGCGGGGTGTGGCGTGAAGGACACCGTCAAGCAGTTGTGGCGGG
>NZ_JAMTCG010000016.1 GCF_024171725.1 Williamsia serinedens
GCATCGTCACCGCATCCGTCGTCGGGAAACTCATCACATTGAAGACGGTGAAGGTCGCGAGCAACGACGAATCCCGCGGCCTGACAGCCCTGCTCACGAGTGAACGGATCACCGGGCATACCGACCCCACGTTCGTCAGCGACGACATGTGGCGCGGCATCGAAGACGAACCGAAAGCCCGCGCCGTCTACGCCGAGCACTACGCACCCGTCACCGAAGTCGGCTTCATGACCGAGGACAAATGGGGCTTCACCATCGGCTACTCACCCGACGGACTCGTCGGTGACGACGGGTTGATCGAAATCAAGTCCCGCCGGCAGAAGACACAGCTGACCACCATCCTCGCCGGCCACCCACCGATCGAGAACATGGCCCAGCTTCAGTGCGGGCTGCTCGTGTCCGGGCGTAAGTGGATCGACTACGTGTCCTACTGCGCTGGGATGCCGCTCTACGTCAAACGAGTGCTGCCCGACGAGAGATGGCAGGACGCGATCGTGGCCGCAGTCGATGCGTTCGAGCGCAACGCCGCCGAATCCATCCGCATCTACTACGAATCCATTGTTGGCTACCCCAAAACCGAGCGCGTCCTGGACCTGGAGATCAACGTATGAACATCACCGAAGCCGACCTCATCAGAGCGGCTGCACCCCGCAGCGATCAGATCAACGCTGACGACCTGATGTCCGGGCCGAAAGTCGTCACCATTGACGACGTTCGGCGGGGCAGCAGCGAACAGCCCATCGAGATTGTGACCCGCGAGTTCGGACCCGACCGACCCTACCGCCCCGGTAAGAGCATGATCCGCGTCCTCATCACTGCGTGGGGCAAGGAAGCGTCCACCTACAAGGGCCGGCGGTTGATGCTCTACCGCGACCCTGACATCACGTTCGGCCGGGAGAAGGTTGGCGGCATCCGCATCTCAGCGATGTCGCACCTCGACAAGAAGCTCGTGCTCGCCCTCACCGTGACTCGAGGCAAGCGCGCCCCGTACGTCGTCGAACCCCTGGCCGAGCAACCGGCACCCGACTACGAGTCCGCGCAGAACCGGGTCGCCGAGACAACGGATCTCGACGAGCTGCGCGCCATCTACGCCGACATGAAGGCAGACGGCACAGACCAGGCCAAGCAGGTGATGGCCGCTGTCATGGCCCGCAAGGACGCGTTGCAGCCCGACCCGCCCGACGAGGTGGCGTGATGGATTGGGACGCCGCCGACGACATGCACGACATCAGAATCGACGAACGGATCGAAGCGGTGGAGACGAGAACGAAACCGGACCTGTACGAGTACGCGATCGGCGAGAACTGGCGGAAGCTTGCCGGGGAACGCCACACCGCGTTGACTGCGGCGTTGCACCGGCTGGGTGTTGCGCACCTGCGGCTGGTGGCGAGCCTCGCCGTCAACGCTGCACTGGTCGTGGCGCTTGTGGCGGCGGTGATGGCATGAGCGGCGCAGCACAGAAGGCCGTCGAGAGCGCAGTGACGGCATGTCTTGGCGGCACCCTCGAACTACTCGGAACTTCGATGGGTAAGTCGCCACTGGACTTCTCGCAGCAGATCGCCTTTGAGCTTTCGCGCACGGTCCTCGCTGTCCTGTCGGAGACACACGCCGTGGTGGAACTGCCGGAGCCGGAGTCCACTTTCGAGGGCAATGACGACGAGAACGGCTGGCAGTTGTGGGCAAGCCCGCTTGGTGAGGGGCCGTTGCTTTTCGAGGACGGCGAACTTCACTACTTGGGCGTGACGACGTACGACATGAAGAAGCCCGAAACCTTGGCCGCATCTTTGCTTGCTTGTGCTCGCGCCGCCCGTGTCGCTGAGGCCACCCGGTGACCGCCCCCGAGGTGTTCCAGGTCCGTGACGGTGACGGCTGGGAGGTGTACGTCACCAACCCGGCCGGCGGATGGTGGCTGCTCGGAAGTGTGGGCGGGTCTGCGGTTGTCCACACCCTGCCCGACGGGGCGGAAGTCTTGATGACGGCAACCGAGCTACGTCAGATCGAGCGGGCGCTGGGTGGTGATCGTCGTGGGTGACACACGGTGCAAGCACTGCGGGGAACGGATCATCAAGGTGCACCGGGGCGAAACCATGTGGGTGCAAGTCACCGGCACGGACCGCCGCTGTCACAGCAACGCCACTCCCGAGGAGGCCCGTCGTGGGTGACATCGACAACGGCATCGAGAACCTGCGGGCGCTGATCGACCAGGCGCATCACGAACTCGGCGAGGTCTGCGCGAAAGGACCGCACAACAGGTTCCGCATGTCCGTCCCCGCTCGCCCGGACCACG
>NZ_JAMTCG010000017.1 GCF_024171725.1 Williamsia serinedens
GGGTGTGTGTTCTTTGAGAACTCGATAGTGTGTCGACAATTGTTGGTGAAGTTTTTGTTTGCCTGCGGTGTTTGTCAGTGGATGCCGTGGGTTTTTTGGATTGTTTGGTCAGGTTTTGCTTTCCTGATTGTGTTGAGACGCCGACCTTTTTGGGTTGGTTTTGTTTCACGGTTTTTTCATGGAGAGTTTGATCCTGGCTCAGGACGAACGCTGGCGGCGTGCTTAACACATGCAAGTCGAACGGAAAGGCCCTTCGGGGTACTCGAGTGGCGAACGGGTGAGTAACACGTGGGTGATCTGCCTCGTACTCTGGGATAAGCCTGGGAAACTGGGTCTAATACCGGATAGGACCTCTGGTCGCATGGCTGGTGGTGGAAAGTTTTTCGGTACGAGATGGGCCCGCGGCCTATCAGCTTGTTGGTGGGGTAATGGCCTACCAAGGCGACGACGGGTAGCCGGCCTGAGAGGGCGACCGGCCACACTGGGACTGAGACACGGCCCAGACTCCTACGGGAGGCAGCAGTGGGGAATATTGCACAATGGGCGCAAGCCTGATGCAGCGACGCCGCGTGAGGGATGACGGCCTTCGGGTTGTAAACCTCTTTCACCAGGGGCGAATGTGACGGTACCTGGAGAAGAAGCACCGGCCAACTACGTGCCAGCAGCCGCGGTAATACGTAGGGTGCGAGCGTTGTCCGGAATTACTGGGCGTAAAGAGCTCGTAGGCGGTTTGTCGCGTCGTTCGTGAAAACCCGATGCTTAACATCGGGCGTGCGGGCGATACGGGCAGACTTGAGTACTACAGGGGAGACTGGAATTCCTGGTGTAGCGGTGAAATGCGCAGATATCAGGAGGAACACCGGTGGCGAAGGCGGGTCTCTGGGTAGTAACTGACGCTGAGGAGCGAAAGCGTGGGTAGCGAACAGGATTAGATACCCTGGTAGTCCACGCCGTAAACGGTGGGTACTAGGTGTGGGTTCCTTTCACGGGATCCGTGCCGTAGCTAACGCATTAAGTACCCCGCCTGGGGAGTACGGCCGCAAGGCTAAAACTCAAAGGAATTGACGGGGGCCCGCACAAGCGGCGGAGCATGTGGATTAATTCGATGCAACGCGAAGAACCTTACCTGGGTTTGACATACACCAGACGCTGGTAGAGATATCAGTTCCCTTGTGGTTGGTGTACAGGTGGTGCATGGCTGTCGTCAGCTCGTGTCGTGAGATGTTGGGTTAAGTCCCGCAACGAGCGCAACCCTTGTCCTGTATTGCCAGCGGGTTATGCCGGGGACTTGCAGGAGACTGCCGGGGTCAACTCGGAGGAAGGTGGGGATGACGTCAAGTCATCATGCCCCTTATGTCCAGGGCTTCACACATGCTACAATGGCCGGTACAGAGGGCTGCGATACCGTGAGGTGGAGCGAATCCCTTAAAGCCGGTCTCAGTTCGGATCGGGGTCTGCAACTCGACCCCGTGAAGTCGGAGTCGCTAGTAATCGCAGATCAGCAACGCTGCGGTGAATACGTTCCCGGGCCTTGTACACACCGCCCGTCACGTCATGAAAGTCGGTAACACCCGAAGCCGGTGGCCTAACCCTTGTGGAGGGAGCCGTCGAAGGTGGGATCGGCGATTGGGACGAAGTCGTAACAAGGTAGCCGTACCGGAAGGTGCGGCTGGATCACCTCCTTTCTAAGGAGAACACAACAGCCCGTGCCTGCACCGTTCGTGTGTGGGGTGGGTGTGTTCATCTGTGAGCGCCAGCAAGCCCATGTGCCGGCCCCGGTATTCGTCCGGGGGTGGTGGGGTTTCGTTCCACCGTGAGGTGGGGTGGGTCGATGCACTATCGGGTCCTGAGAGAACACACGTTTTCTCGGTAGTCCACTATCGCGCTGCCCGGTAACAGCCGTGGTGTGCCGGCCCCTCGGGGGTGGGTGTGCCTGTCGTGGTTGGGGTGTGTGGGTGATGGGTGTGTGTTGTTTGAGAATTGCACAGTGGATGCGAGCATCTTTATTTGATTTTGTTGTTTGTAAGTGTGTAAGGGCGTTCGGTGGATGCCTTGG
>NZ_JAMTCG010000018.1 GCF_024171725.1 Williamsia serinedens
GGCGCCGGCGTGGCGGGCAGGGTGTCCAGGGCCTGACCGAACGTGAGTCCGTCCTTCGGTCCCTGCTTCACGTACCCGCTGCCGCTGTGGCCGCTGACCACGAAGTTGCCGCCGAGCTGCTCACCCGCGAGGTAGGCGTACCCGCGGGTGAGCGGGTTCGCACCGGTGCCCTCGGTGAACGAGTCGCCGAGGAACAGGACGCGCTGGTTGTCCAGGACGAGAGGTCGCGGATCCGGCGCGGCGACGGTCTGCGTTGCCGCACCTGCCATCGCGGCGGCACGGTCGGCCGCTGACACCTCGGCGGGCTGGTCGGTGCGCCACACGAGCACGGCCAGCACAACGGCGACGACCGCGCAGATCGCCAGCGCAATCAACTCCCACCTAGACAACCCCCGCGAACGCCTCATGTCAGGCAATCTATCGGTCGCCCGTGCAGGGTGCCGGATATGTCGGCTGGACAGCGGACGCTCAGACGGGCGTCTGTTCTGGCAAGGTGCTGCGCGTGACCGATCACGACGACGCCATACCCGCCCACCTCGTCGATCAGGCGGCCGACCTAGGGCTGACCATCGTCCCCGCCGGCAACCGGTTCCAGCTGGCGACCGTCACCTCCGGGGCTCGGGTAGGACGTCATCATGACCTCGACCGGATCGAGGCCGAGCTCGCAGCCCGCGCGGCCTCGATCTCTGGTCGCTCGACATCGGCACTGTGGACTCCGTCGAGGGAAACGCACTGCACGCCATCCAGGTGACGATCAGGGCGGGCACCGAGGTGAAATCGCTCGTCGGTGGCACCTCCGGCGGCGCCGGCATCGGCGAGCGCCGGGCAAAGATCTCGTCGTTCACGGTGACCTCGGAGAACCGGCCGACGCCGGGCGAATGGTTCCGCGGCGACGCCCGCGACATGGTCTGACGCCCCGCCCATAACTCTGATCAAGATGGCGGTTTCAAACCGGTCATCTGTCCTACTCAAGCTGTATTGTGGTGAGCGCGGGCTGATCCCGCCCGCTGAAACGGTCGACCCCGGCCAGGTGCGCCAACACCGAAAGCCGGGGCCTCGCCACAACCCAGAAGGCCCTGGATCATGACTGCGCTTTACGCTACCCAGCCCACCCCTGAACTACCGAGCGACGCCGAGTTCGAGCTCCTCCTCGACGCGTTCCTCTCCCGGTACCGCAAGAACACCCGCGACTGCTACGAGCGCGACATCCGCATGTTCTGCGGCTGGCTCACTGAGATGGGCCTGCACCCGTTCGCGATCCGCCGGCGCACCGTCGAGGCGTACGTCCGCCACATGATCGACGACCGCGGCAATCTGGCTCGCTCGGTGAACCGCCGCCTGATCGCGCTGCGCATGTTCTACGAGTTCGCGATCGACGACGACTACATCCTGAAGAACCCATGCCGGAACGTCCGTCTCGCGAAGCCGAAGCTCGACCTGACCAAGAAGCTGTCGCTGACCCGCGAGGAGTTCCAGCGGTTCATGCGCGCCGCCTACGACTCGAACGCGACCGAGTACGCCATGTGCACCCTCATGGGCTACCTCGGGATGCGCGTCACCGAGGTGTGCGAGCTGACCGTTCCCGATGTCCTGCACTACTCGAAGGGTCACCGGGTGGTGCAGTTCGTCGGCAAGGGTGGCGATGCGTTCGTCCTGCCGCAGCCGCCGGTGGTCATGCGGTCGCTCGACGCGCTCATCGATGAGCTGGGCCGCGACTACAAGGGCCCTCTGTTCCTGCGTCGCGACGGCTCGCAGATGACGAGACGGTCCGCTGATCGGGTGGTGAAGCGTTTGGCGAAGAAGGCCGCGATCGCCGACATGATCGTCTCGCCGCACACGCTGCGGCACTCGGCGATCGTGAACGCCATCAGCGCGGGCATCCCGCTGCGCGATGTGCAGATCATGGCCCGGCACCGCGACATCTCGACGACGATTCGCGTGTACGACCGCGGGCGCTTCGACCTCGACACCCACGCCACGCACGGACTCGCGGCGTACCTGGGTGCTGT
>NZ_JAMTCG010000019.1 GCF_024171725.1 Williamsia serinedens
GAAGGACGAGTAGATCGCGGTCGGCACCGCACGCGCGCCGCTGGGCCAGTTTGTCGGCGTGTCAATTTGGGCCATGACCTTGAGTGTTGAGCCGTTGGCGCACCACACGTTGTAGGTGCCCCCGAGCAGCAGCGAAACGGAGAACCCGTAGATGCCGGCCGGGAGCAGTCGGGTCGCCGTGCTCGGGTCGGACAGCCATGCCTGTAGGGCAGTCGAGTCATCGGTGGCGTAGGTCATCTCCAAATTGGAGCCGGTGTACGACGCGTTCGTCGCCAGCCGAATCTGAGTTGCGCTGTCGACTGCCTGAATTGTCGAGGCGAATGTCGGCTGTGTCGAGCCCGCTGCTGGCAGCACGACGATTCGCTTGCCAACGTCGGCTGGCGTGAATGCCGCCCCGGTGGCAGTGAAAACGTTCGACCCGGATGAGATGGAGCCGGTGAGCAGGGTGACTCCATCGCCCTTTGCGCCGAAGTCCCTGGGTGTGAGAAATAGCTCGCGCTTACCTACGGCTCGCGCCCCTTGGTCTGGCGCAATCGCGTCCACTGACGCCTGGGTTGCTAGCGCGGGACGCGGGGTGAAGGTCTGTGCCATGGGTCAGCTCGCGATCGTGTACTCGGCGCCGGTCGAGTCGACGTAGATGTCGCCCGTCGTCGCTCCGGGGATGTCGGACGTGGGGGCGCCGGCGGTGGTGCCGGTGAAGGTGAGCCGCGGGTAGTTCCACTTCGTGGCGTCGAACGTCGCCCCGGTCGTGCCGCCGGCCTTGAACGTGCCGACGCGGGCGATCGGCAAGAGTCGGGCCGTTCCGGCGGGCAGCGTCTCGTTCGGCTGCCAGCGCGCGGCATAAAGGGTGTCGTTGACGGTCTTCGTCGGTCGGTAGCCCAACTGCTGGGCAAGGTCCCCCGCCGACGGGGTGGAGAACAGTGTCTCTGGCGGGGTGTCGCCACCCTCGAACGACAGGATCGCCACCACGTCATCAGTGGCGAGGGGGTTGTAGGACTCGGCGAACAGGTAGTTGCCGCCGAGCGTGCCGATGCGGGAGTCGGTGACCGGTGGCTGCACCACGCCATCGGCGGTACGGAATGTGGCGGTGTTGCCGTCGATGCGGAACGCCAGCTCGTACTCCACGGGCCGGTTCGGGTCCCCGATCAGCGGCGGAGAGTATGCGCCCGACGCCAGAACGATCTCCCCACCGTTAGCGGAGTCCCACAGCGAGAACGCCCAGTTGTTGCGGTTGGTGCGGTAGTGCACCGACATCGTCAACGCGCCAGGCGTGCCGACATCTGGGCGCGAAGGGGCCGCGATGCACATCGTGCCCGTGCCCGTCGACTGCGGCAGGAACAGGCCCCGCACCTTCCCCCAGCGCGGCTTAGACGCGACCGCGGCCGTGCAGTACAGCGCCGCCGGGGCCGCGGACGGGTCCGCCCAGAACCCGCCCCGGCCGTTGATCTGCCCCGTAGATCCCTGCCCCGTGGGGTTGCGGGTCCACGTCAGTGCGTGACCGGACAGGGATGTCGTCGGCAGCGCCATGCCTGCGGTCGCGCCTGCCATCGACACCGACAGCACCTCACGCTTCGCGGCATAAGAGTCTTCTCCGACCGGTCTCCAGGCGGTGCCGTTCCAGCGTTTGAGGGTGGCCATCAAACCTCCAGGGTCAGTTGCTCGAACGGCGGTTCGCCGTCGTCGGGGTCGTCGGATCTGTCGAGATCCCAGTCAGCGCCGAGTTGCTGACGGGTAAAGGTGCGGATGCGGTGGCAGTTGGCGCACACCACCTCGCACTTGGCGATCTCCGCCTTGATCTGCTCG
>NZ_JAMTCG010000020.1 GCF_024171725.1 Williamsia serinedens
CGGCTCGATCATCATGTTCGGTGCCCGTGAGCAGGGTTTTGGCCGCGGCATGGATGCGATCGACTGGGAAGTGTTCGACGAGGCACAAATCCTGGGGATCAAGGCTCTCGAGGACATGGTGCCGGCGACGAACGCGGCGAAACATCCGCACGGCGGGTTGGTGTTCTTCCTCGGCACACCACCTCGGCCGACGGATGACGGCGAGGCGTTCACCGCGAAACGCAAGAAAGCTTTGGACGGTTTGACGACCGACCAGGTGTATTGCGAGATCTCGGCGGACCCGGAGACCGACCCCGACGACCAGTCGATGTTCTCGAGTTTCAACCCGTCGTATCCGCATCGCACGCCGTTGGAGGCGATGCTGCGGATGCGGGAGAACATCCCGGATGTCGAGTCGTGGCGCCGTGAGGCAATGGGCATCTGGCCGAGTAGGCAGCACGCGACTGTTGTCCCGCTCAGTGTGTGGGCCGACCTTGCCGCTGAGGGGCCGGATTCAGACGAGCCGCCGAACGGTTTCGGGGTGGACATGTCCCACGCCCGTGAGATCTCGGTCGGGGCTGCTTGGGTCGATGCAGACGACAGCGCCCATGTTGAAGAGGTGTGGGCGGGTGTCGACATCGCCAAATGCGTTCATTGGCTCGTTGAGCGGGCCGGTGGGGCGCCGGTGTACATCGACAGCATCGGCCCCGCGGCGGCTCTCATTGCCCCGCTGAAGGCCCGCGGGGTGCATGTGGTGTCGTCGAGTGCCACGTACATGGCGCGCGGGTGTGAGCAGCTGGAGTCCCGAACCCGCTTCGAGACGATCACCCACGCCAACCAGGACGCCGTCACCACAGCCTTGATGAGCGCCAAGAAGCGACCTATCCGTGACGCCGGCGGGTGGGCGTGGGACCGCGGGGACGCCAACACACCCATCCATCCGATCGTGTCCGTGACGCTGGCGTTGATCGCCGCGCTCAGCACCGACCAACAGACCACTGGGGAAGCATTTTTCCTGTGAAGGGGGCCTGAGTGAACCGACAGCAGGCCCTCGACGCAGTACGGGAAATGCTTGCCGGTCCCCGCGCCTACGAGTCGGAGCGGTTGGATGCGCTCGCGCTGGCGGTGCGCCCGTGGACGGACTCGTACGCGCTGTCGCAGCTCGAGTTGAAGGGCGTCACCTCCGGCGACGCGTCGAACTCGCCGTACGCGGCGATCGCCGGTTTGGCGCGCAAGTCGCAGACCAACCTGCTGCCACTCGTGCTGGACATTTTCTCGCAGGGCTTGAAGGTCGACAACTACCTGGCCGGTGACCAGTCCGGCGACACACCCTCGGTGTGGGAGTGGTGGCAGCGCAACAAGATGGATGCCCGCCAGACGGGTGTGCATCGCACCGCCCTGCACTATGGGGTGGCTTACGAGACCGTTCTGCCGGCAATGGACCCCGGCCGTGAGGGCGACCACTCGGCGGTGTTCATCCGCGGCGTATCCCCCCGGCAGATGACCGCCGTGTACGGGGATCGTATGGAGTGGGACCCGCGGACCGAATCTCCTGTGGACGATGACTGGCCGATCATGGCGCTTGAAGTCAATGGGCCGATGATCCGGTTCTACGACGAGCAGTCGGTGCACTTCCTCGGCGTGAAGAACCTGCCGGAAAGCTCGCTGGGTTGGCGTGATCCGAGCTTCATCCAGTCGGGGAACTTCGAGTACATCGAGTCCCGCAAGCACGGGGTCGGGGTGTGCCCGGTTGTGCGGTTCGAGGACCGCAACCTGCTTGAT
>NZ_JAMTCG010000021.1 GCF_024171725.1 Williamsia serinedens
GAGAACACACGTTTTCTCGGTAGTCCACTATCGCGCTGCCCGGTAACAGCCGTGGTGTGCCGGCCCCTCGGGGGTGGGTGTGCCTGTCGTGGTTGGGGTGTGTGGGTGATGGGTGTGTGTTGTTTGAGAATTGCACAGTGGATGCGAGCATCTTTATTTGATTTTGTTGTTTGTAAGTGTGTAAGGGCGTTCGGTGGATGCCTTGGTACCAGGAGCCGATGAAGGACGTGGTAGGCCGCGATAGTCCTCGGGGAGTTGTCAAACGAGCTGTGATCCGAGGGTGTCCGAATGGGGAAACCCAGCACCCGTGATGGGGTGTTACCCGCTGCTGAATGTATAGGCAGTGTGGAGGGAACGTGGGGAAGTGAAACATCTCAGTACCCGCAGGAAGAGAAAACAATAGTGATTCCGTGAGTAGTGGCGAGCGAAAGCGGAGGAGGCCAAACCATGCGCATGTGATACCCGGCAGGGGTTGTGTGTGTGGGGTTGTGGGGTCTGGTGTTCCCAATGCTGCCGTGTTGGGTGCGAGTGAGAAAACTGCGCGCTAGGTGAACTGGCCTGGAATGGTCGACCGTAGACGGTGAGAGTCCGGTAGTCGAAAGTGTGTGGTCTCGTGTGCCAGGTGCCCAAGTAGCAGCGGGCCCGTGGAATCTGCTGTGAATCTGCCGGGACCACCCGGTAAGCCTGAATACTTCCTGGTGACCGATAGCGGACGAGTACCGTGAGGGAAAGGTGAAAAGTACCCCGGGAGGGGAGTGAAATAGTACCTGAAACCGAGCGCTTACAATCCGTCAGAGCCTGCGCCTTCGGGGTGGGTGATGGCGTGCCTTTTGAAGAATGAGCCTGCGAGTTAGTGGCACGTCGCGAGGTTAACCCGTGTGGGGTAGCCGTAGCGAAAGCGAGTCTGAACAGGGCGAGTGCAGTGGCGTGTTCTAGACCCGAAGCGGAGTGATCTACCCATGGCCAGGGTGAAGCGTCGGTAAGACGACGTGGAGGCCCGAACCCACTTCAGTTGAAAATGGAGGGGATGAGCTGTGGGTAGGGGTGAAAGGCCAATCAAACTCCGTGATAGCTGGTTCTCCCCGAAATGCATTTAGGTGCAGCGTCGCATGTTTCTCGCTGGAGGTAGAGCTACTGGATGGCCGATGGGCCCTATCAGGTTACTGACGTCAGCCAAACTCCGAATGCCAGTGAGTGAGAGTGCGGCAGTGAGACTGCGGGCGATAAGGTTCGTAGTCGAGAGGGAAACAGCCCAGATCGCCGGCTAAGGCCCCTAAGCGTGTACTAAGTGGAAAAGGATGTGGGGTCGCGAAGACAACCAGGAGGTTGGCTTAGAAGCAGCCACCCTTGAAAGAGTGCGTAATAGCTCACTGGTCAAGTGATCCTGCGCCGACAATGTAGCGGGGCTCAAGTACACCGCCGAAGCCGCGGCACTCACACAAGACATCCATGATTCCCTGCGGGGGGTCGTGTAGTGGTGTGGGTGGGTAGGGGAGCGTCCTGCATCCGTGGAAGCGCCGGAGTGATCCAGGTGTGGAGGGTGTGGGAGTGAGAATGCAGGCATGAGTAGCGAAAGAAGAGTGAGAAACTCTTCCGCCGGATGACCAAGGGTTCCTGGGCCAGGCTAATCCGCCCAGGGTGAGTCGGGACCTAAGGCGAGGCCGACAGGCGTAGTCGATGGACAACGGGTTGATATTCCCGTACCCGTGTTCGTAGCGTCCATGCTGAATCAC
>NZ_JAMTCG010000022.1 GCF_024171725.1 Williamsia serinedens
CTGGGTGGAACGCTCGACTGCTCACTTCTCTGCGATGACGGGTTCGCCCCCAAGCTGCTACGTACATACCGGGTCTCGCAGCTTCAGGTCCGCATCCCGAAGTTCGGCAACTTCCGATTCGGCGACCCCACAACCTCGTACAGCAGCTACCAGATTGTTGCTGACAACGTGCTTGGGTGGCGCGATGTCGGTGTCGTTCCCCGCGGCGGCACTGCACTCGCATCCGGTGGAACGCCAGGCAGCGTCGGGATGTACTTCGACGCCAACTGCACCGACTCCCAGGTGGTCGGCAAGTCGGTGATGATGGGCTCCCAGGTGGGCTTCGAGACGCACGGCGGTAACGTCGCGTATGTCGGCGCTCACGCGTGGTCGCGGTCGTCGATCGGGTGGATGGACTACGGGTTCGACGATTACGTCTCGGGAACCCAGTACGTCAACACCTACTCCGACACTCCGCAATATGCGGGCTATCGCAACCGCGCGTCGTACGGCCTCTACTTGGGCGCAGTCGCCTACAACAACGCTCTTTACGGCACCGACAATCAGGCCCACGGGTTCATCCTGGACAACTACAACAACAATCACGTGCTGGCGTTCGTTCGCATCCAGGGGGCCGATTCGACGCACAGGTTTGCGACGGACTTCAATGGTCAGACTCCGCCGCATCCGCGTTACGCGATGCGGATTAACGTTGCCTCTGCAACCGTCGACAGCCGTCCGCCCGTCTCGTCGTACACGGTCTCGACCATCACTTCGCTGTTTGGCGCCGATGTGGGGCGCACGATCGAAGTCGACTCGACCTCGGCACAAACGGTCACGATTGCGGCGGGACGAATTCCGACTGGATCGGAAATTGAGATTATGCAGGTGAACACCGGTCAGATATCCGTCGTCGCAGGATCGGGCGTTACCGTTCAAGCCCCCGGTGGCATGAACAAGACCCGCGCCCAGTTCTCGACCATTAAGGTCAGGAAACGCGCTGGTGAGGTCTACGTGCTGTCGGGTGACCTATCCGCGTAGGTGACACGCGCCGGCACGCCTACTGCGGTGGCGCAGTCAGGGATGTCCGTGAGCACTACCGCATTCGCTCCGATCCGCGCTTTCCGGCCCACTGTGACACCGCCAAGGATGCACGCACCGGCGCCGATGTACGCCCCATCGCCAATGGTCGGTGCATCGTCAGTGCCATCACCCCGAGTCCCCAGTGTGACTCCGTGGTAGATCGTCACGCGCTCGCCAATCCGGGCGCGAGGATGTATGACGGTTCCACGGCCACCGTGAGCCAGCCGTAGACCCGGTCCGATCTCGGCTGATCGCGGGATGTCCACACCGCACACAACCTTGAGGGCAATGTCTACGATTACGGCTGCGAGCGGGATCGGACAAGCGCGGGCGACTCGTACTAGAAGCATCGCCACCCGGCCGAACCGATCTGTGTTCACCGCCGAGTCGGCGCGGTGTAACGCACGCCAGCTCACGTGGCTGCCGCTTGCGTATGCAACGCCGCGACGAGCCGGTCGGCGATGTCCTGGTGGCCCGCTGGGCTGGGGTGCACCTTGTCGCGG
>NZ_JAMTCG010000023.1 GCF_024171725.1 Williamsia serinedens
AGTTGGCGTAGCGGCTGCGTCTCATGCCACCCCGAGCCATGCGGTGAGGTCGCCGACGCTGCGGTCATCGGGGACCATGCCGGCGAGCGCGATGATGAGTGCGGTCTGCCAGCCGACACCGCCCATCGTTTCGGCGGTGCGCACGGCGTCGAGGAACTGGTCGGGCTGGTCGTCCCGGACGGCGATCACGATCTGCATGGCGGGTGGGATCATCGCGTCAACAACCTGATGCCGGTACGGGGTGTTGTTCATGACGCGGCCTGCTCGGCGGCTTTGCGTGCCCGCCGCTCGGATGCGCGGCGCCGCTCAGCTTCCCGGCAGCGCAGGCACGGCTCTTCGTTGTTGTAGCGGTGCCGGTCGTATGCGGCTTTCGTTCCGCACTCTTTGACCGCTCTCGTTCCGCCCTGCGGTGGCGTGTAGTCGACGCCGGCCTTGTCCGCGATGCGGCGGAGGGCTGCGGCGCGCACATTGTGGGTGGGCGAGAATGCTTCCCCGGCCCACACGCCGCACTCGGGTCGCTGCTTCAGCGTGTACAGCCGGCACTCCTGGATCACAGGGCAGGTGTTGCGGCACTTCGTCATCGCATCGCGGGTAAGACGACTGCCTGGTCTCTCGTCTTCGGCGAGGAACAGTTGGTCGTGGCCGATGCAGGCGGCCTGTTGCATCCATGCGTCTTTCACTGGTGGTCCTTAGATCTCGATGTCTGTGACGGCTTCGGCGACGACGCAGATGGTCAGCGCGATGCCGATGAGGGTGGTGGCTGTGATGCCAGCGGTGATCAGCACGTATTTGGCGCAGCGAATCCACCGGCCGCCGTCAGGGTTGCCGCACGTGCACACCCCGCCCAGGACACGGTTGTGGTGCAGGAGGTGGGAACGGTGGATGTAGCGGGTCATGACGACCACCAAGGCCGGCAGCGCATGACCCAGTACCGCCAGTGAACTCGCGCGTTGATCCGCCAGACCATCGCCGCGTACCGGAGCCGGGGCATCCCGCGCAGCCTTGGATTGCCGCAGCAACCTGGCGCGTCACAGCGGTAGTGATCCAGCGTCTCGACGCAATCCGGGTGGTCGCACCCTTCCAGCCCGCTCATGCCGCCTCCTGCCCGTAAACGAACCGGGTGGCACGCTCCACAACGTCAGCGACAGGGCCGACGAACACGACACCGACAGTTATCCCGGCGCGTATCAAACGAATCTCGCTGTCGCTGTCCTCGGGGCGTTGAAGGTTCGTCAGCACCGCGTAACCCTGTTCCCAGGCCGTCTCGACGAGATGCACGAGATCCCAACCCAACTTGCATCTGTCAGCACTCATCGCGAACGCCCCTCTTCGCGGCCATCTGCACCAACTCTTCGAGCGCGAACTCCCAGTCGATGTAGCAGCGCAGCAACGTGTTCCCGGCGTAGATGTGCCAGCAGTAGGCGATCTCCCGGCCGCAGTCGTGCACACCGTCAGTGGGATGCGACCGCAGCGACAGGCGTGAACACTGCAACCGAGCTGCCTCAGCGATCCCCGGATCAGGG
>NZ_JAMTCG010000024.1 GCF_024171725.1 Williamsia serinedens
TTGATGCTGGCGCCGATGGTGGCGGTGAAAGCAACAGGCAGAGCAAAGAAGCGGGACATGGCGGTCAGTAGCCGCAGAGGGCTCCGGGTCGGCGGACTGCGCTCTGGGCAAGGTGCGCTTGTGTCGCCCGCATCTGCTCGACGCGATTGATGTGGACGCTGCGGTCGCCCTGCTTCTCGATGCGGTCCAGCTTGCGGCAAACCTCACGGAGAAGGTCAGCAGTGGACATGTCGTCGTAGCGGTCGCTCATGCTGCGTCCTTCTGAAGTGTCATCCGCTCAAAGCCGTGAGGTGTGTCCTCGAGAGCGCGGACGTACCCGATCAGTTCGTCCTCGCTGCGGAAGCGCTTGGTCTCGCGCTCACCCTTCCGCTTCTCGAGCACCAGGTAGTGGTTGATCACTGCGCTGTCTCCTTCTCCCCTGCCCGAACACGGTCCTCAACAACCGGAGACTGGGATTCGATACGGCACACGGTGGAGCATGGCGCCCAGCGGGTTGCCTCACACAAAGCGCAGACGGTGGTGTTCACGGACCGCGCAAACCCAACGGCTTGCAAACCTTGATCGCGTCGCGGGTCATGGCTGCCCAGTCAAGGTGCCCTGTGCAGTGGTCGGTGTGCAGCACGTTGCCGTGTGCGTCAACCCAGCAGGCGCCAGGGATGGTGCCGAGAAACGATGTGTCGCTGTACCCGATCATCCCTCGCCTCGCTTCCATACGTGGCCGCAGCGTTCGCAGTAGGTGTGGTTCTCAAACGAGCCCATCCACAGGTGGCCGGTCCAGTAGCACCAGAAGCGTCGGAGGTAGTTCACGCCACGCTCCCGTAGTCGAACGTAAAACCCCGCCACTGCATCCACGGCTCGAGGTGGGTGTTGCACAGGAATGAGGGGGCGTCATCCCAGCCGATGTGGGTTGCGATGGTGGGGCATTCACAGCAGGGGACGCGGCGCTCGGGTTGCGGGATGAACGCAAGCCGGGGTGTCACGACTCGCAGTCCGCACACGTGTCGTAGGTGCCGAGCGATAGGACACCTCGCGGCGTGATGGCGTACAGCGGCCAGGAGATGCCCGACGGCAGGTTGCAGGTGTCGCACCAGCCGCCAACGGTCGGGGTGCCGACAGACGTTCCGACCCGCACGTCGTGGCCGGTCACTTCAGCTTGCCTGTCACGATGCGCTGCTTCGGAATGCCCTTCTCCGCGGCGTCAGCATCCTGTAGCGCCTTGCCAACCTCCGGCATCGTCATGTGCAGCGTCTCAGCGATCTTCACGGCCAACCAGCCGTTGCGGGCCATGCGCGCCACAGCACACGGCTCCACCATCTCGACGTCGTCTGCCATGAGAGACACCCCCTGTTGGGGTTCGGGGCCGCGCACCATTGGGGTGCCAGCACTGCGCTGCGGGGAAGACGACCCCGAACGATGTGCGCGGTGGTTTGAGCAGCAGCTGCGAGGGAGGGCAGTGCTCAGGCAGACGCGCTCCCTGCCCGTGGGTTCCGTCCGAGGATGGGG
>NZ_JAMTCG010000025.1 GCF_024171725.1 Williamsia serinedens
GACGAGGGCGGTGGCGAGGGCTATAGCGATACCGCGGTCGGACACGCCCATCTGCCGCCCGGTGGTGATGATTGCCCGGGCGTAGTCGTCTGCGCTCATATGAAGTTGGGGACCTTTCGGGGGTTACTCGTCAGCCTTCTGTGCTTCCCACGCCGCGATCTGTGCCGCCGTGCCGGTTGTCAACGTGCCGTCGGCCTTGAGGTACTGAAGTTGCCCGGAGTCGTCGTAGCCGAGCGCGGTGAGGATCGCTGCGACGTCGATGCCATCCGCAGGACGCTTCAGCGACGTGGGTGTGCGAACCGCGGTCATCGACTCCACAGACCCGTCAGGGCGGGCAGCGAACACCTCAACAATGTTCTCGATCCGCGTTGGCACGTCGATGTTCTCGGGTTCGCCCTCAATCGTGGTGACAGCCAGCAGATACCCGCGGTCGCAGATCAGGACGTACTCGTGCCCATCCAACGTGGGCGGGTCAAGCCGGAACAACCACGCCTGCCCGCCATACATCGACAGGTCCAGTGGGAACCACTTCGTGTGCTCGGCACCGTCGTCGTCGGTGTAGGTGATCGACCAGTAGTCGAGCCTGTACGCGGTACTCACGACGCCGCCTTAAACTCAATCAGGGCAATCAGGCCTGGTGCCCCATAGCCCCCGACTGTGTACGTCTCGTTGCGGTTGCGCCCAGCAGCACCACCTCCGCCGCCCGGGAAGCCGCCAGCGCCACCGTTCGCCATCGACGCGAACAGGTTGTCCTGCGAGACGCCGCCGCCACCTCCGCCGCCGCCAGCCAGATACTGACCGGTAACAGGGGCGTTTCCGCCAGCTCCGCCGGCTCCTGTGCCTCCCGCCCCGCCGTTGGCGAGGTTGGTCGAACCTCCCGGCTTGCCGGGATCGGCAATGCCAGTTCCGTTGCTGTTGTACACCTGCCCACCGCTATTGCCGCCGTTGCCAGGAAAAATTCCGGACGCGAGAGCGAGCAAAGTGGAATTGGAAAGCTGTCCGCCGTTGGTGCTACCCGAATCAATGATCGTTCCGAAAGACGTCTTAGAAACCGTGTTCGGATCAGAACTCCCGGCACCAATGGTGTAGTCGACCGAGGCAGGAAGTACATCGGCAGTGAACTCCGCGTAGACAACGCCGCCGCCGAAACCGCCTTGACCGTTAAACGAAGCGTTTGCCCCCCGCCGGCCCCCGCCGTACAACAGCACACCCAACTTGATCAGATCGGACGACTTCGTCCACGTTCCATTCGACGTGTACACAGTGCGCGTGCCGCCCTGCAGTAGGGCAGTCACCTTGTTGTTCGCCTGCTGAGCGGCCGTCTTCGCGCTCTGCGCATCGGCAGCCGCCGCGTCAGCTGCGTTCTTCGCGTTGTCGACCAGACTCCACTTACCTGCGAACAGTCCAGCAATCGCAGCGAACGGC
>NZ_JAMTCG010000026.1 GCF_024171725.1 Williamsia serinedens
GCACACCATCCGCACCCAGGACACGAGCGTCGCGTGCAGTCCGGTCCAGTCGTCGAGTGCTGCCAGGTTCACGCCGTCGGGCGTGGTGCCGTGCTTGCTGCGCCGGCTTGTCCCTTGCGGCTTGGTGACGCGGTCCATACGGCTCAACGTCACCCCCATCGCCAGCTTCTCGCACAGGGCGGGGATGCGCTTGAGGGATTCCAGCAGCGCGACCTGCTCGTGCATCGGAAGGTAGAACTGCTCGCTCATGCTGCCTCCTGTAGCTGGATCTCGATGCGGGGGTTGGCGCGGTCCACGACGGTCCGCATGGACGTGGATGTGACGTGGGGTGGGCAGTCGTCCTCGAGCACGCCGCATTTCACGAGCGCATCCAAACTCGCCTTCAAAAACGGGCTGAGAGAGTCGCTGTCGCGTCGGCGGTCGTCGGGGGCATGCCAAATGACCGTCACGGTCTGTGGGGCGCTCAGCGTGCCGATGCGGGCCTGCTGCGCGGCGTGACGCACCCGGTACTCCACTTCGGCCTTCGCGTTACGCACCGTCGTCCAGTGCGCGCGCCGCTGATCGTTCGACGTCAAAGGCGGTCTACGAAGTGGGATGCTCAGGATGTAGTCGGTCACGCTGTCCTCCGCCGCCGCTTGGCAATAGCGCAGATGACGGACTCGTCGGTGTCGTAGTCCTCAGCGATGGTCCGCAGCAACTCTCCAGACGCTCGCCGACTTCTGATCCGAGCCACGTCCACGCGCGTGAACCGCATGAAGGGGTGCCTCTCACGACGCGCCTTGTCTGCCATGTTTGTGTCGTTATCGCCCAAATACAGGTGGTCGGGATTGCAGCACTTGGGGTTGTCGCACGTGTGGCAAACGAACCCCAAGCCGGGGTCGCCTTTGTGGATGGCATAGGACAGGCGGTGTGCAAACCACGTCTGGCCCTTCAGGAAGCACCGACCGTATCCGGCCTTGTTGACGTACTCGGTCCATTCCCAGCAGCCTTGGTCCGTAACCGAGACCCGCTCCAGCAGATAGGTCTTACGGTCCGTGACCTCACGGTCAACTTTCGTCAAGTGGTCCGGGTTTACGCAAAGTCTGACCCCGCATGAGTGTCTGATCTCTTCGTCAGAGCCGAGCGCGCCCTTCCATGTCGCGAACGAAACCCGATGAGCCCGAGCACTACGCCCGTCCACATAAGCCCGGCCATAGCCTTGCGCATTGACGCTACCGACCCACATCCAGCATCCGTCTTTACGCTTCTCAAACCTCGCGCTGAGGTAGTCGGCCACTGATTTGGTCATCGAGTCATCCTCACGCTCGTCATGGGTGGCCTCTTCAGCCACACCGTCAGCGTCACCGCGTTGCCCTCTACACGGGCAGACAGGGGG
>NZ_JAMTCG010000027.1 GCF_024171725.1 Williamsia serinedens
TCGCAGACAGCCACACGAGAGAAACCAGCAGGAACGCCCGCGCCTCGTAATCGGTTAGCACGCCCCACAGCCAGACGCCGACGTTCACAATCAGCACGATGGCGGCAGGGGCAAGCAGCACGCACCCCGCGATCAACAACCACGCCGCTTCACTCACAGCTGCCTCAGCTCCCCGACAGCTTTCGCCAACACCCCAGCCCGAGAGGACGACTCGCACTCCAACACCGCATCCACCGCGAGCGGGTCACGCGCAGTCACGTAATACCGGTCAGCGGACGGGGCGTACGACAGGGTGGTCACCAGTCGCAGCCGGCGGGCCTGCTCATCCAGGTCGTCCATCGTGGCGTGCAACTGCACCGGCCCTGACGGCAACGGAACGTCACAGATCCAGCCGCTCATGCGATGACCAGCACAATCGTCCCGACGATCAACACCGCCACGAACATGCTCAAAGACGTCATCAGTGGTGCGGTCACGAAGCATCCGCGGGCAGGGGCGCCGCTCTGCTCTTCCTCCGCGGCAGGCGTATCCGGGTGCATGGCGTCACACATCGCGTCGACCAGACCCGTCTTCGTCAGCAGACGTTCGTAGGCGGTCCTCACGGCTGCACCTCTTCCCCGTCTATGACGAGGCGGGCACCGGTCAGACGGGCCTCAGAACGGGCGGCGTCCAGGCAATGCCGGCGTTGGGGCCACAGTCGGTGAGACTGCGCCACACAAGTGTTGTTGCCGGAGTACCGGCGCCACTGCCAGTTCCGCAGCACTCCGGTCACCCGCACCGTGTGCTGGGCCGGCGTCTTCCGGGCGCTCATGCCGCCACCCGCTTCGTCATCCACATGTGACGGGCCGACGACCAGAACCACAGGCGCCCGTTCCGGAAGACCGTGCAGCCGTCCACCAGCCCGTCCGTGCTGTCCGGGTAGGCGTGCGTCGTGCCGTGATGCACGTCGTACGAACCCATCACCCGGAGGCGGTTGTTGATCAAGAAGGCCTTACGCGGCCGGTTGCGCTTCCACGCGTCCCGCCACTCCTGCAACCTTCTGTCCGACAACGCGTCGAACTCCAACGTCTCGCTCACTGCTTCTCTCCCTCGGTTGTCATCAACTGCCAGAACAGGACCCACGCCACCCACATGGCGGGGACCAAGATCGAACCCAGGACCAGCGCCTGGAAGACATGCCAGAACGTGCTCACGACGCACGCCCCTTCGCCGGATGCGACCGCACCCACGCTCTGAGTTCATCGGCCTCAATGCGGTACTCCCCACCGAAATCGCGGGCGACCAGATCGCCGGCAGCAATCGCGCGCCGCAACGTCTTCTCGCTGACCTGCACGGTCTGCGCTGCCGTCGACAACTTCATCGCCAGGAACGG
>NZ_JAMTCG010000028.1 GCF_024171725.1 Williamsia serinedens
CGTCGTCCGCGGTCACCTCGACCACCTCTCAGCAGGGCGCGCATGAGCGTCGCAACAAAGATCAGGTGGTGGCGTCGCCATCGAGGCGATCGAGTTCGGTGACCACCGCCGGGCCGTTCTTCTTCCACCAGGTGCCGAAGATGGTGAGGCCGGTGACGACGCCGTTGATGTAGGGCATCCAGTTGGCGGGGAACACTGCCGCGTAGTTCGCGACGAGGAGAACGATGAGGCCAGTGGCGGTGATGACCGCCTTGGCGTAGTGGTCGAGACGTTGGGCGACGCTCATGCTGCTTCTTTCGAGAGGGTGACGACCACTCCGGACGGGGACCAGGTGAGGTCGCCGTGCTCGAAGTGCTGGACGATGTTGTCGGTGCCCGGGACGGGGGTCTCGACGGATGTGGGGTAGCCGAGTCGGCTGTTCTCCCAGCCGAGGTCGCGGTAGGTGTCGCCGATACGTCCGTGGACGTCGAAGCCGCGGGTGGCCCCGTCCTTGCGGAGCAGGGTGCCGCCCTCGAAGGCCTGCACCGCTCCGTCCTTGAGCTTCGTGAACGGTCGGGTGGGGTAGCCGAGTCGGCCGTTCTCGTAGCCGTAGTCGGTGCCCCACGTCTCGAACAGTCCGCCGTGCGGGACGGGGAACGCCGCGGTGGCGCCGCGCTTCCAGTAGATGTGGGCGTTCTCGTAGGCGACGAACGCGCCGGCCTTCAGGGGGCGCTCGTCCTTGTCGAGGCGCTTGCCCACCCACGGGCTCGCTGCTGCGGCTGCGTTGATGAGGTTTACGACGGGCGCGACGACACCACCAGTCGACGCGCGCTTGATCAGTTCGTCGAACGGGAAGCCTGCACCCGGGTCGTGGTGGCCGCCGCCGCGCGCACCGAAGTCCATGTGGCCGGCGACGCCAGCGCCCTTGCGCGGCCACCCCTCGGTGCCGCCGCTGCCGACGTACTCGAGCGGGATCCCGTACTCCTGGTGCGCGGCGGCGAGGATCTTCGCCGCGCGCGTCAGTGCAAGGTCCTCGTTGAGTCCGTCACCGGAATCGTCGATCCCGTCGAGCCACTGTCCGCGCGACCACCGGGCGAACGACCCGGCGAAACACACGTGGACGCCGAGGTTGTTCGCATCGGCCGCGGCCCAGGGTCCCTCGTTGCGGGGGACGATCTCAACAGTGTCGCGGCCGTCGACGGAGAAGTTGTAGGCGACCGGGTTGGACGTCTTGGCAGAGTTGTTGCAGAAGTTGGCGAGCGCCACCGCGTTCGACTGGGCCTCCTGGGTGTGGG
>NZ_JAMTCG010000029.1 GCF_024171725.1 Williamsia serinedens
GCCAGCCTCGAGCTGCACCGAGAACGCACCCGTGGTGGTGTTCGGGTTGACCCGCTGGATCTTCGTCGACAGCACGCCCTGGCGGATCACGGGAGTCGAGAACGACAGCTGGTCTGGGTCTGCCTTTCCGGTGATGTCGGTGACGTTGCCGGTCACGGTCACAAGGGCCATCAGTAGGCCTTTCTGGTTGTCACAGCATGGCTTTGCGGTACATCAGTCAGGTCGGGGCTGCCATGCGCGATCCCTGCGCCGTCGAGGAGCGCACGCAGCCGCGAAATCTCGGCCAGTAGTGCTTGACGCGCCAGCATCTCTGCAACGTTCTGTGCGTGCGTCACTAACTCGAGATGATCTGGGTTGATGCAGCGACGGTTCGCGCATTTGTGATGCACCGGCATATTGGGGCTAATTCGGGTGCCAAGTTTTGCCTCGACCGCTACTCGATGCGCGTACATTCTTCGGCCCGGAATCCGAATTTGGGCATAGCCGTTGGAGAGCGGTTTGCGAATCCATACCCAGCACCCATGTTCGTCGGGCTGCGACTTCTTCTTGAGTATGGCTAGTACATCGACCCACCGACGCGCTTCGTATGCGAGGGTGAACTCACTGCGCCGCTTGCGCTGTATGCCCACTTTCCTGCACTCGGTACTGCAATACCTCCCGTACGGGACGTCGATTGCCTGACCGCAGTGGCATACCCGCAGTAGCTCTCCCGCCTTCTCCACACGCTTTGCTTGGCGGTGGTGATCAGTGCAGAGTCCGGTGGACGTCGCCGGTCGCAAACAGTCCAGCCCCGCGCAAAGCTGCCCTCGAAACGGGTTGCGAGAACCCCGGTAACACTTGGCGCTGCAATGCAACCGGCGCCGGTTCCGGTGGTCCACAAAAGTATTCCCGCACGTCTTGCATGTGCCCTCGATTGCGAGGGTCATTTATCCAGCATCTCCTGCACCGACACACGGGCAAGCTCAAGGTAGGTGCGCGTCTCACCCGCGGGAGACTCCCTGTTGTACGCGACGTGCCGTCCCGATCCCAGGTAGCGCCACAGGGCGGAACCCCCGGCACCGACAGGCCACAACCCGCCGAACGGTTGCCGGCGACCGGTGACCACGTCGGAGATGTAGCGCATCGGGTTCGACCCCGGCAGGGCGGTGATCGGGTCGTCGGGGATCGCGAACGACCGCACGTTCCCCGGTACCCACCGCTCCCC
>NZ_JAMTCG010000030.1 GCF_024171725.1 Williamsia serinedens
AACGAGATCTCGCCCGCCGCATGGGTGTCAGCGAAAAGCACATCTCGCAGGTGCTCACCGGCCGCGCAGGAGCAACCGTCGAAATGTGGGACCGGATGCTGACGGAGGTTGGACAGTGACCGCCGAACCAACGCGGGAACAGCTCAACGACCTGGTCGCCGCATACGGTGCCGGAGCCTTCTGGGGCTGGACCACCGTTGGGGTACTCGCCGGCATCCTCGCATGGAGGTGGGCACGTGGGTGAGAAGAAGCCTCTGCTGTGCCGGCTAGGTATCCACACCTCCACCTTCCGTGACTGCTCACTGCTGGGCACGACTTTCCGCTGCAACTGGTGCATGGCGGTGATTCGTCGTGGCTGAGGGCATCAGAACGTGGTCGGACGACGACGGGGAATGGGCTGCCTGCCCGTACGGGGATGAAGAGATCGCCACCCACGACCACCGTCTGTCGCTGCGGATCATGTACGGCCACATGGAGCGTGTGCACCCGGGGGTGGAGGCGTAGTGAAGCCGCAACTGCTGGACCTGTTCTGCGGTGTGGGTGGTGCCACGAAGGGCTATCAGGACGCTGGCTTCTACGTCGTGGGCGTGGATGTGGAAACCCAGCCGGACTATTGCGGTGACCAGTTCGTGCAGGCTGACGCGCTCGAGTACCTGGTGGGACACGGGCTGCGATTCGACGCCATCCACGCTTCCCCGCCGTGTCAGGCGTCGTGCAATCTGACCAAGGGCACGAACGCCGGCCGCGAGTACCGGCAGATGATCCCCGACACCCGGGCCCTGTTGTCCTACTACCGGGTGCCGACGGTGATCGAGAACGTGCAGGGATCGGACCTGCGGCGTGACCTCACCCTGTGCGGGGAGATGTTCGGGCTTGGGGTGATTCGTCACCGCTACTTCGAAGTGTCCGTTCCCGTTTCACGACCGGTACACAAGCCGCACCGCGGTCGGGTTGCCGGCTGGAGGCACGGCGAGTACTTCGACGGCCCGTACGTGGCTGTGTATGGAGATGGGGGCGGCAAAGGCTCTGTCGCGCAGTGGCAGCAGGCGATGGGCATCGACTGGACCACCAACCGAAAGTCCATCGCAGAAGCGATCCCTCCCCGATATGCGGAGTACGTCGGGCATCAGCTCATGGCTCATGTGCTGCGGGAGGCCGGCTGATGGATCGTTCTCTGCTTGCTTCGTGTCC
>NZ_JAMTCG010000031.1 GCF_024171725.1 Williamsia serinedens
GGCGGGCGGCGCAGCAGGGCTGGGGTCACTACATCGAGACCGCCGCCACCAACGTCACTCAGGCGTACACGCCCAGCGCGATCATGGATTTGCGGAAGCGTCGTAGGGAGACGGACCCGGATACGGCGTTCAGTTTCACTGTGGCGTCGGGGATTCCGTGGCTGATCGGGGACAACGGTCAGGGCCATTGGTGGCTGGGTGACCGTGTGGGTGCGACGACGAAGTATCTGGGTGCGCGGGTGTATGTGACGCGCTGCCGATCGATGACACTGCCGATTTCGCGGACGGAGCCGGCGGTGTGGCAGGCGAAGTTCGGTGACCTGCGCACCCAGCAGGACGCGCTGGAACGGCTCGTGTCCTTGATCGGCACGACCGCATCGGCCCTCAATGCAATCGGAATCGGGTGAGGAGTGACCATGTCTGACGAGATCCCGACCCCCAGCGAGGCTGGTCCGTCTGATCCGGAGAAAGCCGCCCGTGTGGAGCAGTTGACGCAGGCCATCACGTTCGCTCTGCTGACGGCGAATGAGCAGCCGTACCCAATTGCTGTGCCTGCGGTGCGTCGGATGGCGGACATGCTGGACGACTGCGGTGTTCGCCAGACCGACGAGATGGCGTCCACTGTTGATCTGCCGGGGTGGGTGAAGGAGCGTGTTCGGGAGGATGCCGCCCCGACCCCTGTCGAGCCCGACCACTTCGCAATCCAGGAGACGGATCGTGTGGCGGAGGCACCGTCGATGCCGTCGCGCCTGGCGAAGAAGTGGATTGCGGAGCCGGTGATTGACGACTCGTTCGGTGGCTCCGCAGCATGACAACGCCAAATTTACCCTGGAACACCGACCCCGCGGATCTTCCGCAGGGTGTGATCGCACCGTCTCAGGCCGGTACTGCCCTCCAGGATCAGACGCAGGGCAAGTACACGGCGGAGATGGCGTCCCGCTTCCCGGACATCGCCTCGAACACGTTGGCGGGTTCCCCGTCGGGTGGTGGGCCGTTGGGGTTTGTGACGCAGAAGGCGTCGCAGATCGTGTCGAACATCGCGAACGCGGACCCGGCAACGATCAACGGCCCAAACGACATCGTGGCGCGCGCGGGTGGGTTCTTCGGCGGGCTGCCCATTACGAACCTGCTCGATGTGCTGTTCTCGGCGTTCGGCGGGATAGGTACCG
>NZ_JAMTCG010000032.1 GCF_024171725.1 Williamsia serinedens
CCACCGATGACCCGTCGGCCATGATGTTGGCGCACAGACCGCGGTAGTTCCAGTTGCCGTCGTACAGCTCAATGCGCGGGGGTTTCGCGATACGGGACAGGCGGGTGGCGCGGATCTCCCGAGCCCACAGAGCGAAGTCGTCGATGTTCGACCCCGTATAGGCAACAACCGGGGTTGTCATTATTCGAGCCCGGACTCGGCCGACCAAAAGCGGCGCAGCGTCAGCTTCACCTGCGACCCTGCCGGGCCGTTGATCGTGACCGGCAGCATCACCGGGCCGTTCGCGTCAGTGCCCGTGTACGGCGGAATCCAGAACAGCGGCTCCACCGCCTGCATCTGACCGTTCGCGTTCGACAGATCCGCCGCCACATACGTGTCCATCAGCGGGTCGGACATCACCGACCACATCACGTTGATCGACGGGGTGACGATCATGCGGGACGCGAACCGACCGGGCGCCCAATCAGGGTCAATCTCTTGGTCGTTGTTGAAGCTGAAGTCAGCGAACGAAAACGTCGTCGCACCGTTCGGCTTCAGCGACCACTCCGGCCACGCCTTCTGATCGGTCGGGTTCGTCACCGGCAGCCAGAACGTGTTCGACCCGTTCGACGGGTTCGTGACGGTCATCGTCAGCGGCGCCGATTCGTAGAACGGGTTCAGTGCCACAGCGGTAACCACAGCCCGGGCGTAGCCGGTGATGTTCCAGTCCTGCGACGGGGAGAACTTGATGCCCTGCGACCGCCGCAGCTGCAACAGCCGCAGCCCCGACTCCTGAGTCGTCACCTGCCACAGCAACGTCCGCCCAGCGCGCCACAGCTTGCGGAACCGCGAGACAGTGGCCTCGATGCCGGCGCCGTTGTCGTACAGGTTGAACGGCAACGTCAGGGTACGGACCGGGTACTCCTCCGCCCCAGCCATACCGCCCGGGGCGAACGCCGATTCGATGATCTTTAGGTCAAGCTCATCAGAGAACAGGTCGTCGGGGTCGACGGACAGTTTGATGTCCCGCCG
>NZ_JAMTCG010000033.1 GCF_024171725.1 Williamsia serinedens
TACCCGATGGCCGCCTCAAACAATTCGTTCACACCCGGCATCGACTGCCCGCCCGCAGTGATACGGCACGGACCGCCAGCACCCCGGGTGAGTTGAAAGTCCTGCACCCCGGTGATGTCGCCATCCCGGTACACCACATACGGGTGCGGGGGTTGAGTGCTCAGGAACCCGGGCAGTTTGTAGCCGGTGGTGTCGACCGGCTGCCCGGTGATCAGATCGTACGAATCCTCCACATAGTTGGAGGTGACGTTCGCGATCGACCGCAACAAACCGGTCGCCAGGTTGCCGCCCAGTGAAGTGCCGGCCTGCCACCCAGACTTGTCGACGATGTCGACGAACAGCGTCCCCTGACGCCAGTTCGTGCCCGCCCCCGGCCACGGCTCCGGATCACCCTTCAAGAACCGCCGGGTCTTGATCATCAGTTCGGCGTCCTCGAGGATCGGCGCCATCACGTCGAACCACGACTGCTTGATGTTGCCGGTGATGATCGTCGTCGGCGCGACGGATGACCCGATGGGGCGGGGCATCGGCACGATCTGCGTCTGCGCCCACAACCCACTCGAATGGTTCGCCGGGTCCAACAGGTCGTTGTTGACGTTGAAGTTCGTACCCTGCACCCGCAGCATGTTCCAGCCGAGAGTCGCCAACCCGCCCCAGTCGACCGGCGCCCACAGAAACTGCACCTTCGGCTGCTGCACAAGAGAGACGGGAAGGAAGGGCGACGCCGCCATGTGGACGTGTTTCAGTTCCTGCGTGTCCTCCAGGAACTCAAGAACAACCTTGTCGCCGTCCTTGGAGCGGTGAAGAGTGACGCCCTTCTCCGGATCAGTGCGCCCACCGATCCGCGCCCCATCCTTCTTGACGATGACGTGAATGTTGCTGGTGCCGCGGGACTCCTGGTCCAGCGCCCAGTGAGCGAGGAAGGTTCTGCGTTTGCCTTGCTCGGACTCCATGTCGATGGGCAGCTCGAGGTGGATTGCCCCGGTGTCGTTGTACTTGAGC